>NZ_JACSKZ010000001.1 GCF_018617875.1 Exiguobacterium algae
AAGGAAGGTTGGCGATTCACCTCCCACTTTCACGAGGGCTTCGCCCTGAACGTTTAGAAGTGGGAGTACTCTCGCTTAATTTAGATAGAGGAGGTCATGAAATGATTAAAACGATTTTAGTCGGATTCGGTTTTTCGGCGAACACGTTCCATTTGCCTTTTTTAAAGGAAATGAACGAATACGAAGTGGTAGGTGTCGTCTCGTCACGACCGGACGACGTACATACCATTCTTCCGGATGTCACCGTCTACTCGTCACTCGAGGCGGCGCTTCAGTCGGATGCGTCTTTATACGTCATCACGACACCATCTAATATGCACAAAGACATGGTCGCGACATGCCTTCGCTCCGGTAAGGACGTCCTTGTCGAAAAACCGGCATTTTTGACGTCTGAAGAAGGGCGCGAATTGATGTTACTTGAGAAAGAAAGCGACGGAATCGTCAATGTGTATCAGAACCGCCGCATGGATGGGGACTTCCTGACGGTGCAATCACTCGTCGATTCGCACGCAATCGGGGAATGGAAAGTCGTAGAATCCCGATTCGACCGATTCCGGCCCCAAGTACGAGATCGTTGGCGTGAAAACGCTGGACCCGGAGCGGGGATTTTGTTTGACTTAGGAAGTCACTTGATCGACCAAGCGCTTACTTTGTTCGGGAAGCCGGAACGGCTTCATGCGGATGTGATGATTCAACGTGATGGGGGTCAGTCGGATGATGGTTTCCACATCACGTTATTTTATGGAGAGAAACGTGTTTACTTACGTTCGAACCCGTTCGTGGCTGCAGAGTTGCCGCGATTTGAGATTCATGGCACGACCGGTAGCTTCGTGAAATACGGTCTGGACCCGCAAGAGGCTGCTTTGCGGGAAGGACAGTTGACAAGTGATACGATCGAGACGGGGATTTTGTCAATCGAATCAGCGGAGACCGTGAAAATTGAAGCGGGCAGTTATTTGACGTTTTATGAGCGGATTGCGGAGAGCCTCACAAACCGTCAACCAATCGTCTCGCTCGAAGACGCCTTTTGGACGACGCGCTTGATCGAGCTGGCTCGCTTGTCCAGTGTATCAGGGGAAACGGTCATTGTAGGCGAATAGGTAGTAACAGGCGATCCAGTGGATCGTCTTTTTACTATCTCGATGAAATCTTTAACTTTTTATTGTGAACTGATCAAATTGTCAATTTGATTGTTAACGACAAAAATATCGAGACATCATCTGAATAATCATCCTGGAATGGGAAAAGAGGTTATGGAAATAACTTACTGATGAAAGGGATGAGATGATGGAGACGTATGTCATCAAAGACCGCGAGACTTGGGAAACATGGTTAACCGATACAAATTGCGATGTATACGACCATTACGACTATGTTCAGGCAAACTGCAGCGAGGGTGAATCACCGGAACTGTTCGTCGCCAAACGTGAACAAGGGATGCTGGTCTATCCATATATCCGGCGCAGAATTGATGATACTTACGAAGATTTGGTGACCGCATACGGGTACGGTGGTCCATTTCGGGTGGGTGTGTTCACCGATGAAGACGTGATGGCAGCCCGGAAGCGTTTTCTGGATTTACCTGTCAACCGGTCGACCGTGACGGAAACGATCCGCTATCATCCGATACGTACCGAATCGTTTGTGAAGGATACGTTCGGGACAGCCGTTCCGATTCGGAAGACCGTGCACGTGCGATTAGATGAGGAGTATGAGCAATTGGAGAAACAGTTTCACAAAATGACAAGACGTAATGTGAGACGGGCCCATCGTGATGGGGTCAGCCTAAAGGTTGCCGGGCGAGAAGACTTACACACTTTTTTGAGTTTATACGAGGCCACGATGGTGCGAAAAGGGGCGAATGAGGATTATTACTTCTCAGAAGCGTATTTTAACCAGTTGTTCGCCAGTGATTTGTTTGAAGCAGAATTTTTGTTCGCCGTCCTCGATGACGAAATCATCGCCGGTGTCTTTGTCTTATATGGGAAGGAAGGCGCTCATTATCATTTAGGAGGATCGAACAAGGCCTATCTCTCGTTACGACCGAACCATTTTTTGTTCAGTGAGATGATTCGCCGTGCCCGAGAAAAAGGGAAACGACACCTTCATTTTGGTGGAGGCGCGACAGGTGATGATGCCTTGTATGACTTTAAACAAAGTTTTTCCGGAGAATCTCCCTTATCCTATTGCATCGGGCAAGCGGTGCTTATTCCGGACATGTACCAACGGCTCAATCAACGTCATATTCAGATGTATGGACCTTCTGACTTTTTCCCGATTTACAGAAGTCCGATCGAGACGCCAGAGGAGCTTTCTCAAATCCAATAAAAACAACCGATGTCGCGTGACATCGGTTGTTTGTTTAGGCGGCTTTTTCTTCGGTCTCTTCCTCTTTTTGAGCAGCTCGTGTAATCGGGAAGTTTCGGAAGACCCGGCTCCCTAACAATCCGAATCCTGTTCCGAGCACCAGTAGTCCTGCCGCCGTAAACGTCACGGTTGTCCAGTCATTAAATCCATACATGACGAGCAGGCCTGGTATACCAGCAGCAGAACCGGGCGCGTCGTTGATCATACCGGTCATAGCGACGATCAGTCCGGCAATTGCCCCTCCGACGAAGTTGACGCTATAGATTGGGATCGGGTTCGCCGAAATCAAGTCTGCTTGCGTCAAGGGCTCGATCGCGACAGATAACTGATCTTTCTTCGTGCCGATTTTAAGTTGGCGGAACAAAAAGAAGTTCATCGTAATCGATGCCGTCAATGCGAGTGCTGAAATCGCCATCGGGACGCCCGTCAAACCGAGCATGGCAGTCAATGCCATTGAACTGAGGGGCGAGGTGGATACAACCGTGACGACACCACCGAGGACAAGTCCCATGACAATCGGGCTCTGTGTCGCGGCTAGCTCAATCACAGCCCCGATCTGAGAAAGCGTACCGGATACGACCGGGTCTACTCCGATTGCAATTAAACGGGCGAGTGGAGCCATGACGACGACATAAAAGATCATGTCCACACCAGTCGGTAAATGACGATTGATGCGACTTCCGGCGAGCGCGAGAATATATCCGGCAAAGAATCCTGGTAAGATGCCGAAGCCGGCAACCGATACCCCCATCATGACCGCATACACCGGATTGATTCCAAGAGCGATTGCGACAAGTGAAGCAGCGGCGGGTCCGGAAAGGGTGCCGGCTGCTTTACCGACTTCTTCATAAAGATCTAACGGCAAAAGTCCGCCGATGGCATAGGCGTTAAATGCTTCGACAAGAAAACTGGCGATGGCAGCTCCTGCGAGTGCTCCCATTGCTTTCATTCCCGACGGCGCCTTATAGCTGAATAGAGTGAATAAAGAGAGAATCAATAATAAAAGTGCGATTCCTTGAATAATAACCATGTTGCCTTCCTTCTTTCTCTATAATCCTAATTTGCCTCTATATTCAACCATCAAAAGCTACATGTAAAGCCGTTTCTCTTAAATTTTTAAATGATATCGGTTGCAAAAGAAATCTTTTTTGGGAGAACGCTTTCAACCGAGTAATTCGTATTGAGAGAGGGAAGAGAAAGATAGAAATAGTCTTTTCAGATAAAGTTTATTCGGAGGTGGGCGTTAGATGGAGATAGAGGAACGAAATTGGCATGCACTTGAACCAAAAACGATCTCAGCGGACATGGAGGTCGACCCTGAACAGGGACTGACGGAGTCTCAGGTATCAGAGCGTCAAGAACGGTATGGAAAGAACGTACTTCCGGAAAAAGAGAAAACGCCGGAAATCATAAAATTTTTAAAACAATTTAACGATATCCTCGTGTTTGTGTTAATTGGTGCGGCTGTCGTGACCGGCTTTTTAGGAGAATATATCGACATGACCGTCATCATTCTCGTCGTTGCGATTATCGGGATTGTCGGATATTTACAGGAAAACAAAGCCGAACAAGCGCTAGAAGGAATAAAGAAATTACTCGAAACGAAAGCGACGGTCATACGTTCGGGAAAGCAGAAAGAAATCGAATCCAGTGAACTGGTAGTAGGCGATGTGTTAATACTGGCAGCCGGGGATAAAGTGCCGGCGGATGCGCGTGTTATCCTGGCTGAGAAGTTCAAAGTGGAAGAATCTGCTCTGACAGGGGAAGCGACGACCGTTGAGAAAAAAAGTGACGTGGTAGACGAGGATGCTGTTCTCGCTGATCGGAAAAACATGGTCTACTCAGGTACAAGTGTCGCAACCGGTAGTGCACGGGCACTTGTTGTCGCAATTGGTGAAGGGACAGAGCTTGGTCAAATCAATGCCTCAATCTCAGAGGTGCGTTCTGTCAAAACACCGCTGATTCGTCAAACGACAAAGTTTGGACAAATGGTATCGATCGCGATTTTAATCATTTCCGTTCTGATTTACGCGTTCGGTTACTTTATGCGCGAGTATGACCCGGTTGAACTGATGTTGACGACGATTGGTCTCGCCGTTGCCGCCATTCCTGAAGGATTACCGGCTGTCATTTCAATCATTTTGGCATTAGGGGTGCGGAACATGGCCAATCAAAAGGCGATCGTCCGTCATCTTCCTTCGGTTGAGACGCTCGGGGCAGTATCTGTAATCTGTACGGATAAAACAGGCACTTTGACGAAGAACGAGATGACCGTCAAACAAATCGTCACGTCGCATCATGATATCGAGGTATCCGGTAGCGGGTACGCCCCGACGGGTGACCTGGAATTAAACGGTCAACCGTTTGACCTCGATGACGATGAGGAGATGCTCGATCTGCTGACGGTAGGTAAAACGTGTAATGATGCACACCTTCATGAAGAGGACGGGGAATGGGTGATCAGCGGGGACCCGACCGAGGCCTGTTTATTGACGGTTGCGGAAAAAGCCGAGACTCCGATTGAACGATTATCTGTCCTCTCCAAAATCCCATTCGATTCGGACTATAAATACATGGCGACACTCGTCGAATATAAAGGGGAACGGATGATTTTTGTGAAAGGGGCACCCGATCGCTTATTTGAAATGGCTTCTTCAGAAAGTTTCGATCATTCATACTGGGAAGAAAAAAGAAAAGAAATTGCGAATCGGGGACAGCGTGTCCTCGGGGCGGGTATGAAACGGGTCGATTCGACGAAGGAATCGATCGACCATGAGGATGTAGAAAACAGTCTGACGTTCCTTGGGCTATTCGGGATTGTTGATCCACCGAGACAGGAGGCGATTGAGGCGGTGGCCGCTTGTCGTGATGCCGGAATTCGGATCAAAATGATCACGGGGGACCACAAAGATACTGCCGTCGCCATCGCAAATGAACTGGGGATGGAGGTCGAGGGAGCCCTCGAAGGACGGGAACTCTCCAACATGTCCGATGAAGAGATCCATGAAGCTTCGATTCACAATGATGTGTTCGCTCGCACGAGTCCAAATGATAAGCTTCGTCTGGTGAAGGGTCTCCAAGAACATGGACTCATCACGTCGATGACCGGGGATGGGGTAAATGATGCTCCTGCATTGAAACGAGCGGATATCGGGGTGGCGATGGGGATTAAAGGGACAGAGGTGGCGAAAGAGGCGTCACAAATGGTGCTAGTCGATGATAATTTTAAGACAATCTATAATGCGGTCCGTGAAGGAAGAAGAGTTTATGACAATCTGAAAAAAACTATCCTGTTCTTATTACCGACGAACGGGGGACAGGCACTGCTTGTCGCGATGAGTATTCTGTTAGGGGCCGCAGCACCGCTCAGTCCTGTACAAATTTTATGGGTGAACATGGTTGTCGCGGTCACGCTGTCTTTAGCGATTGCTTTTGAACCGTTAGAGGAAGAAACGATGAAACGACCGCCTCGACCGTCAAATGTCCCATTACTCAGTCGATACTATATCTTCAGGGTAACCTTCGTCTCCATCTTGATCGGAGGCGGCAGCTTAGCCATCAACTATATGCTTGATGACATGAATTACTCACCAGAAGCGTTACAGACGATCACGTTGAACGCCATCGTCATGGCACAGTTATTCCATCTATACAATTGTCGAACGGAACTGGCTCCCGCATTTAATCGCCATTTCTTTGAGAATAAACTTGTATTTCTCGTATCCGGTCTACTGATCGCCCTCCAACTTTTCATCACGTATGTCCCGTTTATGCATACGTTGTTCGGTACGGCACCACTCGCGTGGAACGACTGGACGTACCCGATCCTGTTTGGCATCTTGGTGTTTGGGATCGTGGAAGTGGAAAAAGCGGTTTCACGACGTGTGATCAAAACAAACGCGATTCATTGATTGTTTTGACGAGCCGGTCTTGTGGGATAGATATACGAACGTGAATTCAGAACAGGAGGAAAATGGATGAAACGCGACGAATCACAACCAGGTTTGCACCCGGATCCGATACCGGATGACGAGTCCGATCCGGCTAAAAAACCGGCACCGACGCAGCACCCGGACCCGGATCTGAAAGAAGAGGATGAATCTTAATGAAAAATGGACAACTCACGTCATGATGTGAATTGTCCATTTTTTTATTTTGAGGCGACTGATCGACTGTTTTTTAACTTGTTAAAAGCTTTCTCGTTGAAATGTTCCGTTACGACGAAGTCGCCAACAGGACACTCCCAGCGATTCTTGGATACTTGGCATTCTTTTAATGGAATTTTCTCATCGTACAAATCGAGCTCTAACGTATCTTTTAAAAATTGTTCTGCCTTTTGATTCGGCACTTTGACGTACTCTTCTAATACAATCTCTTCATTTTTGACCGTCGTGTAGGTCGTCACTTGGAATAGTCTCATGAGCGTCCACTCTCTTTCCGTTTCATTCGATTCGTTTGATTAATGTTTTACCGTAAAATTTGCGACGTTACGTTTTTGCGGTGCCTCATTGAACGGTTTCTGGTGACGAATGATGAGCCAAAACAGAAGCCCGAACAAAGGAATATAAGGTAATGGCCAAAGGCTCATCTTATACCGTTTGGCATCCCGGTTCATAAGGGTGATCTGGATGCTGGCGAGCAGGAAGAAATCGACTGTCATCGTTCGCACAAACTGGTTGTTCTCGACATAAGACCAATACGTCGCCACGTCGCCGGTATTCGCAGCCGCGATGAATAAGCCAATCGTGACAATCAAAAGAATCACACCAAAAATGCGGGTCGGCAGCGGCTTGACCGGTGTCGGATAAGGCGATTGCCGGGCAAAAGCCAAATAGGGGGCGAGTAAAAAGCCACCGACGAAAAAACTACTGATTGCCGGAAGTAGCGGATTTGGCTTCAGCTGGTTGACTTCTGACCAGAGTAAAGGGAACAGCGCTAACGGAAAAACACCTAAAATACTAAACAGCGAAAGGGCATACCCTTCATATGCATCTGTGTTATACGTCAAAAAGTCGAGCAGAAATCGACTGGAAAACGGCTGGTTAGGACCAAGGATGGCAAGAGCGATGGCGATTGCCCATGGAATTAATAAAAACTTTCTTGTCATATGATCACCTCGCGTCGGACGTTGTTGTATATAGTATACCCCGTTTAGAAGTCACAAAAAAATGAGAAAGTGTTTCGGGACACTTTCTCACTTATTGTCTCGGGCATAAGACTTAATCATCGTCACAAGTTGCTGTATCTCGTCTGAGGTTGTTTCCAATTGAATCCCATAGTCATACGTGTTTCCCATTTGACTGCGATGACGGACTTGTCCGATCACCTCGAGCGGCTGCAGGGACGGGACGAGGTCGAGTACGATATGTACTTTCAGCTCTCCGGAAAGCGGGAACAAATAATCTGAACGCAGTTTCAAACCGCGTGAGCTCATATTGAGGAGCAATCCTTCTCCCTCATGTAATTCTTTCTCTTCCCAAACGAGCCGGAAAGGAATACTGCGAGGATGCGGCAAAATATAGCGGAATGTCTCCTGTCGGCGATAACGCATCGATTCACCCCATTTCTTAATCTACAACTCATTTATCGGTTCAAGATGTTGGAAATTGAAGTCGTTTAAGGAATAATTTGAAAATTGAACGTCCTTTACAAAAATGAAATCGCTTTCTATAATAGGTGTACGATTTCGAAAGAGGAGGGAATCTGATGAATATGCATGATTTGCTCCGGCGTTTCTCGATTGAAGACCCAGTCATCTACGAACGAACAGCAGATGGAGCCTGGATTGAGCATAAACAACCACCTCCATATACCATACTTGAAATCAAGACGACCGACGAACGAATTGAAGCAGTCGCCATTGACGCATATAAAGCACTGACAGTTTGCCGGGAAGCGTCGTCCTTAGAGGATGCACGTCCGTATGCCGTGAAGATCCAAATCAATCGTTAGGAAAAGCCGTGGTCGAATGACCACGGCTTTTGATTAGGCTGCTTCTTCCACTGGATCTTCCTGCGGTTTTGTCCGTTTCGCATAGTACATGAATGGAGTAGCCATCCATGCGATGATGAACTTGGCGACATACGTTGTGATAAAGATGTTCCACCAGATGTCCCATTCCATCCCCCAAAAAGCAATGATACAGAAGGTGAGGGTATCAAGAAGTTGAGAAAGTACGGTCGAGCCGGTCGTACGCAACCAAAGCTTTTTGTCTCCAGTTTTTGCACGGATCTTTGAATAGACAAACACGTCAAAGAGCTGCGACACGAGATAGGCACTTAGGCTACCGATGGTGATGAGCGGCAACATCGAGAAGAGCGCTTCAAAGCTATCGTGCATAAAGAGTGCTTCTTCAAACGGTTCATAGAGAAGGGCGTACTGCATGAGGATCGTGGACACGATTAAAATGAAGAATCCGAGCCAAACCCCTCTACGTGCCGTTTTTCTCCCATATTTCTCGTTCAAGATGTCTGTCGCTAAATAAAGCGATCCATAGACGATATTTCCTAACGTGAAGATAAATCCACCGATTACAATCTGTTGCGTCACTTGGATATTGGCGACGACCGAGGCCATCGCAATCCACGCAAACAGTCCGACCCGCCCAAACAGCTTATAGCTTAGGACGAGGAGACCGAGAGTGAGCAAGGCAGAAGGAATCCATAACCATTCGTTTAGCATGAATCATGCTCCTTCCTTAGTAAACTAAATGATTTCAACTTTACAAGTTTAATGACGTTCCGAAATCTTGTCAAGAAAGCATAAGAAAGCGACCTCCCTGAACAGGGAAGGTCGCTGATCAAATGCCTCCGACGAGAATCGAACTCGTGCTGCAGCATTACCATTGCTGAGGTCTGCCACTAACCTACAGAGGCGTTACACGTATTATGTTACACAGGATCGGGCGGGTTTTCAAGCTTTTTTAAAATAATAAGGTCCGCATTGTTCAAAAGAACAACGCAGACCTTATGGAAAGAATTATTGTTTACGGATCCAAACAGCGCCACCTGAGTTATCAGATGCTTCACCGACTACGTCTACGACGAGACCGTAGTTCGGAAGCTTACGTCCAGCGTCTGGGATAAGCGAGTTGATGTAAGAGTTCGCATCGTTGAACTGCTTAACGCCAGGTTGTGAAGCATAGTCATAAATTCCGCGACTTGGCGAATCGACATACCAAGCGAGTGTATCGTCAAGGCTGAACGCCGCGTCGGAAATTTGGTAACGTGTGCTGCCAGCAACTGTTTCTTGACCTTTCAAGTTCCCGATGATGGCTTCAGGGTGTGAGTCAACGACTCCGAGGAAGCCTTCACCAGGGTGAATGCCGACCCAGTTGTCTGAGAACGAGTCATCGCCATACCAAACGACGAGACCAGTGTTGTATTTCACTCCACGTCCGTTCAAGAGACCGATATCTGATCCGGCATGGTTACGCCATTCGAGGTAGTAGTAGTGAGGTTTTGAGTCAAAACCGTCAGACTTCTCGAAGCCGTAAAGTGTGACTGCCTCTGCACCTTCAGCATCATCTGCGAAGAGCGTAGCCCCTTCAGACTTGATCGACAAGTTGTCGACTGCAAATCCTTCCATCGCTACACCGCCATCTGTGATGTACTCGAAGATGATTTGAACGTCTTGTCCAGCGAACTGAGACAAGTCGTACGATTTGTTGACCCATGCGCCGTTTGTCGTCTCAGCAGGGTATCCTGACTCGTTCGCACCGTTGACATCGTCACCGATGACGTCGAGGAGGACATCTTGACCGCCGCTGCTCGCAACCACGTACAAGTAGTCATAATCTGATTCCACTTCAAATCGTGTATCGAAGGCAAGCACGCCGTCCGCACCTAGTGTCACGCTCGGTGTCACCATTGCCGTATGGATGTCGTCACCCTTCGTCGAGTAGTAGTAGTAATCGCCGTAAGCCGGTTCGATTCCTTTTACTTGCTTGTCTGGAAGGTTGACCTTGATGATCCCTGGATTTTTCGATTTCGTTACCGATTGGTCGAGTTTCGATACAAATCCTTGAGCTGTGATGTCTTCAAGGTTGACTTCGGTAATGTTTGCCCAGTTACCGCCCATTACTTTTTGGAAGTATTCTTTGTTTTGTGGCGAGAAGCTCGTCGGTTGTGTACCGGCGATGCTACCTGCCCAGCTACCGCCACTCATGATCGACCATGATTGAACCGGTTCGCCTTGACCAGAATAGACTGTGTCATATTCATCCGGAAGACCGAGGTCGTGACCGAATTCGTGAGCGAATACGCCGACTGCACCATCTTCAGGTTGGATTGTGTAGTCGTATGCCCCCATTTTACCACCCCAATAAGGAACAGCGGCTGTCGTGTTTTCGACACGATAAACACCGTTCAGTACCCAACGGTGTGACCATACAGCGTCGTCACCGAGTGCACCGCCACCAGCTTCTTGACCAGTACCGGCATGGATGATCATCAAGTGGTCGACCAAGCCGTCCGGCTCGTTGAAGTCGCCATCACCATCAAGGTCATACAAGTCGTATTGGTCATGCTCGGCAAGGTCAATCCCGGAGGCGACCGCCGCGTTCAAAGCGTCTTTGACCAACTGGCGTGGTCCCGGACCGGCGTTATCGTGTCCGCCGGATGCACGGTCCGCACCGTAATCAGCGGCTGTACCCGGAACAGAGAGCCATTCAGAAACTTCACCGTCGACCGTGTAACTGCCGCCGGATTGCTCTTCATAATACTGCTTGAACGTTTGAACCTTATCGCCGTTGAACAACTCGAACTCCTGATCGCCGAACATATACTGCTCGTAATGTTCTTTAGAGAAGTTGTCGCTGTACATATAACCAGGGTCTTGTGTCACGTTGTTATGTTTGAAGTCGCTGTACTCGACAAGAAGCACGAGTACTTTGTCTTCGCGAACAGCTCCGTTGTAAGAGGATTGTTTCGCCGGGTCAACTTTTACTTGACCGGTCGGTTTTCCTTTACGGTAGTTCGCTTGGCCTTTTTGCGCTTTATCGAGGAGACGGTTCGTTTCTTTCTCGAACTGTGTATGTATCTTCTCTTTGGCAGCAGCAGCTTTTTCGTTTAGTTCATCTTTGTGAGCCAGTTTTGCAGCTCCTTGCTTTTGATCGATGTATGCCTTGACCGCTTTCGTGCGTTCTGTGGCAGACAATCCTTTCGCAATGACACCGCGTTCTTCGAGTGCCTTCGCCAGTCTGTCCTCGTCAATGATGTTGTGATCAAAAGGTGCTTGCTCACCGACTGTCGATGTCGTTGGTGCGACGGCGAGAGGAGCAGCGCCAACTGTCGGCACGATGCTGACCGTCATCGCGGACGTCATCAACGCGGCAAGCGTCGTACGACGAATGGAACGTTTTTTCATCTGTGAACCTCCTAAAAAGAAATAATGGGAAAATGTGTGAACTTGATGTAAATGTTAGACTTTTGTCTGATTTATGTCAATATTCAGAAAATAATATTCAAAAAAAGAGTCTTTAGACCTATTTAGTGCTAGATGACTAAATAGGCGAAGACTCGATGTCGATAAATCCATAATGGAATTTGGAAGTTTTGCGAATTAATCTCTTGAAATGATATTTCTCAAACGCTTCACTTTCAAAATGGGCTTTTAATACAATTCTCTTTTTGGCAACACGGTACGCTTCGTTTATGACCTCATCATGTAATGGCGTCGGATTCGCGATTGCGCGAAGTGGATTGAGATGAACGGATTCTGAAATCGTCTTCTCAAACATCGGATCGAAATAGATGACATCATATTGTCCGTCTTCGCACGTCTTTAAATAGTCAAGAGCCTCTCGGTGGATCACCTGAATCCGTCGCATCGCCTCGTTGACGGCGTTGTCTTTTTCGACCCAGACGGCCAAGCCCTCCTGGACGAGCTGTGCAGTTATAAACTCACTTTCTAATCCCGTCACGGTTCCAGTCGGACCGACGACGTGACTCATGACGATGCTATCCGAACCGAGTCCGAGCGTACAGTCGAGTACATGATCCCCCGCTTTTATATTAGCCGCATCGACCAACGGATCGTGGCCACCTCGTACCAATTGTTTAATGCGGAAGACTGAACTTGAAGGGTGAAAGAAGAATGGTTCTTCAGCACCATATGGTGTGAACTCTACTCGACGTTTGTCAAAGACGAGCACACCTTGACCGAATCGTTCCATCAAGGTCTGAATGGACTGCTTCCGACGTTCCACGAATCGGATATCGTAGGTGGCGGCGTGAGAATGGGCCCGGGCTAACACCTCATCCGTCGGGCGCAGGCATGTGGTTACAATATACATATCGTTGCTCCTCCATAAAAAATGAGACGCGGGTGCGTCTCATTTTTTCTTGCTGAGTAAATCCGACAATTCATCAATCAATGCTTTGTGAGAAGCGAGTTCTTTTTTCTTCTCATTGTTTGCGTTCACTGGTCGTTTCGAGCGACTTTGCAATGCTTCTAACGTTTCATCGATTGAAGATTTCAACGTGTCGCGTTCTTCAGGTTTCAATGTCACTTCTGGTGGGTTTTCGCCACTTGCATCTAATTCGCGGAGACGAGCCATCAACTGTTTTGCCTCACGATTTAAATCGATCAACAATCTGTCAATTTGTTCCAAACGTAATTTGATTCCATCTCGTTCTGTAAACATCTGTTTCACCTCTTCATGCGGTTTAACCCTAGGGTCTCTTCCTGTTTACTTTACCATAAAAAATGGATTACGAAACTACCGGAAATATATCCCAATTATTTTGAGGGAGTGAAACACTTTTTCTCTATGCCCACATGAAGTTCACCTGCTATACTAACTGAGCTAACAAGGAGGTGGTGGGATGGAAACCGCAAATCATCCGCCAAAGGCGCTTAAAGGCGCCATCGTATCAATCACGGCCTATATCCTATTATCTATGATTAAAGTATTCGTCGGGTACGTGTATGATTCAGAAGCCGTTCTCGCAGACGGTTTCAACAATACGACCGATATCATCGCATCGGTCGCAGTGTATATCGGAATTCGGGTGGCAGCACTTCCAAGAGATGCCGAACATAAATACGGACATGCCAAAATGGAGACGATTTCCGCACTCGTGGCTTCTTTGATCATGGTGGCAGTCGGGGTGTTCGTCTTTATTACCAGTCTTTCAAACCTTATAAATGGGGCCTATGCAGAACCGAACCCGATTGCTGCTGTTGTCGCATTCTTTAGTGCCGTCGTCTTATTCGGGGTCCACCGGTATAACCTGTCGTTGGCGAAACAGACAAAATCGTTGGCTTTAAAAGCGGCAGCAAAAGATAATTTGGCGGATGCGCTCATCTCGCTTGGTGCGACGCTTGGCGTCCTGTTCGCGTATTTCCGTCTCCCTTGGATGGATACGGTGCTCGCCGTACTCATTGCCGGATTGATTGTACGTACGGCTGTACAAATTTTTCTGGACGCGACCCATCAACTGTCTGACGGATTCCCGCCGCAACTCGTGGAATCGTACGAACTCACAATCGAACAGTTCACAGAAGTGAAAGAAGTTCGCGAAATCAAAGGAAGACATCTCGGGAATCACGTCATGCTCGACGTGACCATCGCCGTCGACGGAGAACTGACAGTCGATGCCGCCCATGCGCTTTGTGACGAAATCGAGCGTGAGCTGGATACGAAGCATGCCGTCGACTCGGTCCATATCCATATCGAACCGATCTAAAATCAGGTTATGTTTTGCGCTCTGTGACCCCGTTCGTTTATAATGAATGAGGATAGATTTTGGACTAATTGCTAAGGAGGGCACGGGATGAGAATCGTGCGTCAACCTATTCGTCAAATCGACGAGATCGAATATGAACATTTTAAAAAGTATGGGGAGAACTCATATGGCATTTCAGCCGAAGAATTAAAAGGGATTTTTGTCGAGATGGGCACTGAGCATCTTTATCATGCGGAAGAGCACAGCTATGGCGAGGACTACTATTACGACTTGTTCGTCGGAGAGCAATTGGTCGGAAAAGTATTACTTTTGAAGCTGGCGCGAGTTTATCAACTCGATTTAATGGTGTTTGATGACTATAAAGGAAACGGTTACGCGACAGAAGGA
This sequence comes from Exiguobacterium algae, assembly GCF_018617875.1. Lineage (GTDB taxonomy): Bacteria > Bacillota > Bacilli > Exiguobacteriales > Exiguobacteriaceae > Exiguobacterium > Exiguobacterium algae. The sequence goes on from NZ_JACSKZ010000001.1 coordinate 14,445, forward strand.
CTGCGCCTCGCATTGGAACAGTCCGACTTAACAGAGGGACATACCGTCCGCGCAGGTATTCCGCCGACGAGCCCGCATCAAGAAGCGATGCGCCGTGTTCTCGAGAAGAATGGTTTCGAGAAACGTCATGGCCTCTACTATTTGAACTTCAAAAAAAGATATGTTGTAAACCACTAAGCTGAGCATTTGCTCAGCTCAGACTGTAGACAAAGCATGGGTCTACGGTCTTTTTTTGTGCCCAATCCGGCAAGGCTCGCTTTCCTAGAGGCATGTAGGGAGCCGCGTGCGGGGTCTCTCTTTGTTTGCTGTCCCTTCAGGAGTTTCGCCTGCCCGTGTTCACCCTTCATTCTGCCCCTCCTTCATTTTTAATAGAGAGTAGAATACATAGGGGATACATTTCGGAAATCGGGGACGCCCGAGCATCGACTTGCTTGTGCTGATCAAAATGGTGTTCGTTTATTACCTGTGATGAGCAATTTCTCAGTTTTTTTGGAACCTTTTCTCGATTTGGTCGTAATAAATCATATGAGAAGGAGCGTGAAGAACAATGAGTCGATTGCTTGGTATCATCACTTCGATTAGATCCATCACCAAGCCGTATGGTGGTAATCGGAGTGTGGCTTTAGAGTTTGAGGAGATGGAACGGGTCGAAATTGCCGAGTCGACAGGTCCCGGTAGCTTTAATGCTCAATTTGTAGTCACTTATACGCAATTTCATGACATCAAGGTATTTGCTGAAATGTTACGGAGTACGGTTGAATCAGACGAAGCGAATACGACTGCTAATCCGGACTTTGACCTCGAACTGCATTGGAGAGGAAACATGCACGAGCGGTATCATTTATGGCTCGGTAGAAAAGACGAGTGGAGTCGTTTACAGAACGCCGAACATCGACACCTTCTTTATCGAGTCCCGGCGCATGTGACGAACCGGTTAATCAACGTACTCGGTGTAGAGGAATAGGGGACAAAATTGTTCTGTCATGAATTCATGCGAATGAACCGTTCGATGTGCCGTTCATTCTTTCGTGCTTGACGTCCCACCCAGATCAAATGACCAGGGCTGTTTAGAATCGACAATTGAGCGTGTGGGATCAATCGTTTTGCGTGATAGGCATGACGGACCGGGACGGCTCGGTCATGTTTCGAATGAATGATATAGGTCGGGCAGGATACACCGAGCAATGCGGTATCCGGGACATGTTGTCTTAAATCAAATTGTGCGCCAAGACCAAAAGCCATTTGGTTCGCTACACGCTTCAGTAAAAAGATGTCATAAGGCGATACCTCTTCGCGAATCGTTTCCAGTGCCAATTCACTCGTGGAATGGATCATCCGTGCCGTCGCCTCGAACGGGTGTTTATGAATGGCACGGGATAGAAACTGCTTCATGACATACTGGAAGGCGATAAACGCAGGCTGCGCGATGTTTCGGCTGATATAGTCTCGATAAGGGAAGTCAACTTCACTCGTCACCGCCGCTGCGAGCGTGAGGCTCATGGCACGAGGGTTGTCCGCTGCGAGTTCGATCGCCGTAGGCCCGCCGGCTGAAATCCCGTACACGTGATAGTTCGGTACACCTTTCACATGCATCAAACTCCGTAACTGTTTTGCGAACTGTTGCGGACTCGCGGAAAAGGAGTAAGGCGTCTCCCCATATCCGGGACGTGAAGGAACGATGACACGAAAACCGGCCAAAACAAGACCATCCACGTGGTAAGGCTCTAGGCTGGAGGACTGCGTACCATGAATCAGTAAAATAGCAGGTCCTTGACCTCTGTCGATATATTCGATTTTCGCTCCGCCAACGTGTGCATAGTATTTCAACGTACGATTCGCCTCCTTAAACAGATTGTAATGGAAAATAACTTTATTTCATGGAAATAAAATGATAATGTCAGTTTATACATAATTTACATATAGAAATGAAAGGGGATAAGACCGTGAAGAACCGAGAACGGTTACTTGAAGTGAGACGGTTTTTTGAACGGAAAACAGATGAAGCGCATCCGAAGACGTTAGAAGACCTACTCGAATATTTGTCAACAATCGGAGATACTTCTAAGTTAGCAAAAAAATCGGTGAAAGACGACATCCAGGCATTGAACGATTCGGGGTTTGAGGTTCAGGATGAACTCGAAAAGAATGGACTCGCCAAAAAATATTGGCATTCTGCACGTCTGTTTGAAATCCACGAGCTTCGCATGATGGTCGATGCGATTGTAGCGGCGAAGTTTATTTCAGAGGAAGTGACGGACCAAATCGTCGAGAAGCTTCAAATGCTGACGAGTGACGAGGAAGCGAAGACTCTCCAATCGATTATTAAGACGCCGAAGAAAAAACATGGGCAAATCCCATATCATATCGACCGGATCCAGCGGGCGATCCATGAGCGAAAAGCCGTCTCGTTCCAATATACGGACGTGGTCGGTTTTGACGTGGCAAAACGGAAATTCCCGCTCCGTCGGGATGGGGAACGTTATATCGTCAACCCGATCGACCTTCATTGGAATCATGAACAATATTATTTGATCGGGATCGATGAGTCCATCGGTGAGATCCGAAATTATCGTGTCGACCGGATCGTCAACTCTGAAATCGTTGAAGACGGCCTGGTTCGTCCGAAGCGCCATTTACCAGAGGACTACTATCAAAAATCGTTCAACATGTACAATGGGATGGACGAGGAAATCGTGCTGTCAGTTGATGAGCGGGTGTTGCCGGTCCTGTTTGACAAACTCGGTGAAGACGTATCCATCTCTGAAAACGATGACCGCTTCTTCATTCGCTTTGACGCAGCGGTTTCGGACGGGTTCATTTATTGGTTGTTATCTCTCGGGACACAGGTCGAGGTCATCGAACCGCTCTCGTTACGTGACCATATGAAAGAAACCGTCGAAGCAATGGCGGACACATACGCGAAAACGAGCATCCACGAATCCATGGAACGTTGAGTTGTGCTATACTGCTTGCGACACTTATTGAAAGGGGACAGGCGGATGTTGAACTGGATGCCTTTGATCATTCCGATTGTCGCTGTCATTTTCGTAACCATTGTCGCAAGACGTGCCATGAAAATGGATAAAGAGAATTAACGAGTAAGAGACATCGTTCCGTATTTTGGGAAGGTGTCTCTTTCGCTATGGAGGTAGGACGTGGATACGATTACGCATACGTTGTTTGGCTTGACTCTATATGGAGCAGCCGATAAACGTGAATTACAACAACATGAAAAACGAGCTTTGTTCGTCACGACGCTCGTCGGGAGTCAAATCCCGGATAGCGATGTGATTTCACGACTTTGGGATACAGAAGGGATGTATCAGATGTGGCATCGCGGGATTACGCATTCGATTTTTCTCGTCCCGATTTTTGCATTTCTGATTTACATACTGGTACGCCTTCTATTTCGTGTGACGGACTCACGATACTTTTGGTGGGCGCTCCTGTCAGTGTTCATACATAATACTTCCGATTTGTTCAATGCGTGGGGGACAGGTTATTTTGAGCCGGTTTCAGACGTCCGGGTGACATTCGGCGTCATCCCCATCGTCGATTTCGTCTTTTGGATGATTTTCCTCGTCACGTGGTTGCTTGCACGTAAACGAGACGTTCGTCATCATGTATACCGTTACGGATGGGCTGCACTTGTCGCTTATGTCCTCATCCAGAGTGCACAGGGGACCTACCTGTATCAGTCATACGCAGACGAGCATGACGAGGTGGCACTCTCGGCGTCGTTCATCCCGACACGGTTCACCGTCATCACGAAGACAGGCGAGAACGTATCGCTCTACCAGGATTCGGTTTATCAAGATGCCGCCTTGAAATATGAGTTGATGAGTGACGAACAGGTCAGTTTAGAACCGTTGTTTGAGGCAAACAAAGAAGCGCTCACTTTATCGGAGTGGTCGCCGTTCGTTGTCATTGTGGCGAACGAAGAACGGCTTGGTGTATTTGACCCGCGCTTTTACGACGGGGAATCTTCATTCCTGTATGAATACATAGAAAGGTAGGGCAACCGATGGGACGTATACGGTATCTCTTTATCTTCGCTTATGAGCAGGCACTCAGCTGCATCTTCCCTGTTGCCATCTTCGGTGCGCTCGCGGTCACGAAATGGGTGGACCTTCCAATTCCGCGTTATGACGTGTTATTGATCTGGTGTTTGCTTGTTCAGGTGATTTTGGTGAAGACAGGACTCGAGACGATGGAAGAAGTGAAAGTGATCAGTTGGTTTCATGTGATCGGTCTCGGGCTTGAACTGTTCAAGGTACAGATGGGCTCGTGGAGTTACCCGGATGAGGCGTTCACGATGGTGTGGGGCGTCCCGCTATATGCAGGCTTCATGTATGCGAGTGTTGGGAGTTACGTCGTGCAATCTTGGCGTCGCCTTGATTTGGAATTTACGAAGATGCCCCCTCCGATGCTCGCTTTCGGATTGGGCTTAGCCATTTACTTCAATTTTTTTTGGCATCACATTTGGCTTGATTTACGTTGGCTATTGATTGGACTGATTTTCCTAGCTTTTGGACGTGCGGTTGTGACGTACCGTCTCGACGATCGCGTGTTTCGAATGCCGGTCGTTCTCGCCTTCTTCCTGATCGCCTGTTTTATCTGGCTGGCTGAAAACATCGTTACGTTTTATAACGGCTGGGCCTATCCGGGTCAATTGAACGGCTGGTCTATCGTTGACCTCGGAAAACTCTCGTCCTGGTTCTTGCTTGTCATCATCAGTATCCTCCTGGTGGCGTGGCAGAAACGGATTAAAACAACTTCAGGATGAACAGACTCGACACATGTTGTCGAGTTTTTTTAATTTTTCTCTTGCCTTGAAGTGAACTTCAAGGTGTAGGCTCAACGTGTAAGGTAATCAATTGGATTGAAGGAGGAGCCGTAATGAGAAAGAAAGTAACAGCAGGACGAGAACAACTGGGAGCGTTCGCACCGAAGTTCGCGGAGTTGAATGATGATGTCTTGTTCGGTCAGGTGTGGAGTCGGGAAGAGGTGTTGTCCGCAAGGGACCGGAGTCTGATCACGATTACAGCACTCATTGCGTCCGGTGCATTTGAACAACTGCCTGTTCACTTACAACGCGGGAAAGAGAACGGTTTGACAGGGAAAGAAGTGTCAGAGTCGATTACCCATCTTTCATTTTACGTGGGGTGGCCAAAAGCCTGGAGTGCGTTCATGCTGGCAAAAGACATCTTCAAAGACGAGGAGATGGACATACCACAAGACCTTGGTACACTGTTCGACACGGGCGAACCAAACCCTTATGGTGAGTTTTTCACAGGAAAGAGTTATTTGTATCCTGTTCAGTTTGACAAGGAGATCGGCTTAAGCATCGGGAACGTCACGTTTGAACCAGGGGCGCGGAACAACTGGCACATCCATGACGTTGGCTATCAGATTTTGATCGTCACGGGTGGTGAAGGTTGGTATCAGGAAGAAGGTAAAGAGGCGCAGACCTTGCGAAAAGGTGACGTCATCCTGACACAAGACGGGGTGAAACATTGGCACGGGGCCAAATCGGATCAGTGGTTCGAGCATGTTGCAATCACGACAGGGCAAGCCAAGTGGTTAGAACCGGTCAGCGAGGCAATCTATGGATCACTAGAATCAGGAGGTTGACATGAACATTAAACAAGCTGCGGAAAAGTTCGAATTGACGACGGATACGTTGCGTTATTACGAACGAATCGGACTCATTCCCCCTGTTACACGGAATGAGAGCGGCTATCGGGATTATTCTGAAATCGACTTGAACTGGGTCTCGTTTATTAAATGCATGCGTGAGGCAGGAGTGTCCGTCGAGAGTCTGATTGAATATGTGTCGCTCTTTCAGGAAGGCGCGGACAGCATTACGACACGAAAAGAGATTTTGATTGATCAACGAAATGAGTTGGTTGAGAAAATCAGAGTCATGCAGGAGACACTTGCGAAGTTGGATGAAAAGATCGAAGGCTATGAAGAGAATATGTTAGCCTTTCAAACGGAGAAATTAGCAAATCACGACGAATAAAGGAGAGAATCAACATGCATGAAACATACACATTATCAAACGGGATTACGATTCCGAAACTGGGGCTCGGTACGTGGATGATTGACAATGATCAAGTGACAGAGGTCGTGAAACAAGCGCTGAAACTTGGATATCGACACGTCGATACGGCACAAGCCTATCAAAATGAGGAAGGGGTCGGTCGTGGCGTTCGTGAGAGCGGTATTGCGCGAGACGAGGTGTTTGTGACGACGAAACTTGCTGCAGAAATCAAATCATACGAGGAAGCAAAAGCAGCGATTGACGAATCTCTTCAAAAAATGGGTCTCGATTATATTGATCTCATGCTCATCCACAGCCCGCAGCCTTGGATGGAATTTGGCGAAGAAGATCGCTTTTATGAAGGCAACCTTGAGGCATGGAAGGCGCTCGAGGAAGCCTATCGCGATGGAAAATTACGCGCGATCGGAGTATCAAACTTCATTGAGACAGATTTGGACAACTTGCTCGAGAACGGATCCATTTCACCGATGGTCAATCAAGTGCTCGCTCATATCAGCAACACCCCGTTCGATCTAATCGACTATACTCAATCTAAAGGAATTCTCGTTGAGGCATATTCTCCAATTGCTCATGGGGCAGTTCTTGACAACGAACAATTAGTTGAGATGGCAAACCGATATGATGTTTCGGTGGCGCAGCTTTGTATCCGATATGACCAGCAGTTAGGTCTCCTGCCATTGCCGAAGACGAAGACGGTTGAGCATTTAAAAACAAATGCAATACTGGACTTTACGATTTCGGATGAGGATATGGAAACATTGAAGCACGTCGAAAAAATCAAAGATTACGGCGAGGCACGCGTCATGCCGGTATTCGGCGGTAAACTCAAATAAATTTTTGCAGAGCCAGAGATGTAGACATTCTATATCTCTGGCTTTTTGTATGCCATCCTGTTCATTCTTCATATGAATGAAAAAGTAATCATCACCCTTTAAATGACAGAATAATCAAAATATAATGATATGTTTTGATTGATAGCTGTTATAATCTGTTTAAGTGGAAAATAAAGTTAGTAAGGAACGGAGGAAAAATATGGGCTCTTTCCGATGCCGAAATATAACACGGACATTTTCAGGAGACGGGGTTACCACAAACGCCTTATCAGACATATCAATTTCGTTTCAAGAGGGAGATTTGGTTTCGATTACCGGTCCTTCAGGTTCCGGGAAGTCAACGCTTTTGAGTATTCTGGGTACTCTGGACCTTCCAACCGAAGGGGAATTATTTTTCAATGGCAAAATAATCAATCAGTTGAACGCCAAAGAATTGGCCGATTTTCGGTTTGAGAAAGTCGGATTCATTTTCCAACAGTTCCACCTCATCCCGACGCTGACAGCAATCGAGAACGTGATGGCACCGCTATTTGGTCGGAAGGTTGACTATGACCCGAAAGAGCGGGCACTCGGTCTATTAGAGAGAGTGGGGTTGAGCGAAAAAGCAGATGCTCTGCCTTCACAGTTGTCGGGTGGTCAACAACAGCGAGTTGCTGTCGCGCGAGCACTTATCCATGAACCGGAATGGTTGTTCGCGGACGAACCGACAGGAAATCTTGATTCGGAGACAGGCGAGGTCATCTTCGATTTGTTACGCGAGTTGAATCGAGAAAAAGGGTGTGGGGTGATCTGTGTGACGCATGACCCGAGTATCGCTGAACGGGCTGAAGTTCAGGTACGGATGAAGGACGGTAAAATCATCGAGGTGATCGACACGAGGTTGGCGGGACATGCTTAAGTTCATCTGGAACTCCTGGTGGCGTAACAAGGAGCGGTTCATTCTGCTCCTCGTCGGCGTCTTGATCGTCAGTACAGGGTTATCGTACCTTGTCGGACTCACGGAGTCGAATAAAGGGACGGTCGTCTCCGAACTCGAGAAGCGATGGAAGTCATCTTATCATATCGTCGTCCGACCACCGGGAACGCGAAGTGTGACCGAGGAAATGAATCTCCTCGAACCAAACTATATGAGTGGTCTGGATGGTGGGATCACACTCGAACAATACGAACAGATCAAACAAATCCGCGACATCGAGGTCGCGGCACCGATTGCGATGATCGGTTCCCATCATTACTTTGAAGACTTTGGCGAGTTTGATATGAGTAAACCTGTTGTGTACAGAGTCCGTTTCACTGAACGGACGAACACAGGGGCGAAGGTTGAAACCGAGGAATCGTCCACTTACTTTTTAGGGGGCTGGCGACCGACGGAGGCTGATCCGAATTATGGTCTCAGTCCCACGATGCCCGGAGGGAAATTTGTGGCAGCCTATGGGTCGAATTTTATGATTGCTGGAATCGATCCCGCTGCCGAAGCGGCACTTGTCGGTTTAGACGAGGCGATCATCGAGAAAGAAGGAATCAGTCGCTATTTTGAACAGTCAGGTGAGACAGAGGTCCAAGAGGGGATCATTCACATCCCTGCCTTGATGAGTTCTGAGATGTTTGTGGATGCGACGATGGAATATCGTCTTGAGGAGGTAGAACTTCCGTTCGACACCTCGGACACGACTGAGATTGCAGACAAAGTACGGGATGCTGGCGGAGAGGCCTTCCTAGACACACTTCCCGGAATAGAAACGAATCGCCTCGATCAAATGAATACAAGCGATTTGCACGAGAAATTGATCCAGTCTTTTATGAACAAGGACGGATTTCGTTTAACCAATGAATCGGGTGGATTTGATTTTTTGGCGTTTCGTCCGTCGAGTCTTGATTATGAACCTGTGAAAAGTCCCTATTCAGACCGTTGGCCGTTCGCCTATCAGGTAAAACCATATGAGGTGCCAAAAGACAGTATCTATCCATATAAGCAGTTGTATCGTCCACTCAATATGTTCGGGGAGACGAGCGCAACTTGGCCGAAAGTGAATATGAACTATATCGGGGTCTTCGATCCAGGCAAATTGGACATGGCACGTGATCCGCTCACCGACTTGCCGATGGAAACCTATTTTCCTGCAAAAGCCGACTGGGTCATCGATGCCAATGACGAACCGGTCAACCCGGTGAAACAGATGTTACCGCTCAACAACGACCGTGGGTTCCTCACGCGACCGCCGCTTGTCCTGACGACACTCGAAGCGGCCGCGGCCATCATAGGCGACAAACCGATTTCGGCAATCCGTGTCAACGTAAGCGGGGTCGATGAGCTGAACGAGGAGAGTGAGGCAACACTCCAGGCCGTCGCCGAGGAGATCGAGGAGAAGACGGGGCTCATCACCGATATTACGCTCGGGTCGTCTCCACAGATGGCACTGACCTATCTGCCGGGTCTCAGAGAAGGTGAGGCACTCGGCTGGGTTCAGCAGCCGTGGATCCGTTTAGGTTCCTCGTTCACAATCTTTGAGGAGACGAAGATGGGTATGGGCGGCGTCATCGCGAGTGTCATTCTTGTTGCGATTCTGTATGTGTTCACCTCGAACGTCATCATGTTGTATGCCCGGAAGAAAGAGTTCGCTGTACTGCTCTCACTCGGTTGGGGACCTCGTCAACTATCGCGTCTTCTCTTGATCGAGGCATCCCTGCTCGGAGGTGTCGTAGCGCTCATTTCCTGGTCCATCCTCGGCTCGTTTCTCCTCGCCGGAGATACGACGACAACCGGTTTGCGTGTCATATTGATCGGATGCGCGGGGCTTAGCATTTATCTCTGTGGCGCCCTTGTCCCGATGGTGATGATTCGTCAAATCAAACCGTACGAAGCGTTACGCTCCGGTGCGACGACGCGTGGTTTGCGCTTTGTTCGGTCCGAGGGAGTGTTCGGGATGGCCTTCAACCAACTTGTGACGCAATGGAAGCGCACACTTTTGACTCTTCTCGCAATCGCAGTGCCGACGAGCCTGTTCATGTTCTTCCTGTTCGTCTCGGTCCGTCTGCAAGGTGTCATGTTCACCTCGCTCCTTGGTGAGTATGTCGCACTCGAGGTCGGGATGATGCATTATGTCGCAATGGGTGTGTCACTCCTTATCGCCGTGCTGACAACGACGGAGGTCATGTGGCAAAACATCAACGAACGCAGAAGTGAAATTGCAATACTCAAGGCGACCGGGTGGCGTTCTTCGTACGTAAGGGGGCTTGTCCTCGTCGAAGGCGGATTGCTCGGTCTCTTAGCCGGAGTTATTGGTTTGATGGTCGCAGGAGCCCTCGTCTGGAACGTATACGGTTCACTGCCTTTCACCGAGGTATTGTTCTTGACGGCGACACTTCTCGTTCCGATTCTGACGGGACTTGTCGGGGCATTCCTTCCGGCTCAGATGGCCGTCAAGGTCATGCCTTACCAGGCGATGCGCGGTACCCAAGTGAACACGAAACGTACTGAAAAACGTTTCAAATGGATTCTTGGCACTGTTGCAGGTGGGCTCGGGGCGACCGTCCTGACGCTATTCTTCTTTGCGCTCCCTGAGGGTGCAGCCCCTCTTAAAGAGGAAAGGAGAAATGAAACCGTCCAAGGTACTTCCGGAGAAAAATTGAAAGATCTGGTGTCTGAGCCATCCAAGACAACAGAGGAAAAGCCAACATCAGGTAACGATGCAATTGAAGAGAGAGGGAAGGAGGCGTACCGATATTACGTGGCAGGCGACCCTGCCTATGACCAGGAGTTTTTCACGATCGGCAATCCTGTCGATCCGCCTCCAGGTGTTCCTTCTGCCTCGACAGGAAATAGATTGATCTCGATTCCGCTCACTGCGGATATATCCTTTGAAAATGAGGAGGAGGAAGGCGGTTATGTCAATTTCTTCCCACAAGGCTATCCCCTCCTGGATCAAGATGGAGTTCAATATAAGCAAGTGGCGCATACTGTAATCGAACGGGGAGGGTGGGAGCACAAGATTCGTCTACGGATCCCTACAGTAACGAAAGTTGTTCTCACCTATGAAGTTCCGAAGGATATAGAGCGGGCCGCGCTAATCATCAATGGAGAGATTTTGGCCGGTGAGTATGTGATCGGTGTGAACGTATCAGATTCTTTATTGAATCCCGCTCAAGAAATCGATAAGCGAGGAGAGAAAGCGTACCGCTATTATGAATTTGACGATCCCGCTTATCGGGACGAACTCGTCAGCATCGAAAAGATTGTCGAGTCGCCGGAAGAGGTTCCACCTGCCAAGCCAGGATACAAATTGGTTTCTTTAGCGGTACGCGGAAACACACCAGAATCGGACAGTGATTCAGAAGGGAGTATGATCAAATATTATCCGCCTGGTTTTAAATTAATGGACGTCAAGGGGGAAGAACATAAAGTGAAGTCGTTCACAGTAGTGGAACGGGGAGGCTGGGAACACAATTCCTGGTTACGTATCCCGTCCACGTCCTTGATCATCTTAACGTACGAGGTTCCAGAAGATTCTAACCGTGCCGCACTCATTGTGAACGGGGACCTCGTCACAGCGGAATACGTGATTGCTTTCGATATGGAGTAAAGACTAAAGGCTGATTGGATGCGTGTTCAAAGTGGGGTTTGTACTTTGAACACGTTTTTATTTTACTTGAGACGACATGATGCGTTCTGGAGAGAACGATAAAAAATCTTTGAAGCTTTTACATGAAATGAAATTGGAATAAAGAATAGCTCTCTAAAAATCTATACCGTTTTTAAGTTTGTCCGAGCGAATCATTTAGGTCGCGTATGTTATCGTCTGTTATTTTCAGAATAATGTTTTTATTTCCATTATTCATGTGGTAAAATCAAAAAAGTACATGATCCTTACATCGTGTACTTATATAATGCATTATAAATCAACTTTTTTTGATTAAACGGTTCATGTAGTCACGTTTTAACAGTGATTGCATTGCAAACTGTCCTTAATGAAGGAGGGGAAAGAATGATCTTTTTTGCGAGAAAATCCGTTCAGTTTATCGTTACGCTCTTTATACTCCTCGCGATTAGTGCCTTACCGTCACTCATCGTAGAATTGAAATTTGTACCGATGAACTATTGGGATGCGCTTCTACAACAATTCCACCAGCTCAGTCAATTGGATGAAATTACGTATTATAACAGGACTTCTCAACAAGTGTTACCGCTACTTCCGGATTTAGCGCCGTTCATCCGGGAAACCTTGATTATTTTTGCGACGGCACTTATCGTTTCGACGTTGATCGCCTTGTTTTATGCCTATTTCTTTTATCGAAGTGGGAAACTCGTTCGAAACGTCTTACAGACAATCTGTCAGACGCTCGAAATGGTGCCCGATTTGTTTTGGCTTGTCTTTCTACAGTTTCTCGCCCTCACGTTAAATCGAACGAATCGGTTTGCAAGGATTGAGATTGCCGGCGGATTTGCTGAGTACATTCGATTGTTGCCAATCTTGACATTGACCATGACAATTCTCTTTTTCTTTATCAAATGGTTGACCTTCCATGTTCTCGAACAGGAGACGACACCGTTTTTAGAACTTGCCCGAGCGAAGGGGGTTCGGCCGACCAGTATCTTTTGGAAGCATTTGCTGCCGAATTTGGTTTACCGTTTTTATCTTTTCTTCCGTTCGAACATGATCACGATCTTATCGAGTCTCCTGATCGTCGAATATTTGTATAACGTACAGGGTTTGTTCCGTTTCGCCGTAATCAACCCGCAAATGGAGATTTTGCTCGTCATTTTGTTCATTATTTATATTCCGATCTTTCTGTTGGACTTAGTGATTGAATGGTTGATTCCGAATGCTTGGAAAGGAGGAGTTTGATGCGACGTGTTCTGATTCGTGACCCTATTTTTCTGATCGGGTTTGTTATCTTCACCAGTTTACTGTTATTGAGTATCGGTAATACGATATTTCGAGATGGAGAAGTCGCTCAAATTATGATCCGCTATTCTGACGAAGGGAAGTTGATTGCTGTATCTCCCTTGAAGCCTTCTCTCGATCAGTGGCTCGGCACCGATCGCGCAGGGAATGATTTGTTTCAAATGATGATTGAAGGGTTTAAATGGACGGTAGGCATTTGTGCGGTTGTCGCCTTCGGGCGAATGCTGATTGGGTTAGTGGTCGGGATCCCGCTCGCATTCCGAAGTGACAGGTTGAACCATTACTTCAAGATGGTTTTAGAAGGTTTTTTGATTCTCCCGATTTCATTGGTTGCTTTGATGCTGCTCTATCCTTCTTTTATTTATGCCGATTCGACTATGATCCCGCCTTTATTCAAGCCGGTTACGATTGAGATCCTCATCCTTGTCTTATTAGGTTTACCCGCGGTCACGCTGTATCTTATCACGGAGGTCCGTCAATTGCTAAAGCAAGAATTCATGATTGTCGCCGAGACATTGGGCGGGAGCGTATTGCATCGCGTGAGGTTACATATGATGCCGCATCTGATCCCGACATTAGTGATCGTGTTCATGCAGCAGTTTGTGCAAACGCTTATGCTTCTCATTCATTTGTCTCTGTTCGGCATATTTTTCGGAGGAACGGTCATCATATTTGAAGGAATCATGCCGGCACTGTTTGAGTGGTCTTCTATGTTCGGTTACTACTTCAAACAGTTTTCATCTACCACTTGGATGAATAATCATCTATTTCTTGTTCCGGCGATTGCTCTTGCGGCACTCGTTTTCCTGGTGAATCTTTTGACGAGCCGGGTCGAACGGGCGTTTCGACTAAGACGACAAGAAGACGCGGTCACAGAAGTCTCGATTTCTCAAACTGAGGCAGCTTCGTCTTCACTCGCTGGTCCGTTTACCCTTGTTCACATGAAGGGGTCGATTGAACATGATAAGAAAGACAAAAGCGGATGACATCACCTGATGTTTTCCGCTTTATTGATCAATTGAGTGAGGAAAGGAACAATCAATTGGGTGTATCACAAAGTCAATCAGGGTAGAAAACTGAAAAGTCATCATGTAGAGTTATGAGAACTGCGGAGGGATTTTGATGAGGATTGCTAAAGCGACACTATTCACGAATCAACTTGATGCAATGAAGCAGTTTTATCGAGAGCGTCTTGGATTTACCGTCATCAGTGATCACGCGACGCGATTTCAAGTCGCTTTAGGTGAGGACATCCTCTGTTTTCAACAGGCGTCAACGAATCAGAAGCGACAATATCATTTTGCCATCAATATCCCGGCAAATCGTTTTAATGAGGCAAAGCACTGGATCCAATCACGTGTTCCTCTTTTAACGGAAGGTGGGGCAGATGAAATCTATTTTAAAGGGATGGACGCCACGTCTCTTTATTTCTATGATGCAGACGAAAATGTTGTCGAGTTGATTGCGCGACATGCTGTCAATCCGATGAGTCAATCAGATGGATTTTCAATGGGTGACCTGCTTGGGATCGCGGAAATGAGTGTGACGACGGACGACCCGTTAGCTGTTGCCCGTAAACTATCCGCCATACCCATTCAGCGGAGTGACGGAAAAGACGTCGACCCTGATCAGCTCAACTTCCTCGGTGCTCCGAACGATGACACGTATCTCTTATTAGTGCCATCAGGTCGTCTCTGGTTGTTCTCTCCGAAAAAAGCGATTCCAAGCCCGATTCAACTTGAAGTCGAAGGGCGGATTGTCTTGAATATGGACGAGGAGGGGCGTATGACTGTTCAAAAACGTGACGAATGAGATGTATGGCCTGTTCAGTCAGACAGACCATTTTTTTATCGATGGAAGCGACTACTGATTCGTATTCGTGGCTTTCTGGAGTGTCGGATATCCCGAAGCTTCTTTCCAATCCAAAACCCGCAAAAGCTAAACCTAACCCAGGCACAGAAAGCGTTCATACCAAGCTGTGGACCGATAAATCCCGTCAGCCCGTGCAGTGGACCAAACGCGATGAGGGTTGGCGGAATGAGGAAAAAACGATTGTCCAGTTTAAGTTAAACCCTAAATTCGCCAGCGCCAGGCCGAGACACAGTGCAACAAATCCCCAAAATACGATCAAAACTTGAAGAAGGCACGATGATTTTTTTCAATTCCTTAAAGGTGTGAAATTCACCCGTTATTTCATGAATGTCATTCTACTCAAAGTCATGTTCGGAATGTATTACAACCGAGGTGGTTCAAAGATCACTCAACCCACGCAGTGAAAAGAAAAAACAGGGGATTGCCTAGTTCCCCTTGGAAAGAAATAAATGTCTGATCAAATCAATGATTCCCCCGAATAACAAGAATGTGAGCAAATGGGCGAGATACATATACAACGTTGGTCCGTCGTTCCAAATCAACTGACGATAAGGTTCTTCATAGACAATATGATTTAAGATCGGATTCAGATAGATCAACAAAATATTTTTATCATCTTGACCGATCCGATTTAGTCCGATGATGACAAGACTCAACGCTAAAAAAATAAACGTATAGGGAAGGGCTCTCACTTTCCTCACTCTGTAACACGTCCCGTCTCCTCATTCATTCTTTTCAACGCTTGAACGGCGTCTTCAAAGTCAAACGAACTATACCAGCGTCTATGCTCTGAATCTAAAATACGGTAATGACCGCTGATTAAGTTTTGCTGCAAGACGAACTGCCCTTCCTGTCGAACTTTCTTCCACCACACCTTCCCACCAAGCGTTCTTGACTGCGGTTCGAATGACGATTCCATTGCAATGAGCTTTACAAACGCAATCGGGTCATCTCCGATCGCATTGACTAAAATTTCGCTCTCGTTAAATAAGGCACAGACGGTGACGACCGTGCTCCAGTTCGCTTCAATCCGTTCTTTTTCAATTTGGATCAACGTTTTTTTCGACACGCCAATCGCTTCGGCCATCTCATCTTGCGAATAATGATACTCCGTACGGACCAGTTTGATTTTTTTCGAGACGAGTTGAATGAATGCAGATTTGTTCATCTTCTTCCTCCTCTTTTTTGAAAGTGATTACGTCCAGTCGACCGTACTCAGCATGAGCAAAAACCATGAAATGAGTAGGAAGCATGAATAGAGAGTGATGTTACAGGTTATAAAAAATAAGACGTAGCGGCGATATGTAAATCGTTTTGTGACATAAATTTGATACGTGAAACTATAGACGGCCATCGCAATTACAGCAAAAACGAACAATTGCCACAATGCGCCAATTCGAACTGCAGTCGGCGTGCAACATAATGCCAAACCCGCTAGCGCGATTGTGAGCGGGATGATCGTAAAAATCATTGGAATCTTCCGACTTTCCATTTCAGCCCTCCTACAGTGTCATCGTTCCCTTATATTTCGACCTGTGATGTCATATGTTCCCTTAAGTGTAATTTTACACTTAAATTGTAGCGTGTCAATCCATAAAAAATCCGTCCTTCTTTTGAAGCACGGATTTGACATAGTCTATTTTCGATTCAAAAAATTCGTCAAAGGATAGACACCGATACTTTGTAAAATGAGAGAAAGTAAGATGACCGCGAATGCGAGGGAGATCATTTCTCCGGAGCCATCGATTTTTTCTGCCTCGAGCCAGAGGACGAGTGCGATGGACATCGTTCCTTTAATTCCAGACCAGGTGAGTAGGGAAGTAGCGGTCAAATCGTTTTGAAACTCTCTTCGCCATGCCGGGACGGTATAGACGAGCCCGCCGACGACAAGAAAACGTGTTAGAATCGACAGGAAAAACAGGATAACGGCAAAACCCCAAAGAGAGGGCGAAAGATATTGTGTCGCTTCCACGCCGATCAGTAAAAACAGTAGGGCTAACAGCATTGGGATGACGATGTCCCAAAAACCGTCCAAATGCTTTTTAACCGAATCATTTTCTTTCGTTTTTCCGAGCTCATGTGACAGCATCATTCCCGACGTGACCGTGGCCAGTACACCGGATACCTCGAGAGCGTCCGCTACATAAAAACCGCCGTAGGCGACGACGATGGTCAGCATGACCAATTCATGTTTTTTAAAGCTGACAACGAGCAACGTCTTCAATAGAAAGCCGAACGCCACACCGATCCCGATTCCCCCGAGGGAGACGATGAGAAACTCTTCTAAAAACCAAACGAGTGAAAACGATTCACCTGTCGAAAACATCGTCAGGAAGATGGTGAAAATAACGACACTCGTTCCATCATTGACCATCGATTCACCTTCGACGACATCGGCGATCCGTTTCTCACCGGAACTGCGTTTTAGAATGGCCGTGACCGACACGGGGTCTGTCGGAATCAGGATCGACGCCAGGAGAAACGAGGCGACCAGTGTGAGCGGAATAAACCACTCGCTGATCAGGTACGTCCCGTACCCCATGAGCAGTGCCGTCAAAATGAGTCCAATCGTACTGAGGATGGCGATGATCCCGATGTTGTCTTTCAGGTCTTTGAACGGGAACTGGTAAGCTGAGGTGAAGAGTAACGCAGGTAAGAACACCTCGAAAATCATGTCTTTTGTGATGAATATGGAATCAAAAAACGGTACATAAGATAAGGCAATCCCGATCAGAACAAGAATGACTGGTACAGGAAAATAATTTCGTTTGGAATCAATCAGATAGATGTAATATCCGATGGCAAGTAATATCATGATCAGCTGGGCGATCATTCTTCTTCCTCCTCGACGTAGCATGTATTCTAGTCATAATGTTCCCATTCGAGGTTGAATGAAACGAATTTCGTGGAATGTAGGAAGTAGGTTCATATTCCAAATCAGGGAGGAATGAAGATGAGCAATCCATTAAGTGATTTGTCGTGGACGTTTTATTCTGAATGTGAGGTGCCAGAAGAAATTACCGATTCATTCATTGACGGGGAGGAAGCCGTTGCGGCATACAAGACGGTGCGGGATGTGGCGGTCTTCACGAATAAACGCCTCATCGTACGGGACGCGCAAGGCATGACAGGTAAGAAAATTGAAATCTATTCGTTGCCTTACGGGGCAATCAATATGTACTCGACCGAAAATGCGGGGAGGATGTTTGACCTGAACTCTGAGGTGCAGCTCTTCACGCGAGCGGGGACGATCAAAATTAATCTGAACAAAAAAGTCGACGTCAGAAAGTTTGACCGACTTTTGGCTGAAGCGATTCTATAAAGTGAGAGACCGAGGCATACCTCGGTCTCTTAACTGTTTACGAATACCGTGTGCCTGTTTCACAAAGTAGATGCCCAAATGGTGTGCAAATGTTGAAGTGATGGTTACGTAGTTCATGTACGGAAAATGATATTATTTCAATTACCATAATTAAAATAAATAAAATGATTGAAACAGGTAGTCAGTCATCGATCACGTCTTTTCCGGATTGTCGCAATGTTTCAATCGACTCCTTCATCTGCTCAATCAGTTCGTCCGTATGGCGCTCCCATATACCGAGCTCGGCTATGATTCGTAGCGGATCTTTTGTGCGGTATGAGCGCGTCGGGTTCCCGGGATAACGCCGATCGGTCAGATTCGGGTCATTCTCGAATGATCCGGTCGGCTCGACGATGTATATTCGTTCTCGTGCGCCCGACTTGGCCAGTTCGGCTCCCCATTTTGCCGCATCCAATGTAGCAGTGAAATAGACATAGTTCGACAACTTCTCCTGATAGTTCGACTGACGTAGAGGCTCGAGCAGGTCTCCGATTGTCAGATCGGCTTTCGTCCCATGAAAGAACGGGGCACGATCAAGTGTATTCGACTGTTCTGGCATCTTTCTCGCTCCTTTGTTCCTTTGATAGGACGAGTATATCCCGTGTCGGATTTGAATTACAGTCTGTTATGAATTTTAAGTTCAGGATATACTTATAGTGGGGAGGCGCAGTCATGTTGTGGCTGCTCCTAACGGAAAAAGGACCACAAGACATGTCTTGTGGTCCTTTGCCATAGATCGGATAACGACTAGCCATCACAATGAAGCGTTTTGGATTGCCTCTAATTGTGTACGGATCTCATCGAACGCATGATCATCGGTGAAAAGGGATAGTTCCGCCTCGGCTACTTCCTGAAGCTGGTCCATCCATTGTTGATTGATCAAGGCATCGGAGTGTGTGAGTTCTTCATTCGCTCGTTCAACCTGTCGACTGGCGATTCGTTCGAGACGATCTCGAATTGTTGTGCGAAGGAGTGCCGTCAACTCATCTTTTAATTTCGTCCGACCGTCTCCTTCGAAGAATTGGCTACCGTTTTTAAACTGCTTCAAGACCGGCTTGAACGGTGTCGTCTCAAACTGAACCGGTTCTACCGCTCCACGTAACCATTCGAGGTCAAGCTCCGTTTCAAATTCGAGTGTCGGGACGACCGGGTGCAATCCGAGCGAGACGCGCTTGATCATTTCTTCTAGCTCCCGTTTCAAGAACCGTTCCAGACGGTACTGGAACACCTGAAGCTCTTGTTGGATATCATAGGCATATTTATCAAGCGTTCGCCCGAGAGCACGCTCCAGGCTCTTTTTCGACCCGTCTACCTCGACCGGATGGAACGTTTCTTTGACGAAATCCGAAAGGCGAAGTAGAGAGCGTGTCTCGAGATGTGCGAGCAGCTCTTTGGCTTCCCGTTCGAACACGTCGACCATTGAGACGACAGGGAGGCGGGGTGGGGCGTCGAGCAGTTTGACGAGTCGGTCTCGACGGATTTGTTTATGCTCGGCGTCTTCTTCAGCCTCGCGCAACACCTGGTCGAACGACTCGAGGAGGTTCGCCGTCTCTTCTTTGATTCGTAAGGCGTTCGTCTGCCGTAAATCATGATCGATAAAACGTTCGAGCGTGGACACGAATCGATCGAATCCCGCATCCTGTCCTCTCATCGCATTTCGACTGGAAATCGGCAACACCGTCGGTTTTCGGACGCCGAGTTTTGTCAGCTGACTGGATACGTAGTCCGTGACATTCAAGCGTTCCTCGTCATCTTTTGCCAAATCAGAGGCGTTGACGAGGAAGAACATCTCATGGTCCCCTGTACCTTGAACCCGTCCGAGTTGAATGACGAGTTCCCGGTCCGCCTCGGTGAAGGCGTGGTTGTAGTAAGTGACGAACAAGACGGCATCGGCATCGCGCATATAGCCGAATTGAACTTCACTGTGGCGGTTGAACTGTGAATCGGCACCTGGCGTGTCGACGAAGACGATTCCTCGCTCTGCCCATGGGGAATCGAGGTAAAGTTCCACTTCTTTGACGATACAGCTGTTCACTTCTTCTGACACGTATGCACAAAACGTCTCATAGTCGACCATCTCCGTCTTCCCGAGGAAGGAGAGGGGGGCGTGTCTGACCGCGTTCACAAATGGATGATCGACTTGCAGCGAATGAAGGGTCGCGCCGTATCCTTGTAACTCCTGTTCGAGCTCTTCTTCCGATTTGAAGGTGATACGTGCCGTCTTATGCTCTCGACCGTCCGGTGGCACGATTTTTGTGATCGACGCAGTGAGCGGGTTCGGGGAAGTCGGAAGAACGGTCTCACCGAACAACGCGTTGAGCGTCGATGATTTTCCGGCCGAGAACGCACCGAATACGGCGAGTGTGTACCGTTCATGCTCGGCCCGCTGGATTTTCTTTCTTAATGAGGCGACACGGTTACGGAATAAGGGATGGTCTTTAAATATTTCACATACCGCATACTCATAAGAAAAATTAAATAAAGAAGAGTCGATAGTATCACTCAAAAGGGAAGTCGAGGCAAGCTCTCTTTCCGATTCATCCTCTGGTTTTTGAGGCAGCAACTGTGTTGCTACATAGTGCCGTTGCTCAAGTCGTAGCTTGTCTTCATCCGACAATTGAATTTGATCGACGTGTTGAATAGATTTCAAACGCTCATTCAATCGTTGACGCAACGCAAGCGTATCGAGCGCTTCATACAGGTCATTTTCCTCAGAAGAAAATTCTTTCAATCGTGCTGACAATTCTGTTGCCAAGAACTCCTCGACTTGAATCACCCAAGGTTCTGACACTTTCGTCACCCACATCGAGAGGGCCGATTCGATATCACGACTGAACTGAAGAACGGTATCCCCACTAAGGGAAGCACCTGTTTTTACCTGGTCCTTGATCAATGAGACAGGGGCAAACGGGAGCACATCGCCGTTTGGCAAGAGCGTCTCCGGGAGTTTCAGGTCACGGACGATGTCTTCTGCATACTTGATCAGATGAGGTCGTAGGTTCATATCGATCAGCCGGTTCAATTCTTTATGGACGATGTCTTCACGTTGCATCCGTTCCTGTTTCGTTTTCTCTTTGGAGAAGAACAGACCGACTTTAAAAGAAGGGGAGCAACTTTCTAAATAATCCCGGAGGAGCTCCCGGAACTCATAATTCATGATGGGGGCACTTTCGACGATTGGGGTCTGATGTTTAAAGAACTCCCGGCGAAAACTAGTCCACCATTCACGTTTTCTCTCCAAACGGAGGAGGCGGGACTGCATCTCTTTCGGATTCTTCTCGAAAGTAGGCAGTTGCGCGAGTGTCTCATCGATTGCTTGTTTATTCCGGACGAGCAACGTGTCGATCAATCTCTCGGCACGCTCAGTTTTTTGGTTTTCCGAGATGTTGATGACGTGGTTCACATATTCTCGCAGACGTTCCACTTCATTTTCCGGATGGTCGTGCTCACGCAGTGAGATGTAGAACGTTTCGTCAGGCTCGATTTCATGGTGAGCAAACGTCTTCTCCAAGGATTGCTTAAAAGAAGAGAAAGATAGTTCCGTCTCATCATGTTTATCGATCTGATTGATGATGATCGAGTAGGGACGTTCTTCACGACTGAACTGTTTCATGAGTGCGATATTTTGTTCGGATTGGACATGGTTGTAGTCCATCATGAAGAAAAGATGGTCCGCCAAAAATAGCGACTGTTCTGTCGCCTGACGGTGTCGTTCATCCGTCGAGTCAATCCCTGGGGTGTCCATCAGGACTACACGGTCACTGAAAGGGAA
Source organism: Exiguobacterium algae (assembly GCF_018617875.1). GTDB lineage: Bacteria > Bacillota > Bacilli > Exiguobacteriales > Exiguobacteriaceae > Exiguobacterium > Exiguobacterium algae. The sequence goes on from NZ_JACSKZ010000001.1 coordinate 36,253, forward strand.
GGACTCAATCGTATATTCGACTTCTTTGATTTCTTCTACCTTGCAATAATCACTAATTTGGAGCAAATTTGACTCATCGAGTTGAATCCAGTCCGTTTCATTGATGGCAACCGATGCAGCAGCTTCTCCACCGCGTAACGTGACAATGTTCGCACTCGTTGGGATCGGGCTGGTCGGGAGAAATCCATCACCGAGCCAATCATTCAACAACGTCGATTTTCCGGCTGAGAAGTGTCCACATACCGCGATCCAGATTTCGTCTCGAGACACCTTACGTAATGCAGTACGCGCTAAACGTGCCGCATCCATCATCTGTTCTTGCTCAAACCAGTGCGCGAGTCGCGCCAATTTTTCTCTCTGTTCGTACATAATCCCCATCCCCTACTTATGATTCCGTCGTGATTCCGACACGATGACCGATGTATTCATGATTTTCCCAACAGGAAATCACGAGGTTTGCCACGTCATCTCTTGAGACCGGTCCCGAGCGCATTGTCCCGAGCACATCCTGCGTGATGATCAGGTTACCTGTCGACGGTTCCTCGATCAACTGGGTCGGACACACAATCGTGAAGGCTAAGCCTGAATCTTCTAGTAATTCATATGCCCGCGCATGGTCTTCGGCAGCAGTCGTCATCGACCGCTTCGATTCTTTCGTTTGGAACCGGTAGTGATTGCTATCCTGTGCCTTTAGAATTCCAGCAGTCCCGACGGTGATGATGCGTTTGACCTTGTGCTGTTTCATCGCATCTATGACGAGCGGTGTGAAACGTGAGAGTACGCGATCTCTGTCCGTTCCTAGAGCGGAAATGACGACGTCGGCAGTTTGCACGGTCTCATGCACCATTTCCGGATTGGTCGCATCCCCAATGATTTCGACCATGTTTTCAAGTTCGTTGATCGGATGTCTCGATAAAAGCCGGACATCGTGCCCTTTTTCGAGCAGCAATTGGAGGATGCGTTTCCCCGTACGGCCACTTCCTCCGAATAAAGCTATGGTTGACAAGTAAACCCCTCCCCATCAAGATGAAAGAAAATATCCAACGCCATCATACCACGTAAGCGTTCACAAAACTGCTACAAATGGCTTATTTCCGCTTGAAAAGTCAGTGAGACGTTTCATGAGTGAAGATGTTGGCAAAAAATGAATAGGTCAGGTGTAAAGGAGGAAGACACGGACGTGTCGACACCGCATGAAATTTGGGGCTAGAACTATCAAGACCGGGCTATCGGTCGCAATCGTACTTTTAATCGCAGAAGCATTTCAATTCCAACAAATCGTCGTGCCCGCACTCGCCGCCTCGCTGGCGTTACTACCGTCTGTCTATCAGACCGGACTTCGCTTGATCGAAGAGATGAAAGGGAACTTGATTGGGGCACTCCTTGCTGTCGGTTCCTTGTTATTGACACCGAATCCGACGCCGATTGCGATCGGTTTTGTCATCATCATCGCCATCTCCATCCTTCTCTTTTTAAATTTAGAATCGACGACACGGACTGTCATCTTGACGACAATCCTGATCATGGAAGGTGCCAGTCAATCGGATATGCCGATTTGGCGGTTCGCCGGGGAGCGGTATCTTTTGATCATGATGGGGGTCACGGTGGCTTTGCTCGTCAACGCCTTGTTGTTACCGCCTCGATATGAAAGAAAGTTGGAGCAGCAGGTGACGGATGTGTTCCAGATGGTCGTTCGCATTGCGCGTTTGTTCGCTGAGACGGATGGCGGTCGCTCCTCATTCGAGTCGTTGGCTGATACGAAAAAAATGCATAATGAATCGAAACAGACCTACGCGTATTTCGAAGAAGAGATCAAAGCGAATCGTTGGCTCGAAAAGAAAAAGGCACCCATCTACAGGAGAGCCGTATTGAAATCAAAAATGATCGAGACAAACCGGGCAGCGCTTCATGTCATTGAAAAACTCGACCATGATTTTCATACAATCGAACAACTGCCGACGGAATTACGGGATGAGTTGTATCGCCATATTCGTCACTTGTTGCGACGACATGAGCGACTCTTCTCCGCATACGAATTAGAAAACGAACATATCATCGATCGAGAAGAGGATCTCATCCATGAGAATTTTGATTTCGCTAAACTGATGATCGAGAAGATGCGTGCAGAAGAGGAAGAACTCATTCTAACCGTCGTACCGCTCGTCGCCACGATGACGGATTGGGTCAAGGCGATGAATGAACTCGAGCGCTACCTGGTCACCGAGATGAAGAAACACGGGGACAATTTAAAGGTCGAACCGAGAAAACGTTGGTTCTTTGAAGATTGAAGCCGCCTTTTTGGCGGTTTTTTTGTTGTTCTTCTAGTAAAGTAGAAGGAGAGTTCAATATTTACAGGCAAAGGATGAGGAGATGGAATTTTTAACAGAACGTTGTCAGGTGAGACCGTTTCAACTTCGTGACATCGAAGCGTTCATGACATACCGAAACGATCTAGACTGGATGCGCTATCAAGGGTTCAAAGGGTTGTCTTACGAGTCGTACATCTCAACGTTACTCGATGAATTTGATCTAACAAATGGTGGACAACTGGCAATCATTCATCGAGCATCGGATAAGCTGATTGGAGATCTGTATGTATTACAAGTCGGGACGTCTTACTGGATCGGTTTTGCGATTTCACCAACTTATTCGCGGCAAGGGTATGTCCGGGAAGTCGTGTCCGAATTGATCCGTTCATTAAAAAAACTCGGAGCCAACGAGATACTAGCCGGGGCACACCGTGACAACATGGCATCGCAGCAGTTACTGAAAAAATTGGGATTTCAATTTGTAGAAATGGAGCATGACGATTCGATTTATCGACTCGATGTGTCCGCTGACTGAATCTTTTTTCGATACATACCGTAACATTAGTAAAGCTACATTATCTTTAACTGAAAGAGGGGTTCAATATGTCTGAATCAGAAACAACACCGGACCAACAGACTTCGCAGGTCATCAGTGGCACGCTTCCAACCCAGGCCCGATCTGTTTTCCGGATCACAAATAGCATCTTCTATCTATTGGGGGTGATTGCGACAATCGCCCTCGTCACCACTTCGATCGTGTTTGAGTGGCCGGTTTGGCTACAATCGATCTTTTTTGGATTGCTTGCTTTGGTCCTGGTTTACAGTCTCGTCGATTTCATCTGGTTACAAAAATGGAAGCAGGAACGCTTCTCGTATGTCGTCCAACCGCTGGAGGTTCGCCTGCATTACGGAGTCCTGATAACACATGATGTTTTGATTCCAATGACGAAAGTACAGTACGTTCATGCGAAGCAGGGACCATTGCTACGAAAATTTGGTCTCCAGACCATTACGATTGGCACAGCCGCAGGTTCGCATGACATCTATGCGATCGAAGCAACATTCGCCCAGTCACTACGCGAGCAAATCGCGATGTATGCCCGGATCGAAGAGGAGGAAGTCGTATGACCGAGGCGACGCTCTCATGGAGCCGACTCCCGAAACGCGTCTACTTATTACGAGTCATTGACACGTTGAAATCTGTCGCCATCCCTTTTGTGATTCTGTTCGTTTTGAACAATGACTGGCAATCTACGTTCGGGATCCTGATCCGAATCGGGGTCATCGTCTTTCTGGGGATCGACCTGCTTCAAAAATTTTTCGGATGGCGCAACTTCAGATATGCCCTCGATGAGAAAACGATGTACGTGACAGAAGGGAACTGGATCAAACGGGAGAAGTCACTTCCGCTCTATAAGATACAAAGTGTCCATTCCAATAGTCCGTTCTTTTATCGACTGCTCGGAGTCGTCGAGTTAACTTTTGACACGAATGCGAACAGTGACGATGCATCGTTCAAATTGGCAGGTGTGTTCCCAAATGAGGCGAAACGCTTAGAGAACCTGCTCGAGCAGTCACGTGTACGTCGTGATCGGACCGAAACGTCAGAAGAGGATGGTACACAGGCGATCCCGACTCAAAAACCGGAGAGTCGTCTCTTGTATTCGTTGTCGATCAGTGAGATCATCATCGCCTCTATCACATCTCTTTCGGTGTTTGCCATCTTTCCAGTGGCGTCTACAATCATCACATCGATCGATGATTTCATCAATTTGGACGGAGCATTCAATCAGGTCGAAGACTATGTCCTCCATGCCTCAATCATCGGGATCGGGATTCTCGTCATCAGTATCTTGATCTTTTCAGTCGTCATCGGGATGGCGATTAATTTGTTGAAGTACGGGAATTTCCGACTTGAACGGAGAGGGGAACGAATCCGGGTGGAAAAAGGACTGTTGAATCGTTCAGCGAAGGAAATCCCGTATGACAAGATTCAGGCCATCCGAATCAAAGAGACGTTCATCCGTCGTTGGTTCCATATCGTCGGGGTAGAACTTGTCGCAGCGGGTACGATGGAAGAAGTGAAAAATGAATCCTCTACAATCTTGCCTTTTGTAAAACGCGAAAACGCGTTACAGGTGCTCCGGGAACATTTTGATCAGTTCCAATGGTCCGAGACGCTCCAACGGTTACCGAGACGATCCCTTTGGATCAAACTGTTTCGGATGAGCTGGATAGGAATCGCGGTCACCGGGGTCGTCCTCTTTTTCTATCGCGAATACGGCTGGTGGCTCCTCTTCTTATGGGGCATCATCATCGGCGGCCGTTTTTTAAGTTACGTCACGACCAAATACGCACGCACCGGAGACTACATCCAGTTAAGAAGCGGGGCGTTCAATGTCCGTTCATTCTTGACCGACAAACCACGGATCGAACAGATTCAGGTGACACAAACGCCTTTGCAGCGTCGCTTCAACTTGTGTGATGTTCAGTTCTCGACTCGCGGCGGACTGTTGTCGACCGAATCCATCGCGGACATCCCGAGAGAGGATGCCGATGCTATGCTCGAGTGGTTCTCTCGATATACCGAACAACCCATAAAACATGAGGGGGAAGAAAACCACGGTTGAGCCATATGAATTCTTGTTCAAATAAGGTTTCTACTACTGAAATCAAGGATAAAGTATGGTATGATGCAAATAGAAAGAGACCGGTGCTGGACACACCGACCTCTGGCTTACAGGCTACCACTTTAAGAGTGGTCTCAGCCGCCACAATGGTTAGTGAATCAGAAAGTGACCCATCTCATTGCGCCGAGGGGGTCATTTTTTTGTGCGTTCAGACGTTGCACGATCGGATGATTGGTGGATAACCAAGTGAACGATGATCGGAGCGAGGATCGGGATCATGACATAATCCCCGACCCAGGTCCATAGTTGTTCCATCCGCACCACCGCCTTCCTCCATCGTGGACTTGGCGGCTGACCCCACTATTGCTGCGTTAACCTGCCCTTTCATTATAGCAGATTCGAAGGAAAAAATGCGTTAAAATAGAGAACGTTTGTTCTTGTTTTGTAAAATGAACCTTTCGATGGAGTCAGTAGCCAAGCTAGGTAGAAAGGCGTAGCGTGTATACACGGACCCGTTCTACAGCATGCACAGGACAGAATATGTAGAAAATTCAATTCTGTAAAAGTATTATATGATATAATTGCCTTAATCTAGAAAATGCGTTGCCGTTGTGGATAATATATACTGAATCAACACCTTTTCACAATTTATGAGTCGTTCACGTGAACCCGTCAATTTTATGCGAAAAGAAGTGACATGATTCGATTTTGATCCATGACCCGATCGGCAACCACCAATCTAAAAATGCGTCATTAAAGATTTTTCTAAACGTGACTTTTTGACAGACTGAAAAAGTCATCAAGAATGAGGAGGAAAAATGATGAAACGAGCATTATTTGGCACAATTGGAGCACTCGGACTCACGTTCTGTCTAACCGCCCCAGCATCTGCAGACATGACGGAGACTTCCGCAGAACGGTTTGCAAAGAAATACTTTAAAGACATCGTCTTAGATCATATCCATGGCGATGACCCGACAGGTTATCACATGACGGACAGTGAAGCGATTGCATTCGGGCCGCTTCAAGAAACGTATATCCCGTCGTCTGCTTGTTATAATACCGGAGAAACCTGTACATTCGTCCCGACGAAAGAATTTGTCGCTACCGTCTTACAAGATGGTGAACCCGTGAACGTCATCGGCACGTACGAACAATCAGCGGATACATATGCGTTCTCAACGTTTGGTTCAGATGAAGAGACACCGGCAGCGCTGATGGATGTAAAAGGGAAGTTGATCTCAGACGCGAAAGAGTCTGCCTGGTTCGACTTTGACGGGGACACGTTAACGGCCCTGACGTCCAAATCGAAAGAAGTAATCGGAGGAGACGCCATCTCAGTCGAAGACTACCAGTCCTTCTTGATCGAAGAGAGAGCGAATCCGACAGGAACGGTTGAAGAGGGAATGATGGGTGGATCGACTAGTTCGGAAGAGACGAATTCTGAGTCGAACACAACTCGCTACTTTGGCTTCGCATTTCTTGCGATGTTGCCATTCGGGTATTTGGTGTACCGGAGACGAAAAACGATTTGAACATAGGAATCAGACTCGATGATTCCAACATATATTATGAAAATCCCTCATGCCACAGCATGAGGGATTTTTTTATAGATAGGGTCCGTTCGCCTGGATGACGAACTGGGAATGTTCATAGTGATACGTGATACGGGAATAGTCAAAGGGTGTCCCATTGGATAAGTGAAAGATGGATTCGATCCGTAAAGTCGGGTCACCTATGTTCAACTGAAGCAACCTCGCTTCTTTCTCCTGCAATCGCCCGACCTGCATATACATGTCGGAAAACCCGATCGTGATGCCGAGCGCGCTTTGAATGTAATCGAAGATGGAGTCTGTCACGATTTCCCGATTCAGGTATGGGACGATTTCTTTCACATAAAAAGATTCTTCCACGCAGAACAATTCGCCGTCGACGTAACGGATCCGTTCGATGTGATAGACATCGGCTTCTGTTGAAATCCCAAGGTTTTGAGACACCGTTTCATCCGGCTTCATGATGGAGAGGTCGAGTACGTCCGAGGTCAGGACGCGGTCGCCGAGATTCCTTTTGAATCCTTGCGTGGAGAATAAACTCATATATCCTGGCCGGTTATGTCGGCGCACAAAAATCCCGCTTCCCCGAAGTTGAAAGATGACGCCTTTTCGTTCGAGCAGTTCTAGCGCTTTGGTGATCGTGCTTTTACTGACCGCATATTGTCGCATCAGTTGCTCGAGCACGGGTAACTTATCCCCTTGTTTCAAATCGTGTTGATTGATGTACTGTTCGATCTCGTCTGCAATTTGCTGGTATTTTAACATGGCCATTCCTCGCTTTATATTCACTGGTACCATTATAGCATGACACGATGTGAACAAGGATCTAAATATACCGACCTTGTATAATTGTACCGGTACAATTATACTTGACGTGTATGATTCGAAAAGGAGGAACAGAGAGTGAAGACTTTACCGAAAGACTTTTTATGGGGCGGCGCCCTTGCCGCCCATCAATTCGAAGGTGGTTGGAATGCTGACGGGAAAGGACCGAGCGTCGTCGATGTGATGACTGCCGGTGCACACGGGGTGCCTCGACGCATCACAGACGAGATTGAACCGGACACGTTCTATCCGAACCACGAGGCAATCGATTTTTACCATCGTTATAAAGAAGACGTGGCGCTCTTTGCCGAGATGGGATTGAAGTGCCTCCGCACCTCGATCGGTTGGAGTCGCATCTTCCCAAACGGCGATGATGCAGAACCGAACGAGGCGGGTCTCCAATTTTATGACGATCTATTCGACGAACTGCTCAAATACGACATCGAACCGATCATCACGCTTTCTCATTTCGAGATGCCGCTCCACCTTGCCCGTGAATACGGTGGCTTCCGAAATCGGGAGGTCGTCGAGCATTTCGTCCGTTTTGCAGAGGTCTGTTTCGACCGTTACAAAGACAAGGTCAAGTATTGGATGACATTCAACGAGATCAACAACAAGATGGACGTCAACAATCCGCTCTTCCTCTGGACGAATTCCGGTGTCCTTCTAGAGGAAAGGGAGAACGCGCGTGAAGTCATGTATCAGACCGGACATCACGAACTGATTGCGAGCGCCCTCGCCGTCGCCAAAGGGAAAGCGATCAATCCGAATTTTGAGATCGGCGCCATGGTCTCTCACGTTCCGATTTATCCGTACTCGTCAAACCCGGACGATGTTATGCTCGCAGAAGAGATGATGCGTCAACGCTATTTCTTCCCGGACGTTCAAGTACGTGGGTTCTATCCGAGTTACGCCTTGAACGAGTTCGAGCGGGAAGGGTACAACATCCCAATCCTTGAAGGGGACGAAGAAATCTTACAGAACGGAAAGGTCGATTACCTCGGCTTCAGCTATTATATGTCGACGACCGTGAAAAGTGACGTCATTGCGGACAACAGCGGAGATATCGTGAACGGTGGTTTACCGAACGGTGTTGAGAATCCGTATATCCAATCGAGTGACTGGGGCTGGGCGATTGATCCGGTCGGTCTCCGCTATGTGCTCAACCGACTCTATGACCGGTACCAAATTCCACTCTTCATTGTGGAGAATGGATTTGGTGCCGTCGATGAGATTGTCGACGGGAAGATTCATGACGCAGCCCGAATCGATTATTTGAAGGCGCATATCGAACAATTGAAGCAGGCCGTCCTCTATGACGGGGTCGACTTGATTGGGTACACACCTTGGGGCATCATCGACATCGTCTCGTTCACGACAGGAGAGATGAAGAAACGATACGGAATGATCTACGTCGACCGTGACAATGAAGGGAACGGTTCAATGGAACGGATGAAGAAAGACTCGTTCAACTGGTACAAGCGGGTCATCGCAACGAACGGGGAAGACCTCTAAAGATTGAATGATACAGCGAAGACCTAAACTTTCCATTAGGTTCTTCGCTGTTTTCCTATATACTGAAATCAGATAGGTCAGTGGAGGGGGAAATGAAATGAAGCTTGCTACACACGGGGAAGTAACGGCGGTTCAGGCACATGTGAAACGGGGACCGTTCAGTATGAACATGTATGTCTATTACATCGACGGCATGCTCATCGACACGGGCACGCGGACGATGCTTGACGAGCTAAAAACGTTTTATCAATCCGTCCCGATCGATCTGGTCAGTATCACGCACCCGCATGAAGACCATATCGGGACCGCCGCCTGGCTAGAACAGCAATACGGCATGCCCATCTACATACGCGAATCGGCCATCGATCTATGTAGTCAAGGTCTCGATATCCCCAAATATCGCGCCTTGTTCTCGGGTTCACCGGAAACGTTCCGTCCCATCGGTTATGAACAGGATACCGTCCAGTCAGAGCATCACACGTATCAGGTGATCCATACACCGGGTCATGAACCGCATCATGTCGTCTTGTACGATCAACAGCACGGCAGATTGTTCTCAGGCGATTTGTTCGTCTATCCTTATCCGAAGGTGATGATTCCTGAGGAGTCTGTCCCAGAGCAGATCCGCTCCCTGCGGCGTGTACTCGCCCTTGATTTCGAGGAAGTCTACTGTCAACATGCCGGGTATTTGAAAGACGGGCGAGTCGAGCTGACAAAAAAACTGGATTATTTGGAACACTTGACAGACCAGGTTCAGGATGCCGTACGAAAAGGGGATTCGGTCGACGAAATCAACCGTCGCTTGTTCCCGGAACCTTCCCCGCTAGTCCGCATCTCGAATGGGGATTACGACTCACGCCACATGATCCGCAGTATTTTGACGGAGAGTTCGAATCACGTCCGATGACTGTATTCACACACCACTGATGTCCACACTTCGGCATCGTGGTGTTTTTTTGTTCGTGATTCCTTGACTTCGGATCAACGAACAGATAATATTATCAATAACGATAACATTATCAATAGTGATAACAAAGGAGGGGTGATGATGAACCAAGAAGTGTTAAAGAGCCTGCTCAATCCAGTCCGGATGAAAATCTTTCAGTTCGTCTTGATGAATCCGGATGCGACAACAGCGCAGATCGCCAATGAACTACCGGACGTTCCGCAAGCAAGCCTCTATCGTCATGTCAACAAGATGGTCCAAGACGAGATCTTGAAAGTCGTTTCCGAGAACAAGGTGCGAGGCGTGTACGAAAAGGTGTATGCAATCCAAAACAACCCGCTTGCCGCCGTCAACAAAATCGTCGACGAAGGGGACCGCGAGCAACTGTACATGATCTGTTATACGTTCGCGATGTCACTTCTCATGGATTTCGGATCCTATCTGAAACGGGACACGATCGATCTACAGGCGGACAAAGTCGGTTTTCGCAGTATCCCGCTCTATCTGACGGATGAAGAGAGCAATCAGTTCATTCAAAACATGCATGCGTTGATTCAGGAGTCGATGCATCAGGAAACAAACGAAGGCAGAACGCTTCGAAAGTATTCTTACGCATTCATGCCGGTAAACGAAAAGGAGTCATAAGATGACAAACAATCAAGAAGTACTCATCCAAGGGCAAGTGACGATCGGGGCCACCCTCACGAAACCGGAGGCGGCTCAAGAACTGTATCCGGCAGCCGTGATTATCGGCGGGACAGGCAGTATGAATCGAGATGGGAGCGGGGTCGGCTTCAAGATGAACCTGTATCGCGATTTGGCAGAGGAATTGACGGAGCTCGGATTCATCACCCTCCGTTACGATAAGCGCGGCGTCGGAAAGACCGGAGGGAATCGTACGACGGCCGGTGTCACTGAATTAGTGGAGGACCTCAAGCACGTCATCACGTTTTTAAAAACGCAGGACGGGGTGGACGCAAACCGGGTGATTCTCGTCGGACATAGTGAAGGGGCGATTTTGGCCACGTTAGCAGCGGAGCAAGAGTCGGTTGCCGGATTGATCTTATTATCCGGTGCCGGTGCGTCTTTAAAAACAAGTATGGAGGAACAGGCGCAGTTCTTGTTGAAAGAAGTACAGGAAACGAAGGGGCTCAAAGGCAAGTTGTTGTCCCGTGTATTAACTGAGAAGGCAGTCGTCCAAAAGCAACAGAAATTGTTCGAGCGGGTCACGGCGACCGATCAGGACACGATTCGCATACAACTCGTGAAATTCCCGGCGAAGTGGCTGCGACAACATTTGACTTACTCGGATGAAGATCTGCTGATGAAAATGAAGGCTGTCACGATCCCGATACTCGCCGTGACCGGGCAGAAAGATGTCCAGACGGACTACCGGAATCTTGAAAAGGTGGACGACTTGAATTCTGAATGGATTGAGACGGAAGTCATTTCCGACATGGACCATATGCTGAAGTCTTTTACCGGACGAACGAGCATCTTAGACGTGAAAAAGCAATACCGGAACGAGATCGGTCAACCGCTCCATCCCGAACTGATCCAGTCGATCGCATCGTGGTCACTCAAGAACGGAATTCGAATCGACCATCCCGTTTTACAATCCAATCCATTATGAACTGAGGAGGACCATGAGATGTCTAAACCAAGGACGAAGCGAGAACTGACGTTATATTTTGTCATCACGATGATCGTCACGTGGACTCTCTGGACGCCGGCTGTCTTTGACTCGAACGGCCGAGACGTACCGAGCGTCCTCCTGATTGTTTCGCTGATGGCCAGCTTCACACCGAGCATCGTCGGACTATCGCTCGAGAGAAGATTTCGCGGTGGCGCATCGTTCAAAGAAGAATTGAGAACACGACTAAGCCTGAACTTCGCAAAACGATGGTTGCTCGCCATCCCCGTCTTCTTTTTTGCGACGGCCGGACTCAGTTACGGGCTGATGCTCCTCTTCTTGCCGAACTTCGAACCGATCCGTCCGCTATCTTGGCAGATGGCACCGCTCGTGTTCCTGCAAATCCTCTTCATCGGCGGGGCGCTCGGGGAAGAATTCGGCTGGAGAGGGTTCGCATTGCCGAGACTGTTACAACAGACATCTCCTCTGAGAGCCACCCTCCTGCTCGGCGTGGTTTGGAGTTTCTGGCATATCCCCTTGTTCTTTATGAGCGGCACGGTCCAATCGAACATTCCGATTTGGCAGTTCCTATTGCAAAACACGCTCCTTGCCTTCTACTACACCTGGCTATATATGAAGACACGCGGAAATCTCGTCTTGATGATTTATTTGCACGCGATCGCCAATACAGCCGCCGCTCTCTTTCCATATTGGCAAACGGACATCGGGAGATGGATCGGTTTCGCCCTGCTCGCTCTCGGGTGCATCTCCTTATACACACTCCACCCGATACAAACGAAGGAACACATGGCTTCCCCAACTGATTGACCTCATCATTCGTGCGTGAATTCGGGTATAAAGAAGTGATATGTGTTGGGACGAACACCTATCACTCGCTGAACATGTTGCACACACTCATGGTAATGGGGAGGAATGAATGGTGAAATTATCAGGTAAAACGGCAATCGTCACTGGGGCAGGATCGGGAATGGGACGGGCCATCGCCAACTTGTTCGCCAAGGAAGGCGCCAGGGTCGTCGCGGTCGACTTGAACGGGGATTCGGTCGAGGCGGTCGTATCCGAGATCAAAGAAACGGGCGGGGATGTCGTCGGCGTGACCGGGGACGTCATGAAACAAGACGATATCGATCGCATGGTCGAGATGGCAACGAAAACGTTCGGCTCACTCGATATCCTCGTGAACAACGCGGGAATCATGGATAACTTCTTGACCGTCGGGGAGGTCACCGACGAGGTATGGGACCGGGTCCTCGGGGTCAATTTGACCGGACCGATGAAACTCGCCCGTGCCGCGATCCATGTGATGGAAAAACAAGAGACCGGCGGGGTCATCGTGAACAACGCCTCGGTCGGCGGACTGTTCGGGACCCGCGGCGGGGCCGCATACGTCGCTTCGAAACACGCGCTCATCGGACTCACCAAAAACATTGCCGCCACGTACGGGACACTCGGAAACATTCGGGCAAATGCCATCGCACCAGGTGGTGTCAACACAAATATCGGTGCCACCATCACCGCCCCAAGTGAGCTTGGGATGAAAGCCATCCAAGGGGCAGGGGAGGCTCCGATGGGTGAGGCGGAACAAATTGCCACTGTCGCCTTGTTTCTCGCCTCCGATGACTCGAGCTTCGTGAACGGTGACGTCCTGAAGGCAGACGGTGGTTGGACTGCCCGATAAATCAAAGAAGAGCCGACACGTGGTCGACTCTTTTTTTATGTAGATTCAAGTTTTCGATAGGCAAGCGGGGTCCGCCCGTGATGTTTCTTGAACGACTGGACGAAGTGACTGGCGCTGTTGAACCCGTATCGTTTCGCGATTGTTGCGACAGAGGTGTCAGTCTGTCGCAGTTCATTGGCGGCACGGTCCATCTTGCATCCTTGTACATATGCGAGCGGTGACGTTTCTGAATAGCGGGCAAAGATTCGGCAACATTCACTCCGACTCAGCTTGGCTGCCTTGGATATCTGCGTCAACGTGATTTTTTCTGATAAGTGATCCTCGATATATGTGACCATCGCATGGACCTGAAGATGGCTCGAACGATGCTTTCTTTCAGATGAAACGGGTTGCTGGATCCAATATCTCCATACGACCGCAAGTTGAAGCGTCGCATCCATCCAGGAAAACGGCCCGTCCGACCCGACATATCGGATTGCCTTCTCAATCGTCTTCAAGATCGAATGTTGTGCGCGGTCGGAAGTTGTTAGCAGGCAGTGACTTCGATTCGACCGTAAAAATGGATCGACGTAATGAGCGGCCAACTCAGGAGCAAACAGATGGCTCGGCTCTACCTCCAACCCGATCATGTATGCCTCCTCACTCAAACGACGCACCTGGTAACATTGATCGGTCGCAAGTAGAAGTCCCATCCCTTGTCGTAACGTCACCTCTATACCGTTTATTGAGAGAATCGCTTGCCCATCTTTTAGGTAAAACATGATGAAGCGGGAGGAAAACTGAATCTTCGCGAAGTAAGCTTGCTCACCTCTCCATTCTCGGCAGTGGATATTTGATTTTTTTATTCCCATCCTTACACCTCAATCAAATAACATTTTCTATCTCATTTCACGGGACCGATACCTCGAATTCATCCTTTGACGAGACGAATCGAACATTTTTGACATGAATCAAAACGACTTTCTTCTATATAATGGGGTGGATGAACCTCAAAAGATCATCCAAGCGGTCAACCCGGCATGAACGAGAATCGCAAGCGGCACTCCGATCCAGAATTTTGGTTTCAGTGTCTTATGACGGAAGAGACGCATCGCAAGATAAGCCCCAAAAGCCCCACCAATCCAGACAAAAGTCAACAAAGACCGTTCCGAAATTCGCCACGCCCCGACTTTAGACCTCCGTTTATCGATTAAAAATGACATAAACGCTAGTAAATTGGTCACAATGTAATAAAGCAGTAATAGTTCCAAAGACCAAAACCTCCTTCTCTCTGCCTCTATTATATCTTGAAATGGCTCTATAAAGCCATTTATGAAGAATAAAACAATATTCTGAAACTTCTAATCCACTCAAAATGTTCTGTAACTGAACTGATAACACACTCATATCAGCCTGTAATCGCTGTGAAATATAGAGGTGTTACAGTAAGGGGGCGTTAGAAAAGGGAGGAATATTCTTATGAAAAAACCACTATTGACACTAACGGCACTCGCTGGCCTTAGTTTCGGAGTCGCTGCTCCAGCTTCGGCAGCATCAACACACACAGTAAAATCAGGTGACACACTTTATAGAATCGCTATTAACAACGACACTTCAGTGAATGCTATCAAAGAAGCAAACGGATTGAAGTCGAACTTGATCTATCCGAACCAAGTATTGAAGCTTGCTAAATCACAAGCGAAAGCTTCATCTTCGTCTGAGACGTATACAGTAAAATCAGGTGATACGCTTTATCGCATCGCGTTGAACCACAACATCACAGTAAACCAACTAATGACTTGGAACGGTCTTAATTCTGACTTGATCTTCCCAGGACAAGAGTTTTCTGTGAAGGGTGCCAAAGCAGCTTCAGTCGCCAATGACGCAGCGACAACTGCTCCAAAAACATCAACTTCTAAACCAGTAACGAAAACAGCAGCATCTACAACACAAACGCAAGCACCTGCTTCAGGTAAAACGTTGACTGTTGAAGCAACTGCTTATACACCATACTGTGCTGGATGCTCTGGTATCACAGCTACAGGAATCGACGTTCGTTCGAACCCGAACCAAAAAGTCATCGCGGTCGACCCTTCTGTCATCCCGCTCGGCTCTAAAGTATGGGTTGAAGGTTACGGAGAAGCAATCGCAGGAGATACTGGCGGTGCCATCAAAGGGAACCGTATCGATATCTTGATGCCGACACAAGAGCAAGCGCTCAACTTCGGCCGTAAAACAATCACAATTAAAGTCTTGAACTAATTCAAGCTCATCAAAGACACTGCCATCGGGCGGTGTCTTTTTTGCTGTCATGATTTATTGTTGGTTTCCCATGGATTTTTGATTTTCGTCAAGCCGAGACGGTTCGCCAGCGGTTTGATGGTCAATCCGTGTAAAGCGACCGATAAGACGACGAGACCAAGCGTGAGCGGAAGCATCTTATCCGCATCTTCAATCCCGAGCTCGGTAATTTCCTGAGCGAAAAATCCCGTAACGGTCATGGCAACAATTCCTCTCGGGGCGATCCAACTGATCAATGCACGTTCCTGAATCGTGAGCGGAGAACGAAGTAACGACAGCTGAACGGATAACGGACGCACGATGAACAAGATGGCACCAATCGACAACAAGAGCGGCCAGTCCATCAAGTCGATTAAGCTCTCAGGGGACAGGCTCGCCGTCAGAATGATAAAGACGGTCGAGACGAGTAGGATAGAGATATTCTCTTTGAACTCACGCAGTTGCTTCAGGATCCGCGCATGCCCATACTTCGAGTTGGCCATCGTCAGTCCCATCGCCGTCACGGCGAGTAACCCGACCTCATGCATGACCCATTCGCTCATCGAGTAGACGATCAATACCCCGCTGAAGGTCAAGGTCGTCCGCAAATATTCAGGCACCTTCTCGTTCCCGAAAAGCCGGATCAACAGGTGACCGACCAGGATCCCAAAGAATATACCGAGGAAACAGGACCAGAAAAAAGGAAGGTGACTCGACAGACCGTCATTCTGATAAAAAATAAAGCCGATTCGTGCGACGAACAGACCGAGCAACGCACCAAGGGGATCGACGATGATCCCTTCCCATTTCAACATATTCGCGACTCGTGGTTGCAGGTTCGCCTGTCGAAGAAGCGGGATGACGACGGTCGGCCCGGTCACGACGAACAATGCCCCGAGCGTGAACGCGGGCAGCCAGTGCAGATCCCCTACAAAGATCAGGATCAGCGAACTCGTGATAAATGAGATGAACACCCCGACCGTGACCAGCCGGAAAATATACCGGCGCAACGCATCGATCTCACGAAATTCCAGACTGAGGCTCCCTTCAAACAAGATCAAAGCGACCGCAATCGAGATAAGCGGGCTGTACGTATCCCCAAGGATCTCGACCGGGTCGAGCCAGCCAAAAATCGGTCCGATCAAAATACCGGACAAGGTCATCATGAGGATGGCAGGGAAATCAAAACGCCATGCTACAAGTTGCGAGAGTGCACCAATTAAGACGAGCAAGCTAAAGCCGATCATCATATCTTCCATGTCGTCACCCCATTTCATAAGCACAACACTAATGTATACCCCTTTCGTCACAATTCATCTGCTAAGCTTGTCCATTTTCGGGTAAGAATTGAAAGAAAGGGAGGGGTTATCGCGATGGAAGTGACACTCGGCGTCATCATCATCATTCTGACATGGTTGATATTACTGCTCAATCTGACATTTGCTATCACCATCATCTTTTTTGAACGGCGGGACATTGGGACGACATGGGCCTGGCTCCTCGTACTGTTCTTCTTGCCGCTCATCGGATTCTTTGTGTACATCTTCTTCGGACGTCTGATCAAATCGCAAAACTTTTATGAGGTCGAGGAAGAAAAACGGGAGGCGTACCATCACCACGTCGAATCTCAATTGGATCAACTCGACCGAACCGACGGGCCGTTCCATCATCCTCTCTTATTGAAGCACCGCCGGTTATCACGTCTCAATCTCGTTTCGACGAACGCACTCATGACGTTCCATAACGATATCACCGTCATCCATGACGGGAAGGTCAAGTTCGAACAGCTGTTTCAGGATATCGATGCGGCGAAACGGGAAATCAACATCCAATATTACATCATCCAAAACGATCCGCTCGGCCAATCCTTGATTGGACTTCTGACCGAAAAGGCGAAACAAGGGGTGAAGGTTCGACTCCTGTATGATGCGGTCGGTTCAAGGGGACTGAAGCGTGCGCATTTCAAGACCCTTCTCGAGCATGGCGGGGAAGTCAAATCCTTTTTCCCGTCGAAACTGGGCATCAACTTTCGTGTCAACAACCGGAACCACCGAAAATTATGTATCATTGACGGGTCGCTCGGTTATATCGGAGGGTTTAACGTCGGCGATGAGTATCTCGGGAAAGACGAGCACTTCGGCTATTGGCGGGATGTCCATTTACGCATCTACGGCGAGGCCGTACGGGAACTGCTCGAGCGCTTCCTCCTCGACTGGAACCGCTCGGTACCGACGAAAGCGAAAGAGGAAAAAGAAGCTTTCGTCTGGCCAGAAGAGCACATCCAGGCGCACGACTCACCGGTACAGGTCGTCACTTCCGGTCCAAATTCCTCGACCGAGCATTTAAAAAACATGCTCGTCAAAATGATCACCGAGGCGAAGGACAGCATCTACATCCAGACCCCATACTTCATCCCCGATGCGAGTTTTCTCGACGCATGTCGTATCGCGCTCATGGCCGGAACGAAAATCAACCTCATGATCCCGAACAAGCCGGACCACATGTTTGTATATTGGGCGACCTATGCAAACGCGGCAGAGCTCGTCCGCTACGGCGCAGACGTGTATACGTATGAAGAAGGGTTCTTACATGCGAAGACACTCGTCATCGACGGCGAGGTCGCCTCGATCGGGACGACGAACATCGATGCGAGGAGCTTTCATTTGAATTTTGAGATTTCGGCTCTCGTCTTCGACCGGGATGTCGCCCAGTCTGTTATCGATGCGTTTGAACGGGACAAGGAACGGTCCGAACAGTTGACGGTCGAGCGTTACGAGACGCGAACGCGCTGGATCCGCTTCAAGGAAAGCGTCTCACGCCTGTTAAGTCCGATCTTATAAAAAACAGCCGATGGTCCGGGTTACCCCGAATCATCGGCTGAATTCATGATTTCTTCATTTGGGTCACATGTCGCTCGAATGATTCGGTGACGTCCTGCGGGGCTTCTTTCTCCCCATACTCAGCCGCCTCGAGCCATTCCGCGTACGTGGCGTAATCGATAAAGCGGATGCGCATCAACCAGTCGGATACCGTCTCCTCCCGCTTTCGAGGGTGGGACCGTTCCAATTTCCGGGCCGTCTCGAGCAAACGGACATGCCGCGGAGAGCGGACGACCCGCTTCTCCGATTCTGTCTGGAGTCGCTTTCGGACCGGGATGATCAATTCCTCATGGATATCCCGTCGTTTTTGCAGATAGACGAACAACACCACCCCGATCACGAGTGCGAAGAGGAAGAATCCGATCAGGAACAACGTCTCGTTGGATGCGGATTCGAGCAAGGTCTCCTGAGACATCGTTTCCCCGTCCAAGTTCGGATTGCTCGGCATCAAGAACCGATTGACCCGGTCATTCGGGTCCAGGACGATCCCATCGAACCAGCTGCCGATCCAAAGGAAGAACGGACGGATCCATAAGATGACGTTCCCGAACAGAAGCTCTTTTACGGTGCGAATCAATAGCGCGGCCAGTAAACCAAGACCGAGCCCTGCAAAAAGCGTCGTCACCATCCGCTTGTAGTCCCGACGATAGTAGAGATTACGTTGCCAAATCAAAAACAGGAACGGGAAGGCGACCATGGCAAGCGGCTGAGTCGCCGGAGGGAACAGCCAGTCCGTGATCAGGAACAGGATACTCGCCATCGCATAGCGGTCCGTCCAGTCGAGCGTCCGGATGAAGGCATGCACATAGGTGAACAACAGCAATAAGATACTCATCTCATAGGAGAAGTACAAAGCGCCCACACTAAGGAGGGTCTGAACAATGAGCTGGACGTTCCGGGACAACCGGAGTGTTGCCAGAAACAGGAGCGGATACACATGACCGATATAAAAGGCGGCAAACACCCACCATAACCATCTCATCACGCATCACCCCCAAGTCGCAGGATGGACTGGTTGCCGCTATACTTCGACACTTTTCGTTCGAACAGGGAACGGGAGAGCGGAAAATCACTCTCGGACAGACAGGCGAACGTCGTCATGATCTTCCGGAAGTGCGCCTCACCACTACCCGGTGGTAAATCGTACGTGATTCCGTCTTTCGTCAAGGTCGGCACGATCAGTCCGTAACTGGCGTTCTCTTTCTCAAAATCCCGGCAAAGGGCTGCAGCCTGTGAGATGAGTCGCTCCATTTGGTACGTGAGTGCCCGCCCGTCTTTCGTCAACAAATCGAGGACGATGACATATTCATTCGCCTGAACGGGCTGCTCGGTCCGTGCCAACAGTTCGCCCGTCTTCGCATAGGCCGACCAATACAATTGTCGCATTGGTTGACCATGATACGGGGTGACCGACTGAAACGTCTCCGGGTCCCGGTAGGCGCTATGTCGTACCATCTCTTCCCCGGGCAGGGTAGGCGGACGTTTCGGGATCGGATACGGCGAAAATTCGGGAAAGACATAGCCGATACGAGGAAGCGGGTCTTCTTTATACAACGAGAACATGCGGAGCGGGTCTCGAATCTCCATCCCGATCGCCTCCAATCGCACCGGTCCCCGTTTTTTGGCATGAAGCGGCATCGTAAACGGAACGGTGCTGCGGCTTGCGACGAAATTCTCTTGACGCCAAAACGCATGCCCGTCTGACTCGACCGTCGGATGAAGATAACCGGAGAGTCTGACGACACCGAGCGGTACCGGAGCCGTCGAGATCAAACGAATCGCATAATCCGCATCATCTTCCGGGAACAGCTTCAGCTCATCCGTCAGTTCGATCCTGACGTGTTCAGCCAAACGAAACATGAAGGCAGGCATCACGAGGGCATAGACGCTGAAGCCGATGATGACACTTGCAATCAACACGTTCCCGTAGAGGGCCGTGAACACACCGACGACGAACAGGAGCCACATATAGCCGGATTCTAAATAGCGCGGGCTGACAAGTTGCATGTCACACCTCGGATGGGACCGGGATGGTCTCGAGGACAGATTTGATCAGTTTGGACGGCTTCGTCTTCAATGAGGCTTCAACCGTCAACACGATCCGGTGACCGAGGATCGGTAAGGCGAGGGAACGGATGTCTTCTGGTGATACATAATCCCGTCCCTCCATATAAGCGTGTGCCCGGGCAGCCATCGTGTAGGCAAGGGTCGCCCGTGGACTCGGTCCGACCTCGATGTCGCGATGGTGACGCAACGATTCCATCAGGTCGAGCAAATAATCTTCCATCGCCTCATGCAACTTCACGTCCCGTACTTCCCGCTGCATCTTCAACAGCTCCTCGCGCTGCAATGTGAACGGTTCCGTCTGCAAGTGCTCATTTCGAATCAACCGGCGCTCCGAGTCCCGTGAGAGCGGGGCGAGTGTCAGTTTGAACAAGAAACGGTCGAGCTGTGCCTGTGGAAGAGGAAACGTCCCTTGCCCGTCAAACGGGTTCTGCGTCGCGATGACGAAAAACGGGTCAGGTAACTTTTGTGACACATCCCCAAGTGTCACCTGTCGCTCCTGCATCGCCTCGAGCAAAGCCGACTGCGTCCGTGGCGTCGTCCGGTTGATCTCATCGACCAAAAGAATCGATGTGAAGATCGGGCCGGTCCGTCGTTCGAACGAACCGGTTGTCGGGTTGAACAGTTCCATTCCTAAAATATCACTCGGAAGCGTGTCCGGCGTACACTGTACCCGTTGAAAATCCGCAGAGACAGACGTCGCCAAGCTTCTGGCAAGTGTCGTTTTCCCCGTGCCCGGACGGTCTTCGAGCAAAACGTGTCCACCAGAGAGTAAAGCGATTGAGGCGAGTTTGATTGCCTTCGATTGACCGATCACTTGATCGTTTAAATGTGTCGTCCAAGATTGCACCATAATGTAGTTCCCCCATCTATTTTCTGAATATTTATAAAAATGATAGCACACTCCGATACTGTCGGGGAACGTAAAACAAAAAAACGATGACTCGAAAGTCATCGTTTCGGTGTATCCAAATAGCGTTCAAAGTGTCGCTCCAGCCAATCTTGGAAGAAGGACATGAATGTACAGATGCCCCAGTAAATAAGCGCGACGACCACATAGACCGTCATATAGTCGAACTCACGGCCCCCAACGATCTTCGCTTTGTTGAAGATCTCAGGGACGGTGATCATCGCAGCAAGTGAACTCGCTTTGATCAAATCGAGGAACACGTTCGAGAGCGGGGGGAGGGCAATCCGTGTCGCCTGCGGCAGGACGACCCCTTTCAGGGTCAACCATTTCCCCATCCCGAGCGACCGCGCCGCCTCGACCTGCCCGTCATCGACGGAACGGATGGCCGAGCGGATGATTTCAGCAATATAGGCTGCCGAATTCAAGCTAAAGCCGATGATTGCTGCCGTCAATGCGGCGAACTCGATCCCGATGAACGGAAATCCTGAATACAGAATGAACAGGATGATCAGAATCGGGACACCCCGCATGAATGAGATATAAAACGTCGACGGATAACGAAGCATTCGTGTCGGCGACAATTTGCCAAGTGCAAGCACGAGACCGAGCAGTAACCCGAAAAACATGCTCACAAACGAGATCCAAAGCGTATTCGGTAACCCACCGAGGATATAGGGGAACGAACGAACGGCTAAATCGACGTCAAAGATGGCGTCCCACTTGATCTCCGAGAACGTCATATCGTCTGCTTATTCCGTCTCGACGACTGTCGCATCAACATCCGGTTCGACCGATACGTCTGCACCGTTATAGAACTGTTCAGACAACTTCGTCACCGTACCGTCTTCAAGCATCTCGCCAAGAACACGGTCGATATTCTCCTGAAGCTCCGCATTTTCCTTATCCATCAAGAAAGCGACGTCTTGTGGGTTGTAGGCGATATCCGGGTGGATCGTGATATCGAACTCAGGGAAGTAGGCGAGGGCGAGGGTCTGCAAGTAGTAATCGTTCAAGATGACATCCGTGCGACCAGTCGAGACGTCCCGCAAATATTGGTCGTTCGTCGCGTTGTCGTAGATGACTTCCTCTGCACCGTATTGACGCGCAACTTCCATAAAGACGGTAGTCGCTTCTCCGGCTGCTTTTTTCCCTTTCAAGTCTTCGAGTGATTCGATGCCAGAAAGGTCACTCTTCCGGACGATGGCCGTCCCGTATGTGTGCTTGTAAGGTGTCGAGAAGGCAAACTTCTCTTTACGGTCTTCTGTGACCGAGATGTCGTTCGCTGCGACATCGATTTGACCGTTTTGTACGTTCGTCAACATGTTGTCAAACGCCATTTCTTTGAATTGGACCTCGAGGTCGAGTCGTTTCCCGATCTCTTTCATCAATTCAACGTCAAATCCAGTCAACGTGTCACTTTCTTCCTCGCGGAAAGAAGCAGGGTAGAGCGTACCGGCTGTACCGACCGTGAGCGTCCCTTCCTCCTGGATTTCCTCCCAACGTGTCGTATCGGCCTGTTCGGTGCCACTATCACCACACGCCGCGAGCGGGACAGCAAGGAAAAGGGCTGCTGTCAAACCTTTCGTCATTCGTTTCATTGTAATTCCTCCTTTAATGCTTCATCTGTCTAAAAATAGCATGACTCGTCCGCTCAGGCAACTGAGGAGAACTGAAGAACAGAATAATTTAAATGAATGAAACAAGAAATCATAAAACGCTACCAATTAGTTGAAATAGATAAGCAGGCGACTGGTACAGTCAAGAAAAAGGATAGGGACAGGGAGGTGGAGAGCTACATGTTCAGAACTGTTTATAAGCTTAAATCTACTTTTGTACGTGAAAATAAACGATGTGAAAGATTGAAAGGGAGTTGACTTGTTTTACCCATAGTGTAAAATTACACTAAATAGGAATTTTAACACCCCGTTATACTCTTTATATACAGAGTATGTACAGAAGAAATGGTTTGAAATCGAAAGTGTATTGCAGCTTTAGCCTACATGAACACGAAGAAGGGAGGATAAACATGATTTTCAACAAAAAGCTTAAACTCATTGCGGCGTCCTTGGCCGTAGGTTTACTCGCCGTCGCAGCGTTGACCGTAACCGCGAACAATGGAAAGGGGAGCGTGGATGCTCGTAAGTATGACATCCTGTCCGAAATTAACCGACTGTCAACGGGAGATGCTCAAATCGATTCAACGCAACTGTTTTCTTTCATGGACGAGCTGTTAAACATCGAAGCAGAGTTTTCAAACGAAGAAATCGTCGACTTGATCAAGGATGACAGCCATACCGACACGACAAAGTAGATACTTCTCGACATCTATTTCCACAAAAACAGCATGCACCAGAATGACAGTGGCGATTTGAAGGCGTTGTTGAACGATGATCGTGTGAGTATCGACGTCAAAAGAAAAATTTTGTCGGATGCATCGTTCAATCCAGATGAAGCATCGATTCTTATCGAATTAATCGAAAACAACACTGAACTGGCAGATATCAGTTTGAAAAAGCTCTCATTCATCAATCGTCAAAGAGCGTTCGAGCTGTCTCAAGACATCTTGAACAATCGAACAGATGAATCACGTGTAAAAATTTCCGAAGCATTGAAGGCGACGGCGCACTATTTAAAGGACAATCAAGACCTTCCGAATGTTGAGGAGCTGGAAGCCGACTTCTTCGCGCAAACCTCAGGCACTGACGTTTGTGCAAAATCTGAATTGCAGAGCAAAAAGCGAATTCTATCAATCATCGACGTCCGTTTCATGCATGGTGAGCCGGGCGTTTTATCGTTCCAGGATTCGGCACAGTATAGAGAAAGGGGGCTCAAGTTTACATTATCAAAAAGCTTAAATTTTTATAAGTTTACATAACATATATTATCAGCATAAATAAAATCTCATCTCATTATGCTAGTATACTTTAGATAGTGAGATGAGATAGAAAATATTCGATTTGAATCAAGTTCGTGTAAATCGGATCAATGTGACACCCGGTTCAGGCTCAAACTCTGCGCTCGGTTCAAACCCGAGCTTCGTATACAGCCGCTTCGCCGGTCCATTGTGTTTGCCGGTGTGCACGTAGACCAGTTTACCTTCATGTATACTCAACACATGTTCAAGCAACGTTGTCGCGAGCCTCGCCCGAAAATACGTCGGATCAATACATAATTTCGTGATTTCGACGGTCTTTTCCGAAGCTTCAATCGTGACGAACCCGATCAGCCGCTCCTCGATATACAATCCATAACTCGTCCCAGGCAGGTTTTGTATGACCTCGATCGTCTCAAATCGTGCCGGTATCTCATCAAATCCAATCAGCTCCGCCTCGACTGCATAGGCATTCCGTTGAATCTCAAGCATCTGCTGGGCTTGCGAAAACTCCTTCAATGGGACTTCTTTTAATTCCAACGCCAGACACCTCCCGAGATGGTTATCTTGAATAGAAACGGGCTTGCTTCCGTTTAGCGCGTTTAAGCGCCAGATACAAGCGGTGCGTCCCTTTTATGGCGTGACCATGACCGACGAACGTGACCAGGGGTGACAAGTCGATTAAACGCTCTGCATGCTCGGCAGCCGCTCGCTTGTCCCATGTCGCGAGGCCAGGTAACGGGAACAAAGGTCGTACATCTCCCATTACGGACACCCCACCCTGCGACTGGAACGCATCTCCGGCAAACAACATCCGATTCGTCTCATCATAAAAGGCGATCGAGCCCGGCGTATGACCCGCTGCCGGATAGACCTGTAATCCGAACAACCGCTCTCCCGGGTCCAGAAGCACGTCCGGTTTTGATTGAATAGAGGGTAAAGAGCCTCTCAGCTTCAACGGCCTCTCCTCTTCATCAGTCGAGCGGTCCCCTTCAAGTAATCGTGCATCCCTCCTTGAGATGAACAATTCAGCCTGGGGATGCTCTCTCAAAATCGCGTCGACTCCCCCTACATGATCCCCGTGGGCATGCGTCAACAGGATGGCGAGCAGTGGTTTGTCGAGCGATGCGATATAGTTCAAAATGTCGGTTGCGTTCCGGTCAAGTCCCGTATCGATCAGGACGAGCCCGAGTTCATGTTCGAACAATTGGACGTTGATCGGTAAAAATGGTGCAAAAAAGGTCAGCTGATGCACGGGTCCATAACGTTTTACTTTCATCTGAAACTCCCCTTAATCGAACAGCGTGGTCCAATCGGCTTCCTGCCAATGGGCATCGAAGCACATATGGAGCTGCTCGAGTGAATGATGTGTCTGTGCGATTTCCGGCAGGTCTTCCCGACTGAAAAAGCCAAGGTTCTGGGTCGGGACGTCTGTAAGGTGTTCTTCGCCGAGCAACGCACATTCAATAAACAGTGTATACATATGACGAGGCGGTGTGTCCGGCCGGTCGAACAACGCGAGGAGTCTCACCGGAATGACATCAAATCCTGCCGCCTCCTCGATTTCTCGAATAATGTTGGCACCTGGAGATTCTCCGCTCCTGCAGACACCACCAGGCAACCGCCAGAGGCCTTCTGTTCCGTCTTTCACGAGCAGGAGGCGGTCTTCCTTAAACACGACGCCCCGAACCAACAACTGCGCCGTTTCCTCGGTCTCGTTCAACCGATTGTCGATCACCTCATCCGTCTGTCGTTCAAGCTGTGCCAGCATGTCTGTCGCGATATGATGCAACTCATGATATCGTTCGCGGTCAGATTCATCTTGCGTGTGCGCCAACCCATCCCGAGAGAGTATCAGGAGTTGTTTCGCCCACTTGAGCCATTGAGACATATAGATCCCCCTATCATTTGTCCTGCTTACTTAATTCGTCGTCCGCTCGAAGTCTTCCTCCATAAAGATGCTGTGCTTCTACAAAGTCCATTGCCTCATGACCGGTGTATGCTAAGGTAGGAGTAACATCTGATTCAACGAGGAGGTATGGAGCACATGAAGATATTCTTACAGTACAGACAAGACCTGGAGCAGTATACGACACGTCAACTATCGTATAAACACGACCCGGAGACCTGGTCCATCGGGCAGATGCTCGACCACCTCATCGTCGTCTCACATGAGTATTTGGACGAGCTCCCTGCCTGTATACAGGCTGAAAAGAAAGATGATTCGTACAAGAAGACTGTATTTGGAGAACAGTTATTCCAACAAGGGGGGTTCCCACCCATCAAAATCCAACTTCCTCCCGAACTGAACGCACCTCCGAACAATACGAACACGCGTGAGGAACTTGAAAACCGATTGGATGAACTTCTGTCGAGAATGTCAACGTCGGAGCACCTCCTAAGCAAGGCGACCGCTGAGCAAAAGACGCACCATGGTGGATTCGGTTGGTTGAATGCCCGTGAATGGTACGACTTAATCGATATGCACGCAAGGCATCATTTACGGCAGCAAGCGGAGCTGGAGCAATTTATCCACGACGATGGAGTATAAGCCCATCAAAAAAACCTGTACGGAGGGGACCGGTCCCTCGTACAGGTTTTTGGTTAGTTCAAATAGACATCCTCGATCTCACCGAACGTTTCCTCATCAAAGACGAACGACCCGTTGGCATAGCGATCGAGAAGCGTGAGGTTCTTCGTGCTGACTTTCTTCTCACGTTCCTTCCCGACGATATGAAGCGTCTCGTCACCGAGTACAGGAAGTACACGACGGATTTGATGCGGTTTCGATTTGACCTCACGGATGAGCATCGTGCCGCGCAGGTTGCGGTTCGTGCAATCGAACTGATCCTCGAGCTTCATCTTCTTGACCGCTCCCCGTTGCGTCACGAGGACGAATAGCGGTGGCGTGAAGAAGGAGAAGGCATCGGCGATCGTGTCACCAGACTTCAAATTCATGGCTTTGACGCCCGCTGCGCGTTGCCCGACGACCGGAACATCGTCTTCTTTGAACCAGAGCCCATACCCGCGCTCAGAGACGAGGAAGAGTTGTCCTGGTCCGTCACTGATCCCTGCGAATACGACCTCGTCGTCGCCCTTAAGCTTCAGTGCCATGAGCGGTTTCGACTTCCGCTGGGCATCATAGTCACGGAGCGGCGTCCGTTTGACCATTCCGTCCTTGGTCACGAACAGACAATGGGCATCTGTCTCGAATGTCGAGACGACATCTGCTGAGATGACCTGTTCACCCTCGATCGGCACAAGGTTGGCGACGTGTTGACCGGCATCCTTCCACTTCGTCTCCGGAATCTGATGGACCGGGATGAGGAGATAGCTGCCTTTGTTCGTCCAGACGAGCAAGTGGTCCGTCGTCATCGCTTGTGTGATGAGTTGCGGACGATCTTTCTCTTTCATCTCTGGGAGGACGTCACTTGACGCCCCGTATGAACGCATCGAAGAACGTTTGACATAACCGTCCCGACTGACGAACACCATCGTCTCCTCGACGGCGATCATGACTTCTGTTTTGAGTTTCAACTCCTCGACTTCCGACTCGATGACAGAACGGCGGTCGTCACCGAACTCGTCACGAAGCGCTGACAGTTCCTTGATGATCAATTTCCGTTTCGTCGCATTCACTTCCAAAATATTCGTCAAACGCGCGATCTCTTTTTGGAGGGATTTCACCTCTTTTTGAAGCTCGACGATATCCGTATTGGTCAAACGGTATAACTGGAGCATGACGACGGCTTCCGCTTGACGGTCCGTGAATGAGAAACGGGCCATCAATTTCTTCTTCGCGTCCGCCTTGTCTTTCGCGGAGCGGATCAATTCGAGTGTCTCATCAAGGACAGAGATGGCCTGTTCAAGCGCGTCGACAATTTCCGCCCGTTTCTTCGCCTGATCGAGCTCGAACGTCGTACGGCGTGTGACGACCTCTTCGACGTGTTTCAAATAGGCATCGATGATCGGGAGGATCCCCATCTGTTTCGGTGTTCGGTTCACGATCGAGACCATGTTGTAGTTATAGGCGAGCTGAAGGTCTGTATGCTTCAGGAAGAAGTGAAGGACGCCTTCTGCATCCGCCTCTTTCTTGAGCTCGATGACGACACGTAAACCGGTGCGGTCCGTCTCGTCCCGCACTTCGGCGACCCCTTCGACCTTTTTATCGAGTCGAAGTTCTTCCATCTTCTTGACAAGGTTCGCCTTGTTCACTTCATACGGAAGCTCGGTGATCGTGATCTGCTCACGACCACCTTTCAACTGCTCGATCTCAGACTTGGCACGGATGATGACCTTGCCTTTACCTGTCTCGAACGCCTTCAAGATCCCTTCTTTGCCCATGACCGTCCCGCCTGTCGGGAAGTCCGGGCCTTTGACGTACTGGAGGGCGTCTTTCGCCGAGTCCACATCCCCTTTTAGGCGGGCGATGGCGAGGTTGAGTACCTCGGTCAAGTTGTGCGGCGGAATCTCAGTCGCATAACCTGCCGAAATCCCTGTCGTCCCGTTCATGAGCAGGTTCGGCAGGAGTGACGGCAAGACGAGCGGTTCTTCGGTCGAATCATCGAAGTTCGGTGTGTAATCGACCGTGTTCTTCGCAATCGACGTCAGCATGACGCCGGCGATCTTCGAGAGACGCGCCTCGGTATAACGCATGGCCGCAGCAGGGTCACCGTCCATCGAGCCGTTGTTCCCGTGCATATCGATGAGCGGATAACGCAGCTTCCAGTCCTGGGAAAGACGGACCATCGCTTCGTACACCGACGAATCACCGTGCGGATGATAGTTCCCGATGACGTTCCCGACCGTCTTGGCTGACTTCCGGTACGGTTTCTCGTTCGTATTACCCTCATGGTGCATCGCATAGAGAATCCGGCGTTGGACGGGCTTGAGCCCGTCCCGTGCGTCCGGAAGTGCGCGGTCCTGGATGATATATTTCGAATAGCGCCCGAAGCGGTCTCCGACGACCTGCTCGAGAGATAGGTTTAAAATGTGTTGAATCGTCGACATCGTTACATCACTTCCTCAATCGCTTTAGTCACATGTTCATTGGCGATGATCGAATCATCTTCCTGAAGGCCGAAGGCAACGTTCTCTTCGATCCATTCCCGGCGGTGGGTGACATTGTCTCCCATCAAGACCGAGACACGTTTGTCTGCGACCGCGGCGTCATCGACCGTGACACGGATGAGCGTCCGTGTATCCGGGTTCATCGTCGTCTCCCAGAGCTGATCCGCGTTCATCTCTCCAAGACCCTTGTAGCGTTGGAGGATATAGCCTTTCTTATACACTTTGACCAGTTTTTCGAGCGCTTCTTCATCCCATGCGTAGTCAAACTGTTCAGACTTGCCTTTGCCTTTCGAGATGCGGTAGAGCGGCGGCAAGGCGACGAAGACACGTCCCGCCTCGACGAGCGGGCGCATGTAGCGGAAGAAGAACGTCAAGAGAAGCACCTGGATGTGCGCCCCGTCGGTATCGGCATCGGTCATGATGATGATTTTATCGAAGTTGCAGTCATCGAGGTCAAAATCATGGCCGACCCCCGCGCCGATGGCGTGGATGATCGTGTTGATCTCTTCGTTTTTCATGATGTCCTGTAGCTTCGATTTCTCCGAGTTGATGACTTTCCCGCGTAGCGGCAGGATCGCCTGGAACGTCCGGTCTCGACCTTGCTTCGCCGAACCGCCGGCCGAGTCCCCCTCGACGAGGAACAATTCGTTTTTGGCGGCATTCTTCGAAGTCGCCGGCGTCAGTTTCCCGTTCAGGATGCTCGAACGTTTCTTTTTCTTGCCGTTTCGCGCTTCTTCCCGCGCTTTACGGGCCGCTTCACGTGCCTGGGCCGCACGGATGGCTTTCTTGATGAGCATCGTCGCCATTTGCGGGTTCTCTTCTAAGAAGATTGTCAATTGCTTGGCCATGACGCTATCCGCGCTCGCACGGGCCTCAGGCGAACCGAGCTTCGATTTCGTCTGTCCCTCGAACTGGAGGAATTCCTCCGGGATCCGGACCGAGACGATGAGTGTGAGCCCTTCGCGGACATCTCCACCGTCTAAGTTCTTGTCTTTCTCTTTGAGAAGGCCGTTCTTCCGTGCATATTCGTTCATGATGCGCGTCATCGCCGTCTTGGCACCGACCTCATGTGTCCCGCCGTCCCGTGTCCGGACGTTGTTGACGAACGAGAGGACGTTCTCGGAGTAGGCATCCGTGAACTGGAAGGCGAGTTCGATCTCGATCTCGTTTTCCGTCCCTTCGAAATAGACGATCGGATGGAGGGTCGCTTTGTCATCGTTCAAATACTGAACGAACTCGGCGATCCCTTCTTCATAGTGGAACGTTTCTTGCTTATCTGAGCGCTCATCCGTCAACGTGATCGTCAATCCTTTAAGAAGGAAAGCCGACTCACGGAGCCGTTCGGCTAGCGTGTCATAGTTGTACGTTGTCGTCGAGAAGATGGTCGCGTCGGGCTTGAAATAGACGCTCGTCCCGGTCTGACGGGTCTTACCGGTCTCAAGGAGTGTCGTCTGCGGCACACCGCCATCAGCAAACGTCTGCTCGAACACTTTGCCGTCGCGATAGATCGTGACGACGACCTTGCTCGAGAGGGCATTGACGACCGAGGCACCGACCCCGTGGAGTCCTCCAGATGTTTTATAGCCACCTTGACCGAACTTTCCTCCGGCGTGTAGGACCGTGAAGATGACTTCCGGTGTCGGTTTACCGGAAGCGTGCATCCCGGTCGGCATGCCGCGACCATGGTCACGGACCGTGATGGCGTCGTCCTTATGAATCGTCACATCGATTTGACCGCCAAAGCCAGCGAGCGCCTCATCGATCGCGTTATCGACGATCTCATAGACGAGATGGTGAAGTCCGCGATGGTCCGTCGACCCGATGTACATCCCCGGACGTTTTCGCACGGCCGTGAGTCCCTCGAGCACCTGGATGGCGTCTTCATTGTAGTTGAATAGATCTGTTGACATAGCAGTCACCTCAATTTCGAACACACGTTCGTTTTTCTAACTCATTGTATAGCGCTTTTCCGATTCTGGCAAGTCTCCCTCAAACACGCCGAGCCTTGAAAAAAAGGAGACCTACCAAGGAGGTAGGTCTTAGCCGATGAGACGGGCGTGCTCCACGTACAGACAGCGATTCTCGATATAATCAAGCCCGACATCTTTTGCAATCCGCTCCGCCTCCGAACTAGAGAGGCCGAGTTGATTGAAGATGAGCCCGACATCCCCATGTCGGACGGCGTCCTCGGCGACGCCTGCCAAATATTCGCTGCGACGGAACACGTCGACGATGTCGATTCTGCCCGGGATACTCTCGACCGAAGGGTATACCTTGCGACCGTTCCATTCCTCGAGCAACGGATTGACGGGGATGACCGTGTAACCTACACGGAGCAAATACTCCGCGATCTGGTTGGCCGTCTTGTTCGGATTTTCCGACACACCGACGACCGCGATGGTTTTCGCTTCAGACAATAACTGTTTCAAACGTTGATCATCCATCATTGAATCCCCCTTTTGTTTACGTTATCAGTGTAACGTTACCTTTCCTCTCGTTTCAAGCTTTATTTTCATTTTATACATCAGTGTACCACCTCATTATTTTTAAAACAAATCAATTGGTTTACTATAATTAATTATGTAAACCATTTTCTATTGCGTAATATTTTATCGTGATGTATAAGGTTCAAAACCGATGCAAAACCACATTTCATGTACGTTGCGTGAAATATCTATTTCACGCAAATATAAGGACGGTTTTATTGGGGGAATTGACTTCTTTTTCAGAGCTCGAATAGGAAAATCACTCCTTTTTCGCTATACTAAAAAGAGGAGGTGGTCACATGGGTACAACCTATGAAGAACGCCGTGGCACCTTATATAATGACCGCATCACTTTTTTCGGAAATGTGATGGCTTTAGGTCTCCACGTCCTGTTCTTCGTCTTATTTTGGCGGCTCGATATTACAATCCTCGCTCTATCGAATTTAGCGAGTGTCCTTTATTACTCACTCTCTTTTTATTTTGTACATAAACGCTGGTACGGTATTTTCTTCACGGGTTTATTCATCGAGGTCGTCTATAATGCGATCATCTCCACCATCATCATCGGTTGGGATGTGAACATGCACTATTTCATCCTGATGATGGCCTATGGCGTCTTCTTTATCCCGAACCTCGCGAGAAGGCATCGCCTCTATACGATCGGGCTCGCGGTCGTCATCTATAGCTTGTTGTACTTGTTCGCAACGGAAGGGGTCACATCGTTGCCCCCGGTCGTCGAGCAGACTCTCGGATTGTTCTGTATTCTATCCACCTTGCTATTGATCGCCGGTCTGTCCCTCATCTTTGACAGGGCAGTCGTCGAAGTGACGAATGAACTCGAACAGACGAACGACTCGTTGCAGACAATCGCCTCGACGGACGGTCTGACCGGCCTGATGAACCGCGTGACCGGAAACAACCGCGTCTCTTTGGCCATTGCCCAAGCGGCAAAACAAGATGAGCCGTATGCCGTCATCCTG
This sequence comes from Exiguobacterium algae, assembly GCF_018617875.1. Taxonomy (GTDB): domain Bacteria; phylum Bacillota; class Bacilli; order Exiguobacteriales; family Exiguobacteriaceae; genus Exiguobacterium; species Exiguobacterium algae. The sequence goes on from NZ_JACSKZ010000001.1 coordinate 68,883, forward strand.
GCAGACATCGACCATTTCAAGTCGTTCAACGAACATCATGGACACGATTGCGGGGACGTCGTGTTGCAACAAGTCGCACAACTCCTTACGAAAATAGACGGGATCGCGGTCCGTTGGGGCGGAGAGGAATTCCTCTTATTCCTTTGCAAAAAGAATGAACAGGAGGTTTTTCTGACAATAGAACACATCCGACGTCAAATCGAGTCGCACACCTTCTCTTATGAAGGAGAAGCACTCCACGTCACGATGACGTTCGGCGTATCCTATCGTCATGCCTTCGAACCACTCGATCTTGTCGTCAAAGAAGCGGACGATCGACTCCGCGCGGGAAAACGGGCAGGTAAGAACCAGGTCGTCTTCTCATAATTACTAAACCAAGGAGGGATCCCTTTGAGTCTATTCCGCCAACTCGGCCAAGCACCAAAACAAACCACATCGAAACGATTTGAGCTGAACAGCCTCCATCGTCTCCCCCTTTTCATCCAACAATACATCCACCACTTGGCGGCGAAACATTACTCAAAACAGACCGCCCAACGCTACGTCTATGACATGTTGGACTTCTTCCGGTGGGTCGAACGGGCGAGTGAGTCAGAGATCGAACCGGAGGCGATCACGGTCGAAGAATTCGTTCAATTCGATCACTCCGGAGCGGATGCCTACGCCACGTATCTGGCACTGGAACTCGACAACGCCCCGAGTGTCATCAACCGGAAATTATCGACGCTCCAATCCCTGTTCAACTATTTGATCGAGACGAATCAGGCGACCCATAACCCGTTCCAGGCGGTCGAACGTCCGAAACGGGGGAAGCGGAACCCCGTCTATCTGACAGAGTCAGAATGGCTCGACTTCTCTACCCTCGTCCGCAGCAACGTCGGCATGACGGAGCGCGAGGCGAGCTGGTACGAGCTGAACCGGGAACGGGACTTCCTGATCATTCAATTGCTCGGCCTGACAGGGATGCGCGTCTCGGAGCTCGTCGGTCTCGATTGGACGGACATCGATTTCGAGACCGAAACCATCCGGATCATCGGGAAAGGCAACAAGGAGCGAATCATCCCGATCGCCGAACCGCTCAAACCCTTGCTGTTGCAGGCTTTACAACAGAACGGGGAGGGAGCGCTCTTTCAGAATGACAAAGGGAGACGAATCTCGGTCCGAACGGTTCAGCATATGCTGAAGGGTCATATCGACCGACTCAAACCGACCCTTCCGTTTCTAGCACATAAACAAGTGACTCCCCATAAACTGCGTCACACGTTCGCCTCCCGACTGGCGATGAGCGGTGTCGATGTGTTGACCATCCAACAACTGCTCGGGCATGAATCGGTCGCAACGACACAAGTTTATGCCCATATCGGCGATGAACGAAAACGGCAAGCGTTACATGGTTTACGATAATATGTTATGTAAACCAATTAATAATAGATAACCGTCTCCACTATTTAGGAGACGGTTTTTTCATGATTATGGGCTCATCGACAAAATGACGATCGCCTCGTCAATCACTGTATAGTAAGCATTCTCAAAATGGAATCGCTCTTTCTTTTCCGTGTCATAGACCGAGACGCCACTCATCATCCCGTCGGTATATTCATGGATCAAATACCGCTCGTCGAGGACGCGTTCGAACGGCTCACGATCGATGAAACGGGCACCGGTCGTCACGTCAATGACTTCAGTATGCTCGTCCGTCTCATCGATCTTGATGAAAATGGTCGAACTGACATCATCATACGTGAAGTCGATCGGTTCGAGCGCCCCCCAATCGACGACGCCTACTTCGTGCAGGATGTCCGGGGCGGTCAAATCGTAGATCGTTTCTTCGTTCATCTCATCGATAAAGGCGGAGAAGCGGAGGATGCCGTTCGTTTCACCCAAATACTGGACCGTGTCCCCTTCCCCATGCAGCCGGATCAAATCATCGAACGGCAGTTCTTCTTGTTGCTCCCAAATCGATTCGATCGCTTCACGGAGCGGACAAATGAGAATCGCCTCTGAATGGTCGACGGCGTCATCAGGCGAGATCTTACCCGATTCCAACGCCTCATAGTAATCGAACTCATCGAGTCGCGCATTACAGACGAGGTAAGGCTCTCCTTTAAAGTCGGCCGTGAATAAATAGAGTTCACGGAAACGGTCTGTCTTTCCGACGAGCCGCTCATCACGGATCCGCTCCCGTTGTCCGGTCACCACATCAAACAACCAAGCCTCGTCGGTCGTCTCGAATGATGTCAGAAAGACGAAATAGCGGTCCTCGAGCACCCAGAACAGTGTACTGTTCCCCCGTTTCTCGAATGTGGCCAATCGTTCCTCACGTCCCGCCTTATAGTCAAAGTCGATCAATTCGGTTTTCACGATCCCGTTCCCGTCCGGCGTCTCGTTCAAAAAGTATAGGTGGTCCTCATGAATGAATAATTTCGTGTACCCAAAGTCTTCGTACGGCCGTTGATTCAACTTCGTGACTGCCCCATCCTCCTCGTCGTACCGATAAAGTGAAAAACGCGTATTGCCATGCTTCTCTCGAAAATAGACGGATGAGTCGGTGACGGCGATGACATCTTCATGACCGAAAGACATGGCGCGGGCATCAATGATTCTCATAACACACCTCTTTCATCGAAAGACTCAACGGGTTCGACGGTGACGATGCCAGGCGGACGTTTCGGGAAGGTGATCCGAAAGTGGGCGTATTCGATCACGGCCTGATGCGGATCATTCTTCTCCAACCAACGAATCCGTTGCTGGTTCGACAGGGCATGGCCGATTCGTTCCTCGATTTGGAACATGGAGACGTCCCGATACGCGACTTCCTGGATGTAGGTCGACTCATCGGACTCGAATTGTTGCCATACGCCCATGACGAGCTGACCGAGTGCCGACACCCGATCGTCAGGCAAGGATACCGTACTGAGCGTCCGGCTCACTTCCTTCAGACAGTCATTCGGGTCATCCGCCACCGCGAAGAGACGGTTCGACGTGTTGTTCATCACGCGATAGCGACGTTTTCCGCTCTCGACACGCAGTACTTGAGCATACGGCTCGACCGGTACACCATGGAAGAACGTCTCCGTCCCTCCCCACGCAAAGCCGAAAGCCGGGTCGAAGCGGCGAATCGTTTCCATGAAGGACATCATGAAATCTTCGACTTCACGCCGTTCCAGACGGAGCCATTCGGATAACGCCAACGTCCCCTTTTGCTTCGAGATCCGGTCGATCGGGAAGAACAACTCCCCTTCGGACAAGCGGTGCGCACGGAGTTCCGTCCCGTCAGCCCGATAATCGGTCGATGGACGACCGGTCCGGCCCGCATAAATGACCCATTCCTCGTCCGTACTTTCGACTGCATAGGCTTGATGGGCCCATGGAGGCGTGATGTATAAGGCCGGGAATTCTTCGTACGTATCTAAATGGAGATAAGAGCGGTCATTCCATAAATGGGCGAGCAGACGGACGACCTCCCCCGTTTCTGAATCCTTCGGTGCGATGTAGTTACCGGTGTCCCCGATAAACGTCAAGAGGTGGAAACCGTAACCGTTATAGAGATGGCGGACGATCCGCTCAAAGACGGCGGTCACCATCCGCTCATACAGCGGGTGGTCCTCACTGCGGTCGATCGATGGAGAGTCGACCGTACACATGAGCCAACCCATCCGTTCATATAAACGAACACGGAGTGGATAGGAAATCAATGGAGACGAATCCGCATAAATCTCCGTCATTTGAATATTTGACATGTTTTCCACTTGAAGCGTAAATCCGTTCCGCCTCAGTTGTTCCTCCATCTTCTTTTTCCAGTTGATCGTCTCCATCTTGTTCACTCACTTTCATTCATCGTCTCTCTGTGAATTTTTCCCGTTTCTCGAATCACACAAACGCGTTTCGTTTTGTTTGACTGACGAGCCGCTCGATCGCCTCATCCAGCAACTCCCGTCTCGTCCCGATATTCATGCGCTCAAAGTCATCTCCCGACTCACCAAAAGGGGTACCCGGGGACAAGAACAGACGGACCTCGTCATGTAACCACTTCTTCCGTTCTTCTGACGAGAGCGGGATGGAAGAAAAGTCGATCCAAAGTAAGTAGCTCGCCTCCGGTCGGTAAACCGTCAACATCGGGAGCTCCGTTTGGATCCGTTCAATGATGGCAGCCATCTGTTCTTCAAGTTCTGTAGTCAGCTGTTGAAGCCACCGCTCCGCGCGCGGGTCCGTATAGGCGGCGATGATTGCCGTGTTGGCGAAAGGCGTCGGTAACACATGATGTTTGTTCTGTACCTTGATGATTCGTTTACGCCACGACTCTTCCGGACAGATGATGTATGAAGCGAACAGGCCGGCGATATTGAACGCCTTTGACGGGGCGCTCACGGTGATGACGTTCGGATCCAGTTTGTTGATGGCGGTATGCTCGAACGACGGATAGGTCAAATCCGCATGGATCTCGTCGGCGACGATGATGACGTCATGTTTGTTCGCCAGCTCGACGACTCGAGAAAGCTCTTCTTCCGTCCAGACCCGACCGACCGGGTTGTGTGGAGAACAAAGCAGGAACATCTTCGCATGGCGCATCGCATCCTCTAAAGCGTCAAAGTCCATCTCATAACGTCCTTCAACGATTTTTAGCGGTGCATCGAACAGTTCACGCTTCGACCCGGTGACGAGCTCATGGAACGGCGGATAGACCGGTGATTGGATGACGACCCCGTCCCCGACAGCGGTCAACGCCTCGACGATATGTGTCAGTCCCGGGACGACACCGCTTGAAAACAGGACGTGTGTCGGGTCGACGTCAAGTCCGTGACGACGTCCGTACCACGAACTGACCGCTGACTGCGCTTCCCGTGAGAACAACGTATAGCCAAATTCCCCCGATGCGGCTTTACTCGCAAGGGCTTCTGAGATGGATGGAGCCGTCCGGATGTCGATATCGGCCACCCATAGAGGCAACACGTCCTCTGACAGATGGAACCACCGCTCCAACCCGTCCCATTTCACAGAATCTGTCCCTTTTCGTTCAAGTGTTTGCTGTAGAATCGATTTCATCTTCATCCCTCCTATTCCTACTGTACCAAAAATGTCTGGCACCGTTACGGAAAACCGTGGCGGAATTCCATCAACTTCGATATACTCGACCGAGAAACTACGTGGAGGTGGATCATGTCGGTCAACATCATTCGTAACAAACGCAGGAAACGTGCCGCCTTTTTCGTGACCCCGGATGGCATCGAACTTCGGGTTCCGGCGCGATTGCCAAAGCGAATCATCGACGTCATCTTATCAGACCATGCCGACTGGATTCAGGAACAGCTGAAATCGTTACCGAGACGTGAAGTACAACCGGAGAATACCTTTCTGTACCGTGGCGAATCCTTCCCGCTCGTCCGTGATGGGAGGACGACGTTCGGCTTCGACGGGGAGGCGTTCTATTGCCCCGAACAATGGAGTAAGTCCGACCTCTTCTTAGCGTATGAACGCTGGCTGCGTGAACGCGCACTTGAGTATGTGAAAGATCGCGCCCCGTATTATGAGCGGTTGCTCGGTGTAGAAGCAAAACGAATCCGCATCGGACATCAAAAATCGCGTTGGGGCTCTTGCAGCTCACAGGGCAACATCTCGATCAACGTCCGACTCATGCTCGCCCCGGTATACGTCATGGATTACGTCATCGCCCATGAGTGGACACACCTCGTCCACTTCGACCACTCGAAGTCCTTTTGGTCTACGCTCAGGTCGGTCTACCCGGCGACGACCGAGGTGATGAATTGGTTGAAAGAAAACGGACATACGCTCCACATCCAAACAGCCGAATGACGGTCTACGTCACTCGGCTGTTTCGTCAATCCTTTTTCAGTTCAGGGAAGTAAGAAAGAAACGTCTCCGCTCCCTCGCTCGTCAGCTTGAACGTCAACTCCCGCTTGGCGTCAGTCAAATAGATGTCGAGCTTTTTGGATCGTTGTTTATACGACACCTCGAACACTTGCCCTTTCAATCCTTGATTGATCGTCAAATATCGGTACACACCCGTGTCACCCGGACGCTTAACCGGTCTCGCGGTTTTGATCGCATTTAGTAAGTCGTCAAAATCAATTCCGGCTGCACGCACGGCATCCGGATAATTCAATGGCGTTTCCCCATCGTACGGCATCTTATGGAGATAAATATCCGCTTGTTGATCCTCTCTTTCGTGTGCGTCACTCAATCGTGAATCGTGGTCTCCATCTGTTGTTGGATAAAAAGTAAATGACAAGTCTTCCGATACTTGTTCTCCGTCTTCAATATAGGTGAACGTATAGACACGAACAGGAGTATCCAACTGAAGGATCTCGTCGTCAACAATTGGTTTAACATCTAAGCTTACGAACGTTGTTTCGTAAGCGTTCGATTGAGTCTCATCAAAAAAGTGAAGCAGTTCAGAACTATAATGTCCTTCTCCGAAAGAAAGAACGATGTAGGCTTGTTCAGTACTGTCCGAATAACCGATTGAAAAACGAACGTCTTTCATATACCTCGCGCTCATCGGATCAAATACTATGAAAGGCTGAAGCATTGTTTTTGCGCCGAGCTTCAATTCGATTTCACCCAAGATACCTGGTTGTAGTTGGAACGTGCTGCCTTCTATTATTCTGATTGGATTGCCGAGCTGATCGACAGGCTCATACCCCTCGACTTTATCTGAGGAATGTTCGATGGTCGGAAAGGTATTTATGGGCACTCCGGCAGTCACATCAACAAATTCGGGAAATTCATCTACAACCCTGACTACAGGAGAAACCGACGCTTCATCTTGGCAAATGACATAGTTATGATCTCCCTTAAAATATGAGACCGATTTGAACGTATCTCGCTCCTCAAAGGCAGTCATTGATCGGCGATAGGCAACAAATGTATCATATACCGTTAAATCGCCACTCAACTCTTCCTCTGGTCCTCTACAAGCCTCAAGGATCGAGCTTACTTTTACAGAGTCATCGGCTTCACCATTCAAACCGATCGGGTTGAGGATGGTCCAATCTGTCTCTAAATATTTCAATTGGACGACGGGCATGTCTTCCTTCCCACACCCCGAGATCCAAAATGTTAGAACCGTAAGAAGTGCTACTACGCGAGTCCAGTTCCGATTTGCCGAGCTCATGGTCTCACCTCCGGGAAGTAGGACAGAAACGTCTCCGCGCCTTCACTCGTCAGCTTGAACGTCTGTTCCCGCTTGGCGTCGGTCAGGTAGATATCAAGCTTTTTGGAGCGCTGTTTATACGACACCTCGAACTCCTGCGACTTCATCCCTTCAAATATCGTCAAGTAACGATATTCCTGCTCATCTCCGGCACGACTGACGGGTTTAGCATGGCTGATTGCCTCTAACAAGGCGTTCACATCAGTTCCCGCTGCGCGCATCATTTCCGAATCACGAATCGGACTCTCATCATCGAATGGTTTGGTGTGAAGGTAAAGAAGGGGTCCTTCATCTTTGTATGTAGGCACCTGTTCAGCTGGACGATCAGCCTGACCTTCTTCGAAAACACCTGGTCGATATGTCAATCGGATCTCTTCTGTGACGGGTTGCCCATCTTGTTCGTAGCTGATTTCGTAGACTGGTGTTTGAACGTGAGGTTCTAGCACATCCTTTGTGAACACAGGTTTCGCAGACAGGTATATATAAGGAATCGTTTGCATCAAATCCGCCCTCGAAAAAATCTCGAGCGGTGCAGAATTGAAATACCGGTCTCCATATGACAGCAGGAGATAGGCCTGTTCCGTCTCCTCATCATATCCGAGTGCCAAGCCGATATGGTCGATATCCGTGCTAAATGGTGTGAAATCGATTAGTTGGATTTCCATCCCCTGTTCGCCTAGACTGAATCCGATGCTTCCATACAAGGAAGGAGTCAGCTGAATGAGTGAGTCCTCTAAAATCAAAATGGATTGACCCGTCGAATCATATTGATCCTTCAGCTCAAAAAATGTTTCCCGTACGGAATCCGAAACAGTGTCCAGACTCGGGTGATTCGTCATTTTTTTACCGGAAGCAAGGTCTACAAATTCAGGGATCTCATCAATCGTCTCCGCGACCAGATTGTATGTCGTCTCATCCTGGCAAAGGACATAGAATTCCTTTCCTTTTACGTAGCTCACTACCTTGATATGATGGTATCCACCCTCGGGCATGTTGTACGACCCATGCGCCAGAAATGGATTGTAAACCGTAAAATCCCCTCCCAACTCGGTCGTTCGCTCGCCGGTACAGGCATCGATTACCGCATCGGCGTTAGAGAGCTTGACTGTCTCCAAATCGTCAGTGATTTTTTCGACGGTCCATGAATAGGTCATATCCTCGAGCGCGACGACAGGGATGTCTTTCTTCACGCAACCGCTCGTCAGGAGTATCGCTGCGCATGTGAGCCCGATGACCCGATTTCGTGTTTGATTTCTTATCATCATGCGATCAGTCCTTTACTTTCGGGAAGGCGGCTATGAATTTTTCCGCTCCCTCGCTACTCAGTTTGTACGTCTGCTCATGCTCCGGGTCGGTCAGGTAGATGTCGAGCTTTTTAGAGCGCTGTTTGAATGAGAGCTCGAACTGCTGGTCCTTGTAGCCATCGGTCAACGTCACATATCGATAGGTCGTCTCGTCTCCTGACCGCTCAACCGGTTCTGCCGATTCGATTGCTTTCCATAGCGCCTCTACTTCATCCGCATCCGGTTGAAGGACATTCGGATACGCAATCTTTCCTCCTGCCTCATATCGGTCTTTATGTACGTAAATCATCGATTCATTGATCGCCATGTGTTCAGATTGAATAAAACCACTCATCTCCGTTCCCTCTGCTTTAAACTCCCCTTCGTGGAACGTCATCGTGAAGACCTCGGTCACGCGCTCCCCGGCTTGGTCATACGTGAACTCATAGAGCGGTGTCGCCACCCCGGGGTCGAGCGTTTCGGGTGATGCGACCCGTTTGATTTGCAAACGATTAAAGCGGGTCGGTTCATTGTCCTCCCGGTCATAAAACTCGATCGGATTGCCGATGTACGATGAAGCGTTCCCGAATGTATGAAACACGAAGGCGCGATTTGTCTTCCCGTGAATTCCGACAGTCAGGTCGATCTCATTTCCCGCTCCATAGACCGGTTCGAACAAAGGGAGCTGGTACGTCAACTGTCTCTCCCCTAATTTCAGTTCGAGAAAGCCGTAAGCAGGGAGCTTGATGTTCAACAGCGACTGCTCAACCCACATGAATCCAATCTCATCTTCCGTGAAGGCGGGAGCGGATCGTAATTCTTCCAGTTCTTCCTCTGTCGGCATTTCGATCGACGGGAGCCAGGACAACTCGAGCCGCTCATTCGACTCAATAAATTCCGGGAAGTGGTCGACTTTATCCGCGACGTATCGGACATCGGAACGGTCACGGCAGACGACGTACTTTTCGTCACTTTCGATGTACGAGATGGTACGTTCCTTCATTGAGACATCATTTGCTGCAAAAGGAAGTTTCGTTGCGGTAACAGTACCGTAAACTTTGAAATCGTCTTTTATCTCGACCGCACGTTCGCCGACACACGCGTTCAATATTCCCTCCACGGACTCCTGATCAGATTGGTCAACGCCAAACAATTCCCAATGTGACGGGATATATTTCAGATCCACCACATCGATTTCTTCATTCCCGCAAGCGCCGAGCAGCGTGGTGACGGTCAAGCAGGCTAATGCGAATCGTTTCAAAAAGCCTCATTCCTTTTCATTTATTTTAGGGAAGGCGGATCGTAATGCTTCTGCCGCCTCACTTGATAATTTGAAGGACTCGTTTCGTTTTGGATCGGTCAGGTAAATATCCAATTTTTTCGACCGCTGTTTGTACGACACGTCAAATACTTGTTCCTTCACTCCATCGATGATGGTGAGGTATCGATATGTTCCCTCTTCACCGGTCCGCTCGATGGGTTTGGCCGATTCGATCGAGGAAAGGAGCTCCTCGACCTCCTCTTCTTTTGCATGGAGGATATCAGGTTGATTGAGCGGGGTTTCCGGGTCATACGGTTTCTTATGGATGTAAATCATCGGTCCATCATAGATGTTTGGTAAGAGATTCTCGAACATGTTTCGGGGCTCCTCCCCGTTCTTCACGAATTCACCTTCGCGGAACGTCGCCGAAAGGGTCTTCGTCACACGCTCACCCTTTTCGGTGTATGTAAATTCATAGAGCGGGGTGGACACACCAGGGTCGAGCGGACCAACTGGTGCGATCTGCTTAATGGACAGATCATGAAAGAGAAGTTCATTTGTGATGTCAGAATGTTCTTCTTCGATAAAGCCAATCGGATTCCCAAAAACATATTCGTGATTGTAAGACGCTAACAGGAAAGCGCGGCTGGATTTCGGGTCATACGCGATCGCAAGCTGTTGATCTTTCAGCATCACACTGACCGGTTCGTACACCTGCAGGTGACTTTTGATCGGTTTACCACCCAACTCGAAGTCAAGGACCCCGTAATAGGCAGGTGATATGTTCAAGATCGAACCGCTGGACGGCTTCACGTCTAGTCCAAAATCTTTCAGGCCATCCGAGAGCAGGAACTGCTCGATCTCCTCGTCTGTCGGATACTGAATGATTGGCGTCCGGCTCAATTCAATGCTTTGACTTGTATCAATGAAGCTCGGGATCTCTTCAATGGCTTCCGCGACAAATTGATTCGATATCTGTTCTCGGCAAAGAACGTACGGCTCATCCCCTTCAACGAAAGAAACAATTCGATACATATAGGCGTCACTCGATAAGGTGATTGGGCGACGATTCATAACCATCGAGTCATAGATGACTAAATCCCCTTTCAACTCAGTCGTCCTTTCCCCTTGGCACATTGTCATCAGCTCCGTCGCATGCTCACTCGCAACCGTGTCACCCATTCCGGTCAATTTTTCTGTGCTCCAATGTGACGCGTTCGTCTCCAGATGCAATACCTCGACGTCATCTTTTCCGCATGCTCCGAGCAAGCCCGCGATGCTTAACAAAACGAAAGCTAGTCGTTTCAAAATTTCCCCTCCTTTAAACTACACATCCAATTTTACCATTTAATTACTTGTGCATACAAAAAAATCCCGCTCTTTTTATGAGCGGGAAATGGTTTAACGGCTGCTGTCGATTGCCCGATGGAGACTGGCTTCTACGTCCGAGGCAATCGCCTGGAGTGACTCATCTTCGATCAGGCTGATCAGTTTCGTCGGTCTCGGCATGCCGATATGTGTCTGTCCATCTTTCGAGAAGACCGCAATCTTGCAAGGGAGGAAATATCCTGCTTCAAGTTGATGCGACAGCACTTCTTTGGCCGCTTTCGGATTACACACTTCCAGGATGCGGTACTCCTGGTCGATTGCCTGTCCTTTTTTCTCCAAGGTCGCACTCAGGTCAAAGTCCCATAACACACCGAACGATTCCTGTTTCAACGTTTCTCCCAGACTGTTCACGACTTCATCAACTGATTTGTTGCTCTGGACCGTATAGTCAAACATGCTAGAACCTCCTTATAAGATGTCTCTCTCATGGTGTACCCGTACAATGATTATTCAAATCAGACAGGAAGATAAAAAGTATGTGTGATTTGAAACATAATTCGCTCACGACCCGTACAAAAGAGAGACAATAAAGAGAACCAAACTGACCATAAAGGAGATGTGATTGCCGTGACAGTCACCGTATTCACCCATACGAGCTGCAGTTCCTCCAGAAAGACGATTGATTGGTTGCGTGAACAGAACATTCCGTTCATTGAAAAGAAATTGACAGACCAGGGCCTCTCGTTCACAGACTTCAAAGAAATGTTGAGTCTGACCGAGAACGGGACGACCGATCTGTTGTCCGTTCAAAAAAGTGTGTACAAACAAGCCGCTGAAAAATTAGACGAGATGTCCCTTCGCGAACTTTATAGCTTCGTGTCGTCGAACCCGCAAATCTTAAAAAGCCCGATCGTGTTCGATCATTACCGGATCCAGGTCGGATTCAGTGAAAAGGAGATTCGGACGTTCATCCCGAGACACGACCGGATCGCCGAATTGAAACGATTATTGAACCAATGACAAGAGCCCTGCCTGCGCAGCGCTCTTTTTTCTTCTTTCCGTTGGATGAGACAGCTATTGAAACCTGTAACAAAAACATTCATAGTTAGAAGTGAAGATTTAACAGAAAACTTAACGTATGAGGGGATAGATCATTGGAGCTCAATCGTCAACTTATTTGGAGACTTAGTGTCATCGGATTAATCTTACTCGTCCTCTGGCGAGTGATCAGTGAACCGGACACGATTTCCCGTGTCCTACACTATACATTTCAATTATTGACCCCGGTCATCATGGGGATCGCCATCGCGCTCCTGTTGAATACGGTCTTGTCGTATCTCGAGGAGAAGTTTCGGCTCAAGCGCTATCAGAGCCTTTTGATCGTGTACATCACGTTTATCGGCATCCTGGTCGTCTCGATCGTCACACTTTTCCCGAGAATCTACGCGAGCACGGTCTCGCTTGTTGAAGAACTACCCGTCTATATTCGCCAAATCGATGTCTTCTTAGGGGACGTGAATACGTACCTGAAGGATTATAATGAAACGATTGCGGAGGCACTTGATATCAACCGTTTTGAGGAACGTTATTCCGGATGGCTCGAGACGGCTGTCTTGTCTTCGGTCGGTTACGTATCGAGTTTGACGATGACGCTCATCAATTTCTTGATCGGGATCGTCATCTCCATCTATTTGTTGAAAGACAAAGAAGTGTTCTCCCGCATGTTCAAGCGACTTCTTTACGCGAGTCTACCGGTTGCGACGGCGAAGACGTCGATTGATATCTTTCAGGAAATGGACTACATCTTCAAGCGCTATATCATCGGAAAGTCTCTCGACTGCCTCATCATCGGGGTCTTGGCGGTCGCCGGACTCCTCGTGATCGGTGCGCCTTATGCCCTGTTACTCGGGGTGATCATCGGGGTGCTGAACTTTATCCCGTACGTCGGGCCGCTTCTCGGGATGATCCCGGCTTTCATCATCACCTATTTCTATGACCCGTTCACGGCCCTTCTTGTCCTGTTGTTCATCTTTTTATTGCAACAGTTTGACGGGCTCTGGCTCGGACCGAAGATTTTAGGCGACAGCGTCGGCATCACTCCGTTTTGGGTCATCACCTCCATCATCATCGGAGGAAGTCTGTTCGGTCTCGTCGGCATGTTCATCAGTGTGCCGATCACCGCCATGATCCAAGTTGTCATGACGCGGCTCATCGATTTCCGCCTGAACGAAAAGAACTTGAACGATCTGTTATAAACGTTGTAACAATTTGTTGACATATTCAATCACTGTGTCATACAGTTGAAATGAAGATTCTAATCATAAAAGAAAGGAGAGGTTTCCATGTCAGTCGTATCTTCGGTTCGATTCATCCAACATCATACGGATTGGCGGGCGCCTCTTCATCTGGACTATAGATGACGCCTGCCTGACTGGGCATGCAGAAACATCGACAACGTGGGACGTCGTATGCCTTGATGCATATGACGTCCTTTTTGCATGACAAAAACATGAAGCAGGTGAAAAATATGTTCCAAACTTTAAAACGGCTCGACCGAAACATTTGGATTCGCTTTTTCGGAGAGACCATCACGGGAATCATGATGTTTATGATCGCCCCGTTCCTCGTCTTATATTACAGTGATAAACTCGACAGCTACGTCCAAGTCGGAATCATCATGGCGACCGGCCCGATCATGGCTTTGATTGGCTCGATTCTTGGTGGCCGACTAGCTGACCTTTACGGACGTAAGCCGATCATGATGATTGCCATCTTGGGCGACGCCACCGCTTTGGTCGGTTTCGCATTCGCCGATACGTTTTGGCCGCTCTTGTTGCTGAATGCGATGCTTGGGCTCACGAACTCTCTCTTCCACCCGGCAGCGAGTGCCATGGTCGCAGACGTGACGGAACCTGAACAGATGAACGAAGCGTTCGGCTTGTTGCGGATGGGGCACAACATTGGTGCCGCGTTCGGTCCGCTTCTCGGAAGCGCCGTGTTGTTCATCGATCGTCAATACATCTTCTTTGCCGCGGCAGTCGCTTTCGTTCTCTATGCGATGGTCCTTGGGAAGTTTATTCACGAGAGTGTCCCGGAAGTGTCGGATGAGGGTTCTCCTTCAAACCGGGACGTCCTTCGCGTATTCTATAACGATCATGTGTTTCTCGTCTTTATCTTTGCGGGTATATTCATATCAATGGGATTCTCGCTCGTCGAGAGCATGTTACCGCTCTTCTTGAAAGAGTCGCTACCGACCTACTCGAATCAGGAGAACCCGTTCCCGTATATGCTCGCTTTGAATGGAATCATGGTCGTATTGTTCCAGTTCCCGATCGCATCAAAATTGGGAAACAAACCGTTCGGGAAAGTCATGCTCGCCGGCGCGACGATCTTCGGTGTCGGAATGATCCTTCTCGCCCTCGTCCCGAGATTCCTGTATTCGATTCAGACCCCGTACTTGATCCTTGTCGGAATCTTGATGGCGGTCTATGCGTTCTATACACTCGGTGAGATGATCATGTCACCTGTTCAGCAGACCTTTATCGCGTTGATCGCGCCAGAGAATATGCGCGGGGCCTACAACGGTGCCGCCAGTATCCAATGGCTCATCGGAGGCGTGACCGCCCCGCTCATGGCTAGTCTCTTCTTTGACCATAAAGCCGGTCACATCGCGTTGATGCTCGTCGGCGGGGCAAGCTGTCTGTCCGGATTGATCTATTGGCAGCTCGGTCGCCGCGTCAAAGCGGCAGAACAAAAACGACAAACGGCATAACGCACAACTCTTGACCACACGCCATGCTTCTCAAGCTCGTGTGGTCTTTTACTTCTTTTCAAGAACATTAAAAATTGAAATTATCTTTCAATACTACTTTACAATCGTATACTTCCTTTTTTATGATAAAACGGTTAAGGAGGGATCTTTCATGGAAAGGATCGATAAACAGACAATTGTGGACAGCGTTCCACAGAAAGGTTTTTTAGGACAACCGAAAGGGTTGTTCACGTTATTCTTCACTGAATTTTGGGAGCGGTTCTCATACTATGGGATGCGGGCAATCCTCGTATTCTATATGTACTATGAGGTATCGGATGGCGGGCTCGGACTCGATCAAAACGTCGCCCTCTCGATCATGTCCGTCTACGGGGCACTCGTCTACATGTCCGGCGTCATTGGGGGATGGCTCGCGGACCGGGTATTCGGGACATCTCGTGCCGTCTTTTATGGCGGATTCTTCATCATGCTGGGACATATCGTCTTGTCCATCCCGGGCAGTGTCGTCTTCTTGTTCATGTCAATGGCACTCATTGTCATCGGGACAGGTTTATTGAAACCGAACGTATCGAGCATCGTCGGCGACATGTACAGTGAGACGGACCGGCGCCGTGACGCCGGGTTCAGCATCTTCTATATGGGGATCAACCTCGGGGCATTCATCTCGCCTCTCATCGTCGGCTCCGTCCAAAAGAGCTACGGCTTCCATTGGGGCTTCGCCCTTGCCGCAGTCGGGATGTTCCTCGGACTCGTCGTTTTCGTCCTGACGAGAAAAACGAACCTCGGCCTAGCGGGTGCATACGTCCCGAACCCGTTATCAGCGGATGAGAAGAAAACAGCGATCAAAGTCGTCACTCTCGTCACGCTCGGGATTGCCCTCTTGTTGGCAGTCCTCATTCCATTAGGTTGGTTCACGATCGACACGTTCATCACGTTGGTCGGTGTATTCGGGATTGCCATTCCGACGGCATACTTCATCATCATGTATCGCAGCCCGAAAACGACAGAAGTCGAACGTTCCCGGATCATCGCCTATATCCCGCTCTTTATCGCATCGGTCATGTTCTGGGCGATCCAAGAGCAAGGCGCGACCATCCTGGCCAACTATGCGGATAAACGGACAGACCTCGATTTCTTCGGCTTCACCTTGTCACCGGCTTGGTTCCAATCGCTCAACCCGCTCTTCATCATCCTGCTTGCTCCAGTCTTCGCCTGGATGTGGGTGCGACTCGGAGACCGTGAACCGAGCATCCCGACAAAGTTCGCATTCGGGATCTTGTTTGCCGGAATCAGCTTCCTGGTCATCTTGCTCCCGGCCTATTTCGGTGGACCGGACACACTCGTCAATCCACTCTGGCTCGTACTCAGTTACTTCATTGTCGTACTAGGTGAACTTAGCTTGTCCCCGGTCGGATTGTCGGCCACGACGAAGCTGGCACCTGCCGCCTTCTCGGCACAGACGATGTCACTCTGGTTCTTGTCGAACGCTGCGGCACAAGGGATCAACGCCCAGCTCGTCAAATTCTACACGCCGGAGAACGAGATGCTTTACTTCGGTATCATCGGGGGTGCGGCCATCGTACTCAGTTTGATCTTGTTCGCCCTCGCTCCAAAAATCAAAGAATATATGCGCGGGATCCATTAATCACAAAAACGTCAGCCTCAAAATCGAGGCTGACGTTTTTTTCATGGTGTCTTATTTACGGACTTGGATGAGCGACAGATAACGGTCGACCATGTTGTGATTGAAGTAATCATGGAAGTTGTCCTTCTTCAGTGATTGAATCGACTCATGGAACGTCGCCGGGAGCGAACCGATGCCCTGGTCCTCGATCTGTTTGGCCGAGTACTCGAACAAGTCATCCTCGTTCGGTGCGGACGGCTCGATTTGCTGCTCGATCCCTTCGAGACCTGCATAGATGAGTGCCGCGAGCGCCAAATAAGGGTTCGCACTCGGGTCCGGGTTACGTACCTCGACACGCGTCGCACTTCCACGCGAAGCCGGGATCCGGATCATGGAGCTTCGGTTCGATGGACTCCAGCAAATGTTGACCGGTGCTTCGAAGCCTGGGACGAGCCGTTCATAGGATTCTGGGTGCGGGTTCGTGAAGATGGCTGTCGCACGGGCATGTTTTAAAATCCCTTCAATGAAATGACGCGCCGTCTTCGAGAGACCGTAGTCGGCTTCCGGCTCATCGAATGCGTTCGACGTCGGTTTACCGGATTCGTCGTTTTTCCATACCGAGATGTTCAAGTGCATCCCTGACCCGTTCACGTCACGACGTGGTTTCGGCAGGAAGGACACGCTCGCATCTTTTTCTTGAGCGGCGATTTTGACCACTTCTTTAAAGAATTGGATGTTGTCCGCTGTATGGAGCGCATCGTCATATTTGATCCCGATCTCATGCTGCGCCGGTGCGACTTCGTGGTGTACGGCCTCGATTTCAAACCCGACGTCACTCAAACGGTTGGCGATATGTTGACGGACCGCATATCCTTTGTCTTCTGAGCGGGTCGAGAAGTAGCCGGCCTCATCATAAAACTCTCCATTTTCATCAAAGACGAAAAACTCCGGCTCGGCTCCGACGAAGACGGAATACCCGTCACGCGCCGCACGTTCGAGCGCATCTTTCAACACATTGCGCGGGTCAAATTCATAACGATCTCCTTCTGGTGTGCACACGTCACAGAAGAAGGCCAAAATGTTCTCTTCCCCGTCCTTCTCATAACGAGGACGATTCAAGTCCGGTCGTAAGAACAAGTCGGAATTCTTGATGGAAGAAAATCCAGCGATTGACGACCCGTCGAACATCGTCTTCCCTTCGAACACTTCCTGCAACAGTTTTGACGAAAGCGTCAAGAGTTTCAAATCACCGAGTACATCTGAGAAATAGAGATGGATTTGGGTGATTTCTTTTTCTTTGACCGCTTTCTCAATTTCTTGTTGCTTCTTTTCCAAGACGTCCTTGTCACTTCCGAATAGATTTGCCATGATCCTACATTACCTCACTTAATTTATTTGACAGTCTGATCTGTCGATACGCACCAATCGTACGCTTCTCTATAAGTCATAACCGACCTGTGTTTTTTTTAAACATGCGTTTTTTAACAAATGGGCAACAGTGGCTTCATTCCCCGTCAGTTGTTATGATAGGGACAGATTGAAAGAAAGAGGGAGAATGATTTGTATATTTTTATGACTGGTGCGACTGGATTCTTAGGAGGAAGGCTGGCACGCGAGCTCATCGCCAAAGGTCACACGTTGAGTGTGTTGGCACGTTCAACTGAAAAAGTGAATGCGATGTTCACGGAAACAGAAAGACGGTCGATCCGTGTCTTACAAGGAGATTTGACGGCCCCGATGCTCGGAGCGGATGAATCGTTCATCGAGTCGAACAAAGGAAAAGTCGATCTGGTGCTGCATATGGCCGCCCTCGTCAAATTCGACGAGTCGCTGCGGGACGAACTGTTTGAAACCAATTTGACAGGAACGAAAGAGGCGCTCGCCTTGGCGAAATCACTCGCTTGCCCCCGGTTCTTCCACGTGAGTACGGCCTACACCCTTGGGGCGAATGAAGTCGGCGGGGAGTCTTTATACGATGTGAACCAGCCGTTCCTCAATCCGTATGAAGAGAGCAAGGCGCATGCCGAGCGTGTCGTCTGGGAGGCGCGGCATGAACTCGATGTCTCCATTTTCCGACCGGCGATCATCGTCGGCGACTCAAAGACCGGCGAGGCCGACTCGAAATTCACGATGTACGGATACATGCGTGCCCTTGAACTGTTCAAACGAAAAATGGAGCGCAGAGGCGGACTGGATGAATCCATCCGATTGATCGGTTCGGCAACCGGTACCTCAAACCTCGTTCCTGTCGATTATGTCGCAGATGTCCTGCTCGCCGCAGTCGAGCATGCGAAACCGAACACGATTTACAATGTCACGAACGATACCCCGCCTACGAATGACGTGATGCTCGACTACATGAAGGAGGCGCTCTCGTTCCCTCATCTGACGATCACCGAGACCCCGGCTTCTTCACTGAGTAAAGTCGAACAATCGTTCAATGACATGGTGAAGGTGTTCAATCCTTATTTGAATCGGGATATCACCTTCCATGACCCGAACACGAAACAATTGCTCGCCGATGCCGGATACCGTCCGCTCCAGCTCGACCGTCACTCGTTGCGACGCATCGTGGACGCTTATTATCACACCAAATAGAAAAAAGGACCGATTCGCTTCGGTCCTTTTCCCTTTATTTATCGCAGACGAGTACGATTTTTCCGTCCTGAATCTCATGTTCCAAAGAATCGATCATTTGTTTCGTCAAGCCAAGGCTTTCCATCTGTTCGATCCGGTCATGTGAATTGCTCGTGAACTTCGATAACAATGACTCAAACAATCCTTTTTCAGGGATTCGATAAGGTTGCACCCCGGTCTCGGCCGCCAATCGAATCGTTAATTCATCGTCGCTCGCAAATAAGTAGATATGTTCATTGACACATCCTCCCGATACCATCTCTTGTACTTCATGGTCCACCGAAGTCATGTCATGTACGATTCTTGTCTCTAACATTCATTCTTCCTCCTAGACGTCCGCTTTCGAACAGTAGAATGGTAATATTATTCCCGTAAAGTGAGAGTCTAAACGTTAAATTTCATTATTGTGACATTTTTTTCTCAGATGTGTGTCCGCTCATCGGTTTTCGCCCTTTCCCGACTCTCTGAGATGGTATAATGAGAGCATCGAAGAGGAGGGATGACCCGTGCCGAAACAGGATATGAACGCCATCATGCTCGAGTATCTGAATGAAAAAGAGGACTATGAAGCATTTGCCGCAAAACTTAAATCATTGTTGAGTGAGTTACTCACCGAGGCCGGAATCCAGTTCCATTCCATCGTCGCACGAGCGAAAGAGGCGGAGAGTCTCTACGCGAAGCTTTCTCGAAAACCATACCAGTACCGATCGCTCCGGGATGTCCAGGATTTGGCCGGAATCCGGATCGTTACCTACTTTCACGATGACGTCCGGGCGGTCGCTCAAATATTAGAAGACGAATTCTCAATCGACCGGGAGCAGTCGATCGACAAGTCGACGCTTCTCGATGCGAACGAGTTCGGCTATTTGTCTGTCCACTATGTCGTCGGGCTGAACGAACGACGCCTCGCCCTAGGCGAATATCGCCGATTCGAAGAAAAAGAGGCGGAGATCCAAGTCCGTTCGATCCTGCAGCACGCGTGGGCGGAAATCGAACACGACCTGGGGTACAAAAATCCGAACGCGGTCCCTCCCGAGATCAAACGAAGTTTCAGTCGGGTCGCCGGTCTCCTTGAAATCGCCGATTCTGAGTTCGTCAATATACGGAAACAGTTGCGGACGTTCGAGCAGGAGACGGTGGAACAAATCGTCGACTCCCCTGAGACCGTCACCATCACCCGGGACAACCTGAACTATTATATTGCGAACGACCAGACCGTCGAGAAACTTGACCACGCCATCTTCCAGAGTGATTGGCTCCTCGAGACCGATTTGTCGACCATCGTCGAACTGACACGGATGTTCCATTATGCTGAGATCCGGACGTTCAAAGACTTGAACGACACACTCACGCTTTATTTCGACCATGCAAAAAAATGCGCCTCTCTTCTTCCATCGTCACTTTTACCGCGACAAGGGATGGGCGTCGTCTATGCTGTATTGGCAAAACTTCTTATCGAAGGCGACGATCAACAGATCGAGTTCTTTTTCCGACGTTTCTATCCGGACCTGAAACACTATGACGAGGTCCTGCAAGAATTGCGTGTCCGCGAAGAACCAACATAACTTTACAGACAACATGTTTTTAATGTAAAATGTTTTTATGTTCTGAAGTATATATGAATAATATTGATGTAGGAGGTAGCTTCGAGGATGACAACACCAGTAGAAACCGCTTCACGCCGCCAGTTAGTCGCTGATGCCGAGCGTGGAATTCGCATGAACTATCGCGGAGTCAAAAAAAATCTCCGTTCGATGTTCTCCCAGTACTTGACGCGAAACGAATTCTTCATTCTTCGTTCGCTCTGTCAACAAAGTCCTCAAATCGCCTCTGCGCTATCGAATGAGTTTCAATTTTCCGCTTCGATGATCACAGCACTCGCTGATGAGTTGACGAAAAAAGGATTGATCTCGCGCGAACGGAGTGAACGTGACCGCCGTGTCGTGGAACTTCAAGCCACGGACGAAGGACGTGAACTGTTCGAAACGTTAGAAAGCATGAAGATCGAGTACTTGATGGATGTGTTCGAAGATTTTTCGGATGACGAACTTATTTTACTTTCAAAATTACTAGATCGCATGGACGCTTAATTGCGGATAGCTCTAAAAGGACCGGAACGGGATTCGTTCCGGTCCTTTTTTAGTACAAAAAGCGCAGGCATCCTGAGATGCCTGCGCCTTAAACTATTCAATAAGTTGCGCTGTGACAACGACACGGTCCCGATACCCTTCTTGCGGGTCGTATGGTCCGGCACATGTGATGAGTTGAAGACGCTTGGACTGGGTCGCCGCAAAGATTGAAGCAAGCGGCATGTCGTTCAGCCGGTACTGCTTGATTGAAACCGTCTCATAGTTTGCGCTCTGTTCACCGTTACGGAGTGTCACCACGTCTCCGGGTCGGATACTTGCCAAGTCCGCAAAGATGGCGGGTCCATTCAAATCATCAAGATGTCCTGACAAGACGACATTCCCAGTGGCTCCAGCCTTCGCCCCGAACTGATACCAACCGACCTGATCGATTCGGTCCGGTGTGCCCATTCGTCCTTGCTCGTCTATTCCGACGGCTTCAATCACGGTCTCGACTCCGATCGAGGGGATCGACAACTGAGCCGGGATGAAGCGTTCGGAGTAGAAGGATTGACGGTCGACCGGTTTCGCGCTCAATACTTCGGGTTGCGCAAAATCGACCGTCGGAAGGACGAATGATTTGTCCGGTGCATCGACGACTGTACCGAATGCGAGGAACGTGAGTGTTCCGACAAAGATCAGCTTAAGCGTCTTGCTTTTGACGACGAAAGACGTAGAAGCCAGCCGCTGCCGCTCCAACTACCGCTGCAGCGAACAACCAGTTCATTGAAGCCGTTTGAGCGAGTCCACCTTGACCTGTTTCAGGTGCCATTGCCATTTCCCCGCCGTCCGCGGCGAGAAGGACTTCAAACGCCGGCTCGCCTTCAAGCAATCCGATTGCGAATGCTGTATAGTTCATGCCACCTTCAAGTGCGACACCGTCGAGCGCTTTCACGACATCCATCGAACCGGCTGGGCGGATTTCGAGGTCATACGTGCCAGCGTCCAATGTTCCGTAGTCGCTCACCCCTTTGAACTCAAGGTTCGAGAAGAGTGCGTCCCCGCCTTTAGGCGCAACGTCTACGGCTGGTGCGTCAGGTGAGAAGTGTGCGACGCGGACTTTAGATTTTCCATCTTCAAAGTTCGCATCGTCTTCCATTGCCGCAATCTCGATATTTTCGAGCTGCCCGATCGCGGCTGCTGTATAAAACTTGCCAGCCTCGATTGAGAGGTCTGCTGCGACAACGACTGTTTCAGCATCACCTGCTGGCTTGATCTCAACGTTGTAATCTCCTGCAGGAAGCGTCAAGTAGTCGGTAAGGTCTTTAAACTCTGCCCCTTCGACCGCGACTTCCCCATCCACATACACGTCGACCGCCGGTGCATCAGGTGAAGCATGTAGCACACGGACCATTGCGTTCTCATGACCATCGGCACTAACCGGTAAGATAAACGCGAAAGCCAGTGCAAGTGTACCAAGTAAAGACATCAACTTCTTCATGTGAAATTTCCTCCTTTTTGACCTTGGAAACCAAACGATTTGCATACGATAAGTGTGATGCAATGCTACATGGTGTGCTACATCTGAGTGCTATGTAGCCTGGTGACATCTTAAACTTAAGACAACGGTTCGACGACGTAAAGGTGAGGGTGTGTCCGCAATGTGCTGTGACATTGGAAACGCTTTCCTTCACACAATTGACACTTCCCTCTCGCCCCAAAATAAAAACCCCGTAATTTGTCTACGGGGTCAAAACATGGGTTGCCCATTGCACATCGTTGACGAATACCGCGTCGACCCCGAGCCGCTCAAAACGTTGGAGCTGTCCGGATTGTTTCACAGTATACGGTCTGACACGAATGCCAATGGACTGTAAGTGCAGGATGTCTTCGTCGGTCAAGACATCGACATGGGGATGTACCGAGTCGGCCCCGACCATCTGCATATATCGTGGCAAATCAAACAGAGGTTGCGCTAACAGGAGGGCGCATTCGATCCTCGGTTCGAGTTGTTTCAGTCGGTGGATTGTGTTGTGGTTGAACGACGAGAAGATGACGCGGTCCAAATCGATTGAAAACATGCTGAGCCGTTCAATCACTTTTTCCTCGATCCCGGGGTAGCGGCACCGGTCGGTCTTGATCTCTAAGTTCAAGAGCGTTTGACCATCTTTGATGAGCTCGAGCAGTTCGTCTAATGTGGGGATTTGCTCGTCCAACCCGAAACGGACGCCCGCATTATATTGTCTCAGCTCCTGGAGGGTCTGGTGGTGAACCATCCCCGTACCATCGGTCGTCCGCTCGAGGTGTTCATCATGGATCAAGACGAGTTCTCCGTCCCGGGTCATATGGACATCGGTTTCGATCCCGTCCGCCGAAGCATCAAGCGCGAGCCGGAAAGATGACATCGTATTTTCAGGCTTTTGCGCCATCACTCCACGATGTGCGAACAGTTTCATGCCCGAGCTCCGGTGTATTTTTCACTCAAGTAACGGATCAACGGTTTGACCGAGATGGCTTCCCCTGTCACTTGTTCAATCAATTCATTCGGCGTCAATCGCTTGCCGTGGCGGTGAACCTGCTGCTCCAGCCATTGTTTGATTGGGGCGAAGTCACCCTTAGAGACGAGTTCCTCAAAATTCGGGAGGTCGGCCCGCATTTTTTCCGTGAGCTGCGCCGCATAGATCAAACCGAGCGCATAACTCGGGAAGTACCCGAACGAACCGCCTGCCCAATGGACGTCCTGAAGAACACCTTTCGCATTACTCGGCACATCGAGTCCTAAATACTCTTTATATTTTTCATTCCACGCTTCCGGCAGGTCATCGACTGAAAGATTTCCTTGAATCAATGCCTTTTCGAGTTCATAGCGGATGATGATGTGTAAACTGTAGGTCAATTCGTCCGCCTCGATTCGAATCAAGGATGGCTTCGCCTCGTTGACACCGGCATAGAACGTGTCAAAGTCGATTGATGTGTATGGTGGATGGACTTCCTGTAGTTTCGGGTAGACACGCTCGAGGAACGCGACACTTCTACCGATAAAGTTCTCAAAGAAAAGGGACTGGGACTCATGGATGCCCATTGATGCCCCGCCACCGAGACCGAGTTCATCCAACTCCGGGGCAATCTGCTGTTCATATGTGGCGTGTCCCGCTTCATGCATCGTGCCGAACAGGGCGTTGCGGCAATCCTGTTCGTCGTACTTTGTCGTGATGCGCACGTCACGACGGTTGATCGTGATCTCGAACGGGTGCACGGTCGCGTCGAGACGGCCACGTGTCAAATCATAGTCGACGACGTTCATCCAGTCATGGCAAATTTGTTTTTGAACCTCGGCCGGCATCGACCAATCGATCGAATGGGTCTCTTTCGGCAGCTGTTGGATGAGAGGAACCAGCTCCTCCCGTAAAGCGAGGAACAGCTCATCCAATTGCTCGACGGTCATCCCTGGCTCGTAATCATAGAGCAAGGCGTCATAAGGGTGTTTCTCGTATCCGAAGTAATCTGCAAATTTTTGCTGGAAGCTGACGATCTTCTTCAAATACGGCGCGAACATGTCCCAGTCGTCCTGCTCTTTCGCTTTTTCCCACGCCGTTTCCGATTCGGAGACGAGGGTCACATACGCCTGATACTCGTCATGAGGAATTTTGGCATTCCGCTCGAACTGCGTTTTCGCCACCTCGACTGATCGCCGCTCAGCAGAAGACAAGCCCTCAGCACTCCCCGCATCGTTCAAAAGCGACTTAAACGATTCGCTCGTCTGACGTTTGAACGCCTCCGTCGATAAGTATCCGATTGTTTCTGCACGAAGCGGTGCCGACTGTTCCGGCATTTGAGTCCGCATGTCCCAGTAAAGAAGCGAGATTGCCTCATCAAAAGCCCGTAACTGTTTAAAGTGCTCCCGCCATTGTTTCATTAGTTCCATCTGATCAACCACTCCTATACGATGATGTCATTACTCTTTAACTCTATTATAGCTGACAACGTTTGCCTACCATTCTCTGCCCGTTTTCATAAATCATCTCGTGCTTCATAAGAGAGAGGCTTTGTTGCCGGACCCTCGAGGACGTTTCCTAATGAATCGAAGCGGGACCCGTGACACGGACAGTCCCATGTCCGCTCGGCATTGTTCCATTTGACCGTACAGCCGAGATGGGTGCATGTCGGGGATACGATATGGCATTGATTCTCCAAGTCACGGTAGACGCCGACCTTCTTCCCTTCGAGTTGGACGAGCCCGCCTTCATCCAACTGCAACGCATCGACCGTACCCGTCTCTTCTGTCTTCCCTTTGACGAATTGCGTGACGGTATCGACGTTCGTTTTCACAAACGATCTCACATCATGCGGTTTGACAGCAGAGCGGAGCGGTGAGATGAACCGGGCGTAACGGTTCTCTGTTCCGGTCAACAGGTCCGCGAGTAGCCGCCCCGCCGCAATCCCGTTCGTCATGCCCCATTTAAGAAACCCGGTCGCGACCCAGATGTCCGGTTCACGCTGGAACATCTGTCCGACATACGGTAAACGGTCCAACGTAATCAAATCTTGGGAAGACCATCTGAAGGACGCACGAGAAGCATGGAATGTTTGCTGGGCGAATGCTTCAAGTACATCATAACGGCTTCTCGTATCGGTCACCTGTCCACTCAAATGTCCCTCCCCGCCGACTAGGAGATAGGTTTTCCCGTCTTCGTGGTAATCTCTGAACGACCGGCTCGGTTCATCGACACTTAAGAACATTCCTTCCGGTGGCGCCTCTTCCATCTCACAGGCCACGATATACGACCGTTCGACGGTGAATTTTGAAACGTAGAGTCCTTTCAGGTCATTGAACGGATAATGGCTCGCCACGACGACCTGATTCGCTTGGACCCTACGTCCGGTCGAGGTCGTGATGATTGGTCGGGGACCTTTGCTGATTTCAAGTGCTCTCGTCTGTTCATAGATGACACCGCCTGATTGGACGAAGCGGTCGGCCAATTCGTGTAAATAGTTGACGGGATGAAATTGAGCCTGGTTCCGTATGACCAACCCCTGTTTGACAGGGAACGGAAGGAGCGTGTTCAGTTCGGTCGTGGCATCTCCCCCGTCTACCCCGATTCTTCGGTAAGCGTCCAACTCGTCCTCCAATTCAGTCGACTTTTGCGTGCTGTAAAGGTACGAATCTTTGATCTCAAAATCCATGTCAAACCCGGCATCGTGCTGATCTTGTAAGTAAGTCAGGGATTCCTGATTGAACGTGTAATACAGTTTGGCCACCTCTTCGCCGAACGTCCGAATCAAGTGTGAGTAAATGGTCCCGTGCTGCACGGAACATTTTGCCGTCGTATGTCCGGTCGTTCCGTGTCCGATTTCAAGCGCCTCAAGCAAGACGACCTGTTTTCCGCGACGCTGCAGTTCAAATGCACAGACGAGACCGGCGATTCCAGCCCCAATCACGGCAATCTCGGTGGATACGGATTGCTTGAGCTGCTCATATGGCTTCGTTCGGTCATGCTGACGCCATAGCGAATTCGTGAACGGATAGCGATGCATGTCATGTCCTCCCTTCGGATAAATCAGTCTGTACATCTATACCCGTAAACCCATTCGGTTCAGCATGCACCAATCATTGACCTACTTCTTTATTTTCATGACGATTTGGAGCGTCGTTTTCTATTATGTTAGTAAAGTAAGAATAGAAGGAGGGACTTAGTTTGATCCGTAAACGGAGACACCGAAGAAGCACGTACATAATGAGACGAATCGCGGCCGGTTTGTTGCTGTTAGGGATAGTGGCCCTAATCCCGGCACTGCTCGGATTCAACAAAGAAGAGGACAAGACGCCAACCGTTGCCAAAGAATCGGTACCGGTCGCCGAACCGATGAAGCAAGGCCCTACATTTCCCGATATCCCGATGAAGGATTGGACGATTTCATCGACCCCGCTCGTGAATACAGACGAAGTAATGGTCGGTGCCATGACATTCGTCGACGTCACGGAAGGTACGATTCTGATTGATAAAAATGCCGACGAGCGTGTCTACCCGGCGAGCACGACAAAACTCATGACGGCCCTGCTCGCTTATGAGAAAGCGGCGGAAGCCGGTGAGCTCGATCAGCCTGTCATCACGATCAAAAAGTCGACACTCGACATTCCATGGGACAGTCACATCGCCCACCTTTCTGTCGGGGACCAATTGACCGTCAGACAGGCATTATATGCGACTTTGCTCGAATCCGGGAATGACGCTGCGAACAGCTTGGCCGAATATACGAGTGAGACGACGAGTGCGTTCGTAGAATTGATGAATGAACGGTCGAAAGTACTCGGTCTGACGGGGACACATTTCATGAACGCCCACGGCTATTCTGACCCGAACCATTATACGACCGCCAACGACATGGCGAAGATCGCCTACGCGTTCAGTACCTATCCGGAGTTGATCGAGATTGCCGGGACGTATGAGTATAAGGCCGAGTTCAATGACCAGGACGGGAACGGAAGACGCAGATGGTGGTATCATCTCGGTTCGGCGGTCAATGAGCGCAGCATTCATTATTCTAAACATGTCACAGCGACGAAGACCGGCTATACTGATGAATCCGGTTATACGATGGTCTTCATCATGGAACATGAGGGCAAATCCTACATCCTCGTCACGATGCAGGCGAAGTCCGGTCAAACGTTCCCGACCATGCGACTTGTAGAAGATTTAGCCTTCTAATTCTTATCTCAATAGGATGTTGATGACTTCAGTGAGCTCCCCCCACGGGAGCTCTTTTTCTATTCAAACGGTCGAAAATCGCAGTTTATGTTACAGGAATGTTACATCAGGAAGTCCTCAGGATGACAAATTGTCAGAATATTTAAACTTTTTATTTGTTTAAATCCGACCTCATCCCCTGATATGATAGGCTTTAGAGCGGTTTTTGGGGAAAAGTGTCAGTTTGCAATCATTTCTGAGGTTCTGTAAGGTTAACCACAAGTTCGCCTTTTCAATTGGCGACTCGATCTGTGTGAAGCTTTCACACGATTTAAGTTTATGGTTGTTAAGATCAAATTTGATTTATCTATAGGAGGTTATTTGATGCAATGGCAAGAATGGGTATCAATCGCGCTCTATCTCGTGATGATGCTCCTCATCGGTTATATTGCGTACAAACGCACGACCGATTCATCAGATTATATGTTAGGTGGCCGTAAAATGGGGCCAGGCGTAACTGCCATGTCAGCCGGGGCTTCGGACATGAGTGGTTGGATGTTAATGGGACTACCGGGTGCGATGTACGCAACTGGACTATCAGCAATTTGGTTAGCCGTTGGATTGGTCATCGGAGCTTACTTGAACTACTTGTTAGTCGCTCCTCGACTTCGCGTCTTCACAGAGATGGCGAACGATTCGATCACGATTCCTGACTTCTTAGAGAATCGGTTCCGAGATCACTCGAACTGGCTACGGATCCTGTCTGCATCCGTCATCATCATCTTCTTCACGTTCTACACGTCAGCCGGACTCGTATCTGGCGGGAAGTTGTTTGAAAGCTCATTCGGAATCAACTATCAGACTGGTGTCATCGTAACGATCAGCGTCGTCATACTTTACACGCTCTTCGGTGGATTCACAGCGGTCAGTTGGACAGACTTCGCACAAGGTGTCATCATGTTCTTGGCACTCGTGCTCGTACCATTTGTGGCGTTGACAGACATCGGTGGCGTAGAACCTGCCGTTAACTCTGCGACAGCAATCAACACTGACTTGTTCGATCTCTTCAAAGGGACGACAACACTTGGGATCATCGGTCTCCTTGCTTGGGGACTCGGATACTTCGGTCAGCCGCACATCATCGTCCGCTTTATGGCAATCCGTGATGTGAAGTCAATCAAGAAAGCTCGCCGTATCGGGATGAGCTGGATGACCGTTTCAATCATTGGTGCCGTGATGACTGGTTTTGTAGGTATTGCTTACTTCCGTGGACAAGGCAATCCGCTTGCCGACCCAGAGACAGTGTTCATCCGCTTCTCTGACGTATTGTTCCACCCGTTCATCACAGGATTCTTACTCGCTGCCATTCTTGCAGCCGTCATGTCGACCGTATCGTCACAGTTGCTCGTTACGTCTTCAGCTCTTACAGAAGACTTCTATCGTAAGTTCTTCAACAAAGAAGCAAGTGAGAAGACAATGGTTCTCGCTGGACGAATCGGTGTCTTGACTGTCGGACTTGTTGCGACACTCATGTCACTCAACCCGTCAAGCACGATCTTGACGCTCGTCGGCTATGCATGGGCAGGATTTGGTTCTGCATTCGGTCCGGCCATCTTGCTCTCACTCTATTGGAACAAGATGACTCGTCAAGGTGCACTCGCAGGAATCCTCGTCGGTGCAATCACTGTCATCCTTTGGATTGTTTCTGGTCTCACGACAGTTCTTTATGAGATGGTACCAGGATTCTTCCTCAGTATGCTCGCGATTGTACTCGTCAGTAAGTTCACTAGCCAGAAAGAACAAAAACGCATCTCTCGCGAATTTGGTGAAATGGAAGCTGAACTTGCAGCAGCTAAAGAAGAATAAACACAATAAAAAAATCGGCTCTTTAACAGAGCCGATTTTTTTATGTTCACATTGTCGTCGCAATCAACCATACGCGTACGATGAACGGGATGAGCACGAGAACGAGCATGGCATACCGCATCCATCTGTTCCGGTTCCAATAGTAGGCCATCAAAACAAAAGGATGCAGGGCGACCAACTGATAAGGGTTGAACCAGAACCATGTAATGATCAAAACGATCAAATAATATAAGACAGATTTTTGCTTCGTCGTTCTGTACTCCCGCCACATGTCATAGGCGCCTTTAAAAAAAGCGATCAACGTGG
Source organism: Exiguobacterium algae (assembly GCF_018617875.1). Lineage (GTDB taxonomy): Bacteria > Bacillota > Bacilli > Exiguobacteriales > Exiguobacteriaceae > Exiguobacterium > Exiguobacterium algae. The sequence continues at coordinate 98,884 of NZ_JACSKZ010000001.1, forward strand.
CAATCCAAAATACAATCACAATGATATTGTCTAATCCAGTAACCAATCCCGTAACCACCTTCTAAGAAGCATTTTCAAAATAGAAACCGCCCCAATAAATGTGGCGATACGTAAACTCTTTCCCACTTTCCGCGGTGATGACGATCTCGTCTTCGGTCAACACGAGTACATGGACCGGAATCTCACCTTGACGTAACATCGGGCTGAACAATTGGAACTGTTTGTTCAACCACTTCCGCTCGGAAAAGTCTTGATAATGCGATAATGCTAAAATCGGATGAATCAAATACACAGCGATGACGAGCGCGATGGCTCCCGGCGAGGCGGCAATTTCCGTAAGAAAAGAAATCACGAGGAGTAATGATAACACGGCGTAACCAAACTCCACCAACTCCATCAGTGTGGCCCGACTGGCAATGACATATTGCACGACCCGGAACATCACATAGAGCAGAACACTCACCATTACATATTCAGAGAACGGAGCACCTCGCATGGATAGATCGAGATAGAATAGGACCGGTAACAGGATAATCCACTTCCATAATTGTAAGGCGAGGTAAAACAATGATTGATCGATGAAACGACGGTTGTGAACGAGCCGTTGCATATCCATGTTTCCCACCTCCGATTAAAAGATGTGACCTTATCGTTACCATTCCCCATAAATGAAAATGATAACAGGCAATTACACTTCTATCGCTTATTTTCTTTTCGGGCAATCATTGCTGCATTTAATAATCCACCGAGCAGGATGACCGAAGCTGCGACATAAAACCAGATCAATAAGATGATGAATGCCCCGAGCTGGCCATAAAACTGTTCATAGCTCGCATACTGAGAATAGTAGCTGAACGCATTCGAGACTGTCAATATGCCGAGGGTCGCAAACAACGCCCCACCCCAACTGTTTTTAAACGTCCCTCTCGCACTCGGAAGCCACTTATAGACGAAGACGAACACGATGAAGAGAATCGACGTCCCGACTCCCCACCGGAAGTAAAACCAGATTTGGGCATACCGGGCGACAATCTCATCGACGAACAAGATATACGTCGACAGCTCCCGGAGAGCCGTCTCCGTCACCGGAACGAGTAGAGAAAACGGCAGCACGAACATCAAGGCCAGTGTGATGGCGATGTCCTGGAGCGCTCCGCGCCAAAAGGATTTCGTCCGCACGACCTGATAAGCATCGTTCAACGCCCTTACGAGCGATTGGACCGCGATCGAGGAGATCCAAAGGGCAGGCAGAATGCTGAACGAGGCGATTTTCAGTCTTGAGTCATCAAAGATGGCCTCAATGGTTCCTTGCAACAATTTATAGCTCGCCTCCGGCATAATCAAGGATAAGGCTGAAATCACATCCCCGCTCGAGAATGGTAAAAATGCGACGATCCCGAGGACGAACAATAGAAATGGAAACGTCGATAAAATAAAATAGTAAGCCAACATGGCCGCTTGATCATAGAATCGTTCTTGAAAAAACCGTTTGACAACGGTCGAAATCACGTGTTTCATCGTTACTCGCTACTTTCAATTTATTATTGTTAATGTGGTATTTGAAATAATTTTATCAAGGGAAAAGACAAGAATCCCCTTAGCGGAGAATCTTGCCTTCCTTGATCATTGGGTTCAGCTGATCTGTTCTTCTTTCGATTCCCAAGCCTCGACGTGTTCTTTTCCGGGAAGGTCGACATTATCACGGAAGAATGTCGGGTCTTTACCGGCCCGTTTCTGGGCGATGTAGTCGTCAAGGAGCACTTTCGCGACCTTGCTCAACCGGAAGATGGCGTACATGTTGACGAGCGCCATGAGTCCCATGAAGATATCGGCGATCGACCAGACGAGTCCGGCCGAACGGATTGATCCGAAAAAGACCATTCCGATGACGGCAATGCGATACAACACCAGATACCGTTTCTTCTCGGAAATGAATTCGATATTCGTCTCACCATAATAGTAGTTCGCCAAAATCGAGCTGAACGCGAACAACAGGATGGCAATCGTCATGAGCGAGGTCGCAACCGGTCCGATCTCGACGAGCAGTGCTTCCTGCGCGAGTTCGATTCCTTGGAACTCCTCAGAACCTTGTACACCGGAAATGAGGACGATCATCGCCGTCGCCGTACAGATGAACAGCGTATCGACGAACACACTGAGCGATTGAATCAAGCCTTGCTTGACCGGATGGCTGACTTCGGCCGTGGCCGCAGCGTTCGGCGCAGAGCCCATCCCCGCCTCGTTGGAGAACAAGCCGCGACGGATCCCCTGAAGGACAGCGGCTCCGACCGCACCTCCAAACAATTCTCTGAATCCGAACACGCCCTCTGAGAAGATCGCCGAGAAGACGGCCGGGACGACGTCAAGATTCGTCAAGATCACCCAGATCGACAAGAGGATGTATCCCCCTGCCATGACCGGGACGATGACCCCGGACAACGTCGAAATCGAACGAATCCCGCCGAAGATGACGATGCCGGTGACGACCGCCAAAATCAACCCGATCCACCACGTGTTGATCTCAAACACGTTGTTCACAGACAAGGCGATCGTGTTCGCCTGGACAGAGTTGAACGCAAATCCGAACGAGAACGTGATCAAGATCGCGAAGACGATCCCTAACCACCTCTCTCCCAATGCGCGTTCGATGTAATAAGCCGGTCCCCCGCGCCATGCCTTCCCATCGTGCACTTTATACACTTGGGCGAGCGTACTCTCGACGAACGCGGAGGCCGCCCCGATCAAGGCGATGAGCCACATCCAAAAGACGGCGCCGGCCCCCCCGAGGGCGATGGCGGTCGATACCCCGGCGATGTTTCCGGTCCCGACACGGGCGGCCGTCCCGATGGCAAACGCTTGGAAAGAAGATACTTGCCCTTTTTCATGTTTAAGCCCTTTGACAAACAAGAGCTTGAACATCTCGGGTAACATCCGGAATTGGACGAACCCCATTCGAACCGTAAAGTAGATCCCCCCGATAATCAATACAAAGATGAGCGCATACGTCCATAAAATGTCATTGACTTGCATGATCAGTTCTTTTATATCCAAATCATCCGCCTCCTTTTACCGATTTTTACCCACTCTGAAACGGTCAGAAACTGCCTGTATTCACACTTCCTTTAGGATTTCCTCACAGATCCGGTGGGTTTCAAGACTATCTTCCGCCAAGACCGAACCGTTCGGCTCGCCTTCAAGAAGCTGAACGAACGCCTCCAGCATCGTCGTGAAGCCACGTCGTTTCAGATTCGACTCCCACGGGCTCAGTGCACGCTCCTGGACTCCCGCCGGTGTATAATCGTACACTCGCTCGACGTCCCGCGACACCCGTTTCACATCCGGTGACATGACTTCCATCACTTCTTCGGTACAACCGCTATCCCGGTTCATGACACCGACGGCGAGGACTCCGCCTGCCGTGAACTGGATCATAAGCTGCTTCAAAATCCCTTCTTCAACGCGAGTCGTGACGTGTAGGCCATCCACAGGGGCGCTATTCGTCAAATAGCGTAACGTGTCGACGACATGGACGAAATCTTCGATGATGAACTCGCGCAGTGTCGCCGGCGAATACGTTCGGTTCTTCTGGATGACGACCATGTTCGGGTCGGTCACTTCCTTGAGCGCTTGCGTCGCCGTGGCGAAACGACGATTGAAGCCGGTGACGAGATGTACTCCGTTTTTTTCGGCGATTCGAACGAGTTGCTCCGTCTCTTCATACTTGAACGTGACCGGTTTATCGATGAACACGTGTTTCCCGTTCTTCAAAAAATATTCCGCCTGATGCCCATGCGCTGCGGTAGTGGAGTGGATCATGACGGCGTCAATTTCTTCAAGCGGCACGGACTCAATCGTTTCGTACGCGCCACTGAACCGATAGCGCGCGACCATCTCCTCCGCTTTCTCACGGTCTCTTGAGACCAGAAAGACGTTGATGTTCTTCATTCCTGCATAGACGGGTAAGTACGCTTTCTTGGCGACGTCCCCGATTCCGACGACCAATAGATTCATTTCCATCACTCCTTCAATTGATGACTCATTATGTACGGACAAAACCCGAAGCATGAAGCCTCGGGTGGTTATTTCACAGCGATGATCTCAATACTCGTGATCGGCTCACGGATCGCGTCCGACACGATTTGGTACAGTTGATTCAATTGATCGTTGTCATTCAAATCCGGTTTCCGGTCCATCTCGACCTCCACCGTCCGTGTCGTCTGTTCTTTCGCGTGAAAATAATACTCGACTGTATACGTCTGCATTCTCTGTCCCCTTTCTTATTATACATATGTAATGTATAACCTGTTCCCTTCCGGATGAAACAAATGTGAAGACTTCTTTGACACGGATTGTCCACCTCCCAGTTGGAGAGCCAGATCATCCAAAATTGTTTGAGAACGTAAAAAAAACCGCTCCTAGGAGCGGTTAATGTGTCTTAGAAGACAAGGTGTGCGAGGAGTGATTACTCACCCTTGTTTTTTGGCTCTACGTTAGGCTTCGGACGACGTTTACCGAAATATTGGTAGTACTGCGTCTCGATATTCCCGTTATAAAGCTTCCGACGCTTCGTCGCCGGACGGCCATATGCCTTCTCGAAATCCTCGTAGCTCGTCAGCATGTAGACGCTGTAACCCGGGTATTTCGCATATTGCTGACCGATCCGTTCATACAGGTCGATGATCTCTTCTTCCGATTGGAGGCGTTCCCCGTATGGCGGGTTCCCGATGATGACGCCGTACTCTTCTTTTGGCTTTAAGGCAGCCGCGTCGCTATGGACGAACGTGATGGCGTCACGGACGTCAGCGAGCTCCGCATTGTCTTTCGCAAGCTTGACCATGCGTGGGTCGAGGTCGATCCCGTAGATTTTAAGCGGCTTATCCCACTCCGCCTTTTCGTTTGCTTCATTGATCGCCGCATACCAGGCTTTCTTCGGGATACACGTCCAGTCTTGTGAGAAGAACTCGCGGTTGATCCCCGGTGCGATGTTTCGGCCGATCATCGCCGCCTCGATTGCGAGCGTCCCGGAACCGGTGAAGACGTCATAGAACGGCATGTCCGGACGCCAGTTCGTCAATTGAATCATTGCTGCCGCCATCGTCTCTTTGAGCGGTGCCTGCGAATGGAGTTCACGATAGCCGCGACGGTGGAGCGGACCTGACGTGTCGATCGTGATCGTCGCAACATCTTTTAAGAGCGCCACTTCGATCGGGAATTTCGCTCCTGTTTTCGGGAGCCATTCCCCTTGCTTGTTGTAGCCGCGTTGCATCGCCTCGACGATCGCCTTCTCCGTGATCTTTTGACAGTCTCGGATCGAGAACAGTTTCGATTTGACCGAGCGACCGTCAACCGTGAACGCAGCGTCCCATGGCATGAGATCTGTCCACGGCAAAGACACAACCCCGTCGAATAACTCTGTGAACGTTGTCGCCTTGAACTCGGCTACGACGAGTTTGACACGGTCCGCTGTCCGGAGCCACATGTTCAGACGCGGGATGTCTTCCATTTCCGCATCGATGTAGATCCGTCCATTCTCCACCTCACACGTATATCCGAGGTCGCGGACCTCCTTTGCGACAAGCGCTTCGATGCCCATTGCCGCTGTGGCAATCAATTTCCGTTTCGTCATTCTATCGCCTTCTTTCTAATCATAATTTTTCATCAGTAAATTAATCATGTAAAAAGGAGCTCAAGTTAATTTGCTTGAACTCCTTGTCGATGTTAGTTGAGACTATGTTGTCCTGTAAGCCATGTTCTGTACTCCGGTGCTCATAACGGTCTCCCTGGCACGATGGAGTGACAATCATCTATCTGCGCGCAATCGGCGCCCTCCGTCCCGTTCGGTTCCGGTCGGGAAGTTCCCCTACCATAGTTTGGGTTTCTCGCTCGTGGGGTTTACCTCGTTCCACTCTGAACGTTTCCATTCAGACTCCGTCACTGTGGCACTTTCAAGAAGCGTGCACCGTATCCGAGGACTTAGGTGCTTCTTCTGCCGTCAACTTGCGTTGCCTACACTTATCGTTTCGTGTAGCACGATCACTACAGCCGTCACAGGCTGTGCGAGCATGGACTTTCCTCAAGACTCTCGTCCCGCGATTGTCCAGACCCCATAGTCACTTCACCCATTGTAGCGGATTATGCGCACGTTGACAACTCAAATCCCGAACTTGATTTTACGAACCGTCAGCGCTAAAATAAGGCGTGTTCACTGAATAAGGAGGGATTTTGATGCATCAAGATGCGAAAAATGGTTGGATCCAACGTCTGACCTATGTAATTGAAATCGATGACATTAAAGTGCTCCACCCGAACAACGGCGTGTTCGCCTTCTATCGGAACAACCGACTTGTCCGTGGGTTCGAACCGTTCGACATCAAGGCTCCGAACGAGTTGTCGAAGCGTTCGTATCATTTCGACCATCATAACCTGGCACATCTACAAGAACGCTTCCCAGAGGCGATTCCTTTATATGATGCGACGGCACAGACCCGTCGCGAATGGAGCGACACCGTACGTGTCGGTCTGTGTGACATTATTCGAGATGGAAAGTTGAGCTTTGAGCATATCGATGACCAAGGCAATGTCTTAGAAGCTAGCATCCGTTGGTGTGGGGAAGCCATCACCATCGACTGACAAACGAAAAGCCACTTCACTCATAAAATTGAGCGAAGTGGCTTTTTTTTAGAGTTGTTCGATCGTCTCTGCCGAATCGGGTTCCGGTTCAGACGGGACAGGCGGTTCATAATGAGTGGAGACCGACTTCTCCGTGACATCGGTCGGTTTCAAGATGACCGTCAACGGTTTCGACGTGTCGCCACGTACCGGGAAGGCCCCGGGGATATGAAGTGCCTCATAGACGGTTTTCCCTGCATCATCTTTGACTGTGACGATGCCTTTACGGGTCGTCTTCACCTCGAACGTCTTGTCATCGACTGCCTTCACAGTGACACTTGTCTTCAACGTGTTCACGTAGTTGATTGTGCGGCTCGTATAGCGTTTATACTTCCCATCGGTCACTTGTGCGACGATTCGGTACTTCCCGCTCGGTAGCCAGTCTCCTCTCGAGTACATCGTGAACAGCTTGTTCGGAGTCAGCGTCTTTACTTTTCTCCCGTCTTTGTACATTGCGAACGACGTCTTCAAATTCGAGTGGTTCGTCACACTCAGTTTGATTTCTCTCACATACCGGCTCCGAAGCGTCGACGGGGTCGAGATGTGGATCGGCCGCGGCGTATGATCAACCAACCATTTCGTATTCAGTTCCGCATACGTTTTGCCTGGTTTCCGAGGCATCTTCGCAATCATCGTATCGATTTCCGCCGGCGTCAGAAATGGGTTGACCGATTTGACGAGCGCGAGACTCGCTGTGACCATCGGTGCCGCGACAGAGGTCCCGTTCAAGTATGTAAACTGATTGTTTACCCCGAGGGAGAGAATACTGACACCCGGTGCGACGACTTTCACATGATTGTCCATGTTGCTGAAGCGCGCGATCCGATGGTTCGAATCGATGGCTCCGACGGCAATGACTTCTTTCATGCTCGCCGGGAACGAGGTTCTGTCCTCCCCGTCATTCCCGGAAGATGCGACGACGATGACCCCTTTGGCACGGGCACGTTGAATCGCATTTGCCAACCGCTCGTCATATTCTTCACCGCCGAGTGAGATGTTGATGATGTTCGCGCCTTTAGCGACCGCGGTATCGACCGCTTTTGCGACGATCCACGTATCGGTATATTCTGAATCTTCCCCATAGAACACATTGTAAAAATGATAGCGCACGTTCGGTGCGAGACCCGCGATGCCGTATTTGTTATGTTTTCCGGCCATGATGCCGGCCGTGTGGGTGCCATGAAAATCCGCAATATACGGTCCTTGCAGCGATTGGACGACCCGTGGCACATTCTTTAATTCAATATGGTTCCGGTCAGCGGACGAGTCGATCAATGCGACGACGATATCGCGTGCGCCCCGTGTCTTGTTCCAGGCGAGGTCCGTTCCGGTTTGCATGATATAATATTGATTCGAGATTCGAGGTTCTGTTGTCGTATAGCCATGTTTTTCGAGTAACACCGGCTTTGACGCAGACGCGGCTGACGGGATGAGAATCGCCAACGCGGTCAGTAAAGCTATCCGTTTCATTCATTTCGCTCCATTCCAAACAATCGAAGTTGAGATTATTATCTCAAATCACGAGCCGAATTTCCCTTTTTTTATAAAAATATTATTTTGTCACCAATCCCCCGGTTCGTCCGCTTGGTCCATCTCATAGTCAATGATCTTTCCGATCGTCAAATACGTATAATACCGGGCGAGCTCCACGCGTGACGGGTCCGGTTTGAAGCCATCCAGGTCTTCTCCGAGCGGCGAACCGTCGATCGTCTCGAACTGCTGGCAAAAAAAAGACTCCGTCTCCGTATCCCAGACAATCCGGTCGCCGATATAACCGCTGCCGAAGCGAATGTAGTCGATGATTGAAGGGACGATGACTTCCGATGGCAACCGCTCGCTCATCCGGCCGACGAGTTCATAGCGTAGCCGGTCGGCTTGTCCGGCTGCTTCGAGTGAGGTGCATTTCAACACTTCTTTATTGATCTCGACCAAGACGACATAATCTCCCGGTTCAATGGAAAGCTTCATCTCCTCACCCCCACCCTCTCGTTAGCCACTTCGTTCTCTGATCCTCTACATAGATGTATTCGGAATGAAACGAGGAATTCCTGTAAGCACATAAAATTTCCTAAAAGGTGATTGGGATTTACATGTTGAAATCGCTTTTTGTTATACTAAAGATATGAATGGAGAGAGGATGTGTACTATGGCCAAACGACCATTGACCCCTCGCGAAAGTGAATTGATTGCGACCGCCCTGTTTGTCGTCGGAACCGTCCCGTACGCCGGCCACATCGACCGTCTTGAATCACTCACGCTTCGTGATATTGCTGACGATTACATGAACGGGACCATCACATCGGCCAGTGCAATCGATGCGTTAGACCAGTATATTTATGTTCGACGCCATCGCTTCAAAAATGTGACCCCGCATAACCTATGGACGCTCGACGACCGGACGGAGCAGGAAGCGTTACGTCACATCTCAAAACGTCCAGAACTGAAAAAAGGACAGACGCTGAATAAACGGAATCAACCGTTCCAGGTCGGTCAAAACATCGAGTTCAAAGTGGACAAGCATGTCGACCGCGGTCAGTTCCGGATCTATATCGGGAAGCAACAAGGGTACACGTGCAAAGCCCAATCGAAAGAACGGGAAAAACACAAAACGCTCTCGGGCTGGATCACCCATATCGACCCGAAGGACCGCCTCGTCTTCGTGAACTTGACCGACTATGGACGATTGCCGCTCGAGAAAGAGTATAAAGAGCAACTCGAATCGATGAGTGTCGCCTTGCTTGGATGGTTCGCAACGGCCACGCTTCCTGCTGAGACAGACGCGTTGACGGCGAAAAAGATGCTCGCCACCCTCCAACGCCGCGACCAGCCTTATTGGTTCACCCTTACCGAGGCGTTGAACCATCCCCGGCCGGAGCACGTCAAACGTTGGGGAACGGTCGTCAATCTCCTGATCAAAGCAAGCACCGGTGACCAAAAGGCGATCCAAACGTTGGAGACACAGGAAGACAAATACTTTAAGGATGCATTCATTCGCGCACTCCGCGCCTTACATGAGCATCTCTCGAAGTCCACAACCTAAAAAGCACGAGATCGGGACCGCCCCGACCTCGTGCTTTTCTTATTGCGAGACACGCAGCCCGACTTCCGGCTGACAGACGCTCTCGAGCTGATAGGTGAGCCAACCACCGAGCCGGATGCGGACGACCAATGTCCCGGTCTCTGAGATCGATGCCTCATCAATTTGAATCATTCGTTCTTTAATGTGATTTGAGGCGAGTTCGATCGCACCGAGGGCGACCAGGGCACGGACGAATTCATCCGGTCGGACACGGACGGTTTCAGCCAATTGACGAACCGGCAACTTGATTTCACGACCGTGCCCATCAAAATATCGTTCGATGATCAAATCCAGTACCACGCCCATGGCGGACTCACCGCCAAAAGCGGTGCAATTGAACTCGACCCCGTCTGCCAGTCGGCCGGTCGTCTCCGTCAATAAGGTTTGCAACGTTCGATAAAGAAGGTGACGCTCCATCTGTCTCACCTGTCCTCTTCTTCTGAGATACGTTCAGTTTAAGGCGAAACGGATTTTTTCACGACTTCCCTCCTGTCAACGAACAGTTCCGCTAATAGGCAGTAAGCCTTGACGTTATCTTACAAAAGCTGAACGGTTCGCGACATATCGGGTACAATAAAACAAGAGATGAAAGGAGACGGTTCACGATGCAGCATAAATGGAAACTGGGTGCGGCGACACTTTTCGCCGGATATTACGGAATCAGCTACTATGCCTTCAAACGAATGACGCGAGGGAAACGGAAAACACCGGAGATGTTACTCGCCCCTTATACGGCAGAAGATCAATCTTTTTACCATGACGTTCCTTTCGAGCACGTCTCTATCCGTTCCCGTGACGATTTACGCTTGTACGGACGGATCTATCGGAACCATAACGCCAAGAAATGGGTCGTCTTTGTACACGGTTATACGGCCTCCCACTCTTTCATGGCTCCTCACTTAGCGATGTTCCACCGGCTCGGGTACAACCTGCTCGCGGTCGATTTACGTTCACACGGGGAGTCTGAAGGGGTCTACGCCTCCTACGGCTATCACGAGAAGCAGGACATGGCCGACTGGGTCGACTGGTTACGTGAGAAAGAGCAAGTCGACACGATCGGGCTGCACGGGGTCTCTATGGGGGCGGCGACGGTTCTTCAGACCGCGCCTTTGACCGATGTCGATTTCATCATGGCCGAGTGCCCGTTCGATGACATGCGGCAGCTGATGCGACACCAACTCATCGAGCTTCACCGGCTCCCGGGTGACCTGTTCCTTCCGGGGATCGATTATTTCCTCTGGTCACGGGCCGGTTTCCGGATGAAGGAAGTCCGTCCGAAAGCGGCGGTCGAACAGACTGAAACCCCGATCTTATTCATTCACGGGTCAAAAGACGATTTCGTCCCGACGTGGATGTCTGTCGAGATGAACGCGCTCAACCGCAAAAACGACCTCACCTTGATTGATGGGGCCGAGCATACGGACTGCATCATAAAAGATGCCGTGGGCTATGAGCGTGCGGTCACTCACTTTTTGAATCGACATGGATTGGACCAGCGATCAGATCAAGAAGGGCATGGATGACCATGACGGGCCAAAGGATCCCCATCGCCAAATAGAGGGCACCGAGCCCCACCCCGACGACGCCTGTCGTGATGACGCCCCGCAACCCCTGATAGGCGTGGGCCATACCGAACAACAGTCCCCCGATGATGGCGAGCGTCAGGTGGGAGGCGTCAAAATAGAGTGTGAGGGTATAGAGTAAGACCCCACGGAAGATGAACTCCTCGGTCACACCGGCTGTGACCGACACCGCTTTCCACACCTGTTCTTCCGATGAGGTACGCGGTAACAGCAACTTTTCCATGTCAAGCTCATAGTGAGGTCGAAGCCGGGCCCGTAACCGGGGCGACGTTTTGACGAGAAGATAACAGACGAGACTGATTGCGATGAGGATAGAGGCCAAAAAGAACGCCTGCCACGCTCGTTCGTCACCGCTCGGTGGGAAGAATTTCAACCCGACTTCTTTTGGCGGTACTTGAAATAAAAAAACGAGCGCGAGCAACAGCAGACTCAATCCCCACGCCGATTGGATCGTCTGTTCGTACACTTTCGTCCGACCGAGCGATTGGATCATCGGTTCGATCAGTCGGGCGTTGAACAATTGGACGATCAATAAATAGCCGATGATGACGGTAAAAATCAATTGTTCGAGCATCCATATCCTCTCCTGTCCTTCCTCTTAGCTATATGCTACACTATTCGGGTATTGTCTAAAAGCTAGGAGGCGGTATCTTGAAGCGATTGATGCTGCGACTGACCGGACTGCTCCTCGTGCTCGTCCTTTTTCTCGGTGCACTGGGCTGGCTCGGTCAACATGATAAAGTAAACAACGGATTATATCGAACCTATTACGGGGACAACGGCATCCCGTCCACGCACGTGGACGTCTATCAGGATGCGGCGACCACGTACGACGTCGACTGGAAACTCCTCGCCGCGGTCCACCGCGTTGAGACCATCTTCTCGCACAGCTCCTCGATGCGCTCCTCTGTCGGGGCGATCGGCCCGTTCCAATTCATGCCGCGAACGTGGCTCGGCTGGGAATATGACACGGAAGACATTCGCGGGGACGTCCCGGAGGATGAGGTCGATTTGACAGACCTTTCCTTGATCGACCAGTACGGAGGTCTCGGACGTGACGGCGACGGTGACGGGAAAGCAGACCCGCACAGCCTGGTTGATTCTGCCCATACGGCGGCTTATTATTTAAGTGAGCATGGCGGGACGACGAGCGACTCCGCAACGTCGATTCAAAACGCGATCTTTGAATACAATCGAAGTGAGCAGTATGTCGATGACGTCATGTCGTTTTATGAATCGTATCAAACGGACGTCGTCCTTATTCCGGACGACCGTCTGACAGTCAAACAACAAGCGGCCTACTATGCCATTCGCTACATCGAATGGTTCAAGACGTTGGGCTGATTTCATTCAATCGAAGTGAGGAATCCATATGAACACGCATGTAGAGGAAGTGACGATACGCGTCAAGTCGGTCTTCAATGAGGATAAGACGAAACGCTATATGCGCACTTATGAGTTTACAGACGTCCAAGACGGTGTCATCTGTGCGGTCATCATCTATTCACCCCGCATGAGCGACGCTTTCTTGTCCGGCACGACGACGCAACGTGCCTACATGTTGATGCGTAACCACCTTGAGCAACCGATCCGTGAGATGCGGGTCATCAGTCTCGTCCCGACGCTCGCGATCAGTGACGACCTCCCGTACGTCGAGTCCCAACTCGATGAGGTGAACTATCACTACGTCGAAGAGACGTTGAAAGACGTCGAGAACAGCAACGGCATGATCATCGTCGGCTGGGGCTCCCCGGGACGCCTCATGCACCATGCGACTTCTTATAAGACGCTCTTCGCCGATTACGAGGCACAGATGTACTGCATCGGGACGACGGCAAAAGGTGAGCCGCAACAGATCCGAATGGCCAACGAGAACACCGTCCTCGAGGCGTTCAACAACGAATCCGTGAAACCGAAGTTTAAAATCGTGAAAGAAACAAAACAAGACGACTCCGAGTGAGTCGTCTTGTTTTATGGTCTGATTCATTTTCAGTGGAACTTCATTCCTCGAGCGCCTTCCGCTCGGCCTCCGACCGCGGGTAAGCGTTCGCCTGCCACTCCGCGCGGTAGATCGAATCGAGCTGGGTCAATCCGACCTCGTCGGTATCCTTGTCCGCGTCGACGCTCGACACCTCGTCCCATTTCGGGTCGAGATAAGAGTGGTCCTCCTCGCGTTTCCGGTCCGCCCGAATCTTTTGAATCCCCGCACCGGTCACTGCCGCAATCGCCAACCCGATTCCTGCACGCACCAATAGACGTTTCACCATGTCGTCTCCTCCTTACCGTCCGAAACGATATAAGGGCATCCCTTTCACATTTGTGTCGACGAGAAAGACCGAACCGGCGTCCGGATACTTTTCTAGCGCCGACTCATCCATCCCCTCCCGGGCCGTCGTGATGGCCAAACGATTCAAGCCGTCCCCGATGAAACAGCAAGACGTCACGTTCGGGGCAGGGACGTTCACTTCTAACAGCTTCTCCCCCGTTTCCGGGTCCCAACGCGAGACTTTGCCACCGGCGTAATGTGCGACCCATAAGCACCCGTCCACATCCGAGGTCATGCCGTCCGGGAAGCCCTCCTCCGCCTCGAAGTCGACGGCGACCGTCCCGTTCGAGAGGGTCCCGGTCCGCAGATCGAAATCATATTTGCGAATCGTCTTCGTCGGCGTATCGATATGATAAAAGACGGAGTGGTCCGGTGACCACGTCAACCCGTTCGAGAGGGTCAGCCCCCGTAAGAGTTCCGTCGTCGTCCCGTCCCGGTCCAGCCGATACAATGTCGCCTGTCCTTCTTGGTCCTGCAGGTGGAGTGTCCCGGCGAACAGGCGTCCATACGGGTCCGCCTTTCCGTCATTGAAGCGTAACTCCCCTTCCGGGTCGTCCAACTCGACAATCTTATCCAACTCACGGAAAATCTCATCCCATTCGTAGATCCCGTCCTTCAACCCGACGACGACACCGTCCGTCACTTTCGGAACGACAAAGCCGAGCTGCTGGCCCATATCAAACGAAGACAATTCGTCCTCTTTCTCGTCATACCACCAGAGCGTATGGCCTTCGATATCCACCCAGTAAAACCGTTTCAGTTCCGCGTCCCAACAAGGTCCTTCGCCTAACGTGTTCCGGACCCGAATCCAAAGCGATGCGTCTACTCTCTCCATTACACAGCCTCCACTCTATCTTTTAGTACAAAATCCTATTCCCGTAGATGGGACGGAATAAGCATGAAACGGACAAATGGTTCTCCCGGCACGCATCTTGGTATACTGAAGAAGGAAATCACAAAACGAGGAGTGACGACATGTCAAAATGGGACAAACGCTATGATACGGACGTCTACGTATACGGGACGGAACCGAATGAATTTTTGAAGCAGTACTTCACCGCGCACGACATGGAAAAGAAACGCATCCTCGCCATCGCGGAAGGCGAAGGACGGAACGCCGTCTGGCTCGCCTCCATCGGTCATGACGTCGAGATGTGGGACGGCTCCCGGGTCGGACTCGAAAAGGCCGAGCGGCTCGCCGCGACGAAAGGCGTCTCAATCAAGACGAAACACGTCGACCTGTCGGATGCGCTATGGGAAGAGGCGTCGTACGACGTCGTCGTCTGTATCTTCGGTCATTTCCCGCCGGACGTCCGTCAAGCCGTGTTCGACGGCGTCAAACGGACGCTCAAACAAGGCGGACTGTACGTCACCGAGGTGTATCATCAGGACCAGCTCATGTACGGCACGGGCGGACCGGGTGATGCGAACCTGCTTTACACCGTCGACACGTTCAAACCACTGACGGCGGCACTCGACACGATCTTACTCTGCCAACAGACCGTCGAGCGTCAGGAAGGATTGTTCCATCACGGGCAATCGTCGGTCGTCCAATACGTCGGGATGAAACGTTAAAAAACCTCTCCGAACGGTTCGGAGAGGTTTCGTTTATTTTGCGCCTTCGATTTTCATCTGTTTGCTTCGAAGCTGACCGCAGGCCGCATCGATGTCTGTCCCGTGCTCGAGACGGACGCCGGTGTTGACGCCCCGTTTTTTCAGGATGTCGTAAAACGCCATGATGTCCTCCGGCGTGCTACGCTCATACTGAATGTGCTCGTTGACCGGGTTGTACGGGATCAAGTTGACGTACGACTTGTCCTTGATGTCCTCGATCAGATTCGCGAGCTCCTCGGCGTGCTCCGGCAGGTCGTTCACTTTCGAGAGCAGGATGTACTCGAACGTGATCCGCTTGTTCGTCTTCTCGACGTAGTAACGGATCGCTGGCATGAGCTTGTCGAGCGGGAACGCCTTGTTGATCTTCATGATCTGTGTCCGGAGCGCATCGTTCGGTGCGTGGAGCGAGAGCGCCAGGTTGATCCGAAGGTCGAGGTCGGCGAACTTGTAGATCTTGTCCGCGAGCCCGCTCGTCGAGACGTTGATCTTCCGTGGGGCGATGGCGAGCCCGCGCTCGTCTTTGACGACGAGGAGGAAGTCGACGAGGTTGTCAAAGTTATCGAACGGCTCACCGATTCCCATGACGACGATATGACTGACGCGGTCCCCTTCGCCTTCGGCGTCGAGGAAATGTTGGACGGTCATGATCTGTTCGACGACCTCACCCGCAGTCAAATCGCGCGTCTTTTTCAACAGTCCGCTCGCGCAGAAGCTGCAGCCGATGTTACAGCCGACCTGTGTCGTCACACAGACCGAGCGACCATATTTATGACGCATGAGCACCGTCTCGATGTAATGGCCGTCGTGGAGTTTAAGTAAAAATTTGACCGTCCCGTCTCCGGCTTCTTGTTTGACGAAGAGCTCCTGGGTCGAGATGACGTATTTCTCTGCCAAGTGATCCCGTACTTCTGAACGGACGTTCAATTCGTCGATCGTCTTGACGCGGTCGATGTATAACGAATCCCATACTTGACGCGCATGGAAGGCACCGTACCCCGCCTCGGTACATTCGTCTGTGAGTTGATCAAACGTCAACCCGTATATTGATGATTTCATAGCAATCTGTCCTTTCTCTAATCCGCATACGTACCATTGTAGCGGAGGTGACGGACAGGTGCAACTTAGGAATAGTCAGGCGGCGTCGGCCGTGATCCCGACTGTTCGAACGCATAGGCGATCCGGATGAGGTCACGCTCCGAGAAGCTCGTCCCCGTGAACGACAACCCGAACGGGGCACCGCTTGCTTTCACCTTATACGGAATCGTGATCGTCGGGTGACCGGCTCGTGCCGCCATGTCATAGTTCATGTCATGCGGCAAAACGAGCGCATGCAGCCGGTGATCTTTCAAAAGTGCATCGAGCCCTTCCGTCTTCGCCACCTGAATGTCGTCGAGACGCCGGTCGAGATAAGACGAGCCGATCAACCGACCCGACCGTTCCTCAGACAGCTCGAACACTTTTTGCCCATGCGGGATGTACTCGGGGTGCGCCCGGTTCCATTCGATGAGGTCAGCGAGCGTCTCGTACGGGACGTCCGTCGAGGCCAAATACGCCTCGATGCCGAGCTTGAACTCCTCGAACAGCACATCCACCTGGTCCAACCGGTCCGTTTTCGGAAGCTCGACTTCGACGAGCTCGATGTTGGCACGCCGCAGCACTTCTACCGCTTCCTTATAATACAGCCCTTCTTCCGCGGACAGATCGGCCTTCACATATCCGACCCGCATCCCGACAGCCTGTCGTTCGTCGAGACAGGTGACGTAAGGCGGTCCGACCGGGACGTCTTTTGTCGCCGGGTCGAGTTCGTCTTCCCCGCACATCGTTTGGAGCGCAAGGACGGCGTCATGCAGAGTCCGTGCCATCGGTCCGGCCGTGTCCTGCGAGCGGGAGATCGGGATGATGCCGGTCCGGCTGATCAAGCCGACGGTCGGTTTGATGCCGACGATCGCATTGTGGACACTCGGGTGGACGATCGAGCCGCTCGTCTCCGACCCGACAGCAAGTAACGTCAAATTCGCCGCGACGGCGGAGGCAGAACCGGAGCTTGAGCCCCCGACGTCGAGTCCGTCCCCGTACGGGTTTTTCGTCTGTCCCCCGACGGCGCTCCAACCGTTCGGCATGTTGTCCGCTAAAAAGTTCGCCCACTCCGACAAGTTGGCCTTTCCGAGGATGACCGCCCCGTCTGCCCGGAGGCGCTTGACGAGTTCCGCGTCCCGTCCCGCGAAATGATGACGCATCGCAGCGGAACCGGCGGTCGTACGCATCAAGCCGTTCGTCTCGACGTTGTCTTTTAACAGGACCGGGATACCGAGGAGCGGTTTCCGGTCCCCCCGCCGAAACGCCCGATCGGCCGCCTCTGCCTCGAACAAGGCGTCCGGATTCACCTGGATGACGGCGTTCAACCGTTCGTTGAACTTGGCGATTCGTCGTAAATAATAGCTCGTCACGTCTTTTGCCGTAAACGTCCCGTCCTTGTAGCCGTGATGGGCTTTCGTCACGGTCAATTCAAACAGTTCATGTTGATGGTCCATATCGTTTCCTCCTTTGTTCACTCCTATCCCTATTCGTTCCCGACCGCATTTTTCCTTTATTGTCGTAATATCGGACGGTTCTTGCTACACTGAAAGAAACGATTGAGGAGGAACTTATGACCCGTTCATACATCATCGTCTTACTCGCCGTGTTCGCACTCTTCTTCCTGCAGCTTTACGGAGAGAACGTCCCGTACGGACTCCCCTTATCGATCGGACTGATCATGCTCATCGTCGTCCTGACCGTCGTTCAATTCCGCCGGAAACCAAACCATTGACGGGAAGGTTTTGAGGGTGGTATGATGCTCTCACCAACTACATATCGATATCAAGAGTGAACGAGAGATCTGGCTCCATGACTTCACAGCAACCTGCCGCGGCAAGGTGCTACGACCAGCAAGGGAAACCTTGGACGATATGACGTAAGCGCTCATGTCCTCCGACGTGAGCGCTTTTTTGTTGGAGACTGATTTGGAGGGAAAGAAAGAATGGAAAAAGCTACATTTGCCGGCGGCTGTTTCTGGTGCATGGTGACGCCGTTTGAAGAACTACCTGGAATTGAAGGGATCGTCTCCGGATATTCGGGCGGTCATGTCGACAATCCGACATATGAACAAGTAAAAACCGGGACGACGGGACATGTCGAGGTCGTCGAGATCACGTATGATCCTTCTCTTTTTAAATATGAACGTCTGCTCGAACTGTATTGGATCCAAACCGATCCGACCGACGACGGCGGGCAGTTCCAGGACCGCGGGCCGCAATACGCGCCGGCCATCTTCTACCATTCGGAGGAACAGCGGATCGCTGCCGAAAAGAGTCGCGACGAGCTCGCAGCGAGCGGCCGTTTCAAAGACCCGATCGTCACGAAGATTTTGCCGGCGACTACATTCTATCCGGCCGAGGAGTATCATCAGGACTACCACAAGAAGAATCCAAAGCATTATAAAGAAGACCGTGCCATCTCCGGGCGCGATGAATTCATTGATACGAATTGGGTAGAAACCGTCTAATCGTTCAATCAGACGCGATTGTCTTGTATGATGTCGCGTCTTTCTTATGGTGTCACACGAGCCGATTAAAGGGTATGAAATGAGTAGACATCCTGTATGATTAAGAAGAGGTACGAATGAAAGGCGGACTGAGAATGAAGACTTGGGGAAAAGTACTGATTGGGGTGATCGGCATCGCGGTGCTCGTCGTGGCGTGGTGGTTGATCTCGCCGCTCTTTTTGAACGAGACGGTCGATGAAGGATTGCCACCGACTTCGGAGGAGTCGAGGGTCGAGGACACAGAGGAAGAGTCAGATGTATCTGAAGCGGATGCCGCAGAAGAAGGCACCGTCAAGACGACTGCCGTTTCCGGTGTCTTCAAGGACGGGGAGAAAAACTACCAGACCGCAGGCACGATTCAGTCAGTGGAATCAGATGGAAACGTCTATCTCCGCTTCGAAGATTTTGAGACGACGAACGGCCCAGACCTGTTCGTCTACTTGACGAAGCCTGGACAAGAGACGACCGAAGGCGTCAGTCTCGGTGCGTTAAAAGGAAACATCGGGAATCAAAACTACCTGGTGCCCGAGGAAGTTGATCTAGAGGAGTACAGCACGGTCGTCATTTGGTGCCGTGCCTTCAGCGCAACATTCGGGACGGGTGAATTGACTGCAAACAATGAATAAGACAAAGAGAGGGAGGCTGAATGAATCGGCCTCCCTCTTTTATTTGATTTTATATGGATAATGAATTTGAACAATGATTCAATGTTGGATTCGAACATGCTATCCTATATGTAAATAAGTGTAATTTTTCAGGAGGTAGTATGATGCAATGGACTTCATCGAAACCGTACAAAGAATTCTTTTGGAAACGATTCTTCATTCTCTTCATCCCATTGGTGGGGCTTGGCATTCTCTCTGAGCCGATGATCATCCACAATCCATTCGAAGAGCTCGAAGATTATGGAGAGTTCGTTTTCTTCTTGGCCCTTTATATCATCGTACTAGGCGGATGGGCAGCGTTCATTACGTCGATGATGTGGCGTGTGAGACAGTTAAGGGAGAAGAAATCGTAAACCGTTAACCCTTAATTCGAATGAAAGACTAATATAAAATCGACCGTTCAATTATTTTTTACTTACATATTAAATTTGATGTTATAAAAACATTTAGGTAATTCAAATAGGTTCAAACTTGTGAGTATCTTATATTATCACAAGTTAATATCGTATTAGAAAGAGATATTGACAAAAAAATGATAATACCTCTTTCTTATAATAAATGTATTTTGCACTACACAATAAATTTTTCTTTAATTCCATTATCATTAACTTTTCTAATCGCATGGTTGAATTTTTCTAGTATTCAAACTGAACACAAAACTTCTTATTTGTTACTCGTTTCAGCTGCAATTGTAAGTACTTACATTGTTTTATCAATAATTCTTACCATTTTCGAATCTTGGCAGAACAAGGTTACCGAAAGATTAGAGGATTTGACGGACATTTTAAATGAATTACACCTCCAGAAATTAATCAATGTAGATTCAAAAGACAAAATAACACCCAGAATGACAGACATCCAGTAAAACGCACACATTTAAACCAAACTAAAAAAATTGGAAACTAAATATTTTTTTCAGGCGACTAAAACACCTGAGTCCGGTAGAATACCGGACTCAGGTGTTTTAGTTGTTCATTGATATGAAGGTGATTATAGGGATCGAGCTCCTGTTTGAAATTAGCTACGCTTTCGAACTTTTTGAGATAAAGAAGCTCAGATTCGAACATGGCGAAAAAGCTCTCGTCGAAAGCGATGTTGAGACATTTGCTCTATTGCATGACCTTCTGACGGTCCACTTCGAAATCTCTTCCTAAGGTTGTGCATCCCTCTGTACCAATCAAATAGCGTTCGGTCATATGAACTTTTGAACCCTTCACCAATTTAACCATAAACACACCCTACAAAAGTTAGATTTATATGTCCAACTTTTATAGGGCAGTTCACACCTTTTGTCCTTATATTTTATCAAAGGATTTAGTTCTTCCTTCAAAAACAACTTCACTTGAATTATAATAATATATATGAAATTTAAATGTCTTCTTAAAAACCAAAACGTAAACAGGAGTGATTACGTGGACTTATTTAATATTCAAGTTTCTGAGGATAGGCTACATCCAAATTTTATTCATCTATCAAGAGATAAGGACCTAATAAAGGTAATTAATTCTTGGAAAATTGGTTTTGAAGATAGAGACAATAAATTTGTAAAAGAGTTTCAAACGACATTTAATACTGCCTTTTGGGAACTATATTTACATGCCTGTTTTAGAAATATGGGATTTAAAATTGAATATTCTTATTCTTCACCTGATTTTGTAATTGAGACCAGAAAAAATAACATGCCAATAATTATTGAAGCAGTAAGCACTAGACATGCGGAAGGAGATAGACCTGAACACGATAGGATAAATGCTATAGAAAGTTTGCTCGAAAATAGTAATTTTGACCATGAGTCACTTCACGGTGACATAATTCAAATTGCTACTGAACGTATAGCAAATAGTATCATGACAAAAGTTAATAAATATCAAAAACAATATTCGAAGCTAAATCATGTTAAAGGTAAGCCTTTTATACTGGCTATAGGTGCATTTGAACAAAACTTTTTTTATAATCAGGGAACCGGAGCAATCGAGAAAGTACTTTATGGCCTAGACAAGGCCGAATATAGAGGAAATACTCCATATTTTGAATATGTAGACCATATTATTAAAAGGAAAAACGGAAAAAAGATTCCAATCGGCTTATTTAATAACGCTGAATTAAGTTGTATCAGCGGAATATTATTTAGCTCTGTTACTTCAATCGGAAAAGTAAGGGCACTTTCTCAACGCAAACACGATCATATATTTATTAATACTTATACATATAATGATTATGGCCAAAACGGTATTTTTAATACTCATCCACATAAAAAATACAACGAGCGTTTACTGGATGGAATGTTACTATATTTAAATCCTTATGCAGACATCCCATTAGATCCCAAAGAATTTGATAATAGCAATATAGCTAAAATCTATAATAATGATAAACGAGAGATTAAACACGGTTTTTTATTCTCAAGAACTGTTACAAACGTACAAGCTAGAGACTAATATATTCCACTGGAGAACCTTAAATTTGATTGCAATATTAAATGTAGAAGTTTGAAATATAAACGAATTTCACTATGGAATATCCTTCTTTTTTATATTCCATTTAGTATTTATCAATAAATCTAGATAAACAAGTCACTCATTTTTTTAAGTCTATAATCTATGAAGTATAATTTCATGACTATCTATTTCTCCATGCTGTCGACAATATTTAGTTGCTTTCATTGAACCTATTACAATTTAATATATTATAAGTAATCAACTAGCAGGCTGGACTGACCAGCCAACAACGGCCCCTCACTTTTTTGGTGAAGGGCCATTTATTTTATGTTGTCTATATCTGAATTAGATTTGGGGGACAAAGTTCATGTCGAGACCTGAAAAGGTATTCAAATCCACGACCGACCAACTTCAACTGTTGCAACGACGCGGTCTCGTCATTGATGACCCCATGTTTGCGGAGGAGGCACTGATTCGAACGAGTTACTATGAGATCATCAACGGCTACAAAGACCTTTTTATCGATGCGAATGCCGAAGAGGAATCTTTCCATACGGGCACGACCTTCTCAGAGATTTATTATTTATATGAGATGGACAACACCCTCCGCTTTGCCCTGCTGTCGGCGACTCTGTCGGGGAGAACCTTTTGCACTCTGTCATCTCCTACGTGCTCGCCGAAGAGCACGGGCACTCCGTCAACGACTATCAACCTAACCGTATCTTCCGACAGGGGAAGAAAATTTCACATGGCCGGTTCAAAGGGAAATACGAGCGCGAGCTGCTGCTGCAAATCTTTTCCGAGGTCTACCATTCTACACATCAACCGATGACCTATTATCGGGAGACCTATCGGGATATGCCACCTTGGATCCTGGTAATCAGAAACACGGTCGGGGACGTGACGATATCCTGAGTTTTATCATCGCCCTGTCCTATCTACGAGACCGAGAAATCGAAGACCGATTCACCCGATCGGTCACCTCAGAGATACATGATTACTTAATCAGCTTCTCGAGGCACGAAGGGATGCTCTTGAGTCAGATGAACATCCCACCGTCATTATATAGAGAGTTGCTACATAGTTTAGAGTCAAGAAGATAAAAACCGGAAAGCTTCGAACATGAAGCTTCCCGGTTTTATTTGTTCGTTCCGACGCAAGCGTTTATCTAACGGCCCATTAAGCCTTTTTTGTCGCCTGTTCACTTTCTGACGCGAATTACCAGTGCTAGCCGCTATGCTTCTAATGCCGAGTCTTTGCTCTTTAAGTTTCAGGATGGCCGAACAGCGTAGAATTAAAAGCCCTACCTATGGTAATGTCACATCATCGGGTGTGAATATTAATCATGGAAGGCAATATAGAGAATGGTCGGGGCTATGGCATCGCTCGGTAATTTGTTTGTGATTATTCGGTAAAAATAAATCGCTTGACCGGTATATTTCGACGGCCGTAATCATCTATAGATAGATTTCGAGAACGCAGTACAAGATTACTGGTATCACGCCATATCATGTGTCACAAGCTTACGTCACTATTTTCAAAATGGGTTCCATTCTCTATATTGAACATCATCGTTTTTTCTTTAGCACATTATTTAAATTTGAAAGCGAGTCGCTTGGATGGTTAGATGGCAAACTTTCGATTTTTCCAGGTTCAAGAATTTCTCGACACCTCAAGTCTTGAAAAATGAATTTTTTGTTGATGATTCATTCGAAGCAACACTTTATAAAGGTCCAAATCTCCAGAGTTTTCAAAATCCCTCAAGCATTTCTCAAGTATCGTATAGATTACTAAAAGGTTTTCGACCTTGACTGCCAGGCAACCTTTATATGGAGATAAAACAGTCAACTGTTCTTCCCATAATCCATCGTATAGCATTTGAAATTCTTCTTTTGATAGTCTTTGAATTTCTTTTTTCTTATCATGAACTAAATATGCTGTTTCATGACCTGAATTGACTTTTGTCTTTTCAACTAACTGTCTTCTGTCGGGTACCAAGTATAGTTGAGCATTCGATTCTTGCTTTTGAGAAAACAGGCATGGACGGATTGTTAAATGTTCACCTGAGAGATAGGAGAGGACCTGGAGCACCATATCGTTAATTTTTTTCATCTTATCTGACAAGTCTTCTTTCAAGTCAAAAGATTGAAGAACCTTGAGAACCTCTCCAGCAAAAACATGATTATTAAAATCAGTCAAAGGTCTATCTTCACCTTCGATTCCAACGATGAATGCAACAGCACTTTGAATCTGCGAGTCTGTCTTCAAAAGCGTTATAAGTTTTTCCGGATTGTACAGTTCATATTTAATTTCATTCTGATGCATCAAAGATTCAAATGCTTCAGCCTGTTCAAACCCTAACTTGAAATTAAAGATAAATTTGAACGTAAACTCATCATATTTTACAGCGTGCTTGATCATCTCGCTCAAATCGTTTTCAATTTTTCTCATCTTTATATTCCAGCGAGTCGACTGTTCAGGACCATAAATTGAATAAAGAACCACTGATTTTTTATCATTTGATTCCCTTTTTATTATTAAACCATCAACTCCATCGTCTCTTTTCATACGTGTACCTATATAATTATTATTTTCCAGTCCTAAAATATACTGAACAAATGTTTCGAAATTATTGTCAGTCGCATACTCCAAATCTTTTTTAACACCATAGGTTCTTAGTATTTCTTGACCCATCAACTCTCTTCCCTTCAACTGATTCAATTTTCCGGGTATGAATCACTTATATAAATTTACTCTTTAATGTATCACCCATAGATTTGAAACTCAAACCAAATACCTTCAGAAAAGTCCCTTTATTTTTGAAAATATATGAATGTATTACATGATTTTTCATGTGTTATTATAGAGGAACATTGAACGTTTTACATATAAATACCGTATTCGGAAATCAATATTTTTTATTGATATTTAACTTATAATTTTTTAAAAGGATTGATGACATTGAGACTTGTTTATTTACTTAAGAAAAAATCTAAACATGAATTTGAAGAATACAAGTTCCACGACATCCTCGATATTTGCTATGATGAGCAATCAAATGAAGTCATATTATCTTCATTCAGCCCCGATGTTGTAAAAATCGAAAGCTACTTGTTGGGTAAACGTGAAAACATTAAAGGGATTGATGTGATCATCGGCGACAACGGTGCTGGTAAAACAACTTTGTTAAAAACGATACAAAGTTTTTTGGACTTTAGCCAGCACAAGTTTCTCTCAGATGGGCTTTTGGGTATCTTCTTCGACGATGAGACGAGGAGTATCTTCCATCATTCAGTGAACATAAAAGAGGAGATTAGAGTTTATGGCAGTGATGATGTAACCAATAGCAACGTAACTACTATAGAGCAAATCGAATTGAACGGATATGTGACTGAAAAAAGCATAATTTACATCACCGAGTCCATAGACAGAGGAGACTTTTTCGAGCTGGAATCCGCTTCCGTCTTCAATGGATCTACCGGTTCGACGATGAGAAGTTTATCCGATGAGCATTCAGAAAATTCCTCCATCACCAACCCTATCGCGCGTTATTTTTTGAACGAGACATCAAGACAACTAAAATTTATATATTTCTTTAATGAAAAGATTAAAGAGGGTGGGCATAACTTTACCCTTCCATTCAAATTACCTGATAGCCTTGAAATTAAAGTCGATAACAATAATGTGCATCGCTCTTTAGTTGAATTATTTTCTTCAAAGAACCACAAAGATACGAATTCTGTTGAAAAAGCCACTCGTAAAATCTCGAATAAAATTCAAGACACTTTCATCCTGAGACATAAAAAATTGACCTTATATACGATGACATATGAAAATGCAATGATAAATTTTCTATACGAATTATTAGAGGACTTGGTTTTAAAATCAGACGAGAAAACTTTGGTCAACACGAGAAAAAAATTCGTTTCATTTTCAAATGTCTTCTCTGAACCAGATTTGGTAGATGAAAACTTGTTCAAGTATATGACAAATCTCTACAGTGAGATATTTGATTACGATACATCAAGGAAAAATAACGTTATTACCCGCTATGAGGGAACTCTTGAGTGGATTCATGATGTTCTATACAGCTCGATGTCTGAAGATTCTTTCGAAGAGAGCAGATACGTACTATCTTTAAAGAATACCAACCTCAATACATTCCTCGATCTGTATGAAAACATTTCGCCAAATCCGTTCCTAAATTTTTCTTGGGGGATGAGTGCCGGCGAGAGACACTTTTTAAACCTTTTTTCAATCTTATTACAGGCAAAAAACGGGCGAACTAAAGAGGATAAAAAAAGCGAGTTAAAGAACCATATTTGGCTTCTCGTGGATGAAGGAAATGCCTCGTTTCATCCAGAATGGCAAAGAAAGTACGTAGATTGGTTGTTACAATTGACTTCTTTAATTTTCGAAGATGAGAGGGTGCAAATAATTATGACCACACATTCCCCAATCATTTTATCTGACACTCCTCACCATAATGTCACTTACCTCAAGAAGATAGACCCGACAGAACAAACTTCGAATGAAAAAAATCAAGTCAGTAGGACGTTCGGGCAAAATATCTATAATTTATTTTCTAAATCTTTTGAAGTGGACAAAGTAATCGGAAGCCTCGCTGAAAAGATATTTATCGACATCGACAAAAATTTAGAAAAAATGGAAGAAATGATTTCAAAAAAAGAAAGGGCGACCCCCTTACCGAACGATAGATTGAACTCCATTCAATCTATCGTAGAGATAATTGGTGAAGAAATCATACGTGTAGATTTTCAAAATAGGATTTCCCAAATCATCTCAAGCCCTCAAACAAACAAGGTCAGAGATTCTATAGAGCTATTTTCATCTATGAGCAGTGATGAGAAAAAATTGCTCATCAATTATATTATTTCCTCACACGATAAAGGTGGTGGCCAATCATGATAAGACTCACCTACAGTTCAGAAATAGAGAACCGCCATAATGAATATTTCAAAACATCCATTCTTCCTAAGTTGAGGACGCTTCAAATAAAGCCTTTCCAATTTGACCCGGTGCTGGATCAATCTTTTTTGAATCAAATTTCTTTTCGGGGAGACGGCGATGCTTTTAATAAAAGTCTAAAGGAGGAGCAGTGGGGACTCTACAATCTTGTTGAAAACAAGGTTGATTTGTTTTCAAAGGGCTCCCCGACCCTCTTAAGAGGACTACAAGACGAAATTACGTCCTCTTTTCCCTGGACTGTAAAACTGTTGGAGCCAGAACATAGAGATATTGCTAACTCATTCAGTACATATTTATATGAATTATTTCAATACGAAAATTTCAAAACAAAATCTTTGTACCATTATTACCGTGCAAAGGCATTACATAATACATCGGAAAACAAATACTCGGAAAATGTAAAAGTAGAAATCATTCGATTGTTGATTGATGATTTTCCAGAAATAGAGAACTTTAGAAATAAATTAGAGGCGGATGAGAATAAGAAAGCAAAAGCATTTGAGCGAATCTTCAATAAATTGACTGGAGTAAGTTTTACTCTAAAGGGTTTTAATTCATTGACTGTGTTTAATCATGAATGGAACGATTATTCGCTTATCATGGACGGTAAAATTACTGTCTGCCCTTATTGTAATCGCCAATACATAACTCCATTTCTTTCGAACAGTGGTAGAGTCAGGGCAGACATCGATCATTTTTATTCAAAGAAGCGTTATCCCTATTTCTCGATGTCTCTATATAACTTGATTCCTTCCTGCAAACAATGTAACCAGTCTTTAAAGGGTGAAAAACAGTTCCCGTTCGATGGGCTTCATCCTTTCGAACATAGTCTTCATGACTATTTCAGGTTCAAAGCAATCAAAAGCTATAGTCAAGACAACATAGAAATCGCTCTCGAGACCGTCAATCATCAGCCGAAGAATATCAAGGACTATCTAGAGATTTTTAAGCTGGGCCCACTATATAGTTACCATGACAATCATGCCAAAGAACTTGTAAAGAAAAGAAAGATTTACAATGAAAACTATCTAGAAGATTTACTCGAAAATGATTTTGCTGGAATTAAAAAATCGTTTAGAGATATTGATGACCTGAAAGGGTTTATTGTCGGCTACACTGTCGATTTGAATCTCCTTGGGAAAGAACCTTTAGCCAAGCTCAGACGAGACCTTGCCATACAGTTGGGCTTCTTAGACATACACGCCTCAAATTTCGATAGTATTGACGAAGATTTGATTGATGCTTTACAAAAACTCGTAGATTGAAATATCAAGGTACCCATATAGCAAACGAGACAAAAAGGATTTTCAAGTTAAAAAAAGCGCTGACATAAAATGCCCAGATATAGACCACGAATTTAACTAACGCACTAGCCTCATTTTTCTTTTTAATGATGTTTTTAGTAACACAATGTTATCACCGTACTTTAGTTGCTTTAATTGACATGGCCCATCCCTTTTCACTACATTATAAGCAATCAACTAGAAGGCTGGACTTACCAGTCGACAACGGCCCCTGTCTTTCGATAGGGCCGTTTATTTTATCCTGTTTATACCTGAACTATATCTATGAAGGACCTCATCCATGTCAAGACCAGAAAGGATATTCAAACCCACGACCTTTAAACTCGAACTTTTACAACAACGCGCACTAGAAAGTATACTAAGTTTCATCTAAAAAACGTAGAAGTGAATTTTTATTCTCAACTTCCATGAGCCACCCTATCTTTTTTAATTTGCATTCGTTGTTAAATTTGACCCAAAATTTTTAAACAATGTTTCGATTTCTCTTCATCAAGAATGCGTAAGCCTTGAAGCGATCTGCTCGCCTTTCCATAAATCTGTTTGGTCCATTCTGAATATTCTTCGTCCATGGGTCTTACGTCTTTTATGATATAGATATTCTTAAAATCATGGCTTTTCCAAAGTTCCATAGACAAATCTTCACTAATAATTTTCCCAACTATCGTCCCATATGCGATAAACTTCTGAGCGGAATAAAACATGACTATATCACCTTTTTGTATACGCTGAAATTTATTGAACGTCATATAGTTATTGCCATCTTGAACACCCCATACCGATACAAATCCACTTTCAATCAACTCCACTTCTTCGCGGACCGGTTCCAACCGCATATCTTTTGTACTGACAGGTGGAGATGAAACCTTTTCACTTAAGATACTGCTATAAAAATTTCTTAGATCACTTCCCACGGGTTGCCAGATTATCTGTTCCGTTTTTTTCTCAGTTATGATGTTTTCTACAGATGTATCCCCTACCAACCCCATCTCTTCAAGCGTGGGCAGTCTCATCTTCTCTGATAATAAATCAGGATTATCTATCTCAAGAACCTTCTTCAATTCATCTAATCTTTTATAAGGAATATTTTTTTTCCCGTCAATCCAGTCTTTTACACTAACTTCACTGACACCCAATTCTTTTGCTACATCTTTATTAGACAGCTTTTTTTGTAACATTAAAATTTTGAAAAACGTTAAACTTTCCATGGCTAAGTTCTCCTTTATCTAATGCAGGTTTTCTTCTTGTTTAATGGCTAGTTTTTTCAACTACTCATCTTGATACTTTATCATTTTATAATTGAGTATAGTTTCACTCGAGTTCTTGTCAAATTTTTATAGATAGACAAAAAAAGCGGAGAATTACTCCCCGCCTCACCCTAAAAGCCCCTCGAGCTTCGTCCCGTTCAGCTCGCTCAGCCGCCTCAGCCCGCGAACGACGCCATCCCCTTTCCCGTACAGGGACTCCGCCATTGTCGAGGCCGGCAGGCCCAGCTCCCTGAAGTCGTCGAGGAAGACGACGAACTTGTACCGTCGGTCCCCGAAGAGCCACAATGAGAGATCCTCGCTCTCCACCACCTGGACGACGCGGCCCATCGAACGGAGCGTCTTGTCGAAATAAAAGACGAGATGGTCACCCTCCATCATCTTCTCGACCATCCGCTGGTTCCGGTCCGTCGTCAGGTTTCCGAGACCGTACGCCCGCAACCGGTCGGTCGAGAGACACCCCAGCTGTGACTCTGTCAGGAAACGCGCGACCTCCCCCTTATCAATCGGGGCGATGCCCCCCGCGGACACCCCTCGCTCATAGTTCACCCACTCACCCACCGGGGTGATGTAATACGTCGGCCGGTCCACCTGGCCCGACACTTCCACTGCCGTTCGACTGTTTACCATGTCTTTCCCTCCTAATTGAATTAGTTAATTTACTACTACATAATAAATTAACCTCCATACTTTGTAAAGCCCTTTGTTCACGAACTTAACAGCATCCTTTCCGGCCGCTACTCAGCATATATCAATTTTGAAGTATCGATTCTCTATCTCCCGTGAGTAATATTGATTGATTTCTATGGGCCGACTTGAAACGAAGTGACAAGATTTTATGAAAAATGGAGAAGAAATTATGGTATGGTTTTATTGAAGAGCAATCATGCAATACGGGAATATGGGTACACGAAAAGAGATTAACGTGGCACGATTCCTGGCGACTCGAAGATAGTCGATGTAATGACAATTTATAGATGAGATGGTCGGGACGAAAAAGCGCGTCGTGGACTCACACCGAAAAATGGACTCTTTAAAGTATCTCGGAGAATTTTCTGTGAAGAAAGAGAACTTTTCCTAAAAAAATTTTTCAAAGGAAAGAAAGCCTTATGAGGAAACAAATATGAATCGCTTCGTATACATTTCGACGTCGAAATGTATACGAAATCTACTTATTTTATAGAACCGCATCAATAATTTAACTGACAAAGTGGTGAGAACAGAAAATGGAGACACAAGAGACGAAGGTGACCTCATTCCTGGTGTCACCTGATGTGAAACAACGTATACAGGGCTTGATGGAGGAGCGACAGCTCTCGACAAATCAATTGTTCGAGGAGCTTTTGCAATTGGCCGACAAAGATACCCCTGACCCGGTCATCGCCGAGGAGGACGCCGTATTGGAGGCCACCCTCTCGCAGGTGAGGGCTATGTTCCATGAACGGGCGACCCGTATCGAAGCGCAAATCCGAGAGAACGAGCGAATCAAATCCAAACATCTCGCTGTGGTGAACGAGCTCGAACAGGGCATCCTCGATGAGAGGGACCGTCTCGAACTGGCGCATGAGGAGAACTTGTCTGCACATGAAATAAAGAGGCGGAATCTCGAAGAGCGACTCGAGATTGCAGTACATGAGAATGGCGAGCTGACTTCCACTTTGGAGGCGGAACGAACGGCATCCAAAGAGGTCACGAAAGGTCTGAGGCGAGAGGTCTTCGATTTGGAGGCACGACTCAAGAGACTCGAGGATGAACGTTCCCAGCTTTATCGTCAGAATCAAAGCCTGGTCGACATGGTCGAAGACTTAAAAGGGCGCATTCGAAGGTCGGATCACTTGGAGGAAGAGAACCAGAGACTACACCTCGAAGTTCAAATCCTCCGTCGTGAGAAAGAAGCGTTCGAGATTAGACTCGAAGAGCAAATAGAACTTGCCATATTGAGAGATCGGAACAGAACTGAAACTGATGAATGAACAATAATAGAGGCACCGCAGTCATGCGAATGCCTCTATTCGTTCGTCCACATCATTGAAGTGTATGTCATTTAACTGGTTACCGTATTTGATATGTCCCTGATATTACCGCCATGGTCACAGATAAGAGTTATGTCGCCTTCTGCAACGCCCCTGACCTCGAAGACGATAGTCACTTCTTTCTCATCCTCAATTTTATCTTTGAGTATCAGGTCAATCTCATTGACCCTGGTACGTTCCGCCACCGATCTCCTGATTCGCTTGAACTGCTTTTCCTCATATCTCGATTCCCTAAAAAAACTCAACCATGAGATATCCTCTGAATTCAAACTTTTTTTCAATATGTCCCATGCTGCGCTCGTTAGAACCCATTGTGCTATATGAATCAAAACATGTTCCATACCGCCACTGGCACCGGCGTCCACGCGCTCTTGTTGTCTACGAAGTATTGTATAATCGATTCCTTGATTATTGAATTCTTTCTCTAAGAATTCTGATAGACCATTACCTCCGTTCATTTGAGCGCTCACAATCATACCATTTCCCATCGAATCTATAGATGGGAGATGCGACAATTGTTCATCGACCTCGATGTTCAGTTCAAGATCATGATACGTAAAATATGATTCACAAACTTTTACAATCGATTTAAGCAAGCGATTATCTTCCTCACTCAGTTCTGATTTTGTGAACATCAACAAAAAATCGACTTCTTGTCTGTCAGGGGTTTTAATACTTTTCAAGCGAACCCAGTCACCTTTCTTTTTCAAAATAAGGTCATACAAGTCATCAATCAACTGAACGGTACCAACATTGCAGAACTGATAACTCGCTATCTCATAATTTGTCGGTGGTGAGTCGACGACATTGAAATCAATCATCTCGACCTTTAACCTTAACGTGAGGTTTTTCATCTCAAATCTCCCTCCAACATCTTTTTTATAGAGTCCAAACCTTTAGATTGAATGCATTTCTTGTCTGATGAAAAAAGAAATGTGTTCATGATTCTGCAATCTTATCATCCTATTTTTACAAGATCAACCTAGACTTGAGTTCAACCGATTTTTAAAAATAAAAACCAATTATCTCTCACCTAAAAAGATGGAGAGAAGACAGGTCTTCCCTCCATCCGTCTGAATTCCTTCTGAGCTAGAATCAGCTTGAAGCTTGTTCTAGCGTATAATAGTGCTTGTTCGCGATATGCTTTTGCAATGCCGCAACGATATCATTGATACCCTTGCCACTCGAATATCCTCCGTAATCTCTGCTGTTCCAGTCGAGGATCAACTCCTTATCATAGACGGTCAGTGTCTCAGTAGGGTGCATGTAAACCTCTAGGAAGGTCTTAAAACTTTGTTTGGATGGAATGCCATCGCTACCTGCCATCGTATAGATTTTATCAAATATTCGAAGCATGATTTGAAAGCCCATAGATTTCACCAACACATGGCTCTTCTCATCTCTCCATGCAGTCTGATATACCTCACTCCATGCCTTGAAATAGTCACTCAAAATCTGCGCCTTGCGGAGCATGGCTAAATCAGGCATAGTGTCCAGAACATATCCCTCGACCAGTTTGACGAACGTACTATTGGTCACATAGGATTTCGGTAAGTCTTTAGGTCTTGGCCCGTCGATGTCCTTCACACGTTGATACAGGACAGACCACTCCTCCTGATTCAGAAGCGACACGATACTGTGTGCGTCTTCCTCGGTGCTGCTTAGTGTCCCAGATATCGCTTTCATAGCAAGAGAATGAACCGTACTAGGCTTCTCTTGATAGATATTGATGTCCGCGAACACTTTGGCCATATCTTTGGAAGGCAGGTCGATATAGGCGGTCACGGGAAGTACTAATCCGAGTTTGGTACCTTGATAAAGACCAGCTGTCCGATGGTGCCCGTCAATCATGATACCAGGGAAGATATGTTCGTCTATAAGATAATCACCTGCATCCACTTCTGCTTCTGCGACCACGTTCTTGTAAGCCGCCAAATCTATGATGAAATATCTGATCATCTCATTCGCCTGATCAGTCACCATCGACACATATTCGTGTTCCGTCACCAGGCTCACGACTACTGCGTTAGGAGATGAAAATCTCTCCTCGTCTTCCCTTGCGATTTTCTCGATGTTATTCACCTTAGAAGCCTTCAACGCTCGTTGAATGCCTTCCGGATTATCATAGTCCCTCGGGATACGACGTAATAGAGCATGGGTCGTGTCGACAGGGAGTTGGCTTGTTGCCATATCATATCCATTCCCCTGTTCCAACTTGACCAACATCATTTTGAACTTATCACCATGACGTGATTCAATCTTTTCAATCAGTGTCAGCAAGTTAGAACGTGTTAAAGAATAAGATTTGGACATGTTTGTTCCTCCGTTCTCATATCAGCGGCTTACGAGAATCATAACGGTTCGACTTCTTCAAATTACAACGGACGCAAAGAAACTGAAGGTTCTCAGGTTCATCTCTCCCTCCTCTCGACAACGGGATGATATGGTCCACATGGAATTTCCCTTCCGTCAGACCACAATGTGCACAGGCGACCGCATATCTATGTGCTTCGATGAAACTTCGGACGAGTGCCTTGTCACGGGACGTCTGCCTCTTTCCGTTATAGATGTCCCATAGTGTTCGAATTGTCCGTTTTGATGGGACGACAGTAAACTTTGATAACATATAGCGTTCAAATTCCTGACGTCCTTCAGGAGAATTTCGCCATTCCCTCATCTGTTCTTCTGTCGGACGAATGGATTCGACAACATGTTCTTGAATCAGAGGGAATATTTGAATGAACAACTCTTCCTGATCAATGTTAAATCGAGATAAAAAAGATGACAACTGATGCATTTCACTACCTCCTTGATAGAAAAAGTAGCATTGTAAAAATTGAAGCGGTAAGTGTGAGGTAAGTTTATTGAGGTGACATATTAGAGGTATTCCACCTCAATAAAATATTAAACTTTATAAATATTTATAAAGTAAGTGTTTTTTGAATGAAGTAAAATCGGTATGTCTTTTTAAATTGAATTTGCGATACTCAATCAAATCGTCATCTAGAATATTAAATATATGATTGAACCGCCCCATAGTTTTTCACCCTCGGATTCCTACTGAAATCCCACCTCTCACCTGTTTTATTTTTTTACATGCCCATACATTAGAGATGTCATATAATTGATTCATGGAAATAATTTCTTTTTATCAAAGGGGGAAAGAATCGTGAACCGTTTTACAGAGTTTCAGCCGTCTCTAGAGTCTTATTTTCGTGCCATCATCTTGTTCGGGAAAAATTCTGCCTCTTACAAGTTCGCCATGGCGAAATCGTTGCTGGAGGTCGGGGACAACGGAAACTCTTTCATCAGTCTGCAAGATATCTCCGTCCATTTCGCGGCGCACATATGTGAACACCTGAAATTGAGTGACAAGCAGGCAATATCGTCCTCCAGCAAATATCTGGATATCTGTCGGGGACATAATGCAGGGACTGTATCTTATGACGAGCTGATTGAATCGACCAGAAAGCTGGGGTTCGTGAACGTCCTTGACGCTTTCCATAACGTGAACAACGACCGGTTGCCCGTCTCATTTTTCGAGGTGTCGAAATCTGATAACACTAAAGGCATCATATTGACCGATGATATGTATCGAATCCTACAGTCTGTCCAGGCAGACAGTTTCGAGACGGAAGTCGAAGCAAGATGGCGCCTCGTCGAGACGGCCTGGTCGACAGGGGTATCGTCGAACATGCTCAAGGTGAGACACGACGAATCGGCCGAGTTGCTCTTCGTCGAGGAGCATGATCGAGGTCGTCGCACGAACATCACATCATCCCGGGACGCGCTCAATGGATATCAGAAAGGTAAATGCTTCTATTGCTTCCGTGACATCAGCACCAAATCCGGTCACCCTGACTTGGCGGATGTCGACCACTTCCTCCCCCACAGGCTCGCACTCATGTTCGAGGAGAATCTGGACGGAGTGTGGAACCTGGTGCTCTCTTGTCAGGACTGCAACCGCGGTTCGAAAGGAAAGTTCGCGTGTATCCCTCATATCGAATATCTGGATCGACTCTTCCGTAGGAACGAGTTTCTCATCGAAAGTCATCAGCCGCTTCGCGAGACGTTGATGAATCAGACCGGAAGGACACGTGACAAGAGAATCTCCTATTTGAATCTGATTTATAACTTGAGCCTCTCCGCATCCGGAGGGACGCAATGGAGACCGACTTTCGAGCTGCCACCGGCATTTTGAACAAGTCTTGTACGGAACACGCTCACTTATCAAAATCCTCGGAAAATTAAGAGGCTAAGCAACGATAGCCAACTCACATAGAAAGAAAGGAATGAGCAACAATGCATGAGGTCACATTCGAAGATGCCATGATGGCGGACTTGGTACCGGGAACAAACTATTTAAAGGGTAGTGACAGTAACCATACACGGCGTGAACCGATCCATAATATCTTCAAATTTCCTGGTCTGAGGGGGGTGGGCAACATGGGAGGGATTCGCCGTGCCATGCAGCAGAATCCTATCAATCGCTCTTCTCAAGAGGAGGCCTTCGTCGTCCTGCTAGATACCGGCAAACATGAGAACTGGCAGAACGTCTATGATCCTATGAGCGGTATCTTGACCTATTACGGAGACAATGAATCCTCGAGCCAACACTACCTCTCTACAAACAATGCAGGTAACAAGGCGTTGCAGAGGTTTTTCCAAAGGGCGTACAATGAACCGGAAGCACATCTGGCTCCCTTCTTTTATTTCGAGAAACAGGTGGACGATAGTGTCAAATACGTCGGCATCGCGATACCCTATGTACCGGGCACGTCCGAGGTGGATGCCCTGTCATTAGAGGAATTCACAGACCCGAGGACGGGCCTTCCCTTCGAAAATTTCGTGGGTCATTTCACCGTCCTTGAGGTGACGGCAAAAAGAGAGTGGCTCTATGACCTTAAACGAGGCATCACAGTTTCTGAACATGCCCCGAACGAGTGGCTACGCTTCCTGGTCGATCGTGACCTTTCGTCACGTGTCGAACGTCCGCTTGTACCCGGGGAACGCTCAAGACGCCGTGAACGTCTATTGGAGAGCATCGGCTATCGGATGACCATCTTCAGGAGAACCCAAGGAAGATTTCGTCGCGCCCTGTTAGAGAGTCGGCGTTGCTGTGACCTATGTGGTATGGCGGTCGAGCCCCTCTTGGTCGCGAGTCATATCCTCCCCTGGTCGGTCGCCGACGAACATCAACGGCAAGACCCCGACAATGGGCTCCTTCTCTGCGTCACCCACGACGCATTGTTCGACAAAGGATTCATCACGTTCGAGGACGATGGGCGGATTCTGATTTCAGAGATGATCCCTCGCCAGGAATTGCAGAGGTTGTCGATAGACGAGACGATGCACCTCTCACATATACCGAGAAACAAGGCATACATGCGCCTTCATCGGGCGAACATCTTTAAAGACTCTTCAAGATGAACACATCTGTTCGACTCTCAAAAACTATTCAGGAGGATTCGTCCATGCCTTTCGCAGATGACATTCTATACATGAAAAATCTTTATACGAAGTTGCCGGTCCAAGAGGTCCATGGGAACACACACTCCTTGGAGGAACATGTCCCGGGCCTACAATTGAGATATCCCGGAGCGTTACGCGGTGGCAAGACCGGTGATTATTGCCTCTATCTGAACGATTTCGCCCCCTCGCATATACACGTGGTCCGTGCGGTCCATACGTATTGCGAGATATCGGGACACGACGGGGCCGAGTCGATGCTCTGCTTTCTAGAGGATTTGGCTACAAATGGACTGACCGGGACTGTGGACCTTCCTTCCCCGTTCGAAATCGCAGGACACAGGTTGGAGGGTCGACAGACCAGGGTGCTCCTCTACTGGTTGATCTTGCAGGAGGACATCAATTATCCGAGTCCTCAACACATGGGTGTCCGGATGCCGTTCGTCCGATACACCGAGGCCGTCATCTCTTCGATACTCCCTGATCTTCTTGACATCGAGACCGTCGTCGCGAGGACGGCCGCCAGGGGCGGGAGACCTGCACCCAGGTTCGCACACGCTTCCCTGTCCCCCCGTTTCCTACGAACGTTCGATGTCATCGAGAACATGAGGCGCTCTGTCGTCTGATGAAAAGAAGTCGCCGGCACATGTGCCGGCGACTTCTTCGGTTTTACAGCCATGTCATTGCCGACCCATCATGAAAGACGTTCCTCGAAGGAGTCCAGCATCCCCCGCATCCGTCCCATGAGACGGATGAACTCCTCCCTGTTCTTCTGATCGAGCCTTCCGATATGGTCCATATCGATTGTATCGAGCGTCTTCAGGGACGTGTTGAATGCATCAATTGGTCTCATCTTCGCCCGGGAGATGGCCGTCTCGTCTGCCCTACGGTCGATGAGGGAGGCGGCCTCGTCCCTCAGGTCCTTCATTTCCGAGTTGAGCTGCCTCATGGCCTCCAGGTCGACCTTCCCCTTTTCCTGAAAAGCGTCGGCGACATCATAAACGATTTCGTCGAATTCTTCGAGGAACGCCTCTCGATTCGATGCCTTCAAGATGTCATTTCCGATGCGACGGATGTATCTGGTCAAGTCCTTGTTCTTGGAGATCGTCAGCACTGTGAAGAGCGTGTCCGTCACTCGGATCCGTTCCTCCTCGTCCTTCTCGTTCTTCAGGATGCCGACCATCTCCTGGAGGGGCCCATCCAGCTCCAGCTCCCTCGCGAGATAGAATTTTCCGTCGGCGTTGATGAACTCCAGGTACTCGACCATCAGTTTGGCCTTCTCGACCATCTTCTTGACCTCCGAGGGCTTCTTGTTGGTGTTCAGCGCATACTCCTGTTCCGTGAAGTATTCATTGACGACGATGTCATTGTAGACGTCGACGAGGTTGTCAATCGGATTGTAGTCCACTGGGCGCTCCTCACCATGCTGCAGGTTGAGCTCGAGCCGTTTGATGTCGATATCGGAGAGCCCTTCTTTCGGGTCGAGGATGATCGCCTCGAAAAAGACATCCATCCCGTGGTCACGTCTCAGATGGCGGAGACAGGTGAATCGACGGTTCCCGTCCACGATGGTCCCATCGTTGAGCACCACACCTGGGACCCGCTGTCCGAAGTTCTTGATATTGGCCTTCGTCTTCTCGAGCGCCCCTTTGTTCGACTCGATGATCATCTCCTCCACCTTGTCGTTGTATTCATTCTTGTCAAGGGTCGAGACGTCCTCCCCCTCTGACTCGACACGGTTCATCCAGCTGATGATTCGTCCATTCCGTCGATTGTAGACCAGGTGCTCGAGGGGGATCCGATACACATCGAATACCCTCGTCTCCCCTTTCAATGTGAGCTTCCTCTTCTGCTCGGTAAGAGATATATCTTCCCCAATCCGTTTTCTGAGATTGATGTTCTCTGGTCCTTTCCTCATGTCCAATCCCTCCCCTGTCATTCGTCAATCGAATAGATGTTGTCCAGAAATGTCTGTTTGTCCTGATAGAGCTTGCCTGTCTCCGGAGAGAAATGACCTCCTCGGTCCCGAATGGCCGAGACGATGGCGCTCTCATCAAAGAGGAGATGAAGGGAGGTCTCGATGTCCTCTCTCAACTCGAGGGGCTCCATGCCCCCATCCTTTGGGAGATGCTCGATGAAGAGACCTCCAAGGCTCCTTGGCCCTTTCCCAAGATAAAAGATGTCACCTGAGCCGGTCCTGATTGCCCTGATTTTAGGATGCGAATGTAAGAGTCCCTTGAAAAAGATATCCTCTAGACCGAGCTCCCACAAGGACGACTCTACCTGGTGATGAATCATCGGGACAGTGAAGTATTCCCATTGCTGTCGTTTGACGTGTTCGATCACCTCTTTGATGAATCCCCTCACGACACCCTTGTTGACGCCCGCCTTCCTGAGCCTTGTCAGATGGATGTACTGCCGTTCATCGAACCGAAAGATATCATGTCTGTCTTCCAGGTCCTTCACCGCCCTTTTGAAAGTGGCGGTCTTGAATGCAGGTTCGTCCGGGACGATGAAGAAGTCGCTCGCGACGAGTAGTTTTTTAAAATATGAATCTGCGCTATCGTGGTGAGAACGAAGGACGAGACCTCCCCGTAGGATGAAACCACAACGTTCCAGAGAGACGGGATTCATGAACCTCGCCTTGAAATCCTCCACCTTTCTGAACATGTCTTCCAGTTCTTCCAGGGTATAGATGTCCCTCGTGAGACGCCTCGAGAACCAGTCGATCTCTCGCTTCGTCGCTCCCGACATCGTGACCCCGATCATGCCGTCCGGTGAGACGAGTTCTGGCAGCGCATCCTTCAACGTCCGTCTCACGCTGCGAGGGGACAGCCCGAAACTTGCATGCACGATTTCAAGGAAATCACTGATTTCCATCGGCCCATGTCTTCGGACCAGTCTCTTCAGCCAGACCGACTTGTCGTCCACACCGATTGCGATTTCGGGGAGGCGTCCCATGGTCACGTTCTTGACGGTGACGTGGTGTCTGATGATTTGATGGAGCTCTTCATGCGTGATGCAGTCCAAATCCTCCATGAGGGATGGGTCGAGGCCGAAGATGTGTTCGGTGCTATAGAAGCCGGGCTCCAGCCTGAGAAGTCCCCTCAGACGTTGGAGGTTTCGTTTGGTGAGCACCGAGGCGTCATGGAATCGATATCGATTGTCCGAGGAGAGTATCCGGCACGACCTAGAGGCGATGGATGCGAGCTTCCTCTCATCCGCTTTGAGCCTCTCGGCCGTCCACTCATCGAACTGCTCGTCGAGAAAGGCGTCATAGAGGGTCTTCAATCCATCGATGGACATGTGTGCCTGACCGGCGTTCATCCAGCACACATGCTCGAATACCCCGGTCATGGTGGCCTCTTCGAGATTTCCCACACGGTTCACGAAGACAGAGAGGTGACGCCTGAACCGGGCGCGCTGCACCTCGTTCAACCTGGCATACATCCCTCTGACATCCCGCTGGTCGCTTCGTACCTTGAGGGACAGGAAGCGGTACATCCGAGCGTCCTCGGCGAACACCGCCATGAACAATTCTTCGGTGAACGCATAGGACTTGAACCTGTTGAGGTATCGTCGGGCGTCCGAGACATGCGTCACCGGCATCATCGCCAAAGCTCTCTTGAGTTTTTTCTTGAAGGTCCGGAGCGGTAGTCCCCGGCGTTCGGCGAGCACGAGGTCGTTCAGACCGGTCTCTAATTTTGCACGAACGAGCTCCGACTCCGGGATGTCATCCGAGGACAACAGCAAGGACAAGGTCCGTGTCCTCTTCTTGAAGTTCTCACCGTCCGGTCTGACGAATCCATGCCTCGAAGATCTCTCGAGCAGATCGGCGACATCATCCTTCTCGGTCTCCAGGAGGGTCGCCACCTCTTCTAGGGAGAAGACGTCGCCGAGTTCGTCATATACGTTCTCATAAAAGACATGCTCGACTCCTTTCCTCGCAATCCTCCTCTCGAATGGCTCCCTGTCCGTCCGACCCGCTCGTGCGCCACGCTCCCCAGGCCCGCTTTTCATCTCTCATTCCTCCTCCCTTGACCATCAGACGGCATCTCGTCCGATTTTGAATACATGTATTAGGTCCAGTACCCAGGTATTCATTTTTTTGTCTCCACTTTCCTATCTTTTTCCCTGAATTTTAGGGGACGTATCATCATTTTTACAAAGGAGGGATATCTCTTCGATGGTTCATCTGTCCCGATACACCACCTCGTCTGTTTTTTTGAAATCGACAAAATGGAGGAGGTCCGCGCCTTCGGCGGACCTCCTCCATCTAAATCGTTCGACTATCGGTTCAATCGAACAAGGCGACGATGTCGTCATAGTTCACGTTCGGGTCAGGTCGGAGCTCGCCGTTCTCGATCGCCTCGAGCATACGCTGCTCCTTCTCCTTGAGTCGGATGTAGATCTTCTCATCGACCATGTTCTGTCTATCGGGCTGGCCCTCCATCATCATGTAATGATAACGGGTGTATTGTCCCTCTTGGAGTCCCAGACGATGGATCCGGTCCCTCGACTGGAGCATATGGGTGAGATTGAACGAATACTCGAGATAGACCGCGTCGTGACAGACATGATGGAGCGACACCGACTCCGCCAGCGTGTGCGGGTTCGTGACGATGACATCGAACTCACGGTTCTGGAAGGCACGGATCAGTCGCTCGCGCTCCTCCTGTGGCGTGCTGCCATAGATGACGGCGGACCTGATCCCGTTCGACAAGAGCTCCTCATGGACCCTGTCTATTGTATGCACGAACATGCACCAGACCACCGCGGTCTTGCCCTCCCTGTGGAGGGAGGTGACGGTGTCGATGGCACGACGGAACTTCCGTGTCTCTCGGACGGACCTGAGGAGACGTATCTCCTCCATATCCAAGGAGACATCGGGCTGCCCCTCCCCGTCCAGAAGAGGGATTTCAGCCGCATCCTCCCCGAACATCTCCGCCATGTCGATGTTCCGGAGGACGAGCTCCGGGCTCGATGCCGCCTGGATGAGACGGATATAAAGGGCGAACGGGTTCCCACGGTACTTCCGATAGAGGAGGTCGATGATGCGCTGTTCCGTG
Organism: Exiguobacterium algae; assembly: GCF_018617875.1. Lineage (GTDB taxonomy): Bacteria > Bacillota > Bacilli > Exiguobacteriales > Exiguobacteriaceae > Exiguobacterium > Exiguobacterium algae. The sequence continues at coordinate 140,967 of NZ_JACSKZ010000001.1, forward strand.
TCGTCTGCGACGATTCTGTAAAGGATGTCGTCATCCGCATCCGGCACGCCGAGCTCCCGCTTGTTCGTTCGCCAGAAGAACGGCGCCAGCTTCATGTTCACCTCTTGGACCTTCGACTCGTTCGGTTCCTTTAGCTCGTAAGGCTTGAAATTGAAGAATGACTTGTATTCCTCACCGTACAGGATGTTGAGGAAGTTATAGATGTCCTCATAGGTGTTGGGTATCGGCGTCCCGGTGAGGACGAACTTGTAAGGCGCCAGGGGCGCCAACGCCTTCGCGGACTTCGCACGTATGCTGTTCAGCCCCTTGATTTTATGGACCTCGTCAAAGACCAGCATGGTGGAGCGGTCGATCACCTCGGAGAGGACCCGCTCATATTTACCCAGCGACTCGTAGTTGACCAGGATAAGGTCATAGAGGTGGGCGTCGGTCTTCAGGGCGAGCAACGGCTCGACCGAGTCATGGATGTCGAGCACCCTGAGGTCTCGCTTGTCCCCGAAGTTTGCCCGGAACTCGTCCTTCCATGAGATGAACGTGTTCTTCGGCCCGATGACGACGAGCCGCTCGACCTTGTTCACCTCTCTCGAGGAGAGGTATGCATATGCGCCATAGATCATCGAGGTCTTCCCCGCACCTGGGACGGAGAAGTTCGCCGCCTTCTGCATCTCGACCATATAGAAGGCCGAACGCATCTGCCGCTCCCGTAGCTTTCGTTCGAGTTCCCTGTCCACCACGCTCGAGAAGGTCTCGTACTTTCGTTGAACCTTCTCATGTGACGATTTGAGGAGACGCGCATATTCCGCCCTCTCCTCGATCATGAACTCCTGGTCTCCCAGGTATTGCCGGAGGCGTTCGGTGACGACGACCTCGAAGCCACGTCTTTCCCCGAGGCGTTCCAGATGGCTGATCACCTTCTTGATCTCCATATAGGTGAGATCCGACCGGAAAGTAGGATATCCCCCGTCGCAGAACGGCACGAGCGTCCTCGTCAATGTGCGCTCGTTCGCACGTAACTTGCCGGGCGCCACCCGGTCATGGACGACGAGCCTGCCCTGATCCAACGTCAGGACCAGGGCGTCGTCCAACAGCATCTCTTTGTCCAATATGATCTTCCCCTTGTCTCTTCTCAGGATATGACTCAGCACGAGCTCCTCGAACTCCCTGACACGGACACCGTGTCTGCCCGAACCGTCAGACCAGAGGCTCTCGAACTCCTCGATGGCCCTGTCGATTTTTTGACGGTCGAAGTCTGAGCACAGCCAGGTCCCCGTGACGTCAAACGACTCATAGTTGTGCTCGATGGCGGCGCGTGTCTCGTTGTTGGACCCGGTGAAATAGAGGATGTTCCCTTCTGCGTCCCTGACGAGCCCGAACTTGGAGTGGAACAGTCCGGCACGGATGAAGCCGACCCGGACGTCCACGACCCCTCTCGCGATAAGATGGGCCAGGTTCGAGAAGTCCGCCTCTTCCTGGAGAGAGAGCTTCTCGTCGAGTCGGTCCAACAGGTCCTCCTCGAGCTCACGTCTCAGACGATATCCCTCGGTCATCTGAAGGAAGTCCTCTTCTGCGATCTCCTCGGAGATGATGAGGCGCATCCTTCCCCCATTCCGGACAAGCCCTTGAATTCCTTTCGCATAATGCGCGAACGCCTTCCCGCTGAAATACCCGCTCACACGGTCATAGGAGACGGCGTTCGACAGGACCGGCTCATAGAAGGTTTTCGCGATGCTCGTCTGATTTGTATAATATGAGGGTTTCAGGTCGAGGAGGCGAAAGTCCGACTCGGCCCTCATAGGGAGTCCAGTCTCTCCCGCAACAGGTTCACCAATCGGTCGAACTCACCCTTCGTATGTGCATCCATCCTGGACACCTGCTCCGTGTCGATGTTCTCGAGCGCCTTGAGCGAGGTGTTCAAAGCATCGACCGGTTTCATCTGGGCCCGTGTGATGGCCGTCTCCTCGGTACGACGGCTCACGATGTAAGATGCCTCGGAACGAACCTGTTCGAGGTCCTTGTTCACCTCACGGATCGTCGAGATATCGACGGTCTCCCTCTCCTGGAAGGCGTCGTGCACCTCGTCCACGATGTCCTCGAACTCCTCTAGGAATTCCTCACGGTTCTTGCTGCCGAGGATGTCTTTTCCGATTCTACGGATGTAACGGGTGAGGTCTCTTTCTTTCGAAGTGCTCAATGCCGTGAAGAGCGCGTCCTGTACCCGGATGCGGTCCTCCTCGTCCTTCTCTTTCCGTAGGATCCCCGTCATCTCCTGTAGTGGACCGTCGAGCTCGAGCTCACGTGCGACATAGAACTTGCCTTCCGCATTGATGAACTTGAGGTACTCGACCATGAGGTCGGCCTTCTCGAGCATCTTCTTGACATCAGATTCTTTCTTGCCGATGTTCGCCGCGTATTCCTTGGTCGTGAAGTAACGGTTGATCCGGATGTCGTTATAGACGTCGACCAGGTTGTCGATGGCGTTATAATCGACCGGACGTTCTTCCCCATGCTGGATGCGCAGCTCGAGTCGCTTGATGTCGGCGTCCGTCAGTCCTTCCTCAGGGTCGAGGATGACGGCCTCGAAGAAAAGGTCTCCGCCGTCCTCACGCTTGAGCTGACGAAGGCAGGTGAAGCGTCGGTTGCCGTCGACAACGGTCCCGTTGTTCAACACAACACCGGCATGGATTTGCCCGAGGGCCTTGATGTTCTTCTTCGTCTTCTCGAGTGCGGTCCGGTTCGAGTCGACGATCATCGTCTCGACCTTCTCGTTATACTCGTCTTTTGAAAGCTCGTCCACGACGACCCCTTCGGACTCGAGTTTGTTCATCCAGCTGATGATACGTCCGTTACGCTTGTTGTAGAGGAGAAGGTCGAGAGGGATTCGATGGACTTCAAAGCTCCGTATTTCCCCCTTCAAGGCCAACTTTCGTTTCTGGTCGGTTCGCATGATGTCCTGTCCGACCCTTGTATGTAAATCAATCTTTTCAATATTGGTTTCTGTTCTCAATCTGATAACCCCGTTCCTGATGAATGTCTAAATGTATGTCTTTGTTTCAATAGATGCTGGACAGGAAGGTCTCCTTGTTCCGATAGACCTTCCCGGTCTCTGGTGAGAAATGGCCTCCGCGCTCTTTGGTCGACTCAATCAGCTTTGCTCGGTTCAAGGAAATCTGATAACGTTCCTCAAGCTCTGCCATCAGAAAATGGACGTCAAGACCATCTTCAGATGGCAAATGTTCGAGATAGAATTGTCCGATCGTCCTCTTCTCTTTCGCAAAATAAAAGATGTCCCCTCCAATGGTCGGGATGAAGTTCACCCCATCTTGTAGTCGGATGAGCCTCTCATAGAAGACTTTCTCCATTCCAAGATTGAACAATGGAGAGTCGATTTCTTCTTGAATCTGTGGTAACGTGAAGTACTCTGCTCCAAGCCCACTCGCGAACCGCACAAGTTTGACGATTTCAACCTCGATTTCTTGTTTCGTGATACCTGAACGCTCCATGCGACCAAGGCTGATGTAATGGTCCTCGTCGAATCTGAATATCTCTAGATTCGTCTCAAGGTCCTTCAACACTTTAAAATATGTCTGTGTTCTTGAAGCGGGTGTATACTCTATCCGGTACAAATCTTGAGACCTGATTTTGCTCCTGAAATAGGATTCTCCGCTGCCGAACTCCTGTCTGACGATGAATCCTCCCCTTATGACATATCCTATGGTCGAAAGGACAGCCTTGTTTAGAAACTTGTCATACAGTTCAGGTTTGTCCGGATAGGCATCCAAGAGTTGGTCGAACGTATAGATATCTTCGACAAGGACAGAAGAGAGCCAATCCCCTTCTTCGAGCGAAATGGAGGGCGTTTCAGTGATCAAGATGTTATCCGGGGTCAGGTGGTGCCCCAAATCCGTTTGAATCAAACTGCGCATCGAAGGGACGTGCAGTCCAAAGTTGTCCTCCAGGTATCCCAAGAACTTCTCAAGCGGCATGGGACTATGTTCTGCGATGAGATGACGTAACCATGACTTCTTGTCTTCGACATTGATTGCCAGCTCTGGCATCCTCCCCATGATCACATGAGGGTGATCAATCTTGTTTTTGATGAGATTATGGAGTTCATATGCATCCTGACAATCCAACTCTTGCATGAGCTCCCTGTCCAAATCATAGATAAAGCGGGCATGGTAGATTCCAGGTTCCAGGTTCAATAATCTTCCAACCCTTTCTAACCGATCTTCGGTGCACACATCCGGCGAGTGATACCTGACTCGTAGACCATTGGAGCCGATAATATGTTTCGAACGGCTTGCCAGGCCCATGAGGCTCCTTTCGTCGACCCTCAGACCAATCGCAGTCTCTTCGGGAAAGAAATCATCGATATATTGTTGATAGAGGACTGCCACCTCCTCGATGCGAAGTGCACGGTCGCGGGCATTCTCGAACACTACTCTCTCAAGGATGCTCTTCTTGCTAAAAGGAACCAGACGATCGTCAATCGGAAAGACAGAGAGGTATTGCTCGAAGTTCCTCCTTTGCTCCTCGTTCAACCTCGTGTACATTTCCAAAATGTCACTTGTACCACTTGTGGCCTTTGCATCCAAAAGTCTGAAGATTGCAGGGCTTTCCTCGAATATCGTCACAAACGCTTCCTCTGTCATTGCAAAACGCCGGAACCTGCGCAGGTATCTTTTGGCTTCTTTCACATGCGATATCGGAATCCACTCCAGCGTCGTCTTCAATTTCTGTGAGACACGCTGCTTCGAGACATCCAACCTGTCCGCCATTTCTTGTAAGCTCAATCCTTCCTTGAATCTCATTGATACGAGCTCTTTATTCGGAATATATTCAGACGACATGATGTCCATGAATGCTCGTCTTAATTTTTCCACATCATGTCCATCCACCTTCAGTAAACCCTTTTCTTCAGCTCTTTTCAAAATAACGGAGACGCGCCTCTCGTCGACTCCGAGTCTCCCCTTGAGCTCTTCCACAGTGAAGTTTTTAGGGAGCGAGTCGTAACAGTTGCTGACGAACTCTCTCTCCAACACGTTCATCTCTCTTTTCCCGATTTTATCAGAGACTTCCACCCTCACAGGGTCGAGGTGAGCGACATTAGACCCTGAGCTCTCGAAGGAGGCGCTCATCTCCACCTCGAACGCTCGATAAGCATCCATAAGCTTTTGATACGTGGTCAGCCTGTTCCGTCCCCCGGTCATCTCCTTGAACGTGTCATAATCGACGTCCTTGAAAGATATGTAATCGAATCCTCTGCTTCCCAGTAATCTCGGGAGTGATTCATTTACCCCCGTACCTAGAAAAATCAGATGGTAGAAGGTCCTTCTCGAACACAATTCATAGAATCTCTCGGGTCCATATAATTCGACGAGTTCTCCAAGGGTGATTTTGACCGGCTCCCGAAACCTAATGAGCGTCTCCTCGTCGCCCATCAGGAAATCGTCAGGTGTCAACCCTTGACGTATCAATTGAACTGCCGTGTGAAACGTGAAACGATATCCTTCCTTCTCTGCGACATCAATCAACCCCAAAAAACTATTTTGTAGATCCTTGAGGGGGATATCATGATACCTGCCTCCCCCTTGACCAGGTAGTCTGTCCATTCCTCATCTTCCTCGCAATCTTTGTCATGGTCTGTGTTGAGATTTCAAATAAGCCTCTAGGGCACGGCGTATGATTTCATCTTCAGTGACGTTCTCTTTTCTGACGACATTGAGCCCCGCCCTGGAAAGGACATCTTCCCGGTCATCAAAACTGATTTTTATGTTCAGGGTCTTTTGCCTAACACTTTTGATGACACGACTCCCCTGCCGTCTAGCAGCATCCTCTTCACCTCAGACGTCAATATCTTCTATTTCTGTTAGGGAGGGATTATTCACTGCTATATAAAAAAACATCAACTCTGATGTATAAAAGGTGAAGACTGGATTATAATATATAATATTGTTGTAAAATTTAATGAAGTGGAGCAGCGAAAATACATTTTCTAATTAAATTCCATATATAGAAAATTATAATGAGAGAGGGATTTTTATGCAAGAATTTCTTGAAGTATTTGATACATATATCTGCAAGGGTGCGCGACAGTTGTCCTGGGACGTCGGTCTCAACCCTGACCTTAATGAGAGTAAGGCGAAGACTTCAAATATAACGAAAAGGCTAATCGACCGCCATCAAGGTGCGATTGAGCGCCTGGAGAACAATTCCAAAGGACGATTGATGATAAAGTCCGTCAACCTCAACAAGGAAGGAAAATCAAAACAGAACACCGTCCTTGAAGAAATCGATTTCCTCTCTTGGGTGGGAACAGGATGGGAAGACAGTGCCATCTTTAGATGTCTCGGGGAGACGACATTCCTTTTCATTGTGTTTGGGGAAAACAAAGAAGGTGATGTGTTTTTTCTCGGTCCCGTTCTTTGGAAACTTCCCCATGACGAAGTAGGAAAGTTGAAGTCATATTGGCAGATGGTGACGAACATCTTGAAGCAAGGCGTCCAGATGTGGGAAGCTCCATGGGGAAACAACATTATTACAAAGAACAATCTCCCGGGGCAGGCGGCGCATAAGATGATACATATAAGACCAAAAGCTAACAACAAGAACGATGTCACCCTTCTCCCCGACGGACAGACGATTACCAAACAAGGTCTTTGGTTGAACGCGAAATATGTGACCGATATCGTTTCGACGCTCTTTGAGAATAGAAAGGATGAAATCAATTTCAAGAGAGACATGTTGTCTGAAGCCATCGAGTTGGATGAGGTGACACTAAACTCCCTCAAAGGAATGTTGAAGGAGGAAGCCTACACCCCAGAAACTTTCGTCGAAGCCTGCAAGGCTGTAATCCCAGGTTTTGGGGTGGATTCGATCAGTAAGGACTTCGTGGAGAGTCTCGGCTTTAGAATATCCTCACCATATATCCTCAATAAAAAATATCTGGACAGTCGTTCATACATTGAGAATATCGTCCTTAGGAACGACTATTTCAGAATGGAGGACACCCCAATCCTGTCCCATCCTTTTGCTTCAAGGATGATGGCGAAGATGAGGAGCGGATGGAGAATCATCGAAATCGAGCCAGATTTCTATATCACGGAACGATCGCTCGTCCGTGCCGGCATAACCATCCGGTTGTTGGAGTCCTATCGTGAGTCGGTCTTCGGGCTGATGAAATCTGACCGTTTCTACACGATAGAGCAACTCATCGACCTCTTGGCACACGATCCACTCGAGGAATATGGATTCGATAAGAAAGTCTATGAGGGGATTTTGATGAGACCGGGGAAGATTGCGAATCTCCGAGTCGGCCGAAGAATATTGTTCATAAATGGAATGATTAAAGATACACAGAAATATCTGATTGATAGTCTCATTAAAGGTGAGAACAACAAAAAAATCGATGAAGTCGAGGAAAAATTTATTTCTACATTTGGGGGTGACATAGGTACTAGTGACCTTATTAAACTGTGTGTGAGGTCCGGGTACCATTTCGATACCGATCTAGAGATGGTGTTCGATTCCAAGCAATCGTATTTAGAGTTTATTTATTCCCAGAATTAATTTTGATATAGCTGGCTTGGTTTTGCCAATGGTAATACAGGAATTGAAACGCGTCTACAAAAAATCTGTGTGATATCAGGTTGCCAGCACGAGTGGAAGTCTATAAAGATAGCCTAACGAAATGCATTATTTATTCGTCAGGCTATTTTTTGTGGACTGCGAAACACATTCACGATAAGTCTTTCTTCGCGAACTCGCTGTTGAAGAGAATTGAGGATGTTACGTCCCCCATTCCAAACATCTTGTCTGTAAATTTTGAAACAATTGACTTCATATAATTGACGGATCCGGTCGATCCAGCGATTCACTTTGCGCCGCGAGGCGCTCGGCGAGCGCTTTCGGTGATGGGTTATCGGCGCTGTCCTTCGGATATCGTTGTAAACCGTTTGCCGACTGACGGAGAATCTACGGGCAATCGAAGTGACCGACTCCCCGGTCTCGTATGCCTTCTTGACGCCTAGTGTTCGATGCCAAGAAGGGTGGTCCCATCTGCCGTCATCATCCCCAGCGTCGTCCGTTGAGACAATCTCTGACGCGCACTCTCCTATCTCTAAGCCGAAACTTCCGGGCAATAACGTGTGGCAAACCTTCTCGAAAAGGTCCGATAGGTTCTTGAGGAGATGAAAATGATCAAGAACCTCTGTAATGTTCCATTGAAATCACGACCTTTTGTCCGATTATACAACGATAATGCGAAAACATCACTCTCACCTAAAGTGCGTAAGAACCATTTTTTTCTAGCGTTCACAGAAGCTCAGCTTCAAGTCGCAGGCGCTTCAGGACTAAGGAGGGAACGAGATGCTGTTTGTACGATTCACCGACGTGCCGGACACACGAATCCAGAACTATGAACGACACACCTTCACCATTTCAGTCTAAGCGATACATAATCTAAACCAGGCACGAAGCAAGGAACATGGTTTCCTATTGATTGACTTCTATATGTCAGAGGGCCCAAACTAGATAGCGCTCAAACTATCGAATGATTCGACACTGATTGAGACGAAGGTGACCGAACTCGATAAAAAGGCTAAGAAAAAGTTAACCCGGACTCAAGACTTCTAAGCTTCACATCCGACCTACGAGAGTTCGTTCGATATCTCCGGAATATAAGATAATCATGAGACCACGGCAATGACGGACAATTCCCCATTCTTGATTGAAAATCAAGATTTTGTGCCCTTCTCGAATTGCATTAAATTTTTTTTTGAAATTTGAATCAAGCAAGATGATCTTCACATTTTGCGTAAATAATGAATCGCCAATGTAAGTTCATGTAGCGTAAAAACAAGGTGCTTGAAATAGATTCCCTCTTGTTTGAGCCAAGTAAAAGCAATGTCGATTGATTTTTCTTTTGAGGATTGTGTTTCGGTCATAGTCGATAAGAATCTCGAAATGGAAATCACAATTTTTTCACGATCTGTCGGATCAAGATTTTCAAAAGGGGATTGATTTATTGATGATCTAAAGGACTTTGATTGGTAAAGTTTTTGATATACCTGCCTTAATTCGGTCTCTAGACGAGACACTTCGTTTAGTAGTTCTTTCTCTGTTTCGTGTTCCTGATATCGATCTAGTATTATTTGATGTTTCTGCACATCTGTCTTTTGTCGTTGCAGATGGCCCAAGATATCGCTTTTTAAAATCCGACACCTCTCTTCACTGAATCCATCCAATACGATATAGGAACTGCCTTTGAATTTTGTACTACCTTGTTCATATAATACGATGATTTTAAGAATCGACTCATCTTCTGCAATATCTTTCGGGATTTTCACCTGACGAGAACAGTTGGTAAGTGTAATCGTGCAAGGGACATTGAATGCCCCGAAGATACAATCAAAATCATTTTGTGAAGACGCAAGTTTTTCAAGTGCAAAATAACCAAATAGATTTTTTAAATCTGCAAAACCTTTTCTTTGGATGACATCCCTGACTCTTTTTCTAATTTCTCCTTTTCGACGTTCGCGTATTTTAACAGTTTTGGTCACATCTTTACAAACCTTCGACAGTTCTTCTTGTAAAGATCTGATCAAAATCTGTGCGTCATCCGCTCCAATTGATTTCGGTATTTGGTTCGGATTAAAAGCGCCTTGTACTTGCTTATCCAAGTAAAGTTTATCGTTTGCAGCAATCGTGTTATGAATTTCTGTCATCACACTATCCATATCATTTAAAATCTGATTTGTGTCAAAACGTAATGTATCTTGAATGCCATGTTGTTTAACCCAGATATCTCGTTGAGTATCGTGTTGTCTAGCATCTTTTGAAGAATGATACGTGATCCCATCGCATTCAATGGCAATTTTGCAATATTCTCCATAGACCAAGAAGTCTAAAATGTATTTTGGATTCCATTGGTCCTTCGACTTGTCCATTAGTGAAAACTGAGATTTGAATTTTAAACCCGCTCTTTTTAGTGACAACTCCATCTTTTCTTCCAATGGACTATTCTCATTTATAGGAATCAAGCTTTTCATGTTTATTCCTCCTATATCCAGTATTCTGTTTTTAGAGAACGACTGAACAGTAGACAAGTTTGTTCTCTTTCACCCCGTTCATCACTATTAAAAATTTATAGTGTAAATATTATACTTAAGTTATATGATCTACCAATATATAAAACCATTACTTTCAATATGTGACTCTAAAAAAATTTGTATGTAAATCGTATTAAATATTGTGTAGAAAAAGTACCCTAGTTCATTTTATTCTTTTAACCTACAATACTTACCTACGATGTATTGCTTGAATTCGTTTTCGATCCAGCTTTCCAACCGCTGTATAAGGCAACTCCTCAACGAAAACCAATTCTCGTGGAAGTTGATAGTGTGCCACTCGTGTCCGTAACCAGCTCAACAGTTCTTCCTCCGTCATTTTCTGCTCAGCATACAGCTGTACACACGCCTTCAAAATGTGACCGGCGTATACATCTTCTACCCCGATGACAGCGACGTCCTCGACACTCGGATGATTGCGCAAAACCGTTTCGATTTCCCCTGGATAAATATTATTCCCGGCTGAGATGATCAAGTCGTCTGTTCGACCACATAGGAAATAATAGCCGTTCCCGTCCCGGTATCCGATATCCCCCGTATGGATCCAACGGCTCTTCCTGTTTTTCATGGACCACTTGTTCCGGATGCAAAACTCACCGATACTTCCGGGTTCAACTTCTACTCCATCCTTTACGACCTTTAAGTCCCCTCCCGGAATCCTTTTCCCAAGCGTATTCGCGTCATACTTTAAATCTTCAGGTGTGGCGATGATGTTCAAGCCGGCTTCTGATGTCCCATATAGATTGTATAAGACATTCCCCAGACGGTTGTTTACCTCATTCACTAAAACCGGATGTAGCTTCGCACCTCCAGACGCGATGCAAGCCAAGGATCGGAGTGCTTCAGGTTCATGCTTCAACATTTTATGAATCATGAGCGGGACGACCGTGACAACTTCTACCTGATGCTGTCGAATGAGGTCGCAGGCTCTTTTCGCATCAAAATTCTCCTGGATGACCACTTTCTTTCCGAGCGCAAGAAAAGATAACAAGATGGCGATGCCGTAGCCATGGTAAATCGGCGTTGCGATATAAGCCGTGCTGTATGTAGGTAGCTTCAAACGATTCAGTAAAGCCGCAAATGGCTCCAGGAAATGAAAGAGGGACGGCCGGTGGATCACCTGTTTTGGTTTTCCCGTGGTGCCACCGGTCAACAACACGATTTTCCCGCTCGAAGCAGCCGGTAATTTCGTTTTATGATGGAACGCCGAATTCAATAAACTGTTGATGGATTCATGTTTCTCATGATCGCTGACGATTTTTGCATTTTTGTAAGGCGATTTTTCAATCATTCCACTGAACGCATCGTCGTAAATCAGGAGGTCGAATTGATGTTCCTGCACGAGCCGATTGAACTGCGATTGACCCATAGAACAATGAAGCAAGTAACTATCTGCGCCAAGCCGTGAGGCAGCAAAGATGCCTTGCACAAACGACGCATGGTTTTTGCAGAAGAACGCCACTTTATGTCCTTTCCCAATCCCATACCTCACTGACAGAAGATACGCGAGATGTTCACAGCGTTTCTTTAGCTCCTGGTATGTAAGTGTTTCCTGGCTGTCCACTAAAGCCGTTTTTTGACTTGCCGTCTTTTCCGTTAATGTAAAGAGAAGCATCAAATTAACTCCATTTTGACGGATTGCGACGAAAAGGCGTCTTAAGTTTGACGGTGAAAGAAAATGGAGCTGTGACAATATTTTCATCAAATTAAACATCGCTTCTTTCACGCTCCTTTTTCTTTACTAGCTTAGTAACGATCCATGTTAACGGGGCTCTGAAAATGAGGGAAGCCCATTGACCCAGGATCAGCCACCACGGTTTATACACTTTTCTTTTCGTATACAAGGCATGTCCGATTATTTCCGCCACGTGAACCGGTGACATGGCAGGCGAATGCTGATAAGCCAGCGTCGGCTTGATCATCGGAGTTTTCACCAGCGGTAGATAAAGAGTCGTCGTGGAAATATTTTTGTTTTTCAGTTCCGGCTCCGCTGAACGGAACCACGTATCAAACGCGGTTTTCGAAGCCTGATAGGCAGCCCAGTGAGGGATTGGGAAGAGTAACGCATTGATGGTCGAGACATTGATGATCTGCCCGTTCTTTTTTGCAAGTATCGGAATAAGCGATAGTATTAATTGTACCGGAGCAAAATAATTGATCGCCATCGTCCGTGTGAAGTCATGGTAGCGATCTAGTGACTCGGCAATGGGACGGTTAATGGAGATTCCGGCATTGCTGACGACGACATCCAACCCGTCCGGTAATTGATGAAGAAATGACAGCAAGCGTGCAAGGTCCTCTTCATTTCGCAAATCTGCGGAGAAAACCGTTACACGGGCTGAAGCCTTTTCGATTTCGACTTTCATGGCGTTCATGTTTGCTTCTCTCCGGGCCACGAGAATCAGATGCGCCGACGTATCCGCTAATAGATAGGCGAACTCTTTGCCGATTCCTGAACTCGCACCCGTAATCAACACGGTCTTTCCATCGATTTCTTTTTTCAACTTTTCGAAATGGAATGGTGGAGAACGAAACAGGACCCTCTCGAGTAACGTGTAGTTATGCATTTAGCCAGCACCTTTTTTTTTGAGATTTCGCAACTTTATCAAAGTTCTTTTGGATGTCCTATTTATAAATTTTACCATTTAATTCGCATGAATCGAATAGACAAGTAACATTTACTTCTCTGATTCACTAATATTGGTTGAGCCAAGAAGTCTTTTGCTTTGACTAGAGTGAAATCTTTCTGACGAACAAGATCATGTCTTCCAGTTACTATCTAGGAAGGTACCTGGACATTTTTCTTACAACCCTTCTTCACCCTCACGGTATACAATCGTCTTACATCATCAAATTTCGAACGTACTTATACTTAAGTACGCAGTCTGGGAGAACGCCATTCATGAGAATCATAAACAAGCTTTTTGAAAGACACCGTCAGGAGAACAGAAGGATTCATGTTCTTGTTGAATCATACGAACAATATAGAAATCGTATGCAACTGACCAACCACCCTTCATTTACTGTCGAGCCTTCCGTTGCACCAGGACCATCCATACTTCAAACCACATTTAATGAAGTGATGTACACGTTAGGTCAATACAATGCGAATTATATCAGCGTATCATCGACAATCGAATTCCACGAGAATGGGATCGCTAAGCACACAATCAAACAATACAAAGACGGCAGCCTCACCTGCTCTAGTGAAGGTTGGTACGACCGTCAAATCTCAGATCAGCTTTATTCAGAATTTCGAAGCTTCAAATCGGAAGAATGGGTGGAGGATCAAACAGATGGATTTGTCATGATGGACGGAGCAGAATGGAAAGTGAATACCGTGCAAAAAGATGGTTCGAACAAAATATCATACGGCTATACCGGATTTAACGAAATGGCCAACTTCGAACAGGTTCGAATCTTTTTCGGGCTCCCTTCCACCTATAAAAGGGAGACAGAACAGAAATCCCAAGAAACACCACAGCTTGTGCCGTGTTCGCGCGAGCAATACATTGCACTGCTTAAATTCATCACGACCTATTTAATGTTCCCGTTTATTTGTTTCCTACTGTTCCTGGTATGGGTCTGGGTATATTTCGGGGCGAAATAAGAAGTGTTACATACAACGGAATGATCGCTCTGGGAGGAGAAACACATTGAGTACTTTTCATTACAATATTGTACAAAAAATTTTGTACAACCTACTAAAACAAATCAGAACACGGCCCCGCAATCGGTGCCCGCTCTCTAGAATCATGGGGAAACGAGCACTGACTGCTCGACCGAAAATAACTGAACAATCAAATCCGTCCCCTTTTTTGATTGTCAACTTGACCTTAATTCCACATGATGGGTATATCACAGACTCAACCATCAAATTCTTCGATGACGGCACAGCCTCCCGCACGACTAAATACAGGCGCGCCGAATCACCGGGTAATGAAGTGCTCCCGCGTCCAGAACATCGCCAGTTCAAAGAGGACGATGGGACCAAACTTTATCGACAACTCGTGTCGCTGAACACCCATACGTGGAAAAAGCGATACGTCCATTACGACCAGATTTTTGATGGTATGGAGTGGTCGTTCACCATTGAGAATTCTACCAAACGTCGAAGAGTACACTCAGGAAATATGCTTTTCCCACCTGAGTGGGAAGAAACTTGCGCCTTGTTCGGGCTATAGTCAGGTACTTCCGAAAGCAATTGACCCTTTCCGATTCATACAAGACTTCAGTAACATGATTATTCGAATGGGGAACGACATGCATCACTTTTCGACTTATCCATCTTCGCATTGCCAGATCAATACGGATTGTCTTAACTAACTGGTGGGTACCTTATTTTTGATATGTATTTCTAACTTCACTCGATTATAGATAGTTTGCCCAAGCTGTGACCCCAACAATGAATAGACCAAGTAGTACCAATACATAACCCAATATTTTTGGAGGGAAGAGGGTTAAAAGAAAGCTCAAGAGGATTTCTGTTCCGTCCGTGGGTGACCCTGTCTGGTCCGTTTTCTTTTGATCCTTTGAACGGATCAGGAGCACACCGAAAAATACAAATGGGATTGCAGCTAGCATTGATTCGAATAACGTTTTCAATTCATCGTTCATTTACATGTTCCTCGTCTCATTATGATTCCTAAGTTCATTTTTTTGATTCAACTTCTCTCAAAATCCTTCGTGAATTTGTCTCGCTAAATTTCAATTCTGACCAAAAATGAGTCATCCTTTACCTATATATAACCTGAAGAACGTGTGTGATAAATTCATACTCATCTTTAGTTTAGACGTTACACCTGGTTACGTTCACTCGTCCTACTTCTCACACTGCCATATATAACTTTACTGCAATTCTTCTCATTCATGTATCTCAAAATTTGAGCACGATAAAAACGTTGACTGAGCGCAATTTGTCCGCTCTCAATCAACGTTTCCATATCAACAGGTTCAGTTCAATTTTTCATTTCTAACTCTTCGCAATCCCAAGCATAAACCCTGCAACGACAATCAAGCCGATACCCATGAAGACATAGACGCGTTCTTTCGTCGTCTTCTCTTCTTTCAGGAGATAAATCCCACCGAGGGTCGCCACGACGACGTTCAGCTGGGACAGGGCGAATGATGTCGCGATGCCGACCTCGCCGCTCGAGACGAAGAGACCGAAGTTCCCGATTCCCCAGGCGATCCCGGCCAGTATGTTTTTAAAGGTTCGGGGATCCAGCTTCTTCACGTCTTTTTCTCGTAGACTGAAGAGAAGCGCCGCGATGAACATCCCAACCGATTGCGGCAGAATGGCCGTGATTCCGTCCACTTCAAAATAATTCGTCAGGACGGCATACGTCACGTACCCGATACTCGAAACGAATAAGACGAGTATCCCCTTTTTCAAGGCACCGGCACTGTCGTCGTCCTTCTCTTCTTGGTAAGACGTCATCGTAGCCCCGACAATTATAAGGACGAGCGCTGAAAATCCGAGCCACAGCTCGGTTGTCGTCTCCCAGTCCCCTAATACAATGACCCCGAAGAGCGATGTGCCGACGAGTTGCATCCCGGTACTGATTGGCATCGCCTTGGACACACTTAAAATTTGAAACGATTGGAACTGTAAATACTGTCCGAGCGCCCAGAACACGCCTGAAATGAACCCTGTCACGAGTGCGAGCGTCGTGAACTGCGGTTGAAAGACAAGTGCGATCACACCCGCCATCACCATCGCCCCGATTGTCGTCCCAATTAATTGTTGGATGGGTTTGCCCCCTACTTTTGATACGATGAGTGGGATACTTCCCCACATGAGGGCCGGCAATAACGCCAATAAAATCATTTCCATCCTTGCACCTTCTTTCTTTAAAACGTCTATGTTGAAGTTCCCACGATTATTCGTGACTAAACTTTTTCGACAAATCAGAAAAAGAAGATTGCCAGCGCAAATACTAGGATGATATAATATTTTTCAGACGGGGCATTAGCTCAGCTGGGAGAGCGCTACGCTGGCAGCGTAGAGGTCAGGGGTTCGAGCCCCCTATGCTCCATTAATCAAACCTGTCAAAAAACACAGCCTGATTGTCCACTATGACAAACCAGCTGTGTTTTTTGTCGTCTTGTATTCTTCTTCCTGAAACATGTTTCTGTTGAACGCAGTGCTTTTTCAAACGTTACCCGTAGGAAACAATTCGTCACACGAACGCCATGTTTCCCGCCCTTCCGTACGGTTAATCCTCAACTGGAACGGGTAATGTTTCATAAACTTTATCCACTAAGGGGGACTTCCGATGGATCGTACGTCTGTTGAGGAGACAATTTCGACCGTATTCGAGTGTATGCGATCGTGCAATCATTGTTTCTCCAAATGTCTACAAGAAGAAGATTTACACATGTTCACCGAATGTATCCGTCTGACCCGGGAATGTGCGGACATTTGTTCACTCGCCTTGAACGCACTTGAAACCGATTCCGCCTTCACAAAACCGATTGTCGCCTTATGCGCCCAAGTTTGTGACACCTGTGCCGTCGAATGTGGCCGTCACCTGCATGACCACTGCCAGCAATGTGCCAAAGCATGTGAACGCTGTGCTGAGGCCTGCCGCACACTCGTCGCAGCCTGATGAGACATTTGTCTAACATTTTGTTAGACTTTTTTTATGTAGAAATGATTAGAAAGTAGGGATGTTATGCCACACGCTATTCTCGCAATCGACGTCGAGACGGCGAATCGCGATAGCCGGAGTATTTGCTCGGTCGGTTGGAGTCTCCTTAGAGACGGCGAAGTGATTGAGACGAATCAACTCCTCGTCAATCCGGAGGAAGAGTTTGACCAGCGAAATATCCGGGTTCACGGAATCAAACCGAGTGACGTCTGGGACGCCCCGGCCTTGCCGGAGGTGCTGGAGACGATCTATCCGCTCCTCCATGAAGTCGATCTCGTGATTGCCCATAACGCGTCCTTTGACATGGGCGCACTTCGAAAAGCCATTGCAAAATATGACCTGTATACGTTCCCGACAATCGAATACGGTTGTACGGTCAAATTGTCACGCAAACTGTATCCCCGTCTCCCGAATCATCGGTTGAACACGATGGCCGAGTATTTGAACGTCCCGTTCATTCACCATGATGCCGCAGAAGACGCACGTGTCTGCGCACTGCTCATGCGTGACATGTTGCTCCGCACGGGCATCGATAACGCACATGAACTCCACCGTTATACGTCCGTCAAAACCGGGGTCCTCTCGTATTGAACCGATAAAAAGCCACGACCGCGGTCGTGGCTTTTCGTTATCGTTTAAAGATCCATCGTTTTTGTACGTAATAACTGACGATGAACAGGAAACTGTCGACTACGATTTTCAGGACGACTTCCCCGTCCCGGAAAAGAAGGAAGAGGAGATAGACGAATAACGCGGACAGCGCCATCTGCACGCCGACGAGGCTGAAATATTTGGCCATCGACCGTCTCGCGTCCGATTGGAAGACGACTTTCCGGTTCACATAGTAATTGAAAAGCGCAGACAGGAACCGGGAGACGAATGTCGCGATCACGACATGTGTCGTTTCAAAATACGGTTGGAGTAAATAGATCAAGAGTGCATACATGCCGATGTCGACGAGGAACGATGCGACCGACGAGAGCGAGTAGGCCAGAAACATCCGATAGATTCGAACCGAATCCACGATGGGACGGAAATGGGAGGAGGCGTTCTCGTCCTCATAAATCGTTCGGATGGACGTCTGCTGGATCGGGACGTGCAATCGTTTCGTGAACGTCAACATGTTCATCTCGAAATCATAACGATTACCGGGTACCTCGAGCAATTGCCGTACGTATCGAATCGGGATCGCCCGAAGCCCCGTCTGGGTGTCCTTCAACCGTAACCCGCTCCCGACCAACATGACGAGACGCGTCACCTGGTTCCCGAAGCGACTCCGAAACGGGATCGTTTGACCGGTGAAGTCACGACATCCCATGACGAGGTGGTGCGGCATGGCGACACCTTCTTCGTATACTTTCAACACATCCTCCGGTTGATGTTGTCCGTCCGCATCGACCGTGATGACCCCTAACGTGTCAGGATACACCTCGAGGGCATGGCGGAAGCCTGTCTTCAAGGCGGCGCCTTTCCCTTGGTTCTCCTCATGTGTGAGCACGTGTTCGACTTCCGTGGACACTTGTTTGAACACCCGATGGACAGAGTCTTTGCTTCCGTCGTTGACGACGATGATACGGGAAAACCCGATGCGCTTCAGATCGGTGACGAGCTCAATCAACGAGTCACCCGGATTATATGCTGGAATTAAGATGACGTATTTTTCTAATGTCGAGACTTCATGTACCTGCATCGCCACTCCTCCCCTTTGCCTACCTATACCCTAGGAAGCCTGCTCACATGCCAGGGAGCGGTTTAACCGATGAAAATCAGATAGGACGAGACGAAGTATACGAGGACGACGAGAACAGACGGTAACACGTATCGGACCGTCGACGTCACACGCTGACGGAGAATACTGTACATGACCAGAATCGACAAGAGCGTGATGCCGACCGCCGAAACGAGGTGGGACGAGGACACGTCGGCTAAGATCGACCCGTTCTGATAGAACACATCGGACATCGCGATGATGAGCATATTAAAGATGTTGCTTCCTAAAATGGAGCCGAACGCCAAGTTCACGTTCCGCAATTTGAGCGCCATGAACACGGCGGCCGCTTCCGGCAAGGATGTCGAGGCGGCAATCAAGAAGCTTCCGACAAAGCTTGAACCGAGTCCCGTCACGACGGCAATCCGGTCACCGGTGATCGAGAGTGCCGTCCCGGCAGCCATCGTCACGAGTGCAGCGAGTCCAAATCCGATGATGGCCCGTTTCAATGAAATCGAATGATTCGTGCTGACGACCACTTCTTCCTCGGTCTCTTCATTCGTCTCCGGCGCTTTCGGTTGTTTTCCGATGAAATAGATCCCGAATCCATAAAGTGCTGCGATGATGAGCGCATCGACACCGATCCCGATGAACGTCATGTCGACCCGTACGATGAGTGCCACGAGCGTCGAAACCGTAAGGAGCAACCCTAACCCTGCCGTATACAGATGGTCGCGGCTGGCTCCGTTGAACAGTTGTTTCTGTCTGAAATATAAATCGAACATCGCCAGAATGAAAATGTTGAACAAGTTCGAGCCGAGCATATTGCCGACGGCGATATCCGGATTATTGATGACGACCGCCGAGATACTGGTCGTCACTTCTGGTAATGACGTCGCTCCGGCAAGCAGGACCGTACCGATCAACAATCCTCCCATGCGTGACTTCTCGCTCATGACGTCAGCATACGTTGACAGTTTGATTGCAGCAAACACCGTGACGGCGGCTGCGAGTAAAAAATAGACGAATACCATGCCGTTTCCTCCTTCAATATAAAAAGACCTTTTTATGGACGTTAAAAACACCCATAAAAAGGTCTTGCGGACTTGTAAAAAAGCTCGATGGACCGAGTGCGTTCGCACTGTCATGACGACCCATCGACCACCGAAGTGGTCGCTACTCCCCTTTTCATCTTCACGTTGACTATAACATGAATAAGGTCACTTGACAATGAAATTACGCATATACACCGCCATCTCTTCCGGACGGATCGAGAAGCGGTAACTCAATTCTTTCAATCCCTGCAATAATGAGACGGGAAGTTCTTGCAGGGAATTCGTATCGATCAGAAACGAACGGGAATAGAGGGCACCGTTCTGCTCACTTGGATCCCGGGTGACGAGCCGATGCAGCTCGAACGCCGTCTGACAGAGCGAATCGACTTCCTGTAACCATTCTTCCTCAATGAATCCGTTCCAGAGGGACTCGATCAATTTGGTCATTTTCTGCTCTTTCGCGCCGACTTCCCCGAAAAACATCGTCTCAAGCTCCGACTCGTAGAGACCGATCAAATCCGTCGTCTCCTTGAATGGTTGAAGCGCCCGCAACAGTTCATGGTAATACCAGGACTGATCACGTAACGGTCGATTGAATCGCTCCCAAACGGCCAGTCCGTCTGTCATGAGGTCATGTTGGATGGAGCGGATGTTATGTAGCTTGTCTGCCACCAAAAGCGCGACCTCATCATATTGAAGTGACTGAATCCGTTCAATCGTTGCCCGTTTCCTTGATTCCCAGGATGCCCCTTTGTCCGGTTCCGTGACCGCGGTGACGAGACGGGTGACATCGGGACCAAACCGCTGACGAATCTCCTCGAGGGTCGTATCCGTATCTTCGACCACGTCATGGAGTAGCCCTGCCGCAACGACCGCGGGCGGTTGATGATCGGCCTCCAGTAGCATGCCGACCGCATATGGATGTGTGATATAAGGGATATTTGACCCTTTCCGAACTTGACCTTGATGACGGAGTGATGCAAAACGAATCGCCTCTTCGACGATTGGATTCATATTCCCGCCTCCCTTCGCTCGATTGAATGTCCATCTATCTGTTACCCTTCACACAGACGAAAGTAACTTAAAATCGAGACGTTTTTAGGAGTAAAGTCTCATACTTCATTCGTAAATCATTTTTTTCGTCATTCCCCCGTCGACGACCAGGTTATGTCCGTTCACGAAGTCATTTTCCGGATCGATCAAATATCGGACCGCCCGAACGATGTCCAGCGGCTCACCGACGCGACCTGAAGGATGTTGCGTGTGATCGATCTGACGAAGCTCCTCATCCGATGTATGGATCCAGCCCGGGCTGATGGCGTTCACCGTCACAGGACGTCCCCCGAGTGAGATGGCGAGGGAATGGGTCAAACCGACGATTCCGCCTTTTGAGGCCCCATATGCATCCCAATCCGGTTCGTTCTGGAGCGCACGGGTCGAGGCAATATTGACGATGCGCCCGTAAGACTCTCCTTCATTCAGTTGCAGGAAATACTTGGCACAGACAAACGTCCCGACAAGGTTGATATCGATCACACGTTTAAACGTCTCGACGTCGATCTCATCAATCGGTTGGACGAGCGAGGCGATGCCCCCGTTGTTCACGAGCACATGTGCGCTTCCGAACTGGTCGCGAATGCGTTCAAACGTCTGTTTGACCTCTTCCGGTTGTTCGAGGTCCATCTTAAAAAACGTCACCCCTTCAAGATTCGGGTCGTCCCCAATATCCAGTCCGACCACTTCATACGTCTCGGCAAAATGACGTGCGAGCGAATACCCGATTCCTTGACTGACTCCTGTAATGATCATGACAGATTTCATGTCATCCACCTCCTAGACGTGTTTATACCCGTTTTATTCGGCATTATGACTTCCATAATGCCCGATTCGATGTCGTGACGACGGATGCGCCGGCTTCGATCGCGGCTTCGACTTCCTCTTTTGATGAGATGAGGCCGCCGGCAAACACGGGGATTCCGGTCTCTTGTCGAATATGCGTAATATATTTTGGGACGAGTCCGGGTAGCACTTCGATATAATCCGGTTGCGCCCGTTGAATATGTCTCAAACTTTTGTCCAAAGAGGATGAATCGATTAAAAACAGGCGCTGGACGGTCAGAACCCCATTTTGTTTTGCTTTTTGAATGACACCTGTTTTCGTCGAGATAATTCCGTATGGCTTGAACGTTTGACAGACGTATTCGGTCGCATGCTCATCTGCCTTCAACCCTTGGATCAAATCGATATGGACGAAGATGTTTTTATTTTGTTCCGCTAATAATTTAAATACTGCATGGAGACGACCGAGATGGACTTCTAAAAGGACCCCGACCTGCAGATCACTCTTTAGAAACGTTTCAAGGTCCCGCATGTCTCGGATGGCGGGTAAGATCGTTTGACCAGAAATCATGTTGTATGCTCCTTCCACTTGTCTCTTTCCATTATGTGGAGTAGTTTTTTTGAAAATCAAGGTTTAACCATTCAATATATCGGGAAAATGATTATAACTTGTGTAGAGGGGGATTTTTGTATGGTGAATGAAGTAACTGTCAAGGTGGAAACACCGACACCGGAGCAGCATCAGATGCTTCGTGTGAAAGCGGGGATGCCGAAACGTTCCGATCAAGCCACAATCAAAGGCTTAAAACATACATTGTTTGGTGTCTGCTTGTACTTAGAGGATGACATTGTCGGGATGGGCCGCGTGGTCGGGGACGGCGGGATGGTGTTCCATCTCGTCGATATCGTCGTCGATCCCGAATGCCAGGGACTCGGGCTCGGCAAACTGATCATGGAACATTTGATGGACTGGATCTTACAAGAAGCGGATGAGACGGCCATCATCAGTCTAATCGCCGACATTCCGGCCGATGGATTGTATCGCCAGTTCGGATTTGATTATTCCCGTCCGGAATCGGTCGGAATGGAATACCAGTGGAACCGACAAGATTAATAAACGCGTGTTCTCACACGGGGAGATGACTTATGGAGCTTAATATCATCGTGTTGCTCGGGTTGGCGCTCATACTCATCTCGATGTTCAGTCTCATGATTGAACGTCTGTATTTCCCTAGTATCCTCGCCTTCATCGCCATCGGTGTTGGTGTTGGATTCTTTTGGAGCGGCAATGAGGTGTTCAAGGTCGCAGGCGAAATCGGGATCATCCTGTTGTTTTTCCTGCTCGGACTGAAATTCCCGCTCCGGGAGCTTTTGGAACGGATGCGTAAAGTATGGAAAGCCGGTGTGCTCGACGTCATCCTCTCGTTCGGTGTCTCGTTCGGGATTGCGCTCCTGTTCAGCCTGGATTTCTCACGGGCGTTTTTGATCGGGGCAGTCCTGTATGCGACAAGCTCCTCGATCTCGGCAAAGTTGTTGGAGCGACATTCCGAAAAACACGAGGATATAAAAGAATTCGTGCTCGCCCTACTCATCTTCGAGGATATCTTCGCCCCGTTACTGTTGACGATCGCCCCTTTCATCATCCAGGAAGAGCCGGTTGCTTTTTCAGATATCGGGAAAGTATTTGCCGGCTTTCTTATTTTCACGGCACTCCTCCTGATCGGGTCGAACTTCGTCTCGAAGCAGCAAAAGTTTTCAAAACACTTGTTGCTTCAGGATGACGCGAGTATTGGACTCATCGGATTGATTCTCTCTTTCGCCGGGATCGGGATGGTGTTCGGCCTCTCGGAAATCCTGGGTGCGTTCATCGCCGGAATCATGCTCGCAGACATCCATGACGTCCGTCCACTGAAACGGTTGACGGTCCCGGTTCGGGATTTGTTCCTCCCGATTTTCTTCATCTCGTTCGGGATCTCGATCAATCTCGAGAAAGGGGTCATCGTCAACACGTTGTTCTTCGTGCTGATCGTCTGGGGCGTCCTGTCGAAATGGATTGTCGGTCGGGTCGGTGGAAGAATTTACGGACTGAGCCGTGTCCAGGCGAACGAGGCGGGCTTCTCGCTCTCCCCTCGTGGTGAATTCTCGATTCTGTTCACGGCTCTCTCGAACGGGGCGATCAATTTGTTCGTCGGGTTATATATCTTCGTTTCCGCCATCATTGGAATCATCCTGTTCCGGTTCTCGGAAATTTTAGGTAAAAAGACGGAACGAACGATAACGCGTGTACTTCCGGATAAAAAGAAAAAAGATTGAACGGATGTTTGACGGACCGTTCAATCTTTTTTGTTGCCTCAAAATCTTTTCAAAGTCCCCCTTTCACGACTAGAACTCCTTTCTTTATTTCCTTTTCCTTCTGTTTCTTCCAAAATAAAACGTGCTACACTAGAAGAAACGATTTGGGGGAGAGACTTTCGTATGACAACATTAGACCGCTGCCCGTGGTGCGGGGACGATCCGCTTTACGTCGCCTATCACGATGAGGAATGGGGAAAGCCCGTCCATGATGACCTGAAACATTTTGAATGTCTGACCCTCGAGAGTGCCCAGGCCGGATTGAGTTGGATCACCATCTTGAGAAAGCGTGAGAATTACCGCTCGGCGTACTCCGATTTCGATGTCCATACTGTCGCCGGTTTTACGGAAGACGACATCGAACGCTTGATGCAAAACAGTGGCATCGTTCGCAACCGCCGCAAAATCGAGGCCTCGATCAATAATGCCCAACGTTTTCTCGACATTCAAAAAGAATTCGGGTCGTTCGATGCGTACATCTGGTCATTCGTTGACGGGGAACCCATCATCAACCAGTGGGAGACGATTGACGAAATACCGGCCACAACGGAACTGTCCACCCGTCTCAGCAAGGACTTAAAAAAGCGCGGGTTCAAATTTTTAGGTCCAACGACGGTGTATGCCCACCTGCAGGCGACCGGCCTCGTCAATGATCACTTAATGTCTTGTCACGCAAGAGGGATATAACTACGCAAAAGGCTCCTGCTGAGTCCAAGAAAAAGAACCACAATTTTGAAACCGTTCTCCTACATACCGATTCCACAATTCAATTTAGCCCGCTCTTCTTGCTTTCCGATATCATTTCGCACCAGTACTTTATCAGGAAGGATGACTCACATGTTGACACGTACTTCAACCATTTCACGATTCGCCGCCCTCTCCACGCTCGCTTTCTTGTTCGGGTGTAATCCAGCAGCGATTGAGCAACCCGCTTCTTCTGTCGACTCCGAAAACCCGTCTGTCGAATCACCAAAAGAAGAGCCACCGGTCGTCGAACCAGAGCCCGAGGTGACAACTGCCTCACTTTACGCCATCGGGGACGTATTGCTCCACGATTCGGTGTACGAGGCGGCTCGTGTCGGGGCAGGATTTGATTTCGATTCGACGTTTGCGCCGATCAAGTCGGTCTTGGAGGAGGCAGACATCACCATCGCCAACCAGGAGAGCATGATTGGTGGAAGCGAGATCGGTCTCTCCAGCTACCCTGCCTTCAATAGTCCTTATGAAGTCGGGGACGCGCTACAGCGTGCCGGGGTCGATTTAGTGACGACCGCGAATAATCATTCACTTGACCGCGGGGTCCGTGCCATTGAAAACTCGACCGCACATTGGAATGAAATCGGGATGCCGTACACCGGCTCCTTCATCTCACAAGAAGATAAAGAGACGATCCGTACACTCACGGCAAACGATATCTCGTTCGCCTTTCTCGCCTATACATACGGAACGAACGGCATTTCGCCAAAGCAGCCTTACCACGTCAACTATATCGATATCGAAGCGATGCGTCCTGAAATCGAGGAAGCGGAGCAATTGGCTGACTTGACGGTCGTCTCGCTCCATTTCGGTCAAGAGTATCAAACGCTTCCGAACGATTCTCAAACCGAGCTCGTTCAGCAACTCGCCGACCTCGGGGTCGATCTCATCATCGGACACCATCCCCACGTCCTTCAGCCACCGGCCTGGGTCGAACGGGAGGACGGGAACAAAACATTCGTCATTTATTCACTCGGTAACTTTCTATCCGGACAGCAGGGAGATGAGCGAAACACCGGGGGAATCGTCGGGATTGACGTCGTGAAGACGGTCGATGAGGGCGTGACGTCGTTCGAGCTGACAAACCCGATGTTCTACCCGACCTTCACGCGCCGTTCTGCTGAAGGACCGTTTGAAGTCGTCCCGCTCAAAACAGGAAGACCTTCCTTGGTCGAGCCCGTCACAAACCATATGCAACAATGGATGCCAGACCTCACCGTCCAGCAATGACAGACCACGAAATCATTTCGTGGTTTTTTCTTTGGAAAAAAGGTTGCACAATCGGGTCGCATCCCTTACACTTACTCGTATATTTATAAAAATAGATGAATAATTATGTATAAGGGGTGCACAAATTTGAAACAAAAACTCGTATTGGCCTATTCAGGCGGACTCGACACATCGGTCGCCATCAAATGGTTGGATGAACAAGGATATGATGTCATCGCCTGCTGTCTCAATGTCGGAGAAGGAAAAGATCTGGATCGCATTCAACAAAAAGCGTTGAAAGTCGGCGCAGTCAAATCCGTCGTCATCGATGCGGTCGATGAATTCGTCCAGGACTTCGCACGTTACTCGATGCAGGCGCATACATTATACGAAGGGGTCTATCCGCTCGTCTCCGCCCTATCCCGCCCGCTCATCTCGAAAAAGCTGGTCGAGGTGGCACAGGCGGAAGGTGCCGTCGCTGTCGCCCACGGCTGTACCGGAAAGGGGAATGACCAGGTCCGTTTCGAAGTGTCGATCCATGCGCTCGATCCAACTCTTGAGATCCTCGCACCGGTCCGCGAATGGAAATGGTCACGTGAGGAAGAGATCGCATATGCGGCAAAACATAACATCCCGATTCCGATTGTTCAGGAAGAACCGTTCTCGATCGACCAGAACATCTGGGGACGCGCCATTGAATGTGGGATTCTAGAAGACCCATGGGCTGCGCCTCCGGCAAGCGCCTATGAGTTGACGGCTGCAATCGAGGATACGCCTCATGAACCGACTTACGTCGAGATCGAGTTTAAAGAAGGGATACCGGTCGCCATCGACGGAAAGAGCGAATCGTTCACGACGATCCTCGAACAATTGAATATCGTGGCCGGTGCGCACGGGATTGGTAAAATCGATCATATCGAAAACCGTGTCGTCGGGATCAAGTCACGCGAAGTGTATGAGGCCCCGGGTGCGATGACATTGATCACCGCACATAAAGCACTTGAAGCACTCACGCTCGTCCGTGAAGTGGCACACTTCAAGCCGATCGTCGAACAAAAATTGACGGAGACGATCTATAACGGGCTCTGGTACTCACCGCTCACAAAAGCGCTCCTCGCATTCATCGATGAGACACAACAGACCGTGACGGGAACCGTTCGCATGAAACTGTTTAAAGGACAGGCCATCGTCGACGGACGTAAATCGCCGATTTCCCTTTATGACGAGGAACTTGCGACATACACATCTGCGGATACGTTCGATCAACAGGCTGCCGTCGGGTTCATCAAACTGTGGGGCTTGCCGACAAAAGTACAGGCAGAAGTATTGGCCGAGAAAGGGGCACTGATTCATGAGTAAATTATGGGGTGGCCGCTTCGAACAATCCGCAAGCGCCTGGGTCGATGAGTTCGGTGCCTCCATCGGTTTCGACGCCCAGCTCGTCCTAGAGGATTTGGAAGGGAGTATCGCCCACGTGACGATGCTTGGGGAGCAGGGTATTCTGTCACCCGAAGAAGTCGGGCAACTGACAGACGGGTTGAATAGTTTGAAGGAAAAAGCGACCTCGGGGCAATTGACGTTCAACGTTTTCCATGAGGATATCCATATGAACTTGGAAGCACTCCTGCACGAGGAAATCGGTCCCGTCGCCGGGAAGATGCACACGGCAAGAAGCCGAAACGATCAAGTCGCGACCGATATGCACCTGTACCTGAAGCGACGGGTGACAGAAGTGATCGACGGGATCACCTCGCTCCAGCACGCCCTGCACCAACATGCGACTGAGCACGTCGAGACAATCATGCCGGGCTATACCCATTTGCAGCGTGCCCAACCGATTTCCCTCGCCCATCACCTGCTCGCCTATTTTTGGATGCTCGAGCGTGATAAGGAACGCTTCACGGACAGCTTGAAACGGATCGACTGGTCCCCACTCGGAGCCGGAGCCCTCGCCGGGACGACCTTCCCGATCGATCGGGCGCGATCTGCGGAACTCCTCGGATTCGCCAAAGCCTATCCGAACAGTCTCGATGCTGTCAGTGACCGGGACTTCATCCTGGAGTTTTTATCGAACGCCTCGATGCTCATGATGCATCTGTCGCGTTTCTGTGAGGAATTGATCCTCTGGGCGAGCGAGGAATATCGTTTCATCACCGTCTCGGACACGTTCTCGACCGGGTCCAGCATGATGCCACAAAAGAAGAATCCCGATATGGCCGAACTCGTCCGTGGAAAATCAGGTCGTGTCATCGGTAACCTGATGGGACTGCTCACGCTCATGAAAGGCTTGCCGCTCGCTTACAACAAAGACCTTCAGGAAGATAAGGAAGGCATGTTCGACACGGTCAAGACGCTCCAGGGGAGTCTGAGCATCATGGCCGGGATGGTCGAAGAGCTCACGTTCCATCCGGATGCGATGCAACAGGCAACGGAGCAAGACTTCTCGAACGCGACCGAACTGGCGGACTATTTGACGACGAAAGGGATGCCGTTCCGTGAAGCGCATGAGGTGACGGGGAAGCTCGTCAACCATTGTGTGAAGGAACGCCTCTATTTACGTGAGCTCCCGCTTGCGACGTTCCAATCGTACTCGGATCTGTTCGAAGAAGATGTGTATATCGCCCTCGCGCCGGTCACGGCTGTGAAAAGACGGAACAGTTACGGGGGCACCGGATTCGATGCCGTACGTCATCAACTCGATGAAGCGTCCGCGAGCCTCACCTATACGTCATGACTATACCAAACCCTCCTCGAACACATCGTTCGAGGAGGGTTCTTTAACGTTCATTCAATTGATGGATGAAAGCGGGCAGTCCTTCCTCGAGCAGTAACTCGAACACTTCCATCATCTCGTCTACCGGACAGTCGTTCACGTCCAATAAGTATTGGAGCACGACTCCATCGACGGCACCGATCAACCAGGCACTGACCGCATGGTTCAATCGCGTCTCCTCGAGCCCATAAAGGTTGACGAGAATCTCTTCAATCCGATTCGTCCACTCCCTGTATTTTTCTTTCAGCTTTTCCTGAACCTCGGTGTTGCCTAACAGGACTTCGTGTGCGAAATGGTACTGCAGTCGGTTCTCGGCATCCTTTTTAAACCGTGTCGCGGTTTCCCGGACGATGTCCGCTTTCACTTTGTCCGCCTGGATGTCTTCTGACGCCATACTGTGCACAATCTGCGTGGAGACGGATAGACTGTCATCGAGCAAGTCGTATAACAAATCCTCTTTATTTTTATAATGATGATAGATCGCCCCCGTCGTGACGCCGGCTTCATCGGCAATCGCGCGAACCGTCGCCCCGTTCGCCCCGTTCCGGACGATCACTTCTCTCGCTGCCGCTAAGATTTTTGCTTTCCCGTCCACTTTCATCCCGTTCCCTCCATTCGGTCTCTATTCAGCATAGCATAATTAGAGAACTGAATAAAAACGTATGTGAACAAATTCACATTGACGACATCCAAAGACGGGTTTATACTAAAAACATAACAAGCGTTATGTTTGTTAAATCCCAATTAGAAGGTGAGAAGAATGACTGTTTGGCCTCATGTCATCACGATGCCGATGTACATTGCACTGTTGTTAGGAATCATCGTCTTCTTTCGAAAACACTACAAGCTCTCCGCCTACTTATGGCTCGCATCACTGTTGACGTTTCCATTATGGATGATGGGAAACGTGGAAGGATGGTTTCGTTGGGCAAAAATTGTAAGCGTTCTCATTCCGACGATCATTGTCGGCTTCTCTCGAATCGCCGTATACGAGAACAAGGAAGGTCCCGTTTGGAATTTCCTTAAAAAAGAAGAGTTCCTGTGGTTCTTCTACGCCATCCTATTCTTAAACATCGCAGAAGCGACGGTGAAAGATGCCACGCTCGGCAATTACTTCAATGCCGCCTGCGGATTTTTATTATGTGTAACTATCCCGTTTGCGCCGACGTTTTGGAAATTTGCGAAGGAAGGGCACGCCGAACTCCTCGCCTATACGACTGGCTCCTGGAACTTCATCTATACATCCTGGAATGCTTGTTTCGTCTACGCCGAATCACCCGTGTATTTCGCGAGTTCGGTCTGTATCTTGCTCGCTGCAGAACTCTATCCGCTCCTCAAAAAGCGTCCGGAACTTTATATCACCGCTCGGATTTACACCCTTGCCGCCCACCTGCTCATCCGTGCCTGCTATGATATCTTCCCGGACATCATGAATTCAAGTTCATGGTTCAGCGCGGACGTCTTAGCGACATGGGGCATGATCAACTTCGTGATCATCGTGCCGTACGTGTTCTGGCACATGTGGCAACTTCATAACAATCAGGCCATGTTCACGTTTAAACGATTGAAAGCACAATGAATACATTCCTGAGAAATGGGGTTCACTTGCCCTAACTTGCTCAACATTACACAATCACATGTCAAAAGGAGTGAAGCATCATGGGAATATTATATGAACCGATCGGGCTGACCGGTTGGGGCATCGGCTTGTTCGTCTTGTTCGCGTTGATGGCGTTCAATGAGTTCAGCCGGACGACGAAATGGGGTGGAATCACCCTCTTCCTGATCGTCCCGGTCGTCTTGACGATCTTTGTTTGGCCGACGACCGCGGCACCCGGTAACGAGTATGGGACCGGAACTTGGTTCAACTGGGTGAAAACGTACTCGGCACTTGCCGGGTGTCTAGGATTCATGGCCATCCGCTACTATCCGTCCCTGCTTAAGAAAAAGTGGGTCCTCCTCTTTCCGCCGGGAATACTCGCTTTAAACATATTAGAAGCATGCATCCGTGATTTCCAAGTCTATTTTTACAACGTGCCCGACGGTGCTTATATCGACAACCTATGGGTCATGTCGGGACCCTGGAACCTGATGAACGGCATTGCCGGATTATTGAACATCATTGCAATCTGTGGCTGGGTCGGCATTACGGTCTCAAAAGATCGCTCCAAAGATATGATTTGGCCCGATATGATCTGGCCGTGGATCATCGCATATGACCTTTGGAATTTCGCATACGTGTACAACTGTATCTCGGACCACTCTTTCTATGCCGGTCTCATCTTATTGCTCTCTTGTACGATTCCGACGTTCTTTATTAAAAAAGGTGCGTGGTTACAGCATCGCGCCCATACGCTCGCTCTCTGGATTATGTTTGTCATGACCATTCCTGCTTTTGCGGACCGTCTCGCACCGGTCCCATCGACCCATGACCCACGTGCCTTCTTTGTCGTCAGTCTGATTTCCTTACTCTCAAACGTCGCCCTCGTGGTGTATCAGTTCATCCGAATCCGGAAGCGGCAATTGAACCCGCTCCGTGACGAGATTTATCAAGACACGAAAGCGTATCAAACGGCCTTGACAGAGAACGGACTATAAAAATCGAAATGACGAATGCTTCTGGCGTTCGTCATTTTTGTTACCTGATCCTAATTCCTGCTTGTCCCCTTCCGTATTTTGTGTTAACTTTATTATTGTTAACGTTAACTGAAAAGGGGTTTACATATGAAAATTCAAGACATGACACAAATCGCGGTCGGGGCAGCCTTACTCGCGAGCATCAGTTTTATTGAAATTCCGATTGGACCCGTTCCGATTACATTGCAGACACTGGGCATCATGACCCTTGCCGGTATCCTCGGGGCGCGAAAAGGATTCTTGACGGTCGTCGTCTACCTCCTGCTCGGATTGATCGGCCTTCCTGTCTTGAGCGGTCAAGGAGGATTGGCCCCGTTCGTCGGTCCGACGGTCGGTTATCTGCTCGCCTTCCCGATTGCCGCCTATTTGATCGGTTGGTTCAGCGAACGTCATCGCTCCGTGATGGCATTGATCGGTTATAACGCTTTGTTCGGACTTGGCTTTGTGTATGTGCTAGGGAGTCTCGGTCTCGAGTTCATGCTCGGGATGACGTTTTTAGACGCCCTAAAAATTAATCTTCCATTCATCATCGGAGATCTCTTAAAAGCCGTGCTCGCAGCCGTGATTGTGGTCAAGGTCTCGTCCAATCAACAGATGCGCCGGACACTCGCTTCCTGATTTTGTGACGTTTCAGCGAACACCTTCCGTGGAACTTATATAGTATGGAAGGGGGGTGTCCTTATGAGCGACTCAACGTTTAAAAAGCGCTTGATGAAAGCGACCCACATCCACCCACGCTCCAGTGAAGGACAAAAACGCGGGAAAGACGAAACGCGGCACGAAAAACGCGACACGCAGGCATTTGAACGCCGATTGCGTGAAGCAAAAAGTAAAGTCGGAGAGATTCAGGAAAACATTGACCATATTTCGAGACGCTAAAAACCCGTCAATTCATTTTGACGGGTTTTTCTTATTTTTCGGTTGAATGACCAATGTGGCGATGAATAAGAGTGCCAGGACGACCAGCAGCGTAAGCGATACCGTGTTCCATCCCAACAGATTCAAGCCGACACTGACCGCGACGGTCATATAAAAACCGCCGAGTGCCTTTTTCACATGTTGTGAGCTGAAACGATGTAACTGCTTCGCACCGAACGGTGAGCCGATCATCGCGCCGGCGATCAAGGCGGCACCATGCCAGTAATTCGTCTCCGCTCCTGCGACCGCATAACTGATCACGCCCGACATGACGATGAGCAGGGCGGCCGAGATACTTGTGCCCACTGCGCGCTTCATCTCCGTGTTCAACAGCTTCACTTGGAGCGGCGTGAGGACAAATCCACCACTGACACCCATCAAAGAAGAAATGAACCCGGCGAATAAACCGATCAAGCCGAGTCGTGGCACCGTTGCCGTGCCTACACTCCCTTCAACATGCTGTTTCGAGCGGAAGAATGACACTGCGAAGTAAGTCAACAAGGCGATGTAGACGAGTGAAATGATGAGCGTCGCCCCGTCCACCCCTTCTAAATAGAAGACGAGCGGCGTCGCAATCCATGTCCCGGCGATCCCGAACGCTCCGATCCAGGCGGCATGCTTCACGTTCACGTTGCGTAAACGGATGTGCGAGATCGTACCGGCTGTCGTCGAGCCGAGTGTCAGCATCAAACTTAAGGCAATGGCAGCGCTGGCCTCATAACCGAAAACGAGAAGGAGTGGCGTCAATAAAATTCCGCCACCGATGCCGAAGAACCCGCTCAAAATCCCGATGAGCGTCCCGAGCATCAAAAATTGTAAAACTTGAAAAATATCCATATTCAGCCCTTCTTTCGTTCCGTTTCGTCTGCAATCATACCAAAAAGGGGCGATGATTTCGCCCCTCCTTTTATAAAGATTGCTCTAAAAATTCGAAAATCTGTTGACGATACTCGTCCTGGAACGAACGATACGAACCGATATGCCCTTCGTTGTCGGTCACCCAAAGCTCGATTCCTTCTTTTTCCTCCGCCAACCGTTCACTTTCTGAGACCGGTATCGCATCGTCATCCTTACTATGAATCAGGAAGATCGGGGCATCGATTTTTTTAATGTCCTCGATCGGTTTGACGACGTCCGCATCGAGTCCCGTGAACCAAGGCGTCACTGTCATGATGACCGGTGTGAACGGGAAGTTCGGTAAATCGCTCCATACCGGTAAGTTAGTCTCCAGGTAGGCACGTAAATCACTGAACGGGCTATCCGCGATCACGGCAGCGACCTCGATATCATCCGCCGTCGACAACGCAGTCGCTGCCCCCATCGAGATTCCATAAAGAACGATCGGCCCGTCTGATCTGCCTTTCGCGTATTCGATGGCCGCCTTCAAATCTTCCTGTTCTTTGACACCGACCGTCACCCGCTCCCCTTCCGAGATTCCAGAAGCGCGAAAATCAAACGTCAAAAAATTGTACCCTTGTTCGTGGAACTCCGGGATCAACTCTTTGAGCGGCAAGTCATTTTGTTCACGGTTTTTCCCATATCCGTGAGCGAAAACGACTGTCGCGCGCGGAGTCGGGTGCGGGATCCACCATCCATACAAGTCATACCCTTCCTCGGACTGGATGGTCACATTCTCATATTTCAAGCCGAGTGATTTCGGTGTATACGTCAACGTCTCACGCTCAGGCGTTGTCAGCTGATCTCCGACATGTGCCGAGATGCCTCCGATTGTCACGCCAACTCCAATGAGCACCACGATCAAAGCAATCCATAAAAACTTGATCCATCGATTCATCTCAAACTTCCCCTCTTCATGTATTCAGTGCATTATCTGAGCCAATTCCGCAACGCGATGATCGCATGTTGGACCGGCTCCCATGTGCTTGAAGGGATCAGATAACACGTCCCTCCACCGACATGAAACGTTTGAACGTTTTTTTGTTTTACGATGTTCTCCCCGATGGCGCCGAACGGGTCGCTGTTGACATCGATATGCTCAAACGTCTTCCACACCCGTTCCCCTCGTCCTTCCATCGCACAACCAAACGACCTGATCGGACTGTCGATTCCATACTCGGCGTAGTGCCACAGGGTGGTCGAGTCGAGTGGTGACCCGAGATGGAGCACGCGTGCGTCTAAATCGATCATGCGCTCAATCGGAGAGCCCGGACCGAATCCGACGTCGATCGAATGCCCGGAAACGAGCTGTTCGGCACCGTTCCCCCACGCTGCAACCGACCACATCGGATGCTCACTGCGGAAAACGCCAGGGAATGTTCTGAACAGTTCGGCCGTCTTCCCAATTCCCCGTGTCGGTGTTTTTAGCGGGTCATAGGCCGGCATCTCCCGGCGAATTGTCTCCCACCACTCTTCAGGCACCGGAGGGTTCATCCATTCTGCGGGATCCGAGTTGTCTGTGCTCTGTGCCGGCATCATGAGTACCCCTTCGCTTCCGACCACCTCTTGTAACGCCTCGATCACCGCTTGAGGTCCGCCGCACACATAGCCGAGTTGTGACAGGGACACGTGCACGAACAGAGCATCCCCCCGTTTGATGCCAATCTCTTTCAGTTTTTCTACGAGACCGGACTTCGTCACCATCTGTTTCAATTTCATCACTCCACGATAAGTTGGATCGTAGACCCACTTCTTGATTTCTTCACTTCGATTCGCGCATCCACACGGTCTTTCAATTCTTGTACGTGACTGATGACCCCGACGAGACGTCCGCTCGACTGTAGGGACATTAACAGTTCAATGGCCTGGTCAAGCGATTCGGCATCTAATGTCCCGAACCCTTCATCGATCAGCATCGTCTCCAGGCTGACCCCGCCACTCAATTGTTGGACGACCTCAGCCAGTCCGAGTGCGAGAGATAAGGACGCCTTGAAGCCTTCCCCGCCCGAGAGGTTTTGTACACGTCTGGTCTGACCCGTATAGGCGTCAAAGACTAATAATTCGAGACCAGACTTCGCATTTCCTTTCGCCGTCTCCATTTTTCGCTCCAATCGGAATTGACCGCTCGTCATCTGGTCAAGATGGATGTTGGCCGCATGGAGGATTTGGTCGAAAAATGCCGTCTGAACGTACGTCTCAAATGTCATCTTCTGTGGGTTGAACCCTTTTCCGGTGTCGGCAATCAGCTTGATTGTTTCAAGTTTTTTCTCTTCTTCTGCCGTTTCCGCACGAAGCTTTGTCCACTCGCTGACGATCTGTCGATGGCGGGATAAGGTCGATGTCGCCGTGACCAGTTCTTTTGACGTGTGTTCATACTGCTCATTCACTTGTCTTAACTGTTCCGTCACGACTGTGAGGTCCGGTTTTTCGATATCCCCGAGCTTTTCCTCGATCGATTGCAGGGTATGCGTCAAACGAAGCCCTTCCTCTTCTTCCTGTTGAAGCTGCTCTCTCATGGCCGACAGTTCATCGATCCGATCCGCAAGCTTCCGGTACATCTCGTCCGTCAACTCCTGCTCTTCTAACTTTTCGGAGTAGGCAACACGGGTTTTATTC
This sequence comes from Exiguobacterium algae, assembly GCF_018617875.1. Lineage (GTDB taxonomy): Bacteria > Bacillota > Bacilli > Exiguobacteriales > Exiguobacteriaceae > Exiguobacterium > Exiguobacterium algae. Next base: position 176,507 of record NZ_JACSKZ010000001.1, read on the forward strand.
AATTGAGTAGTCGCCTCCCGCAGCTGCTCCTCGTACAACGTGTGGCGCTCCTCCTCTTTCCAGGTCGCCTTGTTTACGTCCTCAAGCTCTTTCTCGTGCGCTGTCACTGTCCGTTCGAGTTGACGCACCTGTTCTGACAGCTTCTTCTGTTCGTCTTTGAAGTCTTGTAGCGAGCCGTCTTCCATCTGACCGATCTCAGCCAGACGCTCCTGAATCGAATCGACACGCTTGAGCAGGTTTTGGCGCTCTTCAAACTGTTCTCGCTTCAATTGTTCAAGTCGCTTGATCTCTACAGCCATTTGACGCACTGTCCGTTCTTTTTGCATACGGTCCGACTCGGCTTGTTGCAATGTCGTGACACGTGCTTGAAGCTGTTCGATCATCTCTTTTATTGAGCCTTCTACATGGATTTCGTTCGCTTGGACCTTAAACTCCTGCTTCGCCTCTTCCAACTGCTGAAGGATTGAGCGATACTCGGCCCGCGCTTCATACAACCGACCTTCCAGTTCTTTCAGCCGTTCGACTGCCTGCTCCTGCTCTACGAGATCTTCTGTAGCCTCCTGGTGAGGCGTGACCTCATGATGAAGCGACCCGCATACCGGACAAGGCTCTCCTTCGACAAGCGTCTCACTGATCCGCTTCGCCCAAATCAGGCGTTCTGCCCGTTCAAACTTCGCCACGACGTCAAGTTGCGTCTGATGCCGTTTTTGTACGTGCTTCCCGTTCTGCTCACATCGCGTGAGTCGTTCGGTTAGCTCGATCTGCTTTTGCTCGAGCTTGTAAAGGGAACGGAGACGGTCTAATTCACGTTCTTTGTCGACTGCGCGTTCTGCCGGCGCTTGTTCGAGTTCCTGCAGGAGCTTCGTTTCCTGTTGTTGCAACTCACCAAGCCGTGTTTCCTGGTCGAATGATGCGCGTAGGTCGGCCTGTTCTCTTAAACGTTGCCGCTCCTGGATCAGTTTCGTACGCTCATCAAGATGCGGCAGCAACTCCTCGATCACCCGCAGGCGTTCGAGATGAACGTCCAGCTCTTTTTTCATGCGTTGCATCGTATCTTGATTCGAGACGAGGTTCGCCTGTCGTTCCTTTAAACCCGACAACTGTTTTGCCGACTCGATGCTTGCCTTGGTCAGCTGGTCGACGAGTCGTTCTGAATCGGTCATTCGTTCATAGGATGGTCGGACATGGTTCGCCGCCTCAAGTTGCTTCAATAATTCACGTCGTGAGGAACGTACGGATTCACCGGCTTTGAATGCCGCCAGCCGCTCACGGCTCGCGTCTCGCTCTTCGAAGAGCCGTAATACACGGTTCGACTCCTCTACTGTTTGCCGGACGGTTTCGAGACGTTTCGCCGCTCCCTGTTTCTCTTGATCAAGTGTCCCCACCCGTTCAGCAAGGGTTTGTTCACGCTCGTCAAGCCATGACAGTACTTCCTCGATCGGTCGTTCTGCAACCGCTTCGATTGCTTCGTCCTCAAGTTCAAGCAGTTTCAATCGCGTCCGCTCGACAGCCCATTCGACTTGTCGTCGATACTTACTATGACGGTCTGCCCAGTTCTCCTGGAAAGACCGGTATGCCTCTGTTTTGAAAATCGACTGCAGAATCTGTTGTTTTTTCATCGAGTCAGAGTCAAGGAGCTGACGGAACTGGTTTTGTGGGAGCAATAATATCTGACTGAACTGCTCATAGGAAAGTTGCAGGATGTCTTCGATTTTTTCTTGCACCTCGTTCACTTTCGTCGCGACCGGTTTCCAGTCCGCATCCCATTCATACAGCACGGCTTCGTGCGGGATCGGCGTTTTATTTTTCGGGTGAGGCTGCTGGGGCTGTCGGACGACCCGGTACAGCTCCTCGCGAATCGTGAAGGAAAAGTCGACCTCTGTCTTCTGTTCCGGTGAAGCGTATTGGCTTCTAAAGTCGCTCGGGTTTCGTAGCGCCCCGCTGGCACGTCCGTATAGAGCAAACGTCATCGCGTCGAAGATGGTCGTCTTTCCGGCACCCGTCCGGCCACTGACGACAAACATCGATCGACCTTCAAGTTTTGTGAAATCGATTACCTCTGTCTCGGCATACGGACCGAACGCACTCATCGTTAACTGTACGGGTCTCAAGTTGTCTCACCTTCTTCGATCATTCGTTTCACGTCCTCATTCGGACTCCGTCCATGGACGGCCTCAAAAAATTGCAAGTACACTTCTTCCACGGATTGCTGCTCGAGCGTCTCCCGTTTGAACGTCGATGTTTGTTCCTGTCGACGCAATAAATCCAGCTCCAGGTGTAAAATGTTCGGATACACCGTTCGAAGTTTGGACATCGGGTCAAACAAGGCCGTTTCATCCGTCAGGACGATTTTCAAGTAGTCCTCAGTTTCTTGCTGCTTATAAAACGACGGGGCGATCAATTCGTCTAACGTACCCGTCAACTGCCTCATGTCCCGCTTGGCCTGTAACGCACGACGGCGTCTGGTCCAATCACCGTCCCACTCGATGACGTCGACCGATTTTTCATGATGGACCTCGGAGAAGGAATATTTCATCAAAGAACCACTATAGGCGATCTGCCCGTCCCGAATCGCATCCCGATTGTGAAGGTGACCGAGTGCCGTGTAACTGAACGGGTCGTACAATCCTCTCGCGACTTGTCCTGCCGTCCCGACGGACAGTTGACGTTCCGAATCGGTCTCGAGGCCTCCAGCGACGAAGCTGTGGCCGATTGCGACCGCCCCTTTCTCAATGACACCGAATCGGTCGATGACCGCCTCGACTGCATCGTGATGCGTCCGGATTGCATCATTTTCCAGAAGGTGACGGACCCGTGCCGGCTCCATGAACGGCATCGGGTAAAACGGGGTGCCGGCAATCTCAAGCGGACCCGCTTCCGGGTCGTACTTGCCGACGATATGTAAGCCGACCTGTCTCAATAGTTTTGAACTGTATTCGAGACGTTCCGCCGAATCGTGGTTTCCGGCGATGGCCACGACCGGGATTCCCCGCTCGAGTACCAGCTCACGCCACATCTCGTCCAACAGGTCGACCGCCTCCACCGGAGGGACCGCACGGTCGTATAAGTCACCGGCGATGATGATCGCATCCGGCTTCTCGTCATCGACGATGTGTAAAAAAGAATCGAACAAGACGATTCGTTGATCTTCAGTCATGTGACGGCCATGGACAATCTTTCCCAGATGCCAGTCCGCCGTATGAATCCATTTCATTTCACTTCACCTCTCCGTTCTAGTTTATCATTAATGACCGGTCCTGTTCGACGTCTTGACACTACAATTCGAAACAGCGAAAGTAATAGAGAAAGGAGAGGTGCTCGTTGGAAAATTCCACATGGCAAACCTTCATCCGGCTGTTCAAACTCGCCAATCCGCCGAAAGGTCTTTTCATCGGCGCGATCATCATCTCGCTCATTCAAGCGATTGCATCGCTCGCCATCCCGCTCATCCTGCAGCGTCTGGTCGACCGTTGGAGTATCGACTTGTTGAATCCGGGGCTCGTGACGCTATTCATCGTGGCGTTTCTCGTTCAGGTCGCCTCGAGCGCGATTTCAATCTACTGGTTACAAATCGTCGGACAGCGGGTCGTCGCCAACTTGCGGATGACGCTGTGGGGACATCTCGTCATGCTCCCGATCCCGTTTTATGATGGGGTCAAGTCTGGTGAGCTCGTCTCCCGACTGAACAATGATACGACGACACTCCAGCAATTGCTTTCCGAACAGAGCGTCCGGCTTTTGACCTCTCTCGTCTCCGTCGTCGGGGCGGTCATCATCCTGTTCACACTGGACTGGCAGATGACGCTCGTTATCCTCATCTCTGTTCCGACAACGCTTCTCATCGTCATCCCGTTAGGACGAAAACTTCGAATCATCGCAAAAAAGACTCAGCGTGAACTGGGCGATTTGTCCGGATTTTTTGCCGAGTTGCTGGGAGAGATTCGACTCGTCAAATCACAGGCTGCTGAATCGGAAGAAGTAAAGGCCGGAACGAGACGGATTGAGCGACTCTTTGACTACGGAGTTCGTGAAGGACGCATCCAGGCGATTCTCATCCCGCTCTTGAACGTCACGTTGACCGGAATGCTGATTGCAATCCTCGGGTTCGGTGCGTACCGTGTCTCGACAGGGGCGCTCACGACAGGGGCATTACTGGCATTCATGCTTTACTTGTTCCAAATCATCACCCCGCTCGTCACGATGAGTGAGTTTTTGACGAAAGTTCAAAAAGCACGGGGGGCGACCGAACGCATCTCCGAACTGCTCGAGGTCGAGCCGGAATCGTATGAGACGACTCCAACGCAGATTACACCATCGATGCTGACCTTCGACGACGTCTCATTCCAGTATGGCGAAACTTCCATCATCCATCGATTGACGTTGACGGTTCCGACGAATGCGACGACAGCCATCGTCGGACGAAGCGGTGCCGGGAAAACGACACTGTTCTCCCTCGTCGAACAATTTTATTTGCCTACTTCCGGTGCGATTCGTTACGGAGCGCGCGACATTTCAACTTACGGACGCGATGCATGGCGTCAAGTGATCGGGTATGTGGCCCAGGACTCGCCCGTCCTCTCCGGTTCCGTCCGAACAAACATCTTGTATGGCCTGAAGCGAGACGTGACCGACGCCGAAATCCAGCAGGCGTGTGAGATGGCGAATGCCTGGACGTTTATCGAAACGATGCCGGAACAACTCGAAACAGAGATCGGGGAACGCGGGATTCGCTTATCCGGCGGTCAACGCCAACGGCTGGCGATTGCCAGAGCACTGTTACGTGACCCTCAAATCTTACTGCTCGACGAAGCCACCTCAAGTCTCGACTCAGAGTCGGAACGTGTCGTCCAGGAAGCATTGGACCGTTTAATGCAAGGGCGGACGACACTCGTCATCGCTCATCGACTCTCCACGGTTCAACATGCTGACCAGATCGTCGTACTCGAGAATGGTCAGATCAGCGGTGTCGGCAAGCATGAACAACTATTGAAAGACAACGCATTATATGAACGCCTCGTCACACAACAACTATTAGGGGGACAATCCACATGAAAACAATCGGCTTTATCGGCCTTGGTGTCATGGGTCAATCCATGGTCAGAAACTTACAAAAAGCAGGATACACCGTCCAAGCTTACACACGGACAAAACAAAAAGCGGCTGATTTGCTTGAAGAAGGCGTCATTTGGTGTGACTCGGTACAGGCGGCCTGTACCGGTGCAGACGCCATCATCACGATTGTCGGCTATCCGTCTGACGTCGAGTCGATCTACTTCGGAGAAGGGAACATTCTCGAGTCGGCGGAAACGGGTACCCTCCTCATCGATATGACGACTTCTTCACCGAAGCTCGCCGAACGGATCGCGGAGGCCGCGACCGAACGTAGCTTACTTCCCCTCGACGCACCGGTGACAGGTGGTGACGTCGGGGCACGTAATGGTACCTTATCCATCCTGGTCGGGGGCAGTGAATTCGCTTTCGCCAAAGCAAGACCGTTGTTCGAGGCGATGGGACAAGCGATCGAACGGATGGGTGCAGCCGGAAGCGGTCAATATGCCAAACTGGCGAACCAGATTGCAATCGCCGGCATCATGATGGGAAATGCCGAGATGTTCGCTTTCAGTAAAAAGGCCGGTCTCGACCCTGAGGCGCTCGCCCGCACAATCCGCGGCGGCGCCGCGGGGAGCTGGACTTTAGAGAACCTCGTCCCACGTATGATCATCGAGGACTACTCACCGGGCTTCTTCATCAAACATTTCATCAAAGATATGGCGCTCGCCATCGAGAGCGCGAATGAAATGAACGTGAAACTCCCAGGCCTCGAGCTCGCCCACCGGCTCTATACGATTTTGGCGGAGAACGGCTATGACGAGAATGGAACGCAAGCCCTCGTTGAATACTATCTGCACCAGGACGTTTGAAACGAACGCATTGTGGAATTAGTAGGAGAGAAGGAGGCGGTTTTCGTGCCATGGAATATGAAAGATTATCCTGAATCACTGAAAAACTTCGATCCACTCGTAAAAAAGAAAGCCATCGATATCGCCAATGCCCTGCTCGCTCAAGGTTATTCGGAACAACAGGCCATCCCGATTGCGACAGAACAGGCGAAAAAATGGCATGAGCACGCGTCGGAGGAAGAGTTACAAGAGTTCGAAGACGCACCTGCTCCTAAAAAATCAGATACGCACGCAACGTAAACAACCGGTCGGATTATCCGACCGGTTGTTTTGCGTTATATGATGCCTTCAGTTCCAAATACAAACCGGAAAGGGCGGTCTGTAGATACGGCGTCACGAAAATATAAGCGAGTCCGCTCGTCAACAGGACGAGGGCGTACCACCCGATGAAACTTGCAAATAGTTTCAGCATCGTCCCTTTCTTTCCTTTCATCAAGTACCTGCTTTCACGCATCGCATCGATGGCAGTCATTTCCGGATGGTCGCGCATGATGAACGGAGCCATCCGATACGTCAAGTAAAACCAGACGCCAGGTACGATCAGGAGTAACATCAACACATTTAACCCGAGATAAAACAGGGCATAATACGTCACAGAACGCATATATTCCTTTAACGAGCCGAACGCTTCAAACAAAAGCCCGAACGACGGTTTCTCATCTTTGGCCACTTGGAGGAATACCCAGTTCTTTCCGAGTTCGATTGGAGCGAGCAGGACGGTCGCGGCATACAATAACCCGATCGATGAGAATAGAACGCCAGGGTCACTTGAAGTAAAGTCGAGTCGTGTCGTGATCATCGCCTGAACGACCATGACGGCAAGGACGACCAGGATCGAGATTCCCCACTTCCCAGAGAGCATGCGGAGCGCATATTGTTTATAAACTGTGGATTGCATGACTTCACCTACACTTGTTTTTTCTTCATTATAGCAAAAAAACAGTCTTTCGACTGTTTTGGACCTGGATTTACAATTCGAGTCCTATAAATTTCTCTTCGTCCAGCTTGCCGTTCGTCCGTACTCCGGACCCGATGTGGACCCAATTCAAATCGAGCTGTTCTTTCAAGAAAGGCAAGGTCTCTGAATCGATTCCCGCTGCAGGCAAAATGTTCATCTCCGCCTGCTCACTCATCTGCACCAACTGCTCGACTCCCTCGAGTGCGGTCGGTGCCCCGCCTGACGTCAAGACGTCATCCACTTCAGGATACTCGTTTAAGACAGTGAGGGATTCGAAAAGATCACGGGAGGCATCGATTGCGCGATGGAACGTCAGCGCCATCTCCCCTTTATGCTTGATGACCTCTCCGAGGACCCGCTCGTCGATCGTCCCTTCACGCGTCAACGCCCCGAACACGATGCCGTCCACCCCAAGTTCCCGGCAAAGTCCGATATCCGCCAAAATCGTCTCCACATCATCGTCATCATAATGAAACGAAGCCGTATGGGGACGAATCATGACATGAACCGGGATCGACACATGTTCGACGACGTTTCGAATCGTTCCAAAGCTTGGCGTAACGCCACCTTTCTCCAAATCAAACAGAAGTTCGAGACGGTCGGCACCGAACCGTTCCGCCGCGATGGCTTCTGACAAGGTGGTCACAATAATCTCTCGTTTCATCAAACTCCTCCTCCGTTAAGGTGCAAACCGCCAATCGACACCATGGCTCGCCAAGGCGATTTTCCATTCCTGCGGCTCAGGAAAATCTGAAATGATTGCTGTAATCGGTGAGAAATCAGAAATACGGTAACGCTTCTGTTGGTTGAACTGCGTATGATCGGTCAATAAATACGTCTCCCGTGTCTGCGACATGACCGCTTGCGTAATGTTCGCTAAACCGAACGCGTCACATGTGAGACCGATCTCAGCATCCACGCCTTCGACAGATAGAATCGCTACGTCAAACATGTATGATTTCAATTGTGCGAGGACCTGTTCACCGGTCGTCACGAGATGCTTCGCGTCAATCGTGCCGCCGAGCAGTTGAATGTCTCCCCCGAACACACCTTTGGCACGCTGTTCGAATAACGCTTTCGCGACCGCTAAAGAGGGCGTGACGACGGTCAGATTCTTCCCTCTCAACCGTACGGCCACTTGCTCTGGTGCGACACCATATCCGATGTAAAGAAGCGCATCATTCGGGATGAGCTGGAAAGCAGTATAGGCGATCCGACGAATGCCATCCATGTTTGAAGTCGATACGGGCTGGAACGACATGCTCTGATGCAACACAGCTCCCCCGTAAACCCGTTTGATTCGATGCTCTTTTTCTAATTCTTCCAAGTATCGTCTAATCGACTCTCCCGAAACGTTCAAGCGTTCAATCAATTCACTCGTTTTCACTTTTCCGTCGCGTTCGATCCATTCGACAATCTTTTGTTTTCTTTCTTCGCCGATTAAAGACACATCCCTGCCTCCTCCACAATAATTCATATCCTTTACCAGTGTAACGAACGCATGTAAATTTAACGTAAAGTGAAAGTAAAGAACGAGCAAATCCAACATGTTTTTTGTTGTTTTTTGTGTAAATCAACGACAATACACAAAAAGGCACGTCTATTCCAGACGCACCTTCACGTTTATTCATTCAAATCACTGAGATTTTTTCTGAAAAAGTGGAACTTTCGGTTCCTTGCCTGCGCGGATCCGCTCCCAGTTCGTTCGATGTTTGATGATGATAAACAAGGCGAGTGGCACGATCACAATCAAAGGCAACCAATCTTCTGTCAACAAACTGTATGTCGTCGCCGTCACGAGACCGACAGCCGCCGCTGCCATCGACGAGAGGGAGACCATTCTCGAGATGAGGAGCGTGACGATAAAGGTCCCGACGACCACGACGAAGAACCACGGGAATGAAGCCAGCAGGACACCGCCGCTCGTCGCCACCGATTTCCCACCTTTAAATTTAGCGAAAATCGGGTAGGAATGACCGACTACCGCCGGGATACCGGCTAACAGTAAGCTCATCTCACTTCCGAACAGGAGCGGAAGGAGCGCGGCGACGAGACCTTTGCCCATATCACCCAGAAGGACGAGGATCCCCGCCTTCTTCCCGAGTACACGGAAGGTGTTCGTCGTGCCTAAGTTCCCACTCCCATGCTCACGCACATCCACCCGATACCCGACTTTTCCGATAATCAGGGCAAACGGAATGGAACCGAGCAAATAGCTCAGAATTACAATAATTAGTTCATTTACATAAGGCATCGCAAATTCCCCTTACTTCATGTATTCCTCGAGATAACGGTCGAGCGGTTCGTTCGCAGCACGAACCTTGGCCGCGTGCTCGATTCCGATATAGCGTAAATGCCATGGTTCATACATATACCCCGTCTCCGCTTCGAACTGACGAGGATATCGGATGATGAATCCATACTCATGCGCATGATCCGCCAACCATTTCCCTTCTGTCGTCTGACCGAGGCTTTGTGTCAGCTGATAGTTGACCGAGGCGCTGGATACGTCGATCGCGAGACCCGACTGGTGCTCCGAGTGACCCGGTTGAGCCGAATATTTCATCGCCTGTTCTTTCCCGTCGCGTGCGACGTAGGCATTGAACAATTGGACCTGATAAGCGTAAGAACGGAACGCGCTCGTCCCTTTCAAATCCATGCCGTCCGCTTTTGCCCCGAGCATCAGTGCTTCGATGGCACGTGCCGCCTCGGCCCGCATCATTTTTCGTTCGCCGCTGGCTGTGGAGACAAAGTCGATTTGAGCAGGAACGAGGTCGCTCGGCTTATAATTTTCGGGTAAGGCAATCTGCTTATTGACGAGGACGAGCGTGCCGAGGTCGAGATTCGCGATTTTCCCTTCGGCTTCTGGTGCCGCTTTGTCCGTCGGTTCCTCGGAAGGGGCCGGTTCGGGTTCAGGTGCCGGTTCAAGAGTCGTCGGTGGTTGCTCGTCAACAGGTTCGTCTGTCGTTGCGGGTTCTTCCGTCACCGGTTCCTCTTGCGAGGCATCCGGCTCTTCCATGTTCGGGTTCGATTCAGAATCATTCGGTTGGACAACAGGTTGATCTTCATTTGATGGTGTTTGAGTCGTTGGTTCTTTCGGTTCAGCTTGCTCGTTTGTGGTGCAACCGACTAACATGAACGTCAAGACGCTGCTTACCATCCAGACAGATGGATGACGCATGCGATCTTCCCCTTTCTAAATAACAAAAAGTACCGTCAAGATATGATACCATACTGACGGTACAAAGACAGGACATTCTTAGACCGGGTTCAAGACGTTTAAATACATCTCATGCCACTTTGGGAACTCACGGTCCAGTCGAATCGGCTTGAAATCTCCCCGTTTGACGACGACATGTGTCGTTTTGGCGGTGCCGACGAGATTTCCGTTCTGGTCGGTCAATTCGTATCCATAAATCGTCCGGATCTTCGAATATTGATCGACCCAGACACGCACATGGACGGTATCCCCGTACGTGACACTCCTCTTATAGTCCATCGACACGTTCGTCACCGGTGAGACGAAGCCCGCCTCCTCCATATCCTTATATTCGACGCCGAGCTGGCGCAACAACTCAGTTCTCGCGATTTCGAGATAAACTAAATAATTCGCATGATAGACGATGCCCATCATGTCCGTTTCTTGGTACCGAACCGGTATTTGAACCGTATGCATCAGATCATCCTTCTTTCATACTCTTAGTGTATTATAGTTTAGTCTTAATATCTACTACTAATATTTGATTGATGAGCGAATCGTCGATGTCCTGTTTGACAAGTCGATACGACTGACGGGCGATCGCCTCGTCGATCACGGACAAAGCGGTTCGAGCGTTCGCATTGACGATGCCCCGTAGCCGTTCCTCATACGCGGACACCGCATCCTCCTCTAACTCATAACCGAATTGACGGGCATAGTTCACTCCGATCTCAACAAGTTGCTGAGGCGAATAATCCTCAAAGTGAATCGTCCGCTTCATCCGGCTGCTCAGTCCGGGGTTCGATTCGATCAAGCGCCGCATCGGTCCTTCATAGCCTGCCAACACGACGACGAGATTTTCTCCATGCTTCGGCATCTCATCAACGAGTGTATCGATCGCCTCGCGTCCATAATCGTTCGCTCCACCGTTCAAGCTGTATGCCTCATCAATCAATAAGACACCACCGAGCGCGTCACGGATGGCCGCTTTTGTCTTTTGTGCGGTCTGTCCGACGTACCCGCTCACCAAATCGGCACGGCTGACGACTTTGACGTGACCTCGCTTCAAATAACCGGTCCGCTTCAGCATCTGGGCATATAAATAAGCGAACGTCGTCTTACCTGTACCGCTGTTCCCGGTGAGTGTCATATGAAGTTGAACGGGAGCCGTCTTCAACCCAAGCGTTTGCCGCTTCTTCTGCACCTCGATCAACGCCTCGATTTCTTCCAGTTCGGCTTTCGCCTTCTCCATTCCGACGAGGTCGTCTACCGACGTCCGGGCATCCTCCCCGTTGGATTGTTCAAAGTCGGTTTCAGTCAATAGCGCCATCTCGTCGAGCGGGGCATCCGGTCCAAGTCGGGAGCCTTTCTTGAACATCGCATCGAGTAAGATGTTGTGTACCGTACGTGCGTTTCCGAAAGTCGAATCGACTCGTTCCCTGTCGATTCGGGCGAGAAGGGCGCGTTTGGCTTCTTCGGTCAACACATAATTGTTTTCCGAGGCGACTTTTTCCCCGATGGCGACGAGTTCATCGTCACTGTAATTGAGAAGCTCGTAATGATTGGATTCGGGGAAGCGGGAGCGGAGCCCTGGATTCGCCAATAAGAAGTGACGCATCTCTTCCGGATAGCCCGCCAGAATCACGACGAACTTCCCGGCATACTCCCCGCTCGTCATCGCCGCGACAAGGGTGTCGATCGCGGCTTGACCATAATCACTGCCGTTCGCATCCTGACGCTTGAGTGCATACGCCTCATCGATAAACAACACGCCGCCTTCCGCTTCTTTCACCTTGTTCATCACTTGCTCCTCGGTTTGACCGACGTAGGCCCCGACCAGGCTCGATCGGTCCGCCTCCACGATATCCGGTCGCCCGAGCAGTCCGAGCTCAAAGTAGATTTGAGCCATCAAGCGTGCGAGTGTCGTCTTCCCTGTACCGGGATTCCCTGTAAAGACAAGGTGGAGGGACGGCTGGTGCTTTGAAGAGAATCCGGCTTTTTCACGTTCCTGCTGGAACAACAGGAAACGGTACCAGGCTTTGACACGTTCTTTTATGTCTTCGAGTCCAATCATCGCCTCTAGCGACTCGATCGCACTCGAGCGTGTTTCTTCCGCCCGCTCGGGAAGCAGTTCGCAAATCTCCTCCAAGATGTGTTTAACGGAGTGAACCCGATCTCCAAAACGCTTGAACGCCTCGCGGCTGAAGTAGTTTCCTTGCATCGATGCGAGTAAAGACGCTGTATCATCTTCGAGCGTTGCCACTTCCTGCATCGCTTGGATGATCGAGATAAACAGCTTCTCGAGTTGTTCTCTCCATTCCGAATCGCGAAGGTCGGACTTCGCAGCCTCCACCTCATCGTGAAGCTGGTCCAATTGTTCGAGCAACGCCGATGTCTTGGATTCGTACTCCGTTAAAATTTGCACTTTCATCGAGGCATAGTCCGTCTCACGTAATGATGGCCAATCGATTTGAAGCGCCTGCTTCGAGCGGCGCAATTGTTCATTCAATTGGAATAAGCGGAGCTCTGCCGGCAAGGCGTTCATCGCCTCCAATTCTTTCACCCATCGGTTCAACAGCGGGTCCATCGTCTCTTTTTGTTTGAACCGTCTCGTAGCGAGAAGGGTGAGCGAGCGGATCAATTCTTCTTGATGACCTGTCGCGCGCGACCAGTGTGCATAGGATAGCAGTGCCGCCTCATCTACTTTTCCGCCTGCTTCCCAGTCGGTCAAATCGGCTTGAACTTGTTCGATTTGAATTTGTTTCATCCCATTCTTCCTTTCAGACGACAAAGGAGCCGACGCACGGTCTGCTCCTCATCGGGTTATCTTGATTCAAAAGAAGTCATGCGAATCGAGTGGAACAACTTTCCGTTGTTACGCGACTCTGCCGCAAGCAAGAAATGTTCTTTTGCATCCACGTAATATGTGACCGTCTCTTTGTTTTCACCATCACTGAAGATGTTTGGATAGTTTTTGACCCAGTCTTCAGGCACCGTTTCAGATAGCTCTGATTTGACGTAAGCTTGTGCCGTACGACCGACAATCACCACATCCCCTTCACTTGAACCGAGTGTCCCATCATCCAGCCATTTCCGGATTTGTTCGTTCGTCGCACGTGATAGGAACGGGTGTGGCGCAACCGCACCGGAGTTCGTCTCTTGCGTGAGCACTTGTTCCCCATCGGGATTGTATTCCTGATAGGTGTCCCCGTTCCATTCGGCTTTTGCGCCGACGTTCGGACCAGCCACGACTTCTGAAACAAAGTGACCCTCTTCATCATATGTCACGAGATATTCCCGTTCTTCCAGTGTTTCACCGTCTTTGGGCAGTTTCTTCTCTTTATACCCGATGACGACGTTCGAATAGAACGGTTCTGCCTGTTTCTCGTCACTCGACTTGTCTAGACTCATGAGTACATAAAAGTTGTAGGCAAGTAAAGCACCGACAATGAGGATGCCGGCCAAAATTATCCAACTCAATCGCTTCTTTATCTGTTGTTTCATCGCCTGTCCTCCTCGTTTCTACACTTACTATCCTACACTAGCGTGGAGAACAAGCAAAATATTTTCAACTAAAAAAGGGTCCCGTAACCGAGACCCATTCCTTTATCCTAGTTGATCGTCATCTTCTCGTTTTTGAAGTTCCAACCATTTATCGCGTTCGTCCGGCTCGTCAGCTAAATCTCTGAACAAGGCGACGATCATAAAGACCAGAACGAAGATGAACGGGAAGGCGACCAGAATCGCGACCGCCTGAAGCGCACCCAGACCCCCTGCATATAAGAGGACTGCCGCGATGGAAGATTGAATAATCCCCCATGTCATCTTGATTCGCATCGGCGGGACGAGTTTCCCGTTCGACGTCAACATCCCGAGAACGTATGTCGCCGAATCGGCCGATGTGATGAAGAATGTCGAGATGAGGAAGATGGCGACGATACTGAGGACCGTACCAAATCCACCGAACGTATCAAAGAGTGCAAACAATCCGACCTCTGCCCCAATGTTCGTCACTTCGTCGATCAAGTTGGCACCACCGAATAGGTCTGCCCAGATGGCCGATCCGCCGAATACGGAGAACCAGAGCACACCGAACGAAGTCGGTACGAGCAGGATTCCGATGATGAACTCACGAATCGTACGACCTTTCGAGACGCGGGCGATGAACGTCCCGACGAATGGTGACCAAGAAATCCACCATGCCCAATAGAAGATCGTCCATCCATTGATCCATTCCCGTTCAGCCGGCTGGAATGCCGCCGTCCGGAAACTCATCGCCGGTAGCTGTTGCAAGTATGTTCCGATCGTCTGTGTCAACAAGTCGAAGATGAACGCACTCGGTCCGGCAATCATCGTCGCGACGAGCAGAACGATGGCCAGGAAGATGTTCGTGTTACTTAAAATCCGGATCCCTTTGTCGAGACCGGTCGAGGCACTGATCATGTACAGCACCGTCACCACGACGATGATGATTAATTGCGTCATGAACGCATTGGGTACACCAGGGATCAAGTAATGAAGCCCCCCGGCAATTTGTTGGGCACCAAACCCAAGTGATGTCGCTACCCCGAACGCAGTCGCAATGACCGCAAGAATATCGACCGTTTGTTTTACCGGTTTTTCATAACGATTATGGACGAGCGAACCGATCGTCTCACCGATTGTCGCCGGACGTCCTTTTCTGAACGTCGAGTAAGCGATGGCGAGCGCAATCATCGCATAGATTGCCCATGGGTGGAAGCCCCAATGGAAGAACGCATACCGCATCGCTGTACGGGCGTCTCCTTCAGGTGTCGGTGCAGAGAATGGCGGGGAGTGGAAGTGTAGAAGTGGTTCTGCAGCTCCCCAGAAGATGAGCCCGATCCCCATTCCAGCACTAAACAACATGGCAAACCATGTCAAATAGCCAAACTCAGGTCGATCAGAATCTTTACCGAGACGAATTGAACCATAGCGTGAAAAAATTAAGAAGATAGCCACGAGTAAAAATCCTGTCGCACTTAACAGATAAAACCAACCCATCCCGTTCGAGAGCCACCCCTGTAGCTTACTCGTCACGTTCAAAAGATTGGCATCGCCAATGACGCTCTCCGGGAAGATTCCCCAAATCGTAAACAGAACCGTTACGATTGTCGAGACTGTGAAAACCGTCGTCACTCGGCTTTTCCGTTCCATAAAATCACTCCTTATTCAATTTTCTATTTTCATATACGTTTTCCACCCTAACATATTTTTTAAACACGGCTCAACCCTTCACTTTGAATTCCCCAAAAGATTTCCAATTCGAATTTTTCATTCTGGATCAGTCATTTTGTTTCGGTTCGAGTGAGACAATCAGCGTTTCGTCTACAACATAATACGGTCTTTTAGGCAATATCTGTAAATAACCACCTTCACGTAATCGTGTCAAATCGAGTTGCAGCGTGTCCTGAAATTTTCGTAAAGGCAATTTTTGCTCCTGGTCCATATACAGGTCGAGTGCACGTTGAACTTGATCCATCTCGTAGATGACGTCCCGCTCCTCTTCAGGCACGATGTGAAACGTCTCTTTTGACATAAAAAACCGCTGTTTCGGTACGCCTGCCAAGTGTTGTTTCAATCGCTTCGTATCAATTTCCTGTGTGTCATCCAGCAGGACGGTACGGTTGACTCCTTTCGGTAACGTCTGTTCATACTCATGGATCGCTTGACGAATTTGCGGAAGGGTCACATCGATCTCATGATCGACTTCCTCTTCCTTTTGCTGCGAAAAACGCTTCCACCAACTTTTACCATTTTTACCTTCACGCTCCATAGGCTCCCCTCCCTGTCTTTCTGTTCCCGATTCTACGCATGCTATCACTATAAATTCGCACATTCATGAAAAAAACCTTCCTTTTTTGCAAAGGAAGGTTCGTGAACTTTTTGTTACTTCAATTTGTTGCGGAGAACCATTTGCAGGATTCCGCCGTGACGGTAGTAATCGATCTCGACTTCTGAGTCGAAACGAGCGACGACTTTAAATTCAGTCACCGTTCCGTTCTCATGTGTCGCCTTCACGTTCAAAATGTCACGTGGACGTACCGATTCATCGACTTGGATATCGATTGCTTCCTCGCCAGTCAAACCGAGCGTCTCAGCAGACTCGCCCTCTAAGAACTGGAGCGGGAGCACACCCATCATCACAAGGTTTGAACGGTGGATCCGCTCGAAGCTTTGTGCGATGACCGCACGGATACCAAGGAGGTTCGTCCCTTTCGCCGCCCAGTCACGAGACGATCCCATTCCGTAGTCGTTTCCAGCGAGTACGACAAGACCAGTCCCCTGATCTTTGTATTTCATTGCGGCGTCATACATCGGCATGATTTCGCCAGTCGGCCAGTACGTTGTAAATCCGCCTTCCGTTCCTGGAGCGACCTGGTTACGGATCCGAATGTTTGCGAACGTTCCGCGCATCATGACTTCGTGGTTACCACGACGTGAACCGTATGAGTTAAAGTCGATCGGTTCCACTCCTTTTGAAAGGAGGTATTGACCAGCTGGTGTCGTCTTCGAGAACGATCCTGCCGGAGAGATGTGGTCGGTTGTCACTGAGTCAGCAAACTTCCCGATTACCCGGAGTCCGTTCAAGGCATGGACTTCTCCTGCTTCCGGCTCGAGGTCTTCGAAGAACGGCGGGTTTTGGATGTACGTCGACTCATCTGAGAAGTCATACAAGTTGCCTTCCGGCACGTCAAGCGCGTTCCAACGTTCGTTTCCTGTGAAGACCGTCTCGTATTCTTTACGGAACGCTTCAGGAGACACGACGTCTTGAACGACCATCTTGATCTCATCGTTTGATGGCCAGATGTCCTTGAAGTATACGTCATTGCCGTCTTTATCTTTCCCGAACGAATCGTTCATGATGTCGAAGTTGACAGACCCTGCGAGTGCGTACGCGACGACGAGTGGCGGTGAAGCCAGGAAGTTCGCTTTGACGAGCGGGTGAACGCGTCCTTCAAAGTTTCGGTTACCCGAAAGGACTGAAGAGACGAGCAAGTCGTTTTCTGTGATGGCATCCTCTACTTCACGGTCGAGTGGACCCGAGTTACCGATACATGTCGTACAACCGTATCCGACCGTGTTGAATCCTAACTGATCGAGATAAGACGTCAATCCGGCTTTGTCGAGGTAGTCTGTAACGACTTTCGACCCTGGTGCGAGTGATGTCTTCACGTATTTCGGTACTTCAAGGCCACGCTCGACCGCTTTTTTCGCGACGAGTCCGGCGCCGACCATGACGTATGGGTTTGATGTGTTCGTACAGCTTGTGATTGCCGCGATGGCGACGTCGCCCGTGCTCATGTCGACTGCACCGTCTTCGTAGTTCACTTTTGCTGTCTTCTCGAGCTCTGAACGGTCAAGGCCAAAACCGCTGTTGCCTGCTGGTGCGCTCAAGCTGTCAATGAATGAAGTCTGAACGTCAGAGAGGTTGATGCGGTCTTGTGGACGTTTCGGTCCAGCGAGTGACGGTTCTACTTTCGACAAGTCGAGCGTCAACACTTTCGTGAACGACGGGTCTGCCTGGTCTGGCGTGTAGAAGAGGTCGTTCGCTTTCGCATACGCTTCGACGAGGTCGATCAATTCTTCAGAGCGGCCTGTTGTACGCATGTAGTTGAGCGTCTCCGTGTCGACCGGGAAGAATCCGCAAGTCGCACCGTACTCCGGAGCCATGTTCGCGATTGTCGCGCGGTCAGAGAGCGGCATTGTGTGAAGGGATGGTCCGAAGAATTCGACGAACTTCCCGACAACTTTTTCATGACGGAGCATCTCTGTGACGACGAGCGCGACGTCTGTTGCTGTCACACCCGGGTTGACTTCTCCGATGATTTTCACACCGACAACGTCAGGTACCGGGAAGTACGAAGGTTGACCGAGCATGCTTGCTTCCGCTTCGATTCCGCCGACGCCCCAACCGAGGACACCGAGTCCGTTGATCATTGTTGTGTGCGAGTCTGTCCCGACGAGTGAGTCCGGATACGCGACAGTGCCCGTTCCATCTTCCTTCTCAAGAACGACCGAAGCCAAGTACTCCAAGTTCACCTGGTGGACAATGCCGGTTGCCGGTGGTACAGCACGGTAGTTGTCGAATGCCGTCTGCGCCCAGCGCAAGAACTTGTAACGCTCTTCGTTACGTTCAAACTCGATGTCCATGTTCTTCATCAACGCGCCGGCGAATCCATAAGCGTCGACCTGAACCGAGTGGTCAACGACGAGGTCGACCGGGATTTCTGGGTTGATTTTGTTCGGGTCGCCACCGAGGTCTGACATCGCCTTACGAAGTGAAGCAAGGTCAACGACAGTCGGAACACCCGTGAAGTCCTGAAGAACGACACGTGCCGGCTTGAATGGTACGTCAATGTCTTTCGAGACGTCGGCAGTACCCCATTTTGCCAAGTTCTCGACGTGCTCTTTCGTGATGGCACGACCGTCCTGCTGACGAAGTACCGATTCAAGTAAAACGCGAATCGAGTACGGAAGACGGCTGATGTCCGTCAACCCTTCTTCTTCCAACTTTTTCAACCGATAAAAATCGTACGATTGCCCGTTCGCCTCGAACTGTGTCCGTGACGAGAAAGCGTCTAAAACATTAGTCTGATCCATGCAATTTCCCCCTTTTTGAAAGCGACGACTACGCTTTTGAACGTAATCGCTTACTTTTCACATATTTATCATAATACAACTATAGCGTGGCGTAAAATACATTCCGTCACAAATTGTCCATAAGTAAAACTTATAGATTAATCCATATGCCCCTGAACGAAAAAAGACACCCCATTTGAGGTGTCTTCCACATTAATCTTCTGTCCCGATTTCGACGTTGACGTCTAGTGCTTCAACGAGCGTCAGTTCATCCGCATGGCGTTCTGCGAATCGTTCGAACGTGAACTCGTTCGCGAATAGGAACACCGGACGGTCCCAACGGTCCGTGACGAGCATGTTTCGCGAATCCTGGAACGGTTTGAGCGCTTTGAGTTCTTTGTCTTTCACCCAGCGCGCCACACTGTATGATACCGGCTCCATTCGGATATCGACACCATACTCGTTCTTCAGACGATATTCGAACACTTCGAACTGAAGTTGTCCGACGGCACCGAGATAAATCTCGTTATATTCATTGCGATACACCTGGATCGCCCCTTCTTGTGCGAGCTGTTCCACCCCTTTGTGGAAATGCTTCGACTTGAGGGAGTTCACCGGCGAGACGCGCATGAAGAGTTCAGGCGGGAATGTCGGCAATGCCTCAAAGGCAATTTTCTGTTTCGATGTCGTGATCGTATCCCCGATTTGGTATGTGCCCGAATCGTAGATCCCGATCACATCTCCTGCGAATGCCTGGTCAACTGTTTCCCGGTCATTGGCCATGAGCTGTGTCGATTGGCTCAATTTGATTTTCTTCCCGGTACGCGTGAGCGTCACGTCCATGCCGCGCTCGAATACACCTGAACAAATCCGGACGAAGGCGATGCGGTCGCGGTGGGCCGGGTTCATGTTCGCTTGAATCTTGAAGACGAACCCGCTGAATTCTTCTGATGTCGGGTTGATCGGACCGACGTTTGATTTCCGGGCTTCCGGTGCCGGAGACATTTCGAGATAGTGGTTCAAGAACGCCGTGACACCGAAGTCGACGAGCGCCGTCCCGAAGAAGACCGGTGTCAGTTTACCGCTTTGAATCGCATCTACATCAATCTCGTTCCCAGCCCCGTCGAGAAGGTCGATCTCATCGCGGAGGTTGTTCAGGTTCTCTTCAGATAAATGATCCGCTAAAATCGGGTCGTTGACGCCGTCTTCGTTCAACGTCAAAGTAGATTTCTCTCCACGGAATAAGTGGACCTCGTTTTTCAGACGGTCATATACCCCCTCAAACTGCATCCCGCTTCCAATCGGCCACGTGATCGCTACCGAAGGCATGCCGAGCACTTCTTCAAGCTCTTCCATCAACTCAAGCGGATCTTTTGCCTGACGGTCGAGTTTGTTCATGAACGTAAAGATCGGGATTCCACGCATACGACAAACCTGGAAGAGTTTTTTCGTCTGCGCCTCGATCCCTTTCGCGGCATCGATGACCATGACCGCGCTGTCGACCGATGTCAAAACACGGTATGTGTCCTCACCGAAGTCGTTGTGTCCAGGTGTATCCATGATTGATACAACCTTGTCTTGATAGATGAATTGCATGACAGACGATGTGACCGAGATCCCACGTTGTTTCTCGATTTCCATCCAGTCTGATTTTGCATGTTTTGAGTTTTTACGGGCCTTGACCGTACCGGCCTCACGAATCGCCCCACCGTGTAAGAGTAACTTTTCTGTCAGTGTCGTTTTACCCGCATCCGGGTGAGAGATGATGCCGAAGATTCGGCGTCTCTCGACTTCTTGTTTCAATTGGCTCATATAATGTAGACCTATCCTTTCTCGAGTCCTGTTCATGCTTTTCTCGTAGCAACGCTATCTATTCTAACGAAATGCAATCCGTTCGTCTATCCTTACGGAACGCCCCACTTTTGCAAACCCGGACTTTTTTGTATACTTAACGATGAATGAATGTGAATCAATAGAACGGGGGAAAGACGATGCCAGAAAACTTGATGATGTATTTCATTGTATTCTGGGGATTCGTAATGATCGGTCTGATGACGATCGGCGGGTACTTCATGTTTCGAAAATTTTTAAAACGCATGCCGAAAGAGGACGGCCGGTCCCTTCTCGACATCGAGGACGATTATATAGAAAAGACACGTCACTTATGGACACCTGAGACACGAACGCTGCTCGACCGACTCGTGTCGCCGGTACCGGAACTGTTCCGCGACGTGGCCATCCGAAAGATCGCGGGTAAAATCGGCCAGTTCGCACTCGAGTCTCGCGCCCGTGAGATGACGACCGAACTCGTCGTCAAAGGATACATCGCCGCGACGCCGAAACGGGACCATAAGTTTTTGAAAAAGGCGCTGGCAGAAGAAAAAATTGATTGGACACCGTACGAACATTACTTCCAGCAGTGAGCTCCCGAAGTCGGGAGCTTTTTTGTTTTGTCGAATTGTGACTTCCGCCTAATAGGTCGAAAGTACCTTTTATTCATTCTTTTATTATCCATATATACCGTTCACATTTTAGACACGATTGTAAACGCTTACAATAAATTGGTAGGACCAATATTACTATAATGATTCAAAAATCGACATAAAAAAAGAAATGGAACTTCTTATTCTTTCGTTTCTATAATGGATTTATCTTACATATTAGGAGGGGTCTTATGCATGACGTCACGCAAGTTGCACAGTCCAAAAGCCGCCATTCCGCTCAAGCCGTCACAGAACATGAAACGTTCCACCAATTAATGCGCGAGAAAAACCGTTTCATTCTGCCTGCCATCATCTTTTCACTCGTCTTCTACTTCACACTCCCGGTCATGACCAGTTATTCCACGATTTTGAATACTCCGGCCATCGGGGATTTGACATGGGCGTGGCTGTTCGCTTTCTCCCAGTTCGTGATGACATGGACGCTTTGTGTGCTCTATAGTCGCCGCGCACGAAAGTTTGACAAGTTGGTGAGACAGTTGAAACAGGAGGTAGGATCATGAACTGGACGGCAATTTCACTATTCACATTGATTGTCAGTTTGACGCTCGTCATTACATATTTCGCAGCGAAAAAAACAAAAACCGCGAGCGATTTTTATACGGCAGACGGTGGGTTGACCGGCTTTCAAAACGGACTCGCCATCGCAGGTGACTATATGTCCGCCGCCTCATTCCTCGGGATTGCCGGTATGATTGCCCTCGCTGGCTTCGATGGATTCTTCTACTCAATCGGATTCCTTGTCGCCTACCTCGTTGTCCTGTATCTCGTCGCTGAACCGCTTCGAAATCTAGGAAAATATACGATGGCCGACATGATCGCCGCCCGCTTCAACAAACCGCGTGTTCGTGGTGTCGCCGCCATGAACGCGATCGTCATCTCGATTTTTTACATGATCGCCCAGCTCGTGGGGGCAGGTGCCTTGATCGAGTTGCTGTTGGGCATCCCTTATACGACGAGCGTGTTTGTCGTCGGCATTCTCATGACAGTATATGTCGTATTCGGTGGAATGACGGCTACTTCTTGGGTGCAAATCACCAAAGCCGTGCTGTTGATGATCGGAACGGCCATCATCTCATTCCTCGTGTTCGCGCGTTTTGATTTCTCGGTCATGACGATGTTCTCTGAAGTGAGTAAGGCGACGCCGCTCGGAAGCGACTTCTTGAACCCGGGGAACAAATTCAAGCTCCCGCTCGATACGATTTCACTGAATATAGCGCTCGTACTCGGGACGGCCGGGCTCCCACATATTTTGATTCGTTTCTTTACCGTAAAAGATGCGCCGACCGCACGGCAGTCGGTCGTCTACGCTACTTGGATCATCGGTGCGTTTTACATTTTGACCGTCTTCCTTGGTTTCGGCGCCGCCGCCTTCGTCGGCAGAGATGCCATTCTGGCTGCGAACCCGGCCGGGAATATGGCGGCACCACTCCTTGCCCAGGCGCTCGGCGGGGATTTATTGTTCGCATTCGTGGCCGCCATCGCGTTTGCAACCATTCTTGCCGTTGTCGCAGGACTCGTCTTATCGGCGGCATCCGCCTTCGCTCACGATTTTTACGGACACATCATCCGAAAAGGAGATGCGACTGAAAAAGAACAGGTGCTCGCGGCCCGTATCGCCTCGATCGTCGTGGCACTCGCCTCGATGGGACTTGCCTTGTTTGCTCAGTCGATGAACGTGGCTTTCCTCGTCTCCCTCGCCTTCGCCGTGGCAGCAAGTGCCAACCTCCCTGTCATCCTGTTCACGATTTTCTGGAGACGTTTCAACACGGGTGGTGCCATTTTCGGAATGGTCGTTGGACTATTCTCATCATTGATTCTTGTCGCCCTCAGCCCGAACCTGTGGTCGCCTGACGGGTCTGCGATTTTTGTCGGTGAAGCGCTCTTCCCGCTCGCCAACCCCGGCATCGTCTCGATTCCGCTCGGATTCATCGCTGCGATCATCGGTACGTACCTGACCAAATCGGATGAGGTCGCCGGAAACTATGAACGAATTCTCGTGAAAGCGAACACCGGCATCGATGCCGATCCTGAAGTCGCCGTCACAACTGAAAACTAAATACCAAAAACGGAGCACCAGTCGGCGCTCCGTTTTTTTAGGTTACAGCGATTCGTTTGTATTTCTGATACATCGCGATCCGCCATGGGACGATCATGCCCCATGCGATCAAATAGAACAATCCGCCCGTTGAGAACAAATCCACTTCGTGCCCGATCCATATTTTCATCGCGGTACGAATCGCGAGAAGCATGAACAAGACGATGAAGAACGCCTTCGAGCGGGACAAGTACACCTCTCCGTCGCGTTTCTCAAAATTGGATGTCTTGATCAAAAACAGACTGAAGATGAGACCGACGGCTAGTGCTTCCCCGACCTCGAACCACGACAAGCGGAATGCGGGAATTAAAAATTGAATCATCCCGGTCGACATCGCGAGCGGTGGTATTAAAATTTTCTTGGCGTTCGTCGGCTTTGCAGACGCTTTGACACGGACAAAGCTCGCGACGACACCCATGAGTAATGCGACGAGAGTCGACCCCCATAACATTGCCATCTCGGTCAACCCCTTAAAATCCGGTGAATCCGACTAGCTCGCTCATCCAAGCGGCAAACCGGTTCATTCCGTCAAAATATAATAATACGCCGAAGGCCATCATCAAATAACCTCCAACTTTCGCGACGGTCGCACTGTTGCGGGCCAAATATTTGATCTTCCCGACGAATCCCACCATGACGAGGAAGGGAACCGAGAAGCCGATGATGTAAGCCAGCATATACCCCAACCCTTGGCTCGGGTTCGAGGCGGCCAAAGCGATGACGCCTGCTAAAATCGGTCCGGTGCAAGGTGTCCACCCCGCAGCAAATCCGACTCCGATGAGCATCGTCCCGAAATACCCGCTCTTCCGTTCTCCGAGATTTAACTTTTTCTCCCGCATCATGAATTCCGGTTTCCAAATGCCCGCCAAGAAAATTCCGAAAACAAAAATCAAGATTGCGCCAAACATCCGTAAACTATCTTTATATTGGATGAAGACGTCTGCAATCAGAGAAGTCGACAGGCCGAGGACGACGAATACGATCGAGAAGCCAAATAAGAATGAGAATGTGTGGAACCATGCCGTCCGCTGTTTCAATCCTTCGTTTTTCAATTCCGATACCGAGACCCCGGTGATATAAGAAAGAAAAACTGGATATAACGGAAGCGTACACGGTGATAAAAATGACAAGACGCCCGCCCCAAATGCGAGCCACAATGTGAGTTCCATGACGATTTCCACCTTTCAGGACCATTATAGCGAAAACCTATTTAAAATGCTCGCATCTTTTCCTCGTCCTGTAACATCAGTTTGTAATTTTTGAAATGGAAATGAAACTTGTCATCTGTAAACCAAGGTGCTAAGATTTGGATATTCTACTTCACAAAATTCTATCTTATGAAGATGGGGGAAACATCGTGGCCGTCACCGCAGCAGACACCTTACACCAAGCCATTGAGCAAAAACGTGCCGAACTCTATCGGATTGCGTCACAGTATACGTGGACGTCTCCTGAAGTCTTACACGTGAGTCAGGAACTGGATTCCTTGATCAACCGGCACGTCCTGTCAAACCATACAAAAGACCAACTTCAATCTTAACTTTTTCGGCTCATCACATTCATGTGGTGAGCTTTTTCCATGGAAAAAAGGACACCTACGGGGGTGTCCTTAGTAATTTATGACATTAGACGTTGACCTGACTGCAATTCGTACATTTTTTTATACAAACCGTCTTGCTTCAATAGTTCCTGATGGTTCCCGCGTTCGACAATCTCTCCACGATGTAACACGAGAATCATGTCTGCATCCTGGATCGTCGACAGTCGGTGGGCGATGGCAATCGTCGTCCGTCCTCTTCGCATCCGCTCGAGCGCGACTTGCACCTGTTCTTCTGTCTCGGTATCAATCGAGCTTGTCGCCTCATCTAAGATGAGAACTTTCGGGTCACGGGCGACGGTTCTCGCAAAAGCAAGCAGTTGCCGCTCGCCACTCGAGAATGTCGCCCCACGCTCGCCGATTACGTGTCCATACCCGGCATCCAATTTTTCGATGAATGTGTGCGCCTGGACGAACTCAGCAGCCTCACGTACACGTTCTGAGTCGACATCAGGATTGAACAGCTTCAAGTTCTCTTCGATCGACCCGGTGAACAGGAACGGGTCCTGCAAGACGAGACCGACCTTACTTCGTAATTCTTTTTCTTCGAACTGTTCAAGCGGTTGGCCGTCGATCGTGATTTGGCCTTGCTGGTACGGATAAAAACGGGTCAGTAAGTTGATGATTGAACTTTTCCCACTCCCGGTGTGCCCGACGAGCGCGACCGTCTCCCCCGGTTTGGCGACGAAGGAGATGTTTTTCAATACATCTACTTCCCCGTCATAGCTGAACGTCACGTCCTCAAAACGTACTTCCCCGGACGTGATGTCTGCTTCGCCGGGAAGGCTCTTCCCTGGCGCCGGCTCGTCCGTATCCAATATTTTAAATACCCGGTCGGCCGATACGACCGCCTGCTGAAACTCACTCAACCGTTGCATGATATCGAGGACCGGTCGGAAGATTCGTTCGATATAACTGATGAATGCGTAGACGACCCCGACTTGTACTTGCTCATTCATCGACAGGACGCCGTAATAGCCGAGTAAGCCGATGATGGAGAAAGCGAGCAATAGCTCGATGATCGGACGAAGCAGCATGCTATCGAGCTTCAAGTTACGGAAACGGGCTTCCTGATGCGCTTCATTCGTCTCTTCAAACTGCCGAATCAATCGCTCTTCTTGACGGAACTGTTGGATGATCCCCATCCCGTTGATGGATTCGTTCAATTGCGCATTCAGTTGTGATAACAAATCACGTACTTGTGCAAAGTATTTTGTCGAGAAACGACGATACGTCCAAATAATGAGCCAAAATAACGGCACAAGGACGAGCCCCATCGTCGCGAGTGTCGGTTCCAGGATGAACAGGAAGATATACGTTCCGACCAACTGGACCGCTGACTGCACGAAAGTACTCATGACCCCGACATACAGTTCTTTGACCGCTTCCGTATCGTTTGTGATACGTGAGACGAGCACGCCTGCCGGTGTCCGGTCAAAATAAGCGAGACGCATCCCCATCACATGCCGGAAAATGTCCATCCGGATGTTTTGGACGATGTTCAGCGCAATCTTTTGGAACGAGATCGATTGTAAGTAATCGAACAGCACCGCCGATAGGTGAAGCACCATATAGACGACGAAAAGTGCGACGACCCAGTTCGTCGGATACGTCGCCGGCGTGACGAACTCGTCAATGAACACTTTGATCAGAAACGGTCCGGCAAGTTTCGCCCCCGTGGCAAGCAGTAGAAAAATAAATGCCAAACTGAGCGGTTGTCGATAGTGTTTGGCATAGCCGAGCAATCGTTTGATGACCGCCCACTCGTTCACATCATGTTTCATCATGCCCACCCCCTTCGACAATCGCTTCGAGCTGTTGTCGGTCATATGTTTCTTTATACCAACCGCCGTCTTCGATCAACTGTTCATGCGTCCCGCGTTGGATGATCCGCCCATCTTCGAGAACGAGGATCTCATCCGCGTGCTCGACCGCCGAGAGGCGATGCGCTACGATGACACGGGCCTGTTCCGGATTCCCTACCCGGAAATGGTCAATGATTGCTTCCTCCGTCTTCGCATCGACAGCAGATAACGCATCATCCAGGATGAGGATGTCCGCCTCGGTCATCAAGGCACGGGCAATCGAGACCCGTTGTTTTTGACCGCCGGATAGTGTGACACCACGCTCTCCGACGAGCGTCGCATAACCTTCCGGGAGTCGCATGATGTCTTCGTGAACCTCTGCGATTTTGGCAGCTTCCATGACTTCTTCCATCGTCGCTTCCGGACGTCCGAAAGCGATGTTGTCCGCAATCGACTCAGAGAACAGGAAATGGTCCTGCGGGACGACGGCGATTTTCTCGAGCAACAAGGACTTTTTCACTTGTCGGATGTTCTTGCCACCGATTTTGATTTTTCCTTTCGAGACATCGTATTCCCTTGTCAACAGGCGTACGACCGTCGTTTTCCCGGCCCCGGTACGACCGACGATTCCAATCGTTTTCCCGCGTTCGATCCGAAAGTGGATGTCTTCTAGCACGGTCGACTGTTCATAGGAGAAGGAATCGACTTCCACTTCAACTTCCGAGTGCGGAATGGTCGTCGCGGCCATCTGATCATCCTGAATTTCCGGTTTGACCGCGAGCATCCGCTCAATCCGATCGTATGAGGCGCGTCCCCGCTCGACAATATTGAACAACCAGCCGAAAGCGAGCATCGGCCAGGTGAGTAATGCCAGATAGGCCGTAAAGCTGACAATCTGTCCAATCGTCAGTTCTCCAAGTTCGATCAAATAAGCCCCGTATCCGACCGCAAGAATATAAGATAGTCCGACAATCCCAAAAATCGTCGGGTCATACAAAGAATCGATTTTGGCGACGCGTACGTTTTTGGCCATGACCTCGTTCGAAAGATCCTCGAACGACTCGACATCATGGTCGATTTCGCCAGCCGATTTCAAGACCCGAATGCCACTGACACTCTCCTGTACTTTGTCATTCAATTCTGAAAACGCTGCTTGGGCGACCCCAAAACGGCTATGTAACATCTTTCCGTAACGCGTCGTCAACGCGACCATGACCGGTAAAGGAAGGAGCGCGACGACGGTCAGCTTCCAACTGATCGTCGTGACCATCGTGATGATGACGAACGTCCCCATCGTCAAACTGTCCACGAGTGTCAAAATTCCGGCGCCGGCTGTCATCGACACCGCCTGGACATCATTCGTCGCATGGGCCATCAAGTCCCCGACCCGTGACCTTTTATAAAATCGTTGGTCCAAATCCGTGAAATGGCGATACAATCGACTTCTCAACATGCGCCCTAATCGGATGGACGCCCCAAAAATAAAATACCGCCAAAAGAAACGGGCGATATAATTGGCAATCCCGACTGCGGCAAGTCCCCCTAGAAAGAGCCACAAGACGTTCGAGGTGATGGTCCCCTGATTCATCTC
The DNA here is from genome assembly GCF_018617875.1 of Exiguobacterium algae. Lineage (GTDB taxonomy): Bacteria > Bacillota > Bacilli > Exiguobacteriales > Exiguobacteriaceae > Exiguobacterium > Exiguobacterium algae. The sequence continues at coordinate 204,817 of NZ_JACSKZ010000001.1, forward strand.
GTCGACGATCCGACCGATGATGCGTGGAGGGATCAATTCCAGACCCGCAACGAAAACGAGTAAGACGACCCCGATCGCATACGTCTTCCACTCCAGACGGAAGAACCAGGATAGTTGTTTAAAAACTTGAATGTGAAACGCCCCCTTCGTATCTCTATAAAGTTATTTCTTAATCGTAGCGAAAGTCTGTTCGATTGTCTAACAGAAAAAAGCACCTCGACGGTGTCGAAGTGCTTTCATGATTCAAAATTATTTCTTTTCGTTCTTCATTTGCACGTTCATGGCGCGCATTACTTGGTTGACTTTCTTCTGTGACGGCTTTTGACCCATCTGCATCATCAACGTACGAATCATGTCTTCATTGATTGGCGGGTTCTGTTCAAGGTAGTTCATCATGTATTTACGCGCGACGAAGAATCCGATCGCGATACCCCCGATGAGTGCTGCCACTACAATAAGAATCCAGAATAATGTACTCAAGGTTTTACCTCCTCTACCATATGAAACATCGTTTTTTACTATACACTAAAATAGTTGAAATCGCTAGTCGTCATGAAAAAAAGTGACAGCCAAGAATGCACTCGGCTGTCACAAATCGATTATTTTCTTCAATTAGAGAGATTTTACAGCCTCAACGACGTTTTCAACCGTCATGCCGTACTCTTTCATGAGGAGATCCCCAGGTGCAGATGCGCCGAACTTGTCGATACCGAGTACTTTTCCGCCGAATCCAACGTATTTGTACCAGCCGAGTGTCGCGCCTGCTTCGAGGGCTACACGCTTCGTGATCGATGCTGGAAGGACAGACTCCTTGTATTCAGCAGACTGAGCTTCGAAGAGTTCCCATGATGGCATCGATACGACCGCTGCCTTCACGCCTTCAGAAGCCAACTGTTCGCGTGCTTCGACGAGAACGTGTACTTCAGAACCCGTACCGAGCAAGAGGACGTCCGCATCTTTCGAATCACCCGCGACGACGTATCCGCCTTTCGCAGCATTTTCGACAGATGTTCCTTCAAGTTCAGGCAATGCTTGACGTGTCAAGACGAGAAGTGAAGGTTTCGATGTTGATGTGACCGCTTGTTTCCATGCCGCAATCGTTTCTTTTCCGTCTGCCGGACGAAGAACAGAAAGGTTTGGCATCGCGCGGAAGCTCATCAAGTGTTCGACCGGTTCATGCGTTGGACCATCTTCACCGACCGCGATTGAATCGTGCGTCAAGATGAATGTTGATGGAAGACCCATGAGCGCCGCAAGACGGACTGCCGGACGAAGGTAGTCTGAGAAGACGAAGAATGTCGCACCGTAAGGCACAACGCCTCCGTGAAGCGCCATACCGTTCACAGCGGCTGCCATTGCGAATTCACGGACACCGAACCAGATGTTACGGCCCGCTGGATCTTCGTCGAAATCCGCTGCGCCTTTGATCATCGAGTTGTTCGATCCTGCAAGGTCAGCTGAACCACCGAAGAGTGTCGGTACAGCTTTTGCGATCGCGTTCAAGACTTCACCGCTTGTTTGACGTGTCGCTTTTTTCGAACCGACTTCAAATGTTGGCAATTCACTGTCCCAACCTTCAGGAAGTTCGTTGTTCATTGCACGTTCGAACTGAGCGCCAAGCTCAGGATGCGCTTCTTTATAAGCTGCAACGAGTTCGTTCCAATTTGACTCATGCTGAGCACCTGCCTCAACAACCTTCTCCTTGAACAAGTCGTATACTTCAGTCGGTACGTAGAACGATTCGCCTTCCCACTTGTAGAACTGTTTCGTCAATTCGATTTCAGCGTCACCGAGTGGCGCACCGTGTGAAGCCGATTTACCAGATTTGTTCGGAGAACCGAATCCGATGACAGTCTTCACTTCGATCAATGTCGGCTTCGACGTTTCAGCTTTCGCTGCTTCAATCGCTTTACCGATCGAATCGATGTCCGTTCCATCTTCGACTCGGATGACTTGCCAACCGTACGCGTTGAAACGGTCTTCTACGCTTTCAGAGAACGATTTGTGAAGGTCGCCATCGAGCGAGATGTCGTTTGAATCGTAAAGGACGACGAGTTTGCCGAGCTTCAAGTGACCTGCGAGCGAAGCCGCCTCTGCAGAGACACCTTCCATCAAGTCTCCATCCCCACAAATCCCGAACGTATAGTGGTCAACGACGTTAAACTCATCGCGGTTGTATGTCGCTTCCAAGTGTTTTTCTGCCATGGCCATCCCGACAGCCATTGCAATCCCTTGTCCAAGTGGACCTGTCGTTGCGTCGACACCAGCCGTATGACCATACTCAGGGTGACCCGGAGTTTTCGAATCCATTTGGCGGAACGATTTGAGGTCATCCATCGACACATCGTATCCAGACAAGTGAAGAAGTGAATACAAGAGCATCGAACCGTGTCCCGCTGAAAGGACGAACCGGTCACGGTTGAACCAGTTCGGGTTTTTCGGGTTATGACGCATTTGATCTGTCCAAAGCGTGAATGCCATCGGTGCCGCACCCATCGGCATACCCGGGTGACCAGAGTTCGCTTTTTGGACCGCATCGATTGAGAGCGTCCGGATCGTGTTAATCGCTAATAATTCTTTAGTAGTTGTTTCCACTAATTTCATCCTCTCTGTTGTTAAGAAAGTTTTCTACCCGTCATATTTTATCACACTCATTCGTGTGTCACAACCAATTAATTAGTATAACACATTTGTCACAATCATTTCTTCACATTCGCTGTTTTTTTATGTAATTCGTTTCCCTGTTCAAAGTTCGCGTATAACAAACATGCACATCCTATACGAAATAGGATGTGCATTGAAAATTACTCGCCGCGATGGCGCTTCTGTTCTTCTTTTAGCTTTTCCGGTGTGACGTCGTTCCCTTCAGGATCGACGACTTTCATTCCCATCATCTGTGATTTGAATGACTGACGGAACGCTTTCAAATATTGTTGACGCAACTCTTGTTGCTCATTCATCTCTTCTTGAGACAGTCCATCTGTCTTCGCTTTGTTGGCGAGGAAATTGATTCGCTCCAATTGCTCAGGTGCTAGCATCAGACTCGCCCCCTCTCTACTTAATTTGTCCTTTAACTTTACAAAATAAGGAGAGGAGAATCAAGTTTCAGATACCGACATGTGCTCGAGGTAACGCCGGTTGACTGTCGCCTTCGAGACTTCGTAGCCAAATCCCCGGAGCGTCGCGGCAATCTCCGCGAACGTGAGCCCCCGTTCCCGCAACTGTACGATTTCTTCGATCGGCACTTCGATTCGATGCCGGCCACCCTGATCCTGATGCTGGATATTGCGCTGAGGGTCGAACCCGTTGGCGACCGCACGCCGCATGCCTCGGGAAATTTTCGCGTTGTGGATTTTACGCTGGTATTCCTCGACGACACTCACGATCTCGAGCACCATCTTCTCCGCATCGGAAACGACGTACTCGTCCGTTGACTGCAATGTAAGCAACCTGACCTCATGTTTCATCAAGGTGTGCAGGATCGCGATTTTCGCATTCCCGCGACCCAGGCGGCTATCATCGGTCACGAGCACGGCATCCAGTTCTGAAGCAGAGACGTGTTCAAGCAGGTCAAGCAACCCTTGTCGATTCACCTCATACCCACTCTCTTGCTCTGTGATGACATCAATCACTTCCGCGTTCAATCGGGCTGCCATCTGACGTAATTCCTCGACCTGACGACTGAGTGATGTCTCCTGGGTGGACTTGTTCGTCGAAACCCGACAATAAATGACGACTCGCATCGCATCACTCCCTTTCTTTCCATTCATTCCATACGATACACAGGAAAATGGGACGTCGCAATCCTAAACGATCACTCCGCAGCGAACCATTTCGTCTTCCGTTCGTTATGTGCTTCCCGTTCGGCCAAAATTTTTTCTTCGAGTGATTCCGCTTCGACGAGAGCCACCTCTTCTTCGATCGTACGCTCTGACACCACGACCGGTGCCACCGTCTCCTGTCCCCCGCGCATCTCACCAGCCATATAAAAAGCGAACATCCCGAGCAAGAGCATCCCGACTAAAATGATTCCGTTAAGTGTATCCTTCATGATTGCATGTCCTCCTGTACTAGAATATATGTTCGTTAGAACGTTTGTTCGTTTATCTGTTCTCATCATAAAACAAGAACCTTTGTTCGGTCAAGATAAAAAAACGAACGAATGTTTGTACGCTCATGTGTTCTTGTGTTACACTGAATGCATAAAGAATAGGATGCGTTCGCAGGTTATTCGATATTATCGAGGTGAAACTAATGAAAAAAATGTCAGCGCGACAACAACAGATTCTTGACTTCATCAAAGACGAGGTTCGGGCTAAAGGGTATCCCCCTTCTGTACGGGAAATCGGAGAAGCCGTCGGGCTTGCTTCAAGCTCGACTGTACACGGGCATTTGGACCGTCTAGAAAAACGCGGTTTGATCCGCCGGGACAAGACGAAACCTCGTGCGATTGAGATTTTGACTGAGGATATGCCGATGATCGAAGAGCATGAATCGGTCATGTATGTTCCTGTCATCGGGAAAGTCACGGCCGGGACACCCATCACGGCGATTGAAAACGTGGAAGAGCATTTCCCGCTTCCCGCACATATGGTCGGTTCAGATAATGTATACATGCTGTCGGTATCTGGAGATTCGATGATCAACGCCGGAATTTTGGACGGGGACCGCGTCCTCGTGCGTCAACAAAATACGGCAGACAATGGAGAGATTGTCGTCGCCATGACCGATGAAGGCGAGGCAACCGTGAAGCGCATTTATAAAGAGGCTTCAAAAGTCCGCCTCCAACCGGAGAACGACGAGCTCGAGGCGATGTATTTTGATAACGTCTCGATCTTAGGAAAGGTCATCGGTGTATACCGGACGATTCACTAATGGCTAGTGGCAAGACCCATACCCGTACGAATCTCGTGGCAATCGGTGCTCTTGCGGTTGCCACGCCTTTTATTGATGTGGCCGTTCCATTCACCGTCGTGTTGGGCGCCCTCATCGGCACGCTCTGGCTCTCCCCGGACCTCGACTTGAAATCGGACGCTTTTTATCGATGGGGTCCATTGAAATGGATTTGGTTGCCTTACGTAAAACTCATGCCGCACCGCTCCCTGTTTTCGCATCTACCCGGGCTGAGCGATGTCATCCGCGTCGCCTACATCGGATTCCCGATCACGCTTCTCACGTCATTGACGGAGTATGAGGCGAACGCCCGGTCCTGGGTCGACACGAACGGCATGTCTTTCTTCTTCGGACTCGTCATCGCAACGACGCTCCATACGGCATTGGATTATACGTCAACGTTCTTCAAACGGGCGTTTTAATAAAATGAGTGACCAAAAACCCTTTTCTTACGAGAAAAGGGTTTTTATTCATTCATAGCGTTTTACACACACGCCCTATTTCAGGCAAAAAGAACCCTGAATGAGCAACCGAAATCGCCATTCAGGGTTCTTTGGTTAAGGAGAAGGAACTCCTTACTCTTTCTTAGTAGAGCGTCATGTACTGATCGCGTTCCCACTCTGTTACTTGCATACGGAACATATCCCACTCGATTTCTTTCAACTCGAGGAAGTGTTCGCCGATATGCTCACCGAGTGAGTCCATGACAACCTTGTCCGCACGGAGTACTTCGAGTGCGTCGAAGAGTGTCGCCGGAAGATCGTCGATCCCGTTCGCAACACGTTCTGGCTTGTCCATCACGTAGATGTTGCTGTCGATTGGTTTTGGAGCGTTCAAGTCCTTATCGATTCCGTCTAAGCCAGAAGCTAAGAGTGCAGCGAGTGCGAGGTACGGGTTCGCTGACGGGTCAACTGAACGTACTTCGATACGAGTCGAGAGACCACGAGCCGCCGGTACACGGACGAGTGGTGAACGGTTGCGCGCGCTCCATGCAACGTAGCAAGGCGCTTCGTAACCAGGTACGAGACGTTTGTATGAGTTGACAGTCGGGTTACATACCGCTGTGAACGCACGAGCGTGCTCCAAGATACCCGCTGTGAACGCGCGAGCTGTGTCAGAAAGTTCCATGTCGCCGTTTGGATCGTAGAAGACGTTTGTGTCCCCTTTGAAGAGTGACATGTTCGCGTGCATTCCTGAACCGTTCACACCGAAGAGTGGTTTCGGCATGAATGTCGCGTGAAGACCGTATTTCGCAGCGATCGTCTTGACGACGAGCTTGAACGTTTGGATGTTATCCGCAGTTGTGACTGCGTCTGCATATTTGAAGTCGATTTCGTGTTGTCCTGGTGCAACTTCGTGGTGTGATGCTTCGATTTCGAAGCCCATGTTTTCAAGTTCGATGACGATTTCTTTACGGCAGTTCTCACCGAGGTCAACCGGTGCCAAGTCGAAGTATCCACCTTGGTCGTTGAGTTCGAGTGTCGGTTTGCCTTTTTCATCTTTCTTGAACAAGAAGAATTCCGGCTCTGGTCCAACGTTGAACGCTGTGAAACCAAGCTTTTGCATCTTCTCGAGGTTGCGTTTCAAGATACCACGCGGGTCACCGCTGAACGGCGTGCCGTCCGGGTTATAAATATCACAAATTAAGCGAGCGACTTTACCGCTGCCGTCTGTCCACGGGAAGACAACCCATGTGTTGAGGTCTGGATATAAGTACATGTCTGATTCTTCGATGCGAACGAATCCTTCGATTGACGATCCGTCAAACATCATTTTGTTATCAAGTGCTTTGTCCAATTGGCTGATCGGCACCTCGACGTTTTTGATTGTTCCGAGGATGTCCGTGAATTGAAGACGGATAAAGCGTACGTCTTCCTCTTGTGCGATGCGTTTAATGTCTTCTTTTGTGAACGTTTTTCTGGCCATGGTAAATGTCCCCTCTCACATTGAGTAATGGTTGATGTGTGGCTGGCGTTATCGATAAAAACGTGAAAGCTCGCCTTGAATGAGCGACGTCTTATTGAAACGACCAGCTTCTTGAAGCTGTGTCTTCAACAAATGATGTAACTCTTTTTCTGAAACCTTTGGTGCTTCATTGACCGGTGCTACCGGAGCAGACGGTTCTGCTTCCTTTTCCCCTTCTTGGTCCAACATATGACGAATTGCCGCTAAATTGAACCCTTGGTCAATGTAGTCCTTGATTGCGAGTAGACGTTCGACATCATTAAAGGAATAAAGTCGTCGTTTCGATTCCGTCCGACTAGGCGAAATCAGACCCTGCTCTTCGTAATACCGAATCTGCCTACCTGTCAGCTGCGTCAGATCTTGGACGATTCCAATCGGAAACAACGGGTTGGAGCGACGAAATTGATCGGCCATCCTTACCCCTCCTTTTCTGTCTCACAATGTGAGAATAATATATGACAACAATTCTGTCAATAGATGTTAAGAAACTTAACATGACAGATCGGTTACAAATTGGATGTGTGATTTGTCCGCTCAAAATCAACAAGCTGCTTTGAACGTAAATGGCTCAGTGCCAACATCAATGCCACTTTTACATGGGCATACGTCAGACCACCTTGGACATAGGCGGTGAACGGTGCACGGAGCGGTCCATCCGCCGACAATTCGATCGAAGAGCCCTGAATGAACGTTCCTGCCGCCATGATGACGTCATCAACGTATCCTGGCATGTAGGCCGGGACTGGTAACGCATGGGCGTTGACCGGAGAGGCCATCTGGATGCTTTGACAGAACGAGATCATCTTGTCCCGGTCACGGAACGTCACCGATTGAATCAAATCGGTGCGACGTGTCGTATAGTGCGGGTCGGTCTCAAAACCAAGGAGCGACAACAGGCTTGCTGTCAAATGGGCGCCTTTCAGAGCTTGCGCGACCGTATGCGGTGCCATATAGAAGCCTTGATACATCTCTTGAAGGGAATAAAGCGACGGACCGGCCTCACTCCCGATTCCCGGTGTTGTCATCCGGAACGAGCATCGCTCGATCAATTCTTGCTTTCCGGCGATGTATCCGCCTGTCTTCGCCAGACCCCCACCCGGGTTTTTAATGAGGGACCCTGCCATCAAGTCGGCACCGACATGCGTCGGTTCGATCGTCTCGACGAACTCACCATAGCAGTTGTCGACGAACACATAGACGTGCGGATGGGCCGCTTTGATCCGGGCGATCGCCTCACCGATCTCGGCGACCGGGATGCTGCGACGGTTCGCATACCCTTTCGAGCGCTGAATCCCGACGAGTTTCGTCTCAGGACGGATACGGGCGATGACCTGTTCGACATCGATTTCGCGCTCCTCTTTCAACTCGACCGTGTCATAATGGACACCCAGTTCTTTGAGCGAACCGCGTCCGTCCCCACGGATCCCGACGATTTCTTCGAGCGTGTCGTACGGTTTCCCTGTGATATAAAGCAATTCATCTCCCGGCAGCAGCACACCGAACAAGGCGATCCCGATTGCATGCGTCCCCGAGATGATTTGCGGTCGACAGAGGGCGAGCTCGGCACCGAACACGTCCGCGTAGATCGACTCGAGCGTATCGCGCCCGATATCGTCATAACCATAGCCGGTCGTCGGATTAAAATGAAAATCAGAAACTTTATGTTTCTTGAACGACTCCAGCACACGGTACTGATTAAATTCCGCCGTCTCCTCGATCTCCTCGAAGAACGGTTTGACCCGCGCCTCCGCTTCTTTTACGAACGGCGCGAGTTCATCATAATACTCAACCTTTTCTTGCCACATACTTACACCTCAAATTGTTTTAGCGTCGCATATAGACGCGTGTCTTCTCTCATATAACCTTCTAGTTCGACCGATCCGTCGTCAAGGAATTTTTCCTCGAGTCGATACATCGCCTCTTTCGCTGGATGATAATGTTCAAACGACGTCACCGGTAACACGACATGGACTTTCGTCAAGACGTCCGCGATCTTATCCTCGAGCGCCCCGGTCAACTTTTCAATATCCTCCGGGTCGATTGCCGAGATGAGAAGCGGTCCGCCGACGAAGTCATCCGTCAGCCGGTCTTTTTTATTATATACCTCGAGTTGCGGTACCTCACTCGCACCGAGCTCGTCGAGAACATCGTTCGTCGTATCGATTTGGTTCAAATAGTGCGGGTTCGACGCATCGATCACATGAAGGATCAAATCGGCACCGACGACCTCTTCTAAAGTGGAGCGGAAAGCCGCGACGAGTTTCGTCGGCAGATCACGAATGAAGCCGACCGTGTCGGTGATGAGCACTTTTCCACCTCGCGGCAGTTCGAGTTCACGCGTGAGCGGGTCAAGTGTCGCGAACAGCTCGTCCTGTTCATACGTGTCCGCTTCGGTCAGCCGGTTGAAAATCGTCGATTTGCCGGCATTCGTGTATCCGACGAGCGCGACCTGGAACACCCGGTTTTCTTTCCGGCGTTCTCGGTATCGGTTACGGTGCGCGACCGTCCCTTCGAGCTGCATCGTGATCTCGTCGATCCGGCGTTTGATATGACGGCGGTCCGATTCGAGTTTCGTCTCACCCGGACCACGTGTCCCGATTCCTCCGCCTAGACGGGACAACTGGGTTCCTTGTCCGATCAATCGGGGAAGCAAATAATTCATCTGGGCGAGCTCGACTTGAAGCTTCCCTTCCTTCGACTGAGCACGGCCCGCGAAGATGTCGAGGATGAGCTGCGTCCGGTCGATCAACTTCATGTCATCGGGATCGTTCAGCACGATTCGGATGTTCTTCGACTGTGCAGGGGACAGTTCGGCGTTGAAGATCAACAGGTCTGGCTCCAACTGTTCGACGAGCATCGCGAGCTCTTCCATCTTCCCTTTCCCGATGAAGGTACGCCGGTCGATTTGCTGACGCTTTTGGTCGAGACGGGCGATGACCTCACCTTTTGCCGTATCGACGAGTTCGACCAGCTCGCCCATCGACTGTTCGTATGTCCAATCATCGACGTCCGGTAACTGACAACCGACGATGATTACTTTTTCACGTTCTATCATGGTATCCCTCATTCCTTAAAGTCTCACACTCCATCTTACCACGAATCACCGAATGGAGAACGTCCGTTTGTGGTAGGATAAAAGAAGAAGGAGGAACGTCCATGACGAAACGAAGAAAAGACTATCCGCTCCCGGAATTTATCGAGTCCTATTTGTATCATCTTGGGGCGAGCGGTCGACAGCCGTCGACGTTAAAACGCTATCGCTATGACCTGATTGACGTACACAAATATTTTCACGACCATAACGTGGAACTGAATGAACCGACGGACTGGCTGGAAGTCCCGCTCGAGTCGTGGAAGACGTTCATCAATGACTTTTTGATCGAAGAAAAGCATTACCAACAAGCGACCGTCGCCCGGATCGTCACCGTCATCAACAGCTTGACGCATTTTTTGAATCCGCTCCGGAAAAAGATGCTCGCGTATTCCCAACCGGCACATACGCTGACCGTTGACCAGATCGCCCTCGAGCCCGAGTTTGACCGGTTGATTCAAACCATCCGTTCGACACGGGGCTTGAGCGAGAACCAACTTCAGGCGCATCCTTATCTCGTCAACCGGAATGAGCTGATCGTGACACTCTTCTATAAATACGGATTGCGTGTCCATCACATCATTCGTTTGCGAATGAGCGACTTGCATTTGGCGGATCACACCTTTGACGTGTATGACCGGCTCGGGAACCGCTATACATTGAAGTTATCGCAAGAAGACCAAACGCTGTTGATGAACTACCTGGCCGATATCCCGACACCGGTACGCCCGCGCTGGTATTCGGAAGACCCGGTGTTCGTCTCGTTCGACTTCGCCCGGATGACGTTCCGCTGGGTGTATGCGAAGAATCAGCCGAAGCAGCTGACGATCGTCATGATCACAAAGATGATGCGCCAGTTGAACGAGCGAAGCGGACTCGCACGATCCGTCACCCCGTCGATGCTTCGGAACGCACATGTGCTGAAAACGTACGCGACCGACATGACGCCATCCGAGCGCATGAACATCACGTGTATGCATAAAGAATCTTCACTTCGCCGCTATGAGCAGGCGTATGAAGAGTTCGGAACAGAATTGTTCGAGTCAGATGAAAGACCCGCCCTCTCGTGAAGGGCGGGTCTTTCTAGTGTAAACTCAAGAATCTGGAGGAAAATACGAATCCACTTCACTTTCAGTTCCACATGCTACAATGATTTCTCTACTTTCCGGAGTTAAGAAAATCCCCATACGTTGAACAATGAAATCTTCTACCATAGGTTCTATGTGATCGTGTCGACCGATTTCAAACTGGTGAGCCATTCGAATCAATTCTGTTCCAAGACCAATCATTCCGTTCTTACTCAATGTCAACATGACTCTATAATTACCACCTAATACCTCATCGCCTCCATCTAAGATTTTGACGGTACCTACATTATCTTCAGCAATTTCAAATTGATCGTTACAATCATCATTTAAATCAATATAATATCTCATCTATTCTCCTCATCGTTGTCATACGATTTCAATTCGATCAATTCTAAGAATGAGTCCTGTAGCTCGTTCTCTGTATCTTGTGAATCTAGCAGTAATTTAGGTTCGAGTTCACTATCATTCAGCGTGGAACTTCCATCAATGATCCCTAGCATATGAGAGACTGTATCAATCATGGTTTGTTCCATCATCTTTAATAATGTTTCCTTTTCTTCAGGATTAGAGTCTTGATATAACGTAATTGCATTTTTCCAATACGCATCCATGCTTGAATCCACTTCTACTGTTTCATACAAATCTTTATATTCGTCGATTCCTTCTTTTATTACCGTGTCATATATCGCTTTAACGAATTCTTGATTTATTTCAGTCATTATTCCTTCTCCATTCATCTTTCAACAACCCATACACAACATGGTCAACGTAACGGTCATACAGCCATTCGGCGTCCCGAATGACACCTTCCTGTTTGAACCCGAGACGTTCCGGTAATGCTCGACTCTTGACGTTCCCCGGTGCGACCCGGATCTCAATCTTATGTAAGTCAAGTTCGCTGAACCCATAGTCAATCAATACCTCGAGTGATTTCATCATGATGCCTTTTCCTTGAAAGCCTTCCCCGAGCCAGTACCCAATCGTGCCACATTGGATTCCACGATTGATTTCGTTAAATCCAATCGTTCCGGCAAGCACTCCTTTATACATGATAGCGAATGATTTTGGGAATCCACCCGTTTTAATCAATCCTTTGATTCGACCCTCTATGTTCTGCTTCGAGTCTTCTACTGTTTCAATGTAGTCAAGCCAACCGAGCCACTCTCGCAGATAAGGCTTCGAAGCCATCGTCAGTTGAAATAATGCTTCAGCATCGTCTACATTAAACATTCTTAGAGTTATATCATCATTTATGTTGTATTCAAGCATTTTTGATCCATCCTTCTCACTCATCAAAATATGTACCAATCCATATCGACCTTAAGTAATATACGTCTCCTAAACTTTAAAATGTTGATGATGTGGTTACTCTTTTCCGTAAACTATAAAATCAACTCCCAAAATGAGAAACGCTTTCGTTTCAAAAAATCCAAATACCCGGATTATTCGAATCGCTTGATTTGTGATACCTCGAACTACATCGTCATAGCTCCCTATTCGTCTCACTTTCGTATTGAAACACTCCTAAGCCATAGCCACGCTTCAAATCTCCTAAAATGAAAAGTGAAAGAAGGCACGCTTCAGTCTCGATCAAAAATCGAAATCCGTCTAACTCTTCACTTGCCTCAATCATTGTAATCAATTGAAGGAATTCACTTTCAGATACGTTTGAAAGATGACAGGTCATCGTATAGTAATCTGACCACATCCTTTTCCCGTTATGTTCGACATTGTACTCACACTTTGTCCCATCTGCCCATCCCTTGAGGTCAGAGAAAAATCGATTTTTTTGAGAAACGATCTGAAAAGAAGAGACGTCTAGTAATTTTAGTAGTCGGGAGATGAACGCAGGAGATGACTGCACTTTTGGTAACCCAAATTCCCTCCAGTAGCTATCCGACGGTAGTTTATACAGATTTTCTGTTTTTAGAGAATACGAGTCAGGATCATGAAAGTCTCGGCTGTAAGCGCATAAGAAATCAACTGTCGAGATACGCTGGTTTTTAGAATGATTGACACGTTCATGGGTTGAAAAGATTTCACGACGATACGGATCGTATAAGAAGAGAAGACGTTGTCCCACATAAATTCCTAGTGGTAGGGTCAAATCAATGTACCGGATTTGAAGTATTTGTGACTTCGTGACAATCAAATCAAGCTCACAAAAATCTATCACGCGATACAATCCGACAGGCAATTGAAGAAGATAATCACTTTTCAACGTAAACATGTCCATCGTCTGAAATGAATCCATCTTTAGATGCTCGACGTTTATTTCATCGAAGTTCAAATTAGGTTCCCCTTTCTTGTAACGAATAAAGTAAATTGAACTAAGTAATGTCTTATACTGAAAGAAACAAATGATTGGAGTGATTTTCGTGTCGAATCTTTCAAACGAAGAGATTGTTGAGTTATTAAATAAACTTGAGTCTCGCTTTAAAGCGAACGTTGAACGTCATCCTGACATTGTTTGGTCTGATGTATTGGAACGAATTCAAGTTGATCAGGACAAGTTGAATTCACTCACCCTAATGGAACAGACCGGTGGAGAACCAGATGTTATTCGTTTGCCTAACGGAGACCTCGCCTTTTGCGACTGCTCAGTCGAAAGTCCGACCGGTCGACGTAGTCTCTGCTATGATGAGGCAGCTTTAGAGGCACGGAAGAAGAATAAGCCGGTTGGAAGTGCGGTTGACTTGGCAAGTCGTATGGGAATCGAGTTACTTGATGAAGCGACGTACCACCATCTCCAGACGCTCGGTGAGTTCGACTTGAAAACGTCGAGTTGGATTAAAACACCTGAAGCGATTCGTCAAAAAGGTGGCGCCTTGTTTTGCGACCGTCGCTACGACCATGTTTTCATCTATCATAACGGCGCCGACTCGTATTACGCCGCTCGCGGATTCCGCGGCATCGTCACTGTGTAAGAGAGGCTACACGCCTCTCTTTTCTATTCGATTTTTTCATCGGAAGTTCCCGTCGAGCCTCGTCAATCCTCTCAACTGAACCCCCAACCAAAAATACGCTATCAGCCATGGCCAACAAATCAACCGACTATCTGTCGATCGGAATAAACTCAAGATGACACTTATCCCTACAATCGCGATTTCCCGTTAAGGTACGTCAGATAATCGAGATGATTGACCTTCCTCCCATTTCCTCACCACATAGTAAAAACAAACTTTTTTAAATTCGGTATTTGAAATAATGATTGCTGCACAATCTCCTTCGATTCATTCCCTTCACGAGATTATACCATTTTCTTCAAAATAAAAACTGCAGACAATTTGTCTGCAGTCCTCCCTTACGCGTGAAGCGTCACATTCAATTCTTCTGCGACCGACTTGAAGGCGTCAAGCGCGCGTTCGAGGTCCTCACGCGTATGCTCCGCCGTCACGATCGTTCGGATTCGGGCTTTCCCTTTTTCAACTGTCGGGAAGGCGATACTTTGGGCAAAGACCCCTCGCTCTTTCAATTTGTCTGAGAACGTATGCGCGAGTGTCTCTTCGCCGAGCATGACCGGTGTAATCGGCGTCGTCGCCTGGCCGATATCGAAACCGAGCTCACGAAGTCCATTTTTGAAGAACTCGGTGTTCGCCCATAACTTGTCGAACAACTCCTCTTCTTCCTGCATGACGCGGATTGCCTCACGGTTCGCCGCGACGACAGCCGGTGGATGCGATGTCGAGAAGAGGAACGGACGGCCTTTATGGATCAGGAAGTCACGGACGTCTTGCGAGCAAGCGACATAGCCCCCGAGGACACCGATTGCTTTCGAGAGCGTCCCGACCTGTAGGGCGACGCGTCCGTCTAGACCGAAGTGGTTGACCGTTCCGCGACCGTTTTTCCCAAGGACGCCTGATGCGTGGGCATCGTCGACCATGACGGCAGCGTCATACTTCTCCGCGAGTTCAACAATCGCAGGAAGCGGTGCGATGTTCCCGTCCATCGAGAACACACCGTCTGTGACGATGAGGCGTGTGCGATAATCTTGTGTCTCCTGGAGCGCCTTCTCTAAATCTTCAAGGTCGACGTGCTTATAGATGCGGCGCGCCGCTTTCGTGAGACGGATTCCGTCGATGATCGAGGCGTGGTTGAGCGCGTCACTGATGACGACGTCCTCCGGCCCGAGAAGCGCAGACAATACGCCGAGGTTCGTCGCGAATCCGGATTGGAAGACGAGCGACGCTTCCGTATGTTTGAATTCCGCGAGTTCGCGTTCGAATGCTTCATGCATCTCGAACGTCCCGGCGATTGTCCGGACCGATCCCGTCCCCGCACCGTACTGTTCGACCGCTTCTATCGCCGCTTTTTTTAGACGGGGATGGTTCGCGAGACCGAGGTAGTTGTTCGATGACAATTGGACGAGCGGCTTCCCGTCAACCAGGACCTCGTTCCCTTGTGCAGATTCGAGCGGGACGAGCTTTCGGAACGTACCCGCTTCTTTCATCTCATTGACTGCTTCCGTAATATGTTCAAATGCCATATCTATTTCCCCCTTTAAGGTATTAGGACGACTTTTCCACATTTCCCTGCCCGCATGAGTTCAAACCCTTTCTCGAACTCCTCGAGCTTGAAGACGTGCGTGATGAGCGGTTCGACGTTCAACTGCCCCGTCGCGAGCATGGTTGATACTTGCCCCCACGTCTCATACATTTTCCGACCTGTGATGCCTTGGACACGGACGCCCTTGAACACGAGGTCACGTGTCAAGTCGATGGCGACCGGACGGGCCGGGAGTGACAAGACGTTGACGTCCCCGCCTGCCGTGACCATCTTGAACGCCTGGTCGATGGCGACCGGATGTCCACTCATCTCACAGACGACATCGATGCCGTCTCCGCTCGTCTCACGATCAATCAGCTCGAGCGGGTTTTGTTCAAGACTGTTAATGACGACGTCCGCTCCCATCTCTTCAGCGAGCTGGAGGCGATACGGATTGATATCGATCGCATAGACGCGACTTGCCCCGGCTGCTTTCGCGACACCGACCGCCATGAGTCCGATTGGTCCACAACCGACAATCGCGACCGACTTCGCCGACACATCACTCGCGAGTACCGTATGGACGGCGTTACCGAGTGGCTCCTGGATCGAGGCGAGCTTCGCCGGCATCGTCTCCGGGTTCACCCACAGGTTTTCTTCCGGCATGACAACGTACTCTGCAAAACAGCCTTGCGTGTCGACGCCGATGATCTTCGTGTTCTTGCAGATGTGATATTGTCCGCGCAAACATTGTTTACATTGGTGACAGACGATATGCGTCTCCGCAGAAACGGTTTGTCCGATCTGGATGCGCTTCGTCCCTTCACCGAGTGCCACGACCTCCCCCGAGAATTCGTGTCCGAAGACATATGGCGGTTTGACGCGGCTCTGTGACCATTCATCCCATTCGTAAATATGGACATCGGTGCCACAAATCGATGTCGCTTTCACTTGAATGAGTACTTCCCCAGGACCCGGAGTCGGTACCGGTACTTCTACCAACTTTGCTCCAAATCCAGCCGTGTGTTTTTGAATCGCTTTCATTACAGGTGTCGATGTTTCCTTCTCTGTGGTTGACACTAACTGCTCCATTGAAAACGTCCCCCTCTTGTCTCATGTTATCGAACTTCACGTTCTCTATCATCTTGTCATAAAATGACGAAACTGAGAAGATACTACGACAGAATTCAATAAAAAAGAGTAGCCATCCGCGCCGATGGCTACTCTGCACAAGAATAGGACCTATGTCCCGGCCGCTTCAACGCGGCTCGATAATCAACTTGATGGCAGTCCGTTCTTCCCCGTCAATCATAATATCTGTGAAGGCCGGGATACAAATCAAATCGAGACCGCTCGGCGCGACGAAGCCTCGGGCGATGGCGACCGCTTTGATCGATTGATTGAGCGCGCCCGCCCCAATCGCCTGTATCTCACATGTCCCTTTTTCGCGCAGAACACCAGCTAAAGCACCCGCAACGGAGTTAGGGTTCGATTTTGCCGAAACTTTGAGTACGTCCATTCTTGTTGCCCCCTCGGGTAGGATGTTTAATCAAACCAAACGGTCTGATCATCTAGGTGTATTCGTTCGATTTTTGTTGCTCGTTTCGTCTGGTCATCGATTGTAATGAAAACTCCATTTAATTGTTCCCGTCCCTCGGCAACTTCAAACCGGACTGGGAGCTGAGTCATGAATTTTTTTAGAACGACCGATGCATCCATTCCGAGCACCCCATCGAGCGGCCCTGTCATCCCGACATCTGTAATATATGCCGTTCCTTTCGGCAACACCCGTTCATCGGCGGTCTGGACATGTGTATGTGTCCCGACGACGGCTTGAACGCGTCCGTCCAGGTGATAGCCCATCGCGATCTTCTCGCTCGTCGCTTCGGCATGGACGTCGACAAAAATCGCATCGACGTCATCGCGTACTTCTTCGACGAGACGGTCGACCGTCCGGAACGGACAATCGAGAGTCGGTAAAAAGACATTCCCCATCACGTTGATGACGGCGAGTTTTTTCCCGTTCTGTTTTAGCTTCATCATCCCGACACCCGGTGTTCCTTCCGGATAGTTCGCCGGGCGGACGATGCGGTCGGCATCGTCAATCCAGTCAAAGATGTCACGATTGTCCCACGTATGGTTCCCCATCGTCACCCCGTGAAAACCAAGTTCAAGGAACTGATTGTAAATCTTTTTCGTGATTCCCCGCCCGTTCGCGGCGTTCTCACCATTGACCAGCATGAACGTCGGATTATACTTGTTTTTTAATCGGCCAATCTGATCGCTCAAGATGTCCCGGCCTGGTTTACCGACGACGTCGCCGATAAATAAGATCTTCATGTGTTGTCCTCCTTCAAATAGAAAAAGCGGAGAATGTCTCCGCTTTGTTTACTTCGCATAATCGACGGAACGCGTTTCGCGAATGACCGTCACTTTAATTTGACCTGGATAGTCGAGTTCGTCCTCGATTCGTTTACAGATGTCGCGTGCCATCTTACCGGCAACGACATCGTCGACGACGTCAGGGCGAACGATGATACGAACTTCTCGTCCGGCTTGGATCGCGTACGACTTCTCGACTCCTTCGAACGACTCACAGATCGATTCGAGGCGTTCAAGACGACGGATGTAGCTTTCCAATGTCTCTTGACGAGCACCAGGGCGAGCTGCTGACAAGGCGTCAGCCGCTGCAACAAGGACAGCGATCGTCGATGTCGCCTCGACGTCCCCGTGGTGGGAAGCAATCGAGTTGATGACGACCGGATGTTCTTTGTACTTCGTCGCAAGTTCGACACCAATCTCGACGTGGCTGCCTTCGACTTCGTGGTCGATGGCTTTCCCGATATCGTGTAAGAGCCCTGCCCGCTTCGCAAGCGTGACATCTTCCCCGAGTTCAGCTGCCATCATGCCGGCAAGGTGTGCCACTTCGACCGAGTGGGACAATACGTTTTGTCCGTAACTCGTACGGTAACGCATCCGACCGAGTGTTTTCACGAGGTCCGGATGGAGACCATGGATTCCTGCTTCGAATGTCGCTTCTTCTCCGTACTCACGGATTCGCTCATCGACTTCCCGACGAGATTTCTCAACCATCTCTTCGATTCGTGCCGGGTGAATCCGTCCGTCCTGGACAAGTTTTTCAAGCGTCATCTTCGCGATTTCACGGCGAACCGGGTCAAATCCTGACAGGATGACCGCTTCCGGCGTATCATCGATGATGAGGTCGATTCCGGTCAGCGTCTCGAGCGTACGGATGTTTCGTCCTTCGCGCCCGATGATGCGACCTTTCATCTCATCGCTCGGTAAGTTGACGACAGATACCGTCGTCTCGGCAACATGTTCAGCAGCATATCGTTGCATCGTGAGAGATAAGAGGTGTTTCGCTTTTTTATCAGCTTCTTGTTTTGCTTTTTGCTCGATTTCTTTTTGAAGGAGAGCAGCATCGTGAAGCGCTTCCTGCTTCGCTTCGTCCATGATGATGGTACGTGCTTCATCTTTTGAGAGGGCGGCCACTCGTACGAGTTCTTGACGCGCCTCTTCATATAACTCCTCCACTTTGCTTTCGAGCACTTCTGCTTCACGTTTACGTTTCGCGAGGCCAGCTTCCCGTTCGTCCAATGAGTCTTCTTTCCGTTCGAGCATGTCTGCTTTACGGTCGAGGATTTCTTCTTTTTGGACGAGTCGGTTCTCTTTCACTTTCTGTTCTTCGCGACGCTCACGCAATTCTTTTTCCGTTTCATTGCGAAGTTGAATCATCTCTTCTTTTACTTCAAGCCGTGCTTCTTTTTGCATCGCTTCCGATTGTTGTTTGGCTTGCTCCACAATCTTGGTCGCTTCCGTCTCGGCACCTTGAATCTTCGCTTCGGCGATCGATTTACGCACAAAAAAACCTGCAACAAAAGCTATCGGCAAAAGGAGGATCAGAATAAGCCAGTATAGCCATTCCATCATGTTCACCTCCCTTTCGCAAGGTTATTTTATTTTTTTAATAAGTGAAATACACGGGCGAGCCCGCGCATAACTTTATTGTACTTATTTACATGGGAGAATGCAATGCACGGACAGGATAGAACTGCCAATTGTCTAAAAAATTATACTAAAAAAATCTCATCCAGGAATTCCGGATGAGAGGTTGTGTTTATTCGTCGTCAAGGAGTGAAAGCATTTCGTCATCGTCACCTTCGACCGTCACGGTTTTTTCACCGTTCAATCCATAGTGGTCACGGATTTGACGCTCTACCTCCGCTGCGACGGCAGGGTTTTCTTTCATGAACTGCTTCGCGTTCTCACGGCCTTGACCGAGACGCTCTTCGTTGAACGAGTACCAAGCACCGCTCTTTTGAACGATATCGAGGTCTGCACCGATGTCGATGAGCTCCCCTTCACGAGAGATCCCTTCTCCGTACATGATGTCAACTTCCGCTGTTTTGAACGGCGGCGCAATCTTGTTTTTGACGATTTTGATCTTCGTACGGTTCCCGACCATGTCCTGACCTTGTTTGAGCGTTTCCGCACGACGTACTTCAAGACGAACCGATGAATAGAACTTCAACGCGCGTCCACCTGGAGTCGTCTCCGGGTTACCGAACATGATCCCGATCTTCTCACGGATCTGGTTGATGAAGATGACGATCGTCTTCGACTTGTTCGTCGCACCGGAAAGCTTACGAAGCGCCTGAGACATCAAGCGCGCCTGAAGACCGACGTGCGAGTCTCCCATCTCCCCTTCGATCTCTGCTTTCGGAACGAGTGCCGCAACCGAGTCGACGACGAGAATATCTACTGCGCCGGAACGAACGAGTGCTTCTGCGATTTCAAGCGCTTGCTCCCCTGTATCAGGCTGTGAGAGTAGTAATTCATCGATGTTGACACCGAGGTTTTGAGCATATTTCGGGTCGAGCGCATGCTCAGCATCGACGAAAGCGGCTTGACCGCCACGTTTTTGAACTTCTGCGATCGCGTGAAGCGCGACCGTCGTCTTACCTGACGATTCAGGTCCGTACACTTCGATCACACGTCCACGTGGATACCCACCTGCTCCAAGGGCAACGTCCAATGCGATCGAACCTGAAGGGATGACGGAAACTTGTTGCTCTGTATTTTCACCAAGGCGCATAATCGAGCCTTTACCGAATTGTTTTTCAATCTGGCGCAATGCCATTTCTAACGCTTGTTTACGATCACTCATGGATAAATGAGCCTCCTTTAATTGATACTTTCATTATACGGGAACGCATTTCGATACACAAGTTTTTTACGAACATTTATTCGCCTTTTTTTATTTGTTGAATCAATGCCCATAATCCATCTTTTGCAGCCCGGGTCCGGATGACATTTCGCTCCTGATGGGGATAACGACGTTCGAGGACATCCACGCCGCCCGGCGTCTTCACGCCGATCCATACCGTACCGACCGGTTGACCTGAGTTCGAGGTCGGCCCCGCCTCCCCCGTGAAGGCAAGCCCGTAATCGGAACCCGTCAGCGCGGTCAATCCATTGACCATCTCAAGGGCTACTTCTTTTGAGACGACTGAATGCTGTTCAATTGTATCAAGCGATACCCCTAAACTCCTATTTTTTAGCTCATCGGAATAGGTGACCACGCCCCCGAGGAAGACGGCAGACGCTCCCGGTGTCGACGTCAGCATCGATTGAACTTCTCCGCCCGTCAACGACTCGGCGACAGCGAGCGTCCGGTTCAAACGGGTGAGCGCTTTGATGAGCGACGTCGCCAGCGTCTCGTCATCAGAGCCGAAATAATACGGTCCGACCCGTTGTAGGATATCTTCTTTTACCTGATCAATCATCTCACGAGCCTCTTGCTCCGTCTCGGCCCGTGCGCTGACCCGGAGTCGGGCCTCCCCGGTCTCCGCATACGGGGCGACGGTCGGGTTGGTTCCTTCCAATAGGTCGAGCACCGCTTCATCGAGCGCGGACTCCCCGATCTCATAAAACCGTAACGACTCCGAGACGAGTGTCGCGCCTGAAAACTTCGTCGGGAACGTCGCGTCGACGATTGACCGCATCTCTCGCGGGACACCCGGTAACAGCATCCACGTCGTGTCCCCTTCAATCCACATGCCCGGTGCGAGACCGACCGGATTGGCAAGCACTTCTGAGCCCGATAAGACATCCGCTTGTTTTCGGTCCCCGGCATTCATCTCTCTACCCCGGGACCGGACAAACTGTTCGATTGTCGCAAGTGCCGCCTCATCCCGGACGATCGGACGGTCGAGCAGTTCGGCGAGCACGGTTTTCGTGACATCATCGGCAGTCGGGCCGAGCCCGCCCGTGACGATCACCAGTTCCGAACGACGATTGGCCAACTCAAACGCCTCCTTCATCCGCCCGGCGTTATCCCCGACGACACTATGATACAGGACCGGAACCCCATACCGCGACAGCTGTTCTGATATGTAACTAGCATTCGTGTTGACGATTTCCCCTAAGAGAAGTTCAGTACCTACCGCAATGATTTCGGTGCGTTTCACCCGGATTCCCCCTCAGTTTGAAAAAAGAGACGAGCTGCGTGTACAACTCGTCTCCTTTCATGAATGATTACATTGATTTCACAATGAGTTTATAGTTTTGTGCGAAATATTCGCCTCCCGAATAAATCGTGAGTGCGAGGGCTAACCACATCGCCCATTCACCGAACGGGATCCCGACGTAGCTGAAGATCGGATTGCCGAATAATAAGAAGATGATGGCAAAGAGCTGGACCCACGTCTTCGCCTTTCCGGATTTCCCGGCAGCGACGACGATGCCCTCATCCGCAGCGACAAGACGAAGTCCAGTCACGGCGAACTCGCGGGACAGGATGACAACGACTACCCAGGCAGCCACGAGATCCATCTCTACGAGCAAGATCAAAGCGGCAGTCACGAGTAACTTATCCGCCAGCGGATCCATGAATTTCCCGAAATTCGTCACGAGGTTCCGTTTTCGGGCCAAATGACCATCCAGCCAGTCTGTGATCGCGGCAATCGTGAAGATGATGCCGGCGATGAATTGGTGAAGCGGGACGTCTGCGCCTAAAAACGAGACGTTTCCCCAATCAAAATCAACAGCGAGTAAGACGACAAACACGGGAATGAGTACCACGCGTAACATCGTCAATCGGTTAGGTAGGTTCATGTAGAACTCCTCCTCTTGGAACGAAAGGCGGCTTATTCAGCGGCGACTTTCGTTACGAAAATGTTTTGGGTGACCGGAGCATCTTGAAGTTCTAGCTCACGACCGTTGACGACGATTTTTTCGACACCTGCGATCAGACCGATCCGGATTCGGAGCGTGTCTGTCTCTGCGTTTTCGATGACAATCGGATTTTGTTTCGATTGGTTCGGATACTCCGGAGCGAGGAACGGACCTTCTAGTGACGTATCCCGGACACCGACGTATGAAGCCGGAGAGTCTTTGACATAAATTTCAGTCGTAAGCTTGTCATTCGTCTCGATCTCATAAGTCAAATCTGCACCGTTCGTCTCTTTGACTGCGATCGGACCAGTCTCGACCTGCGGCTCTTCTTCCACCGGTTCTTCCTCGACCGGCTCTTCTTCCGCAGGCTCTTCCTCTGTCACGTCCTCATTTTGGTTGACCGTCACACCTGAATCCGGTGGTTCGGTCGGCGTCGCCTCTTTGCCACCAAAATCGAAGCTTCTCACAGCGAAGTAGATCGCCGTGATCAAAAGGAACACCAAAAGCGTAAGCAGTACTTTCGGAACCCATCTCGAGACGCGGCTCGTCGATTCCGACGCTTTTGAGTACGTCTTTTTTCGTGAGAGCTGGACGGTCGGTTGCGGTTCGATTTTTGGTAAATCCTTCGCATATGTCTCATATAGTTCATCTACATCCAGACCGAGCGACTCCGCATACGTTTTAATGAACGCCCGTGCGTAAAATGAGCCAGGGAGATTTTTGTAGTCACCTTCCTCAATCGCGATGATATAGCGTTTTTGAATCTTCGTCGTCTGCTGAATCTGGTCGAGCGACAAGCCGCTCGCCTCACGCTTTTGTTTCAAAAAAGTCCCTAGTTCTGTCACAGGGGTCCACACCTTCCATTCACATAATTATTCAAACCATTCTGACTCACGATGTGTCTCTTGCGGAATGAGGATGTCCTCTTCCGGATTGTTTCTCAATTCAATAATATAATCAAAGTCTTCCAACACGCAATCGGTGTTTCGGACATATAAATCAGGATGCTCAATCACTTTGACGGCCGGTAAACGCATCACTTCCCGGATCAATTGACGATGTCGCTCGTCCATCGTCCGCGTCGTGACGGCCCCATCGATTATGTATACATGATCGCCTTCCCGTTCTTCTTCGAACAACGAGGTACGGACGGTCTGTTTCATCAAGGTAGACGAAAGGAACAGCCAGCGTTTGTTGGCGCACACGCTTGCCGCAACAATCGATTCTGTTTTCCCGACACGGGGATTTCCCCTGACGCCGATCAACAGGTGCCGTTCTTCTTTCATGAGTTCTGCGACGAAGTCGACGAGAATCCCCAAGTCTTCCCGGACGAAGCGGAACGTCTTTTTATCGTCACTGTCATGGTCGATATATCGGCCATGCCGGATGGCGATACGGTCCCGTAATTTCGGACGTCTCAATTTGATGACTGCAATGGCCTCCATCTTTTTCAAGATGTGCTCGAGACGGTACACATGGTCAGCCGCCGGCGCCTTCAACAACATGCCCCGACGCTGCAGGTCCACCCCATTGATGGTGACGATGGAAATTTGAAGCATGCCCATCAGTGAAGCGATATCTCCAAGGATCCCCGGTCGATTTTGACACAGCTCATATTCGAGATACCATTCTTCGAATTTGTGTTCCATCCCAACCACCCTTTCGAACGAGATGCGCTACCCTGTTATTCTAAATTATTTTAGAAGAATTGAAAAGAACTGCTTTCGACTGAAAAGCGGTTTATTGCCACCCGCCATCGATTCGTAACACCGCACCCGTCATGTAAGAGGAGGCATCCGAACAAAGGAACCGGATCGTCGCGGCCACTTCGTCTGCCGTACCGAGCCTGCCGAGTGGAATGTCAGCCATCACTTCTTGTTTCGACTCCTCTACCGTATCATTCATCGGAGAATCAATCCAGCCCGGCGTCACGGCGTTGATCCGGACGTGAAACGGTCCCATCTCACGCGCGAACGACTTGACGAAGCCGAGTTGAGCCGCTTTGACTGTCGAATAAAACACCTCTGCCGCTGCGCCGACCTCACCCCATACACTCGAGACGATGACGATCTCGAGCGGTCGATCATACGGCTTGATTGCGACGAGATGTTGAGCCATTCGTACCATCGAGCGGACATGAATTTGGTACAGACGGTCCAGCTCATCAATGGACTGATCGACGACCAGGCCGTTTAGAGCGTGCCCGGCAACGAAGATGAAGCGGTCCACCGTACCAAGTGACGACACCCATGTCTCGACGGCTGCATCGTTCGTCAAGTCACACGTCACCACTTCTGCGTGTAAAGACGACTGCTCGACGAAGGATTGGAGCTCCTCGGTATTTTGATTCGCATGTAAAATCAGCTCATCATCACGAAAGGCGAGCGAGACGGCACGACCGATCGTACCGCTCGCTCCTGTGATCAGCGTCTTCATGGTTTTTTAACGATACAGACGGTTCGCTGGTCCTGACGGAAGAGGCGTGAGTAAGCCTCATGCAACGCATCGAGCGTAATCGTCTCAAGAAGGGCTGGAATATCGAACAAGTTGCTGTCGTTTAAGGCATAGCGCGAGAACTGGTTGGCGATAAACTCCGGTGAGTTCAACGCCTTCAAGAATTGTCCTTGCATCATCCGTTTTTTCCGTTCGAGTGTCGCTTCATCGAGGTGGAGCGGTTTCTCGAGCGCCGCCGTGATTCTTGAGACAAACGCATCGACATGCGGAGTCTCCATCGATAAGGCGGCGAATGCGAACGATTCCTCCGATGTGTAATCGAACGAGAACGCATCGTCGATCAAGCCTTCGGCGTACAATTCCGTGTAAAGGGGTGCCGTCGTGTCAAAGAGGGCATGCATCAACAATTCGACCGTCAGTTCCTGTTTCAATCCATCTTCACCTGCGAGCGGCGTGTCTTTATAGCCGATCATCACTTTCGGGACTGAGACATCCATCTCGATGACACGTTCGGATAGACGGACGGACGTCGGCTCCTCAACCGTTTCGCGGGCCGACAGGAGCGGGTCCTCAAACGACTTGGCCGACTGGTTGTCCCGAATCAAATCGAGCATCTCCTCCGGTTCGATGTTTCCGACGACGAACAATGCCATATTGCTCGGATGGTAGAAGGCGCGATGACACAAGTATAAATCCTCGGCGGTGATGGCCGATATAGACTCGATCGTACCGGCGATGTCAATCTTGACCGGGTGTTGCACATACATCGCATCGATCAGGCCGAAATAGAGTCTCCAGCCCGGGTTGTCCTGATACATCTGAATCTCTTGACCGATGATGCCTTTCTCTTTTTCGACAGATTCTTTCGTGAAATAAGGATACTGTACGAAGTCGAGGAGCGTCTTCACGTTCTCCCGCACGTTCGATGTCGCACCGAATAAATAGGCCGTACGGGTGAAAGAGGTGAAGGCGTTCGCCGAAGCCCCTTGCCGGCCGAACTGCTGGAAGACGTCCCCATCCTCTTTTTCAAACATCTTATGCTCGAGGAAGTGGGCGATCCCATCCGGCACCTCGACCCAGTCGTCGAGTTTGAAACGGCGGTCGATGGAACCGTATTTTGTTGTGAACGTCGCGTACGTCTTCTCATAGCCGGTTTTTTTCAGCAAATAGACGGAGAGGCCGTTGTCGAGCACATGGTGATGGAGCGTCTCTCCTACGTTAGGAAAATCGAGTTTCATGCTTCTCCTCCTTTCAGACAATAGACAGCCTGTAACTTAATGTTCCGAGCGAGTTCAACGACATGCTCGCCGGTCGTCTGTTCGATAATAGCCAATTCCTCATCGAGTGAGAATGGACGGACATCGGCCCCGCTCATCCAGGCGATCAATTGACGCGGATTGTCCCCGAGTTGACGACGCTGATGGAACAACATCTCTTTCGTCTGCTGAAGCGTCTCTTCTTCGAAGTCACCGTTTTGAAGGGCATCGAGCTGTTCAGCGATGATATCTTCGGTCTTTTGCTGATTTGCCCCGTCGATTCCAGCATACACAAACAACTTCCGGCTGAGCGCGCTGTACTGGGAAGCGGCGTAATAAGCCAAGCTCTCTTTTTCACGGACATTCATGAAAAGCTTCGAATGCGGAAACCCGCCGAACAGGCCGTTGACCACTTGCATCCGAATCGCATCCTCGGTCCGGGGATCCACATCGATCGCATATGCGAGATGGAGCTTGCTTTGTTTGACGTCCTGCTGCTCCTCGAGACGCTGGAATTCGCCCACTTTCGGCACCGGCAACTCCCGGACAAGCTTAGAGCCTAATGACTCCAGCGGTTCGAACGCCGTTTCGACTTGCTCACGGTTGACGTCACCGACGACATATATATCGACCCGGTCATTTTTGATCATCGCGTCATACGCCTCATACAATGATCGGGGTGTCACATCCTTGAGTTGCTCGAGTGTTCCGAGTGAGGGAATCGCGAGCTCCCCTCCGAGCATGTCCTGCAATCGTTGCTGGGCGAATCGCATCTTGTCATCGTACACGGATTCAATCCGTTGACGTTGAAGGCGCAGCTCCTGTTCGACGATGAGCGGCTGGAACGAACCGTCGTAGACATTCGGACGTAACAAGACGTCTTCGAGCAGTTTGATCGCTTGGCTCAGGACATCTTCTCCAACGAGATGGTCGTTCACGACCTCGAGTTGGAATTGGATGACGTGTTCTTTTCCGATTTTCGATGCGCCTGCGTACAGGCTCGCATCATACAATTCTTCTAGCGGTGTGTGAAATAACTCCATCGACGGATAGGTCGCCGTCGATTTCTCCATGATAAACGGCAACAATGCCCGGTCCGCAATCGTCTCCGCAGACAACGGGGCCGCGAAGGAGACGAGGCATGTCGTCGTCTTGAATTTTTTTGTCGGATAGACCGAGTAGTTCAATTGGTGCTGGAACTGTTCAATCCCTTTCATCGACCGATCACTCCTTTTTTCGTTTTGGTTGAAACACGGCGGCTCCCCGCTCGTATTCCTGGTCAGCCACCCCCGCGATGACGTTCGCGTAACGGGCGGCGGTAAACAAGTAATCACTCAGACGATTAAAGTAAGGCAGCTGTCGCTTTGCGACCTTTAGCGTCGTCAAATCGCGTTCGACACGACGGCAGACAGAGCGGGCGACGTGAAGGCTCGCCGCGGGGATACTCCCACCCGGCAAAATGAAGCGCACGAGCTCCGGACAGGACGTCTCGAAATCATCCATCCATTCCTCGAGTTCTTTGACGATGGACAGGTCGACGGTCTTCGGCGGTTCGTCCGCATACATGAGCTCGGAACCGAGGTCGAACAGATCGTGCTGGATCTTGGTCAACTGCTGGCGGAGCGTCTCGTCCGTCTGGTGGGAAAGGGCGAGTCCAATCTGGCTGTTCAGCTCGTCAAGAAGCCCCATCGCCTCGATGTGCGGATGATTTTTCCCGACCCGTCCCCCAATCAAAGACGTCTCCCCGGCATCTCCGGTACGTGTATATCGCTTCATCGGCTACCTCCTTAAAATGCCACAAAAGGTGACTCGATTGAGCCACCATCATGTGAGGTCTGGTTGTTTGTAAGGTAAATAAATATGGAAAGTCGTTCCTTCCCCGACATGGCTCGTCACGTCGACCGTCCCGTGATGGGCGTCGATGACGTTTTTGACGATGGCAAGTCCGATCCCGGTTCCGGTCTTCGAACCGCTCGTCCGCGCTTTGTCGGCTTTATAGAAACGTTCGAACACGAACGGGAGGTCTTCTTTCGGGATCCCGTGTCCTGTGTCCGTCAGACGGATCCTGAATCCTTCCGGTTCTTCAGTCGCCTCGATCCGGATGGTACCGGAAGCGGTATGGGCGATCGCGTTTCCTAGCAGATTCGTGAAGACTTGCTCGAGACGGTCACCATCCGCTTGAATCAAGTGGCTCGGGACATCTGTCTCAAGCGTGATCCCTTTCTCGCCCGCCATCTGGTTGAACTTGCGCATGACCCGCGGCAGGAACTCGCCCAGGTCGAACTCGGCGAACTGCATCGTCTCTTTTCCGGATTCGATCCGTGCCAGGTCGAGCAGGTCGTTGACGAGACGCGCGAGTCGTAGTGACTCGTCGTAAATGATGGAGGCGAATTCTTTTGTGGCGTCATCACTCTCCGTCATCCCGTCGATGATTGCTTCCGAGTAACCTTGTAATGTCACGAGCGGGGTCCGGAGCTCGTGGCTGACGTTCGCCACGAAGTCGGTCCGCATCTTGTCG
Organism: Exiguobacterium algae; assembly: GCF_018617875.1. GTDB lineage: Bacteria > Bacillota > Bacilli > Exiguobacteriales > Exiguobacteriaceae > Exiguobacterium > Exiguobacterium algae. Next base: position 233,764 of record NZ_JACSKZ010000001.1, read on the forward strand.
AGCCGGTGACTCTCGGTCGTATCCCGAATGACGACGACCGCCCCTTCGAAGTCTTCCTCTCCGATGAGTGGTGTGACCGTCAACGTATAATAACGGTCATCCTCTTTCACTTCGATCGTTTTTTCAGAAGCGCCTTCGACCACTTCCTCGTAGAGCGAGAGGACGACCTCATGCGGTTGCCCATCCGTCAACAGCGGGCTCGCCTGCGGGTTCGTGACGATGACGTTCGCATGACGGTCGAGCGTGATGACCCCATCGGCCATCGAACGTAAGATCGAGGCGAGTTGAAGCCGTTCGTGGTCCAGAGCGAAAACATATTTCGCCAGTTGGCTGCTCATCGCATTGAACGAAGCCGCAAGCTCTCCGATCTCATCCCGCGTCTTCGTCTCGAGGCGCAAGTCGAACTGTCCTTCCCCGGTCTTATTGACCGCATCGCGCATTTCACGAAGTGGAGCTGTAATCCGCGTCGATAAAAAGAAAGCGAACACGGTCGTGACGATGATCGCCGAAGCGACCGTCCACAGGATAATCGTACGGGCACCGGCGTTCGCACTTGAAATCGCATCGAGCGGTTCGATCAAGTACAACGTATAATCGCCTGTCGGCAATGTGAACGTCGTCCGATACGCCAAGGCGGCCTGGCCGTCAAATGATGAGAAGTTCCCGATGGCCGTCTCACCGGCTGCCTGATACGTCTCCCAATCCTGTCGATTCAGTTCGACCATCCAGTCGTCGAGCTGACTCCCGAAGTTCGAGCGGGCAGAACCGTTCTCTAAAATATAGTTCGCCCCGTACACCTCGATGATCTGGTCGACCGTATCCGTCGTCTCTCCTTCTTGCAGGAGCACCGATTGGACTTGTCCGCCGAGTTTGGCCAGGTGTCCGCGTTCCTGGTCGATATGGAACGAGTTAAAGAACTCGAGCATCAACACCGAGACAATGAACAAAATCACACTGACCAGTACTAAAATCGTCAACCACAGCTTCGTGACAATACTGTTCCGACGAACCATCATTCACTAGCTGCTTCGAACTTGTACCCGACTCCCCACACGGTCGTGATCATCTGCGCCGCATCCGGTGAGACACGGTTCAACTTTTCACGAAGTCGTTTCACGTGCGTATCGACGGTCCGAAGGTCTCCGAAGAATTCATAGTTCCAAACTTCTTTTAACAACTGTTCGCGTGAGAACACTTTGTCGACCTGCTTCGCGAGGAAGAATAAGAGCTCATACTCTTTTGGTGTAAGTGCGATTTCTTCTCCGTCGACCGTGACGCGGTGGGCGTCGTTGTCGATCGTGAGATGCGGGAAGACAATCAAATCTTTTGATTTTTCGTTCGTATGCATGAACTTCGTCGTCCCCGAACGGCGTAAGAGCGCCTTCACACGAAGCACGACTTCGCGCGGACTGAACGGCTTGACGATATAATCGTCCGCTCCGACCTCGAAGCCTTGCACGCGGTCAATCTCTTCCCCTTTTGCTGTGAGCATGATGACAGGCGTCGCTTTCGATTTACGGAGTTCGGTACAGACTTCCACCCCATCCATCTTCGGCATCATCAAATCGAGCAGGATGACATCGTATTCGTTCTCGAGTGCGAGTTCAAGCGCCTCTTCTCCGTTCACTGCTTCTTCGATCACGTACTGTTCACGCTCTAAGTACATTTTCAAAAGTCGGCGAATTCTTTCCTCATCGTCGACCACTAAAATTTTCGTTTTCTCAGCCATTAACAAAACCCTCCTAAAGACCCATAACAAGTTGTAGCGAATGTTGCGCAATTGTGAACATTTCGCTCCCTGTCATAACTATACCACTCTATTATTTCGCTTCACAACGATGATTTGGCACACGAAAAGAAAAAGAAGTCACAATCGTGACTTCTTCCGCTTATGCATACGAATGGAGACCGGCGATGACCAGGTTGACGAAGACGAGGTTGAACATGATGATGCCAAACCCGCCGACACAGAGCCAAGCCGCACGCGTGCCCGTCCAACCGCGTTGGATCCGCATATGAAGGTAATAGACATACGTGAGCATCGTGATCAACGCCCACACTTCTTTCGGGTCCCAGCCCCAGAAACGGTTCCAGGCGATTTGAGCCCAGATCATCGCGAAAATCAATCCGCCGAGGATGAATACCGGTAAGCCAATCGCGACCGAACGATAGCTGATCTCATCCGCGAGATCAAGGTCGACTTTTTTCGCAAGCGGCTGGAGCGCTTCGGCAACCCGTTTCCGTAAGATGACGAAACGAAGCAACACATAGATGACCGCGCCGCCGATGATCGACCAGACGAGCGTGTTCAGTTTCAACGTGTTGATCCAGTTCGGCAGTTCGAGCGACAAGCCACTCGCCCCTGATAAGAGCTGAGCCCCTTCAGGTACGAATAAGATCGGCATGAGGTACTCATACGATTCCGTCTGACCCCGGTCATTCGTGAACTCCACGACCCCGCCCGAACCGATTCCTTTGAAGAGCATCGACACGAGGATAAATCCGAGGACACACATGAGTGTAAACATCGTCACCTCGAGCCACGTCCGGGATTTGGACTGCTCTTTCATCGACGTCTCGTTTAAGAGGAAGATGAGTCCGGATGCGAAGCTGATCGCCAAAATCCCTTGACCGAGTGCCGCCGTCGTGACGTGGATCTTGAGCCAGACACTGTTGAGTGCCGGGATGAGTGGCGCGACCTCGCTTGAGAACATCGACGCGAAGGCGATGACTAACAGCGCCACCGGCATCGCGAACAAGCCGAGTACATCGTTTTTGTAAATACCGTAGACGACGAGGAAACCGACGACCATCATCATCCCAAAGAATGTCGTGTACTCATACAAGTTGGAGACCGGCGCATAGCCGACCCCTGCCCAGCGCATAAAGAAATATGTCAATTGTGACGCGAAACCGATGATCGCCAAGAGATAGGCATATTTGCCGTAGGCGACGCGGTTGACGTTCCCGTCCTTACGCATCCCGCTGACCGCGATCGTGAAGAGCACGGTCGAGACTGCATAGAAGATGAACGCGATGAAGAGCATGCGACTGCTCCAATCAATCCATTCCATCAAGATTCCCCTCTTTCATGTTGTGTGTCATCGTCCGGCTTCGATTCGAATTTCGCCTGGTCTTCCCAGATCGGGAGACCTGTTTTTTCTAGTAACGGCGACACTTCTCGTCGGAGTGACGATGGATTTTTATTCGTGAAACCGGAAACGAGTACGTCTGTTCCTTCTCCTTTACGAACCCAGACGCGGCGGTGTGGCCAATACATGCCCATGATGATGCCAATCATGAAAATCGTCCCACCGATGATCAAGATCGGATACGTCGAATCACTCTTGACCCGTAAACCGCTCGTGCTCGCCATCTCGGTCCCCGCAAACTGCACCTTGTAGCGGTTGTCCTCGTCAGCGACATTGAGTCGGATACCGATCAAATTCGATTCGGTCTCGCCTTCCGGTGATGTGACGTTGAAGAAGAACGCCGGGTTCAACGCCCGCGGCGATTTCGTGTCCGGTTGTCCGTCTTTCACCTGAAAGTCCGGATACAAGTCCTTGAGCGTCACTTCGACGCCGTCTAAGTCATACGTGGTCTCCGGGTTCTCCAAATCGACGGTGAACGGACCGTACGTATCGCCTGACTCCTGGTCGGCGATAGTGAACGACATCGCTAAGAATTCCGGGCGACTCGAATATTGTTCCTGATAGACCTCGTACTTGTCGAACGTGAACGGATGGTTCACTTTCGTCGAACCGCTCGTGACCTGTTCAAGCTGTGGCGACCCGTCCTCGTTCGTTCCGACTTTCTTAAAGAGGGTCAACTCCGTCTCATAGTTTTTCGGGACTGCCCCCGCTTTTTCAATCGCGGCGGCGAACTTCGCATCCTCTTCGTTGTTCTCCGGGTCATACATCTCGAGGATGAACTGGTCGTTCCGGAGATAATACTCACCGTCCGTCGCTTCAAGAGACACGGTGTCTCCTTCACGGACCCATTCAAGCGTGTCCGTATGGAAAGCCGGGAAGACGCGGAGCATCGCCCCGATGAAGAAGATGACGAGACCGAGGTGGTTGACGTAAGGGCCCCAACGGCCAAACCGGTGTTTCTCAGCCAAGAGGGCATCACCGTCACGCGTCACGCGATAGCGTTTCTTCTTCAGCGCAGACTCAAGCTCATCGATCTGCGCTTCCGTGCCGGGACCTTGTCCGATCAACCGTTGTCCTTTCATGAACCGCTCCGTGCGGCGGACCGGCTGATGCTTGAGCGCCTTATAAAGTGGCACCAAACGGTCAATCGAGGCGACGATGAGCGATAGCGTCAGCATGACGATCAACGTGATGTACCACCAGGAAGTATAAAGATTGTGGAAGCCGAGCGAATAGTAGATCGTTCCTGGCGTCCCATACTCCTGTGCGTAATACTGGCTCGGTGGCAATTGTTGTGGAATGTACATCTCTTGAGGGAATATCGTCCCAATCGCCGAACCGACGATGATGAGACCAATCAACCATAACCCGACCTTGACTGAAGCGAAAAAGCTCCAGACGCGGTCAATCCAAGACTTCGGACGACGCTTCGACCGTATATCCGCGCCGTCGTATTTCATATCTAGCATGTGTGCGTCCCCCGTTCGCTTACAATGACTTCTCGGCGAGCTCCATCAACTTCTCTTTTGTGAGTTCACCTTCATACTTCTCAATGATGTTTCCTTCTTTATCGATCACGAAGGTGACGGGCAGGTTGTAAATCCCGTACGCCTTCTCTACTTCACTTTTCGTATCCATTAAAATCGGATAGTCGAGTTTGACGCCGAGTCCGTTCAGGAAGTTATCGACACGAAGTGGCGTTTCGCCGACGTTGACTGCCCAAAAATCGACACCCATGTCTTGTAGGGCCGCATAGTTTTCTTGGACGATCGGCATTTCTTTCTTACAAGGTGTACAGAACGTGCCCCAGAAATTTAGAAGCATCCCTTCCCCTTGATAGTTCGCACGTTCGTGGAGGGTCGTGCCGTCGAGCGTGACGAGTTTGAAGTTCGGCGCTTTGTCACCAGCTTCAACCCGGCCGTCGTTCCCGGCCTGTTCGATCAACTGCATGACGACAACGGCTCCCGCAAAGAGTACGATTGTCATCACCATGAGTCGCCAAAACGAACGTTTTTTCTTATGGGCCACCGCTTGATTCATGCGGTCCCCTTTGTTTGTGTCTTTTGTCATCGTTTACACACCATCCTTCAGTTGCTATTGTACTGAAAAAACATTAAAAACGCACATTAACAGACTTTTTTCATCTTTTTGTCACACAATCTCCACAATCAAAAAAATCATCCCGTTCAGGACGATTTTTTGATTGTTATTTTTTCTTTTTCTTGCCACGCGGTTTCGGCGGTACCGTCGGGTTGGCGAGTTCACGCAACTTGCTCACTTCTTTGTGAGACAATTCGCGCCAGTCACCCGTGTTCAAGCCGTCGAGCGTCAAGAAACCGAACTGTTCACGCTTCAGTTTGATGACCTCAGACCCGATGGCTTCAACCATACGGCGGATTTGACGGTTATGTCCTTCCGAGATGACGATTTCGAGGATGGCCGTGTTCTTCTTCTGGTCGACCGACTTCATCTTCACTTTCGCGCTTCCCGTTTTGAATCCGTCATCGAGCTCGACACCTGACTCGAGCTGTTTGATGGCCAAGTATGACGGAATGTTCTTCACTTTCGCCACATAGCGTTTTTGAATCTTGTATTTCGGATGCGTCATCATGTTTGAGAACTCGCCATCGTTCGTCAAGATGATGAGGCCCGTCGTGTTGTAGTCCAGACGACCGACCGGGAAGACACGTGCGCCAGGCGGTACCAAGTCCGTGATGACTTTACGGCCTTTGTCGTCTTCTACCGTCGACACGTAGCCGCTCGGCTTATAAAGCAAGTAGTAGACATGCTCTTCCTGCTCGATTTTAACGCCGTCGACCTCAATTTCTGACTTAGGACCGACTTTTGTTCCGAGTTCACGGACAACTTTTCCGTTGACGCGGACGCGGCCGTCCAAAATCATTTCTTCTGCTTTCCGTCGCGAGGCGACGCCAGCTTGTGCGATTACTTTTTGCAAACGTTCCATATAATTAATCCTTCTCCAATCTTTCTTCTTGCTTCGGTGCTTCCTGTCCGAAGAACAAATCGCCTTCGTCAGATAGTTCATCCTCAAATGTTAACGGTGGCAGCTCATCGAGCGAGTTGAATCCGAAATGGTCGAGGAAGTGTTCCGTCGTCCGGTACAGCTTGGCACGACCGATCGACTTCGTGCGACCCGCCGACTCGATCAACCCTTTCGAAAGCAGCGTATGGATGACCCGTTCAACCTTGACGCCTCGTACTTCTTCGATATCGGCACGTGTCACCGGTTGCTTGTAGGCAATGATCACAAGTGTCTCCATCGCGGCACGGGACAGTGCCTGTTCCGCCATCGTTCCGACGTATTTTTGAATATACGGTGAGACATCGGGCGCCGTCACGAGTTTATAGACGCCAGCCGATTCGATCAATTGGAACGGGCGACCCGAGTCTTTGAATGAGGCCTCGAGTTTCGTCAACTGCTCTCTTGCGGCAGCTTCGGAGATATCGAGCGTCTCCGCGAGCGCACGGACTTCCATCCCTTCCTCTCCGACGACGAAGAGCAGGCCTTCAATAATCGTTTCATAAGACAACAACCGCTTCATCCCCCTTCTTTGCCGTCTCGACGAATGAGATATGAATATCCTGGTCGAGCTGTTTCGTCTCCACGACACGTAGTTTGATCAACTCAAGCAACGCCATGAACGTGACCACGAGGTCGGTGACGTTCGGTCGTTCCTGGAAGAATGAAAAGAATGACGTTTCTTGGTTGACAGACACATGCTCATGCAGCCGCGTCATCTGTTCCTCGACCGTCCGCTCTTCACGTTGAATGGTTTTTTTGCGCCGTTCTTTCCAGCGCTTCCGTTCAATCATTTTTGAGTAGGCATGCAAGAGGTCCGAGAAGTTGAGCGGTCCGTCGTATTTAGACACTTCCTCGGTCATATACTTCGTCAAATCCTCACCAGGGCGAGTGTACAGCTCTAACCGGTTCTCTTCCTGCTCCCGCATGAAGACGACCGCTTCCTTGTACGCTTTATATTCGATCAATTGACGAATGAGGCCCTCACGCGTCGGTTCTTCGATAAAGTCAGGTATTTCGTCATCCTCGACCGGGACCGGCGGTAAGAGTTGCTTACTCTTCAACTGAAGCAGCGTCGCCGCCATGACCAAATACTCACTGGCCACGTCGAGTTCAAATTTTTGCATCGTGCGAATAAAGCCGACATACTGGTCAGTGACTTCAGCCACGGAAATGTCGACAATATCAATCTCCATTTTACCGATCAAATGGAGCAACAGGTCGAGTGGACCTTCGAACGTATCGATTTTGACGTTATAGGCTTCCATAGAGACACCTGCCATTTTACATTTTTGCGCTTTAGTATAACATGTTTTGTAGTACAGTGACCACGAAAGGAGAAAATAGATGATGACCCCTTTTATTCATTATACGTTGCTTTTTGAATGTCATGCCGATTATTTTGAATGTCATGAAGTGTTAGAAGAGGCATGGCAGGCCGGAAACCGTGAGCACCACGGCTACGCCGCCCTCATTCAGTATGCCGTCATCCACTATCATCTCCGACGTGAAAATGTCGTCGGGGCAAAGAAGAGCCTCTCCCGTCTCAAACAAAAAATCGACGTGGCGACCCCGCACCTTGAGGCGCTCGGGATCGACGTCGATTCGTTCAGAGCCCATCTCGACGAATGGCCACTTCAGGCTAGACTCCCCCTGACCTCAGACGTTCGGGCACAAGTCGATGCACTCAAAACCACGTTCCCGGACACCGAGCTGACGTTCGAAGAGCTCGTCCATCGCCATCTCCTCCGCGACCGGACCGATGTCATCACCGAGCGTGAACTCGCGCTAGCGGAACGACAACGAGGCAGGCGTTGACTGGCTCGTTTTTTCATTCTCTACAGGAAACGTCTCACGTTCTGTTCATTTCTTCAAAAGATCGCATCCATTCCTCAAGGTCGCGATCATCATGCAAGTATTCGGTCGGCGTCTCCAGTAGGTCCATTCCATACAACGTGGTCAAGCACTCCCATACCTTTTGGTCGTAGAGCGACCAATCGAACCCGTCCTTTTGTTCCAATACCATCATCTGCTCGTACGCCCAGTCGGATAGCGCTTCCCGTGACAGCTTTCGGCTGATGACCAGGTCCAACCTTCTGATCAATTCATCAAGCGTCATTCGATTCATGCCCTCCCCTCAAAAATCGTTACACCTCATTTGATTCAACCTATTCTTCAACAATTATTCTGGTTCTTCTTGTCAGTTGATTTCGCCTTCTTCGTTTCGTCACGATATTCCGAACCGCCCTGAGTAAGACAAAAAAACCGCAGCCACGATTGTGACTGCGGTCTTTGGTCACACGACCAACTGGTTCCATTTATCGAGCAAATCTCCGGTCTTCCCTTTTCCGACGAGTGTCAGGTCGAGCGGAAGAACGGTTCTCACTTCATCGAGCAGTTCATACGAACGCTTCTCGCCACGGAAAGAAGGTGACAAGGCGATATGGTCGATGACCATGATCGTTCCTTGCTGTTCCATCCCGATGACGCCGACAAAGTCCTCGTCGACTTTCCACAAGTAGAGGAACCTCGACTCATCTTCCTCGTAAGACCTTACGAGTTCAAGCAAGCTGAGTGGCGATTTGTCGCTGCAGGAAAATGCGAGCAAGCCCATCGCCGTCTTTTCATAAGAACGTTTATATTTTACCAGCATTGCTGGGTTCACCACCTTTAGTCATTCAAGTTTCACGAAGTGAAGACGTGACAGACAGGGTCCATTGTGCCATAACGTTCAGGCAAAAATCAATTCTCGTCCCAGACCTTCACTTCTGCCATCTTCGTGCCTTGACGAAGTTTGACCGCATGTTCAAGGCCAGACGTCACTTTCCCGAACACTGTGTGTACGCCGTCAAGGTGTGGTTGCGGCTCGTGAACGATAAAGAATTGTGACGATCCCGTGTTGCGACCCGCATGTGCCATCGAGAGTGAACCGGCTTCGTGTTTGTGTGGGAATGAAGTCGATGTCTCACATGGGATTGTGTAGCCTGCGCCACCCATTCCTGTGCCTTGCGGGCATCCGCCTTGGCTGACGAAACCAGGGATGACACGGTGGAACGTCAATCCGTTGTAGAACCCGCTGTTCGCTAGTTTTTCAAAGTTTTCGACCGTGATTGGCGCCTCGTTGTGGAACAAATCAAATTCAATCATTTCGCCGTTTTCAAGTTTCATAGAGCCTTTTTTCATCTTCAAGCAACCCCTTTTATTCAATATGTATCGTACAAAATATACTCACATTGCCCATTCTATCAAAAAAACACACCTGTCTCCACTGTTTTGTGGAAACAGGCGTTCTGAATTATTGAATGACCGCGTGAACGAGTGGACGTGCTTCCGGTTGTGTTGAACCGATTGTGTAAGCATGATCCAAACGCTCGACCGCTGAAGACATGTCTTCGATGTTCGAACGAAGCACCGCGATCACATCGCCCGCTTCGACACGGTCGCCGACTTTCTTCTCGAGTGTGATACCTGCTGCGAAGTCGATTTTATCTTCTTTCGTCGCACGGCCTGCACCGAGGAGCATCGCTGCGACACCGACTTCATCCGCGATGATCGACTGGACGTAACCCGACTCTTTCGCGACGAACGTCGTCTCGTATGAAGCTTGCGGCAATTTCGTCAAGTCATCCACGAGTGATGCGTCTCCGCCCTGTGCTTCGACGAACTTACGGAATACGTCAAGCGCATGGCCGTCCGCGATCCGCTTCTCAAGGTCTGCGTAGGCCTCTTCGAACGTGTCGTAGAAGTCGCCGAGCACCGCCATGTGACCTGCGATCGTAAGGGCAATCGTCTTCAAGTCTTTGACGTCTTTACCAGACAAGACCTCGATCGCTTCTTTGACCTCGTTCGCGTTTCCGATTTCAAATCCGAGCGGCTGATCCATGTCTGTGATGACCGCGATCGTTTTACGGCCGACGTTTTTCCCGATGGCTACCATCTCTTCTGCAAGTGCTTTTGCGTCGTCAAACGTTCGCATGAACGCACCTGAGCCCGTTTTTACATCAAGGACGATGCTGTCGGCGCCGGCTGCGATTTTCTTCGACATGATCGAACTTGCGATGAGCGGGATTGACTCGACCGTTGCCGTCACGTCACGAAGTGCATAAAGGCGTTTGTCGGCCGGTGTCAGGTTACCCGTCTGACCGATGATCGACATTTTAATATCATTTACTTGCTTCGTGAACTGTTCTTCTGTCAACTCGACGTCAAACCCAGGGAATGATTCGAGTTTGTCGATTGTTCCACCTGTATGACCGAGTCCGCGACCGCTCATTTTCGCGACCGGGATCCCGATTGAAGCGACGAGTGGCGCCACGATCAAGCTGATCTTATCACCGACTCCGCCAGTCGAGTGCTTATCGACTTTCTTCCCTTCGATGTTTGAAAGGTCGATCGTGTCACCTGACTTGACCATCTCCATTGTGAGGGCCGCTGTCTCTTGCTCTGTCATGCCGTTGAAGTAAATCGCCATCGACAATGCCGCCATCTGATAGTCCGGGATTGTCTCGTTCGTGTATCCTTCAATGATGAAACGAATTTCTTCCTCGTTCAATTCTCCACCGTTTCGTTTTTTCAAAATCAAATCGACCATACGCATAAGTCTCGTCCTCCTAATAGGAAATATTGTTTGATTACATGCTGCGGATCGTGCCACGTACGAGTGAAAGGAAGTCTTGGCGGACGCGCTCTGTCGTCTCAATGACTTCTTCGTGGTTGAGCGGTTGGTCTAGAATACCTGCCGCCATGTTTGACACACAAGAAATACCGAGGACACGCATGTCTGAATGACGTGCCACGATGACTTCAGGAACTGTCGACATCCCGACGACGTCCCCACCGAGAAGACGTGCCATCTTGACTTCAGCAGGTGTTTCATACGTTGGACCTGTATTTCCGAAGTACACCCCTTTTTGAACCGCAAGACCGAGCTCGCCTGCTACACGTTCTGTGAGCTTGACGAGTTCTTTATCGTACGCCTCTGACATATCCGGGAAGCGTGTTCCGAACTCACTCGCGTTTTTCCCGATGAGCGGGCTCGTCCCGAAGAAGTTGATGTGGTCCGTGATGATCATCAAGTCGCCCGGATTGAAGTTCTCGTTACAAGCACCTGCTGCGTTCGTGACGATGAGTGTCTCGACACCGATCAATTTGAGGACACGTACCGGGAACGTTACCTGTTCCATCGAGTATCCTTCATAGAAGTGGAACCGTCCTTGCATCGCGACGACGCGCTTTCCTTCGAGGTCACCGAAGACGAGTTGTCCGGCATGTCCTTCTACTGTCGATACCGGGAAATGCGGAATCTCTTCATAAGGGATGGCGACCGGGTTTTCGATCTCATCCGCGAGTACACCAAGACCTGACCCAAGAATCAAGCCGATCTCCGGTGTGCCGTTCATACGCTCCTGCAAAAACGCTTTTGTTTCGTTCCAATTTACCATGAATGTTGCCTCCTCAAATTTCGTTTAAGAAACTCTTTCCGTTTGATGGTGCTTTGACGTCAAAGTTTTCAGCGACTGTCGCACCGATATCTGCGAATGTGCCGCGAATACCGAGGTCGACCGGTTTTGCGCCCTTGTGATGGACGATGAGCGGTACGTACTCACGCGTATGGTCCGTTCCGGTGTGAACCGGGTCGTTCCCGTGGTCGGCCGTGATGATCAAGAGATCGTCTTCACGCAGACGCTCCATCACTTCAGGGAGACGCGCATCATACTCTTCAAGCGCGATCGCATATCCTTCCGGGTCACGACGGTGACCGAACAATGCGTCAAAGTCGACCAAGTTCAAGAAGCAAAGACCTTCGAAGTCTTCCTCGAGCGAGTCGACGAGTTTGTCCATCCCGTCCATGTTCGACTTCGTACGGATCGCTTTCGTGACCCCTTCTCCGTCGTAGATGTCGCTGATTTTCCCGAGGGCGATGACATCTTTTCCTGCTTCCTCGAGTGTGTTCATAACCGTCTTGCCGAACGGCTTGAGCGCATAGTCATGACGGTTTGACGTACGTACCCATGCTCCCGGCTCGCCGATGAACGGACGTGCGATGATGCGGCCGAGCATGTACGGGTCTTCGCGTGTGATCTCACGGGCGTATTCGCAAATGCGATACAATTCTTCGACAGGGACGACGTCTTCGTGCGCTGCGATTTGAAGAACCGAGTCAGCTGATGTATAGACGATGAGCGCTCCTGTTTCGACATGTTCGGCACCGAGTTCGTCTAAGATCGCTGTTCCAGAAGCCGGCTTGTTCCCGATTATTTTGCGGCCGCTGAACTCTTCGAGACGATGGATCAAATCATCCGGGAATTCTTCGAACACGCGGAACGGCGTCTCGATATGGAGACCCATGATCTCCCAGTGGCCTGTCATCGTGTCTTTTCCGGCAGAGATTTCTTCCATACGTCCGTATGCACTCGGTGCATCCGAAACGTCGATTCCTTGGAGCGGCTTGATGTTAGACAGTCCGAGTTTACCCATGTTCGGCATGTTCAAACCGTTATGTTCACGCGCGATATGTCCGAGCGTGTCTGAACCTGTGTCACCAAACTCTGCAGCATCCGGCGCTTCGCCGATACCGACCGAGTCCATGACGACCAAGAAAATACGTTTAAACTTCTTCACAAAAAATTCCTCCTTTAAGGTGTCTAGGCGCGAGGGTGATGTTTTCGATAGACATCATGCAGACGCGACTTGTTGACGTGCGTGTAGATTTGAGTGGTTGCCAAATCGGCGTGCCCGAGCATTTGTTGGATGGCACGTAAGTCGGCCCCGTTCTCGAGCAGGTGCGTCGCAAAGGAATGGCGGAGCACGTGAGGGGTGATTTCCTTCTCGATTCCGGCTTCTTTCGCACGTCGTTTGATCATCTTCCAAAATCCTTGACGGCTCAGTCTGCCGCCTCTTCCATTCAAGAAGAGTGCATCGGTTTCACGTCCACCAAGACCGTTTCGGGCTTGTTGGATGTACCGCTCGACGAAGCCTTGGGCGACAGAAGATACCGGGATGATCCGGGCGCTCTCTCCTTTGCCTTCACACTGTAAATACCCCAATTCGAACTGCAAATCATCCAAATCGAGACCCAAAAGTTCACTGACACGCATCCCGGTCCCGTACAGCAGCTCAAGCATCGCCCGGTCCCTGAGTGCGAGCGGGTCTGATGTCGGCACGCTGTCGAGCAGACGCTCGACTTCTTCCTGCGACCATGTGTCAGGGAGATGCCGCTCGGCCTTCGGGGATTCCAGATAAAGTGACGGATCGGTCGTCGTGACGCCCGTCATCTTCAAATGATGATGGAACATGCGAATCGAGCTAACAGCACGCCGTAACGACGAGGCCGCTCGACCGGCTTGTGACAGTTCTTCGATATGCTTGACGATATGGGACCGCGTCACGTCGTTCCAATCTTCGACCCCGAGTTGTGTCAATGTCGAAACGTATTGGGTCAAATCGCTCGCATATGCCTGTCTCGTGTTGGCGGACATCCGTTTTTCTACTGTCATATATTGCAGAAATGACTCGACCTGCGAACGCATTTTACCCTCCTCCTTCCTCGTAACACCTGAATACGCTTACAGCATATCACTTATGTAAACTGTTGTGAAGATGTCTGACCTCATTTTTTTATAAGGTTTTTGTGACAATTTATGGTGACGTTTTCACAGATCTCGAAAAAATAAAAAACCGCTCCTCATTCGAGAAGCGGTTTGATGGTGTTTACCCGTTGATGACTGCTTTATGACCTTCGAGCGTGACGCCTTTTGCCTGACATACTTTACAGATGCCATGGAACGTCAAGCGATGGTCTTTGATTAAAAATTCATATTTGCTTTCGACTTTTTTCTCAACGTCGACGAGTAGGTCCTCCATGATTTCTTCGACCGAACCACACTCGACGCAGACGAGGTGATGGTGTGAATGGTTCGCCCCTTCCGGACGAAGGTCAAAGCGTGCGACACCGTCGCCGAAGTTGACTTTATCCACGACCCCGAGTTCAGTCAGAAGCTCAAGCGTCCGGTAAACGGTCGCCAGCCCGATCTCAGGCGCAATGCCTTTGACGAGCATGAACACGTTCTCCGCGCTCAAGTGATCGCTCTCGTTTTCTAATAGAATCCGGACTGTCGATTCACGTTGTGGTGTCAGTTTATATCCTTTGGCGCTCAATTGCTGTTTAATTCGTTCAATCCGCGTTTCCATAAGGCGCCCCCTCTTAACATAGTTCGCTACTGAAATCATACCGAAGTTTGATCATTTTTTCAATTTAAAATCATTCCTATGTAAGTGTATCACATCCCCACCTAGATTAGAATTATTTTAATCTGGATAATTGCCACCATTGAATCGCCATGATCGTCTTCGCATCCGTGATCTGACCGGTCTCAAGCAAGGACGCCGCCTCTTCAAACGCATAGCGCTTCACGTTTAAAAATTCGTCCTCATCCAGATTCATCTCGCCGGCTGATAATCCTTTCGCGACAAAGACGTCGACCCGTTCACTACAAAATCCTGGAGCCCCGTAGAAAGAAAAGATTTTCTCAAGCGACTCGGCCGAATAGCCCGTCTCTTCTTCTAACTCGCGGCGCGCACTTGCGAGCGGCTCCTCGCCTTTTTCCAGTTTCCCAGCCGGAATCTCGAGTGACATCGACTCGAACGCTTTCCGGTATTGTTCGACGAGCACGATCCGGTCCGACTCATCCACGACGAGGACTGCGACAGCCCCGTTATGGTAGACGAGTTCACGGACAGACGTCCCTCCGTTCGGAAGGGAGACGACGTGTTTTTCGACGTCAAAGATTTTTCCTTGATAGATGACTTCCCGTTCAATTGTTTTCTCTTCCATATGCGTTCCCCTCACTTTTCGATATACTCTGATTATGAGACAAACATCTTTCCCGAACAAGGAGGAAAAAACATGAGTGAACTTGGACTAGGAACGATGACGATTTTAAAACACGGGGAGGACGAAGCCCGTCGTATTCTCGAGACCGCCATTTCTTCAGGCATCCGTCATATTGACACCGCGGACGTGTATGCGCGTCATGACGTCGAACGGATCATCGGGGAGGTCATCCCGTCCCACCGCGGCGACCTGTTCCTCGCCAGTAAGGGCGGGAATGAATTGACAGAAGACGGCATGCGCTGGAACCCGTCCCCTGATTATCTCGAACGAGCGCTACACGGCTCACTTGAGCGACTGAAGACCGATTACCTGGACTTATACTATATCCACGGAGGGACGCTTGAGGATGACCTCGATGCGACGATCGAATTCATGCGGGAACAGAAGCGGCAGGGACTCATCCGACAGATCGGCCTGTCTTCGATTCGACCGAACGTCATCCGGTATTGGCTCAAGCATGGGGAATTAGACGTTTGGATGACCCCGTATTCTCTCCTCGACCGTCGTGCCGAGACGCTCGATCGAAAGATCCCCGTAGTCGGGCGTGGTGTCCTCGCCAAGGGGTTACTGACGGATGAATGGGAGCAACGGTTGAGCGACCGTGGTTTTGAGGCGTGGCATGCGGATGAGCTAGCAGGTGAGCTGGCACTGATGCCGCGACCGATTCAAGCGTATGCTTTGGCCGCGGCCCGTCGGTTCTGTGACGTCGTCTTGCCCGGTGCCTCCTCGGTCCAGCAGCTTGAAGAGACGATTGCCGCTGATCGCACTGAAATCGATGAAGCCCAGCTTGACCGTCTACTTGCCCGGCTTCCGGTTCATCCATATAAAAAACACGTGACCTGAATGAATCAGGTCACGTGTTTTTGATTTCGTGCTTTCATCTGTTCGATGGCCCAATCGGCCCATCCGGCATAATTCTCCATCATGCGGATCGCATACTCGCTCGTCAACAAGTAGCCGAGCGTATCTTCGTCCGCTTGATGCTCTTCCTGGAAGAGGCGAATCTGTTGCGCGACTTGTTCGTGGTGGATTTTCGTCTCCTCGATGTACCGAATCGCCTCATCGAGCGGCAGCAGCTGCAACAGACTGACACGGAGCAAGTTCTCATCTTTCATTTTAGGTTGGAAAGAGGTCGGTTGACGCAGCCAGTTGATCAGTTCTTCACGACCGTGGTCTGTGATCGAATAAATCTTTTTGTCCGGCAACTCCTGTTGCGAGACATGCTCCGCCGAGACGAGCTCCTCTTCCTCCATCTTCAACAGTTCGCGGTAAATCTGTGTATGGTGAGCGTGCCAAAAGTGAATCATTTGCGCCTTAAACGTCGCGTTCAACGCGTAACCGGTCGCAGGCTGATGGGTCAATAATCCGAGCAGTGCGTGACGTAACGCCATTTCCATCACCTTTTCCTTATCATACTATTTTCACTAGTGTATCATAATCTACGAAACATTCGGGAATGTCAACCTGTTGACGACACGTTTAAAACCCGACAAAATAGATAGAAGAAAGGAGAGTTGCCCATGCAACCGATTCAATCAGCTCAACAATTTGAAGAGGCGACGAAAGAGCAAGGGATGGTGATCTTCACGACATCCTGGTGCCCGGACTGCAAACGTCTCGCCATGTATGTCGATGAGCTCGTCAAAGATTACCCGCAGTTCAACTGGCACGTCGTCGACCGCGACGAACTGCCGGAACTGTCCGACTCACAAGAAGTCCGTGGCATCCCGTCACTTCTCTTCTATAAAGACGGTGAAAAACAAGAGCACCTCCACTCGGCAAACGCCAAGACGGAGATGCAAATCCGCTCGTTCCTCGATACGATTCAAGCATAAGACCAAAACCTGTAGCCCGCTACAGGTTTTTTTGTGATTTTTTACCAATGCCCCATCCATTCCTTTATACTGAAATCAAAATCTAATCACTGACATGAACAGAAAAGAGGTTGATCCCGAATGAAACGTCTTCGTAATTCGCTTTTCGCTCTCTTCTTTACCGCTTCATTCTTGACCGGATGTACCGAAGAACAGCCCGTCGATCAGACCCAACCTTCTCCAGAGGTATATGAAATCACACGTGCCGCCTTCGAATACGTGAATACACTGGATGGGGTGACCATAATGGACGGCGACCTCGAGCAAGCGACCGTTGAATCCACCGTTGTGGATGACCGGTATGCCCTCCTTGATGAGGGGTATCTCGGCCAAGAAGCCTGGCTCGTCACGTTCCCGATGGATGAGAACCGGGTCCTCGAGACCCCTCAGGTCCTGATCGCTCCGGTATCGTATGACGTGATCGGACTTATGCCAAGTGAATGAACGTAAAAAGAGCGTTCTTCCTAAGGTGAGCGCTCGCTTTGCGCCGTAAAGATGAATGTTCACTTCGACCACAACGATGTGGTCTTTTTTCTTTATCCAATCAGCGATTCAGATCGCTTGAACCGTCTTATATAATTCCTGTCGATGAACCGTTTCAACACATACGGCAGGCGCCCATGCCAAGTGAACGAATCGAATGTGAGCAATGCTTTTCCCGGCGTCGTCAATAAAATATTCATCGATTGCCTTTGCCTGAAGGGCCGGTGAGTCTCCCCCAATAACTGGGCGGCAACATATTTCCCGGACCGGACCGCATCGACGCCCCCGTTCAAGACTTCTGCCATGTCACCCGTCACAAAGATCTCAGGATAATCGATCTGCCGTAAATACGCATCCGTCGGGATGAATGCGCCGCTGTCGGCCAGTCCCGATTCTGCCCACCACTCGACCGGCACGATTCCGGTCGCATCAAGTACGAGCTCATCTTCGACATGGACCCGTTTCTGTTTGATGACGTTCACACCGGAAGCGACGAGTTGGCGTTCGATTTGCTTCCGTGAACGAGTTGGCAATTCGGGCAAAATCTCAGGGGCATAGAGCGTGACCGCCTTCGAGCGGACACAGACGAAGGCAAGTTCAACCCCGGCCTTTCCGCCTCCGAGTATGCTCAATCGTTCGCTCGCTTGAATCAATTCGATCAACTCGGACGTCATCGGTTTTAACCGCAGCCCGGTCCCCCTACTTTGCGCACCTGTCGACAGGACGAGCTTGTCATAAGGAACCGGTCCGATTTCGGTCATAACCCGCTTTGCGTCAGGGTCGATCGACAGTACCCGATTCGCCACCGGTGACACGTTCGGTAAGGGCACGGTCGCAGAATTCATGAGCCCGGCCAGCACTTGCGGAAAGGCACCGGTATAAATCGTCGTCATCGAACCGATGAACACGACCTCATAACGCTCTTGGAGTGCATCGAGCCGGTCCAACAGTTCGAGTTGCCCGTGTCCGAGCCCTGCGAGCACGAGACGCGGCTTCATCGTAAGATCCTCTTCGCTTCAATGAAGCGTTGTGTGATCGTCACGACCTCCAGCAAGAGGAACAAGAGCGCAATCCCGCCGACCCAGTTCGGGAAGAGGATCATGAGCGTGAATAAGATGAAGCATTCCGTTCGCTCGATGATCCCGGGCTGATAATAAAACGTCTTCTCGGAACGACGGGAACTGCTTGCCCCGACTGCGAGGAACAACGTCATCGCCACGACGAACGAACCGACAAGCAGTAAGAAGATCGGCATGAATTCCGGATAGCGGAGTGCCAGCGCGATCACGACCGACAACTCAACAAACCGGTCGAGGACGAGGTCGAGCACCGTCCCAAATCCGCTCGTCCGGGAGCGCCGAGCCATCGTGCCATCCAATACATCGAACAGCCCGGAAAGCCACAACAGGGCGACCGCCGTCCAGTGCATATCATTATAGATGAACAGCCCGACAGAGATACCGATGATCCCTCCGAGCAGGCTCACCTCGTTCGGGGTGAATTTCCATTTCAACAGCCGGTCGGCTCCCCGTTCGATGACAGGCTGAACCCACCGACTCCCATACGTGTCTAGCATGTTACTCCTCCTTCTTCTTTATATAGTAGGTCTCGTCGACTTCATAGCGTTCGAGACTCGGTAAAATCAAATACGTGCCGTCCGCGTCCTGATATTCGCCAAACAGCTGTCCGAACCGGAACAGCTTCCGTTTTAGCACGACCGGGTCACCGGACGTTTCGTTGACAATCACACGAGTTGCCGGGAGCGAACGCCCCTTCACCGTGACAAATTCCCCGAAATCAGACGAGGTCTCGTACAACTGGTCCGTCGTCCCGGTCTGACTCACCTTACCGTCTTTCAACAAGGACAAACGGTCGGCCATGAGCATCGCCTCCTCGCGGTCATGCGTAACGAGGATGGTCGTTAAGTTCAGCTCCTTCACCAGATCCCGAATGAAACGTTGTAGTTCATATTTCAGTCTCGGGTCGAGGTTGGTGAACGGCTCATCGAGCAAAAGCACCTCCGGCCGGGCTGCCAAGGCGCGGGCCAGACTGACGCGTTGCTGCTCCCCACCCGACAGTTCATGCACCTCTGCATCGTAACGGTCTTTCAGATGCACCGTCTCCAGCCATCGTTCCGCCTCTTCCCGGTTTTTCCGGGGACAGGCGAGTGCGACGTTCTCGCCCGCGGTCAAGTGCGGGAACAACAGGGTCGACTGTGAGAGGATGGTGATGTTTCGTTTATGGGCCGGAAGATTTCCGAGCGGAACGTCTCGCCAATAGACGTCGCCGCGGTCAGCTGCGGTGAGCCCGGAGATGATGCGTAAGAGGGTCGACTTCCCCGACCCGCTCACCCCGATCACGGCATGGATCTCGTTCGGTTCGACAACCAGGTCTACACCATCGAGGACGTCCGTTTTGCCGAATCGTTTATGCAGTTGCACCAAGCGAAGCGTCATGATAATCGTCCTTTCAATCGACGTACGAACCACGTGCTCAATCCACC
The DNA here is from genome assembly GCF_018617875.1 of Exiguobacterium algae. GTDB lineage: Bacteria > Bacillota > Bacilli > Exiguobacteriales > Exiguobacteriaceae > Exiguobacterium > Exiguobacterium algae. Next base: position 253,709 of record NZ_JACSKZ010000001.1, read on the forward strand.
AAGCCCTATGTAAAGGATCAAGGGCAAAAGAATCAACATCCACGTATTCGTCAGCGCGCGGGAACGATCATTCCCGGCGTAGGTTTGATAAAAATCCGTCGTCACGGTCGAAACCAGCCCTGCCCCGATCAATTGGACGAGTGCGAACTGACTGAGCAGAATGACCGTCGTGAACAGGATAATCGTGCGAATCGACCCCGAGAAGAGCGGGATCAGTACATACAAGATGCGTTTGAAGGGTGGTAACCCGAGTGATTGTTCGAGCATCGGTCTACCGATGACGTACATCCCATTGTATGCCAAGCGGATCGAGTACGGGAGCGTCGCCATCAACAAGGCGAGCCCGACCCCGATGCGTGAGCCGATGAGTCCGACTTCCGCAAAGACGAGATACATCCCGAACAAGCTCGCCAAGAGCGGGATGAAGAGCGGCAAGAAGACGAGCCATTCGACCCATGGCTTCAGGCGGGACTCCGTCCACATGAGCCACCACGCTAAGGTGAAGGCAAGCCAGACGTTCACGAGCGCCAAGACGAAAATCAAACCGATTGTCTGTAACATCGTCTCTTGACTGCTTGCCTGAAAATCAGGTGACGCCCGAAACAATCCGATGAATGGAAAGAGGACAAGGCAGACGATGAAGAATTGACGGATCATCTTCTCACCCCTCTCTCGATTCGGCGCCGGAGTCTGTGCGTCGCCATGTAGGAGACTACCACTCCGCCTGTAACAAAGACCGTCCATACGAGCGCGACGGCGTATGGCTCACTCGACTCCAAATAGAGTCCTGTCGAGAGGCGGTCATATGCGAGAACTCCGAGCAACTTCGGATAGGTCACGCCGAGAAGGGACGGGACCTCGTACGCAAACGAGATAAACGCCGTCAAGATCCAGAACGTATCGAGGAGCGGCTTGATCAAAAAAGGGAGTTCGGCATGCCTGAATTGCTGGACAGGTGAGAGTTGAAGCGTTCTCGCCATATCACGATAGCCCTGATTGACCTGCTCATAAGTGACCCCCATCATCAAAAAGACGAACGGGACTTCTTTCCACACATACGTCAGGATGACCGTCACATAGTGCGGCTCATTCGCATCAAACCACCCGCCGCCAGATTGTCCTGAAAATAAGATCAAAAACAAATAGGCCGCAGCGATGTGCGGGACGAACATCGGGAGACGCAGGACCCGGGAGACGAATGGCCACTGCCTAAACGACACGGTCCGCGCGAGCCACGTCCCGATCAGGAGTGACATGCACGTCGACGCGAGGACGACGTACAAGGTGATGCCCAAACTATCCCGCCACGTTTCATCCATCCATAACGTCATCCAATCCGTCCCCCTCGCCCCTTGCGCGAGGAACAACAGCGAGACGACGGATAGTAGAGACACGGCAATTGTCAGGAGGACGCTAGCGGACAACACGTGGCCACTCCTCACGGACTGCGTCGATGATCGCCGGACCATAGTCCGGGACCGCACGCTCACGAAGCAGGTCCGGGTCTGGGTACGTCGTCCCCGCCTCCAGCGCTTCAAATTCAGCCTGCTCCCGGTCATTCAGCTTCGACAAGTCAAGTGACGTCCCGTCTCCCCAGTACTCGGCACTCTGCTTGACGCGTTGTGCCTCCGGTGACAGAAGCTCATTCATGACGACGAGCGCCCCGTCCGGATTTGGGGCATTGTACGGGATTGCTAAAAAGTGGGTCGAGGCGATGGAGTGATCAAGGACGAGCGCCTTGGTTTCTTTCGGGAAGACGCCTTCCCTCACCTCCGCCTCGGCACGGCGCTCATTGAAGCCCATCGTCATCCAGATGTCTCCTGAAGCGTACAGCTGGTCGAGCTGTTCGAGTGTCGGTGGGTACGTCCGCCCCTCCTTCCACAAATACGGTCCCCATGACGTCAACTCATCCCAGAACGTATCCTCGATTTCAGTCCCGTCAGACAGTCCGGTCCCATACCGCGCTACGAGCAGATGACGGATGAAGGCGTTCCCGGTGAAGTCGGTCACTTCAGGATACGTGAAGCGGCCTGGATTGTCTTCGGTCCAGCGCCGTAATTCTTCAAAAGTTGAAGGCGGCTCCGCTACTTTCGCCGCGTCGTAATGAAGGACGAACTGGACGTTTCCCCAGGCGAGCTCGAGTCCGTCAGTCGGGGTGCCGGCATCTGACTGCTGTGCCGTCTCGTTCAACAAATCGGCGTTCGGTACACGTTTCGGGAGTTCATCTCGCAGTAAGCCTGCTTCCCGGGCGTTTCGGAAATTGTCTCCGTTAATCCAAACGAGGTCGATACTCCCTTGCTTGCGGTCTGCTTTCTTGTCGAGAGACAGTTGCCGGATGAACTCCGCGGTGTCCATCGGTACCCGGTTCAGTTCAATACCATAGCGCTCTTGAAGGCGCGGAGCGACAAAGTCGTCGAGATAACGGTTGATTCCTTCATCCCCACCCCATAAATAGAAATTGACGGTCGTTTGCTCGGAAGCGCTCACCGCATCCTCGAACGAGTCGGAAAACGAGACGCTCGACTCCGATCCGCAACCGGCGAGTGACCAAACGAACAAGCTAAGCAGTAACCCCATTCCCCATGTTTTCATCGGTCTCCCCCTTTTACTTTTTGTCAAATCCCCGTTTTGCCAGCAGTTCGAACAAGGATGGACAGATTGCGTACACATTCGCACCAAGGTTCATCCACCACGGCGCATTGACTTCACGCTTTCGCTTCTTCAAAGCGTGAACCACCCGGTCCGCGAGACGCTTTGGGTCGAGCATGATTCGTTTGACACTCGCCGCATACTTCCCGCTCTTGTCAGCCCGCTCAAAGAACGGCGTGGCAATCGGTCCCGGGTTTACGGTCAACACGTGGATCCCGTTTGGTTTCAACTCGAGTCGCAGCGCATTGGAAAACTGGAGAAATGCCGCTTTCGACCCTGCATAGACGGCAGACTTCGGAGTCGGGACTTTGGCGGCTTGTGAGCAGACGTTGATGATGGCCCCGCCCGGTTCCATCAGTCTAGCGCAATCACGGGACAGGATCATCGGTGCGACCGCATTCACATGCATCGTCTCCTCGATGACGTCCGTCGTTTGATCCGTGACAAGATCAAACTCGGCGACCCCCGCATTGTTCACCCAGACGTCAAAATGCCCGTGCGTCCGGATCACGTCTTCGACGAGCGATGCGTACGTCTTGGTCACATCCGCCACGAGCCATTCGCCGGACAACTCTGCGGCGAGCCGCTTTAACCGTTCCTCGTTCCGGCCAATCAATAACACGTTATACCCTCGTTCATAAAAAGAATGCGCCAATGCGGCACCGAATCCGCTTGACGCACCTGTGATGACTACTTTGTTCACTGTATCGCTTCCTTTTTCACATAGATCCATTTTTCGTCGACCCGTTGCCGTTCGACGTCCCCACGTTCTTCGAGCAGACTGAGACGGGCGAAGACTTCACTAAAGACGAGCGGCATGCCGCGTCGCATTTTTCGACCGTACAGCTTCATCGACCAGTCGAAGACGCTCAGTCCGTCCTCCCAATCCGTCAACAGCTGTTCGCTTCGCATATACCGTTGCTCGATCCGGTCCTCGATCAAGGACGCCGGATGGTGAATCGGTTCCCCGTGGCCACTGACGACGAGCTTCAATTCGATGGTCTGCAGTTTTTTGAGCGAATCGATATAGAGGATGACCGGTGAGGCAAATCCTTCATCATCATACGGTTGCTCGATGAGCGGGTTCGGCTCGACCGTATCGATCAAGTGGTCACCAGCAATCAATACCCCGCCCGGTCCGATCAGGCCGAGTTGGTCGCTCGCATGACCCGGGAGGTGAATCGTACGCCACGCCCCGTCCGCTGTGATGGCCTGACCGTCCGTGAAGGTCATCGTCAAGGTCGTCGGTCCGATCCAACGAAGGGCCTCCCGATAGTCCGGCAACTTTTCGACGAGCGGTTCCGGCGCGCCAAATGAGAGCGCCAATTCATGTAAAAAGGCATTGCCCCGCTTTAAAAAGTTAGGGGTTTGTTCTAAGTATCTGACGAGCTTCTCGTGCCCGTATACCGGGATCGAGGCATCGCGCAGTCGCCATGCTTGACCCGCATGATCGGCATGGTGATGCGTCAAAAATAAAAAGTCGATGTCTGTTAACGACAGTTCGAGCTCCTCGAGTTGGCGGTTCAGTGAAGTCCACGCCTCTTCCGTATCCGGTCCACAGTCCACCATGAAAAAACGGTTCATATGCTCGACGATATATACGTTCACGTTCCCGACCTCAAACGGTGTCGGAATGTCGAGCCTTGCCAGTTGGCTAGAAATCCAGTCCGCCACGTCTTCACCACCCTTTCTACCTATCTTTAATCATTATACCCGTCTGAAAGATTTGTTTTCAATGAAACAAAAAAAGAGGGGATTTCTCCCCTCAAAAAATGATTATAAGTTGATGACCGTCACTTTATCGCGTGTCATCGTTTCAAGGCTGCGCCCGATTCCCTGTACACCAAGGCCGGACTGCTTCACGCCGATGAATGGGAAGTGGTCAGGACCACGTTCCGTACGTCCGTTCACCTGGACCGTACCGACTTCCAATTTATCCGCGACCGTGAAGGCGTTGTTGATGTTTTGCGTGAAGACGCTCGCTTGAAGACCGAATTCCGATTCGTTCGTGAGTTCGATCATCTCGTCGACCGACTTCACACGGATGATCGGAAGGACCGGTCCGAAAGGCTCTTCCCAAGCGACGCGCATGTCACTTGTGACATGGTCGAGCAATGTCGGGTGAAGGAGGTTCCCTTCACGCTTGTTGCCGTGGACAACCGTCGCTTTTTTGTTGACCGCATCGTCGATCAAGCCCTGAACATAGTCAGCCGACTTTTGATCGATGAGCGGGACGATGAAGCTGTTTTCAGCCGGTGAGCCGACCGAGAGTTTTTCGACACGTGCTTTCAACAAGTCGACCAACTCGTCAGCTTGTTCTTCGAGGACGAAGACACGTTTGATTGCCGTACAGCGTTGACCCGAGTACGAGAATGCCCCGTTGACGATCTGGTCAGCCGCCAGCTTCATGTCCGCATCTTCGAGCACGAGTGCCGGGTCTTTTCCGCCGAGCTCGAGCACGACCGGTACCATCGAGGCTTGTTGAGACAAGTGTTGACCTGTGCCTGTCCCGCCAGTGAACGTGATCATGTCGATGCCCGGGTGTGACGTCAAATAGTCACCGATGACCGAACCGCGACCTGTGACGAGGTTCAAAAGCCCAGCTGGTAGACCGGCATCTTGAAGTGCTTCGATCATTTTGACACCACTGATTGCGCCTTGTGTCGCCGGTTTAAAGACGACGGCATTCCCAGTGATGAGTGCCGGTGCGATCTTGGCAGCCGCCAAGTTTACCGGATAGTTGAATGGTGAGATCGCGAGTACGACACCGAGTGCCTCTTTCTTGATGATCGCCATCTTGTTTTTTGAGCCGCCAGGGAACGAATCCCCTTGCATGAACCCGCCGTTGAAGCGGATGCCTTCCTCAGCCGTGTAGCGGATGATTTCAGCGGTACGAACGACTTCTTTCTTCGCATCGTTCAAGTTCTTTCCGACTTCCTGCATGATGATCTGACCAATCTCATCGACGCGTTCTTCAAGCTTTTCAGCCCATGCGTATAACAGTTCGGCACGCTTGTTGACCGGAAGCGCCGCCCATTCCTGTTGTGCACGTTTTGCGCCATGGATTGCCTCATCGACTTCGTCGCGTGACATTGCCTGGACACGACCGACCACTTCATCCGTGTATGGTGAAACGAGTTCAATCGTTTCCTTCGATGAAGATTCCTGCCATTGTCCGTTAATTAAATATGGATATGTGTTCATACTCATCATCTCTATCTGCCTCCTGAGTAAGCTGTAATATCTCGTTGCCAACCCCATTGTATGCAAAATTGTTCGACCGGAACAACTATAAAGATTCAGTTTATGTAATGTAAACGGTTTCTCCAAAACTTTTTGTGAATTCCGACCCGACTTTGACACTTTTATACTATAGATTTGTTCAAAGGAAACCGATAGTAAGGTAGAGAGTACGTGAATTAGGAGGGACAACCATTGAGCATGGACCATAACATCTTACTTGAAGCTGGGACGAATGAATTAGAGATCGTCATTTTCCAAGCCGGACCGTTCTTGTTCGGCATCAACGTCATGAAAGTGCGTGAGATCATCACGATGCTTCCACTGACACCACTCCCGGGTACACCCGAAGCCATCATGGGACTCATCGAGTTACGCGGCGAGGTCATGACCGTCATCGATTTACCGATGGTCATCAGCCATCCACGTGAAGTCGGAAGCGACGACCGTTTGATCGTCTGCGAGTTCAACGGTGAGAAATCGGTTCTCCGTGTCGACCAGGTGACGGAAATCAAACGCATCTCATGGGAACAAATCGATACGCCTTCAGACCTTGCGCGAGGTGTACAAGGAATCACGAACGGTGTCGTCAAAACTGGTGACCAGATGATCATCCTCCTTGACTACGAGCGGATCGCCCTTGAGCTTTCCCGCAAAGACATCATGGCACGCGAGTCAGTCAAACGACTCGGTGCGCGGGAGCGTTCGAACAAAAACATTTGGATCGCGGAAGACTCGGAAATGTTGCGGACCCTCATCCTCGATACGTTGGATGATGCGGGGTACTTCAACACGACAATCTTCAACAACGGGAAAGAGGCACTCGAGGCGTTCGAGGCAGAAGGAGCAGAATGCGACCTTCTCATCACGGATATCGAGATGCCGCAAATGGATGGTCTCCACTTGACGAAACGTCTCCGTGAGATGGACCGTTATGCCTCACTCCCGATCATCATCTTCTCTTCACTCATCTCGGATGACTTGAAGCACAAAGGGGAAGCCGTCGGGGCGAACGCTCAGATCACGAAACCAGAAATCGGGATCCTGATCGCGACGCTTGATGAATTCGTCGGTTAATCAAAAAAGAGGTTCCACGACTTGTGTCGCGGAACCTCTTTTACATTACGTCAATTGTTCGAAGTGCGTATTCCATTCAATCAGGAACCGTTCCACCTGCGTCTCGATTTCAAGTAAGAGCGAATCCGCCCCGTCGAGTGCTTCCTTCTCCCCTGCCAACTCCAGTTCATGGAACAGGGTGGCCGTCTGTTCAAGCCCGACCGAGTAGGAGGCACCTTTTAACAAGTGGGCCAATTGCTCGACACGCTCGGCGTCGGTCTTGTCCACCGCCTCTTTCAGTTCAGGGTATTTTGCCTCGAACTGCTGAATATATGTTTGTGCGATTTTATTTAGAAACTCCATGTTCCCGTTTGCGATTTGATGGAGCTCCGCCAACTTTTCTTCGTTAAACAGAGCGTCTTCGGGCATTTTCGTCAACCCAATCCCTCCTCAATCCACGATTCCAATCACGTTCCACCCAACTGTAACATGTTTTCGAGAGAAAACAAAAAAACTCCTGCTATGGATTGCACTCTATGAATCGGCTACCTATAATAAGATTGAGTTAAGGTAGGAGGAAGATGCATGCTGACGATTTACCGTACTGACGCATCAGGCCGTGTGGACGAAATCGAAGACTTTGATAAAGGGAGTTGGATTCACCTCGTAAATCCGACAAAAGATGAGGCCGATCAAGTCATCGAGGCCTCCGGCATCCCGGAAGACTTCATTTATGACCCACTCGATATTGAAGAGAAACCGCGTTTTGAAAAAGATGATGAAGGGCTCTTGATGATCATCGACGTCCCGTATGTCGAAGAAGACGACACAGGACGCGCCTACAATACGATCCCGCTCGGTATTATCGTGACGGGCCGCCATTTCATTACCGTCTGTTCCCGTGAACTGGACGTGTTGAATCTGTTCGTCAACGGGAAGGCGCGGCTGTTCCGCACGAATTACCGGAGCCGCTTCGTTTTTCAGATTTTACATCGCGTGAGTATGACGTACTTGCGCTTCTTGCGCCAGATTGACCGGCGCATGGACGAGCTCGAGCAGGAATTACAACGCTCGATGCGAAACCAGGAAATCTTTCAGTTGATGAACCTGCAGAAATCCCTCGTCTACTTCATGACGTCCTTGAAGGCGAACGACAGCGTCCTCGACCGCATCGTCAAAACGCCAAGTTTAGAGAAACATGAAGAGGACGAGGAACTCCTCGAGGACGTATTCGTCGAACACCGACAGGCGATGGAAATGGCGTCGATTTACAACGACATCATCAGCATCAAGATGGAGGCATTCGGCTCGATCATCTCGAACAACGTCAACTTCGTCATGAAATTCCTGGCATCGATCACAATCGTCCTCAGTATCCCGACCATGATATCGGGGATATTCGGGATGAACGTCCAGGTGCCTTGGGAAGGGCAACCGTTCGGTTTCATCATGGCCATCACCATGATGATCGGGTTCTCAGGACTCGCCTTTTATATTTTATGGCGGAAACGATACTTCTAGACAAAACGTCCTGGCGCAATGGATTGCGCCAGGACGTTTTTATGTGATCTTGACCGTGACGAGACAAAGGTCGTCATCGATCTCAATTTTAGGTACGAGTTCTTCGGCCACATGTCGACTGTAGTCCAGGCCGTACGTGTCGATGTCTTTCTCGAGCCAACGAATCCCGTCGTCGATGTCTTTGCTGTAGCATTCCATCAAACCGTCCGTATACATATGGAGGGTCATGTCAGGCGTGATCGCAATCTCTTTCGACTCATAATTCGGTTCTTCGAACATCCCGACCGGCACGCCTGTCGTCTCCAATCGACAGTTCCCGTCCGGTGACGAGACGATGACCGGCGGATGACCGGCATTGACATACTCGATACGGCGCTTCGTCGTGTCGATATAACAGTACACGGCGGTGAAGTAGCTGTGCATGTCATCTCCCGAGAACAAGAACGTCATCTGGCGGTTCAGCTCCGTCATGACGTCGACCGGATATTGAACGTTGCCGACGAGACCCGGAAGGATCGACCGGATCCCCATCGTGATAAGTGCCGACGAGACCCCGTGCCCCATGACGTCGAAGATGATGACCCCGTAGCGGTCCGGTGCGACCTGGAACCAGGCATACATATCCCCCGCCAGTTTTTTCGATGGCAAGTAAAGGGCGCGCAGATCGATCTCTTCATTGCTGATCGGTGGGGTGAGGGCACTTTGTTGAATCTTTTGCGCGAGGTCGAGGTCGTATTGAAGTCGCGCTTCATACATCTTCCGTTCATCGACCGCCGCCTTATAGCGAAGTGCGGAACGGATACGGGCGAGGAGCTCCGTCACTTTGATCGGCTTCGTCGTATAGTCGGACGCCTCGGCGTCGAGCCCTTCGGCAATTTGTTTCTCTTCTGTACGACCGGATACCATGATGACCGGCAGTTCATCATATTCTGGCATCTGGCGAATCCGTTTGCACGTCTCGATTCCGGAGATCCCGGGCATCTCGACATCTAACAGGACGAGATCATACAGCGATGGGGCTTGTGGAGACATCAGCAAATCGAGCGCCTCTTCCCCGCTTGCGACCGATACCGTCTCATAGTCGTGCTTGTGCAGCAATTGCTCGAGAACGAGTGTATTGACCGGTTCGTCGTCTACAATCAAAATCGCCATGGATATCCCTTCCTTCTCTACGTATTAACCTTTTAATATTGTATCATATGTTTTCAAAATCATAACGATTTCCCTCCAATCTCTCGTTGTTGAAGAGACCGGACAAAATTTGGCATACTAAGAAGGTAGAAAGAGGGGGATCATATGGCTTGGTTATTCGCCGTCAGCGGCTTGATCATTTTGCTCGTCCTAGTCGCATCCATCGTCGTCATCCAAAAAGGATACGCCTATAAAGACAACAAAGATGATATCGTGCTCGATTATGATGAAATCAACCGTCGCATCGAGTCCGAACAGGAAGAGAAGGACAAACCACAAGGGCCGCCAGTATAAATGGCGACCCTTGTTTTTATTTGAACTCGAAGCGGAGCGTGCCTTTCTCCAAGTAGAGGGAGGCGTTGAACGTCTTCTCCCCTTTTTTGAACGTATGGACGTTCGACTGTCCGCCATTGATCATTTGCAGCAACTCGTCCTTGGCAAGTCCGACACCGAGCACTTGCTTTGAGACGGTGAAGCGACAGCCTTCCCGGAATCCGCTGCAGCCGATAAATTTCGGGTGTTCGACAAGCCCTTTCCCGCAGCTCGGGCAAACCCCGAATGACGCCTTAGGACGAGCCGTTTTTTTGCCGTATCGCTTCGGCTCGATCGTATACCCTTCCGGATTCGCCGCCTCGACGCGCGACCTCGCCTCCTCGACGAGGTGGATCGACATCTTCTTCGCCTGCTCGATAAATTCGGCGGCAGAAGCGGACGCCTGGCCGATCTCATGGAGACGCTTCTCCCACTTCGCCGTCATGACCGGAGAGGCGAGGATGCTGTCACCGAGGACGTCGATCAACAGTCTGCCCTTGTCGGTCGGGACGAGCTCTTTTTTCTGCAGTTGGACGTATCCGCGCTTTTTCAAGCCGTCGATAATGTTCGCCCGGGTCGCCTCGGTGCCGAGTCCTTCGACCTCTTTCATAATATGAATCAACTCTTCGTCATCGAGCTGCTTCCCGGCGACTTTCATCGCCATGATGAGTGCCCCTTCGGTATACCGTTTCGGAGGCTCGGTCTGTTTGGATAAGACCTCGACCTTCTTCTCTTTCACCGTATCGCCGACTGCGAGCGCCGGGAGCTCGACGTCTTTTGATTTCATCTCGACGACTTGACGATAGCCGGGGCTGACGACGACCGTCCCTTTCGCCCGGTACAAATCATCCCCGTCCAACAGGTCGAGTGTCGTCTTCTCCAGCTTCGCCGCCGGGGCGAACGCCGCCAGGAAACGGCGATTGATCAAATCGTACAGCTTGGCCTCGTCCCCGCCGAGACGTGTCACGTCCCCGCACGCCTCCGTCGGGATGATCGCGTAGTGGTCACTGACCTTCTTCGCGTTGACATAACGGCGATTTTTGGACGGGTCCTCGGTCAACACGTCCTTCAGTCCGGCATAGGCCGCCGACTTCAGCAGGCGCGCCTTCGTCTGCGGGAAGAGTGTCGCCTCGTCCGGCGTGACGAATCCGGAGTCGGTCCGGGGATAACTGATCCACCCTTTCGTATAGAGCTTTTGGGCGATGTCGAGCGTCTTTTTCGCACCGAATCCAAACCGTTTGCCGGCCTCTGCCTGAAGACCGGACAAACTGAACCAAAACGGCGGCTGTTCGATCTTCTCTTCTTTGTCAATCGCCTTCACGGTCGCTGTCCCGGAGGCGCGTTTCACGACGGCGTCGGCCTCCTCACGTGACTTCAGCTTCGTCGTCTTGCCGAGCGTATATTTCGCCTTGAACGTGCCGCGTCCTTGTTGGAGCGTCGCCTCGACTTCGAAATACGGTTCGGGGACGAACTGCTTGATCTCGCGCTCCCGGTTGACGATCAAGGCAAGGGTCGGTGTCTGAACGCGACCGAGCGAGAAGACGTCCTCGATACCGATCGTCTTTAACAGCGTCGTGTAGGCCCTTGAGGCGTTCATGCCGACGAGCCAGTCCGCACAGGCCCGGCTCATCGCCTCGTGGTAATAAGGAATCGTCTGCTCCCCGGGCAACAGTTGGGCGAAGCCGCGGTCGACCGCTTGCTCGGTCAAACTCGAGATCCAAAGTCGGGCCAACGGCTTTTTGTTACCGGCGAGACGTAGGATGAGACGGACGATCGCCTCCCCTTCCCGCTCGGCATCGGATGCGATGATGACATCGGTGATCGAGCGGTCATGGAGCCATTTTTTGATGGCATAGAACGGTTTCGACTTCCCTTTCGAGATTCGGTAGTCAAACCTCTCGGGGACGATTGGTAAGGCTTCATACTTCCATGATTTCCATTCCGGCCGGTAGTGTGAGGGCTCCTGGAGCTCGCATAAATGACCGACCGCCCAGACGACGATCGCCCCTTCCGGGAACCGGGTACATGGAGCAATTTCAATTTCGTCTTTTTTCTTTTTAGATGGATACGGCGCAGCCAGCTTCTGAGCTTGTGATGGCTTTTCCGCGATAATTAGTCTCATAATAACTCCTTAATCCGCCTTGAACTTTTAAAGCGGTACGTGCAATCAAAATCAAACCTGCTCTTATTTTACTATATCAGGCGAAGGATGAGTACAGGTGGAGCGGAGCATTTGAGTGTGCAGGGATAAGGTTGGTGAATGCTTAAGGGATTTTAATAGATGGTTTTTTTCATTAATAAAACCTTGAAAGGCATATAGTCAATCAAGGTTTTAAAATTAATTCTAATTCTATTTTCTAATTTCTTTAAAGTTCTCCCCCCCATTGTAAAAATTCCATCCAGAAATCCCCCTCAAAAACTGACTCTCTATCTAATCCGTAATAAATAGCAAGTTCTTTCCAATCATTAAAATCAAAATTATCAGGGTATTTTCGGACACTCATCAATTCAATTACTAACCCCTCGAATGACATTTCATATTCTCCATGCTCGTAATAATGCCGAACTTCTTCTAAACCGTCATTAGGAATTTTTTCTTCTGAAGCTAATATAAAACTTGCTAATTTCTCATTATGTTTCCTATCCATATTGCCCCTCCAGTCTATTTTAATCTTGGTGGGTACGCCGTTGAAATCTTTCCTGCATGATGAGGGTGAGTCGGTGGGTAAAAATCAACCCTTATTTTAACTCCATCACGTACACCTATTGCATATGGTGAGTTCCACTTTCCAATTCCTGTTACTGCCTTAGGGTCTGTTGCTATATCTGAGATATTATGAAGAATACGTTCATCACTCCAATTTGCAGGGCACTCATCCTTTCCTTTACCAGCACCAGCTCTGTGCCTGTTAAGGATATGGTCTTTTCTGAAATCTGTTAAGTCAACAGGATTATCAATTTTTGATAATCCTTTTCCTGTATTACCTGTACCCTTAGCACCCAACTCCGACGTCGCCGCTATCTCATCCGCACCCTGTGTCGTCGATTCGGTCTTCCGCTCATTCTTCACATATCACGTCTCTGTTTTCGCGTTCCGCTGACTGACGCTCGAGCTATCGGAAGTCTTCGCAGTGCTCTTTCTCGTGAAGCGTTGCTGGACCTTGGTTTTCACGGTGGTGACAAACTTCTTCGTATTTCGGATCAAGCCCTTCTAAAAAATAGCGCTAACTCGTCACCATCTAGTTTAACAACAACTTCACCACTCGAGACATAACCTCCAGTAGACAAAATTTCAGAGACAATAAAACGACCTGTGTCTTGTTTGATTCAAAACACAAGCCGTTTAGCTCGTTTTCATTCTCTTCCGGTTCCCGCATAAAGAACGAGGTACTTTTATTAGACTGTTCGTGAAATAGAGCTCAGTTCAACTTGACAATCATTTGATTGTCAAGTTTGTCCAAAACTAATTACTTTTTATAACTTCTTCAAAGGAGTTATATCACTATATTTAATATACGATTCGAGTATTGACAATATTTCTTTTGTTACAACCAGTTCACTTCTTTGTGAGAGACTAAAATGTTTTCCTGTCCAATCTGAATAAGATTTTTTCTCCACGTGGACTGTACCAAGTGGTATCAGTCTAATAAATTCAGGCAACTTCTTATTTGGATATAGTTCTTCAAATTCCTCAGATGTTGTAATATCACAGTTTTGTGTTGAATAATCATTTAAGCCATTAGCCATTAACTGATTATTTAATTCTTTAGTTATAATGAAGCATGGAGTACATTCTAGTAATGCGTCTCCTAACCAGCCATCAAATTTGTAGTGCAAATATTGCACCCTCGACGCCCCCCCCTCTTTTCTTATTTCTTCATCTGTACCAAATACTGTATTCTCTCCGAGTCCTCCTGCGACCTCAGGTTCGAGAAGATATAATTCCAAGTTTTTTCCCTCCTTCGTTTATTTTATTGGTGGATTGAACTGACCACCATATTTTTTGTCTATTTGATCTCTCATCAAATCCAATTCTTCCCTTGTTGCATTTGGATTCTCTCTATAGAATTTGTTCCAATCCTTTCTAATTTTCGATAAGTGAATATCACTGTTTAATTCTTTAGGAATTCCTCTTAAATTTCCAATTGAATGCATTTCAGCTTTTGTAATTAGATTTGGATACCTTTTTAGAACTTGTTGTTCAATAGCATGATGTACAACTACTTTTCCTCTTGTTTCAGGATAATGAGTAAAAAATGTTTCCCTGTAATCACTAACACCTTTACTCGCACCCTTAGCACCAATCTCCGAAGTCGCCGCTACCTCATCCGCACCTTGTATCGCCGATTCGGTCTTCCGCTCATTCTTCACATATCGCGTCTCTGTTTTCGCGTTCCGTTGACTGACGCTCGAGCTACTGGAAGTCTTCACAGTGCTCTTTCTCGTGAAGCGTTGGCTGGGCCTTGGCTTTCACGGTACCCGCTAACTTCTTCGTGTTCCGGTACGATTTTACCCCTACCGTCTTCGTCGCATGCAGGGCCCGGCCCGCTATCCGTTTCGAACTCGTCTTCACCACGGCCTTAGCCACTATGTAGGTGGCTCGCACTGTTTTGACCGCTTTGTAGGTCGCGCGCGCCGCCTTGGCCGCCTTCCCGACCAAGTTGAGTCCCGGCACGAAGTTCGACGCGATCATCGCCGCGGCACCCAGCTTCTGGTACCAGCGGGTGTTCTTGCGCCTGATCGTCTTGAGGTCGTCGCCTCTCTACTTTAGCAATAATTCTACGTCTCGGTACATAACCTTCTGTAGAAAAGATCTTAGGATCAAAAAAACGGCCTGTGTCCTGATTAATTCAAGACACAAGCCTCCTAGCTCCGTTTCATTCTCTTCGGGTTCCTGCCTAGAGGACGAGGTATATTTATTGGATTGTTCGTATAACAGAGCTCAATTTAATATGGTGCGGTAACTTCATTCTACACGATGATGTCGCTAAGGTCTTTTTTGCGTTTACGTTCGGGTGTTGTCTTAATTTTCTAATTCATCGTTTGCTAAAAAAACCTTGAAAGGCAAAAGCCAATCAAGGTTCTCCTTTATTCATTTAACTATCCTCTCACCTTTTTCACTTTCTACCCAATATAACCAGAAATACTTTGAATTAAGCCTGATTCAGCTTTTATTAAGGCGTTTATTGTCCCCGTTATTTTAACGATAATCATTTCTGAATCATCTTTTGTTATATCAATACTGCCTTTATAGTCATGAGAATTAGAGAGTATATTCAATTCATGGACCGCTGAAAAATCTAATCTAACATGAACATTGTTATATCCAAATTTATTCCATTTTTCAGGAGGTTTATCGGCGAAATATGGCATATCAAAAGATATTGTAACTATTTGCCCTTCATCATGAATGGATACCTCAGAAATACGTGTATTTTTTATTTCAGGAACCCTATCATATAAGCTTATCAGAAATTGATTTTTATCAACGTTTAAATACCACAAGTTATTTCACCACCTTTATTTTATAAAAGGATAATGGTCCAAAGTTACAGGAACACTTCCTGTTCTAGTATTTTCAAACGGTCTAACATTGAAATGAGGACCTTGCCCACCTTTTAAATGACCTGCACTATGGTCTTGAATAATAATTTTTTGATTATATCTATTTGTAAACTTATATTCTCTTGTATAAATTACGCTCCCTTTTGAATCCTTTATTACGTGCCCACCTTCATGAGCTGCAGAACGCATTGGTACACGATTCACAGATTCTGGTTGTTGCGCTCTTGGAATACCAGCATCTCTTTTAGCACTATTAAATGCAGCCTTTCTACTTAGATTACTAGTACCCTTAGGAGTCGTCGGAATGTCGGGTTTGACTTCCTCGGCGTTCTTGATCCCACGAGGCTTCCTCAGTGCACCTCGTTTGCCCGTACCCACTGACTTGGCCGGGCTGGAGGGCGGATGTGAGAATTTTTTCGCGGCCCCCTTGCCGGACGCCCCTAATCTCTTCGATTGCTGGATCGAGGGTTTACCGAGAGATGATTTCTTTTTGACCACCGCCGCTGTGACCTTTTTCGCCGATGAGTTCAGCGCGACATGGGCGGTCCCGTTCGCCGTCCCATGGATTGCGGGACTGTTGTGGTGACTTCATTCTACACAAGGAAAGCGTCATGAGCTTTTTTTATTCACGTTGGGTGTTGCACTTAATTTTATAATTCATCAAACATAAAAAACCTTGAGAAGCTAAAATCCTATCAAGGTTTTCCAAATTAATTACTCATATAGTTTACCTACATAAAAAATAGTTGCAATAAAATTCCAGTTTATATCGTTGGGGATTGGGAGGTTATTATTTTCATAATAACCCTCCATATCTTCTACCCACGATTTTACTCCTTGAAGAAAGCTCTCTATATCACTATTCTCCCATTCATCAGGCTTTAACTTAAGATCATTTGCTAACGAAGAAATAAACTTTGTAAATTGTTCCTTATCACTTACTTTTTCTAACTCTTTATATAATTCCATGTTTACCTCCTATTTAATGATATTACTCGTTCCATCTTCAAGCTTTAATCTAATTGAAGTTCCACCTGATTTAGTAGTCATTTTCCACATCTGACTGTTAACTATCTCTTTTGAAGCCCAATTGACTGGTATTTCTTCAATCTCTGCCATTCTAAATGCAGCTAACCTTCGATGGTCTAAAGTCCATATTTTTCATGCATCATCTTTCCAAACATTAATTGTTTTAAATCGGTAGGTGATAGAGTACCTGCTTTTAATGCATTTGCATTTCCTGTTACTGTATAATCACCGGTTTTATTTTTAATAGAACTTTGCATATAACGGATGTCTTTAGGGTTTAGAGTATTATTAACCGTACCCTTACCCGCAAAAAACTGAAGGTCGAGTTCTAATGGTCCATTTAACTTCTTGGCATTTTCATTCAATTGAGACCGCGTCTCTGTTTTCTTGTTCCGCTGACTGACGCTCGAGCTGCTAGATGTTTTCGCAGTGCTCTTTCTAGTGAAGCGTTGCTGGACCTTGGTTTTCACGGTACCGGCTATCTTCTTCGTGGTCCGGTACGATTTCACCCCTACCGTCTTCGGCGCATGCAGGGCCCGGCCCGCTACCCGTTTCGAACTCGTCTTCACCACGGCCTTAGCCACTGTGTAGGTGGCTCGCACTGTTTTGACCGCTTTGTAGGTCGCGCGCGCCGCCTTGGCCGCCTTCCCGACCACGTTGAGCGCCGGCACGAAGTTCGACGCGATCATCGCCGCGGCACCCAGCTTCTGGTACCAGCGGGTGTTCTTGCTCGTGATCGTCTTGAGGTCGTCGCCGATCAGGAAGTCATAGACCCCGACACTCCCTTTCTTGACGCCCTTGCGTAGCTTTTTGATCCATTTCGCGAAGTGGCCGTCCGGGTCGATGTTGTTGACCAGGTCCGCCTCGGCATACAGATACGTGTTGAACGAGATCGGGTCCGTCTCGTCCCCCTCATACTCGTCAGCGACGATGAAGCGTCCGATCTTGGCGTCGTAGTCACGCCAGTTGCCTTTTTAGTTTAGCAGTCACACCTTTTTAGTCTATCAGTGATAGGCATACATTTTGAAGGCGTTACGTACTTATATAATTCGTAAAAGTATGATAAAGACATACAGGCATTACTCATGTTCTCTATTAAAAATGCTCTTTTCGCCACTGGATAGCCCAAAAAGAAAACCTTGAAGGGCAAGAGCCAATCAAGGTTAAACATATCACCCAATAAAATTAACGCTTAATCTATCCACCCGAATCCGTACGTTTTGATTATGAAGATATCCGTAGTCAAAAAGAAATTCACCATCTATCTCAAACAATATACCTGTGTCTATAGTACCATTATCAATGTTCAAGGTACCTATAATATAATACGAAAAACTATCCCCTATCTGTTCAATACCTTTTGTATCTGAATCATTCTTAGAAATTACGAAATCATCAAGTATAGCCAAGTTTATTTCAACTTGGTACTGCCCACCTTGATTTATCTTAAAAGGACAGTGATTGATAAAAACAACTAATCTTCGCCCATTAATTTCAAGTACAGCTTCTTCTTCAATTAAAGGACTAAATTCAATTATTTTTGCCGTATATTGCATAAAAGGTTACCTCCTTATTCCATAGGGTTAATTATCTTATCCCGTTTATTGTTATTTAACAATTTCCATAAATCCTCACCGCGTTTTACATGATACGTTGTAACATTACCAATGGCATTAGTTCCTACAAACTCAAATTTTGCTTCCCCCATACGAGAGTTACCCATAAACTTCACGTAACCTGTCCGAGTTTCGCCTTTATATTGATATCCTACTTTTGTGCCACTGCTCATAATATCTCTAGCACCTTGCAAATATTCATCTGCATTTTTATAAGCACCAAAGAATTCATTGTTTTTAACTGCATGTTTTTCGAAATGAGACTCTAGTAAATCTCTAGAAGCAAAATTCCTATTAGCAAAGTCACCCTTACCCTTAGCACCCAACTCCGACGTCGCCGCTACCTCATCCGCACCTTGTGTCGTCGATTCGGTCTTCCGCTCATTCTCCACATACCGCGTCTCTTTTTTCGCGTTCCGCTGACTGACGCTCGAGCTACCGGAAGTCTTCGCAGTGCTCTTTCTCGTTAAGCGTTGCTGGACCTTGGTTTTCACGGTACCGACTATCTTCTTCGTGTTCCGGTACGATTTCACCCCTACCGTCTTCGTCACATGCAGGGCCCGGCCCGCTACCCGTTTCGCATTCGTCGTGACCTTCCCGACCGCCTTGGCCGCCTTCCCGACCACGTTCAGCCCCGGCACGAAGTTCGACGCAATCATCGCCGCGGCACCCGGCTTCTGGTACCAGCGGGTGTTCTTGCGCCTGATCGTCTTGAGGTCGTCGTATTTTTAGTTTAACAGCGAAGCCACGACTCGGTACACAAACCTCCCTGGAATACGCATTAGAAAGAGAAAACGGCCTATGTCTTGTTGGTTTCAAGACATAAGCCGCCCAACTCGAGTTCATTCTTCTCTTGTTCTCGTATAAAAGTCGTGGCACTTATCAACGGGCCGAAGAACAGGGATCAGTTCAAGGTCAGGGGACCAAATCCTACATCCACTAGTTAATTTCTTTATTCTGTTTCATCTAGTGTCAACACTTCTAAATCTGCACAGTAAAACTTAATAATATTGCTCTCATAATCTTCTACTAAATATTTCTTATTTTTTTCAAAGCCACTCTCACTTAAATTATTAATTATAAAACCCATTAATTGATTGTAATTGTTTCCGAATCCTAGTAAATCAAGAGAAGAAACATCATTGAACTTCATTTTCAAAGTAAATTTTCTATTGCCCACCTCTAATAGAAAGTCTATTTCTAAGAACGACACTTGATCATAATAAGAGTTGTAACCGATATAATAATGGAAATCTGTAATATACTTGACATTTGTTGAATTGAAATCAGGAATTTTTTCTTGCAATTCTGTTCCTTCATACCACTCTTTCATCATTACTTATCCCTCCAAAAATCACATCTATATTCCATCCCTTTTTATGGATGATATCCAGGCCCATATTTATATTCATGTAAGTGTGGAACTGAATGGTTTTTTGGCATACTATGGTCTGAATGGTCAATCCGATATTTTTGTCTACCGTACTGATCATAAATTACAGTTGATTTTTCTTTTTTGCCCTTATAATCCCTGTAATGGTCAATTTTCGAACCTGGAGTAGCGTTTTGTGGTGCTTTCTTCCTCCAATATTCATCAGGTACAAATGGTTCTTTTGCTATACCCTTACCCTTACCAGCAAAAAATAGAAGGTCGAGTTTTAATGGGTATTCTTTCTTTTCGGCAACCTCATTCTGCACATTCCGCGTCTCTGTTTTCGCGTTCCGCTGACTGACGCTCGAGCTACCGGGAGTCTTCGCAGTGCTCTTTCTCGTGAAGAATTGCTGGACCTTGGCTTTCACGGTACGGGCTAACTTCTTCGTGGTCCGGATCAAGCCATTCTAAAAAAACGCTAACTCATCACCTCTCTAGTTTAACAATGGCGCCATCGATCGGTACACAAATTTCCCCGTAATACGAATTAGGATGAGAAAACGGCTCGTGTCCTGATTGATTCAAGACACAAGCCGTCTAGGTCGGTTTCATTCTCTTCCGATTCCCGCTAAGAGAACGAGGTACATTTATTAGATTGTCCGTATAACAGGGTTCAGTTCAGATTGCCCATTAAGGTTTAGTGTATTACGATTTAAAAGAAATATCATCAAACAATCTTTTATTTTCCTCTAGGGTGAATATATCTAGTTCATATTCCTCAGAGGAACTTCCCCACCTAAAGACAAGGTCTCCTTTAGGACACGAAACAAGTGAAAGTTTAAAGTAATCAATCTCCCCTTCTTTATCTCCATCAATGTACACCTTTTCTAAAAGTGTTTTAATGAATCTTTCCGTTTTATAATCCTGCCCTTTACTCCCGATAATAGTATATTTTTGTGGATTGCTACTGATTATCTGAATCACCTTATAAATGTCTGCTACATTGAATTCTGCAATACTTGCATAACATAACCTTTCATCCACTATATATTCAACTTCTGGTCCTAGAGTAAGATTATCGAGGTTGTACTCCCTTTTTAATTTTCCCCATAATTTTTGGTACTTAAAAATTTTTGAATTTAGATTGTCTGTTTCAACCACTCCAAACAAATAGAACCTGTGTTCATTGAAAACCGCTTTATCTACGGTTGACCCCGTTACCAATCTGCTACATAAACTTAGAAATAACTCTCTATCATCGGTAGAAAGTATCATTGTACCTATAATACTGAATACACTTAAATTAGGTATGTATCCGATATTTTTATTAGCTTCATCTTTGGAAAACCATTCGAAACACGAGAAAGCATCGTTTGTGAATTCCGTCCAATATTTCATATTACTTCCTCCGTTTCTTTAGTAATCATAATGCTCACCGGCAACATCATTAAAGTGAGGTCCCCTATTTTGTCTCGGATCATCTGGGAACTTATGTCCGCCGGAGTGATCTCTAATAATTTTCCCGTCTCCAAAGTCATAATCTTTACCTGGAATTCTATTTCCACGTCTATCAACTGCAGGGGACACTTTTTTCGGCTGTTGTGAAACAGGTATACCACTATTTCTCTTCGCCTCTCTAAATGCTCCATTGCGACCTGCTCCTGCTGGTGTTAGATTAGGCGGGCGATTACTCGTACCCTTACCAGCAAAAAATTGAAGGTCGAGTTTTAATGGGTATTCTTTCTTTTCGGCAACCTCATTCGACTGGAGCCGCGTCTCTGTTTTCGCGTTCCGCTGACTGGCGATGGCGCTATCGGAAGTTTTCGCAGTGCTCTTTCTCTTGAAGCGTTGCTGGGCCTTGGCTTTCACGGTACGGGCAAACTTCTTCGTATTTCAGATCAAGCCCTTCTAAAAAAAGCGCTCACTCGTCGCCTCTCTAGTTTAACAATGGCGCCATCGATTGGTACACAAATTTTCCTGTAATACGAATTAGGATGAGAAAACGGCCTCTGTCCTGATTGATTCAAGACACAAGCCGTTTAGCTCGTTTTCATTCTCTTTCGGTTCCTGCATAGAGAAGGAGGTACATTTAATTAAACTATCCGAAAAATAGGGACCAGTTTAATGTGGTGTGGTAACTTCATTCAACACAATGATGTGAACTGCACCCCAATTGTTAGACACATCTAACAATCGGAGGTGCAGTTTTTTCATGACTAAATTTACTACTCATCAAAAGTTAAACGCCGTCACGGCCTATCAAGAAGGGTCAGATAGTATGAACGGCATCGCGAAATCTCTAGGGGCAGACCCGACCTTGGTGCGCAACTGGGTCAAGCAGTTCGACCATCATGGGTCGATGGCCTTTTCCAAACCCTATACATCTTACCCCGCACAGTTTAAACTGGACGTACTTCAATACATGAAAGAGAATGGCGTGTCGGTAAACGAAGCGGCCGCGATCTTCAATATCCCCTCTCCCTCCTCAGTCCGGAAATGGGAGAGGCAACTGAGGACCGGAGGGCCGTGCGCGCTCATTCCTAAGAAGAAAGGGCGGCCACCGATGAAAGATAAGAAGACAGGCAATAAACAGCGTCGAGTCCCGGCAGAAGGGTCTTCAGAAGCGCTCCAGGCGGAAATCGACCGTCTGCGAATGGAGAATGAGTATCTAAAAAAGTTGAACGCCTTAGTTCGATCCAAGGGAACGTCACCAAAGAAGACAAAGTGAAGGTCATCTATGAATTAAGGCAAAAATATCCGGTGAAGGCGCTCGTTGAATACGCGGGAATCAAACGTAGTACCTATTACGTGCTGGTGAAAAAAATCGGGAGACCGGACCCGGACACGGGTCTGAAGGCAGAAATCCAAGCGATTTATGATGAACATGAGGGTCGATACGGTTATCGCCGCATTCGTGACGAACTCCAGAATCGGGGGCAGAAAGTGAACCACAAGAGGGTTCAACGCCTCGTGAAAGTACTGTGGTTGAAATGTCTCGTGCGCCTGAAGAAACGTCAAATCGGGGAGAAGCTCTACCTATCCCCTGTCCTAGACCTGTTCAACGGAGAAATCAATACCTACACCATCGGCTCAAGACCGACGTACTCACTGGTCTCAGAGATGTTGGAGAACGCTTTGTTCAAATTGCCTGAGGAGCATCAGCTCCTGATCCATTCAAATCAGGGATGGCATTACCAAATGAAGCAGTTCCGACATACCCTTAAAGAGAAAGGTGTCGTGCAGAGTATATCTCGCAAGGGGAACTGTTATGACAACGCAGTGATGGAGAATTTCTTCGGAATCATGAAATCCGAATTCCTTTATCTTAAGCGTTTTGAGAGTATCGATCACTTCAAAATCGAGCTCGGTAACTACATAGACTATTACAACACACGACGAATCAAGGCAAAATTAAAACTGATTCCGGTGCAATACCGGACCCAGTTCGTTCACACTGCCAAGATGAAATAACCGCGTCTAACTTTTAGGGGTCACTTCATCGAGGCTAATTATAAAATTGGCAAATTCCTTATATAAATATCTTTTTAGAGGTGATTGTTGGAACGCTATTCTTGAATTTTTTTTAATTCATGTAATATCCATTGTTTGTGTTCTAAGGCACACTTTTCATAGTATCCCTTTGAGTAATATTCTTCTGGTTTAATTTCATTCCCCATACCCTGAACCAAGTGGGGGCTATATTCTGGGTAATCAAACTTTTCCCAAAACTCTGTAAAATACAACATGCCGTATAATGGACTCTGAGGGGTATTTTTCAATTTTTCGCTCAAAATAATAACAATCCACTTTTTTAATTCTACCTCTCTATCTATATTCTCACTATTAGAAAGTTTTGCTACTAGCCTATAAATCAAATCACCCTCACTACTGTATGAGAAAGCTATTTCATTGACTAGTTCTGAACATTCTTGTTGTTTATTTACTTCACCTATAGCGTATTGAATGATTTCCTCCCATTCTAAAAGGCGGTTGAACTTTCCAGGACCTTCAATACCGATTAATATACTGGTCCATGTAATCGGAATACTATTGTCATTAAATAATTGTAAGTAATTCACGGTTTAATTGGCACCCCATTAATACTTCCATTTTGAATAAACATTCTTTGAGTTACACTCCCTTTATCAATTATCCATTCAAATCGACCTGATACACCGTTATATGACCCTCCAAGTTGATATAAGTCTGCGCCATCATCTAGTTTAAATATCGATGAGTATCCAGCATAATTATCAATTATATTAGGAAAACCATGCGCTTACGCTTTATTTGGAAATTATTTTACAATCTCCCCTTTTTTATTATTGGTTTTACATTATCATTCTTTAGAGCACTTCCGATTCTTGGAGTATCAATGATATCATTTTTACCCGCACCCTTAGCACCCAACTCCGACGTCGCCGCTGTCTCATCCGCACCTTGTGTCGTCGATTCGGTCTTCCGCTCATTCTTCACATATCGCGCCTCTGTTTTCGCGTTCCGCTGACTGACGCTCGAACTACCGGGAGTCTTCGCAGTGCTCTTTCTCGTGAAGCGTTGCTGGA
The DNA here is from genome assembly GCF_018617875.1 of Exiguobacterium algae. Lineage (GTDB taxonomy): Bacteria > Bacillota > Bacilli > Exiguobacteriales > Exiguobacteriaceae > Exiguobacterium > Exiguobacterium algae. The sequence continues at coordinate 277,825 of NZ_JACSKZ010000001.1, forward strand.
CCTTGGTTTTCACGGTACCGGCTATCTTCTTCGTGGTCCGGTACGATTTCACCCCTACCGTCTTCGTCACATGCAGGGCCCGGCCCGCTACCCGTTTTGCATTCGTCGTGACCTTCCCGACCGCCTTGTAAGACTTACTCGCAAGCTTGTAGGTCGTCGCCTCTCTACTTTAGCAATGATTCTACGTCTCGGTACATAACCTTCTGTAGAAAAGATATTAGGAACAAAAAACGGCCTGTGTCCTGTCGAAATCAGGACGCAAGCCGTATAGGTCGGGTACATTTTCTTCCTGTCGCCGCATAAAGAACGAGGTACTTTCATTAGACTGTCCGTTCAAGGTTTTATTTAAAAAATGTAGTTTTACGTACTTTCTCTACTTCATCTTGTGTTTTATTATCTATAATCCATCATGGGCAAGATGTTTCTAGTGGAATAACTTTAATTATCTCCTATAACTTTTAATATTATTCCTTTACCAATAATCCAACCACCCTCGTTTAAAGTGAAACTATACCCGGTGAAAAAATGTTCTTTAAATATTTCTCCGTATGGTAATTCAATTTTAACTTGATGTTCACTCCCCCTACACAATATCTCTAAATCAGACAATACTCTACACATTATTAACTCTCCATCAACACTTATCGAAGGCATATACCCTGAAAATGCATCTTGGGACCTACCACCTTCTTCTTCAGTATAAAAGTATATTTGCGCTAATACGGTTAACAAATTATCCTCCTTTTTAAAATTCATGTTTAATTTCAATTATTGATTTATTAAAGATGTCATATTTATCAGGTGTGACAGTCACATTTCCACTCTTTAAAATATGTTTATCAACAGGTGTATGATCTAACTTATCAAACACTGATTTTGGTACTCTTGCTCTAATAATAGCTGCTGAATCTGGGAAAAAGTCGCTTAGCTTTAATATTTCATCGAAAGCTAACCCAAATTGTTTAGCTTCATAACTTCTCGGTCCAGGTCTAAATGCTTTATTTTTCATTATGTCATCATATTCTGCTGGACTAACTGCTCTGTACAAATCTACTACTTCCTCACCTTTAACCGTACCCTTAGGAGTCGACGGAATGTCGGGTTTGACTTCCTCAGCGTTCTTGATCCCCCGGGGCTTCGCCTGTGCACCTCGTTTGCCCGTACCCACTGACTTGGACGGGCTGGAGGGCGGAGGTGAGAATTTTTGCGCGGCCCCCTTGCCGGACGCCCCTGATTTCTTCGATTGCTGGATCGAGGGTTTACCGAGAGCTGGTTTCTTTTTGCCCACCGCCGCTGTGACCTTTTTCGCCGATGAGTTCAGCGCGACATGGGCGGTTCCGTTCGCCGTCCCATGGATTGCGGAACTAGTCGCGGCATGAGCTGCCGTGCTGGTCGCGGCATGAGCTGCTGTGCTGGCTGCGGCATGGCCTCCAACTTTTAATGCGGTCACTCCACCTTTGAATGCCACACCTAATCCTGGAATCGGGACGACATACGAGATGAGCGAAGCTGCGGCGATGCCTTTTTAATATAAGGTCGCGTCATCATCCATGATGGTGGATATATCGTCGCCTGCCAGGAAGTTGTAGGAAGCAACCACACCTTTTTTCGTACCTTCCCATATATCACCTATCCAAGTTGATTTATACCCCATAGCGTCAATGTTATTGACTGGGTCCGCTTCGGCGTACAGATACGCATTGAAGGAAATCGAGTGTCGATCATTCCCCTTATACTCGTCGGCGACGATGAAGCGTCCGATCTTGGCGTTGTAGTCACGCCAGCCCATGTAGTAGAAATCGTTCGTTGAATCGTATCGTACACCATACCGACCAACATACCGATGTGGATTTTCTACTGCCACCTCTTGACCGAGAGGAGTCAGACCCTCAAGCGCAATCAAATTCCCCCACTCGTCATAACTGTAGCGGGCAATCACTTCCTGTACGTCATCCGTGATGGCGACAACGTCTCCTCGTTGGTTAAAGACGTAGTCGTAAAGCTTGTTTTTATACTCGAAGTTAAGGAGATTGCCACTCGCGTCTCGATAGAAGTTCATCGTGTTTTCGACTGGATCAAGGCCTACTTTACGTGATACAGAAACGAGATCCCCGTTCGAATCGTAATAGTAGAACTCAAAACGCTCACCTTCAGCGTTCGTCACTTTCTTCGAAGAACGTTTATCCTCGCTGTCGTACATATACTCGATCCGTTCGAGCACTGTGCTTTCTTGCTTCGTCGTGATGCTCATCAACAGGTTGAACGAGGAGTATTGATACTCTTTCACGACGTCGACTGCTGCCTGTTCCGCGCCACTGGATGTGCTCGCCGGTTTACGAATCGTCTCTTTTGCCAATGAACCGTTTTCTCTAAATTCATAGCTGATTTGTCGATACGTGTCCGTCTCTTGATCGTACTGAATCGAAGCAGAGATACGGTTTCCTTGTAGGTATTTATTCTCAGAGAGAAGTTTGCCGGAATGGTCTTCTGATTTTAACAAGTTTCCGTTCAGGTCATACGTATAATGTGTCGTGCCGCTCCCTCGAGTGACAGATTGTAAGAACCCTTCCTTCGTATAGGCATACGTTTCAGAGAAAATGACCGTCTCAGTGTCCTTCTTACTCGTCTGAATTTGGGTCATCTTCTCATTCGGACCATAATTCATCTCGTGAGTCAATCGCGGTCCTCTGATTTTTTTGATTATCTCAGAAACCGAATAGGAGAACTGGAACTCTTCAGCGCGCGGTGTGATGATTTTCTTCACCAAGTCATTCTCATTATAGTAAATCGTCGCCTGGCTGAGCGCAGATTGAATGATTTCTTCAGTATTTTGTTATCGGTCCCAGGATTTCATTGAAACTCACTTGTTTTCCGCTATCATTAGACTGAGAAGTACATATCGAAGGAGTGTCGCCATGTCGTACCTTATTCTGTTCGCCGCCGTCTTCTTCCTGTCGACGAGCGTCTTATTCGTCAAATGGACGTCAGCCCCGGCTGAGACTGCGGCCTTTTATCGTCTCTTGTTCACCTGTCTCATGCTGCTGCCGTGGGTGGACTTCAAGGCCCTTGCCCGGACGCGCCTCATGACGCGTTATGCGCTACTTTTAAGCGGGACGTTGCTCGCGTTTCACTTCTGGCTCTGGTTTTCTTCACTCGACTACACGACGGTCGCGAGCTCGACGCTGTTCGTCACCTCAAGCCCGATTTTCGTATTGATCGGCAATGCCGTCATCTTTAAAAAACATCCGACAAAAAAAGGACTCACCTATGCGCTCATCGCAGTCCTCGGTGGGATGCTCGTCGCTGCAGGTGACGTCCAGATCGGTCGGGATGCCTTGTATGGAGATTTACTCGCCTTGATTGCCGCGCTCCTCATAGCCGGCTATTGGCTCGTCGGCCAGCACGTCCGTACCGAGATGAAGACGAACACGTACTCGTTCAGCGTCTATCTCGTCGCGACGGTAGTCCTTTGCTTCATGCTCCTCGTCCGGGGCACGACGTTCGTCGATTTCGAGACGGTCAACTGGTGGTACTTCCTCGCCCTCGCTTTCTTCCCGACGATTCTCGGGCACAACCTGTTCAACTACGCCCTCGCCCGTGTGAGCGCGACGGTAGTCAGCATCACCATCCTCGGTGAGGCACTGTGGGGCATGGTGTTCGGCTACGCCTTCTTCGGCGAGCGACTCGGTCCGTTTCAATGGGTCGGGGCGATCGTCTTGCTTGGCGGGATCTATCTCTTCCTAAAAGAAGACGCCCGCTCGACCCGAGCGGACGCCTCTTCATAAATTGGTTGCTTTTGCCTCCGCCTCTTCTGCGGACGGTCGGAATAACAGGTTACGGTCCCAAAACGCGAGACCGACCGCCGTCAAAAATGTCAGCGCGTCCGCAATCGGGAACGCGAGCCAGACACCGAACACTCCGAGGAATGTCGGGAGGATGAAGACGAGCGGGATTGTATACAACGTCTGCCGGGAAAGCGACAGGAACATCGCGACACGGGCCTTGCCGAGGGATTGGTAGATTCCGTTGACGAGCATCTGCACACTTGGCAGGAACGAGACGGCGAACAAAATGTGGATGGCCGTCACCCCACCCGCGATGAGTGCCTCATCCGAAGAGAACCAACTCATCAGCGTGTGCGGGAAGAGCTGTAGCGTCAGCCAGATGAGGATGGCGATTACGACGCCGGCACGCATCGCCGTCCAAATCGTCTCGCGCATCCGGTCAAACAGCTGTGCGCCGTAGTTGTAGCCGACGATCGGCTGCATCCCTTGGACGATGCCCATGATCGGCATCCCGACGAGAGCCATGAACTTGTTGATGATGGCGAAAATCGCCAGCTCTTCGGTCCCCCCATACGTCCCAAGCATGTTGTTGACCCCGACGAATAAAATCGACTGCGACACCATCATGATGAACGAGGACGAACCAATCGCCATGATTTCTTTGATCTCACCGAAACGAATCCGGAACTGACGCCATTTAAAGCGAAGTTCCGTTTTTGGTTTTCGGGCGAAGAAGAAGCGGAGCATGAGGATCGATCCGACGACTTGAGAGAGCGCGGTCGAAGTCGCCGCCCCGTAGATGCCCCATCCAAACGTGAAGATGAACAGCGGGGTCGTCACCAAGTTGACGAGGACCGTCGTCAGCATGACCTTCATTTGATACGGCGCCTGGCCTTCTGCGCGCACCATCGCACTCGAGGCGAGGGTGAACATGAAGAATGGCGAACTGATCAGCGTCACGGATAAGTACTGGCGGCTGAGTCCCATGATCTCAGACGTCGCCCCGAACACCTTCAAGATGTCGTCCAACATGAAGAAGGCGGAACTGACGGCAAACGCCGCGAACACCCCGACGAGGACGAGGACGTTTAGAAATGTCACCGCCGCCCCGGCGTCGTCGCCCGCTCCGAGTTTTCGGGAACTGATCGAGGCGCCACCGAGTCCGATGGCGCTCGATACCGCCATCAAAATCATCTGGATCGGAAAGGCGATCCCGATCGCAGCGACCGCAGATGCTCCGATCCCGCGCGCGACAAAAATCGTGTCGATGATATTGTAGAGCGCCGTCACGAGCATCCCGATCATTGCCGGCAAGGACAACTTGAACAGGAGACGTCCGATGGGCTCGGTCCGCAATTGTTCCGTATTTTGGTTCATCCTTCCATCCCTCCATCTCTATGTCTTCTAGGTTAGCAGGATTGGAGGTTTCGGGCGACTATGTTGTCTTGCCGGATGTGTCAGTTGTTCGACGTGACAGCCGCTCGGCTGCCTTTTCGTTTCCGCATGATAAAGTCGGTCGAAACGGGCTGGTCCACTTTCACACGAACCGTCATCATCGCCTGGTTTGCCGCCTCGATCGGTTGGCCATCCACATCTTCGATGGCCTCGACCGTTTGGGTGAAGCGAACGAAACCAGGACCGAAGAACTCGACCTCTTCGCCGACTCGGAAGTGATTACGCTGTTCAAGCGTCGCCACACCGGTCGCTTCATCATATGAGATGACACGGGCCGCAAACGCATATTGCGGGATCGAACGCGGTTTTCCGAAGAGCTGCTCTTTCTCGGTCGGGACACCGTAATAGAATCCGCTCGCCAGCTCACGCTGCGCGGCTTTCCAAATCTCCTCTTCCCACGCCGGGTCGAACTCGAAGTTCTCCGGGTCCTCACAATACGCGTCGATGACTTGACGGTAGACGTTACAGACGGTCGCCACGTAATGGATTGACTTCATCCGTCCCTCCACTTTCAGGCTGTCGACCCCTGCATCGACCAGGTCCGGAATGTGACGAACCATCGACAAGTCGACCGAGCTCATCGAGAACGGTTCCTCGTCCCGTGCCTCCATCTCCGGTGTCAGGAGTTCTCCTTCTTCAAAGAAGCCGTATTTCCAACGACACGACTGGGCACAGCCGCCACGGTTGGCGTCACGGAGCGTCATATGGTTCGAGAGTGTGCAACGTCCCGAGTAGGAGATACACATCGCCCCATGAACGAACGCCTCGATTTCGACGTCCGTCTGACGTTTCATCTCGAAGATCTCATCCATCGACACTTCTCGCGCGAGGACGATCCGCTCCAACCCTTCCTCCTGCCAGAAGCGAAGCGTCTCGTAGTTCGTTGCCGACGCCTGCGTCGAGAGGTGGACCGGCAAGCCCGGTGCCTCATCAAGGCACGTCTCGATCATCGCCGGGTCGGAGACGATCACGGCATCGATGCCGATGTCCCGGAGTGTCCGGAAGAATTCGCCCGCTCCTTCGATATCCCCTTCATGTGTGACCATGTTGGCCGCGACGTAGACTTTTGCCCCGCGTGCATGGGCGAAGTGAACCCCTTCGGTCATCTCGTCATAGCTGAAGTTACCGGCACGCGAACGGAGACCGAACTGTTGTCCGCCGATATAGACGGCATCGGCCCCGTAATGGATGGCCATTTTCAATTTTTCTAGGTTGCCTGCTGGCGCTAATAGTTCTGGACGTTTCATCATCGCATATCCCTCACTTGATCTCATCTGGCTTTCTCAACATTAACCCGGTACCCAATCGGAACGTGTCCGGTTGCAGCTCCGCAAGACGCGTCTCCATGGCTTGACGATCGAACTGACCGTTCAACAAATTCGCCCGTGCCCGGTTGAACAGGTCGACGATGTCAACGAATCGTTCGCCGGCGTGCCACCCGTCTAACTTCCACGTATGGAGACCGTGACGGACGAGTGTCGGCAACTGCCCCATGAGCGTCAAATCCTCAGAGAAGATGTGTGTCCCGTTCTCATCCTCGTATACCGGATAGCGGCTGAACGCATCTCCCGGCTCACTCACATAAAATTCTGTCTGCTTCGCTTCTTCCGCAGGACGACCGATCTCATTGAAATAGTTCGTGATGAGCGGACGTTTCGAATGGTGGATGCAGGTCGGTCCGTACACTTGGACCTCGACCGGTAAACCGACCTGTTGCTGGATCAGACTGAGTTCTTCAAGTGTCACTTCCCGTGCGACAACGGCTCCGATTGCCTCGCGCTTCGCCCAGAATTGGATTTGTTTTGCCGACGTGACGAGCGTCTGCGCATCATACCAGTATGGGATACCTGCCTGACGGATCAGACGGATCGCCCCAGGGTCCCCCGCGGTCACATCATCGACTCCGATTTTTTTCAACTCCTGCAAATATTCGGGTAACTGCTCGATTTGCTCGTTATGCATCAGGTTGTTGACGGCTACGGTCACTTCTTTCCCGTAACGATGTGCAAGTTGTGTGACTTCCCTCACAGCATCGATTGTCCAGTCTCCTTTTTGCCGAAGTCCGAACATCGTGCCCCCAACATAAAGTCGGTCCGAACCGGCTTTAATTAACGCTTCTGCTTGCTCGACGCTTTGCGCCGTAGTGATTAGCTGAATCATCATATCGCTTCTTCTCCCTACCTTGTGAGTCAAATCACATTTTCTTGCTATACTTTAGCACAGCTTTTACGATTAAAACGAAGCAGGAATTTAACAACTCGTGAAGAAATCAGTAACAATGTATGACTTTTTTCAAACAAAGGAGTGGACGATTTGTCAAAAACAGCCTTGATCACCGGCGCCTCGATGGGCATCGGTTTAGACCTTGCCGTACTCGCTGCCCGGGACGGATATGATTGTATCCTCATCTCGCGTAATGAACCCCGACTACATGAACTGAAGAAAGTGTTGGAGAAACGGTATCGCATCCAGGTCCATGTGTTTGCGATGGACCTCTCGGAACACGGTGCCGCCAAACGTTTGACGCACGCAATCGAAGAAGCGGGACTTACTGTCGATTTCTTGATCAATAACGCCGGTTTCGGTACAGCCGGCGCCTTTGCCGATTTGGATGCCGAGACCGAGGCAGAAGAGGTACGTCTCAACGTCAACGCGTTGACCGAGCTCACGAAAGCCTATTTACCGGAGATGGTCGCACGAAACCACGGCTATGTATTGAATGTCGCGTCCGTCGCCGCATTCCAACCCGGACCGTATATGGCGGTCTACTATGCGACGAAAGCGTATGTTTTATCCCTCACCGAGGCACTCCATGCCGAAGTGAAAGGAACCGGCGTCCATGTGAGCGTCCTCTGTCCGGGTCCGACTGACACCGATTTCTTCAACCGGGCCGGCAGTGAGCTGATGATGTCGAAGATGCCGTCGCATCTCGTCGCCTTCTTCGGATATAAGGGCGTGATGCAAAACAAGCGTGTCATCGTCCCCGGTCTTTCCAACCAGCTCCTCGTCGGATTTGCCAAGTTGATGCCACGTGCGCTCAGCCTTGAGATCTTGCGCCGGGTCCAAAAGCCGGGTGAGACGGCGACACCTGAGACCACGTAAATGTAATCGAAAAGAGCGACCCCGAATGAACGGGGTCGCTCTTTACTCATGGCGGAATTTGGACACTTCGACGACTTTATTGATGAACACACCTGCCGGAATCATCGTCATGAGTGCTGTCGAGATCACGATCGCCCACGCGAGCAATTGATCGAGGGTGAACGTGTCGGCACGTAACTGTTCAAAGATATGGATTTGTTCGACGGAGAGGACGATCATGAGTGCCGGCCAAAGGCTCGCAGCCAATATGCTCAGCATCGCGTATCGGGCTCTCGTGTAACGTAGTAGCAACAGGACAATGTTCAGCGTAATAAACAATAGACCGACGAGTAGAAACAACACGACTTCTGTGAAATTGATGTACTCACCCATTCGCAGGTCACCTCACTATGTCTGATATTGTTTTTTTACCCTAATTGTTTCCCGAGTATGCTACGAAATAGCGGTCGAATGAGAAAAAGGAAGACAACGTTGGATAGCCCGTGTGCCAGGTCGAACGGAGCACTGAGAAGAAGCAATTTGATGAAATCCACGCCGATCACTTCCATGAACGAAACATTGACCGTCCAGCCGTATAAAAATCCTCCGACCAATCCGACCGCGAGCAAAGGAATCGACGAACGGAGAAGCATTGGCCGCAACAGGTACGTCAAGCTGACGACGAGCAACCAACCGAGAAACTGATACAGGACGAACGGTCCGATCCCGAGCAACAGACCCGATAACAACGGTACGAACAAAGCTAAAATCGCCGCACTCGTCCAGCCGATATACAGTGCCGTCAGCATGAGGATGGCCGTCGTCGGTTGGACGTTCGGGATCGTCATGAAGACCCATCGTCCAAGGACGGCGAGTGCGAGCAGTTGAACGAGCGGACGAATCGGTGTCGGTGATTTTTCGAATCGGATGATGACCAACAGGGCGACTATGAGTGCGATGAGGTATGTGACCATAACGTACTCCGTTCCTGGAATGTGGACCGCGGTCCCTGATAAACCACCTTGCCGCTCGCCATGTAAAGCATGTCATCTGCGACCTCGATAAGTGACGCGTCATGGGTGGCACAGACGATCCGTGCCGTCTCTGCCTTCTTTTGTAGCGCCTGAACGAACGTTTGTCGTTCGGTGTCGGTCAAATCGACGGTCGGTTCGTCAAGGAGGACGACAGGGTACACATCTGCGAGCGCGGCCTGTAATTGCTCGACTCGGCGATGTGCCGACTCGGGGAACGGACCATATTCCGGTTCAGCCGGAACATAGTACCCCCGCTCTCCCCGCCTCACTTTCCCGTGAAGCGGTCGTTTGCTCCGCGCCATCAGTTCAAGAAGCGTCGACTTCCCGCTCCCGTTCGTCCCGATACATACGGTCAACCCGGGCTCTTCCGTTTGAAAGGTCACGTCTTCGACCGCATACGTCCCTTGAAGCGGATGCCGATACGATACATTCGTCAGCCCGATTCGCGGAGTTCCTGTCGATTCGTTCGTCTGAAACGGGACCGCACGATACGTTTCTTTCGCGCGTTCGGTGTAACCGATTTGGAGTCCGAGCGCGGTGAGCCGCTCTAGGAGCAATTCCAAATGCTCCCGACGGTATCGGTCGAGATGGCGGAACGGCTCGATCAATACGATGGCATCCGGTCGATCAAGGACCGCATATGCGACTCGCACCACCTGCTGTTCGCCGCTCGAACATTGATGGAACTGTTTCTTATACAAGTGATCGATTTGAAGCAAGGCGGCAATCTCGGCGCCGCGGAGCGCATCGTTTTCAGAAAGAATCTGTCCTACCGTTCCCGCAAACGGTTGATTTGGATGAATCACTTGGGCCGCGTGTCGGGTGACGTATGCATCAACGGACCCATCGGCGGAAGACAACCAGCGCATCCCGGATCCCCCCTTTCGTCAAATATGGATAAAGCAGCCAAATAACGAGCGGTCCGTTCATCGCAACGAACCACCAACCCGAGAGGAGGAAAAGCTGCAGTCCATCCTCCCATTGAAAACGACGCATCGGCTCGACGGCAAACCGCGGCTCGTCCTGCTGACTCTCGACCCCGACTTGAAGCGCCTGTCTCCACGCACGTTTCGGATGACTTCTTAACGCAACACGAATCGCCTGCTCCATCGTCGGGATGAGCGCCCAAGCCCCGTATAACAACTTGGAAGAACGCGGCCAGCGGGTGAACAGCGGCAATAATCGTTCCAGCCGAAGATAGCGTGACACCCACACCATTCCGAACATAAAAGCGGCCAACTTCACCAGCTGATGCCCAATCGCCGAGGTGGAGATGTCCCAACCAATGAGGACCGGGAACACCGAGACCGTACCGAATGCGAGTAAGAGACCGACGATCATCCACGGAAGACGTCGTTCCAGGAGGAGTAAACAGAAGAGACCGATCACGAGAAGGAGATCGTCTCCTTTATACGTCACGATGAATAAGTGAAGGAGAAGAAAGAAAAGGAGCGTGACAGGATGTCGCCGCTCCCAATCTGCCTCATTCGAAGAAAGCCATCGCATCTTTTTCGAACCGCCATTGAATGACGTCAGTAGATTTTACTTTTTTGGCGCCTGACCCTTCATCGCCCGGTGTGCCGTTCAAGGCATACACCCATGCCGATGCCTGACCTTCCGACTTTTCAGCAACTCCTTCAATCGCCGTCACGTAAGCCATGTCACCGTTCCCGCTCGACTCGATTGACAGCCCGGTCGCCTTGAGCGCATCGAGCACGGTCTCGCCTTCCTTCAAACAGACACTCTTTTCTTGGAAAATCGTCTCTTCTGCCGCGGCATTATACACTGAAATCGTCGGCTTCACCTCACAGGTCGCCGTCTCTTTTTCACCGCCACATGCGGCCAGAAACGACATGAGCAACAGGAATATCCATAATCGTTTCATTGCTTTGTCAAATCCTCTCGTCGATGAATCGAATAGTTATATAAAATCGTATACCGTTCTCCCGAGCCGCGCCCTTCTCGCGTCAATCCGACGAGCTGGATACTGTTGGCGAGCACCGGTTCACGCTGCAACCAAAATTTGACGAGCTCGTGTTCCCGGTTGATCATGAGCATCGACTCATTCTCGAACGTATACATATCATACAGCCCGTCATAGGAAAGCTGAATCAAAGGGGCCTTCACTTTGTCCGTGTACTCTGTCCAGTCCGGTTCGCGCACGGTGTTGAGCATGTGCTCAAAATCGACCAACTTCTCGAAGAAAGCCTGGCCGTACTCTTTTTGGAGCTCGTCGACCTGCTCGTAAGAAAGCTGATTGGATTCATAAGAGATGCGAATCTGTTGAAACGACTCGCTTCGCTCGACCATCAGCAAATACTCGGCTGACTGGACACGCCCGGACCGATCGATGATCAGCTTTCCACGGTCGAGTTTGATCGAGTCGCTGTTGATCCGACGTAACAGCTTGGCCGTCATCCCGTCGAACGATTCATCGGTCACCGAGACAATCCCGATTTGCTGTGACTCGGCCCGAAAGCCGGACTGGTCGAACAGCGGGACGAACAACAACACGATGAAGAAGAAAAACCCGAGCAACGCACCGTACCATTTATAACGACTGTTCTGCTTCGGGAAGAATAAGAATGAGAGCAAAAATCCAATCGGGATATGAAAGCCGCCGATCGGGAACGACACAATCCCGAGCAACGAGTAAAATAAAAATTTCGGAAAGAAGTTCTTTTCCGGTTCCTTCAGCTGGTTCAACCGGATCCCTAGCAGTACGCTGACGACTAAGAAGGCGGTCCATACATATAGTTGAATGGTCACGTCAATCCCCCACTGTGTATTCTAAAAAGTCGGTCGCGACGAGACTATTCGGGAAGTCCGCTACGAGTTCACGCGTGAATTCCTCATCTCTCCCGACATAGCGGGCGGAGATGTGGGTCACGATCAATTGACGTACGCCCGCTGCTTTTGCAAGCTCGGTCGCCTCCAGTGTCGTCGAGTGACCGTACTTTCGCGCGAGCTTTTGTTCGTTCGCCATGAACGTCGCCTCATGAACGAGCAGGTCAGCGCCTTCTGCAAGCAGACGCGCATTGTCACAAGGTGTCGTATCCCCTAATATCGCCACGATATGACCCGGCACCGGGTCAGTGACATATTCTTTAGCGTCATACCATTTCCCTTCAAACTCGAAGCGTTCTTCTTCTTTGATTGTACGGTAAATCGGTCCGCTCGGGATTCCAAGCGCCTTCACGCGATCGACGCGTAACGCACCGGGCTGTTCCGGACCGACAATGCGAAAGCCGTAAGACGGGAAGCGATGCTCTAATTGTCTCACGGTCACGATCTGTCCGTCCTGTTCGAATGTGTCCCCATCTTCATATTCGATCACGGTCAGGTCGTACCCGAGGTGTGAGCCGGTCACACGAAGCGTCAACTCCAACCATTTCTTCAACCCTTTCGGACCGTATACGGTGAGCGGGTCAGTCCCGTCAAGGGCAGAACGGGTCGACAAAAATCCAGGCAGTCCGAACACGTGGTCACCGTGGAGGTGCGTCACCCAGACGGCGGACACTTTTCGAGGTTTGACGGACGTATAGAGCATCTGATGCTGGGTTCCTTCCCCGCAGTCGATGAGCCACGTCTTTTTCGGAAAGACGAGGGCGAGCCCAGAGACGTTTCGCTGCTTGGATGGCATCCCCGAACCAGTCCCTAAAAAATGTAACTTCATAACTAAACTTGTCCTTTCTTCAAGCTCGTTCCGTGCTATACTAGAGGCAATCGTTGAAAAGGATGTGAACTGTGATGAACAGAGCGGAGCACCCTGACTCGATTTACGAGCTCATCCGGGAACGCGCGACTTCGATGAATCGCAAACACCAACAAGAACAAGGCACCTCAATCCGAATTCACGACATAGCGAAAGAACTTCATTGCACAGACGAACTTATTTTAGAGTCTTTGGAGTTTGCAGCATAACGAGTACGAACACATACGAAGAGCCGACGGAACGTCGGCTCTTTTTTACTGTTCTGATGATGCGACTTGCTCGACGATCGTCACGACGTATTCGACAAGCTTGTACAACTCTTCAAGCGGCATCCGCTCGTTCGTCGTGTGAATCTCTTCATAACCGACTGCCAAGTTGACTGTCGGGATTCCGCCACCGGCGATGACGTTGGCATCCGATCCACCGCCTGAGTGCAGGATCCGGGTCGGACGACCGATTGCGGCAGCTGCTGCCTTCGCGACCTCGACGACCTCGTCCCCTTCTTCAAATTTAAAGCCAGGGTACATGATGTCGATATCGACTTCGGCACGTCCACCGAACGACTCGGCGACTTCGATGTATGCTTGTTTCATCGTCTCAGCTTGCTTCTCCATCTTCTCGTGGATGAGGGAGCGGGCTTCGGCGAGTACTTCAACGTAATCACAGACGATGTTCGTCGCACGTCCCCCTTCAAAACGTCCGATGTTTGCCGTCGTCTCCTCATCGATTCGACCGAGCGGCATTTTCGCAATCGCTTTGGCTGCGATTTGAATCGCCGAGATCCCTTTTTCAGGTGCGACACCCGCATGGGCCGTCTTCCCGTAGATTCTCGCATTGACCTTCGCCTGCGTCGGCGCTGCGACGATGATGTCACCGACAGGACCGTCCGAGTCGAGTGCAAATCCGAACTTCGCATCGATTTTTGACAAGTCGAGTACTTTCGCCCCGACAAGACCAGACTCTTCACCGACCGTGATGACGAACTGGATTTGACCGTGTGGAATTTGTTTTTCTTTCAAGACACGGACGAGTTCGATCATCGCCGTGAGACCTGTCTTGTCATCCGCACCGAGGATCGTCGTGCCGTCCGTGACGACATAGCCGTCTTTGATGCTCGTCTTGATCCCTTTACCTGGCGTGACCGTGTCCATGTGGGCCGTGAAGTAAATCGGGTCCACGTTTTCTTTCGTCGCAGGCAACGTGATGATCAGGTTGTTACCGGAATGGGCCGTCTTCGTTGAAGCGTCGTCCTCATAGACGTCACAGCCGAGGTCTGTGAACACCTCTTTTAAATGTTTACAAATGACCGCTTCTTCTTTCGTTTCTGAGTCGATGCCGACCAATCCTAAAAATGTGTCGAGCACGCGTGTCTCGTTTACCATAAACAACATCCCTCCATCCAAACATTTCTCGACTATTATAACAAACTCGTGCGCATTGCACGAATCTTTTCCGTTCTGTACAATAATGGCAAACACGTCTTTGGAGGAAATACATGAAGAAGAAACAGAAAAAACGACAACGGATCATTCAGATCGGCGTCGTCGTCATCATTTCAATCTTTTTGCTCAGCACTGTGCTCTCGAGCATGGCCATGTTCTTTTAAGAGCAGGATATAGCGCTCTTTCAAGATCAAATAGCTTTTGACGTCAGATAAAATATTGAGTAAGGATGAGCGTACCTCAAATTCCTCACGCGTCGTGGGGAGAGGTACGTTTTTTCGATAGTGCTCGATCATGTCTTCAAGTTCACGTAGAAATACCGTCGCGTCTGCCTCTTCGTTGACGTGGTCCCCGACCCGTCTCAGGAACGTCGCGACCGGTTTCGCCTCGTTGACGACCATCGTGATCTCCCTGGCGTTGTCGGCGACACGTTTTAAAATATCGTACTGCCGCTCCCGCATGCGGAAATAGAGATAATCCATGTCCTCGTTCCGCTTGCCGATCGAGTTACCCATTCTGCGAAGCGCCAGGTCCTTCCCTTGCTTCAAATAGTCACGGGTCTTGATCAGCATCATCGAGTGGTTGTTGTAAACACCCGTCTCGACACAGGCGGCCACGTCATAAAACAGTACGGCGAGTGAGCGGTCGATATTGTCTTTGATCCGCTCGATCTCACGGTCAAGCGTCGGCATATACATATTGACGAGGAGCCCGACACCGACACCGATGGCGATGAGCAACAGTTCATTGATGAACAGCTCGACGGAGAACTGCCCTTCCGTATACAGATGCGTCAGGATGACGACACTCGTGATGAAGCCGTCCTGCAGTTTCAGTTGTTGTACGAGCGGAATGAACATGACAAAATAGAGGATAATCGTTACCGGTGTATATCCGAGTAGCGTGAACATCCCGGCTCCCACTCCAATAGCGAGGAGACTGGCCATGACGCGTTCATAAGATGCTCGAATCGATTTTTTTCTCGTCTCCTGGATGCTCAAAATGGCAATAATGGCTGCAAACACAAAAAACTCGAGATGAATCGATTCCGAAATCAGCATGGCAATGCCTGCTGCGACCGCGGTCTTCAAGGTCCGCGTCCCAATTTTCATATCGGCTTCCTCCCTTCTCCATCAAATTGTTGACTAGTTTTCTTCATTTGGCAATCCAAAAGTTTGGAAGTGATTGTATTGAAACGTAAAAAGAAACGAAAGGTTTGGCCGCTCATCGGGACACTCTGTCTCGCCGTCGCCGGTTTTTTGTGGGTCCAGACGTCCCGTGAAGAAGTCTATACGGTCGAGACAGTACGAGACGGGTCGAATGTGACCCGGACGTTTGAAACGCTCGCAGAAGCCCGTCGCTATATGGAAGGTGGGACGAATCGGACGCTCTTTTCTCCCGAAGGTGAAGTGATCGACTTCAACGGGACCGGCATCGCCATCACGCCAAGTTCGACGATCACCCATCTTTATGAAGACAAAGCGTTGTCGAAACGTCAATCGTACGTCGCAGGCGGCACGCGTCTCACCCTGCTTTCGCGCGGCAAGGACCATTTGCTAGTGCGGATTTCCGGTGCTGACGTCTACGTGCCCGCCAAAAACATGTCGCTATTCCCCGAGGCCGTCGTGAAGAAGCGGGGATTCTATGAGATAAAAGACGGTGACGTCTATCACTCGGTCGAGGCGAATGGGAATCTGGCCGGTAAGTTCCTCGTCGGTCCGACTGAGAAACAGTCAAAAAAGCGGTTTTACACAGAACGGGTCAAAGACGTCTTTGACTCGCCTTACCAGTTCGCGAATATCCGTTCGAAGTCCCCTTATTCCGCAGAGGATTTTGATTCATTTTTAAACGAAATCGATTCTCCCCTTTCCGGGAAAGGCTCTGCCTTTAAACAGATGGAAGAGGAGTACGGGATTAACGCTTTGTTCCTGCTCGCTGTTGCCGGCCATGAGTCCGGATACGGCAGCTCGGCCATCGCACAAGACAAGTTGAACCTGTTTGGATTTAAAGCGACGGACGATGACCCGAGCGGTAATGCGACGTCGTTTGATTCGATCGAAGCGAGCGTCCAGGCAGCCGCGGAGCTGTTCGCGACGAAGTATGTGAAAGGTCCTTACGCCCGTGGAGCGTTTCCGGGCAACAAACAAGAAGGCATCAATATGTTTTATGCCTCCGACCCGTATTGGGGGGAGAAAGTCGCCGGGACGATGTACCGGATTGACCGCACACTCGGATTACGTTATTTAAAGGCCATACAGTAAAAAGCAACCCACCTCGCCTTGAGATGGGTTGCTTTGTCGTTTCAGGCTAGTCGTTCATATATGTCCTGACCTCGGCTTCATATCGGCGGATCAATTCATTGTTATCCAGTTTGACGCCGGCCGATTCCTGTTCATATTTCGCAGTCAATCGTGGAATCAACTGTTCCCAGACGACCCACTTCACGTATTGGTCGCGGTATGTCACATGATTCAGCTCATTCAGTGAGACGCCGAGCGCTTCGGCGAGATTGACAGCAGAGTCAACGACGTAAGTGTCAGGACCGGCTTCAATCCATGCGTCGACTTCTTCCTCTGAAGCGACGATCCCATATTCGGTTTCGGCATGAGCTAACCACGCCCGTTCGAAACGGGCACTATCTTGGGCTTTCGCGATTAGGCGATCGACGTCGACCGTGTCACCTGCAAGCTTCGCCTCGACGAACTGACGCATCGCGAGCGTTCGCTCGAACTCCTCTTCAATCCGAGGTGCAACATCCTGCTGAAAAGCATTCAGATGACGTGTCAGTTCTTCTACTGTCGGCACGGGCAACGGTTCTCCCATCAACGCATCGATTTCCGCTTCCGATAAACTTGCTTGCGTCACGGTAGCATCCTCTTCCGCGCTCGAACCATGAAGTGCAATCCCCGTCCCAACTAACACCAAACTGATCAATAAGAGTCCTCTCAACATCCATCTTTTCAAGACAACACCGCCTCCCCTATGGTAATTCCCAATATTATCTAATTTCATTGTATCACAGGTTTCCTGCGTTTTGGCTTTTGCCTTTTGAATTCGATTTTCTTTGCAGGAGTTTCCATTCTACAAGACGAATACCTAAAATGAACGACTATTCATTTTTAGAGGGGGAAGTAGCATGAAGACAATTTGGATCACAGGCGGCTCGTCCGGTATGGGGAAAGCGATGGCGCTCAAATTCAAACAAGAAGGATGGAATGTCGCCATCAGCGGCCGGAACGAGGAACGGTTGCAGGAAGCGATGGACGAATTGAACGCGATTGATGCGGGGAAAGCGATGAGCGTTCAGCACGACGTCCGGGACTATGAAGGATGCGCCACGGCACTCGGCGATATCATTTCTGCGTACGGACCGGTCCACGCCCTTGTCAACAACGCGGCCGGCAACTTTGTATGCCCGACACTCGACTTGTCTCCGAACGGTTGGTCGAGCGTCATCGATATCGTCTTGAACGGGACGTTCAACTGTACCCATGTTCTCGGGAAACATTGGGAGGCAGAGAAACTCCGTGGCGGGACCATCATCAACATGGTCGCTTCCTACGCCTGGCAGGCAGGACCCGGGGTAGCACCGAGTGCAGCGGCAAAGGCCGGTGTCCTCAACTTGACGCGCACCCTCGCCGTCGAATGGGGCTATCAATTTGGCGCTCGGGTAAATGCAATCAGCCCGGGACCGATCGAACGGACGGGCGGGGCCGAGAAGCTCGTGTCTCACGTGAAGGAAGTCGAACGCATCCTCCGAAACGTGCCGCTCGGTCGATTCGGCACGCCAGAGGAAATCGCCGACCTCGCATTTTGGATGGCATCGGATGAGATGCGTTATTTGAACGGCGAATGCATCTCGCTCGACGGCGGCCACTGGCTGAACAAATACCCGTTCTAAACAACAAAGACGACCGGTCCCGGTCGTCTTTTCAGCTACATATCCCATTCCATTCTTTCTCGAACTGATGTAAAAACGTCTCCATGAACGCATGACGTTCCATGGCGAGTTGTCTCGCTTTTTCAGTATGCATGCCACGTGCAAGCTTCAGGAGCTTGTCCTCAAAGTGGGCGATGGCACTACCTGGTCCATCGTGAAGGGCGGTCCCGCGAGATCCGGCGAATTGAAACGTTCTCGCAATCCCGATTGCCCCGATTGCATCGAGCCGGTCCGCATCCTGCAAAATCGCACTCTCACGTGATGAAGGAAGAACACCTTTTGAATAGGACGACTCCTCGATCACGGTCAGAATATGACGCTTCTGGTTTTCCGTAACGGAAAGAGTATCCAGATGAAAGCGCACAAGTCCGGACGGACGACCGAGCTTATGGTCTTCGACGTCATGGAGGAGCGCAGCGAGGGTGACGACCAGGTTGTCGACCGTTTCTCCTTCGGCGATGACCTCTGCGAGACGAACGACCCGCTCGACGTGTGACATGTCATGTCCCGTATGATCATCGGCATGGAGCGTTGCGACGTATTGACGCGTCGCCTCGATTACATGACTCATCAGATTTCGATCGTCGTGTTCGGTTCGATCAACAACCCACGACGATGCAACTGGTCACAAAACGCCTGGGCGTCCTGTTTGATCGGCGGGAACGTGTCAAAATGGATCGGGACGACGCGTTTCGCCTGCAGCCACTGCGCCGCATCGAGAGCATCCTCCGGTCCCATCGTGAAATTGTCCCCGATCGGCAGGAACGCCACATCGATTTCAAACCGTTCCCCGTACATCTTCATATCCGAGAACAATGCCGTGTCACCGGCATGGTAGAGCGTCAATTCATTCGTCTCGATGATAAAACCGGCCGGCATCCCCATATAGACCGGCGTATCTCCCATATCGAGGCTCGAGCTATGGAATGCCTGTGTCATCGTGACACGACCGAACGGGAATGCGTGTCCGCCACCGAGGTTCATCCCATGGACGGAGTAACCCTTCTTCTCATAATATGTCGCAAGTTCATGCGTGGCGACGATGGTCGCCCCTGTCCCTTTGGCGATCAGCTCGACATCTTCGATATGGTCAAAATGGGCGTGCGTCAATAAAATATAATCCGGGCGAAGCGTAGAGGGATCTGTATCCGTATGTGGATTGCTCGTCAGAAACGGGTCGATCAAGACGTGAACCCCTTCAATATCGAGTCCGACCGTCGCATGTCCGTAATACGTGATTTTCATGTCTATCCATCCTTTCCTTCGTGAGATTGTATGTTAGAGCACTTTTTCCAAGAACCGTTTCGCTCGGTCCGTCTGAGGATTCAACAACAGGTCGGCCGGTTTGCCTTCCTCCATCAAAATCCCCTCGTCAAGGAAGAGGACACGGTCCGCCACTTCACGGGCAAAGCCCATTTCGTGGGTGACAACGACCATCGTCATCCCAGTCTCCGCAAGTCCTTTCATGACATCGAGTACTTCATTGACCATCTCCGGGTCGAGTGCGGACGTCGGCTCGTCAAAAAGCATGACGTTCGGCTCCATCGCCAGTGCGCGCGCGATCGCGACACGCTGTTTTTGTCCTCCGGAGAGTTGGCTCGGATACGCATCGATTTTTTCAGACAGACCGACACGTTCCAACAATTTTTTCGCGCGGTCCACGGCCTCCGTCTTACTCACTTTCAAGACGTTGATTGGCGCATACGTCAAGTTGTCAAGGACGCTCATGTGCGGGAACAGGTTGAACTGCTGGAACACCATGCCGATATGCTGTCGGGCTTTGGCGACATTCGCCCCTTTTTTCGTTAACTCATAGCCATCTACGCTCACCGACCCGCTCGTCGGTACTTCAAGCATGTTGAGACAACGGAGGAAAGTCGATTTTCCCGAACCGGATGGACCGATGACGGCGACAACTTCACCACGTTCAATCGTCGTCGTGATGCCTTTCAATACTTCTAGCTCACCAAACTGTTTATATAAATCGTTTACTTCGATCATCTTCCATCACTCTTTCTTAACCGTTTTTCTAGACGTTGTCCAAGATACGTCAAGATCATCACTATCGTAAAGTATATCACACCGGCAAAAAGAAGCGGTTCGAAGTAGATTGCCTTCTGTCCCCCGACAATCTGCGCACGGCGCATGATATCGAGTACCCCGACCGTCGAAACGAGCGCTGATTCTTTCGTGAGGGTGATCATTTCGTTCACGAGCGCCGGCAGGATGTTTTTGAACGCCTGTGGCAGGATGATGGAGCGCAACTGCTTCACATATGGAACACCGAGCGCGTCTGAAGCCTCCCATTGCCCTTTATCGACTGCCTGGATCCCGGCCCGGATGATTTCCGAGATGTAGGCCCCTGAGTTGAGAGAAAAGGCGATGACGGCAGACTGATAAGGTGTCGTGATAAATCCTGTCAACTGCGGCAATCCGAAGTGGATGATGGCGAGTTGCAGGATGAGTGGTGTCCCACGGAATACCGCCGTGTACGCATGACCGATAAAGTTGATCAAACGATTCGGGACGATTTTCAACGTAGCGACGACGATTCCGAGCGTGATCCCAATTAATGCCGAGACGATCACGACTTGGAACATGACTGGAATTCCTTCTAAAATATACGGGATTGAATCATAAATCCGACTAAAATCCATAGTGGTTTCCTCCTAAAAAAGGCTGACTGATTCATCTTCAGTCAGCCCCGTACAATCGATTATTCAGCTGGTTCTGCTTCTTCTTCGAACCATTGTTGTGCCAACTTCTCAATATCTCCGTTATCCATCATTTTCTTCAACTCGTCGTTGAACTTGTCACGAAGCTCGTCGTCTTTTTTGAATGCTGCAGCTGAACCTGCTTCTTCTTCATCGACGATTTCGAACGTCGTCAACTCGCTGTCCTGTGCGAGATATTTTTTCGCGACCGTATCCTCGATGACCATCGCATCGATGCGGCCTGTCTTAATTTCTTGGATGATTTCAGGAATTTTGTTCAATGATACGATCTCCGCATCTTGAATTTGATCCTGAGCGATGCCTTCCTGGATCGAACCGAGCTGAACGCCAATCTTCTTCCCTTTCAAATCTTCAAGCGATTGAAGCGAGCCGTCTTTTGACAGGATCAAGTTTTTCGCTGTGAAATAAATATCCGAGAAGTCTGCATTCTCTTTACGTTCTTCAGTCGGTGTCATCCCCGCCATGACGAAGTCGACACGTCCTGCGTTGAGGGCCCCGAGCAAGCTCCCGAAGTCCATATCTTCAATTTTTAATTCATATCCTAAATTCTCAGCCACTTGTTTGGCGATATCGATATCAAATCCAACGATTTCATCCCCGTTCGCTGTATCGACGAACTCGTATGGGAAGTAATCGGCACTCGTACCCATGACAATCACATTGCTGTCTTCACTGTCGGCAGATGACGATCCTCCTTCGTTCACGTCCGCCCCACACGCGACCGAAAATGCAGCCAAACTTGCTAAACATAATGCTAGAAAACCTTTTTTCATTTTCATCTTCCTTTCTGTCAAGAGTAATAATTATCAGAACTTTAACAAAATTATGACATATATGTGAACTTGACTCAACTATTCTTCGACTCATCGGTTGTCCGACTTGTTCTTCAACCACTATATACACATAATTATAACTTGTAAAGTATATTCATGCATTTTTATTCAAAAAAAGAACGGTCACATCCGTTCATAGGCGAAATAGGTGACCGTTCCGTTGTCCCGAGAGCCATATGGTTGGACTCGTTTTACGGATGACATCGGGATCGCGCTATACACGTGCGGATAGCGTTCTCCGTCTTCATCGAGCTCATAATGGAGCAATTGTCCGAGCCGGTTGACGTGTAATGACACGAGGACGACCGGTTCTCCCGGATAATTCATCCGGACGATTTTTCCGATTTGCTGCGGTGTACAACAACGAATCGACCCTTCCGATTGAAGAGAAGGTTCATTGATCTCACCTCGTGACAGGGCAATCATATACTCTGCCTCTGTCATGACCTTGATGACTGGTTCCATATACTCTGCCCCTTTTTAGAAAAGCGCAAAGGCAATGCCTTTGCGCTCTTGAATGATTATGCGAAATAGATGTCAAAGAGTGTTTGCAACTGATCGACGAGTTCCTCTGCTGTAGAAGATTCGATTGTGCTGCGTTCGACCATCGTCACAATATTGCCGTCTTCGAGCAACGCGATCGATGGTGAGGACGGTGCATACCCTTCGAAATATTCACGGGCACGGTCAGTCGCCTCACGGTCTTGACCTGCGAATACCGTCACGAAGTGATCCGGTTTCACGCCTTCCATTTTATTCACATAAGCGGCTGCCGGACGTGCGATCCCGCCTGCACAACCACATACCGAGTTGACGAGGACGAGTGTCTTGCCTTCTTTTTTGAGAGCCGCGTCGACTTCTTCCGGTGTCGTGAGTTCTGTGTATCCTGCAGTGCGCACCTCGTTACGCGCCTGTTCGACTACATCTTGAAAATACAATTGAAAATCCATGTTGTTTCCCCTTTCGACTTGCGTCTGTTCTTTCTTATTTTACGTCTTGTTGTGTCCCGAGGACAAGTCTATCGCTCAATTCCCGTTCAAGGAACGGGTCTGCCTGAAGGAGCTGTTTGAATGCCAGATAGCGCTCCTTCGCCTCCGCCGTCGCTTGACGGTTCGTCAAGTACGCGCGAATCATTATATTTTTCGGCGTGTGCTCAAGGTCGATGAACTCAAGCAATTGTGTGTCGTAGCCGACGAGACCGAGTAATTCCGCGCGGATCGAGTCGGTCGCAAGCGAGGCAAACCGCTCTTTGATCAGCCCGTGCTGCAACATGAGTTCGAGGCTCGGCGCATTCAGTTGACGATTCAACTCTTTCTGACAGCACGGCACACTTAAAATGACTTTCGCCCCCCAGCGGACGGCACGTGCTAGCGCCATGTCCGTCGCAACATCACACGCATGCAACGTCACGACCATATCGACGGCCGACTCGCCTTCATATTCGTTGATATCCCCGACTAGAAACTCAAGACGTTCGTATCCGAGGTCTTTTGCGATGCCCGCGCACTCTTCAATGACTTCTTTTTTCAAGTCGAGGCCCGTGATGTGTACATCGTATCCTTTCATCTCGTGTAAGAAGTGATAGAGGGCGAACGTGAGATAGGACTTCCCTGAACCGAAATCCAAGATGCGGACGGTACGGTCTGTCGGCAAATGTTTCAATGAGTCTTCGATGAACTCGAGGAAGCGGTTGATTTGTTTGAACTTATCATATTTCTGACGCTTTACTTTGCCGTCCGGTGACTGGATCCCGAGACGAATGAGGAACGGCACCGGCTCATCGACCGGCAAGACATATTGTTTTTCCCGATTGTGGCTGAGACTTGCCTCTTTTTTCGCCGTCGAGCGTTCTTTAAACGTCACCTTGAACTTTTTCGATAATTGGAACTGGAGGTCCGACTCCTTCAGTTGGAACTGACCTTGTCGGAACGACTCCAGCAATTCATTCAATTCCATGACCGCTTCGTCCGGCGTCATATTCTTATGATTCATCACGCGCTCATATTGGTACTCGAACTGAATATGATACGCGTTTTTCAGTAAGACGGGCTTCAGTTTGATCCGACGTATATCACTCGACTTTTGACGAGGCTGACTGATTGTCGCTGATACGAGTTGATTCGATTGAATGATGTCACGCAATCGTTCTTGTAACGCTGTATATTCCACTTGATTCAATCCTTTTTTAGAGATTTTGAAACTAAATTTTTCTTCTGTCCGTACATACTATTACACGTTCGTTGTTTTACGTCAAAGGAGGACTCACAAATGTTCAAAAAGATTTTGTCATCTATCGGGATCGGGGCCGCGACCGTCGATACCCGGCTAACGGAAAACCGTTGCGTCCCGGGTGGTGAATTGCATGGCGTCGTCCATGTCGAAGGGGGATCTGTCGAGCAGGCGGTCGACCGCATCTACCTGTTCTTCAATACATTATATAAGCACGAAGTGAACGATAAACCGACCCACTCGACGTTCACGATCGAGAAGATTCTTTTGAACGAGGCACCTTTCCTGATTGGTCCAGGCGAAGTGAAAGAAATCCCGTTCACGGTCAACGTCCCGTACAACACGCCCATCTCGGTCAGTCAATCCAAGTCATGGATCGAGACCGGGCTCGACATCGCACAAGCCGTCGACCCGAAAGACGAGGACGCCATCATGGTTACGCCGAACGATGCACAACAAGTCATTCTCGACGTGATGGATGAGCTCGGCTTCCGTTTGAAGAAGGCAGACACAGAGATGCTTCCGGCCCGTCATCGTTCCGGTCGCCTCCCGATCGCACAAGAACTCGAGTACTCCGCGAATGGATCCAAGTATGGGCGGGAGTTAGATGAGTTGGAAGTCGTCCTCTTGCAGGATGCGGAAGCCATCGAGTTATTGATTCAGGTCGACCGAAGCGTCCATGACCTCGGCAGCCTGTTCGCAGACTTGACGGGGACAGATGAGACGACGCACCGGATGCGCTATGATGTGAAGCAGTTATCCGCGTCACGGATTCGTCAGGATGTCGAGTCGGTGATCGAGCAGTCGATATAATCCGTCATTTGCATATAAGAAAAACACCCGTTTCATTTTGAAACGGGTGTTTGCCGTACAAATCGTTCATTTTCAAACGGGATACGTCTCGCTCTTAGTAAAGCGTGTACGTATTCGGGTCGATCGACTCGAGTGACTGTTTGATTGCTTGCAGGAATTGACCTGCGACGAGACCGTCGAGGACACGGTGGTCGACCGACATACAAAGGTTGACCATATCGCGAGCCGCGAACATGCCATTGACCCAAACCGGACGCTTCACGATCGACTCGACCGAAAGGATGGCCGCTTGCGGATAGTTCAGGATCGGGGCCGATTGGATCGATCCGAATGCACCCGTGTTGTTGATTGTAAAGGTTCCACCACGCATCTCTTCCGCTTTCAAACGGTTTTCGCGGGCGCGTGTCGCCACGTCTTGAAGTGCGACGGCGAGACCTTTGATGTTCTTCTCATCGGCTTGACGGATGACCGGAACGTAAAGGGCATCGTTCGCCGCGACCGCAACGGAAAGGTGGACGTCCTGATGGACTTTAATATGATCGCCTGCCCATTCCGAATTCATCATCGGGTACTTCTTGAGCGCCTCGATGGCCGCCTTCATGAAGAATGGCATGAACGTCAATTTGACGCCTTCCCGTTTCATGAATTCATCCTTCAACTTGGCCCGTGCCTCGACGAGGTTCGTCACGTCGACTTCAATCATGAGCCACGCGTGCGGTGCCTCATGTTTCGAACGGACCATGTTGTTCGCGATCGCTTGTCGGACACCAGCCGTCGGAATCGACTCATAGCGATCAGACGAAGAGGCTGACCCTGTCATTTGCTTCGAAGGCTCCACGGCTGGGCGTGGCGCTTCTTTTGGTACGTCGAGCTTCGTTTGAACCATCGTTTCCTGCACTGGTGCTTGCGTGGCCGGTTCCTGGACACGTGCCGGACGTCCTTCAGATAAGTAGCGCAAAACATCCTTCCGTGTGATTCGACCGCCGAGACCGCTTCCACTCAATTCGTTCAAATCGATTTCGTTCTCGCTCGCGAGCCGAATCACTGCCGGTGAATATCGGCCGTTTCCACTCTGTTTACGTGGGGCAGAAGGGGCGGATGCTGCCACTTCCACTTTTTCAGTCTGTGCGACCGCTTCCTGCTTGGATTCTTCTTTTGCAGGAACCGTCGCCGTTTCTGCACTCTCGACTTCCATCGTGAGAACAGGCGTACCGACGCTGACGGTCTCCCCTTCCGGTACAAGGAATTCTTTGATGACACCGGCTGACGTCGCCGGGATCTCCGCTGTCACTTTGTCTGTCATGACTTCTGCGAGCGGTTCATATTCTTCTACACGGTCACCAGGCTTCACAAGGTATGTCGTGATTGTTCCTTCTGTGACACTCTCACCGAGTTGGGGCATTTTAATCGTTTGTTCCATAGAGACGCCTCCTTAAAATGCTGCGAGCTGGCGTGCCCGCTCGGCAATCTTTTCCGGGGATACGATGAAGTATTTTTCCATCGGTGGTGCGTAAGGCATCGACGGGACATCCGGACCTGCCAGACGTTCGATTGGTGCATCGAGTTCAAATAGTGCTTTCTCCGCAATCACGGCCGCGACCTCACCGATGATGCTCCCCTCTTTATTGTCTTCTGTCACAAGCAACACCTTGCCTGTCTTCTTGACCGCCTCAATGATCGATTCCTGGTCGAGTGGATAGATGGTACGCAAGTCGAGGATGTGTGTACTGATTCCTTCCGCCTCGAGTGTCTTGGCTGCTTCTTGTGCCATGTGCACACAGAGGCCGTATGTGATGATTGTGATGTCGTCCCCTTCACGTTTGACAGCCGCCTTGCCGATTTCGACCGTATATTCATCCGTCGGAAGATCGGCTTTCAAGAGGCGATAGGCCCGCTTGTGTTCGAAGAAAAGGACCGGGTCATTCGAACGGATCGCTGCTTTTAAAAGACCTTTGGCGTCGACCGGATCAGACGGGATGACGACTTTTAAGCCTGGCGTCGAGTTGAACATCGCCTCGACGGACTGTGAGTGGTAGAGCGCCCCGTGAATCCCGCCTCCGAACGGCGCACGGATGACCATCGGGCATGTCCAGTCATTGTTCGAACGGTAACGGATCTTGGCCGCTTCCGATACGATTTGGTTGACCGCGGGCATGATGAAGTCAGCGAACTGCATCTCGGCGATCGGGCGCATCCCATACATGGCCGCCCCGACACCGACACCGGCAATCGCACTCTCAGCGAGCGGTGCATCGATGACACGTTCTTCTCCGTATTTTTCAATCAACCCTTGTGTTGCACGGAACACACCGCCACGTACGCCGACGTCCTCACCGACGACGAAGACGTTCTCGTCGCGCTCCATCTCCTCATGAATCGCTTCATTGATCGCTTCGATAAACGTTTTCATCATTTTTCCTCCTCGTACACGTAGTTCAACGTTGATTCAGGTGAAGCATAAGCGGCCTTGTCCGCATATGTCGTCGCCTCGTTCACTTCTGTATCGATCGTCGAATCGATTTCAGCAAGTGTCTCCGCTGTCGCGATGCCGTCAACGATAAGGCGTTGACGGAACAATTGAATCCCGTCGCGCTCCTTCAAGCCTGCCAACTCTTCTGCCGAGCGGTATGCCTTGTCATCATCATCCGAAGAGTGCGGCACGAGACGTTCGACCTCTGCTTCGATGAGCGTCGGACCTTCTCCGCGAAGTGCACGTTCACGGGCCTCTTTGACAACCGCATAGACAGCGATCGGGTCCGTCCCGTCAACGGTCACACCTGGCATCCCGTAGCCTTTCGCACGGTCAGATACGCGTTCACACGCCAACTGTTTCGTGAGTGGCACAGAGATCGCGTACTTGTTGTTCTCACAGAACAGGATGACCGGCAGCTTATGGACACCGGCGAAGTTCGCCCCTTCATGGAAGTCCCCTTGGTTCGATGAGCCTTCTCCGAATGAAACGAACGTGACGAGCTCTTCTTTTTTCATTTTGGCTGCGAGCGCGACACCGACCGCGTGCGGGACTTGTGTCGTTACCGGAGAGGAACCGGTCACGATGCGATGTTCTTTCGAACCGAAGTGACCCGGCATCTGACGTCCGCCTGAGTTCGGATCCTCTGCTTTTGCGAATGCAGACAACATCAAATCACGAGACGTTTGTCCGAAGTGTAGGACGACCGCAACATCACGGTAGTATGGAAGGACATAATCGATCCCTTTCTCGAGGGCAAATGCGGCACCGACCTGGGCCGCTTCTTGTCCTTGACACGAAACGACGAACGGGATTTTCCCGGCACGGTTCAATTTCCACATCCGCTCGTCGATTTTACGCGCACGGACCATCGTCTCGTACATCGCGAGCAAATCTTCTTTTGTTAAACCAAGCTCTTCATATGAGTTTACAGTCATCTGTTCCATCTTGTTTCCTCCTTAGGCGTGAATCGGAAGTCCGTCAACTGCGAGGGCGGCTTCCTGGAAGGCTTCACTGAGTGCTGGGTGCGGATGAACGAGTTGTCCCATTTCCCATGCTGTTGCATTCAACACGAGGGCGAGTCCGCCTTCTGTAATCAGCTCCGTTGCTTTCGGTCCAACGATATGGACCCCTAACAAATCGTCCGTCTCCGCGTCCGATACCAGTTTCACGAATCCGTCCGCTTGCCCTTCGATCCGAGCCTTTCCAAGCCCGTTGAAGCGGTACGTACCCGTCTTCACTTCATGTCCGGCTTCTTTCGCCGCTTCTTCTGTCACGCCGACCGATGCCACTTCCGGCACCCCGTAGACACAACGCGGAATCAAGGCGTAGTCGAGTGGCGTCGGTTCTTGGCCGAGAATGGCTTCGACGGCTTTGACCCCTTCTGCCGAGGCGACGTGAGCGAGTTGGAGTTTTCCGATGCAGTCTCCGATTGCGAAGATGTGACGCTCTTTCGTTCGGTATTGGGCGTCAACTTGAATGATGCCCTTCTCGACAACGATCGATGTGTTTTGAAGTCCGAGATCATCGGTATTGGCCACTCGGCCGACCGAGACGAGGACACAGTCCACGTTCAAGGTCTCTTCACCGACCGCGAGCTCGACCCCGTCCTCTTTGACGAGCGTCCGTTCCGCATCCACGGTCACGTTCTTTTTCACGCGGACCCCGCGTTTTTTGAGTAAGCGCTCCACTTCACGTGAGACCGCCTTATCCTCAAGCGGAAGCAAACGATCTCCGACCTCGATCAGCGTCACGTTCACGTCCAAATCGATGAGCATCGACGCCCATTCGACACCGATGACCCCACCGCCGACGATGGCGATCGACTCCGGGAGTGCCTCGAAATTGAGCAGGTCGTCCGAGTTCAAAATCCGTTCATGATCGAACGGTAGTCCCGGCAGCTCGCGTGGAACGGATCCTGTCGCAATGATCAACTGGTTCGGCAAGATGAGCTCAGACTCTCCCGCCTCGTCTTCGACTGAAACAGTGCCCGGCTGTGGGGAGAAAATACTTGGTCCAAGGATTGAGGCCTTCCCACGGAACACCTCGATTTTCCCTTGCTTCATCAAGTGTTCGATTCCTTTCTCGAGCCCGGCTACAAGATCCCGCTTATACGTCTGCGCCCGCTCCAGGTTGAACGTGACCTCCCCCGTCGTGACACCGTATGCCTCGCCGTGTTTCGCTGTCTGATAAACGTGGGCCGCCTTCAACAACGCTTTCGTCGGGATGCAGCCTCTATGTAAGCAGGTGCCACCGAGTTTGTTCGCTTCGACGATCGCGACCGTCTTTCCGGCTTGGGCAGCCTTGATGGCAGCGACGTATCCGCCCGGACCGCCACCGATGACGACAACCTCAAATTCTCGTGCCATGTGTATCCCCCTCATATTCTCTTGCAGTTTCTTCGTTTAGGACGACTCGGAGTGCGCCTTCAGCAAGTGCCTTCAATTCGTCTTCACCCGGGAAGACATGAACCGGCGCCAAGAACTCGACTCGTTCTCTGATTTTTTTAGTCAGCC
The DNA here is from genome assembly GCF_018617875.1 of Exiguobacterium algae. Lineage (GTDB taxonomy): Bacteria > Bacillota > Bacilli > Exiguobacteriales > Exiguobacteriaceae > Exiguobacterium > Exiguobacterium algae. The sequence continues at coordinate 307,873 of NZ_JACSKZ010000001.1, forward strand.
AGTCGGAATAAGCAATCCCTCCGGTCAACAGGATGGCATCCACGTTCCCGTGTAAAGTCGCCCCGTGTTTCGTGATCTCTTGGGCGACACGATAGGCCATCGTCTCGTACAGGAGCGCCGCTTTTTCGTCACCTGACTCCATGCGCTGTTCGATCTCAATCGCGTCGAATGTTCCGAGGTGGGCGAACAGTCCGCCTTGCCCGACAATTTTCTTTTTCATCTCCGATTCTTTATACCTGGTACTATAACATAGTTCTACTACCTGTCCAACAGGAATTGAGCCGGCACGTTCCGGTGCCAACGGTCCATCTCCGTCAAGACCGTTGTTCACGTCGATGACGCGCCCTCTCTCGTGTGCCCCGACCGTGATGCCGCCACCGAGATGGGCGACAATCAAGTTCAGCGAATTGTAATCGCTTCCATTTTCAGCCGCAAAACGTTTGGCGACCGCCTTCTGGTTCAACGCATGGAAGATACTCCGGCGATCGATTTCAGGCATTCCTGTCTTTCTGGCCAGGTCATGCATCTCGTCGACGACGACCGGGTCCACGATAAAACTCGGTACCCCATAGCCTTCCCCTAGTTTGGAGGCGATGAGACCGCCGAGATTCGAGGCATGCATGCCGAAACGACCACTCGTCAAATCTTCACGCATCAACGCGTTCACCGTATACGTCCCGGATGTCATCGGGGCAAGCAGGCCACCGCGACCGACGATCGCGGACAAGTCTTCGCCCGCGATGCCAGTCTCTTGTAATAAGGCCCGTACTTCTTGCTCACGATGAGGAAGCTGTTCAGGAAGTGACAATCCTGTGACATCGATGTCATGACGCACCGTACGTGTCATGATTTCTTCTTTCCCATCAAACAAACCAACTTTTGTCGAGGTCGACCCCGGGTTGATCGCAAGAATTAGCCGTTTCGTCATCTTAACGTCTCCCTAGAAGGCTTTTTTCAACTTTTAGGAATTGGCTGCGTGAACGTGACATCATTTGGATGCGCTCTTCTGCCATCTTGTCAGCGGCAACGTGTGTCGGGACGCCGTCACGCTCTGCGATTTCAAAGACACGCATCATGTTGTCATAGATGAGTTCGACTTTCTTCATCGCACGCTCACGGTTATATCCTTCGAGCTCGTCCGCGACGTTGATGACGCCACCTGCATTGATGACGAAGTCCGGCGCATACAAGATGCCTTTTTCGTCGAGAACGTCTCCGTGGCGGTCTTCTGCCAATTGGTTGTTTGCCGCACCGGCAACGATTTTTGCTTTCAATTGCGGGATCGTCTGATCGTTGATCACCGCGCCGAGAGCACATGGTGCAAAAATGTCGCACTCGACCGCATAAATCTCATCCGGCTTGACGACCGTCGCACCGAAGTCCGCTTCAGCACGTTTGAGCGCTTCTTCGTTGATGTCTGTCACAATCAAATGTGCGCCTTCTTCGTGGAGGTGGCGGCATAAGTTGTAGGCTACGTTACCGACCCCTTGCACGGCAACCGTCTTGCCTGCGAGCGAGTCTGTCCCGAACTTCCATTTCGCAGCGGCTTTCATACCGCGGTAGACGCCGTATGCTGTGACAGGTGACGGGTTCCCGCTTGAACCGAATGCCGGGCTGACCCCAGTGACGTAATCTGTTTCCATATGGATAAAGTCCATGTCTGCAACCGTCGTGTTCACGTCTTCTGCCGTGATGTATCGACCGCTCAATGATTGGACGTAACGACCAAACGCACGGAAGAGCGCTTCTGATTTATCTGTCTTCGCATTCCCGATGATGACGGCTTTACCGCCTCCGAGGTTGAGACCCGCTGCCGCGTTTTTGTACGTCATCCCTTTTGCGAGACGCAAGACGTCAGTGAGTGCCTCCTGCTCAGACTCATAGTTCCACATCCGCAGACCACCAAGGGCTGGTCCGAGCGTCGTATCGTGAATGGCAATTATGGCTTTCAATCCCGAAGCCTGGTCTTGGCAAAAGACAATCTGTTCGTAATCCTCAGACTGTAAGACATCAAAAATACGGAAGCGTGGTTCTGTGTTTGTTTCCATCATAAATAACTCCTCCTAGTGGGTCAGGTTAGTTTTTGGCATGCAACAAAGCAAATGCGAGTGAATATAATTTCGCCTCAGCCGTATCGGCTCGGCTCGTCAACACGACAGGGGCGGAAGCACCGACAACAATCGCCGCGACACTTGCCTCGGCAAAATACATGATTGATTTATAAAGGACGTTGCCGACCTCTATGTATGGGACGACCAGCAGATCGGCTTGTCCAGCCACTTCGCTGTCGATTCCTTTTTGTTTCGCGGCCACCATGTCGACCGCATTATCTAAAGCGAGCGGACCATCAACGACACAGCCTTTGATTTGTCCCCTCCGATTCATCTGAGCGAGTAACGCCGCATCCAACGTTGCTGTCATCTGTGGATTGACGACCTCGACGGCACTGATCGCTGCGACTTTCGGTGATGCATACCCGATATGATGCATCGCCTCCACCGCATTGTGGATAATATCCACTTTCTCTTCAAGCGTCGGTTTAATATGAATCGCTGCGTCCGTGACCCCGATCAATTTTTCCCGATTCGGGATTTGGAACAACGCGATATGACTGAGTGTCTTATTCGTTCGCAAACCGGCTTCCCGGTTGAGAACGGCCTTCATAAATGTAGAAGTCGACACCATTCCTTTCATCAACACGTCCGCCTCTTTATTCTTTACGGCTAACGCGGCACGCCGGGCCACCTCGGTGTCCCCTTTCGCATGCAGGATGTCAACGTGCGATTCGTCAATCGCATGAAGCTCGCACAATCTTCGGATCTCACGTGCATCTCCGAACAGGATGAAGCGAGATAACCCATGATCGGTCGCCAATTTTACGGCACGGATGACTTCCTCATCACCGGCCCCTGCGATCGAAACGGTGCAGCCTTCGAGTTGTTTGGCGTTTGCCAGCATCCGTTCAAAATTCATCATTGTCCCCCCTTACTCTCTACACTATACCATAAGCAAGTTTGTTTCCTATTTTGTAAGCGCTTTATTTCGGTACTTGATATGCAAAAACATGCATGGTGAGAATAATATTGCATGCAATTTATTGCGTGTTTTCTAATTTATTGTACAAGGTGCGAATGGATATTTTTAACCGTCTGGCCGCTTCCGACTTGTTTCCTCCTGCCTCTTCGATGGCCCGTTCGATCAAGTCACGTTCATAGCGTGCGACAGATTCATGAAACGTTCCTGATTCCATCACCTTTTGTGAGGGTGACCGACTCGTCAACTGTAAATGATGGGGCGCAATCCACTGTTCAGCGCTCGCCATATAAATCATGGCGCGACCGAGGACATTCTCAAGTTCACGGACATTCCCTTTCCAGTGCTGGCTTTTTAAAAGTGTCATCGCATCTTCATCGACCCCACGGACACTGCGACCGTATTCCTGGTTCAGTTTGCGGATGATCCTTCCACAGAGCGCATCCAATTCGCCTAAACGGTCGCGAAGAGGCGGAATGTGGATCGGCATCCGGTTGATCCGATAGTACAAGTCTTCCCGGAACGAACCTTCTGCGACTTTTTGTTCTAGGTCTGCGTTGGTCGCCGCAATGATCCGGACGTCGATCGGGATGGCTGTCGTTCCACCGACCCGGACGACCTCGTTCTCCTGCAGCACACGTAACAGCTTCACCTGGACATCGAGCGGCAGCTCCCCGATCTCATCCAAAAACAGCGAGCCTCCGTCGGCTTCCTCGAAGTAACCGGTCTTCCCGCCACGCTTTGCCCCGCTGAACGCCCCGTCCTCGTACCCGAACAACTCACTCTCGAGCAACGTCGGAGAGATCGCCGCACAGTTCACGCGAATGAATTTTTTATATTTCCGTAGTGACTCCCCATGGATGGCGTGGGCGAACAACTCTTTTCCGGTACCTGATTCGCCCCGGATGAGTACCGTGACCGGTGTCACGGCGGCAAGGCGTGCCTGCTCGATTACAAATTTCATTGCGTCACTGGTCGCGATGATATCGGCGAACTGATATTTCGCTTCGAGATTACGGATCCGCGTCTTCGCCTCCTGTAATTCATCACGCAGGGCACGGATTTGCGACACGTCCCGAATGACACCGACCGAACCTCTCAATTGCCCTTCGACGATGATTGGTTCGGCATTTACTAGAATATCTCGCCGCGTCGCCCCGATTTGCATCCGAATGTCTCGTACGCCTTGACCCGTCGACAGGACTTTCAAATGGACGCTTTCCTGCATCCCGATGTCGGCAGTCGCCGGTTTGTCGACAACATCCTCTTTTTTGAATCCGGTCAGACGCGTATAGGACGGATTGATCAATATCGTATTCCCATGATGATCCGCAACGGAAATGGCTTCGCTCGTACAATCGATGATTGCCTCGAGCATCTGCTGATTTTGTTTCAAACGCTCGACGACGATCCGGATGAACTCCCCTGGTAACACGACCGCATCCGAAAACTGTTCCTTCAACTCTTCAAACGTTTGCGGTTGTCCCGTCGTCTCGATCACAAAGTCCAGTTTGGCATCAGCGTAATCCTTCCAGTCACTCGTTGTCGCCACACCTTGATTCCGGGCAATGACGAGTCCTTCTGCCGAGATATCCGAGTCAACGACCGCGACGATGGTGACGAGCGGCGATTCTAACAGCATCTTTAATACCTCGGTTCCCCCTTTGCCGGCCCCGACAATCATCAAGCGTTTATTCATCCTCTGATCCCCCATCTCTTTCTTCTCTATTTTATGCTACTGAATCCCCTGATGTTTCGCAAGCCGCTCAAAAATAGTCAGTGTGGTCGCGTTTGATTTCTGTTAAAATAATGTATGGTAAAGGAGGAGATCGCATGCGAGTCATCGCGCTTCTAATCTTAATCGTTCCTGGATTATTCGGTGTTTATGGAATCAAACTCCTGCGTGACAGCTTCTTCCTGAAGACGAGCGCGCCCTTCACATGGATTGATTCTGTTGCAGCCGCCTCGATGTTGCAAGGGACATTCGGCCTTCTGCTCGCAATGGGCGGAATCGGTTTCGTTGCCGGTTATATCTTCAACCGCGACAAAAAGACAGGAAAAGTTCAACGAATAGATTCATAACCACACAAAAAAAGGTTCCCTAACTTGACATCATTTCAAGTGCGGAACCTTTTTATTCGTATTGAATTGTGATCACTACGGATGATCTCCTTTCTTATTTCCTGTCTTACACTGACATGAGATCCAACGTCTTCTTAATGAAGAAGTATGAAAGAAATTTAGTAACTGCCGTCTTGCGTGAACGGAAGAAAAACCATTCGAGTTACTAATCTGTTTTTATTATCGGATCATGTCCAACCATCCATTGTGAAGTCGAACGCTTGCCAGAAACTGTTCAACGGTTGACAACACTCCTTTTGGTCAACTGAACGATACTGTTTTTCCCTATGTTGGTCCCTAGCTTCGAACCTTCCATAGAACCGCCTCGCGAATGAGCGAATGGTCGCGACCTCACGTCGGGACATTGACGATTTGAGATGTCGTTCTCACCTCTGAGCTATTGACGGATAGCGATCCGAGATGATTTCTTCCTTCAAACATGTTCCGGTACACGCTTGAAAAGCGTTCATCTGACGCTCGTCCAAGTAACTTGGTACACTTTTATTATAACAGAGAGCCCCTATTTTGCAAGCGCTTTCTTTCATAAAGTAAAAGATTTTTTTGAAGATTTCATGTCCAAAATTCTTTCAGTTTTTTGTATACATAAAAGAAAGCAGACCGCCTCACGTCGTCGTGAAACAGGTCCGCTTTTATTGAATCAATTATTCTTTACAGATAGATACGTCACAAAATAAGAGATGAATTCCGAGTTTTTCGGGCTCCGGTCCCGTTCTTGGCGTCCATCAAACATTTCGTGGTCCTGCATCCCGTTCTCCCAGGCCGTCTTGATCGCGTGACGCATCGCCCGTTCGACTCGCGAGGCGGTCGTATCGTGTTCTTTTGCCACCATCGGGTACAACTCTTTTGTGATCAACCCTAAAAGATCTTGTCGCTCACGAACATAGAGGACCGCTTGACGGATGTATTTAAACCCTTTGATTCGTGGAGAGATTCCCAACTGCTGCAACAGCAACGAAATTTCAAGCTCTTCAGGAGACATGGCCTCGAACTCACGGTTCGTCCCTTCCGATAATTCACGAATTTTCGTCAACAGCTGTTGAATGTTAAACGGTTTAACAAGGAAATACGACGCACCGAGCTGAACCGCTTGCTTTGTCACTTCATCTTTACCGAATGCGCTGAGCATGATGACCTCCGGTTTGGCTTCCCCGAGTTCTTCATGAAGCTTCTCCAACACCCCGATACCGTCCAGATGCGGCATAATAATGTCGAGCAATAACACATCGGGCCGGTGTGTCTTGACAACATCCAAGCATGCTTCGCCGTCATAAGCGGTGCCCACGACGTGCAAGTCAGGCTCGGATTCCAGTTGGCGGCTCAGCAAATCGACGATTTCCCGATTGTCGTCCGCGATACATAATGTAATCAATTAAGACACTCCTTTGATGAACTTCTGTTTTAACTGCTGTGACATCACAAGCAACTCTTCCACATGTTGTTTCGTCAAATCCGTCATTTGAGCTCCTGCAATCATGCGTCCGAGTTCATCGACACGACTGTCATGATCGAGTGACGTGACATTCGTCTTCGTCCGGTCGTCCGTCTCCGTCTTCGTGATGTATAGATGTTGGTCCGCCATCGCCGCCACCTGTGCCAGGTGAGTGATACAGAGTACTTGGGACCCGACTGAAAGCCGGAAAATCTTCTCTCCCATCGCCTGAGCGACACGGCCGGATACACCCGTATCGACTTCATCAAAAATGATCGAGGCGACACCGACTGTGCGGGAAAAGATCGATTTTAACGCTAACATGACCCGGGAGAGTTCTCCTCCTGACGCTACTTTCGCAAGCGGTTTGAACGGTTCGCCCACATTGGTCATCATGTAGAACTCGACCTCGTCCATCCCGTCAGGCTTCAGGTTCCCTTCCTTGAAACGCACCTCGAACGCCGTCTTTTCCATGTAAAGCTCTTTCAACTCACGATGAATGGCTTGTTGGAGGTCCTCGGCGGCCGACTTCCTCGCTTTCGTCAGCTCGGCTCCTGCTTCCCGAACTGTCTGTTCGAGTCGTTCAAGCTCATCGGTCAACGTCTGCACGTGCTCTTCACGGTTCGTCATCGACTTCAGCTCTTCAGAAATTTGTTCTCCGTAAGCGATGACTTCCTCGATGGTCGTTCCGTATTTTCGTTTCAGTTGCTGGAACAACGCTAGACGTGTCTCGATTTCGTCTAACCGGTTCGGATCGAACTCAAGGGAGTCCAACTGGTCCCGCAGTTGAAACTTTGCATCTTCCAACAAATAGTATGCGTTCGAGATTGTCTCGGCCATCGCTGAAAGAGAAGAGGATAACTGTGCGGCCTCTTCCATTTCCCGCATTGCGACCCCGATTTGGTCGAGTCCGTTCGACTCATCCGCGACCGCCTCGTATGACAGGCGGATATGTTGGTGGATCCGCTCGAAGTTGGCAAGTTCGTTGCGTTCTTCTGTCAATGCCTGTTCCTCGCCCGCTTTCAGATCAGCCGCTTCGATCTCTTTTGTTTGAAATGAGAGCAAATCCAGTCGTTGGGCGAGCTCCTGCTCACTTTGACTAAGCCGCTTCAGTTCATCCGCGATTTGTTTCCACTCAGAAAAGGCCGTCCGGTACGTAGCCAGTAACGGTTCGATCTCTTTTTCTGCGAAATGGTCAAGAATCCCCAAGTGGAATTCCGGGTCCATCAGATGTTGATGCTCATGCTGTCCATGAATATCGACGAGCAAGCGCCCGAATTCACGGAGCGTCGAGAGCGGCATCATTTTCCCGTTGATGCGACAGACACTTTTTCCACTGCTATGTAAGTCTCTGCGCAAGATGACCGTGCCGTCCTCAATCTCAATCCCGTATTGGTCGGCCGCCTCGATGACGGGATGGTCAGCATCGACCATGAATAAGCCTTCGATTTCAGCTTTGTCCTGTCCGTATCGCACGAACTCGCTCGAGCCTCTTCCACCTACAAGCAACCCAATCGCATCCAACAAGATCGATTTACCGGCGCCTGTTTCACCTGTCAGGACCGTCATGCCACGGTTGAACGGAATGTTCAATTCGTCGATAATCGCAAACTGTTTGATTGATAGTTCTGCTAACATACTTCCATTCACCTCATAACATTCCGAGTAATCGCTCGATGATTTGCTTCGCCTTCTCTTCGTCGCGCGCAATCATGAGAATCGTATCGTCTCCACACACCGTCCCGATCAACTCATCCCATGACAGATGATCAATCAACACGCCAATCGCATCGGCGTTTCCCGGTAACACTTTCATGACGACCAAGTTTTGAGCGGAATCGACCGAGACGAAGCTGTCTCCTAGGATTCGTTTCATCTTGCCGTATGGGTTGAAGCGCTGGTCGGCCGGAAGGCTATACTTATAGCGACCATCATTGAGCGGCACTTTAACGAGATGCAACTCTTTGATATCTCGCGATACCGTCGCTTGAGTCACCGGATATCCCGATCGACGTAATTCGTCTACCAGTTCGTCTTGCGTTTCAATTTCTTGATTCGTTACGATATCCCGAATCTTAATTAATCGCTGTCCTTTGTTCATATGCGCTGACACCTCATTTTTCGTTTCACATACACATTATCATTCTAAAGTATTGTCGAAAAAAGGTCTAGCTTTCTGGAGGTGATTTCCATTAAGCAAACGGACCGCTTTCCTCAAAAAAAACTACAGACGAAAACGTCTGTAGCTCTAACATTATCCTTTTAACTTGGCGTGCGCCGCCTCGACGACCTGGTCGACGTCGAGCGACGGGTCGACTCCACCGACCCCGGTGAAACGGGCGAACAATAAGAACTCAATGTTCCCATCGCCGCCGGTGATCGGAGAATAGTCCAACCCTTCGACATAGAAGCCTTCTGATGCGAAATAACGGACCATATCACTGGCTACCCGTTCGTGGACAGCACGGTCCCGCACGATGCCTTTTTTGCCGACATCTGCTTTCCCTGCCTCAAATTGAGGTTTCACAAGTGCCATGACCGTCCCGTCCGGTTTCAAAATCTCTTTGAGCGGTGGAATCATCAAGCGAAGCGAGATGAACGAGACATCGATCGTCGCGAAGTCAGGACGTGTCGGGAATTGTTCGCTCGTCGCATGACGGAAGTTCGTCCGTTCCATGACGACGACACGGTCGTCACTCCGGAGCTTCCACGCCAGCTGATTGTATCCCACATCGACGGCATACATCTGGGTCGCACCATTTTGAAGGGCGCAGTCCGTGAAACCACCGGTCGAGGAACCGATGTCGATTCCGACCATTCCGTTCACATCAAGCGGGAATACTTGTAATGCTTTCTCGAGCTTCAAACCGCCTCGACCGACGTATGGCAACACTTGCCCTTTTACTTCGAGTGGAATGTCGTCGAACACTTTATCGCCCGCCTTGTCGAGACGCTCCGTCCCGCTGAAGACGAGACCGGCCATGACCGCACGTTTTGCTTTTTCCCGTGTTTCGGCCAGGCCCCGTTCAACGAGTAATACATCTAATCTGGTTTTCGTTCTTTTTTCCATAATTCCTCACACATTCTGTCGATTTGTCGATTGGACGAAACGTTCAATCGTATCAGCCATTTGGGCTGGTCGGAGACCGATCTCCTCTAGGAGTTGGTTGACACTACCGTGTTCAATGTAACGGTCCGGAATCCCGAGGCGATGGATACGCGGAAACGCGCCGGTCTCGTTCGCATGCTCGAGCACGCTGCTGCCGAATCCTCCTGCTAGCGCGGCTTCTTCAAGCGTCACAAGCGGGATTCCTTCCTCGTAGAGTGCAGCAAGCATCGCATCATCCAGCGGTTTGATCGTTCGGCAGTTGATGACGCGAACGCTCAACTTCCCTTCAAGGAGTGAACGGACTTCAAGCGCGTCTTGTACTTGAGGACCAAACGTCAAGATGGCAACATCCGTCCCTTCCGCTTCGACTTCCCATTCATCCAGTGACAGTTCTGTCAACGTATCACTCATCGGTACTCCGATTCCTTCCCCTCGAGGGAAGCGGATGGCAATCGGACCATCATCGTAACGGAGCGCCGTATAGACGAGCTGTTGCAACTCTTCCTCGTCCTTCGCCATCAAGATGCGGATGTTCGGAACGTGACGCATGAAGGCGATATCGAAGACCCCTTGGTGCGTCTCTCCGTCCGCTCCGACAAGACCCGAACGGTCAATTGTGAAAAGGACGTTCAAGTTTTGACGGCAGATGTCATGAACGAGCTGATCGTAGGCCCGCTGGAAGAAGGTCGAGTAAATCGACACGACCGGCTTCAACCCTTGCGTGGCTTGTCCACCGGCAAGCGTGACCGCATGCTGCTCGGCAATGCCGACATCAAACATGCGTTCTGGGAACTGTTTGGAGAAACAATCGAGCTTTGATCCGACACTCATCGCCGGTGTGATCAACGTGACCCGCTCATCCGTCTCTGCCACTTTCGTCACCGTCTCCGCGACGACTTTCGAGTAGCTCGGGCCTTTCGGCTTCCCTTTGATGACTTCACCGGACTCTATTTTATAAGGTCCAAGACCATGCCACGTGCCGATGCCGTCGAGCTCGGCCGGACGGTATCCTTTTCCTTTTTTCGTGATGACGTGGACAAGGACTGGTCCATCGATCTTCTTCGCATACTCGAGCGTCTCGAGTAAATCTTTTAAATCGTGACCGTCTGTCGGTCCGAAATAAGTGAAACCGAGTTCTTCAAAGAACGTCCCTGGAATCAAGGCTGATTTCAACATATCCTTGACGCGCTCACCGCTTCGTTCGAGCGAGCTGCCAAAGAGCGGAATATGCTTGATAATCGACTCCATTTCTTCACGAGCATGTTTTAACTTACGTGATGCCCGAATGCGACCGAGCATGTTATGCATGGCGCCGACGTTCGGTGCAATCGACATCTCATTATCGTTTAAAATGACGATGACGTTCTGCTTTTCGGCCCCGATGTGGTTAAGCGCTTCAAGCGCCATTCCGCCTGTCAAAGCCCCATCACCGATAATCGCAATCGCCCGGTCCTCTGACCGGCCTTTCAATTCATTCGCAATCGCAATCCCCATTGCAGCAGAGAGTGACGTCGAACTATGTCCGGTTTCCCACACATCATGTTCACTCTCACAGCGTTTTGGAAAACCACATAACCCATTGTATTGACGAAGTGTATCGAACTGATTCGTCCGCCCCGTCAAAATCTTATGAACGTAGGCTTGGTGACCGACGTCCCATACGAGCTGGTCTTTCGGACTGTCAAATACACGGTGCAAGGCAAGCGTCAACTCTACGACCCCGAGGTTTGGCGCCAAATGCCCTCCCGTCACTGCCAATTTTTCAATCAAAAACCGTCTGATGTCTGAACCGAGCGCTTCTAATTCCGATACAGACATCCGTTTCAGAAACGACGGGTCTTGAATGGATGTCAAGTCCATAACGACCATCCTTTCTCCTCACTTATTACTGATTCGTACCTTACATTTTACAAGAATGTGACGGTATATGCCACACATTCCCCCAAAACAAAGGTGACACGATGTGCTCATCGTGTCACCGAGTTCAATGGTTCCGTTTTACAACAAACGACAACAATTCTTCCAGACGGGGTGCCTTCACCGAGAGTCGTGACAAGGCGGCGGTCGCCGCACCCACTTCTTCTTCAAGCGCGCTTTTCGCCCCATCGAGTCCCAGCAATTTCGGGTACGTCGTCTTTTCGTTTTCTTCATCCGAGCCGACCCGTTTGCCGATGAGCGCCTCGTCCCCCTCCACGTCAAGAATATCGTCCTGAATTTGGAAGGCGATGCCGAGGTGATGACCAAAGCGTTTCAATAAATCGCGGTCCGCTAAAGGAGCCTCGGCTAAAATCGCCCCTGCTTCGAGGGCATATACGAGCAGCGCCCCCGTCTTCCGCTCGTGAATTGATTGGAGGGCGTGTTGCGTCACTCCTGGTTGATTCTCAGCAAGCATATCATCGAGCTGACCGCCGACCATCCCCTGACTGCCGGCAGCCGTGCTGAATGCACGAACCAACTCGACAATCCGTTCTGCAGGGAGCGGGGCTTCTGTCAGGACACGGAATGCATCCGTCAAAAGTGCATCCCCGGCTAAAATGGCAGTCGCCTCATCAAATCGGCGATGGTTCGTCGGTCGTCCGCGTCTGACGTCATCATCGTCCATCGCGGGTAAATCATCGTGAATGAGTGAATACGTGTGCACCATCTCCAACGCAACGGCGGCTTCCCGTCCTCGATCGAGGGGGACGCCGTATGTTTCGAGGACAGCATACAACAATGCCGGACGGATCCGTTTGCCACCGGCCTCAAGCGAATAGGTCATCGATTCACGTAATCGACTCGGCATGTCTGTTTGCTGCATGCATTCATGCATCGCCTGTTCGACGACCTCTTTCCAGGTTTCGAGATCATTCAAACGGTTCATGCAGACCCACCTTTTTCACGAAGTGTCCCGTCCAACTCCAAAATCTCATCCATCTTCTTCTCAGCAGTGGAGAGTTTTGTTTGACAAAGGGCTGACAGGCGAACCCCTTCTTCGTACAACGTCATCGCTTCTTCAAGCGGCACATCACCCGTTTCGAGTTTTGAGACAATCTGCTCCAAACGTTCCAGCGCGGCTTCAAATGTCTGTTCTTCTTGTTTCTTCACCTACATGTCTCTCCTTTACTTCGGCGACGGCGTGACCATCCCTGAAGCGGATCGACACATCCCCATCGCGTAATTGATTGACGTCTTTCACGAAAGCGCCATCCTGTTCGATGAACGTATAGCCACGAGACAATACCGCAAGCGGACTGACTGCATGGAGACGCCCGGCTTGTATGGCAAAACGCTCCATGGAGCGTTCGAGTGGTCTCGTCCGATGTAATCGTTCTGACAGTTGATCCACTCGTTCTCCTCGTCTTTGAATCGATTGGGCGAAATCTTTTACATCGAGTTGCTGGTTCAATTGATTCAACCGATAGGTCGCGTGCGTCAACTGTTTTCGCATCCCCTGCTCCAGTCGGATCTCTGCCTGGGCAAAACGTTCCCGCTTTTGCGTGATCGTGTAGCGGGGCGATTTTAGCCCGTAGCTGTCGACGGCCCGCATCAATCGGGACCGCCTTTCCTCCAACTGATTTGAGATTGCTTTATGAAGGTGAAGCGCCAGTCGTTCGACATCTTTACGCTGTGCCTCGATTTTGGCTGTCGCCAGTTCTGCAGCAGCCGTCGGTGTCGCCGCTCGGACGTCTGCCACAAAATCGGACAGCGTATAATCCGTTTCGTGCCCGACCGCTGAGATGATTGGAATGGAAGATTCATAAATCGCTTCAACGACGACATCCTCATTGAATGCCCAAAGCTCCTCGATTGAACCGCCACCCCGACCAACGATGAGCACATCACAGTCCGTCCGTTCATTCATCCAACGGATTGCAGCGGCGACCTGCGGGGCCGCAGCCTCCCCTTGAACGGCTACCGGGGCGAATGTGATGGCAACGTGCGGGGCGCGGCGGCGTAACGTCGTCGCAATGTCATGCAAGGCCGCTCCCTTAGGTGAGGTGACAATCCCGACGCGTTCCGGAAAGGACGGAATCGGCCGTTTCCGTTCAGGGGCAAACCACCCTTTCGCCTCCAATTCACGCTTTCGTGCTTCATAGCGTTCAAACAGAAGACCAATCCCGTCTTGTCGCATCAATTCCACGTAAAGTTGGACATCTCCGGTCGCTTCGTACATGGTGACACGGGCGACGGCGATGACGTTCATCCCATCCTTCGGCTCGAATTGGAGCAGTTTGGCATCGCGGGAAAACATGACGGCCTTCATCCGTGAGGCATCATCCTTTAACGTAAAATAACAATGACCGGATGAGTAGCGCTTAAAGTTTGAAATCTCGCCGATGACGGCAACTTGTTGCAGGACCGGATCATCGTCCAGGTGGCGTTTAACATAACGGACGACTTCGGAGACCGGAATCGGATTAGCCACGTGACGCAACCTCGACCGTGTTGTGCATGAGCATTGTGATGGTCATCGGACCGACTCCGCCTGGCACTGGTGTGATTGCACCGGCAACTTCTTTGACGGCGTCATAGTCGACATCTCCTACGAGGCGACCTTCGACCCGGTTAACACCGACATCGATGACAACGGCGCCCGGTTTGACCATTTCTTTTGTTACGAGCCCGGCGCGCCCGACCGCGACAATGAGGATGTCCGCTTGACGGGTCATCTCTCCAAGATCCCGTGTCTTCGAGTGACAGTATGTGACGGTTGCCGATTCATTCAAAAAGAGCATCCCGACCGGCTTCCCGACGATTTGGCTGCGACCGACAACGACCACATGTTTTCCAACCAGGTCCGTTTGCGTCTTCGCGAGGTGCAGGATTCCGTGTGGCGTACATGGTAACAACGTATCGAGACCGAGCATCATTTTCCCGACATTCTCCGGGTGGAACCCGTCGACGTCTTTTTCAGGCGAAATCCGCATGATGACACGTGATTCGTCGATATGCTTCGGTAGCGGGAGTTGGACCAAAATCCCATGAACCTCATCGTCCGTGTTCATCAAGTCGATCAAGTCGAGGAGTTCTTTTTCCGTAATCGTCTCATCAAACCGCAATACTTGAGAATCAATCCCGATTTCTTCAGCCGCCCGTTCTTTCCCGCGCACATAACTGTGGCTGGCCGGGTCATCACCGATTAACACGACTTTCAATTTTGGTACAATCCCTCTTGCACGAAGCTCCGCCACGCGCTCTTTTAACGTCTGCCGATATGATGTTGCTACTTGCTTCCCGTCGATCACTACTGCCATCTCTCTCATCCCCCGTTATCATTAGGTTTTCTGTAGTTGGTGTGGTGTCTTATCTCTATATTTTTTTAGTCTTCTTTAATGATGTTGCCGAGTACGCCGTTCACAAGCTTCGCTGCTTCTTCATCTGCGAATGATTTCGCGAGTTCTACCGCTTCATTGATTGTGACGTTCTCCGGAATCGTTTCGACGTACAGCAATTCAAAAGCTGCCATTCGTAAAATCGTCCGTTCGACGTTACCGAGGCGCTCTAAACGCCAGTTTTTCAAGTTTTCAACGAGCAGGACGTCGATGTCATCCTTATGCTCCAACGTGCCAGTGACGAGTTGTTCGTAGAACGGATCCGATTCGGCTCCATCAAGTGCGAACTCGATTGCCTCGTCCACCTCTAATTTTGATACTTCGATTTGAAAAAGCGTCTGAATCGCTTTCTCTCGTGCTTCGTGACGTTTCATTCAGTTACTCTCCTTTTACTTGCTTTCATTGTGATAGTTTAGCATAAAGCACTCATAAATTCAGTACAAAAAACCAGGAAGCCGAAATAATGTTCGGGCTTCCTGGTCCTGGTCATTTGGATAACGTCATTTCTTTTTCGACAAATTTCGTATCGAACGTCCCGAGTCGGAATTGTTCGTGCGCCATCACTTGTTGATGGAACGGAATTGTCGTTTTGATTCCTGAAACCGTAAACTCATCGAGCGCGCGAAGCATCTTCGCGATGGCTTCTTCCCGCGTCGGTGCGTGAACGATCAGTTTGGCGACCATCGAGTCATAGAATGGAGGAATCATCGCACCGGCATATAAGCCGCTGTCGACACGGACGCCCATGCCGCCAGGGACGATATATTGATCGATTTTCCCTGCCATCGGCCGGAAGTCCGCGAACGGGTCCTCGGCATTGATCCGGCATTCAATCGAGTGTCCGGAGAATGAGATATCCTCTTGTGAGATGGCGAGCGGGTGACCGAGCGCCACTTCCAGTTGTGCCTGGACGAGGTCGAATCCTGTGATCATCTCTGTCACGGGATGCTCGACTTGAATCCGTGTGTTCATCTCCATAAAATAGAACTCGTTCGATTCCGGGACGTAGATGAATTCAATCGTTCCCGCACCCGAGTATTGAATGGCCTTCGCCGCTTTGACCGCCGCATCCCCCATCGCCTGACGTGTCGCTTCATCGATGGCAGGAGACGGTGCTTCCTCGACAAGTTTTTGCATCCGTCGCTGGATCGTACAATCCCGTTCTCCCAAATGGATGACGTTCCCGAACTGATCCGCGAGCACCTGGACTTCCACGTGTCGGAATGACTCGATGAACTTCTCCAAATAAACGTCGCCGTTCCCAAACGCCTGCTTCGCTTCTTTGCGCGTCGCAACAAGCCCCTGGATCAACTCCGCTTCGTCACGGGCGACACGAATCCCGCGGCCACCACCGCCAGCTGTCGCTTTAATGATCACGGGATAACCCATCTCCCGCGCAAGCTCAATTGCTTCACCATCTGTCACGACCCCGCTCGAGCCCGGGACGACCGGTACTCCCGATGCGATCATCGTACGCTTCGCCTCATCTTTGATTCCCATCTTGCGAATGGCATAGCTGCTCGGTCCGACGAATTGAATCCCACACGCCTCGCACATCTCAGCAAACTCTGCGTTTTCAGCCAAAAAACCATATCCCGGATGGATCATCGTCGCATCGACCGCACAGGCGACCGACAAGATGTTCGGGATGTTTAAATAGGAATCCGTCGAAGGATTCGGACCGATGCAATACGCTTCGTCCGCAAGATGGACATGGAGCGCTTCACGATCAGCCTGCGAATAGACGGCGACCGTCGGTATATTCAACTCTTTTGCTGCACGTATGATTCTGACCGCGATTTCCCCGCGGTTGGCAATTAATAATTTCATAATAGCCTCACTTCACGCTGAAGAGCGGTTGACCGTATTCGACTAAATCTCCGTCGTTCACGAGAATCTCGACGATTTCGCCACTAATTTCCGCCTCCACGTCATTGAACAGTTTCATCGCCTCGAGAATACAGACGACCTGACCTTCTTCGACGCGGTCACCGGCATTCACGAATGATGGTTTATCCGGTGCCGGGCGCGAATAGAACGTCCCGACCATCGGTGAGTTGATGGTCCGGTAAGTTGCTTCTGATGGTGTCGAATCATCAACCTTCGTTTCTTCCTGTGGTGCCGGGACTTGCGGCGTCATCGCCTGAGCCTGCATGACCGGTGCACCCACCACAGTTTGTGTTTCTTTTTTCAACGATAGTTTAAAATCAGATGTTTCAAGCTCCATTTCATGGACCGATGACTGGTCCAACAATTGAATGAGCTCTTTGATATGGTCGATTTGCATCAAACTTACCCCCTGTTTATACCTGGTACTAATCTCTACTTTACTATAACTGGTCAGACCACTGAATGCAACGATAAAAAAAGAGCGTCCATTCGGTTGAATGAACACTCCTGATTTCTTATCCGTTGTAACGGCCCATAAATTCTCCAGTACGCGTATCGACTGTGACTTTTTCGCCCGGCTCGATGAAAAGCGGCACTTGGATGACATGTCCAGTTTCCACTGTCGCGTTTTTCTTCACGTTCGATGCCGTATCCCCTTTAACACCCGGGTCTGCTTCGATGATTGTCAAGACAACGCTCGTCGGGAGCTCGATTCCGAGGATCTCACCTTCGTAGTCCGCGATGCTGACTTCCATGTTTTCAAGCAAGTACGGAAGGGCTGCTTTGACTTGTTCGCTCGTCAATTCAAGTTGCTCGTATGACTCGTTGTCCATGAAGACGTACGTGTCACCCATCGGATAGAGATATTGCATCCGTTTACGCTCGATATGCGCACGTTCAATTTTCTCCCCACCACGGAATGTCGTTTCTTGAATTGCGCCGTTACGCAAGTTACGCATCTTCGTACGAACGAATGCCGCACCTTTACCTGGTTTGACGTGTTGGAACTCGATGACCTGCCAAATTGAACCGTCTGACGTTTTGACCGTCAATCCTGTTTTTAAATCGTTTACTGATACCATGTTGATTTCCTCCTAAATTCAGACGAGACTTACGCCTCAATCGTAATTAATTCTTTTGGCGACTGTGTGAGACGGACGCATCCATCCTCTGTGATCACGACGTCGTCCTCGATGCGGCAACCGCCGACACCCGCGATGTAGATGCCCGGTTCAATCGTGACGACCATCCCCGGCTCGAGTACCGTTTCAGAACGGAAAGAGAGACCTGGAGCCTCATGTACTTCCATACCGAGACCGTGTCCCGTTGAGTGTCCGAAGTACTCACCGTAACCGGCTTCTTTAATGACGTCACGCGTCAATGCATCAGCCTCGATCCCTGTGATGCCAGCGCGCGTTCCTTCTACACCCGCCAATTGGGCACGAAGGACCGTGTCATAGATTTTTTTCAATTCATCCGAGATCGGACCGACTGCTAGCGTCCGCGTGATGTCCGAGCAATACCCTTTGTAGTAAGCTCCGAAATCCAATGTCACCAACTCACCTGACTCGATGACCTTATCGCTCGCCACACCATGTGGTAAAGCAGAACGCGTTCCTGAAGCGACAATCATGTCGAACGATGAAGAGTCCGCCCCTTTCGAACGCATGAACATCTCCAATTCGTTCGCGACTTCTTTTTCTGTACGCCCCGGGCGGATGAATGTTTGGATATGAGTGAACGCCTCGTCAGCAATCGCTGCAGCTTCCTTCATAATCTTAATCTCTGATTCATCCTTAATCAAGCGCAGTTTTTCAACAACACCAGACGTCTCGACAAGCTGTGCGCCCACTTCTTTTTCATAGGCACGGAATTGTCCGACTGTCATCGCATCTTGTTCAACCCCAAGTCGCGCCACTGATTCACGCGCGACCACGTCAGCTACCGATTTGATGAGTGATGTCTCGAGTTCGATGATTTCATAACCAGACACTTGCGCGTTCGCTTGTTCTGTATAACGGAAATCTGTGATGAAGCTGGCAGACTTCGCCGTCACGACAATGACACCGCTCGAACCCGTGAAGCCTGATAAGTAGCGGATGTTTTCCCGTTTCGTGACGAGCATGGCGTCAATCCCGTTCGCTTCCAACTGACCTTGTAATTTGTTTACGCGTTCAATCATGTCGATTCCTCCAATGTTCGACCAATGCATGCAATGCCAGAGTGTAGCTCGTGAGACCGAACCCACTGATGACACCTAAGCAGACGCCAGCCAATTTCGACTCATGACGAAATGGCTCACGTGCATGCACGTTCGTAATATGTACTTCAACGACCGGGGCGTCGATGGCCGCAATGGCATCTCGGATTGCGATCGAAGTATGCGTATAGGCACCCGCATTCAAAATGACCCCTTCGAAGTCGTATGCGTTGTGCAACGCATCAATCAAGTCCCCCTCGTGGTTTGATTGTTCGAAAGTAAGCTCGACATCCTCTGGGGCGGTCAGCATCAACTCTGCCGCCAAACCCTTCAGTGACACGTCTCCGTACACTTCCGGTTCGCGTCGACCGAGCAAATTTAAATTCGGACCATTCAACACTAAAATACGCAACCTACTTCCCCCTCTTTCGTCAAGTCTCATCTATTGTAACAAATTTCTTTCAAGAACGTGAATCGAGCCTCCCACACTTTCGTTTTTTTGCATAATCACGGTATAATTCAACTATATTAACGTATGAATCGAGGAAAACGAATGAATTCAAAACCAACCATCCCAGTCGGAGGACAAGCGCTCGTCGAAGGCGTGATGTTCCAGGGTCGGACTGAGAGCGCATCGGCTATCCGTCGAAAAGACGACTCGATCGAGACTTTCGAACAACCCCGCATCCTCGTCCCGTGGGTTCAATCATTAAAAAAAGTTCCATTCCTGCGAGGCGTGGTCGCTTTATATGAATCGCTCAAGAACGGGTCGGCACACATGAACTTCGCCAGCGACCGTTATGACGTGGACCCAAGCGAAGATGCAGCGCCTGAGGAAGAAGAAAAGAAACAAAGCTTTTTGATGATCGCTATTGTCGCCATCGTCGGGATCGTCTCCTACCTCTTCGGAAAATTAATCTTTAACGTGACACCGGCACTTCTCGCCTCACTGTTTCAAGATGTGCCATTATTTTCAGGACACGTGATTCAAAACCTCCTCGAAGGGGGTATAAAATTAGTACTGCTACTCAGCTACCTCTATCTCATTTCGTTGACGCCTCTCATCAAACGCGTCTTCCAATATCACGGGGCTGAGCACAAAGTCATCAACTGTTATGAGTCCGGACAACCGATTACGGTAGAGAATGTGCGAGCAAGCTCGCGGCTCCATTACCGCTGCGGATCGAGCTTCATTTTGTTCACCGTTTTCGTCGGCATCGGCGTCTACATGATCGTCCCAATCGATCCGTTATGGCTCCGTCTCGTCAGCCGTATCGCGCTCTTGCCAGTTGTCATCGGCATCTCATTTGAAGTCCTCCAGTTCACAAATCGTTTCCGCGACCATCATCTGCTCTCATTCCTCGGCAAGCCCGGTTTGTCACTCCAGTTGTTGACAACACGTGAGCCGAACGATGAACAGATTGAAGTCGCCATCAAAGCTTTCGAAACTTGGGAACAGGCTGAACTAGGAGAAACGGTCGTCCAAAGAGAAGGATAAGAGGAGGAAGCACCATGATTAGACAAAGAATCGGTTCGACCGCTGCGACAATCGTGTTCATCTTAGGCTTCATCGGGGTCGGTCATATGCTTGCGACAGACCCGGGTCGCCTATTCAGACAACTGTTGTTCATCGGAATCTTCGGGTTAGTCTTTTATGTGATCTACCGTGTCTTCATGGCTCCAAAAATATCGGCGGAAGATGTCCGCTATCGCAAAACAGCACAAGCTTCTAAAAAGCGGATGCAGCGCACGAACGGCGCTCCCATGAAATCGTCTCCGAACAAGGCGAAGAAAGGGAAACCCGGTTCGAACGTGACGAAACTCTCCAAGCGCTCACACATCAATCGTGCGAACACCCCTCATTTGACAGTCATTGAAGGGAAAAAAGGGAAAAAGAAAAAGAAAGCAAACATGTAAAAGGAGCGCCGCGGCGCTCCTTTTTTTATTCCGTCTCCACAAAACCGATATACGGCAAGTTCCGGTATTGTTCCGCATAATCGATTCCGTAACCGATCACGAACTCGTCAGGGATCTCAAACCCGACATAATCCGCATCCAGTGTGACGAGGCGGCGGGCCGGTTTATCGAGTAACGTACAGATTTTCAATTCCTGCGGCTGGTGCAGTTCCATGTGCTTACATAAGAACTTCAACGTCTGTCCTGTATCGATGATGTCCTCGACGATGACTACATACTTCCCTTCCACGTCTAAATCCAAATCTTTTCGAAGCTGAACGCTTCCGCTTGAGACCGTCTTCTTCCCGTAAGAAGACGTGGCGACTGTGTCTAACTGGACGTTCCCCGTCATAAAACGCATCAAATCCGACGCGAATACCATCGAGCCTTTCAATACTGCCACTAATACGATGGGCGTCCCGTCAGCATCTTTCTCGATTTCCTGAGCCAACTCTTTCACTCGCTGCTTGATCTGCTTTTCGTCAAACAGTTTTCCTTTGATTTGAATTTCCATGTATCCGGCGAATGTTCGCCGTCACCCCCCATTTGTTCATTCCACGATTCATGATATCACAAATGACACTTAAAAATATATATTATGTAGATGATTCATGCATTTCGTTCGGTTTTTACGAAAAGAAAGCACAAAAAAATCGTCAACCGGTTATCCGGTCAACGATTTGATGTCTTCAGTCCTCATGTAATCGCTCTTGTTCACGAAATTGTCGAAACTGCTCCATGAGTTCCGGCTTATCTTCAAAAAATTCCACGAATTGAGTCATGCAGTCCAACGTGTTCGAACTGAGGTGATGTTCAATCCCTTCCACGTCTTCATACACGTCCGCCTCATCGACTCCGATCAAACGTAAAAATGACTCGAGCATCGCATGACGCTCCACGAGCCGTTTCCCAACCTTTTGACCTTTTTTCGTCAGCATGAGTCCACGATATTTTTCATATATTAAGTATTCTTCCCGGTCCAATTTTTGAACCATTTTCGTGACGGAGGAAGGATGCACCCCTAAATGTTCGGCGATATCAGAGACGCGCGCATATCCTTTCTCTGACATCAATAAATAAATACGTTCTAAATAATCTTCCATACTCGGTGTCGGCATGGGCACGACCTCCCCTTATGTTCCGGTTTCCACATTCTATTTTATCCTAATGTGAAGGAAATCGAAAGCGGAAGGAACGATTCCGTGAGTCAATCATTGTCTCATGACCTTAAATTCATTATAATGAGAAATGGTAACTTTGATTGAGAAAGGAAGAACAACCATGGGACTCGAAACAATCCTCGTCATTCTCCTTTGGGCCGCTCTAATCGCATATGTCGTTTGGCGCTTCATGCCGGCTCGCGGGTTGAAAAAGATGAAACAAGAAGAATTCCGCGCCTCACTCCGTAAAGGACAGTTGATTGATGTGCGGGAGCCGAACGAATATAAGGGCGGTCACATCGTTGGTGCACGGAACATCCCGGTCGGTCAGATGAAGATGCGCATGAAGGAACTCCGTAAAGATCAACCGATCCTCATCTACTGCCAAGGAAGCTCACGCTCAAACCAAGCAGCGAAACTGCTCATGAAGAATGGATATAAGGATATCTATATGCTTGATGGCGGGTTTAAGAACTGGAAAGGCAAGATTAAAAAGGCCTAACGCAAAACTGGCGTCCCATGATTTGGGACGCCAGTTTTTTTATGAGTTAACCGAAGACGGTTCAGGTCGTTCATACTTCAACACAGGCTTACGCGCGGCAAGTGTTTCATCCATTCGTTTAACGACCGTTGTATGCGGTGCCGTCTGAACGATTTCAGGATTCTCCTCTGCCTCTTTAGCGATTTGCAACATGGCGTCACAGAACGCGTCCAATGTCTCTTTCGACTCGGTTTCCGTCGGTTCGACCATGATACATTCTTCCACGTTAAGAGGGAAATAGATTGTCGGCGGATGGTAGCCGAAATCGAGCAAACGTTTCGCGATGTCGAGTGTCCGGACACCGAGTGCTTTTTGACGTTTTCCGGATAAGACGAATTCATGCTTACAATACGTGTCATACGGCACGTCGAATGCATCTTTCAAGCGTGCGAACATGTAGTTGGCGTTGAGCACCGCTTCGCGTGAGACGCGCGTCAACCCTTCAGCCCCCATCGTCTTGATGTAGCTGTATGCACGGACATTGATTCCGAAGTTACCGTAGAACGGTTTGATTCGGCCAATCGAGTGCGGACGGTCATAGTCGAGCGTAAAGCCTTCTTCTGTTCTCGTCGCAATCGGCGTCGGTAGGAACGGCATCAAATCACGTTTGACCCCGACCGGACCAGAACCCGGACCGCCACCACCGTGTGGACCCGTGAACGTTTTGTGCAAGTTCAAGTGGACGACATCAAAGCCCATGTCCCCCGGACGCGCGATCCCGAGAATGGCATTCGAGTTAGCTCCGTCATAGTAGAGCTTCCCGCCCGCCTCGTGAACCACTTGTGCGATTTCAAGGATATCTGCCTCGAAAAGACCGAGCGTGTTCGGGTTCGTCAACATAAGGGCTGCCGTATCGTCTCCGACTTTTGATTTCAAATCATCGAGATCGACGAGTCCCCGCTCGTCCGACTTGACCGTGACCGTCTCAAATCCGGCAACGACTGCCGAAGCCGGGTTCGTACCATGAGCCGAATCCGGTACGAGTACTTTCGTCCGCGACTGGTCGCCGTTCCGTTCGTGGAAGGCTTTGATGAGCATGAGTCCCGTCCACTCCCCGTGGGCACCAGCAGCTGGTTGCAGCGTCACTTCATCCATACCAGTGATTTCAGCGAGCTGTTCCTGGAGGTCGACCATCAGTTCCAACGCCCCCTGGACAGTTTCAACCGGCTGAAGCGGATGAATATGGGCAAAGCCAGGAAGGCGCGCCATATCCTCGTTCACTTTTGGATTGTACTTCATCGTACACGATCCGAGCGGATAAAACCCTGAGTCGACCCCGTGGTTTCGTGTCGAGAGCGCCGTATAATGACGGACGACGTCCAATTCAGACACTTCCGGTAATTCGGCCGCTTCTTTCCGGATCATCGACTGTGGCAATAATTTCTCGAGATCCACTTCTGGCACGGTTGGCGTCGGCAAGTTATATCCTGTTCGTCCTTCACGTGATACTTCAAAAATAAGCGTCTGTTCGTGTTGCATTATT
The DNA here is from genome assembly GCF_018617875.1 of Exiguobacterium algae. GTDB lineage: Bacteria > Bacillota > Bacilli > Exiguobacteriales > Exiguobacteriaceae > Exiguobacterium > Exiguobacterium algae. The sequence goes on from NZ_JACSKZ010000001.1 coordinate 332,131, forward strand.
TCATCCCCCCAACCACATCAACAAACCGGTCAATCTCTTCTTTCGTCCGTAACTCTGTCGCACAGATGAGCATCTGTGTCTGACGATCCGCTTCGTATGTGCCAAGCGGAAGGCCCCCGATCATCCCGTGCTTCAACAAATCGCGTGAGACTTGATCGGCATCGATCTGTAAATCAACGACGAATTCGTTAAACATCGGTCCTTCATCGACAATCGAGAAGCCCGCTGATTTCATTGCCTCTTTCATATAATGCGCCGTTTGAATGTTTCGAATGGCCATGTCACGGATTCCATGCTTCCCTAAAGCTGACATCGTGATCGATGCCGCCAACGCGTTGAGCGCCTGGTTCGAACAGATGTTGGACGTCGCTTTATCACGGCGAATATGCTGTTCCCGTGCTTGGAGCGTCAAGACAAAACCGCGTTTCCCTTCTTCATCGACCGTTTGTCCGACGAGACGGCCCGGGATTTTACGCATCAATGATTTTTTCACGGCGAAATAACCGCAAGATGGACCCCCAAAGCTTTGAGGGATACCGAACGGTTGGGCATCGCCGACCGTAATATCCGCACCAAGTGCACCTGGTGACTCTAAGACACCGAGGGCAAGCGGGTTACTCGAGACGACGAAGAGCGCGCCGACGTCATGCGCCTTTTCAGCCAAAGTCGCCAAGTCCTCGACTCGACCAAAGAAGTTCGGATACTGTACGACGAGACACGATGCGTCCGTCAAATCCAAGTCAGCCACATCCGTCAAGCCGTCTGTCACGTCTGTATATTCGACCGAGAGTCCCGGTCCGTCCGCGTACGTACGGATGACATCTTTCGCTTCAGGGTGTACAGCGCCCGAGACGATGACCCGTTTCTTCTTCGTATGCGCACTCGCCAAATACGTCGCTTCCGCAAGGGCCGTGATGCCGTCATACATGGAAGAGTTAGCGACATCCATTCCAGTCAGTTCACAAATCATCGTTTGGAATTCAAACATCGCCTGCAACTCACCTTGTGAAATCTCAGGCTGATATGGCGTATAGGCCGTATAAAATTCAGAGCGCAAGAGCATATGGTTCATCACGCTCGGAGACAAATGGTCATACATCCCCGCTCCAAGGAAACTCGGATACGACTTCGTATGAATGTTCTTCTCCGCAAGTTTCGTCATATGACGCACGAGGTCCACTTCAGGAAGCGGCGCCCCGATTGCCGCGAGTGACGCCTTCTCACGCAACGATTCCGGAATATCTTCTAACAACCCTTCAATCGACTCCACCCCGATGGTCTGCAACATGTCTTTTTCATCTTGTTCGGTCATCGGTAAATAGCGAAATTCCATTCTATTCATTCTGAATCCCCCTGTTTCATTTCTTCCGTTTATAAAAAGGTGTCGGTACGCGTACAGCTTCTATTTTTTTACCACGGACATCAATCGTAAATTGATCACGCTCCACATGACGTGCATCCACACGCGCCCATGCGATGGATTCATTCACGGTCGGTGGCATCGTTCCGGTCGTGACGACACCGACGACTTCACCGTCCACCTCGACGGTAGCACCTTGACGAGCGATACCGCGGCCCAAAAGCTTCAACCCGATCATTCGATTCGGAATGTTCTCTTTTTGTTTAACGAGCGCCTCTTTTCCAACAAAGTCGGTATCCAGTTTGACCGCAAAGTTCAAATTCGCCTCGAACGGCGTGACGGTCTCATCGAGCTCATGTCCGTAAAGTGGCAAACATGCCTCAAAACGGAGTGTATCGCGGGAACCCAAACCACAAGGTGTGACCCCTTCAGACTCCAACGCCTCCCAGATCCGATGAATCGCATCGGCGTGTGCATATAGCTCAAATCCGTCTTCACCTGTATATCCGCTGCGAGACACGATGGTTGTCACGCCGGCCACTTCTCCGGTCATAAAACGGAAAAATTTGATCTCTTCGAGCGGTAAATCCGTCAATTTGCTGAGTACTTTCTCCGCGTTCGGTCCTTGAATGGCAATTTGACCATATTGGTCCGATTCGTTCGTGACCGTCACATCTCCCGTCACGAAGCGGCGAACATGCGCCTCGTCCTTCTCAATGTTCGAAGCATTGATGACGAGCCAAAATGAATCCTCGTCCAGTCGATAAACGAGCAAATCATCGACCACGCCTCCGTCCGGAAGACAAAATAGATTATATTGTGCCTGTCCGATTTGTAATTTAGACACGTCATTCGTCACCAGATGCTGCACTTGCTCCAATGCATCGGGACCTTCAATGCGAATCTCCCCCATATGCGATACGTCAAACATCCCCACATCTTCACGCACCGACCGATGTTCTTCTTTAATCGAAGAAAACAGGATAGGCATTTCAAACCCTGCAAAATCCACCATTTTTGCTTTCGGTTGAATCAATTCGAACAAAGGCGTACGTTTAAGCGTAACTTTCTCCATAATATCCCCCAATCCCGAACATAAAAAGTTTTTGTTTTTGAAATCTTTCGTTTTCCATTCCACTTTATCAATTTTCGACGGTTCTGCCTAGATAAAAAAACGAAAAAGAAAAAGGATGAAAAACGAAAACGTTTTCATCCTCATTATTTCATATTTTGGTCTCAGTGGAAACGTCAGAGCGTTCGATTCCAGCAGTCCGTTTGATTTCTTTCGTCAGTTCGACGGCAGAGTCTTTCAGCTCGATCGATTCATCTTTCACCTTAACACCGTATGTCTTGATTTGCGTGACAGAACGATTGACCGCATCCACATGTTGTTTGATCTCATCGACTTGCGTTTGGACGACGTCCGCTCGTATTTTAAAGCGTTCGCTCGCCTGGTTCAGCCGTGAAAAGTCAGGCTTCATTTTATTTTTAAACAACAAATAGCCGTATACACCGACCCCGATGATAGCCAATACGACGATGGCAATGTTAATCCAAACCATGCTCTTCCTCCTTCAACTGGATAATGTACTGAGCGACCTCCCGTGGCGGCCGGCTGGCGTCGACACGCACATCCGCTTGCTCATAGAGCGACAGGCGACGCCGATATAGTGACTCGACGGCCGCTTTTCCTTGTCGTACGAGAGGGCGTTCGCTATCTTTGATTCGCTCCCAACAATCTTCGAATGGCAAAGAGAGGTGCACAACTGTTCCGTGACGTTGCATCCACTCCATATTCACGCTCCGTTCAACGACCCCGCCGCCAGTTAGGATAAAGTCACCATCCGTTTCTTTTAACGCTTTTGACTCGTGGTCTCGAAAAGCTTCTTCTCCGGACTGTTTAAAATATGTAGCGATGTCCATCTTGATTCGAGACTCAATGATTTCGTCAAGGTCATCCACTTTTCCATTTTGCTTTAGAAAAGGGGCTAAACTTGATTTACCTGTACCCATAAAACCGATGATGTAAAACGGCTTACTCATCGAATACGATCACCTCACTATGTCGTTCTCCAGTCACTAACACCGTCTCTACTTCCGTTCGGTTCGATGATAGCGGGCGACAATAAATCGTTCCGGTCGGCTTTTTCAAAGTGAGTCCTACAGCCCCACACGTTCGTTTCGCCACCAACAAGTGGGCTTCGAACCGAATCGCCAACACTTCTTGGGACAAACGTCTCGTCGTCCGTTCAAGGTCAGTATACCAAAACAACACTGCTCCTAGCATCCATGTCATCACAACGAGGGTAGCGATGACGAAGAATCCTTTCTCATGCACAGGACGACCTTTTCTTTCCGAGCGTTTACGGTGTCCCAGGTGATCCGATAACCGATACCAACCGTTTCGACGTGATACGCCTCGACTCCTCTTAAAAATAATAAGTTCCCCCCTTCATCCCCGACCATCACAAGATTCCCATTGATTTGTTTGATCGTCCAATCCCACGTCGCGCCATCCTCTTTGACAAACGATCCACGAAGACGTCCCTGTTCAACCCGGCAATCGCGACTGTCAATAATCCTGCGGACGATGAGTTGGGGCGTCGTCTGGTGGGCAAACTTTGGTTGTTCATACAACGCTTGTCCTAACGCGGTAACTTGAACCAGAAGAAATAGAAAGATTGGAAGGATGAGGAGGACGAATGTCATCTCAAGCATGGTGAAACCAGGTTCACAATGTCGGGAGGCAAAGATTTGCCTCACACACTTCCAGCATCCCCGTCGGTTGTTCCGCCTCACGAAGCACCTCCTCCTGCAGTCGTTCATACGTTTGAAAAGACTGTTCCAACTGTACGATTCGTTCATTTCCATGGAGGATGAACGGACTAATCAGTATAAACCATCCACTGAATAGCATTAAACTGAGACAGACCTCCCATAAGGTAAATCCCTGCTCATCCCCCATCATAAATAAACACCTCCGGCTCATAGGTCCCCATTCTGAATTTGAGCAGCACGGATGACGTCCCGCTCACGAACTTCCACTGCCCGGCATATGTAGCGGACTGCTTATAAAATGTGATGTCTTTTGAAGTCGGCAAGTACATGATAATCCCATCCGGTACCGTCACGGTCGAAATCGATGTCCGTCCGCATGTGATGATATACGTCCGGTCTTTCATATACCAGGTCAATCGCGGGACACAACTTTCTCTCTCAGAGATATACGGATATTGACCGACTTCTTGAATATCGGATACTAACGTGTCGGTGAACTCATACAGCGCCAGTCGATCAATCGGACGGAGACATGGTGTGACGAGTAACAACAAAAATGATATGACAACAAGGACCGCCGTCATCTCTACGAGCGTATACCCTTTCATTGTTTTTGAAGGGAACCGTCGGTCGGCGAATAAGTATAGGCCGATGATTGACAGCTATACACGAGCGGATCGGTGTCCGATGCCCGTTCAATCATCTCTAATGTAGCAGGGTAAGATTTATGTTCGGCATAGTATAAATTAATCTCAGATTCAACGATTCGCACACTCCCGTCACAACTCACTTCATCTGCTCGGGATTTCCCGTCAGATAATGACGGGACGAGCAACAATAGTAAGACCGAGATGATCAATAATACAGCAGCCATCTCCACCAAGGTGAACCCTTTTTGTTCTGAGAACAATCGCTTCATCATGATTTCCTCCTTATATTTGGGCCATAATCAACTTAACCGGTAAGTAAAGGGAATAGAAAAGGGTGCCGACCATGACACTCAACACACCGTAAATCATCGGCTCCACTTTACCAAGAAGTCGTTTACTATATCGTTCCATCTCTTCAAAGACGAGATCGCGATGAAGTGCCATCAAGTTCCCGAGCTCACCACTCACCGAACCGACCCCTAACAAACTGACGACCTCATGATCGATCAACCGTTCTTCCCTCGTCGCCGCATCAATCCCTACACCGTTTGACATCCGCTCGTGAATCCGTCTTGCGATCATCGCTACTTCCCCGGTCTCAAGTGCCAATCGACTGATGACATGTCTCACCGTCGTTTCGGTTTCCTGCAAGAGCGACAATTCGCTCACAAACAGATAGGTCACGTACAACCTCCTCCCGCGTTCGATCAGGCGAATCGGCAGGCGAACCCCTCTCCTCCCTGCAACCATCCCACCGATCAACGTCATCACAAAGAATAAAAAGAGCAGTGGGAAAAACCATCTGGATAACAAGAGCGCAGACACCCCGCTAGCAGCTTCGACATCGACCATCGCCAGCAGTTTCGGAAAGATGTAGAGGGCATAAATGGCCCCGAGAAGTAACAGAATGAACAGGATAATCAATGGATAGCGCACCATCCGTTTCAATTCAACAGCCAACTTTGAACGCATCGTCGAAAGCTGTAACACTTGCTCCATCCCATCCATGAACCGATTTCCCCGCTCCGCGGTCTCCAGTAACTCTAACATCTGGGGGTTCGAGATTAGCAAAGAGAAGACGGAGGCTAACGAATCTCCGGACTCCAAGCGCCGCCTCATCGCTTGTACCGTCACCTTTGATTTGCCGCGCTCGTGCAGTTCAAGCGTCTCAAATGTTTTCTTGATTGAGACGCCACGAGATTGCAGTCGTAAAAAGCGATGCATGATCTGTAGAGAAGCATTCATCTGATTGTCGCCCATTCACAAGTAACCTCCTGACTACGGGTTAATACACACCAGTTCCGTTCTATCTCTGCACCGGACAGGAATTGCCTCACCCTCCGTTCTCCATCTTCTACCGACCCTGTATGAAATGTCGTAAGTGTGAGATGCCCACTTAGAGCCGCGTCATATGCGACACGAAGTTCCTCATCTGTCCTTACTTCCCCGATGACGATGATATCCGGGTCAGCCCGAAGCGTCTCTTTTAACAAACTCCGATAACCCCGGTCTGCCCGGTTGTTGACTTCCAATTGAATGACGCCTTCAAGCTCCTGTTCAGGCGGGTTCTCGATGGTAATGATTCGTTTCTCTTTCAGACTCTCCAGTAACGCATACAAAATCGTCGTCTTCCCGGCTCCCGTTGCCCCGCCAATCAAGAAGAGTCCTCGCTGTTTGGACATCGTGTCTTGCAGCCGTTGGACGTCCTCTCTTTTCAGAAGTCGGTTCAACTGAAAGGTATGCGTCGGTAATCGCCAAGACATCGATACGTGTTGAAAGGAAGGAAGAAACGTTACCCGGATGGCGAACGCATCCGTTTCAAAAATACCGGATTGCGGCGCCCGTTGATCGACTTCTGTCAGCGCGCACCAATAACGCATATAGCTGGTCAGACGTTCATATTGTTCCCACGACATCGTTTGAATGGACGCCAATTTCATGTTTGACCGGACCTGTACATCGATGTTCGTCTGTTTCGGAATAAAATGAAGATCACTCGCACCCGCCTCTGTCGCCTTTGACAACAACAATTCAATGATTGGTTTCATCTCTCCCACCTCCTTTCAAGCATAAAAAAAAGACCACTTTTGAAAAAGTGGACTTGTTTTATGATACTTGAACGGTAGCGTGGTCGTGGCGTCTAGCATACGTTTCAATGGACGCCTTGTCATAACCGACAATCACTTCTTTTCCATCAGTCAAAATCGGTCGCTTCAATAGTTTCGGATTTTCACTCATCAGTTTGAGCAACTCACTTAGTTTCAAGTCTTCTACATCGACATCAAGTTGTTTAAAGGCTTGGCTCCGTGTCGCCAGTAAGGAATCAACCCCGTCCTCACTGATCGCGAGCAATTGCAACAATTCATCGACAGTTGGGGCATCTCTAAAGATGTGTCGTTCACTCACGTCCAACTGTTGTTCTTTTAAAAACGCTTTCGTTTTCCGGCACGACGTGCAACTCGGATACGTATAAAACATTAATTCTGTTGCCATTTTCATTTGCCTCCTCGGTCATGTTTATCACCCGTACGTATTCTATAAATTGATTATACAACTCTATACCCCGTTTGTACATGTTTTGTACAACTTTTTATAAAATTTTGTACAATTTTTTATTTGGAACCTCACTTCACATATTTTTCACGATTATTTTGCTCAATTCTCACGTTTCCATAGCATTTTTGTGAATGTGTTGGTAAAATAGTGAATGAGTAATGGAATAATGCACGTATGGGGGGATTAACATGGCAAGAATGTTTCGTGTCCTAGGCTTCTGGACTGGGTTGATTGCGACACTTGCTTTCGTAGGCGCGCTTGGTGGAGATCAGAGCAGCAGTGAACATACTGGTGACTTCATCGTGATGGGTCTCGTCTTTTTAGCACAAACGATTTTCTTCGTCGCACTTGGCTACTTAAAATTAACTGAAAAAACGTATGTATACGTATTCGGTGCGTATTTGACAATTTTCTTCGTTGTCTTCACGTACTGGAGTAACTTCCAAATGTAAAAAAGATTGTCTCAGGCGAGACAATCTTTTTTATTGCCGGAAAAACGGATTGGAGTGCATTTCATCTTCCATGGTCGTCTTCGGTCCATGCCCCGGATACAAAACGGTTTCTTTCGGCAGAACGTGTTTCATCCAATCGATCGATCCCATCAACGTAGCCTGATTGCCTCCGTAAAGGTCCGACCGACCAATGGACTGTTTGAAGATCAAATCGCCACAAAATGCGATTCCGTCGTCTGGAAGATGAAGGACCACAGATCCCGGAGAATGACCCGGTGTATGATAAAGACGGAACTGAAACGCACCCAACTCGAGCGCCTCCCCTTCATATGTCCGATCAGCCGGTCTCATCTCCGGATGCGGCAAGTGGAATGCCGCCGCACCATTCTTTTCTCCATCAACCAGCCAGTCCCGTTCCAAGCGATGGACATACACCGGGATATCGTAACGGTCACGGATGGCATCGATTCCGCCGATATGGTCGAAATGGGCATGTGTCAGCAGAATTGCTGCCGGTTCACCGAGAAGATCGATCGTCTCAAAAAATCGCGGATCATCCGTCCCAGGGTCGACGATCAGCACCGTTCCTTCTTTTTTCAGGACATAACCGTTCTCTTGTGCCAAGCCAGACGTAATTTTTTTGATATTCATCCGAATCAACTCCCTTTTTGTTCAAAACAATATTGTGGCAAAATTGTATCGATGTCAACCTTTGCTCGACAGCGTGTGCAATATCGGATAAAATAATAATGATATTTCAGTGAAATTTTTATGAATTTCATGACGTACAAATAAAGGGGGAACTCGTCATGCATTTGTATGAACCGTTCGGATGGATCTCATTCATCATCGCACTCGTTGCCGTATGGGGAATGCTCCGTTCATTCAAACGCCGCCAATTCTTTCCACTTGCCTTTGCCGGTCTTACAGCACTCGTATTTGGATTCTTTGGCATTGCAACGTTGATTTACGGTGGAATTCCGAGCTAATCAACTACATCAGCAAAGCGGCAAATGCCGCTTTTTTTGTACAATAAAAAGCGCTGACTCGGGGTCAGCGCTTTTTCGTTATTGTTTTGTCTGTTCGTTGAAACGTAACAAGTCAGAATAAATCAAGTCATCGTTCATCTGAAGAATTTTCTCCGCTTCCGCAGAAATCGGTTCACAGAGCGATGAATCGTCAACGACTTCGCCAGAAGCTGCATTATAGCACGTCGACTGCGTCCATACGTATTCATCCGTCACGACAGTACCGTCACGGAAGATGGCACGGCTGTTCCGGTCCTCAGAGAACAAATCGTTCCCGAACCCGATCATGTCAGACGTGTCGATTCCAAGTAAATGGAGAAGCGTCGGCTTCATATCGATATGGCTACCGACCGTCTCATGCACTTCACCCGCATCTTGTCCTGGCAAGTGAATCGCGAACGGCACTTGTTGCAATTTCGCCACATCGTACGGGGTCAACTCATCTTTTCCGAGCAACTCTGCCATCGCATCATTGTGGTTTGTTGAAATTCCATAGTGGTCGCCGTATACGACAAAGATCGTATCATCCCACATACCATTCTCTTTTAACTGGTCGATGAAAATCCCCAATGCATAGTCTTGATAGGCAAGAGCCTGAGGGAAGTTATTCAACGTCGTCGAGCTTGTTTCAAACTTCGGTACCAACTCATAATCTTCGCTAGGCATCGTGTATGGGAAGTGGTTCGTCAACGTTAAGAACTTCGCATAGAATGGTTCCGGCAACTCTTCAAGCATCGGAATCGATTGCTCGAAGAAACTGTCGTCAAGTAATCCCCACTCCGTCATATCCTCTGGATTTCCGAGGTCATAGCTCTTCTCATCGAAGAACTGATCGACACCAATGTTTTTATACATTTGGTCACGGTTCCAGAATGATTTGTTGTTCGCATGGAAGACTGCCGAGTAGTAGTTATCTTCTTTAATCATCTCCGGGAATGCTTGATATTCGTTATCCGCATTCGTGAAGTATACCGCACCTCGCGGTAACCCGAAGAGTGAATTATCTAATGCAAACTCCGCATCTGACGTTTTCCCTTGACCGACCGTATGGTAGTAATTCGGCCAGTAGTGCGATTCTTTAATCAACTTATTCAAGTTCGGCGTGATATATTCACCATTTGGCGCTTTCATATCCACAGTAAAGTTCTGCGTTGATTCAAATGAGACAACGATGAGGTTTTTACCCTTATACTTCCCGAACAAATCCGGGTTCGGAGCCGCATAGTTTTGACGCGTGTATTGTTTGATCGTCGCGAGTTCCGACTCATCCGCCATCGCTTTTTGAGCAGACGTTTTCGTTTGGAGCATGGCGTCATAGATATGGAAGTTGAATGTTCCAATGTTTTTTACGAGTAGCTCACGGTCAAACGAGCGCGTCAATAGCTCAGGGCGTTCCGTCTCAGCGAGTGACAGATTGAACAAGAATACGGCCACGGCTGCGACGAATGTGAACAAAGCGCGACGATGCGTTGCCTCGTTTTCCTTCAAATTCATTTTCCATAAGAAGAACGGCAAAATGAACACATCACCGAGAATGATGAGGTCTTTCCATTCCAACAACGAACTGAAGGATGAAGAAAGAGTTTCCATATTCGATGGTTGCAAGATGACCGGCACGGTCAAATAATCCGTGAATTCACGGTAATAGACAGCATCCGCGAACAACGTGAAGGACGCAATCGTGTAAAGAATGTACAGTACCCATTTTTGTTTGTTTCCTTTAAAGAAGAAATGGAATGCGAACAAGAACAGCGTGGAGCTGATCGGGCTGATTAATAGAATGAAGGCTTGCGCAGTGTTTTCGATTGGGATGTCAAAGAAAAATTGATAAACAATATACGTCTTCGTCCAAAGTAATAACGTGAAAATCCAGAATAAGCGATATTCTTGAAACGAAGCACGGACCGTATCATTCAGTCTCGTCGACATGTTTGAGAAGCGTTGAGATGACTTCATCTGACGGTCTCCTCCTCTTTTCAGTTTTTCGGCTTCTTTTTTTATAGGCCATTCGTTAATAGATTGTACAATTCAAAATAAATAGTACATGTTCAGTATCAAGTCCAAATCTTACTCCTTTTTTAACGAAAAATCAACTGTGACGTTACAAATTTTACAATATTCAATACCCGTTCACGCAAAAAAACACGCCTGCTAAGAGCAGGCGTGTGGGTTTAGACACGTGTCGGTAAGAAATGTTTTCGTGCGAGCCAAGCGCAGCCGATCACGCCTGCATCATTCTCCAACTCCGCAATTTTGAAAGTTGTTGAATGATACACCCGTTCAAGCGCAAATCGTTTGAATTGTGCATCGAGCGGTTCAAGCAACGCTTCGCGTGCTTTTGATACGCCGCCCCCGATGACAATCATTTTAGGGTTCAACGTGTTGGCGATATTCGAAATCGTTAGTCCAAGATATTCTGTCATTTCCTCCACGACTTCCTTGGCTACCGCATCCCCCGCTTTGTAAGCCTCGAACACGTCCCGTGCTGTGACGCCATCCAACCCATTCAATGAGGTTTCACGATTCTTCCGCTTTTGAAGGGCGAGTCGAGAAATCCCGGTTGCCGAGGCAATCGTTTCGATACATCCCGTACGACCACATCCGCACTTGACCGCTTTATCCGGGTCGCGCTCTACCGTGATGTGACCAATCTCACCGGCCATACCGGCAGCACCGTGAACGATGTTTCCGTTCGTGATGACACCGCCTCCTACTCCAGTTCCGAGCGTAATCGCCAAAAGCTCAGAAGCGCCCTCACCGGCACCTTTCCACATCTCGCCAAGCGCAGCTGCGTTTGCGTCATTTTCCAGGACCGCAGGGAGACCGACTGCTTTTTCAAACTCACTGACGAGTTCGAAATCTTTCCAACCGATGTTCGGAGAATACTCAACGACACCTTCAGTGAAATTGATAAAGCCCGGTGCGCCGATTCCTGCGCCTGCGAACTCTTCTTTCTTCTTCCCGGACGTCTCTAAATATGTTTCAAAAGATGCTGCGATGTCTTTTGGAATATGTACCCCATTCTCACGAATGTCTGTCTTCACTTCCCACTTGTCAGAAATGATGCCATTCATGTCTAAAACGGCCATTTTCACCGTTGTACCACCTATGTCAATTCCTAATAACCATTTCATCCAATTCCACTCCTCGTCATGAATAAATCGCTTTCATTGAATAGTGTACACTATTATGCCCTTAGTGCAACCCATTGCACTAAGGGCATTTCTGTCAATCTGTTGAATTTTTCAGTTCATGCGTCAAAATGATCTTCGCCGTGTCGTACTCGCGTTGTTCGATGATCCCGCCTTCATACAGTTCATCGAGCTCCATCATCATGAGTCCAATTTCTGCGTCCCGTTCTCCGATGTAAATGATCGTCCCGAACGTTTTCAAAAATTGTTGGACATCATAAAAGTTTTTCATGCTTATTCCCCCATCGTCGTCATCGCGTATCGGCGGAGCAGTTCGCGCGTCGCATCCAATGAAGTCTGATGTGTCCGTTCGTAACTGTGGCTCGACTCGATCCCCGGTCCAATCAATGCATGCTTGACGTCGTATCCCGCACGAATGGCAGCGGAAGCGTCAGAACCATAGAACGGATAGATATCTACCTTATATGCGATGTCATGTTCTTTACATAAAGAAGTGAATTGGCGGCGTAACGTTAAATCATACGGACCCGAAGAATCTTTCGCACAAATGGAAACCGTATATTCATCCGAATGTTGCCCGTCTCCGAGAGCGCCCATGTCAACCGCGATATACTCGACAACTTGTGACGGAATCCCGGCATTGCCTCCGAACCCGACCTCTTCATAGTTTGAAATCAAATAATGGATTGTATGAGGCAATTCAAGTTTCACAAGGTCTTTAGCCAAATCCAATAAAATCGCAACCGACGCTTTATCATCCAAATGACGAGATTTGATGTAACCTGATTGCGTCACGTTGAAACGCGGATCGAACGACACGAAATCTCCGACCTCGATCCCGAGTTCTCGCACTTCTTCTACCGAATGGACGTTCATATCGAGTCGTACTTCGATATTGGCTGCGGTCCGCTCAGCAGAATTGGTGTCCTTATATACATGAACACTCGACTGATGAACGAGAATCGTTCCTTCAACCGCTTCCCCGTCTTCCCGGTGAACGAGACAGTTCTCTCCTTCGATTGCCGTCCATGCGTATCCACCGACCTGCGTCAGCCGGAGTCGACCGCTCGGCAAAATTTCTTTCACCATCGCACCCAACGTGTCGACATGGGCCGTCAACAGGCGCGCCTTATCTGATTTCCCAGGGAACGTCGCAAGCAAGGCCCCTTTATGTAGACGTTCAGTTGAAACACCGAGTGTGTTCAATTCTTTTTCAGCAAACCGGATGGCTTCATCTGTCATTCCAGAAGGACTCGGAATTTCGACTAATCGTTTTAACGTTTCAATCATCATGATCTCTCCTTAACTATATCCATATCCGTATCCATACAATATGCCAAACAGGCAAACTGTGAATACGGTAAACAGTACTCTTTGCGTTCGATTCGTTTCATCCGGCAGACCCACCACACCGGAAACGAAGAATCCCCCAATCAAGCCACCTGCGTGCGCAAAATGGTCCAAACTCGCTCCTAAGACGAATGCTAACCCTACATTTAATCCTAACATAATAAAGAGCGGAGGGCCGAGTGTCTTCATAAATAACGACCTGTCGCGTAATCCAAAATACAGGAGTGCCCCGACCAATCCGAACAGAGCCCCAGAGGCACCTGCCGAAATCGAATCACTAAATGCGTAAGACGCGGTGGATGCAATGATTCCTCCAACGAGATAAATGATAAGAAAACGGAAAGAGCCATACATTCGTTCTACGAGTGGACCAAGGGACCAGAGGGCAAACATATTGATTGCGAAATGAAACCAGCCGATGTGGAGAAACATCGGTGTGATCAGTCGCCACCATTGTCCGTCGTCAATCAGCGGATTCACTTTCGCCCCGAATGTGATCAACGTGTTCGGATCAAATGTCGAGCCGACCGATTCGGCGAGCCACATGACCAGTAACGTCAAAAACATGATTCCATAAACGACTTGCGGCTTCCCAAAAGAAAATCGTTTTTTCAATTCCGATTTTTTCTGACGATCGAGACCGACCGCCAGCATCCGAAAACGGTCTTCTTCCATTGAAGACACACATACACTTCGCTCCAATCGGACTTTTGCAGCAATCGGAAAAGTCATGTCACGCAAGCGTTCCTCATCAATGAGCTCGTCCCCATAGACATGAATCGTCAAGTGCTTCCTTCCGATGCGGGAGAGGCGAAATCCATTCAAGGCAGCAACAATGTCGGCACCGACATGGTTCGCCCATGCTTTTTCAGTTCGAACGTACAGATCATACCGGTCTCCGGCGGACGTATCAAATACAATGACAGCCCGAGACGGTTCGAGGATTCCTTCGATTCGACCGCCTTTCTCCACTTTGTGATAAATATCTTCCCAAAAACAAGCTGTCGTCAAGCGAATCCCCTCCTTCTCTATCATTGTAATGCATGTGCACGCACGCTACAAAGTAAGAGGCGTTTTTCTCAACACAAAAACCGCAGCCCCTAAAGGACTGCGGACAGACAAGTGACCGATTAAAGGACCGGTTGCATCGTCTTCATCAATACATCGGCAGAATGTTGCATCTTTTGATGTTCTTCTTCAGACAATTCAATCTCTACGACCTCACGGACACCTTGACGGTTGATGATTGCCGGAACACCGATATGAATATCGTTTAAGCCGTATTCACCATCGAGATGTGCACCGACCGTAAGCAACGTGTTCTCGTTCCGTAGGACCGCTTTGACCAAACGGAGAAGTCCGAGACCGATTGCATAGTACGTTGCGCCTTTACGTTCGATGATGTGATAAGCCGCATCACGGACGTTGACGTAAATTTCTTCGAGATCTTCCCATGAATACTCATCGTGCTCTTCAAGCAATTGTTCCACTGATTTACCGTAAATCCGGGCGTTGCTCCAAGCGGCAAATTCCGTATCTCCGTGCTCGCCCATGATGTAGGCGTGGCAGTTACGCGGGTCGACATTGAAGTAATCTCCGAGCATATAGCGAAGACGTGATGTATCAAGCACTGTACCTGAACCGAAGACACGGTGTTTCGGAAGTCCTGAGTATTTCCAAGCTAAATGAGTCATGATATCGACTGGGTTTGATGCGATGATGATGATTCCGTCAAAACCAGATGCCATGATGTCTGAAATCATTGATTTCATGATCTTCGCATTTTTTTCGACGAGGTCAAGACGTGTCTCACCCGGACGTTGCGGAGCACCCGCTGTAATGACGACGATATCCGCCACGCCGCAGTCTGCATAGTCCCCAGCCCAAACACGCATCGGTGAAGCAGCGAAAGACACCCCGTGGTTCAAGTCCATCGCTTCCCCTTCAGCTTTTGCTTTATTAATATCAATGATTACAAGTTCTTCGCAAAGACTTGCCGTTGTTAATTGGTAAGCAAAACTCGCACCGACAGCTCCTGCACCCACAAGCGCGACACGTGTTACTTTTGCATGATTTAATGTTTCCATTATGATTTCCACCCTTCGAACAATCTGTTTCATGTTTTTCTTATCTCTGTTACAAAAAGATTGTAACATCATTCACAAACACCAACTACATTCGAAACCGTTTTCACTTTGGCAATATTGTGACAATATTCACATTCGTTCGAAACATCCTCAGTTTCTGTACTACCCTCAACTGAACAGCGAGAAACAAATCCAAGCGACTGAAAAGATAGAAAGGAAATTGACCGCGTCATTTCCAAGAAAGCGCCAGCCGGAGACATAGGCAGTAGGCGTATCATGATGCATTCGTTTCTCCGTCAATTTATCGCAGACGACACACCGATACTTTCGCTGGACGGTCGCACCAAGTAACGTATCAATCACACTGCCGCTCAATCCAACGACCCACAGGAGGAGAAAAGTTGACCAACCGAACGACATAAACGGCACAGAAGCAAGGATAATCAGCCCGCCCCCTGCAATGGACATGACCGTCCCAAACGTGGACACCGCCCCACTCGTCCCCGGTTCGACTGTTTTAAACGTGAACATGAATCGCGGCTTTCTTTTCGAGAGAACACCGAACTCCGACCCCCACGTATCACTCGTTGCCGCCGCAATCGAAGCGATATACATCATGATCCATACGGTCTCTTCAAACACGAGATAACCGATGGCGCACATGATCCCGACTCCGCCATTTGCGAGAACTTGGACATAATCGCGCGCCCCAGTCTTCTCGACGATCTCATCGACTTCTTTTTTATCTCGCGAACGATACTTCGAGGCGAGAGAAGACGTCGAGAAAAACACTCCGAGTAAGTATAATCCAAACCACCCGAAGGCCCATCCGATCATCGTACCCGTGACCACGGTGAGCAGGGCACCGGACCATGTGAGCGAATGTAATCGATAGCCGGTAAAAGCGACAAAACACGTTACGATAAAAATGGCAAACATTGAATAACTTCCCTTTCTGACACGATCCATTCGACTGCCAGATCATGAGGTTCTGTCGGTACCCGATCGATGATTTGTGCGGTATAAGCCAATGCGACCGTCACTCCTTCGTATGTATGTAAAAAACGGTCATAGTACCCGCCTCCCCAACCGATCCGGTATCCCGACCGGTCAAACACACGTCCGGGCACAATACATAAATCAATCGGTTCGTTTGTAGGCGGTGATGTCGGTTCTAAAATGTTCATCACGCCCTCTTCGAGCTCATCGATGGACCGGATGATATGAAACGTAAGTCCGTTATCAGTTACTTTCGGCACGCATACCTCTTTTCCTGCCTCCCATGCTGCATGGATAATCGGTCGGGTATCGATTTCAAGCGGGAGCGGCAATGTGATCGCGATGCGATGACTTTCTTCCCAGCATGTCATCTGTAACAAGTTTTCATAAATCATCCGGTCCGCTTCTTCACGATTAATCATCTCTTTGATTTGTTGATGGACAAAACGTCTCAGCTCACGTTTTTCATGCATCTTCATTCCCCCTGTTTACAAAAAAGGCCGTCACATATGTGACGGCCGGTCTCGATTACTTCACTTCGCGGTAAAGCGTGTGACGACGGAGACGTGGGTTGTATTTGCGCAACTCGAGGCGCTCTGGGTTGTTACGTTTGTTTTTCTTCGTGATGTAAGTGCGATCGCCTGTTTCTGTGCAAGCTAATGTGATTTTAACGCGCATTTCTTTCACTCCCATCTTACTGATGTTGTATCAAGTGCTTTTGCTTTACAGTCTAAGCATACTCAATTATCCTACCAAGTTTCCTTTGAAAAAGCAAGGTTATTTCACGTTCTTTTTCAAAGCTTTCTCCTTATAGGGAGACTGGTCAAGTGGCAGGCATACTTCTGTATTATCCTGGATTGCGTACCGTTCTTTCAAGTCTTCCATCGACAGCTGTTCATCGATATATACCGTTTCAGCGGCATGGAAGATACTGTTTTCAATCCGGTGTATCGCATCATAGAGTCCACCGTGCCCATGTGGGTTACGGGTCGCTTCAAAGGACAACATAGTTGAGTATAACGGAATTGACAGTGATTTCGCAAGTTCCCGGGCAGCCGGAATCGTCATCCAGTCAAAGTGATGGACCGCTTTAAAGTTGACCCGGGATGAAAGTTCATGAACCAGTTTCACATAAGCCAGGTTTTGCGTGGCGATTTGATTCATCACATGCTCTAAAAACGGACTCGTCGGTCTCACCCGATACACATGCACATGGTTGTGTCGTTCGTATTCAGGCAAGCCTTCTTTGAACGGAGTGAGGACGTAGATTGTCTCTCCCTCTTTCGCGCGGGCTTCCACTTCGGCGACTACCCGATGTCCGAGGTCTCCGACGAGGTTGCCTGTATATTCCGGCGTCAGCAGGAGAATCGCATCGTCTTCTCTCCCCCGTTCGACCGTCACATAATAATCGTGTGGTGATAGGAATGAATCAATTTCGATATCTTCATCCTGTAAGAACGGGTAGACGTTGTAATGCTCCTCCAGCAAACGTTCCGACACTTCGTCTCGATACAGTGCCGTCTCGAGCTCGGCAAATAGACGGGTATGCTCCCGGAAGCGTTCAGCGGCATACTGCGCCGTGGTCTGACCGTCCAGGATAAATGCCCAGTCACTCGACACCGCGAGCACGTAATGACGTATCAGTTGTTTCAACGCCCTTGTCGCAAGTTCAGATGAATCGCGGTAATCCGCGACATCTTTGACGAGCTGCATCTCCATGACGTGGAGATGACGGAGCATCCATTCATTGCGCTCGTTGATCCATACCTCGCCGTATCCTTTTCTACCCCACGTGTTCATCGACACATGGACCGTCTGCAGGTCTTGGAAATGACGCTCGAGGAAGATAGCCGGCGTGATCGTCTCAATCCCGAACTCTTCAAGACGCTCCGCGACTTTCCCTAGAAACTCTGGACCTTCGAACCACCAATGACCGAACAGCTCGGCATCGAACGGCGCTGTCACAAGAAACGGCGGGAACGTCTGTCCACCATGGGCCTCAAGGTGCGCTTCGAGTGTCTTGGCAAAGTCTGTAGCGTGATTGTCAATCTGATGTTCTGCCCATTCCCGTACATAGAAATCTTTCTGGTCGGTATCGCCAGTGATGCGGTGCATCTTCAATCCCGTGTCAAAGCGGATTCCTTCCGGGTGCATGAACGGTTGAATATAATCCCAATCCCGATCATACGCCAAATCCCGATAAAACTCTCGATAGTCCGGGTGGCCCGGATACCCGATCATAGAACTCCAAATCTTTCCGGAGATGATTTGGTCACGCGGGAACAAGGCCACGCCGTGTGGTGAATAGACGGGTGCCCCGATTCCTTTCTCAGGTGTCGGGTCCGCCTCTAAAAGCGCATGTTCATCCACAAACGTGTAGCGAACGCCTTCTTCGTACAAAATGCGGTCCACACCCGGTGTATACGCGCACTCCGGTAACCAAATCCCGGTTGGGCGGAATCCGTAGTGGCGTTCGAAACAATTCAGACCGAGACGGATTTCCGCTCGTGCTGCCTGTTCGGTAAAGAGGTGCGGGTTAAAACCGTGCGTAGCCGTACAGGTGACCATATCGATATAACCCTGTTCCCGATATGTACGGAACGCCTCATTCAAGTTTTTATTCCAGTGCAGGAATGTATTTTTTAAGTCTTGATAGCGTTGCTGGTAAAAATGGAGGGTCGAGACTTCTTCCTGACTCCGCCCCTCTGACAACTCCAGCGTGATCAGCTCAAGCATCTCATCGAGGTGTTCGACATAACGATCCTGTATGAGCGGGTCGGCCAACATTTCCACGACAGGTGGTGAAATACTGACTGTCCAATGGAGCGGTCGTTTGAGACGATCCACTTGCCATAGAATCGGAATATATGTTTCTGAGATGGCCTCGTATACCCACCGCTCTTCTAATCGATGTTTCTCTTCATGCCTTACGTACGGTAGATGGGCATGAAGGACGAGTGAAAAATAACCAGGTTTCATGATTGGTCCTCCTTAACGTACGAATCGGTATGCAGAATATTTAGGTAACGTATCGAGTAACTCCGGTGCATCCACTTCCCCGAATTGCCAACGGCGGACCGGCTCGGCAAATCGACCGACTCCTGCCGGTTCATCGCGTGGTGTATCGAGTGGACTCGAAGCGACAATCGGTAAAAATTCACCTTCCATCGTCCGAATCCCGAATTCAAATACATACGTCGTATTCGGATCGAGTGGACGGACAAACCAGCTGTTTGTCATCTCCGGTAAATCGAACGTATAGGAACGATTCGAGTGACCGCTCATATAATCGAGCAACGTCACGTCAAGAATCCGAAAAGCTTTCGGTAATTCTTCCCACGGACGCATGAATTGCAGTTCCAGTGTCTCCTTGACCAGGTCGGATACTTCCCAACAGACATATACCGCATTCGGGGACTGGACGACCGCATGCATGAAGTCACGGTTATACCGGTCAGGCAGTTTCCAATACCCTTCCGGACCTTTCTCCAGTAAAGGAGAACGTACCTCACTCACTTCCTCACGGGTCGAGGCGATTTGTTGACTCGACGGTGCGAGCGGTTGAGCCGCTTTCTTTTTCGGTGACTTTGGCACCGATCGTTTCTGATTCGCCTGTTTCGATGTGGTCGATTCCTCTTTCGGATCAGAGGCTGCTTGCTGCGACCTCCATTTCCGCCACGCATATTGGACTTTACCAATCGGGACGTCAAGCTCTGCCGCAATCTGTTTTAACGTTAATCCTTGTTGTTTCAAGGAAACAATCTTCTCTTCCATCTTTTTTGGGCTCCCTTCATGAAAAAATCCATGTAGACTACTATTCGCTCATCACATATAAAATCCTGCACAAAAAAATAAAGAACAACATCTCTGTTGTTCTTTACCACTAATCTTATTGATTTAAATCATAATGCTTCCCTTTTTCAAGGAAAATCAAGTGCTCTCCGAAGTTCGTTACATGGTCGCCCATGCGCTCCAAGTAGCGTGCGATGTTAGAGAATTCGTATACATCGTTCGTGCCTTCGGTCATTCCCGGCAGGCTTCCGATGTATTGCTGAATGACTCTTAAGTTGATTTCATCGATGACACGGTCCATCTCATTCAACTCACGGACGCGGCTCACTTCCCCTTTACGGTAAGCACGTGTCGCCAATTCCAGCATGTCGATCAATTGCTCCGCCATCTGTTTGAGCGGTTGAATGTCATGTAAATAAGGGACGTGTTCAATTCGTGAAACAGCCTTGGCGATGTTCGTCGCATAGTCTGCGATCCGTTCCAAATCCGTCGCCGATTTCATCGTAACGATCAAACGGCGCAAGTCCGTCGCGACCGGTTGCTGTTTCGCGATGAGCAGGATGGCTTCATCGTTAATCGTCAACTCCAAGTCGTCGAGTTCGTTGTCATTGTCGATGACCGTCTTCGCCAGTTCAAGATCATGTTTCTCGAGTACTTCGATCGCAGTTGCCGTCTGACGCATTGTCAAGTTGGCTAGACGAACGACTTTATCTTCTAATTCCACTAATTTTGCATCAAAGAAAGTACGGTTTTGTGCCATAAATCTATTCTCCTCCTTAACCGAAACGGCCAGAAATATAGTCTTCAGTCCGTTTATCAGATGGATTTGAGAAAATCTTATCCGTTACGTCGAACTCAACGACTTCTCCGTTCAAGAAGAATGCCGTCTTATCTGAAACACGGGCAGCCTGTTGCATGTTGTGCGTTACGATGATGATTGAGTATTTCTCTTTCAACTCTTGAACGAGTTCTTCTACTTTTAATGTAGAGATTGGGTCAAGTGCCGAAGTCGGTTCGTCCATCAAGATGACGTCCGGTTCGATTGCGAGTGTACGTGCGATACAAAGACGTTGCTGTTGACCACCCGATAAGCCATAAGCATTCTCGTGCAAGCGATCTTTTACTTCATCCCAAATTGCCGCACCACGTAACGAACGTTCGACAATCTCGTCCAACACTTTTTTATTTTTAATGCCGTGTGTACGGGGACCGTACGCGACATTGTCGTAGACTGATTTCGGGAACGGGTTCGGTTGCTGGAATACCATCCCAACCGATGTGCGCAAATCTTCTACCTTATATCCACGGTCGAAGATGTTGCGTCCATGATAAAGAATCTCCCCGTTCGTACGGACCGTCGGGACAAGTTCTACCATTCGGTTCAACGTTTTGATGAACGTCGATTTCCCGCATCCAGATGGACCGATGATTGCTGTGACTTCGTTCTTTTTAATATCCAGGTTGACATCGATCAATGCCTGATCTTCGCCATACCATAAGTTCAAGTTATTTACGACATAGGCGCTATCTTTTTTCATCTCTGTTGTCATCGGTTCTGTCGTTGTTGTATTCACGTTATGATCTCCTTTTTTGAGCTCTTCTTGTTTCATCATCTCGAGCGTCCTCCTCATTCAACTACTCATCAAGTCAGTTTCGGTTTGAGTATTTGTTCCGAATATAGATCGCGACCGAGTTCATAGCGATCAAGACTGTCATTAGGACGATAATGCCGGCAGCTGCCAAGTTTTGGAATTCTGCCTGTGGACGACCTGTCCAGTTGTAAATTTGAATCGGTAATGCGGTGAAATCTGAAAAGATTCCGCTAGGTGTTGTCGAAATAAACGTAGCTGCCCCTACCATGATCAAAGGTGCTGTTTCACCGATTGCACGGGACACCGATAAAATGATCCCTGTGATGATTCCCGGTAGCGCTGAAGGTAAGACGACATTGAATGTCGTTTGCCATTTTGATGCACCAAGACCAAGGGAAGCGTGACGCAACTCTTGTTTGACCGAGCGCAGTGACTCTTGTGCAGCGACGATGACGATTGGTAAACTCATGAGCGCCAGCGTGAGTGCCCCCGCAATGACCGAGTTTCCAAGTGCCATCGCTCGAACAAAGAGCGTCAATCCGAGTAAACCGAACACGATTGACGGTACACCGGCCAAGTTCGAAATATTCACTTCAATGAAAGACGTCAGGCGATTCTTTGGGGCATATTCTTCCAAATAAATCGCGGCTCCGACACCTAACACGAAGACGATTGGAATGATGAGACCCATCAACCAGAGTGTTCCAATCAATGCCGGATAAAGTCCTGCACGTTCAGCGCGACGTGACGGGAAGTTACGCAAGAAGTCGAGGTCGACCCATCCCGCCCCTTTCGTGACGATGTCATAAATCAACGTCGACAGGACGACGAGCGCAAACACCAATCCTGCCATAAATACATATTTAAACACTTCATTCATCTGGAGACGCATTTTAATTCGTTTGGATACCGTCTCCCGATCAATCAGGTTCTTGTCATTCTTGAACTCACTGTTCGGTAATGCCATATTAGTACTCCTCTCTGAAGCGACGCGTCACCCAGTTCGCAAACACGTTCATCAAGAGCGTGAACACGAAGAGCAATGCACCGACCGCATAGATACTGTAGTATTCGATTGTCCCGTATCCTGCATCCCCTTTGGCGATTTGAACGATATACGCAGTCATCGTCTGAATCGCATTCAGTGGATTGAATTCGAAGTTCGGTTGTGAACCACCGGCAATTGTCACGATCATCGTTTCTCCGATTGCACGGCTCATTCCGAGCACGATCGAAGCGATGATTCCCGACAATGCGGCAGGCATGACCACTTTAACAGCAACTTCTAAACGTGTCGCACCCAATCCGAGGGCACCTTCACGAATTTTTCTTGGGACAGCGCTCATCGCATCTTCAGAGATCGAGGCAATCATAGGGATGATCATGATTCCGACGACAATCCCTGG
This sequence comes from Exiguobacterium algae, assembly GCF_018617875.1. Lineage (GTDB taxonomy): Bacteria > Bacillota > Bacilli > Exiguobacteriales > Exiguobacteriaceae > Exiguobacterium > Exiguobacterium algae. Next base: position 355,333 of record NZ_JACSKZ010000001.1, read on the forward strand.
ACTCAAGGCGTTATAAATCTGCAATCCTGGAATCAACGATTTAAGGATTGGCGTGACGAAAGACAACGCAAAAAATCCGAATACGATCGTCGGAACTCCTGCCAACACCTCTAAGATTGGTTTAAGAATACGACGCGCCCGTTCAGTGGCGTACTCACTCAAATAAATTGCCGAAGCTAAGCCGAACGGTATCGCAACAGCCATTGCGATCAGAGTAATCTGGAGTGTTCCCATCACAAGCGCCCACACCCCGAAACGCGGGTCGGCACTCATTGGATACCATTCTGTTTTTCCAAGAAACTCAGACACAGGTACCCGTTCAAAGAACTTGAACAGTTCAAACCCGAGCGTAAACGCGATTCCGATTGTCGTGATCACGGAAACGAGTGCGCTCAAGAATAATAAGAACGGCATAACTTTATCAAACACATTGGTTTGACTATATTTTTTTTGTTTGTTTTGTTGAATCATCTCTCGAATCGAGAGCTCTCTTTTTTGTTCATTCATCTCGTGTATCGCTCCCTACCTCTTCATACTAGAAAGCATGGCGAGAAGGTGAGAGAATCCCTCACCTTCAGCCATCTGTCATCTTTACTCGCCTGCGATCTCATCGATCACTTTAGCGTTCTCATCATAGCGTGCTTGTTCCATCTTGACGTATCCAACTTCTTCAGAAAGGTCAGCTGCGTTTTCGTTCATGAAGCGTGCGAAATCTGCAACTTGTTCTTTATCTTTCAATGAAGCGTTGTTAACATACGTGAAGATTTCACGTGAGAGTGGGTAAGACAAGTCGTTGATTGTTTCGTGAGTTGGCTCAATGCCTTCTACGTTCAATGCGCGAAGCGTGTCTTGGTTCTCAACGTAGTATGCGAAACCGAAGAATCCGATTGCACCTTTCGTACCAGCGACACCTGTTACAAGTACGTTGTCATCCTCAGACAATTGTGAGTCTTGGCGGATATCTGCTCCGTCGAGTACTTTTTCATCGAAGAAGTCGTACGTACCTGAATCTTTACCTGGTGCGAAGAATGAAATTTCTTCGGCTGGCCAGTCAGAGCGAACATCTTTCCACGTTTTCACGCTTGTGTCAGTCCACATTTTATTCAATTCTTCCATTGTAATATCTTTTGCCCAATCGTTTTCCGGGTTCACGACGAGTGAAAGTCCGTCAAGCGCGACTGCGAGTTGTGTGTATTCTACACCGTTTTCTTCAGCTTGAGCAGCTTCTTCTTCTTTGATTTCACGCGAAGCGTTTGAGAAGTCCGTTTCACCCGTTACGAAACGTTTGAAGCCACCACCTGTACCAGAGACACCTACTGTCACTTCTACATCCGGTTGTTCCATTGAATATTCTTCAGCGACTGCTTCCATGATTGGGAATACAGTTGATGATCCGTCCATGACGACTTTACCTGAAAGTGCGTCACCGTCGGTAGCACCATTTCCTTCATCGTTTCCACAAGCAGCACCTACGAGTGCGACTGAAGTGATTGATGCGAGTACAGCTGATTTTTTCATCCAAGACATTTGTGACGTCCTCCTTGAGTTTGCTTTGATTTGTGTTGTAGATCCGTTGTTCTGTCCTACAATTAACATCCTAATAAACTACTATTAACGAGAAATAAACGGAACGTTAAAGAATTGTAAAGACGAAAAAAGAAGCCACCGAAGTGACTTCTCTTATTGCAACATCGCATTCACATCTTCTAAATTGAAGTATGCTTTCATGATATCGTGGGCGACACGTGTATTGATGCCTTCCCCTTCCATGCCCGGCATGATGATTGCCCAAGCAATTTCAGGATCTTCGAACGGTGCCCACCCGACATGGTTCGAGTTGAGCGTCTTAATAGGTGCCCCACTGCTGTCTCGTTTTGCCTGTCCGTCTGACCCTTCGGCGATGGCTTGCGCCGTCCCCGTTTTCCCAGCCGCCGTCATACCGGTCAGTTGGAGAATGCGGGAAGAACCTGATGATGATTCGACGCCTTGACGGTACCCTTCCCGGACACGCTCGATATACTCATCTTGAATGTTGACCTTGTTCAGTGCGTTTGGTTGGAACGTGTTCACGACTTGTTTGTTTTTTTCATCAAGCGATCCCGGCTCAATAATTTCTTTTAATAGATGAGGTTGTACACGATACCCCCCATTTGCTAAAGCAGACGTATACTGAGCGAGTTGGATCGGTGTATAAGAAATGAACTGACCGATTGCCATGTCCATAAGGAGCGTGACACGGTCCGGCACACTGCGGAACCCGATGGACTCGTACGGAAGATCGATTCCCGTTTCAATCCCTAAACCAAATTGTTTATAGTAATGCTCCATCGTATTGAAGGCTTGCGTAACATTCTCACCGACAATTTGCCCGGTCGAATAGTAGTCGGCAAGGCGAAGTGCGATTTGGAACATATAAATGTTTGAAGACATCGCGAGCGCGTCTAAATCATTAATGTTTCCCATGTTCCGGTAAGAAGATTTTAACGAAGACCCGATTCGAATCGGTGCATCATAAATATATTCTCCCGGTTTGACGACACCTTCCTCGAATCCGTATGCAACGGTCGCACCCTTAATGGTCGACCCGATTTGGCTCGCGCGAAGTACGGTTCCTGTCGACACGTCTCTAAATTCATTCGTTTCTAAATCCAGTTCTTGTCCGGACAAAGCGAGCAATTCGCCTGTCTTCGGATTCATCACGACCGCGAAGGCACGCTCGAAATGCGGGCTGGTTGCCCGGCCTGCCCGGATTGCTTTTTTCAAAATCTCGTCGACTTGTTTTTGGAATTCGATATCCGTTGATAAGACGATATCTTTTCCTGGATTCCCGCTGACGCGCGTCGGTTCCCCGACCGGTTCCCCTTTATAAGTCGTGAAGACGTCGTAGGCTGGTGTACCGCGAAGCACTTCTTCATATTGTTGCTCTAAATATGACGTTCCGACGCGATCGTTCAATCCATAGCCTTTCGCCTGGTAAGAGGCACGTTGTTCCGCAGGAATTTGGCGATAGCTCCCTAAGAAACTTTTGAACGTATCCCCGAACGGATAGGCACGTTGATAATAAGGCTCGACACTGACACCTGGAAGCATTTCGAGGTTCTCCTCGATGACTGCGATTTCTTTAGGAGAGGCGCCGATTTTAATGACTTGCGGGTCAAGCGCATAACCGCTCTCCATATTATGTTTGATGGCGATGATTTCTTCTGTCGCATCATCAAACGTAATCTCTGCTTCCGTGATGGAATCTAACAGGAGACGGTCCACTTCCTGGTTTGACAAAGCGGCCCGTTCCTCTTCCGGTAAATCCGCCAACAAAGACTTCAACCGTTCTTGTGCGAGTTCCGGATTGGTGGCGATCCAATAATCCTTCCGGTCTCGTTCCGTCATTTTTCGGTCTTTTTCAGGAATCTCGACGATTTCCGCCAATTTTTTGGCGACATCTAACCGCTCATCGGTTTTCGTCACTTGGGAGCGACGATACATGATGGAGTAGTTTGAAATCGTGTCCGCGAGTACACGACCGTTCCGGTCATAAATCTTCCCGCGTGGCACTTCATATTTAATTTTGCTCGACTCGGTCTTTTGGACCTCACGAGCAATCAGTTCACCATTCACGATTTGTACGACCCCTAATCGAAAGATCAAGGTCGCAAACAAGATAAAGACGATGAAAAATAACAAATTCAACCGTAATGGCAAGTGGTTGCGCCGTTTCTTCGGCACTTTCACACGATTTTTAGCCAATTCCGTTAACTCCTTCCCCATGCAGTTCCTTCTATTAATATATATGGAAAGTGTAAGCTTCTTTTTTGTCCGTTTTTCACTATATCATAATTTGTTTACAAAATAATTAAAAGCAAGAAAAAACCCGAGATTCCTGAAGAATCCCGGGTGCGTCGCCGTTATTTTGCGTCAGCGTAAAGTGTTCCAACATAATCCCAATCGATGACGTGGAAGAACGCATTGATGTAGTCAGGACGACGGTTTTGATAGTTCAAGTAGTAAGCGTGCTCCCAAACATCAAGTCCGAGGATCGGTTGAACACCTTCCATGATCGGTGAGTCCTGGTTTGGTGTTGACGTCACTTCGAGTTTGCCGTTTTTCACGACAAGCCATGCCCAGCCTGAACCGAAGCGAGTTGTCGCTGCTTTCGTGAACTCTTCTTTGAATGCATCGAAGCTTCCGAATGCTTCATCGATTGCTGCTGCGAGTTCACCTGTTGGCTGTCCGTTCTCATTCTTCTTCAACAACTTCCAGAAGAAAGAGTGGTTCCAGTGACCGCCACCGTTGTTACGGACCGCTGTTTGAATGTCAGCAGGAAGCGAATCGATTTTTTGAAGTAGGTCTTCAAGTGAAGTGTACTCCACATCTTTTCCTTCGAGCGCGTTGTTCACGTTCGTCACGTAAGTGTTGTGGTGTTTTGTGTGGTGGATTTCCATCGTGCGTGCGTCAATGTGTGGTTCGAGTGCATCATATGCGTAATCAAGTTGTGGTAATTCAAATTTAGCCATAACTAAAATCCCCCTTAAAATTGTTTTGAACATCGTTCGTTTTAAATGTAACAGATTTGTGACACCTGACTCAATTGTAATGCTCTATTCTACAACGTCTACTTCCGGTAAGGCCCAAACCGAAATAGACCCCGCCGCCACTTTAAATACCCCATTTCCCTCTTCGTCAATCTCAATCGTGTCTTCAAGTGTATTTGTCAGGTCGACCCATACCTCCCCGGCACGTTCTTCCCCCACAAACATCGTTTTTTCAGCTTCTTCTTCGTTTGAAATGAGAACGGCACACCCTGAACGGTCGATTTCTTCTACGCCACGACGCACCCACCCGATGACGTGTGGGTCGTCGAAGTAATCATCTTGTTGCCCATAAGCTTTCTCACATCGTGCATAAAGCAGTGAATCGATCGCCAGCTTCATCCCATCAGTCGGATGAGGTCCGTTAATTCCGTAATAGTCCCCGTAAAAGACACATGGATAGCCATCTTTTCGTAAAAGGATCAGACCGTAGGCGATTTGTTTGAACCAATCCTGCACCCATGACTCGAGCGCCTCCTCGGGTTGCGAATCATGATTATCGACAAATGTGACCGAATGAAGCGGGTGGGATTGAACGAGCGTATCGTCAAAAATGGTCCGCATGTCATATGACGCCCCTTCCACGGAGGCTTGATGTAAATTGTAATGAAGCGGCACATCAAATAGATCCACGTGATAATCGATGTTATCTAAAAACTCACGACAGGCATCGAGCTCTGACTTCCAAAACTCCCCGACCATGTAAAACTCATAGTCCTTTTCTCCACGCATCGTCTGACTGAACTCTTTCACAAAGTCATAGTTGATATGCTTGATCGCATCGAGACGAAATCCGTCACATTTTGTCTCCTCGATGAGCCATTTCCCCCAATTGAGCACTTCCTCTCTCACTTCAGGATGATGGTAATCAATATTCGCAAACATGAGATAATCATAAACCCCGAACTCATTGTCCACATTGTCATTCCATTTTTTATTCTCGCCTAGAATGAAAAAAATGCCTGTCCGGTCATTTGCGGCATCATAATCCGTTCCGTTGAAGTGATGAAAATTCCATTTGAACGAAGAATATTTTCCATCCCGAACCGCGTAATCAAATTTTGTCCAACCCTCGATTTCGAATGGCTCTTCAGATAACACTCTCGTCCGGTCATTCGGGTCCACTTCTTGTACGAGGAATTTTTCAGTCGCATCGGCGCCAGCTTTATGGTTCATCACGACATCCATATAAATTTGCATCCCGAGCTCCTGCTGACAGTACTTCGTGGCTTCTAACAACTCTTCTTTTGTTCCATATTTCGTCGCAATTGATCCCTTTTGGTCAAATTCGCCTAAATCATATAAATCATATATTCCGTAACCGGTATCTTCAGAACTTTGTCCTTTCGTGACCGGCGGGAGCCATAACGCGGTAATGCCCACATCGCTCAGTTCTTTCGCGCGGTCTTTTAACCGCTTCCAATGTTTTTGGTCCGCTTCGACGTGCCACTCAAAAAACTGCATCATGGTGTAATTTCGATCCATTATGTTCGCCTCATTTCGTATTTTTCAAAAAACAAAATGCTAACGAGTATTTACCCACCCGACCGTTTTTGAAAACAAAAAAACGACTTTCATATCATGAAAGCCGTTACAAATGGACCCTGTAGGACTTGAACCTACGACCGGACGGTTATGAGCCGTCTGCTCTAACCAGCTGAGCTAAGGGTCCTTATAAATAGCGGCGGAGGGAGTCGAACCCACGACCTCACGGGTATGAACCGTACGCTCTAGCCAGCTGAGCTACACCGCCATGTTGTTATACAGTAATAATATACTGAATCGCCTGTATAGTGTCAAGTGAAATTCCTTACCAACCAAACAAAAAAACATTCCGGTGCGCGGTGGCGCCGGAATGTTAAGAATGCTTAAACCGTTGCTTCGTTAGAATCTTCTAATGTGATTTCAGTGATGTTCATCGCATGGTCACCGATTCGCTCAAGGTTCGAGAGCATATCGACGAAGAACATACCTGCTTGTCCATCACAAGCCCCTGTGTTCAAGCGGACAACGTGATTTTTACGGAATTGTCGCTCAAGCATGTCGAGTTTCGCTTCCATCTCAATGACTTTACGTGCTTCGACCATATCTCCGCTCGCCAACGTTTGAAGTGACTTCTCAAGCGTTTCGCGTGTAAGGTCATACATTTCAGTCAATTCTTTTTGAGCATCTGCTGAAAGTGTCACTTTCGTAGCCGTCTTATAATCGATCAACTCGATGATGTTTTCAACGTGGTCACCGATTCGCTCGATGTCGTTGATTGCATGCATGAGTGTCTTATGCTCTTGTGATTCCTTCTCCGTCAAATCAACAGCAGCCAATTTAACAAGGTAATCTGTAATCTTCGCATTCAATGAGTTCAATGCCTCTTCGATGTGCGCTGATTTCTCAGAATGCTTCTTATCGCCTGTCATCAAGTAGTTACGTGCCTCATCAAGTCCGAGTTTCGCGAAATCTCCCATGCGGATGACTTCATATTTAGCTTGCTCGACAGCAATCGAAGGTGATTGTTGGATGAAAATCGGATCCAAATGTTGTGCTTTCGTATCCACGATTGAATCTTCACCAGGAACGAGTTTCGTAACGAGCCAAGCAATCGAACCGATAAACCAGAATTGAATCAATGTGTTGGCAACGTTGAACGTACCGTGTGCAAATGCGATTTGCATTTTGTCTTCTAGCGCTAACACGTCTGTGATCCAGTAAATATAGTTCGTGAACGGAATGAGCAAGATTAAGAAAATTGTCGTCCCGATCAAGTTGAAAATGACGTGTGCCGCAGCTGCACGACGAGCCGCAACCGATGCACCGATTGAAGCCAAGATGGCTGTAATCGTTGTCCCGATGTTATCACCGAACAATACTGGGAGTGCAGCCCCAAGGTCGATTGAACCGCCTGAGTACAACTCTTGCAAAATCCCGATTGTCGCTGAAGATGATTGAACGATGACTGTGAAAACTGTACCGACGATGACACCGAGGAACGGGTTGTCACTCATCGATTGTGTTAAGTCGATGAAATATTCACTTGAGCGAAGCGGACGCATTCCGTCACCCATCAATTCTAATCCGTAGAACAACGCACCAAGACCGAAGATAACTTGTCCGAGGTGCTGATAGCGTTCTTTCTTAAAGAAGAAAAGAAGTACGGCACCGACCGCGATCATTGGAAGTGAATACTCACCAACATCGAAACCGATGATGAAGGCCGTTACCGTTGTACCGATGTTCGCCCCCATGATGACACCGATCGCTTGACGTAATGTCATGAAGCCGGCGCTAACAAGTCCGACTGTAATAACCGTTGTACCTGAAGAAGACTGAATTAATACCGTTACGATAATCCCGGCTAGTACCCCGAGGAACGGATTCGTTGTATACTTATCAAGGATATCGCGCAGGCGGTTACCTGCAGACTTTTGGAGTCCGTCTCCCATCGATTTGATACCGAAGAGGAAGATCCCTAAACCTCCAAAAAACATGAATAACATTTCTTGTAATTCCACGATGTTTGTACTCCTTTTTATTAAGAATTGGTTGGATTTGCTTGGTTTTTATTGCCCTACTCATTATGCCTTCATCCTCCACTCGATGTAAATACGTTTTATGTAAAGGTTTTATTAAAATACTGTACTAATCCCGCACACTTTTACACAACTGTAATAATACAGATAGGAGCTTTTATATGTTTTCTAGCATTTTAACGTTTTTACGCCTGAGCCTTTATCCGGCTAAGCAGGTATTGCGCCTTCGTCTCGCGCCGCTTCATGCCTATATGGGAGCGACTTTTGTCTTTACTGTCATTGTCACGTTGATGGACTTTTTATTTCTACGACCTGACTTCTTCATACCGATGTGGCTGTTCTTACATGGATTCGCGGTCTTTTTCTTCTATTTGATTTGGGTCGCCTGTATTGCGCTGCTCGTTCAACTGCTCACCCGGATCAGAATGAAACGCGCCTGGCCATATCGTCAAGCATGGCCATATGCTGTAGCGATGACTCTCGTCCCGACCTTTTTAATGGTTCTCCTTTTTCAATGGTTACCTATATATAGTTGGGTACCTGCTCCCATCCTGCTTTATTATGTCGGATATCCACTTACTCAAATCCCAATAAAGAAAAACCGAGGCTCCCGGACATAACGGGAATCTCGGCTTTTTTTGTAATTCATACGGGAGACAATTCAGATAAAATCTCATTTAATTGATCACTTTGAGCACTTAATGTCGTTCCTGTAAGATGCAATGACTCTTGAACTTCTGTCCAGTGATGAATTCCTTCGTTCAAGGCAACCAATTTATGCTCGAGACTGGTACTGATTTCTTTCAACTCCTCAGTCGAATTTGTAACCTGATTCAAATTTTCCCCTGTCTGTGCTGTGTGGGTTGTAATCGTGTGAAATTCAACTAATTGCTCTTTTAAGTTTTGATCAATGGTGTTAATTCCAGCTTCAACCTGACGAATCGCCATTTTTAACTGGTGAATGTCGTGAATGAAATCAGTTACTTCCGCTAGTAGATCATCACGTTCTTTTCGCAATGCTTCAATTGCAGTAACCGCAAGTAAAGTGGATTCGTTCGTCATCTTCGCTAAACTTCCGACTTCATTTGCAACGACAGCAAACCCCTTCCCTTGTTCCCCAGCTCGTGCTGCTTCGATTGAGGCATTGAGAGCTAACATTTTTGTTGAAGCGGAAACTGCTAAAATATTTTTCAAAGCCTCATCGGCCCGATTTGAATTTGATTCGCTTTCGACCAATTGCTGTTGAATCGCCTCAATTTTTTGTTCTACGTTTTCACTTACCGTTTTTACAGAATAGAATGAATCCATTTCCCGATGCAGGTTCATTCTCAGTTGTTCTCCGCGCCGATTCACCTCAATTATTTGCTGACGTAACTGATCAATTTGCTTTGCGACTTGATTCATATTTTCTGAAGAACTGATTGAAAAATGCTGGTAAGATGCACTCGTATGTTCAACCGTGCTTGCGACTTCTTTAAAGTGGTTCACCTGTTCTTCTGTACTCAAGAGTTGACGCTGAAACATCGGTAAACTTTTCTTAAACGCCCGTGAAGTTTCTCCCATCGTCAAGAGTGATTTATTCCATAATGAAATGAATGTATTAAACTCAGATTCCAACGTGTGAATCTCCTTTGATTTACCGGCCAATGGAACGACAGAGAATTTCCGCGTCTCGACCGCACTCCGCAACGTGTCGGCTAATTGAGCCAACGGTTTTACTTCCCTCTGAATCAATCGAGAAAATAACAACATAATCAAAAACATCCCTGCAGAAAATCCTAGTAGCATCGTCTGTCTCAATTCATTCATCGGTCCAAGGACAGACTGCTTTGTGACGACAAGCGCGTACGTCGCATTCAATTCCGGAATTCGAACAGTTGCAATGAACAATTTTTCACTTTCGTTCACTATTGGACGAGTTGAAGCATATTCCATCAATTTTTGTGGGTCCTCCACGAGACCTTGCTTGCCGGTCAACTGTTCAGTCGCTTCATCTCGAATCCAGTATTGGCTAGCCTCCATCCCGTCCCCCGATAAAATTGAAGCCTGTTGCATATAATTAGATTTCAGTGATCGATTTAACATTTTTTCGTTGGCTACATGGGCACTGTATGATGTCTTTACCGATTCACGCATGACCGTCACTTCTCGTACTAACCGATTCTCAATCTCATCTGACAGCAGTTGCTCAGACTTCATGGCGAACCAGCCAAATGTGAGGGTAAAGATGAACAACACGAATGGCATTAACGTCCATTGCAGACGATGGGCCATTTTTAAATACCTTCTCTGCCTATTCTTCTCCTGAACGGGTATACTAAGTGATGGTTTTCGTTTCCACTCCAAACTGGGTCACCTCTTTATCTAGTTTCGTGTATATATCGGTCTAAAGACGGTGGAAAATTATGAAGTAGATGTTAAGATAGCGTTAGAGTTTGTTAAGAGCACACATTGATGGCGCATCCTAGATGCTTTTTCACATGCTTTTCGATATGATAATGTAGAAACCCATCATCTTAAATCGATTGGAACCTTTCCAAAAGAAGGAGATTACGTATATGTCAGAAATTTTGCATCGTTCATTAACACGCCCGATTCGAGTCGGTAACTTGATCATCGGGGGATCGAATGAAGTCATCATTCAATCAATGACGACGACAAAAACTCACGACGTCGAAGCGACTGTCGCAGAAATCAAACGTTTAGAAGAGGCCGGTTGCCAAGTCGTTCGTGTCGCTTGTCCTGACGAACGCGCGGCAGATGCACTCGCCGAAATTAAAAGCCGGATCAATATCCCGCTCGTCGTCGACATTCATTTCGACTATAAACTTGCTTTAAAAGCAATCGAGAGCGGCGTCGATAAAATTCGAATCAACCCGGGTAACATCGGACGTCGCGAGAAAGTTGAGGCTGTCGTGAATGCCGCGAAAGCAAAAGGCATCCCAATCCGAATCGGTGTCAACGCCGGATCCCTCGAGAAGCAATTCCTTGAGAAGTACGGCTATCCGACGGCTCAAGGAATGGTTGAAAGTGCGATGCACCACGTCAAAATCCTTGAAGACTTGGGCTTCTATAACACGATCATCTCGTTGAAGGCATCGGATGTAAACCTTGCGCTCGAGGCGTACACCCTCGCAGCGAAGACGTTCGATTATCCGCTTCACGTCGGAATCACAGAGTCTGGTCCATTGTTCTCGGGTTCGTTGAAGTCAGCAGCAGGACTCGGTGCCATCCTGTCACTCGGAATCGGGTCGACAGTCCGCGTCTCGCTTTCGGATGACCCGGTCGAAGAAGTCAAAGTCGCAAAAGAAGTACTCAAATCATTCGGCTTGGCCGCAAACGCCGCGACCCTCATTTCGTGTCCGACATGCGGTCGCATTGAAATCGATTTGATTTCAATCGCCAAAGAGGTCGAGGAATATATCCAAAACATTAACGTGAACATCAAAGTCGCAGTGCTCGGCTGTGCCGTCAACGGTCCGGGGGAAGCACGTGAAGCTGACATCGGAATCGCTGGTGCCCGTAATGAAGGACTCCTCTTCCGCCACGGTAAGATTATCCGCAAAGTACCTGAGGCGACGATGGTCGAAGAGTTGAAAAAAGAGATTGATGCGATCGCTGCTGAAAAGTTGGCAGAACGTGAGCGAGAAGAACAAGAACTCGCGAATCAATCCAAATAATGAACCTTTTTCCCGCACGGTTGCAACCGTGCGGGTTTTTGATAGAATAGAGGTCATGTGAGGAGGAGATTTGATGCAAATCGGCATTGATTTGGACGGTACGGTTACCGATCCTAAAAGTTGTTTTCTATATATGAATGATTCGCTCGGATACGCAATCGATTATCAGCAGGCGACGGAGTACGAACTTCATACGTATACGAACATGTCTCAACATGATTTTTGGAAGTTCATGGTGGAGCATGGTCATGAAGAAGCGATCTACCGCAGTTCTCTCCCACACACCGAAGTCAACGACGTACTATGGAATATGCGCCAGCATCACCACCTCCATTACGTGACAGCACGGAGCGAGGCTGTCCGGTCCGTCACGGAAGAATGGATTCAGCGACACGCTCTCCCACTCGATTCTCTCGTAATGACGGGAAGTCACGATAAAGTTGGCGTCGTGAAGGACCTGTCACTCGATTTATTTATGGAAGACCGCTACGAGAACGCCGTATCCATTCACGAAGAAACGTCAATCCCCGTCCTGTTATTTGACGCCCCGTACAATCGAAAGCCGCTTCCTGAAGGAGTGAGACGAATTTCTTCCTGGAAAGAAGCCCATCACCACGTCAATCAACTTGAGCAATCTTTATTTTTCAATAGACGATAATCAAAAACTGCACCACCGCCACTTCATACAGTAGAGGCAGGGTGCAGTTTTTATATACGTCCAAGCGCGTCAATCACATCACTGGCGAGTATGCTCGCCGGATGAATGGACCGGCTCGCTTCTTGTGCAGCCAGCGCATGCCAAAGGACCGCTTGTTCATTCGGATTCCAAGTTGCAGTTTCACGGTCTCTTCGTGACCATAGTGCCAGGAGAATGCCCGTCAACACATCCCCACTGCCTCCTTTCGCAAGTGCGGAGGCTTCTACCGTGTTTACGGCCCCAGAGCCATCCGGGGAGACGATGAGCGTATAGGTCCCTTTCAGCACGAGATGAATGTGATGGGACCTCGCAAAGTCAATCGCTACCCCGAACCGGTCTGCTTCGATTTCTTCAACCGATTTTCCGGTGAGACGGGAAAACTCGCCCGGATGGGGTGTCAACGTGAGCGGACCATAGGCTTCAAGACGCTTCGAGGACAACGCGCCTGCATCCGCAATCAAAGGGATGTTCTGTTGTCGTACTGTTTTCCAAAGCTGCTCGAGTACATCGCCTTCCACCATCCCCGGCCCGATGGCCACGGCATCATATGTTCGAGTGCTAAAGTCCCCCTGTTCGTAGTACATCGCCTCAGGCAAACTTGAAGCTAGCCTGTATGCTTCTCTAGGAATCATGAGATCAAGGAGACCGCCCCCCGCTCTCAATGCTGCCTTCCCTGCTAAAAACGGTGCGCCGAGAAGATGCCGACTCCCTCCGATCAACTGACCGTGCCCATAGTCCGTCTTATGACTGAACCGCTCCCGTGTTAATAGAGTGCGGTCAAAGTCCCGTTCCTCCAACACTTTCCACGAGGACGTATTCGTTAATCCGATGTCCACCAGCTCAAGCTCTCCAAAGTAAGGGGCCGTTTTATTGAGAAATGCACTCCGCTTATATCCGTGTAGCGAGTATGTTTGCGATGCCCGGACAGCGAATCCGTCAAATTGTGTCGCATCGTCACTCGGGATGCCGGAAGGCACATCAACCGAAATGACCGTTGCGTCCTGGTCACGAATCCACGAAATGATGTCTCGTCCTTTTCCGGTCACTGCACCGGATAGTCCGATTCCGAATAGAGCGTCGACGATATAATCACAGCGGAACGGTTCATCGATCACTTGTACAAACTTCCGGGCATACGCCGCGTGTGTCTGTGCCGCTTCCGACTTCCCTTCTCCTAGAGGTGCCCATACGTAAACGCGATGTCCGCGATGGGTTAATTCCCGGGCGATGACCCAACCATCGCCCCCGTTGTTCCCCCGTCCGCAAACCACGAGAATCGTGGCATCCGCCTCGATGTCGAGTTTTCCGGCAAGTGCTGAGGCAGCCCGTTCCATCAACACATTCTCGGGTAGTCCGTTACGAATCGCATTTTGATCGATTGTTTTGATTTCTTCCGCTGTATAGATCATCGACTCATCTCCTCTCTATATGTACAAAAAAGGGATTGAATCAATTCAATCCCTCAAGCTTACATTCTTTACAATACCCGTATATCTCAAATTTATGGTCCACCACTTCAAATTCCGGGTCGACCGTCTCAACATAGCGCATCGGGCATAAATCGAGCAGTTTCGTCTTGCCACAGCCGCGGCAAATCAAGTGATGGTGATGATGCGTGGCACTACACGTCACCCGAAATGATTTCTCACCGTTTAATTCCGTCGCTTCAATCAACCCTTCTTCAGCGAAAGATTTCAGGTTGCGGTATACCGTGTCAAAACTCATCGTCGGATGTTTCGCCCGCATATAGTCGAGCACTTCTTTGGCACTAATATAGCGTTCTTCCCCTGCTAGATACGCATACATTTCGATTCGTTTCGGGGTCACTTTCAAGGACGAGGAGCGCAGACGATTCAATTGCTCCGTTTCATTCATGACGTACCTCCTTTTTCCGAACAGACATCACTTTTTCAAGCAACATGACAGTCGCTAAAATAGCGACCGCAATGAGCACAATCACCCCGCCCGGCGCGACATCGAGGTCGTACGCCAAGACGAGCCCGCCAATCGTCGCCAGCTCTCCAAATACGATTGCCCAAAGGATCGTCTGTTTAAAGCTCGACGTGAAACGGAGCGCGGCCGCGACCGGAAGCGTGATCAGGCTCGACACGAGCAACGTCCCGACGATCCGCATGCTGACCGCGATGACGAGCGCCACGACAAACATGAAGAGCGCGTGTAGCCATCGGCTTGGAAGACCTGATACTTTGGCCTGTTCCTCATCGAACGACAAAAAGAGCAGCTGTTTGTAGAACGTGAGGATGACGGTTAACGTAATGATAGCCACACTGACGATTAGCACGATGTCCGACTGACTCACTGCCGAGATGGAACCAAATAACAAGGTCGACAAATCAACTGAGAACCCACGAGACAACGAAATAAAGATGGCACTGAATCCCATTCCTGCAGACATCATGATTGGAATCGAGAGTTCTTGAAAGTGGACATATTTGCCTCTTAACCAATTCAACCCGAGAGCCGCCAGGACAGAAATAAGCGTTCCCATATAGAGTGGATTTAAATCCATGAAGAAGGCAAGGTATTGTCCCAGAAATAAACTAAACGATATACCGGCAAGCGTCACGTGCGACAACGCATCCGCGATCAGGCTCATTCGCCGGACGACGACGAACGAACCGATCAAGGGAGCCGTGAATCCGATCACGACCGCCGCGATGAACGCATAACGCAAAAAACTGTAGGTCCATAGTTCTGCGATCATGTCGTGCCCTCATGCACCAGTACTTTTACCGGGTACGGCTTGATCGAGGCGAGCTGTCCCAACTCACTGTATTCCTTCAAGCCACAGTTACACGCCATCTGTCCCCGGTCTAAATGAACGACTTTGGTCACGAGATCGGTCACGACGTTCAAGTCATGGGTCACGAGCACAAACGTGCACGTCGTATGCTCACGAAGCATATGAAGAACCTCATAAAAATCGCGTAAGTGCTTTTGGTCTACCCCGACCGTCGGCTCATCCAAAATCAATAAGTCCGGTTGGTTGACCATCGCGCGGGCGATGAAGACCCGTTGTTGCTGCCCACCTGACAAGTCCCCGATTTTCCGATGCCTGAATTGCCACATATTGACCGTTTCAAGCGCATTTTGAATCGCAGCCTTATCTTCCATCTTTAATCGTTTAAATAGTCCGAGGCGACCGTATCGTCCCATCGCTACTACCTCTTCCACCGTAACCGGGAATCCCGAGTTAAAAGAAGCCGCTTTTTGGGAAACGTAACTGATACGAGACTTGTCTTTAAATTGGGCAATCGGACGACCGAACAATTCAACGGTCCCCGACTGAGGCGTCAATAATCCGAGAATGGTACGAATCAATGTCGATTTCCCCGATCCATTTTCTCCGACGATTGCTACAAAATCGCCTTGGCGGATATCAATCGACACGTCTTTTAATGCAGGCGTGCCATCGTAATAATAGGACACGTGGTCCAGCTTGACGACTGAAGTTGTCATCTCATCCCTTCTCTCATCTTCTAAATCGTAATCATTTCTACTTGCTTAGCGATTGTATTATACAGAAGATCAGGATTTGCATCAAGTCGGTCTTCTTTCGTTCATACTAAAAATATAAATATTCCACGATTCATCGTTTTCGGACTACCCATTGTTGGATACACTACTAATAAGGAGGAGATGGTTCTGTGGATAAGAAACTAGCAGTCATCGATATCGGGTCCAACTCGATTCGAAACGTAATTTTTGAAATAAATGAAGACGGACAATATTTTGAACGTCTGAACGTCAAGGAAGTCGCTCGTCTTTCGAGCCATATTGACGATGCGAATGAACTGACCGAGCAAGGAATCTCCACTTTAATCGAAACGCTTCAACATTTCTCAGAATTGAACGACTATCATGGTGTCACCGAAACAATCCCTGTTGCGACCGCCGCGATTCGGAATGCGAATAACTCAGACACCATTCTAGAAAAAGTCGAGCAGGAGACAGGAATCTCCATTCGTTTATTGAGTGACTACGAAGAAGCCTACTACGGGTATTCCGCCATCATCAATTCGACCTATATCGAAGACGGTTATTCCGTTGACATCGGGGGTGGCTCGATGGAAGTCACCTATTTCCAAAACCGCGAACTCGTCTTTTATCATAGTTTCCCGTTCGGCGCCGTCACGTTGACGAAAGATTTCATGAAGGACGACACGATGTCGAAAGATGAACGAAAAGACTTAGTTTCCTTCTTAAAGAAATCCTTTAAAGAGATTGATTGGCTCGAACCACACGGCGTCCCGCTCGTCGGTGTCGGAGGAACCGCCCGAAACCTGGTCCGGGTTGAACAGACGATGTCGAACTTCCCGCTAGAGGGGATCCATCAATATACGATTTCTGCCGATCAACTCGAGGAAGTGGTCGATGAGCTCGTCGGGATGTCGAGTAAACAGCTCGGCCGACTCGATGGACTTTCAAAAGATCGTGTCGACATCATCGCCCCTGCCGTGACCGCGATCGGCGAACTTGCCCGGTATTTAAAAGTTCCCGAATTCACGATGAGCAACAACGGTCTCCGGGAAGGACTGTTTTACGAGAATTATCTGCACGCACACGATGAAGTCCGTTTCGCCGATGTGAAAGAAGAGAGCTTTCGTCATTTCGAGAAACAATATGATGTGGACCAGGAACGACACCAGCATCTGATCCATCTCGCCCGAGAGATTTATACCGGACTCATCGAAATAAAAGCCATTAAACCAAAACCGTTCGAGCCTGGTTTATTGGAAGGGGCCTGCCGGCTCGCTTATGTCGGAGAATATATCGATCATAATAACAAGAGTGACCATACCTTCCATTTGATCACGACGAATGATTTCAAAGGAATGAACAACGAGGACCGGCTCGCCCTTGCCCTCGTCACTTCGTTTAAATCTCGTCGCCTGCTCGAACAACACATCGAAGCATTCCCGAAATGGTTCGATTCAAAGTTACTCAAGAGTCTGGAGCTGTTAGGGGCCATCGTGAAACTCGTTGATGCGCTCGACCTGACCGAACGCCAGGTCGTCACCGACATCGACATCACGTCCTCAAAAGACGGACTGACGTTCACCCTTCAGACTAACGGCTCGGCACGGTTCGAACTGCAACGAAGTACTCGTCACAAAAAACATTTAGAGCGAGCCATCGACCAATCCATCGACATTCAAGTGGATGAGGAGGAGGACGAATGACGAACTATACGACCGACCATTTTAATAACCGGGAGCTCAGCTGGTTAGATTTTAATGCACGTGTCTTAGAAGAGGCGATCGATGACCGGAATCCGTTAATGGAGCGGTTAAAATTTCTCGCCATCTTCAGTTCGAATTTGGATGAGTTTTATATGGTCCGAGTCGGCGGCTTGAAAGATGAGGTATTGGCCGGATTCAACCGACCGGAGGATAAGACCGGTCTGACGCCGAAACAACAAATCAAAGCCATCTCGACACGCTCACAAGAACTCGTCGACTTGCAGTACACAACCTACAAAAAAATCACGAAGCAGTTGGCGGCGGAACATGTCCGTTTCCTACGACCAAAGCACTTGAATAAAGTACAACTCGATTTCGTGAAAGAGTATTTCCGCACGCACGTCTTCCCGGTCCTGACGCCGATTGCAGTCGACGCCTACCGACCGTTCCCGATGCTCCTGTCCAAGTCCTTGAACATCGCCGTCGAGATCGCCTCTAAAGATGAGGGCAAGAAACGACTGGCGCTCGTTCAAGTGCCGTCTGTCCTGCCCCGTTACTTGGAATTACCGACGGACGAGGAAGAACATACCGACTTGATTCTGCTCGAAGACTTGATCATTCAATTTATCGAGTCGCTCTTCAAAGGTTTTGTCGTAGAGTCGACCATGCCGTTTCGTATCACCAGGAACGCAGATATGCCGTTCCACGAGGAAGGCAGCCGTGACGTTTTGAAACAAATCGAGAAAGAATTGAAAAAACGCCGGTACGGCGTCGCAATCCGTCTCGAAGTTCAGCAGCGTTCGCTCAGAAAAGAACTGTTGTTCATGCTACAGGACGTCCTCGACCTGCATGACCGTGATATCTTTATCGTCGATGGCCCGATCGATTTGACGTTCCTGTTCGGGATTTACAGCCAAATCGGAATGGAATACGACGACATGATTAATGAGACGCTCATTCCGTTCATTCCGGAAGGACTCGAGTCCGGAAAAGACTTGTTCGAGAGTGTCCTCAAACAAGATTACTTATTGCATCATCCATACCACTCGTTTGATCCAATCGTCCGCTTCATCGCCCAAGCGGCAAAAGACCCGAAAGTATTGGCGATCAAACAGACGCTTTATCGTGTTTCCGGTGATTCACCGATCATCAAAGCACTCACCGATGCGGCAGAAAGCGGAAAACAAGTGACCGTCCTCGTTGAATTAAAGGCACGGTTTGACGAGGAGAAAAATATCCAGTGGGCGAAACAACTTGAAAAAGCAGGCGCCCACGTCATCTATGGCTACAAAGATTTGAAAACCCACTCCAAAATCACACTCGTCGTCCGGGTGCTTGAAGGCGGCGTACTTCAACGTTTCGTACATCTCGGAACCGGCAACTATAACGATTCCACCGCCAAGCTTTACACTGATATCGGATTATTGACGACAAACGAAGAGCTGGCAGAGGATGCGACGAACTTCTTCAACTGGTTATCCGGTTACGGAGAGCGGCCATCCTGGCACCAGTTCGAGACTTCGCCTGACGATATGAAAGACTTCTTCCTGGATAAAATCGCAGATGAGATCAAACTGCATGAGAAATACGGGAACGGACGGATCGTCGCCAAAATGAATTCGGTCACCGACCGGGATATTATTACGAAACTGTACGATGCCTCGCAGGCAGGCGTCAAAATCGATTTGATTGTTCGCGGGATTTGTTGTCTACGACCGGGAATCAAAGGCGTGTCCGAAAACATCCGCGTCATCTCGATTGTCGACCGCTATCTTGAACATTCCCGTATCTTTTACTTTTATCAAAACGGGAAAGAAGACCTCTACTGCTCGTCTGCCGACTGGATGACTCGAAATATGAAAAAACGGATCGAGATTTTGTTCCCGATCCTCGACACCGGTCATAAAACGTACATTAAGGATATGCTCGCCCTTCAACTTGTCGATAATGTGAAAGCAAGGAGACAACGCTCCGACGGACGATATGTATACGTCAAACGGGACAGTAACCAAGAGGAAATCCACTCTCAAATCGTCATCCATCAATATACGGGTGGACGATGGAACAATATCCCGAGCGTGTTTGAGCGTGAGCCCTCTAATTGGGCGGAGCGTGAAGTACTCAGATTGAGAGCTGAGAACGAGAAAATGACAGATGACTGATGTTAGACTTCTCAAATGGTAAAGAACATTGTATAATGAACTCGGTCCTAAATATATTGAAGCGTTTTCATTCATAGAGACGGAGGAATTATACATGCAAGAAGTCTTATTATCATTACTCGCCGGTTTAATTTGTGGAGCCATCTTTACGGCACTCAAACTTCCACTACCAGCACCACCTGTATTACCAGGGGTCGTTGGGATCTTCGGGGTCTTCCTCGGTATGAAAGTGTATCAGTTCGTTATCGCGAACTGGCCATTTTAACAAAAATAACGATGCCTCGTGGCATCGTTATTTTTGTTATTCTTTATAGTGTTGCGCTTTATGACATGTTGGACAAACCCAAATCCCGTCTCTTCCGCTACCCGTCACATGATATTCGAGCAACTGATGAGCGAGCGGCCCGTACTGACTCTGAAGGTCCGTGTGGCAAAGTGTACAAGTCGTCGTGGACGGAGCGGCCGCCATTTGACTTTCTAAAAACAAATGGGCTTCATACGTCTCTCTCGTCCATTTCGTGGAAGGGACACGGTATCCTTCACTCCACTTTTGACGGACCACTTCATAGGTGTCGTTCGAATCAAACAGGTTATTTCGTAACAACGGATGATGAAAATCGAGCTGAAGCAAATCAACCAGACTGTATGTTGAGACCGAATCATCCGCCGGGATAAGCCAGTATGGATCCTCTGGACGTGTCACCGTTTCAACCAGCAACACCTCAGCCTCTGCGACGATTCCCCTCCCTTTCACTTCGATAAAAGCGGTAGGGGTCGTCACAACTCCCTTCACATAGAACGGACTCTGTTCAAGGAAATAGGCCGGAAGCGCCGTCCAGACATCATATTCTAATGGATCGATGGTTAACAGCATGATCGGTTATTGGTGTGCCAAGGTAAAACGTTCACGCCACTCGGCATCGAACGTTCCAGCCCGGAACATCTCGATTTCCTGCTTGTACGGTGCGACTTTCGTTTTCTCGTTGATCGGGATATACGGTGTCTCCAAAATCTTCGGCAAGTGGCTGAACGCCTCGTGATGGATCACTCGATTCAGCGTCTCAAAACCGATTTCTCCGTAGCCGATGTTTTCATGACGGTCTTTCTTCGCACCTCTCACGTTTTTTGAATCGTTTACGTGAATCACGCCGAGACGATCCAATCCGACGATGCGGTCGAACTGTTCGATGACCCCATCAAGGTCGCCGACAAGGTCATACCCTGCATCATGGACGTGACATGTATCAAAACAAACCGAGAGACGATCGTTATGCGTGACACCTTCAATAATCGTCGCCAGTTCCTCAAACGTTTTTCCGAGCTCACTGCCTTTTCCAGCCATCGTCTCAAGTGCGATTTTCACATTTTCCTGGCCCGTCAACACTTCATTCAATCCTTCGATGATCCGGGCGAGACCGATTTCTTCCCCTGCACCGACATGGGCACCTGGATGCAAGACGACGTGACGTGCAACCTGCAATGCTTCCGCCCGTTTTAATTCCGCAGCCAAAAAGGAAACGGCCAATTCAAACGTCTCGGGTTTAGTCGTGTTTCCGAGGTTGATAATGTATGGGGCATGGACAACGATTTCATCAATATCGTGCGCCGACATGTGGGCAAGCGCCGCTTCAATGTTCAACTCTTCGATTGGTTTGCGACGCGTGTTTTGAGGCGCCCCCGTATAGACCATCATCGTGTTTGCGCCATATGAAACGGCCTCTTCACTCCCGGCGAGTAACATTTTCTTCCCAGATACAGAAACGTGTGAACCAATTTTCAACATCTTCATCTTCCCTTCCTTCTCTTCTATTCTTAGTGTACACAAAAAGAAGAACCGACTCCAAGAAGTCGATTCTTCAACTGATTACCGCTTGTTTTTCTTACGTGCCGCGCGACGATCCGAGCGTTGCTGTTGCATATGCTCACGCGAAGCCGTTTCTTTCAATTTATACTTGAACTTCTTCTTATAACCAGGCTTCACTTTTTTCTTCGCCTTCTTGATCTCACCGGCCATCCGGCTGTGAGCCGTATGCGAGACTTTCATTTTCCGGTCCGTCTGACGGCGGCGACGCGTTTTGATCGGTTGGATTGAACCGTTGCGCAAGTCAACATGTTTGAATTCGAATCCACGCTCTTCGAGACGGTTGATCGGTCCATTCTCATGGTCCTCATACAATGTGTACGCCTCACCTGAAGCCCCTGCACGTCCAGTACGACCGACACGGTGCGTATAGAAATCGAGGTCTTTCGGGATGCCATGGTTGATGACGTGAGATACTCCTGAGATATCGATTCCACGTGCGGCCAAATCCGTTGCGATGACGTATTGGTACTTCGCGTCATTAATATCTTTGATTGCTTGTTTGCGGCGACGTGCCTGCATATCTCCATGAAGGGTACCGACGTTCAAGCCCGCTTCACGGAACGATGTCTCTAATTCATCCGCTTCTTGTTTCGTGTTGGTGAAGACGAGACAGACGAACGGATTGATGGCTTTCGCGAGTTCGACGGTCAAGGCATTGCGGTCGCGGTGTCGTACCGGAATGACATGATGTTCAATTTTCGGTGCAACACGGTGTTCCGGACTTGCTTCCGCGAAACGTGGGTCATGCAAGTATTTCTTCAAGAACGGCTCTAATTTCTCTGGAATGGTCGCAGAGTAAACCATCGTCTGAAGTTTTTCCGGTAACGCCTGTGCGATACGGTCGACTTCTGGTAAGAATCCCATGTCGAGCATTTGATCGGCCTCATCCACAACAAAATGAGTCACTTTGTGCGGGAAGAGTGCCTGTGCTTTCATCAAATCCAAGATACGACCTGGTGTCCCGATGATGAGTTGTGGTGGGTTTTTCATCTTGTCGATTTGACGTTCACGGTCGGTCCCACCTACGATGAGGCTGGATTTGATGTAGTCTGGATTTTTGACGAGAAGGGATTTTAACTCCTCGTGAATTTGCCAAGCCAATTCTCGTGTCGGTGCGACAACGATCGCTTGGACAGACTGTTCTTCTGGATTGATGGCTTCTAAAATAGGCAACAAGAACGCGAGCGTTTTCCCTGTCCCTGTTTGTGATTTTCCAATAATATCACGACCGTTCAAAGCAGCTGGAATAATCCGCGCTTGAATGTCAGTCGGTTTGGTGATGCGTTTTTCTGTCAACGCATCGACGATAAACGGTAGCAATTTGAACTGTTGGAAGCTGTTCAATCGATACACCTCCTGTTTCTTTCCACTTTTCCTAGCATAGCGGAATCAAATCATTTGTCAATTAATCTTTTGCAACGCCTTCATATAAATAGCTCGATGAATAGTAGTGTTTGGCGATTTTTTTCCCGTTCAAATACTGTTCGAGTGCCTGAAAACCGACTTCCATCATCTCGTTCGGTGACTGGACGACGGTCGCATTGACCTTGCCGTTATGGATGAGCGGATAAATATCCGATACCCCATCGACCGAAACGATGGTTTTATCTGTATAACCATACGTGTCGAGCGCCCGGACGACACCGAATGTGTTGTCATCATTATGAGAGAACACGGCATCAAACGGAATGTCCTCCTCTAACCAGCGCGACATTTCAATTTCAGCCTGGAACGTATCATAGTTTCCGGTCAACGAAGCAATAATTTTAAATTCTGAAGGGTGTTGCTTTTCATACTCCCGAATCCCAAGGCCCCGGTCGATGGTCGACCTCACCTTGGCCGTCCCTCTCACTTCGACGACACGAATCGGACGATTGAGATTACTATATTTCGCCGCAATCTGTTCAGCGGCCATCCGACCGATGTCGATGTTGTCTGAGACGACCGATGTGAGGACGCCCGAATGGTCAATCATCCGGTCGATTGCGATGACGGGAATGCCCTCCCGTTCCGCGCGTTCAAGCGAAGGTTGAATAAATGTGTCGTCTAACGTCGTCAAAAAGATGGCCTCGACCCCGCGGTCAATCAGCGAGTCCAGCTTCTCTTTCTCAAGAACACGTGAATCTTCACTTGTCGTCGGGATCGGGGTAAATCCTTTTTGATTGGCTGTCCTGACGAACGCTTCGAGCAGTTTATTGGCGTGCTCGTGTTTATCGCTGACAAATACGAATGCGACTTCTTTTTCTGTCGTTTTTTGCTCCGGCAATTGGATCGATGTGATCAGCAAAATGATCATCGCCCAGACGATGGGGAGCCAGAGCCAGTAATGGCGTAATCGTTTCATGATGGGTGTCTCCTTGGAATCTTAATCATCATGACCGTTCCTTCGCCTTCGACACTCTCGATCTCCATGGAGCCTTGTACACCTTTCAAATATTCACGAATCATATACAGACCTAACCCGTTTCCATTTTCTTTTGTCGTGTAGAAGGCCGATCCGACAGCATTCACTTGTGCTTCTGTCATCCCGATTCCATTATCCTCGATCAAGAAACGGTATTCCTGCTCTGTGAAGAGGACCGTGACGGACACAACGCCGTCTGCCCCTTTAGCTTCTACCGCTTCGACGGCATTTTTAAACAAGTTATAGATGATCTGTACCAACATGTCATGTGAACAATAGAATGCCGGCATTTCGTTCGGCACGAGCAGTTCCCATTTCGTCAATCGCTTATAACATTCTGCATCCAATAAAAACTCAAGACGTTTCGAAAATTCTTTCATATCGATCCATTCTTCGTCTCGTCCCGTATGGTCCGGCTTGGCGAGTGTTAGCATCGTCGAAATCAAGTGGTTGGCACGATCCAGTTCCTTCAACGCCACATCGAGCATTTCTTTGCTACTATGCCCTTCCTTCACCATTTGCAATGTAATTTGTACAGGCGTGAGCGGATTTCGGATCTCATGGGCGATGCCGGCAGCCAATTGTCCGAGTGATGCCAACTTTTCTTGTTGCAACAACAATTGTTGTTGACTGAGCTGTTCCCGTCTCGACGTCTCCATCCGTTGGGCATAATCGTTATACGTATCGAGCAGTGTCTCTACTTCCTTTGAACCGGTCCGTTCTAACGAAATCGTACCGAGAGACTGCTGGCGTTTAATATGATTGACCAGTTCGACGAGTGGACTCGTCAAGGTGCGGGACAATAAAAGTCCGACAAGGATGCTCAGGAAAAACGTCACGAGCGCAATCATCAAATATTGCCATCGCGTGTCATAGACGGTCTCATATACCGACTCATTATTATGTTTAGCCAGCATACTCCACCCGTTGACCCGGGCATCCGGCTCATACATGATGGCGTCTTCTTCCGTACTCAAAATGGTCCGGTTGTTCAATCGGAGCACCTCGTCAATCATTTGACGTGAGACACGGCGTTCCGCATCCGTGACGAGGTTGAACGACGTGGCCAATACCTCACCCCGTTCATCGAGCAAATACAAAATCATGTCATCATTTGCCGACTCAAGAGAGCGACGGTACAAATCGGAGTTGAGTACACTGATGCTGCCGCCGAAAATTCCGACCGGGCGATTTTCTTCCATGACCGGGACGTATAAAAATGTCCCGACATCACCAGAAATCATGATCGGGTCACTCATAAACAATTCTTTCCCGCTCGCTGTCAGGACGTCTGTAAATTTAGGGTCCCGCTTGATCGTTGAAGGTGAGACTTGACGTTCTGAATACCATTTAAAGGTGTCGCCTTTGACATCGTAATAGAAAATAGATGTGAAGCTCGTCCGTTGATTCAAATAACCGGTACGGATTCGTTCTTCAATCCATGGCTCGTTCCCAACGTATGCCCCAAGGTAAACTAAATCTTCGTATAGTTTCCCGAGACGCGATTCAAGGTTTTCGATACTGTCATCGATTGCGTAATCAAACTGTTCTTTTGCCAGCTCCTCTGCTCGAGACACCGTGACACGGTCGGCAGAGAAAGCGAGAGAAGAAATGACAAGCGCCAAGATAATAATGATAATAAAGGTGATTTGGAAAAAGTATGATTTTTTCAATTCTAAAAACTTTTTATAGCGATTCACGGCGCCCCTCCTCTCTAACTTAAAAATTATAGCATGAATACACGCTATTCTTTTCGTAATTTCGAAACAATGTTAAACTATTATCTATGAAAGCACTGCGAAAGGAGCTCTCGCCCTCTTATGAAAGTTAAAAAAATTAGTCCACGCGGATATTGCTATGGTGTCGTCGATGCCATGAAACTCGCAAATGAGGCTGTGGCCAACCCGGATTTGCCACGACCAATTCATATACTCGGAATGATTGTCCATAACCGTCATGTCACTCAGGCGTTCGAAGACCTCGGCGTCAAAACCGTCGACGGAGAGGACCGGATGCAGGCCCTCGAAACAATCAACGAAGGGACCGTCGTCTTCACTGCACACGGTATCTCCCCTCTCGTACGTAAACGTGCCATCGAAAAAGGATTAACGATTGTCGATGCTTCGTGTCCTGACGTTCTCGTCACGCATGACTTGATTCGTGAAAAAACTTCAAACGGTTACGAGGTCATCTATATCGGAAAACATGGACACCCTGAACCGGAAGGTGCCATAGGCGTCGCTCCTGGAAAAGTACACCTCATCCAATATGAGCATGAGATCGAACAACTTCCGGCGCACCTTATCGACACGAACATCTTGGTGACGAACCAGACGACTATGAGTCAATGGGACGTCTCGGCTTTAATCGAACAGATCCAAGCCCGTTATCCGCATGTCGAGGTCCATAATGAAATCTGCAACGCGACGCAGGTTCGTCAAGAAGCTGTCGCTGAACAGGCAGGCGATTGTGACTTGCTCATCGTCGTCGGTGACCCGAAATCCAATAACTCAAACCGTCTCGCCCAAGTCTCAAAAGAGATCGCCGGTACGAACGCGTATCGAATCGGGGATTTGAGTGAACTCGACCTTAGTTGGCTCGAAGGGGTTGAAACCGTCGCCGTCACGTCCGGTGCGTCAACACCGACTCCGATCACCAAAAAAGTCATCGACTTCTTGTCTCAATATGATCCGGACGACTTGAGCACACATGATAAAACACCATTCCTTGAATTGCGGAGTATCTTGCCAAAAGTGAAAGCTCTTCGTAAATAAAGTGATCCCCCGCCCTTTGTAAGGACGGGGGATTTTTCAACGAAATTGGAATGGGTTGGTATTGGCTTCAGAGACAATCAAGTCTACATCAATCTTCGCTTTCTCGAATTTCTCTGCCAGTACATCTACAACGCCTTGCTTCATCACACTTTCGACGTGATGTCCCGGGTCGACGACGGCCATTCCGAGAGCCATCGCATCGTGTGCCACATGGAAATATAGGTCGCCGGTCACATAGGCGTCGGCTCCTTTGAAGGCAGCCTTTGATACATATTTGTTTCCGTCCCCACCGAGGACGGCGACTTTTTCGATTCGACGGTCCAGCTCCCCGACGACGCGAACACCTTCCACACCGAAGCTCTTTTTCACATGGAGGGCAAACGCTTCAAGTGACATCGGAGACGAGAGACGACCAATCCGGCCAAGTCCGAGTACCTGTCCTTCGATTTCATCACGGATGAGGTCATATGCGACTTCTTCATAGGGGTGCGCCTCATGCATGGCTCGTAACACCCGTTTTTTCTGGCTTTCCCGAACGATCGTCTCGATCTTCACTTCCTCTACCCGCTCGGTTTCATGCGGTCGACCGATAAACGGGCTCGTTCCATCGAGCGGGGTGAATTGACCCGTCCCGGTGACACTGAACTGACAATCCGCATAATCACCAAGATGTCCTGCGCCCGCTTTGCCGAGTGCTTCAGAAACAACTTCCTGATGCGTGGTCGGAACAAAAACAGATAGTTTATAGACCGGTTCTTCATAGGTCGGAACAAGCACTTCCGTTCCCTCGAGACCGAGCGCTTCACTCATCCAATCATTAACGCCACCTTTACAGACGTCGAGGTTCGTATGGGCCACATATACCGAGATATCGTGACGAATGCACTTCATTGTGATTCTCCCTGCAGCCGACCGGTCGTTCACTTGCCCGAGCGGACTAAAAATGGGTGGATGATGGGCGATGATCAAATCGACTTCACGCGCAATCGCTTCATCGACGACTGACTCTAACACATCGAGTGTGACCATGACCCGACGGACCTCTTTATTCAACGTCCCGATCTGTAAGCCGATTTTATCGCCTTCTACGGCTAGATGTTTCGGCGCAAACTCCTCAAACAACTGGATAATTTGATTTCCGTTCGCCATTATTGGCTCACCTCTCTCATTTTGTCGCGGTATCGTTTGAATTCCGTTTGTTTACGAACGAGTGCCTCGGATTGAACACCTTCTGCCATCTGTCCTAAAACGTAATCTAGCTTCGCCGCTTCACGTGACCATTTTAATTTGAATGGCTCCGGTCGCGATTGAAGAAGAAACGGACCGAATAATAGTTGCCAATTCCGTTCATTTTCATCCGCGCTATAGACGTCTTCCTCTCCTTTCTCTCCGACTAGAATCTCGTATACCTTATCGTTCTCTTTGACAATCGACTCCTCGACAAGCCGATACCCGTTTTCGAGCAACCATTCCCGCACATACTGACCGTCTACATTCGGTTGGAGCACAAGGCGCTCGACCGCACCGAGCTTGTCTTTCCCGCTCTCTAAAATCGAGCGAATGAGACTCCCGCCCATTCCACAAATCGAGATGCACGTCGCTTCATCCTTTTTCAATACAGCCAATCCGTCCCCGAGCCGTACATCAATGACGTCGCGTGCTCCAATCAAATCAACTTGTGCCTGAGCTGCTTCCATCGGCCCGACGTTCACTTCGCCCGCAATCCCACGGGCAATCAGTCCCTGTTGAACCGCGTAGCAAGGGACATAGGCATGATCCGATCCAATATCTGCGAGGATGCTTCCTTTCGGGATATAGTCAACGACTTGTTTCAATCGTTTGTCTAACATGATCCGTTCTTGCATTCAAGACAACTCCTTTAATCTACTTCTTTCTAAGCGTATCGAAATATCGATTTTTCGACAACAAAAAACGCACCCCGTCGAGGAGCGCGTTGTCAATCATTGTTCAATCAACCAGTTTGCAAGTACTTCTGCTTCTTCAGCCGATGCGAGACCTGCTGGCATTTGTCCACGTCCGTTAACGATAATGTTTTGGATTTCCTCAGCAGAAAGACGCTCGCCTACACCCGTAAGTGCTGGACCGACGCCTCCTTCAAGGTTTCCGCCGTGACAGCCTGTGCAGCCTTTCGCCGCGTACAATTCTTCTGGGTTCATTTCAGTAACATCCGGACCGGCAGCCGCTTGCTGCGCTTGATTCACCCCGTAGTACGATAATGATACCATGGCAATAATTGCGACGATTGCGATAGCCGCAAACGGTAACAATGGATTACGCATTGTAGTTCCCCCTCATGTTCATTCCAAATTTCTATCCAACACTATTTTACTCAAAAAATAAAAAAGAAGGAAGGAAAATCACTCATTTTCCTCCCTTTCTTCTAAAACTTCACACTTTATACAAATATGAAATTAGTCGAGGAAGTCTTTCAAGCGTTTTGAACGGCTCGGGTGGCGCAATTTACGAAGCGCTTTCGCTTCGATTTGACGAATCCGTTCACGTGTGACACCGAAGACTTTCCCTACTTCTTCAAGTGTCCGTGTACGTCCATCATCCAATCCGAAACGAAGGCGAAGGACATTTTCTTCGCGGTCCGTCAACGTGTCGAGCACATCTTCAAGCTGTTCTTTCAACAACTCATACGCTGCCGCGTCCTGAGGTGCCATCGCATCCTGGTCTTCGATGAAGTCGCCGAGATGTGAATCATCTTCTTCACCAATCGGTGTTTCAAGTGATACCGGTTCTTGCGCGATCTTCAAGATCTCGCGTACTTTCTCCGGAGTCAATTCCATCTCTTTTGCAATCTCTTCTGGAGAAGGTTCGCGACCGAGATCTTGAAGCAATTGGCGCTGCACACGAATGAGCTTGTTAATCGTCTCGACCATGTGTACCGGAATCCGAATCGTCCGGGCTTGGTCGGCAATCGCACGTGTGATGGCTTGGCGAATCCACCATGTCGCGTACGTCGAGAACTTGAACCCTTTCATGTAGTCGAATTTCTCGACTGCTTTAATAAGTCCCATGTTCCCTTCTTGAATCAAATCAAGGAAAAGCATGCCACGACCGACGTAGCGTTTCGCAATCGAAACGACGAGACGAAGGTTCGCTTCCGCAAGACGTTTCTTCGCTTCCTCGTCCCCTTGTTCAATCCGTTTGGCAAGCTCTGTCTCGTCTTTTGCACTTAGAAGGTCAACACGACCGATTTCTTTCAAATACATCCGGACCGGGTCGTTAATTTTAATACCCGGTGGGACAGACAAGTCGTTCAAGTCGACTTCTTCGTCCTCTTTTTTAGTCGGTGTCTCTTCGGCATCCGCCGCATCTTCTGTGACGCGAATATCTTTCGCTTCTAGGTCTTCAATGAAGTTATCGATAAAGTCAGAATCCACCTCAAAGTGACTGAGGCGGTCTTGAATCGCTTGCATCGAGACAACGCCTTTTTTCTTCCCTAATTTTTCGAGCTCTTCTATGGCGTTAAATAAATCCTCTTTCTTCTTCTCTGCCATCTAGCAGTTCAACTCCTTCCAAACTTCATCCACGATCATCGTTCGCGAAGACGACGACTACGGGCAATCAATTCCTGTAGCTTGGACGCCTGGTCAACAATACTTTCGGCGTCTTGAGCGATTTCCCTCTTTGCACGCTCGATTTGACGTTTCTCCTCATAACTGTTTATGACCCGAATGTATTCATCTAAAACCTCTTCAGACCATTCCTCCGGTCCGGACATGAGGCGAATCTCCGCATAGCGGTTCGCATAATTTGGCTGCTGGTC
This sequence comes from Exiguobacterium algae, assembly GCF_018617875.1. GTDB lineage: Bacteria > Bacillota > Bacilli > Exiguobacteriales > Exiguobacteriaceae > Exiguobacterium > Exiguobacterium algae. The sequence continues at coordinate 386,024 of NZ_JACSKZ010000001.1, forward strand.
ACAATACCGCTCCATGAATGGGGGCACGACCTGCTCAAATTCTTCGAGATTCATTGTTTCGGAGACAATTTCATACAGGGCTGAGGCCAACATCCGATGTACCTCGTCTTGATAGCGTAATCCAAGACGGTCCCGGACAAATCGAACTTGATCCGGTCCACTCAACATGGCCCGAAGCAATAATTTTTCAGCCTTCATCCATCGCGGCTCTCCTGATTTACTGGCGCGTTTCCGCACAGGTTCAGTCGGCTCGACTGGAGAAGGGATTGATTCGCTTGACGTCGGACGAGGTAGACGCGTCTTGAGGGTCTCAAGCGGGATCTCAAACTCATCCGAAAGTTTTTTCAAATATAAGTCTCGACGAATCGTGTGATTCGTTTTGCCAATCTCCTCAAGCATAGATTCAATAAATCGAATCCGTTCTCCTTCTCGGTTCAAGTTTTTTCCGCGGCGAAGTGTCCGGTTCATGAAATCAAGCACCGACAGTTGTTCTGAATCGACAAACTGTTGCCAATGCTCTGCTCCATGTGATCGAATATAATCGTCCGGGTCCGTTTTTTCCGGTAACGGAAGTACTTGAACTTCAAGCGGATATGACTCGAGCATACGTACGACTTTCAACGTGGCTTCTTGTCCCGCGTGGTCGCCATCATAACAGACAATCACTTCATCCACGATCCGGGAGAGCGCCCGGGCATGTTGCGGAGAGAAAGCGGTTCCGAGCGAGGCGACGACCTCTCTCGTTCCGGCTTGCGCGACTTGAAGCACATCGACGTTCCCTTCTACAAGAAGGACCCGTTTTTTCTTCCGCATCGTCGCACGAGCCTGAGAGAATCCGAATAACAGCTCACTCTTGTTGAAAAGTGGGGTCTCGGCCGTATTGACGTACTTTGGCTGCCTTCCATCGATGGCGCGGCCACTAAATCCTACGATGGTGCCGTCTCGATCCGCAATCGGAAAGACGACACGGCCTTCGAACCGATCAAAATATTCACCGGCTTTCGATTTAGAAATAAGTCCAGCCTCGACCATGATTTCCAGGTCAAATCCTCTTCGTTCCAGCAATTCGACAGTAAACCGACGCTGGTCCGGGGCATATCCGATTTTGAACTGCTCGATTGTCGCATCATCAAGATCTCGGTCACGTAAATACGAAAGACCGACCTCACCTGTCTCCGTCTTCATCAAGACTTCGTGATATAAGTCCGCGACAAGCCGATGCGCATCCCGCATTTGTTTGCGAAACACTTGCTCCCTCGTCAGTTCTTCCTCACCTTGAATACCATCTACCGAGATATTCGCCCGCGTCGCAAGACGTTCAACTGTTTCGGGGAACGACAGGCCTTCCGTTTCCATCACGAAAGTAAACACATTCCCTCCTGCCCCACAACCGAAACAGTGATACATTCCTTTTTCAGGTGACACGGAAAAAGATGGCGTACTTTCTGAGTGGAAAGGACATAAGCCGACGAGACGATGACCTTGCTTCTTCAATTCGACACGTTCGCTAATCAATTCTACGATATCAGTCGCTTGCTTCACTTCTGCGATGACCTCATCCGGTATTCGTGGCATCTTCACCGCTCCCTGTTTCCAATCTCGCAACGAAACGGAACGCTCAACACGTTCCGTTTCACTGTACTGTCAATACTCTATTATACCTTTTGACAGAGTCGATTACTAATCAAACACTTCCGTTCAGTCAATCGTCACGTGACTGCTCAAGACGACGTAAAATAATACCCGCCGTCTCCTCGACTGCCTTGTTCGTCACATCGATGACTTCACAGCCGATGCGCTCGTATATACCCCGGGCATACTCCAACTCCCGATTGATTCGTTCGAGTTGAGCGTAATCGGCTTCGGGTTTTAACCCGAGCGATTTTAACCGTTCCATCCGAATCGAAATCAACTTTTCAGGTGAGATGATCAGACCGACGCAACGTTCGGCAGGCAGGTCGAACAATTCTTCAGGTGGACGTGACTCCGGGACGAGCGGGACGTTTGCCACTTTGAATCGTTTCAATGCCAAATACTGTGAAAGTGGCGTCTTCGACGTTCGAGACACGCCGACCAACACGATATCCGCTTTTTTCAAACCGCGTGGGTCTCGTCCATCATCATATTTCACCGCGAACTCCATCGCTTCGATTTTCCGGAAATAATCATCATCTAATCGATAGATGAGTCCCGGTTTCTCACGAGGCGGTTCTTTCAAATGCCCGGATAAGGCATCGAGTAAATCTCCTAGCAAATCGACCGTTTTCACCTCATGTTCTTGACCGAGGCGAATCAATAAGTCGCGATGATGTTCGTTGACGAGTGTGAACGCGATGATTGCCTGTTGTGCTTTCGCCTGTGTCACGATATCGACAATCGTGTGCTCATCTTCCACGAAGGGAATACGGAGTGTTTCGATCGCATTTTCATGAAACTGGATACTTGCCGCTCGTACGACGAGCTCACACGTCTCACCGACTGAGTCACTCACGACAAACACGAGTTGTTTTGTTGTCAAAGCGATTTCCTCCTCAGAGTGATTCATCGTTCGCTAGTGCGATGAGCACTTTCGTCATATTGGTCTTTGTCATCCGACCGAGTACAATCAGCTTTCCGTCCTTCTCTTCGACGACCGGCATCGCATCGATTTGCTTCTCGATGAGTTTCATGCCGGCACGAATCAACGTCTCGTCTTTCTCAACGACAGTAATGTTCGGCATGCGCGTCATGATGACATTTACCGGCAACTGATCTAAGTCCTGATTCCCGATCGCGGCACGGAGCAAGTCTTTTCGAGATAGCACGCCGACCAGTTCACCGTCTTTCCCGACGACAAACAACGAGCCCACATCCTCTAAAAACAAGGTGACGACCGCATCATAGACCGTCATCTCATCCCGTACGACTTTTGCAGAAGACATGAAGTCGCCGACCGTCAATGAATCTAATTTTTCACGTAACAGCGTGGAGTTTCGTTTCCCGACGTACGTGTAGCCGACGCGTGGCCGGGCTTCGAGTATTCCCGTCATCGTCAAGATCGCAAGGTCCGGACGGAGCGTGGCACGGGTGAGCGACAACTCTTGTGCGATTTGTTCACCCGTGATCGGTCCGTTGTCCTTTACAATCTCAACGATTTTTTGTTGGCGTTCATTCAGTTGCATAGCCAACCCCCTCTAGTTTGTTCAGAGCACGAGCGCGTTGAAGTTCGCGACGCTCTCAATCGTCGTAGCCAATCGGCTCATTTCGTGCAGACGGTTACGGCGGACCGCTTCGTCATCACTCATGACCATCGTGTGATCAAAATAGGCCACGATTGGTGCTTCAAGTGCACGAAGTGACTCAATTGCCCGCTCATAGTTTCCTGATTCAACGGCTTGTGTCGTCTCAGGGACAATGCGTTCAATCGCCTCATGCAATGCAGCTTCTTCATCGTTCTCAAACAACGTCGGATCTACTTCTCCGGCTTCGCCTTTTTTCGAGATGTTCACGACACGGGACAATTGTTCGATCAACGGTTTCGCATCAGTCGACACAAACTGTTGAACCGCCTGAGCACGTGCATCTAAACGGTCGACCGTCAACGCTGTCGTCATGACAGCATCGATCACATCGTAACGAATGCCTTGTTCCTGGAGTCGATATTTGAGACGAAGCTTGAAGAAATCGACTAACTGCGCCTTGACTTGTTCTTTATCGGCTTCATAAAGTCCTGCCTGAAGTTGTAATTCGACAATTTGTGAAAGTAATTTGTCGATTGTGAGGTCTACTTTCCAATCTCCGAGAATTTGCACGACACCTTGCGCTTGGCGACGGAGAGCGAACGGATCTTGAGAACCGCTTGGAATCAACCCGATTCCGAAGAAAGCAGCGATTGAATCGAGCTTATCCGCCAACGCGAGTACAGCGCCCGTTGGTGTCGCAGGAGACGCATCCCCCGCGAAACGTGGCATGTAATGCTCACGGATGGCAGCCGCCACTTCTTTGTCTTCCCCTTGCTGCAGGGCATATTTTTCTCCCATGATCCCTTGGAGCTCTGTGAACTCATAGACCATCTGACTGACAAGGTCGAACTTATGAATCGCCCCGGCCCGTTCCACTTTTTCCAACTCAGCGTTGAAGAGCGGCGCAAGTGCACGCGCGATATCCGTGACACGACGGGCTTTCGCTCCGGTCGTACCCAATTTTTCATGGAAGACGATCCGGTCGAGACGGGCGAGCTGATCGTCGATTTTCGTCTTCTTATCTTCTTCATAGAAGAAGACCGCATCCGCAAGGCGGGCGCGAATGACTTTCTCGTTCCCTTTCGCGACGTTCGCGAGGTGATCGGCATTTCCGTTACGGACCGTCACGAAGTAATGCTTCAGCGTGTCACCGACGTATACCGGGAAGTAACGTTGATGTTCTTTCATCGTCGTGATGAGTACTTCTTCCGGCAAATCGAGATACGTCTCTTCGAATTCACCGAATAGGGCGGTCGGCCACTCGACGAGGTTCGTGACTTCTTCGAGTAACGCGTCATCAAGCGGGACAGTCCAGCCTTGCTCATTTGCCAATTCACCGATTTGACGCTCAATCTCAGCTTTTCGTTTTTCGTAAGACGCAATGACAAACGCCGATTCAAGCGCTTGCTCATAATCAGCAGGTGTCGAGACGCGCACGTCTCCTTTACTAAGGAAACGGTGACCACGTGTCACATTGCCCGTCTGAACGCCCTCAATCGAAAAGTCGATGATCTCCTCGCCGAACAACGCGATGAGCCAGCGAATCGGACGCATGTAGCGGAGACTGCTCGTGCCCCACTTCATGTTTTTCGGGAAGGTTAATCCACGGACGACTTCTTCAAGCCCTGCAAGAAGAGAGACCGTCGCTTGTCCTGCTTCGTGACGCTCTGCAAAGACATACTCGACTCCTTTTTCTTCTGCGAAATAGAGGTCATCGACCGTCAGACCACGACCACGTGCAAATCCTTGAGCCGCTTTCGACCAGTTGCCCTCAGCATCCTGGGCAATCTTTTTCGCTGGTCCACGAAGTGTCTCTGTCAAATCCTGTTGCTTCTCTTCCACGTCGCGCACGATGACCGCGAGACGCCGTGGTGTCGAATAGACGTCGATCGCACCGAATTCGATACGAGCGTCTGTTAAGAATGTGCTGACACGTTCAGCCAGTTGTTTTTCTGAGCGGAGCACGTATTGAGCCGGAAGCTCTTCCAATCCGATTTCTAAAAGAAGATCACGCATCCAAGTCACCTGCTTTCTCTTGTTTCAAAAGTGGGAAGCCGAGACGTTCCCGTTCTTCAATAAATTTCGCTGCACACGCACGGGACATGTTGCGGACACGTTGAATGAATCCTGTACGTTCCGTTACCGAAATGGCACCTTTCGCATCAAGCAAGTTGAATGTGTGTGAGCATTTCAAAATATAATCATATGCCGGGAAGACGAGGTTTTCCTCAAGCGCACGTTTCGCTTCTTTTTCATACGTGTCAAACAGCGTGAACAACATGTCGACGTCTGATAACTCAAACGTGTATTTTGAATGCTCGAATTCAGGCTGATAGAAGATGTCACCGTATTTGAAGCCGTCCGTCCAAACGAGGTCGAACACACTCTCCACTTCCTGAATGTATGAAGCGAGACGTTCCAAACCGTACGTGATTTCAACGGCGATCGGGTCACACTCAATCCCGCCGACTTGCTGGAAGTATGTGAACTGGGTAATTTCCATCCCGTTCAACCAAACTTCCCAACCGAGGCCAGCTGCCCCGAACGTCGGGTTCTCCCAGTTGTCTTCGACGAAACGGATGTCATGCTCGAGCGGATTGATCCCGATGAGCTCCAAGCTCTCCAAATACAACTCTTGAATGTTGTTCGGAGAAGGTTTCATGATGACTTGGAACTGGTGGTGTTGATACAAACGGTTCGGGTTTTCCCCGTAACGACCGTCAGCCGGACGACGTGACGGCTCTGTGTAACAGACGTTCCACGGTTCCGGTCCGAGGCTGCGTAAAAACGTCATCGGGTTCATCGTCCCGGCCCCTTTTTCTACGTCGTACGCTTGCATCGTCAAGCAGCCTTTCGACGCCCAGAAGTTTTGTAACGTGAGAATGATTTCTTGCACAGTCATGTGCTTCATATATGACACCTCCAATAGTATTGAAACGACAAAAAACGCCCCTATGTGCCATGCACATAGGGACGGGATTTACCCGCGGTTCCACCCTACTTGCCTCAATACGAGGCCACTCTTTGAGTTGTGGGCGCTCTGGAATCGCCATTCACTTTCCACATGACGTCCGGCTCTCACCACCCCGAACTCGCTACTTTCATGTTTTGGAAAGTTACTCATTTCCTTCATTGCGCACGCTATATCATTTGTCTAATCGTAAATTATGGTATCGAATCCGGCGGGAAAAGTCAATCCTCGTTCAAATCAAGACGAATCATTTGATCGAGTACACGTTTCGTTTTCAACCGGAGCCCGCTATACGATTCCATATAGGCATCGAACAACTGACGAAGCAGGAGACGGGATTCTTTCGTGAGCGGCACGGTGCGGAATTCAGCAAGTTCATGCCGGCTCATGAGGTAGAGCAATTTTGCCAACCGTTCACTGAGGCGGAGCGACCCTTCTTCCTGGTGACGTGCACAAAGGAACCCGCCTGAAGAGACAGAGAAATACATCGGGTCACTCACATCATTGCACCGAACACATCCGGTCAATACCGGCGCTACCCCAAGGAGATGTAAAATCCGTAACTCGAAGTGATGTGTGATGATGTCCGCGTCCATCCCGGCATTCAGCGCTTGCAGCGCGTCACTTAAAATCCGGAACAATGGACGATTCGGGACACGATCCTCGACAGCGCGGTCGACGAGTTCGAGCCAATACATCGCATAAGCCATCCGTTCCACATCTTTGCGGATTTCCGGATAAGACGTAATGACGTCGGATGACTTCAATTGCGCGAGTCCTCGGCTCGAGGGGAATATATAGACCCCGTCGACGAACGGTTGGCTCGAGGCATGGAAGCGACTGCCGGGTTTCTTCGCACCCCGTGCCATGACGGCTACTTTCCCAAGCTCTTCTGTAAACAACGTCACGACCTTATTCGATTCCCCGTAATTGACAGTACGAATGACGATTCCCGTGACTTTTTGAAGCATGGCTTAGTACTCGTCGTCACGGAAGCCAAGATCGCGAAGTTGGCCCATCTTGTTTCGCCAGTCTTTCTGAACTTTCACCCATAAATTCAAGTACACTTTCGTACCGAGAAGCGCTTCGATGTCTTGACGGGCCTCCGTTCCGATTTCACGGAGCATTGCGCCTTTCTTACCGATGACGATTCCTTTTTGCGAGTCACGCTCGACCATGATGACGGCCTCGACGTCAATCATTTCCGAGTTTTCACGTTTCTTGATTGACTCGATGGCGACGGCGATCGAGTGTGGGACTTCATCACGTGTTTTGTGGAGTACTTTCTCGCGAATCAATTCCGAGATGATGAACCGTTCCGGGTGGTCGGTCACCTGGTCTGCCGGATAGTACATCGGACCTTCCGGCAACAGCTTTTTAATTTCGCCAAGGAGTGGCTCGACGTTGTTTCCTTGTAAAGCCGAGATTGGGACATACGCCGCAAAGTCGAGCTCGTTCGTATACTGCTCGATGACTTTCGGTAGCTCGTCCGGATGAATCAAGTCAATTTTGTTCATGACGAGGATGATGGGTGTATCCAGTCCTTTGAGTTTCTCGATAATGAAGTCATCTCCCGCACCACGCGGCTCTGTCACGTTGACCATGAACAGAATGGCGTCGACTTCACGAAGCGCGTTCGTCGCCACTTTCATCATGAAGTCACCAAGACGATGCTTCGGTTTATGAATCCCTGGTGTATCAATGAAGATGATTTGGGAATCATCTGCCGTGTAGACACCTTGTACTTTATTTCGAGTCGTTTGCGGTTTGTCTGACATGATGGCAATTTTCTGCCCGATGACCCGGTTTAAAAATGTTGATTTCCCGACGTTCGGACGCCCGATAATCGATACAAAACCTGATTTAAAATCTTCCTGATACATAATGCACCTGCTTTCTAAATTTCAGAACCCCTATTATAGCATGTTCCATACCGCGATGAGATGAGGGACGAAGATCACGCTTGCCGTGACTGCCGCTCCAATCGATGCCACCAACACGGCACCTGCCGCGACATCCTTCGCTCGCTTCGCTAACGGTTTGATCTCAGTCGTCACCAAATCGACGGTACGTTCAATCGCCGTATTGACCAGTTCAAGCGTGAAGACGGCAACGACCCACCCGAATAAGATCAAGTTTTCCATCGTCGACGTTTCGAGCCAGAAGGCGAACACCGTCACCAAACACGCCGCGATGACATGGACACGCATATTGCGTTCTGTGCGAATCGCGTGAATCACACCTTCCATCGCCCACCAAAACGGTTTCACACTTCGCCTCGTTTCAGCTCGAAGTGAGCCAGCACTTCCTCTTGCCGTGCCGTCATGACCGCCTCTTCCTCAGGCGTCATATGGTCATACCCTAATAAATGAAGGAATCCGTGGATGGCCAAGAAGCCGAGTTCACGTTCAAATGAGTGACCATAGTCGGCCGCCTGTTCCCGGCAACGCTCTACCGAGATGACGAGGTCACCGAGGAGGTGGGGTTCGTCTTCATCTAGCATGAAGTCCATCTCCTCTTCACCCATCTCGTCGAAGGCGAAACTAATCACATCGGTCGGCGCATCCTTGCCTCTCCATTCCCGGTTAATGTCGTGGATTTCTTCATTCGTTAAAAACGTCACCGATAATTCACTCGGTTCCTCCACGTCTTCTAATTGTGCCGCATGGGCCAGCACCGCTTCGACCAGCTCAACCTGGTCCTGAGTCAACAACCCATGCTCATCGTTCGAGATGATTTGCATGTAATTCCCCTTCTTTCTTCATTTCTGGATATTCGATTCGTTCATGGAACAACCCAGTCAATGTCTCACAAGCACTATCGCCGACCTGCCAAATCTCTTTCGTCGTCAAGTCACAATCCTTGAATTGACCGTCTGCGAGTTTGTCACGGATGATGGAGCTGACGAGCTGACGGATTTTCTCCGGTGTCGGTTGCTTTTGTGAGCGGACAGCTGCTTCGATCGAGTCGACAATCATGACCACGGCAGCCTCCCGCGTCTGAGGTGTCGGTCCCGGATAACGGAATCGGGACTCGGGTACTTCTTTTTCGGTTTCTTCTTTTGCCTTCACATAAAAATATTTCAATAGAGACGTGCCGTGATGCTGCTCCGCGATATCCACGATTTCTTTCGGCAGTTTGTAACGGCGAAGCAAATCGGCTCCATCGTACGGATGGGCCATGATGATATCGGCTGATTCTTCCGGCGTCAAGCGATCGTGCGGATTCCCTCCGCCTTGCTGATTCTCAATAAAATGCAACGGCCGCTCCGTCTTTCCAAGGTCATGATAATAACTGGCAACACGGGCAAGCAGACCGTCTGCACCGATCGCCTCACATGCGGACTCCGCAAGATTGGCAACCATCATACTATGATGGTATGTACCCGGTGCCTCCATGAGGAGTTTTCGCAAAAGCGGGTGCGTCGGACTCATCAATTCAATGAGTCGATTCGAGGACAAGACCCCGAACCAAGGTTCCAGGAATGGCAGGAAGCCAAATGTGAGCACGATGGAAAGCAAGGCGCTCAATACGGCGAATCCTGAAAGATACATGACCATTTCCCAGGAAATTTGTATGTTTCGTAAAAACAATAACGCGAGCACCATGATGATGTTGATGATTCCAAGTAAGATCCCTGAGCCGAAAAGGCGTTTCCGCTGAATCTTCGGTTCTACGAGAAAGACGGCCAAGAAGCTGCCGGTCGCGACATAAACAATCGTCATGAAACTCGTACTTTGACCGTACGTCACCACGATGCTGCCGGCAATCATCGTAATCAAGGCAGAAGCGAGGGCGACCCGCTCATCTACCAATATACGGAGCAGTAAAACGACGAATGCGGTCGGCGCCAAAATGTAGGCGTAAGTCGTGTACTCGATCCCGATATACCCGACCCCAAAAAACATGCCCATTTGTAATAATAAAAGTCCATATACGATCAGTAAAATTTTAGGGCGGAGCAACAGTTCCTTGATTTTAGAACGGATGAGCATGAACAAAAAACCGCCCGTCAACAACCCGCTCAGTAAGAACGACCCGAACATCGGGGCCAAAGAACGGTTCGGGTCAATCGCACCCGACAGTTCTAATTTACGGTAAATCTCACGCGTCACGACCTCACCTTGACTGACGAGCAACTGCCCTTCTTGGATGATGACCGGGTCGACCGCATCGACGGCCTCCTGTTCTTTTTGGCGCGTCGCCTCCGAGTCGAACACATAGTTCGGAACGATCAGTTCATCGGTCAACGTCTTCGCGATGGCACGATATTCAAAAGAGAGCGGTGATTGATCGATGATGGTTGCTGCACGATCTCGTGCATCGGCGATCGATTCCGAACTCGTTTCAATCCGGGCGTTCATCACTTTTTGCAAGGCAGTCACGGTCACATCTTCTACCGTTTGCCGGGAATTCGAATTTGCCTCGAGCAGTGAATTCAATTCCTCGTCCGCGATCATACCGCTGGCTTCAGTCGAATTGAGCCTGCTCTTGATATCGGCAAGTTCGGTCTCTTCGTCCGTATTTTCAAAGGCGGCGAAGAGCTGCTCGACTTTCGCGATCTGCTGGTCTGCAAATTCACGCCGTAATGAAAACTGACTCCCGACACTGTTCGCGACGTCCTGCTTCAAACGTTCGGTCGCGACACGATCTTCGACGGTGATCGGAGAGCGGATATCCTGTTCCGCGATCCCCAACGGCTCCACACTAATGATCGACGGGCGCACCGTGAAATATAGAATTGCCCCAAGGATGAGGAAGAATATGAGCGATATCGTTGCTACTGTCCAATTTTTGGCTTGCTGCATCAGTGCCCCCCCTTTTTGAGTTGATTTGTTGAACGTTGCCCCATATGCAAACGTCCATCCCCTAAATCAAGTGATATCTGTGCTATATGCATTGATGATTTTTTTGACGAGCGGATGACGGACGACGTCGGATGCACTGAAATGTTCGAAGTGAATGCCGTCGACCCCTTCAAGCAGACGGAGCGCTTCCTGCAATCCTGACGCCTTCCCTTTCGGTAAATCGACTTGTGTCAAATCCCCTGTGACGACCATCTTCGAACCAAATCCGAGGCGTGTCAAAAACATCTTCATTTGTTCTTTTGTCGTATTTTGCGCTTCATCTAAAATAACGAACGCATCTTCCAATGTCCGCCCCCGCATGTAAGCGAGCGGTGCGACCTCGATTGTGCCACGCTCTAACAAGCGGTTTGTCTGTTCGACTCCATAGACATCAAACAAGGCGTCATATAGCGGTCGTAAGTACGGGTCGACTTTTTCCTTCAAGTCCCCCGGTAAGAAACCGAGATTTTCACCGGCCTCGACAGCCGGTCGGGTCAGGATGATCCGCTTCACTTGTCCCTCTTTTAACGCACGCGCTGCTAATACGACGGCTAAGTATGTTTTACCGGTCCCAGCCGGTCCGATGCCAAAGACGAGGTCACGCCGTTCGATCGCACGGACGTAACGACTTTGCCCGACCGTCTTCGCACGAATCGGTTTTCCTTTATTTGTCGTAAAGACGACTCGCTCGTAGTGTTCCAGCAATTCATCGCCTTTTCCGACTTGAATATGTTGAATGACGCTGATGGCATCACTTTCGTTTAGCCGTGCGCCCTTTTTGACGAGTTTTTGTAACGTGGTGACGACTTGTTTCGCCAATTCTAGCGTCTCAGTCGAATCCGCCTGAATAATCAACTCTTCCCCGCGTGGGATGAGTGCCACTTTCAACTCCGTTTCAATCGCTTGGAACACTTCGTCTTTCGGTCCCAATAGCGCTTGCGCTTCATTCGCATGTTCCATCACAAATGGAATTTTATCAGTCATAATCAATGGATGTTTTGCCCCCTCCTGAAATTAGGATGTTCCTCTTTTACTTTAGCACTATCATCCCATTCGTGAAAGAATGAGTGACCAATTTCCCATTCAAAAAGGCAGTGACTTGACGTCACTGCCTGCTGTCTATCGTTTACGCTTTGAGATCGGCGGTTGCAGGATTTCACTCCAAATGACCGCTTCGCGCATTTGCTTCTTCGACAATTTTGGAGTTTTCGTAACCGTCTCCTCACGCATCGGAGGGATTTTGACGGTTTGTTCGAAATGAGCACTGACCTTCGGCGTCTCCACTGCCCGAGGCCGGGGCGATTCTGTTCCCCGGTCTTCCGACCTGGCGACGCGTCGTCTCACCTTTTGAGGAGGTGCCGGTTTTTCTGAACCGGTATCCTCATCAAATGCATGCTCAATCTCCTTCATCACATCACCGACCGAGTCCAGGTAGCGTTTCAATTCACTACTTTGGGGGCGGTCTTTTGAAGAGGAGGATTTTTCAAGCCGCTTCATGACCGCAGAAGCAATCCCGAAGGCGGCAAGGAGTAGTACCCATAATCCATCCATATCCATCACTCGCTATCTGGTTCGACTGGCTGTCCGATTGCTTTACGCATTTGCGTGTCCGCTTGGACGTTCAAGTAATTCACGTAATCCATGACGCCGAGTTTTCCTTGACGGAGCGCTTCCGCCATTGCGAGCGGTACTTCCGCCTCGGCACTGACGACTTTGGCACGCATCTCTTCGACAGAAGACTTCATCTCTTGCTCGCGGGCGATCGCCATCGCACGGCGTTCTTCCGCCTTCGCCTGGGCAATCTTCTTGTCTGCTTCCGCCTGGTCGGTTTGAAGAACGGCCCCGATGTTTTTACCGATATCGATGTCGGCAATATCAATCGACAGAATCTCAAATGCCGTACCTGAATCCAATCCTTTTGTGAGTACGGTACGTGAAATCAAATCAGGATTTTCAAGGACATGTTTATGGTTGTTTTGAGAACCGATCGTCGAGACGACACCTTCGCCGACACGGGCGATAATCGTTTCTTCTCCGGCACCCCCGACGAGGCGGTCGATGTTGGCACGCACGGTAATTCGTGCTTTCGCCTTCACTTCAATCCCGTCCATCGCCACACCTGCGATAAACGGCGTTTCAATGACTTTCGGGTTAACCGACATTTGCACTGCTTCCAATACGTTACGTCCTGCTAAATCGATGGCCGCTGCTCGTTCAAATGTCAATTCGATGTTCGCACGGTGAGCCGCAATCAACGCGTTGACGACCCGGTCGACATTCCCACCTGCTAAGAAGTGACTTTCGAGCTGGTTTGTGTTCAATCCAAGGCCAGCCTTTACCGCCTTGATGAGCGGGTTGACAATTTTTGAAGGCACAACGCGACGCAGACGCATTCCGATCAATGTGAAAATCGAGACGTGTACGCCCGCTGCAAACGAACTGATCCATAATCCGACAGGTACAAATGTGAAAAATACAGCGAGTACGATTAAACTCCCACCCGCGATGAGTAAAGTGGTCAAAATCTCTGGTGTCATTCTGTTACATCCTCCTTCGGCTCTATAAAGCTACGCACGACGATACGTCCTGAATCGACTTTATATACCTGAACTTTTGTGTTTTGATCGAGATAACCGCCTTCTGTCACGACGTCGAGTCGTTCGCCGTCGATTTCAACCGTCCCGGCCGGGCGTAGTGGAGTCAAAGTGACACCTACTTTACCTAGCAACTGTTTCCGGTCTTCATGTGACAAATAACCTTTTTCCGTGGAGGTCGCATCGGTCAAAATCAATCCTTTGTAAAGAAGCGGACGGTTCGTGCTTAGACGACGATAGGCCCAAAATCCTAACCCACCGATGATTGCTGTCGCTAATCCGACCGACAACCAAATGTGACCGAGTGTCGCCCCTGCCATGATCAAGCTCGCGACGACCGCTCCGATTCCAAGCACTCCAAATATCCCAAAACCTGCGACGAAAACTTCAATCCCTAATAAAACGGCTCCGACGATAAATACCGTCAGAATCACTCCGAGACTAAATGTCATCGTTCTGTTACCCCCTTTCGAGTTCAACGTGATCTCTTATCTCTAGTGTATACGAAACAAGCTGGAATGTGGTTTCACAATACGCAAAAAAAGCAGAAACTTTCGGTTTCCCAAAAGTTCCTGCTTCTTCATTAATTCGTCAATTGTTGTTTGACAATTCGGTTCACAAGACCACCGTCTGCCTTGCCTTTGACTTGTGGCATGACGACGCCCATCACCTTACCCATATCAGATGGAGCGGACGCATTCGTTTGAGCGATTGCCGCTTGGACGATTGCAGTCACTTCATCTTCTGAAAGTTGTTCAGGCATATAGGCCTCTAGTACGACAATCTCTTCTGCTACTTTGGAAGCAAGGTCTTCACGACCAGCGCTTTCGAATTCTCGGAGGGAGTCTCTGCGCTGTTTCATCTCTCGGTTGAGCACCGTGAGTTCCTCTTCCTCAGTAAGATCTTGCCGACCTAGTTTGATAGCCTCATTTTGGAGCGACGCTTTCACCATCCGGATCGTCGTGAGACGATCTTTCTGTTTAGCGCGCATGGCTTGCTTCATGTCGTCCGTCAAGCGTTCTTGAAGACTCATGAGCCAACACCCTCTCTACAAATGAAACTGGAATCAGAATTTCTTACGCTTACGCGCAGCTTCTGATTTCAATTTACGTTTTACGCTTGGCTTTTCGTAGTGACGACGTTTACGAACTTCGGCAAGTGTGCCATCTTTCGAAACACCGCGTTTGAAACGACGAAGAGCGTCTTCAAGCGATTCGTTTTTACGGACACGAGTTTCCACTAGTTTTCCCTCCCTCCGAATTACACGACTAAGGAAACGTGTTTCACACGTCATATCATATTATAGTGAAATTAAGTCGTGTGGTCAACCACTTATTAATAGTCGCTGTCTGAACGGCCGCCAGTGACGATGGCGATACCAGCTGAAGCACCGATGCGTGTCGCACCAGCGTCGATCATCGCTTTCGCACCTTCGAAGTCACGAACGCCACCTGAAGCTTTTACGCCGAGGTCAGGTCCGACTGTTTCGCGCATGAGGCGAATGTCTTCGACTGTTGCGCCGCCAGTTGAGAAGCCAGTCGATGTTTTGACGAAGTCTGCTCCTGCTTTCACTGAAAGCTCAGCTGCTTTTTTAATTTCTTCTTTCGTGAGCATGCATGTCTCGAAGATCACTTTGACGAGTGTACCGTTTGCCGCTTCGACAACCGCACGGATGTCACGCTCTACGAGGTCGTAGTCGCCGTCTTTAAGTGCTGCGATGTTGATGACCATGTCGACTTCGTCTGCACCGTTTGCAATCGCGTCTTTTGTTTCGAACGCTTTCACTTCAGGTGTGTTCGCTCCAAGCGGGAAGCCGATGACCGTACATACCTTGACGTCGTCATCTGATTTGAGTTGTTCAGCTGCATACTTCACCCATGTCGGGTTGACACATACGCTCGCGAATTTGTACTCAAGTGCTTCTTCACAAAGTTTTGTGATTTGGTCTTTCGTTGTTTCAGCCTTTAATGCTGTGTGATCAATGTAACGTGCTAATTCCATAATCTATTTCCTCCTCTGACATATAAGTCTGACATCTAACATATTATCATGTTTTTTCGAATTGTAACAGCTTTCAGATTAGACAAATTGACGACGTTTTCGTGCAATGACCCAACTATTCCAGCTAAAGAAGAGAATCGCGAGCCAAATACACGTAAACGCGAAGACGTGATACGATGTGAACGGTTCAGCGTACAACAGGACTCCGATTGCAAGACTAAGACTCGGTGCGATGAACTGTAAAAAACCAACGAGCGTGAACGGGATATGCTGCGCCCCGTAACCGAACAATAGTAGCGGAAGCGCCGTGATCACACCCGTACCAAAGAGTGCAAGCCACATGATCGGCGACGTGGTCAGGACCATCTCGCCGCTCGACGCCTCGACCCCAAGAAACACAAGGGCAAGCGGAACGACAGCCAACGTCTCGATGCCAAGACTGACCGTTGAGGCAAGGGGGCGTCGCTTCTTCACCAGACTATAAAACCCGAACGTACCTGCCAATACGAATGAAATCCATGGGAATGCCCCGTAACCAAACGTCAGGACAAGCACACCGAGCGTGGCGATCCCGACAGCCGTCCATTGGACTCGGTTTAATGATTCCCGAAATACGACAACCCCTAACACCATACTCATGAGGGGGTTGATGTAGTAACCGAGTGATGCCTCGATGATATATCCGTGATTGACCGCCCAAATGTAGACGAACCAGTTCGAACTGACGATGAACCCGTTCAACATGAACGCGTTGCGTGTCGCACGATGTCGCATCGCATATTTGAATTCGACCCACTGATTCGTCCATTTCAATACGAGCAGAATGAATAAAAACGACCAGATAATTCGATGTGCTAAAATTTGTCCGCTCGGGACCTCTTGTAGAAACTTCCAATAGATCGGGAGGACTCCCCACATCACATACGCCCCGACCGTTGTCCAAACCCCTTTATTCAACTGTTCACCCGCTCTCTTTCAAGATAGAAATAGTTTAGTCGATGAAGCACACCCATACAAGACTTTTGTTCCTACATGAAAAAAAGACGCCGTAGCGCCTTTTTGTTTCTTACAGTTTAATCGAATCGACTACCGCGAGCGCACTCTCCAAATCCTCAATCAAGTCCTCGACATCTTCCAGACCGACAGAGATTCGTACGAGTCCATCCGTAATCCCGAGCTCCTGACGTCGTTCAGCCGGAATCGACGCATGCGTCATGCGTGCCGGTACGCTGATCAAGCTTTCGACCGCACCTAAACTTTCTGCCAGTGTAAAGTATTTCGTGCTTGCCACGACCTGCTCTGCCGCCTCGGCAGAACCGACGTCAAAGGCAATCATTCCGCCAAAGCCGCGTGCTTGCGACAGATGGACCTGTTTCGCGGATTCAGCTGCGACACTCGGGTGGAGGATCCGTGAAACTGCCGGGTTCGACTGAAGCGTTTTTACGATCGCCAAGGCGTTCGCTTCAATCGCTTCCATTCGTACAGCAAGTGTTTTGATGCCACGCACGACTAAGAAACTGTCCTGAGGTCCAAGCACCGCTCCTACCGAGTTTTGTAGGAAAGCCAGGTCCTCGCCTAACTCTTCCGTCCGTGCGACGACGAGACCCGCCACGACATCACTGTGACCCCCAAGATATTTCGTCGCACTATGGAGCACGTAGTCTGCGCCGAGCTCGATCGGATTTTGGAAGTAAGGCGTCATGAACGTATTATCGACGACGAGAAGTACATTTGCCTCATCGGCCACCGCACGCATGGCACGTAAGTCCGTGACGTTTAAAAGCGGATTCGTCGGCGTTTCCACATAAATCATTTTCGTGTTCGCTTGAATGGCGTCTCGAACAGCCTGCTCGTCCGACGTATCGACAAAAGTCGCCTCCAGGCCTCGTGATTGAAATACTCGATTGAATACACGGTACGTTCCTCCATATACATCAGACCCGACAATGACGTGGTCTCCAGATTTCAATAGCATGAGTACGGTAGAAACGGCCGCCATCCCGGAGCCGAACGCAAATCCTCGTGCTCCGCCCTCGATGTCCGCAATGAGCGTCTCGAGTGCTGTGCGGGTCGGGTTTGCCGAGCGGGAATATTCATACCCTTCCCGTAACTTCCCGATCCCGTCCTGTTTATAAGTACTCGTTTGATAAATCGGTGGTGTGACGGCTCCTGTCAACGGGTCCGTCGTTTTACCACCGTGAATGAGTGCTGTCTTTGTACGCATGTTCTGCCTCCTTGACAATTCCTTGACTTAAATATCTTTCCGCGCTATCCGGTAAGATGGTCACAATCGTGCCTTCCGTCATTTGATTTGCTTCTTTCACACAAGCCGCAATCGCCGCCCCGGAAGAACTGCCAATGAGCAGCCCTTCCTGTTTCGCCAGATGTGCCACGTAATAAAACGCCTCATCGTCTGTAATCGTGTGAATCGCATCCACATAGGACCTTTCAAGAAACGGCGGCCATTTTTCAACACCGATTCCTTCTGTCTTATGTGGTCCCGGCTCACCACCATTTAAAATCGATCCAACCGGTTCGACGATGACCGTCTTCGTTCCGAGCGGTTTCAAGGTTTGCGCAACACCTGCGAACGTCCCGCCCGATCCTGCCCCAGCGACAAATAAATCGATTTGCGACAGGTCATCCAGCAGTTCTTGCGCCAATGTATCGACATAAGTTGCTGGGTTATCCGGATTGGAGAACTGTTCCGGCACATATGCCCCTTCATGCTTCGCCAGTTCTTTGGCGTGGGCGATGGCCCCTTTCATCCCGAGCTCGGTCGGCGTGTTCACGACCGTCGCGCCGAGCAAGGACATGAGTGCCTGCTTCTCTTGACTGAATTTTTCCGGTGTCACGGTGATCAGCCTCACACCGTAGCGCTGACACGCGAGAGCGAGTCCAATTCCCGTATTCCCGGCTGTCGGTTCGATGACTGTCCCGCCACGTTCGAGTTGCCCCCGCTCGATGGCCTGTTCGATCAACTTTAGACCAAGGCGGTCCTTGACGCTGCCTCCGGGATTCATCATCTCCATCTTGCCGTACACTTTCACGCCGTTTGGAACGGGAAGTGTCCGTAATTCGATGAGCGGTGTATCTCCAATTAGCGCATAGACGTCACGGACGATCATGTCACGCTTCGTCCTTGAATACGATGTGCCACTCGTCACGTTTTGCGAGCATGTCCGCCGCCAATTTTTTTGCCCCTTCGAAATCATGATGATTCGCATTTCCGCATTGGACCGGATTTTGTGCCGGGAGTTCTTCTGCGTTCATCGCGTCACGTAACGTCGCCTCGACGATATCGAGCATCCGTTCATAGTCCCCATCGTTCAACATCGTCCAGTAAAATCCGGTCTGGCATCCCATCGGTGAAATGTCGACGATGTCATCTGAATGGTTGCGGCTGTTCTCGGCAATCAAATGTTCGAGCGAGTGAACCGCACGCATCGGCATGAGTCCTTCATTCGGTTGAATGAAGCGGATGTCATATTTATAGATCGTATCTGCCGTTCCTTCTTTCACACCAGCCAAACGGACAAACGGTGCCTGTACTTTTGTGTGATCCAAGTTAAAGCTTTCTACGTTATATGTTTTCATGATCAATTCCTCCTATTGTTTCGTCGCGACGACGAGCCATACGAATTTATTTTTTTGCGTCATGTCTACCCGGTATCCGTTCGCTTCCAGCATAGAACGGATTGTTTGTGTCCATGGATAAAACTCACGGTTCAAATCTTCAACTAAATCACCATAACCTCGAGCGGATGCCCAGTCGATGATTTGCTGACGCGCCTCACTTGATTCGAACATCGTGTCGAGCAACACAAAGCGTGGTGTATCGAACGCGGTTGCGTAGCGTTCAATCGCCTCTCGTTTCTCTTCATCCGTCAAGTGATGGAATGCGTAACTGGACACAATGGTGTCGACTGACTGATCGGTTGGAAAATTTAAAAAATCTCCATGTTGCACCTGCAGGCCGAGCTTCCGCTCAGCGACCTCACGCATTTCAGGCGACGGTTCGATGGCAATCAACGGATGACTCGCTTGGATTCTCGAACTCAAGTTTCCTGTTCCGACACCAAATTCCATGACGACACCCGTCAACTTCGATACGACCTCATCCAGCATCTCGTCATACCCTTTGAACACCTCTTCATACTGCGGGTCTTTTCCGTAAACGGCCGCGTCATACTCTTTCGCCCATTCTTTAAAGACGTCTAAAAATTGAAGTCCCATCGATTCACCTCGTTTTAATTCCGACAATGTTGATATGTTTTATATGAATTATCTGTAGTTCAGAGGATATCAGCTTTTACCGAAAAGCTCAACCCTTTTGTCTGAAGTTTTTGAACACAAAAAAAGACCCGCTCGTCAAATTGACAAGCAAGTCTTCATTCAGGCTAATTCGAATGCGTATGAAATGGCAGCCAGGGCATAGAGGGGTGCCGTCTCCGACCGTAAAATACGCGGACCAAAAGCACACGGGACCGCTCCCGAGCCGATCCATTCCGACACTTCACTTTCGTCGAAGCCCCCCTCAGGTCCAACCATGACCAATAGACGTGCTCCAGACCGGAGTTCTTTCAATGTGTTCGCGAAGGAAGAGCGTTCCCCTTCTTTCGCCGTTTCTTCATACGCTAAGATGACCGCATCGTATTGCGGAAACTGCGCTTTCACCTGTTTCGCTGTGACATACTCACAGGAAGGCACAACCGCGCGATACGATTGCTCTGCCGCTTCCTGCATGATTTTCTGAAGACGTTCCACTTTTTTGGACGCTTTCTTCCCGTCCCATTTCGCGACCGAGCGATTCGACTCGAACACGAGCAAGTGATGGACACCAAGCTCTGTCGCTTTTTGTGCCACGAGCTCGATTTTATCCCCTTTTGGCAAGGCATAGGCGAGCGTCACTTCAACCGGCAATTCGGTCGTCGCACGCCGTTTCGATTGAATGGTCGCGACACCGCTCTTTTTCTCGAGCGACTCGACGACACAGGCATATTCCATCCCCGTTCCATCGAGTAAGACCATCTCGTATCCTGGTCCTTGACGGAGAACGGTACCGATATGATGGACGACATCCTCAGGCAAGATGACCTTGTCAGAGGCAAAAGCACCTTGTGATAAGAAATATCGCTGCATCGCTTACCCCTTCTTCGCGATGATGGCGACCCAGTCTTCCATCACGCGCGTCTCTTCGATCTCGAAACCGGCTTTGACAAGCGCCTCGGTCACTTCAGCACGTTTCTCTCCGATGATACCAGAGGTGATGAAATGTCCACCTGATTTCGTGCGGGCATAGGCATCATCGATGAAGAGAAGAATGACGTCCGCGAGAATGTTCGCGACGACCAAATCATACTCTCCGTCGACACCTTTCAACAAATCACCCGTGCCCACCTCAACGAGCGACTCCACGCCGTTCGTCTCGACGTTCTGGCGCGCCGCTTCGACGGCAACTGAATCGAGGTCGAGCGCCTTGACGCGATCCGCTCCCAGTTTCGCCGCTGCAATCGACAGGACGCCAGAGCCCGTTCCGACATCGATGACGCGGTCTCCTGCCTGAATGTAGTTTTCAATCGCTTGAATACAGAGCATCGTCGTTGGGTGCGTCCCCGTCCCAAACGCCATACCCGGGTCGAGCAAGATGACGTTTTCTTCCGGTTGCGGTGTATATTCTTCCCACAAAGGGACGATGGTGAGCTGTTGTGAGATTTTGACGGGCTTATAATACTGTTTCCAGGAATGGGCCCAGTCCTCTTCGTCAATTTCCGCGACCGTCACCTCACCTGTCCCGATATCCAACAGGTGACGAAGTGATTCAATTTCCTTCTTCAGGTTTGCGAGCAAATCCTGAAAGTCACTCGATGCCGGGACATAGGCTTTGACATGTACGCCAGAAGTCGGATACGTCTCTCTGTCCGAAACGTCCCACACTTCTCCGAAATGGTCCTCTGCCATCATCCGGTCGAAATCCTCGACATCCTCGATGACGACACCTTGTGCCCCCACTTCGTGTAATAAATTCGATACGGCTTCTACAGCCAGCTGTGTCGTGTGGACACAGATTTCAGACCATTTCATCGTTTGTACACGCTCCTTTTAGTGACTGAAAAACTTTTTCATTTTTTGAAACATGCTGTGCTCTTCTTCAACACCTGACTCACCGCTGATCTCCTCAAACTCTTTGAGCAGTTCTTTTTGACGGTCCGTCATATTTGTCGGTGTCATCACAACGATGTTGACATACTGGTCTCCGTGACCACCGCCACGGACGCTCGGCATCCCTTTTCCGCGAAGACGGAATTTCGACCCGGTCTGCGTACCGGCTGGCACTTTTAAGCTCACTTTCCCGTGAACGGTCGGCACTTCGATTTCCGCGCCGAGTGCAGCTTGAGTGAAAGTGACAGGCATCTCCATCGAAATGTGCTGATCGATCCGTTCGAAAATCTCATGGGCACGGACACGTACGACGACATATAAGTCACCGGCCGGTCCACCGTTCACCCCGGGACCGCCTTTACCAGATAGTCGGATTTGTTGACCGTTGTCAATTCCCGCTGGTATTTTCACTTCTACTTTTTGTTTCTTCTTCACATGGCCCGATCCATGACATGTCGGACATTTCTCTTTGATTGTTTTCCCTGTACCATGACATTGGCTACACGGACGTTGATTGACCATGCGTCCGAGAATCGTGTTTTGTTCGACTGTCTCGATCCCGCTTCCGCCGCAACGGCTACACGTTTCAGGTTTCGTGCCTGGTTTTGCGCCACTGCCCATGCATGTGTCACATTCGACTTCGATTTCAAGTTCGATCGTCTCTGTTTTACCTGTGACACTTTCCATGAAGTCCAAATCAACGACGTATTGATAGTCTTCACCACGGCGCGGGGCGTTCGGGTCTTGACGACGTCCGCCTCCGCCGAAGAACATATCGAAGATGTCACCGAATCCGCCTTGGAAGTCGCCTCCTCCGCCGAACTGGTTCGCTCCTTCGAATCCGAAACGGTCATATTGCGCACGTCTTTGCTCATCTGAGAGCACTTCATATGCTTCCCCGATCTCTTTGAACTTCTCTGCCGCATCCGCTTCTTGGTTGATATCCGGATGATATTGACGGGCCAATTTACGGTATGCACGTTTGATTTCTTGTGCCGAGGCCGACTTTTCGACACCGAGCACTTCATAATAATCTCGTTTAGACACTTTCCTCGCTCCTATCCAGTCTCTGACTACCTATCGATTTTACCGATTCTACCTTAACATGGAAAGAGCCAAAGCAGAAACCTGCTTTGGCGCTCTCCTTTTCAACGGCTGCTTATTTTTTATCGTCAAGATCCTCAAACTCTGCGTCCACGACATCATCGTCCTGTTTTGCTTCTGCTTGTGGTTCTGCGCCTTCAGCACCTTGCTGTTCAGCCATTTTTGCGTATACTTTTTGCGACAACTCTTGAACGACAGTCGACAATTCGTCTTTTGCCGTACGGATTGCCTCAAGGTCAGTTCCTTCGAGAGCCGTCTTCGCTTTTTCTTTCGCAGCTTCTGCTTTTTCTTTGTCCGCCTCTTCCACTTGCTCACCAAGGTCTTTGATTGCCTTGTCTGTCGCGAAGACGAGTTGGTCTGTTTCGTTGCGAAGTTCCGCTTCTTCTTTACGTTTGTTATCTGCGTCTGCGTTCGCTTCAGCTTCTTTCACCATACGCTCGATTTCTGCCTCATCGATACCTGAAGAAGATTGGATTGTGATGGATTGTTCTTTGTTCGTACCAAGATCTTTCGCTGATACGTGAACAATTCCGTTTGCATCGATATCGAATTTAACTTCGATTTGTGGCACTCCACGTGGTGCTGGTGGAATGTCAGTCAATTGGAAGCGACCAAGCGTCTTGTTGTCTGGTGCCATCGGACGTTCCCCTTGAAGGACGTGGATGTCAACAGCAGGCTGGTTATCTGCAGCAGTCGAGAACACTTGTGATTTCGATGTCGGGATTGTCGTGTTGCGATCGATCAATTTCGTCATCACGCCACCCATTGTCTCGATACCGAGCGAGAGTGGAGTAACGTCGAGAAGGACGACGTCTTTTACGTCTCCAGCAAGAACTCCACCTTGGATTGCCGCACCGAGTGCAACCACTTCATCCGGGTTTACCCCTTTGAATGGCTCTTTCTTCGTGAAGTCGTGGATTGCTTTTTGAACGGCAGGGATACGTGTCGAACCACCGACGAGAATGATCTTATCGAGGTCAGATGGTGTAAGCCCTGCATCTTTCAATGCACGACGAGTCGGTTCCATTGTGCGTTCGACAAGGTCAGCCGTCAATTCTTCAAACTTCGCACGCGTGAGTGTCATCTCCAAGTGGAGTGGACCTGCTTCACCTGCTGTGATGAACGGAAGGCTGATGTGTGCGCTTGTGACGCCTGAAAGGTCTTTCTTCGCTTTTTCAGCTGCATCTTTCAAGCGCTGAAGAGCCATCTTGTCCTTCGAAAGGTCGATGCCGTTTTCTTTTTTGAATTCCGCAACGAGATAGTCGATGACTTTTTGGTCGAAGTCATCTCCACCGAGACGGTTGTCACCAGCTGTCGCGACTACTTCAAATACACCGTCGCCAAGCTCAAGGATTGAAACGTCGAACGTACCACCACCAAGGTCATAGATCAAAATCGTGTGGTCTTCACCTTTATCGAGACCGTATGCGAGTGCTGCCGCTGTTGGCTCGTTGATGATTCGTTTGACATCAAGACCAGCGATTTTACCAGCATCTTTAGTTGCTTGACGCTCAGCATCGTTGAAGTATGCAGGAACTGTGATGACTGCTTCCGTGACCGTTTCACCGAGGTAGTCTTCCGCATCTTTTTTCAACTTTTGCAAAATGATTGCCGAGATTTCTTGTGGCGTGAATTTCTTACCGTCTACTTCAACTGTGTGTGAAGTACCCATGTGGCGTTTGATTGATTGGATTGTGTTCGGGTTCGTGATTGCCTGACGTTTCGCAACTTCACCGACTTGGCGTTCTTCCCCTTTGAATGCGACGACAGAAGGCGTCGTACGGTTTCCTTCCGCGTTTGAGATGACGACCGCTTCGCCACCTTCCATTACTGCTACACATGAGTTTGTAGTTCCTAAGTCAATACCGATAATTTTACCCATTGTTCATTCCTCCATCTCGTTTAAGTAGTTATTCCGCAACTTTTACCATGCTTGGGCGAATGACTCGACCGTGCATCGTATAGCCTTTTTGGAGCTCCATTGTGACGATTCCAGATTCGAATTCATCGCTCGGTTCCTGCATGACCGCCTGATGATAGTTCGGGTCGAACGGTTGACCGACCGCGTCGATTGCTTCGACCTGCTCTGCATTTAGAATGTCGAGCAACTGGCGGTGGATCATATCGACACCTGCTTGAATCTGTTTCGCATCGTCTGAAGATGCTTCCACCTGGAGTGCCCGCTCAAAGTTATCGATGAGCGGAATCAATTTTTCGATGACAGACTGCGATGCGAATTTGACCCGCTTCGCGTTCTCTTCATTCGTCCGACGACGGAAGTTGTCGAAGTCGGCGCGAATGCGGAGTTCGCTCGCTTTCAATGCTTCGATTTCTTTTTGTAAGTCCGTCCCCTCAGAACTTTCTTCCACAATCTCAGCATTTAAAACCTCGTCTTCACCGCTTGTTTCTGTCTCTTTTGTGTCTTCTGACTGCGACGTGTCCACATCTTTTTCTTCGAGCACGTCTTCGTGTTCTGGCCCTTTTTGATTCTCTGCTGTCATGTTGAGGCTCCTTTCCGTCACTCTTCTAGTTTCGTACGTCGCAACGCTTCAATGATTTGTCCCATCATCTGTACGCCGTGACGGTAATTCATTCGAGTCGGACCAATCATGGCGATCGTACCGAATGTTTTTCCATCCAACGTGTAATCCGAAGTGATGACACTACAATTTTGAAGTGCGACGATTCCATTCTCGCTCCCAATGCTCACATAGATTTCGCGATTTGGCAACGATTCGAGCCAATGGGTCAACCGTTCCTGCTCATCAATCCATTCAAGGAACGGCCGTAACGTATCAATCGTTTGGAATTCAGGTTGATTGAATATGTTTTTTTTGCCCCCTAGATAGAGCGAGGACGGTGTCTGAATTCCGACCGTCGATTGGATCAGCTGCATCATGTTGTCGTACTGTTGACGCTGGGCAAGTTGAAGTTTGGCAACTTCTTCCCCGATTCGAATTTTAAGCTGTCCGAGCGGGGTACCGACCAAGCGATCATTCAACAAACGAATTGTCTCTTCGATGATGTCTGGCGCAACCCGGGATTCAAAGACGACCGTACGATGTTCGACATGACCTTGGTCGGTCACGATCAACACGACTCCACGTCGTTCATCGATCGGCATGAAATCCACACGCGCCAGCTTTTCCATCTGACTGTTCGGACCGAGGGCGACCGTCGTGTAGTTGGTCAAATCAGAAAGGAGATCTGCGGCTTGCCGGATGAGTAATTCCGACTCTTTTGCCGATTCTTTGAGACGCTCCTCCAATCGGAACGTTTCCCGCTCGTCGATGATCCGTTTTTCTACGAGATGATCGACATAGTAGCGATAGCCGACTTCCGACGGGATCCGTCCGGCAGAGGTATGCGGCTTTTCAATCAATCCCATGTCTTCTAGGTCCGCCATATCGTTTCGGATTGTCGCCGAGCTGAACGACAGATCGTCCCGCTTTGAGAGCGTGCGTGATCCGACCGGCTGGGCGGTTTGGATATAATCATCAATGATCGCCCGAAGAATGAGCAATTGTCTCTCTGTCAGCACAACATCACCCCTCTCTGAAAGATTCGCCTCGCTTTTACTAGCACTCATAATTAACGAGTGCTAATCACACTTCAAATATTATCACGTTCTCACTATTTGTCAATTGATACACCTCAATTTTTTCACCTTTTGTAAAGCCCTCAAACCTGAATTTTCATCCCGAGTCCGCTATCATGGAAAAAGAGGTGATCATATGTTTACAACAAAACAATTTGACGTATTCAAGCAAGACGGACTCGAATCTCGCATGACCGGAATTCGGTCCCACATCCAACCTTTATTCCATCGAATTTACGATGAAGTCGGTCCTCAGCTCGAAGCCGATGTCGGCGTCCCTCTTTATTTGCATGTGGCGAAGCATGCCAGACGAACGGTCAATCCCCCGAAGGATACGTGGATGGCCATCTGTCATGACAAGCGCGGCTATAAAAAACACCCGCATCTGCAAGTCGGTCTGTTCGACGACCGCGTCTTTGTCTGGCTCGCCTTCATCTATGAGATGCCAAATAAACAAGCGATTGCGAAACGGCTCGAAACGCTCGATTTCAAATCCGAGTTCGCGGATTTCCATGTCGCCGGCGACCATATGAAAAAAGATGCCTTCCTTATTGAAGAAACATCTGAGGCATCGATCACGACGTTGTTGGAGCGGTTTGGAAACGTTAAAAAGGCAGATTTCTTGATCGGGCGGCAATTACAGGCCGATGCCTCGATTCTACAAAACGAGTCGGCGTTCCTCGCTCTCGTGGAGGACACGTTCGGCCGCTTAACCCCGCTCTATCGCGACCTGATCCTATAAGCAGTACGATCAAAAAAGGCAATCCTCCTGACGCTTCAGGAAGATTGCCTTTTCTTTAGGAATGCATCGTGTCCACTTTCGCCTCACCGATAAAGGCTGCGAACGCCTCATTGGCAAGCGGAAGTCCGGATTCGGTCAAGCGGACGTGTGTCCCGGTCCGCTCCACCAGTTCTTTTTTAACAAGGTCATCAATCACGTGACCAAACACCGATTCAAGAGATAATCCGTATTTGTCTAAAAACGTCTCAACAGAGACCCCGCAACGCATACGCAGACCAAGGAACAGTTCTTCTTCCATCTGCTCGACTGTCTCCAGCTTTGTCACATTTTTGACCGGTAGCCCTTCCGCCTTGATGTAGTGCGGGATTGGGGCAATATTCGCCCGGCGTTCACCGTTCAAGTAGCTATGAGCTCCGGCACCAAACCCGTAATATTCCTCGTTTCGCCAATACACCTGGTTATGACGACTCTCTCTGCCTTCCACACTATAATTCGAAATCTCGTACTGCGAAAGACCATGGCGTTCGAGCGTTTCCATCACCTTCAAGTACATCGCGACCTCGGTGTCCTCTCCGGGGAGCCGCAGCTTTCCTTTCCGCTCCTGAATCGCAAACACGGTATGCGGTTCAAGGATCAAGGAATAGGAGGAAACGTGTTGGATCGGAAGTTGGAGTGCAAGTTCCAAGTCACGGTCGATTTGCTCGAGCGTTTGTTCCGGCAAACCGAACATGAGATCGATCGAGATGTTGTCGAATCGTTTGGACGCTTCCTGCACGGTCTGAAACACATCATCCGCCCGATGGGTGCGACCGATTCGTTCCAGTCCCCCATCATCGAACGTTTGGACGCCGAAGCTGACCCGGTTGACCCCACCACGTTTCATCGTATCGAGTTTTTCAGCGCTGACGAAATTCGGATTCGCCTCGACGGAGTATTCTAGGTCATCGGATGCGAGAGGTAACAGATGACGACGAACCATATCCATCAACCGAGCCATTTGAGCTTCGTTGAGTGCGGTCGGTGTCCCGCCCCCAATGAAGATCGTCTCAATCCGGTCGGTCGGAAACTGCTTCAGCGTCAGTTCGATTTCCCGCTCAAGTGCATCTAAATATTCATCAACAGGCTGGTTCTTTAAGAACACCTTGTTGAAATCACAGTAATAACAAATATGTTCACAAAATGGAATGTGAAGATATACGGCTTTAGCCAATGCGGCCACCCCTTTCTTCTCTTTCCATTTATAACGCTTTTTTGACGTTCATGCCAGCCTGCGCATTCAATCGAACCGATGAACGAACAGACCGCTCATCAGTTTCGGCTCGAACCACGTGGATTTCGGCGGCATCTGCCCCCCTTCATCCGAGACACGAATCAACTGTTCCATCGTCGTCGCATGACAGGTCAAGACAAGGACGTCACGTTCAGCTGTCATCTCCTGCAATGTTTCAGCCGAAACATTCCCCCCGACAAAATCAACCCGTTCGTCTGATCGGATATCAGTTACCCGGAAGTAAGGCTCGAGTACATCTCGCTGGAGAAGGGCCACATCCAGTTCTTCACTTTCCTGATGTTTTTGAATCCGATAAAACATTCCCCGGTAAGCGACGCCAAAAACACCGTGGCGTTCGGGCAGAACAATCGTGTCCCGTTCAGAGATGTCGTACGAGAAGGAGAGGCCTTCTAACATATTTTCCACTTCTTCCGGTGCGATGTTTGACAACACTCGATGATACGGCAAAATGGTCAACTCGTCACTCGGGAACAAGACACCTAAAAAATGTGACCGTTCCACCGGATTGATCCCTTCATTCGTCTCCGCGCTCGCTACGACAGCAGCCGCCTTGGCCCGGTGATGTCCGTCTGCGATATACACCGCAGGAATGGACGCACCAGCCATCACGACACGGGCCAGCTCGCGGTCCGGGACCTTGAACCCTTCATGAAGAACTCCCTGGTCGTCGGTGAATGAAAAGAATGGTGAAGTTTCGGTCGCACTATGCAAAATCTGTTTCAAGACAGGGTTCGCGGGGTGGCTCAATAAAATGGGTCCCGTGTGGGCTTTTGTCGCACTGACATGCTCGACACGTTCCCGTTCCTTCACTTCTCTCGTATGTTCATGAATCTTGATTCGCCCGGCCTCATAGTCGGCGACAGCGAACGTCGAGACAAGCCCGGTCTGACGATTGTTCCCGCTCGTCAAACGGTACACATAAAACCCCGAAGGCCGTGCGGTCAATTCAGACTCGTACAGCCGTTCCAACTCTTTCCTGGCGCGACGTCCCCAATCCTTCAGAGAAAGAGTCTCCTCAAGCGCCTCCGGTTTGTCTACGGTTAAAAATGAGTTCGGCCGTCTTTCAATGTCCTGTCTGGCTTCTTCCACACTCACCACGTCATATGGGGGTGCTGCCACTTCCTCAGGGTGTTCCGGCATAAAAGGGATAAACGGTTTTAATACGACCATAAGTCCTCCTTAAAATTCTCGGACGCGGATGACGCCCTCGATTTCGTATAGCGCATGAATGGATAACGGTTCATGTTGATGGTTATCGAGATCAATCAATGTATAGGCGATTTTTCCACGACTTCGATTGACCATGTTGTCAATATTTATACCGTGGGAAGCCAGTTCTCCCGTGATTTGTCCGACCATGTTCGGGACGTTGTGATGTAAAATCGCCAAACGGCGCTTTCCGATATACGGCAACTCGGTGTTCGGGAAGTTGGCCGAGTTCCGAATGTTCCCTGTCTCCAAATACAGTTTTAACGTATCGACCGCTTGAATCGCACAATTCACTTCGGATTCACGAGTCGAAGCACCAAGATGAGGGAACGCCATCACCTGCGGGTGACCGATGAGTGACTGTCTCGGGAAGTCCGTCACATAAAGGCCAACATGGTGGTGGAGCGCCTGTAAGAGATCTCCGTCGTTCACGAGCTCCCCGCGTGCGAAATTCAAGACCGTCATACCCGGCTTCATCCGATCAAACCAACTCTGATCGATGCTGCCTTTCGTGTCAGGTGTGAGCGGCATATGAATCGACAACAAGTCAACCGCCCCGAGCACCTCGCTCAAATGCTTGGCACGCGTGACATGTTTGGAAATATTCCACGCCGCATCTACGGATAGATGAGGATCATATCCGATCACGTCGACTCCCAACTGGAGCAAGTCGTTCGCGAGCGCTGCTCCGATTGCCCCGAGTCCGATGATTCCGACCCGTTTCCCTCTCAGCTCGGCCCCCACAAATTGACGTTTTTCCTGCTCCATCGCGCTCTCCAATTGTTCTTGCGTCTCAAACGTCTGGTCGTTCACCCAGTTCAGGCCTCTCGCAATCGGGCGAACGGAGAGGATCATGCTCGCGAGCACAAGCTCTTTCACCGCATTCGCGTTCGCTCCCGGGGTATGAAATACGACGACCCCTTTTTGAGCGAGCGCGTCCAGCGGAATGTTGTTCACTCCCGCACCTGCTCTTGCCACCGCTAACAGATATGGAGGAATTTCGACGTCATGGACATTGTGACTACGGATGACCCAAGCGTCCGCTTGCTCTGAAGCATTCACCACATACTCGGACGGTTCAAAGCGTTTCAACCCGGCTGAGGCGATGCGGTTATACGTTTTAATGTGATACATCATGTCCCTCCTCAAACTGTCTCATGACCTCAATCAATCGGGTCGCCCCTTCTAGCGGCATCGCATTGTAAAGACTCGCCCGAAGCCCTCCGACCGAACGGTGCCCCCCGAGTTCAATCAGCCCCTGTTCACGGGCAAATTCCAGAAAGCGCTGGTCGGTTTCCTCACTTCCGGTCGTGAAAGGGATGTTCGTAAGTGAACGTTTTTCTCCTGTCACGAGCGGTTTGAACAAGGCAGACGTCTCAAAATAACCGTAAATCAGATCACGTTTTTGGACATTCATCCGTTCCATCGCTTCGACGCCGCCCGCCTCCTCCACCCATTTCAACACCCGCTCCGCCACGTACATACTGAACGTCGATGGTGTGTTCAACAAGGTGTCCATCTGGTTGTGATAGCTTAAATAGCTCGGTAGGTGAAGTGATTGAACGAGGTCTCGCCTCACGATGACGACCGTCAATCCGGACGGTCCGATATTCTTTTGGGCGCCCGCATAAATCAATCCAAAACGGGAAACGTCGATGGGTTCTGCCAATATATTCGAGGACGCATCCGCCACAATCGGGACCTCTGTTTCAGGGATTGCTGTGAAGCGGGTTCCTTCTATCGTATTGTTCAACGTGAGGTGCACATAGTCGACGTCATGAAGCCCATCCGTTGAAAAACTCATCCCATCCAAATCGTCGGTCGGTTGGATGATAGCGACCTCCCCGAAGCAGCGGGCATCCGTCATCGCTTTTTTAGACCAAATCCCGGTATCCACATAGGCGAATCGCGACGTCTCACGTAAATTCATGGGTACCATCGAAAATTGAAGGGTCGCTCCTCCTTGAAGAAATAACACTGCATACGTTTCCGGGATGTCCATGAGACGACGCAGGCGCGCTTCGAGGGAGTCGACGATGGATTGAAACGCAGTCGACCGGTGACTCATTTCAACGATCGAAACGCCACTCCCTTCGTAGGACAGTAACTCTTTCTGGACATTTTGCATGACTTCATGCGGCAACATACTCGGTCCGGCTGAATAATTAAAGATGGGCACAGAGGCTCCTCCTCACATAATCCGTCTAAGTATGTATTCTTCCTTACCTGCGCGTCCGTTTCCTGCCCCAAAACACAAAAACACCCTGATCAACGGACCAGGGTGTGGATTGATTATTCTTCGTCCATCGACAAGACGGACATAAACGCTTCTTGCGGCACTTCAACAGATCCAACCATCTTCATGCGCTTTTTCCCTTCTTTTTGTTTCTCAAGAAGTTTACGTTTACGAGAAATATCTCCACCGTAACATTTCGCCAAGACGTTTTTACGGAGGGCTTTAATCGTCGACCGGGCGACAATCTTCGTACCGACAGCAGCTTGTACCGGTACCTCGAACTGCATCCGTGGGATGAGCGCCTTCAATTTTTCAACGATGACTTTTCCGCGCTCGTACGCAAAGTCACGGTGAACGATGAAGCTGAGCGCATCGACGACTTCGTTGTTCAAGAGAATATCCATCTTCACGAGACGTGACTGGCGGTAGCCGATCAATTCGTAATCGAGTGATGCATAACCTTTCGTGCTCGACTTCAATTGGTCGAAGAAGTCATAGACAATTTCACTGAGCGGGATTTCATACGTGATTTTGACACGTGTCGTATCGATGTACTGCATATCGATGAACGTCCCGCGTTTCTTCTGACAGAGCTCCATGATGGCCCCGACATAATCGTTCGGTGTCATGACGGCCGCCTTCACATACGGTTCTTCGATTGATTCGACTTTTTGTTGTTCCGGCATCTTCGACGGGTTATCGACATGGATGACTTCTCCTGAAGTCGTCGTCACGTGATAGATAACCGATGGTGCCGTCGTGATCAAGTCAATCCCAAATTCACGCTCGATCCGCTCTTGAATAATCTCCATATGAAGCATCCCGAGGAATCCGCAACGGAATCCGAAACCGAGCGCCTGAGACGTCTCCGGTTCGAACTCGAGGGCAGCGTCTGAGAGCTGAAGCTTTTCAAGCGCCTCACGAAGGTCGTTGTACTTCGCCGCATCGATCGGATACAAGCCACAGTACACCATCGGGTTCATTTTCCGGTAACCCGGAAGCTGTTCCGTAGCCGGGTTTTTCGCAAGGGTGATCGTATCCCCGACACGAACATCCCCGACCGTCTTGATGGATGCAGACAACGTACCGACATCCCCGACGTTCAGCTCTTTTACCGAGACCGGCTTCGGCGTCGATACACCGAGGTCCGTTACTTCGAACGTCTTCCCGGTTGCCATCATTTGAACTTTATCGCCTACTTTGACCGAACCGTTGACGATTCGAATCGACGCGACGACGCCGCGATACGCATCATAGTACGAGTCGAAGATCAAGGCTTGAAGCGGTTCAGTCGGGCTACCAGTCGGCGGTGGTACGAGTTCAACGATCTGCTCGAGAATTTCTTCAATCCCGATTCCGGCTTTTGCAGATGCCGGAACCGCGTCACTCGCATCAAGTCCGATCACATCTTCGATCTCTTGACGGACACGATCGACGTCCGCTGACGGTAAATCGATTTTATTGATGACCGGAATGATTTCGAGGTCGTTATCGAGTGCTAAATAAACGTTCGCAAGCGTTTGGGCTTCAATCCCTTGTGCCGCATCGACAACGAGAATCGCCCCTTCACACGCCGCGAGTGAACGCGACACTTCATACGTAAAGTCGACGTGTCCAGGGGTATCAATCAAATGTAGAATGTACTCTTCCCCGTCTTTTGCCGTATAGTTCAACTTGACCGCATTCAGTTTGATCGTGATTCCGCGTTCACGCTCAAGGTCCATGGCGTCAAGTGTCTGCTCTTTCATCTCACGAGCCGTGAGTGCACCTGTTTTTTCAAGAATCCGGTCAGCGAGCGTCGACTTCCCATGATCGATGTGCGCGATGATGGAAAAGTTACGAATCTTCTTCTGACGATTCTCTAATTCTTGTTTGTTCATATATCGGTTCACCTATCCTTCTCATACATACCGTGTCATTATATCAAAATCCTAAGAGTATGTGTACGACCTACTACAACAATACCACAGATAGTTTTCAGAATAATCATCAAGTGGTTGCTTTTCATATAACCGTTTGCTACAATTGTGCTTGTTCTGTTGAATGATTACTTGAAGTAATAAGAACATACACTTTCTTGTTTCAGGAGGTGACAAACAATGGCAAACATCAAATCAGCAATCAAACGTGCAAAGACTTCTGAAAAACGTCGTGTTGCGAACTCACAAGAGAAAGCAGCAATGCGTACAGCAGTAAAACGCGTTGACGCTCTCGTACTTGAAGGGAACAAAGAAGCTGCTCAAGAAGCTTTCGTCCTCGCTACGAAGAAACTCGACAAGGCTGCATCAAAAGGCCTCATCCACAAAAACAAAGCAGGTCGTGATAAATCACGCCTCGCAGCTCGTATCGCTGCTCTCTAATTAGAGATCAAACGAAACAGCCGCCTCCTACTCGGAGCCGGCTGTTTTTTTGTAGACCATGACATAATGGATTCCGATGTCGGAAATCTCGAACGGGTCCCCGACACGGACGAGCCCGTTCCGTTCATAAAAGCGGATGGCGACCGCCCGTGCATTGCACCACCACGACGCATCTACTTCACGATGAAGTTGTTGTAAGAATAAAGAACCGATCCCTTTTCCAGCTAGTCGCGGACTCGTTGCCATCCCACGTAGCTGATACGGAATGACTTCCCCGTCCATTACATTTTCCGAACGCATGACCGTGGCGACCGAGACGATTTGCCCGTCCTCTTCCCAGGCGAAGTGACGTGTCGTCGGCGCCTCATCTCCTTCAAAGTAACATGTGGAACGGGGTTTACCCGGTCGCAACACGTCGTGACGGAGCGGGATGACATCTTCCAGACTCACTTGAATAAATCCCATTCTCTCACCTCACAATAACGTCAGTTGACAGACGAGCGTATCAAAAATAATCTGCTTGTCTCCACGACCAGTCTTCATCGCCTCATCCGCATCGGCAATCAGCGTCATCGCTTTTGCCAATTGCGCTTCTGAAAACCCCCGACTCGCTTGTGTCGCCAACTTCACCGTATAAGGGTGCGCCCCGATTTTTGAGGCAATCTGTTTCTCACCATAGCCCCGTTCGGACAACTGTTTTGACAAATACATGTTGCGGTATTGTCTGGCCAACAGTCCTAGGAGTCCAAGGAGTTCTTGTCCTTGCTTCTCTAAATCCCTGACAAGTCGTAACGCCGCGTCCGCACGCCGTTTGACGAGCAGCTCCGATAACTGAAACACATTATCTTCTAACGTGCGCGGCACTAAATCATTGACGACCTCAATCGGGATTGACTTGCCAACTCCTGCGTACAGCTGCAACTTGTCCAACTCCCGAACGAGCTTGCCCCAATCATCCTGACAAAGGAACAACAACCGTTCTACGGTCGTGCGGTCCATTTGTTGTTGCTGGCGGTTCAATTCATCGTTCACGTATCGGATCATCTCGGATTGCGTCGGTTTTTTCGCCTCTAAGACGATAGCTTGTTCCTTCAAGCGCTTTACAATCTTCTTTCTTTCATCGAGTTTTTCCGTCTCCACGACGAATACGAGCACAGAATACGAGGCAGGTTGTGCCATATACCCGGCCAGTCGATCGACATTGTGCTTTTGCTTTTCTTTGGCGCCGGTCAAAAATTGCGCATTTTTCACGATGACGGTACGAAATTCACTAAAGAACGGCACCGTCTCCGCTTCGTCCAAGGCTGTATCGAGCGATGTCTCCTGCAAGTCGAGCTGCATCACATCAAACTGGTCACCGGAAGGATTGGCCGCTTTGATGATTTCGCGCTCCCACGTCTCAAGTAAGTATTTCTCCGTTCCGTATAAGACATAGACGCTCGCTAATTTCCCATTATGTAACCAGGGTTCATTCAAAACACACACCACTTTCACAATTTATTCTCATCTAAACATAGATTATCTTCGCATGATTCGCTATACTTATAAAGGAAGTATGATAAGGAGGGACCTAATATGCAAATTAACTCTGTACGTCCGCCGAGTGAAAATCCGTTTGAAAATGACGTTCAATGCAAACGAAATGATGCGATCGATTCAGCAATCGGCTTCATCGTCCCATTTGGATTTTTCTTCACGATTTTCTTCATCGGTGTCGTCATTAAATTCTTAAGCTTATAAGTCGTTAAACGATTGCCCCGGGGGAGCAATCGTTTTTTAGTTTATCACAGTTCGTCACGACTGACCTCTCTTTCGACGATGCCATGACATCCTCTTTCTTCACATATAATCATCCCGTCTTTGTCGGTTCGAAGCAACCGGCGCCCCGTAATGCGCATCAGCGTCTCCGAATGCGGATGACCGTATCGATTGTTCGCGCCCACGCTCGCAATGACCCATTCCGGTTCAATCCGTTCAATCAACGCCTCCCCAGACGACGTGTTCGAACCATGGTGACCCAGTTTAAACACATCTACATTGAGACTCGGAAGGTCTTCTTCCTGCTCGATTGGTAAGTCACCCGTTAATAAGTACGTCATTTCGCCGACTTTCATGTACAGACTGACCGAGTTTTCATTTTCGTCTTCGTGATGCTTCGTCGGTGCCACGATGCGCATCCATGGATAAGGTGTGTCTCCTTCTTCCAGTAATCGAATCCGAAGTCCGTGCCGTTTTGCCAATTGAAGCAATTCTTCCCGCTTTAACGGGTCTGCGACTAGTTTCGACAACCAGAGCTCACGCACCTGCACGTGATCAAGTAGACCGGCCAGCCCACCGATATGGTCATGATCCGCATGCGTCAGCAATACAAAGTCTAACGTTTTCTCCCCACGCTTCCAGACGTATGGCGCGACAATGTCGCTCCCGGGATCAAAGACGGAGCGCTTCTTTTCTTCTGGATTTTGATAGACCCCGCCAACATCGATGACACCCGTCACATCCCCTTGCTCGACAACGATGGCATCACCTTGACCGACATCCAAAAACGTGACACGCGGCTTCTCAAGCCCTTCGGAAAGGACGACGACCGTAATGAGCGTGAACAGCGCGCAAAACAACCCCAGCCACCGATTCTTCTCCGTAAGAATCAACCCAAGCAGAAGTCCGATCGTCAACAAAGCATGTTGGATAGGTGAAAGCTCATGGAGTGCGAACCACGGTCGGAACGTGTCATGTAGACGAAACATCCCCTCTAACCCATCCAGCACCGGTACGAATAGATTTTGAGCAGTCGGTACGACATAAGTCAAAAAGGCGAGCGGCATGATCAACCAGGAAATCGCCACCGCCATCACAATGTTCATGAACGGCGCAGCAAAGGACAGGACCGGCTGAACCGGCCATAGAAAAAGGAGACCAATCAACTGCGCGTAGATGGAAAGCTCAATCAAGCCGCGCCAGAGTCGTCTCGTGACCAATATGAAAACCGTCATACCGACGGTCAAATGAAATCCGAGATTTTCGAGTAGATGAGGTTCTGCCGCCAACATCAACGCAGCACACCACCCGAGCAGGCGAATCGGGTCACGAATATCCCGACCGAATAACGAATAAATGAGCAATATGTCCGCCACGAGAACCGCACGTGCGACCGGTGGCGACATACCGGTCATCCATCCGAAAGCGGTCAACAGGACAATGATGAAGAGTGTCTTCGTTTCCCGTCGGATCGGGAAAAATCGCATCCCCCATCGCATGCCAACGACAAGAACGGCGATGTGCGACCCTGAGATGACGAGTAAATGCAGCAGTCCCATCACGCGATATGAGAAAGAGGTCTCCTCGTCCAACGAACGTCCCTCACCAAACAGCAGCGCTTCGATATACAGTGTGACATCTTCCCGGTAGGTTTGTTCAATTCGCTCAAACTGCCGTTCTTTCCAACGTAACATCCTCCCATTGATTCCCGGCGTCGGTCTACAGGATACAACATCTTGTACCTCTCCTTTAAAAGAAAGATTCGAGCTTTCTGCCCACGCTTTCTCATCGAAACCACCAAGATTACGACGTACTTGAAAAAATTCGTATTGCACGATTACCTGACACGTTTCGCCTGGGTGACCCCTTTTGCAGTTCGTTCCCTCTCAATACGCCCTTTACACCATCCGCTTCTCCATAAAGACGGACGCTCGAACCGTTTTCCCGCCGACTGTCGACCTCGAAGATGAGCGTCGGATCAGTCGGAACGGGATGTTCTCCTGACTGAATGAGGACAAGCCCAATCAAGCAACCGACCCCGATTTTCGAATAGATGGATTGTCCGTTACGAACCAGGCCGTACAAGGCGAGGGAGGTTAGACAGAGGAACCAGGATTGACGGATTGCCGACGCCACGATGACGACTCCGACGAGCGGGAAAAGAGGCATCTCATGGCACCAGTAAATACGGCTTCATGCTCTCGAGCGTCTTTTCACCAAACCCTTTAACCTCTCCAAGGTCTTCATACGTCTTAAATGGTCCGTTCTGTTTTAAATGATTCAGGATGGCATCCGCCTTCGCCGGTCCGATTCCAGGGACTGTCATCAACTCTTCTTTCGTCGCGATATTCACATGTACCCCGCTACCGGTGTCGCTTCCTCCGACGGGTTGTGCAGGTTGTTCGAGCGATTCTCCTTTTTTCGGGACGACCACCTTCGCCCCGTCTACGAGCAGTTGCGCAAGATTCAATTGTTCCGGGTCCGCCTCCTCTGTTAACCGCGCACGCGACAAAACATCCCCAATTCGTGCCCCCTGAGGCATCGAATACACATCAGGTGACTCGACCGCCCCCGTCACGTATACGACGACATTCAATACTTCGACGACTTCCTCTTCCACTTCGTCCACTTCCATGACAAACTCTTCGACGACGGACTCTTCCGGTTCTTTTGAATAAAACAGATAGCCGACGCCAAAAAAGAGCACGACAACCAGTCCAATCACAAGCTGTTTCCACTTTTCCATGCCCGTTCACCATCCGCTGTTTTCTTACAGTATGTGGTCAAATCGCATGCCTCCTCTACTCTTCTTCTCGTCAGCAGGTTCATCGGCTTTCTCCATTTATCGTGACGGTAATAAGCTGCTATCCGCTCCGAAAAAGAGAACAATCATCTTTCGCCATCATAAAAGACCGGAAGCGTTCCGTACGCCTCCGGTCTCTAAACGAATTATTCTTCTTCAAAATGTTGGACTTGCCCCGCTAATTCGGCTGCCTGTCCTTCCAACTCTTGCATCAATGCAAAGATTTGGTCAAAGCTTGCCTGCTGTTCTTTCATCGAAGCCGCTACTTCTTCATTTCCTGCAGCGAGCTCTTCCGTTACGCCTGAGACTTCTTCGACACGACGAAGAACGTGGTTCACTTCATTACTTGAAGTCAACATTTCCTGCTCGATTGTCCGGACGAACGAAGCGACATGATCCGTACGTTCATGGATCCGGTTGAACGCTTGTTTCGTTAGACCAAACGCCTCAAGCTGCGCTTCCTGCTCCCGCTTCGACTCGCTCACCGTCTCGGTCAAACGAATGACTTCTTGCTGAATCGTTTCAACGACGCTAAAGATCGAGCGTGTCGCTTTGTTACTCTCTTCAGCCAATTTCTTCACTTCACTTGCGACGACAGCAAATCCACGGCCTGCCTCGCCTGCACGCGCCGCCTCAATCGCAGCGTTAAGAGCCAACAAATTGGTTTGTGCGGCAACATCTTCGACCAATTTGGCCATCGTTTCAATTTCTGCCGTCTGTTTCGCGAACTGATCCATTCGAGAAACGAGCACGTCGTTCCGTTCACTTGAACGGTCCAAGATTTGCTCTTGGTCTGTCAACGTATCAATCCCTGCGGCTACTTCACGTGTCATTTCCGTCGTTTGTTCAGTCGTCTGTTTCGTTTGATTCAAGCTCGTTTCAAACGATGTTGCCATCGCATTGACGGAACTGAGCGTCTCTTGCAGTTCATTCGCAATCGATTGGGCGCCATGTGCCATCTCATCCACTGCGTTCGTGATGTTTGATGTCGTACTGACAACGGCCTCGTTCTCAGCTGCTGCCGTTTCCGTCATACCGTTCACTTTCATCGATGTGACTCGAATCGAACCGATGACCGTCTGGAGTGAAACGGACATTTCACGCATCGCCCGCTCCAGGCGTCCGATTTCATCACGACGTGTCGAATCCGGCAATGTCACCAGACGACCAGACGCAATCGCTTCAGCCGCTTCTACGCTACGGTTGAGCGGACGAATGATTGCCCGGGCAAAGAGGAAGTTATAGACGCTTAATGCAATGACGACGAAAATCGTCAACAGACCGGACACGAGGAACAGACGTCCCGTCTCATCCGCCGCCTCTGCCTGTAATGCTTCATAGAAGTCCCCATTTTTCGAGATCAACGTATTGACATCGTTCAAAATCCCTTCTAGCTTCGCCGATTGAATACGGGCGGCGACTCCCCCTTCTAGAGAGGTTTCACTGCTTTGATTCAATTGTTCGTACTTCATATTTGCCCGGTCCAAATGATACGAGAAGGATGGGATCAAATAAGACTGTTCTAAATCCTCGAACGTAGCTGCGTTAAGAGCACGAACGCGCTCGAGTTGTGTCAATGTCGATTGGTTCTGCTGTTCACCGAGGGATGTCCAAAGTGACTGTTCCTGCAAAAGGGACGTCTCGAGTTGAGACAACTCAATCATTTGACTTCCGTATTGTTCGTTATAGGTTTGCAGACGGTTCAACGTGCTTAACACATAGCTCATCATCAACACGATCAAGAGTACCGTAAAGACGGTGGAGAAAATAAAACGCTTCCGTAAACTCATTGTAACGTCCCCTCCTCAAGCTGCTGTTGAATCGCTTCGAATTGAGCCATTTCCTCATCCGTCCACTGAATATTGCGAAGTGGTGCGAGACCCACGCCACCTTCTTCAATGCCAAGGACGACATGGTCGTTAAACGGCTGATCGGCAACACGCTCCGCGATTTCGACAATCGCTAAATCCACTTGTTTCAACATCGAAGTGACTACAGCTTCCGGTGCAATCATCATTTGGTCACTATCGACCCCAATGGCTTTCACACCGTATTTTTGAGCCGTTTCGAGTACGCCGACCCCTGTCAATCCGGCAGCCGCATATAAGACATCCGCTCCTGCTTCGATTTGCTTCTCAGCCAGTTCGCGTCCGATTTCCGGCGAGGCAAAATCATTTGAGAAGTCGACCATCATCTCATTCTCTTCGTCGATGCTTTTCAACCCTTTTTCAAATCCTGCTTCAAACTTTTGAATCAATTCGATGTCCATTCCGCCGATAAAACCAATTTTCTTCGTTTCTGTTTCGAGACCGGCCACTGCTCCCGCTAGAACACTGCCCTCCCCTTCTTCAAACGTGATCGATAAAACGTTTGGCAACTCAGAAATACCATCAATCAAAGCAAACTGCTGGTTTGGATACTCCGCCGCCACTGCCTCTAAATCCGACTGGCAGGCGAATCCGAGACCGACGATGACGTCGTATTTCTCTTCTACAAGCTGTTCAAATCCAGCTTTATACGTTTCACTTTCAGAAAGCTCACGATAATCGACGAACCAGTCACCTGTTTCACGCAACTGTCCCATCCCCCGCATCGCGGCATCACTGAACGACTGGTCCCCGAGACCAACGTCCGATAACACAACTCCCATCGTTTGACGGGATTCTACCGTCGCCACCGGATCATCGATCACGGATTGGCAACCCGACAACCATATCGCACATGCTGTCATCATTGTAAACATCATGGATTTCTTCATGCATAACTCCCTCTCTTAAATGGTCTGACATCTCCTTTATCGTCCGTTCCCCTTTATTTCTAAAGATATATTTTTAAAACTTATGGGAATAATAAAAAAA
Organism: Exiguobacterium algae; assembly: GCF_018617875.1. Lineage (GTDB taxonomy): Bacteria > Bacillota > Bacilli > Exiguobacteriales > Exiguobacteriaceae > Exiguobacterium > Exiguobacterium algae. Next base: position 427,779 of record NZ_JACSKZ010000001.1, read on the forward strand.
GCTACGAACACGCATGTTCGTAGCTTTTACGCTTTATTCTTCTGTAGCAGCGACCGTCGAATCAGTTAATTCACGCTCTGGGGCCGTCACGCGCGCAACGTTACCTTTCCCTGCGAAATTTTCAAGTAAGTCTTTCATATCAATTCCAGAAGAGGCTTTCAACGTCTGCTGAAGAGAAGCCATCAAATCTGTCGCATATCCTGTCACTTTTCCGGCACCGCCATCTTTCCCGCTTCCTGTATCGACTACGGTGATTTGATCGATATTTCCAAGCGGTGAGGCAATTTGTTTTGCATAATCCGGAAGCATCTTGACGACCATATCGAGAATCGCCGCCTGACCGTACTGCGCGAACGCTTCGGCGATTTTTTCTTTCGCCTCGGCTTCTGCAAGACCCGTCAATCGAATAATCTCTGCCTCAGCTTCCCCTTTCGCCCGCTCAGAATCGGCTTCGGCGAGACCGGCAAGTCGTACGCGTTCGGCATCAGCTTTCGCTTGCGCCTCGATTCGATACTTCTCTGCATCCGCCACGGCGATTTGACGCGCCTTGTCTGCGGCTGCAGATTGTTCGATGGCATAACGGTCAGCATCTGCCTTTTTCTTCACTTCTGAGTCATACTGCTTCTCACGGCGCATAATCTCTTTCTCTTCCAGCTCAATTTGTTTCTGACGCTCAATGATTTGAACTTGCATTTGTTGCTCCGTGACTTCCTGTTTCGCACGCGCTTCCTCAAGCTCATACGCCTGGTCGGCACGGGCTTTTGCCACGTCTTGCTCACGGCGATATGCCGCGATGCGAAGCTGGTTCTCTTTTTCCGCTTCCGCGATTTCTGAAGCCCGTTCAAGCTCCGCTTTTTTCGCATCTTTCATCGCTTCCGCCTGCTTAATGCGCGTCTCTTTATCCGCTTCGGCTGTCGCGATATCTGCATCCCGTTTCACTTGTGCGATCCGTGGTTTCCCGAGTGACTCCAAGTAACCATTCTTATCCCGCACGTCTTTGATGGTGAAGGAAACGATGATCAGTCCCATTTTCGCTAAATCCTGAGACGCCACCCGTTGCACTTCTTGCGAGAACTTATCACGGTTTTTGTAAATCTCTTCGACCGTCATGGAACCCAGAATCGAACGAAGGTGTCCTTCCAACACTTCTCTCGCTTCATTCTCTCGTTCAATTTTCGGTTTTCCAAGAAACTGTTCGGCTGCTGTCGCAATTTCGCTGATTGAGCCGCCGATTTTGATGATTGCTGTTCCGTCTGCCATAACCGGAACTCCTTGCTCTGTGTATACTTCCGGTGTCGTCACTTCTAATTTACTCGATAGAAGACTTAACGGTTCGGCTTGTTGGAACACCGGAAGAACGAATGTCCCGCCACCCCGAATGATTTTGACCCGGTTACCTGCTGCGTCACTATGTACATTTTTCTTTCCAAGATAGCTCCCTGTCACAATGAGGGCCTCATCCGGTCCGACCGTTCGGTACTTCAGTACGAATACAAATACAAGGGCCAGTACGATTACCCCGACGATGATACTTACTAAAATCGCTGTGTTCATCTTTTATTGCTCCTCTCGAATAGTAGGTTCGTCATATGCCATGACGATGGCAATATTTCGTTTTACTTCAATGACCACGACCCGACGTTCTGTCGAGAGCGCCGTCCCGTCCAAGCTCTGCGCCGTTTTTAATACCGATCCTGTCACGGTCTCGATGAGGACTTCTCCGAATCCGCCTTCCGGAATCGGAACGGTCAATCGACCGACGAGCCCGACGAGTGACTCATCCGTCAATCCAATCGATTCTTCTGCATTCGATAATGGTACTAAGACGAATAAATACAACAGTGTGGTGAGTGCGAATGAACCGACCAGTGCTACAGCCAAACCAATCATCGGTGAGACATGAGCCAGTGCATTAAGGATAAGTCCAATTCCTGCTCCGAGCGCCAAAAACGATAGGATGACCGCTGGATTGAACCAACCGTCAAACATGTCAAACACATCTGAGAACAACATATAGATAAACGTTCCAAACCCGGCGATAATAAGTACCCACCAATATAATTGATCGATTGCCTCCATTACCACCCCTCCTCATTTCGACGTTTTTGTTCTATTTCCAGAACACGTCGTAGTTGTTCGACTTCAAGTGCCAATTTTTCTTCGATGCCGCCCCACTCGGTACGGGCCTGCACAGGGTACCCCGTCACATGACGGGTTTGACCGAGCGAGCGCTCGATACGCAATCTTTCGTACTGATCGACTTCTTCCTGACGCTCTTGTCGCATGAGCCGTAAATAATAATCGACTTCTTTCTGGACTTGAATGACGCGCTCTTCCACATCCATCGAACACTCTTGCATCAGTAGCCGACGCACTCTCACTTGATGAGCGACCAGCCTGGCAATCCTGGCTTCGAGTTCAAGAATATGTTGATAACGAATGTCCATCTCATCTTGATCCGTGTCATCGTGCCACCACACCGTTGTTTCACCTCGATTCTTCCCGATTCACCTTTTCTATACGAACTTTTTACGACATCGGTTTCAAAAACCCTAAAAAAAATGTAAGATTAATTTGCTATAAAGAAAGGAAGTGCTCAGATTGGGCAACCAAGTCATCAAGCTGTCTCCTTCTTCCCAGGAAGAACTGATGAACGCGTACCAAACGTATTCGATCAACCCGCCCCCACATGCAAAGTTTAGTGCAAAGACACCGCATGTCGTGGTGACTGTATATAATTCCGGCAAAGTCATGTTTCAAGGCCGTGACGCTGAAAAAGAAGCCGCAAAATGGGGCAAACCGATTGAGAAAAAACAATCTGCTCCCAGTACGGTATTACCGGATGGTTTTGCCAACTGGTCTGTCATCGGAAGTGATGAAGTCGGGAAAGGGGATTACTTCGGACCACTCGTCATCGTGTCCGCTTATGTCCCGCATGATTTGATCGACCTCGTCAAAGAACTCGGTGTCAAGGACTCCAAACAGCTGTCAGACCCTGAAATCGTTCGGATCGCAAAAGATTTACATGTGACGATCCCGTATCAAAAGGCCACCTTGCACAATCCGACCTATAACAAAATGCAACGAACGATGACACAAGGAAAGATGACCGCGATCGCCCATAACGCCGCACTATCCGCCCTGCTCGAAAAATTGGAGTCGCCCCCTGATGCGATTCTCATCGATCAGTTCGCTGAAAAAGCCGTATACTACAACCACTTACGAAACGAATCCACGATTGTGCGCGAAAACGTGTACTTCTCGACAAAGGCCGAGGGACTACATGTCGCCGTCGCGGCCGCTTCGATTTTGGCACGCGCCTTCTTCTTGAAGGAGATGGACAAATTGAGTCAAAAAGCGGGTGTGACACTCCCTAAAGGTGCCGGTGCGAAAGTAGACCAGGTGGCTGCAACGCTTATTCAACAGCATGGTGAGCACTATTTGAACAACATCGCCAAAGTCCACTTCGCGAATACGAAAAAAGCGATTAAATTGAATGAACGTCGAGGATAGAGCTGATTAAGCGAATATGATATACTGCTTTTATGGTTAAATGAACTTAAAATTTTTGGAGGATAGCATTCATGCTGCATTATAAAACGTATAAAATCAGTGATGACCATCCATGGGTCATCTTCATACATGGTGCTGGTGGAAGCTTGTCGCACTGGTATCGACAAATCCGACCGTTTCGTAAAAAATACAACGTACTTCTAGTCGATTTAAGAGGGCACGGTGGCTCTTATGACCCGGAACAATCACTCAAACAACCGTTAAACGCATATACGTTCGATTTGGTCGCAAAAGACGTCATCGAAGTAATGGACCATTTAGACATTGAAAAAGGGCACATGGTCGGTTTATCGCTTGGAACGATTGTCATCCAGGCGATGTTTGAACATTATCCGGATCGAATCGCCTCGGTCGTCCTCGGCGGCGCCATCGTCAAATTCAATGTGCGTTCGACCTTGCTGATCCGTCTCGGTAGCCTCGTACAAAATTTCGTGCCGTATATGTGGCTCTATAAATTGTTTGCCTGGATTTTATTGCCGAAGAAGCGACATAAGAAATCACGGATGATGTTTGTCCGAGATGCGGCAAACCTCTGTCAACGCGAGTTCATCCGTTGGTTTAAAATGACGGAAAATATTAACCCGCTCCTGAATCAATTCACATCCATTCAAACAGAAGTCCCGATTTTGTATATTATGGGGGACGAGGACTACATGTTCCTTGAAGCTGTCGAACGGACTGCCAAGCATCAACCGACGGCGACGGTCCAGATCGTCCAGGATTCCGGTCATGTCGTCAATGTCGACCAACCCGATGAATTCAACGCCTTATCCATGACCTTTATCGATGAACAAGTCGAGAAACCAGCCTTACACTTAGGTTAAAAAAAGAGACCTTCCGGAGTGAATCGACTCCGGAAGGTCTCTTTGCTTATTATGCGCGTACTTCTGCCCCATGCTCGACTTTGACTGCTTCTACAATCTTTTCATACGATGCATTGACTTCTTCGTCCTGCAACGTACGTGTCGGGTCTTGATACTTGAGCGAGAAGGCGATTGACTTCTCATGTTCTCCAACATTTTCCCCTGTATACACGTCAAATACGGAAAGGTCGATCAAAAGCGGTCCAGCAGCTTGTTTGATCGTTGCCTCGACTTGACCAGCCGGGATATCACGGTTCAACACGAGTGCGAGGTCACGCGACACGGACGGATAGCGCGGAACATCTTGATAAAGAAGCGTCGACGACGTTTGAAGCGCCAACAAATCGAGTTCAAATACGTAAACTTCTTTCAACCCATAGACGTCTTTTGAGACGGCCGGATGAACTTGCCCTACATATCCGATTACTTCTCCATCCTTCAAGATTCTTGCTGTACGCCCAGGGTGCATGTCTGGAAGGACTGCCGCTTCATATGTCACGTCAAGTCGAAGCGTATGAACAAGCGTGTCCACGACACCCTTCGCGACGAAATAATCAACCGGAATGCGCGTACCCTGTGTACGATGGTCCATCCATAGTCCCGTGAACACACCTGCAACCCGTTCTGTCTCACGTGGGAGGGTGTCACCTTTTTCGAAATAGACACGACCTGTTTCATAAAGCGCGACGTTGGCTTGTTGACGTGCCGTGTTATAACGTGCCGTCTCCAGTAACCCCGGGACGAGGGATGTGCGAAGAACCGAGCGCTCCTCACTCATCGGCATCGCAAGCCGTACTTTTTCACTTCCATGCTCATCAAATCGTGATGCATTCGCTTCGCTAGTCAGCGAATACGTGATGGCTTGTGATAGGCCTGCGCCCTGTAAAATGCGACGAACGTTTCGGCGTAACACGTTGATTGCCGGTAAGTAACCTTTTGCCTGTGAGGCAGGAAGGCTAGAAGGCAAGCTGTTGTATCCATACAAACGCGCCACTTCTTCCGTAATATCGGCAGGAAGCTCCAAGTCCGGGCGACGTGACGGAATGTGAACCGTTAACGTCGTGTCCCCTTCCACCTTCAAACCGAGACGTTCGAGAATCTGAACGATCGTCTGGCGATCAAGTTCCATTCCAAGACGACCGTTGATGTAATCGATCGACACTTCGATTGTGCGAGAATTCGAATCTTTTCCACCGGCGATGACTTCCTGTGAAATCGTTCCGCCACTCAGTTCGACAATCATAGCGGCAGCACGGTCCAGTGCCGTTAACACGCGTTCCGGGTCAACCCCTTTTTCAAAGCGTGCACTCGAGTCCGAACGAAGTCCGAGTGTACGGCTTGTTTTACGGACGGACGCCGGATCAAAGTAGGCCGACTCCAAAACGATGCTTGTTGTCGTATCGTCTACTTCTGTATTCGCACCACCCATCACCCCTGCAATGGCGACTGGTGACGTTCCATTCGTGATGACCATCATTGTTGAATCAAGAGTACGGGTCATGTCATCAAGCGTGATCATTTCTTCCCCGTTCTCCGCTTGACGGACAACGATGGACGACCCGAGTTTCTTCGCATCAAAGGCATGCAACGGCTGACCGAGCTCGAGCATCACATAGTTCGTTACGTCGACGATGTTATTGATTGGTCGAACGCCTTCAGCAATCAAAATGTTTTTCAACCATTGTGGCGACTCCTCGATTGTGACGCCATCGATTTGACGCGCCGCATAGTAAGGACAGTTCGCTGTATCGAGTTGCACGGTAACATCCGTCTTCACATCTGACGTCACATTCGCTGTCGGGAGTGTGTACGGACGCTCTAAAATGGCCGCCACTTCATGAATAATTCCGTAAAGGCTCAAGCAATCCGAACGGTTTGGCGTTAAGCCGAGCTCGATGATCTCATCATTCAAATCGAGCAAGTCAAGGACGTCCGCCCCGACTTGAACATCTTCGCGGAACGTATGGATCCCGTCTTGCTCATCTTCACGAATTTGTTTTTTCTCAAACCCAAGTTCTTCGAGTGAACAGATCATCCCTTGTGACTCGACGCCACGGAGTTTCGCTTTTTTAATTTTCAATCCAGGCAGTCTGGCGCCTACTTTGGCAACGATGACGTGTTGTCCCGCTGCAACGTTTGGCGCTCCACAGACGATTTGGACAGGTTCGCATTCGCCAATGTCAACTTTCGTCACATTCAGCTTGTCTGCTTCGGGGTGTTTTTCGCATGAAAGGACGTGACCGACGACAATGCCTGACAAACCTTCCGCACGACTTGTGACGCTCTCGACTTCAATCCCGTTTTTCGTGATCAAATCACCAAGGGCTTCCCCACTCAAATCTGAGACGTCGATATATTGGTTCAACCATTTTTTTGAAAGTAACATATGTCTTCCTCCTTAGAATTGCTCGATGAAACGTAAGTCGTTTGTATAGAAGTGTCGGATGTCATCCACGCCGTGTTTAAGCATCGCCATTCGTTCAACACCGATCCCGAATGCGAATCCTGACATTTTCGTCGAATCATAGCCTGCCATCTCGAGGACGTGAGGGTGAACCATTCCACCTCCGAGAATCTCGATCCAACCTGTACCTTTGCAGACGTTACAACCTTTTCCGCCACATTTGAAGCATGAGATGTCCACTTCGACTGATGGTTCTGTGAACGGGAAGAAACTTGGACGGAGACGAATCTCACGTGACTCACCGAATAATTGCTTGACGAACACCTCGAGCGTCCCTTTCAAATCGGCCATCGAAATGGATTCATCGACGACTAGTCCTTCAATTTGCATGAATTGATGCGAATGCGTCGCATCATCTTCGTCACGTCGATATACCTTCCCCGGGCAAATGATCCGAATCGGTTGTCCGTTCGCCTCGAGCATCGTACGCGCCTGAACTGGCGACGTATGGGTACGAAGTAGCGTCTCGTCTGTAATATAGAACGAGTCTTGCATGTCACGTGCCGGGTGATCTTTTGGCAAGTTCAACATTTCAAAGTTATACAAGTCCGTCTCAACTTCCGGCCCCTCGGCGATTGTGTAGCCGAGACCGACGAACAAGTCTTCCATCTCATCAATGATTTGTTGTAGCAGATGACTATTTCCAGGGAATGTCGTCCGCCCCGGGAGCGTCACATCAATTGTTTCAGCCGCGAGTTTTGCTTCAAGCTCGATGGCTTTGACTTCTTCAATCCGTGCTTCAAGCGTTTCTTGAATCGACGCACGCACCTTGTTCGCAAGCTCCCCGACGACCGGGCGCTCTTCCGCTGACAGTTTGCCCATCCCGCGGAGAACTTCCGTCATCGGACCTTTTTTTCCTAAGTATTTGATTCGTACATCATTCAATGCTTTTTGCGTCGATGCCACTTTGATTTCTTCTAACGCTTCAACCTGTAATTGTTCTAATTGCTCTTTCATTTGTACTCTTCCTCCTCTACAAAAAAAGTCCCTCAGTCAATGACTGAAGGGACGAATGATCGCGGTACCACCCTACTTGGCCGAAATCGGCCCACTTGAGAGCATCGATATCGTGATGCCAACCCGGTGCTGTTTCCAACACGACTCCAGAGTGAATTCGGCGCCGAACAAGGCTAGGCTTTCAGTCACGGCCATGCTCCCTGAACGTGTTCGGTCGTTCGCGTACTATGCTCTTTCAACGTCTTTACATATAGTCGATGTGTTTAACCTATCACGTTTTTGTCAAACTGACAAGATTATTGCAACGCAATCCGGTACATTAAAATACCCGCCGCAACCGCCGCATTGAGCGATTCCGCCTCACCGAGGACCGGGATATGGACACGTGTGTCACATAATGCGAGTACTTCAGGATGCACACCTTGTGCCTCGTTTCCGATCACGAGTGCCATGCGCTTCGCAAAATCGACTTTCTCGTATGAAGTCGCTTTCGACAAGGCCGTACCATATACGTGAAAGCCCTCTTCTTTTAACTCTGGCAAAAATTCATGAAGGTCGACCGATTTCACGTTCACGTGGAAGAGTGAACCTTGTGTCGCCCGCACCACTTTCGCGTTGTACGGGTCGACCGTCCCTTTTCCAAGAAGGACCGTGTCAAATCCTGCTGCGTCTGCCGTTCGAATCATCGTCCCGAGATTACCCGGGTCCTGAATCCGGTCAAGAACGAGTACTTTTTCCATCGTCCGTTCGACCGGCGCCATTTTCACGACAGCAAACACACCTTGTGTTTTTTCTGTCTCGCTCAACAGGTCAGCGACGTGATCAGACAATTCAAGTACAGGCATGTCGTTCACGCGCCACGTTTCTTTCGGCGTGTACGATTCTCCCATGATCAATTGGACGAGGCGACCGGCACGAATCGCTTCGTCCACCAGATGCTCACCCTCGACTAAAAATTGACCCGTCTCTTGTCTTCCTTTTTTCGTCATCAATCGCTTCAGGCGCTTGATCGTCTCACTTTTCGTTGACGTGATTTTCGTCATATTATCCCTCTTTCAACCATTGAACCGTCTCGTGGTCCAAGCGTTTTGTAAGCGCCACGACTAAGTCGACCGCCGCCTCGTAATCCGCTTTATGGATAATCGAGACGTTTGTATGCAAGTAACGAACCGGTACAGTCAATGCAATCGCCGGCATTCCGATCCCTGACAAGTGGAAACGTCCAGCGTCCGTTCCGCCACCCGGCGTCAAATCGAGTTGATAGTTAATGTCGTTCTCTTTTGCCACGTCGACGATCAGGTCAACGAGTCGTGGATTCGTCACGGTCGTCGCATCAAAGAAAATCACCTGGACTCCTTCGCCGAGTTTAGACAACCCTTCTGCAGGTGTCATTCCTGGCGTATCACTCGGAATCCCTGTATCGACGGCAATCGCGACGTCCGGTTTGATCAAGTTTGCTGCTGTGACCGCGCCACGCAAACCGACTTCTTCCTGTACCGTCGCTCCTGTATAAAGAACACCCGGAAGCGCGTCTTCTTTTAATCGTTTCGCGGCTTCAATCGCAATCGCACAACCAATTCGGTTGTCCCATGCTTTTGCCATGAGGAAGTTTTCATTTTTCATGACGGTGAATTCACAATGGGGGACGACCGTATCGCCTGGACGAATTCCCCATTCCGCCACCTCATCTTTTGACGTGGCTCCGATATCAAGGAACATATCCTTGATTTCGACAGGTTTTTTCCGTGCTTCTAAAGGTAAAACGTGCGGTGGTTTCGCTCCGATGACACCAGGAATCTTTTCACCTGACCGTGTCACGACATCCATCCGTTGTGCGAGTAAAACTTGGTTCCACCAACCACCGAGCGCCTGGAAACGGAGGAATCCGCCTTCCTCGATTCGTGTGACCATGAACCCTACTTCATCCATGTGTCCGGCAATCATGACACGCGGGCCGTTCTCGTCCCCTGTCACGCGACCAAACAAGCTGCCTAATCCATCCTGTTCGAATGATTCGACGTGCGGTTCGAGGTATTCGCGCATCAATGAGCGGACTTCTCCCTCGTTTCCTGGGACCCCTGTTGCATCTGTCAATCGTTTCAACATATGTAATGATTCATTCATGATCATCCGCTCCAATCTTCAATTTAATATCCTTGGTTTTGTCGTTCATGGTTCACTTTATTTTTCTCCATGTAGGCCATCAAGATGAGTTGCTCATTAAACCCGAGTGTATATCCGAGTTCAAGGTAGGCCGCCATTAACGTTTCATACATCGCTTCGGTTTTCGACAAACCGAAGTTTGTCACTTTACGATATATGTCTAAAAAAGCGTCAGTCGCATCAAGATATGAACTACCTGCCGGGAATGCCTCTCTCTCATACCCGAGAGCAAGTCCGAGAGAAAGCAGAAAATGAATACCATCCACGTATTCCTCCAAGATCACGTCTTGAGGCGACGGTCCTTTTTTCGACCAAAATTTAAAGCTGCGCGTTTCGTTCGCCAGTTCACCGAGCTCGACAAGCAACGCAAGCAATCGTTCATCGAATTGGTTTCCAGATAGTTGATGTTCTTCTTTGATCCGCGTATCCAATTCACGTTGCCGATCAAACAATGTTGTCCAGTTCACCGGATGTTCCTCCCCTATCAACACTTATAACAGTACTAAAATCATTAAAGACCAGCCTACTGCTAAAATCAATACTTGTAATTGCACAGATTTTGGGGCATGTACGGCTTTATGACGCGTTAAATGAAGACCGAATAACGCGCCGATGGCACCACCGGCATAGGCATACCATATATTAAAATCACCTTGTCCATGCGTGTAGCGCTTCGCTTGAATATACGTATAAAAATTGAGGACAATCAACGCCAATGCGACGATTGCTAAAACGGACTGATTCATGCGTGTCCCTCCTTCTTTTAATTTTAAGAAATTTCCCCGAAAAAAGAAAGCGCCGAGAGAGTGTCTCGGCGCTGTCGATTGAACGATTACGCGTTCAATTTTGATTTAGCTGTTTCAGCGAGTGACGCGAATGCTTGTGCATCTGTCACAGCAAGCTCAGCAAGCATCTTACGGTTGATGTCGATTCCTGCAAGCTTGAGGCCGTGCATCATACGGCTGTATGAGAGACCGTTTGTACGTGCTGCCGCATTGATACGTGTGATCCAAAGACGACGGAAATCACGTTTCTTCTGACGACGGTCACGGTAAGCGTACATGAGTGACTTCATGACCTGTTGTTTTGCTACTTTAAATAGAATGTGTTTCGAACCAAAGTATCCTTTGGCAAGTTTAATTTGCTTTTTACGACGTTGACGAGTCGTATAACCGCCTTTTACGCGTGGCATATGGATTCCCTCCTAAATTGTTTCTGTATTACTTCGCGATCATGTTGCGAATGCGTTTGAAGTCTCCAGCTGATACGATAGCGCCTTTACGGAGCTTACGTTTCGCTTTAGTCGATTTGTTTGCGAACAAGTGACTTGTGTAAGCGTGTGAACGCTTGAGTTTACCTGATGCTGTACGTTTGAAACGTTTTGAAGCACCGCGGTGCGATTTCATTTTCGGCATGAGTATTTCCTCCCCACTGAGAATCGATGATTAATCTTCTTTGTTCGGAGCCAGCACTAAGAACATGCTGCGTCCTTCCATCTTCGGCTTTTGTTCAACTGTTGCCAAATCGGCACATTCCGCTGCCATTTTGTCCAAAACACGTTTCCCGATTTCCGAGTGTGTGATGGCACGTCCGCGGAAACGAATCGAAGCCTTCACTTTGTTTCCTTTTTCAAGGAACTTGCGTGCGTTACGCAATTTTGTTTGGAAATCGTTGTCCTCGATTGTTGGACTGAGACGTACTTCTTTCATTTGGATGACTTTTTGGTTTTTACGCGCTTCTTTCTCCTTCTTCTGGAGTTCGAAACGGTACTTCCCATAGTCCATAATTTTAGCGACCGGTGGATTTGCTTTATCTGCGACTAAGACGAGGTCTAATTCCGCTTCTTCAGCTAAACGCAACGCATCGTTACGTGATTTCACACCGAGTTGTGCACCGTCTGCGCCAATGAGACGTACTTCACGGGCACGAATGTTTTCGTTGATAAAGAGCTCTTTGCTAATGGTTAGCACCTCCATCGTGCAAATGCACGAGATTTAGATTGACAAGACAACATGGCAATAAAAAAAGCGTCGGCAGTTTCCCACCCACACATCAGTTGAGGTCATAAAACGGCAGACGATGCCGATTGAACCAAGAACTTGATGGACCTGCCTGATTGCTCTCAGACGAGGTGAAAAGCGGGTGCTTCTGCTTTGTTGTTTTTAATCACTATGTCATCTTAGCACTAGCAGGAAAAGATGTCAAGATATCGCGCATGAATAATTGGTAGCTCACACTTTTATGATGATACCAGTCATTCTCTCGTTTCGCAATACCTTTTCAATGGGAATAAATAATTAACAAAGGAGGGATGGAGATGAATTGGCGAAAAGATGTGACACGGGAATACGATTACCATGAACAAGTAAAGCGAATCGTCAGTGAGACGATGCGGCAACATGGACTCGAAGATGAAAAATTGCAGGCTGTTCTAACCGACTTGTTAGAAGAGATGAACCGCGTCACATTAAAAATTGTCGATGATCACGAGTCCGCTCAAAATTATATCCATAAACGCTGGTACTAAAAAAGGGCTCTCGCCCTTTTTTATTGCGTATAGACCATTTGTCCACCTAAGTGACCCGCATAGGCGAGTAAACCTGCACCAATAATAGCCACAATCAAACTCAATGTGATCCATAACTTCCCTTTACTGCGGTAGCCAAGCCCAAGAAGCACGATCGTCACGCCAAATGCAATCAAACTGTACAACGCAAAGTGCTCGTGATTCTCAATCATCGCGTCTGTGACGGCCGGCAAATTTGCTTCTGCATACTCTTCCGCACTATCCCCAGAGATATAAGCGAGGACACCGGACAGTAATCCCGTGATCAAAGTAACGAGCGCGAACAAACGAAAGTTCGTCCATTTCAAACTGAGTAAAATCAGTAGCGTGCCAAACAATAACAAACCAATCGGGGCATGCACGAGCAAAGGGTGTAACGGAACGCCAGCAATCATGTCTTTTCCTCCTCAACATCAGATGCATCTTGAATAGACTATACCCGCTTCCCGTAGTTATTTATCCACTCATAACTTTTCACACAATTTTACATATCAGGTTGTCAAAGATTGAAAGAAGTTACTGATGGCAGCGAAGAGTCGGGCAAAGAAACCTTGCACTTCTTCCTTCTCTAAAAAGTCCTGGACATCTTGTCCCGCATTTTTAAGACCGTCACTGATGGACGCCCAATCCAGGTCCGCCTGCTGCATGTTCTCAAACAAAGTCGTCAACTGGTCAAGCTGCCCTTCGGATAGTTGCACATTGTTTTGATTGAGCACTTGAATGACGATATCCCGAATTTCAATGTTTGTCTGTGGCATCTGTTTTGCGACCTCTGCCTTAATGTCATTCATCAGTGCAGCGACATCTTCTTGTCCGACCGTCTTTCCAATCTCCGACGTCACGGCGAGTTCTTCTTGTGCCAACTCTTTTCGTTCTTCCGACAACTGAATGCCTGTCTCATCCGCGGTCTGATCGTAGGCTTTCATGATCCCCGTCAGTGCGGACGTGCCCGTCACTTGAATCGGGGACGTGATATAAATATCCGCATCCGTCACACCTGCCGTCACCAACGCATTGGCATACATATCTTTCGTCACCCAGGTAACGTTTTCTGTCTTGATATCCAGTCCTGTGCCTTCGGTCAATTTGATGCGGGCAGAGGAATACATGCCGCCCCCTCGCTTGGCTTCAGGGACCGAATCACCTAAATAACGATCTTCGTCTGCTGAAGTGGCAATAATCGGCTCAATGCCTTCTGGCGCGTCGACACGGTCGAGCACCCAATTCTTTTGTTCTGACGATAACGATTCTCCAAGCGTCACGATTGTATCGTTGACAATCGCCTCCGCCCCGACTTTCGGAAGCATTCCTGTAAACGCGACAGTTCCAATTGTAAGAGCCATGATCGGCTTCAACCTATTCATATATGAATCACTCCTTGAGCATACGATACACGTCAGAAGCGATCCGACGCATCCGTCTACAGACTGAAAAAGCCACCTTTTTCAAGGTGGCTTTTGGTCTTAACGTGAACGGTTCGCAATCTCTTCTGTGAGCGATGCGATGAATTCATCAAGTGATGCCGAGACTTGTTCTTGTTGACCGTAACGGCGAATGTTGACCGCCCGCTCATCACGTTCTTTGTCCCCAAGTACGAGTGTCATCGGAATTTTCTTCATTTGCGCTTCGCGAATCTTATAACCGAGCTTCTCGTCACGAAGGTCCGTTTCGACGCGGACGCCACGTTTGACGAGTTCTGCTTTCACTTCAGCGACATACTCATCGTGGACGTGCGAGACCGGAATCAATTTGACTTGAACCGGAGCGAGCCATGTTGGGAACGCGCCTTTATATTCTTCAATCAAGTACGCCACGAAACGTTCCATCGTCGAGACGACACCACGGTGAAGCACGATCGGACGATGGTCTTTTCCGTCCGGACCTGTGTATGTCAAATCGAAACGTTCAGGGAGAAGGAAGTCCAACTGGACTGTTGAGAGTGTCTCTTCTTTTCCGAGGGCTGTACGAACTTGAACATCAAGCTTCGGTCCGTAGAATGCCGCTTCGCCTTCTGCTTCGAAGTATGGGAGCTCGAGCTCATCCATCGTTTCTTTCAACTGGCTTTGAGCCATTTCCCAAATCGCATCGTTATCGAAGTACTTCTCTTTGTCGGCAGGGTCACGGTACGACAGACGGAAACGGTAATCTTTGATACCGAAGTCAGCATACACTTCCTGAATCAAGTGGACGATGTCCTTGAATTCCTGCTTCATCTGCTCAGGAGTAACGAATGTGTGGCCATCATTCAAGACCATGTAACGAACACGTTGAAGACCTGTGAGCGCGCCTGACATCTCGTAACGGTGCATGCCGCCAAGCTCAGCGATCCGAAGCGGAAGCTCACGGTATGAACGCGGCTCATGTTTGTAGATTGTCATGTGGTGCGGACAGTTCATCGGACGGAGAACGAGTTCCTCGTTGTCCATCTCCATTTTCGGGAACATATCGTCTTGATAGTGATCCCAGTGTCCTGATGTTTTGTAAAGGTCGACCGAGCCAAGGACCGGTGTGTATACGTGTTGATAGCCCAGTTCAAGCTCTTTATCCACGATATAGCGTTCTACAGTCCGGCGGATCGATGCACCTTTAGGCAACCACATCGGGAGACCTTGACCGACTTCTTGTGAGACGAAGAAGAGGTCGAGCTCTTTACCGAGTTTACGGTGATCCCGCTCTTTCGCTTCTTCCAAGAGACGTAAATGTTCTTTGAGCTGTTCTTTTGTCGCCCAAGCCGTTCCATAAATCCGTTGCAACATCTTGTTGTCCGAGTCACCACGCCAGTAGGCTCCGGCCACGCTCATCAATTTAAACACTTTCAATTTAGAAGTCGATGGGACGTGTGGTCCGCGGCAAAGGTCGAAGAACTCGCCCTGGTGATAGATTGTGAGTGTTTCCTCTGCAGGAATGTCTTCAATCAACTCCACTTTGAGCGGATCGCCCAGCTCTTTATAGCGCGCGAGCGCCTCGTCACGTGTGACGACTTCGCGAGTGATTTCCAAGTTCTCATCGACGATACGCTTCATCATCTTCTCGATTTCCGGAAGGTCTTCTTCATTGATGCGGCGGTCCATCTCGATGTCATAGTAGAATCCGTTTTCGATTGTCGGTCCGATCCCGAGATAAATCTCGTTTTCTTCTCCGTATAGACGTTTGATTGCTTGCGCCATCAAGTGGGCTGTCGAGTGACGCATCAAATCGAGTCCATCCTCTGAATCCGGCATCACAAGCTCGATTTTCCCGTCATGCTCGATTGGACGGCGGTAATCGATCATTTCGCCATCGATTTTCGCTGCGATTGCTTTTTTACGAAGACCGGGACTAATCGAACCGGCGACATCTTCTGCTGTGACGCCAGCCTCAAACTCTTTTACTGCGCCATCTGGAAATGTTAATTGAATCATGTACATCTGTCCCCTCTCAATATAGAAAATAAAAAAAGCCCATCCCTAAAAAGGGACGAGCTTTGATTCTCGTGGTACCACCCTCGTTCCCAAGCGATTTGCTTGGCTCGAACACACGATAACGAGTGTGACTCGCCGCACGATTGGCCCGTGCGGTGCTCCGAGGGAGTAAAATCATCGTCGTCGTCAGGAAGCTCGCACCACCCTTCCCTCGCTAAACACGCGTCTCGATGTTTCATATCCTCATCTAGGCATCCCTTATATGGTTACTAGTATAGTCAACTCAAACGAGAAAAACAATCCTTTACCGACGGCGATTTTCACCTTTCAGCTCAATCTGTGTCGTCGTTGTCGAAATCCGTTGCATGAGGCGCTGTGCCTTCATTTACCGACGGCGATTTTCACCTTTCAGCTCAATCTGTGTCGTCGTTGTCGAAATCCGTTGCATGAGGCGCTGTGCCTTCATTTTGTTTTGCGGCGATCCGTCGATGGAGAAATGCGTTTCGAGCTCTTCTCCGCTGAAGTTCGAGCTATAAAGCGTCGGCAATCGGTGCATCATCCGGTATTGAAGGATGATGCCAAACAGTTCATCCCGTACCCATGGACTGATTGCCTCAGCTCCAATGTCATCGATCAAAAGGACCGGGACATGCTGGAACGATGTCAAAAAGGAATCGAACGACTCACTGCGGATTTTGCGTTTCGCCTCAGAAACAAAGCCCGGGGCGTGGACAAGGATTGTTTCAATGTCTGCCACTTTCAGCTCGTTCGCAATGGCCGCGAGGAGATAGGTTTTACCAACCCCAAAACTTCCGTGCAAATACAGCCCATTCACTTTTTGCCCTGATTTCATCCCCGTCACAAAACGCATCGCTTCACGAAGCGCAATTTTGCGGGCATCGTCCGTCCAATCGAACGAACTGAAGCTCGCCTCGCGCACTTCTTCCGGTAAGAAGAGACTCTTGAATTTCCGGTCCATCTCTTTTTGCCGACGAGCCTGACGATGTGCGACCGTTTCTTCATACCGAATCGCGATTTGTCCCATATCGACGTATAAGACCGGTTGATGCCCCGGGATGACGGCTTGCTCTTCCAAGAACGTCTTCCCGTCCATCTGCTCAGCATATTCACTCAGTTTCGTGAAGCCAACCTCGATTGCTTTTTCATCGAGCTCAGGATGAGCATGTAAAAAAGAGTTGACGCCCGGGTGGTCAAGTGTTCGTTTTCGAATCGACTCGTATGCCTCACGGACCTCTTTTCGGTTCATCAGTTGGGAAAGCGACTGATTGATTCGTTCCATCTGCCTCATCCTTTCTCCTTCAGTTCATTCAATAACTTGACGAGTTCTGCATCGTCAGGCACAGAAGACTCAAGTTCTTTCTTACGTGCCTGATCATACGAACGTTGTTGTTTCGCTTCTTCTTCAAGCCACTTCGGTAAATCGCCCTGTTGATTTTTCCGACGCGAACCGACTGTCGATCGTTGAACGTTCTCACGTTTTTGTTGTTTCTTTTCAATCAACGCATCTTGCGACTCTTCCCGTTCGAGCGCCTCTTTTGCATTCGTATAGCCGGCCGTCTTCCAGCTTGTCGCAATCCGTAGCACATAGTTCTCGCTAAGTCGTGTCTGCTTCTTCACTTCAATACAGTAATAGAAGAGTGCATTGATTACCCCGGGAGGGAGACCTAGCGTATCAACGAGTTCGATGATGAGTTGTTCATCACTCTTGGATAGTTGAGGTGTTTTTCGAAGCGTCGATACGTACTGATGCGGATGGGCAGACTCCATGACATCCGTGTCATGCAGGTCTCCCAAATCGGTTTTGGCGAGTTCCACCGATTTTTCTTTCCGGTGCCGGGATTGTTTCTTTTTCAATTGAAGGACCATCTGACGGCAACCGTCTCGCTTTTCCTGCTCACTGAGCGGTAAGTACGCCTCGTGAACGAAATACTCTTTCAGCATCTCGGCCATCGTCTCTTCGTCCAGCTGTGACACGTAGGCCAGCTTCGTGATCGTCTCATCGAGTTTCTTCGTGAAGAACCCGACCGGGAAATTCGTCAACTTTTTCACGATTTCCATATCGAAGGAATAGTTGATCTCAATTTTTGCCCGGTCCGGTTTTTCGTAGTTCTTTTGCGTGAACGCGCGGTGGTTCACCCCTTTAACATCGAACACTTCGTTGAAGTCCTTCGTTACCTCGACAATACCAGCCGGGAGCGGGTCGATGGTGAAGCGTCCTTGCAGTTGCTTGAACCGGACTTCCCCTACCTTATAAAAGAGGAAGCTCGATAACAATCCATCGTTTAAGAACGTATGCGGCGCAAGCGGTACGCGCAACTGATACACGTATTGAGTGTGTCGCGCATCTTTCGTCTTATACGTCCGGACCAGTCCAATCGCTTCAAGTCGAAACAGACTGTCCGTCAATTCGGCGACCGAGAACTCCAATAGCTCACAAAGTGCACTATGTGACATATAATTCGATTTCATTTTCCCGGGTTTCAATTCACTCCAAAGCGTTTGATATAAGGCGAGTGCTTTTACCCCGATCACAGGCTGATACAAATGGTATAGGGACTGATAGGATTCACGGTCAACGAGCCCTGTGCTCATGATCAACAGCTCATCCGTCCCAAAAATTGTTCGTTCTTTCTCCATAGTTCTCTCCCCTGAAAAAGGGCGACCAGCAGGCCGCCCTTTAGTTGGTCGAATTTTCTTGCTTCATTAAATCTTCCAGTTCTTTAAAAAAGACTGAGATGTCTTTAAACTGACGATACACGGAAGCGAAGCGAACGTATGCCACCTCGTCGACGCGTGCCAATTCATTCATCACAAGTTCTCCAACTTGTTCGCTCGGGATCTCAGATTGTCCGAGCGCGCGAAGCTGTTGTTCCACTTTCGTCACGACGCCTTCAAGTTGTTCGAGTGTGACCGGGCGTTTTTCACATGCCCGAATAATTCCACGCAACACTTTTTCCCGGCTAAACTCTTCCCGATTCCCATCTTTCTTGACGATGATGAGCGGGGTTTGTTCAACCGTTTCAAACGTCGTGAACCGGTAGCCGCACTTTTCACATTCACGCCGGCGTCGAATCGAATAATGGTCTTGTACAGGTCGGGAATCGAGCACTCTCGTTCCATTATGATCACATTTTGGACAACGCATGCCCAGCCCTCCTTATCCTTCGACAGATTGATTCCCAATCGCTCGGAGCGGGAACTGTTGCTGCAACGCATCATAATAACGTTGGACGATGCGTGCCAGGTCGACACCAAGACGTTGTTCACGGTTCAGCGTGAAGTCGACCGCAGTTCGGCCGCCATCGACTTGGATGACGGTCACAAGCCCGTCCCAGCCTTCGCCATAGAAAGAAAGCTCGCCTCGATTGGTGTCGATTCGGCGGACAGCCTGTCCTTCAGACTGGATCGTTCCTTCCAACCATTTTAGGATTGCGTTCGGTGAAGCTGCATAATAACGCGTTCGTAACGATTCATTTTTATGTGTGTCTTTTGTTTCAATGTGTGTTTGTAACTTATCAAGGAATCCCATAGTCCACCTCAACGACTCATTATATATACGTTAAGCATATCAAAATTAGCGCATGAACAAAACAATTAAAAGGGCTGACCGTTAAACGGCCAGCCTTAAAAGGTCTTACAAAATTATTTTGTGAGTGCCACTTGTGCTTCTGGAACACGAATTGGTCCCATACCGCGTTCAAGTTTCACATCTTCGCGTACTTTTGCATCCAAACCTTCTGCAATGTACTCAGAAGCTGTCGCTGGATCGATTCGATCTCCACACGTGAACACATCAACTGATGCGTAGCCGTGCTCAGGGAAGCTGTGAATTGTTAAGTGTGATTCTGAAATGATCACCACTCCACTTACACCGTGCGGCGCAAATTTGTGGAAAGCGACTTCGCGAACTTCTGCTCCTGAACGGAGTGCCGCGTCAACGAACAAACGCTCGATGTAGTCGATATCGTTTAATTTTTCAGGGTTACATTCCCAAAGTTCAGTAATAATGTGACGTCCCATAGTATCCATAATAGTGGATCCCCCTTTACATCAATGGTCTCAAAGTAGTTAATGTTCACTCACTTTGTGCCTGAATCGCCCACAACCACGGGGGCAAGTTAGTCCTAAGAGGTCCTAACCCTTTGAGCTGCGTTTGTCAGACCAATTGAAGTTCACGAAATTGAGTGTAACGTGTTTGGGACGTCGTTACAAGTCATTTGTTTAAAAATTAATAAAAATATTTTTTAGACAGTAATATTTTTTAGGCGTGTGTTTCTTGACGGCCGATTTGTAGATAGCTCGCTACCATATCCAGTAAGTCAACGACACGGCACGAATAACCCCACTCGTTATCATACCAGGCGAGCACTTTGACGTGATTGCCTCCGAGCACCATCGTCGACTCTGCATCCACAATCGACGAACGGTCGTCGCCGTTAAAATCGATTGAGACGAGCGGTTCATTCGAGACACCAAGAATTCCGGTCATTTCTCCGTAGGCTGCCCGTTCGAACGCTTCATTCACTTCCTCGACCGTGACCTCACGGTGAAGTTCGACCACGAGATCGACGAGTGATACGTTTGGCGTCGGCACCCGTAGCGCCATCCCGTTCAACTTTCCTTGGAGTTCCGGCATGACCAGACCGATGGCCTTTGCCGCCCCCGTTGACGTCGGGATGATCGAGCTTCCGCACGCCCGTGCACGTCGCAAGTCTTTGTGTGGATTATCGATGTTGTTTTGATCATTCGTATAAGCATGTACCGTCGTCACCAGTCCCGTCTCGATCCCGAATTGAGAATGAAGAACTTTGACAATCGGTCCGAGACAGTTCGTCGTACAAGAGGCGTTCGAGATGATGTGATCGTCATCCGGAAGATAATCGCGATCGTTAACCCCCATCACGATCGTACGTACATCACCTTTCCCCGGTGCTGTTAAAATGACTTTCTTTGCCCCTGCCTCCAAATGCTGTTTCGCACCTTCATCCGAGTTAAACTTCCCGGTCGCCTCGACCACGATCTCGACCCCGAGTTCTGACCATGGCAAGCGAGACGGATTTCGTTCAGATACGAGTTTGACCCATTTCCCGTCCACTTCGAGCGCATCCCCATGTGCCCGAACGGTAAGTGGGAACGGTCCATGAACCGTGTCATGTTTAATCAGATGCGCCAGCGTTTCCGCTGGGTAACTCGCATTGATGACCACTACCTCATGTCTTCCTTCAAGCATCAACTTTCGAAAGACCATTCTACCGATTCGACCAAATCCGTTAATCGCAACCTTTGTCCCCATGTTGAATCCCCCTTTTTCTACATTACGACATTATTATAACGGATAATTGTAAGCGTTTTCACTATGAATCGTCACATTTTTTTCATTTTCTGTCGTTTAGCTTTTGTAAATGAGGGAAATCATTTGTCTTGAAGGGCACGGAAAGGAGCACACCCATATGTTTGATTGGGGCGATCTCGACAAATTTGTCATTTCGTTTTTCGTCATCTTGCCGATTGTGACGTTGATTCATGAACTCGGACACTTTTTCTTCGCCAAATTATTTGGCGGCTCATTGGATATGCAGATTGGAACTGGAAAAAAACTCTTTAAAATCGGACGTTTGCAAGTCAATCGCGTCTACTTCTATGACGCCTGGTGTCAATTTTCCGATTTGAAGAACAGTAACCGCCTTAAACGATCCCTCGTATATGGTGGAGGAGCGTTTTTCAACTTGGCGAGCATTTTGATTTTGAATTGGTTCATTCTGAATCGAGAAATTGAGCCGACGATTTACACATATCAATTTGCCTACTTTTCTTTCTATTATGTGTTCTTTTCACTTTATCCGATTTACTATTCAAACGGACACCCGAGCGACGGACGAGCAATATATGACACGTGGAAAAAAGGATCTCCCGAAAATGATCCGCTCAATTAAAAAAAGAAGGCGTTTTGAACTGAACCAAAAAAGTTGGACATGAAAGTCCAACTTTTATGGGGCAGTTCATTTATTATTCGCCTTCTTTTTGTATGGTCTCAAATTGTGTCAACAGCCAGTCGATTTGCTTTGGTAAGTCTTGCAGGGAGCCGTTGTTATTGATCAAAAAGTCAGCCCGATGTTTTTTCTCTTCGATCGGGATTTGTGAATGGATGCGCGCGAGCGCTTCTTCTTTCGTCAGTCCGTTCCGCTCCATGAGCCGCATCAACTGGATTTCTTCTCGGCAATAGACGACAACCGAGTAATCGACCAAATCCAGCATCGTTCCTTCAAACAGAAGCGGGATGTCAAAAATGACGACTTTCTCACCTGCTGCCTCATAAGCGTGCATCTGTTCCTGCATTTCTTCCCGAATCGCCGGATGCATCAATTGATTCAGCCGCTCCCGCTTCGCATCATCATGAAAAATTTCGCGACCGAGCGCCGGACGGTTCAATTGATCTCCGTCAAAGCATTGCGGAAAAGCGGATTGCACCCCCGAAAAGGCTTTCCCCCCCGGTTCCACAACCGTCCGAGCGATTTGATCCGCATCGATGATCGGGATTTGCTTCTCCCGAAGCAACTTCGAAACCGTCGACTTTCCTGTCGCGATGCCACCGGTTAATCCAATTTTCAACATGATGCCCACCCCTTATTGTTGACAGTGCGGACAATAATGCGTACCCCGTCCGCCTAACTTCATTTTTTCAATCGGATGCCCACAGCGCTGACACGGTTCTCCAGTCTGTCCGTAAACGTAGAGACGGTCTTGGAATGTTCCCGTCGCACCGTCAGGGTTCGTGTAACTTCGAATCGTGCTCCCTCCGCGCTCAATCGCTTCCGATAATACGGCGACCGCTTCCGTGCGGACACGTTCCACTTCTGCAAGCGACAAACTTGCGGCAGTCCGTGTCGGATGAATCCCAGCTCGGAACAGCGTCTCATCGACATAAATGTTTCCAAGGCCGACAAAAATCGATTGGTCAAGGAGCGCTGTTTTGATCGCCCGGGACTTCAACTTTCGTAAGCGTTGATGGAGCGAGTCGCTAGTCACTCGCTCATCAAATGGCTCATATGCGAGAAGTGACAACGGTGGCGTCGAATGAACCGCTTCATTGGTCCGTAGCTCCATCGTCCCGAATTTTCGAACGTCATTGTAATGAAGGGTGGACTGGTCAGTGAACGTAAACACAACGTGCGTGTGTTTGACAGGTTCGACCTGACGCTCATGTGGGAAGAATTTCCCTTCCATTCGCAAATGCGAGACAAGATAGCCGTGTTCTAACTTGAACAAAATAAACTTCCCACGGCGCTCCACGTCAAGGATGCGTTCTCCAATCAATTGTTGTTTCCATACGTCTGCCTCCTGGCCCCGTATCACTTTATCGTCATACACATCGACCGACTGAATCGTTTTTCCTGACACAAACGGTCGCAGCCGGCGACAGACGGTTTCAACTTCCGGTAACTCTGGCATACAAATTTCCTTTCTTTCCGTTTATTTCGTGTCGAACCACGTCTCTCCGACCGAGCCGTCTGCCCGGAGCGGCACATCGAGCGTGACCGTGTGTTCCATGGCTTGCTTCACGAGTGACTCGAGAGCATCCATTTCGTCTTTTGGCCCCTCAAAAATTAGTTCATCATGAACTTGGAGCAAGAGACGTGATTTGAGATCAGACGCCTGCAGGGTCCGATCGACATCGATCATCGCCTTTTTAATGATATCTGCCGCCGTCCCTTGAATCGGTGTATTGATTGCCGTTCTCTCCGCAAAACCTCGCAAGTTAAAGTTGCGGGAATGAATGTCGGGAATGTTTCTACGGCGCTTCAACATCGTTTCGACATAGCCGTGTTCACGAGCCCGCTCGATGGCGGCATCCATAAAGGTTTTCACGCCAGGGAACTGTTCAAAATACGTGTCGATAAACGTTTGGGCTTCTTTACGGGTGATGCCCAGGTTCTGAGATAGCCCGTAGTCACTGATTCCGTAGATGATTCCAAAGTTGACCGCCTTTGCCTGGCGACGCATGAGCGAGGTCACTTCTTCTGGTGAGACTTTAAATACGTTCGCCGCAGTCGACGTATGGATGTCCTCGTCATGTAAGAATGCGGCGAGCATCTTCTCGTCTTGTGACATGTGTGCCATGATGCGCAGTTCGATTTGAGAGTAATCGACCGCATATAACAACCAATCCGGTTCACTCGCCGTGAACGCTTTACGGATCCGTCGTCCTTCCTCCAGACGAATCGGAATGTTCTGCAGGTTCGGATTGACAGAAGACAGGCGCCCTGTCTGCGTTAGCGTCTGTGTATAACGGGTATGAATCTTCCCATCCTCTTTGATCACTTTTTGCAACCCTTCCACATACGTCGATTGCAGTTTTCCAAGTTCACGATAATGCATGATCTTCTCGATCACCGGATGCATCGGGGCTAACTTTTCCAGAACGTCGGCGGCGGTCGAATAGCCTGTCTTCGTCTTCTTAACAGGCGGCAGGCCTAGTTTTTCAAACAGGATGACCCCGAGTTGTTTAGGCGAGTTGATATTGAACGGTTCGCCAGCCAATTCGTGGATTGACTTCTCTAACTGATTGAGTCGCTCTCTTAAGTCCACTTCCATCTCTTGAAGCGTGGAGACATCGACATGAATCCCTGCCCATTCCATCTCTGCGAGGACCGACACGAGCGGACGCTCCAATTCTTCATACAGGGCCGTTTGTTCATTTTGATTCAATTCATCGGTCACTCGTTGGAAAAGTGTCAACACTGCGAACGCTTTTTCACCGATATGGCGGTGAAGAATCACTTGTTCAGGGATATGGATTTTGGCCCCTTTTCCGTATACGGCTTCATCTTCCGTCAAGGAATACGAGAAATGAGCGGCAATCGAGCTCAACGTCGTGCCTCCAGACAGGTTAAGTAAATAACCTGCGACGAGTAAATCTTCATATCCACGTAACGTCAACCCTTGTCGTTTCAATTGGATAATGGTTTGCTTTGCGTCCAGACAAATCGTGGGTTGCGTCTCCTCTTCAACCCAGGCGCGGACCCGTTCATCCTGGAGCAGGTCAAGCTGTCCGACGGTGACACCAGCATCGGACGCAATCGCGACTCCAATCACGTCTTCTTCAAAATAATCGTCCTGAAGCTGTTCGAGTAAAAGAACGGCTTTGGATAAGTCATGTTGCCCGATATCAATTTGTTGAAGCTCTTGTTTTGGAGCGCTTTCTTCTTCCGTCGTTCCTGAAAGTTTCCCGAGAAGGGACTTGAACTGAAGGTCGACGAACAGTGGTTTCACTTTCGAGACGTCATAAGGGTGGAACACCAACTCGTCAGGACTCAAATCAATCGGGACGCTCGTGTGGATCGTCGCCAACTGCTTCGACATTTTCGCTTCCCGCTCGTTCGCCTCGACTTTTTCTTTTTGTTTCCCTTTCAGTTCATCCGTATGTTCGTATAACGCTTCCACCGATCCGTATTTTGTAATCAGTTTCAACGCCGTCTTCTCCCCGACCCCCGGGATTCCAGGGATGTTATCCGACTTATCGCCCATCAGCCCTTTCAAATCAATCATTTGAATCGGAGCCAAGCCTTCATAGCGTTCTTTAAACGCAGCTTCGTTCATCGTCTCGACGTCGGTGATTCCTCGTTTTGTTAAGTAAACCGTCACGCGATCGTCAATCAACTGAAGTAAATCTTTATCCCCCGTTACGACAGTGACTTGATCGAATGACTTGTTTTTAGAGAGGGTGCCGATAATGTCATCCGCCTCATATTGATTCAATTCGAGAACTGAAATCCCGAACGCTTTACACACATCGCGCACGAGTGGGAACTGTTCACGCAGTTCCCCTGGTGTTTTTTCCCGACCACCCTTGTACTCAGCGTACGTATCATGACGAAACGTTTTTTTCGAGGCATCGAACGCCACCGCAAAATGCGTCGGTTGTTCATCTTCCATTAACTTCAATAACATCATCGTAAATCCATAGACCGCATTCGTGTTTCGACCTGATGCATCCGACATCGGAGGCAGCGCAAAAAAAGCGCGGTACGTCAACGAGTTCCCGTCCAGGAGTAGTAATTTGTTCATCATTCGACCTCCATTCTCTTCTGCATCCATCATACCATACGGGTACATGCGTTCGAAAAAAAAGACCCTTTTCTACAAGTAGAAAAGGGCCAAATTTCTCGACCGTGTGGAGATGAACACTAGTCGAGTCACGAGATGATGAAGAGGTCTCATCAATAGAATATCAACTGTTTGTAAAGTGAATATGAACGAACGATAAAGGGATTGTTAATCTCGGGGGAAGCGGATGGTAAATGTCGTCCCTTCACCTTCGACACTCTCCACATCGATCGTCGCATGATGCAAGTCGATGATGTGTTTCACGATGGCGAGACCGAGCCCCGTTCCCCCGGAATTACGGCTTCGGGCTTTATCCACTCGATAGAACCGTTCAAAAATCCTGCTCACCTCTTTAGGCGCAATCCCAATCCCGTTGTCTTTTACGATCAAGACATAGGACTCTTCACGTACATCGACCGTGACATCAACTTGACTTCCTTCCGGTGAATAGTTGATGGCGTTGGCGACCAGGTTCATGATGACCTGCTTCATTCGGTTCAGGTCCGCCTGTAAAGTGACATCCCCGTCATGATGCCGCTCCAACCGGATCGACTTCTTCTCTGCCTTCTGACTCAGGACGAGGCAAACATCATCAACGAGTTGGTTTACATTCACCGCTTCAAACTCTAACTTGAAATCATCCCGTTCGAGACGTGAGAGCTCGAGTAAATCTTCAACAAGCATTTGCATCCGCGTCGCTTCTTTTTGGATGATATCTAAGAATTGATCGCGCAGCTCCGGCACTTCCTTCGCCCCATCCAGCAACGTCTCGCTGAACCCCCGAATCGAAGTCAACGGCGTCTTCAGTTCGTGACTCACATTGGCAACGAAATCTTTTCGCATCTTCTCCAAACGTTTCAGCTCTGTAATATCGTTGAATAGTAATGTGGTCCCTCGCAACATACCGGTGTCGCTGAAAATCGGCGCAGCAGATACCATATACGTTTTTTGATTGAACCCGGTACGAATCGACAACTGACGGCGGTGGACCTCTTCTGTCAGGTACACATCTTCAATGAGTGTTTCCACTTCCGGACTCGGTAAGATGCCATGATAAAATTGTCCGTTTGATAAATCATCGTATTGGAACATCTCCCGGTACGAGCGATTGACGAGTGTCACAATGCCACGTTCATCCACCAACAGGAGTCCGGCTCCCATATATTCGATCAAAGACTCGAGCCGTGCCCGTTGGACTGATTCCCCAAGCGAAATGGATTCTAAGTTTCGAGCAAGCACGTTGATGGAACCGGCGAGACTTCCCGTCTCTTCATCATTCCGTAACTCATAGACGCGCGCTCGATAATTTCCATCCGCCAGCTCCCGAAGGACGATCGTCGCCTCGTCGATTGGACGAATGAACTGATTGGTTAAGTTATGCAGGACAAACAAAATAATGAAGAACGAGAAAAACAACGCCAATGCGATTGTCAGCCAGATCCGGTCATATACGCCTTCTAAATCGGATACGTATCGGACGAACGTGAGGTACACCGTTTCTCCGTTCGCGATATCCACCGGTTGGGTGAATTGAATCAAATCGTCCCGTTCACCATCACCGAACGTTCCTTCTTCCGGAATCAGCTCCGGTTCAATCTTATAGTCGATTGCCCCGACTCGAAATGGCGTGCCCGCAATGATTTCCATCCGATTGTTCAGTAGTAAGATATCAAAACTGCTGCCGTCGTCAATCTCACTGACATAATCCCGAATCTCGTCCAACTCGCCGCCTTCTAAGTATAAAGCAGCGAGTTGAGCGTCTTCTTTTAACCGGTCACGCTCCGAGTCCAAATAAAAATCTTTGAATAACTGCCCGAGAACAAGACCAAGCGTCAATAATACACCGGTGACGAGCAGGATGAGCGTTGATAAAAAGCGAGAGCGATACGTCTTCATTCTGAAGTCGGCTCCTCCATCTTATAGCCTAGACCCCGAATCGTTTTTATATAAGAAGGTTTCTTTGTCGACGGCTCAATTTTTTCGCGCAAATGACTGATGTGGACGTCAACGATTCGCGTATCTCCCACAAAATCGTAGTTCCAGATGGCAGACAACAGTTGGTCTCGGGTCAAGACCCGGCCTTTGTTTTTAGCCAGGTACGCCAACAGCTCAAATTCTTTCGGGGTCAATTCCAAGCGTTCGCCTTGTTTGAACACCTCATAGTTGGAAGTGACGATCTTGACATCCCCGATTTGAATGACATCTTCCTCGACTTCCGGTTGTTCCTGCGGAGCAGATCGTCTCAAAATCGCTTTTACCCGAGCCACGACCTCGCGCGGACTAAACGGCTTCGTCAAATAGTCATCCGCTCCCAGTTCAAGACCCAACACTTTATCGAACTCATCATCTTTAGCCGTTAACATTAATATTGGCGTATTCACTTTTTGTTGACGGAGACGTTTACACACTTCTAATCCGTCCATCTCCGGTAACATCAAATCCAGAACGATTAGGACCGCATCACGTTTCTCAGCCAACTCCAGACCGGTTTTCCCGTCGTGTGCCGTCTCCACCTCGAATCCTGCTTGCTCTAAATTAAATTTCAATAACGTCGCAATCGATACCTCATCATCGACAACAATTACTTTATCGGCCACACTTGTTCCTCCTCTGGTCTTTCTCATTCACCTTTCATTGTACAAACCAATGCCACAAACGACCAACCTCAAAACAAATCTTTACAAAAACAAAACAAATCCACCTTCAGTGTAGCATGTGCAGGCGTGCTTCTGAAAAATAAAAAGTCCCTTCTGCCGCATGACAGAAGGAACTATTGCGTTATAACACGTTTAGCACGGAACGAACCGAATCAGCGGAACGTTCAAGTGCCGATTTTTCTTCATCCGTCAAATCCAACTCAAGCACACGTTCGATTCCGTTTGCCCCAAGAATCGTCGGGACACCGAGATACAGATCGTTAAATCCATATTCGCCTTCTAAGTAAGCAATCGCCGGTAAAATACGACGCTGATCCTTCAGGATTGCCTCGACCATCTCAACGATCGCCGCTGCAGGGGCATAGTAGGCAGAACCGTTTCCTAACAATTGGACAATCTCACCGCCGCCTTTACGCGTCCGTTCGACAATCGCCTCGATCCGGTCATCCGGAATCAGTTTTTCAAGCGGGATGCCACCTGCGTAAGAGTAACGAATGAGCGGTACCATGTCATCTCCGTGCCCACCGAGTACAAAGCCGGAAACATCCTTCACCGAAATGTTTAGTTCCTGGGCGACGAACGTACGGAACCGGGCCGTATCGAGAACGCCCGATTGACCGATGACACGCTCTTTCGGGAATCCCGATTCTTTGAACGCGGCGTATGTCATCGCATCGACAGGGTTCGTCAATAAGATGAGAATCGCCTCAGGCGAGTATCGTGCGATTTCTTTCACAACAGACCGCATGACTTTTGCGTTTGTTGCTACGAGATCATCACGACCCATTCCTGGTTTACGGGCAATCCCGGCTGTGATGACGACGATATCGGAATTTGCCGTTTCGGCGTAGTCCGATGTTCCCGTGATCCAGGAGTCGAATCCTTGGATTGGGGCAGTCTCTTGTAAGTCGAGCGCTTTCCCTTTCGTCGGTCCGACTTTTTCTTCCATATCGAGAAGGACGACATCCCCTAGCTCTTGTTGAGCCAGATAGAGCGCTGTTGTGGCGCCGGTGAATCCACTTCCAATGACAGAGATTTTGTTACGACGAATCATGTGCTCTCCCCCTTGGTTGACGTTTGTTCCGAACAGTTACATGTTTTTGATCAATTCATCCGCGAACTCAGAACATTTCACTTCTGTCGCGCCATCCATGAGACGGGCGAAGTCATATGTGACGACTTTCGAAGCAATCGTTTTCTCCATTGAGTTGATGATGAGGTCTGCCGCCTCGTTCCAGTTCATGTGGCGAAGCATCATTTCACCTGACAAGATGACCGACGACGGGTTCACTTTATCAAGGCCAGCGTATTTCGGTGCAGTACCGTGTGTTGCTTCGAAAATTGCGTGTCCTGTGACATAGTTGATGTTCGCACCCGGTGCGATCCCGATTCCGCCGACTTGTGCCGCGAGTGCATCTGAGATGTAGTCCCCGTTCAAGTTCATCGTTGCCACAACATCGAACTCACGTGGACGAGTCAAGATTTGCTGAAGGAAGATATCCGCGATCGAATCTTTGACGATGATTTTGCCTTCTGCTTCCGCTTTCGCTTGCGCGTCGTTCGCAGCGGCTTCACCAGACTCTTCTTTGATGCGGTCGTATTGTGCCCAAGTGAAGACTTGATCGCCGTACTCCTCTTCTACTAATTCATAACCCCAGTTTTTGAAGGCACCTTCTGTGAACTTCATGATGTTCCCTTTATGAACGAGTGTCAACGACTTACGATTGTTTGCAATTGCATACTCGATTGCCGCACGGACGAGACGTTTCGTTCCTTCAGAAGATACTGGTTTGATTCCGATTCCTGATGTTTCAGGGAAGCGGATTTTGTTGACGTTCATTTCGTCTTGCAAGAATTTGATGAGTTTCTTCACTTCGTCGCTTCCTGAAGCGTACTCGATCCCTGCGTAGATGTCTTCTGTGTTCTCACGGAAGATGACCATGTCCGTGTCCTCAGGACGTTTAACAGGTGACGGTACACCTGTGAAGTAACGAACCGGACGAAGACATGTGTACAAGTCAAGTTCTTGGCGAAGCGCAACGTTCAACGAACGGATTCCACCACCGACTGGTGTCGTAAGCGGTCCTTTGATTGCAATCAAGTACTCGCGAATTTGATCGAGTGTCTCTGTCGGAAGCCATTCACCTTTTTCATTAAATGCTTTTTCCCCAGCGTACACTTCCATCCATTCGATTTTCTTGTCGCCGCCGTATGCTTTTTCAACTGCAGCGTCAAATACACGAACAGCCGCGTTCCAAATATCCGGGCCTGTTCCGTCACCGATAATAAATGGTACGGTCGGTACGTTTGGTACGTTCAATACACCGTTTTCAACTGTAATCTTTTGTCCTTGTGTCAACATAATGAATCCCCCTAAGTACATTACTGTAGGTCGACGCGCGCGCCGACCTACGTCACTTGTTAGTTTACCAAACTTTTGTCTAAAATGTGTCTCGAATTAACGTTCGTTTACCGGAACGTAAGTACGGCTCGTCTCACCGACGTATTCTGCACGTGGACGAATCAAGCGGTTATCCGCATATTGCTCAAGAATATGGGCAATCCAACCTGACATCCGCGACACAGCGAAGATTGGTGTGAATAAATCTTCTTCAAGACCAAGCGCATAATACGTTGAGGCCGAGTAGAAGTCGACGTTTGGTTTTAAGCCTTTTTCAGATTCCACGATGGCGTCGATTTTTTCTGACATCTCATACCATTTCGGTTCACCGATTTGGGCAGTCAACTGGCGGCTCATTTCTTTCAAATGTTTCGCACGTGGGTCGCCGTCCTTGTAGACACGGTGACCGAAGCCCATGATTTTCTCTTTGCGTTCAAATTTACCACGTACGTATTCTTCGACGCGGTCCACTGTATCGATTTCATGGAGCATCTTCATTACGGCTTCATTCGCTCCGCCGTGAAGTGGGCCTTTGAGCGCACCCATTGCCGCCGTGACACCAGAATACATATCAGAAAGCGTCGCCACACAGACGCGTGCCGTGAACGTCGAAGCGTTCAACTCATGGTCGGCATGCAGGATCAACGCCTTATCGATTGTCTTTTCTGCCACGTCGCTTGGCTCTTCACCGTTCAACATGTACAAGAAGTTCGCCGCGTATGAAAGACCTTGTTTCGGAGCGACAGGCTGCTCGCCTTTACGCAGACGTGCGAACGCCGTCACGATTGTAGCAACTTGTGCTTGGAGACGAATCGCTTTACGCATGTTTGCCTCATCACTCATATCTTCAGATTCCTCATCATATAAAGCGAGTTGCGAGAGTGCCGTACGAATCGTCGCCATCGCATTGGCCGTTTTCGGTGCCCGTGCCAATGTATCCAGTACATCTTCCGGTAATTTTGCTTCTTTGACGAGCGCTTCCGATAATGCAGATAGTTCTTGTGCATTCGGCAAACGATCATTCCATAAGAGGAAAACGACTTCCTCAAACGTAGCATGGTCCGCTAAGTCGTCGATTGTATATCCTCCGTAAGTCAATTGGCCGTCAATAATCGAGCTGACTTTTGAGGCTGCTGCCACAATTCCTTCTAACCCTTTTGTCGTTGACATTCGTAACTCCCCCTCAGTCTTGTTTAAAAGTGGTCGACCGTAACGATAGTTTTTCAACCTTGAATACAGTCTTTTTATAGGGAATAAGGATCGGAGCCGGGCATTTCCCCTTCCCTTGCCCGAGTTCCAACAATCCCGTCCTTTATATAGTATAAACAATTTACTGCAAAAAAGAAATGTAAGCGGCTTCAGTTGTCAGAAAATATCAAATCCATTTTTCAATGAGGTGGTAACCGCTCAAAATAAGCGCTGCAATCCCCGCTCCGATGAGTGGTCCGACTGGTACACCTTTCATGAATCCGACCGCTAATATCGTCCCTGCAAGGAGCGCCGTCGTGACGACCGGGTCGACTCGCATGAGCTGAACGCCCTGCGCGGCAGCAAGTGCCACAAAAATACCCGAACCGAATGCCACGATCCCGACAGGCCCTTTAATACTATTCCACAATTCTTTAAATCCAATATCTCCTGTCGCAATCGGGACTAATACCGCAATCGTAATAATCGTCACGCCCCAATTGATTCCTTTTGAGGCAAGCGTCGGAAACAACTGATCGCCGAAACCGAGCGCCTTAATGATGAGGAGGACACTGCTCGCAATGATAATCGATTGGTTTTGTGCGATGACACCGATCAAGACTAGCAAAATTAAAAATAAATAAGCTCCCATACCCGTTCCGTTCCTTTCTCCGAATGGAAAAAGAACCGGCCTTAATAGAAGGCCGGTTCGATTGTCATTCAATTATGCGTTGTAAATTTTACCTGTGAGTGGGTCGATTGAAATCATCTGACCGTCACGAAGTGAAGTTGTAGCTGTATCGACACCTACGATGACTGGTTTACGGAGTGATGGTCCAACGATACCAGCGTGGCTCGTCAATCCGCCGTCTTCCGTGATGATTCCAGCCGCTTTTTCGATGGCAGGCATCATTTCTTTATCTGTGAATGGTGCGACGAGAATCATGCCGTCTTTCGCTTTTGCGTTTGCTTCTTCCGCATTTTTTGCGACAACGACTTCTCCGACAACGCCGCGCTCACCGATTCCACGTCCGTCTGCGAGAGCGTGACCGACGATGTGGACTTTCATCATGTTCGTCGTACCAGCTGTCGCTGCAGGAATACCAGCAGAGATGACAACGAGGTCGCCGTCAGTGACGAATCCAGCGTGACGTGCTGCTTCTGATGCTTGAACCAACATTTCATCCGTGTTGTTCGGCATCGTCTCTGCAACGATCGGGTATACGCCCCAAACGAGGTTCAATTGACGAGCAACGCGCTCTGATTCAGTGACTGCGATAATGTTCGCTTCCGGACGGTATTTCGCCGTACGAGCAGCCGTGTAACCAGATTGAGTTGGTGTCAAGATCGCCTTCGCGTTCAAGTTGATTGCTGTGTGAGCAACCGCTTGTGAGATGGCATCCGTTACCGTATGCTCACTGCGCTTTTGACGGTCTTTCAACAAGTTTTTGTAGTCGAGCATGCGCTCAGTACGTTCTGCGATTGCAGCTTGCATTTGAACTGACTCGATTGGGTAGTCCCCAGCCGCTGTCTCACCAGAAAGCATGACTGCATCTGTTCCATCCAAGATGGCGTTCGCTACGTCAGATGCTTCCGCACGTGTTGGACGTGGGTTACGTTGCATCGAGTCGAGCATTTGCGTTGCCGTGATGACCGGCTTACCAAGGTCGTTACACTTCTTGATGAGTTCTTTTTGAACAGGTGTTACTTCTTCCGTCGGGATCTCGATACCGAGGTCACCACGGGCAACCATCAAGCCGTCAGAGATTGCCAAGATTTCTTCGATGTTATCCACACCTTCTTGGTTCTCGATTTTCGGGTAGATCTTAATGTGTGACGCGTTGTGTTTTTCAAGAAGTTGACGAATTTCTACCACGTCAGACGCACGACGTACGAACGATGCTGCGATGACGTCGATGTCTTGTGAGATTCCGAACTCGATGTCCGAGATATCTTTGTCTGTGAGGGCAGGAAGGTTTACCTTGACGTTTGGCAAGTTAACACCTTTCTTCGTCTTGATGACTCCTTCGTTTTCAATCACGCAACGGAGGTCGCGGTTCGGAAGTTTTTCAACGACACGGAGTCCGATGAGACCGTCGTCAAGCATGATGTGTGAACCGACTTCTACATCATCGTAAAGGCCTTCATACGTCACAGAGAAACGATCTTTCGTTCCGACGATTTCTTCACTTGAAACGATTGTGACTTCTTTTCCTTTTTCAAGTAATGCTTTTCCATCTTCGAACGTATGTGTACGGATTTCAGGACCTTTCGTGTCAAGAAGTACCGTAACCACTTTTCCAGCTGCTTTCGCTGCTTCACGGATGTCACGGATACGTGCGCCATGCTCTTCGTAGTCACCGTGTGAGAAGTTGAGACGGGCAACGTTCATACCTGCTTCAATCAATTCTGGAAGACGCTTCTCTGAAGCGGGTCCAATCGTACATACAATTTTCGTTCTACGCATAATATAAAAACCTCCTAGGGGATATAGTGCAACCTACACACAGAAAACGGGCGGTCTATGACCAAGTCCCGTTACTGTGACCTGTCAAAACTTAAATCGAAAGCTGATTTACAAGATCGATCAACTGCATGTCGATCGTATGCTTGTTGTGATCAAGTGCCTCGTCGATATCAAGGTCGATCATTTTGTTGTTACGAATACCGACAACGCGACCTGCCTTGCCTTGAAGCAGAATCTCGACCGCGTATGCACCCATACGGCTTGCGAGCACCCGGTCAGCAGCCGTTGGTGAACCACCGCGTTGAATGTGACCGAGAATCGTCACACGCGTTTCCGAGTTCGTCTTCTCAGCAATCAACTTACCGATTTCTTCTGCACTACCAGCACCTTCGGCAACGATGACGATCGAGTGTTTTTTACCACGGGCAATCCCACTGTTGATTCGCTCAACAATCGCACTTAAATCTTCCGGACGCTCAGGAACGAGAATCGATTCTGCTCCTCCAGCGAGACCTGAATACAAGGCGATGTCACCGGCGTCACGACCCATTACCTCAATGACATATGTCCGTTCGTGTGATGAAGCCGTGTCACGGATTTTGTCGATTGCGTCAAGCGCCGTGTTGAGCGCTGTATCGAACCCGATTGTCGCATCTGTTCCCGGGATATCGTTATCGATTGTTCCAGGAAGACCGATTGTCGGGAATCCGAGATCTGTCAATTTTTGAGCCCCACGGTAAGAGCCATCTCCACCGACGACGACGAGCGCATCGATGTTAAACTTCTTCAATTGTTCGACTGCTTTTGCACGACCTTCTTCTGTTCTGAATTCAGGACAGCGAGCAGAACGTAGGAAAGTTCCTCCACGTTGAATGATGTCGCCGACTGAACCAAGGTTTAATTCGACTAAGTCGCCTTCAATCAATCCTTGATAGCCGTTATACACACCGTACACTTCTAGACCTTCGAAAATTGCTTTTCGCGTCACGGCACGGACTGCAGCGTTCATTCCAGGAGCGTCCCCTCCACTTGTTAATACCGCAATACGTTTTAAATTCACGTCACTCACCTCTTATGTGTTTTAACGAAATCTGAAAATAAAATACCATGTCTGACCTTTGTTTTACAACACAAGTATGTGAAAAAAATGTATGGGGTATCCGGAAAAGCAGTCAATTGATGAACGTTTAAATGCTCGTTCTAAGCCATTGTTAACGTTTTCACGAGTCAATTGTGCCAATTTGATGATATTTGACCGCACGCCCTTGAATCATCTCCGGGACAGTTTGTCCCATCAATTCACCCATATGCTGTGTTAATACAGGCTTTAAGAGAGATGACTGTAATGACACATCGACATGCGCGCCTCCATACACCTCTGTCACCACTTCATCCACGATGCCAAGATGGTATAAATCTTGCGCTGTAATTTTCATCGTTTCTGCTGCGCGTTCGGCTTGCTTCGCATCTTTCCATAGCAATGCCGCGGCCCCTTCAGGCGAAATGACCGAATACGTGCTGTTCTCCAGCATCAACAAGCGGTCACATACACCAATCCCGAGCGCGCCGCCAGAACCACCTTCCCCGATCACAATCGAGATGATCGGTACTTTTAAAGTGGCCATTTCGAACAAGTTTCGCGCAATCGCTTCACTTTGCCCGCGTTCTTCTGCAGCTTTACCAGGATAAGCTCCTTTCGTATCGATAAACGTAATAATCGGACGTTTGAACTTCTCAGCCTGTTTCATAAAGCGTAATGCCTTCCGATACCCTTCCGGATGTGGCATGCCAAAGTTTCGTTTCATGTTTTCCTTCGTGTTTCGTCCCCGTTGATGTCCGATAATCGTGACCGGCACACCGTCAAGTGTCGCGAGACCAGACACGATGGCTGCATCATCATATCCGTGTCGGTCACCGTGTAACTCCATAAAGTCAGGGAACAGGTGATGAATGTAATCAAGCGTCGTTGGACGCTTCGGATTGCGCGCCAGCTGCACGCGATCCCACGGTTTCATATTCCCATAAATATCTCTTTCTAATCGGTCGAGCTTTAACTCCAGATGCCGGATCTCTCTTGATAGATTGATCCCTTTCGTTTCAGCTGTTTCCCGTAATTTACGCAGTTGTTCATTCACTTCTTTGATCGGATCAAACATGCCGTACACCCCCGCCGTGCATTTCAATCATTTTGTTCAAGAATGAGCGCATCTCTTCACGATGCACGACCGCATCCAATTGCCCGGCCTCGAGTAAAAACTCAGCAGTTTGGAAGTTTTCCGGTAGCTTCTCTCGAATCGTCTGTTCGATAATGCGGCGCCCGGCAAATCCAATGAGTGCACCCGGTTCAGCGACATTCAAATCACCGAGCATCGCGAAACTTGCCGACACCCCACCCGTTGTCGGGTGCGTCAAGTATGCGATATAGAGTAACCCTGCCTCGTCGTGCTCTTTCAACGCAATCGACGTATTCGCCATTTGCATGAGACTTACCATACCTTCTTGCATCCGGGCTCCGCCTGAAGCAGTGAACAAGACGACCGGCAGACGCTCCGCTGTGGCCCGTCTCACTGCCGAAGCGATTGCTTCTCCGACATACGCCCCCATCGACCCCATACGGAATCGTGCATCCATGACGCAGACGACGAGCGGTTTGCCATCGATTTTCCCTTTCCCGCAGACGACCGCTTCTTCAATCCCGGTCCGTTCTTGATCTTTCGCCAGCTTTTCTTCGTAGTCCGGAAAATCAAGCGGATTCTTCTTCACGGTCGGCCCGGGAAACGCTTCAAACGAACCCTCGTCAACGAGCATCTCGATCCGTTCATTCGCGCTGAGCGGGAAATGGTACCCGCAATCGCATACTTTATGATTTTCGTTCAATTGTTTCGTGTAATGCATGTATTTACAGGATGGACACTTCGTCATCAAGCCTTGCGGTGCATCAATTTTTGGTTCACGTTGCCGCAATGGCATATATCGTTTCGGTTTCTTGAAAAAAGCAGTCATCGCTTCCCCCTCGTTCATTCCGGCATCCCCATTCCACGCCACGCCTCGATTAACCGTTTTCGTTCTTCGAGTGTATATAAATCGTCTGACTCAAGTCCGTCG
This sequence comes from Exiguobacterium algae, assembly GCF_018617875.1. Taxonomy (GTDB): domain Bacteria; phylum Bacillota; class Bacilli; order Exiguobacteriales; family Exiguobacteriaceae; genus Exiguobacterium; species Exiguobacterium algae. The sequence goes on from NZ_JACSKZ010000001.1 coordinate 465,709, forward strand.
AAAAATCGATTCACTTCGCTCCAAATGCGAACGAACAGTTCGTTCTTCAAGCCGAAGATCAATCGTTGACGAAACTGGCGATCGTCCTCCACGACTGCTTCGAGTTCCATAACGCGCTGGAGCGTTGGTTCGACTTCCGAAAAAGCCATCCGCTCAAGCAAACGCAACATGTCGGTAATATCTGACGCTTTTGTCTGTTTCGTCACGATAAACTCTGACAAAATCTCGATATAGCGGTGACGGTCTTGCTCGCATAAAAATGTGCCGCCACCGTGTCGTGTCTCCACAATCCCTAAGAAACTGAGGGCACGCAGCGCCTCGCGAACAGAAGCACGGCTGATGGATAACGTTTCAGCGAGTTCCCGTTCGGAGGGCAGGCGGTCCCCAGGCACTAGCGAGGAGTGGACAATCAATCTTCTAATTTTTGCAATGTTTTCGTGAAATGAGGATGCGTGTTTTTCATGCATCTGACCGTTCAACTCCCTTTTTTGGATCACCTAATCATTAAGTGGTCAGACCAATTAGTGAAATTATATCACTTTTTAGGACTTGGTACTAGTTTCTGGACCACCCAATTTTTGTTCAATTCGTTTCAAGATGACATTTCCTTCCCCAAACCGCTTGGCAATCGCTTGGATCAAGCGATCGTTTGGATTCACGGAGAATGTCGATGCCAACTGTTTTACTTCTTTCGTATCCGTGAAACGACAAATCACAGGAACGTCACCCGGTGTGGTTCGAATGACTTCTTCAAGGTCCGGGAACGACTCTAATGTGAGGCGGACGAACAACGCCTGACCATGCATCGGGCGCACCCGTTCCACAATCAGCTGTTTTCTGCCATCCCGCTCGTTCGGGTGTACTTCCAACAACAAAATGTTTCCCGCGTAGAGGGAACGTTCGTGCGCGGCAAACGTGCGAGGGAATACGACCACTTCTTCCTGGGTCATACCATCATCGACCATCATGACGCCCATCTTTTCCTGCTTTTTCGTCATGAAAGTCCGAATCTCATCGACGTACACGATGATGAACCCTTTGTCTCCGTGGATGATTTCATCGATTGAAACCGTGTCGACACCGAGCGAAGGGATTTCTGACAACGGGGAATGCACGACCCACGTGCCGAGCGCTTCCCGCTCTTCTTCCGACCAATTCGGCTCAATCGTCTGCTTTTTCTTTAACCCGAGCGTGGAGAGCTCATCCGGAAGGAAATGCGTCTCTGCTTCATCACGTAACCGCTCCACTTCTTCAAACGCACGGACTCGATTGCCATGATACATGCGGTCGAGCGCACCGGCACCGAGCAGCTTCCGAAGTTTCGGTAAATCCTTGTCTGTCCAGCCCATCACTGCTTTTAACGACCGTACGTCTTTCATTTGCTCATGGTGTTCGATCAACTGTTCAACATCCCGTTTCGTCAAACCGTGAATGGCTTTCAGACCGAGCCGGACACCCGGACCTTCTAATACCGCTTCCGCCTTCCCATTCATCACGTCCGGCGGATAGACCGGTACTTTCGACTTTCGGAGTAAACGGACCAGTTGGCTCGTCTTCTCACTCGTCACCATATGGAAGATCCGACCGTAGTGAGCCTTCACATATGCCAAGCGGTAGCTGATTAAACTGTAGGCGACCGCATGTGACCGGTTAAATCCGTAGCCGGCAAATTTTTCAATCCACGAGAAGATCTGCAACATCGTATCCTGGTCAAGTCGACTCGTTTGATTTAAGAAGCGTACTTGTTCTTTTTCGATGGCCACGACATCTTTCTTGGCGATGGCCCTTCTGACGAGATCGGCTTCCGCGTAAGAGTACCCCGCAAGTTCTCGGAGCAGTTGCATCACCTGTTCTTGGTAGACGAGCACTCCGTATGTCGGCTTCATGATGTCTTCCACCGCAGGATGAATCGATTGGTAAGGCATGCCATGCTTGCGCTTGGCGTAGGTTTCGATAAACTGCATCGGTCCCGGGCGATACAGGGACATTGTCACGACGATATCCTCAAACTCTGTCGGTTTTACTTGCCGCAGTGCCTGTTTCATCCCTTCAGACTCAAATTGGAAAATCCCGTCGGTGTCTCCCCGCGCGAGCAGTCGTAACGTTCGGGCGTCATGCAGCGGTATGGTTTTCAAAGAGAACATCGATTCGCTTTCCCGAATCAGTTCTTCCATTTCCCTCAGACGTGTCAAATTTCGAAGTCCCAATAAATCAATCTTTAACAGACCGAGTTCTTCCAAATCCTTCATATTATATTGGGTCACTTGCTCTTCGATTCCAGGTTGCAGAGGCGTGACCTCATCCAAGGCATCCCGACTCAACACGATTCCGGCGGCATGAACCGAAGACTGACGAGGGAGCCCTTCTAACTGCCTGGCGATGGTCAATAACTGATGGCGTTTTTGACTCCCCGAGAACCATTTCATCTGTTTTGGATTGGCGAGTAAATCATCCAAACTGCCGGACTTCACTTGTTTACTCGCAGCCATCCCTTCCTCAAGTGTCATACCAAGCGACCTTGCCACGTCCCGAATCGCCGCCTTGGCGCCGAATGTGGCGAGCGTCCCGATTTGCGCAGCGTGATTTTCTCCATACTTCGTCAGGACATAAGACACCACTTCTTCACGGCGTTCATCTTCGAAGTCTAAATCGATATCCGGCATACTGACACGTTCAGGATTGAGGAAGCGTTCGAATAGGAGACCGAATTTGACCGGATCGACCTCCGTGATGTGTAAGGCGAAACTGACCAACGCCCCAGCTGCCGAACCACGCCCCGGTCCTACCTCAATCCCTTGCTCCCGGGCAAACCGGACAATGTCCTCTACAATCAAAAAGTACGAGGCAAATCCGGTCTTCGCGATGACATCCAATTCATACTTCGCTCGTTCAATATACGGTTCTTTCAACAAATCCGCCGCTTTCAGCCGCTCTGCGACGAGCCGTTTCAATCGGGCGTCTGCGTCCTCTAATTCCGGGATGGCGGCATGCGCTTTCGGCAACTCTTTCAGTTGAAAGTAGGATTCGAAGCGGTCGAGTTCCGCCATCTCCTCAGCACTGAACCAGTCGTTCATCTCACTCGGCAGTCGTACGTGAAGTCCTTTTTGCCTGACGTCCTCTTCAGACAATAATTCACCTTCCCCGATGGCCGCAATCGCCCGAAATCCTTCAAGGTCTTCGGGTTTCATATACCGTGTTTCCGGAGTAGGGATGAGGTTCACTCCCAATTCATCTCGCATCATTCTCAATTGATTCAATAATTGGGATTGCTCCGTCGTCTGCGGCGCTGGCAGGCCGAGCCACAATTTTTGTTCATCCACGTGATTTAGTAATTGATGATACATCCGGCGACGGTGAACCGGATCGTTCGCTTTCCAGGTCTCCGGGAGGATGATCAATGGAAGTGACGTCTTGCCCGTGATTCCCCCTTCTCGGACGAGACGATATTGTTCTTTTATATCCTCCTTTGAAAAGGCATAGGCTAAAACGGATACGTCTATTCCATCCATATGAAGGACGGTACGAAGCCCAATCAAAGGCTTGACTTGATAGCGTTGACAAAGCTTCACAAAAGCAGGGACGCCATAAAACGCCTGGTCTGCTATGGCGACGGCTTTACTTCCGCGTTCGACCATCTCGGTGACATACTGCTCTAACCGGATCGTACTCTGCATCAAACTGTACGCCGAACGGACATTTAAGTGGATCATCAACATCCTCCTCTCCATTTAATCGAATTGTCAAACTCAATCCGACACTTCTCTGATACAATAATTATAGACAAAACTTATGCTAAAAGGGGGTAAAAGCGTATGATTATCAACCGGGGACAAATTGCACGCGACAAATTGGAAAATTTACAGAACGGTCAAACGGTATTCGCGGATAGTCCTGAGATTATCGAACGACTTCGTAAGTACATTACGGAGTACCAACTTGACGTCGTTGAGGACGTGACCGATCGCGGGACATGGTTCATTCCAAAAGAAGAAGATACGAAATGAAGAGAGCTGACGTTGGTCAGCTCTCTTCATTTTCAAACGTGAACGGTTTTGCCACTTCTTTCAATGCATGAATCACATCATCCATCTCATCCCACGAATCAATCGTCGCACCGGCAGCCATCGGATGTCCGCCTCCACGATATCGCTTCGCCACCTCATTGATGACCGGTCCTTTCGAACGGATACGGACACGAATCTCTTCTTTGTTCTCCACGAACATGACCCAACACTTCAATCCCTCCAGCCCCGAGAAGCTGTTCACGAGCTGAGAGGCGGTTTCCGGTGACGCATGGAATTGCCGGAGTACATCGACATCAATTTTGACATACCCTACACCTTCCTCTGTCACCACGACATTTTGTAGCACATACCCTTGCAGTTGCAACGTCGCCAAGTCGGTTTTATACATTTGACGGTATAAGTAGTTCGTATCGATGTCCTTGGCAATCAGTTTGGACGCAATCTCAAACGTACGGGCTGTCGCATTCCGGAATTGGAAACGCCCTGTATCCCCGACAATCCCTGCATAGAGTAAAAATGCCGCTTCTTTGTCAATCGGATAGTTCCACTGCTCTGCCAATTCGACAATCATTTCAGAAGTCGAGCTGACGGTAGTATCTACGATTTGTCGTGACGCATAGGCGTCCTCATCCGGATGATGGTCAATCTTCACGATCGTCTTCCCTTTTAACGCGAACTGTCCATCGATTCGAGCCTGATTGGCAGTATCTAAAATCATCACCAAGGCGTCTTGATACATGTCTTCTTCCACATGCTCCATTTTGCCTAAAAACTCTAAGTCCCGAACAATCCCCCCGACGACATATATGTTTTTTTCCGGATAAACGTTTCGTAAAATCCGCTGCAATCCTAACTGACTCCCGAGTGCGTCAGGGTCCGGACGGACATGACGATGAATCAAAATCGTATCCGCTACTTCGATATCAGACTTGATTGCTGCAGCTTCCTGCCATTGCGCCATAACGATTCCTCACTTTCCTCTTCACTATTCTATGGTATGATGATAACAGATTATTAGATGGAAAGGGGTTCCTTCACTTGCAACTTGTCATGATCGGACTCATTTTGTTCGCACTCGGTGCTTATTTCGTGTTCAAGCGCCGCGCCTTTTTGACGAAGACACCATATCGCAAGGCTTTATTCAATACACAGGCGTTGATTTGGTTAAGTCTGTTTCTCGCGCTCTTCGCCGTGAACCAGATGGTTGGCGGGCTCGGGCTCGGCTCAACGATCGGTTGGATCGTCAGCATCGTCATGTTGGTCGTCGGGATCGGAAATGCCGTAGTCGGTGTCATCCGCTACCGTAAAATCTATCCAAAAGCCGCCGAAGAACCGATTAACCAATCTTCTTGATCCCGATACTGAATTGCGTTCATTTGCGATTCGTATATCGAACACACATGTAAGATAATCTTTTGAAGCGATCTTGTCCTTATCGACTGGGTCGCTTTTTTTGTCAAAATGGAAGCATGAGGCAATCAAATTGGAGTTGTATCTCCGCTGTTGAAAGTTGTTCCGTGAATGCTTCGGGTACACGAGAGCGATGTGTATGAATAAGCACTAGACAGTTGAGTCGAACTTCAACGTATACAAAAACACGGGCTAATTGAATAGCCCGTGTTTTCTCTATCTTTACCGGTCAATCAACTGTGCCGTCACGAGTGCTTTCGCGACGAGTTGTGTCCCTTGTGTCATCTCAACATCCACTTTCCCGAATTTCCTTCCGAGATCGAACACGTTTGCCGATACGCGGATTTGACTTTCAATTTGAATCGGTTTCATGAAGTAGACGGTGATGTTCTCCACGACGAGATCGCCTTTTTTCATATGACGAAGGCTACGCGTCGCCCCTTCTACAAGAAGCGTCGTCAAGACACCGGATGAGGCCGTCCCCATATGGCTTGTCATCTGTGGGGCTACTTCTACGGTGAAGGCCGTACCGTTCGATGCCGGGTCTTCCTTCAATTGGTTCGTGATCATATTATCAAACGTCTCCCCGACCTGAGGTTGACGGTTTGCAAGCTGAAGTGCTTTCAACACATCCTGTCGGCTGATGATCCCGAGCAGGCGTCCATAATTATCCACGACCGGAAGCATTTCGATGCCTTCCCATACCATCTGGTGGGCCGCATTCGTCACGCTCGTCTGTACGCCGACCGTGATTGGACTTTTCGTCATCACTTTCTCGATATCCGAATCATGCGATTTGTCGATCACATCCTTCGCCGTGATGACCCCGACCACTTTCATCTGGTCATCGATGACCGGATACCGGTTGTGTTTCGTCCGTTCGTTCAATTCATGCCAGCGTTTGACCGTATCGTCCGCCTTCAAATAAAACGTATCATGGAGCGGAATGACGATATCGGAGACGAGTAAGATCTCCTTTTTAATCAAGCGGTCATAGATGGCGCGGTTGATCATCGTAGCGACCGTGAAACTGTCATACGATGTCGAAATGACCGGCATATCATATTTATCGGCCATTCGTTTTACTTCATCCGTCGTATCGAATCCACCCGTGATCAACACCGCTCCCCCGGATTGCAAGACGAGCTCATGCGCTTTCTCACGGTTCCCGATGATGACGAGCGAATCGACATCGATATAACGCATCATCGCCTCTAACTTCATGGCACCGATTACAAATTTGGACAACGTCTTATGCAGTCCGTTCCGTCCACCTAACACTTGTCCGTCAACAATGTTGACGACTTCGGCAAATGTCAGTTTTTCGATGTTTTCTTTATGTTTCCGCTTAATCCGGATTGTGCCGACACGTTCAATCGTGGATACGAACCCTAAGTTTTCAGCCTCTTTGATTGCTCGGTATGCGGTCCCTTCTGATACAGTTAACTCTTTCGCGATTTGACGGACCGAGATTTTCGCCCCGACATCGAGTGACTCGATATGTGAAATGATCTGTTCATGTTTAGTGGTCATACGCTGAGTCCCTTTCCTCATTACATTTTCTGTTATTCCAAGTATACTGTATCAGTGAAACTTGTTCAAACTGTACTAATCATATTGGAACATTTCCTTTCTGATTTAGAAACCGCTATAATGAGAACGAAAGTCATCGAACGAGAGAGAAGGGAAGGGATTCAATTTGAATCAACGAACCAACCAAATCGCCCAATCATTAGCCACAAAAGGGTTAGACGCTGCTTTCATCACATCGAAAGCTTCAGTCTTCTATTTTTCTGGTGTATATGCAGAGGCGCATGAGCGATTGATTGCCATTTTGGTGTTAAAGAACGGAACGACGGCAATCGTCTGCCCTGCACTTGAAAAAGGAATCGTCGAGGCAAGTGAATGGACAGGTGAAATTGTCACGTACATGGACCACGAAAACCCGTGGGATAAAGTCGTCAAACTGTTCCTCGACCAACAAATCGTACCGGAGCGCATCGGGGTCGAAGGAGAGCATTTGACCTATAATCGCGCCGAGAAGCTCGGAGCCGGATTCGCCGGTCTATCGATCATCGATTTAACCGAAGACCTTCAGGCACTACGTATGATCAAATCACAAGATGAGGTCCGGACTATGAAACGTGCTGCCGAATTAGCCGATATGGCGATTGAAGCGGGTATCAAGGCTCTTCGAGAAGGCGTGACCGAATTAGAGGTCATCGCAGAGATTGAATATGCCATGAAAAAACAAGGCGTTCGTGAAATGTCGTTTGATACACTCGTCCTCTTCGGCGAAAACAGCGCCGACCCACACGGTGTACCAGGAAATAACCGTTTGAAACGCGGTGATTTCGCCTTGTTCGACCTCGGGGTCGTCTGGGAAGGATATTGCTCTGACATTACGCGTACTGTCGTTTTCGGCGAAGCGAGCAGTAAACAACGTGAAATTTACGATACCGTCTTACAAGCGGAAGAAGCTGCCATCGCCATGGCGAAAGTCGGTGCCACGCTCGGCTCAATCGATGTGGCGGCCCGCCAGGTCATCACAACAGCAGGCTACGGTGAATACTTCACGCACCGAATCGGTCACGGCATCGGAATCGAAGTGCACGAATATCCTTCGATGGCAGCGAACAACGACTCGACTGCTCAAGTCGGCATGACCTTCACGGTCGAACCAGGGATTTACCTCCCGGGTGTTGGCGGAGTTCGAATCGAGGACGACATCGTCATGACCGAGAGCGGTCCGATTTTGTTGACGAGCTATCCTAAGTCACTGCAAGAGATTTAAGACAAAAAGGTGAGAACCCTCGTTCCGACGGGGATTCTCACCTTTTATTTCTTCAATAGAATAGTCGTAGCATCACTTCGCGTTGAGGAACTTCAAGCCGTTCCATCTTTTCTAAAAAAGTTCGCTTATCGTACGGTAAAGCATTCAGTGCCAAGCGTGGTCCTTGTTCACCTTCTGAAATGATGGCAAACCTTGACAAGCTGTCTTTTGCGACGCCGAGCGCTCCCGGATTCACGTACTGTTTCCGCTCATCTTCGAACCGATGAACCGGATGATGATGACCGAACAAAATGAGATCCGCCTCATAATCCGCATATAGCTGTTGCATGTTCACAAGATTCGCTTCCAAAATCTCATGAAACGGTTCCTCAAGGATGGTTGCGTTACGTTTTTCATCCGGAATATGATAATGAATCCCGAACAGGCGCCGACCGAACCGATCGCCCACAATCGTACGGGGCAGCGCGGCCAATCGATCGACGTATTCAGGCTTCAATTGATTCGCCACCCACTCATGATGAGGACGCGTATGTGCGTAACTCTCCGGATGACCGTGACCAAACAACAAGGACAACACCGCTTCATCATGATTTCCCGAAATCATCTTCACTCCGCGATCAATCAGTCGGGCCATGACCTCATTTGAATCCGGCCCCATCGCAATCATGTCCCCGAGAGACCAAATTTCATCTATCCCTTCCTTATCAAATGCGCGTAACGCAACGTCAAGCGCTTCGACGTTTCCATGAATATCCGTTACAATGCCAAGCTTCATCAAAATCCTCCTTATTTCCGATATTGATGCACGACATTCACGCCGCCTGTCACATCAATGACAGCACCTGTAATCATATCCGAGTCTTCCGACAGTAAGAACGTAATCATCCTGGCGATATCCTCCCCGGTCCCATGACGACCGACCGGTGTCTGGTCATCCGACTCCGCGTCTTCGATTCGCATCTCTTTTTGCGACCCGACAATATTCCCTGGATTGACCATGTTTACGGTAATCCCGTACGGCGCCTCTTCTAAAGCCACAGATTTCGTCAGACTGACGAGACCGGACTTGGCGGCCGCAAACACCGAACGATGCAACCACCCCGGAGCATTCGCACTTTCCGGGAAGCCATACGTGATAATTCGGCCAAATTGTTTCGAACGCATGGCCGGGATGGCGCGCCTCATCAGCCAGAAAGACGCAGACAAATTCCCCGTCATCACTTCATCCCACTCTTCGTCACTCAATTCCACCATGGATTTCCGTTCAAATATATAAGGTCCTGCATTCAAGATGAGGGCATCCGGTTCTCCAAATCTTTCCACGGCCAACTCGTATCCTTGCAGCAATGTCTGGCGGTCTGTTAATTCGGCTTCCACCATATGTAGCCGTTCGTGTGTCCAATCAATCGGATTGCGCTGTAATACACTGACGAACCAACCCTCTTTCAGAAGTCGTTCTGTAACGGCGCGACCGATACCTTTCGCACCTGACGTGATCATGACGTGTTTCATCGCACTACCTCCTCTGCCCTATTCTACCTGTTCGCCGCATCAATCTCCAAGCTTCAACGTGTTCTATTCATTGGTATGAAAAAAATCATGCATTTTCATCAGTTCGAAGCGTGAAATATGGTAGAAGTGGTATACTATATATGTAAGTCGAACGTATATTTCGAGCGAAAGGTTGGGATTTACATGGCAATTGTCTACAAACATATCTTATCCGCCGTTGACGGCTCAAAAGAGGCCGAACGGGCATTCGAAACAGCAATCGACGTCGCGATTCGAAACGAAGGGAAACTTTACGTCGGTCACGTCATCGACACCCGCACGTTCGCCACAGTCGAGGCATATGACCGGACAATCACCGAACGGGCCGAGACTTATGCGAAAGAATTGCTTGAAGACTATGTGAACCGTGCAAAAGAACGCGGTGTGAAAGAAGTCGAGACAGTGATCGAATATGGATCACCGAAAGTGACCATCGCGAAAAAAATCGCACCTAACCACAATATCGACTTGATCATCTGTGGAGCGACCGGTTTGAACGCTGTCGAACGCTTCTTCATCGGTAGTGTCTCAGAAAGTATTGTACGTTACGCAAAATGTGATGTACTCATCGTTCGTCAATAAGAAATCATTTATACAGAAAAGAGGTCTTGCGCGATTGCAAGACCTCTTCTTTTGATTGTGCGATCAGATGACTTTGACCGTGACCGTTTGCCGACCAAATCGAATCGCTTCTTTATATGAATACATCAAGATGTCAATTTTATTTCCTTTGATCGCTCCGCCTGTATCAGCCGCCGTATACGTGCCTAACAATTTGCCGCCGACATAGACTTGAACTTTCGATCCGAGCGGAATGACACGAGGATCAACCGCGATGACGTTTCTTTTCTGTGTACGTACATTCCAACCGAGCGCCGTCATACCCGAACACCCTCTACAGTATGGTGTATAAGCTGACGCCTTCATCGTATATGTTTTCACGTTCGCTTTGACAGGGGTCGGAGCCTTTACCGTACGAAGAGATCTCGTCGGAATCCAGCCAGCTTTCCCTTTGTAGTTGACACGAATCCAAGCACCTCGAGAACCTGTGCGTTGCAACCGTTCCGTCGCTTTCACTTTACCGATCACGCGTGAACTTGACCGTCCTTGCGCATAGACTTTCAAATCACCTGATTTACTTGCCACGTAGATTTTTTTCGATGCAGCTTCAACCTGTGTTGACGGTAAGGCGAAAGTCCCTACCATTATTGCGAGAAGTAAGAGCGTAGCCATTTTTTTAAACATACGTTTTGTCCTCTCCCAGTCAATTTGTTGTCAAATCATAGATGCCTGCTTGATGGTTCAGATCACGAATGAACGAATGAATTTGTCACGAACATTTCGTCCAGATAACTATATGATGAAATGAAACCCCATGCCTTTACACTTGTTCTTCATTTACATGTCTCTTTGATTACAGAAAGGTGACAAAACAACCTTTTTGTATAAATTCCGTCTTTTTCGTAAACAAAACGACAGTTAAATATTTTTTAACATCCAAATAAAGGATTTTTCATGACTGGAGTGTTACAAAAAGCATGATTTTATCCTCCGATTGTTACAAAGGGACTTCCTATCCCCCTCCCTTTTTCCTACGTTTCAATTAGGTGAAAAGAACTAAAAAAACCACGCGACCCGTTCAGTCGCGTGGTAAAAATGGTTTTCGATTAAGATTAGACGTGTTCTTCGACGAGGTTCGCGATACGGACCGTATCACGCGCAATGACCAATTCTTCGTTCGTCGGGATAATGATCACTTTGACAGGTGAATGCGGGTAGTTGATGAACAACTCTTTACCACGTGCCCCGTTATTGAGCGAAGGATCCCAGTAAACGCCCATGAATTCAAGACCACGAAGGATCCGCTCACGAATGACATCAGAGTTTTCCCCGACACCAGCTGTGAAGATGATCGCATCGACGCCGTTCATTTCTGCAGCGTATTGTCCGATGTAACCGTGAATACGGTTCGAGAAGATTTTCAATGAAACTTCGGCACGATGGTTTCCTTCTGCCGCTGCTTGCTCGATGTCGCGCAAGTCACTTGAAATTCCTGAGAGACCGTAAACGCCTGACTCCTTGTTCATGACGTTCAATACATCTTCAGCAGACTTTCCTGTTTTTTGCATCAAGAACGGAATCAAGGCCGGGTCTAGTGAACCAGAACGCGTTCCCATTGTAATCCCTTCGAGTGGAGTGAAGCCCATCGTCGTATCGATTGAACGACCACCGGCAACCGCTGCGATCGATGCTCCGCTACCGAGGTGGCAAGAAATCAAGCGCAAGTCTTCAAGCGGACGTCCGAGAAGTTCGGCCGCACGTTGTGTGACATACTTATGACTCGTACCATGGAAGCCGTACTTACGAACACCGTGTTCTGTGTAGTATTCGTATGGAAGACTGTATAAGAAGTTCTCCTCCGGCATCGTCTGGTGGAAGGCCGTGTCGAAGACAGCGACTTGCGGGACATTCGGCAAGATAGCTTGGAAAGCGCGAATCCCAGTCAAGTTCGGTGGGATATGAAGAGGTCCGAGCTCTGTGAACGACTCGATGTTCTTCATAACTTCTTCATCGATGACAACAGAGTCCGCGTACAACTCTTTTCCGTGGAGGACTCGGTGTCCGACTCCTGAAATCTCATCAAACGATCCGATGATGCCGAGGTCAATCAATTTTTCGAGTGCCAATTCAACCGCTTCTTTGTGCGTGTGAAGCGGTGTGACCACGTTAAATTTTTGTCCTTCGCCATACTTGATTGTAAAGATTGCATCGTCTTTTCCAACACGCTCGACAAGACCAACCGCGAGCATTTCCTCTTTCGGCATTTCGAGTAATTGGAACTTGAGCGATGAACTACCTGCATTGACTGCCATAATTTTCGTCATGTCATACACCTCTTACCTTTCGTTTTTAAACACATCTCTTTATCTGTTCAATTTAAAACTGATAACTGTATCATAATGAAGATACTTGATTTTGCATACATTTTTCAAGTATTTTACCCATTATTTTTGTGTTGTTTTGAACCATTCATCAATCTGTTTCACAATATTGTCAACAGCTCTCAAGTCCGTGAACGAAGGAAGCTCTACGAGAAGCGCTTGTTTCGGACGCGTCACGCCTTCCCCGAGTTTTTGCAGGAGAAGCAGACTTTTGGCATAGCGTTCATCTTTAAACATGGTAGTCGGAAGCTGGAGTACGCCTTTTACGACCGCCTCACGGTCCATCCACTGTTTTAATTTCCCTTCGTCATCTTGTTCAAACAAATTGTTCGGGATCACGAATAACCCGTGACCGCCTGGTTTTGTATGACGCATCGCCTGTTCCATCAAGAGGAAGTGCGAATAAGAATGTCCACTATCCCGCTTCATCGTGTACGTACTTGCTGTTTCATCATCCGGATAGTAACCGATTGGCAGATCCACTAACGTCAAATCACTCGGTTCAACAAATAACGGTGCTAAAGCGTCTTGGTGGAAATATGATACCGGTTGACCCAGCAAGTTGCTCACGGCATACGAAAGACGTAACAGCAGTTCATCGACTTCAACCGCCTGTGCCGTAGCACCTTTCACTTGCGAGAGCACCGCGTGAATCAATGTGCCCGTACCGCTGCCTAATTCCAGGACCTTCGCATTGTCGTCAAGTAACTTTGAAGCCAAATATCCCATGAATAAACTCACCGCATCTGGTGTCGGTTGGTTGTTCGGCGGGAGTTGCGTCGTCTCTTCAAGGACGAGCAGGCTCACTGCTTTTCGAACATCATCCATCTTTTCATTTTCCGTATCGACGTGCTCAAACACTTGGACGAGCGCCTCAATCGGCAAAACATCTAAGTCGTCCACGAGTTTTTTCGCTTCTTTTTTCCAATCTCGATAAAGTTGTTCAAAACGATCCATATTCGTTCATCCTTTCCATACAAAACCGGCTCCCCAATAGAGAGCCGGTCGATTCACGTTCTAGTGTAAGCTATTTTAATCGATTACGCCAAGCGAATCAATTGGCTTCTTTGAACGCCTCAAGCGCTGCATCGAAGTCCACTTCATCCGTCATCTCATCCATGTATTGTACGTATTGGATGATTCCATTGGAGTCAACAACGAAGACAGAACGGGCGAGTAATCGAAGTTCTTCAATTAGAACACCATATGATTGAGCAAATGAATGGTAACGATGGTCGGAGAGCATGACGACATCATCAAGACCCGCGGCTCCACACCAACGACGTTGTGCAAACGGCAAGTCGTTCGAAACCGTCAACACCGTACCTCCCATGTCAGTCGCTTTTTGATTGAAGGCGCGTGTCTGTGCATCACATACACCCGTGTCAATCGATGGGACGACACTAATCAATTTTTTCCCAGGATAAGTGTCCATCGTCACTTCATCTAGTGAAGTCGTCAATGCTGTGAAGTCTGGCGCCTGATCGCCTACTTTCACCGGATTCCCTTGTAACGTGACCGCATTCCCTTTAAATGTTGGCATTTGATCATCCCCTTTATTGTAGTTACGTCCTTATCATAGCGATGAGACCCCCTCGCTGACAAACTTCCTGCTTTTATCCCGGTTTCAGTTTCCCCTATGTTGCATTCGGGAAAGACGGTATAATGAAAGGGACATCATTGACAAAGGGGATGACTCAGATGAGAAACAATGTCTACTTGTACCATCGGAACGTCAACGACTTCGCGAAAGAAGTAAAAAAATTAAAAGAGATCGGGGAAAAATACGGATTCAACATCGTGGCACGTCCTGAAGATGCAAACGTCATCGTAGCCATCGGGGGCGATGGCGCATTTTTACAGGCCGTTCGTTTCACTGGATTCCGCCAAGATGCGATTTACGTCGGATTCGGCCGCGGCTTAAACGAGTTTTATTGTGATTTTGATATACATAAACTCGATGAAGTCGATCGCCTGTTCTCGGATAACTCAGCTCAGATTGAAGCCGGTTTGGAAGTGCGGAAATATCCGCTCTTGTCCGCATCAATCAATGAATCAACACCGCTTCTTTGTTTGAACGAGGCATCGATCAAATCGAGTATCATCAAGTCACTTGCGATTGAAGTCTACATCGATGATCTTCATTTTGAGACATTCCGTGGGGACGGAATGGTCGTATCGACACCAACCGGATCAACTGCATACAACAAGTCGCTCAGTGGCGCAGTTGTCGACCCGCTCATCCGCTGCATGCAGGTAAGTGAAATCGCGTCTGTGAACAACAACCGTTATCGTACACTCGGTTCGTCATTCATCGTCCATGAATCACGCAAACTCTCGCTTCGCATCGTCGAGGATGGAAACGACTATCCAATCATCGGCATGGACAACGAGGCGCTCAGTTTGAAATACACAGACCGGATCGACATCGAACTCTCTGATAAAGTAATCAAGACCGTCAAACTTCGGAACAACTCGTTCTGGCATAAAGTACAACGCTCGTTCTTCTGATTATAAAAAAGCAATGGCTTCTGCCATTGCTTCAGGCCGTAGACAAAGTATGGGTCTACGGTCTTTTTTTGTACTCCAACCGAGCACGGCTCGCTTTCCTAGGGGCTAGCAGGGAGCCGCATCGCAACTTCGTCGCTACTGGGTCACCCATCACGCTGTCCCTCTTCCCATATATATAAAGAGAAAAAGACACACGGGGCGCATCCGATGATTTACAAATCGACACAATCTGATGGTTTAGGGACTATATTCCGATGATAGGTGACATCCGAGTGTTGCCCCGGTCGATGCGTCAGAACATCCATGAGACCGAGAGGGACCTCGCCTATCGGTGGTTCCTCGGACTCGGATTCTCAGACAAAGTCCCGCATTCCTTTAAGAGGTGATCACTTCCGCCTCATATACCGGATTCCCGTCGACAACGGTCATCACGAGGCGGTTTTGTAAAATTTCTTCCCCTTTCAAGTCGAAGAAATCTTCTTCCCATACCGTAAAGGATGCGTTATAACTCTGGATCAACAACCCGTTTCGACCGTGCGTTCCTGTCGCCACATGCGGTGCATACGTAAAGCTTCGGAGTGCTTCGTACATCGACAGACGCTCGCTCGGGTTGAGTGTGCTCGAACCTTTAAACGATTGACGTGTCACTGCCCCGAACAGCCCTTTTCTGACATCTACGGATGAAATCGGCGCATCGCTGCCTCCTAAGAAGAGCGCACCGGTCTCCATCAATGATTTGAATCGATACACCTGGTCGATTCGTTCGTTCCCTAAGCGCTCGAACAGCATATCCATGTCGTCCGCCAAAAATACGGGTTGCGCATCGATGAGGACCGGTAAGGCACGAATCCGCTTCAGTAGTGAGTCATTCAGTAAAGAGGCGTGAATGATCCGGTCGCGCGTCCCTTTCTTCGCAGGATATTTCTCAAGGAGCGATACAAACTGCTCAACGGCCGCATCCCCAATCACGTGGGCCGCGACATTCATTCCGTAGGACCGCGCTTTTTTTACAAGCGCTTCAAGATGGTCCGGGCGATGGACCTCGATTCCCCGCTGACCACGGTCATCCGCATATGGCGCAGACAAAAGTGCTGTCCGTCCACCGAACGACCCATCAACGAACAACTTCATCGCTCCAAAATCAAATCGACGGTGCTTCGTCATGGCATCATGCTGGATGACCCGATCGACGACTTGTTCATGCACGAGTAGATGCGCGTGGAACGGGAGCTCATCAAGCACATCTTCGTAGGCTTGAATCGTCTCGATCGGGTCGCCGTGGTAGAACAAATCTTCCGTATGCGCCCCAACGATGCCATGCGCAAACAAGGAGTCAATGGCTCGTCTTAATGAAGCGGCATTCTTTTGGCGATTTCCACTCATTTCTTTATATAACAAGTCTAACGCCGCATCGTACAAAACACCGTTCAATTTCCCTTCCGCGTCGCGACCGAGCTTTCCACCCTCGATGACGGTATGGTGGATCAAACCAAGCCGTTCCAACCCTTTTGAATTGACCACCGCGACGTGCCGGCACACGCGTTTTAACACGACCGGTCGATCCGCGATGACTTCGTCAATCATTTCACGGGTCGGCATCTCACCGAGCATTCGATCATCGAACCCTTCCGCAACGAGCCAATCGTCCCCACTGTCTTTCTCTTTCATGGACTCAAGTAATGTACGTAAATTTGTCGACTCACTCGCATCGACGCGGTCTAACGCCTCGCCGTACCCGATTAAATGGATGTGTGAGTCGGTGAACGCTGGATAGACGCTCTTCCCTTCCAGATTCACAATGTTTTCAATCCGCCCCGCATATGTACGGCGAAGATGACCCTCTTCTCCCATTTTTAAAATACGACCATGTTCCACATACATTGCCCGTGTCATTTCATGTTCTTTATTTAATGTATAAATTTTACCGTTTACCCATAGTGTACCCATTCAGGACTCCTCCTCGATTGAAAAAAGATTGACGTCTACGTTTTTCCCGTTTACGTCAATCTTCATGCATGGTTTATTTTCTTAGTAGTTCTTGTTGTTCAAGCCCTTTATCGACTCGAACCCGGATTTCGTGGGCTCCATTTTCTTCAAAACGTCCGAGCACACGCTCACCAATCTCGACAGCCGTTCCATACTCTCCATGTAAAAATTTGTTTTCCGCTAACGTCAAAGCGATATGTATCTCATTGTCACGTCTACGGAAACGGTTCGCATATTGCAAGAGTTGTTCGGCGTATGTCACTTGACGGATCAACGCATGTACACGGTCGCGGAAGTGGTCCATCGTCTCTTCCACATCGTGACTCAGACCGACGATATATGTCATATTGAACGGCGCCTTCTCAAACTGTTCATCGAGTGACTGGACGCCTTTTTGCAGCTGGCGCATGTCGTTCGTCAAATCATTCGGAACGACCGGCATCGCGCTCTTCGCCAGCAGGCGGCGATGCGTAGAGAGTTCTTTTTTCCACGTCTCCAGCTTGTGACGAACCTCCAGCTCTTCTTTACGTAACGAGTTCGTATTCTCCACGAAACGATCATGCATGGCAGTGAACTGTTCGAGCGAACGTTTCGCTTCCTGTACCTTGGACTTGATCATACTGAACGGCAACATTTGAGCAATCAGCGCCTGTTCGATGTCTAATACATTGGCGGATAATGCGGAACGTTCTCGTTCAAGTTGTTCGAACTCTTCACCGACACGGGCATTGATTTCATAGTTACTGACCAAGCGGGACATGTCTTGTTGCAACTGCCCCATGAGCTCCGTCGTTTTCTGATCGCGCTCCTTGATCGTCGAAAACTCTTTTTTCACATATTGGCGTGCATCTACTTCAGTACGGAATGCCTCGAATAGTTGATCGATGTCCGAACTGAGCTGTTGCATGTCTTCTTCAAAATGATCAAATTCCAACCGTTCGATCCGATTCATCAATTCTGCACGGCGCTCTTCTGCCTGCTCGATTTCTTCTAACAAGCCGAGCGGTTCGAGAGCATAACCGTCCATTTGCATTTCCTTATGCCCGGCACGGAGTTGTTGAAGCTGTTGTTTCAATTCGACCTGGACAGTTCGAACGAACTGCGGGATGACCCGGACAAGCTCGCGAATGTGATTGACCTGGTCTGATAGAGATTGTCCTGTTTCAAATGCTTCGGAGACTTGACCTTCCTGTTTTAACGTAATCATTTCGGTCCGTTTTGCTTCAGCAGCCGCAATTTCTTGTTCGACTAAGGTATACGTCGGTCCGAATGCGCTATTTTGTGAGTTGAGCGTTTTACGGAACTGGTATAATTCTTTTTCGTCTTTCTTGACAATATCCAAAAGGGAAGAATGGTGAGCGTTAAACTCGGCCATTTCATCGAGCATGGCGTGTACCATCGCCTCGAGTTCTTCGATGAGCTGTTCAGTCGCATTTAGGTCGGCCTTCACTTTCATGAAGCGATACTTATCCAGATCTTCTTCTGACCCGTATAACGCTTCATCAATCTGACCCGCATGCACACTGACCAATTCATCCCAAGATTGATGCCAGCGATCAAACTTTTCTTTCGTTTCCCCTTCCATTGGCCATTGTTTAAACTTTTGAAGTTCAACTGGCACACTTGCACTGAGGATACTTTGCTTTCGCATGTCCAAGTCGTCGATTTTTTGGTAATAGTTTCTTCGAATGAGCATACTCCCTAGCATGACGCCTAAGGCGACAATGATGATTCCAATAATTAGTCCGTATATTCCGTAATCCATCTCTATCACAACCTCCAAGCCGCTTTCATGGACTTATGTACCTTATATTAAAAAAAGAAGTATTTTATAAGAATAGATATACTTAATCATATTATAGAACCAGCGATTTGCATAGGTTTTCCAACGGTTTCGAGACAGAATGTTATTTTTCTCACGATTCTTTCGCAAGACAAATGAAGAAATTGCGTGTACCATTATGCTAAATTCTGAATAAATACCGATATGGAGGGATTTTAGATGTTCCAAACGACATCGTATTCCGGCGATTTGGCCGCCGGCTATGAGTTACTGAATAAACAATTAGCAGCGTTACTTGAAGGGGAAACGAACCAAGTGGCCAACCTCGCCAACGCGAGTGCACTCCTTAATCAATTCCTCGACCGCATCAACTGGGTTGGGTTTTATTTGACGGACACAGAAGACAGCCTGATTTTAGGACCGTTCCAAGGTCTTCCGGCCTGTGTGCATATTGCGTTCGGGAAAGGTGTTTGCGGGACCGCCGCTTCGACACAAGAAACACAACTCGTCGCAGACGTGCATCAATTCCCTGGTCACATTGCGTGTGATGCGGCATCAAACTCTGAGATTGTGGTCCCGTTGGTCCGTGAAGGGAAGACGATTGGCGTGCTTGATATCGACAGCCCGGAATTCGATCGTTTTTCAGAGGTGGACCGTCAAGGGCTGGAGCAATTCTGCCAAACATTACTTCGCTTCATTTGATTGACAAGCGAACTCATTCATCGTATACTGAAATTCGTGCATGAAATGACGATAGCAGTCTTAGACAAACGTATCCACCTTTCGGGCCTCGACTACGTCGGAGGAGCATCTCGTAGCTTCGCTATCAAGTGAAGGTGCTTGAACCTAGAAAGGGGCGTTACTCGTCTTTGACATCGTTGTTCTTTTGTGCAAAATACATGAACAACAAGGAGGAGTCCAATCATGGCTCGTTACACAGGTCCAGCTTGGAAACTCTCGCGTCGCTTAGGCATCTCGCTTAGCGAAACGGGTAAAGAATTAGCAAAACGTCCTTACGCACCAGGTCAACACGGAAATGGTCGTCGTAAAATCTCTGAATACGGTCTTCAGCTTCAAGCGAAGCAAGCACTTCGTCACATGTACGGAGTGAACGAGAAGCAATTCCGCCGCATCTTCAACGATGCTGGTAAATTGCCAGGCATCCACGGTGAGAACTTCATGTTCTTGCTCGAATCACGCCTTGACAACCTCGTTTACCGTATGGGTCTTGCTCGCACACGTCGTGGAGCACGCCAACTCGTCAACCACGGTCACATCCTCGTTGACGGATCACGCGTAGACATCCCGTCTTACCGTGTAAAACCAGGTCAAGTGATTTCTGTTCGCGAGAAATCGAAGAACGTTAAAGCAATCGCTGAAGCACTTGAAGTAGCACCAGCTACAAAAGAGTTCGTTACATTCGACGCTGAGAAACTCGAAGGTACATTCGTACGTCTCCCAGAACGCGCTGAATTGAACGACCAAATCAAAGAGCAACTCATCGTCGAGTACTACTCACGTTAATGCTTTTTATCCCCTTCTCGCGAAGGGGATTTTTTTATGTCTTCAAAATTTCATGGCGAATCCGTCCCATCTGGGTATCGAGCGCGTCAGCCATCCGGGCCGCCTCAATCAATTCTTCCCGCGATTCTGACGGTACGTCATGTTGATACTTATATTGCAGCTTGTGCTCGGTCGCTGCCCAAAAGTCCATCGCCAATGTCCGAATTTGAATTTCTGCCGGCACCCAAATAATTCGTTCGGCCAGATAGACTTTTGTTTTTACAATCAAATGAAGGCTCCGGTAACCGCTCGGCTTCGGATGTTCGATATAATCTTTAACGACTTCGATTTTCAAATCATCCCGTGTCTCTAAATGTCGCAAGATCGCGTAAATATCATCACGGAAACTTGTGACAATACGGATTCCTGCCACATCATGGACGTTCTCCCATAATGATTCGACGTCTAACGGAAGCTCTTTCCGCTTCATTTTACGAACAATCGAGGGTAGCGTCTTCATGCGTGTTTTCACGTGTTCAATCGGAGAATACCCGAGTCGCGTCTGCCAATCCAGGTCGATGATCCCCAAATCGCTCTCCAACTCCGTGATGGCCATCTCATAATATCGGAAGCACTCTCGCCATTGATGGAACTGGTCTCCGAAAAACTCTTCAATCTCCATAACATCCCTCCTCTTCAGTTAGTGTAGCAAATCCTGCAGTTGAATATGGTTTAAAAAAACGTCCATCTCCGAAACAATTCCGGAGATGGACGCGCCAGTTAAACGTGACGAATCACGAAGTATTTTTTCTTACCACGACGGATGATTGTGAATTCACCGAGCGTATCCTCACGCGTGATGACTTTATCGAGCGCCTGTTCACGCTCTCCGTTCAAGTAAATCGCACCGTTTGTCACGTCTTCACGTGCTTGACGTTTCGACGGCGAGATTTTTGCTTCGACGAGGAGGTCGACGATATTTCGTTCACCATCCAACTCGAATTGTGGCATCCCTTTGAAAGCATCCGCCATGTCTTCCGGTTGAAGTGAAGTCAAATCACCGCTGAAGAACGCTTTCGTGATGCGTTCCGCTTGTTCAAGACCCGCTTCGCCGTGGACGAGTTTCGTCATTTCTTCTGCGAGACGACGCTGCGCCACACGCTTCTCAGGAGCTTCTGTCACTTCAGCTGCAAGTGCTTCAATCTCTTCATGCGTCATGAACGTGAAGTATTTGATGAATTTGATGACATCCGCATCATCGACGTTAATCCAAAATTGGAAGAACTCGTATGGCGACGTCTTATCTGCATCAAGCCAGACCGCTCCGCCGGCCGTCTTCCCAAACTTCTGTCCATCCGACTTCGTCACGAGCGGTACGGTAAGCCCGAACGCTTTCTCTGCATGCCCGAAACGGCGAATGAGTTCAAGACCTGCTGTGATGTTCCCCCACTGGTCGCTTCCACCGACTTGAAGACGGCAGTTCTCTGTTTCGTATAGTTTCAAGAAATCGTATGACTGAAGCAACATGTACGAGAACTCAGTGTACGAGATCCCGTTTTCCATGCGCGAGTCGACTGAATCTTTCGCCAGCATGTAGCTGATTGGGAAATGCTTCCCGATATCACGAAGAAAGTCAATGACAGACATCTCTTCTGTCCATTCATAGTTGTTCCGAATCATGACTGGGTTTTCTCCTTCTAAAGGAAGGAAGCGGCTCAATTGATCTTTGATGCGGTCAGAGAACAACTTGACCGTATCGAGCGTGTTGAGCGAACGTTCATCCGAACGGCCAGACGGATCTCCAATCATACCGGTTGCTCCACCGACGAGCGCAACGACACGGTGTCCTGCTTCCTGGAAGCGTTTAAGCGTCAAAATCGGTAACAAATGCCCGATATGAAGCGAATCCGCCGTCGGGTCGAATCCGGTGTAGAGCGTTGTCGGTTGTTTCAGTTGTTCTTTCAATCCTTCTTCGTCCGTCATTTGGTTGACGAGCCCTCGAAATTCTAAATCCTTCAATAATTCCATGTTTCCCACTCCTTCAATTGGCATAAAAAAACGTCCCTTCTCATACGAGAAGGGACGGAGATTCCGCGGTACCACCCTAATTGTCACATGACGTGACCACTTTAGCGAGAGATATCGGTCTCGACCCGGCCATTCGGCACGCTCCAAAAGTGTAATTCATCGACTGGCGTTGGCTAGTTCACAGCATCCACTAGCTTTCTGGGCAAGAGGCCAATCCACTACTTCGCTTTTTTCATCGCGTTGTATCTTTATAAAATCGTAACTATGCATACCATATTATAAGGTTCCATTCGACGTTGTCAACTATCTAGATGAAAGTTGCACATTCCAACGGATTCACGATAAGGTGGGGAAAGACTTGTGCTATAATCGAATATATTACTGTCTAAAATAGTTTTACACCATATTAAGGAGGCTGTCATGCTGCAGAAGATTCGAGATTTATGGAATAAACCGACGTCTTTAAAGGCCCGTCGTTATGCCAATGTGATTTATGATGTGTCGTGGAACGTGCTGCTCCTCACCATCGTTTCCGTTGTATTGATCGGGTTTTTAGGAGCGGGGATTGGAGTCGGGTATTTCGCATCCCTCGTAAAAGATATGCCAACCCCAACATATAAAACAATGACCTCACAGATTAATACGTATTCATCTACTTCCGATATCTATTTTGGAAGTGGTGAGCGGATTGGAAACTATACGACGGATGAAGTACGAATTCCAATTCCAGTGGAAA
This sequence comes from Exiguobacterium algae, assembly GCF_018617875.1. Taxonomy (GTDB): domain Bacteria; phylum Bacillota; class Bacilli; order Exiguobacteriales; family Exiguobacteriaceae; genus Exiguobacterium; species Exiguobacterium algae. Next base: position 488,978 of record NZ_JACSKZ010000001.1, read on the forward strand.
AAGTATCTCCATACGTCATCGACGCCTTGTTGGCGACAGAAGACGTTGAATTTTATGAGCATGACGGTGTCGTGCCAAAAGCGACGCTTCGTGCGATCATTCAGGAAGCAACAGGCTCTGAAGATCGGACTGGTGGTTCAACCCTTACTCAGCAGTTGATCAAAAACCAAATGTTGACGAATGAAGTGTCGTTCGAACGGAAAGCGAAAGAGATTTTGCTCGCGCTCCGTCTTGAAAAAGCAATGGATAAAGATGAAATTTTAAACGCTTATTTGAATGTTGTTTCATTTGGTCGAAACTCAATGGGGCGTAATATTTCAGGGATCGAAGCGGCATCCCGCGGTGTCTTCAACACATCAGCAGAGAAGTTGACGCTTCCTCAGGCGGCATTTTTAGCCGGTATCCCGAAAAACCCGTTCTACTACACACCTTATTATAAAGGTGGCGTTATCAAAGAAGACGTATCGGGCGCAATCAACCGGATGAAGACCGTTCTCAACCGGATGTATGTCGCTGGTAAAATTTCAAAAGAAGATTATGAAGCAGCCTACAATTATGACATCACGCAAGACTTCATGAAAACGCAGTCGAAGCCACGGGACAAATATCCGTATGTCGTCCAGTGGGCAGAAGAGGAAGCGTTAATCATCGTTCGAGATCACCTATTAAAAGAGGATGGCGTCGATGTGAACGAGCTCAGTTCGGAGGACCGAAAAGAAGTCCTCGCCACGTACGGACGTCGTGCGCATAACGCATTACGTCAAGGCGGCTATAAAATCAATTTGACACTCGACAAAAAAATTCACGAAGCGATGCAACAACCGGCCAAAGACAGCGGCAATTTCGGACCGAACAACGATGCCGACGTCGATCCGAAGCAAGGTCCGGAACAAACGGCTTCCGTCATGTTAGAGAACAAGACCGGAAAAATTCTTGGATTTATCGGTGGTCGCTATGTAAATGGCAAAACAGACGACTTCAACCGCGCACGCCAAATGGAACGGCAAATCGGGTCGACAGCGAAAGCAATCCTCGTCTACCCGAACGCGATTGAAAGTGGACTCGTCACACCAGCCACTGTCGTGATTGATGAAGAGTATAAATATCAGCACGGAACCAATCCGAACACGATCCCTATTCAAAACTACTACAGAAACCCTGACTTTCGTGGTGTGATGACAGTTCGTGAAGCGTTGAAGATTTCAAGTAACATCCCTGCTGTGAAAATCTACGAAGAACGGGCTGCCTTCATGCAGGACACGGAAAAACTCATCCAAATGGGGATTGATGTACCAGATGAGACACGCATGGCCCCTTCGATGGCGCTCGGGGTCAGTTCGGTCAAACTTGCCGACCTCGCTTCAGGCTATGCGATGCTCGCCAACATGGGCGAACATGTCGAACCGTATATCATCGAGAGCATCGAGTTCCAAGGTGAGACGATTTATCAACACGAATCGAAAAAGACGCGCATCTATCAAGAGCGTACAGCCTATCTCATGATTGACATGTTGCGAGATGTCTACAAGTCTGGAACAGCGACGTATGCAAACGCACTCCTTAAAGTACCTGGCGACTGGATGGGGAAAACCGGTACGACACAGGATATTCGAGACTCTTATTTGGTCGGGTCGACTCCTGGAATCACCCTCGCCGTCTGGACTGGATATGACGTAGAGAATAAATTGAAATACGATAGTTATTATCAACGGACGCAAGGCATGTGGTCACAGGTTGCAAATAAAGTATATGCTGTGAACCCTGACATCTTCGAATCCAACACTCGCTTCAAACAACCTTCTAGCGTCAGAGCAAAAGATTTCAAAGACTCAGGTACATTCTCTGAGAAGAAAAAAGCAGAGGAGAAAGAAGAGGAAGAGAAGAAGAAGGAAGAAGAAGAGAAAGCAAAAGAAGATAAGGAAAAAGAAGAGGCACAAAAAGAAAAAGAAGCCGAAGAGAAGAAAAAGCAAGAAGCTGAGGCAGAGAAAAAAGCCGAAGCGGAAGCTAAGAAAAAAGCCGAAGCTGAGGCAAAAGCCAAAGCAGAGGCGGAGGCAAAAGCCAAAGCAGAAGCGGAGGCAGCAGCTCAAGCAGAAGCGGAAGCTGAGCAACAAGCTGAAGAAGAAGCCGCTCAGCAAACAGAAGAAGAAACAACTTCTGATACTGAAGGAGCTTAATAAAAAAGGTCGACACCGCGGTGTCGACCTTTTTTATTACTCAATCTTCCATTGTCGATAAATCGCCTGTCTCCAAATTCAATTCCCAAGCTTTCAAGACACGACGCATGATTTTCCCGCTTCGCGTCTTCGGAAGCTTATCTTTGAATTCAATTTCACGAGGTGCCGCATGGGCAGCCAACCCTTCTTTCACGAACTGCTGAATCTCTTGTTTCAGCTCATCTGATGGTTCATACCCTTTTCGAAGAGCGATGAACGCTTTGATGATTTCACCACGTACCGGATCCGGTTTCCCGATGACGCCTGCTTCGGCAACCGCCGGGTGTTCCACAAGACGGCTCTCGACTTCAAATGGTCCGACGCGCTCCCCAGCGGTCATGATCACATCATCCACCCGTCCTTGGAACCAGAAATAACCGTCTTCGTCCATATACGCCGAATCTCCTGACACATACCAATCGCCCCAGAAGTAGCTCTCGTATTTCGCTTCGTTTTTCCAAATTTGACGCATCATCGATGGCCAAGGGGTCTTAAGTGCCAAGTTCCCCATCCGATGAGGAGGAAGAGGTTGCCCGCGATCATCGAGAATCGCCGCCTCGCATCCAGGAATCGGTTTCCCCATCGATCCAGGCTTAATATCCATCGTCGGATAGTTACAAATCATCATCGCGCCCGTCTCGGTCATCCACCATGTGTCGTGGATGCGCAAATCGAACGAATCATGCCCCCACCGGATGACTTCCGGATTTAACGGTTCACCGACAGACAAAATGTGACGCAATGAAGACAAATCATATTTTTCAAATGCCTCGTCTCCAGCACCCATCAGCATCCGGAATGCCGTCGGCGCACTATACCACACGGTCACACCGAAACGTTCAATCACGGAATACCAGAACTCCGGATTGAATCGACCTCCGACAATGACATTTGTCGCACCATTTAAGAATGGGGCAAAAATACCATAGCTCGTGCCTGTCACCCATCCCGGGTCAGCCGTACACCAGTAAATGTCGTCCGGTTGTAGGTCGAGTACCCACTTCCCGGTCATCATGTGTTGGATCATCGCATTATGGACGTGTAAAACACCTTTCGGTTTCCCTGTCGAACCGGATGTATAATGTAAAATCAAACCGTCTTCACGATCGACCCAAGTCAATTCTAGATCTGTCGACGCATTATTTGCCAACTTCCGATAGTCGATCACTTTCCCAGACTCTTCGACTCCATCATCCACGAGTAAAATCGTCTCCAAGTGTGGCAATTGATCAACCGGGACGCGTGGCAACAAATCTTTCGTCGTGACGATGACTTTCGCCTCGGAATCAAGAAGTCGATCATGTACCGCCTGTTCCATGAAGGCTTCGAATAACGGACCGACGATTGCCCCAAGTTTCAATGCACCTAACAAAATAAAATAAAGTTCTGGTTGGCGCGGCATGAAGATAAAGACACGGTCGCCTTTTTCTACGCCGATCGACTTCAGAACATTACCCGATCGATTACTTTCTTGTTTCATGTCTGCATACGTGAACCGCTCTTCCCGCTCCCCGTCGAAATAAAGCAATGCCACTTTCGTCGCCAATTCACTTTCGGCATGACGATCGATGGCTTCATATGCCATATTGACTTTCCCCGTCAAATTCCAAGAAAATAGTGCTTCTGCTTGTGTCCATTCGAACGACTGACAAGCCTCTTCATACGACGATAATTGATGTTCCCCTGATAACGCTTTCAATTTTTCCATCGCTAAAGATTCGCCTCCCCTGTAAAGATTGGTATAACCACTTTCAGTATAGTGTTAAAATTATGACAAATCAATGAATTTCCAATTTCATCAAAACGTGATGAATCATCCGTCATGAAAGCGCTATAATAGAGGTGGAAAAGGTGGTGACCTTATGGAAAAACAATATCATTCAAAAGTGTGGAATACCTCACAAGGAGAGGTATTCATCGACGGGCCCGTTGAGCCCCAGGTGTTGAAAACTTATCGCCTCGATGATGGACTGACGGCCTTTCGGGAACCAGAGGACCAGCATGAAGCACTCGTCGATATTGCCGGTTTGAAAGAGGGACGGATTATCGTCGCGAGGCAAGACGATCTCGTCATCGGTTATGTCACATTTTTATATCCGGATCCATATGAACGATGGAGTGAAGGGAATGATCCCTACATCCTCGAGCTGGGTGCGATTGAAGTCAGCCCCCGCTTCCGTGGACAGCGTATCGGAAAACAACTGCTCGAAGTGTCGATGATGGACCCGCACATGGATGACTTTTTAATTTTGACGACAGAGTACTATTGGCATTGGGACTTAAAAGGCAGCGGTCTCTCGATTTGGGACTATCGAAACGTCATGGAAAAGATGATGAACCATGGCGGTCTCGTCTTTTACCCGACGGACGATCCCGAAATCGCTTCACACCCTGCGAACTGTTTGATGGCCAGAATTGGCAAGAATGTCCGGCAAGAAACGATTGATCATTTCGACTCACTCCGGCTACGACGCCGGTTTATGTATGATTAAGGAGGGAACTTATGTTAATCGAACAGATGATGAACCGGCATGTCGTGACCATACAACCGACAAATACGATCGCCCATGCGGCAAAGTTGATGCGGGAGCATAAGGTTCGCCACTTGATCGTGACAAATCCGGCACGACAAGTCGTCGGAATCGTCGGTCAGTTTGAAATGAGCGGCGCCTCGAGTATCTTTCATCCAGAAAGCGCAAGCGCCGATTTTCAAAATCCCGTCTCGAGCATCATGATTTCAGATGTGACCACAGCAAACCCTTATGACTTTTTCGAAGATGCGGCTGCCCTATTTTATGAATATCGCTTGACCTGTCTGCCGATTGTCGAGCAAGGAAAACTGGTCGGTGTGTTGACTGAGACCGACTTGTTACGCTACTTCGTACAATTGACCGGGGCACTCGAACCGAGCTCTCAAATCGAGATCCTGGTTGAAAACACGACCGGCACGCTCGAAAAAGTGACACGACTCTTAGCGAAAACAAACGTGAATATTATAAATGTCTTCGTTCACCCGACCCCTGACCCGTATAAACGAATCATCTCGTTCCGTGTTCAAACGATGAATCCGCTCCGGATCATCGAACGGTTGAAGCGCGAAGGCTACGAAGTATTAGGACCGGAGATGTCACGATGAGACCCGCCTACATATTTGGAGAGGATGAGACGTCTTACCGGTTTCACGAAGACCACCCGTTCAATCCGATCCGACTTGAACTTACGACTTCTCTTCTTCTCGCTGCCGGGAAACTCACTGAGGACGAGTGTATCGCCCCTCCTCTTGCCACTCCGGAAGAGCTGGCACTGGTCCACGACGTCGATTACATTGATGCGGTCCAAGCCGCAGCGGCAGGTGAATTGGCTACTCTCAAGGCGAATAAATTCGGACTTGGGACGGAAGATACCCCCATCTTCCCGTCCATCCATGAAGGCGCCGCCCGACTCGTCGGCGGAACGATTCATGCGCTCGACCTCGTCGCGAGCGGAAAACGGGAACGGGCATTTCATGTCGGCGGCGGTCTGCATCACGGGATGCGACGGAAAGCGTCCGGTTTTTGTGTCTATAATGATGCCGCGGTCGCCATCGCCCATGTGAGAAAACAGTATGGCTCACGCGTATTGTATGTGGATACAGATGCGCATCACGGTGACGGTGTCCAGTGGCTATTTTACGATGATGAGGACGTGATGACGCTCTCCATACATGAAACGGGACGATATCTATTCCCTGGAACAGGTGCCGTCACAGAGCGTGGCAACGGGAAAGGATACGGGTATAGCTGGAATGTTCCAATCGATGCTTTTACCCAGGACGACTCTTTTCTCAAATGTTATGAGACCGTCTTACGGGAAGCATGCGAATGGTTCAAACCGGATATTATTTTGACCCAGAACGGGGCAGATGCCCATGCGTTCGACCCGTTGACGCACCTCGCCTCAACAATCCATACGTTCGAGCAAATCCCGCAAATTGCCTCACGTCTCGCGGATGAATATACGGAGGGACGTCTCGTCGCACTCGGAGGTGGAGGCTATGACTGGTATCGTGCCGTTCCCCGCGCCTGGGCACAAGTTTGGGCAGGATTGACGCGCGAAGCACCATATGCAGGGGATATCCCTAAAGAATGGATCGAACGGTGGTCGAACGTCACCGACCAGCCGTTGCCTACTCGATGGGACGATTCCCTTTACTCATTCGATCATATTCCGCGTCGACAACAGATTGAGGAAAAAAATTGGGAAGTTACGAAACGCGCATTTTGGCCCTTTATCTCAAATGAACGAAAGTCACTTTATCTCTAAAAAAATCCTGGTCCACTATCTCTCAGTGGACCAGGATTTTTGCGTTAGTCTTGACGAAGTGAGTCACGACGTTCAATCCGGTGAGGAAGTACGACGTTTTTCTCTTCGATCTCTTCAGAATTCAAAATTTTCGTTAATAGGCGCATCGCGACGGCACCAATGTCATACATCGGTTGAACGACCGTCGTCAATTTTGGACGAATCATCGTCGCGAGGCGGGTGTTATCGTGTCCGACGACCTCAAAATCATCCGGCACTGAATACCCCGCATCCTGGATGGCGTGGATGACACCAAGGGCCATTTCATCCGTTCCGGCGAAAATAGCCTTCGGACAATCGTCACGCTCCAACATTTTCTGCATCGCTTCAAGACCTGAAGCATATGTGTAGTTCCCAAGAATCATATCCTGCTCATGGAACGGGAGACCCGAATCCTCGAGAGCACGACGGTAACCGGCAAATTTCTTCTCACCATTAATTTGCTGTTCGAGCGGACCTGTAATAAAACCAATCCGGTCATGTCCATGGTCGATGAGCATCTTCGTCGCGTCATATGCCGCTTGCTCATAGTCGATGTTAACCGCCGGCAAATCATAGCCTTGGTTCAACGTCGCCGCAAGTACGATTGGGACTGGCGACTTTTTAAATTCTTCCACGAGGTCTTCGTGCAATCGACCACCCATGAAAATAATGCCGTCCACTTGTTTTCCCAAAAGGGTGTTGAGCAGATGGACTTCTTTGTCACGACTCGAGTCCGAGTTTCCAAGGATGATGTTGTACTTATACATGGTTGCGACGTCTTCGATTCCGCGTGCTAAATCCGCGAAGAAAATGTTCGAAATATCCGGGACGATTACGCCGACCGTTGTCGTCTTCTTACTGGCTAGACCGCGTGCCACGGCGTTTGGACGATAGCCTAGGCGATCAATGGCATCCTGTACTTTTTTACGTGTCGTCGGCTTTACATTCGGGTTACCGTTGACGACTCGCGAGACAGTCGCCATCGATACGCTTGCCTCTCGTGCGACGTCATAGATGGTTACATTGTTACTATTCATGAATACTCCTCCTACAAGCAGTGATTTTCAAAAAATTTTCATAAAACGTGTTAAAAAAGGAAGACAGGTATCTGTCATCATTTTACCCTGTCTCCATGCGATATAAAACGTTTCCAAATGGAAAGCTTACTTTTTCACCAAATCAAGTTTAGGAAATTGGGTCGTGAGCCCTTCCACAAATTGATCAAATTGATCAAAATCGAGTTGCTGCTGTGCATCTGAAAGCGCGATGGCAGGATTCGGATGTACTTCAACCATAATGCCATCCGCTCCGATTGCGAGAGCTGCCTTCGCCGCCGGTAACAACAAGTCACGACGTCCTGTAGAGTGCGTGACGTCTACCATGACCGGCAAATGCGTTTCCTGCTTTAAAATCGGTACAGCTGTGATGTCTAACGTGTTTCTTGTCGCACGTTCGTAAGTACGAATTCCACGTTCACATAAAATGACTTGGCTGTTTCCGCTCGACATGATGTATTCTGCCGCATAAATGAATTCTTCGATTGTTGCCGAGAGACCTCGTTTCAATAAAACCGGTTTGTCTGTTTTACCGACTTCTTTTAACAAGTCGAAGTTTTGCATATTACGAGCGCCTACTTGAATGATGTCCACGTATGGAAGCGCAGACTCCACGGCACCTGGTGTCATGATTTCCGTGATGACGCGTAAGTCGTGTCGGTCAGCAGCCGCTTTTAACAGTTTCAGTCCTTCCAACCCTAATCCTTGAAAATCATATGGCGATGTCCGTGGTTTATACGCCCCGCCTCGCATGATTTTCACACCGGATTGCGCTAACTTTTCAGCGACGGCATTCACTTGTTCAAACGATTCGACCGCGCAGGGTCCCGCAATCAGTTGAGGAACCCCGTTTCCAATCGTCACATCTTTCAACTGCAGCACCGTATCCTCTGCTTGACGCTTCCGCGAGACGAGTAACGTTTTGTCACGGTCCTCACCTTGCAGTTCAGCCGAAGCTTTAAACATCTCTTTGAAAATATGTTGAAGGCGTGACGTTTCGAACGGTCCTGGGTTCGACGCAGCGATAAAATCAAGCATTTCACGTTCACGTACCGGATCATACCGTTCCACACCTTGAAGTCGTTTTACTTTCCCGATTTCAACTGCGAGTGCCCCACGACGACTAAGCAGGTCGAGCATCTCACGATTGATTTCATCCATTTCTCGACGTAATCGATTCAATTGATCTTGTGGACTCATAATTTCCCTCTCATTTCTAAGCCGTTCTTTCCAGAAACCTAATTATATCGAATTTTTTATGCTTTGTCATAAGGAAAAAGCCCACGTCACAAATTCACCAAAAAAGAGACCGTTTCGGAACGGTCCCTCGCTTCAGTCACTCATCTTTTTTCAAATCATCTTTCAGATGGTTGAGATCTTCTTTCGCATCCTCATCAATCAATTCATTGACAGGTGCTTCAAGTGTATCATCCGACTCCGCCTCGCCTTCAAAAGAATCGACAGATTGACCTGATTCGTCTTCTTCAGCTGCTCGGTCCATCTGTTCTTTTACTTCTGATTCCGCTTCAGCAACAAGTTGATCGGCTTTTTCCATCGCTTCTTCGATTGAAAGGTCGTCTTCATCCATCTGTTGTTTGAGTTCAGCGGCGTTACGCGCCTTCTCTTTCACGATGCTCAAGACGGGAGCTGCTTTATCGCTAGCAACCTTGATCCATTCTCCGACAACCGGTTCAGCCTTTTCACGCATTTCTTTCGATTTGACTGTCAGACGTTCACGTGAAGGAGACGTCTTTTCATCGATATACGTCCGGACTTCGCGACCGCTCTTCGGCGATGTCAACACGGCCACAGCCGCTCCGATGATTCCTCCAAGGATCACACCTGTTAAGAATCCGCTACCGGATTGAGTTGGTTCAGTTGGTTGTTTGTTCACTGTCATATGCGTGTTCCTCCCAATTGTTTTATTTGATGGTATCGTCGGTCACAATCATGTCCGGTGATACGGGTGTTTCTTCTTTCTTCTCCCGACGACCTCTTCTGCGCGGTCGTTCTTTTGTAGAAGAAGACGACTCCGGTTTGTTCTTTTTGAACAGCTCCACAGCCACGGAGCCCCAGCGAACCGCTTGAGCGATCTGCTCTTTATTCTCATCGGCTGCTGAATGAACCGAAGAAGAAACGGTACGAACCGATTCCGTCACTTCGTTCAACGAGGTGCCCAGCTCATCCAGTGCATGGGCTACAGGAGCAAGCAATTCTGTTTTCTCCTCTACGTTATCCACGAGACGGTTCGTCTTATGTAAGAGCGCCGTCACTTCCATCGTGATGCCATCTAGCTGTCGTTCTAAGTTCTCAGTCGTGTTTGCGACACTTCCGAGCGTGCGATTGACGTTCGATAAGACACGCGCCAAGAAAATGACGAGCACGACGAAAGCGAGTGCCGCAACCAGACCCGCGATGCCTCCTAATGTGATCTCCATTCAATCCATTCCTCCTATTCAATCAATTCTTGTTTCATTATAGCACCATTATGACTGAAAAGATTTGCTACTACCGTTTTCGCCATTCGGTCTGATTATTCCTTTACCCGTTTTTATGTTTTCGATTACACTAAAATAGAAATAAACTAAAAAAATTAGGGGTGGTCGTGTGAGAGATCCAAGAATAACGCAATTAGCAGACGGTTTGATCAATTATTCCGTCAAACTTCAACCAGGAGAAAACGTTCTGATTGAAAATTTCGGTGTAGAAGAATCGCTCGTTGAAGCGCTCGTCGAAAAAGCGTACGAGGCAGGAGGGCATCCTTTCGTCTTATTGAAAGAAAGCCGCATCTTACGCAAACTTTACACAGGGGCAAGTAAAGACCAGCTCGAGCTGATGGCAGATATCGAGCGTAAACAGATGCAAGCGATGGATGCATACATCGGACTTCGTGCCGGTGACAATATTAACGAATTGTCTGACGTACCAGCAGAACAACAGAAATTGGTCGGCGCGACAATCGGCAAAATGCATACCGAAGACCGCGTCAAAGGGACGAAATGGGTCGTGTTACGTTACCCTTCTCCATCAATGGCACAGCTTGCTGGAAAATCAACTGAGGCATTTGAAGACTTTTATTTCAACGTTTGTACTTTAGACTACGAAAAAATGGACCGCGCGATGGACGCGCTCGTTGAATTGATGAACCAGACCGACCGTGTCCAATTGAAAGGACCAGGTACCGACCTTTCCTTCTCAATCAAAGACATTCCGGCAATCAAATGTTCAGGTCAAATGAATATTCCTGACGGAGAAGTCTTCACTGCACCGGTCAAAGATTCTGTGAATGGTGTCATCACCTACAACACGCCTTCCCCGTACCAAGGATTCACGTTCGAGAATGTGAAGTTGACGTTTAAAGACGGGAAAATCGTAGATGCGACCGCAAACGACACGGACCGGATCAACGAAGTGTTTAACACAGATGAAGGCGCACGTTATGTCGGTGAATTTGCAATCGGTGTGAACCCATACATCCAACATCCGATGAAAGATATTCTCTTCGATGAAAAAATTGATGGCAGTTTCCACTTCACACCGGGACAAGCGTATGACGATGCCTATAACGGAAACAACTCGTCTGTACACTGGGACCTCGTGAATATCCAGCGCCCAGACTATGGTGGCGGAGAAATCTGGTTTGACGATGTACTCATCCGTAAAGACGGTCGATTTGTCGTTGACGCCCTTCTTCCACTCAACCCTGAAAACCTTAAATAATTAAAAAATGAAGGGCGTCCCAACGGGCGCCCTTCATTGCGTGTTACAAGCTTGTTTTTTTACCAAGCGCTGCAGACATCATCCAAATCTCTTTTTCGAGTCGTTCGATGTGAGAAATAAATGTATCCTCGATTGCTTCATCACCGTCTTCGAAATGCTCCATCGCATCCTGCATTTCTTGACGAATTTGCTTGAAGTCCGTGATCACATCTTTGATCATTTGTTCTGTCTCTGCGTTGCGGTCACCTTCTTGGAGGGTTGAGTGCTCCAAATACTCTTTCATCGTGGCATATGGTTCCCCGTCATTCATCAAAAGACGCTCCGCCACGTCATCATATAATTCTGCCACGAGATTGTAGAGTTCCTCGAGTTTCTCATGATACGTGAAGAAGTGTGGACCACTGATGTACCAATGATAGTTATGGAGTTTTACAAACAGTAGTCCATAATTAGCGACTTCTTTGTTCAACGTATTCAGTGCACCTTGACTAGCCATTTCGAACATCTCCTTTGTAATATTCAATCGCTACTACTATTACCGAGATGCGCTTTCGTTAAACATGAAAAAGGAGAGGCGCGGCCTCTCCTTTGGTGTTTAAGCTTCTAGTTTGACGATTTCTTCATATTCACGTTGATACGTCTGAATATCTCCTGCCCCCATGAAAAGGAGCACCGCTTCTTCATGTTCACGAAGTACCGCTGTACCGCCGCGTTTCAGGATATTGGCCCCATCGATTCGAGATTGTAAATCTTCAATCGTGACCGTACCTTCCTGTTCACGTGCAGAACCGAAGATGTCACATAAATAAACAGCATCCGCCTCAGACAACGCCTCGGCAAAGTCATCCATAAATGATTTCAGACGAGTGTACGTATGCGGTTGGAAAATCGCTACGACTTCACGATCCGCATACTTTTTACGTGCCGATTCGACCGTGGCACGGATTTCACGTGGATGGTGAGCGTAATCATCAACTAACACCTGATTGTTCAGTGTAGATTCACTAAAGCGACGTTTGACTCCATTAAATGTTTCAAGCCGCTCTTTCACCAAGTCTTTTGGTAAGTTCTCATAGTCACACGTCGCAATGACGGCCAGTGCATTCAATACACTATGATCTCCGTATCCCGGGATGCGGAACGTTCCGTAGAAATCGTCACGTAAGAACACATCGAATGTCGTTCCGTTCTCTGTTGACGTAACGTTTTCAGCACGAAAATCATTGTGCGTGCCAAAGCCGTAGTACACAATCGGGACATTCGCCTGGATGTGTTGAAGGTTCTCATCATCTCCACACGCAATGATGCCCTTTTTCACTTGCTTGGCCATTTCTTGGAATGCATCGATGACATCATCAAGGCCAGAGAAATAATCAGAGTGGTCAAAATCAATATTCGTCATAATGGCATAATCAGGACGATAGTATAAGAAATGACGCTTGTACTCGCAGGCCTCGAATACAAAGTTTTTAGAATCAGCAACACCCTCGCCTGTCCCGTCCCCGATTAGGAACGAGGTTGGCTCGATGCCCTGCATCACATGAGCGAGCAGGCCAGTCGTAGATGTTTTGCCATGTGATCCTGTGATGGCCACACTTGTATAGTGGTCAGCAAGCTCACCAAGAAACTCATAATATTTATAAATCGTCAAACCGAGTTCACGGGCACGGACGACTTCCGGATGATCATCCGAAAACGCGTTCCCTTGAACGATGATTTGATCTTCTGAAATATTGTCAGGGTCAAACGGTAAAATTTCGATCCCTTTGCGTTTCAGTGCTTCTTCTGTAAAAAATGCTTTTTCAACGTCCGATCCACGGACTTCATTATTCATATCATTTAAAATTTGAGCTAAAGGACTCATGCCCGTTCCTTTAATTCCGACGAAGTGATAACGGTTCATCTGTAAATAGCCCCCCTAATTCATTGCGGTTCGCCAAAATGCGACAAACCTTTGTCATTATAGCAAAACTCATAGAGTCGTGCTATTACAGATTGTTGTTTTTTTGCGCGAGCCGTCGGCTACGATACATGGCCATCCGGTCTTTTGGCGTCATCATCACGTTTAGCGGGGGTGTATCCGCTTTAAAAGATACTTGGACAGCCGGTGTCAATTCCGTGTCATCCGGTAATTCGGTCTGCTCCGACTCCGTTTGTAATCTTTCTGCAACATGTTCAACGGCCGGACCGATTGTTTCAGTCATCACTTCTAACTCAACATCCTCTTGCTCTTTGACTTCGGGTTGTTCCTCTACGAAAGTCACTTTTTTAGCATTCAAGTTTGTCGAGCTCATGAATACAGAAGAAAACCCATCATCCGTGATTGAAACATCACCCAGTACGGGTTGTGATTCTATAGAGGCATGTGTCACTTCCTCTTCCATATCTTCACTCGTATCCGGATTCATTTCCCGATCCGTTTCTTCGATCGCTTCCTCATTCATTACAAAAGGCACTTCTGTCGCAAGCGATGTGTCAAGCGATTCAACTGATGTTTCGTCTTTCTCAAATTCTCCTCGTGTTTCAGGAGAGTGAGCATCTGGCAATACGATCTTAGGCTTCGGACGCGCATAGCCATAGATTGGTGACGGCACATCCGACGGGATAAATTCTTCAGGAGGTTCTTGCTTCGGTGCGACCGGAGCAGTCTTTCCTTCTTTCGAAAGTTCGCGTTTGATTCGCTCCGCTTGCTGTTTCAATGAACGTTCATATGCATCCATACTTGATTCCTCGCTTTTTACTCAATCCGTATTTAACAAAAAATCGGTCGAATTTAGCGACCGATTTTAAATGCTGTACCTACTTCATATTCGTCATCCAATACTAGAATTCCTTTTTCCTGCGGTGCATCAGGGAGATTCAATTCACGTGCAGAACAAATCATGCCGTGTGAGCTTTCTCCACGTAATGCAGATGGACGGATAATGAGACCTGACGGCATGACGGCACCCGGTTTTGCGACAACCACTTTTTGGCCAGCCGCTACGTTCGGGGCACCACATACGATTTGAACCGTCGATCCATCGATTTGAACTTGGCAAATCGAGAGTTTATCAGCGTCCGGATGCTTTTCAGCCTGCTCGACATAACCTACCACAAACTTCGGTGACAAGTCAGCTGACGAAAAGTCTTCATCAATTTGATGCTTCTTCAACACCGACTGAATCGTTTCAACCAATTCCTCAGTTAAATCGACCGGACCGTGCCAGGTCGTCACATCAAAATATTCACTTGCCTGAAACAGGTTGTAGCCATTCACTTCACCATCTGCTGATTTGACGACCGCGACATCTCCAATCCGTTCAACGGTTTGATGATGGCGTTCTCCTTCTTTCAACAAAATCATGAGTACATCGCCGATTCCTTCGCGATTATAAAATACGTTCATTTGCATACTTCCATACGTCCCTTCTTTCAAACTCGACACAATTAGTTTATCAGATTATGTGTCCGTTGGCGGGTTCTTTTTTCCAACAATAAAAATTGGCTCAAACTGGCCCGCCTCGTAGTGGAAGGCAAGTGCTGTAATTGGAATTCTACCGTTTGTGAAAAAGTCGAACATGAGTTGTTGCATCGCATCATATCCTTGATCGTTCCGAATGTCTGCCACAATCATCACGTCTTGATGGGGCACCCCGACCAACATCTCACCTTCCACGCGTCGCGCCATCATCCGTAAAAAATCTTCGTTTAATACACGTGATGCCTCATACCCATCCCGGGTGGACAGGAAATAAAATGGATTTCCTGCGACTTGATCCTGTTTCATCTCGGTCGGGAGTTTTTTCACGTTATTGCGCGCGATTTCATCCAACTGTTTCAGTGTCATCCCGTCACCCAAGTGGCGTTCTTCAATCAATCGATAACCGTCACCACGATCCAGCGCATAAAAAACAGCTGTCTCGGCCGTATGCGGCATCGTGACGAGCGCTTCCCCCGCCTTTGTCATCTTCGAGAAGGAGTTGGAACGGATGACCGGGAAAATCTCTGACTCATGCCCAATGAGTGAAATCGTCTCGTCAGCTGTCAATGCAGATTGAATATAGTTTACCACTTCATCCACGGCGACTTGTCCACGTACTTTCGCTTTCGCAACAATCGGTGCTAGACGAATATTGACACCGAAGCGATCGGTTGCCCGCTCGACCCGCAGCACTTCGTTCTCACGATCATACGATGTTCGGTACCCTTCTTGAAATTTCGATTCCAGGTAACGTCTCAATTCATTGCGTTCCATAAAACGTCACCCTAACCCGTTCAAGAATGCTTCCACCTGCTCAGGTGTTTTTCGTTCTCGACCGACATAACGGTCTACTTCCATCCCTTCGAGGAAGGCGACAAAGCTTGGAATCCCAAAGATATCGAGTTCTTGAGCTAATTCCATGAAGTCATCTCGATCGACGTAATAAAACGTCCAGTCCGGGAATTTTTGTTCGATTTCAGGCATGAACGGGTCGAGGAAACGGCAATCTCCACACCATGTTGCCGAGAACATGAATACACTTTTCTCTTGTTTCGCTTCATTATATTGAGTCATCGTTGATAATTGTTTCATTTTTCACCACTCCTGTTCATTTTTTCCTCACTAATAATAGCATAAGTCGTATCAGACATTCCGCTCTCCTGTTTGTTATAATCAAAACCGAGACTAATGGAAATAGGTGACCTCTTCATGAAAGTAACGCGAGAAAAATTAAATCCCGAAATGAAACATCCGCTCGAACAGCTTGTCAGTGTCGTCGGTATGCTTGCAATTTTGCGCTATGGCTATTTGTTTATCGATACAGAAAAAACAAGGGTTCAAATCTTGATTTGGCTCGTCGTCGGATTCGCTGTCATTTACGTCGTGGAGCAACTCCTGAAACGAACTGCCCGCCATCTCCCCATCGTCCGTAAACGGTTTTTGATCCCCGTTTACGTGATTCTCTTCGCTTTATTCTTAGGAAGTTTCCGTGTCCCACGTGAAACAGTAGATGCCGTCCGACATTTCTTCGGCATGTAAAAAGACAAAGTTGACCGAATCGGTCGCCTTTGTCTTTTCTATTTCTCAATATTCGATTTTCATATCGTTTGGACGAATGCGCCCTGTCCGCTTCAACACTGCATAAACCGCGTAACTCAATAATGCGGGTCCAATGAACAGGAATCCGATAACAATAATGAACGTATACCAACTAAATCCCATCGTCTCTAGCATGACGATTGGTCCTACAAATCCGCTTGTCCCCATTCCGGCGCCCGCTGCAATACTTTCCAACTCAAATAATAATATGGCGATCGGGGCCAGTACAGCCCCTGCTAAAGTTGGCGGTAAGATAATCCACGGATTTTTGACGATATTGCCGACTTGAAGCATCGATGTTCCGATTCCTTGAGCAATCGCTCCTCCCACACCGTTATCCTTATAACTCGTCACCGCAAATCCAACCATCTGCGCGGCACATCCGACTGTTGCGGCACCCGCAGCGATTCCGCTCAATCCTAACATGAGTGATATGGCAGCACTTGAAATCGGAGCGGTCAATGCGAGCCCCATTAATGTTGCGACAACCACACCCATAAAGAGGGGTTGTTGCTCTGTGCCCCATTCAATCCACGTACCGAGCTGCGTCATGAACAACCCAACATACTTTCCAATATACGTAGCACTTAAATATCCTATGGCGATGGTTGTAAACGGCGTGACAAGAATATCGAGCTTTGTTGATTTCGAAACGAGTTTAGACGTTTCCACAGCAAGAATCGTCGCCACATAACTACCGGCAGGACCAAATTCATAACCGAACGCGCCCACAACGAGCGCTGAAAATAAAATAAGCGGCGGGGCCTCAAGAGCGTAAGCGATTGCAATCCCAATCGCCGGCCCCGTCAAACTGATGGCGATATCTCCAATTTGAATGAGCACCTCTCCGAGATTTGAAAAAGAGGTAGTCCCGATCTGTCCGCCGACCGTTTTGATGATCAGACCAATAATTAATGTACTGAATAACCCTAGGGCCATATAGCTCAGTGCCGTCACGAAATAGAGAGACGGACTGAGTGTGATTCCTTTATTCTTTAACACATAAATCCTCCTAACAAACTGTCTTGTCACTAGTATGTAATCTGTCTATACACTTTTATCAGTATAAGGTTTTTTTGACAAATAGCAATATAAAAAAGCCACAATTTGATTGTGGCTTAAAAATCAATGGGATGGACGCAACGTCTCGAGAGTTGAACGATCGAGTCGTTTGACAACAGCTTTCAGTAACGCTTTCGCCGCATCGTAATCGTCTGTGTGCAAAATCGAAGCATGTGTATGGATGTATCGGGATGCAACTCCGATTACCGCAGTCGGGACCCCTTCCCCACTCATGTGAACGCGTCCTGCGTCTGTGCCGCCTGGCGAGACAAAGTATTGTGTCTTAATATTTTCATCGGATGCCGTATCGAGCAAGAAATCACGCATTTCCGGTGACATGACCATGACGCGGTCCAAAATCCGAATCAGCGCGCCTTCTCCGAGCTGTCCGAATTCCGTTTTACTTCCAGAAGCGTCGTTTGCAGGCGAGGCATCCAGGACGAACGCGATATCCGGTTGAATCAACTCCGAAGCCGTCTGTGCACCGCGCAATCCAACCTCTTCTTGTACGGTAGCACCCGAGAATAAAATGTTCGGGTG
Source organism: Exiguobacterium algae (assembly GCF_018617875.1). Classification (GTDB taxonomy): domain Bacteria; phylum Bacillota; class Bacilli; order Exiguobacteriales; family Exiguobacteriaceae; genus Exiguobacterium; species Exiguobacterium algae. Next base: position 506,953 of record NZ_JACSKZ010000001.1, read on the forward strand.
ATCGGCTTTTGTCGTCTCTTCTAATAATTCGACAGCAAGACCGACTCCGTAACGGTTATCCCATGCCTTGGCCATAATTTTTTTCGGGTGATGAAGTGGTGTGAACGCACTTGACGGGATTGCCGGAAGCCCCGGACGAACACCCCATGATTCCGCTTCTTCTTTGGAATCTGCTCCGATATCGATAAACATTTGTTTGATTTCCATCGGTTTGCTCATTGCGTCCGGTCCTAACAAGTGTGGCGGTGTAGAGGCCACGACCCCCGGAATTTTCGCATCAGCCGTCACGATATCAAAGCGTTGAGCCATCAACACTTGACTCCACCATCCACCGAGTGGCTGTATGTACAACATTCCGTTGTCAGTGATTCGCGTCACCATAAACGCCACTTCGTCCATGTGACCCGCCACCATCACGCGTGGACCTGATTCGTCCCCGACACGTTTTCCAAAGATTGAACCGATCCCATCCGTCATCACTTCGTCTACGTGAGGTGTGATTCGTTCGCGAACAAACTGGCGGACCTCGGATTCAAATCCAGGGGCTCCCGGTAGTTCTGTCAGTGTCTTAAATAAATCTCTTGTCTTTTGTTCCATTTCCCTCATCCTTTCCATGCATCCTGGTCTCATTATATACAAAAGTTTTGCCGAGAAGCGAATGCTTTTCATTTCAATAGGGTACAGGTTTTGGTACGATGTATTTGATAGCCATAGTTCAAGGGGAGGTAGTCATATGAAAAAAAGGTATTGGTTAATTGGAATCGGGGTCGCCGTCATTGCCGCACTTATGACGAAAAAGGCTTTGGATGAACGCAGCTTATCTGCAGAAGACGCTTTAGAGTATACGAAGCGTGCTTTCTCAGCGAAAGGACATGTCCAGGGGGCATGGATTTCAGCTTCACCTGAGATTCATACGTATGACGGTCGTGAATACGACGTCTACAAAGGTGGCATCTCCGTTCTTGAGAATGAGGAAGAGAAGACATATGAGTTCACAGTCGACTCTGAGACTGGCGCTTTACTTGAATATGCATGACGTAAAACCGACGAATCATTCGTCGGTTTTTTTGTTTAGTCTTAGCAAAAGAGTGGAAAATTGAAATTGGTAGTTTTCCAAATTGAAAAGGAGTGATCCCGTGTGAAAAAACTAATCGGTGAAGCAAGCGAACTCGTGTCGCAAATGGTCGAGGGAATGGTGCACGCCCATCCAGAACTGTATGGTCGGGTTGACGGGGTAAACGTCATCTGCCGTGCCGATGGGGCCAAATCAGGAAAAGTCGGTCTTGTTTCAGGTGGCGGAAGTGGTCACGAACCTGCACACGCCGGCTACGTCGGAGATGGCATGCTTGATGCGGCGGTTTGTGGGGAAGTCTTTACCTCACCTACTCCAGATATGGTACTCGAAGGGATTAAAGCTGCCGATGGCGGCAACGGTGTATTGCTCGTCGTCAAAAACTATTCTGGTGACGTCATGAACTTCGAACTGGCTGCAGAGCTTGCTGAAGGTGACGGCATCAAAGTGGACCATGTCGTGGTAGCGGATGACGTCGCGATTTCTAACAAAGAGGACCGCCGTGGTGTGGCAGGTACCGTTTTTGTGCATAAGATTGCAGGCGCTGCCGCCGCAAGCGGAAAATCACTCGAAGAAGTGAAAGCGATTGCAGAAAAGGTTGCTTCGCACGTCCGTTCGATGGGGATGGCAGTCGAACCTTGTTATATGCCTGTGAGCGGAAAACCGGGGTTTGATTTAAATGAAGATGAGATGGAGATTGGGATTGGGATCCATGGTGAGCGAGGGGTCGAACGGAAACCGGTCAGTGATGTCGATGCCATTGTCGATGACCTACTCGGACATTTGCAAAAAGAGGTGGAGCCAGGTGAAGTGGCCGTCATGGTAAACGGAATGGGTGGCACACCACTCTCAGAGCTATATGTCACGTACCATTTTGTCGCTCAAAAATTAGAAGCGGCAGGGTACAAACTAAAACGTAAATACGTTGGCAATTACATGACTTCACTCGAAATGCACGGATTCTCGATCACGTTACTCCCGCTTGATGACGAAATGACAGCATATCTCGATGCCCCATCGTCTGCACTTGGGTTCAAACTATAATAAATGAGGTGTTCGTTACATGTTGACGATTGATGGATTTAAGCAAGCGTTACGCCATACCCAAACTGAAATCGAGTCGCAAAAAGACACGTTAACCGATTTAGACCGTGCGATCGGGGACGGTGACCATGGAATCAACATGTCACGCGGATTTGAAGCCGTTCTCTCGATTCTTGACGAAGATTACGACTCTCTAGGCGCACTGAGCAAAAAAGTAGGAATGACGCTCATGTCTAAAGTCGGTGGTGCTGCGGGACCTCTTTACGGATCGGCTTTCGTAAAAATAGCAGCCGCATTCGGTGATGCCAAGGAAGCGGATTTCGCTCTCGTCAAAGAGGCGTTATTGGAAGGAACGAACTCCATCAAGGCGCGTGGCAAGTCGGAAGCGGGTCAAAAAACGATGGTGGACGTCTGGGAACCTTTCGCCTTGAACGTCGATGAGGGCGACAACTACGATTCTCAGTTAAACGAATTAGTCCAGAAAACCGAAGATATGATTGCCACGAAAGGACGTGCCTCATACTTTGGAGAAAACTCGCGCGGTACGATTGATCCGGGTGCACTCTCGAGCTCTATTTTACTCAGCGCCTTGATGAAGGAGGTCGGATAACATCGTTGAGCTTATTATCGTCTCCCATAGCGCCAAAATCGCCGAGGGAATTCAAGATTTGATGAAAGAAATGGCTCCATCTGTCCCCATTCATTTGGCAGGCGGACTTGAAGACGGTTCAATCGGTACCGATGTCAATCGCATCATGGCAGCGATTGAACAGGTGAACGAAGAAGCCATTTTGCTCAGTGATATCGGATCGGCCACCATGAATGCCGAACTTGCCATCGAGATGCATGAAGGCGACCAAAAAATTGTCTTCTTTGATGGACCGATTGTCGAGAGCGCATTCGTCGCTTCGGTCTCGTCCGGCAACGGCATGACTGCAGAACAAATCGTGGAACAACTTCAAAATAACTAAAAACCCCCGTAGCAACCGACATTGCAGGTTGTTACGGGGGTTCGTTTGTTCACATGATGATTAACGCGGGTTGTCGTTCTTCTCGTAAACAGGGTTCATATACGAACTTGTTGAATAGAAACGTGGTACGACAACAAACAAAATGAGTGCCGGAATCGCAATCAACAAGAGTAAAATCAACACTGGTAACCAGTAGATGACTTTTTGACCGAGCATGTCGATATTCGCATCTGCGAAATCGCCCGCTCCTTCAACTTCTGCAAGTTCAGCAGTTGTTAAGATTTTACCTTCAGTCGCATCGAAATAATGGAACTCCGTTTTACGCGTGATGAATAGTCCGTCACGGATTGTATCGAGTTCAACAACGGCCGCGACTACTTCGTTCCCGTTAGAATGGCGAAGCGTCTCTTCTTTGATGATTTTCGCCGTTCCTTCTTTGTAATCATAATGCGTAGCTTTCAAATCCTCTTCGAGTGCGTCTAAGAACGCTTCGTTCGCTGAGGTATTCATTGGTGCGATTGTTAGAATGAAGATTACTGCAAGCAGGCTTGCCCATGCTTTTTTCAACATCCCCATGTTCCCCCTTCTCTTATTCCAGTTTAGCGTCATTCCTATTGTACCAAGAAGAAAGAAAAAAGTGTGAAGAAAATACTACTAAAATAAGAAAAAAGCGTGTCAATTTTTCGGACGGAAGACAGCTTCCATGCGATAAATCGGCTGACCAAGCGCGCTAAAGCGTTCTTCATACTCAGTTCGAACATTATCTTCTGGTTCATCGGCATGTAAATCAAGTGAAATCTCTGTGAAAAACATGCCATATTGGCTCATACTTTGCAAGGAATATTCAAATAATCCCCGGTTATCCGTCTTAAAGTGAATTTCCCCACCTTTTGGCAAGACCGCCTCATATGTCGCAAGGAATGTTTTGTAAGTCAAACGGCGTTTCGCGTGACGTGTTTTCGGCCATGGGTCAGAGAAGTTCAAATACACCCGATCAACTTCTCCTGCCTCGAAGTATTCAACGAGTTGCTTCGCATCGACTGTCAATACTCTCACGTTCGGCATCGGTGTATCGACCAGTTTTTGCACGATGGAGACCGCGACGCTTTCAAAAAGTTCGATCGCGATAAAGTTGACATCCGGGTACTGCTTGGCCATCCCTAAAATAAATTGTCCTTTTCCAGAACCGACTTCAATGAAAAGAGGATGGTCATTACCAAACTCTTCTGCCCATTTCCCTTTCAACTGATCAGGATTGGGGATAAAAATATGCTCTTGAGCCTCCATATATTCTTTAGCCCAAGGTTTATGACGTAAACGCATGAAAATCCTACCTTTCGTTCAACAAATGTTCAAAGTTTTTGTGACAGCGCAGTTTCTAAGCGTGCACTCCTCTTGCGATTATACACGAAAACATAGTTTAATGGACGTGAATCATCCTTCACAAGGAGGTTAAAATCATGAGCACGTTAGATCAATTTCTCATCTTCTATGCAGGTCCCCTCACATTTTTTGCTGGCGTCATCGCCACGTTTGTTTGGGCCTACTTTATGAACCCTGATGATGTTTGATGCATACCGAAAGGGATGGCTTCTTGTTAAGGAGCCATCCCTTTTTTAATTGATTCGTTCATATGCTTCATCAATCAACTCACGGAGTACGTTTAACCCTTCCGTTTTAGCCGGGGCGCTAACTTCTCCGTAAATCGTGAGAATCGTTTGCGCAATCGCGTACCAATGCATGCGATAGTGCAGCTCGCTCGAGTACTCGACGCCGTAGTGTTCAAACCACGCTTCCCACTCCACGTCATCCACATAACTGTAGACGACCATCGCTAAATCGAAGGCCCGATCGGCAATAATGGCATCATCCCAGTCCGTTAAATAAAGGAGACCCGATTCATCTTCGATCCAGTTGTTATGATTTAAATCAGAATGACAAACGACAAACTCACGCTCATCATCATTCGGTAAATGATCCTGTAACCAAGTGATGGCTTCGACAATGGTTTCATCTGCTTCATCCTGTTCGTAGGCTTCACATTGTTGGAGCAACAGTTTTGACGTGACCGGGGTGTGATTCAATTGTTGTAGCATGAATAATAGCTCTTTCGAATCATGAATCTTCCCTAGCTGCGCCGCAACATCTGGTCGCTTCATATCCTCAGGCGAAAGCTCACGGCCTTCTATAAATTGTTGCGCACTTAGCACGTCACCGTTAAACATCCGCTTTGTCCAGAGCAACTTCGGCACGATTCCTTCTGCCGAAAGAATTGCCAGGAACGGAGAGGAGTTTCGTTTAACAAAAATCTTTTGTTGGCGCGTCGTCGCAACATACGCTTCACCTGTAATTCCGCCAGCGGAAGCGACAGTCCACTCCTTGCCGAGCGCACCGATAATATCTGAATACATATTCATCACGCTCAAATCTTACGTAAAATTATAGAGATACAATCAACATCTTAACACGCAATAATCGTCATTGACAACGACTCGACCTGAATCTCGTCCGGGTTTCTCAAAATCGGTGCCACACTTGCCTGCTCGCCTTGTACATAGACATTCCAATCCGCATCACTTGGGAAGGCGACTTCCTCAAACGTTCCATTCAAATAGACACGCACACGTTGCCATGCATCATACGAATGACTTGCGGTGAGCTCATAAATGATGACACCTGGTGGTGAAGGTAAAAATGTGAAGTGGTCGATGACTTTCTGACGCGAATCATAACGGAAACACGTATGAAGTCTTCTTAATTTTAACAGGGTTTTGACATACTCGATATCGTCTTTTCGAAGATCACGTAAATCCCAATCAAAATGATTGATATGATCAGGAGAATTATAACTATTCTCCACCCCGTGCTTCGTTCGTCCGAATTCTTGGCCTGCATGTAAGAATGGAATACCCTGCGACGTGATGACGACGGCATTTGCTAACCGCTGCATCCGTAACCGGGTTGGCTCATCCACGCCGTCACACGAGAGGCGTAGTTTGTCATAGATTGTATAGTTATCATGCGCTTCCGCATAGTTGATGGAATACTCGGGGCTTGGAAAACGACCGACTGTCACATTTGGGATGTGAATCGCTCCGGTCAGGCACTCGCGGAGTTCCCACTCCCGCCAGTCATTTCCCGAAATAAATCCTCTCTCCTGGTCGTTAAAGGTCGACCCTTTCAGTGCATCTCGGATCATGTCGTTGAAATGACCAATACGGGGCATGAATGCGGCATTTTGAGACGTTGCTTTTTGCGATTGCCCGAGCGGGGTCGCCAAGTCCCAGCCTTCCCCGTAGACGAGGATCGACGGATCGATTTTATCGAGCGCGGCCCGAACCTGGTTCATCGTCTCGACATCATGAATTCCCATTAAGTCAAAACGGAATCCATCGACCTGATAGGTTGTCGCAAAAAAGCTGACAAAATCCACAATCATCCGCCGCATCATATAGCGTTCAGAAGCCGTATCATTCCCCACGCCCGTCCCATTTGCAATCGTTCCGTCCGGTTCATACCGGAAATAATAATAGGGAACCAATGCTTCTAAAGAAGACTGTTCTCGAATGTATACGTGGTTCATCACGACATCTGTGACGATGCGAAGACCTGCACGGTGCAAGTCCGCGACGAGTGATGCATATTCATAAATTCGGCTCATCGGTACATCAGGCCGTGACGCATAACTGCCTTCTAAACTGAACCAATGAATCGGGTCGTACCCCCAATTGTAGGGCAACCGCGTCGCTTCATCGACACTGCCGAAATCGTGCACAGGGAGCAATTGAATATGGGTGACACCAAGCTCTTTCATATAGTCGAGGCCCGCGGTATGTCCCCCTAACGTCCGCAATCCTTTTTCCGATACGCCCCCATACAATCCCTTTAGCTGACTCGTCGACGACGGATGGCTCGTAAAATCCCGAATGTGCAGTTCATAGATGACGGCATCGGTCGACTTCCATAAAGGAGGTCGTTCTACCCGCTCGACTTGCTCTTCGATGAACGACTCTACGTCCGAGAGTACGCCAAACTCTCCATTGATGCTGACACATTTGGCATACGGATCAACGACTTGCTTCGTGTCGACCGGTGTCTTCACCTCTAACCGATAAAAAGCGCCTTCCAAATGCCGGGGGATATCACCATGCCATACCCCTCTCGCTCCCCGGTTCATCTTGAACCGTTCGATTTCCCGATGCGTCCTTTCATCATGAACGGTGATCCAAATCGAAAATGCGACAGGAGACCACACATATGCCTCAATCCCGTGTTGGGTAAATTGGAGTCCTAACGGACCATCATACGCATACCGGCGCTCAAACTCTTCGGTTTGCACGATTTCTCTCGGGACGATGACCATCGTCTTTTGTCCCGGATGAAAGACGGTATAGACCGCTTCTAATGAAATCGGTCTTTTCAGACGTAAATTTCGTTCAATGGTACCCGTCTCTGTTGTCTGTTCATAATCGATGACATACTCGATTGGTCGGCCGTTTTTCTCAATCTGGACGGGAACGGATTCATACTCACGTACGATCTCTAGTTGAATTTTCTCAAACGATACGAAAGATGCCCGCTCAATCGTTACATGGGAGGCTGTCTTCTGTTCTGGTGGATGATACATATGCGTCCCTTCCTCTCGCTCACTTTCATCACTGTTCTAAAAATTGTCGAAACGGCATCTTAGCTGTCTGTTCTAGTAGGGTCGCCACATCTCGAATCTGTTGGGCTTTCACAATTGGCGCACGTCCATTTACTTGCTTGATCCATTGCGCATACTCACTTCTCCCAACGAACTGTGTCGAGCGTATGTCTGGGATTTGATCAAAGTAGCCGTCTGGTGCCAATACTACTTTTTGAATCACTCCAGCGTATGACGGAAGAATTTGTCTAACGAGTTCTTCAGTACGTGATAACGAAATCAACGGATTGATTACACGGGTATTTTCCCCTTTAAACGGTTGATGAACCCACGTCTTCTCCTTCGATACGTGATAGATGCTCCGATCTCCCTCGAGCCACTCCAATAGGTACAGATGGGAGGGTCCGATGATGAGATGTGACAACTCGACGGTCGCCCCGTTCCACTCGATGACGGGACGGAATAGAAAGAAGTGTCGCTCGTTCCACTCTTTTCGCATTTTTTGATAAGCGCTGTCCCTCAAAAAAGCTAAATGAGGGAGGTCTCTCTCCATCAAGCCATCACAAGCAAACTGCAATTTTTGTATATGCCGGCGCTCGGTCAACATCTTCTGAAGTTGCGTTTCGGACAACGGCTGCGGTTCGAGTTCAATCCATTCTTTTCGTGCCCAAAATTTCCACCACGGCCGCTTCACATCAATGATTTCAGGCGGCGTCAATTGATTGTTCTCATGAAGTCGGAGAATTCTTGCTGCATCTGACTCTACGTATTCCAAGTAGCGATTATATTGATCCAACACATTACGTTCATATTTAGAAGTTACGTCAAAAACTTTAACCGGGATTGCCATAAGTCCTCCTCTGACCGTTTGAACGGAAATACTTCAATTGCTTCATATGAAGGGGTCCGGTTAGGATGAACTTCATATAAAATCACTTCATTCACGGTTTCAACGATATCAAATGTTGGTGCTACATACAGGGTACGTTCCCCTTTCCCCCACTTCTTCGCAAGTGTGACATGAGGGACGAACGCTTTTCGATCCAGTTGCGGGATTTCCGCATGTAATTCACGACGCAAGTTCTCGGCAAATTGCCGAAGTGGCTCAGACGGGTCGGGTGTGATGGTCAAAACACGAGGTTGGTCCGGACGGCCAAAGTGATCGATTGTTTGAAAATGTAACAGGAACGATTTCGTCTCGTTGGCCACGCGACGTGTAATCTCTTTGACCGCTTCTAGTGAATCCTGGTCCAGTCCTCCCAGAAATTGAATCGTGACATGAAATTCGTCCCGTCGATATACACGACGATACGAATAGTACGGAAGAATGCTTTGTTGAACCGTTTCAAATTGAGCTGACTCGACGGGAATCGCAATAAAATAATGGGACGTCATTTCCATCATCCTTTCACCTCATGACGCATCAACATCATCCAAAGCACCGCTCCCACGCCTGACATCAACATATACACCCAAAACACGCCAATCACACTGTTAAACTCAATCATCCAACCACTTAACTGATTAAATCCCGCTGTGGCTAAGCCCGATGTCAATGCCATATATAGTCCGATGGCAGTCGATGACACTTGGCGGGTCACTAGCTGGCGGACGAACTGTAAGGCGACCGGAATCAGGAGTCCGACGACTAGACCTTGTACGATTGCCAACATCCAGATCACCCAAAACGGTGGTTCCAATGCGAGCCACCCATTCCGGATAGCTGAAATCAACGCCGCGGTCGCCAGGACGTTTCGACTCCCGAAGCGGGACACCACTTGATAGGCAACTTTCATAAACGGGATCTCGAAGAGAACGGCGACCAAAAAAAGTGTTCCGACTAAAGTCGTCGAGCCGCCTCTCTCTGTAACATAAATGCCGAAGTAATAATTATTGGCGTAAATCGGACCGAACACGAGCATGCCTCCGACCAAAAACCAAAGAAACCGCGGGGTTAATACCGACGACCAGTGCATCGGAGCCATTTTGACTTCTTGTGTCGCTTTCTGTTCAGAAATCCGGCTGACGATGAAGCCGCCAATCATCAGGAAAATTGCACTCAATACGAACGTGCTGGACAATCCCCATGTCGTGTCTGAAATCCGGCCCATCACGAATACCGCGATGGCAAATCCGGCAGACCCGAACAGGCGGATCGTTCCATAGTCCACTTTCGAACGAGCCGTATACTCTAACGTCATCATATCAACGAGCGGAATGTGTGCACATTGAAAGACCGACCAAGCGAGCATAAGTAAGACAATCCATACATATTCAGTCGCCATCAAAAATGTGAACGAGATTGCTGCCGCACTAATCATTGAGAGAATGAGCCAAGTGCGGACACGTCCGGTTCGATCAGCTACCACCCCCCATAACGGCTGAATCCCGATTGACAGGATCGGTAAGATTGCAACGATCGTGCCGACCTGACTTGGCGACAAGGCAAACCTTTCTTGTGAAAAAAAGAGGGTCATATAAGGAATTAGCGCACCTTGCGCAAAGAAAATCGCAATATACACAGATTGAAACATTCGTTTTTCCGAATTCAATGGTAACTTCCTTCCTAACGGACAGAGAGCCGACCAAACCAGTCAGCTCTCTCAATTTCTTATTTAGCGAGCTCGTAAATCGCTTCAGCATAAATCGCCGCAGCGCGTAACAAATCTTCGATTTCCATATACTCATCCACTTGGTGGGCGACATCTTCTGCACCCGGGAACAAGGCACCGAACGCTACACCCGCCTCGAGAGAACGGGCATATGTCCCTCCGCCAATTGCCATGAGATTTGCCGTCTCACCCGTTTGACGTTCATACACCTCGGCCAACGTTTTGACGAGCGGATGGTCTTCTGCCACATGGTGGGGCGGCATGTGATGACGGGTCTTCAGTTCAAACCCGAACGACAAGGCGATTTCTCTTAGGTTTTGAAGACGTTCTTCAAATTTCGCCGTATACGGATAGCGGATATTAACCGTCGCCGTCCGTTCTTCATCATGATAGCGGAAGACGCCGCCATTGATTGTTAAATCACCTGTCTCATCAGTTGCTTCGATTCCTAGCGAAATCCCGCGTGAATCAGCAAACACGTGACGGACAAATTCAATATAACGCTCACCTTGAATATCAAGCGGGAGCGGGAGCAAGAATCCGGCGAGCATATACGCAGCGTTGATCCCGTTATCCGGCTCCATGGCGTGTGCCGCTTTCCCTTTCATCGTGAACGTGTACGTTCCTTTATCCCATTCACACGTTCCTTCCGCCTCATACTTCTCCAAATACGCTTCAAACTGTTCTTCAAGTACTTCATCGGTCTGAAGGACCGCCGTTGCCACATCCGGTACCATATTCGGCCGTTCACCACTCGTGAACGAAATCAGGTGATACTTTGTCAATTGAGCATGCTGGATTGGCAGTTGTGTCAAGACACCATCATATAACCCTTTCTCGGCGTTAATGATTGGGAAGTCCGCATCTGGAGCGAACCCGTACGTTGGCATCTGTTCTTGTTTAAAGTATTCACGTACACAACGCCATTCACTTTCCTCATCGCATCCCGCAATCAAACGGACTCGTTTCGAGAGCGGAAGGCCCAGCTCTTTTACAATTTTAAGGCCGTAGTAGGCAGCCATCGTCGGGCCTTTATCATCATTACTTCCTCTTGCGACGATTTTACCGTTCGTCACCGTCGGATTGAATGCACCGTATGTCCAACCGTCACCTGCAGGAACTACGTCCAAATGACATAGGATCCCGACGATTTCCTCACCATCGCCATACTCCAGATGCCCTGCATAGCCTGAAACGTCTTTCGTTTTAAAGCCGTCCCGTTCTCCGAGGTCAAACATGTAATCCAACGCTTGTCTGACTTCAGGTCCAAACGGCATATTTGGTGCAGCTTTAGATTCATCCAATATACTAGGGATTTGTAACAAACCTTTCAAATCTTCCAATAGTGCTTCTTTTCGATTGTCGACTTCCTGTCTCCAATTCATGGCAATCTCCCCTTTTGCGAATAATCTCTCCCTTATTAGTATATCCAAATGTAAGAAAGACGAACATTCATTTACGAAAGTTTTTTTCGTTCGTATTTAGTCCTGTTTTTTACATTCTTATTCGAACCTTCATTCGCAATTTACCTTCTAAATGTTTTATTTACAATTGAATCGTTCGTTCTTTCCACTTGCATTTTTCAGAAAGAGCGGTATACTAAAGGTGTAATTTTAGAAAATAACAATTTTATATTTCATTTTGTCGTTTGTAGGTTTTGTCAGTCATTATTCTACACATTGGGAGGTCATCCAATGAAAGGCTCAACAGATCGGATGTTAACGCGCATCAAGTCCATTTATTTGTTCATCAATGAAAGGGAATCCGTTACCACTTCAGAACTAGTAGAAGAGTTCGGCATCACGTCCCGTACGGTGCAACGTGATTTGAACGTACTTGAGTACAATAACCTTGTGGAGAGCCCTAGCCGTGGTACGTGGACTGCATCAAAACGTTCACTCAAAACGGCAAATTGAAAGATTTCATCATGTCCTACATTTGAATAGATTACGTTATGAAGCTCAGTGCGTTTATTCGCCCTGGGCTTTTTTATGTATGTTCAGGTATCGCTTTCATGATGACCATTTTACGGTACATCCCGTTCATCATGACCGGTACATCCTCAATGAGGGTCCCGTCAATCTGACGAGTTTCCCATAATGCTTCAAAACTGAGTCCGATGTCCGTCCCGAACCATTTTATTATGGGACGGGATAGTCGTTGGACGATTGAGGGACGTTGCCCGTCTTTCGGAGAAAATTTATCAAAAATGATCAGTTGTCCTCCTGGTCGTACGACCCGTAACATTTCATCCAAGCATTGTACCGGATTCGGAACGACGGAGAGAATTAGACTGCCTACCACGACATCAAATTGATCGTCTGCATACGCCAATTGTTGCGCATCCATCACTTGAAACCGGACCGGACGATCGGCGAATTTTTCTTTTGCCTGATCTAACATGGCTCCGGATAAATCTATGGCAGTGATGTCAAAGCGATTCACGTCTACTTGTTCGAGGTCGGATCCGGTTCCGACTCCGACGAAAAGAATGTGATCTTCATTCTTCCAATTCAAATTACGGAACACTTGTCGTCTCGCCTCAAGAAATCGACCCCGATTGAAAAGACGATCATAAATCGGCGACCACAATTTATAAATGAAGTGATTCCATCCGTTCGTCATACGTTTCCCCCGTTCTCATAAAGTAGCATGGATTACTTTCCTTCATTATAAAGTGAATTCCTTTGACCCTTCTATATAAAAAAACAAGCATACCTGAGACAGGTATGCTTGTTTTTTCTGAACTGTTTAAGGCATCAACAGGCGGACTTCCTCTTCAGTCAGCTCACGATAGTCCCCACGCTCCAGGTTCGCATCGAGCTCAAGTGGTCCGATTTGAACTCGTTCCAGGCGCTCAACATGCTTGCCTACCGCAGCGACCATTCGTTTCACTTGATGGTACTTACCTTCTGAAAGGGTTAGACGAATCGTGGTCCGTCTGCCGTTTCGACTCAAAATTTCAAGTCGAGCCGGCTTGGTCGTATACCCGTCTTCGAGCTCGACCCCTTCAGCGAATTGACGGACATCCTCGACCGTCATCTCCCCATCCACTTCCGCAATATACACTTTGTCAACGTGCTTACGGGGAGACATGAGGGCATGATTGAACGCGCCGTCATTCGTGATCAATAATAAGCCGGTCGTATCTTTATCGAGTCGTCCGACCGGGAACAACTCATAATGTGCATAGGACGGGTCAATCAAGTCGATGACCGTTGACTCCACATTGTCCTCTGTCGCGCTGATCACACCTTCCGGTTTGTTCAACATCAAATATACAAAGGGCCGATAATCAACCGTTTCGCCAAAAACGGTCACCTGTTCCGTGTTCGGGTCGACGTGACGTTTTGCGTCTTTGACAGGCTGGTCATCAACACGAACTGCCCCTTGTTTCAGTAATATTTTCACATCTTTGCGCGAACCGTATCCCATGTTCGACAGCAATTTATCAATCCGCATTACGCTTTCCTCCGATATTCGAATCGTTTTCCTAACAGTTTACCGGCTAAGTGACTCCGCCAGCCTAAATACCCATAGACGAGGACTCCGATTCCCACGCCGACAAGTGTAGCGAAAATATCATTCGCCCAGCTCGGTTCATCCTGAAGGGTGAAGAAGAGCGACCCGTATACCGAGATGAACATCGCTGCGCCCATGAAGAACATGAGCATCGTCCGACGAAGCAGTTGTTGATACGGGAAGTGAAGCGTCTTTTGGATTTTCCAAACCATTAGAATAATGGCGACGATATAGCCAAGGATGGTCGCATATCCCGCTCCAATCCCTCCAAGCGCATAGACAAGCGGAACGTTAAGCGCCAACTTCGTCAAGAGACCCATCGTCGTGGCAAAAATCGTGAAATACTGACGATTGATTCCCTGCAAAATCGCTGCCGCGACGGAATAATAAGCCAGGAAGAATGCACTTGGCGCATAGTTCAACAAGTAAACCCAACCTTCCCGATCTCCCGGGAAAAGTGTTCCGAACAACGGTTCTGCGAGTGCGACAAGACCGATGACAGCCGGAATCGTCACAAAGAACGAAACTTGGAAAATGTGGTTCACCTGATTGCGTACTTTTTGCAGATCCCCTGTCGTGAACGAACGGGTAACAAGTGGAATCGTCGCCATCGAGACACTTGCCGCCACGGAAACGGGGATGAGTACGATTTTATGGGCGTTCCCTGTCAAAAATCCAAACGCCGATGTGGCATCTGAAACCGATTCGCCGGCATTGAGCAATGTATTGACCATCGTCAATTGGTCGATGACTTGATAAAGTGGCGTCGATAATCCGACCATGACGATCGGAATCGAGTAGCTGAGTAACTCAAGGAGCAACGATTTCATCGAGCGGACCGGAGTTCCTGCCGGATTCTCGGTTTGGCGATGAATGTCTTTCCGCCGCTTCCAATACATCATGAGGACGACGAGACTCCCAATCGCCCCGATGAACGCACTAAACGTTGCAATCGTAACGGCAATGACTTTCAAACCGTTCAACTCTGTCGTCTCGACCGACTGTGTCCCACCTAATGCGTCCGCGATCGGTTGCAAGAAGGCTGAATCAGCGAAAACGAACAAGACGAGCATCGTCCCGCTAAGCAAGAAGAGGATGCGGACAATTTGTTCAACGACTTGAGAAATCGCTGTCGGTGCCATGTCTTGATGTCCTTGGAAGTAACCACGGACCATGCTCATCGCCGGGATGAGCAAGAGGGCGAAGCTCACACTTCTCGTAACGAGAGTAAGTGAGTCAATGTACTGCTGATTGTTTTCTGAGTTTCGAACCATGAGCTCCGAGAGCCATGGGGCCGAAAAAAACAGTAATAAAAAAGCGACGACGCCGGTCGCAAGCATCAACTTCATCCCTTGGCGGAACAATCGTTGACTCGTTCCATATTCACCGAGCGCGTTGTATTTCGCAATAAACTTGGATACCGCAACCGGGATCCCTGCCGTCGAAATGGAAATCATAATCGCGTAATACGTGTACGCTGCTTGATATAACGTCACACCGGCAATCCCGACCATTGCTTGGAACGGGAACGTATACAGTAATCCTAAGGCGCGGGAAATTAAATTCCCGGCAGATAAGAGAATCGTCCCTTTAACGAAGGATGCGCTCCCTGAATCTTGTTTGGCGCTTGAAGACATGAAATCCCTCCATCTATAAGTAACCACAATGAAAATTAATTCGATTTTACAAAACAACCGCTTCTCATTATACTCTTACTGTTACGGATAATAAAGTTACGATAATTTTACTAATCTTATATATGAAGAAATGAGGAGATTACCTATGAAAGATGTCATCATCATCGGTGGCGGTCCAAGTGGACTTATGGCGACCTATGCGGCCGCAAAGTCTGGCGCTTCCACTCTCTTGATTGATAAAGGCTCGAAGCTCGGTCGAAAACTCGCCATCTCAGGTGGCGGACGTTGTAACGTCACCAACCGGAAACCTATTGACGAGCTCATCCAGTTCATTCCCGGAAACGGTCGCTTTTTATACAGTGCTCTCGCCCAGTTCGATAATCAGTCCATCATCGACTTGTTCACCGGATTCGGCATTCCATTAAAAGAGGAAGACAACGGACGGATGTTCCCGGTAACCGATAAGGCACAGGATGTGGTCAATACGTTGCTTCGCGCCATCGAAGACCTCGGTGTCGAGATTCGAAAGAATGCAGAAGTCAAAACACTCCATTTTAATGAAGAAAATGAATTCCAATCCGTCGAGTTGGCCGATGGAGAAACGATTGAAGCGAAAGCATGCGTCGTTGCGGTCGGGGGGCAATCTGTCCCGCACACCGGTTCGACGGGTGACGGATATCCCTGGGCAGAAAAAGCGGGACATACGATCACGGAGCTGTTCCCTACTGAAGTCCCGATCAAATTGAATGACCGTTTTATCGGAACGAAACAGCTTCAAGGATTGTCACTTCGGGATGTCGCCCTTACCGTTCACGGTAAAAAAGGGAAGCCGATCAAGACACACCAGGGAGATATGATTTTCACGCACTTCGGCATTTCAGGCCCGATTGCTTTGCGCTGTAGTCAGTACACCATCAAAGAACGAAAACGCAGTAAAGAACAGGTCGTCCGTTTATCCCTTGACCTGTTTCCTGACCGTTCACGCGATGAACTGTATCAAGAATTATGGACAAAAGTGCAAGAGCAACCGAAACGTGCTGTCAAAAACGTATGGAAAGGCTTTATCCCAGAACGCATGCTCGACCTGTTACTCGAAGAACTCGCGTTCGGAGAAGAAGACGCAAGCCAGCTGAAAAAACAGTTGGTTATCGACTTTGCGACACGACTGAAGTCTTTTGACTTACATGCGGTCGGTACACTCGATTTCGATAAAGCCTTCGTGACAGGCGGTGGTGTCTCGGTAAAAGAAGTGGCCCCACAAACGATGATGTCGAAAAAAGCACCCGGTCTCTTTTTTGCCGGAGAAGTGCTTGATATCCATGGGTATACGGGTGGCTATAACATCACGGCGGCCTTCACAACGGGTCATTGCGCCGGCTCCCATGCGGCAGAACGGGCAAGTCAGCTATAATAAAGAAGCGTGGTCAAGTTGACCACGCTTCTTTACTTTCCTTCGATTTGACGACGAACTTCTGCTTCCAGTTCCGGCTCCGGAGGCATCCATCCTTCAGGTTTCATCACTTTATTGTCCGACTCCCGTAAAATCGGTTTTCCGTCAGGTCCGAGTTTGGCCATATTGGCACGTTGCACGATTTCAAACAACGGCACCGGATCTAATCCGAGCTCGACGAAACTCCCCATCACGAAATATAACGCATCGGTCAAGGCATCCCCTTGCCCGACTAACCGTTCCACATCATCAGTGGGTGGTGCGTCCTGCAATGACTTTTGGACCGCTTTCGCAAATCCGTCCTGGAAGTGCTCGACTGCCTGTAAAAACTCCTCTTCCGTTTGAGAAGATTGATGTAGAAATTCGACGACCGCCTCTTCGGCCGTCCAAACCGATCGCTTCAACGCACGATCGAGCGATAACGGTTGTGGTGTTTTCGCTTTCGGGTGACCGAACGTTTCATGGAATTGTTGAACTTCTTCATAAAAATAACGTTTACTCATCTTATCTTCCCCTTTTAGTCAACCGAAACAAAAGCATCTAAATCAAAGACTTCCGGGTGGACAATCGCAAAGATCTCATTGTCCTGTAAAAACATTCCCGTCGATGCATAGACGCGAGGCGTCACCATCTGTCCATTGATTGTGGCTTCTTCTGGATTGAT
This sequence comes from Exiguobacterium algae, assembly GCF_018617875.1. GTDB lineage: Bacteria > Bacillota > Bacilli > Exiguobacteriales > Exiguobacteriaceae > Exiguobacterium > Exiguobacterium algae. Next base: position 524,570 of record NZ_JACSKZ010000001.1, read on the forward strand.
TGTATATAAGACTAGCTCTTCTGAGTCGAGGACGTAGATCCGTCCTTGGCGCTCCACAAGCCCGACTCCGGCAAATCGTTCGAACTTCTGTTGAATCGATGCGCTCATCCCGTCAGCAGATAATGCTTTTCTGGAAGCGAGTGCCCATTCGGTTTCCGGTTCCTTCTCTTCTTCGTCGGCTTCAGGCGATTGATCTCCCGCTTCGCCTTCTTCCTTCGCGACAACCTCAGTCGGTTCACTGACGGTTTCCTCTGATTCAGCCGTTTCTGTTTTAGGCGGTTCCGTAACGGCATCCGAAGCCGGGGCTGAGTCCGGATTTTCAGAATTCGTATCAGGTTTTGCCGTTTCTTCTTTTTCTTTTTTCGGATCATCCGCTTCTTCCGTCTCCACGACCCGTTCCTCGATATACAGCAATTCCAAATCCGGCGTATCTGCCAATCGATTCATCAACAGGAGGCGGTTCGTTTCCGCATCGTAACCGAGTCCAAAAATTTGGTCGTCTGACACAAGACCCGCAATCTGTTTACGTGGTCGCTCTACCCAAAGCCCGTCTTCCCGTTCAATCGTCACCAAAATCCCGGTCGTCGTGACGGCGTACACACGGTCTTCCGATACCATACGCATGCCGATGAACTCATCGAGCACGAGTTTTTTATCCTTGTCGTCGAGCTGAAGCATCGCGTTGACACGACTCCCTGCTCCGCTGACTTCAAAGAACTCTTGTTGATCGGTCAAGACAAGGTACGCACCGATCGTATCACTGTAATACACCTCATCAATGTTTTCGATTTGTTCGAGCGCATCTGTCGTGTCGGGATCATCCTCGTCCTGCGCCGCCTCGACAGGCGGGATTGCTGTCACCTGATGGCTCGTCTGGATATCGATTTTCTCAAACGTCGAAGCGATTTGCTGCTGGATCTCCTCGTCTGAAAAGACGAAGACGTAACAGAGCAAAAGCCCGACTACGACCGCGCACAGTGTCGTATATAGTACGTATGAACGTTTCATGGACGTGTCGTCCCCTTTACATCAGTATCGCCCTTTAGTGTAACAAAACAAACATGAAAAGAAAACGACCTCATCAAAAAGAAAGGAACGTGTGACAATGTCACACGTTCCTTTCTTTTATCCAACAACAATATTGACGAGTTTGCCTGGAACAACGATCACTTTACGTACCGTTTTCCCCGCTGTGAATTCTTGAACCCGTTCGTTTCCGAGTGCTTCTGCCTCAAGTGTTTCTTTTGAAGCATCACGCGCGACATGCATTTTCGCACGAAGTTTCCCGTTCACCTGGATGACGACTTCAATCGTGTCACTCACAAGCTTCGACTCATCGTAAGTCGGCCAAGCCGCATACGTCAACTCTTCTGTCATCCCCATCTTCTCCCACAACTCTTCAGACAAGTGTGGAGCGACCGGTGAAAGCATTTTGATGAAATCGACCATCTGCGCTTTCGGCAATGTCTCTTGCTTGTTTGCTTCGTTGACGAAGACCATCAATTGCGAGATCGCCGTGTTGAAACGAAGTGCCTCATAGTCTTCCGTCACTTTCTTCACGGTCTGATGATATGTCCGTTCAAAGTCCGCTGTCGGAGCGGTATCTTCAAAGTTCGTCTGCTCAAAGAGACGCCATACGCGGTCAAGGAAGCGTCGTGCTCCGTCAAGACCATTCGTCGACCAAGCGATTGCTGCATCAAGTGGTCCCATGAACATTTCATAAAGACGGAGTGTATCCGCTCCGTGTGACTTCACGATGTCATCCGGGTTGACGACGTTCCCACGAGATTTCGACATCTTCTCGTTGTTCTCTCCGAGGATCATTCCTTGGTTGTAGAGTTTTTGGAACGGTTCGTTCGTCGGGACGACACCGATATCGTAAAGGACTTTGTGCCAGAAACGTGCGTAGAGCAAGTGAAGCACGGCATGCTCCGTACCTCCGATATACAAGTCGACCGGAAGCCAACGTTTGAGTTTTTCAGGGTCCGCGATCATGTCCTCGTTATGTGGATCGATATAACGGATGTAGTACCAGCAGCTACCTGCCCATTGTGGCATCGTGTTCGTCTCACGACGACCTTTTTCGCCAGTGACAGGGTCTGTGTACGTCAACCATTCTTCTGCGTTCGCAAGCGGTGACTCGCCAGTACCCGACGGTTTAATTTCATCGATGATCGGAAGTTCGAGTGGAAGTTCCTCGACCGGTACTGTCTTCATCGTTCCGTCTTCCATGTGAACGACCGGAATCGGCTCACCCCAATAACGCTGACGGCTGAACAACCAGTCACGGAGACGGTATGTCGTCTTCGCACGACCTGTGCCAGCAGCTTCAAGCTCTTCAATGATCGTCTTGATTGCATCCGCTTTATTGAGTCCGTTCAAGCTACCCGAATTGACGTGTTCCCCGTCTTCGATATAAGCCGCCTCTTCCAAGTTTCCACCTTTGACGACTTCACGAATCGGAAGGTCAAACGTTTTCGCGAACTCATAATCCCGCTCATCATGTCCAGGAACGGCCATGACCGCACCCGTACCGTATGTCGAAAGAACATAATCCGCTGTCCAGATTGGAAGCTTCTCGCCGTTCACCGGGTTGATGGCATAAGCGCCTGTGAAGACACCTGTTTTCTCTTTAGCGAGGTCTGTCCGCTCGAGGTCTGTTTTCTTCGAAACTTCTTCAATATATGATTCGACTGCCGTCAATTGTTCAGGCGTCGTGATCACTTTCGTGAATGGATGTTCCGGTGCGAGCGTCACGTACGTCGCGCCATGAAGCGTGTCCGGACGTGTCGTGAAGACCGTAACGACTTTGTCGTGACCATCTACTTTAAAATCGACCTCGGCACCGACTGATTTCCCAATCCAGTTGCGTTGCATCTCTTTGACGCTTTCCGGCCAGTCGAGACCTTCCAAGTCTTCAAGCAAGCGCTCTGCATATTCCGTGATGCGAAGCACCCATTGCTTCATCGGGACGCGGTATACCGGGTGGTTCCCACGTTCTGACAAACCGTCGATGACTTCTTCGTTCGCAAGGACCGTACCGAGCGCCGGGCACCAGTTGACCGCGACTTCGTCGACATACGCGAGTCCACGCTCAAAAAGTTGCGTGAAGATCCACTGCGTCCATTTATAGTATTTCGGATCCGTCGTGCTGATTTCGCGATCCCAATCATATGAGAATCCGAGATCTTTCAACTGACGGCGGAACGTCTCGATGTTGCGCGCTGTGAACTCACGCGGGTCGTTCCCTGTGTCGAGTGCATATTGTTCAGCCGGGAGACCGAACGCGTCCCAACCGATTGGATGGAGCACGTTGAAGCCTTGCATCCGTTTCATGCGGGCGATGATATCTGTCGCCGTATAACCTTCCGGGTGTCCGACGTGGAGTCCGGCTCCTGACGGGTACGGGAACATATCAAGGACGTAAAAACAGTCCTTCTCCGGGTCTTCAGTCGTTTTGAACGCATCTTTTTCTTCCCAGCGCTTTTGCCACTTTTTTTCGATTTCTTGATGTTTAAAATAGCTCAAAATTCTTCCTCCTCTACATAATAAAAAGCCCTTCGTCCCGAAAATGGGACGAAAGGCTTGAAAGCTTTCCGCGGTACCACCCATGTTGCATTGCTGCCACTTGAGACGCCGGTAACGAGGCGTAACGTCGGTTCACCCTACTAGTCGTTCAGGTAAACAGCTCCAAGGCGAGTTCACGTCATCCGTCTATCGATTCACACCGGCCATCGACTCTCTCAAAAACGGATTGTGCGCTACTACTCCTCTTCAACGCTTGCTATTCATCGTAATCTATTTTAGCTCAATCTGAAATTCAGCGTCAACTTCATTTTTCCGTGACGCGAATGTCTTTCATGAACACGAACAATGACAAGGCGAGCGTGACGAGCAAGAGAAGCATCCCAAAAACAGCTGTGATTCCGAAGATGTCGTACACAAATCCCGAGAGTGTTGGTCCAATCATCCGCCCGACGGATGCCGCAATATTGACGAGTCCTTGATATTGCCCTGCCTTACCAGGAGGGGCAAGTTTCGCCGCAATCGTCGGGACTGCCGGCCAAACGAACATCTCTCCGATCGTCATGACGACCATCCCAACCATGAACATGCCGAATCCGCCCGCGAACGGAACGATGAGGAACGCACCGAGGAAAATCGATGCCCCGATGATCAACTGACGTTTCAAATCATCCTCAAATTGACGCAACACCCGATTCAACAACGGTTGTGCAAACACAATCATGGCACCATTCACGGTCCAAAGAAGTGAATATTGGCTGATGGTAACACCAAGATCTTTTGAGTGTACGGCAATCGTTCCTTGCCACTGTACGTAGACAAACCAAAGAACGGCATAACCGAGAGCGACGAACCACATCGATTTCATTGTCGCACTCGACAAAGTAGTTGCCGCTGCTTCAAGTTGCGACTGAACAACCGGTCGAGCCGGATTTTTAAGATAGCGCAATCCGAAGAGAAGGACGACGACGAACAAAATAGACAAGAAGAAGTTCGCATAGAAAATCCATTCGATATTCAATCGGGCGATTTGCCCGCTCATCGCTGTCCCGAGGGCGACCCCCACGTTTTGGGCGACATAAATCGCGTTAAACGAACGACGTCCCCCTTCCGGCCAAATGAGACCGGCGAATGCATAGACGGTCGGAAAGACGAGACCACCTGAAAAACCGATCATCCCGAGCCAACCTAAATAACCGAGGAACGTGGCGTGGAACAACAAGAAGCCGAGCGAGCTCAACAAAAGCAAACCGACTGAAATCACCAGCGTCACTTTTCCTCCGACCCGATCAAACAAGGTTCCTCCGATGTAATTCCCCATGATGGCGAGCGCAGAGTTCACGAGAAGCGCCACGCCTGCAAGTGTCATTGACTCACCTAAAAAATCATGAATATAGAGTGTATTGAACGGCCATAAAAAAGACGCCGCCGTTGTATTGAGCGCCATCGCAATGACCAGAATCCATACCGAGAACGGCATTTTGTTGTTCACACCAAGTCCTCCTTTCTTCAATCCTAAACATCAAAAAAATCGGCACGAGGGCCGAATCAACAATAAGTCCTTATCAAACCTAAACGAACGCTACACAACTGTCAAGAAAAATTACTTATTATGAAGTTTTGAAGATTTCATCTTGTGATAGCATGAGCAAAGAAGGAGAGATGAACATGAATCCATTTGGTCAAAATCGCTACCATACATTGAATGAAGCCTATCGAAAAGAATATGGGGGGAAAGTATTTAAAGTGCCGCTCGACGGCGGATTCACCTGCCCGAATCGGGATGGGCGTGTGTCAAAAGGAGGATGCACGTTCTGCTCCGATGATGGAAGCGGGGATTTTGCAGGAAATGCCTGTGATCCGATTCCCGTTCAATTTGCAGAAGTGAAGGCACGGCTGCACCGGAAATGGAAACACGCCAACTACATCGCCTATTTTCAAGCCTTCAGTAACACATATGCCCCCGTTACAAGACTACGGGAACTTTTTGAACCGGCGTTGCTTGAAGAAGGCGTCGTCGGACTGTCGATTGCAACAAGACCGGACTGTCTGCCTGACGACGTGGTAGACTATTTGGCAGAGTTGAACGAGCGGACGTCACTATGGGTCGAACTCGGCCTTCAGACCGTACACGACTCGACCGCAAAAAAGATCAACCGAGGGCATGACTACAAATCATTTTTAGAGGGCGTGGAGAAACTCCGTCGCCGAAACATCCGTGTCTGCGTACACATCATCAACGGATTACCGGGTGAGACACCTGCGATGATGCTCGACACGGCGCGAGAAGTTGCTAAAATGGACATACAGGGAATCAAAATCCACTTGCTTCACGTCTTGAAAAACACACCACTTGCCCGTCAATACGAAAAGGGATTACTCGAGCTGATGGATGAAGACACTTACATCTCGCTCGTTTGTGACCAGTTGGAGTTGATGCCGCCAGAAGTCATCGTCCATCGTCTGACGGGAGACGGGCCACCTGATCTATTGATTGGACCGATGTGGAGCCGCCATAAAATGGCGGTGTTAAATAAGATTCGTGCGGAATTGGAACGACGTGATTCCTTCCAAGGAAAGAAGAAGGATGAGATGTATGGGATTAATGAGAGTATTACCTTTTGCGAAACAACTGCTGAGTGACCATGTGCAACCCGGATCTGTCGCCGTCGATATGACAGCCGGAAACGGACACGACACATTATTTTTAGCAGAACAGGTCGGAGAAAGCGGACACGTCTATGCGTTCGATATTCAAAAAGAAGCGGTAGAAGCGACGCGCACCCGCATTGAAGAAGCATCTTTCAGTGACCGCGTCACCGTCATTCACGACAGTCATGATACAGTGAAGGCGGTGGTGGATCCCGACGCACGTCCGATTACCGCTGCTGTGTTTAATCTCGGTTACTTACCCGGAAGTGATAAATCGGTCACTACGAATGGGAATACGACGATTGCAGCCCTCGAGCAATTGCTCGACGTGATGGCAACCGGCGGCGTTATTGTCGTCGTCATCTATCACGGCCATGAGAGCGGGAAAGTCGAACGAGATGAGGTGCTCGCTTATGTCGAGTCACTCGATCAAAAGAAAGCCGGCGTGCTTCGATACGGTTTCATCAACCAAATCAACCACCCACCTTTCATTGTGGCAATCGAAAAACGTGCATAAAACAAGGCGACTCGATTACGAGTCGCCTTGTTATTCTTGAATCAATTCATAAAACGTCATCAGTGTTTCCGCGAATTTCATATTCAACCGTTCGTACCCAAAGTGAGGGAACCCTTCCAATCGTCGGATATACACCTGGTCTCCCCCGATTTTCCGACAGACATTCAGTGTCAATTTCACATCGGCAAACCGATCATCCGGTGCATAGAAGCATGCGAGCGGTAAACGCGGCAAATGCTTTTTCTCTTCCTGATGTTCGACGATTTCTTCCTCGATCTCCCGATATTGCGCATAAGTGATTTCACCGAACCGTGACGATTCTTCCCCTGCTCCCGTGAACGTCATCATCCCGAGCGGCAAATCCGGACGGAAACGGTCGACCGCGCTGGCGACGACTTGCTTGAGTCCCCCGATTTGACGCGTTGCATGCCAATCAAATAACGGCGAGATATACGTCAAGCTTCCTAAGGGGACATCATACTCCTGTAAGAGCCGGTTCGTGAACAGGGCACCCAGACTGAATGCCACGACATGTATTGGCAGCTTATATTGTCCTGCCTCCCGTAACGCTTTTTTGATCAGTTGTTTATGTTCTTCCGCTGTCAGGCCGACGGACTCATCACTGACGACGAGCACTTCGTAATCGTCCTGGAGCCGACGAATGAACGTCTCGCTGATCCGCGATGTGAACTGCAACGGATAAACGATGACGATGACTCCTTTTCGTGCATGTTCTTCATGTGTCATGTTGTCGTCACCTCATTATTAGACTATATATATTGTATCAAAAAAACATCAGCCGCAACTGATGTTTAGGTGAAATCCGTCCCAAGGCTTAGCTCGGATCATATCGTAAATGAATGAGTTCCATCGGCTGGTCGTACACTTCCTCTTGGATGCGGTTCAGTTCTTTAAATGACTGATGCATTAAAAAGGTGATCGCCTGGTCATTCGAACTTTCCACGTATACATCAATCGGTTGCCTCTTTTGTTTCTCCAGGTACATTAAAAATTCGGCGCCATGCCCTCTGCGGTGATAGTCTGGATGAAGATAGAGACGAAGCATTTCCCACATATCTCCTCGGTCGATTGCATGACAAAAGCCAATTACATCGTCGTCTGTCTCACCAACGATAAAAAGCTGCTCTCTCGCCTCTTCGCTCGAACTGATTGCACGGACAATTTCTTCTTGCTGATAAGCCCGTTCCATCACTTTCGTTCGAACCGTGTCATCTTGTGTGACGGTCGATAGCGCAATCTTTCGAATCGTGGCAGCATCTTCCGGTACCGCTTCCCTCATCTTCATGTCAGCTTCCCCCTTTAGGCCAGTCTATTTCTATCATTCCCTATCTGCCTGGAAATATCCTGCTGAATCTTTTTCTTTTTCGTGACGTTTCCTTTAATGATGTTATGTCAGCATTTGACTGGGGTATAAAGGTAGCAATGCCAACTAATGAAGGAGTGTACGAGAATGGAACCAACTCTGCAGCATGATCCTCAGAAAGATCAAATGAACAATCCGAACCGTCAATTCGATCAAATGGATTCAGGCGGACCAAAAATCAATGTCGCAGCCGGTATGTTAATCGGCGCCCTTGTCGGCGGGTTACTCGCCCTACTCAGTTCTTCGAATCGGGAACGGACGAAACAATCACTCACGAATGCCAAATCAACCGTCGGGGACCTCGTTCAGGAAGTGAAGCAGGATCCTTCCGGTAAAGCGTCTCAAGTGATTGAACAAGTGAAAACGGCATCCGGCAAGATTCAAGAAGTATCGAGCGACGTCCAGAACGTCTATGAAAAAGTCGTTGGAGAAGTGGACACCGTAAAAGACGACGTCAATAAAATTGTTGAAACGGCTCAAGAAGCCAAGTCTGATATTCAGGATATCGGAGAAAAAGTCGTAGAAGCGAAAGACGTCGCCCTCGGTCAAGAGACGACCGATCACCAGTCGTCTTCGAACGATGAGTCTACAAATACCTAAATAGAGAACTTTATCAATAAAAAAACGACCTTTTCGGAGAAAAGGTCGTTTTCGTATTATGCGAAACGTTTCGCGCCTTCTTCAAGCAACGCTGCCTTATCCGTTTGCTCCCATGGGAGTTCAACGTCTGTACGACCGAAGTGGCCGTAAGCTGCTGTTTGCTTGTAGATTGGGCGACGAAGGTCAAGCATCTTGATGATGCCGGCCGGGCGAAGTTCGAAGTTCTCACGAACGAGTTCGACGAGTTCTGTTTCGCTCAATTTACCAGTACCGAACGTATCAACCGCGATTGATACAGGGTGTGCAACACCGATCGCGTATGCAAGTTGAACTTCCGCTTTGTCCGCAAGACCTGCCGCAACGATGTTTTTCGCTACGTAACGAGCTGCGTATGCCGCTGAACGGTCGACTTTTGTAGGATCTTTACCTGAGAATGCTCCACCACCGTGACGTGCATAACCACCGTACGTATCGACGATGATCTTACGTCCAGTAAGACCTGCATCTCCTTGCGGTCCGCCGATTACGAAGCGGCCAGTCGGGTTGATGAAGTATTTTGTCTCCGCGTCGATGAGTTCAGCCGGAATGACTGCATCGATGACATATTTCTTGAGATCCTCTTGGATTTGCTCAAGTGTGATGTCTTCTGCGTGTTGTGTCGAAATGACAATCGTATCGATACGAACCGGGTTGTTGTTCTCATCGTACTCAACCGTTACTTGTGTTTTACCATCCGGACGAAGGTAAGCAAGCGTACCGTTCTTACGAACTTCTGCAAGACGACGTGACAATTTGTGAGCAAGTGAGATTGGAAGCGGCATGAGTTCTGGTGTCTCTTTTGTCGCATATCCGAACATAAGACCTTGGTCACCCGCACCGATGGCATCGAGTTCCTCTTCAGTCATCTGACCTTCACGTGCTTCAAGCGCCTGATCGACACCTTGTGCGATATCGACTGACTGCTCATCGATTGATGTGAGCACGGCACATGTTTCCGCATCGAAACCATATTTCGCGCGAGTGTAGCCGATTTCACGGACTGTTTCACGAACAACTTTCGGGATATCCACGTAAGTCGATGTTGTGATTTCTCCAGCCACGAGTACAAGACCTGTTGTGACAGATGTTTCTGCCGCAACACGGGCATTCGGGTCTTCCGCTAAAATGGCATCCAAGATCGAGTCTGAGATTTGGTCACAAATCTTATCTGGATGTCCTTCAGTAACCGACTCCGAAGTGAAAAGTCGACGGTTCAAGTTTGACATTTCAAAAAACCTCCTAAGGAATAAGGGTAATATGTGGACGGTACTCGTTCCCCTTACGCGTTGCTTTGGGACGGTAATGAAAAAAACCTCCCCCGATGACATACATTGGGAAAGGTTGAATCGTTCTTCCTTACCCTCTTATCGTTCGAAGCAGTCGCTTCGCTTCAGGATAGCACCTTTTCCGCACAAGACGTTCATGTCGGACGGTTGCTGGGCTTCGTAGGGCCTTGTTCCCTCCACCGCTCAGAATAAGAGTATCCGTTACGAAGACCATCATATAAATGACGAAACGTTCTGTCAAGGGAATCGTTCGATTTCGTAAAAAAATTCACAAATTCACAAAAATATTTTATTTGTGAACTATTAAACTTTTTTTATAGTTCGTTTCTGTTTTTTAACACCTTGTGATAGGAGAATATGTTAAAATGACGATGTAAGAAAGCGCTTACTTTAATAGAGAAAGAAACGCTTGTTTTTGATTAGTGTGTCACATATAATTAAAAATGTCATACTGATTAAACGCGAAAGTATGCGGATTTCATCCACATCTATTTAGGGGAAAGGTGGGATTCAGGATGGCGACAACGCTCCTGAAAATCGAAGAATTAATTAATGGTGCCGGCATGTTACGGAACTTGACTGTTCCGGAGCTCGTGGAGGAATCCATCCGGAACGGGGAAGGCGTGTTGACGAAAGACGGGGCTTTATCTGTCAGCACCGGTGCATTTACCGGACGGTCACCGAAAGACAAATTCGTCGTGCAAGATGAAGTCAGCAATGACCTCGTCGACTGGGGGAAAGTGAACCAGCCGATTAGCGAGGACAAATTCACGGCACTTTTAGACAAAGTGCTCACGCATTTAGAAGAGAAAGAAAAGTTGTATTATCTAGAAGCCTCAGCAGGGGCGGATGAGCATTACACGTTGCCAGTGCGCGCGATCACCGAATACGCGTGGCACAGCTTGTTCGCAAAACAACTCTTTTTGCGGGAGTGGCCAACGAAAGGTGCTTTCGATCCGTTCACGGTCATTTATGCACCGAGTTACAAAGCCGATCCAGTCGTGGACGGCACAAACTCTGAGACGTTTATTCTCGTCTCATTCGCAAAACGTACGATTCTGATCGGGGGAACAGAATACGGCGGCGAAATCAAAAAATCGATTTTCTCTGTCATGAACTTCCTGTTACCGGAACAACAGGTCCTGTCGATGCATTGTTCGGCGAACGTGAACGATGCGAACGAGACGGCTCTTTTCTTCGGCCTCTCCGGAACAGGGAAAACAACGCTTTCAGCCGACCCGGAACGTCACTTGATCGGTGATGATGAGCACGGCTGGTCACCAGATGGGATCTTTAATATCGAGGGTGGTTGCTATGCGAAAACCATCAATCTATCCCGCGAAAATGAGCCACAGATTTATGACGCGATCCGCTTCGGTTCACTGATTGAGAACGTCGTCTTGAACGAGGACCGCACACCAAACTATAAAGATATTTCCTTAACGGAGAACACACGGGCCGCTTATCCGATTGAATTCATCGACAACGCGATGCTCCCGTCCCGTGCCGGTCATCCGAACACAATCGTCTTCTTAACGGCTGACGCGTACGGTGTCTTGCCTCCAATCAGCAAGTTGACGAAGGAACAAGCGATGTACCACTTCTTGTCCGGTTATACGTCTAAACTTGCCGGAACCGAGCGCGGCGTCACAGAACCGCAAGCGACGTTTTCAACTTGCTTCGGCTCTCCGTTCTTGCCACTCGCACCGGAACGTTACGCCGACATGCTCGGTCAACTCATTGAACAGCATGACGTCGACGTCTATCTGGTGAATACCGGTTGGACAGGCGGTGCTTATGGTGAAGGTTCACGTATGAAGCTCGCTTATACGCGCGCCATGGTAAACGCTGCCGTAAACGGGGAACTTCGTGACGTTGAAACGACGAAGCATGAAATTTTCAACGTGGATATTCCCGTCTCGATCAAAGGGGTACCGGATGACGTCCTCAATCCACGCGATACGTGGAAGGACCCGGCACGATATGACGTCGAGGCCAAGGCATTGGCACTAAAATTCAAAGAAAACTTCAAACGTTTCACAAAAGCGAGCGAAGCGGTCGTTGCGGCCGGTCCCCTCGTCATTTGACAAAAAGCACCGACTAGAGAACTAGTCGGTGCTTTCGTTTGTTTGGCGCAACATCCAGTTCATCGCCTGTTCCGTCGTCTCCCACTTATCCCAAAACGGAAGTTGATGGCCAAACGGGACGACCCAGATTTTTGCCTGATCGCCTAATTTCTCAGCGACGGCGGTCGCATGACGCAGACGTACTTGTTCATCGTCCGTGCCGTGAATCAATAACGTCGGCGCCTCCCACTCTTTGAACAAAGGCGAACGGTCTTTATAGGCATCTGCTGCCGTCTCCGGATCTCCCCCGGTCATCCGCCGAAGCATCTTCCGCATCGATTTCTGCTCTTCATACGTCCATTCCAAGTTTGTCACGCCCGCCCAAGAGACGACACTCTTTAGCGGTCGTTCTGCTGCGAGCGACAACGCCATCATCCCGCCTCTCGAGAACCCGAGCGCATGAATGTCAGTATTCGTCTCGCAAATCCGGTCATACAAGGAAAGGACATCCTCTAAATCGTCTCCTCCAAAGTCTTCTTTCCCGGTTCCGCCGTGATTCCCCCGGTATACAGGCGCGACGACGTGAAAGCCCCTTGCAGCGAACTGCATAAGCCTCGGCAAACGGACATCTCCAATTCGGGATGTGCCTCCCCGTAAGTACATCAACACGTGCCCATTCGGCCGTTTCGGCACAATTTCGTAGGCGACGACCTCTTCTCCGTCCTTCGTCTCATACCATCCGCGTGCCACATGATACCCCGCATAGGGCGGTAGCACATCAATGCGATCAAACCATTTTTTGTTCATGGAGCAACCTCATCGTTTCCGGCAACACCCGATCTTTCATCATGAAACTATATCGAGGGTTTCGTAGTAAGTTCTCCGGAAGCTCATCAATCAAGACAGCCCCATCTGTCTCGTCGACGGCCGGATGGTCATCGAATCGCTCAATTTCAGCAAAATAGATATTTTTGATGACCGTGTCCCCTCGCCCGAGGACACGATACTGACCAAGATACCGAAGTGTTTTGACGACCCCGCCCGTCTCTTCGTACACCTCACGAATGGCCGCATCGTCCTCATGTTCCCCTGGCTCCACTTTCCCTCCAGGAAATTCGAGTCCGCGCTGTTTATGTTTTGTCAGCACCCATTTGTCTTCATAACGAGCGACGACCCAGACGTGAAGCGGTGTGTCCGAGAATGGGTAGTGGGTGAAGCTTAGTTCGACTTGATTATGATAGAAATCTTTGAATGTCTTCATAGTCCATCCCTTTCTTTCCCTGTCTACTCTCACTTTACCTTGTCTTCACCCAGTTTCAAACAAAAAAATCGGTCCGCGTCGCGGACCGATTGTAAAACTTATTGGTTCAAGCGTTTTTCGAGCTCTGCTTTTTGTTCTTCGTAACCTGGTTTTCCAAGTAACGCAAACATGTTTGCTTTGTAAGCTTCGACGCCCGGTTGGTTGAATGGGTTCACTCCGAGGATGTATCCGCTCATCGCGCATGCCTTCTCGAAGAAGTAGAACAAGTATCCGAGGTGATATGGTGTCATCTCCGGCAATTCTACAATCAGGTTCGGTACGTTTCCGTCCGTATGTGCAAGAAGTGTTCCTTCTGCCGCTTTGTCGTTAACGAACTGGATCGTCTCACCTGAGAGGAAGTTCAAACCATCCAAGTCTTGTGCGTCTTCCGGTACATTCATCGAATGACGGACTTCGTTCACACGGATGACCGTTTCAAACAAGTCACGGCGTCCTTCTTGAATGTATTGTCCCATTGAGTGCAAGTCTGTCGAGAAGTCGACGGATGCCGGGAAGATCCCTTTGTTGTCTTTTCCTTCTGATTCCCCATAAAGCTGCTTCCACCATTCCGATACGTAGTGAAGCGCAGGTTCATAGTTGACGAGCATCTCGATTGATTTGCCTTTTGCATAGAGCGCGTTGCGGACGACCGCGTACTGATACGCTTCGTTCTCATCCAACTCTGGTGAGCTGTATGCGTTTTGCGCGTCGCGAGCACCTTCCATCAAGGCATCGATATCGATTCCGGCAGCAGCAATCGGCAGAAGACCGACTGGTGTAAGAACAGAGAAGCGTCCACCGACATCGTCTGGAATGACGAACGTTTCGTATCCTTCTGCGTCAGCAAGCGTTTTGAGTGCACCACGGGCACGGTCCGTCGTCGCATAGATTCGCTCACGCGCACCGTCTTGACCATACTTGTCTTCCATGAACTGTTTGAGGACACGGAATGCGATAGCCGGTTCTGTCGTTGTTCCTGATTTCGAGATCACGTTGACCGAAACTTCTTTCCCTTCAAGTACTTGAAGCAACTCTCTCATGTACGTAGAAGAGATGTTATGACCGGCATAGAAGATTTGTGGCGCTTTGCGCTCTTCTTTTGACAATACGTTAAAGAATGAATGTTGAAGCATTTCGATTGCTGCACGTGCACCGAGGTAAGACCCCCCGATCCCGACGACGACGAGAACATCTGAGTTTTCACGGATGCGTTCCGCAGCAGCTTTGATTCGAGCGAATTCATCTTGGTCGTATTCGGTCGGTAGATCGACCCACCCAAGAAAATCGCTACCCGCTCCACTGCGCTCGTGAATTACCGAGTGGAGTGTTTTGACCGTTTCTTGCATTTGGTCAATTTCATGCTTCCCAACGAACGAGAGAGCGTTTGAATAATCGAAACGTACAGTTGACATGTCATTTCCTCCTTTAAATCGCTCCTAAAAGAGCCATACATGACCCATCATATACGGAAACATCGGATTCATTCAATCATTATTGCAAAATAGGCAATAATTCGCCTTATTTGCTGAGTTCTAAGATGTTGGCGACATCTTCGCGTTCCAACGTACGGAAACGGCCGAATGCCCCTCGTTTCATCGCAGAATCGAGGATGGCATCGAATGACGACTCATCAATCTCGTAGTCACGGAGCGAGTTCGGTGCACCGAGTTGGTCGAAGAACGAACGAATCGCTTCAATTGTACGCTTCCCTGTCTCCAAGTCGTTTTCACCCGGTTCCACATCAAATACTTCCGTACCGAGTCGCGCGAAGCGGGCTGCGTTGTCTTCATCCAATACGTGCTCCATCCAACGCGGGAAGAGGATGGCGAGGCCACCGGCATGCGGGATGTCGTGTACGGCTGAGACCGCATGTTCAATGTTATGAGACGCCCAGTCCCCGGCAGCTCCCATCTGAAGCACGCCGTTCAATGCCATCGTTCCTGCGAACAAGATGATGGCGCGCAAATCAACATTCTCCAAATCGTTTACAAGTTTCGGTGCCGATTCAACGACTGCTTTCAAGACGCCTTCGGTCATATGTTCCTGTACCGGCGCATGGTTCGGGTGGAAATATTGTTCGAAACAGTGACTCATCATATCCACAATTCCGTAGATCGTTTGATCTTTTGGAACCGAGACCGTGTAACGCGGGTCAAGAATCGAGAAAGTTGGATAAACGAGCGGGTGGCCCCATCCAAACTTCTCTTGTGTCTCCCAGTTCGTGATGACAGAGCCCGAGTTCATTTCTGAGCCTGTCGCGGCAAGTGTAAGCACCGTTCCAAACGGCACCGCTTCTGTCGGGATATGTTCACGGAGTACGATGTCCCAGGCGTCGCCCTCATAAGGAATTGCCGCCGAGATCAATTTCGTACAGTCGATGACGGAACCTCCGCCGACCGCGAGCAAAGCATCGATTTCTTCTTCGCGCGCTTGTTTGACGGCACGACGAACTGTCTCGATCCGCGGGTTCGGTTCAACTCCTGAGAAGTCTACGTATGAAATGCCTGCCTTTTCAAGCTCAGCCACGACTTCATCATACGTCCCGTTCTTTTTGATACTTCCGCCACCATAGACGAGCATCACTTTCTTCGCGCCGAGCGTTTCAAGCTCTCCCGCGAGTTTTTCGACTTGATGGGTCCCGAAAATCAGTTTTGTCGGGTTTTTGTATTCAAAGTTGTGCATGTTTCATCCTCCTCATAGAAATATGTAACACCTACACTATATACCCTGTTTTAAAAGAATGAAAAGTAACTCGCTTACGCGTAGATGCGATCGATGATGTGGTGGAGGATGACCGCCTCCTCTGCCTGACGATAATCCGGTATGGTTTGACAGGCTTTTAGAAAGTGTTCGATTTGACGCGCATACGGGTCGTGTTGTTCCAAATAAGCAGGCGTTTCATCGAACAAGGCCCCATGTTTCTCCGTGTGCACGGTGAGCGGGAAAAGTGTCGCCCCGGCCCGTGTTCCCCGGCACTCGACACGCATCACGTCTTTTTGTTCGAGGTTGGCCATATAGCTCACGTCGAGTAACAACGATGCCCCGTTCTCAAACTTGACCATCGCCCGTGCCGTATCATCAACAGAGAACGACGTAGCGTCCCATTCCCCTAGGAGCCCCACTCCCGGGCGCGTTCCTAAATATTGTCCGACATGACCGAGCACTTCCGTCGGTTTCGGATACCCCATGATATACAAAGCGAGGTCGAGCATATGTACCCCGATGTCCAGGAGCGCCCCGCCTCCATGCAATTCTTTGTCGGTGAAGACCCCCCATCCCGGGATCCCTCTTCTTCTCAGTGCCAAGGCAGTCGTCGCATACATGTCACCGAATTCTCCAGCATCAATCATTCGTTTCAAAAGCTCGGTATCAGCGCGGTGCCGGTAGTGAAAACCAAAATGGAGCGTCCGTTTGGCCCGTTTTGCCGCCTGCAGCATCTCCTTCGCTTCATTCTCAGAAATGCCAGGTGGTTTTTCACACAACACGTGACACCCCGCATCAAGCGCCTGCAAGACTTGCGTCTTATGGAATGCGTTCGGCGTACAAATACTGACCGCGTCCAATGTTTCGTGTCGAAGCATCTCCTCAACCGTCTCATACACGTTCGGGATACCAAACTGCTTGGCGACCGTCTCCCCTTTTTCTTTCGTTCGGTTCATGACCGCTACGACTTCCGCTCCTGCGGACTGATAATTCGGGATATGTGCGCTCGTCGCAATCCCGCCTGTCCCGATGATTCCAATTTTCATGTTTCGCACTCCTTTCCACCCCTTTAGTTCGTGACATCTTCCTAAGATTCCTGTAAAACAAAAGGCGACCCGTCATAAGCGGGTCGCCTTTTTAACACTTACTTTTTGAAGTTTGTGTTTTTGATCCAGTCTTCGAGTTTGTCCTTGAGGACTGTGAATCCTGGAGCTTCTTCTTGCTTGAAGTTAGAAGCTTCGTTGCGGCGTGGCGCACGGCGAGCTGGCTTAGCAGACTTCTCGCGTTTTGGAGCTTCTTGAGTCGCTTTCATTGAAAGCTTGATTTTTTTAGAAGCTTCATCCACTTCAAGGATTTTCACTTCAACTTCTTGACCAACTTGAACGTAATCGTTTACGTCTTTTACGTAGTCATGTGAGATTTCAGAGATGTGAACAAGACCTTGTGTCTCGTCGTCAAGTGCTACGAAAGCACCGAAAGGTTGAATTCCTGTAACTTTACCTGTTAATACTTGATCTTTTTCGTATTTTGCCATTACAAACACTCCTATGCTAAATTCATCAACTTACTATAACATACTTTTTTCGATAAAGTGTAGAATTTAGCAAAAAAGATTATTCTGACGTGTCGGAATGTTTGAAAGTCGAACCTCGGGGTAAATACAAATCAAGCAAGACTTCAAGTATTCCCCCCTGATTCCGCTAGGCGACTCGCCTAGCACTTTTTTTGTTCAAAATGTCGTGAAGGGTCGCTGATGACGGATTTCGTACACAGTTTTCCCGGCGATTTCATTAAGAATGATCGCATTCCGATACACAGCCATCCCCAAATTCGTCGCCGCCGGACCGTGCGAATGTTCGAGATTCGTGTGGGTGAACAGCTTCCCGCGCAGTGGTTCGCTCGTAGCGAGGTCATATCGCGCCTGAACTTTCCATTCTGTTTTGGTTTCCCACTGGATTGGGAGATGCGAAACCCAATCCGGAATTACCGGTCGATAGCCCGTCGCGGCAACGACGGCATCGTATTTCCCTTCAAAGTCTTGATTCGTGTACTGGTGTGTCCCCTTTACTACATACGCCCCATCCACATGTCGGACCTGGTCCACTTCGATCTGCGTCAAAAGCTTCGTTTTTTGATCGTCCCCGTCTGCCGTCCGTTGATACAACGTCTCATACACTGCCGTCAACGTATCCGGATTGACCCCGTTACGAAAGCGTTCGAACGAGGCGCTCAATTGTTGTCTTGCCTCATAAGACAGCGCGTGAAAATACTCGACATAGTCCAAACTAAAGATTTCTTCGCCGAGTTTCCCCGCTTCAAGTGATTCGTAGACGTCCGACCGCGTTACCCAATCAACGGTCTGGCTCGAATCCGAGGAACGAAGCAAATCCAAATAGACTTCCGCAGCACTTTGACCGCTCCCGATCACCACGACCCGTTCAGCTGTTCTTAACCGGTCACGGTTCATCAGATATTCACTCGTATGCACGACCTTTTCAAACGAATCGGGGACGAGGGGGGCAGAGCCTGTTCCGATGACCACGTGTTTGGCATGAACCTTCTCTTCCCCTTTGCCGGTCCGGACCGTGACGACAAACCCGTCCCCGTCCTCGCGCACGTCCGTGACACGGCTCGAAAAATGAATCGACTCGAGTTGATGCGCCACCCACTTCAAATAGCGATTGTATTCCTGTCTCGGAATGACCATGCTTTCTTGAATAATGAACGTCTGCAGTCTTCCTGCCTGTTTTAAATAATGTAAATAACTATAAGGGCTTGTCGGGTCAGCAGGTGTGACCAGATCAAACAGGTAGTGTGTCTGCATCGTCATCCCTTCGATGAGCATCCCTTCATGCCAAATCAGTTGGTCCCGTTGTTCAAAGCAAATCCCCTTCAACGGAGTCGATTCATGGAGCGCCATCAATCCTAAGTTATACGGGCCACAGCCGACTGCTACGAAATCATATTGTTCCATCCTATTCACCTCGCCCTCCTTTTCCCCTTTACTATTCCAATAAAACGCCAAAAGACTCTCATTGCTGAGAGTCTTTTACTGTCGTCACTTCAAATTGTTTCATGAAGCGATCGATTCGGCGAATCGCTTCTTGTAACTGTTCGATGGAGGTCGCATAGCTGGCCCGAACGAAGCCTTCCCCACTCTCACCGAACGCATTTCCCGGGACGACGGCCACCCGTTCTTCAAGCAACAGGCGTTCCGCAAACTCCTCACTCGTCAGTCCGGTATGCCGGATCGACGGGAATGCATAAAACGCTCCACCCGGAACGTGCGTCGGTAGTCCTGCATCGTTCAGCGCTTGGATGAAGTAGTTCCGACGTTGCCGGTAACTCTTCACCATTTTCGGAACGTGTTGCTGACGCGTCTTCAACGCCTCGAGCCCGCCAAACTGCACGAGTGTCGGTGCACACATCATGCCATATTGATGGACCTTCAGCATTTCCCGCGTCACGACTTCCGGAGCACACGTGAATCCGAGACGCCACCCTGTCATCGCGAACGCTTTAGAGAAACCGTTAATGACAATCGTCCGGTCTCGCATATCATGTAACGTCGCAAAACTGACGAACGGTTCGTCATAACAGAGCTCCGCGTAGATCTCATCACTGACGACCCATAAATCATGCTTTGTGGCGAGTTCTGCGATTTCTGATAGCTCTTCTCCTGTCATCGTGGCTCCCGTCGGGTTGGAAGGGAAGCAGAGCAGGATGGCTTTTGTCCGTTCCGTGATGGCCGCCTCTACGTCCTCACGTTTCAAGCGGAATCCCGACTCGGCGCGGCAGGCGACCGGCACCACTTTCCCTCCTGCCATTTCGATTAAAGGACCGTACGAGACAAAGGCCGGCTCCACGACAACGACCTCGTCCCCAGGGTTCAACAAGGAACGAAAGGCAATGTCCAGTGCTTGTGAGGCGCCTGTCGTCACAATCACCTCGGTCGTCGGATCATACGAAACTTGGAACTGTTCCTTCATATAATTAGAAATTTCATGACGAAGTTCGATGAGCCCGGCATTCGCGCTATAGGCGGTGTATCCTTCCTCAAGAGCAGCATAGCTGGCTTCCCGAACATTCCATGGCGTGATGAAATCCGGTTCTCCCACCCCGAGAGAGACGACGTTTTCCATCGTTTGCGCCAAATCAAAGAAGCGGCGAATACCCGAAGGCTTCATTGAAACGACTTGATTGGATAATGATTTCATGGCGTGATATTCAATCGTTTATCTTCGGTTTGCGGGGTGAACAGGATGCCATCATGCTTATACGTCTTCAATTTGAAGTGCGTCGTCGTCGACAGGACCGAATCAAGCGGCGACAACTTGTCCGAGACGAACGATGCGACATCTTGAAGTGAATTTGCCCGAATGACCACCTGCAAATCGTATGCGCCGGACATGAGATAAAGCGCCGTCACTTCAGGGAACCGGTAAATCCGCTCCGCCACATCATCAAATCCACGTCCACGCTTCGGCGTGACTTTGACATCGATAAACGCGGTCACGTCATGGCGATTGATTTTTTGCCAGTTGACCATCGCCCGGAAACCGAGCAAAATGCCGTCTGCCTTGAACTTTTCGAGCATTCCTTCGACCGTCTTTTCGTCGACTCCCAACATGTTAGCCAACAATCTGGTCTCCAAATACCCTTTCTCCTCCAAAATCTCCAATAGTTCTAGTTCTTGTGATGAGTACATGATCCATCTCCTTCCGTTCTTCCGGGAAAGTCTCCCGTGAACGTTCTCTCTGTCTCTCTTCTATAGCCTCGCCGTTCAGCCTGGACGATATGAAAGTTCTTCATTTCCATATTCTCCAGTCCATGCTTCAAACAAAATCGTTCAAAGTAACGGCGTCTCGTATCATCCTGTTTTGCCGATAAGTTATCGTGTCCATTGAAAGCATAGAGCACAGTGGCCCGTGCAGGATGGGCGATTTCAAACTGCTTCATGACTCTGAGAAAGAAATCCCAGTCCCAGTAGTTATATACGTCTTCATCAAACGGTCCGATTGCATCGTGGATCGACTTCCGATACATCGTGCCGGAAGGGATGAAGGTCGAGTCTTGCCTGAATCGTTCGACATCGAATGCATAGGCGAACGGCTCCCAGTCTGTGACGACACGACGGCCATCTTGCCAGTTGAACCGAAACAATTCCGCATCGGTATAGACGAGATCTGCCGTTTCGAGGTCGCGTAGTCCTTCTTCGATGTGACCCGGCATCAACAGGTCATCGTCATCTAACAATAAAATGATGTCCCCTTTTGCCTCAGCGACTCCCAGGTTTCTTGCCCGCACGTGATGATTTTCTTTCAATTCAATCAATCGGACGTTCAATTGATTCAAAAAAGGCGCCAAAAGATGTTGTTTTGGCGGCCCTTCATTATTGATGATCAAAACCTCAAACTGTTTGAACGTCTGGACCGTCAAACTTTCAAGCAGTTCCGTTAATTCTGCCTCACGTGAATGGGCGGGAATCACGATGGTGACCATGGGTGTCATGCGCGATACGCTGTCTCGACGTGTGGGAGAATCGCTTCCCAGCTCACGTCTCCTTCTTTCGAGACGGTAACGAAATCACCGTAGGCGAAGACGCTCTCGACGCCTTCGATCTCAACGAGTTTTGCGAGGAGCGGCTGGTCTGTCGATTCGCCCGCTTTCACACTTTGACTTTTATCGCCGAACACATTTTCAGGTAATGTGATCTTCATGGCATTTGGGTTTGGTGTCGGATCAATTCGTAACATAGGATAGTTCCTCCTTTATAGTTGGCAAGACGACGATGACTTCAGTAAGGCAACCGCCATCTTGTGTGTTTCTTGTTCATTTGGACAATCGCCGAACGAATCGAGAAGCGTCTGTCGAATCAAATGATGAAGCTGGTCCACAGAGTCCGTATAGGTAAGCGCGAGCAGGATGTCGTCGAACTCTGGTCCATATGAACCGCACCCGTATCCGAGTGGGTCCCATGCTAATAATAAATCTTCTGTACGCACTTTTAAAACCCTTCTTTTTTCAATAGATTTTCGTCCTTACACCCCAATCTACCTCACTTTTACCAGAGATACCAGACTTGACAATCTGTCCATCGCTTTCTTTCTTCATGAAGCACTATATATAGTATTTCAGCCGATGCAGGAATTTTTGGGCTGAAGGACAAATAATAGGGGAATCAAAATGAAAATTTTACGTCCCACCTACTCTCCGATCGAACCACCACTCAAAATCTTTTTAAGAAAAAAGGATATTCCGTTTGCGTAATTGTTTTTTTTCATCTCAAATTTTGTCTCAAATCGGCTCACGAAGCCCTTTTAGAGCAAAAGAAAAATCTCACGTCATCGTTTCGCGAAAGTCAAGCATTGAAAAACTAAATATGGGTGATTTATGATTAAAAAGAGATAAAAACGTCAATATATAGTTAAAGGGAAAATACTTTTCAAACTGTATATTTCGTCTATATTGAGAATCTACATTATATTTTGATAATGTCCACATCTACAAAAGGAGTGATCGATTTTGACATCCCCTATCCAACACGAGACGATGTTACCTGCGTCACCAACGCTAGCTGACGTCACGTCTCTTATTCAATCCATCCAGACGAGATATCCTCATTTAAGTGTCAAACGCTACGAAGAGCGGGCAATCCGTGCGCTTGAGTCAAAAACACTGACACAAGATGTAGTATATGACCTTTTGACGATGCACGCCCTCGATATGCTGAAGGCGGAAGAACCGGACTGGACGTTCGTCGCAACGGAGATGTATTTAAATCGACTCTACTTGGAGGCTGCACGTAACCGAGGCTACGAGGCTTCAATGCGATACGGCAACCTTTATTCACTGATCAATACGTTGACGGAAAAACGAATCTTCACACCGGCCCTGCTCGAAACTTATTCGAAAGAGGAAATCGACCATCTTGAAACGTTAATCGACCCTTCAAGAGACCGCCTGTTCACGTATATCGGTCTCCGTACTTTGTCTGACCGTTATCTCGGGCGTGACCACGTGAAGAACTTGTACGAGCTCCCTCAAGAACGCTTCATGGTCATCGCCATGACGCTCATGCAAAAAGAAAATGCTAAAACACGTGTCAAACTGGTTGAAGAAGCGTATTGGGCGCTCTCGAACTTATATATGACGGTCGCGACTCCGACTCTATCGAACGCAGGTAAGTCTTACGGCCAGCTCAGCTCATGTTTCATCGACACGGTAGACGATTCGCTCCGGGGAATTTACGACTCGAATACAGATGTGGCGACCTTATCAAAAGGTGGCGGCGGAATTGGCGTCTACCTTGGCAAAATTCGCTCTCGCGGCAGCGACATCAAAGGATTCAAAGGAGTCTCCAGCGGAGCGCTTCCATGGATGAAGCAGCTGAACAACACGGCCGTCTCGGTTGACCAGCTCGGTATGCGTCAAGGATCGATTGCCGTCTATCTAGACATTTGGCACAAAGATATCTTCGAATTCCTCGATGCGAAATTGAACAACGGGGACGAACGACTCCGTACCCATGACTTGTTCACAGGCGTTTGTCTTCCGGATTTATTCATGCGCACGGTCGAAGAACGCGGGGAATGGCACTTGTTCGATCCACACGAAATCCGGACGGTAATGGGCTTCAGCCTGGAAGATTTCTATGACGAGACAGAGAATGGCGGATCGTTCACAGAAAAATACATGCAATGTGTCAATACACCGGAGCTGTCTCGTGTGACGGTTCCAGCCATCGATCTTGTCAAACGCTACATGCGTTCACAACTCGAGACCGGGACACCTTACATGTTCTTCCGCGACGCCGTGAACCGTGCCAACCCGAATAAACATGCCGGCATGATTTATAGTTCAAATCTCTGTTCGGAGATTGCTCAAAACATGTCCGCTACGACGATTGAAGAAGAATATACACAGGACGGGAAAATCGTCATCACGAAAACACCTGGCGATTTCGTCGTCTGTAACTTGAGTTCGATCGCACTCGCCCGGGCGGTGAAGTCAGACGTGCTCGAACGACTCATCCCAATCCAAATGCGGATGCTTGATAATGTCATCGACTTAAACACGATTGAAGTCCCGCAAGCGATGATCACCAATCAAAAGTATCGCGCTGTCGGACTTGGAACATTTGGCTGGCACCACCTCCTCGCCCTCGAAGGCATCCGTTGGGAGTCCGTGGACGCAGTTCAATACGCTGAGAAATTGTATGAAAAAATCGCCTACTTGACGATTCAAGCCTCGATGGAACTGGCGAAAGAAAAAGGGGCCTTCGGCGTATTCGAAGGATCGGAGTGGCATACAGGTGAATACTTCACGCGCCGTAACTACCGCTCGCACGACGAATTGGACTGGGATGGCCTCGCGGCTGAAGTTCATCGCCATGGTGTTCGCAACGCCTATATGATGGCTGTCGCCCCGAACTCTTCCACGGCGATCATCGCCGGCAGTACCGCTTCCATCGATCCGGTTTATAAAAAAGTTTACTCGGAAGAGAAGAAAAACTATAAGATTCCGGTCACTGTACCTGACCTCACACCGGAAACGAACTGGTTCTATAAATCCGCCTTTGAAGTCGATCAACTTTGGAGCATCCGTCAAAATGCCGCCCGCCAACGTCACATCGACCAGGCAATCAGCTTCAACCTTTACGTGAAAAACGATGTGAAAGCGACCGAATTGCTCTCGATGCACTTAGAAGCATGGTCGCTCGGGATGAAGTCAATCTATTACACCCGTTCGACAACAGTCGAAGTCGATGAATGTGAGTCTTGTGCCTCATAACGATTTGAAATGAAGAAAGGTGGTTAGACCGATGAACATTGCGATTGTGTACAGTTCGATGAGCGGAAATACCGAAGAGGTCGCCTCGCTCGTCGAGACCACACACCGGCATCGAGGAGATCAGGTCAGTCGTTTCGAAGCAGACCGGATCGGACCGCGTGAAGCTTCTGCGCTTGCGTCATTCGACCTCGTTTACTTCGGTTCTTATACTTGGGCGGACGGCGTATTGCCTGACGAGATGAAGGATACGTTCCGTCTCATATTAAAAGAGCTGAACGTGCCGATTCGTCAGGCGGCCGTCTTCGGAACAGGCGACAAAATGTTCGTCCACTTCTGCCGTGCCGTCGACGAGATGGCCTACCACCTTTCAAGGTACGGGGTTCCACTTGCGGGGGAGCTGCTCAAAATCGAACAGTCACCGCGTAACCAACCGTTCAATGTCCGTCATTGGGCAGAACGGATGGCTCATCATGTAGAAGAAGGAGTTCATCACTATGTCGATTCAAAAAATCAAACTATTGTCGCCCAAACATCCTAACCGGGCGACTGCCATCATCGGTGGCGAAACGAGTTCCATCGTCAATTGGAATGACATCGCCTACCCTCAGTTTTATACGATCTACAAGCAATTGCTTTCGAACTTTTGGATTCCGGATGAGATCTCGATGTCGAAAGACATGCAACAATGGCCGCAACTGACAGAACGGGAGCAGGATGCATTCAAACGCATCATCGGTCTGTTATCGATTCTCGATTCGGTACAAACCCGCTACATTTTGGAGTCTTCGATGTTTTCATCCGACGCATCGGTCCATGCCGTCCTCGCTGTCATCGCCCAGCAAGAGGTCGTGCATAATCAATCATACAGCTATGTATTATCGAGCCTTGTCCCGCTTTCTGAACAAAACCGTATCTTCGATATCGCAAAAGACGATGACATGGTCATGAAACGTAACCAGTTCATTTTGGACCTATACGAGGCTTTCCGCGCCGAGCCAAATGCCGAGAACTTCGCGAAGTCGCTCGTCGCGTCGGTCATTCTGGAAGGAATCAACTTCTACTCAGGATTCGCCTACTTCTACAATCTCGCCCGTCATCAGAAAATGGTCGGAACGTCGACGATGATCAGTTACATTCAACGGGATGAGATGCAACACTCGTACTTCATCAGTCAATTGCTCCGGGCTGTCCTGACAGAGAATCCGAAAATCGATGCGGACGGTCAATTCAGCCAATTCGTCTACGACACGATGGCACAAGCGGTCGACCTTGAGATTGAATGGTGTGAATATGTTCTCCGCGACCTCGATGGACTCGATGTGAGCGAGATGCGTGACTACGTCAAATACTTGGCGAACAAACGGTTACGCGTAATCGGTCTTAATGATTTGTATGAAGGATTTGACGAAGACGTCATGCCTTGGATCCGCGCCTATTCCGATGATTCTCTCAACGCGACGAAATCAGATTTCTTCGAACAAAAATCACGTTCCTACGCAAAAGTAACCGATGCGAACGGGTTTGATGATTTGTAATACCCAGGACGAACCGATGAACCGGTTCGTCTTTTTCTTCACGAAAAAAAGTCTTAGACGGACCATTCGGCCATCTAAGACTTTTTGTGTTAATAATAGGTTCTCACGTATTGCGCGATCCCTTCTGCTACTCCTTCTGCCATTCTTTGTCGTGAAGCGGCACTCTGTAGATACGTCAAGTCGGTCGGTGAGGAGATAAAACCGAGTTCGACCAGCGCTGACGGCATCGTATTGTAGCGAATCACGTAATAGTTCGCCGTCTTCACACCACGGTTTGACATCGCAGACATCTTGCCGGACAAATTGCTCTGAATGTTTGAAGCAAGGACGCGACTTCTTGCGCTATGTGCCGAATAGGATGAATAGTACGTTTCGAGCCCTTTTGCGGCAGACGTTCCGGCAGCATTGACATGGATACTGACAAACAAGTCACCACGCAACGTCTTCGCCGCCTGAACACGCTCATTGAGGGTCAAATAGATATCTGTCGAACGTGTTAATCTGACTTCATAGTTATACTTCGACCGGAGATACGCCTCTGCACGTCTCGTTACATCGAAGGCGATCGTCTTCTCATACAGCGAACCGTTTACAGCTCCGGGATCTTTTCCACCATGTCCCGCATCAAGGACGATGACCGTGTCCGCTGACGGACTAGGTTTCGATGTCGTCACGTAATCTGCAGAGATATAGGCATCTCGACCATTATATTTGAATTTATAAAAGCCGTTGACCGTTCCATAATGTTCGACTTCCGTCCCATGGTCCAGGCGACCTAACACATTTGAATTCAAGCTTGCACTCGAACGGACGTTCAACACATCTCCCGGGGTATTCGTATACACTTTCCCTTTCGACAACGCCGGGGCTGCCCCTTCCGTTAACCAGGATGTTGCAGTGTAATACGTCTCCGTACCAATATATACTTTCGACCAGCTTGAATTGTAGTTACTGTACGTGACTTTCGTATATTTCGGAAGGACACGTAACACAGGTGATCGTTGGTGCGTCTTACCGAACAAGTTGACCGTCCGGTTCGCGTATCCTTCAACCTTCACCACTTCCGGCTGAGAAGACGTCGGTGGTTCAACCGGTGTTTTCTCTGATGAAATCCAAGCTGTCGGGGTGAAGTACGTCTGGTCCCCGATATAGACGACTGACCAGCTCGTGTTAAATTTGCTTGATTCGATTGCCGTGTTCATCGGTAACACTTTTTGTACCGGCGAACGCTGGCTTCGCTCTGAGAACAGTTTTAGATCACGATTAGCATAACCAGACTGTTTTTCGACAGTCGGTTCAGGTTTCCCCGGTGTAATGCCCCATGTCGGTGTGAAATATGTTTCATTTCCAAGATACACGACCGACCAGCTCGTGTTATATATACTCGAAACGACCGCCGTGTTGCGCGGCAGTACTTTTTGCACTGCTGAACGTTGGCTTCGCTGCGAGAACAGTTTTAGATCACGGTTGGCATACCCGTCTTGTTTGATGACTTCCGACTTCGGCGTCCCTTCGGTGATGCCACGTGTGGGTGCGTAGTATGTTTCACTTCCAATATACACGACCGACCAACTCGTATTGTATACACTCGAGACGACCGCCGTGTTGCGCGGCAGTACTTTTTGCACCGCTGAACGTTGGCTTCGCTGCGAGAACAGTTTTAATTCACGGTTAGCATAGCCGTTTTGCTTCTCGACAGTCGATTCGGTACGTTTTGGCGTAATATACGCCTTTGCTGCATAGTACGTCTTCCCGTCTAATACAACAGTTGCCCATGAAGAGTTATACTCCGCATAGCTGACTTCAGTACCTTTTTTCAAAGTCGTCACGATTGTCGCATTCCGATGCGCAGACACCCGGATATTAAGGTTCACGGTCGTGACCCCTGTCGCCAGTGTCGACTGCTTCGTCATCGCGCTCGAAGCGGTTGAACGTTTACGGATATACTGAGCGGACGCATAATATGTACGATTGTTCCAATACACCTTGTGCCACGATTTACTGAACGTACCGTATTTCACTTTTGTTCCTCTTGGCAACGTGGTGATCACAGTTCCTTTCGTACTTGGCAGAGAACGGATGTTCAAATTGACAGTCGTCTCTCCATCATACGTAGCCGCTTCAACTTGAGGGAGTTGCATCCCAAAAAGGAGAACCGATAAGATGAGGGCAACCTTTAATAACTTCATATTCATCTAAAATATTCCTTTCTTCTGGCGGCATTCCCTACATAACAACAACTTAATCGTAGCATATTGCTTTTTTAAAAAAAGTAAATATTTGAAAATCAGACGAACGATTTTCATAAAAAAGGTAAATACCGTTCAAGGGCGAAGACGAATCACGAAAAACACTTGATTGTCGTATGTCTCCCTCTCCACAATGAACGAATCCGGGACTGGAAACGCTTCGTTTAAATCACCGTCAAAGAGGAGTCCATCCTTCGGTTGTTGAATGACAAAACCGTCAAGCCGCTCAATCGGCGCCAATTTTAAGAAACGTTCGAAGTGACGTTCTCGCTTTATATATCGGTCGATTTTCTCAAAAGGTTTAACTTCCACACCGCCCCAATAACGACCCGTTTTGTAGTGTAAATAGTTGCGAACCGAAGGCTCGGTGATTGGATCTGGAGTCTGGTCGAATCGTCCGAAGTCCCGCGATGATTTTTCTTCGATCAACGGGTAGAGTGCCGCGAACAAATCAAAGCCAAACCTGTCCCCAATCGCCATCACGGCAGACTGTACACCTTCAAGATGCGATTGAAGTGAATTATTAATCTTGTTTGGTTTTAACGCCTTGTCGCCTTCATAGGCGTTCAAAATTCTCCCCACTTCCCCTGCCTCCTCGACAAGGCGGAAATAAAGGAGTGGGACTGAGTCGGTTCCATTAAGTTGATTGGGATGCTGTAACGGGATGGCATATTGATTGGCCAGACATGTGGAAATCACGATGACATCCAGCAGTTCTTCTTTCAATTGTTCCTCTTGACCACGTCTGAGGGCAGCCCCGACTTCCCCGACTTCTTCTAATAGACGCGCTAATCCTGATAGCGGACGCCAATATCCCCCCAAATGAAGAATCATTCGATCAATACGCTGTTGAATCTCTTTCATTTTCTCCCACCTATCTTTCTGCCTTATTTACCAACCGCATGGTATACTATGCTCAATC
Organism: Exiguobacterium algae; assembly: GCF_018617875.1. Taxonomy (GTDB): domain Bacteria; phylum Bacillota; class Bacilli; order Exiguobacteriales; family Exiguobacteriaceae; genus Exiguobacterium; species Exiguobacterium algae. The sequence goes on from NZ_JACSKZ010000001.1 coordinate 554,141, forward strand.
AAGTTGTCCGGAAAGGGTTGGTCCCTCATGTCTTCTACAAAGTTATGGCAATTGTTACGATTCGTCCTCGTCGTAACCGGTTTGATCTTGATCACATGGCTACTCAATGTACTCTTCCAATATACGTATCCTTTCGTCCTCGCCCTACTGTTATCCTTGGTGACCGTTCCACTCGTCAACCTCTTTGAACGTAAATTGAACATGCCGCGCGCACTCGGGACCATCGTTTCCCTGCTGATTGTCTTAAGCGCCGTCGTCGGTGTCATCGTTCTTGTCATCATCCAGCTCATTCATTATGCTACGATTGCGGCAGAGCGACTGCCCGAACAAATCAAGACGTTTACCGAATACATCCAACGCTTGTTCAATGATAAGATTGCCCCGCTCCTCAACGACGCCTATGAAAGCTACCAGCAACTGAATCCCGGTCAGACGACTTCATTAGAAGGCGGGATCACAGAGCTCGGCGTCCAACTCGCTGCTGCGATTGGTGTCTTATCTCGAGGTGTTGCCAGTACGCTGCAGAGCATGCTCGCCGCCTTGCCGCTCGTGCTCTTGCTCGTCATCGTCATCGTCCTCGCCTGGTTTTTCATCACGAAAGATTGGCCGAGCTATATCGAATCACTCAATCGTATGAATAAACGGACCGGCTACAAGGAATTTGAGGAAGTCATGATCAACCTCCGTTCAGCATTATTCGGATATGTACGGGCACAGGTCATTTTAATTTCCATGACGTTCGGAATTGTCTTAATCGGCTTGCTCATCCTACGGATCGACAACCCGCTCTCTGTCGCCTTGTTGGCTGCTTTCTTTGATCTATTACCGTATCTCGGCGTCGGAACACTGCTCATCCCTTGGGCCGCCTTTGCTGCCGTTTCCGGAGATTGGTACGTCACTATCGGATTGATTATCCTGTATATCATCGTAATCGTGCAGCGAAACTTCGCTGAACCTAAAATCGTCGGATCCCATATCGGTTTGAACCCGCTCGCCGCCTTGATTGCCATCTTCGTCGGACTCAAACTTTTCGGGGTCCTCGGCTTCATCGTCGGCCCGGTTTTAGCCGTCCTCATTAAAGCATTATACAATGCCAAGGTCTTTCATTACATGTGGCGATTCATCGTCGGCAACCCTCATACGACAGTAAAAGAGCGATGAATGATTCATCGCTCTTTTACGTCAGGCATGGCCACGACAGGTGTATCTGTTGACGGTTCAGGGTGCAACGCGAGCCCTGACGTTCCTGCCTCATAGGCAGCGACAGCCAAAATGCACGCATCGATTATATCGTCCACTTGAACGTTCGACATCTTCCACTTCCACGGGGAACTGTTCGAATAGCGGCGAAGCAATGCGATTCGCTCATCCTGCCCCTCCTTCGTCTTTTTACTATTTTGCGCTTCCTGGCCTGTCATGACCGCGAAGCACACTTCAGGATGTGACTCGTAGACGTCCTCTGCCGTGATTCGTTGAAATTCGCGAATGCGCGGCGTCAAATTCCATGCCTGCTTACTAATTCCTTTCCCGGTCAACTCTCTGCTTTTTTCATTTGCAGCCTCATATGTCGATTCAGCTAACACCTCTTGAATCGGAGGGGTAAAAACGGACGCTTTCCGTCCTGAAAGTTGCGCACGCATCCACGCGTCGCACTCCCGGTTCGGTTGATTCACCGTTCCTAAATCTTTTGGCATGTCGACGAAATGCATCGCGCCATCAATCAATAAGTCTTCCAATGTCTCTGAGATGGTTAAACAGAGCGAGATGCTATCGTACGTGATTCGTACCCAGCCCCCACCTGCGCCATCAATTCCTACTCCTACCACGGTGTACCTCCTGTAAAATCATCAACACGCCAAAGACGGCGAAAAACACTGTACTGCCCAACCAGAGTCGGTTCGGCCAAATCGTGTAGCATAACCCGCTTCCTATGGCCAAACCGATGATGATCAGACTTCCTTTTAACGTTCCCACGTTTCAATCATTCGAGCAAGTGTACGGACCATGACCCCTGTCGGACCTTTTGGACCTAAATCACTCGCTGCGGCACGTTCACTCGTCCCGGCAATATCAAGATGAAGCCATGGCGTATCTCCGACAAACTCCCCGACGAACGCTCCGCCAAAAATCATATGGCCAAAACGACCTGGTGAGTTGTTCAAATCTGCCACTTCTGATTTTCTTACTTTGTTGATGAAGACATCGAAGTAAGGCATTTGCCAGACAAGCTCGTTTGTCTCACGGCTCGCTGATTCCAATGCATGATATAGCGTTTCGTCGTTCGTCAAGCAGCCTGTCACATCCGTTCCAAGTGCCACGAGGACACCGCCTGTCAATGTCGCCACATCGATGATGGCTTTCGGCTCGTACGTTTTGGCAAATGTGACCGCGTCGGCGAGTACGAGTCGACCTTCCGCGTCTGTGTTCAACACTTCAATCGTTTTCCCGTTCATGGCCGTGATCACATCATCCGGCTTGAACGCGTCGCCAGAAATCATGTTGTCCGTCGCCCCGATGACACCGATGACGTTTTGTGCTGGTTTTGTCGCGCCGAGTGTTTCAAACAAACCAAGCACGGTGGCCGCGCCGCCCATGTCCCCTTTCATCCCGACAATGCCATCTTTCGGTTTGATCGAATAGCCGCCTGTATCAAACGTGACGCCTTTTCCGACGACAGCGACTGGTGCCTCATCGCCCGCTCCATGGTATTCAAGGACAATCAATTTTGGAGGAATGGTCGACCCTTGGTTCACCGCAAGCAATGCGCCCATCCCGAGCCCTTCCATTTCCTCTTTCTCTAAAATACGATATTCGAAACCATGACGTTCCGCGAGTTCTACCGCGTAGTCTGCCAACGTTTCCGCCGTCAGGATGTTCGCAGGCATCATCGTCAACGTACGTGCCACGTTCACCCCTTTACCGTATGCCATCCCCGCTGTCAGATCGGCTTCGGTCACCTCACCAAGTAATCGGATGCTCGGTGCCTCAGTTGTCTCTTTCGGCGTAGACTTGTATGTAGGGTGTTCATACGTCGCCATTTCGTAAGCTTCCGTAAAGACGCGTGCCGCACCTTCTGTAAATGTATCGAGTGCGATGGCGACGTCTTTCCAGCCACGTTGTTTAATTTGTTTCGCAACTTTCCCAAACCAATTCCGCATGTTTTCTGTCGTCAAGTCATTCCGTTGTCCGAGACCTACGAAACAAACACGCTTCGTTTCTCCTTCGAAAGTCGGCAATACCGTGACCTCGCCTGTTTTAGTTGAGACATCCCCTGACTGAATAAGTGATTTGACACGACCTCCATATAACGCATCGAAGCCTGAATCAATCGAGTCCGCTGCTCCGATCCCGACGACAAGCGTGTCGTATGAACCTGTCCAATCTAACTGTTCAATTTGATACATGTTGCCACTTCCTTTCTATTTATATGGTAAGCATAGCGAACTTCTCCAAAATAATGAAATACTATGCGTAAGAGTCAAGAAATCTTCGAATTCATGGGCTAACTCCTCGTTGTGACGTCGTTTTATTTTATGATAGGATAAGAAAGTACGCAATCCGGCTTCGCTTCTCGTAGAAGTGGGGCCATTTGGAATGGTCGAGGCTTCCCCTAGTCGTAGACCGTTGCTACTTTTAACTTTCGGGTTTCTCGTTAATTCCTTTTTCATTTCGGGTATGAAGTAACGAGACTAGAAAGTACACTATTTCTTTGAAAAGAGGGACTACGCTTATGTCACACATTAAAGGTATTGGCGCATCTGCAGGAATCGCGGTTGCGAAAGCATTCGTCATGGAGACTCCTTCATTCGACATCCCAACGAATAAGATCGATGATGTCGCAGCTGAGAAAGCACGTTTCCAGGATGCCATTGCTCAGTCAAAAACTGAACTTGAAGAGATCCGTGAAATCACACTTCGTGAACTAGGTCCAGACAAAGCTGAGATTTTCTCTGCTCACCTACTCATCGTCGAAGATCCTGAGATCGTCTCACAAGTGAACGAGAAAATTGAAAGCGAACACATGAACGCTGCGAAGGCACTTGACGAAGTTGCCCAAATGATGGTCATGATTTTCGAATCAATGGACAACGAGTACATGCGTGAGCGCGCAGCAGACGTACGTGATGTCACAAAACGTGTCATGGCACACATTCTCGGCGTGACGTTCGTGACACCTGCTTCTATTTCAGAAGAAGTGATCATCATCGCTGAAGACTTGACGCCATCCGATACGGCGCAATTGAACCGTAAATATGTCAAAGGGTTCGCGACGAACATCGGCGGACGTACATCTCACTCTGCGATTATGTCACGTTCACTCGAAATCCCGGCTGTCGTCGGTACAAAAGTTGCCTTAGAAGAAATCAAAAACGGCGACCTCGTCATCATCGACGGTACTGAAGGAGATGTATACGTCAACCCTTCAGAAGATCTCGTAAATGAATACGAAGCGAAGCGTGCCGAATTCGCCGCTTACAAAGAAGAATTGAAGCAACTCGTCAACGAAGAGTCTGTTACTGCTGATGGCCACAAAGTGAAGCTCGCGGCAAACATCGGTACACCAAACGACCTCGAAGGCGTATTGAGAAACGGTTCTGATGCAATCGGCTTGTACCGTACAGAATTCCTCTACATGGATTCTGAAACGTTCCCGACAGAAGAAGAACAATACGCAGCATATAAAACGGTAATTGAAGGCATGGAAGGCAAACAGGTTGTCATCCGTACACTCGATATCGGTGGCGATAAAGAGTTGTCTTACCTCGACTTACCAAAAGAAATGAACCCGTTCCTCGGCTACCGTGCAATCCGTCTTTGCCTCGAGGAAACAGATTTGTTCCGCACACAACTTCGTGCCCTTCTCCGTGCATCAGCGCACGGTAACCTCGCCATCATGTTCCCAATGATCGCGACACTCGAAGAGTTCCGTGCAGCGAAAGCCCTTCTCCTCGAAGAAGAAGCGAAGTTGAAAGAAGAAGGAATCGAAGTTGGTAACTACGAAACAGGAATGATGGTTGAGATCCCATCAACGGCTGTCATGGCGAAACAATTCGCAAAAGAAGTCGACTTCTTCTCAGTCGGAACGAACGACTTGATTCAATACACGATGGCAGCAGACCGGATGAACGAAAAAGTATCTTACTTGTACCAACCGTTCAACCCAGCAATCTTGAACCTTCTCCACAACGTCATCACAGAAGCACACAAAGCCGGCAAGTGGGTTGGTATGTGTGGTGAGATGGCTGGTGAAGAACTCGCCATTCCAATCCTTCTCGGACTCGGTCTTGACGAATTCTCGATGTCGGCTTCAAGCGTCCTCCGTGCACGTAAGCTCGTCAAACGTTTGACGAAATCAGAAACGGAAGCGATCGTAAACGAAGTCCTCAACATGGATACAGCTGAAGAAGTCGTCAACTTCCTTAGCGAAAAATTCGATATTAAAAAATAAGTCACGAAGAACGCCCCAACTCATTAGATGAGTTGGGGCGTTTCCTATTGCCTTTTTTATTCTGGTCCTTTGTCATCTGTTCTGAAGTCAAGCGCTTCTCCTGCGACAACGGCTTCCCCGAATGGAACAACGACAACCTTGTTCTCACCGTTCGTCCAAATAATTGGCGTGATAAGTGAAGGTACTTTATCACGGATCGCATTCAGATCGACTTCAAGCAAGATGTCGCCGGCTTCGACACGATCGCCTTCTTTCACTTTCGACTCGAATCCTTCCCCTTTCAGGTTCACGGTATCGAGCCCCACGTGAATGAGGATTTCACGACCATCATCTGCAAGTAAGCCAATCGCGTGTTTCGTTGGGAAGAATGTCGTAATTTGACCGGTGACCGGTGAAACGACTTGTCCCGAGCTCGGTTCGATCGCGAACCCTTCGCCCATCATACGACCTGAGAACACCTGGTCCGGCACGTCATCGAGTGACAAGAGGACACCGGACATCGGAGCCAGGAAGCGATGATCGGCATGTTCCGCCGCCTCTGGCGTAATGACTGCTTTTTCCTTCGGTTTATATTGACCACCTTCGATAATGGTCGCGATTTGCGATTTCAACGTATCTGACTTCGGTCCGAAGATGGCCTGGATGTTGTCACCCACCTCTAACACCCCAGCCGCACCGAGATCTTTCAACAGGTCTTTATCGACTTGTTTCACATCGTTCACGGTTACACGGAGTCGTGTGATACACGCATCCAAGTGCTTGATGTTTTCCGGTCCACCAAGACCGACCAGAACTTCATACGGCAAATCGTCACCGATTCCGGCTCTGTCCACTTTTGAAGCGGATTGATCTTCGCGTCCCGGAATTTTCAGGTCAAACTTCGTGATGGCGAAACGGAATCCGAAGTAGTAAATGACCGCGAAGACGAGACCGACCGGAATGACGAGCCACCAGGCGGTTCGGTTCGGAAGGACACCAAAGAGCAAGTAGTCAATCAGTCCGCCTGAGAATGTTTGTCCAATTTTTACATCTAATAAATGCATCGTCATGAATGAGAGACCTGCAAAGACAGCATGAATACCAAAGAGTAGTGGTGCAACGAAGACAAACGAGAATTCAACTGGTTCTGTAATCCCTGTCAAGAAGGAAGTGAGGGCTGCTGAGAAGTAAAGACCCTCGACGTCTTTCCGACGTTCTTTTGGTACGGTGTGGAACATGGCTAGACAGGCAGCCGGTAGACCAAACATCATGAACGGGAATTTCCCGGTCATATACGTCCCGGCTGTAAATTCGACACCATCACGAAGCTGAGCGAAGAAGATCCGCTGGTCCCCTTGGACGAGCTCCCCTGCTTTGTTCGTATATTCACCGAATTGGAACCAAAACGGAGAATACCAAATGTGGTGAAGACCGAATGGAATGAGTGAACGTTCGACCAGACCGAAAATGAATGCCGACAGCGCCACGTTCGCTTCAATGACCGTGCTTGAGAAGTTGTTGATTCCATTCCCGATCGGTGGCCAAATGTAAGCGAGCGCGATCCCGATGAGTAAGCTGAATGCCGCGGTCGCAATCGGTACAAACCGTTTTCCGGCAAAGAACCCTAAAAACTCCGGCAGTTTGATGTTGAAATACCGGTTGTACGCGAAGGCAGCGACCAGACCGGCGATAATCCCCCCGAATACCCCCATTTGGAGCGTCGGGATCCCGAGCACTGTCGCATACTGCGGATCACCTTGCACGATTTCCGCGGAAATACCGTTCCACGTACTAATTACTTTGTTCATAATCAAATACCCGACAATCGCTGCCAGACCGGCAACCCCGTCCCCGTTCGCGAGCCCGATCGCGACCCCGACGGCAAACAGTAACCCTAAGTTCGCAAAGACAATATCCCCGGCATCAGTCATGACCTGCCAAATCAGGACAAGTCCGTCATTTGCCAAGAATGGGAGCAAGTCAACGAGGTCTGGATTTTGGAATGCGGTACCAAACGCCAAAAGAAGACCGGCTGCCGGCAAGATCGCAACCGGAAGCATGAGTGCTTTCCCGACCCGTTGTAAGACACCAAACACTTTCTTCCACATCATGGTTCCCTCCTTTGTCAGAATACTTACTTTTTCCCTTTGCCCACCAAGTGAAACCGTTTCACTCCAATAAAAAAAGCCAACCCCGAAGGATTGGCTCAAGCCATTAGTTGGCTTTCTTTTCGTTACCTGAAGCGATGACCGCTTGAATTTCTGATTTCAATGCATCCGAACGTGGTCCGAAGATTGCTTGAATGTTGTTACCAACTTCAAGGACACCAGAAGCGCCAAGGCGTTTCAACTCTTCTTTGTTAACTTGGTTTTTGTCTTTTACTTCGACACGAAGGCGTGTGATACAAGCGTCAAGGTGTTTGATGTTCGCTGAACCACCGAGACCGACGAGAATATCTTGTGCAAGTTCTGAACCAGTAGCTGTTGATTGCTCAACCACTTCATCTTCACGACCTGGTGTTTTCAAGTTGAACTTACGGATGACGAAGCGGAATCCGAAGTAGTAAACAACTGCGAACACGAGACCAACTGGGATGACGAGCCACCAAGCAGTACGGTTAGGAAGAACACCGAAGAGAAGGTAGTCGATCAATCCACCAGAGAATGTCATACCGATCTTAACGTTCAAGAGGTGCATGATCATGAACGAGAATCCAGCGAATACAGCGTGGATTGCGAAGAGCAACGGTGCAACGAACAAGAATGTGAATTCGATTGGTTCTGTGATACCAGTCAAGAACGATGTAAGGGCAGCAGAAGCCAAGAGACCACCAACAACCGCTTTACGTTCTGGACGTGCTTCATGATACATAGCAAGTGCAGCTGCAGGAAGACCGAACATCATGAACGGGAATTTACCAGTCATGAATGTACCAGCTGTAAGCTCTGCGCCGTCACGGATTTGTGCGAAGAAGATTGCTTGGTCACCACGAACAACAGTACCTGCTGCGTCTGTGTACGAGCCGAACTCGAACCAGAATGGTGAGTAGAAGATGTGGTGAAGACCGAATGGAATCAACGAACGTTCGATGAGACCGAATACGAATGCTGCGAATGTACGGTTTTCTTCTAACATGAAGTTAGAGAATGAGTTCAAACCGTGTTGTACTGGTGGCCAGATGAGAAGCATCACGAAACCAGCAACAACTGCTGCGAGTGCAGTTACGATTGGAACGAAACGTTTACCAGCAAAGAATCCAAGGAATTGTGGCAATTCAATGTTGAAGTACTTGTTGTAGGCCCATGCTGCGATGAGACCCATGATGATCCCTCCGAATACCCCTGTTTGGAGTGTTGGGATACCAAGAACTGAAGCGTAAGATGGGTCACCTTGCGCTAAAACCTCAGGTGTAAGTTCGAGCCATACACCCATAACTTTGTTCATGATCAAGAATCCGACGATTGCTGCAAGTCCGGCAACCCCGTCACCTGCAAGACCAATCGCGACACCGACCGCGAACAAGAGCGCCAAGTTAGCAAAGATAATGCCACCTGCTTGCTCCATCAACTGTGCGAATTTCACGACGCCTTCGTTAGTCAACCAACCAGCGCGTGTTGTAAGAGCCGGGTTTTGCATTGCGTTACCGAACGCAAGAAGGAGACCGGCTGCCGGCAAGATCGCTACAGGAAGCATAAGCGCTTTACCGACTTTTTGAAGAACACCAAAAACCTGTTTAAACATGAAAATTTCCTCCCTTTCACAAGATGAATGATCCAAAATAATGGCTGTAGATGTCAGACAACCGACGCATCTAAACGTTTTCATAAATAACGTTTATAAAAACAGAACAGGCATGAATAAGGGACAGAACGTAGACCTCTCCCAAGGGAGACATCATCATCGTTCCACTCCTTACTCATGCCTGATCGAATCAGTAACACGTAAGACACGTGGTATCAGTTATCTACTTGTCAGTCGCTGGAGGTGCATCGTCAAATATGTCGCTTCACCTCGTGGGACAGGACGCTTCAATTCGCGTTCCATGATACCCATCAGCTCCCAAGCAGTACTATAGCATAGCGGATATTCGTCGCGCAATACCTTTTCAATTTTTTGTGGAGCCTCGACCATCTCACCGGTCGCAACCCGCTCAACCGCGTACCGTAAGTGCCGAAGTAAGCGTTTGTAATCAAGTGACGAACGGTCCATTTTTACGTTCAAGCGACTTTCAATCGTCTTCACGATTTGTCCAATGATCTGATTGTGCCGATTGACTTCGAGGACGTTTTTAAACGTGGTCGCAGAATGAATATGGAGTGCGATAAATCCTGTTTCGGCATCAGGCAACAATACATGCAACCGTTCGTGGAACATGTCGACAATCCGTTCTGCGAGCGCATACTCATTCGGATAAAGCGATTCTGTCTCCAAAAGAAACGGGTTCGTCACTTCCATCCCTTGCTCGATCCGCTTCATCGTGAAATACAAGTGGTCGGTCAAGCCGATGTGAATATGCTCGTCCACTTTCTTTCCAGTACTCGACTCGATGAACCCGACAATCTCCTGCATAAAGGCAATGAAGTCCTCGTCCACATGTTTGACGAGTTCTTTGTATTGTGATTGTTCTTCTTTATCCGTCAATTGATACACTTTTTCCGGGACGTTGGACGGGCCGACGACATCGCCAGGTTTTTTCCCAAAGCCAATCCCCTTCCCGAGTAGAATGACTTCCGGATCCGTATCATGTTGACAAATGACAACGCTATTATTCAACACTTTTTTGATCGTATACATCGGTAATGTCATTCGCATCGCATCCCTTACTAAAAATCGTTTCGTTATCTAGTATATCGGTTCATGCCCTAAAAAAGTAGGCACAAAACAAAAAAAGGCGAGCACTTGTCGCCATTAAAACATTGAATAACCGCTCTTACGCAAGAAGCGAATCGTGACACCTGCCAAGATGGCACCGAGAAGCCCAAACCCGAGCATGAACAAATCAAGGAACTGGAGTCCGATGATTCCTTCATATACGTTCGAGAGCGCTGTAGACGTTTCGGTCACATAACTTGTAAATTTCACGTTATCAATCATCATGATGACAAAAATCGGATAAATGAACACGAGTGTCCACGTTTTTTTAAGTAGCATATTCAAAATAAAGCCGATACTGAAAAAGATGGTCATATATAAAATCGCACCAATAATTGCTTGAATGATGTGCATGTGTTATCCCCCTTGTCCGTTCTCCATTATACAAAAGAAATACCGCCCTGGTCAAAGAACTTCCGTTCAAAACCCAGAAAAAACAGCTCGTTCACGATCGAACGAGCTGTTAGAAAAATATCGATTAGAACTTCCCTTTTTTGAGGACAAGTCCGTATTTTTTCAATTCGATAAAGTGTTTGTTGTCGATGACTTTCTTCATGAATGAAGCATTGCGACCGAAAATCTTTTTGCCCATGACAATCCCGATTCCATCGTTGTGTCCGAGTGAAGCGACCGTACCTTTACTTTCGTAAGAGAACTTCGATGTCGACTTCCCGTTGATGAGGGCAGCAATGTTTTTCGCAACGTTATGCGCTTGTTGTGTTGCGATTTGAGCTGTCGGTGGGTATGGACGGTTTGATTCCGGATCCATGACCGCTGAACAGTCACCGATGATGAAGACGTTATCGTGACCTGGAGCTCGGTTATCCGCTTCAACCACGACACGGTTACGAACGGCTTCAAATCCTGATTTTTCAACGATCGGGCTTCCACTTACGCCACCTGTCCAGATGATTGTGTTGGCATGAATCGTTTCTGTTTCTTCGCCTTTGAGAGGACCGAACGTGACGGCACCTTCTTCAACAGATTTGATTCCGTTTCCGAGTTTCATTTCCACGCCGTTACGCTCAAGCCATTTTTGAGCATATGTTGTAAGCTCTGGGTCGAAACCTGGAAGAACAGTCGGAGCCGCTTCGATGTTCACGATACGTACTGCTTCGCGTGGTACATCATACTGTTTGCAAAGCTCAGGAATACGGTTCACGAGTTCACCGAGGAATTCGATTCCTGTGAATCCTGCTCCACCGACGACGATCGTGACGTACGAGCTGTCAGTTGAACCGTTTGTTTTGTATTGAGCGAATGAATATTCGATATGTTCTTTGATCTTACGAACGCTGTTCAATGAGCTGATTGTCATCGCATGCTCTTTAAGACCTGGGATACCGAATGTTTCAGGTACGCCACCAAGACCGATGACGACATAGTCGTATTCAACGACTGAACCATCTTCAAGTAAAACTTGTTTTGCAGCAGTATCGACGCGATCGACGATCCCTTTGACAAATTTCACACGTGACGGGTTCACAATGTCATTGATATAGACACGCGCCTGGTCTGGGTTCATTGTTCCAGCTGCCGGTTCGTGGAGCCAAGTTGTTTGGTAGTGATAGTCGTGTTTGTTAATGAGTGTAATATTCGCATCTCCAGCAGCAAGTGTCTTCTGGAGGTTGACTGCTGTGATGAGTCCTCCGAATCCTGCGCCAAGAATCACAATGTTAGGTCGTTTCATGTTCATTTCCACCTTGTCTTGAATATTTTTGTTTTCTTGAACAACTATGTTGTGTGTTTTTTCACATAGACGTTCACAATAAAGCCACTTCTTGTTCAACGGCTGTTCACAATTGCTTCTGTTTCATTGTACGCTCTTTGTTTTCATTTCTCAATGGAAAAGCTTATCTTCTTGAATTTTTTTTGAAAGTATTGCATGTTTGTACAGATTGGATTTAATTCATAAAACTCACTATAATAGATGTATACGTTTTGAGGAGGAATTCGATGAAGACGACGAAAGATGTAATCATCATCGGTGGCGGCCCGGTCGGACTGTTCACCGCATTTTACGCAGGCATGCGCCAACTCGATACGACGTTGATTGAAAGTTTACCGCAACTCGGTGGACAGCTCTCGACGCTCTATCCTGAAAAATATATTTACGACATCGCTGGTTTCCCGAAAGTGAAGGCACAGGACTTGATCGATCAATTGAAGGCGCAAGCCGATCAATTCGAACAAGACTACCGCCTCGGTGAGACAGTTGAAACTGTGGAACGCTTGGAAGACGGAACGTTCCACATTACAACGAACAAAGAGGAATACCATACAAAAGCCATCATCATCACGGCTGGTAATGGTGCCTTCGCCGCTCGTCCGCTCGGCATCGACGGATGTGAGGAGTTTGCAAACCTCCATTATTTCGTCGACAACATGGAAAAATTCCGTGACCGTCGCGTCATGATCGCCGGTGGTGGCGATTCTGCTGTTGACTGGGCACTCATGTTAGAAGGAATCGCAAAAGAAGTCCACATCGTTCACCGCCGTGACCGCTTCCGCGCTCACGAACATACGGTCGAACAAATGAAGGCTTCGACGATCAACGTCTGGACGCCTTATAACATCGAATCGCTCTCCGGCGAGACACACATCGAATCGGTCGAATTGACGGATAAAGACGGCGAATCAAAAATTGTCGAAGTGGACGACTTGATTTGTAACTACGGTTTCGTCTCGTCTCTCGGTCCAATCAAGAACTGGGGCATGGAGTTCGAGAAAAACACGATTCGCGTCGACTCACGTATGGAAACGACGGTCGCTGGCATCTTCGCTTGTGGCGATATCGCGACATACGAAGGAAAAGTGAAGTTGATCGCAACAGGATTCGGTGAGGCACCGATTGCCGTCAACCAGGTGAAGCAATTGGTCGACCCGACTGCCCGTCACCCACAACACTCTACCTCGGTATTTGCCGGGAAATAAATTTTCATCCTCTGCAGACAACGTGTTTGCAGAGGTTTTTTACGTAACTTTCATGATTAAGGAGGCTACGATGCAAATCAAAACGACTTCTCAACTCGATGAACATGATTTAAATGACATTTTTTCGATTCATCAAACGGTTTTTGGTGACATCGAACACTTCAAGAAAAAATTAGCAGGCAAGCGTGGTCTCGTCTTCACCCTCTCCATTTCAAACGAACAAGTCATTGGCTATAAAATCGGCTATCCTCTCAGCGAAGACCGATTTTACAGTTGGATGGGCGCTGTTTCTCCCGTTGCTCGTAACAAGGGGGTTGCGACGAGCCTTATGATCGCACAGCATAATTGGGCAAAAACGCAGGATTATCGAGTGATTGAAACGAAGACGATGAATCGCTGGCGTCAAATGTTATTGTTGAACATCAAACATGGTTTTGACGTGAAGGCGGTCGAGGTCGAACGAGACGGTGTCGAAAAGATTATTTTAGAAAAACGATTGGACTGATCGAAGCAATAAAAAGGGCGTCCTATCTGCTTTTGACAGGGCGCCCTTTCATTGAATACAAATGAAGTTCACTTCCGAATCGTTTGAATGATGACCCGATCAATCCAATCATCAAGTTGTGTGAAGACATAGCCCGCCTTCTTCGCTTCGGCAATCGACATATAGTAATCGACATCGGTATCGTATGGCGTCGATTCACCATCTTTGATGATTTGAACAGGTTTTCCGAGATGTTGACCGATTCGTTCCATGAGCGCTCCCATGGAAATCACGCCGTCACTCGCCGCATTGAACGGACCTGTAACATTCGCCCGGCCGACCCATTCCAAGAAGGCTGCCGCTTCCGCACTCGAAATGAAGCCCATCTTCGCTTCCGGATGGTGTAAAACAATCGGTTCCTCGTTTCGGATCGCATCCACATAAAACTTGAGGCGATCGGTGTAATCGTCCGGACCCAACACGATTGGGAGTCGAACGGTCGCCACCGGAAACGACGCGCGATGGAATAAGAAGGATTCCGCTTCCCGCTTCCCTTGCCCGTAATCGTGCTCGGCTTCTAAATGATATTCGTAATGTAACGGATTGAAATCACTTTCTTTTAAGTCTGGACCTGGTGCATAGACCGACATCGTGGAAGTGAGTACATATTTTCCGACCTTGTCCATGAACGCATCCGAGGCAATTTTCGCCTGATAGGGTGTGAAACAGATGTTGTCGTAGACGAGGTCATACCGTTCGCGCGCCAAATCCTTCATCGTCGCGACCGATTGACGGTCCCCTTTGACCGAACGGATTCCTTCAGCTTCCGGGACTTGCAACTGCCCGCGGGTCACAATCGTCACGTCATCTCCCGCTTCTGCCAAACGTAAGGCTAATCGTTTTCCGAAATATCGGGACCCACCAAAGATCAACACTTTTCTCATCAACATTGCCCCCTTCGTTACTGTACTCCTCACCATATTCCCTTTCCCCCATCTTCCATAACGGATTCAATGGCACAAAAAAAGACTATGGACGAGAATCCATAGTCAAACGTCTTAGCAGTCTCCCGGGGTTCCAGCGTTTGTGGCAGTCCGGAAACTCGACCCGCAGCCACACGTTGCGATGGCATTCGGGTTTTTGATCGTAAAACCGCCCCCGAGCATCGATTGTTTATAGTCGATTTCTAATCCGTCGACAACAGGGTGATCGGCTTCTGCTACAATGACGCGGACGCCATGATGGTCGAATTGGACGTCTTTGTCCGTTTTCTCTTCATCAAACCCCATTCCGTAGGAAAGTCCGGTGCATCCGCCACCTTGCACTTTGATCCGCAAATATTGCGCCTCGGGGCGTTCGGTCTGTTTCATCATCTCCTGCACTTGAAGTGCCGCTGACTCTGTCAAATGAATCATGTGAACTCCTCCTCGATTTATCTTCATTTCAAGTCAATTGACTTGTGATTTCGTGAATTATCTTGTATAACTAAACTGTAACAAAAAAAATTAAATCGTTCCATCTTCGGGGCAGGGTGAAATTCCCGACCGGCGGTATTGAAGACAAGTTCTTCTCAGCCCGTGAGCGAGCAAGGCGTTGCTTGCTGATTTCGTGAGATTCGAAAGCCGACAGTATAGTCTGGATGGGAGAAGATGGCGGCATCCGACCGATATCCGGATGTTTTCTTTGACGTGGACTCTTCCACATCGGAAAACATCTATTTCGTATGCGCGTAAACTCTCCCGATTGTCTTCATTGCAATCGGGTTTTTATATGCGACGGGTGCCATTCATCGAGGAGCGACCAAAAGGAGAGATTCTGATGAAAACCACGCGTAACAAACGATTGACGACTTTGGTGACACTGGCGATGCTCGGGACGATTTCATTCGTACTCATGCTGTTTAACTTCCCGTTGCCGTTCTTACCACCATTTTTGAAAGTCGACTTTAGTGACATTCCTGCTTTGATTGCCGGGATTGTGTTCTCACCACTTGCAGGCGTCGCGGTCGTCGCATTAAAAAACGTACTCTATTACATCTTCAATGGTGGCGGCGTCCCTGTCGGAGAAGTCGCGAACTTTTTAGCCGGTGTCGCATTCATGTATCCGGTCGCTTGGTTCTACCATAAACGGAAGACAAATAAAGCACTCGCTTCTGGCTTACTCGCCGGAACGATTACGATGGCACTCAGCCTGGCTATTTTGAACTACTTGATCATCCTTCCAGCCTACGCCTACTTCTTCGGAATGGCAGATATGGCAGAGCCTGCTGTGAAGACTGACCTTGTCCTATACGGAATCCTTCCGTTCAACTTGATTAAAGCACTTTTGATTAGCGCACTCTTCGTCCCACTCTTCATCAAATTGAAGCCGTGGATTGAACGTCAGCGCATGCAACTTCAAGCGTAAACGATAAGTAAGCACCTAGATTGAATTCTAGGTGCTTTTTCTATGTATATTTCCATCCTTCAATGACGAAGTTTTATTGTATAGAGGGTCTCCACATGATTAGGCTCAGGGACTTGAATCAATGCTAAGGACTCAATCTTCCCTTCGATTTTTTGAATACGCTTTGTCAAATACTGAAATGCAGCTACTATCTGCGTGTCGGATAAATGATTGGCCAACGTACAGTGGGGGATCCATTTGTTCGGTATGTATAATGCATCCGAATAATCGTCAAAATTTCCGTGTTGCGCATGGTGACTTTGATGAAGCCTGGATAGTCCATCATTCAGCGTCGGAGCTAAATATATTGCTTTCGAGTCAATGAAAGTCCCTAGCGATTCAAAATTGATTGGAACCACTTGCGTTTTGGAATAATGCCGCGACAACCACTCGATATACGCATCTACGGCTAACGTTTTATAGCTCGCCAACGTGATATGCGGACGTAGATTTTTCAATTCAAACGCGTAGCTGGAGATCCCTTCTTCTTTTAACGCACGCCAAAGTTTCTCCACTTCCGCATCCGTCCTCTCGTCAAAATAGGCTACTAGAGCATACATTACAACCCCTCCTCACCTTTCATAATAGCGCACTCCAGGATTTATTTTGTAAATTTTTCTAAGCAAATTGGTTATGCATTAAACATCCCCTACTCATTCCTTCGTTGCTGATCATTGAACACAAAAAAAGCGACCACCGAAGTGGTCGCTTTTTACGTCTTCTATTAGAGAAGTCCGATAAGAAGTCCAGCAAGTGTTGCTGACATCAAGTTTGCAAGTGTACCCGCGAGAATCGCAAGTGCACCCATACGTGCGATGTCACCACGACGGTTTGGCGCCATACCACCAAGACCACCGAGGAGGATTGCAAGTGACGAGATGTTCGCGAATCCACAGAGTGCGAATGCAGTCATCGCTTCTGTACGAGCTGACAATTCACCTGTACCGATGATTGGAGCGAACTCAGAGAACGCGACGAACTCGTTCAAGACAAGTTTTTGACCGAGGAAGCTACCGAACTGAACAGCGTCTGCCCACGGTACACCGATGATGAACGCAAGTGGTGCAAAGACATAACCAAGGATTACTTGAAGTGAAAGTGCATCATATCCGAACAATCCACCGATTCCACCAAGAATCAAGTTCAAGAGCGCGATCAACGAGATGAACGCGAGAAGCATCGCACCAACGTTTAACGCGAGGAAGAGACCGTCAGAAGCACCACGTGCCGCTGCATCAACGAAGTTTGCAGGCTTGTTCTCTTCATCTTCTGCGATTTCGATGTCATCATCCACTTCTTCTGTTTCAGGGACGACGATTTTCGCAAACATAAGACCAGCAGGTGCTGCCATGAAGCTCGCTGCGAGCAAGTACTCGAGCGGCACACCGAGTGCCGCATATCCAGCAAGTACTGAACCGGCTACTGAAGCGAGTCCCCCAACCATTACGGCGAAGAGCTCAGACTGTGTCATTGTTGGAAGGTAAGGCTTGATGACAAGCGGTGCTTCCGTTTGACCAACGAAGATGTTCGCTGTTGCAGAAAGTGATTCTTTACGTGATGTACCGAGTGCTTTCGAAAGGGCTGTACCGAGAATACGGATAACCCACTGCATCACACCGATGTAGTAAAGGAATGCGATTAACGATGACATGAAGATGATGATTGTCAATACTTGGAAAGCGAAGACGAAGTTACCTTCTCCAACTGCTGTCCCGAAGAGGAAGCTGATCCCGGCATTTGCCGTGTTCAATACTGCCTGTACCCCTTCAGAAATCCATTTTAGTGCTGCACGACCCCAGTCTGAATAAAGGACGAGGAATGCGAACGCGAACTGAATCGCGAATGCAGCAAGAACTGTACGCCATTTGATGGCTTTACGGTTGGTAGAGAAGATGAAAGCGATTGCAATTAGTGCTACGATACCAACCAAACTCATGATAGTCATTGATCATGTACTCCTTTCGATAAAAGAACGATTATATATGTGTCATACCCGAAAAAAGATATGTCCTACCGTTTGAAACGCTTTCTTTTTGTCGTTGTTAAACGTCAGACAACCTACATTCGAACCTCTTAGAATATAACATCCCTTTTTTTAAAATGCAACGGGTCAAAACAAAAAAGTTCGAGGTTCCCCCCAAACTTTTTACCAGGCCATCTCTTCTATTTTTTCATACACCTTGGTGACCAGTTCTTCCGGTGTCTCCCCAGTCACGACCTCTCCGTCGACCAGACAAAACAGGTCGAGTGAACAGACGCCACAATAGCCGGTACACCCGTATTCGACAACATCGAGATCCGGGTCGGACTCTAATTTCGCCCGTGCAATTTGTGAACCCATCGCCAGATTGGAGGCGCAAAACTCGATAATTGGATTGATCATTTCTTTCACCATCTTTCTTTACGTGAATTATCGGAAAATGGTTCTTCTACGGCAGATTATAACATGATAAAGTTGAAGAGTAACAAAGGGGGATTCTTATGCGCAAATTAGTCGTCTTGGGTGGCGGTTACGGGGGAATGCGTGTCATTGAACGTGTCCTTGGGCATCAATTGAAGGACGTCTCGATCACACTCGTCGACCGCTTACCTTATCATGGATTAAAAACAGAGTATTATGCGCTCGCTGCAGGCACGGTCTCAGACCGCGACATTCGTATCGATTTTCCGGAAGGGATCGAGTACATATACGGACAAGTCGAGTCGATTGACACGGATACTAAAATGGTCGGCCTCGCGAGCGGAGAAAAAGTTCCGTATGACGACCTCGTCATCGGCTTAGGCTGTGAGGACAAGTACCATAACGTCCAAGGGGCTGCTGAATTCACGTACAGTATCCAAACATTGGAGGAGTCACGAAAGACGCAACAAGCGATCAACGGACTCTGTCCAGGTTCTGTCGTATCGGTTGTCGGAGCCGGACTCTCCGGAGTCGAACTCGCGAGCGAACTTCGTGAGAGCCGTCCTGATTTGACGGTCCAACTGTTCGACCGCGGACCGTCTGTATTGTCGTTCTTGTCGAATCGTGTCTCGATGTACGTTCAAACCTGGTTTGAAGATCACGGCGTAGACGTCATCAACAACGCCAACATCACGCGTGTCGATGCGGACGGGCTTTGGAATCACGAGGACTATTTTGCTTCCGATCTCATCGTCTGGACGGCTGGGATTCAACCGGTCGCTGTCGTTCGAAACCAGGGCTGGGAGCTCGACGGTGGCGGGCGGGTCAAACTGACTGAGCATCATTTTGTTCCAGGCTTACCCGATGTATTTGTCGTCGGTGACAATGCGAGCCTTCCTTACGCCCCTTCCGGGCAATTGGCGGAGGCACAGGCAGAACAAATCGTCCAAGTATTATTATGTAAGTGGAAAGGCGTCACGTATCCTGACTTACCTGACATCAAGCTGAAAGGGACGCTCGGGTCTCTTGGGAAAAAGGCTGGTTTTGGAGTATTCATGGGGAAACAATCACTCACGGGTAAGGTCGCGCGACTGCTCAAGTCCGGTATTCTTTGGAAGCATAAAGTCATTAAATAAAACAAGCGGAGCGCTTCAGACGCTCCGCTTGTTTTATTATGAACGACCGTGATGTCGACTTATATGACTTATATGACTTATAACTGCTCCGTTGTTGTTACGAGTTGCTCGGATGAAATCGCAATCTGATTTGTCGCCTTTTCAAGCTCGACGATCACATTTTCCACTTTTGTCACACTTCATTTTTTCGTATCAATGGCCGCATAAATCTTCCGTAACTGCACCACACCTTCATCTACGACCTCTCCATCGAGCAAAACGAGCGGATAAAACCACTCATCTTCTTTGATCGCTTGGGCGATGTCATCGTCTGATTGCTCAAAATCGATGTATTCAAAGTCAAAGGTATGCTCCGGATATTTTCTACCGAGCGCACTTTGGAGCCAATCGTATGTCTCAATCGAGCTCGGCGCCCCTACGCAGCTCGCACACTGGACTTCCGCTCCATAAACCGTGATTTTCATCTTCATTCCCCCTCCTCCTCATTATACAAAAATGAATTCGGTTCGCCCGAAAGAACGCTCGGTGTAAATGATTGAGAAACAATCTCAAACTTGCTAGAATGAAGAAGAACGAGAAAGGGGTAGATACCATGGAAATGTTTGATCAAGTCCAAGAAGTACTCGATAAATTACGTCCGTTCTTGCTTCGTGACGGCGGCGACGTTGAACTCGTCGATGTTGAAGAAGGCATCGTCAAGCTTCGTTTGATGGGTGCTTGCGGCAGCTGCCCGTCTTCAACAATCACGTTGAAAGCTGGGATTGAACGTGCGCTCATCGAAGAAGTACCGGGAATCGTTGAAGTTGAACAAGTATTCTAATAAAAAAGGGAGACATACGTCATCCCTTTTTTTCATGCTTCCATTCATCTAAACTCTCGACCATGTAGGTCGGGAGTTTTTCTTGTTCTTGGATAAAAGCCGGACCGTGAACGCCGGAATTGACATGGAGGGTACGGATGCCCCCATTGATCCCGAACAGAATGTCCGTATGGTAGTTATCCCCGACCATCACGACGTCCCCTTTTTGGAGTCCGATCATTTCCAAGGCAATGTCGATCATGACCGGTTCCGGTTTACCGATGAAAAACGGTTCTTTTTCCGTCGTAACGGTCAATACAGAAGTGAGCGCCCCATTTCCCGGTAACAAACCGCGCTCCGTCGGAATGGCAATATCGCCATTCGTCGAGATAAAACGGGCACCCGAACGAATCGCAATCGCTGCTTTTGCCAGTTTCTCATACGTAATATGACGATCGAGGCCGATAACGACATAGTCTGCCTTCGCCTCATCCGTTACATGGAAGCCGCGTTCTTCAAGGGCAATGCGTAATCCTTGTTCCCCAATCATATAAACGGTCGCACCCGGCGACATCTTCTCGATATAGTGAGCCGTCGCCATGGCACTCGTCAAAACACGCTCCGCTTTAACGTGAACGCCCATCGAAATCAGTTTATCTGCGACCTGCTGCTGTGTCATCGATGCGTTGTTCGTGACGAACAAGTACGGAAAACCCGTCGCCTCAAGTTCATTCACAAAATCGACGGCTGCATGAATCGGCTCCGTCCCTGCATACATCGTGCCATCTAAATCAAATAAGTATCCTTTAATCGGTTCCATCCAATCACTCGCTTTCTGGTAAGAATGCGGACACCGGTCCGAGCTCGGCTTCTAGATAGCGACGAACTTTGTCTGGAAATGCCTCGAATGCCTGTTTTGACTCGGTCATCCACATGTCGAACGACTTCGCGTCAGCCTCGACGAACTCTCGTACATAGTAGCTACGGAGGCCCACTAACGCCTTTGTCGCCTCTGCGGTCTGCGCATCGAGCACACGCTCGTCCAACAAGATTTCGACGATGTCTTCATAGCTTCCCGGATCCCGCATGATGAAGCCGTCAATCATCGAATTCCCGACGTCGATGACCCCTTCCATCAACAAAACGGCCATGCGTTGTTTGGCCAACTCCAACGTGAACGGATTTCCATCCAGTCCTTCGTATTGCGCAAGCATCGTTTCCATAAGGTTCAGTGTCTGATTAATTTTTTCTCTATCCACAAAATACATGATGATCCCCCCTGCCCTTAATACTAATCCTTTTTTTAGCCAGAGAAAAGAACCACCCCTATTTACATCATTTATTACATTGTGATACACTAATCCACGGATTTATTCGTAAAAAAGTATAACACATTAAATAGATTTGACGTGGAGGGTACAACACTATGGAACGTGAATTAGCTTTAGAAATCGTACGGGCAACAGAGGCGGCGGCACTCGCTTCCTCAAAATGGATTGGACGCGGTCAGAAGAACGAGGCGGACGATGCCGCGACTTCTGCCATGCGTGAAGTGCTCGGAACGGTCAACATGGATGCGACAGTCGTCATCGGTGAAGGGGAACTCGATGAGGCCCCGATGCTTTATATCGGTGAACGACTCGGCACCACGTTCGGTCCAAAGGTTGACATCGCGGTCGACCCGCTCGAAGGCACTTCGATTGTCGCAAAAGGTCTCGGTGACGCAATGGTCGTCATCGCGGTCGCTGATGAAGGGGCCCTCCTCCACGCACCAGATATGTATATGGACAAACTCGTCGTCGGTCCGAACTTGAAAGGGAAAGTATCGCTTGATGAGCCACTCGAGTCAATCATCGAGAAAGCAGCGAAATACAATAACAAACGGATCGAAGAAGTGACCGTGATCATGCAAGACCGTGACCGCCATGAACATTTACGTCAAGCGGCGATGCGCGTCGGTGCCCGCGTCAAACTGTTTGAAGATGGGGACGTCTCAGCCGGAATTGCGGCCGCAGTCAAATCGAACCCGATTGATATCTTCATCAGTACCGGTGGCGCACCGGAAGGCGTCATCACGGCAGCAGCCGTCAAAGCACTGGGCGGAGACATGCAAGCCCGCCTCCACCCGATGAACGACGAAGAGACGGCTCGTGTCATTTCAATGGGCATACAAAACCCGCTCCAACTGCTCACACTCGATGACCTCGTCAAGAGTGACGATTGCATCTTCGCTGCGACCGGCGTCACTTCAGGTGAACTCCTTGACGGCGTCAAATTCTTGACGGACGATATCGTTGAAACGACATCACTCGTCATGCGCTCAAAAACGCGTACGATTCGTAAAGTCGTAGCGGAACATTATTTATCACTTAAGCCATACCTGCAAAAAGAGAAGGCTAACGTCTAATAAAAAAACGCTTCGCTCAATGAATTGAGCGAGGCGTTTTTTGAATTAGAAAGCTTGTTCCGGTTCATCCGTCATGCTTGTGCCCGTTTCCCCACGAACCGAATCATAGAACGTGGCGTACGTCACCGAGAAGTATGGTCCGATGAAGAAGAACCCGATTCCGAGTGTCATGAGGCCGACCAGGAACCAGCCGAAGAACGAGAGTGACAGCTTGAAGGCTTCCATCTTATGCCCGTCCATGAGACGGCGCGACTCCGTAATCGCTTCAAGTGCTTTCAGTTCAGGTTGATCGCGTAAAATATAGAACGTCAGTGAGTAAGAGAATGCTTTGATGATCCCCGGTACGAGCAACAATAACGACCAGAGTACAATGAACAAAGTGACTAAAAATGATACGATGACATGCTTCACATAGCCATTTCGAAAAGGCTCAAACAATTTCGAGACAGCCGGTTTCTCGCCACGTGAGACGGATAATGCGAGCCATGTCCAACCGATTGAGAGCGGTGCAATCAAAATCGTTAATACGTTTGAAATGAATGACATCGTGACATCCGTCGACGTGTACGGTTGCGGATCATTGATTTCGTAAGTTGGAGCGAACCATTGCGGAATCCCGTTGAGGATGACGAACAAGAGTGCAAGCCCCGCCATCAGCCACCATTTCCCTTTCATCATGCTTCGTGCGTGTTGTTTCCATTCAGATCTCATGCGAACCCCATCCTTTTTCATAGTCTTATTTAAGTGTACGTGAAATCCGTTTGACACGTTTCAAAAAATAAGAAAAAAGGGAAAGGTTTTTCCCTTCCCTTTACTGAATCATGACATTGCCTAAAAAGAAATGAGACATCGAAAGAATAAACAGGAGCACACCAATCGACAAGACGATATGCGACGTCACGTTGAACAGCCGGTTTCGTAAAAATGACTGACCGTATTCAAAGCGACGGATGAAAAAGACGTGCACCAGCTCGAATAAAAGTACTGCGGCAGTGAAATAAAATGTCATAATCATGTGGAACCCGAAGAAACCGACAGAAAGTAGCCCCAACCCGAGGTTATGGATTCGATTATGGACGTCATCACGATCCCCGACAGTCGTTTGTACATGTTGCATCCAATCACCTCACATGAAAAAACAAAAGCGCGTAGCTATCCTTAATTACAATCTATCACAATTTTCCAACCTCTAAACTCGAGAAGGCGACTTTTTACCTAAACGAAATATTTGGAAATCAATTGTAATAAAAAAAGCGCTGATTTATTCAGCACTTCCTGTTTGTGGCTCATTTGGTTTATTGAACTTACGCTTCAGCTTTAATTTTTGTTTCGTCCCGCCGAAGACCGGTCCACTCTCTTCTTCGTTGATTTCGGTCTCTTTTTTCAGAATGAAATAGGGACAACCAAAGTTGCAATACTCATACACGTAATCCATGACATGATCGATTCGGTTCTCAAATGTAGCATGCTTCGATTTCGGTTCATAAAACCCTTTTAACCGAAGTTGCCCATGTCCCCAGTCGCCGACGATATAATCATATTTATCCAACACATCACTATATCGCGCGATAAACGCTTCTTCGTCGAAGCCTTCGCGTTTCTCCTCGATCACGGTATATCCGTGGCGATTCACTCGAATCATCATTCCCACCTCCACTGTTTTATCATACCATGCACATGGCGCCATCCCTATTCTTTTTGAAGGAGATGATGGCGGTCGATAATCGTTTCTCGCAACACATCTCGGAGCAGCTCCGGCATGTAATATCGTCTCTGTTGATCGGCCAAATAAGGCAACAGCGGACCAAACGTCAGCATATCGACCGTTGCGACACGATATTGACGACTGTCCTGAATCGGTTGTCCGGCAACATGGTAGTGCCCGTCGACCGCCTCGACTTGATACAGGCTCGGCTCTCCGAGCACCGTCCCTCTAAATCCGAGTCCACGCACACGCATCGTCGTGAACGTCTCTTCCTGGACGTCATCCAAAAAGCGTCTCAACGTTTTTCCATCCAGCGTCACCAGACAGGGATTGATCGGATGCGGACAGATTCGATGCAGCATGTTCAACGTGACTTTCCCCCGCTCCAACCCTTCAAGGACGACACCAGAAGGAATGATTCCGAGGTCTGCGTCACACCAGTCCGCCAACCCTTCGACTAACAAATCTCCTAGCGGAGAGGGACCGAACCAGTCACTGCCATACCCTTCCGTCTCCGCGATTGTCACATCGAGTAACCGATTGGCTTCCTCATGCTCTGACCGTAAAACGTGTAAGGTCGCTTCACTTTTCGTGTGGTGGGTCAGGTCATGAAGTCGTGCCTCTTTTTTAGTCACACCGGTCTCGTCAAGCGACAAGGTCACTTCCCCGACATACTGCCCGTACTTGCCGGCCTGGGCAATCAACACCCCATTGGTCACGACCCCTTCGTCCAACACATGATGGGTGTGTGCCCCGAGAATGACATCGATTTCCGGGAAACGCTCCGCCAAGCGTTCATCGGCATAAAAACCGAGATGGCTGAGGGCGATGATAACATCACATCCTGACAGTTTCCCGATCGCCCGTTCTGCCGCCTCAATCGGAGACTCAATCTGCCAACCGAGCGCAGGATACAACTCTTCATAAGGGGCTGTCACGCCGAACAACCCGACGGTCACCCCGTTTTGTTCGACGATCAGCGTTTCTTTCGCCCAGTCCGGTCTTTCCCCATTCGCTTCGTACACGTTGGCTACTAACACCGGGAATGTCGCTTCTTCATAAAGTTCTGCCAACCAGTCATGAGGGAACGTGATCCCTTCATTGTTCCCGATCGTGATGGCCGTCGGTTGCAGCGATTCCAACAGACGAACGTTCAGTTTTCCTCGCGTCACCTCGGTGGCGGGATGCGTCCGGTCCGCATGGTCACCCAAATCAAAGTAAAGCGTGTCCGCAGTACGACGATCCTCTAAAAAAGAGACGAGCTGTGGCCATTGGTCGAACTTTGAATGCAAGTCATTGTAATGAAATATCGTTAATTGGGTCACGGCCATTCCTTCTTTCTAAAACAGGCTTATTTGTCTCGGAGCGAGCTCATATTCCAAACCAAGGATCTCAATCAACCGTTTCGCATTCGGTGCCGCATCCCCAGCCGAGTTGTTGTTGAAATAAACATAGACATCCTTCGCCTCGCGGTCGATCTCACGTAGTGCCTCCGCCAATTGTTGCAGCTCGTCCTCGCTGTAATCATATAAACAGCGGACGTGCCGCCATTCCTGACTCGTCATCCCCGGTTTTTTCAACCAGCCCGATGTATTGCGACCGTGGAGCCGTACGACTGCCACTTCCGGGTGTGTGACGACCGGAACGAACGGAATACTGCTCTCTTTCGTCTGTGGTTCGTCACAAATCGTATTGATGAACCGCTGTTCCGCCAGAAAACGGAGTGTCCGGTCCCGGAACGCTTCCGAGAACCAGGTCGGGTTTCGAAATTCAATCGCAACCTCGTAGCCTCTCAATTCCTCCCGAATCGTACGCAAATAATCAAGATGCGGCTTCGATACGTCAAACCAGGGCGGCAACTGAACGAGGACTGCCCGAAGCTTACCCGCTTCTTTCAACGGAGCGACCGACGTCCGGTAGCGCTCGAACAGTTCATTCAGCGGCGTTTTCGGTTCCCGGTCGTGTCCACTCATTTCCCGGGAAACTTTCACAATGAACTGGAACGCATCAGGCGTTTCATTGTTCCACTTTTCAAAGTTCTTCACGGGTTGAATGGCGTAAAAAGTAGAATCCACCTCGACTGTCGGAAAATGTCCGGCATAGGTCGATAACTTATGTTTTCGTTCTTCCGGTGTCGTATAAAGTAAATCATGGTCTCCCCAACCTGTCACACCAACGTAAATCATCGTATTTCCCCCTCTATCAAGAATCCGTGATCATCGATGCCTTCCGTCTCGACCAGCTCCATGTCCCGAAATAGGTCACGATCAGTAAGACGAGTCCCATGATGAACGGGTATCGCATATCGAAATCAAAGGCAATCCCAGCTAAGGTCGGTCCGATGATATTGCCGATGCTCATATAAGCCGTATTCATCCCCATCGCGAACCCCTGCTCATTTCCGGCCATTTTGGAGACGAGCGTGTTCAACACCGGACGTAAAATCGAAGACGACAAAAAGATGACGAGCGTCACGACAAAGAAGATATTGTACGTATCCGCAAACAAGGACAATAGGAAGCCGAACGAGGCAAGTCCGATGAACAGCAGGACGACTTTGATTTCTCCTGCGAGTGACACGAGCCGGTCCACCGCAAACAACTGGACAATCACACTGACCAGACCAGTCCCGGTCACCATCAGTGCGATTTGTTGCGGTGTCGCCTGGAACATTTCGCTCACATACAACCCAAGCACGGACTCATATGCCATCAACCCGAATGCCATGACCATGTTGATGATCAGGACAAAAAAGAATGGTTTCTTTGTCGAAGACAAAAGTTGCCGCGGGAACGAAACTTGTTCGTCCGAGACGACATACGGTTCCCGGTCCGGTTCTTTTAACAAGAAGTAAGATGAGATGACGGCAATGAACGAGACGATGGCCGAGACGAGCAACGGCGTCTTAATTCCGAAATCGGCAAAGAAACCGCCAATCCCAGGGCCGATGACAATGCCAAGCGACATTGCCGCGGAAATGTAACTGTTGCCTCTCGCCCGGTGCTCAAGACTCGTGATGTCCGCGACATAGGCAAAAATAGCTGGGATCAACAAAGCAGCACCGACTCCACCGATGGCCCGTGACACGAGCAGGACGGACAAATTGTCCGAAAGATAAAAGACTGCCATCGACACGGTAAAACCGATCAATCCTAAAATAATCATGAGTCGTCGTCCATAGACATCAGCCCATTTACCGGCTACCGGAGACATGACGAGCTGAGCCCCTGCAAAGACGGAAATCATGAGACCGGCAGCCGTACCGCCTTCGCCGATCAACTTCAAATAATCCGGAATAATCGGAATGATGATCCCGAACCCCGCTACGGCGATGAACATGTTCAACATGAGGATCGCCAATTGTTTTTTCTGTTTTGTCGTCAACACCTGTCACTTCCTTTTCATCCTTTCATTTTACTGTTTGACGTCAGGAATGGGCAAACGATAAGACAAAAAAAGACCGCCCCTTCTTAAAAAAGGAGCGGTCTACTTGTTAAGAGATTCTTGATTGTGCGATGGGCTCTTGCGTGTCACGTTTTGGAAGGAACAGCGTGACGAGGTAGACGACCAACGTCGGTACCGACCAGGCAAGGTTCATATCGGCCAATGGCAGGTTTGTGATCCATGCTGTGACAGCGGATGGTTGCATACCATGTACCGTCTCAAAGAGCGAGAGAACGAGTGCGACGTAAATCGTCGCTCGCATCGCCACATTCGGATTGCGCTGGATCCGCTCGGTCACAGATACGAGCACGAGTGCGATCATGACCGGATAGAGAAGCGTAAGGAGCGGCACCGCGATTTCAATCAACGTATTCAATCCAACGAGTGAAATCATGAAGCCAAACAATGTTGTCGCGATGACCACATGATGATACTTAAGATTCTCGAACTGGTTACTGATAAAGCGAGAGAACTCGGAGATGAGTCCGACCGCTGTCGTCAAACAGGCGAGGAAGACAGCCAATCCGAGAGCAAGCATCCCGAATTGTCCATATGATGAGCCGGCGAACGCTTGGAGAAGAGATGCTCCGCTCGTCGTCCCTTCAGCACCGGTCATGTTGGCACCGATTGACCCGAGTGAGATATAGACGAGCATCAAACAGGTCACCGCAACGATCCCTGCTGAACGAAGCAATGAGGCGGCTTCTTTTTGGTCATTCATGCCGTTCGCTTTCAACGTCACGAGGACAATCGCGCCAAAGACGAGGGCACCGAAAACGTCCATCGTCAAATAGCCTTGTTGGAAACCTTGTCCGAGGGCACCAACCCATGTCTCATACCCTTCCGCTGGTGTACCCGGCTCACCAAGTGGCGCCAAAAGGTTCGTGATGCCGATCGATGCGAGCAAGAATAAAAGAATCGGCGTGATGATTCGCCCGATGATTTCAATTAACTTCTGCGCTCGAAGCGTCAAGAAGAATGTTAAACCAAAGAAAACCGTTGAACTGATGGCAATCGTCGCGGTCGAAGGACCATCAAGAAACGGCAAAAGCGCCATTTCGTATGTGACAGCCGCCGTTCTCGGAATTCCGAAAAATGGTCCGATGGCAACGTACATTAATCCTGTCAAAAGTAAGGCTAAACGTTTAGGGATATAACGTGCAATCTGGTGAGTCCCTCCACCTACACGCGCAACCGCAAACAAGGCGATAAGCGGTAAACCGACACCCGTAATGACGAATCCAATCATCGCTGGGACGATATTTTCTCCTGCCATGGCACCGAGCTGCGGTGGAAACAGCAAGTTCCCGGCACCAAAGAATAAAGCAAAAATCGTAAACGCTAACGGGAACAATGTCGATTTTTTCATACAACTACCTCCACATACTGGTATTCCGAACGAACTTTACGAAAAGATAATAACTAAATTTTCTGACAATATATCGCTTGGTCTATTCCATTATACACACTTCATATTGTTTGACCACCCCAACTCAAAAATCAATGTCTGTTTTTCGAAAAAAAGGTGTAACAAAAATCCTCCCTGGTCAAAGGGAGGATTGAATCGTTTAATAACGGATGTCGAACGTACGGTGTCCTTCACTCGTCACGTCGGTTTCGTCGATTTGTTCCACCCCGACGAACCGATTCCCGTCTTGAAGTGCCTGCTTGAAGGTCTCGTAATCACGGGCATCCCCTTCAGCATGAAGCTCCACCGTCCCGTCATTCAAGTTTCGGACCCATCCTTTGATGTGATAACGCGTGGCCGTCTCTTGCGAAAAATAACGGAACCCGACACCTTGTACTCTTCCAGAAATGATCAAATGTTTCGCAACCATCGTGAACGTTCCTCCTTCAAACGACTAAGCAGTAGTTAAGGATTACCGGGGAGACTCCACTTTCTCGATGCCCGCCTTGATCGCCTGGACCGAGGCGTCGAATTTCTGTTGTTCTTCCTCTGTCAAATCGATCTCGATGATCTCACGAATTCCGGTACGGTCAATCAATGCCGGTACCCCGATGTGTAAGTCCGACGCCCCATACTCGCCGTCCAAGTGCGCCCCAATCGTCACGACGGTATTTTCATTACGCACAATCGCACGGACGATGCGAAGCAGGCCGACCCCGATCGCATAATACGCCGCATTTTTATGTTCAATGATTTGGTAAGCTGCATCCCGAACATCTTGATAGATGGCTTCCAAATCTTCAAAACGGTACTGCTCGTTCTCTTCTAACAATTGATCAATGCTCTTCCCGTAAATCCGGGCATTATGCCAAGCCACGAAGCCCGTGTCCCCGTGCTCCCCCATGAAGTAGGCGTGACAGTTTCGCGATGACAATTCGAAATAATCACCGAGTTTATAGCGAAGGCGTGCCGTGTCCAGCACGGTACCCGACCCGATCACGCGATGTTTCGGGAGACCCGAAGCCTTCCACGCCACATGTGCCATCACATCGACCGGGTTCGTCGCGACGACGATGATGCCGTCGAAGCCACTCTTCATCAAGTCTTCTGTGACGCTACGGACAACTTTTGCATTTTGGTCTACGAGGTCCATCCGTGTCTGCCCCGGCTTTTGAGCCGCCCCTGCCGTGATGACGACGATGTCGGCATCTTTACAGTCTGCATAATCCCCCGCCCAAATTCGGACCGGTGTCGGAGCGAACGAGATGCCGTGGTTGAGGTCCATCGCTTCCCCTTCTGCTTTTGCATGGTTCGAGTCGATCAGGACGAGCTCCTCGCAAAGAGCTGCCGTCGACAATTGGTAGGCGAAGCTGACGCCGACCCAGCCCGCTCCGATGACGGCGATACGGGTGATGTCTTTCGGGTCAATCTCATCTTTATGTGGAATACGTGTCATGTGATTCCTTCCTTTCTAAAAACATTCTCCTACTTAGCATACCCTACTCGGGCGTATTTCAATATTGGTTCACTCGATCTTTTCCTGTTGAGCCTCTGTCACATGTTTCTGTAAAAAGGACTGGATTTCCTCATTAATCTCTCGCAGCTGTTCCTCTGACGGGAAATGTCCCATCTCATATTCCAGGAAAGTGAACGGCCCTGTGAAAATCTGCTCTGCCTGACTCTTCACAACACTCGATGGGAAAAAGATGTCCTGCGTCCCGCCTATGATGAGCATTGGGGCTTTGTAATGGACCAACTCTTGGCGGGTCGTCAATTTTGGCATGTCCTGTTCGAGTTTTGTGAATTTAAAAATTTGTCCGATGATCTGTCTGTCTCGCTCTTTCATTTCATTGTTGGACATAGTATCGGTCAATTTTCTTAAATGGCGCTCCTTGTTCGTCAATCGATAAAATAGGAGCGGTATCAGGATTTTCTGAATCATCTTCAATTTTGAACCTAATCGAATACCTGCCGGAGAAACGAGAACAGCCCTTGTAATGCGGTCTGGCATATATGTAGCTAAACGTAAAATAATCCCGCCGCCATAGGATGGACCGACGAACGAGCTTTCTTTCACGTTGAAATGGTTCATCAAGTCCTCACTCCAAAATGCAAAACTCTCATCCTGCGCGGAGATCCTTGATTCCTCACTATATCCCGGGTGCCCGATTGTATCAGGCGCATAGATACGATAATGCTCGAACAAAGGTAAAAACCAGGACAACGTCATCGGATTGATACAATTTCCCCCTTGAAACAAAAAGAGCGGTTTCCCGTTCCGAGGTCCTCCTACCAATACATGCGTCTTGCCATAACGTGTCTCTACCATCTCGCTTTCAACTTGAATCGGAAGATCCTGTACATATGCTTCATACTGTTCCATTAAGATATTTCGACCATTTTTTACGTAAATAGACACTGGCTTCCCTCCTGATCGATGTATTTCCTTAAAAATGTTTATGTATACCTAATTCGATATAATCTCATATTCTAGAAATTGTCTAGAAGATTCATCTACGCTTCCCCGTGATCTGGTATTTTCTTTCCTTCGACACATAAAAGTGCCGGAAAATCTTTACGATTTTCCGGCACTTTTATAAAGCATATTCAGAATTGATTAACCAATCGAACCTTCCATCTCGAACTTGATGAGACGGTTCATTTCGACCGCATATTCCATCGGCAATTCTTTTGTGAACGGCTCGATGAAGCCCATGACGATCATTTCTGTCGCTTCTTCTTCCGAGATTCCGCGGCTCATGAGGTAGAAGAGTTGCTCTTCTGACACTTTTGAGACTTTCGCTTCGTGCTCGAGCGACACTTGGTCGTTCAGGATTTCGTTGTACGGAATCGTATCCGACGTCGACTCGTTATCCATGATGAGCGTATCACACTCGATGTTCGAACGAGCGCCTTTCGCCTTACGTCCGAAGTGGACGATTCCGCGATACGATACTTTCCCGCCTTGTTTCGAGATCGACTTCGAAACGATCGAAGAAGACGTGTTCGGCGCGAGGTGCGTCATTTTCGCTCCTGCGTCCTGGTGCTGTCCTTTTCCTGCGAGGGCGATCGAGAGCGTCATACCGCGCGATCCTTCCCCTTTCAAGATGACAGCCGGGTATTTCATCGTCAGCTTCGAACCGATGTTTCCATCGATCCATTCCATCGACGCGCCCGCTTCACAGATGGCACGCTTCGTGACGAGGTTGTAGACGTTGTTCGCCCAGTTTTGGATCGTCGTGTAACGGCAGTATGCGTCTTTGTTGACGAAGATCTCAACGACAGCTGAGTGAAGTGAGTTCGTCGTATAGACCGGTGCTGTACATCCTTCGACGTAGTGGACCGATGCGCCTTCATCGACAATGATGAGCGTACGCTCGAACTGACCCATGTTCTCTGAGTTGATGCGGAAGTAAGCTTGGAGCGGTTGCTCGAGCTTCACGCCTTTTGGTACGTAGATGAATGAGCCACCTGACCAAACCGCCGAGTTGAGCGCCGCGAACTTGTTGTCCGTCGGCGGAATCAACTTACCGAAGTACTCTTTGAAGATGCCTTCGTCTTCTTTAAGCGCCGTATCCGTATCTTTGAAGATGACCCCTTTTGCTTCGAAGTCTTCCTGCATACTGTGGTAGACAACCTCTGACTCATACTGAGCCGAGACACCAGCCAAGTATTTTTGCTCCGCTTCCGGGATCCCGAGCTTGTCAAACGTGCGTTTGATTTCTTCCGGTACCTCGTCCCACGAACGTTCCGTCTTCTCAGACGGTTTTACATAGTACGTGATTTCATCGAAATCGAGTGCCGAGAGGTCCCCACCCCATGTCGGCATCGCCATTTTGTTGAAGTGCTCGAGTGACTTCAAACGGAAGTCGAGCATCCATTGTGGCTCTTCTTTCATGTGCGAGATCGTCTCTACGATTTCTTTTGTCAAGCCGCGGCCTGAACGGAAAATCGAAACGTCCCGATCATGGAAGCCGTATTTATAATCGCCAATCTCCGGCATATTCTTTGCCATATCGGTCTCCTCCTTCTCCTTACGCGTCCTCGTCTACTCCTTTTTCAAGCGCCTTCCACGCGAGCGTGGCGCACTTGATCCGAGCCGGGAATTTCGATACGCCCGAGAGTGCCTCGATGTCCCCGAGGTCGAACGTATCTGTGTCGTAGTCTTTTCCTTGAACCATTTCCGAGAAGATGTTGGCGAGTTGAAGCGCCTCTTCCACGGTCTTCCCTTTGACGATTTGAGTCATCATCGATGCCGAAGCGAGACTGATCGAGCAGCCTTCTCCTTCGAACTTCGCATCCTTCACCAGATCGTCTTCTACTTGAAGCTGAAGGCGAAGCGAATCCCCACACGTCGGGTTGTTCAAGTCCACCGTCACGCCATCTTCGATGACACCACGGTTTCTTGGATTTTTATAGTGATCCATGATGACCTGGCGGTACAACATGTCAAGGTTATTAAAACTCATAATTGAAATACTCCTTCGTTTGACGTAACCCTTCGATGAAACGGTCGACTTCTTCCTTCGTATTGTACAAGTAGAAGCTTGCCCGTGCCGTCGACGATTGCTTCAAAAGACGCATGAGCGGCTGTGCACAATGATGTCCTGCCCGAACTGCGATGCCCTGCATGTCGAGGACGGTCGCAAGATCGTGTGCGTGGACGTCATTCAAGTTGAACGTGACGAGACCGACCCGTTCTTCCGGACCGTAAATCTCGATTCCTTCAATCGTTTTCATCTGTTCGATCGCATAAGACGCGAGCTCACGTTCATGCGCTTCGATGTTCTCAAGACCGAGCTCTTCTAAAAAGTCGATCGCCGCAGCCAATCCGACCGCACCTGCGATAATCGGTGTCCCGGCTTCAAATCGGTACGGGATGTCTTTCCACGTCGATTCATACAAATCGACATAATCGATCATCTCACCGCCGAACTCGACCGGCTCCATGTTTTTCAAGAGGCGTTTCTTCCCGTACAAGACGCCGATTCCCGTAGGACCGAGCATCTTATGT
The DNA here is from genome assembly GCF_018617875.1 of Exiguobacterium algae. GTDB lineage: Bacteria > Bacillota > Bacilli > Exiguobacteriales > Exiguobacteriaceae > Exiguobacterium > Exiguobacterium algae. The sequence goes on from NZ_JACSKZ010000001.1 coordinate 588,618, forward strand.
CCTGAAAACGCAAGGAAGTCGCAATCGAGTGCTTCGACATCCAATTTGCGATGCGGCGCGCTTTGCGCGGCATCAACGACCATGACCGCTCCTTTTTCATGCGCGAGCTTTGTCACTTCGGCAATCGGATTGATCGTACCGAGCACGTTCGAAACGTGTGTCATCGCCACAATCTTCGTCCGGTCCGACAAGACGGCTTTGACCGCATCGAGCGTGACCCGTCCGTCCGGTGTGAGCTCGACGTAACGAAGGGTCGCCCCTTTGCGTTTAGCGAGCTGTTGCCACGGGATGAGATTGGCGTGGTGCTCCATCGGTGTGAGGACGATCTCGTCGCCTTCCCCGACATTCGCATCGCCATAACTCGATGCGACGAGGTTGATCGCCGTCGTCGTTCCGCGCGTGAAAATAATCTCTTCCGGCACGGCCGCGTTGATGAAAGCACGAACACGTTCACGGGCGCCTTCATACGCATCCGTCGCTTGCGTCCCGAGGGTATGGACACCCCGGTGGACGTTCGAATGGTTACGACGATAATAGTCCTCGATCGCCTCGATGACAGCGAGCGGCTTCTGTGAGCTCGCCGCGCTGTCGAGATAGACGAGCGGATGACCGTTTATGTCCTGATGTAAAATCGGGAACTGTTCACGAATCGAGGCGTCAATCATCTTATCGTACTTTCCCTTCGATGACTTCGCGGAGACGGTCTTTAACCGAATCGATGGCGAGTTCTTCGACGACCGGCGTCAAGAATCCGTGGATGATCAATCGTTCTGCCTCTTGGCGAGACAACCCGCGGCTCATCAAATAGTAAAGTTGTGTATCGTCGACACGTCCGACAGAAGCCGCGTGACCTGCCATAACATCATCTTCATCGATGAGAAGAATCGGGTTGGCATCCCCACGCGCTTTTTCAGAGAGCATCAAGACACGCTCGGTTTGGACACCGTTCGATTTTGATGCACCGTGGTGAATCATCGATGTTCCGCTGAAGATGGCTGTCGCCGCATCTTTTTGAACACCGTGAATCAAAATGAATCCTTCAGACGCTTTTCCGAAGTGGTCCGTGCGAATGTTGAAGTTTTGTTTTTGGGCTCCGCGTCCGATCGTCACAGCTTTCGTATCCGAATACGTGTTATCTCCGACGAGGTGTGTCTTCGTCTCAATGACCGAGTTTCCGTCGTTCATATGACCGAGCGCCCAATCAAGACGACCGTTCGCATAGACGACACCACGACGGTTCATGAACGTGAGTGCTGATTCAGCGAGCTGATCGACACCGCCGAAGACGACTTTCGCGTTTTCACCAGCGAATACTTCCGTCACGACGTTGACCGTATGCGGTTCGTTCGTACCAGAGAGGATGTTTTCGATATATGTCACTTCACTGCCTTCGTCAGCGACGAGGATCGTGTGGTGATAGAGGGCGCCATTCGCCTGTTCCATCGTGAAGATCGCTTGAAGCGGATCTTTCAATTGCGTGTTTTTCGGTACATAGATGAACGCACCACCGTTTGTGAGGGCAGCGTTCAACGCCGAAAGACGCTCTTCATCGATGCGTACGCCTTCTGTCATGAAGTATTTCTCAACGAGCTCCGGATGTTGTTCCATCGCTTCCTTGATGCCCATGAACAGGACGCCTTCTGGCATCGCCAATTCGTTATAGACGACATGACCGTTGCGTTCAACGAGCACGTTTGTCCGGTGGTCTCCGAGAAGCGCGTCGATATCAGGCGTTAGGCCGTCTTTTTGTTCGAGCACGACATCACCGTTTGTGAAGTCCCACTTATCGATTTTGATTTTTTCTACTTTTGGCAAAGCAAGTGTCGGCGCAAGTTCTGCAGCCTCTTTACGACGGTTGACCATCCATGATGGCCCGCCGAGCGCTTCTGCATGTGCCGACAACGCTTGTGCATCCAATTCAAATTGTACGGTCATCGTACGGCCTCCTTACGCTTCTGTGTCTACTGTCATTCCAAGTTCTTGCTTCACCCAGTCGTAACCTTCTGCCTCGAGTCGCTGAGCGAGCTCTTTACCACCAGACATGACGATTTTTCCGTCCATCATGATGTGTACGAAGTCTGGTTCGATGTAGTTGAGGAGACGCTGATAGTGCGTGATGATCAAGCAGCCGAACTCTTCTGAGCGCATGTCGTTGACACCTTTTGCGACAACTTTAAGCGCATCGATATCAAGACCTGAGTCAATCTCGTCCAAGATTGCGATGTTTGGTTTGATCATCATCATCTGAAGAATCTCGTTACGTTTCTTCTCCCCGCCCGAGAATCCTTCGTTTAAGTAACGGTGTGCCATTTCTGAAGGGATTTCGAGAAGTTCCATTTTCGCGTCGAGCTCACGGATGAATTTCATGAGTGAAATTTCTTGTCCTTCTTCGCGACGTGAGTTGATTGCTGAACGTAAGAAGTCAGCGTTTGTAACACCACTGATTTCAGCCGGATATTGCATCGCAAGGAACATCCCCGCTTGTGCGCGCTCGTCGACTTCCATCTCGAGGACATCTTCGCCGTTCAAGTCGACGCTTCCCCCAGTGACCTCATAAAGTGGATGACCCATGAGTGCTGATGCGAGTGTTGATTTACCAGTCCCGTTCGGACCCATGATGGCGTGAATTTCGCCACCTTTAATTTCTAGGTTAAGACCTTTGACAATCTCTTTTCCTTCGATTGAGACGCGGAGGTCATCAATTTTCATTTGTGGTACGTTAGACATTCGGATACCCCTTCCGTTTTTTCTCACCAATTGAATGGCGTAGATTAGATATATTCTAATCTTAATCTAGTCAATTTTTTATTTCAAGCGACTCAACTCGCAACTCATTCTCAATAAAATCCTAAATGTTGAGAATGATAACATTAGGAAATCAAGACATTATCCGGCTGTCTCCTCGACAAGTGCAAGGGTCGCTTTCCGCTCTTTGATCGCCATCGCGAAGAAGAAGGCACCGCATCCGGTCAAGAGCGCCAGACTCCCGAACACCGGAAGTGACGAGGTTCCGAACCAATCCAGAAGAGCCCCTCCGATAATCGGTCCGACCGATTGTCCGAGGGCGGTCAATCCCATCGCTCCGAAATACGTTCCCCGTAAATGTTCTGGTGCCAAGTCATCCGTCAAAACATCGGTCATCGTAAACATGAATACCTCTCCGACTGTAAAAATGAACATGGCCACGAACAACACCCACTCCATCGTCGCAAGACCGATGAGTAACAATCCAATCGAAAGTGTCGAGATCCCAAAGAACAACGACCGGATCGGCGAAACACGAATCCCAAACCGCATGATTGGATATTGAACAATCAGGACCGTGACGGCGTTCGTCGTTAACAAATAAGCGAATAGTCGTGACCCGTCCGTGAATCCATCATTGAATGCGATGAATTGGGGCAGCGTCGAGTTGATTTGGCTATAACCGATAATGGCAAAAATCATCCCGATGATGACATACCGGAACGTCCGGTCCTCACGCAAGACGCGGAACGTCTCGGTCAGCTTTGGACGCGCCTTCACTTCCCCACTCTCTTCAACCGGATAACGGTGGAATAACAGAGCCATGACGATGCCATACAACACGTAAGAGACGGTCACGATGAAAAATGCATTCTTCACGCCCGTCATGGACAAGGCGACAGCAAGCAGCGGACCGAACGCCGCAGCGAGGTTGATGATGAAATAGCGGATGTTGTAGACGATGACGCGTTCATCCGCCCGGGTCGTGTCACTGATCAGCGCACGGGACGCCGGCTCTAAAAACGACTTGGATATTCCCATCAAAGCCGAAAGGATGTAAAACCAGAGCAGCTCGCTGGCGAGCGCGAGCCCCGCAAACGTCACCGCAAAACTTATAATGCCGAGCAGCATCAACTGTTTTCGTCCGTACCGGTCAGACAGCATCCCCCCGAAGAAACTCATGAACAGACTCGAAAGTGCCATCACGGCAAAGATTGTCCCGATCACACTTGCGGAAAAGCCGAGTGTGGCCAAATAAATCGCAAAAAACGGCATGACAAAAAACGTTGCCATCCGTGCCAGAAACGTGCCGAATAAAATCCCCCATGTCAGTGGATGAATATGTCGTAGTTTCATCCAAATCCCCCCTTTTTCTACATATATGTAGTGTACTTCTTTTTATATAGGAAGACTATAAAAAGAAGAGGCCCGGGGACTCCCCCGAACCTCTGCTCACATTTCGATTATTTGACCGGTACGACTGCACCTTTGTACTCATCCAAAATCCATTGTTGCGTCTCTTCAGACGTCAGTACCTCGAGAAGCGCTTTGACACGCTCATCACTTTCGTCCCCTTCACGAGTGACGATCAAGTTGACGTATGGTGAATCTTCGCCTTCGAGTGCGATCGCGTCTTCAAGCGGATTGAGGCCTGCATCGATCGCATAGTTCGTGTTGATGAGGACCGCATCCCCTTCACCATTATTGAACGCTTGTGGAAGAAGCGCTGCTTCGACGTCCGTCTTGAACTTCAAGTTTTTCGGGTTGTCGACGATGTCAGATACCGTCGCGTCTACCGTCTTGCCGTCAGCAAGCGTGATCAAGCCTTCTGATTGAAGCATCGTAAGGATACGACCGTGGTCTGCGACCGAAGAGCTCATGATGATTTCTGCACCTTCCGGGAGCTCATCGAGTGCCTTGTAATCTTTTGAATACACGCCGATCGGCTCGATGTGGACACCGCCTGCAGACGCAAACTTGTAGTCCTTGTTTTCAGCCATTTGTGATTTGAGGTATGGCTCGTGCTGGAAATAGTTCGCGTCAAGCTCGCCGCTCGCGAGTGTCTTGTTCGGAAGCACGTAGTCCTGGAACTTTTTGATTTCGAGTTTGTAGCCCTTTGCTTCGTATTCGTCTTTCACATGTTCCAAGATCTCTGCGTGGGGAACGTTCGATGCCCCAACGACGAGTGTTTTGTCGTCGCCTGCCCCTGTTTGCGCATCTTCCCCGCCGCAAGCCGCAAGAACCGTGAATGCTGATAATGCTGTCAATCCGAGTACTGTCTTCCAAGTTTTCATAATAAAACCCCTCCAAATTTTTTTATATGTCTTTAAGCGGAACGCTTATCGATTTTTGTGACCAGTCTGTCGCCGATGAATTGAACGACGAAGACGATGAGTAAGATCAATACGGTCGCGACGAACGTCACATCGTTTTGCGAGCGCTGGAACCCTTCAAGGAATGCCAGGTTCCCAAGACCGCCGCCGCCGACGACTCCGGCCATGGCCGTGTAACCGACGATTGCGACAATCGTGACCGTAATCCCCGAGACGATGGCCGGAAGTGCCTCAGGAATCAACACTTTATAAATGATTTGCCATTTCGTTGCGCCCATCGACTCAGCCGCCTCGATGACCCCGCGGTCGACTTCACGAAGCGCGAGTTCGACCATCCGGGCGTAAAACGGTGCCGCCCCGATGATGAGGGCCGGGAGTGCCGCGGTCGAACCGAGCATCGTATCGAGCAAGAACAGCGTGAACGGAATGAGCAGGATGATCAAAATGATGAACGGGATCGATCGAAACACGTTGACGATTGCGCTGACGAGCACATAAACCGGACGATTCTTCAGTAAGAGCGACTCGTTCGTAATGTAAAGAATTAAGCCGAGCGCGAGTCCGAGCACGAATGTCGCTGCACCTGCGACAAGCGTCATGTAAAGCGTCTCCCACGTCTGTTCCATCATGACCTGCCAATCTACGTTAGGAAACATCGCTTTCCACCTCCACTTCTACCGACTGTGAACGAAGCGAATCGACCGCTCGCTCGATCTCCACTTTTTCTCCGAGCAATTGGATAAAGAGTGTCCCGAGGGCACCGACTTGTGACTGTGTCACGTTTCCGCCGATGATGTTGAAGCCAATCTCGTGCTGTTTTAACACGTCCGACAGAATCGGTTGTTCGGCCGTCTCGTTCAAGAACTTGAGCTTGACGATTCGTCCGGTCGGATAGCGCTCTTTCAAATGCTCGAACGTGAGTGACAAGTCTTCGACCGCACCGATTTGTTTGACGAACTCTTTTGTGATCGGTTGTTCCGGATGTTGGAACACGTCGGCCACTTGACCGGTCTCGACGACTTTCCCCGCCTCCATGACCGCGACCCGGTGACAGATCTTTTGGATGACGTGCATCTCGTGGGTGATCAGGACAATCGTCAGACCTAATTTTTTATTGATGCTGACGAGTAGTTCGAGAATCGAATCGGTCGTCTTCGGGTCGAGTGCGCTCGTCGCCTCGTCACAGAGGAGTACATCCGGATTCGTAGCGAGCGCACGGGCGATCCCGACTCGCTGCTTTTGTCCGCCTGACAATTGCGACGGATAGCTGTCTTCCCGTCCGGCCAAGCCGACGAGTTCGACAAGTTCTTGGACACGACGTTTGCGTTCGCTTGCCGGAACTCCGATGAGTTCGAGCGGGAAGCTGATGTTTTCAGCGACCGTGCGTGACCATAACAAGTTAAAATGCTGGAACACCATCGAGACGTTCTTCCGAACCCCCCGCAGCTCCTTCGGGGTGAGTTTCGTGAGTTCGCTGCCTGCGACCTCGATTTCCCCGCTTGACGGTGACTCGAGACGGTTGAGGAGTCGGATGAGCGTAGACTTCCCTGCTCCTGAATATCCGATTATTCCAAAAATTTCGCCCCGATCAATCGTCAGTGACACATCATCGACCGCCTGGACTCGACCATTCTTCGTATCGAACCATTTGGCGACGTTTCGTAATTGAATCAATTTCTTTCCCTCCTGACAACAAAAAAAGCGCGCACGTTTGAGCAAACGTGCGCACTTTATCGGTACGGTCAACGATTGCTCTCATCTTTCAAGGCTTTCACCTTGCTGGAATTAGCACCATTTCGGAATCATCCGCGGTTGCCGGGCGTCATAGGGCCAGTCCCTCAGCCTCTCTTGATAAGAGTGTTGTGTATTCGATTAGCTTTATCATAGCGACAGCTTTTTTCGCTGTCAAACCCTTTTTTCAAAAAAATAAAAAAAGGTGCCGTCCGAGGACGACACAGAACGTAGCACCTTGAGTCACGGGAAGGACAGCCCATAGATGAAAATCTTTTGCCCGTTCAAGATTTACACCCTGATATGGGGGACTTTCGCCAGTCACCACTCGGTCCTAGCATGCACCGTTGCATTTATACAGCTCGTCTTCCTTCGCTTGATTTTTTTGGGGGACAATCGAAGGGAAGGGTGACGGATCGTCGTATAATTTTAGTCATCGGCTTCGCTAAAACGTCTTGCTGACGGGAAAATCTCGTCCTATATTGTGTTCAAGTAAGATGTTGTAATGAATATACCATTCGTGAACTTTCTGTGTCAACTGATTATTTAAAATTTTCTGATTATTCTAATGTTTCGACTTTATTTGACGAATGTCAGCACGTGCTGCACATTTTGGAAGGCATAGAGCCGGTCCCGAACTTCGCCATTTTCAAGCTTCAAGAGCGCCGGGACACTCATCACCTGATAAGCTTCAAGCTCTTTTGGAATATAGTTTGCGTCCCGTTTTTCAATCTGAATTTCCGGGTCGACCGCCTCGACAACCGTCAACATTTTTTCCGCCACAGCGCATGTACCACACATTGGAGCGTATATATATAACAAACCGTCTGTAATCACTATTATCACCTCTCGCTCTATTATAAAGGGCGGATCATCCCTGTTCAAAACATGTGTTTCGGCATACAAAAACCGGTCTCATGAATGAGACCGGCACGGGGTTTACCCTTGAATCATCGCTTCGTATTCTTCCGCTGTCATGAGCTTGTCGAGGTCCGACTCTTCTGTCAACTCGACTTCAACCATCCAAGCGTTCTCAAACGGTGACTCGTTGACGAGTTCCGGAGAATCAGCAAGATCCTCGTTCACCGCTGTAATGCGACCGGATACCGGTGCATAGAGTTCTGATACCGTTTTGACCGATTCGACCGAACCAAACGGCTCGTCGAGCAAAATCGTACCGTCCACTTCAGGAAGTTCCACAAATACGATATCCCCTAGTTCGCTTTGTGCGAAATCTGTGATGCCGATGCGGGCTTTCGTCCCGTTTACTTCCACCCATTCGTGTTCTTTTGAATAACGTAAATTAGCTGGTACTTTGCTCATCGTAACTTCCCCCTCAAATAAATTAGACTCACACCTGTATTATAGCACTTCGCCCCAAACTTCCGTAAAGGACTTTTCTGAAAAACCGACGGTCGTTTTTTCGCCGTTTGAGACGATTGGACGCTTCAAAAGCATACCATTGCTCGATAATAGTTCGAGTTGTTCGTCTTCTGACAGATTGGGCAGCTTATCTTTGATCCCTTCGTTCCGGTACACTTGCCCGCTCGTGTTAAAGAATTTCTTCAGCGGTTGGCCGGACTGTTCCCAAAGTTTGGCGAGTTCTTCTTTTGACGGAGTCGACTCGACGATATGGACATATGTATAGTCGATTCCTTGCTCCTTCAGCCATTTCTCTGCTTTCTTACACGTACTGCACGGTGGATAACCGTAAACTGTCAACATGTTCTCATCACCTCTGTTGTCAATGTAGCATACTTGTCAGCGCGAATTCACGCTTCAAGCAAGCGCTCGATTTCACGCTTCAACATTCCGTTCACCGGATGCTTCGATTCAATATACCGGAAGAGGACCTCGGCTGATTCGATGGACCGGCCATATCCCAATACCCCTTGCTCTAACAAAGCAACCAAATCGGGATGTCTCGTTTCCGCTCGCCGCATCGGATTGAACGGATCGCCAGGCTCTCCTGCCGCCTTCAACACATGATGAACGGCCGCTACTTGAATGAGCTCGAAACCGGCCAGTCGTTCCCCGCGATGTTCACGGAGCAGCCCGACATAAAGGTTCGTCAAGGCTTCTTCATAACTGTAAGTCACATCGACCGGTTCCGTCACGACGTCTGGTGTCGCGAACGGCTCAAGCGCTTCATCCCGGCGCCAGATGATACGTCCCGGCGTGTAGGCGATCGACGTCAGCTCGTGGACTTCAAAGACCGCGAACTCGGCGTAAATCCCATCCGTGTACATCACCTTATGTCCATCTTTCGTGTTTTGGAATTGATACGCGATCGGTTCGACTGCGAGCCAGTCCAATTGATCGATGTAGCGCGCCTTCTGTCCATCCTCCACGATCAAAAAGAAATCGAGGTCCGAATAGTCATCCAATCGTTCCGTCTCGAGCCCAATCGACCCGAGTGCGAGCAACATAAGCGCCCCTTCATGAGTTGCGACCGATTCCCCGATCCGTTCCATCCGTTCCAGTAGTGCATCTCGTCTCAACTTCCATTTCCCCTTTCATGGCCATCTCCTTTTCAGTGTACGGGTTTCCTCCCGGATGTGAAAGGAGACGTTTGTCTTCACGACCAAAAAGAGGAACCGGCGTCCCGGTCCCTCCTGTTGAAAGGTGTTGGTGTTACACGATAAATTTGTTTGCTTTGATGAGGCTCGCTGCGACTTCGCGTTTCGTCCCGATGACGTTGATCGGCTGGTAGCGGCTGAATTTCTTCATCGCTGAAAGGAGCATGCGCTGCTCGTCGCCAGACGAAGCGGCGTACAACACTTCTTTCGCCATGAGTTCGACTTGTTTGAACACTTGTTCCGCAAAGATTTCTGTGTAGCGGACTTTGAGCGTGTTCTTCTCTTCGCCTGTGCGCGCGATCGCTTTGTCTGTACGGGCGATGGCCGCCTCAAGCGCATAGATGGCACTGATCATGTCGGCAATCTTCGACAAGATCTCTTGTTCGTTTTGAAGGTCTTGCTGATACTTCTGGACAGCCGTACCTGCGACCATCAAGTTGATCTTCTTCATGTTCGAAAGAAGCATCTTCTCGCGAGCGAGTGGTGAGCCGTCGAGCTCTTGTGGCATGTAGCTCATAAGCTCTTTTTGGAGCTTCTGTGCTTCTGCGAGGAGCGGCAACTCGCCTTTCATCGCTTTCTTGAGGAGCGTACCCGGTACGATCAAACGGTTGATTTCGTTCGTTCCTTCGAAGATCCGGTTGATCCGTGAGTCACGGTAGAGGTTCTCAACTTCATACTCTGCCATGAAGCCGTACCCACCGTGAATTTGAACCGCTTCGTCGACGACATAGTCGAATGTTTCTGAAGCGAAGACTTTGTTGAGTGAGCATTCGATCGCGTATTCTGCGATTGCTTGTGCGACTTTTGAGCCGTCGCGCATGTTCTCGTCACCGAGTGCATCGAGGCTGTCTTGGAACAAGCCGCCTGTACGGTAGACCGAGCTTTCCATCGCATAGATGTTCGCTGCCATCGTCGCGAGTTTTTCCTGGATAAGCGGGAACTGGCTGATCGGCGTCTTAAACTGTTTACGCTCGTTCGCATATTGTACAGCGAGGTCGAATGCACGTTTTGATGAACCGACCGCACCGACTGCAAGTTTGTAACGACCGACGTTCAAGATGTTGAAGGCGATGACGTGACCTTTACCGACTTCTCCAAGGAGGTTGTCGACAGGAACTTCGACGTCCTCAAGGATGAGCGTACGTGTCGACGATCCCTTGATTCCCATCTTCTGCTCTTCTGCGCCAGTTGAAACGCCTTTGAAGTCACGCTCGACGATGAAGGCACTGAACTTGTCGCCGTCGATCTTCGCGTAGACGACGAAGACGTTCGCGAAGCCGGCGTTTGTGATCCATTGTTTCTCACCGTTCAACACGTAGTGTGTACCCGCTTCGTTCAAGACAGCCGTCGTTTTTGCACCGAGTGCGTCTGAACCTGAGCCTGGCTCTGTGAGCGCGTAAGCCGCGATCCATTCGCCTGTCGCGAGTTTTGGCAAGTATTTATGCTTTTGCTCTTCTGTCCCGAAGAAGACGATTGGAAGTGTCCCAATCCCGACGTGGGCACCGTAGCTGAGTGCGAATGAACGAGCTTTCGCGAAACGCTCCGTGATGATTGAAGAAGAAATCTTGTCGAGCTGGTAGCCACCGTACTCTTCCGGCACATCCGCGCCGAGAAGACCGAGCTCCCCTGCTTCTTTCAACAATTCGACAGAAAGGTCGAACTCGTGTTTCTCGATGCGACCGAGGACCGGCATGACACGGTCATCGACGAACCCTGCCGTCGTGTCCCCGATCATTTTATGCTCATCAGAGAAGTCCTCCGGTGTGAAGAGACGCTCCGCGTCGAGTGAGTCAATGACAAAGCTACCGCCTTTAATCAATTCGTGTTCTGTACGTTCCATATCCGATTCCCCCTTATAGTAATTCGAAGACACCAGCCGCACCCATTCCGCCGCCGATACACATCGTCACAACACCATATTTTTCATTGCGTCGTTTCATCTCATGCAAGATCGAGACTGAAAGTTTTGCTCCCGTACATCCGAGCGGGTGACCGAGGGCGATGGCGCCACCGTTCACGTTGACTTTGGCCGGGTCGATTCCGAGTTCACGGATGACCCCGAGTGATTGACTTGCGAACGCTTCGTTCAACTCGAACAAGCCGACTTCTTCCAGCTTGACGCCTGCCATTTCGAGCGCTTTCGGAATGGCAACGACCGGACCGATCCCCATCACTTCCGGACGGACACCACCGACTGCGAACGAGAGGAACTTCGCCATCGGCTGCAATCCTTGACGTTCTGCTTCTTCGCGGTCCATGACGAGGACGGCTGCCGCCCCGTCTGACACTTGTGATGCGTTCCCTGCTGTGACAGAACCTTTGATTTTGAAGGCTGGGCGGAGCTTACCGAGTGCTTCGATTGTCGAATCGGCCCGTACGCCTTCGTCGTGTTTGACGACTTTCTCGACTTCCGCGACTTTACCGTCTTCTCCGAGGACATGTTCGACGACCGTCACCGGGACGATTTCTTCTTCGAACTTGCCTCCTGCAATCGCAGCGGCTGCCTTTTGGTGACTGTTGATGGCGAAAGCGTCCTGGTCTTCACGGGAGATGTTGTATTCTGCCGCGACCCGTTCTGCCGTATGCCCCATGCTCATGTAGTACTCCGGTGCCGTCTCCATGATCGTCGGGTTTGGACGGATGACGTGACCGCCCATCGGGACAAGACTCATCGATTCCATTCCACCTGCGACGATGGCCGTCGCTTGTCCAATCATGATTTTTGCCGCCGCGTCTGCAATCGCTTGAAGACCTGACGAGCAGTAACGGTTGATCGTGATCGCTGGTACTTCGTGCGACAGTCCCCCCCGGACCGCCGCATAGCGAGCGATGTTCATTCCCTGTTCTGCTTCCGGCATCGCACATCCCATGATGACGTCATCAATCGGGCCTGTATATCCTGAACGCTCAAGCGTCGCCTTGATGGCATATCCAGCGAGTTCGTCCGAACGAACGTTACGGAATGAACCGCGCTTTGCTTTTCCGACCGGCGTCCGTGCGCCGGCTACGATGACTGCTTCCCTCATCTGTATAATCCCCCTTTATCAGTTCCGTAGTGGTTTGCCTTTCACGAGCATGTGCTGCATCCGTTGTTGCGATTTCGGCTCTCCGATGAGGCTCAAGAACGCTTCACGCTCGATATCGAGGAGGTATTGCTCGTCGACGAGCGTGCCGTATGCCAAATCGCCACCACTGATGACGTGCGCGAGTTTCTTCGCAATCTTCAAGTCGTGCTCTGAAATGTAACCACCGTAGAACATCTCGTACGCCGCAAGTTCGAGCGTTGCTTTCCCTGTTTGACCGACAACCGGGATCTTCTCACGTACCGGTGCCGTGTAGCCGTCCGCCAGTGAAAGAACCGTCTGTTTCGCATCGAACGTCAAATGGTCACGGTTCATCGAGATGCCGTCGACCGCACGGTGGAATCCGAGCGTCTTGGCGTCATATGCTGATTTCGATACTTTCGCCATCGCGATGTTCTCGAACGTCTGCTGCGCTGCCTTCTCGATGTTTTGCATCGATTTTGGTGTCTGTTCAAGGAGACGACGGTACGTGTTGACGTTTCCGCCTCCACCCGGGATGAGACCGACACCGACTTCGACGAGTCCCATGTACGTCTCAAGCGCCGCCTGCATACGTGCTGCCGGCAAGCTGATTTCCGTTCCGCCACCGAGTGTCATGCCGTATGGAGCTGCGACGACCGGGCGACCCGAGTAGCGAATCTTTTGAACGACTTGTTGGAACTTGTTGATGATCCAGTCGAGCTCATACCAGTTTTCGTCTTCAGCTTCCATGAGCATCATCGCCAGGTTGGCTCCGACACAGAAGTTTTTACCGTCGTTCGCGAGGACCATTCCTTTGAAGTCCTGCTCGACACGGTCGATCGACTGCTCGATCATCTGCATGATGTCAACGCCGATTGCGTTGTTCGGTGACGTGAATTCGAGTGCGACAACGTCATCTCCGATATCAACGAGGCGAGCGCCACCGTTCTCCAGGATGATGCCGTTTGATTTCGCGAGCGGCTTAAGTTTCAATTCTTTCGGGTTGACGGTCTTCTCGACGTACGTCCCAGACGCTTGATCGTAATACTGGTCTCCCTTGTAGAATGACGTGTTGCCTGCAGCAAGCATCTCATCGATCCATGCCGGGACATCATAGCCTTCCGCTTTCATGCGCTCGACTGATTTTGTAACACCGAGGGCATCCCACATCTCGAACGGTCCGAATTTCCAGCCGAAGCCCCACTTCATCGCATCGTCGATGGCGACGATTGTGTCTGCAATCTCACCAGTGAGACGTGCCGAGTAAGCGAGCGTCTTCGCCGTGATCGGCCAAAGCAGTTGTCCGACGCGCCCTTTGTTCAAGATGGCACCTTTCAACTTCGCTTTTGAACCCGGAAGTGACTTGATTTGATCGAGTTCAGGACCTGTAATCGCTTTCAATTGTTCGTATTCGAACGTCTGAAGATTCAATTCCTGAATGACCTTTCCTTCTTTCTTATAGAAGCCTTGACCGGCCTTTTGTCCGATCCAGCCTTTTTCGACGAGTTGTTTCATTTCTGAAGGGACGTCGAACGTATCCTTCTCTTCTCCTGACTCGAGCGTCTCGTAGACGTTACCCGCCACGTGGACGAACGTGTCGATTCCGACGACGTCGAGTGTACGGAACGTCGCTGATTTTGGACGACCGATGAGTGGACCTGTGATCGAATCCATCTCTCCGATTGACGCGTTTTGCTTGAGCATCTCTTCGAACGTGACGAGGAGCCCGTATGTCCCGATGCGGTTCCCGATGAAGTTTGGCGTGTCTTTTGCTTCGACGACACCTTTCCCGAGACGGTCTTCCGCAAAGCGTGACATGAAGTCGATGACCGGCCGTGCTGTCTTCTCCGTCGGGATGAGTTCGAGCAACTTCAAGTAGCGCGGTGGGTTAAAGAAGTGCGTCCCGAGGAAGCGTGATTTCAATCCTTCCGGAAGGGCACTTGCCATCGCTTCGATGGAGATCCCTGACGTGTTCGAACTGAGGATCGCATCTTCACGGATGTAAGGTGCAATCTTTTCAAATAGCTGTTGCTTCACGTCGAGGCGCTCGACGACGACCTCGATGACCCAGTCCGCTTCTTTCAAGCGTTCCAAATCGTCCTCTAAGTTTCCAACCTCGATGAAGTTGAGATGATCCGGTGTCGCGAGTGGTGCCGGGTTTTGCTTCAATAGCTTCTGACGGTTCTCCGAAGCGATGCGATTACGCACTTGCGGCGACTCAAGCGTCAGCCCTTTCGCTTCTTCTTTTGCTGTCAATTCCCGTGGTACGATGTCGAGCATGAGCGAACGAATCCCCGCGTTCGCTAAGTGAGCCGCAATCCCCGCCCCCATTACTCCTGAACCGATGACGACCGCAAAACGAATTGAGTTCGTCAAACGGAGGTCGGTTGATTGTTCGATGTGACTCGTCATAGTGTTCCCCCCTAAAATGAGAATGAATAGTGATTCATTTCACGCGTAAAAAAAATCGCAATCACCATCGTGTTTACTCTTCTATCATAAATGAATGAACATTCATTCGCAAGCTTGCTTTTGTCAAATTCGTTCCAAATCTTGAATTTGCGATTAAATTCGTAGCTGAGTGGTAAAGAGTGAAAGAGTCATATTTATAGGAGGGGGATTTCTTGTATGCGTGAAAATCGTTTAAACACAGTCGGCAACCGCCAAGATTTTGAGTCATTCCATAAGGACGGACAAAAGCAGGTCCATCAACCCGGAATCGATTCGAGAATGGAGCCGCTCCCGATTTATGAACGTGAGGACTATAAAGGAAGTGACAAGTTAAAAGATAAAGTCGCCATCATAACAGGCGGTGACTCCGGGATCGGAAAGTCGGTTGCCATCTTTTTCGCTCATGAAGGGGCGAACTCGGTCATCGTCTATAAAGACCAGAACGAACTCGAAGATGCCGAGGCGACGAAAGAGCGGATCGAAGAGCTGGGACAGGCATGTCTCTTGATGCAGGGCGACCTCGGTGAAGCCGCGTTTTGTCAGCAGGTCGTCGAAGAAACGCTCGAGACGTTCGGTCATTTAGACATCCTCGTCAACAATGCCGCCGAACAACATCCGCAAGAGTCGCTCCTCGACATTTCGGATGAGCAGCTCGCACGCACGTTCCAAACGAACATCTTCAGTATGTTTTACTTAACAAAAGCCGCCCTTCCATACTTAAAAGAAGGCTCGAGTATCATCAACACCACGTCCATCACCGCATACGAAGGTCATGAGCAACTGATTGATTACGCCTCGACGAAAGGCGCAATCACCGCATTCACCCGTTCACTCGCCAAAAACCTGGTCGACCAACGGATCCGTGTCAACGGCGTCGCCCCGGGTCCGATTTGGACACCGCTCATCCCTTCGACGTTCGATGCGGAAAAAGTCGACAAGTTCGGCACGAGTGTCGGGATGAAGCGTCCGGGACAACCAGCCGAGCTCGCCCCGGCCTATGTGTATCTCGCCAGTGACGACTCGACGTACGTGAGCGGACAAGTGCTTCACGTCAATGGCGGAATCATCGTCAACGGTTGATGAACGGACAGCGCCTTTTCCAGTAAGGTGCTGTCTTTTTGAACCGGTAGTGGTGCGAAAGGAGATGAGGCCATTGAAAAAACTGTTCTTCACGCTGACTTCCCTTTTGATCCTCACGTTTCTGTTTGGATGTCTCGGCGATGCTGAATATGGGACCGTCGACCGCCACGGCGAGATCATCGATGTGGACCGCGCGGCAAATCGCATCCTGGTCAACGACTTGGAAGAGGGGCGCATCTGGGTCGACTTGTCCGACATTGACGACCCCGGGCGCTTCCACAGTCCGCTCGAGGTCAACGTCTGGCTCGACGGTCCGGTGCTCGAGAGCGACCCGGCCCAAGGGAAAGCGAAGAAAGTTGAAGTCATCAAATAAAAAGGCACGAGACACTCCGATCCGGAGCGCTCGTGCCTGTTGTTATTTTTTCACCATGCCTTTTAAGACGAACGCCACGTTCGCCGGTCGTTCCGCGAGACGGCGCATGAAGTAGCCGTACCAGTCACGACCGTATGGCACGTAGACACGGACCTTGTATCCTTGGCGGACGAGCTCGAGTTGACGCTCGACACGAATACCGTATAACATCTGGAACTCGAACTGGTCGAGCGGGATATCCTGCTCCTTGACGTGCTCGATGATGGCATCGATCATATGGTCATCGTGTGTCGCGATGGATGCATAGTTTCCGTTCGCAAGATGGAGTTTGACGAGTTTTAAATAATTGTGGTCGACGTCTTCTTTTTCCGGGAAGGCGACCGTCGCCGGCTCTTTATACGCACCCTTCACGATGCGAAGGTTCGGATGAAGGGGGGCGAGATGGTTGATGTCGTCCTCTGAACGATACAAGTACGACTGGATGACCGTCCCCAGTCCGTCGAACTCAGCCTTCAGCTTCTTGAACAATTCGAGCGTCTTCTCACAGCGCGGCTCGTCCTCCATATCGATGGCGACGAAGACACCGACTTCTTTGGCGACCGTCAAAATCTGACGCATGTTTTCCTCGATCAACTCGTCGGAGATATCGAATCCGAGCGACGTCAATTTGAGCGACATATAAGCGTCCAATTGTTCTTCTGCCATAATTTCAATGGCACGAATAATCTCATCCCGGTTCTCGTTTGCTTCCTCGACCGTCTTGATGAATTCCCCTAGGTGGTCGACTGTGACCGAGAGCCCTTTCGCGTTCAGTTCACGAATCGTCGGGACCGACGCTTTAAAATCTTCCCCTGCTACAAAGCGTGATGCACCAAATCGTAGGCCGTATTTCTTCGCCAAATTATTGAGTGTTTTGTTTTGTGACATGTAAATAAATCCATCGCGCAACACTTTTTCCATCTGAAGTTCCCCCTTACTTTTACACCCATCTATCTCTTGATGATGTCTGAAATTATTATGACACACAAACGTCGTTTCGTCTGTATTTTTGTAACCGTTTCCAACAGTTTCTTTTCTATGTTTTAAAAAAGACAGACGCCCGTCTGGACGTCCGTCTTATAGACTCGTGCTCGGTGCCACGTAAAACAAAATACTGAGGAAGATGAACACGCTCCCCGCGAGGACGAACAAGTGCCAAATGGCATGGTTGAACGGGAGTTTTTGCCACACGTAAAAAACGATTCCAATCGAGTACGCCAAACCGCCGGCCAAGAGCAGCATGAACCCCTGGTGACCGAGCGACTCGTAAAGAGGGCGGATGGCGATGATGCACATCCATCCGAGCGCCAGATACGTCATGTTCGAGATCCACATGTATTTCCCGGTCGCAAACAGCTTCCAGACAATCCCGAGGATGGCGACCCCCCAGACGATCCCGAACAGTGTCCATCCGAGCGTCCCGTGCAACGTCACGAGCGCGAACGGCGTGTAACTTCCTGCAATCAGTAAGTAAATCCCCGCGTGGTCGAACACTTGTAACACCCGTTTAGCGGGCGGGTGCGGGATCGCGTGCATGAGGGTCGAGAAAAGGTAGAGCAGAATCATCGACGCCCCGAACACACTGACCGCCGTCACGTTCCACGTACTTCCGCTCTCCGTCGCACTCAAGACGAGCAGGACGAGGGCGACGATACTGAAAATGACTCCTAAGCCGTGCGTGATGGCGCTCGCGATTTCTTCTCCGAGCGTGTCGGCATGGAGCATCTCTTTTAGTTTTTCTTGTTCCATTTGCTCCCACCTTTCGTTCTTTGTCCTTCTAGTATGGACACTTCCCGATTTGAACGCAAACAAAAACATGGGACCAAAATGGACCCATGTTTTTCGTCAGGCGACGTCTTTTTCCGGAAGATCACATTCCATTTGTGCGGCCCGCATCGCCTTCGCTCGCTTGTGGAACAAGACGAGGAGCGTAATCGTGCCGAGCGTGGCGACGAGATACGGAATATAGCCGTCCATCTTGAATCCGATCGGCGCCGTCAAAATATAGAACCAGACCGCATATAACATGAACGTCCCCGGGACGAGTGCGATATAGTGGTTCCGCTTTTTAATGTAGAGGTACATCGCCCCGACGAAGAGTGCGATGACCGCCGTCGTCTGGTTCGCCCAGTTGAAGTATTGCCAAAGCATGCGGAAGTCCATTTTCGTCAAGACGAATGACATCGCAAAGAGCGGAAGTGCGATCCAAAGGCGTGACGAGAACTTCTTCTGTGCAATCTTCAAATAGTCGGCGATAATCATCCGGGCACTGCGGAACGCCGTGTCCCCTGATGTGATCGGCAAGACGATGACCCCGAGAATTGCGAGCGTTCCACCGATGCTACCGAGCATGAGTGTCGCCACTTCCTGGACGACGAGTGCCGGTGTCCCGGTGTTGATGAGTCCGAGGAGTTCACCCGGCTCAAAAATCGCCATCGCAGCCCCGGCCCAGATCATGGCGATGACCGCCTCGGCGATCATCATGCCGTAAAAGATCGAACGACCGTTACTTTCTTTCATCGTCGTCCGTGAGATGATCGGCGACTGGGTCGCATGGAAGCCGGAGAGTGCCCCACACGAGATGGTGAAGAACAGGAGCGGCCAAATCGGCAAGCCGTCCGGATGCATGTTCGTTAAAGTCATCTCTGGAATCTGATAGCCTTTTGCGAACAGGCTGATCGCAATTCCGACCGCACTGACGACGAGGAGGGCCCCGAACAGCGGATAGATCCGTCCGATGATTTTATCGACCGGAAGCAGCGTCGCCAAAATGTAGTACGCGAACACACCGAAGATGACGAGCGTGAGTCTCGAGGCGTTCCCATCGAACAAGTTGTTGATCATGTTACTCGGCGACGTGACGAATACCGTCCCGACAAGCAATAGAAGCAACAGGGCAAACCCGTTGACGATATGACGGAGCGACCGGCCGAGGAACTTCTCGGCGAGCTGCGGCAAATGCGCCCCGTTATTCCGAAGCGAGATCATACCTGTCAAATAGTCGTGTACCGCCCCGGCAAAGATTGACCCGAAGACGATCCACAGAAACGCGACCGGTCCGTAGAGCGCTCCCATGATCGGACCGAAAATCGGACCGACTCCGGCGATGTTGAGCAGTTGAATCATCGAGTTCCGTTTTTTCCCCATCGGCACGTAGTCAATGCCGTCCTGTGACGCGTAGGCAGGCGTCGTCCGTTCTTCCTTGATGCCGAACGTCTTCTCGACGTATCGACCGTACACTACATACCCGACCAACAAAAGTGCAAGTGCGACAAAAAATGTGATCATCTGTCATTCCCCTTTTCCGTGCTTATGTAGCCGATCCCCTATCGGCGTATTCCGTCACACACGTTGTGTAACCGATTACACCGTTGATTATACTAGACGTATCGACTTTATGTAAGGGCTTTCATTCACAATTCAGACACTTTTGTTCGACAAAAAACGACGCCCGATTATCGGGCGTCGCATCGTACCTTATTTCAATGTGACTTTCGTTTGTTTAGCGCCAGAACTGCTGTCATCACTCGCGACGACCGTGTAGACGCCTTTCGAGAGACCTTTTTTAACTTTGAACGTATACGTTCCAGACCAGCTCGCTTTTACTTTCGCGACTTGGTTACCTTTCGCATCTTTCAAGACGACCGTCGCCCCTGGCGTTGTTTTCCCGATTAATGCGTGCGTGTTGGCTTTCGCACCTTTCGTGATTTTCGGTGTCATGATCGAAGTTTTCTTCAAATCGAACGATTTTGATTTGACCACTTTCCCGGTCACATCTTTCGCTTCGATTTCGTAATGTGCCGCAAAGAATCCTGTTTTTCGAGTGAATTCGAATTTCCCGGTAGCATCCGCTTTCGCATAGTCGACCCGTTTGCCATTACGCTTGAGGACGAGCGTAGCGCCAGGCGTTGATTTCCCAGTCAATACGTTCGTGTTCAAATAAGTGAAACGTTTCGAGATAGCCGGTGTGCCAACGAATCCTGCGCCGACAATTTTCGTCTCTGTCAATGACTGACCGTTCAATTCACTGACGACTGTCAACACTTGAC
The DNA here is from genome assembly GCF_018617875.1 of Exiguobacterium algae. GTDB lineage: Bacteria > Bacillota > Bacilli > Exiguobacteriales > Exiguobacteriaceae > Exiguobacterium > Exiguobacterium algae. The sequence continues at coordinate 609,042 of NZ_JACSKZ010000001.1, forward strand.
GAAGTTTGAGCGGTTGGACGTTAAGGGCATACTTCCCGTTCTCATCTGCTTTTGCTGTCGCAAGGACCTTCTCGCCGTCTTTCAATGTGACGTCTGCGTTTGGAGACGTCATGCCCGTGACGACTTTCGCACCCGGCTTGATGATGTTGACAGAGAGTGTTAGATCGACCGTCGCTGCTTCGAGCTCCGTCGTGAACGTGCGGAAGAGGCGTTGTGCCGCATCTTCACGCGTCACGTTTGTCGCTTCGATTCCTTCATATAAGTTGAGGTATTGTGTGCCTGCGTCCGCTGTTTCAAATTTCACCATGCGCTTCGCGTCCGCCACGACTTTCCAGTTGTTGTCTGCTTTGTAATCAAGGTCACTGCCACTTGTGACGATATAGTCTGAAATGACGTTACGCGTCTCGTAGGCAGAACGATAGACGATGTTCTTCCCGCCGCCAAGACCCGGGAATGAAGACGATCCAGCGCGATAGTTGTTCGTCGCCACCAAGAATTCTTGTTCCATTGTAATCGGTTGACCCATGTACTTCACTTGCTTGACACGGTTCGCTTCTGCATTGACGAGAGCGCCGCCGGCATCAAATTTCGCCGGTTGCGTAACATCGATTTCGTACGTCAATCCGTCGAGGATGTCGAAGTTGTAACTGCGGAACGAGAGGTTAAGAAGGTTATCCCCGTCCGCTTGTACTTGGTTGAAAGCACCGGCTGACATCTCGAGCCAGTCCATGACTTCTTTTCCTGTCACTTTGACGACTTCAAGTGTGTTCGGATAGACGTAAAGGTCCGCCACGTTTTTCAAAGCGATTTGACCTTTCGGGATGTTGGTGAAGTAACTCGCATCTGACAACTCACGACCGCCTGCTTTGAACGGTGCGCCTGCTGACAAGAGCGGCAATCCTTTATATGGTGCGAGCTCAGGGTTTGTCGCAAGCTCTTTCTCGACATACCATTTCTGAGCGTTCGTCACGAATTGAACCGATGAATCGTCGCGGACGAGCGCGAAGTAACTTTGAACGTCGTCTTTGATTTCCCCAACCGGTTGGTTGATATATTCAATCGTTCCAAGGTGTGCATCTTCGATGAGCGCTTGCGTCTCCGCGTCGACCGGTGTTTCCTTCGTGATTGAATCGAGCTTCGCTGAAGCGTCGAGGATCGTCCATTCCCCATTCACGAGTTCGAGATCGAAGTCGATGACCCCAAGGTCTTTCCCTTGGTTGTTCGCCATGACGACCGGCTTGCCATTGATTGTTCCTTTCGTCATATCGACGTTCGGGAATGCCTTGAACTGACCACTCGCATCCGGGAAACGTCCGTGCTGGTGACCGGTCATAACCATGTCTAACCCTTCAATCTTCGTGAGGGCATAGCCGACGTTCTCTTCTCCATCAAGTTGCTCATCCGCGAGTGCGGCGCTATCACCGATACCGGAGTGTGCGAGCGCCACGACGACGTCCGCTCCGTTGTCTTTCAACTTCTTGACGGCTTCACGGGCAGACGGAATGATATCATCCGCTGTCACGCGTCCTTGCAAGTTGCCTGAATCCCATGACATGATCTTCGGCGGCACGACACCGAACACACCGACTTTGATCGTATGTGTTTCCCCGTCCGTATCCATGACCGTCCGTTCGATGATTTGTACTTCTTGTCCATCTACATTGAACTTGGCAACGATCGGGTTACCTTCTAGATCTTTTACGTTCGAGTTGACGAAGCGAAGTTTCCCTTTCGACCCTTCCATCGCGTTGAACAGGAATTCGAGACCGAAGTTGAATTCGTGGTTCCCGAGTGTGACCGCATCATAGTTGAGCGATGCCATGACTTTGTACATCGGGTGTTCGAACGCTTCTTGTTTTCCAGCTTGAAGCTGACGGATGTAGTCGCCAAACGGCGTCCCTTGAATCGTGTCTCCATTATCAAACAAGAACGTGTTCGTTTCCCCAGCTTCGACACGATGTTGTTTGATGAGCGTGGCGACTTTCGTCAATCCGATTGCTTCGTCTGTTCTGTCCTGGAAGTAGTCATAGTTCGTGATGTTCGTATGTAGGTCCGTCGTCTCTAAGAAGCGGAGCTTCACGATATCTTGATCCTCTACAGCCAAAACGTTTGGTGCTTGGAACGGTAAAGCAGTTGGCAATACGAGCGCAGTTGCAATCGACCATTTCAATGCAGTTTTCATGTTTCTTTTTTCCCCTTTTTAGTTGATGGTTGTCTAACCTTTACCAATATATCACCTAATTTATTGTAATACTATTAAATTTTTATAAATTTTTAATTGGTTATACTATATAAATAAACCGCTCAACAAAAGCAATGGAAACGCTTTCTTTTTTTGTTGCTCACCTTTTCTTAGCTAAGATCGTTCATTCTATCCCATCTCCCCTTCGTCATCCGGTATATCTCTTTAGTCTTCGCGCAAAATGGTGAGTGAACGAAAAAAAGACTGGCTTCCCAAAGAAGAGGAAAGCCAGTCTTTTTCGTTTATTGTCTGACGCGAACGGTAAACGGTCCGTCCGCTTGTACTTCGTCGAATGTGACAGATACCGGATACGCCTGCTTGCCTTGAACCGGTTCTTCCAGACGAACCGATGTAAAGCCGACGACCGTGTCGCCACTCACCAGTTCCACCGGCAGATTCGAAACCGCCAAGCTTCGCGTATAGCCGTTCCGGAGAAGCAGTGCTACCGTGACGCCCGTCTCGTTTTCTTCGACGGAGACGAGCAACAAGTTGAACTCATCCTCCCCGACCGGCGGTGTCGAAATATTCGTCCGCATCACGTGTTGCCATGCTTCTTTCGAGAATTTTGCTTCTTCCGTCGGAGAGACAGGTTGCAGTTTGTCGCTTGGATTCATCTGGAAGACGAGACGGAGTGCATCGTACGACTCGATGTCAGCAAACAGCTCGTCTTCGAAGAAGTCCAGGTACACCGGCTTACTCGTCCATGGCTCAAAGTCCGGCAATTCAGCTCGCCCGAGTACTTTACGTCCTACCGGTAAGTTGTTCGCATCGAGCAACAGCACCGTTAACTCCTTGATCTCAAACGAGCCCGGAAGTGTATTGCGGAAGAGAGCCACGATGGATAGGTCGTCACCGAGCGGCTCGGCGTTCAACAGTTCGATTGACAGCTGGTTGTCACGGAGCATCGGAAGCCGTTTCGCATGATAACGAAACACGTATTCATCCTCTTTCGGGATTCCCATCTCGTCGTCGAAAACGAGCGTCAGCTGACGCCCTTCCTCTGATTTTCCTGTATCAATTTGTTTCCGTTTACGAAATCCTAGCATTATACTTCCTCCTCTGCCACTTCCGCAAAGTAGCGGTCCAACTGGCATAGTTCCATCGTGATGTCACGGGCGATGTTCACATAAGTCTGTTCGAAGATTTCGAACCCTTCTTTCCCGAATTGACGGCCCGGGTCTTCCTGACCGTAACCACGGAGCCCGATCCCTTCCTTTAACCCACTCATCGTCGTCAAATGATCGGTCCATTTCATATCCAGTGCCCGAAGCAGTGCGTCTTTGGCAAAATGAACGATGTCTTCCCGCTCCAGACGAAGCGCTGTCGTCTGAACCATTTCCTCCATCCAGTCTTTCAGCGCGTCCTTCAATTCAAACGTGTCCGCGATGTCATGTGACCAGACCGGTTCGCGCATCGTCAAATAGCGCAGGTCTTCTTTCAATTGCTCGACCGGCCACTCTTCTGGGACCAGTTCATCAGACACATGCATGTCGATGCTATTTTCGAGGGCAAGACGCATCATGCCGAGAACGTTTTGGGTAATGGCTTTGGCGTCGGCATTGACGGCCTGATTGCGAATCGTATAAATAATATTCCGCTGCTCATTCAACACGTCATCGAGCTTGAACAAGTAGTCACGGATGGAGACCCCGATCCCTTCGACCGCCGTCTGCGCATATTCGATGACCTGCCCCGCCTCTTTTGCGTCCACTTCACCTGAAGCGTTCGGCTTCAACTTCTTCCCGACCCGCTCCAACTTCTCTGTCGCAAATCGTTTCACGATCTCATCTTCGAGTGAGACGAAGAATTGTGTCGCCCCGGGGTCCCCTTGTCGTCCCGAACGCCCGCGAAGCTGGTTGTCGACACGTTGTGACTCGTGACGCTCTGTTCCGATCACGAACAAGCCGCCCCTTTCCTTCGACTTCGCGTCAAGCATGATGTCCGTCCCGCGTCCGGCCATGTTCGTCGCGATCGTCACTTTCCCGAACTGACCGGCCTCGGCGATGATGTCCGCTTCCTGCGCGACCGTCTTCGCGTTCAACACCTCATGTCGGATCCGTTTTTTCTTCAAGTGTTTACTGATGGCTTCCGACTGGGCAATCGACGTCGTCCCGATCAGCACCGGGCGCCCGGTCGCATGCAGCTCGTCCACTTTTTCGGTCACGGCCGCATACTTTTGTTCGATCGTCATGAAGACGCGGTCCGGATGGTCGATTCGTTGCCGTTCGCGGTTCGTCGGCACTTGCACGACGTCCATGTTGTACGTCTTCAAAAACTCCTGGCGTGACGTCTGCGCGGTCCCGGTCATCCCGCCGATGAGCGGGTACATGCGGAAATAGTGCTGAATGGTGATTTCCGCCGTCGTCTTGTTCTCCTCGGTGATCGTGACGCCTTCTTTCGCCTCAAGCGCCTGATGCAACCCTTCCGAGAGGCTACGTCCTTCCATGATCCGTCCCGTGAACAAGTCGATGAGCTGAATCTTATCGTCCTTGACGATGTAGTCGACGTCGAGCTCGAACAGGACGTTCGCCCGCAGTGCCTGGACGAGGTAATGATAGAGCACCTGATGCGCCGCACTGAACAAGTTATCGATGGCGAACAGGTCTTCGATTTTCAAAATGCCCGATTCCGCGAGTGTCACCGACTTCGATTCCAGGTCGACTTCGTAGTCCGTCTCCTCGAAATCCGCGATGACGCGTTGCGCAAGCTGCTTCAAACGGATATGCGAACGGTCTTTTTGTGCAATGATCAATGGCGTCTTCGCCTCATCGATCAAAATGCTGTCGACCTCATCGACGATTGCAAAATGGAACGGACGCTGGACACGCTCTTCCGGATGGCTCACTAAATGGTCGCGCAAATAATCGAACCCGAATTCGGTACCGACCCCATACGTGATGTCCGCCCGGTAAGCGTCCCGTTTCTCGTCCGCTTCCAGGTCCGGCACGTTCAATCCGACCGTCAAGCCGAGGAAGTCATGGATTTTCCCGATTTGTTCCGCGTCACGCGTCGCCAAATAGTCGTTCACCGTGATGACGTGGACTCCTTTTCCTTCGAGCGCCTTCACATAACTCGGCAAGGCGGCGACGAGCGTCTTCCCTTCCCCGGTCGGCATCTCGGAGATGTTCCCTTCGAGTAATGCAAACCCGCCGATTAATTGAACGTCGTAATGACGCATGCCAAGCACGCGGACCGACGCCTCGCGGACGAGCGCAAACCCTTCTTCCGCGATATCGTCTACGTTCTTCCCATCAAGGAGACGTGCCTTGAGTGTCTCCGTATATGTACGCATCTCGTCGTCCGAGAGTGCCTTCATGTCTGTTTCTAACTGGTTGATCCGTGCGACACGTCGCTCATACCCTTTCAAGCGTCGGCTTTGATCATTCGCTAACTGTTTTACAAACTCGATCACAATACTAGCCTCCATCTTTTTTCTTAATTCATCCCAACATACCCGTCTATTATAACGAAAATCCAATCGTTTCGGAAATTTTTTTACGAAAAATTCCTAAAAGTTGGTTTTTACTAATCCATAAACCTATAAAATATGGATATTTTTCAAAAAGTGTTCGCTAAAATATTTTCAATTCTCTATTTGAGATGACGTGAGACCGTGGTACGATGAAAAAAACAGAACATTTGTTCGTGAAAAAAGGAGTGGTGACGATGCGCCGGCGAATCTTTTGCATCGACAGCGTCTCGTTCTATGCCAGTTGCGAGTGTGCCGCCCGCAACAAAAATCCTTATAAGACGAAGCTAGTCGTCCTGTCGAACTTACAGGACAGCGGGGCGCTCGTTCTCGCCGCGACCCCGCCGATGAAACAACTCGGCATCAAGACCGGGTCCCGTCGCTTCCACATCGACCGCCTGCCGTGGCACGAGCGGCGTGACGTCCTGTTCGTCGAGGCGCGGATGAGTCATTATTTGAACGTCTCCGTGCAGATCGTCCACATCCTGCATCAGTTCGCCCCGCCCGAGGCGATCCGCGTCTACTCGATCGATGAGACGCTCGTCGACTTGACCGGGACGGAGCGGTTGTTCGGGAGTGACGACCACGTCGCCAAACTCATCCGTGCGACGATTTTTCGCTATACGGGCATCCCCGTCACCATCGGCATCGGACCGAACAACGTCCTCGCCAAGCTCGTCCTCGACCTGCATGCGAAAAAGAAAGGCGTCGCCACTTGCTGGCTTCATGACGTCGAACGGCTGATCCACCCCGCCCCGGTCGAGAAGATGTGGGGCGTCGGGGCGAAAATGGCGGTCCACCTACAGCGACTCGGTATTCTGACGATCGGCGACCTCGCCCGCTACCCGCTCGCGTCCCTCCATGAAAAATTCGGCGTCATCGGCGCCGAGCTGTGGCATCACGCCTGGGGCATCGACGAGTCCCCGACCATCTTACCGGCGAGTTCTCTGTTCGGGGCGAAACGGACCCGGCCGAAATCGATCGGGCACGGCATCACCCTCATGAAAGACTATGCGACGTATTCCGCAATCCGGCTCGTCGTGCAGGCGATCGCCGTCGAGGTCGGGATGCGGACCCGGCAGGCGGGACTCGTCGGAGGAACGATCCATCTCGGGGTGCGCTATACGCGGACGAGTGAGAAGCGCGGCTTCAGCAAACAAAAAAAGCTCCCCCGCTATACGGCGGACGAGCAAGAATTTCTTCCGATTTTACTGCAACTATTTTTAGAGGCTTGGGAAGAGACAGAGGCCGTCCGCTACGTCTCGGTCGCCCTCGGCAAGCTCGAGCCGCGGAGCGACCACGTCCAATTGTCGTTTTTTGAAGACGAATGGGCGAAAGCGCGACGGCTCGACTTCCTCGACCTAATCGACGGGTTGAATGTCCGTTTCGGTCGCGGGACGATCCGGCCGGCCTCGAGCTTATTGAAAGACAGTCCGCTCCGGACGCGCCAGCGTCTGATCGGCGGACATAAACAAGGAGGCGATTCCTCATGAGCCAAACCCGCTATCGTGACCGGGGTGAATTGAAATGGATCCCATTTCTCATGCCCGAGCATGTCGCACTATTGAAACGCTATTACGCCCAAATCCAAAAAATTGAACTGCCCGACTTAGACGAGCAGCTCCTCTACCTGTGGCAAACCGAGCTCGAACGGGCCATCCGTGAAGGCGACCAGGTCGAGGTGACGCTGTTCGTGGACGGCTTGACGAAAAGCATGCGCGGCTACGTCCACGCCATCTATTACGCCGAGCGCGAGGTCGAGCTGTTCGACGGCGAGGTGCGCCGCGTCCCGTTCGCCGACATTTTATCGGTGCGTTAAGACGCCTCGATCGCGTCTTGCGTCGTCGGGAACGTTTGAATATCTGCCAACAGTCCGTAATGGTGCAGCGTCGTCTGAACGGAAGGCGACAAGTGCGCGAAGAGGACACGCCGTTCCGCCGCCTTCAATTCGGTGACGACACGTCGCAATTCCTCGACCGCGGTCACGTCGATGACCGGGCAACGGTGGAAGTTGAAGATGAAGACGTCCGGCTCCCGGTGGATCTGGTGCAGGACATGCTCAAACAATTCGACCGCACCGAAAAAGAGCGGGCCTTCGACACTGAAGACGATTTGTCCATCCCGTGTGACATAGCGTTCCGTCCGTTCTTTCACATCGATCGTGTCCGCCATCCGTTTCGCAAAGAGCGCGAGCGCACAGACGACGCCGACTTCGACGGCGACGACAAGGTCGATAAAGACCGTCAACAAAAGCGTCACCAACAGCACGAGCGATTCGGCCGAGCGGTGTTTTAGCATGGCGAGCACATGATGGCGCTCTGACATGTTCCAGGCGACCCGCATCAAAATCGGGGCAAGGGCGGCGAGCGGGACATAACTCGCAAACGGCGCCAGAATGAGCACTGCGACGAGCACCGTCAATCCGTGGATGACCCCGGAACGCCGGCTGACCGCGCCGGCCTGAATGTTTGTCGCCGTTCGGGCGATGGCACCCGTCGACGGGATCCCGCCGAAGAACGGGGTAATCAGGTTCGCGAGTCCCTGACCGAACAGTTCCTTGTCCGGCTTCATCTTCGTGCCAGCCATCCCGTCGGCGACCGTTCCCGATAGAAGGGATTCGAGCGCACCAAGGAAGGCGATCGCGAACGCGGATGGGAGGAGCGTTCTGATCAAGTCTAGGTCGACCGTGAGTCCGCTAAACTCCGGCAGTCCGCTCGGGATGCCACCGTACGCGCTGCCGATTGTCGCGATCTCACCCGGGATGAGGAGACTGGCAAACGTCGGGACGAGCATCGCCATGAGTAAAAGCGGTAAGCGGAACGGCAGCTTCGGGACGAGCCAAAGCGTCAAAAAGCCGAGACCTGCGATGAGGATTGGCCAAGGGCTCGCTTCCGGCAATGCGGTAATGAGTGACCACACATTCTCATGAAAATGCGGGGCTTTCTTAAAAGAAATCCCGAGTAACTCATCGAGCTGGTCGACAAAGATCACGACGGCGATCCCGGCCGTAAAGCCGATCGTGACGGCACGGGGCATGAAGCGGATGAGCCGACCGACGCGGAGCACGCTCATGAGGAGCAGCAAGATGCCGGCGAGGACGGTCGTGACGAGTAACCCTTCATATCCGTATGTGAGGACAACACCGGAGACAATCGGGATGAACGCCCCCGTCGGTCCGGCGATCTGGAACGTCGAGCCCCCGAACAGGCTGACGAGGATTCCGGCGAAAATGGACGTGTAGAGTCCGTACACCGGCGGGACCCCCGAGGCGATGGCGAATGCCATGGCGAGCGGGATGGCGACGACACCGACCGTTATGCCGGCGGAGAGGTCTTTTTGCCACATCTCGCGCCGGCTGAGTGAATGATTCATGATAAATTCCTTCTTTCCATCAGTTCAAAAGCGAATTTAGTGTACGCCTGGAAAGAAAGGTTGTAAACGACTTCTGAAGAACGTTAACAAAATGTCCAAAACAAAAAGACGCATCACGACAGATGCGTCTTCTTAATTCGTCGGCGCTTCCACGACCTGGTCGCCCTCGTCCGCGTCTTTCGCCAGCAACTTCACGTGACGACCGAACAGCCACATGACCCCGAGATGGACTTTCGCCTGCGTCTTCGTATAAAGCCACCACGGGAGAGCAGGTACGAACTCATGGATCGCGACGAGTCCTTCATCCGACTCCGGCAATCGTCTAAACTCGAGACGTCCCGTCTTATCCTCTTCACTCAATTTAACGAACTTACCCCCGTCAATCGCAAAGGATGCCATATCATCCGTCGCTTCCTGTTCAAGCGATAGATGAAGTGCGACGAATGACGGATCGAGCAGCGCAATCTCCCAATCATCGTCTTCTTTCGTCGTCTGGATGAGCGGGTACATAAAACGACCAAGCCACTCAAAGTACGTGTCCGCCATCCAAATTGCCGACTTCTCTTCCGGCAGACCGAACCGCTGAATCGAGCGGACGGTGTATGACTTCGGCTGCTTTTTCTTCTTACCGCCCGAGGATTCTTTTTCCTCTTCTTCAAGCGCATGTTCGACAGCCTGTTTAAACGGAATCTCTCCCTGTCCAATGCCTTCAACCGTATCTTCCGCCACCATCGCATGCCCCATGCTCTCGACGAGCGGATAGACGGTCGCCTTCGGTTCACCCGTGACCGCCATGACCCACAGGCGCGACAGTTTGATTGTCGGGAACGGGAAGTCAATCAAGACGCGACGCTTGTCCATGACCTCGGCCGTTTGTTCGATCATCTTCCGATACGTCATCACCTCGGGACCCCCGATGTCGATATGACGGTCATAAAGCGACTCGGCACCGACGACCGAGATGAGCGCTTGAACGGCTTCACGGATGTCGATCGGATGTGTCTCCGTTTTCGTCCAGCGTGGCAGGATCATCGACGGCAATCGTTTGACGAGCTTCGCTAAAATCGGGAACGACGAACCTTCCGGACCGATGATCAGTCCAGCCCGTATCGTCGTCACCGGCACACCCTGACCGCCGAGGATGCGTTCGACCTCAAGTCGACTCTTCAAGTGACGCGACAACGTCTTCTCTTGTTTCGGGATGATCCCACTCAAATAGACGATTTGCTCAATGTCGTTCGCCTTCGTCGCCCGGGCGAAGTTGTCCGCAATGAGCGCGTCCATGTCCTCGAACGTCGCCTGCGTCAAGCCGCCATCCGGAATCATCGAGTGCACGAGGAACATCGCGTAATCCGCGCCCTCACATGCTTCTTTTGTTGCCTCATATGAAAATAAGTCACAGGCACGCCACGTGATATGGGCTTCATTTCCTTTATTCTTCGTCGATCGCGATAAAGCGATGATGTCGTACTCTTCTTTCAACTGCTCCATCACGTTCGAGCCGATATAGCCGCTCGCCCCCGCAATGACAATCGTTTTCCGCATAAAGCTCACTCCCCTTAGTTTTCACATAGAGGTAATGTACCCGTCTTTTTAAAAAGATAAATCAGTCTAAGTATGTAGAGCCTGCTCGCTCGATTCATACTAAAATGAGAATAATTAGAAAAAGGAGGGGTATTCATGGGATTTTGGTACTTTCTTTTGCTTGGGTTGGGAATTATCCTCATCGTGCGAGGAATTGCAAGTAGCGCGAAACAAGGTGGGTTGATTATAGTTGGGCTTGTGATGGTCGGGGTATCCATATTTATGTTCCAAGATGGCAGCGCGGACTTGGTCGCAAGTTGGTTTGATCAAATCACCGGTCGATAGGTCATATGTTACGAACAGGAGCGGAATAAAACGATAGCACCCGTTATGAGATCGGTAACGAATGGGCTTCAATTCATGTGGAGGGAACACGACGATGAAACAGTTCAAACGAGTAAGTGCCGTGGTGTTATTCACCTTGATTGGATTTGCGCTTTTCCATTATGCGACCGAGTCGAAGACGGGGACGGGATCTGCTGCATGAACGACCGAAGTTGCGACACACCACTTCAAAGACATCTTAGAAGCGCAGCGCGTAACGATTGAAGCTCATACGCCGCTCGAGGATATCGAGCGAACGAAACTATCGCACGAAGATGATCTCGTCCGGCTCGTTCTCGGTCAGCGGGATTGGGTCGAGCAGTTCCAATATACGATTCAGGATGTGCAAGTGGAGGAAAAAGGCGGTTTCTTATATGCGAATGCATATGTGACGAGACATCTTACATTCCAAAACGGTGTAACGACTGGGCTTGGTGACGAGATGACGATTCAATTGAGATCTCCGAATGAGGCAATAGAAGAAGTCGAGCTTGATAATCATAGTGTGACACAATCGGAACAACCTTTTTTCAAACGCTGGGTCAACCGAGTGTTGGATTGAATAAATCCCACTATCCAATTGGAAGGTGGGATTATTGTTAAAACGATAAATCTTGGCCGCCACTCAAATAACGTTAAATATAGAGTCCTCTCATAACTGTTTGTTCATGGCGATGGACGCTTCTTGGAATCCGAGTCGTTTATACAATCGCTGTGCGTCTGGGTTCGTACCGAATACACTTAATCCAATGGATGTTGCACCAAGTTCTTCTGAGGCGACTTTCTCAAGTTTCTCAAACACTGCTGTCGCGTATCCTTGTCCACGGTACGTCTCTTCAATCAAAATGTGATAAATGAAAACACGTTTCGATTCAGCTTGAAACGCATACCACAAAACCCCGACACGAGTGTCTTCGTTCATCACATGAACAACGGTCTGCCCTTCCCCGGGTCGATTATCTGGGAAGAGGTCGTGAATTAATTGTGTCGATTCTTCTTGCGCCAATACCATCGGAAGTTGATAGTTTCGTGCCACATCTTTTGCATAATCGTCAATCAACCAAGTCACATAATTCGCGATTTCTTGTTCCGTCATCTTGTCAAAATGAATGGTCATCTGTTTACCCCTAATCGTTTTCCTTTAGTGTAACATACAATTTTTGGAATAAATATTTTTAATGAAGCTCAGATTTTTGTAAAGTTAACGCATGCTATAGGAGTGAATTTAATTTCATATGCTTTACCAAGCCCAACTTGCAAACTTTTCGAAAGAAAGTCGCCTTCACTATTATGTTGTTCCTCCTTGATTTTCCATCTTGTAAGGACGTTCACGTCAATCTATTCTCCGAATCGACTAACCCATTCATGGAAATCACGCTTCAGTGCGTCAGAAATCGTGAACACATCCATCTCTATCTTGTATTGACAGACCGGACAGCATATCGAATCCGCTCCCATATTGGCCTCTATCGTGATTCTTTTCAAATTTTCACAATTACAAATCCTTTTTATCAATTCGCTACCTTCTTCCTTTTTAATACGCGTTCAGACATAAATACATTATCTTCTTCGATCATTCATTTTAGATTTTCTAATGTCTGACTATAATGAATACTAAACAAAAGTCGAACCTGATTGATAAGGTTCGACTTTTTTCACGTCTTCGGTGCCCAACTGTTTTCAAATCCATTTTGAACAGCATAATGATACAAATGAATAAGTTTTGACTCTTTGTATGTAGACAAATGTTCTGACGTACACAGTTCATGATTTCGTTATACCAAAGTATAAAGATAATCAATCTTCGCTAATCGATTATTCTTGCTCGTATTGCACGTCGGACACGCAAGAACAAAGTTCCATAAGACATCGTTTTGCATATAAGACCAAGGAATGAAATGATCAACGTGAATCTGTTTCACCGGCTTTAAGCAATAAAAACACGTTGAATGCCCATGAGCTAATAAAATTTGTTTAAACTCTTCAAGTGATTGACGGACGGATACAAACTCTAACTTACTCAAAATTCGTTCTGTCGCGCCTTGCGAATTGTACTTCTCTAAGAAGACGGCTAACTGATAGTTTGTCACGTTCATTAAAATACGCTTATATTTTTCAAAGAAAACGACATACGTTGGAACGAGTTGAAGTTTATGATGATTGGGTAATCCATATTTTTACTCCAAGATGGTGCCACTGTGAATATTGTGGATTTATTTAACTTATGGTGAGTGAAGATTTTGAAAGTATTTCACTCATATTGCAATGATGTTCAAAATATAAAAAGAGTCGCACTTTATTAATGGCGACTCTTTTTATATTTTGGAGAGCTGCTTAAAATTCGACTTGCTGATATGCTTTATGTGAATTAAAAACGATTTTACCGCTTCTTTAATTGTATCAAGAGATAAATAAAAAATTTATGGATAACTGACCGTCAAAGTAATCAACGAATCAAAAAGTTACGTTTAAATCTCTTAACATATTAAAAGTATCAGTATAAGGTATTCCAAACTCTGCACATGCGACAGGAATTAAAATACGATTTCTTTTCTGCGGATTATTTCCTTCATGAGTAACTACCGTATAACCTTTTGCCTTAGCATAAGCTACAATCCACGCGTCTGCATTTTGTGCGAATTCTCGTTTGGCTTCATCAGTAAAATGTGTACTTGAAGCAGACCAACTTTGAATCTCACTGTAACTCGATAATACATCAGCATCATCAACACTTTTAAAATGATCACTAAACTGCTCAGATGTCCATTGGTTTAAAAGATCTGGACTAGAGGTAGAAGGGCACAATTCATTTTGAATTTTATCAATGCTACATATGTGAGAGCCTTCGGCTAAACTTTTCAGACTTCCCCAAAAGCTCGGTGCTATATCAAAAGAGTAGTATCTTCTATGTGCTTCAATGAAAACGTTTGCGTCTAACAAATACATTTACACCACCACCCATCAATTATACATTTCTAGGAATTTTGATAATGTATTCCCTTTAAATCCTGTTAGTCTAGATGCATCTTTAAACAAAAGATTATTGTTTTCTAATTGATATTTAATCGCTTTTGGAAAAAGAGACTGTAGCCTACTCTTTTGCAAAGTATAAAACGTTGGACCTCCTGTATGCTTAGTTTCCAATTTTCCATTTAATTCATTAATATAATCATCATAAAAAATTTTGAATTCCCTAAATTCAATCAAATTTAATTCAACTGCTCGACGTCCAATCACAATAGGACTTACTTTAAATTTATTCGCTAAAGTTTCATAAACTTTCCCATCACCTAAATGAGTATGCCAATCAGCAATGAACTCTCTATCAGGACATAAGAAAATAGCGGCCACACTATTACAAAATATTTCTTCATCATTTTTAGAATGGTATGGTCTTGGGTCAGCACTTATTAATCCAGATTCACCTATTATTAAATGAACCATTTCGTGGATTATAGTAAATATTTGTGCGGACTTACTATCTGCGCTATTAACAAAAATTAAAGGAGCAATTTTGTCCACTAAAACAAATCCTCGGAAAGTACTTACATCAAGTTTCTTATTACTTTTATTGACGCTATTAAACTGAATAATAATTCGATTTTCTTCTAAACGAGAAACTAATAAATTTATAGCCTCTTGATAGCTAGAACACTGTTCCTGCCAATTTGTCTCTAACTGTAATACATTTCTCAGAAGTGATATCACTTCACTTTTTTTTGCTTCTTCTGAATGAAGAATCCCAATAAAAGCTAATTCATTATAGCCGTTATCAATAAAATAATCCTTCATAAAATCTTGTCGAATCTTCATTGTGTCTATAATTTGTATCAAATCAGGACTTAAATTTTTATTTATTGAGTCATCTATTGTCCTAAAGTCCGGTAAATTTTTTTTTTCAATAGGAGGAGTTTTTAAAAATAAAAAACCTATTGGAGTTGAGGTAAAGTTCGCAAAACCTTCTAATTGCTTTAAAGTGGGTTTGATTGTTCCGTTTAGCCAGGAATCAAATTTATCAAATCTTTGGTTGATTAATTCCTCTTTACCTGATCTTTGAACTGCCCATTTCAAAACGTCAGGTTCAACATTTACTCTTGCCATACCATCACCTCCTAAGAAAAGTGTACAATCTTTTTTACTTACTAAATAAATTTCATGATATTAGTGAAAAAATTTAGTTTTTAAAAACAATAAAAAAGTCAGAACATTAACTAACCTAGCTGTAAAACTCTTAAAAAGAATGATTAGACTGCCATCATACCTTATTTAATTGGTTCTATCAGCCGATGTTTCCTTATATATATTTTTGAGTAATGATTTATCTTTACTCACTCTTCATAGTCGCTTAATGAGTTAACTTTTATGTATTGGAAGCTCTCGGACTATGAATAGATTGCTTCAACACCTTTAGTTAGCTCTTCATGAAATGATATTCATCTAATGGTTTCTCTTAAATAAGTTAAAATGAATTTCCCTCAACTTAATTGTTTTCGCTCATATTCGCATATTCTTGAATCTCCACTTCTAATTTAGAAAAATCCTCAGATCCATGATATTCGTGAAATAAAATATATGCTATTGCAATTTTATCTATAATATTATTAGGTTTATAGTTAACACTTTCGTCAAAGTTATACCTTATCAAAATATCATGATACTTTTTTTCTTCAGTGCTGATTTTCATATATTCTTCTATTAACTCATAAAAACATTCAATATAATCGATATATATTTTTTGAACAGATTCACAAACTTCTTTTGCATTCACTCCATCGTATGAGTTTAAAGTACTATTTAGTAATGCTGGATCTTTCCATGACACAGATACTATCACTCTTAATTTATTTAGAAGCAACCTCAGTTCTCTAGGTAAATAAAAAAGTATTTTATTTTTATTTTCTAAAATTAAACCGTCTAAATTTAATCGTTCAGCTTCATCGTCATCATGTAATCTACCTCTGTTCAAAATTACGTGTAGGTATGATGAAAAATACATTTGATGCTCAATTAAAGCTACATTAATATTTTCTAGTTTAGGTAAAACTCTTTCTCTTTTATAACTTTCGTATTCAATCTGGCTTGTATGAAGTCTATTTTCTGAATCTATTTTACTTTTCATTAACATTTCATCTTTTGTAATTTCAGCTTTCTTTTCAGATTTAACTATTTCAGTCTTAGCTTCAATATATTTTTCAAAAATAGGTTGAACAACAAACTTGAAAAGTACGATAATTATAGAAACCCAAATACCCCCATAACCTAATTGGGATAATAAGTCAGTTATTATTGAGTTAATAGTATTCTCTCCAATCTAATCAAAGATAATTTATTTATCGACCTTTGTAACATTCACTACTAAATAATTACTTAGTTATCCTACATACTCATTCCCACTTTGTTTTGAAATAGCTTTTATATCTGCGCCAGCTTTGTGTATTGCTATAAATTATAATTTATTTTAATTTTTACTTTATGAATAAGTGTTTTTAAACTTCTATATATTTGAAATACCTCTATATTATACAATTTATTCTCTTATTCCAAAAAAAAAATTAGATTTTTAAGGTAATCAAATTTTCTCACTTCTGTTGTACATTCAAGTAACGCCTTCATCAATACATATTTGTACGTAGTCGTGTGAGAAGCGTTCATCAGAAATTGTTGCGTAAAGCGCCATAAGTCAGATTCGGTTAAATACATATCTTTTGCCTCAGCGACACTTAAATCCCATCCCAACGGCTTCACCTCCATCTATTCGTTGCACTATTGATTATAACGAATACAGATAGGAAGTGGATCGCGGTGCTTCATACAGGGACGGAAAACTCTCTTTTGATTTGTTCGATATCAATCATTGTTTTTTCATGAACATACTGAACGAGCGCATCATACTGTTCGACCGTATTCAGTTTTTTAAATTTCTCTACATCCGCTTTAAAGCCTGCGAAATATTCACTTTGATATTCTGGATTGTTGAATAGTCTTAAATATTCCATATAGTCTTTGATTGTCATTTGACTCACAATGTGAGAGAGAATAGCTTCCCACTCTTTTATCCGCCCCTCATGAATCTGTTTTTTGATGACGATGTCTTGCGCTTGCTCCATTTTGATTTGTTGAATGCATTGCTCCACTTCTAGTCTATATTGGAACAACTCATCTCGATTTCGAGTGTCTAGCGTAGGAGTCACTTCGGTTAAATAGTACTGATACCGTTGCTTTCGCGGATGCTTGTTCTTGGCTTTTTTAGGGCTTTGATCGGGATCATCGGATTTATTAAATCGTTTTATTAAATTGATGGACCCTATAGCCCCAATGATTTCTTTGTTATGTTTTAATGCAAGTTTTCCTACAGTCGGACCATATTTTTTGACTCCATTCACAATAAGTTCCGTTGATTTTTTAGACATGAGGAATTCTCCTTTGGTATGTATATTTTCATGACGATTTTCAAAAAACAACTCGTAGTTTCTATTCAACAAAGCAATGCTCAATCCCTTGATTTCATTCAAAAACCTAATAACCGGTGTCCACTATCCATAAGAAAAGGATTAATGAGCAGTCACTCAATAATCCTTCGTCAGATCACTTCTTCTCTTTTTGCTTCTGCAAATACGCTTCACGAAGCTGGTTCAATCGTTCCTTCTTGTTCGAGACAGTCGGCTTTTTGCCGTCCTGGTATTTCGCCGCAGCTACCTTGCTTCTCGTGTCTAATTGATATTTCCCCATGCGTTTCACCTTCCTTTCTTTGTGGCTAACTCTCAAGCAAAAGCAAAGACCCTCTAATCTCAATGAAATTAGAAGGTCTTCATGAAAATCATTGATCGCAATCGTTACAGACTGCTTCAAAATGGAGACGGCGGGAGTCGAACCCGCGTCCGAAGGCATCGTAACGTATGCTTCTACGTGTGTAGTTTATCTATTGAATCTCGATGTGACACTGCCGATAAACAGGCGTTGTCGCATCCAGTCTGTTTCATCTCTTCTTCGCGCCCTCAGACGGCGAGGTTGAAGCGTAGCTTGCTTAGTTTGAGACCCTGAAAGTCATCCACACAAGCGATGGATGTCAGGATCCGCAGGGCACTTAGGCTGCTGCGAGTTGTGTGTTAGTTTTGCCAGTTATAGGCGTTTGCGTTTTAACGAGGCCGACCCCTCGACACGCCACATACGACCGACCTACCCCCGTCGAATCCATAACGTCCCCGGGGTGGTAATTGGTACTCTATTTAATATACCACAATTAGGATTCGTTGTCAGTATTTTTGCCGATCGCGCATCGCACGGTCGACGTCACGCTTCGCGTCTTTCTTCTTCAAGTCCTCTCGTTTGTCGTACTTCTTCTTCCCTTTTCCGACGCCGAGCAGGCACTTGGCGAACCCGTTCTTGATATACACTTTGAGCGGGATGATCGTGTAGCCGTCACGCCCTGATGCCCCGATGAGCTGATTGATTTGCTTCTTATGCAACAATAGCTTTCGGACGCGGAGTGGGTCGTGGTTGAAGCGGTTCCCCTGTTCGAACGGGCTGATATGACAGTTGTGAAGCGTCGCCTCGCCCCCGTCGAACCGGACGTACGCATCCGCGATGTTGATCTTCGATTGACGGACCGACTTGATTTCCGTCCCTGTGAGCACCATGCCCGCCTCAATCGTATCTTCGATCGCGTAATCGAAGGACGCCTTGCGGTTTTGGGCGAGTGCGTTCGAATCTTTCTTCTTGGCCATACACATTCAGTCCTTTATCTACAAGATACGGAGGAAGGGACGAGCCCTTCCCCGTCAGCGACGCTTCTTCGCACCTCGTTTGGCGTCGCCTTTTCGTTTATGCTTGTCTTTCTTCTTCAGGTCGAGTGCCGAACGGCCTTGGGAAGACTTCTCCCCGTCACGTTTCGGTTTCTCACCTGGTTTACCCGGCTTCCCAGGTCTTCCTGGTTTGCCGCGCTTCTTCTTGTCGTCCCGACCGCGACCGCCACGACGGTCTTTCTCGTCCTTCTTCGGACGACCGCCTTTTGCTTTAATCGTCGTCGGTTGGCGACGGCTTGACGGTTCCCGTTTCGGCATGCCGACGACCGTGAAGTCAATCGTCCGCTCGTCTAGATTGACGGCGTCGACTTTGACACGGACGGCGTCCCCGATCCGGAACTGACGTTTTGTCCGCTCCCCGAGCAGCATGAGCTGTGATTCGTCGAAGTGGTAATAGTCATCCATCGACTGAAGACGAACGAGCCCTTCAATCGTATTCGGAAGCTCGATGAACATCCCGAAGTTCGTGACGCCGGCGACGACACCATCGAACTCTTCACCGAGATGGGCTTCCATGTATTCGGCTTTCTTGAGCGCCTGTGTCTCGCGCTCTGCGTCGACCGAACGACGTTCCCGTTTCGATGCCTGTTCGGCAATCGCCCCGAGACGGTCCTCGTACTTCGCAATCGTCTTCTCCGATAAATCGTTGTTGAAGACGTACGTGCGCATGAGACGGTGCACGATCAAGTCCGGATAACGACGGATCGGTGACGTGAAGTGCGTATAGAAGTCCGTCGCGAGTCCGAAGTGACCGAGCGACACGTCGTCATATTTCGCCTGTTGCATCGAGCGAAGCATGATCGTGCTGATGACCGGCTCTTCCGGCTCCCCGTCGATCGCCTTCAAGATTTTTTGAAGCGTCTTCGGTTCGACCGTCTGTCCTTTGAAGCGTTCGATGTGAATGCCGAAGTTTGCGACGAAGTCGAAGAAGAAGTCGAGCTTGTCCGGTTTCGGATTGTCGTGGACACGATAGATGAACGGCACGTCCATCTTGTGGAAATGTTCGGCGACCGTCTCGTTGGCCGCGAGCATGAACTCCTCGATCAACTTCTCGGCGACCGAACGTGGACGAAGCACGATATCCGCCGGCTTCCCTTCCTCGTTGACGACGACTTTCGCCTCGGCGAAATCGAAGTTGATGGCACCGCGCGAGTTGCGTCGTTTCCGGAGGACTTCCGCGAGCTCGGCCATGAGGTCGAACTCACCGATGAACGGCTCGTACTTTTTCAACGTCTCCTCGTCATCGCGCTCGATGATCTCACGGACGTTCGTATACGTCATCCGCTCCGTCGTCTTGATGACACTCGGGAACAGGTCATGGCTGACGACCTTCCCGTTTTGCGGGGAGATCTCCATGACGCAGCTGAGCGTCAAGCGGTTGACGTGCGGGTTGAGGGAACAGATCCCGTTCGAGAGTCGGTGTGGCAGCATCGGAATGACGCGGTCGACGAGATACACACTCGTCCCGCGCTCGAGCGCCTCGACGTCAAGCGGCGAGCCCTCTTTCACGTAATGCGAAACGTCGGCGATATGGACACCGAGCTCGTAGTTGCCGTTATCGAGTTTTTTGACGTGGACGGCATCGTCCAAGTCTTTGGCGTCTTCGCCGTCGATCGTGAAGATTGTCTCGTCACGAAGGTCGACGCGGCCGATCAAGTCTTTCTCATCGACTTCGTCCGGCACGGCGTTCGCCTGAGCGATCACGTCCTCCGGGAACTCCGTCGGGATGCCGTGCTTGTAGACGATCGACAAGATGTCGACACCTGGGTCGTTCTTATGCCCGATGATGCGGACGACGTCACAGGCACCGGCGAAGCGTCCGTCCGGATACTTCGTGATGCGCACGACGACTTTATGTCCGTCGACGGCACCGAGTGACTTCTCCGGGTTGACGACCGGCCAGAAGTTGATGCGCTTGTCGTCCGGCTCGATGAAGGCGAACTGGTCGAGACGTCCGCTCGGGAGCGTATACGTCCCGACGAACTCGGAGAGCCCACGCTTCAACACCTTCAACAGAACCCCTTCGGTCTTGCCCCGGTTGTCCTCGCGTTTTTTGACGAGGATCGTGTCCCCGTGGTAAACGTCTTTCAATTGGTCGGCCGGTAAGAAGACGTCTTCTGTTTCCCCTTCGACCGATAGGAATCCGAACCCACGCTGGTGGATCGAGATGATTCCTGATACTTGGCCGAGTGAAGCGAGCGTCCCGTAACGGTTCGTCCGCGTCCGGCCGATGGCGCCCTCTTCTTCGAGGGCGTTCAATGTGCGGATGAGTTCTTTAAAATCATCCGTTGACTCGAGCTGTAAGCGCTCGGTCAGTTGGTCCACGCTCAGCGCTTTTTCGCTGGACTCGAGGACCTCTGTAATGCGGTCACGTAAATTCAACGTGACACCTCCTTTTTACACTGACCAGTGTAACGTTTCGAGAAAATCGAGCACGTCCTGGTGCAGTTTCTCTTTTTCTTTGTCGAGCGTGATCACATGCCCCGAGTTCTCATACATGAGCAACTCTTTTTGGAACGTGTTGACCGCCTCGTAAATTTGATCGGCTGATCGAATGTCGATCATGTCGTCTTTGGCGCCTTGGATGACGAGTGTCGGGACGAAGATGTCCTCGAGCTTCGACGCCGTGTCGCGGACGAAGGCACGGAGATCTTTGAGCGTCGGCATCGGCTTGAATTCCGCCATTTCCTGCTCGATCTGTTCCGGCGACTTCTCTTCTCTTCCCTTATATTCTCGGGCATATGCCTGGACTCCTTTATACAAGCGGTCCTCGGCATCGATTCCCGTCGGTGCGCACATCGGGATGACCGCCATCACGTCTTTCTCCTCGGCGAGACGGAGCGACATGACGCCGCCGAGCGAGAGTCCGCAGACGACGATTTCTTCATATCCTTTGTCTTTGAGCGACTGGTAGGCGTTCAAGACGTCCTCCCACCAATCTTTCGGTCCGTATTGAAGCAGTTCTTCCGGCGGGACGGCATGACCACGATAGATCGGTCCCATACAAGTATAGCCTTCTTTTTGAAGGAAACGACCGAGCATGCGGACATCCGCGCTCGATCCGGTAAAGCCATGCAACATCAACACGGCACGTGGTCCGCCCTCGAAGAAGAACGGTTTCGGTGCAGTCACTTTCATTTCCTACGTCAACTCCTCGTATCTACATTATTCCCAAAAAATAATCCAAAAAAACAAAAGCTGACCGCCTCACGTAAAATCGAGAACGATCAGCCTATCATTAGAATGATGCGACTAGTAATCCTAAAATGAAAAACAAAGTGCCTAGTACAGCTGCAGTCCGGTTCAAAACAGCATCGAAGCCGCGTGCTTTCTGGCGTCCGAACAACTGCTCCGCGCCACCTGCAATCGCTCCAAGACCTTGCGACCGACCTGACATGAGCAGTACGACGACAATCAATAAGACAGCCACGACGAGTAGGCTGATTGTAGCGATCGTTTGCATAGTAGTCAGTTCCTCCTTCTATTTACACGCTTATTATTATATAGAAGTTATCAATAAAACACCAGCATTCAAATTATCGGGACGGATAGCTGAACCCTTCCCCGATGACTTCTTTCACCTGGTGGATGACGACGAAGGCACGGTCGTCCGTCACTTGGACGATTTTTTTGAGCGGACCGATTTGACGCTTGTCGACGATCATATACAGCATGTTCTTATCCTGCTTCGTATAATAGCCGTGACCGTGGATGATCGTGGCCGAACGTCCGAGCGTCTCCGTCAAGACGACGGCAAGCTCTTCCTGTTTGTCGCTGATGATCGTGACGGCCTTCCGGATGTTGAGACCCTCGGCGACGAGGTCGATGACCCATGAGCCGATGATGATGGCGATGAGCGTATAGAGGACGACCTGCTCCCCGAGGAAGAAACCGGATGTCCCGACGACGATGGCATCGATGATGAACATCGAGACAGCGACGCTCAAGTGGAGATACCGCTCCATGAGGCGGGCGATGATGACCCCGCCGCCGGTCGTCCCGCCGACACGGAGCACCATGCCGATCCCGACACCGATCAAGATCCCAGCATAAACGGCCGCGAGCAGTTTGTCCTCGGTCGGGCTGCCCCAGTTGTGTGTCAGGCTGAGGAAGAATGATGTCGAGACGACCGCAACCACCGAATAGACCATCGTCCTGCGGTCGAGTAGCTTATAGCCGACGATGAAGAGCAGTCCGTTCCCGATGATCGACGTGACCCCGAGGTCCCATCCGAACAAGTAGTACAAAATGATGGTGACCCCGAGCAGGCCGCCTTCCGAGAAATCATTCGGTACGGTGAAGTAGTTCACCCCGAACGACAGGATGAACGAGCCCCCGATGATCCACATGATGTCCTTCAATGAAATCGATTGTAACTTGCGCCACACTTGCTGGCGCAACAGGTGTTGCTGTTGACGTTTCATCATACTTCCTCCCTTCACAGAAAAAAGACCGCGGCCAAAGCCGCAGTCTTATGCTTGTACTGGCTTTGGCGCACCGTCTTTCATAATCGGCAACTTCCGCTCCGCGGCATCCGCGTAGACGTTCAAGAGTGCCTCTTTTTCCAAATCCCAGTTATATTTCTCACGCGCGGTCTTCGTGTTCTCTTTGACACGCGCATAGAGTGCTTGATCTTCAATCATTCGGTTGACGCCGTCTGCGATCGACTTCGGATCGTGCGAGTCGACGAGCACCCCGACGTCATTTCCGGCGACGACGCGCTCGATTTCAGGGAAATCGCATGAGACGACCGGCACTTCGGCCATCAAATATTCGAACAGCTTGTTCGAAGAGGCCGAATAGTGGTTGAAACAGACGTTGTTCAACACTTGGAAGCCGAGATAGGCGTTCATCGTATAGTACGGTAACGCCTCGACCGGTACTTTGTCAATCATCTTGACACGGTCGCCGACGCCTTCCGTCTCGATCAACTGTTGAATCGTCGGTTTGAGTTTCCCGTCCCCGATCATGACGAGCGTCCCTTCTTTAAAGTCTTTTGCCGCGAGCACGAGCTGCTCTAAGCCGCGTCCCGCCTGGATCCCGCCCTGGTACAAGAGGATCTTCTCGTCTTTTGGCAAGTCGAGGAGCGCATGCAAGTCCTTACGGAGCGAGAAGTCGAGCGGACGATAGAACGGGTAGTTGTGGAGCACGTACGGGTAGAATCCGTACAACTCTTCGTTATGGGCCGCACGCGTGTGGTTCTCGACCATCATTGTATCGACGAACGGCAAGAGCCAGCCCTCGAGGTTACTTTGAATATAGCCGTAACCGGTACGGTCCGTCTGTACCTCGTGCGAATCATAGACGATCCGGCCTTTGTTGAACACTTTCCCTGCGAGGAGTGCCTGCGGGAGCGTGTTCAAGTCGTTCGCGTGGTAGAAATCATACGATTTCTTCGTCGAAGCGAACACCATCTCGAGCATCGCGCTCGCATTGACGATCTGCTTACGGACCTGTGGCAACAAGACGGTACCGACGGCTGCCCCAATCGCGAGCATCGCAATCGGTGCGAGCAGGAACAAACCCGCACCGGCAAGACCGGCACCGATTTGACGCGTGCGCTTCTCGTTCACCCATTGGTACGACTTCTTCGCGAACTTGAGCGCGTTGACAAGAATCGACGGCTGACGTTTCACGCGGATGACGCGGAAGCCTTCCGGACGCATCTCTTCTTTCGGAAGTGATTTGTTTTTCGGGTCCTGGAGCGCGATCAAATCGACTTCATACCCTGCCTCGGCGAGTGCCGAGCATTCGCGAAGGACGCGCGCATCATTCGTAAAATGGTTCCATACAAACATACATACTGACTTCATCGTGTTTCCTCCATCACTAACTGTTGTACGACGTGGTCGAGCACGTCGATATTCTCTTCCCAACACAAGTTTTCTTTCACATAACGGATTCCGTTCGCGCCGAGCGATTCACGCAAGTCCGGTCGTTCAAGCAACTTCCGGAGCATCCGCTCGATTTCCTCGATGTCGCGTTTTTGCGAGACGAATCCGACTTCCGCCGCTTCGATGACGTCCGCCGCATGGCCTGACACCGCCGCGACGATTGGTTTTCCGACCGCCATATAGTCGATGAGCTTCCCAGGAATGACCGTATCGAACACTTCCTGTTCGATCAGACTGACGAACGCGACGTCCGCATTCTTGATCGCCTGAAACGCCTCCGTCCGTGGCATCGCCTCTAAGAATAAGAAGTTTTGGAAGCCGCGGTCCTTGATTGTCTGTTTCAAGGCGTCCTTCCGGTAGCCGTAGCCGATCAGTTTGAAATGGACGCGCGGCTCGTCACGGAATCGCTCTGCAAGTTCGAGTAAGAGCGACACGTCTTGAGCAAGTCCCATATTCCCGGCGTACAAGATTTCCATCCGGTCGTCCGGCGGGATCGTCCGCTCGAGCTCCCGCTCCTCTTTTCGAATCGAGTTCGGCATATAGTGAATCTTTTCGTTCGGCACCCCGCGCTGACGCAGGTAGCTCCGGAAACCTTCCGAGTTGATGATGATCTCATCGGCCGCCCGGTACAATCGTTTCTCGAACCAAAACGCCGGCGCGAGCACCCAGTCGTGCTTGAACACACCGACCCCTTTCACCGACTCCGGCCAGAGGTCGCGGACGTCCAGGATGAACGGGACCTTATATTTTCGTTTCGCATAGACACCGACGAACGCCATAAAAAAAGACGGGGTCGTCGCAAACACGACGTCTGGCTTCAATTCGAGTCGGCGGACCGCCCCGACTCCCCGTACCATCTGTTCGAGAAACAGGAACAGCCGGCTGACCATGTTCGACGTATGCTTCCGCTTCTTCGTGATGAGTCGTTTGATGAACGGTTGGTCGTTCAGCTCATCATCATTCCAGAAGCGGTCGTCCTGATACATATCAAAGCTCGGGTACGAAGGGGCGGCCGTGATGACCTCGACTTCATACCCGCGCTGTCTCATCAAGTGCGTGATGTTTTGCATCCGGTTGCCGGCACTGCCGATCTCCGGATAATAGTTTTGACACACCATAAGCATTGTTTTCAAAAGAAACACACCTTACTATTGATCAAGTTCGTCCACGAAGCGTTTCAACAACGCGTGGACGTCATCTTTTAAAGCTGGATCGCTGAGCGCATGGGCGATGACCGTTTCGACATACCCGATCGGTTCACCGACGTCGTAGCGACGTCCGTCGAACTCATAGGCGTAAACCGTCTGTTGTTCGTTCAAGCGCGCGATCGCATCCGTCAATTGAATCTCCCCGCTGTCGTCCGCCACCTGGTCCGATAACGCCTTGAAGACGTCCGGCTCCAAAATGTAGCGCCCGAGAATCGCAAAGTTCGATGGGGCCTCCTCGACCGGCGGCTTTTCAATGAAAGTCCGGACCGGGATGAGCCTCCCGTCGACGGCAAGCGGGTCAATTATACCATATCGCTTGGTCATTTCATACGGGACGCGCTGCACCCCGATGATGGAGCGGTGGTATTGTTCGTATTGGTCCATCAACTGACGGGTCGCCGGAACGTCCGCCTCCACGATGTCATCCCCGAGTAAGACGGCGAACGGCTCGTCCCCGATAAACTTGCGGGCACACCATATCGCATGACCGAGGCCTTTCGGCTCCTGCTGGCGTATGTAGTGAATGTTCGCCAAGTTCGTCGAATGACGCACCGCCTCAAGAAGCGCCGTCTTCCCTCTCGCCTCGAGATTTTGTTCGAGGCCGAGCGCGCGGTCGAAGTGGTCCTCGATCGCCCGTTTGTTCTTCCCGGTGACGATGATGATGTCTTCAATCCCCGAGGCGACCGCCTCTTCCACGATGAATTGGATGGCCGGCTTGTTGACGATCGGGAGCATCTCTTTTGGCATCGCCTTCGTCGCAGGAAGGAAGCGGGTGCCAAGACCGGCGGCTGGGATGATGGCTTTTCGTACACGTGTCATAAGCATGGCCCCTTTACTCAGTATGTAGAGAGTATACCCAATGTCGGGCGATTCATACACGAAAAAGTCGTGACGTCACCGTCACGACCAATCGTCATCCTTATCCTCTCTAGAGTGATAAGCGTACAGGATCCCAAGTCCAATGAATGCGAGCAGCAAAATCAGACCGAGCATCATCATCGCAATCGCCCCCTATGGAATTCTCTACTATCCCTATTCCCAAATAATAGAGTTTGCATGCCTGTTTATTCGTCCGAAGGCTTCCATCTCTAAAGTCCAAAAAAACAGGCCCACCGTAACGGTGAGCCTGAAAATAATCAATTATTTTTTGAGGTTGTAGAACGACTTGATGCCGTCGTATTTCGCTACATCGCCGAGCATGTCTTCGATGCGGAGAAGTTGGTTGTACTTCGCGATACGGTCTGTACGTGAAAGTGAACCAGTTTTGATTTGTCCAGCGTTTGTCGCAACCGCGATGTCAGCGATTGTTGCGTCTTCTGTTTCACCAGAACGGTGTGAGACAACTGCTGTGTAACCAGCTTTTTTAGCCATTTCGATCGCGTCGAATGTTTCTGTGAGCGTACCGATTTGGTTAACTTTGATGAGGATCGAGTTTGCGATTCCTTTTTCGATCCCTTCAGCGAGTTTCGCTGTGTTCGTTACGAAGAGGTCATCCCCAACGAGTTGAACTTTGTTACCGATTTTCTCAGTGAGAAGTTTGTGGCCATCCCAGTCGTTTTCGTCGCAACCGTCTTCGATTGAGAGGATTGGGTATTTGTCAACGAGCTCAGCGTAGAAGTCTACAAGCTCAGCAGTTGAGAGTGACTTGCCTTCGCCAGCGAGTTCGTATTTACCAGTTGCTTTGTCGTAGAACTCAGAAGATGCAACGTCCATTGCGAGGTAGACGTCTTCACCTGGTTTGTAACCAGCTTTTTCGATCGCTTCAAGGATAACAGTGATCGCTTCTTCGTTAGACTTCAAGTTTGGTGCGAAACCACCTTCGTCACCAACAGCTGTGTTAAGACCCATACCAGAAAGAACTGATTTGAGGGCGTGGAATACTTCAGCACCCATACGGAGCGCTTCACGGAATGTTGGCGCGCCAACAGGCATGATCATGAACTCTTGGAAGTCCACGTTGTTGTCCGCGTGCGAACCACCGTTGATGATGTTCATCATTGGTGTTGGAAGTGTCTTCGCGTTGAATCCACCGAGGTAAGTGTAAAGTGGGAGACCGAGCTCATCTGCTGCTGCGTGAGCGGCTGCCATTGACACACCGAGGATTGCGTTCGCACCAAGCTTCGCTTTGTTTGGCGTACCATCGAGTTCGATCATTTTCGCATCGATTGCGTTTTGGTCGAATACATCGTAGCCGATGAGTTCTGGTGCGATCGTGTCGTTCACGTTCGCAACTGCTTTCAAGACACCTTTACCGAGGTAACGTGACTTGTCGCCATCGCGAAGCTCAACTGCTTCGTGCTCACCTGTTGATGCGCCTGATGGGACGAGGGCACGGCCGAAACCGCCGTCTTCTGTGAAGACTTCTACTTCTACTGATGGGTTACCACGTGAGTCTAAAATCTCGCGTGCATAAATTTCTGTAATCATTGACATATTGATTCGCTCCTTTTCGTATGAAAACTAATTTAGGTTACTTCGTAACGATTGATGAACCAGTCATTTCAGTCGGCTGGTCTGCTCCGAGAAGGTCGAGAAGCGTCGGGGCGAGGTCGCAAAGTGCGCCTTCTAATTTCGGCTTCAATTCGAGTCCTTCCTGTGTGACGATACACGGAACAGGTTCCGTTGTGTGCGCCGTCATCGGTGAGCCGTCCGGGTTCGTGACGATGTCTGCGTTCCCGTGGTCAGCCGTGATGATCGCTGCGCCGCCTTTAGCAAGGAGTGCGTCCACTACTTTACCGAGGCACTCGTCGACCGCTTCGACCGCTTTTTTCGTCGGTTCGAGCTTACCTGAGTGTCCAACCATATCCGGGTTCGCGAAGTTGATGATGTACGCGTCGTACTCATCCGACTCAATACGCTCAAGCAATCCGTCCGTGAGCTCGTACGCGCTCATTTCAGGTTGAAGGTCGTAAGTCGCGACTTTCGGTGAAGGGATGAGGAGACGATCCTCGCCTTCAAATGGTTTTTCTTTTTGTCCGTTCAAGAAGAACGTGACGTGTGGGTATTTCTCTGTTTCTGCAGCGCGGAGCTGTTTATATCCTTG
Organism: Exiguobacterium algae; assembly: GCF_018617875.1. Lineage (GTDB taxonomy): Bacteria > Bacillota > Bacilli > Exiguobacteriales > Exiguobacteriaceae > Exiguobacterium > Exiguobacterium algae. Next base: position 637,980 of record NZ_JACSKZ010000001.1, read on the forward strand.
CGCAGACAGTGTTTCCCCAAGTGTGTTTTTCAAATCTTCCGGTGGGAAGACGATATCCGTGTCGATGTCATCTGAGTACTTCGTCATCGAGACGAGGAGAAGGTTCTCAGGATGGTTTTCAGAGAGTGTGAAGCCTTCGAATCCAGCTTTCTCTTTGAACACTTTCGACAACTGGATCGCCCGGTCCGGACGGAAGTTGAAGAACATGATTGCGTCGTTGTCAGAGATCGTTGCGACCGGCTTGCCATCTTTTTCGATGACTGTCGGTAAGACGAACTCATCCGTCAAATCGTTCTCATACGACTTCTTGAGAACCTCGACTGGGTCCGTACCGACTTCGCCTTTTCCGTTTACAAGGACGTCGTATACTTTCTCGACGCGCTCCCAACGGTTGTCGCGGTCCATGGCATAGTAGCGGCCAGACACGCTAGCGACTTGACCGACACCGAGTTCAGCGAGCTTCTCTTCTGTTTCCTTGAGGAAACCAGCCCCTGACTTCGGATCACAGTCACGGCCGTCCGTGAACGCGTGAATGTACACTTTTTCAATGCCGTGGAGTTTCGCGAACTCAACGACGGCATACATGTGTTTGATGTGCGAGTGAATCCCGCCATCTGAGACGAGACCCATGATGTGGAGGCTCGAATCATACTTCTTCACATGTCCTGCCAAATGGTTCATCGCCTGACGGTCGAAGAACGAACGGTCTTGAATCGCGTTGTTGACGCGTGAGAGTGACTGATAGACGACCCGGCCGGCACCGATGTTCAAGTGACCGACTTCCGAGTTCCCCATCTGTCCTTCCGGAAGACCGACGTACTCGCCTTTTGCGTTTAAGAGCGTATGTGGATACTGCTCCCAGTAACGGTCGAAGTTCGGTTTGTCCGCAGCCATGACCGCGTTACCGTAAGATTCGTCCCGCATACCGAAACCATCTAAGATGATGAGGGCGACTGGTCTAGCCATTTAAATCGCCTCCAACAATTTAAGGAACGAAGCGGCTTCGAGTGAAGCACCGCCGACGAGTGCGCCGTCGATGTCTTCTTGCGCCATATACTCTTTAATGTTCTCAGGTTTTACTGATCCGCCGTATTGGATGCGTACTGCAGCCGCCACGTCTTCACCGTAAAGACCTTTCACCACGTCACGAACATATTTGCAAGAGCTTTGTGCGTCAGCTTCATCTGCTGATTTACCTGTACCGATTGCCCAAACTGGCTCATACGCGATGACGAGTTGTTTGACCTGGTCAGCAGAGAGGTCAGCGAGACCGCCTTCGACTTGTGTTTTGATGACTTCTTCGAACTTGCCGCCTTCGCGCTCCTCGAGTGTTTCACCGACACAAACGATTGGCGTAAGACCGTGTTCGAACGCTTTTTTCGTTTTGCTGTTGATGAACGCATCGGATTCACCGAAGTATTCGCGGCGTTCTGAGTGACCGAGGATGACATACGTCACATCAAGGTCAGCGAGCATCACTGGGCTGATTTCGCCAGTGTAGGCACCGCTATCTTTGTCGTACATGTTTTGTGCACCAAGCTTCAAGTTTGACCCTTTAGCAGCTTCTACCATTGGTGCGAGGAAAAGTGCCGGAGCACCGATCGCCGCGTCTACTTTATCAGTAGACGGGATGTTGTTTTTTACTTCGTCCACGAAAGCAACAGCTTCCGAGAGCGTTTTGTTCATTTTCCAGTTACCTGCAATAATCGGTTTACGCATCGATAACCCTCCTCTAGATTACTTGTCGTTGAGCGCCTCGACACCTGGAAGTTTTTTACCTTCCATAAATTCGAGTGACGCGCCACCACCAGTTGAGATGTGACTCATCTTGTCAGCAAGGCCGAACTTGGCTGCCGCAGCGGCTGAGTCGCCACCACCGATGATTGAGTATGCATCGCTGTCTGCAAGTGCTTGAGCGACACCTTTCGTTCCGTTCGCGTATTTATCGAGTTCGAATACGCCCATCGGTCCGTTCCAAACGACAAGTTTCGATTCGCGAATCGCATCCGCGTAAAGTTCGACTGTCTTCGGTCCGATATCAAGACCCATGTGATCCGCTGGGATCGAGTCGATATCGACTGGGCCGACATACGTTTCTTCGCCAAATTCTTTCGTGATGACACAGTCGACAGGCATCAAGAATTTCACGCCTTTGTCTTCTGCTTTCTTCATGAATTGACGAGCGAGGTCTAGCTTGTCCTCTTCAAGGAGTGACGTTCCGACTTCGTGCCCGAGTGCTTTCGAGAACGTGTACGAGAGTCCGCCACCGATGATGAGTGTGTCAACGATGTCAAGAAGGTGGTCGATGACCCCAATCTTGTCAGCAACTTTCGATCCACCGATGATCGCCGTGAATGGGCGGTCCGGGTTCGAAAGAGCTTTACCGAGTACTTCAAGTTCTTTCTCCATCAAAAGACCGGCAACGGCTGTATCGACGTACTGTGCGATCCCTTCAGTTGAAGCGTGCGCACGGTGCGCCGCGCCGAACGCGTCGTTGACGTAAACGTCAGCAAGTGCTGCGAATCCTTTCGCGAGTTCAGGGTCGTTTTTCGTTTCACCAGGGTAGAAACGAACGTTCTCTAAAACGACGACATCGCCTTCAGAGAGTTTAGCGACCGCTTCTTCAGCGACCGGACCGTATGCTTCTTCGACGAGCGGTACATCTTTACCGAGAAGCTCAGCGAGACGCTTCGCTACTGGTGCAAGAGAGAACTCCGATTTTTTCTCGCCTTTTGGACGCCCAAGGTGGCTCGCAAGGACGAGTTTCGCGCCACCGTCGATCAAGTGTTTGATCGTTGGAAGTGCTGCTTGGATCCGAGTTTCGTCTTGGATGACGCCATCTTTGAGTGGAACGTTGAAGTCAACGCGGCAAAAGACGCGTTTCCCTTTTACATCGATGTCACGAATAGACTGTTTGTTCATAACTTTCGCCTCCATATGTCGTGCATGTCATTTCATAAGTAGAGCGGAGAACAATCTCTTGTTTCCGCTCCTATTTGGTTCTATTTAGTTCACGAACTTACTTCGCGATGTTAGCGAAGTGTTTGAGTGTGCGAACCAATTGTGCAGTGTATGACATTTCGTTGTCGTACCAAGAAACTGTCTTAACGAGTTGCTTGTCGCCAACTGTCATTACTTTAGTTTGTGTCGCATCGAAGAGTGAACCGTAAGTGATTCCGACGATGTCAGAAGATACGATTTGGTCTTCAGTGTAACCGAATGATTCGTTCGCTGCTGCTTTCATAGCCGCGTTTACTTCGTCAACAGATACTTGTTTGTCGAGTACAGTTACGAGCTCAGTGAGTGAACCTGTAGCAACTGGTACACGTTGTGCAGCACCGTCAAGTTTACCTTGAAGTTCTGGGATTACGAGACCGATTGCTTTCGCAGCACCTGTTGTGTTCGGTACGATGTTCGCTGCTGCTGCACGCGCACGACGGAAGTCACCTTTCGGGTGTGGCGCGTCAAGCGTGTTTTGGTCACCAGTGTAAGCGTGGATCGTCGTCATGAGACCTTCAACGATTCCGAACTGGTCTTGAAGTACTTTAGCCATTGGTGCCAAGCAGTTTGTTGTACAAGAAGCACCTGAGATGACTGTTTCAGAACCATCGAGGATGTCGTGGTTTGTGTTGTAAACAACAGTCTTCATGTCACCTGTAGCAGGAGCCGAGATCACAACTTTCTTCGCGCCAGCTTTCAAGTGAAGCTCAGCTTTTTCTTTCGAAGTGAAGAATCCAGTACATTCGAGAACGATGTCTACTCCGAGGTCGCCCCATGGAAGTTCTTCAGGGTTGCGGTTAGCAAGTGTGATGACTTTCTCGCCGTTTACGAGGAAGTGATCGTCGTGTACTTCAACTTCTCCGTCGAAACGACCTTGTGTTGTGTCGTATTTGAGAAGGTGAGCAAGCATCTTCGTGTCTGTCAAATCGTTGATTGCGACAACTTCGATTCCTTCGTTTTTGATGATCTCGCGGAATGCCAAACGACCGATACGTCCAAATCCGTTAATACCAACTTTTACTGCCATGTTAATTTCCTCCTTAGGGTAGAAGCTATTTATTGAAGAGCCAACGGGGGTCAACTCTTTAATAACAAGTTAATAATTCTTTCGCCGCACCCTCATCTGTGACGAGGATGATGTTCGACGTATGTTTCGCATAAGCGGCGATTGCCTGTGCCTTTGATTTTCCTCCGGCGACTGCGATGACGACGTCCATGTCGTCGAGCTCCTCCAATTGGATCCCGACCGTCTTGACGCGATGAACGATTTCTCCGTCGGCGTTGAAATAGTAGCCAAACGCCTCGGCGACAGCGTCGTGTCGTTCAATCATCCGCAAATGCTCCGGTGATGCGTGACGGCGTTTTGCCATCGTTTCCGCCTCACCAATTCCATGTACCACAATTCGCGCCGCTCTAATCATTTCCAGCACATTTTTTATGCTAGGTTCCTCTACCATCCGTTCGAATGTTTCTTGTGACACCTCATCCGGAATATGTAGAAGGTGATAGTCAGCGTTGGCCCGGTCTGCCATTCGTGAACAGACGGTGTTCGCTTGCAGTTCAAGCGTCTCACCAAGACCTCCGCGTGCCGGCACAAAATGCATCGGGCGTTCTTTTTTGTCGGGCGACATCATTGCCGCGACCGAAGCCATCGTCGTCCCGCCCGTTACCGCGATGACATTGTCGTCCAGTGCCAGTCGCGCTTTCAGCTGCGTGACGGCTGCCCGGCCGATATCCCGCTGGACCCAGAATGTCTCATCTGAATCACCCGGTACGATGACGACTTGGCGAACACCAAGTTTTTGCTCGAGCTCTCTTGCCACTTCTGAGATGCCTAGGATTTCTCCCATGATCTCGTGCAAGTCCCGCAAAACGTTTCGACCTGACTCGGTAAGGGAAATTCCTTGAGTGGCGACCATGAGTAGACCTTGGTCTTTCAAGAAGTCGACCTCTCTCCGTAATACCCGTTCCGTCAGCCCGAGGCTCGTAGCCAATGTCCTGCGGCCAATCGGCTGCATCAAGCGGACATAGTGTAAGATATCGTAACGATGTCGGAGCGTATCGAGCAGGTCAGGGACGATTTGCTTCTGAACGTGAATCAGTTGCTGGATCATACTCAACCCACCTCGACTTTCATTGTGGACAACTTTTGTCCCACTTTTATTTTTGCGTCCCACCGCTACGACTTCATCTTATCAATCACCTTTCCGTCTGACAACCCCTTCAAACGTTTTTTTTCGATGTAAGCGTATACTTAACAAAATCTTCAACTTTGTTGTCATCATATCGCCCTTGACTGATGACCTGTCCTTCGTGTATAAGGACAGGGATTTCGAACAGGTAGGCCGCCTCAAGCGCCTCATCTCCCGTAATATCAATCTGTTCAAGCTCAATCGGATAGTCTTCCTGGAGCCACTCCAGCATAACAACCGCTTCATCGCAAAGGGAACAGTTTTCACGTTTATATAATGTTAACTTCACATTCTTCATCCTTTCCATAACTGGCGTTCACGCTCACGGGAGTTGCCAAACCCGAGTTCCTCCCGATAATTCGTCACCGTTCGCCGTGTCACGTTATATCCATACCGGGCGAGTTCGTGGGCAATCGCCTGATCGCTGAGCGGAGACGTCTCGTGTTGAAGGAGTTCCGCGATTTTTCGTTTAATCATGAACGGAGAATGTCCATGCACCGTGGAACGGACGAAAAAATGCCGCCATTCCATCATTCCGCCCTCTGTTTTGGCAATCTTTCCTTGCACCGCCCGACCGACCGTCGATTCATGCTTGCCGATGGCACGGGCGACTTCCCGTCGCGTAAGCGGATGAAGGATCAGTTCGCCGTTCATCCATTCGGCTTGCCGCTCCTCGATGACGCGCCAAATCGCCCGAAGGGTCTCGTTTCGCATCGAGAGGGAAGCAAGCCACCATTTCGCCTCGCTGTCCTGTCCGACTCTTGAGACATCGAGCTCCGGACTGAACCACGTCGTGACGCGCTTACCTTGAATCATTTGAACTTCAACCTCCGGAAATAAATGACTCGTTTCTTCATATAATATAGGACGTTTCGGAAGGGTCGCGACGATACGTTCCAGTCGCTTCAATTCTTCCTCCGAAATCCCGAGTTTTGCTGCAATCGTTTCGATGCCATGCGCCAATCCCTCGAAGACGTCGACGACGCGAGGGTCATCGTGTTCGATGGCATGGCGATATTGGCATTCTTTCTCTGTTCTCGACCCAATCCCCGTCGGTTCGAGAAACAACAGAGCCTGCCTCGCCTTTTCAATTTGATCGACATCGACCTGCAGACGGTTCGCCAGGCGTTCGTTCGATTCCGGCAGAAATCCCCGATGGTCGAGCAACATGATGAGCTGACGCTGGATACGTTTTTCTTCTTCCGACCCGCTGCCTTCCTGGATCTGTTCAAACAATCGATCCTCAAACCCGGCCGCCGCGTCCGCAATCCATTCCACGCTGCCGTTCCCCAAATGGACATGCGCATTATGTCTCGATAGACGGGCGAGTCGAAAGGACAGCGCGACCCGGTTCGCTTCAAGCACCGGAAGACGCTGAACGAGATCTTGCGTCATTTGCTGTTGTTGGACTTGTTTTTGTTCCTGATGTTGCCGTTGCATCATTCTCCCCCCTTCCCCTATTGTAACGAACTCGCGCCAAAGACGCTTAAAAAAGTCGAACGGACGGGATTGCTTTTTCAATAAAACAAATGTATAATAAATTCGTGTCAGTGACATGCACCCGTAGCTCAGGGGATAGAGCACTGGTTTCCGGTACCAGGTGTCGGGAGTTCGAATCTCTCCGGGTGTATCATTTAAGAGGTCAGGCGTTTGCCTGGCCTCTTTTGTCGTTTTAGACAATCGAATTTGTGGAATAGATGAAAAACGATGACTATCGTTTGACCAACATTGACTATACAGGTATGATGAACTTACAACCTACATAAAAGGAGGCAGATTCAATGTTAATTCCAACAGTTATCGAACAGACAGGCCGTGGGGAGCGCGCATACGATATCTACTCACGCTTGCTCAAAGACCGCATCATCCTTCTCGGAAGTGCGATTGACGACAACGTCGCCAACTCAATCGTTGCTCAGCTTCTCTTCCTTGCAGCCGAGGATCCAGATAAGGATATCTCGCTCTACATTAACAGCCCAGGTGGCTCGATCACAGCCGGAATGGCGATTTATGACACGATGAACTTCATCAAACCGAACGTGTCGACGATTTGTATCGGAATGGCCGCATCGATGGGTGCCTTCTTGCTCCAAGCTGGTGAAAAAGGGAAGCGTTTCGCTCTCCCGAACGCAGAGATCATGATTCACCAACCGCTCGGCGGCACACAAGGACAAGCATCGGACATCAAGATTCATGCAGAGCGGATCATCCGCATGCGTGAGAAATTGAACCAAATCATGGCGGACAACACAGGTCAGCCACTCGAAGTCATCGAGCGCGACACAGAGCGCGACTACTTCATGTCAGCAGACCAGGCTCAAGACTACGGTCTCATCGACAAAGTCATGACTCGCTAAACACACGAAAAGACGTTTCCCTTAATCGGGAAACGTCTTTTTTATTCAATCGGCATCCATACCTCAATCAACAGTTCAGCACCCTCCTGTCCATAGACATACCGTTCAAAATCGACCGCGTCACGTAACGTGATGTCCGGAATCGCCAACAGTTGCTCATACGTAGGCGCAATCATCGGAATCCCGCCTTCAACCGTCGCGACGATATAGTTTCCTTCCGTCAGTTCAACCAGGCGAGCATCTTCCCCTGACACCGGTTGTGTCATGCCGGCGACGTACCCCTCTTCTTGCGCCAAACAAACACCGTACGATACTTCCGTCGTCAGCTCCGGTTGCAGACGGGACCATACACGCGGAATATCGTCGAGTCGACTCCAGTAGCCATGCACCGGAATAGGCTCGGTTAATGTCTCATATCGAATGTTCATCTCTTTTCCCCCTGTCTGCATCAGACGGATGTGTGCCTCGATCTGCTGCAGTCTTGTCATCTCATGTTGAATCTCTTCCAGTCGACTTTCAAGGAGCGTCTCGATGGATTGTCCTGACTGGATCTGTTCCATGCTGAGCCCGATTTGGCGCAACTGTTTGATTTCACTCAATCGCCGGATCTCCTTCATCCCATACATGCGATACTGATTTTCTTGCCGCAAAGGGGAGATCAATCCCCGTTCCTCATAAAACTTGATGGCTTTGATTGAAAGACCTGTCACGTGCGATACTTTCCCGATTGGAATCACAGTTCCCCCACCTCCTCCTTTCACTGTACAGTCATCCCTTAGAGGCAGGTCAACCTATTTTTTCATTCTTTTACTTCGACGCCAAACACGTATCGGCTGTCACCTTTCTCCCATTTTCCGCCGGTTTCAAACAAATATACGCCCGCTTCATTCGGGACGACCTGCTCGGCAGGAACGAGCTCTCCGTTCTCAATCCGGTGGAAGGAGAAGCTTTTCGGCTCTTCATGAAACGTGATTTCAATGGGTTCTCCGGGTTTCACCGGGACGAGCTGCAAATCATCCGCTTCCGGCAACCCGTGATCTTCGCATACCCCATGCCCGTCAACTGCCCAACAAAATGTCGACTGCTTCACCTCAGCAGAGACCGATCCGACTTTAACGGTCGGGAGCGGCGGACTGACAGACTCTCCAGCTTCGGAGAAGGCGATATATAATCCTCCGACAATCACCAATAAAATAATAAGTACAATCCAAAACTTCATATTTTTTGTCATCGTCTCTCCCCCTCTCCCACCTTATTCCCGATTCTAATGAAAAATAAAAAGGACCCACTTTCGTGAGTCCTTGCGATCATTTTGGTCGACGAAGTCCTTTCATCATATACCCGCCTTTGAAATCAATCGGGTCGAATGCGACGAGGAACGCCTTCGGTTCATATTTTTCAACGAGCTCCCGCAGTTCCTTCATCCGGGTCCGTGCCGCCAATACGTCCAGACGATAGCGAACGCCGTCCCGACCTTGTCCTTCGTAGTGGGTGACCCCGTAGCCGTTGTCACGCATCTCTTGAAGCAGTTCCGCCGGGAATTCCTTCGTATGAACTTGAATCATGTTATAACCGATCGCAAGCTTACGCTCAACGAATCCGCCGAGTAAAATCCCGAGTCCGAACCCGACCGCGTAGACGATCATCCCGAGTGTCGTCAAGTCCTGGAAGACGATTCCGAGTGCAAAGATGTAGATGAGCGTCTCAAGTGTCCCAAACAACCCTGCAATGACCGTTTTCCCTTTCACGAGCATGATCGTCCGGAGCGTGAGCACCGGGACATAAATCAATTGTAATAATAAGATAAGCAAGATTCCCATACCTTCATCGACCTCCGTTCAAATTCATTACCACCACTATTCCAAATTTTAAGACCAGATGCAACTAAAAAAGGCTGGCCGAAGCCAACCTCTCTTAGTTATCAAGATTTTTTACGCTCGTGAGCAATTCGTAGTCTTTACGGATTACTTCGTAAATTGCATTCTTGTCCCCGTTTAACAACTCTTCAGCACGAAGCTGGTTCAAGAAGAGGCTCGTCGCAAACGTCACGAGGGCGCTTTTCGGAATCCCGATTTCTTTTGCACGCTCTGTCATGACTTGGTCTAGCTTCGCGTCAATCGTGAGCGATACTCGTTTCTTTTCATTCGACATAATGATGAAGCTCCTTTAGTTCACTTTTCAATAATCTATACACAGTTGCTTATTATATAGGAAGAATGGTTTTGGCGCAACCGCGTCACGAAGAACCGATCTCTTCCCCGTTACGGACACGCTCTGCAATCTGGTCGATTTTACGAAGACGGTGATTGATCCCGGACTTCGAAATCGGTCCCGTTTCGAGCATCTCACCCAGTTCCTGTAGCGATACGTCCTGATGTGTCACGCGAAGCTCAGCAATCTCCCGGAGTTTTTTCGGTAAAATCTCCAGTCCAACCGTACGCTCAAGGAACTTGATGTTCTCGACCTGGCGGAGTGCCGCCCCGACCGTCTTGTTCAAGTTCGCCGTCTCACAGTTGACGAGCCGGTTGACAGAGTTTCTCATATCCTTCAGGATGCGGGCGTCCTCGAATTCGAGCATGCCTCGTGTCGCACCGATCAGTTTGAGAAAGTCAGAGATCTTCTCACTCTCTTTCATATAAAGAATATGCCCTTTTTTCCGTTCGAGCGTCTTCGCGTTCAGGTCAAACCGGTTGGCCAAATCGCGAAGAGCATGGTTATGGTTCTCGTATAACGAATACACTTCCAAATGATACGACGAGGTCTTCGGATTGTTGATCGACCCGCCGGCAAGGAACGCTCCACGTAAATAGGCGCGCGCCAACGCTTCATCCCGCGTCATGTCCGAATTCAGCGTTCGAATCATCTCATAGTTCTCCCCGAGGATCTCTAAGTCACGCAGCATCGTCTCCGCATGCTGTGAGACCCGGACGATATAGACGTTGTTCTTTTTCAGACGCATTTTCTTTCGAACGAACAAATCGAGCGGGTGGTCATACAACCGTTTCATGAGGGAATACATGCGCCGGGCGATCGATGCGTTCTCCGTCGAGACGTCGAGCGTCATCCCTCTACCGAGCGCCAAGGAGATGACACCGTTCATACGGACGAGCGCAGACAATTCCGCCTTCGCTTCCGCATCGTTCACTTCAAGCTGCGTTAATTCTTTTTTTACTTCTGAAGCAAAACTCATGTGACTCCCCTCCTTTCTATCAATCTATTTTAGTTCAAGCTCCTGGAACGAGCGTGGTTTTTTAATTCGTAGCACGCGCTGCATCACAAGTCCTGCGATGGCATCCGAGTCATGACGGATATAGTCACGGTTATAATCGACGATATCCCCCGCGAGTACGTTTGTGCCGTAATTACGAAGTTTTTTCCGGTCAAATCGGACCTCTTCTGAGCCGTCCTCACGGTACCGGTTCAAATAATCGTCTTCGATCGGCTCATTGTTGACGACGATCGTGTCGATCGATGACTTTCCGAGATACGACTCGATCACTTTCAAGTGCTTCATCGCATCGTACCCTTTCGTCTCTCCCGGCTGCGTCATGACGTTACAAATATATACGACAGGGGCACCTGAGCGTACGATTGCCTCCCGCACGTCTTTAATCAACAAGTTCGGGATGATGCTCGTATAGAGACTTCCCGGACCGAGTACGATGACGTCCGCCCGTTCGATCGCATCGACAACACCGGGTGCCGCCTTGATCCCATCCTCGAGTAAGAACAAGCGCTTAATCGGCTTTTGGCCGAGCGGGATTTTCGACTCGCCTTGGATGATCGTCCCGTCCTCAAATTCGGCAGCGAGTGTCATCAGTGTCTCCGTCACCGGCAACACTTTCCCTTGTGCGTTCAACAGCTGGGACATGACGTCAATCGCTTTGACGAACGACCCTTCACATATATGGGTCGCAGCCGTCAACATCAAGTTACCGAGCGAGTGCCCTTCAAGGCCGTATCCTGTATCGAAGCGGTACTGCAAGATTTTATCCATGAGTGGCTCCACTTCAGACAACGCCAGAATGACGTTACGGATATCGCCCGGGGGCAGCATGTGGAACTCATCACGAAGACGTCCGGAGCTTCCTCCGTCGTCTCCTACCGTGACGATTGCCGTAATATCAAGCGGATAGTGTTTCAATCCGCGGACGAGTGTTGACAATCCTGTCCCACCGCCGATTGCGACTACTTTTCGCTCCCGTCTCATTCTCATTTCTCCTTCGTCGCATGAACGAGATCACGATGGACAGTCTTGACGTTGTACCGTTCGGCGAAGTGTTCCGACACTTTCTCGGCGAATGTGATCGAACGGTGTTTCCCACCCGTACAGCCGAACGCCACGACAATCTGTGTTTTCCCTTCGCGCTTATACTGCGGAAGAAGGAACTCGAGCATGTCGATTAATTTTTTATAGAACGCCCGCGCTTCCGGATGAGACATGACGTAATCCTGGACTTCCGTCGTTTGACCGGTGAGCGGTCGAAGTTCTGGAATATAGAACGGGTTCGTGATGAAACGGACATCAAACAGCAGGTCGATGTCGAGTGGCACGCCATGCTTGAAGCCGAACGACATGAAGTTCACGGTGAACGGAATCCGCTCCTCGTTGAACTGTTGCAAAATCCGGTCTTTCAGCATTTGCGGTTTGAGCTCGCTCGTATCATAGAGCGTATGTGCCCGGTCCCGGAACCCTTCGAGCAATTCCCGCTCCATCTTGATGCCGACGAGCGGTGCGTCTTCCGGTGCGAGCGGATGGGAACGACGCGTCTCTTTATAGCGACGGACGAGCACATCGTCGCGCGTGTCGAGATATAACAAATGCGGATGGACGTTTTGTTGCTCCAAATCGTCGATGACGATGAACAGACTATCGATGAAGTCCCGCGTCCGTGTATCGATGGCGACCGCGATTTTCGGTCGGACCGAACTGATGACACCAATCAATTGCGGTAACAGGACCGGTGGTAAATTATCCACGCAGAAATAGCCGAGGTCCTCAAAGCTGTTCATCGCAACCGATTTCCCAGCTCCGCTCATCCCGCTGATGATGATCAATTCTTCTAATCCTTTAAAATCTTCCATATCGCTGACGCCCCCTTAAAATTGACAACCGAGCCGTGTGTGTAGCTCTCTTCTTCATCTAGTATAACGAACGTCTGAAAAAAAGAGAAGGACCGCGGTTCCCCGCAGTCCTAGCTTCTTACATTACGCGTTTTGTTCTTGCAACGACTCGAGGAGTCCCTCGATATAGTGTTGCGCGTTCTGAGCCGCAATCGATCCGTCGTTTGTCGCCGTGACGACTTGACGAAGCGTCTTCTCCCGAACGTCTCCGGCTGCGAAGATCCCAGGGATCTTCGTTTCCATCTCTTCGTTCGTGACGATATATCCTTGTTCGTTCGTGATGCCCAGGTCCTGGACGAATCCAGTGATCGGGTTCATCCCAATGTAGATGAAGACACCATCGATGTCGTGGTCCGTTTCCGAACCGTCTACCGTGCTGACGAGTCGGACACTGCCGACCTTGCCGTCTTTCTCGATGATTTCTTTCACCGTACGATTCCAAAGGAAATCGATTTTCGGGTTGTCAAAAGCACGTTTTTGAAGAATTTTTTGAGCACGCAATTCGTCGCGACGGTGAACGATTGTCACCTTGTTCGCGAAGCGAGTCAAGAAGACGCCTTCTTCGACCGCCGAGTCACCGCCACCGATGACGAAAAGGTCTTTTCCTTTGAAGAACGCCCCATCACATACCGCACAGTACGATACGCCACGACCGCCGAGCTCTTCTTCACCCGGTACGCCGATTTTCTTATACTGAGCACCAGAGGCAAGGATGATCGCCCGTGCTTTATAATCACGGTTGTGCGCATGAACGATTTTATATTCTTCTCCGTCTACGATGCGTTGCACGTCCCCATATGCGTACTCTGCGCCGAACGCTTTCGAATGGTCGAACATTTTCTGTGACAAGTCCGGTCCGAGGATGCTGTCATACCCCGGATAGTTTTCGATGTCTTCCGTGTTGGCCATCTGACCACCAGGGATTCCGCGTTCGATCATAAGTGTCGACAAGTTCGCACGTGAAGCATATAGTGCAGCGGTCATTCCGGCTGGGCCGGCACCGATGATAATGACGTCATAAATTTTTTCTTCTGTCATGTTGATTCCACCTCTGCAATGAAATTGATTGCCTTTAGTATAAGAAACCTGGGAGGGTATCGTCTATCTTTATGCCTGTTCGAGTGTCCGTTTGAAAGCACGAATGGTCTCAGTCAGTGTCTCGACCGGTACCATGAATGCCTGCGCACAGTCCTCAAGAATCAAGGCGTCACGCTTCGCATAAAACATCCAGACAAGCGCTGCGGCCGAGGCAGATACATCCTCAAATCCTTCTTGTGACAGGAGCAGTTTGGCGAACCGCTCATAAAAGTCTCCTTCAAGACTCATCCGTTCTGCTTCCGACACTTGTTCTTCGGCGAGCAGGAGCGCTTCATACGCACGGTGAATCTTCACATCCCCAGTAAAGGGTTGATCACACAACACGGCACGGCATTTTTCTGCAAAGGCGCGTACCGTTTCGTTTTCCGTCACCTTGTTCGTCAATGCGAGTGCTTCGAACGCCTCGTCGTCGGCGAGATTTGAAATGATTCGGATGATTTCGACCCGGGCCACATCATCTTCTTGGCGAAGGCCTTGAACGAGCGCCGAGCGGAACTCCAGGTTCTCTCGGATGTCGAATGCTTGTTTGTCTTCGATTTGCTTCATTTCCTCACTGTTCAAATAGCTGGCTGCTTCTTCAAGACGTCCAGTCTTGTAGGCAGACACGCTGAGCCAATGCCCGAACAATGAATCACCATGGAAGCCACGTTCTTTTAATAAACGCAATTCTTCATAGGCACGGTCGTACTGTCCGACGAGCGCAAGCGTCGTCGCCAATTTATAGCGCAGGTCAAATTGGAGTGGGCGGACACGTGTGAGCGGTGATGACAGTTGGAGAGCTGCTTCGGACTGCCCTGCTTCGTGTAAGAGTAAAATCGTATTTAACAAGGCATGCAGGTTGCCCGGGTTTTCATCCAATACGTACTCAAGCGTCTGAAAGGCGGCCTCGTCGTTTCCAAGATAGAAGTTGACGATGGCCAGATTATTATAGCCTGGCCAAAACTCCGGATAGTGCTCAATCAACCGCTCGAGCGTTCCTTTAGCCGCGAACAGGCGACCTTTATCGATTTGACGTTGTGCTTCGCTGTGCCACGAAATCAATTCGTCTTCCTCGTCATCTTCAAACTCCTGTTCAAGTTCGATCAGCTCGAGGAGTGATTGAACGGCTTCCGTATATTGACCTCTCGTCTCACGCGCAAGATATTCCGACGCATATGCCGCGGCTTCTTCATATTGAGAGATATAGGCGCAGTTGCTGGCAAGGTGATACAGGGCCTCTGTTGCTGTTTCATCGAGTTCTAACACTCGTTTCCACACGTCATTGGCGTGGTAGACCTCCCCTACTTCGAATAACAGTTCTGCATACTGTTTATGGTAGTCGACGCGATGCGTGGCCGCAGCCGTTGCTTCGGCCATGAAAAAAGTCGCTTCATCCAGGCGACCTTCACGTAACGCACGACGACCTCTATAGTAGTGGAGCTCCGCTGCGAGCGGAGATTCTGGTTCGGGTAGCGTCATTACTGCTTCATAGTTCGCTTCCATATTCTAAATCCTCCACATCATCTCTGAAAATCTTTTTTTAGTTGCAGGGATAAGAATACCGCACTCCAACAGCGAGAGCAACTGAAAAACTTAAAAAAAATATCGACTATATTCCCCGTATAATGAAAATTTTTTGATAGGTGGAAAAATTGTTTTTTGACAAAAATATGATTTGCAAAAGAGTAGATAAAATTGGGCAAAAAAGCGGTATCACCCTTAAAAAAAGTGATACCGCTCAAGTAATTCCAAACAGATGTATATAAGATGTTCGTAAAAAGATTTTGCGCTAAATTGTGTCAAATATGTGTCGACGATTGCAGTTTCGAACCGAAGACCCGTTCGCCCGGGAGGACGTCCCGATGCACGACGGCCCCAGCTCCGATGACGGCCCCGTCACCAATCGTCACACCTGGCAGCACGGTCACGTTCGCGCCGATCAACACGTTGTCTCCAATGATCACGTCTCCGATCCGATATTCATCGACGAGATATTCGTGGCAAAGGATCGTCGAGTTAAATCCGATGACCGTATTGCGGCCAATCTTGATCCGCTCCGGGAACATGACGTCCGGCGTCACCATGAGGGCAAGTGCGCTGTACTCGCCGATCTCCATTCCAAGAAACGTCCGGTAGAGCCACCGTTTCGCTTTCACCGAAGGGAAGTAGCGTCCGATCAAGACGACCGTCGTATTTTTGAACACGCGAAGGAATCGAATCGTCCGATACATCTGCCATAACGGATTCGGTCCGTCGATGCGGAAGCGTTCCGTCTTACGCATTACCCGACACCTCGACGAGCCATGCCTCGAAATGTTCCATCGAATCGATGATGACGTCCGGTTCGAGCGATTCAAGGAACGCCCGTCCTTTCAGTGCCCAACCGACAGCGACCGTCTTTGTTCCCGCGTTTTTCCCGCTGAAGATATCAGTATCGTTGTCGCCGACCATGACCGCCCGTTCCGGTCTCGACCCGAGCGCCTGAAGCGCCCGTTCAACCGGCTCGGCATGCGGTTTCTCGTTTTCGACATCATCCGCCGTGACGACGACGTTGAACAAATGGTCGATTCCAAACAATTTGAGACCACGCTCGACAACCGGTCGCCCTTTCGACGTGACAATGCCCATCTTGTATCCTTTTGCGTGAAGACGGTTCAAGCCTTCGATGACGCCCGGATACTCGGCGACGAGTTCATCATGCATCGCAATGTTGAAGCTTCGGTAGAACGCCTGCATTTCCTTCCATTCCGGTTCATTCAGTTCTCGAAACGACTTCTCGAGCGTCGGTCCGATGAAACGGTAAATGTCTTCCTCGTGGAACGTCTTTTCCGGGAAATAATAGGAAAATGTATGACGGAAGCTCGCAATGATCAACGGATTCGTATCAAGCAATGTTCCATCCAAATCAAACAATAATGTATCCATTAATCAAACAATCCTTTCTCCGACGGGTCGTCGTAGCGCTTCGCCTTACGACGAACGACCATGACGACAACTCCAAAGACAATCATCCCGATCGAGACGAGCTGCGCCGTCCGAAGGTCACCAGTCATCAAGCTGTCTGTCCGCAAGCCTTCGATGTAGAAGCGTCCAATCGAATACCAGACGAGGTACGACAAGAAAATATAACCTCGCGGCGGATTGCCGACCATACGCCAGACGACGAGGAGAATGACTCCGATGATGTTCCAAACACTTTCATATAAAAAGGTCGGGATGTAGTATGCTCCGTCGATATACATCTGATTGACGATCCAGTCCGGTAGCATGAGTGTATTTTCTAAGAAGCTGCGTGTCGTTTCCCCGCCATGTGCTTCCTGGTTCATGAAGTTCCCCCAACGACCCACTGCTTGGCCGAGCAGGAGTGACGGCGCCAAAATATCCGTCACTTTCCAGAATGACATCGATTTTCGCATACAATAGACGATGACGACAAGCAGCGCACCAAAGATGGCGCCATGAATGGCAATCCCGCCTTGCCGGATGTCGATGATTTGCCCAAGGTTCTCTTTATAGTAGTCCCATTGGAAAATGACGTAGTAGATGCGGGCGAAGACAATACTGATCGGAATCGACCAGATGACGATGTCGACGAGTCGCTCTGAATCATAGTTGATCCGTTTCGCCTCGAATAAAGCAAGAAATAGTCCAAGCATCGCACCGAATGCGATGATCATTCCGTACCAGTAAATCGGGAGTGACCCGATTTCAAACGCTACACGATCAAATGTCGGTTCTACCATTATCCTAAGTCTCCTTCAGTATCGTGGATCGCGTTCGCCAAGCGTTCCGCGAACTCTTCAGCCGTATTGATTCCCATGTTTTGCAGACGATAGTTCATCGCCGCGACCTCGATGATGACCGCCAAGTTTCGACCTGGGCGGACCGGAATCGTGAGTAACGGCACTTCACTGTCGATGATTTTCATCGTATTGTGATCGAGACCGACGCGGTCATACACCTTGCCTGCGTCCCAGTTTTCCAAATTGACGATGAGACTGATTTTTTTGTGTGAGCGGACAGCACCCGCTCCAAACAACGTCATGACGTCGATGATGCCGATTCCCCGGATCTCAAGCAAGTGACGGATGAGTTTCGGGGCTGACCCGACGAGGAGCTGATCGCCTGTCTGACGAATCTCGACCGAGTCGTCCGCAACGAGGCGATGCCCGCGCTTGACGAGTTCAAGTGCCGTTTCCGACTTCCCGACACCGCTCTGTCCTTTGATGAGAACCCCGACACCATAAATATCGACGAGCACACCGTGCATCGCCGTCATCGGCGCAAGTTCCATCTCGAGGAAGTTCGTGATTTGTGATTCGATCGACGTCGTCACGGCGTTTGTCCGCATGAGCGGGACATTCGCCGACTCGGCCTCTTCTTCGATTTCTTTCGGGACATCAAATCCACGCGTGATCAAAATACCCGGCGTGAGTTCTGTGCAGAGGATTTTTGCACGTTCCCGACGCTTTTCTTCTGACAAGCTGGCGAAGAAGGTCAATTCCGTTTTACCGAGTACTTGAAGACGATTTTTTGCGTAATGAGTATAGTAGCCGGCAAGGACAAGGCCCGGGCGACTAAGGTCCGGAGTGGCAACGGGACGATGTAGTCCTTCTCCTCCGGCAATGACTTGAAGCTTGAAGCGCTCAACGACTTGAGCCGTTCGTACGATATTTTGCATAATGATCTGCCCCTTTCACGCTCATTATTGTATCATAGCTCTTTCGAAGAAGTGTGAAGGAAGTGACAAGGAAAATGGCCAAACTTGTTGAAACTATAAGTAGAAATAGTCCGTAAATAGGATAGAACGTAAAAGGAGGTGAATTGTTATGGATGCAGTATTGATTATTTTCATTTTACTCGCTTTCGTAGTAGGGATTGCCACGCTCGCCTATTTGATCAAATCATTGATTGATATGTGGCGCGACTATAGCACGACGAAGAACGATACGGTCTTATTGCTCTTCATTTTAAACATCGTCGGATTGTTCTTATCCGGTGCCCTCGTATCGATGATCGTCGCCATTATCTTCTATTGGAATCGTTCGAAATCGATGCGTACGCTCGGCATCGTCTTGCTCATTGCCGGACCGGTCCTGTTCATCGTCTTCGCTGCTAGTGCCTTCATGATGTTCGATACACAAATCATGGAGTGGGAACAGATGAATTATTGACACAAAAAATCCGAAGGTCGTGATGACCTTCGGATTTGCTCGTTTATTGTTGATGGAACGGATTGTTCAAATCACCCGGGTCGACGGGATCGACCGGGTCCGTCGGTTCGTGCTGATCTTCCTCAAGGAACGTCGACGGCGTGTGGAGCGAGCCGTGCTCCAAGTCGATCGTCCCGGTACGCGTGCCCGCTTCCACTTCGATGCGTGGGGTTTGACCGCGTCCCGATAAGAATTCGAGTCGACGCTGTGCGACATCCTTCCGGTCCCGAATGATTTCCAGGTCATCAAGCAAACAATGCAATCCTCCGAAGTTCGTCTCGAGCTCTCCTTCGACTTCGACGCCGTGTGGCAATACGAGACGGATGTTCCCCGCAAGCGAGGCCAGTTCAAACTTCGCCGGACGTGCGACCGAGAGTTCAGCCCGCACATTGCCGTTTCCTGATTTGAGAGACGCCTTGTCGTATTTTCCTCCGACGATGACGGCTCCGTTCCCTGTGCGGACGTGGACGAGTTCTGCTTCCACACCTTCCACTTCCACAGTACCGTTCCCCGTGTTCAAGAGAAGCTCTGATGCATGAACCTCATGCAAAACGACCCGTCCATTCGCCGTTTGAACCCGGACGTTTTCGACGTCGAGCCCATCTGCGCGGACTTCTCCGTTCAACGTCTGTACGTGCAGATGATTGAAATGGTGATGCGGGACGTACAATTCGACATGGGCCCGGACCAGCTTGTCCCGAAGCGAGACGACGAGACGGTCGCCAATGACCGAATGTTTAACAGCGGACTGTAACTGTTCGAGTGCTTTTTCGGCATCCTGTTGACGGAGCGGACGACCTGTGACGATCAATTCGCACTCCTCGACATCTGATGACACGATTGTCGCGGATGCATTGAACAAATCGAGCGTGATGTCAGTGCCGCTGAATGGGAATGATTTTGAATACGTCACTTCCGGCCCGAAGTTCGAGCTGAAAGAGAAATCACTGTCCCGAAGCTTCGTGACGAGGCCTTCGACGGCTGACGTCAATTTCGTCGTCAACGACTCGACCGAATACGCATCGACTTTTTCCGTCGGTTGCCGCTCGTCCGTCATGCTGGAGCTTTGCGTATCAAGCCGCTCCAACCGCTCGAGTTGCGTCATCGCCTCTTCGACTGTCATCTTGCCTTCTTTCACTTGCTGGAGAATCAATTCACGCATTTCTTGTTTCACGTTCATTTCCCCCTTCGATTTAGTTACACGTCAATATCCTTCCCTTTTCTCACCATTTCTATACTTATTTCTTTTTTCCTGCCTTTGGTTTCACACGAGCCGCGTCACGTTCGAGCACCGGCTTCAAATACTTACCGGTATAAGAGGCTGCGACTTCAGCAACTTCTTCCGGTGTGCCGGTCGCGACAATCATACCGCCCCCGTCTCCACCTTCCGGTCCAAGGTCGATCAAGTAGTCTGCCGACTTGATGACGTCGAGGTTATGTTCGATGACAAGCACCGTATCCCCGTTCTCGACAAGACGTTGCAATACTTTGAGGAGGCGGGCGATATCATCCACATGTAATCCGGTCGTCGGTTCATCGAGAATATAAATCGTCTTCCCGGTCGACCGTTTATGAAGCTCCGAGGCGAGTTTGACACGTTGGGCTTCCCCACCTGAAAGTTCTGTCGCCGGCTGACCAAGTTTCATATAGCCAAGACCGACATCATAGATCGTCTGGATTTTCCGCTTGATTTTCGGAATCTTGTCGAAGAATTCGAGCCCCTCCTCAATCGTCATATCGAGGACGTCAGCAATCGTCTTCCCTTTATACTTTACTTCGAGCGTCTCGCGATTGTACCGTTTTCCGTGACAGACCTCACACGGAACGTATACGTCGGGAAGGAAATGCATCTCGATTTTAATGATCCCATCCCCGCGGCACGCCTCACAGCGTCCGCCTTTCACGTTGAAACTGAAGCGGCCTTTTTTATAGCCACGCATCTTCGCTTCGTTCGTCGAGGCGAAGACGTCGCGAATATCATCGAAGACCCCTGTGTACGTCGCCGGGTTCGAACGTGGCGTCCGGCCGATCGGGGATTGATCGATATCGATGACTTTATCGATATGCTCGAGACCTTCAATCTTCTTATGTTTCCCTGGTTTCGCTTTGGCACGGTTCATGTTGTGCGCGAGCGATTTATAGAGAATCTCGTTGATGAGCGTCGATTTCCCCGAACCGGATACACCCGTCACGGCGACGAACATCCCGAGCGGAATCGACACGTCGACATCTTTCAAGTTATTCTCTTCGGCTTGGATGATTTTCAAGAACCGTTCGTCCGGCATCTTTCGTTCGGCCGGGAGCGGAATGAACTTCTTCCCGGCCAAATATTGCCCGGTCAATGATTGCTTGTTTCGCATCAACTGTTTCGGCGTACCGGCAGCGATGACTTGACCGCCGTGTTCCCCGGCACCCGGTCCGATGTCGATCAAATAGTCCGCTTCCATCATCGTGTCTTCGTCATGCTCGACGACGATGAGCGTGTTACCGATGTCGCGCATCTGTTTGAGCGTCGCAATCAAACGGTCGTTATCCCGTTGATGAAGACCAATCGACGGTTCATCGAGGACGTACAAGACACCCGTGAGTCGTGAACCGATTTGCGTAGCGAGTCGAATCCGTTGCGCTTCCCCACCCGAGAGTGTTCCCGCGGCACGAGATAGCGTCAAATAGTCGAGACCAACGTTATTTAGGAAGCTGAGTCGTTCCCGAATCTCTTGAAGGATCAGTCGGGCGATGGCGATATCTTTCTCACTGAGCTGTTCATTGAGCCCCTCGAAGAACGCGAGTGCGTTCACGACCGACTTCTCCGTCACTTGTCCGACGTGCTGACCGGTGATTTTGACGGCGAGCGACTCTTCTTTCAAGCGATAGCCGTGACACGTCGGACAGGCATGTGTCGCCATGTACATCTCCATCTGTTCCCGGATATAGTCCGATGTCGTCTCACGATACCGTCGTTCGATATTGTGCAGGACGCCTTCGAAGAAAATTGTATTCGTCCGGACTTGTCCAAAGTCATTCTCATAACGGAAGACGAACGACTCACTGTCGGACCCCTTCAAGACGAGTTCTTGATCACGTTTGGACAACCGCTCGAACGGGACGTCCATGTCGATGTTGAAATGGTCACACATCGCAGCCAAAAGTTGCGGATAGTATTGGGAACTCGTCGGCTGCCAAGCCGCAATCGCGCCTTCTTTCAATGTCTTCGACGGGTCCGGGATGACGAGATCCGGGTCGACGTCCAGTTTCGTACCGAGTCCGTCACATGTTGGACAGGCCCCGAATGGCGAGTTGAACGAGAACATCCGAGGTTCGAGTTCACCAATCGAGAAGCCGCAAATCGGACAGGCGTGATGTTCACTAAAGAGAAGTTCCGTACCATCCATCTTATCGATGATCGCGCGACCGTCCGCAAGTCGAAGTGCCGTCTCGAGTGAATCCGCCAGACGCCCTTCTACATCGGGCCGGACGACGAGGCGGTCGACGACGACTTCGATGGAATGCTTCTTGTTTTTATCGAGTTCGATTTCATCCGTCAATTCAATCGTCTCTCCGTTGACACGGACACGGACGAACCCTTCTTTCTTCAACGAATCAAATACTTTGACGTGCGTCCCTTTTCTTCCCGACACGATCGGGGCCAGAATTTGAAGACGCGAGCGTTCCGGAAGCTCCATCACCTGGTCGACCATCTGAGAAATGGTTTGACTCGAAATCTCAATCCCGTGATTCGGACAGACCGGTTTCCCAATCCGTGCGAACAAAAGGCGTAGGTAATCGTAGATCTCGGTCACCGTTCCGACGGTCGAGCGCGGGTTCCGGCTCGTCGTCTTTTGGTCAATTGAAATGGCCGGACTTAGTCCTTCAATCGTATCGACGTCCGGTTTGTCCATTTGTCCGAGGAACTGACGGGCATACGCAGATAAACTCTCGACATACCGGCGTTGTCCTTCCGCATAGATCGTGTCGAACGCGAGCGACGATTTCCCCGAGCCGGACAAGCCCGTCAAGACGACGAGCTGGTCACGGGGGATGTCGATATCAATGTTTTTCAAGTTGTTGACGCGTGCCCCTTTGATGACAATCGCATTTTTCTTTTCAGCCATTTAATTCCCTACCTTCAACTCCAAGATTAAGTCACGCAATTCGGCTGCACGCTCGAACTGGAGGTCGCGCGCCGCTTGCTTCATTTCTTCTTCCAGTTTGGCAATCGCCGCTTCCCGCTCGGCTGGTTTCATCGTACTGAGCGATTCGAGCGCCTCTTCTTCCGCCTCGACGGTTGCCCGGATGACACCACGGACGTCTTTGCGAATCGTCTGTGGCGTGATGCCGTGCTCTTCATTATATTCCTGCTGTATCGTTCGACGACGGTCGGTCTCGTCGATTGCCCGCTTCATCGAGTCAGTCATCTTATCGGCGAACAGGATGACGTGCCCGTTCGCGTTACGGGCCGCCCGGCCAATCGTCTGGATGAGCGAACGGTCGGAACGTAGGAAGCCTTCTTTATCGGCGTCAAGAATCGTCACGAGACTGACTTCCGGAATGTCGAGCCCTTCCCGAAGCAGGTTGATCCCGACGAGCACATCATATTTCCCAAGTCGGAGGTCACGAATGATTTCAATCCGTTCGAGCGTCTTGATCTCGGAATGCATGTAATTGACCTTGATACCGGCCTCACGCAAATAGTCGGACAAATCCTCGGCCATTTTCTTCGTGAGTGTCGTGACAAGTACACGCTCATCACGTTTGATCCGGTCCCGAATCTGGTCCATCAAGTAATCGATTTGACCTTTGATTGGATGAATCTCAACCGTCGGGTCCAAAAGACCGGTCGGACGGATAATTTGTTCGATCATCTTCGGTGTATGTTCAAGCTCAAACGGTCCCGGTGTCGCCGAGATAAAGATTGCCTGTGATACTTTTTCTTCGAATTCTTCGAACTTCAACGGTCGGTTGTCCTTCGCCGAAGGTAAACGGAATCCGTGATCGACGAGCACTTGCTTACGGGCCTGGTCCCCATTGTACATGCCCCGTACTTGCGGCAGCGTCACGTGCGACTCATCGGCGACAAGTAGAAAGTCTTCCGGGAAGTAATCGAGAAGCGTATACGGCGTCGCCCCTTCCTCCATCAAGTTCAGGTGACGGGAGTAGTTCTCGATTCCGGAGCAATACCCCATCTCGCGCATCATCTCGAGGTCATAATGGGTCCGTTGTTCGAGACGCTGCGCCTCGAGAAGTTTTCCTTCCTCCCGGAACTTCTCCAATTGTTGTTCAAGTTCCGCTTCGATATTGACAATCGCTTTTTGCAGCTTCTCATCACGTGTGACGAAGTGGGATGCCGGGAAGATGGCGACATGGTCCCGGTCGGCGATGATCTCACCGGTGAGCGGGTCCATCTCGCGAATCCGGTCAATCTCATCTCCAAAGAACTCGATGCGCATGCAATGTTCGTCACGCGATGCCGGGAAGATTTCCACGACGTCGCCCCGGACGCGGAAACGTCCGCGCTGGAAATCGATATCATTCCGTTCATATTGGATGTCGATCAGCTTACGAAGCATCTCGTCACGCCCCATCTCTTTACCGACCCGCAGACTGAGGACAAGACTCCGGTATTCTTCCGGATTACCGAGACCGTAGATACACGACACCGAAGCGACGATGATGACGTCATCTCGTTCGAACAAAGCCGAGGTCGCCGAATGTCGAAGTTTATCAATCTCATCGTTGATTGACGCATCTTTTTCGATGAACGTATCCGTCGACGGCACATATGCCTCCGGCTGATAGTAATCGTAGTAACTGACGAAATATTCGACCGCGTTGTTCGGGAAAAACTCTTTGAACTCCGAGTAGAGCTGACCGGCGAGCGTCTTGTTGTGGGCCAGGACGAGCGTCGGCTTTTTCACTTCCTGAATGACATTTGACACGGTGAATGTTTTCCCGGTACCCGTCGCCCCGAGGAGGGTCTGATACCGTTCCCCTCGCTCGACACCTTCTACGAGCTGCCGAATCGCCTCAGGTTGGTCCCCACCTGGTTTGAATTCAGATTGTAATGCAAACGGGATCGATTCCATGGATACTCCTCACCTTCTGTTTCATAATAGTTTGATTATAACATATACACGAACAAATATTCGCTTCCGAATCCTCTCGATTCGCTGTTTTCTTCATTAATTGAATCGCAAACACTCTCGTCTCATTGTTCATTCTTTTTCCGTTACCTGGAGAAAGAAAACATACGGTCACTGCGAGATCGCATTCGCCTCCCTTCCTGCGCGAACCGTTATCCCAGCAAAGATTTTTTACAACGAAAAGGTGAAAGCAATCTTTTTTTAATAACCTTTCCCTATTGTTCAAAAAATCAAGTCCTTTCCATCCCCCATCAATTCAGTGACTGAAAAAACGTTGATATGAAGCGAATTTTCCCCCTATATAAAAAGAGGTTTACAGTTGTAAATGTGACAGCTTATAGGAAAAAAGTAACATTTTTAAATGTCTTGGTTTTAAAACGCTTACATTTGGGGCATATAATGAAGTGGCAAGTCCAAATTGTATAAGGAGAAAGGGGAGTATCATATGTCAGCATTTGTCAGTGAAATTATCGGTACAATGCTTTTGATCTTGCTTGGTAACGGTGTCGTCGCAGGCGTCGTCCTCCGCCATTCTAAGGCAGAGAACTCTGGCTGGATCGTCATCACAATGGGTTGGGGTCTCGCTGTTATGGTCGGGGTGTACGCTGCCGGTATTTACGGAGGGGCGCACATCAACCCTGCCGTAACAATCGGACTCGCGACAGCAGGTGCGTTTGACTGGGCAGATGTACCGATGTACATTCTTGCACAGTTCATCGGTGCCTTCATCGGAGCCTGTCTCGTCTATATCCATTACAAACCGCACTATGATGAGACGGATGATCCAGGTTTGAAACTAGCGACCTTCTCGACAGCACCTGGTATCCGGAATACGGCCTTCAACTTAATCGGGGAGATTATCGGAACGTTCGTGCTTCTCTTCGCTCTCTTATCATTTGGTGCCAATACGTTCGCAGACGGATTGAACCCGCTCATCGTCGGTTTCTTGATCGTCTCGATTGGTCTCTCACTCGGTGGTACGACCGGATACGCCATCAACCCTGCGCGTGACCTCGGTCCTCGTATCGCCCACGCGGTGCTTCCGATCAAAGGAAAAGGTTCATCGGACTGGGGGTACTCATGGATCCCTGTCGTCGGTCCAATCATCGGCGCAGTCATTGCTGCTCTCATCTATGGAATTCTCGTTCCGTAACCACATATTCTAAGGAGGAAATCACATATGGCGAAAGAAAAACGTTACATTTTAGCGCTTGACCAAGGGACTACAAGCTCACGGGCAATCATTTTTGACCATGACGGAAAAATTGTCACCGTCGCACAACGTGAGTTTAAGCAATACTTCCCAAAACCAGGTTGGGTCGAACATAATGCCAATGAGATTTGGGGTTCAGTCCTTGCTGTCATGGCCGAGGCGTTCGGTTCGGCGGATATTGACCCGAATGAAATTGCCGCCATCGGAATCACAAACCAGCGTGAAACGGCTGTCGTGTGGGAAAAAGAAACCGGTCGCCCGGTTTACAACGCCGTCGTCTGGCAATCTCGCCAAACTGCTGGAATTTGTGAGGAACTGAAAGAGGCCGGACATGCTGATTTGTTCCGCGACAAGACGGGTCTCTTGATTGACGCCTACTTCTCAGGAACAAAAGTTAAATGGATCCTGGATAATGTGGATGGTGCGCGTGAAAAAGCCGAGAACGGTGAACTCCTATTCGGGACAATCGACACCTGGCTCATCTGGAAACTTTCAGGCGGAAATGCCCACGTCACGGATTACTCGAACGCTTCACGTACACTCATGTACAACATCTATGAACAAAAATGGGATGACGAATTGCTCGACATTTTGACGGTACCGAAATCGATGCTCCCTGAAGTCAAACCGTCGAGTGAAGTCTACGCCAACACGATTCCTTATCACTTCTTCGGATTCGAAGTGCCAATCGCCGGAGCTGCCGGTGACCAACAGGCTGCCCTCTTCGGTCAAACTTGCTTCGAAAAAGGAGAAGGAAAAAATACGTACGGTACAGGTTGCTTCATGCTCATGAATACAGGCGAAGAAGCCGTCAAATCTGACCATGGTCTCTTGACGACGATCGCTTGGGGGTATAACGGCAAAGTCGAATACGCCCTCGAAGGATCTATCTTCGTCGCCGGTTCTGCCATCCAATGGCTCCGCGATGGATTACGGATGCTGAAAAATGCGAAAGATACGGAACAATACGCCAACCGTGTAGAAACGACAGACGGCGTCTACGTGGTACCGGCATTCGTCGGACTCGGGGCTCCGTATTGGAACTCTGACGTACGAGGCGCCATTTTCGGTCTCACTCGCGGAACGGAGAAAGAACATTTCGTTCGGGCCACGCTCGAATCACTCGCCTACCAGACACGTGATGTACTCACTTCGATGGAGAACGATTCAGGAATCAACCTGAAGACACTCCGTGTCGATGGCGGGGCCGTCAACAACAACTTCCTCATGCAATTCCAGTCAGACATTCTAGACGTTCCGGTCGAACGTCCGGAAGTGAGCGAAACGACTGCCCTCGGAGCAGCTTATCTCGCCGGTCTCGCTGTCGGATTCTGGGAAGACCAGGCTGAGATCAAAGAACAGTGGAAACTCGACCATAAATTCGAACCGGAAATGGACGAGAAACACCGTGAAGCACTCTACAAAGGCTGGCAACATGCCGTTGAAGCAACGATGGCGTTCAAACCATCTAAGCTTGATTTAGATTGAGTGTATTGTCATATCTAACGAAAAAAGCCCCTTGAACGGAATCATCCGTTCAAGGGGCTTTGCCGTGTTGCCGAGGTATATCCTCAATTTACAATTTACGCAACCGAACACGTGGACTCGTCGGCTCGCTGACAAAAAGAATGCCAAGTTCATGCGGATCGGTCTCGTACATCGCCCGCTGCACGAAGCGAATGTCACCATTCAGGTTCAGCACTTCTAACTTAATGTACGGCTTATGTTGTTGCAGCGCTTCGTAGAAGCTGTGCCCGCCCGTAATGACGGTACCGTTCACTTTGTAGATTGATTCGCCTGGAATGAGTTGCATCGCCTCCCCCGGTGAATTCGGGAGCGTATCGATGATGACAGCACCGCGGTTTCCATTAATAAAGACAGGTGTCGTCCCCCGGTTTTCACGTTTGATCCATTGAAGGGCGAGCTCATACAAAATGAATAGGGCAAACAAAACATAATCGACATAAGGAATTTGAAGGGCAAACGATGCTCCGTATAATGCAAGTGCAATCAAAGCGAGTACTCCACGGAAGTTACTTAGACGACCGAGAAGTGTCCCCGGTAGTGCCCCCGTCGACAGCAGGCTGACTCCGATTGGAATCGGCAAAACGATCGGGAACATCGGAAAATCAAATCCGAATGAGGGTGGCAAAAAGATGACGAGTGGGAAGAACCATACCCGTTTGACGACATGCCCCCCGATAAATTGACCACGCTTCGATAAAATCAAAGTCGGTGAGGTCTCCTTCGGTCCGTCCCACCGGAGTAAGATAGCTTCCGCAAGCGTGACCACCCCGAACACGAGGGCATAAACCGTCCAATCGACCCGTGCCATCTGCGACACCCAGTCACTCCATTCCCCATATGGAATCACATCCCGTAACATTACAACAGCAAACAAGATGAAGAGCGGGAAAATCGGATTGAAAAAACGCGGGTGCATCGTCAATACGACGAGTGTATACAAAACGGTAAAAGAAATCGCCCATTCCAACGTAATCGTTGTTTCAAGCAGAATCATCGCCACAGAGGCAACAACGGCGAGCAGTAAACTCGGCCAGATAAAATGTTGCCATTCTGATTTTGGCGGTCTCCGGCGTGAGCGGAACATCGCCCGCTCGCGTTTAATCCGTGTCATTGATATGTAAGTGAGGGCGACGAATGTCGCCCATAGTAGCGGACTGCCTAACAAAGTCAATAAAGCTGTAACACTCATTCGTACAACGTCCACACGGTCCAACCCTTTCCTTCATGAAAGTTTATTTTGCTGCTTCTTCAATTGCTCGTTCCAACTGGGCATCGTTCGCCTCGTCCTGGATCGCTTCTAACAAACGTGATTCGAGCGCAGATGCTGTTTCTTGATCCACATTCCCGGTTGGAGACAACTTGTTATCGTTTTGGAACGCCTTAACGGCTCTCGCCATCGTGTCTCCATAGTAACCCGGCTGACCTCCCGGCTCATATCCGAGTCCCTCTAAAATCGTATGCAGGTTCGAGACGCCGTCCCCATAGTCCCCGACTTTCAATGAGTCGTCTTCAGCCAAGATTCGATTCACCCGGAAGTAATCCGGCTGTTCTACCTCGATATCCGGCTCAATCCCTTTCTTGTTGATCCAGTTGCCGTCTGGAGTCAACCATTTGCTCGTCGTCAGTTTGAGGTTGCTGCCGTCTTCTAAGTCAAAGGCCGTCTGGACGACACCTTTACCGAACGTTTTTGTCCCGATGATTGTTGCACCGGCACCTTCTTTCATCGCACCCGTCAAAATTTCAGACGCCGACGCCGATCCCTCATCTGTTAAGACGAATATCTCATATGGTTTCGCTTCACGCGCGCTTCCGTTTTGGGCCTCGCGCTTCCCGTCCGCATATTCGATTTGCACGACAGGCTTCGAAGTCGGTACAAACCCTTCGACCATCTCGATTACACGATTTAACAACCCGCCAGGATTTCCGCGCACATCGATGATGAGGCTTTCCATCCCTTCATCCTCGAGTTGTTCTAACTGATTTAAAAACTCTTCTGCCGTCGGGTCTGAGAATTGCGTCACTTGAAGATAGCCAATCTTTTTCCCGTCCTTCTCTTTCAGTTCAGAGAAGACTGTCTCGATTGGAATCGTATCTCGCGTAATTTCATAGTCTGCTTCCTGACCGCCTCGGCGAATCGTCAGTGTGACGACCGTCCCTTTTTCCCCACGGATGAGTTGAACTGCGTCTTGTACGTCCTTTCCTTCGATGGATTCACCGTCCACCGCGGTAATGACGTCCCCCGGTCGCAATCCAGCCGCCTCAGCCGGAGCCCCTTTGATCGGGGCGACAATCAAAATGTCTTCCCCTTTCTTCTCCAAAGTCGCTCCAATTCCTTCAAAGCTCGATTCAATCGATTCATTGAATTGAGAACTTTCCTCCGCATCGAGGAAATCTGAATACGGGTCGTCGAGGGCTGCAGTCATCCCATCAAGGGCTCCTGTCAACAAGTCCTCTTCTGAGATATCTTGAAGTGAATGCTCTTCAATCAAATCTCGCACTTGTTCAATTTTATCCCACTCGTCATCCGACGTGCGGATCGGGAGTGGTGAATCGGTAAACGCCATCGTCGCAAGGCCTGCACCAGCCCCAGCCACGAACGTTGCGCCAGCGAGTAGTCCTGCGGTTGAATTTTTCACGGGTAGTTCCCTCATTTCTCTTTGTCAGTCTTTTCATTAGTATAGCAAAAAAAGAGAAGAAAACGGACGCGTTCCACATATTTGGGAAGCGTCCGTTTCAGTCAGTAGCCA
This sequence comes from Exiguobacterium algae, assembly GCF_018617875.1. Taxonomy (GTDB): domain Bacteria; phylum Bacillota; class Bacilli; order Exiguobacteriales; family Exiguobacteriaceae; genus Exiguobacterium; species Exiguobacterium algae. The sequence continues at coordinate 668,570 of NZ_JACSKZ010000001.1, forward strand.
ATATATGGACCCGGATTGATGGCATTCGGTTGTCCAGGTGCCCATTTCCCACGGTGCAACTCGAAATGAAGGTGGGGGCCAGTTGACCAGCCCGTACTTCCGAGAGTACCGACCGGTTGTCCAGCTGCAACCTGCTGGCCTGGAACAACCGATATCGAGTTCATATGACCATACACTGTCGTCCAAATTTCTCCATTGATCACGTGAGAGACAAACACGACATTTCCATACCCTGTCGCAGGTGCCGCTTTGATGACTACTCCCGGAGCAGCCGCCACAATCGGCGTGCCAAGGGCGTTGACCAGGTCGATGCCGGTGTGAACCTCCGCCACTCCCGTCAACGGATTATTCCGCGGACCGAACGAACAGGAGACATACCCGGAAACCGGTCGCACCAAAGAGGTGATCGTCGATACATTCGTCGGCGACTCCGGCAAAGTCGATGGATCGGTCGACGTTTCCTTTTCCTTCTCTTGAGCCGCTTCCGCTTTCGCTTCTGCTCGCGCACGTTCCTCGGCTTCCCGCTTCGCTCGCGCTTCAGCTTCCGCCCGTTCCCGTTCTGCCGTCGCGATGGCTGCGAGCTGTTCTTCGATGATTCGGTTCTGTTCCGCCATGACCGACTGCTCTTCTTCTCGTGTCATTCTTTCGAGCTCGAGCGATTCAACTTGTTCATCCAACTGGGAAAGGAGCCCCCGCTTTTTCTCAGCCATACGGTCAAGGTCTTGTTTGGTGACAACTAACTCCCGTTCTTTTTGCTTTAAAAACGAAAGTTGTGTCTGCTGTGTCGTTTCGAGTGATTCGAGTCGCTCGACTTCACCCATATAGTTATGTAAGAGTTCCCGGTCCTGTTCTGCAATCGTCCTGGCTGTCATAAACCTTGTCACAAAATCACCGAATGAACGGGATTCAAAGATGACTTGCAAGTAGGACCGGTCCTCTTGTACTTGTAAGACACGAAGGCGTTCATTGAGAAGCGCCTTCTGTCCATCCAAGTATGTCGCTTGGATTGTGAGTTGTTGGCGAGTGGATTCCAGGCTGTCGCGTGCCGAATCGACTTCTTGCTGTTGGACGGCGATTTGTTCACTCAAATCATTCAAGCGTTCATCGACGACTCGAAGTTGAGTCGCGACCGCCTCCCGTTCTGCTTCCGTACTTTTCAGCTCGGCATCTGTTTCCGCCTGCGCTTTTTTCGACTCCTCCAATTGATCGGAAAGTCGGTCTTGTCGAGCTTTTAACGTGTCTTTCTCCGTTGCCATGACCGGCATGGCAATCAATGATACACATAACCCTAGCGCAAGCGAACGTTTCATTCGCCAACTCCTCCTTATATTTAAGTTAAATTTTCAAGAAACGACCAAGTGATGTCGTCGATCCCCAAATTCCGATGAACGCGCCAAGTGCAAGTAAAACGCCTGACACTTGCATCGTGAGCGTCGATGGATCAAGTAACTTAAATATATCACTATTCAATTGATCAAGCGATGGTTGTAAAGCACTATATGCGACGTCATATCCGAAATAGATGACGGCGATTGGAATCAATGCACCGAAGACGCCAAGGAAAAGTCCTTCGATGAAGAACGGCCAGCGAATAAAGCTGTTTTTCGCTCCGACGAGACGCATGATTTCGATCTCGCGGCGACGTGAGAAGATTGTCATCTTGATCGTGTTTGAAATCAAGAACATCGCCATCAATGTCAAACCGACGATCAATGCGAGTCCACCGATGCGGATCCCATTGAAGAAGGCAAGCATCTTATCGACATACTCTTGTCCGTATGCCACTTCATCAACATTGTCGAGCTCACTGACAGATTTTGCAACTGCCTCGAGTTCTTCCGGATCTTGCGCTTTCACGATATAGCGGGCATGCAGCGGGTTGTCTTTCTCAACCGTTCCGTATGCTTCGCCGTTCTCTCCGAGTTGTGCTTGGAACTTCTTCAACTCATTTTCTTTCGAACTGAATGTCACCGTAGAAACGCCGGGTACTTGTTCAATATTTTGTCCCAGTTCTTCTACCGAACTTTCATCCGCTTCACGTGTGATAAATACTTGAACTTCAACATCGTTTTCAACGTTATCTGTAATTTCGTTCACGTTGAACATGATGAGAGCGAACACCCCAACGAGCAACAACGTAATCGTCACGGCACTAATGGCCGCAAACGACATCCAGCCGTTTCGAAGTGTTCCTTTGAGCCCTTCACGCAAATGGCGCAAACTTGTCTTAAACATCATAGCCATATGCTCCTTTCTCTTCATCGCGTACTACTTTTCCGTTCTCAATCGCTATGACGCGATGGCGGATTTTGTCGACGATTTCACGGTTGTGTGTCGCCATGACGATTGTAGCGCCGCGGCGGTGAATCTCTTCAAACACATCCATGATTCCCCATGCCGTTTCCGGGTCAAGGTTACCGGTCGGCTCGTCGGCGATGATGAGCTTCGGCTTGTTGACGATCGCTCGTGCGATTGAAACCCGTTGTTGCTCCCCACCCGAAAGTTCATCCGGATAGTTACGCGCTTTGTTTTTCAATCCAACGAGGTTCAATACATCCATAACTTGTTTGCGCACAGAAGACGTATCGGCACCGACCACCTCAAGTGCGAAAGCGACGTTCTCATACACTGTAAGTGATGGAAGCAATTTAAAGTCCTGGAAAATGACGCCGAGCTGGCGACGAAGTTTTGGCACATGACGGTCTTTCAATTTTCCGACATCAAGGCCGTTAATTAACAATTGACCACCCGTCGGTTTTTCTTCGCGATAAATCATTTTCATGAACGTTGATTTCCCGGCGCCGGAAGGACCGACGACATAAAGGAATTCACCGTCGCGAATCTCTAGATCGAGGTCGTCCATAGCGACGACACCGTTCGGATATACTTTACTGACTTTTTGCATCGAGATCATAACGTATTCCCTACCCTTTTTCGAATTTTTTTATGCATCTATGACGAAGTTGAATAATGACATTGAATGATTTTGTTTTAGTTACTGTATATTTCGCCTAGCATCCTTTTTACAGGAAAAACACCTCAGCTGTCAAGGTCTCTTTTCTTCCCTATGCCTGACCAAAAATTCATCTAGGCTACAGGTCAAGCGACTATAATTATATCAACCCGACTTTTAAAACACCATTACAGGAGTATTTCAGTTCAATTGAGTTCAATGGGAAATTGTCACGTTGAAAGACGGCTTCATCCTTGTCTGCTCCACCTTGAAGCGGACATTCAAAAAGGCGTCCCCGAAGGAACACCTTTCACAAAATCGCCTTATTTAATCATGCGGTTTTTCTTTCAATGCATCGAACGGAGATTTTTTCCGTTTGCGATATTTAATATGAATCGTTGGTGATTCATAATCCTCAGAAGCCTTAATATCACGACTCGATACTCGGACGAACGACCAGGCCAGAAGGAACATGATGAAAATCAACGGGAACCCTCCGACAATACTCGCCGTCTGCAAAGTGTCCAAGCCCCCAAGGAACATGAGCGTGAGCGGCATGATTGCCAAAGCGAACGCCCAGAATAGACGGTTCCAAACGATTGGCTCATCTTCCACGTGCTTCTGTGTGACCGACGCCAAGATATAAGAGGACGAGTCGAATGTGGTCGCCAAGAAGATGATAGCAAGCACTGTGAATACCCCGACGACTACTTTACCAAATGGCAGCTGTCCGATGATCGCGATAATCGTCGGTGCCGGACCATTCGCTGCCATGTATCCGACGACGTCAAACGTTCCGCTCAAGTGGAGGTATAGTCCGTAGTTCCCGAGAATCCCGAAGAACAGGATACAACCGAGCGTTCCGTAAACCATCGTTCCAAAAATCATGTTTCGAATCGTCCGGCCACGTGAAATCCGGGCGACGAACAAGCCGACGAACGGTGCATATACGAGCCACCAAGCCCAATAGAAGACAGTCCATGATTCCGGGAAGCCCGTTTCCGCGAATCCGCCGAAGTTTCCGAACGGCTCCATCCATGTCGCCATGCGGAAGAAATTATCCATGACGATTCCCATTCCGTTGAATGTCGTCTCTAAAATGAATCGGGTCGGACCGAAGACGAATACGAATGACAAAATCCCGAGTGCGAGCCAGATGTTCAAGTCACTCAACACTTTGATCCCGCCTTTTAGTCCGATATAGGAACTAATCGCGAAAATGACCGTACAAATGAGCATGATGACGGCTTGCATCCCGAGTGTGACAGGTATTCCGGTCAACTCATTCACGCCTTCTGCAATCATCGGTGTACCTAGCGCGAGCGTTGTCCCTGCCCCTCCTAACAGACCGAAAATGAATAAGATATCAATGATTTTACCGACTGCACCGTCAGCCCATTTCCCGAGCACCGGCCGAACCGCCTCACTCACTTTCAAGACGGATTTCTTCCGGACATAGAAAAAGTAGGCAATCGGAAGGGCCGGTAACGTGTAGATTGCCCAGGCAATCGGCCCCCAGTGGAACATCCCGTACGCCGTCGACCATTGGATTGCTTCGGTCGACTCCGGTGTCAATCCGAACGGCGGTCCTTCATAGTAGTACACCCATTCGATGACCGACCAGTATAAGATACTGGATCCGATTCCGGCCGCGAATAACATCGCAGCCCATGAGAATGTACTAAATTCAGGTTCTTCATCTTCACGTCCTAACTTGACATGTCCATTTTTACTAAAGGCAATAAAGATCAAAAACCCGAACGCGCCAAGTCCCATCGCTAAGTACAGCATCCCGAAGTTAGACGTCATGTACTCGTTAGCGGCACTAACCCAGGCTTTCCCTGTTTCCGGGAAGAATATTAGCGGTAACGTCACCCCCAATAGCAATACAAAAGAGCCGATAAAAGTCGGCCAGTCAATCAGTTTCGTCTTCAATTCTACTCACTCCATTTCTGCATCATCTATGATTACCCTAACAATAATTCCCTCCTTTCTCCTACCCCAAACAAAAAACCACGGGGTTGACCCGTGGTTTTCATCCATTATTTTTTCTCAGCGAGCCATGCAGCAACGGCCGTGATCTCTTCATCATCCTGGATCACGTTCGCAGGCATTCCGCCTTGACCGTTTCGAATGATATTTTCAATGTCATCTGCTGACAAGCGTGAACCCACATCCGTTAAAGCGGGACCGCTCATCCCTTCAAGGTTTTGACCGTGGCAGGCTGCACAGTTTTGTGCAAACACCGCTTCTGCGTCAACTGATGCTGTGTTCGAGTCCGAATCCCCGTCACTCGATGTGTTTCCTTCGTCGCCGCCGCCACAAGCGCCAAGCGTAAGCATCGCGCCGAGACCGATGGCCATCATCCATTTTTTCATAACCACGTTCCCCTCCTAAGTTGTAGAAATAACCTACAATTACCATTATAGCCGTTCCTAATCGCTTTCTAACCTAATCTCACGAAAAGTACACAAATATTCCACAACTTACGGGACGTTAATATACCGTTTATCCGACGTGAATCCTTGTCCCATGACTTCGTGCGCTTCGCTGAAGACGAGGAAGGCATCGGGATCGATTCGGCGGATGATTTCTTTCAATCGACTCACTTCGCTTTGACGAACGACGATGAGCAGCATCGGCCGGTCGAGACGCGAGTAGGCACCGATCGCCTGAATTTCAGTCGCCCCGCGATCGAGCTCATCAAAGACCGCCCGGATGATGAAGTCACGCTTCTCGGAGATGACGTACGCCATCTTGTCCTGCGTAAAGCCAAGCTGGACGAAGTCGATCATTTTTACCGTGATGAATAACGCGATCAAGGCGTAGAGACCTGTTGTGAACGAGAATGTGAGCGCAGCGGTCAACACGACCGCCCCATCGAGGATTGCGATACATAAATAGAGCGGGATATGGGTGAACTTATGTAAGATCTGGGCGATCAAGTCCATCCCCCCGGTCGAGGCCCGTCCACGGAAAATGAGACCCAATCCGACGCCGACGCCGACCCCTCCAAAAATGGCAGCAAGCATCGGCTCGTTGACTGCCGCTCCCGCATCGATCACTTCATAAAAAAGAATAACGCCCGGAAGGAAAATCGAACCGACGAGCGATTTGACACCAAAGCCGAGACCGAGAATGACCCAGCCGATGATCAGCAACAGGACGTTAGCCACGAGTTGGAACACCCCCGGGGAGATCCCGAACAGTTCATACGTGATGACCGAGATCCCGCTCACCCCACCTGAAGCCAAATTATTCGGAAGGAGGAACAAACTGAACGCCGAGGCGACAAAAATCGAACCGGTCAACAAATAAAGATAGTCTTTGACGATTTGCTTCATTAAAGAAATTCCCCTTTACACACAACGTGGCTCAAGGACATCCGCCCTTGAGCCACTTGCGTCACATATTTGTTTTGCGTAGGTAGGCATCGATGAACGGCATGACATCGCCATCCATGACACCGCTTGTGTTTCCGACTTCATAGTTCGTCCGGTGGTCTTTGACCATCGAATACGGGTGGAAGACGTATGAACGGATTTGGCTACCCCAACCGATGTCTGTCTTCTCCCCACGAATCTCGTCGAGCTTCCGTTGTTGCTCATCGAGTTCACGTTGATAAAGCTTCGCTTTCAACATCTTCATCGCGGACTCACGGTTCTTGATCTGCGAACGCTCGGTCTGACACGAGACAACGACGCCAGTCGGCACGTGCGTGATCCGAACGGCCGAATCGGTCGTGTTAATGTGCTGACCGCCGGCACCTGACGCGCGATACGTATCGATGCGAAGATCTTCTGTCCGCACTTCGATCTCGATGTCGTCATCGAATTCCGGCATGACGTCACATGATACGAACGACGTATGACGACGGCCTGACGAGTCAAACGGCGAGATTCGAACGAGACGGTGAATCCCTTTCTCCGCTTTTAAGTAGCCGTAAGCATTGTGTCCGACGATACGGAGTGTGACCGACTTGACGCCCGCCTCTTCACCTGGAAGATAATCGACCGTCTCGACTTTCCATCCTTGCTTGTCCGCAAAGCGTTGATACATCCGAAGAAGCATCGATGCCCAGTCCTGCGACTCGGTACCGCCTGCACCCGGGTGGAGCTCAAGGATCGCATTGTTTGCATCGTACGGTCCGTTCAAGAGGATCTCGAGTTCGAATTCGTCAAACTCTCCTTTAAGCGCTTTGATCGTCTCTGCGAGTTCTTCCTGCATCTCAGCGTCCGGCTCTTCTTTGATGAGCTCAAGCGTCACTTCACCGTCTTCGTGCTTGTTCGCAAGGTCCTGATATTTGTCGACCATCGCTTTGAGTCCATTCGATTCATCGATGACTTTTTGCGCTTTTTCCTGGTTGTCCCAAAAATCAGGGTACGTCATCTCATTCTCGAGCTCGGCGATCCGAGCCTGCTTCTCCGTCAAGTTGAGGGAAGCCTTATAGTTTTCGAGGCGTTTAGCCATCGCCTCGAGTTCGTTCCGAATATCTGAAATTTCCATAGTGTGATTCACCTTTCCGTAGGAAAGAGGCGAGCGGACCCGCCTCTTTAAAAATCAAGCCTGTTGTTTACCGTGACAGTTTTTATATTTCTTGCCTGAACCGCACCAGCATGGGTCGTTTCGCCCGATGCTCTCTTCTTTCGAACGACGGACCGGTTTCTTCTTGACCGGTGCTTCGTCTTTACCGGAGACTGCGACTTCCTCCTCGACGACTTTCTCACGACGGAGATTGTCACCGACTTCGGCACGAAGGACAAAGCCTGTCACTTCTTCCGCAATCGCCGCGTTCATCGCATCGAACATGTTGATCCCTTCCGCTTGATATTCACGGAGCGGGTCATTTTGTCCATATGCACGAAGATGGATTCCTTGGCGTAGTTGATCCATGTGGTCAATATGAGCCATCCAGTGAGAGTCAACGGCACGGAGAACGATGATTTTCTCGAACTCATTGAAGCGTTCAGGCGGTGCGATTTGACGCTTCGCCTCGTACTGTTCCGTTGTACGCTCCATGAGGAGTTCGATGATTTCTTCCCGTTCTTTCCCGTAGAAGTCTTTTCCTTCAACCGGCTTTTCGAGTGCGAGCGTCTGGTTCGACCAGTGCGCAAGCTCATCGATGTTCCACTCTTCCGGAACGAGTTCAATCGGCGTATATTGACCGACACCGAGTTCGACCGTCTGGGCAATCATCGAACGAACGATGTCTGAAACAGAATCGTTCTCGAGGATGCTCGCCCGGTCTTTATACATGACTTTCCGTTGGTCAGCCATGACGTTATCGTACCCGAGAAGTTGTTTCCGGGCATCATAGTTGTTTCCTTCAACCCGTTTTTGAGCCGATTCGACCGCTTTCGATACCATACGGCTCTCAATCGGTTGCGTGTCATCCATCCCGAGGCGCTCCATCATGTTTTGGAGACTGTCTGTTCCGAAGCGACGCATCAACTCATCTTCGAGTGACAAGTAGAACTGGGATTTACCCGGGTCCCCTTGACGACCTGAACGACCGCGGAGCTGGTTATCAATCCGGCGTGACTCATGTCGTTCTGTCCCGATGATATAAAGACCTCCGAGTTCGATGACGCCTTCACCGAGCTTGATGTCGGTACCACGACCAGCCATGTTCGTCGCGATTGTGACCGATCCTTTTTGACCGGCATTTTCAACGATTTCAGCCTCACGTGCGTGGTTTTTCGCATTCAAGACGTCGTGACGAATCTTTTTCTTCGTCAAGAGCTTACTCAAGTATTCTGACGTTTCAACCGCGACCGTACCGACGAGTACCGGTTGCCCTGTCGCATGAACCGCAGCAATCTCCTCGACGACGGCTTTGAACTTCCCTTCCATCGACTTGAAGATCAAGTCAGAACGGTCTTCACGAAGAATTGGCTTGTTCGTCGGGATCGTCACGACTTGCATGTTGTAAATGTTACGGAATTCTTCTTCCTCCGTCTTCGCCGTACCCGTCATCCCGGCAAGTTTTTCATACATCCGGAAATAGTTCTGGTACGTGATGGTTGCGAGGGTCATCGATTCACGTTGAATCTCGACGCCTTCTTTTGCTTCAATCGCCTGGTGCAACCCTTCAGAATAACGGCGTCCGTCCATGACACGTCCCGTGAACTGGTCAATGATCATGACCTGTCCATCGCGGACCATATAGTCGATATCGTGATGCATGACCGCATTCGCACGGAGCGCGAGTCCGACGTGGTGGTTGACCGCGACGTGTTCGATGGCAAATAAGTTGTCGATGCCAAAGAATTTCTCCGCGAGGTCGACCCCTTTATCCGTCAACAGGACAGATTTCGTCTTCACGTCGACTGTATAATCTTCCTCTTCTTTCAATGTCCGCACGAAAGCATCCGCACGAGTGTAGAGTTCCGTCGATTTTTGAGCAGATCCTGAGATAATGAGCGGAGTCCGCGCTTCATCGACGAGGATTGAGTCGACTTCATCGACGATCGTGAAGTAAAGCTCACGCTGTACACGGTCTTCTTTATACAACACCATGTTGTCACGGAGGTAGTCGAAACCGAGTTCGTTGTTTGTCGAATACGTGATATCACAGTTGTAGGCTGCCTGTTTCTCGACACGGTCCATGTTCGAGACGTTGAGTCCGACTGAAAGACCAAGCGCGAAGTAAAGCGGCTCCATGAGTTCTTTGTCTCGTTTCGCCAAATATTCGTTGACCGTTACGACATGTACGCCACGGCCAGTGAGTGCGTTCAAATAAACTGGAAGCGTCGCAACAAGTGTTTTCCCTTCACCGGTCTTCATTTCCGCGATGTCACCGTTATGAAGGACATAGCCCCCGATCAACTGTACGCGATAATGACGCATGCCAAGCACGCGTTCCGATGCTTCACGGCAGACCGCAAACGCTTCCGGCAGGATATCGTCGAGTGTCTCACCTTTGGCGAGACGTTCCCGGAACTCTTCAGTTTTCGCTTGAAGTTGTTCATCCGTTAACGCCTTGATCGGTTCGGCGAACGACTCGACCAGGTCGGCCGCTTTCTCTGCTTTTTTCAACATTCGTTTCTGTGGAGCAAATAACTCTTTCAAAAAGTTCGCCATACTCATATCTCCTCTGCACTTACTAAAAAATGCATGTTTTTTCCCTAATGTACAGTTTAACCGAAGTGATGCCTCCTTTCAAGGAAAGGCACAACGAAACGACCCTCCGGAAGCCGGAGGGCCGTATAAGTTCAAATTCAATTATTCTGGTTCGATCAAGCCGTACTTACCGTCTTTCCGACGATAGACGACGTTCGTGTTTCCCGTCTCTGCATCAGAGAAGACGAAGAAGCTGTGACCGAGCATGTCCATTTGAAGGATCGCCTCTTCTGTGTCCATCGGTTTGAGCGTGAATCGCTTCGTCCGGACGAGTTCGAGTTCTGCCTCGTCCTCATCGTAGACAACCGGTTCGTCTTCAGGTCCTTCAAGTGACTTGAAGTACTCACCGACGCCACCTTCTTTTCCGCGACCTTTACGGTTGAGCTTCGTTTTGTGTTTACGAATCTGACGTTCCAATTTATCGATGACGAGGTCGATTGCCGCATACATGTCAAGGTTGATGTCCTCGGCACGAAGCAACAAGTTCGGCATCGGGATCGTCACTTCTACTTTTTGCTTTTCATTATACACTTTCAAGTTGACGTAAGCCGTCTGTGCATCCGTAGGAGTTGTGAAATACCGAGTCAACTTCTCCAGCTTTTTCTCGACATAGTCTTTGATTGCTGGTGTGACTTCAATGTTTTCGCCGCGAATGTTATAAATCATCTGAACTCCTCCTTAAAATAACCGCTTGAACCAATGATTCGTCATATTGAACGGAATCTCCTGCTTCATTTCGAAAAGAAAGTGGAACCAGGTGGCTCACTATTAGTATACCCTGATTTCGCCGTAAATGAAAACGTTATCATCAGAAAATAATGACAATTTTGTTCCGAATCCTGCGTTCCCTTTTCCGACGGAAGGTATAAAAGAAGATTACCCAATCTCTTTATTTTTAAACTCAAAATTTTTGCTTTTTTATTATTCGAACAAAATAAAAAAGCCAGCCCCCGAGGGAGCTGGCTTACAGGTTTGAAATTATAATTTTACAACGTTAGCCGCTTGTGGGCCACGCTCGCCATCAACGATTTCAAACTCTACGTCTTGACCTTCGTCAAGTGATTTGTAGCCTTCAGATTGGATTGCTGAGAAGTGTACGAACACGTCTTTGCCGCCTTCAACTTCGATGAATCCAAAACCTTTTTCTGAGTTAAACCATTTTACTTTACCTACCATGTGTAAATCCATTCCTTTCACCATTGGAGAATACAGAGGTTTACCCTCTATCGGTAATTTTACCACCTTCTTGTAAGCGTGACAAATACTTTCTCAATTTTTTGTAAACGTTTTGTTATTTGGTTTTCATTGGAATTATTTTTCCCTCTTTTTCATATAGCGTTATTGAATTTACATTTTTTGTGATATATCATATAGAGGATGATTTAGGTTTGTGCCACAGAACAATTAGCCGATCCTGAAAATCCAATACGAGGAGGATGGTGCAGCGTATGCGCTCCTACTATTCCGAGGAAAAATACCGCATCACAAAGCGAACCGTGGCGATACTCCCTTGTTTCGACCTCATTATGCAGTCACGGATCATTCTCGAGGATGGCACCGAAATTTCGACCCCGCTCCGACCGTACCAGTTGCTGCAGCTTTCTTGCCGACAGTACAACAGCTCGATCGAGGAACGAATCTTCGTCGCCAAACGCGTCGCCGGCGTAAAAGGAAAAGTTCCCGTCGTCATCGAACCGACGTCCGGACTTGTCTTCTTCCCGACAAAATCTCCGAAGCGAGACGATTGTGAATGGTACGCCTGGTCCCACGTTCGAGATATCTCAACCGTTGAAGGAGTACCGACTGGAACGATCCTCACAAAAGATGGTCGAGAAATCCCGACAAATGCGACGCCATATGTCCTCAGAAACCAATTGAAAGCGACAGGCGAACTTGTCGCCAGGTTCCAACAACTGAACATGAGCCCCGTGCTCGAATCCTGATCAGCCTTCCGTCAAAAGACGGGAGGTTTTTTCATGCGTAACACTTCATTTTTTCAAAAAGAGGTCGATATAGTATTCGAGGTGACAACTATGCAAATCCAAGCCCAGACGACCGCAATCAGCTCGGTCTTGCCCGGTATCCAGACAAACCGTACTTATAAGGCTGAGATGGTCAAACAAACCGGTCCCGACTCAGCTATCGTAAAAATCAACGGGGAAGAAGTCGAGCTGACGTTTAAAGACGGGCTCCCGAAGACGAACCCATTCCAAGTGACACTCGCCGAGCAGGACGGAGTCTTGATTGCAACGGTCGTCCCACCGAAAGAGGAAACCGTCGAGCAATCAACCACGACATCCACCAGCAAACTCGACGCCAAAATTCAGACACTGTTATCCGGTCTTCCACCGGAAGTGCGAAGTGCTGTGAGCCGTCTTCTCCAATCAGGGAGATTGCCGATGAACGAGGATACGATCCGCTTGCTCGAGTCCGCTTTCAAAGGGGACATGCGTGACGTCATGCTGCATTTGAAGACGCTTGATACACCGACCGTGCCACGTGACATGGCTCGAGAAATCGCTGTCTTGTCATTGAGTGAGGCGAAGCAACATATAACGCCCCCACCGGTGGAGGCACCCTATCCACAAAAGGAGCGCTACATTGAACTCGTCAACCTCTCCCGACCGGTAAGCGAGCGTGTGACACCGACTCCTGAAACGGCGAATCGCCTCATTCAGGAATTTTCCGTTCCAATGAACCGTCCCGAACCGCGTGAACTCCCACAATTACCTGCATCCGGGGGACGTCAGGTCATGGTGAAAGAAGTGACGAACCATCTTGCTACCGTGACGAACACTTTCCGGAACGAACAGGTGACATTGACAAAACAGCTTGGACAAGTCGCCTCTTTGGTCGAGTCCAATCCCCACGCGGCACGACCGGCTCTCGAAACCGTGTCAACACGACTTTCACAACTCGTACAAAAGACAGAGGCGCTCCTGCATACAGATGCTGTCCAAGAAAAACAGCTCGTCGCCATGACGGCAAAGCTCGATGTCGCGTTGTCGCTTTTGTCTTCACAACCTGCTGAGAGTGCGAAAATCGTCAAAGAAGTCCGGTCCGCCTTAAATGATTTCCGTTACGCACCAAATCAGGTTCGACTGGAATATATTCCGACTGGTGCGACACGCGCCGGCGAGATGCCTGCCATCATGCCACTGAAGCTCGACTCGACATTATCGGGACGGATCGTTCAAGAGACGGCACAGCGTGTTCAGGCACAAGCGCAAGCATCAAATGCACAGGCTTCCGCACTGTCTGTACGAAGTGATACAACGAACCCGGAAGCACAGCGGCTCGCCTCGTTTTTACAGGTTCAACAAACACTCAACCGGCTCGATGGTGGACAGCTCCATCAACTTCTGTTCGCCCTTCCGGCGAAAGTACAGGAAGTCGATACCGGGATTCACGTCCACATTCAGAATAAGGAATCGGGAGACGTCGTCGACTGGGAAAACAGCGTCCTTTATATCCGCCTCGAAACACCAAGGCTTGGTGAAATCGGGGTCAAACTCGAAGCGAAAGACCGCAACTTGCGACTCACGCTCGAACATGATGATGTAACGGTCGAGCGGCTCGCACGCCCTCTTCTTGGAAAAATCGAGGAGACGCTTACGGCGGTCGGATATAAAAGTGTGACGACGCAATTTAAACCCCTTACGAAAGCTGAAAAAGTCGTAGAGGAACCGAAAGTCGCACCGACAACCGGCTACGACTTCAGAGTGTAGGAGGACAATATGTATCAACGCATGGATTTAACGAAGCGAAAGACGGCCGCGGTTGTACGCTATGATGAAACGACGGACAAAGCGCCCGTCGTTGTCGCACGCGGTACAGGGGCCCTCGCCGATAAAATTTTAGACGAGGCGCGCGCACGCGGAGTTGCCGTCGAGCATGACCATTCCTTACTCGGTCATCTTCTCGACCTTGACCTCGGGGACGCCATCCCCCCACAGCTTTACGATGTGATGGCAGAAGTGTTGTTGTTGATTGAAGAATTGGATTCGATTAAAGGAGACGAAGGATGAACCCGACCCGCTTATATGAAATGACTTCAGAAGAATTAACGCAAGCGATGTTGCATGCGCTCGTATATCATTATGAGAACGCAAAAAACACAACCATCGCCGAGCGAAACCGCCACTTGCGTCAAGCTCGTGAATTGCTTGCGAAGCTCCATCAAGGACTGCACGACGGGGGCGGCATCATCTCGGCACAGCTTGATGAAATTTACCTGTACATGGCAAACGCCAGCGTAGAGGCGATCATTGACCAGGACTTAAGTAAAATCTCTGAACTCCACACGCTCGCTCATGAGCTGGACCAAACATGGAGCGAGGCAATGGATCGAGCAAAAAAACAACCCGTAACGACTGGAGGGAACGGTTATGAAAATTACCAATAACGTTCAGGCATTAAAAGCGTATACGTCTTTGTCACTCAATCAGGCGACGATGAAGAAGACGATGGACCGTTTATCGAGCGGTGTTCGCATCAACAAAGCTTCGGATGATGCGGCTGGACTTGCGATTTCCGAGAAGATGCGGATGCGGCTGGACTCCCTCTCGATGGCAGAACGCAATACGCTTGACGGGATCTCGCTCACACAAACGCTTGAGGGCGGGATGAACGAGACGCACGCGTTGCTTCAACGGATGCGCGAATTGTCAGTTCAAGCATCAAATGAATTATTGAACACCGAGGATTCAAAGGCGATCCAAGAAGAGATTTCTTCATTACGTGAAGAAGTGACACGAATCGCAGAGACGACGGAGTTTAACTCGAAAAAGATTATGAACGGGGACTACATGCAAGGTGCAAACTCCCTCTTCTTCCAAATCGGTGCCGGAAAAGATGAGGCGGTCATTTTAAACGTCGAAGACATGCGCTCTACTGCTCTCGGTATTGACGGCGTCGATGTGACGACAATGGGTGGTGCGATGGCTGCAATTGATCAAATTGATGAAGCCATCAACAAAGTTTCACTCGAACGCTCGAAGCTCGGTGCCATCCAAAACCGACTCGAGGCGAGCTACAACGTGGTCACGGTCAGCTCAGAAAATTTGACAGCTTCCGAATCCCGAATCCGCGACGCGGACATGGCTCGTGAGATGATGGACTTTGCCCGTCTCAACATTTTGAATCAATCCGGGATGGCGATGATTGCCCAGTCTAACGCTTTACCGCAAGGCGTGTTACAATTATTGAACTAATCTAAGGAAAGGACGGTTGCCACATGGACATTCGTCGCATCATGGAGACACAATCGCTACTCGGGGCCAGCAAAGCAAAACGCCCTGAGACCGAACCTGGCATCTCATTTCAAAACGTCATCGGACAAAAGCGGGAGGACCGTGAGCACGAACGCTTCCAACGGCAAATCGCCGCGATTCACGAACAAGGTGAGCTACTAGCCGAAAGCCAAACGGTCGAGTCGCTCGCCGAATACAAACAGATGATCAAAGACTTTATGAAGGACGCCGTGGACGCCGCATTGCGGCTCGAAGACAAACGGGGTTTCAATCGTCGAGGTCGGGCGAAAATCTATAAGATTGTTGAGCAGGTTGACCAAAAACTGCTCGCGCTGACGGACCAGGTCATCTCAGGAGAAGCTTCGCGCTTGTCCTTGCTCGATCAAGTCGGGGAGATCCGTGGACTCCTCGTTAACGTATACGTGTGAGGTGAAGGTATGGCAGAACATATATTTTCGAAGAAAGTGAAATGCCCGTATTGCTTGAAAGAAAGTAAGACACCACGCGTCTTGTCACGGCACATCCGTCCTCGAGAAGTTGAGAAAGACGGTTATACGACGTATGACGGACCGAATCCATATTTATACGAACCAACCGTGTGTGACCATTGTCATCTCGTTTTCCATGACTCATTCGACAAAGTCCGGAAACATAACCGCGAGGCACTTGAGACACACTACTTTGAACTAGTGAACGCTGACGTGCTGAAAGGGGACCGGACTCCTGAGCACGTCATTCTGCTTTATAAATTTGCGGTCATGACCGCTCAATTGAGTGGACAAAAGCCTTCTGTGGTCGCGATGCTCGGAATGCGACTCGTTTGGATGCACCGCTTAATTGGCGACAAACGTGCAGAAAGAGAATGGATGAAGCGAACGCTCGATAAATACAATGAGGTGCAAGAAGGATATACCGACCCGGTCAGAACCGGACTTCCTTATGACCAACTCATGCTGAGAATTGCAGATCTGTCTGCCGCACTCGGTTTTTATGAAGACGCAAGACGCTGGTACGGTATTCTGTTGAGTACAAAAGAAGTATCAGAACGCATTCGTAACCAGGCGCGGAGTCATTGGGAAGATTTTAGACTGGAACATACATAAACATCGGCGTGGAGCACTTGCTCCACGTTTTTTTACGCAACAAGACACGCTCACCCGCTCTCTGACAAATAACGAAAATGCTGTTCGCGTATTCAGCTTTCGGGTATAGAGGAATGATTACAGAAATCTTTTATAGGAGGCTATACGATGTTTGAAACCCAGTATCTCAACACGGTCCGTGCTACATTCAAGAGTCAAAAACAACTCGCCGAGCGGGCCCTCGTTCAAGTCAACGATGAAGACCTGCATCGCACGCTCGCACCGGACACACTGTCCCTCGCCCTGATTATTCAGCATATGGCGAACAACATGAAGTCACGCTGGACTGATTTTTTGACGACAGATGGAGAAAAACCGGACCGGAACCGGGATGCAGAATTTGAAGACCAGCATTTGTCTCGGGATGAGTTGATGACCGTCTGGGAGGAACGGTGGCAGCTGTTGGATAATGTGTTGGCCGCCCTCTCCCCTGAAGATCTAGGGAAAGAGGTCCTCATTCGTGGCGAATCACATGGCGTAATCGATGCAATCGAACGTCAAGTGTCGCATTACGGCTATCATGTCGGACAAATCGTCTACTTATCAAAGCTATTTGCCGGGAACGAATGGGATGTCTTAACGATCCCACTTCCCCATCAACGTAAATAACATGCGACGTCTCGCCTTCCTCACGTTTCTGATTGTCTCTACGGTACTCCCTTTCTTCAGCTTTGAGGGTTACTCATTCCTCCGTCATACAACGAGTCACCTGGGAGCTCAGGGCTCTCCACACTCCTGGGTGATGAACAGCACGTTCTTTTTGCTCGGCGCGACAGCAGGATACGCGGCTTGGAAAACGAACGTCTGGTATCATCGTGTGCTTGGCGGATTATTTGGTCTTAGCCTGATCTTAACCGGGGTCTTTCACCACGCACCCCTCGTCGATGGGGTAGAGACGGTTGCGTGGCAAGATACATGGCACTCTGTATTCGCGACAGCAACGGGATTTCTGTTCACCTTACTAACGGCAGGACATGGGTTCATGACTCAAGGCGCACAGCGAATCATCGCCTTTGTACTTGCCGGTGTCGCCATCATCATCCCGATTGGCATGTTTGCCATACCCGAAGTCATGGGCATACTCCAACGCGTCATGTTCATCAGTGCGTTTTGGTGGTTGTTCTTTTATATGAAAGTGCCGAATCACTACCAAAGATGATTTATTTTTTCGAATTGGCAAGATCGATTATTCTTTCTTCCAATGATCCGTCAAAAGGAAATTGCTGATCTCGAATCCTTGTCATCACCTTATCGACTGCTTCTTCTACATGTGAAATGATTTGTTCTGAATAATGATAACGGATGCGATTACTTTCAAATTCTTCTTCATCTACCATCCTTCATGCATTCGGATAATGAGAAAACGTGCCGAAACCATCGTTCGGCACGTTTCTAGTTACTTGGTTACGTCCACCTTATATTCGTATCGATCATTCGCCAACTGATTGTAATTTTCATCAAATGGACCATCGACGACTACCTTTAATTCTGTCAACTCTTCCGGTTGTGCTTTCACGAAGAACAAGACGTTCCCTTCTTTTTTCACTTTCCCAAGAAACTCTCCCCCGACATCATCCGAAAACCAAAGATCCGGAGTTACTTGCTCTCCTGTATTGGTAACGAGTGTTGCCTGATTAGGATGGAAACTGACTGTGTCATCCACCGTATTTTCGGCAATCATATTTAGAGCGATAACCGTCACTTCTTCTTCCCCTTCAAACATATCCTGATACTCTTGTGAAACTGCCAGACGGGATGTTTGAACTTGATTGATCGTAAATTGAACAGACCCCATCGTTTCAGTGATGGCAAGTTCTTTGTCTTTCATATGAATCTTATTGACGCCAAGCTCACTTTCATAAGTTTCCGTCTCTTCTGCCCCTGAGTCTTCAACTGATGATGTCCCTGTCTCTGTCTCTGTCTCTGCGTCTGTCTCTACAACTTCCTCAGAATCCGTCACGGTTGTCTTCAATTCTTCTCCGTCTCCACATCCGACCAGTAACACGAACGGTACCGTCATCATAAAGCCAAATCGTTTCATATTCATCTTCATCTCTCCCTTTTGAATTTAAAAGTGGTGGTTGATAGGATGAATATAACGAATTGACAACGTTTAGCGTGGGAAGAAAAAGTACACGGTCCCTCCCCTATAAAAATAAAAGTCAAGGTCCATAAATGAACCTTGACTTGACCATCTATCCTCTTGACTTCAGCTCTTCTTCTTCATATGGGTCGGGACCGTCCTCAAGTGGTGCGTCATCCTCAGTATACGCCTCGAGTTTCGGATCACGCTCCACATACTCATCGTACGCTCCCTCTGGACCGTAGACGAAGTAACGGCGTTTTCGCGACGATACGGGTTTTACCTCTTTCTCACGCATCTCGTTTCCCTCCTCTTTCCAGAAAAGAAGCAACGGCTACAGTGATGTTTACCCGATTATAGCGGAAAACAGTCTTATTTGCATCTAGACAAAAAGAGTCTGGAAAAATCCCAGACTCTCATGTTTGTTGGTCAAACAATCCCGCAAAATTCGATTCGACATCCTCATACGGATCGACATACGATTTGACCGTCTTCCGTTCTTGTCGTGCTGTCCCGAGCGTCATCCCGAGGCGTTGATGTTCCGCCTCAATCAAACGGGCAATCTTTTGACTATCGTCAACCAGTTGTCGGATAACGCCTTGGTCCGCCTTTTCTAAATCAGGCCCGTGCGCAGATAACAGTTGGTCCCGATCGTCCAACAGTTCATGGATTTGCCCCATCCATTGGTCATATGTCGGCTCCTCCGGCACTTTCGCAAGTAACTCTTTTAACCGCTGCGTTTTAAGGATGATTTCATCAATCGGTCTCATGACTCTTTCGCGAGTTTCATCGCTTCCTTCCATGTGTCACGAAGTTCTGTCGTGAAATCAAGCACCTCGTCAAGGATTGTCATGTCATTTTTGACATTCGCATCTACTAATCGACGAAGTAAGTAATCATAGAGCGAATCCAGGTTCGCTGAGATGGCGATGTTTTTATTGAGTGTCAAACGAAGCTCTTGAAAAATCGCTTGTGTCTTTTGGATGTTGACGTTTTTCAAATCCGGATTTCCTTGACTAATCGCAAGCTTAGCAAGTCGTGTGAACTTGAGTGCTCCATCATAGAGCATGAGCGTGAGTTCCTGTGGATTCGCAGTTGTGACTGCATTTGTTTGATATGCCGCGTACGGATTGGCTACCATGTGTACTCCTCCTTACATTCCACCAGCCATGAATTGCTGGAGATACCCTGCCTGCGCGTTTGCTTGGTTCATTGCTTTTTCCATCGCAGCAAAGCGACGGTAGTAAGCATTTTCTTTATCAATGAGTTGTCGATTCATTCGATCGATACGCGTATCGAGTGAGCTAAGCTCTCTACCTAGTGAATAGGCATTGAGCGTTCGTCCACTGGATCCAGCGACACTTGTAATATTGGTCCGGACATCACCCGCGATGTCCCGGATTTTTGGTAGAAGACCATTGGTGGCATCCGTGAATAGCTTATAGACCGCTTCAGGATCGTCCTCGATTGCCGTTTTCAATTTCGTCTCATCGATTTCGATTCTACCGCCTGCCCGGAAGTCTTTTCCTGTCGACAATCCAATTTGATACAATTGGTTCGGTCCAGAAGTTGTGACGTCGGTTGACGACCATGCCGTGCGAAGCTGGTCTGTACCCGAACGGAGCATGAAGTCTCCGCGTAACAAACCACTCATCGCCCGCTCTTCCCATTTTTTAATCTCATCCTCGCTCATCTCGTCCCGTTGAGCGTCGGTTAACGGTTGAAAGTCACGATACTGTTCTTCACTGTACTTCGAATTCATAAGATCCATTGTTTCATTGTATTGCGTGACGAACGATTTAATTTTATCAAAAACTGCCTGTGTATCGGTCTTCGTCGAAATCGTGACAGGACCTTCAGCAGCCGTAAAGGCCTTGTTCAACGTAAATGTGACATTATCAATCGTCACACTGTTACTTGGTCTTGAGAGAGCTAATCCGTTGACCGTGAATTGAGCGTCTGTTCCGGTCACATCGTTTGTAATTTTAAACGCCGAAACGAAGTTTGCGTCGTTAAACGAAATCGTCGCGTCTGCACCGGTTTGTCTTGACGTAAGTGACAGTTTTCCCGTCGCATCATCAAAGAACGCAGACACTCCTGTCGTTTTCGCGTTCACTGCCGTCAAAAAGTCTTCGACTGTCGCATCGATACTTAGTCCGAGAGAAACAGCAGAACCACTGACGCTAGACTTGACCGTCATGGCGGTCGGGTCCGTGACACCCGTTAAATCTGTGAGCTTTGTCGCCTTTGTGATGGCAGCACCATTCTTATCAACAAGATTCGTTGCCGAGTTGCTATACGTAGATGCCACTTTTGCCAATGAATCGACAGATGTAATTTGTAAAGACGAAGTCCCGCTGGCCGGTTTCGCCGTGACCGCAACCCGTCCTGCATCGGACGACGTAGCCGTTCTTGCATAAAAGTTGCTACTCAATGATAAGTCGACGGCTGTGTTCCGTAAATTGAAAAGAGATAGGTTCACTTCTCGATAGGCGTCGATTTTCCACGTCGTCAGTTGTTTTTTCTGACCGAGTTTGTCAACCGGGATCCGTTCCACTGTCATCAGCTGTTTTATGATGGAATCCGTGTCAATCCCACTCGCCATACCCCCGAATCGGATAGGTGTCGTCATAGGTCTCCTCCTTTATACTCGTTCATCAAACAATCGATTGAACTCCATGAACGCCGCAAAGAAATCTAACGACTTTTTGCTCGGGATTTCCCGAATCACTTCATCATTCATATCTACGATCTGTACATAATAATCATTTAACTTTTCATGCTTCAAAAATTTTAAACCAGTATGTTGTTGTTCTAGCACTTGGTTTGCCTTTTCGATTGCCACTTCCAACTTCGTGACGTGTTGAGGTGTAGGTAGAATGACTACCCCTTCGTCTGCAAGACGATTCTGATTCGCTTCGACGAACACGTTTTTGGTTTGTTCAAATGGCAATACAGAAGGAGGCAGGTGAAGTCGGATTTCAGAAATACTCGAGTTCATCATTCTCTACTCCTCATCATTAGGTTCTCGTATACTATATCGACACAGATGCAGCGAGTTTATAGTGATTCCTGCAAAGTAAAATCATTCAGAAAACAAAATTCTTCTTTTGACTCATATAAAACTAAAAAAATCCACGAGACGAAGAGTCTCGTGGACGGGGTCATGCGTCGTTTGATCCGAAAGGATTAACGGAGCAATTGAAGAACAGCTTGCGGCTGTTGGTTCGCTTGAGCCAACATTGCTTGTGAAGCTTGGTTGAGGATGTTGTTCTTCGTGAAGTTCATCATTTCTTTCGCCATGTCAACGTCACGGATACGTGATTCCGCAGCTTGAAGGTTCTCAGCAGTAACGTTCAAGTTGTTGATCTTGTGCTCGAGGCGGTTTTGTTGCGAACCGAGTGTCGAACGTGACGTGTTGACTGTGTTGATCGCTGTTTCGATGTTTGCCGTTGTAGATGCTGCAGTTAAAGTAAGTGCGGCTTGAGCAACACCGACTGCGAATACGTCTGTGTCATCGTCACTGACGACTACGTTGATTGTACCAGCGAAGACTGCTGTTCCGTTGAACTCAGTGTCTGTGATGATTTTGTCTGCTTCTGCACCGATTTCAGTCATTTCAAGGTTAAGGTTCGTTACGTCGTCTGCGTTGTATGTGCCGTTTGCTTTTTGAACTGAGAGTTCTTTCATACGTGTCAAGATCGCGCTGACTTCGTTCAATGCACCTTCAGCTGTTTGGATGAATGAGATTCCGTCCTGTGCGTTACGTGATGCTTGATCGAGACCGCGGATTTGGCCACGCATTTTTTCAGAGATCGAGAGACCTGCAGCATCGTCACCAGCACGGTTGATGCGGAGACCTGAAGACAATTTCTCCATCGCTTTACCAGCGTTTGTCGTGTTGAATGCCATGTTGCGGTGTGCGTTCATTGCGTTAAGGTTGTGGTTGATAATCATTGTAAGTTCCCTCCATAGGTTTGAGTTTTTTCTGCTCTTCCAAATCCATTTGTCCGAGCATGTAAGGTTTAGGCCGGCCCCTCACCTTACATTTGTTGGAACGGTTTAGCGTTTCCATACTCTATATCGGTTCAAGCGCACAACTGTTTAATACTTTTTTATCTTTTTCATTTCAGCTTTAAAAATCATATGAAGCATTTAGAAAATCCAGCGATTTTTCTTCTTTCGCCTCGCCAATTCCCATAAAAAAATCCACGAGACAAAGAGTCTCGTGGACGGGGTCATGCATTGTTTGATCCGAAAGGATTAACGGAGCAATTGAAGAACAGCTTGCGGCTGTTGGTTCGCTTGAGCCAACATTGCTTGTGAAGCTTGGTTGAGGATGTTGTTCTTCGTGAAGTTCATCATTTCTTTCGCCATGTCAACGTCACGGATACGTGATTCCGCAGCTTGAAGGTTCTCAGCAGTAACGTTCAAGTTGTTGATCTTGTGCTCGAGGCGGTTTTGTTGCGAACCGAGTGTCGAACGTGACGTGTTGACTGTGTTGATCGCTGTTTCGATATCAGCTGTTGCAGAACCTGAAGTCAAACCGAGCGCAGCTTGAGCGACACCGACTGCGAATACGTCTGTGTCATCGTCACTGACGACTACGTTGATCGTACCAGCGAAGACTGCTGTTCCGTTGAACTCAGTGTCTGTGATGATTTTGTCTGCTTCTGCACCGATTTCGTCCATCTCGAGGTCAAGGTTTGCTACGTCGTCTGCGTTGTATGTGCCGTTTGCTTTTTGAACTGAGAGTTCTTTCATACGTGTCATGATCGCGCTGACTTCGTTCAATGCACCTTCAGCTGTTTGGATGAATGAGATTCCGTCCTGTGCGTTACGTGATGCTTGATCGAGACCGCGGATTTGGCCACGCATTTTTTCAGAGATCGAGAGACCTGCAGCATCGTCACCAGCACGGTTGATGCGGAGACCTGAAGACAATTTCTCCATCGCTTTACCAGCGTTTGTCGTGTTGAATGCCATGTTGCGGTGTGCGTTCATTGCGTTAAGGTTGTGGTTGATAATCATTGTAAGTTCCCTCCATAGGTTTGAGTTTTTTCTGCCCTTCCAAATCCTTTTGTCCGAGCATGTAAGGTTTAGGCCGGCCCCTCGCCTCACATTTGTTGGAACGATTGATCGCTCCCATACTCTATATCGGAGTGAAGAACTGATTGTTTAGTCTCTATACCATTTTTTGATTTTCTTTTATTTTTCATTACGTCACTTCAGGCGTTGTTAAAACCTCCAGCTTCTCTCGAAGTACGATCTACACCGGGCTTTCGAATCGTGCGACCATCATTTCAAAAAAATCATCATATAAAAAAAAACGACCCATCGCTGGGCCGTTTCCTCTCACTATCTTATGCTTCGACTTTCATTTGTTCTGTCTCATTTTGCAAACTCTCTGCAACCCGTACGAGTTCTCCCATCGCACCGTTCACCTCACCGAGACTTGCCGCTTGCTGGCTTGCTGCCGACGTGACTTCTGTCGCATAGCGGGATGCATCTTCAACCATACCGACGATTCCTGCTGAATTCGTCGCGACTGAGTCGATTTGAGCGCGTGACTCGTCAAGAAGGGCATCGACCGAGTGCACGTGACTGTATACCGAGTTTGCTGAGTTGTGGATTGACGCGAATGCGCCCCCTGCTTTCTCAACAAGACCGACACCAGTCTCCACTTCCGCTTTCACGTTTGCCATCGAAGAAGACGTATCGCCTACGAGACGCTTCACATCCACGATGAGATCTGTGATTTCTTGAGTCGAATTCGCGGTTTGCTCCGCAAGCTTTTTCACTTCCGCCGCAACGACCGCGAAACCGCGACCATGCTCCCCTGCACGTGCCGCTTCAATCGATGCGTTCAATGCGAGCAAGTTCGTTTGTGCCGAAATATCACTGATGACGTCTGTGATACGCGAGATTTCTCCCGTCATTTCTGTCAACTGACTGTTGAGTGTCGAAGACTGTTCCACTTTACCCGCAATCGCATGCATCGCATTGACTGAAGATGAAGCAAGACCTTTCCCACTCTCTGCCTCTTGCTGCATCTCACTTGCTGAGTCGAGCGCAGATGACATTTCTTTACGGATGTTCTCCATCGTACGTGCAACGGCCCCGAGTAAATCCATCGAATTGTACGTGGCGCTGACATTGTCTTCTAACATCTTATTAAGTGAATCCATCGCTGTACGGATGCTTTCTCCGGCGACATTCCCTTCTTGTACAGCCGCTGCAATTTCTTGCGCCGAACCCGTCAACTGATCGGCTGTGTAACGCATGTTTGATCCTTGTTCACGAAGGTGATCCACCATGTCATCCATCGAAAGAAGTAAACGTCCGATTTCTGTCCGTTCTGTCGTCTTCTCATTTGCGAAATGGACCGTTAAATCCCCGTTCCCGACTTCGACCGCTTTCTTAGAAGCCGATTCGACCGCCTTTAACGGACGCCGCGCGATCAAGTAAATGATGATTCCGCCAAGTACTGAAATGAGTAAGGCCACGCCTGTCCCGACGAGCATGACTTCCCCTTCTACCATATCCATCTTGGTTAATTGAAGCGTGATGAAGCCGACCGCGCCACCTGTAATAAAGGATGTGACCAAAATCCACATGAGCAGCTGCGTCGTAAAGTTTTTAAATACTTTCACTGAATGTTCCTCCTCCATTGTCTTTCATCACCTACTATATCGTCCGGTTGCGTTGGATTGTACAGCGTTTTCAGTTGAACGTTTGGTCAATGAGAAAAAACGTGCTCACGCGGAGCACGTTTTTAGAACGGGTCGTCGTATGAATCCTTTTGGTCCAAACGGGACTCCCGTCGCGTCGTTGCTGCATCGACAGCAAGCGAGATGGAGGCCGCCCAGTGAAGGAGCATCCCGACAATCGGGATAAACCCGAGAACGGAAGCCGTGAGCCCGACGACCGCTCCATACGAGAAGCGATCATGGCGACTAAACGATAAAATCAACACGACGAGATGGTAGAAAAACATGAACCCGAGCGGTGAATAGCCCATTCCGATGATGAACAGTCCACCGAGAATCGGGATGCCGAGAAATGCTTCGAACGCCGCACCGAGCCATTTTAAATTTTTCAACATGTCTTCACCTCACAGTTCGATCATGTAAAACTCATACCCGCCATTTTCTGCAAATCCAGCCCGCTTATAAATTTCAAGCGCCGCCTTGTTTTCTGTTTCGACGTCAAGCTCGACCTTCGTACGCCCCATGCGGAACAGTTGTTGGACCATCTGCTTAAGCATCTTTGTCCCGTAGCCTTTTCCTTGTTCACCCGCTTTAACACCGAACGCATGGATGCTCGCCGCGTCGTCTCCAGTGAGGAGGGCACGGATGACACCGATCGGCTTGCCAACCACTTCCCCGATGTACGTCACCCGGTCCGGCGTATCGATCTGCTGGTAGATATTCTCTGTCACATCGACAGGGTCGCCGAATGCCTCGCTTAGCGTTGCGATGATGAGCGGCCGGTCTTCTGCTGTCGCTTCACGGAGCGACACTTCGTCCGGTTTTAAAAACAATTCGGCTTTTTTCAAGATCAGATTGTATTCAGAGAACTGATAGGTCGCCCCAAGATGGTCGAGTACCGCTTTTCCGGACTTCGAGTTACGGTCGATCACAAACGTGAATGCCTCACAACCGTTCAATTTCGCATCTTGTTGTGCCGTCCCGAGAAGCGCCGTGAAGACGCCTTGCTTACGATATTCCGGATGCACGAGGGCATTCACCTCGTACTCATTCGGAAGATACGGGAAGAGCATCATGTACCCGACGAGTGTCTCCCCTTCATAAATTGCATAGTCGTTCTGTCCGATCGACTCATGACCGAGTTTCACGTCGATTCCGTCGTGCGTATTGACCGCTTCCTCGAGCATTTTCACGTCATCTGCCTGTCTCACTTCTTCTACTGTCCAATTCATAACATCACCTCACCCGTATTGTAGCACAAAGAAAAAAGCCCGCATTCGCGAGCTTGTTAAATCGTCCGAAATTCAAGGTCAGGAAGTGTCTCGAGCAGTTCAGAGATTGCGTCTGTATGGGCTTCTGCTCCTGGAACGGCTTCAGTCGGTTCCACCCAGAAAAATGTCTTGTCGTTTGATCCGAGGTAGTTTCCGTAGCCAATTTCCTGCACGAACGCTTGTTGCGACATTTCCCGGTCAATCAAGTCCAAATGGAACAAGAGCTGATCGTCCCCGTCTTCGACATTGTAATAAAGGTCGAACGTGCCGTAGCTTTTCGTGTCTCCGATATCGACGACGTCTTGTGCTTTCTCAATATAAACATCCCCGCGCTCGATGGCTGCAACAATTTTGGATGGCAAAATGATTTCGTATCCGAGTGCATGGTCACGAATCGTCTGCGTCGCCTCCTCTGTCCGTCCCCGGGACGAGACGACTCCGACTGTGGCCACTAACGCGCCTGTTACACCGAGAGCTACTGCCCATTTCATTGTCTTGTTCACCTGAATCACTCCTCACTGAACGATGTCTTGATTTGATTATCCCACAACTTTCTCCATTTTCATTAAATATTCTGAAAAAACTTTTAGCGATGCGTTGACGCCTGTCCATCAATCCCATACCATGGAAGTAACGTATTAATAGAAAAGAGGAACTGACATGTCAAATGAATCACAATTGACGCGCTCACAGCTTGACGCGCTCTTAAAAAACGTCTTCGCCCTTCAAATCCCGGTCATCGAAAAATTCATGACGGATTTGTTCAAACAATATGTTTCAACGGCATCTACATTCAAACAGGATATGGATACGATGAAGGCGAGCGACTGGCATAAGCATTTCTTCGGCCAGAAAGTGATGCCACACCTTTTCATTGAAAACCTCGGTTTCGGTGCGTCTTTCCGCCATCAGGGTCAAGAAAAAGTCGTCAGCATCCCGGAGAACATGACAGTCGTCAAACCGGATTCTGATGCGCAGATTGAAGAGATTTTGACAAACCTCGACAAGACGCTCGCTTCAATGGAAGGAATTAAAAACAAAGGTCTCGTTAAAAAATTCTATAAAGAGACGCTCGAACTCATCTGCCAGCTCGGTAGCCGCACCGGCATGATGGACGAATTTTACGAGAAAGTCAAAGACAGCTTAGCGACGTCATGATGTTGAAACCTCGCCCGAAATCGGGCGAGGATTTTTTATGACCGGAGTTCAAGTGTGGCGATTCGTTCGACATTCTCAAGAATCGGTCTTGCCTGATCGATATATGCTTTCACTTCAGGAATAGTGAGTGACGCTTGATGTGTCTCTTCACTCTTCCATACTTCATAGACGAACACCGTGTCCGGCTCATCGAGTGAGACGTGGACCCGATACGCCTCACACCCTGCAATCCCCCCTACTTCTTTTGCGGCTTCCGATAAGATGGAGACGAGTTTGTCACGATTCCCCGAACGTGTCACTAACTTTCCAATCAATGCATACATCTTCATTCTCCCCTTTCTCCTTGCACTGATTCATTCCACTTTCTATGTCAGATTTCCTGCCTTCCGACCTCACTTTGATGTGAGGTTTGTTATACTAAAGAAAATGGAAAGGGGCGAATGGATATGCAGCGTACGGTCATGCCTTCCCCATCCCCGGAGGAAGTGCAGCGTTTAAGGCGCGAACACAATCCCATCAAAGCATCTGAACTTTTCGCAAAAGTTGTCCTTTTGCTGCTCGGTTCTTTTGTTTTCGCAGTCGGCCTCGAGGCATTCCTCGTGCCGAATCAGATCATTGATGGTGGAATCGTCGGGGTTTCCATCATCGTTTCTTACTTATCCGAAACAAAACTCGCCCTTTGGCTCGTTCTTTTCAATCTCCCGTTCATCTATTTTGGTTATCGTCAAATCGGGAAAACATTCGCTGTCGTCACGTTGACGGCCATCTTACTCATGTCAGGCTTCACCATCGTCCTTCATCATATTGAACCGTTCACGGACGATTTATTGCTTTCGACCGTCTTTGGCGGATTTTTGCTCGGAACCGGGATCGGACTGGTCATCCGGGCCGGCGGATCGCTGGACGGTACTGAAATTTTAGCGGTCGCCTTCACGAACCGCCTCCCGTTCTCCGTTGGGGAAATTGTCATGTTCTTCAATATTTTCATCCTCGGGACGGCTGGTTTCGTTTTCAGTTGGGACCGGGCCATGTACTCGCTCCTCACCTACTTCATCGCATTTAAAACGATTGATGTCGTCCTCGAAGGGATCGATCAGTCGAAGGCCGCATGGATCATCACTTCAGCACCCGATGATATCGGTCAGGCCATCATGGACCGTCTCGGTCGGGGGGTGACGTACCTTCATGGAGAAGGAGCCTACACCGGGGACGGGAAGAAAGTCGTCTTCACCGTCATCAGCCGTTTAGAGGAAACCAAACTGAAAGATATCCTCGACGATTATGATGAAAAAGCATTTCTCGCCATTGGCAACATTCACGATGTGCGTGGCGGACAATTTAAAAAGAAAAACATCCACTAAACACGAAAATCCTCATAAACGTTGGACGACACGCGCCAACGTTTATGAGGATTTTTTAGGCAAGATAAGCCTGATTACGACCATTCCGTTTGGCCTGATACAAAGCGCCGTCCGCTCGCTCGAACACGACCATACTCGGTTCGTGGCTCGTCATCGCGGCCCCGATTGAAACGGTCATCGGGATCTCTGTTTCTCCGAACAGGAACGGTGTGGATCGTACCTTCTGAACCAGATTTTCTGCAACGGACTTCAAATCTACCGTTCCTTCCATCACAAGGATGAACTCTTCGCCACCATAACGGCCCACAAAACCGTCTGACGGACAATGGTGTTGCAGTGTCTGACCGATATGACGCAATGCGTCGTCGCCTGCTCGGTGACCATATGTATCGTTTAATTGCTTGAAGTGATCCACGTCGATGACGAGTAAAGACCAGGGTTGCCCCGAAGTCTCGAACTCATTCATATGCTCCAGTGTGCGATAGCGGTTCGCAAGACCCGTCAACTCATCGACTGTCGCCCGATGGGTATGTAGAAGAAACATCCAAAGGTGCGTCTCCAATTTCTTCGCCCCACAATAGCAGAGCCATGCACCGAGAGACAACATAATAAAGTACGGAATGAACACCTTCACAAATATATGCGAATCGATGCTTCCGGTCACACGAATCAAGACGAGAAGAGAACCGATGGCAATATATGCCGCATACAAACGTCGCCGATGGATGGTCAGACGGGCGAGCATGAGCGAAAAGAGGAATAACACCACAAATAAGATAATCGAGTCGATAAATGGTGCGCTCATTCCATCCAACGTCATCCGCCCGATGAAAATCATGGCAAGCGTGACGAGCACACCGAACGGTCCAGCATAAGCTGCCGCCAGCGCGATTGGAATCAAACGTAAATCAATTCGTGCCTCTCCGAGTTCAAACGAATTGATCGCCAGTAAAATCGCCGTCATGCCGTTCGATACCCCAAACCAGAAACGGACGAACAAAGGTGACGTCGGCTGTATCGGCAATACGCTCCGCATCACATATAAGGTCAGCGACATGAGAAGGAAGATGATACTGATATTAATAAAAAAATGATTGATGACCGATCCCATCGCTTCCCCTCCTTCCGGTTTCCATCCTATCCCAAACAAGCAAGCGCTGTCACGATAAAAAGGTGTCCGTATGAAAAAAATCGAAAGCTCATGCTTCCGATTTTTTCTGGACCATTTGTTTCATCAAGTTCGCACTTTCCCGTGCCGTCTCGTTCTCTTCTTGCATTTGAACGTATACTTCATGTCGATGAATATCGATGTGACGCGGAGCATCAATACCGAGCTTCACCTGGTCTCCTTCAATCGCAAGGACAGTGAGGGTGACATCGTCACCGATATGAATCGCTTCTCCTTGTTTTCTCTTCAATACGAGCATCAGCGCACCTCCGTTTTCTCGCCACTAAGCGGATAACGAGATGGGTAGGCGTCATCCAGGATGACTTGTTTCCCTCGACGTTCTTTCGTTTCAATCACGATCGGGGCCTGTAGGTTGATGGTCGATGTCTCAAACGGGTCACGAAGTGTCACGATCGAGTAGACAGACACATGTTCTGCCTCTTCGATGCCAAGTTGATCCTTCGCACCGTCCGTCAATTCGAATGCATAATCCGCTTTATGCCAAAATGGGTTCGTCACGACAAAGGCACATGACGGTTCGTCAACGGATTGAAGTGACCAAAACGGTAGCTCGTCGCCGTATGGGATCAAAACAAACGTCTTCGACTCCGGAAAACCGGGAATCTCACTGACGAATGTGATGGTCTCGTTTTCACTCACTTCAATCTTTCCAAAATAATCTGTTTCAATGAACATGGATTGTCCTCACTTTCAACGCGTCTCATCATACATCCCCCCAACCGGCCACATCTCGAGAGACGCTTCCTGTCGAAGCGAAATCTCCGTCGTCCACGGTGTGAACGAGATATCCGTCGGGGTGAGTGATACATCAATCTGGGGTGGTGTCACGTTCCATTCGATTTTTACATCCGCAGGCGTATACGTCAACTTCACGCGATCAAGCGATTTCGGCATATAGCCCATTTCAACGATTGGATAGGGGTCGTTCACTTTCTCGGCTGCGATACTCGGAATCGGATTCCCGTTCTCGATACGCATCAGACGGTCGCCATCACGTGCGATGTTCATCGCCGCCTCCCGAGCTCCTTGTTCTCCTTTTTGAGCGAGATAATGCCCCAACTCGAACGCACCTTTCAGGTTGCTCTCACTTCGGGCGACCGAAGAATCGATTTCAAGGGTCCCGGCCGTCGTCTGTTGTGTCATCTCCGCCTTACCTTGTGTAATCGACAGGTCGGCGCGACCTTGACGCATCTCAAGAACCGGTCGATTCGACGTCATTTGGATGGCGGCATACGTTTGCCGCATGTCAAGTCTAGCGAGATTCATCGCAGATTACCGTAAGAAATCGAGGAGTGTCGGTTGAATGATTCGGGCACCGGCCGATAAAGCGGCGCGGTGAACCGTTTCATGAGACTTCAACTCCATGATGACTTTCTCGACGTCAATATCTTCATTGTCAGACATGATCGTCTTGGCAATGATTTCGTGATCTTGAAGTCGATTATCCACAAGCTCCAACCGGTTCGCACGTGCTCCAAGTTCGGCACGCTCGGTGATCAAACTTTGTCCAAGCGTATCAAGTGTTTCGAGCTCGGCTGACAAATCGGCTCCACCCGTCGCCGGATTGTTTAACAACAGACTTAAATTCCGGAGCCCTTCAAACAACTCTTTACCAAATACCGTTTCAGGCTGCATATTCACTTGCATCGTAATCCCTTTCGACACTTCGAACTCGATTTTCCCTGAAGTTGTCGGCGCACCGGCGGCATCTGTGTAGATTGAGTTGACATCAAGCGTCGAGTCGTTCAAATATGCTTTTAAGTTGTCTAGATTGACAAGCGGTTGGTCGGTCTTTGTCCCGTTATAAATATATTTTTCTCCCGCCTTCGAGTTGGCGAGTGAACCGATATGTTCAACGAGTTGATCGACCTCACTTTTCATAATCGCCCGTTGTGACGCATCATACGTATCGTTCGCTGCCTGTGTCGTCAGTTCACGAATTCGCTTGATCGCCTCGGTCACTTCATTGAGCGTCGAGTCGGTCAAATCCATCCAGCTCGTTGCCTCACTAACGTTTCGACGGAACTGGTCGACCTCGCGTACTTCTGTCCGGTAACGAATTCCCTGCATCGCGACGACCGGGTCCTCCGATGCCTTTTGAATCCGTTTCCCGCTAATGAGTTGTTCCTGAACGCGGGCAAGCGTGTTATAACTACTCGATAAGTGTTTTAAGTTCGTCTGTGTGAGCATCGTTTGTGTGACACGCATCAGTCATTACCTCCCTACGACACCCATGCCGTTAATGATTTTGTCGAGCATCTCATCTACAGCCGTGATGTTTCGAGCCGCAGCATTATATGCATGTTGGTATTGGATCATCATCGTCATCTCTTCGTCGAGCGACACCGCACTTACCGATTGCCGACGCTGATCAGAACTTGCCATCAGTGCAGAGGTGCTTGCTGCCAGACGACCATTTTGATCAGCCGCTACTGCCATGTTTCCGATAACGTTTTGATAATATTTGCCGATTGAAGTCGATGTTGTGACCGAACCCGCAAAACTAAGCGGCAACGCCTTCAAATTCGCGAGGGCGAGCGCCCCGCTTCCGTCCCCGATGTTGCCATCCTTTGACGCAGCGATTTTATCAAGGTTTGTCATGATCCCGTCACCGACACGAATCGTCGCGGCACTTGTCGTGTCGACGAAGAAGTTTGTCGTACCCGGCAGACCGTCTGCATCTAAATTGTTCCCATGAGCTGTATTGAACGCTGTCGCAAATACGCTAGCCATCTCATCCAAGTCTTTCAGCATCATCGTAAACGCTCCATCGTATGATTCCGGACCCGACGCTTCACCGTACATCTCGACAAGTGCTTTCCATTTTCCGTTCGGCATGTCCGCTTGCGTCAATGCTGTGCTTGTGCCACCTGCATCCGTCATCGTCAATCCTTCAAACTTCCCGACCGTTCCTGCGATGCCATCGACAAGCTTCACTTCGGTTCCACCGATGACCACACGGATGTCAATCCGCCCTTCGGCAACACGCTGTGAGTTTCCGCGCGTCTCCCCATTTAAATAGTCGACAGGAACGCGTTTATAATCCACATACTGAGATAATTCATCCATGTAGCGGTCCCGCTCATCGTACAGTTCGTTCGGAAGCGCGCCGAGCGGTTCCGCATCGCCGATTTGACGGTTGACGTCGCTGATTTTCGTCAACAAGTCGTTGATTTTTTTCACGACGACATTCGCTTCTGCCTTCAAATCATCCTGCACTTTCGTCAGTGAAGAAGACATGTAGTTGAATGTCTCAGCAAGCGTCATCGCACGTTGGCGGACGACACTACGTGCTCCTGTGTCTTCAGGGTTGACCGACAAGTCTTGCAGTGACGACCAAAACAAATCAAGTGACTTGGCGAGTCCAGTCTCAGATGGTTCGTTGATGATGTCTTCCATCCGTCCGAATGCCGCTTCTTTTGTCGCATAAAAAGCATTTTTGACCGATTCGTCACGATATTGTTGATCGATCATCAAATCTCGGATTCGAGCCAGCGTCTCTCCTCGCACCCCTGTCCCGAATTGCCCCACTTTCGTGCCGCCAAAGTTGACACTTAATTGTTCGGTCATCCCGAGTGTGAGGCGTTGGCGCGAATACCCCGGGTTCGAGGCGTTGGCGACGTTGTTCCCGGTCGCCTGGAGTGCCCATTGGTGCGTCGATAGACTGCGACGCGCCGTCTCTAATCCCATAAATGTTGAACCCATCAAACTTCCTCCTTAAACATCCCGGCTGAACGAGCGTGTTTCGAACGCTTGCTGGCCATATGTGAAATCATCTGCTTCCGGCATAAGCATGTCTAAATGCCATGTGATATAGCGAAGCGATTGTTCGAGTAATTGCGCATTCAACTCATTTTGCCGTTTCAACTCGAATACCACTGTTCTTAGCTCTTCTTTCTCTTCATCGTCCAAAACAACCGTACCTTGAAGTCGTTCTGTTTCTTTTTGTGAGATTTGTCGAACGAGTTTCGCTTCCTCTTTCACAAGCGCACTAAAGGCGGCCATGTCATTTCGGATGAGCAATTGTTCTTTTTCATAAGCCAGTTCTAATAGTCGTTTATGTAATGTGAGCATAGGTCTCTCCCTTTTTTCAAAAAAAGAGCCGACTAAAGAAAGGGTATCCCCTCATTTAGTCAGCTTCCGTGCCGTGTTATTCAGTGCAAAGGCCTCAAGCGGACCTTGCTTCCATTCATCCTTGTAGAAAGCGTTTGGCGATTTCGCGCGCGTCCCGTGAATACGTCCCTGCGTGAATCTCCGCCTTCAAGGCGTTGATTTTCTCAAGACGATCCGGATGTTTCACCGGTTCTTCAAACCGGGCGCGGGCTTCGGCCGATATTGACAGTTGGTCCGTTTGGCGTGACGGCTCGGGCTTCGGCTCGGCTTGCGTTTTCTTTTCATAAGTGTTCGGTAAATGTACCCACTTGGCTGAATCGATGCGCATGCGTCTCCCCCCTCTTCCTATTGTTAATCCAAACGATAAGCGCGGACAGTTGACTGCTTGGTCATACTCTCCTGTAAAATCGAAAGTTCTTTGTGCATGTCGTCCTGACATCGCGCACAAATTTTTCCTTCATTTGTCGGTTGACCACAACGAACGCAGCCAATGGCTAGCGCCGGGTTATCCTTGATAATCAAGCGTCCTTCATGGATATATCGCGTGATATCAAGTTCAGAGACACCTGTCGCTTCGACGAGTCCTCCGATTGTCGTTTGTTTGTTGACTGGTTCACGAATGAAATCGCGGACTTTCAAAAAGTTTTGATAATCGACTTCATTACATGATGGACAATATGGCGAACGAGTCTGTTTCATAAATAAACGTCCGCACATGTGACATGTTGCTGCATCCATTGCATTCACCTCTGCTCTTTATATCGGACGTGTTTTCGATTTGTTTAGCGCCCGGAATAAGCAAATCGCCGAAACTTCTTTATATCCAGCTTGGTGCAATGCAAAAACGGCTTGGTGGAGCGTTGTCCCCGTCGTATAGACATCATCTACGAGAACGATTTTGCCACACTTCACTTGTTTTTGTACAGTGAACGGATTGGAACGATGTCGTCTTCTTTCTTTCCCAAATTCTCGTTGACTCAAAACCTCTTCTTTAAGGAGCAGGTTTTGAGTCGGACCGATCATCCGCGCAAGGTATTCCGCTTGATTGAACCGCCTGCTTCGAAGTCGCTTTTCACTGAGCGGAATCGGTACATAGGTCGTTCCCCGCTCTCGCAAAGACCTGAGAGTTGATCGGACCTGCTCGACCAGGGCGACGTCTCCACCAAATTTGAAACGGTGAAGCCAGTTGATCCCTTGCTCATCATACGCAAATAGCGAGCGCACTGACAGATCTAAGCCGAGCGCAGACCATCGGATGCAGTCTGAACAAACGCCGCCCGTGTCATTCGGTTGACCGCAGGCTGGACAACCCGTTCCTAGCGGAGTCAACTGGTTCTCACATTCCGGGCACACCCAATCTCGTTGAAAGAATGTTGCCGGACTCCAAGACGCCTGCATCGGTTTTCTGCAAACGATACAATTCAACGTCGGTTCGCCTCCTTGATGGCAGAGATTGCAAAATCTTGATGATAGGTCCGTTCCTGATAAAAGAATGTGACCTCGCCTGTCGGTGCATCCGGTTTCCGCCCTGCCCGTCCAGCCATTTGAATCAATCCCCGCATCGAAAACAAACGGTGCTCACTTTCTAACACTCCCACCTGGACGTTACGAATCGTCATCCCCCGCTCCCAAATCGAAGTCGCCAGGACGATGCCGGACGTTTCCTGCACCCATTGAAGTGTTTCACCCCGGTCTTCGGTCTCGGCGGAGACGGTCCGACAGGTCAATCCGCACGCCCTCAGTCGATCGGCATAACGGCCGAGGTCCGGTTTTGTCGGGACAAACAACAATCGCGGTTTCCCTTCGTGACGTTGACAAAAATCAATGATTGAACGATCCGTCTGTTTAATCAGTAGCGGCACCGGTAAGTCATGTCCATGATATCGACGTGACAGATGAACGGTTGGAAATAATCGTTGCCATCCAGTCGGCGTCGCGGTCACGAATAGAAAGACACCAGTTCCGGCGCGAACAATTGTCCGCCAGAGCGTCAGATCAAACGCAAACGGAAAAGCATCCGACTCATCAACTAGGACGTAGTCAAACAGATTCCGCAAATTCAGCAGAAGCGGTGCCGTCGCGACAGTAATCATGCCGATGGAGTCCCGGTCCCCTCCTCCGTATCTTCGGGTGATCGGTACGGTGAACGCCCGCTCAAGCCGCTCCGCCCATTCAATCGCGACATCTTTTCGAGGGGAAACGATCAGCACGCGCTTCCCTTCATTGACAACCCGCTCAATGACAGGAAACGTCATCTCGGTTTTCCCGGCACCGCAGACAGCATGGACGAGTCCGGTTTTCTTTTCTTCCCACCAAGAGAGCAACTGATCAGACACGGCTCGTTGTCTTGGTGCCAACTCAAAGGGCATCGTCAGTTCGGTTGATTGAGCAGCAGTCGAGAGATCTCGTTCCTCAAGACGGTCACACGCACAGACGCGACCGAGAAAGAGACAGTTGCGACAATAACGGCAGCGTCCATGATGACAAGTGAAGTGACGAACGTCCGTGCTGAGGCATCGTTGACAAACTCCAAATCGGATGGCCCGCTTACCAGTCGGCGCAATGACAAGTTCCCCCATTCAAAGCACTCCTTTCAGACACACGCTAGCACACCTGTCCGTCGACTGACTAACTCGTTTGTTTACCATATAGACCCGCAATCAATAAAGAAGACCCGACTCTATGAGTCAGGTCTTCTCCTCAAACTTTTTTATAGAACATGATCGCCTCGTACGGACGGAGAGATAGCGTCTTCCCGTCGAGCTCAGGCACGTCATAGTTATGACTGACAACGTTCACCCGCTCGAAGCCTTCTGGCATCTCATACGTCGTTTCGGTTTCATAAAAGTTTGCGACAACGAGGAGTTCCTCGCGGTCGGTCTTTCGGGTATATGCCCAAACATCCAACGAATCGGGTGTGAGTAACGTATAGTCCCCGTCCGTCAAGACGTCAAGTTCTTTTCGTAATGCAATCAAGTTCTTGTAGTGATAAAACACCGAGTTCGGATCATCGAGCGCCTTCTCGACGTTCACTTCCGTATAGTTCGGTGCCACGTTAATCCACGGTTTGCCATCGGTGAAACCGGCATGCGAACTTGCATCCCACTGCATCGGTGTACGTGAATTGTCCCGTGACTTCTGCTTGATGGCGGCCATCATGTCTTCATGCGACACGCCTTCCTCGCGTTTCAGCTTGTAAATATTGAGTGTCTCGATATCACGGTACTCATTCAAGTCATCGAAGCCCGGGTTCGTCATTCCGATTTCTTCGCCCTGATAAATATATGGTGTTCCTTGAAGGCCATGGAGCACCGTTGCGAGCATCTTCGCACTCTCTACACGGTAGTTTGTATCGTCTCCAAAACGACTGACGACACGCGGTTGATCATGGTTGCACCAAAAGATGGCGTTCCATCCTTTTCCGTGCATCCCTTGTTGCCACGTCGACATGATGTCTTTCAGTTGGATGAAGTCAAACGGAGCCGCGACGAACTTTTCCCCGTTCGGATAGTCGACTTTCAAGTGGTGGAAGCTAAACGTCATGCTGAGTTCGTTCTCATCCGGGTTCGAGTAACGTACGCAGTGATCGAGCGTCGTCGAAGACATCTCACCGACCGTGATGACGTCATGACCGTCAAACACTTCCCGGTTCATCTCTTTTAAATATTCATGGATGCGTGGTCCGTCCGTATAGAACTTTCGTCCGTCCGAGTCATCTTCCGGGAAGTCCTGTTCTTTTGAGATCAAGTTGATGACGTCAAGACGGAACCCTTTGATTCCTTTCTCACGCCAGAAGCGCATCATCTCATACACGTCTTCACGCATCTGTTCGTTCTCCCAGTTCAAGTCGGCTTGG
Organism: Exiguobacterium algae; assembly: GCF_018617875.1. Taxonomy (GTDB): domain Bacteria; phylum Bacillota; class Bacilli; order Exiguobacteriales; family Exiguobacteriaceae; genus Exiguobacterium; species Exiguobacterium algae. Next base: position 706,780 of record NZ_JACSKZ010000001.1, read on the forward strand.
GTTTCATCGAACAGATGGAGATAGTACTGTCCGCTCTTTTCGTCATATTTCCACGCGTTGCCGCCAAACTTCGATTCCCAGTTCGTCGGTTCATCGCGCCAGATGTAGTAATCCCGATACCGTTCATCACCGGAGAGCGATTTTTGGAACCATTCATGCTCGGTCGACGAGTGGTTGACGACGATGTCCATCATGAGACCGATGCCCCGCGCCTCGGCTTCCCGGATGAGCTCGTCCAAATCCTCCATCGTCCCGTATGACGGGTCGATGTCATAATAATCGCTCACGTCGTATCCGTTGTCGTGCTGGGGTGATTTGTAGACCGGCGTCATCCAAATATATTCGATGCCGAGCTCTGCCAAGTAATCGAGCTTCGCCGTCACCCCGCGGATTGACCCGGTGGCATTTCCTTCGGGGCTATAAAAACTTTTCGGGTAAATTTGATAGACGACTGATTTGCGCCAATTTTTCTGTGTCATAGACGACATCTCCTTTTGTAAGAGTTTTCATTCCAATTGAAAAGAGGGAAGAACTGCCGTCCCTCCCTCCCGAGTAATCGTTATGCGACTTTATTTTCTTCAAGTTCACCTTTCTTCATGTAGCGCTTCGACAAGACAAATGTGAGCGCAAATGGCACGATGATGGCGATGAACATCCCGACGATGAAGAGAAGGATCTTATCTGTGAAAATCGAAAGGAATCCAGGAAGTCCACCGACCCCGATGGCAATGGCTTGCACATCGTTCAACGTGATGAAGATCGCGGCTGTCGCCGAACCAATCATCGCAGAGTAGAACGGGAACTTGTTCGGCAAGTTCACCCCGAACATCGCCGGCTCCGTGATTCCGAAATATGCCGAGATTGCTGAAGTCGATGCCATGCTCTTTTGCTTCGCGTTGTGCTTGTACACGAAGAACATAGCGAGTGCAGCAGAACCTTGCGCGATATTTGAGAGTGCAATCATTGGCCAGATGAACGTACCGCCTGTATCGGCAATCAACTGAAGGTCGATGGCGATAAACAAGTGGTGCATCCCTGTGACGACGAGCGGTGCATAGAACAATCCGAATAGAAGTGCTCCGACGACCGGTACCGCTTCAAACGTGTTGACGAGTCCAGTCGCAATCAAGTTACCAAGACCACGTGTGATTGGCCCGACGATTGCGAGTGCAAGGAATCCAGTGACAACGATGGTCGTAATCGGTACGACCAAGAGCTGGATTGCGTTCGGTACACGTTTTTTCAAGAACATCTCGATCTGACTCAAAATATAGGCCGCTGCAAGGACCGGTAGGATTTGACCCTGGTACCCGACTTTTTCAATTTCGAACAAGCCGAGAATATCGAATGTCGGCACTTCCCCTTCAAGCGCCGCTGTACCGTAACCCCATGCATTCAATAGGTCCGGGTGAACGAGCAAGAGACCCATGACGATCCCGAGCACTTCGCTTCCTCCGAAACGTTTCGTCGCGGACCAACCGACAAGCGCCGGTAAGAAGACGAAGGACGTGTTCGCCATCATGTTGATGAGATCCCATAACCCTTGTAAGTTCGGGTATTCCTCAATCAACGTCTTTCCGTCGATGAAGAGTCCTTCTGACGCGAGCAAGTTGTTGATCCCCATGAGAAGACCGGCCACAATGATGGCTGGAATGATCGGCATAAAGACGTCTGAGAACACTTTGACGAGTTTTTGAAGCGGATTCATTTTTTTGCCACCTGCTGATTTTACTTCTGCGACCGTTGCAGCCTCAAGCCCCGCCAATTTGATGAACTCGGCATAGACGCGTTCGACATCACCGGCACCGATCACGATTTGATAGACGCCGGAATTCTCGAAAGCCCCTTTAACGAGATCGACTTCTTTCACTTTCGGCTCATCGACTTTTGACTGGTCTTTTAACGAAAGACGAAGACGTGTGACACAATGTGCCGCCTTGTCGACATTCTCTTTTCCACCGACGGCCTCCAACAGTTCCGCGGCAATTTGACGATAATCTGCCTTCATTTCGATTGTCCTCCTTTGTTTGGAAACATGTTTTGAAAACGGTTACTTATGAGTACAAACAAAGTATAACTCATCTATATAAGTTGCGTCAACAACTTATATAGATAAGTTTGAAGTCCCGTTCGGTCTCCCTTCCTGAATTTCCCTATCTCCTTTTCTTGAAACAAAAAGACCCTTTTCCAAAGAAAAAGGGTCAACGACGCGCCACGTCACTGAACTGGAACTTGTCGAGTCGGTGACGGGATTCGGTATATTCAAATTGTTGGCCTTCATAAAGAAACGTATCGTTCGTAATAACGATTACATATTCATAGTCATGCAAGTCGAGTCGTGACCGGTCCAACTCGGTCACATTTTCAGCCGCAATCTTCCGTTTGGCGTAGCTGATTTGGAGTCCGAGCTCGCTCTCGATATACGAGTAGATGGAACGTCCAGCAATTTCCTCGGTGAGCCCCGGAACGAGATCTTTGACGAAATAATTAATATCTAAAATGACGTTCTCCCCATCGAAATTCCGGACCCGTTCGATCCGGTAAAGAATTGTATCTGGGGCGATGTTCATCCGTTCCGCGAGCCATGCTGGTGCCTCTAACTCCTCAAAAGACGTCACTTTGGTTTGAATCGACCGCCCAAGCATGCTGGCGTAGACTTCCGAGAAGCTGACGATTCCGTTGAACTGAAACTCGATCTGATCCCGTTTCAGGACGAAGACGCCTTTCCCATGATGTTTGCGGACGTAGCCGTTTTCCTGCAACAAATCGAGCGCTTTTCGAACCGTGCCGCGGCTCGCGTCAAACTGATGCATCAACTCCGTCTCAGACGGAAGCTTGGAGTCTGCCGGTCTCGTTCCGTTTCGCATCTCTTCTGCCAACCGTTCAAAAATCTGGCGATATTTCGCCATCGCTCTCCCTCCCCCATCAAAAAAAGACGACCGTGAACGGTCGTCTTCTGTTTACCATTCGCGGCGATACCATGTGATGCCGATCGCACCCGGTCCAAGGTGTGTACCGATGACCGGTCCGAAATGGCTACCCGTGATGTGTGCTTTCGGAAACTTTTGTTTCATCGCAGCAAGCTCTTCGGCCTGCCGTTCCGGACAATTCGCATGAATGATTCCAATGCAGTATCCTTCACCATCACCTTCGATTGACGAATCCATCATTTCTTCGATTCGTCGGACCGCTTTCTTATAGGTCCGGATTTTTTCGAAAGGAACAATCAGTTTGTCTTGGAAGTGAAGAACCGGCTTAATTTGTAAGAATGAACCGACAAGTGCTTGAGCCGCACTGAGACGGCCACCCCGCTGCAAGTGGTCAAGGTCATCAACGACGAAGTACGCACGGATTGATTCACGCACTGCTTCTAAACGGGCGATGATTTCTTCCGCCGATGCACCGGTGTCACGAAGATGGACAGCCTCTTCGACAAGAAACGCCTGTGGCATACAAGAAATCTCAGAGTCGAACGCATGGACGTTTACATCGACCATATCATCCAATGCGACCATCGACTGGTACGTGCCACTGATTCCGCTCGAGAGCGTGATGGCGATGACGTCTGTCACATCTTCAGGCAAGCGCTCGATCAACTCGACCGTCTCACCGATGATCGGTTGAGAAGTCGTCGGCAAGTTCCCTGCCTCAATTCGCGAATAAAACGCCTCGGTCGACAGATCGATTGATTCCCGGTACGACTCCCCGTCAAAAATGACACTGAGCGGTGCAACATGGACGTCATGTTGCGTCAAAAAATCGTCCGACAAATAGGCGGTACTGTCGGTCAAAATCGCAATGTTTCCCATACTATATCCTCACTTTACGTCGTTTCATTTTTCCAATTATGTTAGGATTCCATTCCATATTGTAACACAAAAACGAGGTAAAGCATCGGTGACGCTCAAATCTCGACCCACCCTCGTCGAATCGCATCGACAACGGCCTGTGTCCGGTCATTTACTTCCATTTTGCGAAGGACAGAAGAGACATGGTTTTTCACAGTCTTCTCGCTGATAAATAACATGTCACTAATGTCGCGGTTCGAGCGACCATCCGCCAAGAGATGCAACACTTCGATTTCACGACGTGACAACAATTGATAGACCGGGTCGTCCGTTCGGTTTTCGATATTTCGTCCTGCCTGTTCGCCTTTGAATTGAAGCAAACGGCGGTAATCTTTTAAGACGTTCGTCGTCACTTTCGGATGCAAATATGCCCCGTCACGTGCCACAGAACGGACGGCTGAGATGAGCTCAGTCGACGCTACCTCTTTCAATAAAAAGCCCGAAGCCCCTGCTTCTAAGGCATGGGTAATATATGACTCATCATCATGAATCGACAAGATGAGGACACGCGTTTCCGGGGACAAGACGGACAATTGCTTCGTCGCCTCGATTCCGTTCATGTCCGGCATGTTAATATCGAGAATCAAGATTTCAGGTTTCATTTCTCCCGCGATGCGGATTGCCTCACGACCGGTACGGCCCTCTGCGACGACGACGAACTCGTCCTCCAAATCAAAAATCCGTTTCAATCCTTCACGGAATAATTCATGATCATCGACGATGGCGATGCGTGTCTGTGTCATTTCCATTATTGTCTTCCCCCTTGTGTGCTCACGGAATCGGAATCGACATCCGGACGACCGTCCCTTTGCCGACTTCCGAATCGATGGTGATACTTCCGTTCACCAATTCAATACGTTCGCGCATCCCAACGATACCGAACGACTCTTCTCCAATTGAACTTGGAATAAAGCCAACCCCATGGTCCCGGACGTGAATGTGAATCACATCGCTTGCCTGTTCGACGTTCACGACAATCTCAGGCGTCTTCGCATGCTTGATGGCATTCTGTACCGCTTCTTGCACGAGACGAAACACGTTGATTTCCAGTTTTTCTGGCAACCGTGCCCGCGACCCGCGATAGTTGAGTCGTGTTTTAATCGTCGTATATTCTTCCGTCTGATGCAAGTAACGTTCAAGTGTCGGCAAGAACCCTAAGTCATCCAATGACATCGGACGCAAATCGTAAATCAAACGACGAACGTCGACGAGTGCGCCACGAATCAGCCTCTTTAATTCGTGTAACTCTGCGAATGCTTCATCTTTTCCACGCTTATCAAACGTCTTTTCAATCAAGTCTGCCCGAATCAAGATATGGGCAAGCGATTGCGCCGGGCCGTCGTGCATCTCTCGTGCGAGGTGGCGCCGCTCGCGTTCCGCCGCTTCGAAAACGCCGATTGCCATCTCTTGCTTTTTCATCATATCCGAATACTCTTGTTGCAAGTCATCGCGCAGGAAGTTCAAGACGACACTGACCCGACCAATCAGTTTTTCGGCCCGTTCAATCGTATCCTCGAGAATAAGCAGGCGCCGTTCCAAGTCATTGCGTCGTTGTTGGGCACCCATCTCTTCTTTTTGGATCAAAAATCGTTCAAGCTGCATTTGGTTCGCTTTTTCATAAGCTTCACGGATTTCTTGCTCACTATGTATGTGAAACTTTTTACTAACTTGTACCAACTTACTTTTTGCGGCTTTCACGAGTCGGTCGAGACGTTCAGATTCCTCGATATAGAACTCGATCTTATCCGTCAATTCCTTCAATTCTTTTTGAATCTCGGAATATTCAGTAGCTGAACTTTCGGTTATACGGACGATCTCCTCTTTACTTTCCGTCACCGTTTCAATCATATTTGTTATGATGTGTTCTAATGCTGTACGATCGGTAATATGATTCACGATGCCATCCCCTAAAGTTCGGTAGTTAGTCCTCATCTATTCCTATGTATCGTCAATATAAACATTCGTTTACAGTTGATTTGATAGGTTTCTCATAAATCCATTCGTCGCACGAAGCGACTGCGCCTACTTGAATTCTAAAAAAAATATTAAAAAATGGAAAGGAGAATTTTCAGAAATGTCTATTGAACCAAATTATACTATAAAACAAACCGGAGAATACGAAGTCATTGTCCAAAAATCAAAATTTATCGCACATTTCAAACGAGTCTCGACCGAAGAAGAGGCCCAACTCTTCATCCAACAAGTCAAAAAGGAACATTGGAACGCGAGCCACAACTGTTCGGCCTACATCATCGGAGAACGAAGTGAACACCAAAAAGCCAATGATGACGGTGAACCGAGTGGCACGGCCGGCATGCCGATGCTCGAGGTGTTACGGAAACGAAATCTGAAAGACACGGTCGTCGTGGTCACCCGCTATTTCGGCGGCATCAAGCTCGGGGGTGGCGGACTCATCCGTGCCTATGGCGGTGCGGTCAGTGAAGGACTGGATGCAGTCGGAATCGTCGAGCGCCTCCCCATGCAACAACTCACGCTCACAGTCGACTACACATGGATTGGAAAGGTCGAAAATGAAGTAAGACAATCGACCTACCTGTTGGACGATATGGTGTACGCCGACCTCGTCACATTTCACCTTTCCGTACCGGTGGCAGAAACCGAGGAGGCTCTTGCATGGCTCGTCGACTTAACAAACGGTCAGGGGGTACTCGAGACCCAGGACGTTCGCATCATCGAACGTGATTTCAAACGATAAAACACCTATAATGAAAGAAACGACTGAAATGAGGAATTGACATGGAACCAACACCCCCCCGCAAGAAAAAGCATGTTTGGAAGGTGGTCCTCATCGTATTCGGCGTGCTCTTGCTCGTTGGTGGCTCCGCGTTCGGCTACTTCGTCTTTAAGGCGAATGAGACGGCCGAGAACACGAACGAGAAACTGGAGCGCGGTGATAAGTCTGAACGACGAGAGGAAACGGTCGATCTGACGAAAGATCATTTTTCTGTCCTTCTCGCCGGCGTCGATGGCGGCGCCTCGCTGGAGGAAGGAAGGAGCGACTCTTTGATTGTGGCGACGTTCAATAAGGAATCCCGCCAAGTTACGTTAGTCAGTATCCCTCGTGACTCGTATGTCGATATCATCCTCGAATCGGAAGACACCCCGTTCAAAGACAAAATCAATCACGCCTACGCTTATGGCGGGATTGACGCAACGATCGCCACGGTGGAAAACTTGCTCGACATCCCAATCGACTACTATGCGACCATCAACTTCGATGGGATCGAAGACCTCGTCGACGCCGTTGGTGGTGTGGAAGTCGATGTGCTCATTCCGATTTCTGGACAAGCGACCGGAAATGTCGAACTCGAACCAGGTGTCCAGACGCTCAACGGAGAAGAGGCATTGGCCTATGCACGGATGCGTAAACAGGACCCCGCAGGTGACATCGGCCGCGCCGGACGTCAACAGCAAGTCATTGAGGCCATCATCAACGAGGCAACGACGATCAATTCATTCACGAAACTCAACCGGATCATGAACGCCGTCGGCGAAAACATTCGAACGAACATGTCACTCGCCGAGGCGTCGCAACTTCAGCCTTATGCGAAGTCTCTTCGCGCCTTCAATCGTGAGACATTGAAAGGGACCGATTTGACGCTCGACGGTGTGTACTATTATGAACTTGACTCGACTGACCTCCAGGAGAAGCAGGCCTTATTACAAACCGAACTTGGTCTTCCTGTTACAGCAGAAGAGACCCCATCCGAGGAGACGGACGACTCGATGACCGAGACGACGACCTACTAAAAAAGCGACCGCTTCGAGCGGACGCTTTTTCCTATTCTTTCGGACGACCGAGTAGTCGCCGGGATGATCGAATAATCGGTTTATAGTTGGGATGAATCAACTCTGTCGATTCAACAATCAATTCAATGACAAGAAGCACCACGATAAACGTGACCACCGCTCCGACCATCGTCGTCTTTGCAAATAGGATGGACGCAATTCCAAAGAACAGGGTCATGCCGTACATCAAGAGCACAGCTTGCCGGGTCGTGAAGCCCATATCAATTAACTGGTGGTGCATATGCGATTTGTCAGGAGACATCGGTGGACGGCCTTGGACAATCCGTCGGACGATCGCAAAGATCGTGTCGGAAATCGGAAGCCCAAGTAACAAGACCGGCACGACGAGTGAGAAAAGTGTCACGTTCTTGAAACCAATCAAAGAAAAGACCGCCAACATATATCCGAGAAACAGTGCCCCTGTATCTCCCATAAAGATTTTAGCCGGGTAAAAGTTATGGACAAGGAACCCGAGTGTACTCGCTAAGAGAAGCAACGCCATCATCGTCAAGTAAACGTTCCCTTGAATGATGGCCAAAATCGAGATTGTCCCGAGTGCGATGCTCGAAACCCCCGCCGCGAGACCATCGAGACCGTCAATCAGGTTAATCGCGTTCGTGATTCCAATCAACCAGAGGACCGTGATCGGGATACTCCATGAACCAAGGTACAATTGTTGGTCAAACGGCAGATTGATCAACTCGATGCGCATCCCTGAATGTAAGACGACGACCGTTGCAATCATTTGTCCCATGAGCTTAACCCGGGCCGACAACTGGAACCGGTCATCAATCAGACCCGTCATCAAGATGACCACCGCCCCAATCAAGATGGCATCGTTATATCGACTCGTCGGGAGCAAAAGTGCATACCCGATAAAAAAAGCGATAAAAATCGCCAGACCACCAATTCGTGGCATCGTTCGCAAATGAACTTTTCGTGCGTTCGGATGATCGACTGCCCCAATCAGGAAAGCAAATCGACGAACGAGCGGTGTAATCAATATGGCCATAACGAAGCTGACCAACATGGCAATCCAAAGCATGGGCCGACAGTTCCTCTCTTCTAAAAAAATAGACTCGGGCGAATTATATCATATTTTAAAGAAAGGCGTCCGTGTCAGTCCGTTTACATTCAAAAACCGACGAGGCGTCCCTCGTCGGTTCAAAAGATTATAAGGACGTTGTCGCCGCAACTTCTGGTACGGGCTCATATGTATAAAGACCACGTCCGATTTTTTTCACTTCAGGATTCGACCCTTCAATTTTAACCATCAATTGGTATATGTTGCTAATATGATGACGGTACCGAAGTTCGAGTTCCATCTGAATGTCTCGTACATTCATCGTCTTTCTCTCTCTTAATAAATCCGTGACTTGATGAACATATACTTCAAGCGGGTACCGCTGATTCACTCGTCGTGGACGCATGCGTTTCGTTGAATCTTCTGTCATTTCGTCTTCCCTCGCGCCGCGACTGAGCTCAGCAATCAGGTATTCTGCCCGTCGTTGCAGTTGACGATAAGATTCTTCAATCTCCATGAGTTCGCGATAAATGTGATCATTAGCGTTTACAGACTCCATACATAAATCCCCTTCTAAATCCATTAATGTATAATTTTTACCTATTTTAATTCAGGAATTCCTATTTATCCCTTGTTTAGTTCTATCAAAGTGTAACGGATTTGTAATGAACTTGTCATCTCTTTTTGGGCATTTTTGTATATTCGGGACTTTTGACCCAAAAAAAGATGACGACTGTTCGGGGCAGTCGTCATCTCACGGAAGATAATTGTAGTCTTGTTACACTCCGACGCGTTCGAGGATTCGTCCGAGAGATAGTTCATCAGTAGAAGAGACGATGAGGTCCGCATGACCGAGCATCGATTCTTCCCCGACGGCGACAGCAAACATGTTTGCCGCTTTGATCGCAGTGACGCCTGCAGCCGCGTCTTCAACGCCAATCGCGAGTTCGGGTTTCACGCCAAGGGCAGAAGCGGCTTTCAAAAACACTTCGGGGTGTGGTTTTGATTGGGCGACAGTTGCTGCATCGACAATGTGATCGAAGTAATGACGGACACCTAGTGCGTCAACGACCGCAAATGCGTTCTTTGAAGCGGAAGCCATTCCGATTTTGAGTCCAGCACCTTTGATTTCATCGAGGAATGAAACAATGCCCGGAAGCAAATCGTTAGATGAAATATGCTGAATGAGTTCAACGTAGTGCTCGTTTTTCTTTTGTGCGAGTTGTTCTTTCTCTTCCGGTGTGAATGCGTCCTGTTTCCCGCCGAGCGCAAGAATACGTTCGAGGGATTCAGTGCGGCTCACGCCTTTGAGCGTCTCGTTAAACTCGCGATCAAATGGAATGCCGAGCTCTTCACCGAGCTGTTTCCAAGCGAGGTAATGGTACTCCGCAGTGTCAGTGATGACACCGTCCAAATCAAAAATGACTGCTTCAATCGTTGACATACATACTTTCCGCCTTTCCTTCTCCTGCTTGTGTCGTCTGACTACATTTAGGGAACTTGACAAGTACCCGTCGCACGTTTGGTCAGTGATGCAAACGGTTGCACTTGTTCGATTTCTATTATAAATGAAAACGTTATCTTGATGCAACCGCTTTCGCTAAAAATCAAAAAAAGCGAGGGAAGGCGCGCCTCCCCTCACTTGTCATAATTGAATGCCGACCACTTTCACGTTAACTGAGAGCGGGGCCATCGCAAGCATCGTGTCCATATCTTGTGTAATCCGCTCCTGGACAGCCGTCACCGTTTTGATGATGGACTGACCGTATGCGATATAAACCGAGAAGTTGATCGTGATTCCTTCTTCAGACTCCTCTACTTTCACATGTTTCATGAGTGCCCGTTCCGACAATTTCGTGTCTTCTTGGGTGAACGATACATGTTTTGTTTCTTTGACCGCGACCGCGGCAATCATTTCGACGACGTGGCGTGAGACGTTTACGTCACCTTCTGTGCTGTTCATTCCGTGTTCGTATGGCATGGTGTCACTTCCTTAACTCTAGTTTCGATTCCTCTTTATAAAGTGTAGCGGAAAACAAGCGTTTAGAAAAGACTTTACCCTTTTACACCTTTTGTGTTCTGGACTCTTCGTATATCCATGTCGACGAGCGGGCGCAAGAGACGCACCACCGGCGGACTGATGATAATCACGACAATCGCGAAGGCGACGCCTAACAGAACAAGCAACTGCATCCATGACGTCGGCATGAATCCTGCCGGTACGAATGCCCGCCACGCCACAACAAGAAAGACGTGAACTAAATACACATAGAGGCTGTACCTTCCGGCCCGGGTAAAGACCGGCAACTCACGTCCCGGGATCATGAGCGCAAAGCTGATCGACATCAGGATGGAGATGGTATAGACGATGATGAACGCGAACGGACCGCTCCACATCGCCTCCGGGACCGCCGTGTCATAGGCGAACCGGAATTTGAACAAGTTGCCGATATGGTAAAATGCGTCGGCTTGCTGGACGCTCATCGACACGAAGAGCCCCAGAGTGAGTAACGTAAACACAACGGCCCCCCCGATTCTGTACCGATTTCGCTGTTCGGCTCGTTTCGGCAACTCGAAAAAGTTGAGCGTGTTTCGTTCGGACATCCAGTTCCCGATTAAAAAGAATGGATAGAACATGATCACTTTTCGAAGGGCGAAAAAGCCTGTCGCTTCTGCCTGAAACCCGAAGAGCAAGGCAAAAAGGAGCGCATAGAGCACGTATCCTTTCAGTTGTGTCACGTAAGGAGTGATGATGTACCATACGATGATGGCCATCAAATACCAAAGCGCCCAATACGGTCTTAATAGATTCAAGCCCGGATTTTCAATCGAAAAAATCGGAATCCCTTCTGTGAAAGCGAACCAAGAACCTAATATGACCTGCCAGATCACATAGACGACGAACAACTGAATGACGCGCAAATAACGGTTCTCCCGGAAGAAGTAACCGCTCAACATGATAAACAACGGCATGTGGAATGTGTATAAGAACAAATACACCCATTTCGGCAAAATATCATCATATGCGCCCCGTACATCGGTCAATAAGTGACCGAACACGACAAGCAGGATGAGCACCCCTTTAATGTTATCGTACCAATGATTTCGCATAATCTTCCCTCTAGTTCTTTAAAGTAGTCAGAAAATGAACCGCGCCTCGCCTTCGATCCTAAGATGATTCATCCGATCAAGTGGCAAAACCGTCCTCATCTAATGTACCCGCAAAAAAATCCTTCAATCATCATACTGAATCCTTCTCTGCTGTGACATATCGTTTTGATAAAATTTTTATGTCTTCCCTGTCATGATTCCCTTCTTTCATCGTTCACATGCCCGTTCAACAAAAAATACTCCAATTCAACACGTTCAGCGCGTATTCAAATAGACGAGACAGGGTAGAGTATAGTATAGTAGTGATACTAAATATTCAGAATATTCTAAAAAGGAGGTGTAGAGAATGGCTTCCGTCATTCGAAATCGACATCACATGGTGCATGATCCTAAGCGTTCATTCTCTAACTTCGGATTTTGGTGGTTAATCAGCGCCCTCTCCGTCGGACTTCTACTCGTCGCCTTCGAGCCGGTTCGCGCTTGGTTCTATGCCCTCCACCCTGTGCTGTCCGGGCTCACTTTCGTCAGTATTTCTTTCCTAATCGGCATTGCCGCAAAACTCTCTCGGGATGTCTGGTGGCTCAACTATTTACTTGAACGTACTCAAAACCGCTACCTCTACATCGGAGGTGACACCCTTCAAAGCTGGCAGTACACCCTCGACTCGATTTGGCTCCTCACCCGCACGTCACAAAAAAAGCTCGGGCGATTGTTTATGCAAATCGACCGAACCGTACGAGCAGAAGAGGCAAAACACCTGTTTGCCGCTTATTTAATTGATCGAGGTGTCCTCGTTGTCTACTCCGGGTCTAACAAACCGAAGAAAATGGCCTGACCTTTTCAGTCGATGAAACGGTCAATCCATGTCCGTGCAGCTGTGACTTCCTCCATTCTCAGCTCATGACCACCCGAATGATAGAAGAGTTCGACTTCTGCTCCCGCCTGTCGGAGTGTAGACGTCAACTCTTCTGTTTCTGTTTTGGGACAAATCGGGTCACGCTCACCTGCAGAGATGAATACGTTCGCCCCGGACAAGTCCGGTACCGAAAGCGACCGGTCCGGGACCATTGGATGAAACAATAACGAAGCTTTGAATGCATTCTGACGATATAGCGCCGAGCCGATCAAGTTGGCCCCGTTCGAGTACCCGAGTGGAATCATGCGATTCCGGTCCACTTCATACTTCGTGGCCGCTTCATCCAAAAAGTCGAGGAAGCGCTCCGTCTGTTTCTTCAAATCCTCAAGATCGAGCACACCTTCTGCATGGCGACGGAAGAAACGAGACATGCCATTCTCCATGACATCCCCTCTTAAGGTCAAAATGTTCGCCTCTGGCGATAGTTCACGCGCAAGCGGAATCAAATCCTGTTCAGACCCGCCTGTACCATGTAATAAGACTAACGTCGTGTCGGTCGAACCTTTTATAAATTGATGAATCATACTCATTTGTGTTCTCCTTTCGGGATTACGATTGGGGGTAAAGATTGACGAATTTGAGCGCGTTCTTTTTCAAGCCAGGACGGAAGTTGTAGTTCCTGGCCGAGTTCTTCGATTTCTTCGTCAATTTGAAATCCTGGTACATCGGTCGCAAGTTCATGAAGGATTCGTCCGGTGTCATGAAAATATACGGATTGGAAATAATTCCGCTCCCTCACTTCTGTCGGTCGAAGCCCAAGGTCAAAAATCGCATCTTGCCATGTCGCATAATGTTCACCGTCCGCTACACGCCACGCAATGTGGTGTACGGTCCCTGCACCCGGTACTCCGTTTGGCAACACAGTTTTTTTCACGTCAATGATATTTCCATAGTCTGCCGACCCTTTCAAACGAATCCATTCCTCATCTTCTTCGAGTCGTTCAAAACCGAATAGCTCGGTCAAAAGACGAACCGTCCCCTCCGGGTCTTTTGAAAGAAGAGTCGCCCCGGCAAACCCCACAATGGCCTCTTCACCTGATACACCCGCTACGTGCCACTTCGTCCGTTTCGAACTGTCCCGTTCAACAAGTTCAACGACGAGACCATCAGGATCTTCAAACAGCAGGGACGCTTCACCGAAACGTTCAGTCGCCACTGTCTGTACTCCCTGCTCCTGCAATCTCCCTTCCCAGAACGATAAACTTCCCGGCGGCACCAGATAAGCCGTCACTCCGACCTGTCCGCTCCCGACTTGTCCTTGTCCGATTCCCGGGATTGGGAAAAACGTGATGATTGTGCCGGGTGTCCCAACCTCGTCCCCGAAATACAAGTGATACATCCCCGGGTCATCGTAGTTGACCGTTTGCTTCACGAGCCTCAGCCCGAGCACTTGTCCATAAAAATCAAGCGTTCGTTGCGGGTCTTTCACCATCGATGAGATATGATGGATCCCCGTTGATTGTGTGTTCATCCAAACCCACTCCTTTATCTTAACTTCAAGGTAATTCATTCTCACGAAAATGTGAAACTTTTTGCTCGCGTTGTCGTACCATAGAGTGTAGAGGGAAAATCAAAAGGAGGTACATATTATGGCATTACAAATCGAACGGGTCACGAAGCAGTTCGGGAACTTCACGGCCGTCGACGATTTATCGTTCCATGTCCCAAAAGGCGAGATGTTCGGCCTGCTCGGGGCGAACGGGGCCGGTAAGACGACGACATTTCGTATGATTTTAGACATTTTGAAGCCGACGGAAGGCCAAATTACGTGGGACGGAAAAGCAGTCGACCATCGTCTCGTCGGTTATTTACCGGAAGAACGGGGACTTTATCCTAAAGCCCAGATTCGTGAGCAACTTGTATTTTTGGCAAGTCTGAAAGGGATGCGCGCGGCAGAAGCAAAGCGAGCCGTCAAAACGTGGCTCGAACGTCTTGAGATTCCACAATATGAGACGATGCGGGTCGAGCAGTTGTCAAAAGGGAACCAGCAAAAGATCCAGCTCATCGCTGCCTTGCTTCACAATCCGGAGCTCGTCATTTTAGACGAACCGTTCAGCGGACTGGACCCCGTCAACGTGGAAATCTTAAAACGGGAGGTCCTCGCCCTACGCGACACGGGGACGACGATCCTCTTCTCCAGTCACCGGATGGAGCACGTCGAAGAACTCTGTCAACATGTCGGCATCTTAAAAGCCGGTCGGGCTGTCGTCAGCGGCGACGTCCCGACAATCAAAGGGCGCTATGCTGAACCGGCCCTCTTCATCGAAACGGACCAAATTGAAAAAATCGCAGCACTGCCGGTCGTCGAGTCCATCACCCCTTATCAGAACGGGCATCTCGTCCGCATTCATTCGTTTGCGGACAGTGACGCCATTTTGGCAACGCTCGTCCGTCATGGTGCGAACGTCCAGACGTTCATGCGCCAACCCGTCTCACTCAATGATATCTTCATCAAGGAGGTCGGCGAACATGCTTCATAATTTCAGACCCCTTTATACCTTTACCCTGAAGTCACGGATTCGTTCCAAAGCATTCGTCGTTTCAACAGTCTTGACCCTTCTCTTCATTTTCGCATTTACAAACGCCGATAAGATTTTTTCCGTGTTTGAGGATTCGGAACAAGCCAGTGCCGTCGTCGTCACGGACAATCCGGACGTGGTCGGGACATTACAAGCCATCGGCTACGAGGATGTCACGTCCCGTGACCTTTCCGAAGCGGCAGCACGGGATGAAATCAACAACGGAGAAGTAGACGTCGTCGCGTTCATCGATGAATATGCGGTCCGCGTGATTTCGGAACGTCCGGAGACAGAGTTCACGACGATGCTCCAGACCGCCCTTTTACAATTACGAAACACCGAATTGATTGAAACGTCGAACGTCGATCCAACTGTGATCGCCGCGTTGAATGAGCCGATCCAGCTCGATGAGTCCTATCTCGGCCGCGGGGGGGAGAACTCGGATGAGTTGTCTTCCGCTTCAGCGCTTGTCTACGCGATGCTCATGCTCCTGTACATCTCGATTATCACGTACGGACAAATGATTGCGACCGAAGTCACGACAGAGAAATCTTCCCGTGTCATGGAGCTCATCATTTCGACGACCCACCCGATCACGCACATGCTGGCGAAAATCACAGCCATCGGGACACTTGCCATCTTCCAGATCGGCTTCTTCCTTGGGTTCGGGTACGTGAGCGCCAGCGGTAGTGAGTTGGCAACATCGGTCATCGAGAATGCCGGAAATACACGCGCCGTCGCATACATGCTCATCTTCTTCCTGCTCGGATACTTACTGTATGCCTCTCTCTTCGCCGTCCTCGGTTCACTCGTCAGCCGGGTTGAAGAGGCACAGCAGATGATTATGCCGGTCGTCATGTTACTCGTCGTCGCGTTCTTTGTCGCCATTTTCGGATTGAACAATCCTGATGCGACCATCGTCACCGTTCTATCCTTCGTACCGTTCTTCGCCCCGATGCTCATGTTCCTGCGTGTCATGCTCGTGGACGTGGCGGTATGGGAAGTCGCACTATCCATCGGTCTTTTGGTCGGAACCATCGGACTGACGCTTTGGATCGGGTCGAAATTCTATCGCGGCGGGGTCCTGTTCTACGGAACGAATGCCATTAAACAATGGCGACAAATATTACAAAACCGTCAATAGCGTTTACAGCCATTTCGTTTTCGTATACTCTAAAGAATGTGCAAAATGAGGAGGAAAACGAACTATGCGATCACGATTACTCGCAGCTTTGATTTTTACGTTTATGACGACGCTCGCGACGTTCATCTGTTATACAGTCTTTTTAGATGCGGACGCCTTATGGCAAATCCTGCTCGCTTATGCGGGTAGCACGTTCCTCGGAACGCTTGCCTTTTGGTATCCGGTCAGCCGACGTCCAAGAACATCTCGCTTCGGGGGTGCATGGGTCGGTATCATGATTACAGCAACGACACTCATTGGCTTTACCGTCATCCGCTTCACGTTCCGCGGTGACGCCGCAAACCTGCTCGACTGGCAGACCGTGCTTGCAAGTCTCGCCTATACGTTCGGTTATGTCGGATGGGTGCTCACAATTTTGAACATCGTCCTCGGCTTCTTACTTGCTGGGACACGACCGAAAGTACGGTATGAAGCGCGCCCAATGCGCTAATCCGAAAAAGCGGGTCAGGAGCAACTGCTCCTGACCCGCTTTTGATTTACTGCAGCTTATACGATTTCTCAACGACCCCGAATTCTGCATATTGGAACGAGTTGTCCGAAACAGGGTCCGGGACGAGTTGTTCCACGTATCGGGCAAACGGAACGATACGACGAGTCGTGCCGTGCGAGCGGCCCACATCGAGTACCGCATCGACGAGAGCCTCGAGTGCGTGGTGCGTCGTCGGTTCTTCATCTTCTTTAAAAATGCGATGCAGCTCTTCCTCGTGCATCAAGTCAAAGATGCGCATCCGCTCCTCGAGCTGTCGCTGCATCTCCTCAACCGACTTCCCGTGCATCGCCTCTTCATAGGCCAACTTCATCTGTTCGAGCTCCGGAACCTTTCCTTTCATCAATACTTTCAACGATTCCCCGGTCCAAATATGACGTGCCAAATAGTTCGGGTCAATCTTCAACACTTCGGCGAGCGCCTCTATGTAAGGCATCGTCGGATACACCTCGCTCAGTTCGGTGCGGCGAATAAAATACGGGGCCACACCAATCCGTTCCGCAAGTGTCTCGATTGACAAGCCGGCCCGCTCGCGTAAAATCCGAATCCGATCCCCATATCCCCGGTAGGGTGCATTTTTTCCGTCCATCTCGTTCTCCCCCTTTTCTATGTATAGTATAATTCCCGAAACCACAAAAAAATACTCGGAAGCAAGCGCCTCCGAGTAAGTCGGTTCATCTTATTTTTTCGTCAATTCAACGACTTCTGTCGATCCAGCCGTGACGTTGTCGCCTTCTGCAACAAGTTTGTTCACGCCGAAGCTGTCATGGTTCGTGATGATGACCGGTGTGATTGTTGATGGCGCATTCGCTTTGATGAAGTCAAGGTCGAACGTGACGAGCGTATCGCCCGCTTTGATTGCCTGGCCTTCTGTGACGTGAGTCTCGAAGCCTTCACCTTTTAGGTTAACTGTATCAAGACCGATGTGGATCAAGTACTCCGCACCGTTGTCTGCGTTGATTCCAATCGCGTGTTTCGTCGGGAAGACCGTTGCGATCGTTCCGCTTACTGGTGAGACGACTTTACCTTCTGTCGGTTCGACCGCGATGCCGTCACCCATCATTTTTTGTGAGAACACTTGGTCAGGAACGTTTGTGATGTCAATGACCTTTCCTGTAAGCGGTGAAACCGCGTTGAGTTGTTCTTCTTTACCACCAAAAAGTTTTTTAAAGAATCCCATAGCTTAATCCCTCCAACATGTTCTATTCAATCAAAGTCTTAGCTTTTATACCCGAAAAGCTCCTACTTCAATCCCTACCTGATTCACGGTATAGTGATAATAAGGTAGCGCGAATTCGTTTTACACATCGTAAGAATACGAGTGTGTAATCGCTTTTGCAAGCCCTTTTTACACTTTGTAAAAAATTCACACAATGGAGGCGCTTACAATGACGACTTTCACAAAATTGTCATACGAACGGCCCGACTTGGACGCTTTGAACAGCAGATTGTCGGACTATTCTGCCGAATTACAGCAAGCGAGCACACTCGAAGAAGCGAATGAATTGATTCGCCAAATCAACAAGGAACGAAACGACTTTGAGACACAAAGTCAGCTCATCGCGATCCGACACTCGGTCGATACACGCGACACGTTCTATGAAGAAGAACAAGCTTTCTTCGACGATGCCTTACCGGTTTATGAAAAAGAGATTCAGGCGTATTATCGCGTCTTGACGAATCACGATCTTCGCCAAGACCTGGAAAAGGAATGGGGCAGTCAACTGTTCTCTCTCGCCGAGCGTGCGCTCGAAACGTTTGAAGAGTCGCTCATCCCGAAACTCCAGGAGGAAAACCGTCTCGCGACAGCTTATCAAAAAGTCATGTCTGCTGCGCAAATCGAGTTTGACGGCAAGACGCTCAACTTGTCACAGTTCGGTCCATATCTTCAATCACCCGATCGTGACGTCCGAAAAGCTGCATCCGTCGCCCGTTATACATATCTTGCAGACAACGGCGAAGAACTCGACCGGATCTACGGGGAACTCGTACGGGTACGTACCGAAATCGCCCACACGCTCGGTTTCCCGTCGTTCGTCGAGCTCGGCTACGCGCGGATGCAACGTGTCGGCTATGACGAGTCGATGGTCGACAATTTCCGTAAACAAGTGCGCGACGTCATCGTCCCGCTCGCTTCTTCATTAAAAGAAAAGCAGGCGCAACGAATCGGCGTCGACAAGCTCTACTATTACGATGAGTCATTCGTTTTCCCGGATGGCAACGCGACACCGCAAGGCGATGAGTCATTCATCATCGAGGGCGGGAACAAGATGTATCATGAGCTTTCAAAAGAGACAGACGAGTTCTTCCAGTACATGCAGGAACGCGGTGCTCTCGATTTGACGGCGAAGCCAGGCAAAGCCGGTGGTGGCTATTGCACGTACTTACCATCAGAGGGCTTACCTTTTATCTTCTCGAACTTCAATGGGACGGCTGGTGATATCGATGTTCTCACACACGAGGTCGGTCACGCCTTCCAGGTGTATGAGAGCCGTCATTTAACTACTCCGGAATATGCCTTCCCGACTTACGAGGCATGTGAGATCCACTCGATGTCGATGGAGTTCTTCTGCTGGCCATGGATGGAGCTTTTCTTCGGCGACCAGGTCGACAAATACAAGTTCAATCACTTGGCAGGCAGCATGACGTTCCTCCCTTACGGCGTCCTCGTCGATGAGTTCCAGCACGTCATCTACCGGAATCCTGACATGACGACGGCAGAACGCCGTCAAGCATGGCGCGACTTGGAGAAGGTCTACCTTCCGCACCGTGACTACGAGACAAACGACTATCTCGAGTCTGGCGCATGGTGGCACCAGCAAGGACACATCTTCCAAAGCCCGTTCTACTATATCGACTACACGCTCGCGCAAGTATGTGCGTTCCAGTTCTGGGTGCGCATGCATGAAGACCGCGAGGCGGCATGGAGCGACTACCTCACACTTTGTCAGGCAGGCGGCAGCCGTTCATTCCTCGAGCTCGTCGAACTCGCAGGACTCAAATCTCCGTTCAAAGACGGCGTGTTAAAAGAAACAATCGACCAGATCGAAGACTACCTCTTGAAGCACCCGCTCGCGAACTAACAAGATAGACCATCGAAAAAAATCGATGGTCTTTTAGTTTGGATTGAGTTCATTTTGCAGCTCGAACGGCAAGTCTTCTAAATCGATTTGACGGCTGTCGAACAGGTTGAACTGTTGCAGTCGGCTCTCTAAATACTGTTGTAAAATCCTCGTTGCCTGTTCTCCGGATAACTCGGTGAAGTCAGGCACTTGCGTCACCGTCAATTCAATGCTGTTTAACCCGTATTCGGGTAGTTTCGCGTCCAGTTCGGCCAACTCCTCCTCACTGATCCGTTTCCCCGTCGTCGTCAGGAGTAGCTGCTTTTGGTCTTCTTCATAATCTTGACTGATGATAATGGCGTCTGAGAACTCGTTCTCGACAAAATTGTTGATCCCGGTCCGGATGATGCTGTCTTGTACGAGCGTGGTCGCAGAAGCAATACTCGGCAGGACGATTAGAACAGACAGTCCGATCAACAGACGGTTAATCTTTTTATGGTTCACATCCTGCTTGGTCAATTCCTGTGAAATGCCCATGAACTTGACCCCGATGAACGTGGCAATCGCAATGAACGAACAATTGATGATAAAGAGATAACTCGAACCGATCAAATAATCAAGGTTGCGTGTCGCAATCGAATACCCGACCGTACAAAGCGGGGGCATAAGCGCTGTCGCAATGGCGACACCCGGGACGATATTGTTGCTCATTTTCTTTTGCGCCCCGATAATCCCCGCAGTCCCTCCGGCAAACGCGATGATGACATCCCAAATCGTCGGTTCGGTCCGGGCGATGATTTCGTTACTCGGATACGTGATGGGGGAAATCGCGAAATAAATTGTGGCGACCGTCAGACTGACGAATACTTGGACGAGAAGCAGACGTACCCCTGCCCGGAGTAGTTTCATATCATAAAGTGAAAGGGCGAGACCGATACTTAAAATCGGCGTCATGAGAGGTGAAATCAACATCGCCCCGATAATGATGGGAATCGAGTTCATATTTAGTCCAATCGACGCGATAAAGATGGAGCACATCAAAATGACCGAATCACTCGGTCGCACTTTCAAATTCGAGTACATCTTCTCTTTGAATTCTTCCGCGGTAAACGTCTGTTCCATAGATTTCACAGCTCCCTTGTCATGTCGTCGCACGTCACACAGGCAATTGCTAATCTGTACCCCCATCTCACCACCAACAATCGGTTCCCATTCAAAAAAACCGAGTCAGATTCGACTCGGTTCAGACTATTAAATCACGTCAAGCGGTTCTTTTTCTGTCGGGGGTGGAAAGACTTCATCGAGAACTTCAAAGTCTTCTTCCTCCAAATCAAGGAGCATGGCCGCAGCATTCTCTTCTACATGACCCGCCTGCCCGGCTTTCGGAATAGCAATCACGTTCCCACTGCGCACAGTCCACGCGAGAAGAATTTGTGCGACCGAGGCACTGTACATGTCGGCAAGGCGATTGATTTCCTTACTCTCGAACACCTTGTCTTTCGCGTCACTCCCCTCGGCGAGCGGCGAATAGGCCATGACCGGAATTCCCTGTTCTTCCATGTAAGGCAGGAGATCATACTCAATGCCTCGACTCCCGAGATGATAAAGTACCTGATTGACCGCGCAGTTTTTCCCGTTCGGAAGCGCCAGTAATTCTTTCATATCATCCACGTCGAAGTTTGAGACGCCCCACGCCCGAATTTTCCCGGCTTCTTTCAATTTTTCCATTCCTTCGATCGTCTCTTCGAGTGGTACGTCCCCCCGCCAATGAAGTAAGTAAAGATCCAAATAATCTGTCCCGAGTCGTCCAAGCGTATCGTCGCACGCTTTCACCAACTTGTCCCCGTACGCGTTATACGGGTACACTTTCGAAACAAGGAAGACGTCTTCTCGCCGGTCCTGAATCGCTTCGCCGACTAGTTTTTCCGATTCCCCTTCTCCATACATCTCGGCCGTGTCGATGACATGGAGACCACAGTCAATCCCGGTGCGGAGCGCCTCGATCTCTGCATCCCGTTTCGATTGGTCCTCTCCCATACGCCACGTCCCTTGTCCGAGGGCACGCATTTCCCGCCCGTCCTTCAATTGGACGGTATGTTGTTTCAATGCCGCTAGTAGTAATGAATGTGGAAGTCGATCGTTCATTCGTTTTCCTCCTTCGTCCATGCCTCATGAATCGGTCCTGTCGTCCCGAAGACAGGATCGAATCGCGGCTTCCCTAATTGCTCAATCCGCTTCACATTGTCAGGCCGTTCTTCCGGTCTTCCCGTCAACGTGTCGTAGTCGTGCCCTTCCGGATAGGCACCTACTACTTGAAAATCAGCACTCGCCTCAAGACGGCGGTGTCCCGTTCCTGCTGGTAAGATGATGACGTCCCCGGCCTTCACTCGAACGATGTCCCCGTTCGTGCCACCGAGTTGCAGGGTGGCACTTCCGTTTATCACCCCGAGCACTTCATGCGTGTTGCTGTGATAGTGGTGGTAATCGAAGACTCCATTTACCCAACTGTTCGTCCACTCGTTATGTTCGAACGTCCCTTGCATGCCTCCAGGGTCGTCGAACACGGCTCGATAAATCAACACTGGAAAGTTTGGATTGTTCGGAATCGACCCATCGTCCCCGAACATAAAGGTGACCATGTCCATCTTACTCCCTCCTTGTCTCTGATTTTGTACCCGAGTTGACGCAACAAAAAACGGTCGTCCGTGATGGACGACCGACTTCATTATGAAATATCTTCCCCGGTCTGCTCGATATGACACTCTCCCCAGGCGCACATCGCGTCTAAAATGGGCTTGAGTGACCAACCGTAATCGGATAATGAATAGATGACTTTCGGGGGAACTTGTTCGTACACCGTACGCACGACGACTCCGTCCGCTTCCAGTTCCCGAAGCTGCTGAGTGAGCATTTTTTGTGTGATGTTCGGCATGAGTTTACGAAGTTCACTCGTCCGACGCTCTCCTTTGATCAAGTGACACATAATGACGACTTTCCATTTGCCGCCGATGACGTCAAGTGTCGCTTCAACCGGAATGTTATATGCCATGTTTGTTCCTCCAATTCCTCCATAGGCACTTTTTGGTGCCTACCGCACTAAAAAGTACGTACTTCTCAAACAATTTTCATGCACTTATGATAGCAACTATAGCAAATCCATACAAGTTCATTTCGCTCGTAGCATCCTCTTGAGACGGTAAGGTACTTTTTCGACCGTACTGAACGATTGAGGAAAGCGAAATGTCTTTGCTATCCGGAGACGAAGGGCCCTCGACTTCCAAAACATTTTTCATCAACCAGGAGGAACTACTCATGAATCAACCTTACACGCAACCTGTTGAAGAACAGGCACCTAAAAATGGAGGATTGGCGTTACTCGCCCTCGCCATTAGCGCTTTCGGCATCGGGACGACCGAGTTCGTTCCTGTCGGATTGCTCGCATCCATCGCAAGTGACTTAAACATCGGGATCACACTCGCGGGTCTCATTATTTCAGGATATGCCATTGGCGTCGCCGTTGGTGCACCGATTTTAACAGCACTCACGAACCGGATGAACCGGAAAACATTACTCATGGCACTCATGGTCGTCTTTATCGGCGGAAACTTAGTCTCTGCCCTGTCGACCAGCTTTGAACTTTTGATTGTCGCCCGATTTATCACCGCCTTCTCGCATGGTGTCTTCTTCTCAATCGGTGCAACGATTGCCGTACAGCTCGTACCACCGCATAAAAAAGCGAGTGCCATCGCACTCATGTTTACCGGTTTAACTGTCGCGACCGTCACAGGTGTCCCACTCGGAACGGTCATCGGACAAGCGTTCGGATGGCGCGCGACATTCTTTGCCGTTGCTGCTCTTGGTGTCATTTCCATCATCGCAATCGTCTTCCTGATTCCGAAGGATTTGAAACAGTCACCACCGGCGAAATTCTCAGATATGAAGAAACTACTCACAAACGGTCGTCTTTTGCTCGGATTTTTGATCACAGCACTCGGCTATGGTGGAACGTTCGTCGCGTTCACGTACTTGACACCGATCATGCAAGACGTGACAAACATCAGTCCGAGTATGATCAGTGTCGTCTTACTTGTTTACGGAATCGCGGTCGCGATTGGGAACGCGGTCGGCGGTAAACTCGCAAATGAAAATCCGGCGAAAGCGTTGTTCTATATGTTTATCGTTCATGCAGCGGTCATGGTCCTCATGTCGTTCATGATTCCATTCAAAGTGGCCGGTCTGATCGCCATCGTCTTGATGGGACTCCTCGCCTTCATGAACGTGCCTGGACTTCAACTGTATATCGTGCAATTGGCTGAAAAATATGTACCCGCTGCTGTCGATGTGGCATCCGCACTCAACATCGCGGCCTTCAACGTCGGGATTGCCCTTGGCGCGACAATCGGTGGAATCGTCGCCGATTCAATCGGACTCGTCCACACACCTTGGGTCGGTGGCATCATGGTCATCATTGCTGTCATCTTGACTGCCATCTCACGTCGTTTGGAAGCAAACGAAGGAGGCGCTTATGTTCAACAATCATAAAAGCTACAACCGGATGTATCGGGAGGGCGAGCTTACGCTCGGCCTCCACATCCCGTTAGAAAATTTCAAAATGCGTACCCCGACACTCGAACGCCAAGTCGAGCTTGCCCAAAAAGCAGACGACTATGGCTTCACAGCGCTATGGTTACGGGACGTCTTACTAAAAGACCCGAACTTCTTAGACCCTGCCGTCGGTCAAATCTATGACATGTTGATTTATGGCACACACTTACTCGGTCAAACAAAAAACATCGCGCTCGGTACGTCCGCGCTCGTCTTGCCGCTACGTCACCCTCTTCGCTCAGCGAAGGAAGTCGCAACGATTGAAGCGTTGTTCCCGGAACGATTGATTTTAGGCATCTCTTCGGGTGACCGTCGTGCCGATTTCAAAGGACTTGGAGTCGATCACCCGACACGCGGCGACCAGTTCAAAGAATCGCTTCGTGTCATGGAGCAGGCGCTCTACTACAACTACCCAACGATTGACTCACCTTATGGGAAAGTCGAACAGGCCACCCTCGTACCGCGTCCAAAGAAACGGATCCCGACGATGATTACCGGATTCGCACAACAGGACATGGACTGGCTCGGAGCGAACGGTGACGGTTGGATGTATTATCCGCAGGCACCTTTCGCGCAGCAACAAGTGCTCGACGCTTGGCGCGCGAGCGGTGAAGCGAATGGCCGCGCCTTCCGTCCATTTTCGATGCCGATGCATCTTGATCTGACGCATGACCCAGACGAGCCCCCGACACCGATTCGTCTCGGTTTCCGCCTCGGTCGCAATCATTTAATCAAATTGCTCGAAGCGTATCGTGCCATCGGCGTGAATCACCTCTTCTTCGCCCTCTTCGACGGAGAACGTCCGGCTGAAGAAGTCATCGATGAATTAGGAGAATATGTGTTACCACATTTTCCACCACTCGATTAAAGAAAGGTGAGATTTCATGGATTATCAAGTCATTACAGATGCCGCATCAATCCGCTATATGCATCATGCGGACAAGATACTCCCCGTTTCCGGTGCACTCACTTGCTTTTTATACGAGAACGGAGAAAGACATCATTTCTTTGAAGAACGGTTACGAGCCGTAAAACGGAATGCTGTTTTACTTCCTGACCTTCGAGAACAACTTCATCGTATGTTTAGTAAGGCACGCCGTCTTAATCGTGGGATTCTCTATTTAACATCGAATGCTCACTATACAGTCAATTATCAAGAATCTCTTTTGATTTCAAAGGAGTATGATGTTCCGTTACAATTGATTGATACAAAGTCATTTTTGTACGGGCAGGCGTTCATTGTTGATCAGGCAATCGAGCTTCGCAAACAAGGTGTCTCGTTACAAGACTCGGGTGCGAAACTTCGCGAAGTAGTGGAGAGACGCGAAGAATATCTATACACATCAGAGGACATTTTTCGTTTCTCAAATAATGTAATGACTTCTGTTAACGAACGACCAACACAATTGATGTGGACGACCGTTCCTGAACATTTACGTTTAGATTCTTCGGCAAGATTGCTTGCACCAGAAAGAAACTTTTCATACGGAATTAACATCTCACACCTTGAAGATACTTGACCAAAAATCCTTCATTTCAAAAATGAAGGATTTTTTTATACCGAGGTGGGTAAACAAGTAGTGACTTAGGAAAAGGAGAGGACTCTATGGCTACACAAAACAAAGAAGTCGATAAGATTGAACTGTTTTTTGATTTGGTATTCGTCTTCACATTCATTCAGTTGACTTTAAAGTTAGAACATCACTTAGATTTTCATACATTTTTAGAGGTCTTCGTGCTTTTAGCACTTATTTGGTACATCTTTGAAGGATATATTTGGTTGACCAATACGACAGAATTGACCGAGCGTAATCATCGGATCTTTTTAGCACTCGGTATGGTTGGTTTTATGTTGATTTCGGTCGCAATTCCTGAAGCATACGGGAAAAATGGTTTCATTTTTGGATTAGGCTTTTTAAGCATTGTCGCCACACATTCCCTTCTGTTCTTACTCCACAGTAACGATGAGACCAAGAAAGCAATGTCTGCGATTGTACCCTACAATTTAATCTTTGCAATCATCGTCCTTGTCTCCTCTTTATTTAGTGGTGACGTGCGACTAATTGTATGGGGAATTGTCGCAGCAGTCGCTGTTCTCGGACCACTCGTTCAAAAAAATAAAGGACAATTTGCTGTTTCCCCTTGGCACTTTTTAGAGCGACATTACCTGATTCTCGTTATCGCTCTTGGTGAAACGATTGCTTCGACTGGTCGAGCCGCCATTGATGAAGATTTAACTTCCGATGTCGTCTTGACAATGGTACTCGCTCTCGGTTTGACCGTGTTGTTATGGTACTCCTACGTTAAAGATGATACAGAGCGAGAAGAACAGTTTCACGAGATGGATATCAATCAACGAGACCAAGCTGCAAAAGCCGGATTCTATTGGTCCCACTTTGCGATGTTCCTCGGTATTATCTTGCTCGCTGTCGTCAAAATCACAATCGTACACGATCCGATGCAAACACTTGATTTAGCACACCGGATCACGTTGTATGTCGCGATTGTTTTGTTTGGATATGGTGTCATTTACTTCAATCGTCTGTTCTTCAAGGTGTCCTGGAAGCGACTCGCGGCTCTCGCGGTCCTACTCGTCATCCCACTCATCGCCCCATATTTACCCGCAATCATTTTATTACTCGTCATCACCTTTATTTACTACCTTGCAATGATTGCCCCACTTCCCTTTCTAAAAACAAAACGAGAGGAAATGTAAAACAAGCCAGAACCGCGCCGGTTCTGGCTTGTTTTTATCTCACTTCATTTTCAAGTTGTTTCAACTTTGACGAGTAATACTCGATAATGTCACGGCGGCGAATGATGCCGATGAAATATTTTCCGTCATCGACGACCGGTACGAAGTTTTGATCCGTGATTGCATCGACGAGCTCTTCGATTTGAGCCGTAATCGCGACCGGTTTGTAACGTACGCGTTGCTTAATGTCTTTTAGACGTGTCCGGAGCACTTTCTCATAGTCTTCTTCCCCGCGAAGCTGTTCAGCGAGCGCCCACAACAAATCCCCTTCAGTCATCGTCCCTGCATAAAACCCATTTTCCGATACGAGCGGTACAGAGGTGAAACGATGGTGTTTCATCTTTTCCAATGCTTGTCGTACCGTTGATTCAGGGTCCAGATATTTGACGTCTTCTTTCGGATATAAAAAGAAAGCGATATTCATTTAAATCTCTCCTCAATCTGTAATCCACCTCGTTATTGTAACATGAATGATGGGACAGACTGAAATATATGAGCCATCCCATCTAAATTTCACCCGCCTTTCACAAAAAAACGTCATAAGATGGCTACCTTCTATTCAATTACAGCATTCTGTTTCACAACCTATAATTTGGAAAGTTACTCCAATTAGTTTATACCCCGAACCGCCGCTTCTTATCCTTGTCTCCACACAAAAAATGCCCCTGATCGAGACATTTTTTGTGCAATCATTCTCCTGTTTTCCATAGAGATTCTGCCTTTAACACATGCTCGATGGCAGACGCCCCTTCCCGAAGGACCGCTTCCCGCCATGAGGCATCGTCTGGGTAGAACATCGCCATAAATTCGTTACGGATCCCGTTTCGTGCTTCCGGATCCTTTGTTCCTTCAAAGTACAGACGATTCTCAAGAATGATGGTCAGAAATTCACGGATCGATGCTTTCGTCGACGTCCCGAACGTCCCGAATTCAAATAACGCCGACACGAGCCGTTTCTCAGGAAACTCTGTGTCTCGTACGTAGTAGAAATGATTCGTCGAATCGCCGAGCACCTCGTCCGGGTCAAATGTCTTCACATTTTTCAATTTATACGTCTGCTTCAAATCATCCTCGTTCCGTCCGTCCCGCTCACTGATGACCATCGTCACTTCGTTCGTCGGTCCGAGAGCGGTATGCCAATCCATATGGATCACCTTGTCGTAACGCTCCAGCAAATCCTGTTGCACACCTTTCAAGAAGATGGCAGAAGGCTCATCCTCCTCACCGCCGTAATACACACCTTTCGGAAATTGGTACTGTCCCATCCCTTTTGCGGAACTCATCGCCTCAAACCCATCTAGCTTAATCCCAGATCCGAGAAACGAATAGATATGCTCACGCGCCTCATGATAATTGTCAATCACACCATCCGGCACGAACAGGTGGCGCATCCGTTCATACTCCTGATTGATATTCCGCGGCAGGTGATCGCGGTCAATGACATAATTCCGATTCAAGTCCACGTTATGCTCGTTGACCCGTCGAAAATGTTTCATCCCCCATGGATTAATCGCATGAATGAAACAAACTCCGGTCGTCTCGTGACGCACGTTGGATAATTGCGTCTCGATGAATTGATGGGTGACAGCCGCTCCAGCGTACCCTTCAATCCCATGCTCCCCGATTGTCATGAGAAGCAACGATTCCCGGCCCTGTGTCGGCTCCCCTAGAATCAAGTCAATCGTGTCTTCACCGATGGAATGGGAAATGACTTCAGCTTTCGGATAATAGCGCTTGACGTGCGGTAACAAGTTGATAAATTTCTCCCGTGATTCTTCGTATGATGATGAAAAATAATGGCTCATCGCACTCTCCTCCATTCTATCCTTCCTATTCCATTCCCAAACAGACGCCAACTAAAAACGCCCCCTTGTAAGGAGGCGCATCGCTTCACGGTGTCCGCAGTCTCCCGCCCCGCTGTTGACGACGAAACGCCATCAAAAAGACAATCGGTGCGATGAGCACGGCGCCAAACATCCAATAGACACCAGGACTGACGAACAACTCTTCGAACGACCCAAACACCCATGCCACAACGCTAAACCCAAGAATCAGCTCAGCTGTCCAAATCACACCCCGGCGGATTGCTTGTGTCACGGTATTCGTCTTTTTGAAAAAGGCCATGCCAAAAGCAATCAAGAACGCCGGAAAGCTCGTGAACCAAAGCATACGGTTCAACGTCGATTCAGCGAAGTATGTGTTTCCGAGTGACACGGTAATCAAAAAATGAGCGACGACGACAAGCAAGACGACAAACCAACCGACAAGGACATCCCGCTCCATCTTTCTCATTCTCCTCAGCTCCTTATAGGAATTCGATTACTTATATATATTTACCCGTTTTTCTATGCTCCGCGTCAGAAACAAAAGAAAAACGCATTCTGTGTCAGAATACGTTTTCTTACGGTTTGACGAGTTCACGCGCCCAAGCCCGAGCTCGTTCTAATTCCCCTTCCTTCAGTGCCTCGGTCTCCCCGTCTACGAAAAAGGATTGTTTGATGACGTGTTCTGCACCTTTTTCCTCCATCTCCCCTTCGATTCGATTGACCGCGTGACCGAACCAGTCGATGATTTTACTGATGAGTGGATTTTGATCCTCTTTGACGACGCTCGTGTCGAAGGCTGCTGTCCGCTTCCCTCGCAACGCATTGTCCGATAGCGCATCGAGAAACACTTTGATGTCCTCTGTCTCATATCCCCCATGTGTCGGCGAACCGACCACGACCAAGTCGACATGCGCCAAATCACATGACCCGTAGTGCAGGACATGTTCCATTCTTGCTTTATGCTCTCCTTCTAGCTCTTGTTGCATCGCATGCGCGATTTTTTCCGTATGACCATAAAGTGAGTCAAAAATAATTAAAACGTTCATGTGAGTTCCCCTTTCTTGCACTTATGAATCCCTTCCCGTTTCATCCGAGGAGAAATCACGTTTTCTGAGGGAACGTCGCCATTTGATCAAGAGATAAATCATTCCGAACAAACCGACGCCAACCAGGACGTATCCGAGCAAATCGAGTAGCTCTCTCACGTGGTACGGCGAATCAAAACGATACTCTGCTCGCTTCCACACGCCATCCTCTTCGACCGCGATGACCTGGTCGGGCGATTGTCCGCGCACTTCCCGATATTCTGTACCGACTTCATAAAAGTTGGATGCATTCCCGTAATAGCGTCCCGTCTCATCGTTCACTGCGGTCTCCACCTTTCCAATTACATCCCCCAATTCGGAAACCGCAATCGGCATATTCAGCACCTCATACACCCGACCGTCATAGACGACAAAAGCGTATGCCCATGATAATGCGGATGCAGTACGGGACAGGAACAACAGGAACAGGAGGAGCCCAATGACGCGTTTCATGTTAGACTCCAGACAAATGTCGCCGAATCACTCACATTGATGTCATCGGGTTCGATCTCCGGCATGCTCTCTTCTGCAAAAAGCGAAACTTTTTCTTCATATTGGATGAGCGTAGGCGAATGCAGGCGAAGCTCGTTCCAGGAATAATCAATTGTCAACAACTCACCTAATTCGGCTCCGGCCCCTTTCACTAACAAAGCAGCCCGTTTTTTCGCACTCTCGGCCGCACTCATGAGTAACTGATCCTCAACGACGTCTCGATCCTTCACCGTGAAACGAATCGATAGTTTCGGCTCGACAGCTGAATCCCCGATTTGCACGATGAGGTGCGACAATCGTTTCGTATTCAGCTCAAACTCTAACTTCATGTTCTGTTTACACACGTAGCCGACAAAGCGCGTCTTATATTCATGGTTTTCGTCCCGGTAATGTTCGTTCTCCGTATCGATGGTTAAGTCGCTCGTTTTGAGGTCCTCTCTTTTAAACCCGGCTTTCACGATTGCTTTTTGAAGTTGTGCGACAGTCGTCGCGGCCAGGGTCATCGTCTTTTCGTAGTTCGGATCTCTGGAGACCATCTCCATTTGAATGACGATCAGGTCAGGCTTCAATGAAACCTTCCCTGTTCCTCTTACCGTGATTGTCCGTTCCATTCTCATCTACTCCTCCCACCCGTTAATCGCCCACGCGTCAACGTACATAGCGTCATCACAACGAGTCCCCACTTTATCGAAGTTACGGATTGATTTTCTGTCACTACGTTATTCGGCATCCCGTTCTACTCATCCTTCTTCATACTAAAAATTGGAAAAGTTAAGGATGGTTTGCTTTCCACGTGCCCGCTAAAAGACCTATCATTGCGCCGATTGCAATCCCGATTCCGATGTCAAATCCGACGACGATTGACACGACAAGACCAATCCCAGCCCCCATCACCATACCGAGTCCAATTGCAGTTTTTGAGTCCATCCCTTTCATCTCCTCATTTTTTGAATCGTTCACGCATGAACACCTCTACATCACTCAGCGTCTGCGCTTCGGAGAGCGACGGATAAGCGTCACGCATGAAGACGAGCCCGTCTGCCGTATCTAAAAATAGATAACGCTCCCCGTCCGGGAATCCGTACTCCGAGACGTCCCTCACTTGAAGGGTCGCCCCGTTCTGCTCCCAAATGAACGTTTCATCATAGCGTATGGGCATAAAAATACCATTCATCCCAACCTGTAGTTGTGAGACAACATCCGTGTCGGTTTGATACACGTCTGAGCCGATGTAGGGCGTTCGTATGACGATGTTTTCTCCCGCTCTCATATCCCCGCGATAGACGTCCGTCACGAGGAGCGTCACGAGTGACTGGTAGACAGATTGACCGTTGAAGTCGAGTTCGATATGGTCGATTTTCTGTACTTCACCTTTAATAACCTGCGGGTTCCACTTCGTGAACAGCTCCTCCTCGGTCATACTCACCAAGCTCGCTTGACTCACCTCACGATTTACGTCAGACTCGTCCACGTAGTACACAGCCATGCTTTTCGAAGAGTTCGATAGCGCCAACTCCTCCTTCCAAATATCCGCTGTGATGACGGAAAAAAGTAGCGCCGCCACCGCCACGAGTCCGCCTCCCAATATGACACCTCGTCGTCTTTTTTGATGCGCCGGCATTGATTCTTCCACGTAACGTTCATCGACCTCACCGATCAATCGGGCCAACCGTGTCTCATTCATAACGCCACTCCTTCCGACTCCAACACTTGTTTCAACTGTGTACGTGTCCGCATCAATATCATTTTGACGTTGCTCTCTCCCATCCGATTCATCTTGGCGATTTCCTTGATTGAATAAAAATGGAAATATCGTTGCATGAAGACACGCCGTGTCTGTTCGGGAAGTGTCATCAAAAAATCATTCAAAATTTCGACGATGTCCTCATCATTGTGACTCGAGGACGTCAACACGTTCTCTAATTCTTCATAGACGAGCGGCACGTCACCGACTCCTCGCTTTTTCGCATGATACAGCTCGTAGCGATTGAGCGATAGATTACGGACAACCTTAGCCAAAAATGCGCCTAATCGCCGAGGGCGGGTCGGCGGGATCGCCTCCCACACTTTCATATATGTATCATTCACACATTCCTCAGCGTCCTCCCGATTATGTAAAATATTGTATGATATCGTCTGACAGTACCGGCCATATTTCCGCTTCGTCGCAACAATCGCATATTCGGAGCGTTGCCAGTACCAATCGATGATCACTTGATCGTCCATTTCGTCCACCTCGTTTTCTCGTAACGTTCTTCACTATCAATGACCGATATTCCCCTTAAGGCGTCACAACTTTTCGTAAAAAAGTTAAACTCCATACAAAAAAGGATTCAGCCGAGGCTGAACCCTAGATATTATTCTGCAGCGAGCGCTGCCTCTTCTTGTTTATACTTTTCGACGAAGGCGTCAAGCAACGCGCGGACCTCGTCCGTCGACTTCGTCTCCATCAGGCTGTGACGGAGCTCGCTCGCCCCGCGGAATCCTTTGACATAAATCTTGAAGAAACGGTGCAAGTTCGAAATCGAACGTGGCACTTCCTCCTGGAATTTGTCCTGCAGGTCGAGCTGGAGGCGTAACAGATCGAGGTGTTCTTCCATCGAATGTTCACGCGGCTCTTTTTCGAACGCGAACGGATTTTTGAAAATCCCGCGACCGATCATGACTCCGTCAACACCATATTTCTCAACGAGCTCGAGTCCCATCTGTCGGTCGAGGATATCTCCGTTGATTGTGATGAGCGTGTCCGGTGCGATTTCGTCACGCAGCTTGACGATGTCCGGGATCAACTCCCAGTGGGCATCGACCTTACTCATCTCAGAGCGCGTCCGTAAGTGAATCGATAAGTTGGCGATGTCCTGCTTCAGGATGTGCGTCAACCAGTCACGCCATTCGTCGAGCTTCGAATATCCGAGACGCGTCTTGACACTGACCGGGAGTCCGCCTGCTTTTGCCGCTTGAATGAGCTCTGCCGCGACTTCCGGACGAAGGATGAGGCCGCTCCCTTTCCCGCGACGTGCGACGTTCGGGACCGGGCAACCCATGTTGATATCGAGCCCTTTATAGCCCATCTCGGCCATGCCGATACTCATTTGACGGAAATATTCCGGGTTGTCTCCCCAAATATGGGCGACCATCGGCTGCTCGTCCTCAGTGAACGTCAAGCGACCGCGGAGGCTACCTTTCCCTTCCGGGTGGCAATAGCTGTCTGAGTTCGCAAACTCGGTGAAGAACACGTCCGGTCGGCCGGCATGGGCGACGACGTGGCGGAAGACGACATCGGTCACGTCTTCCATCGGTGCAAGTATGAAAAATGGACGCGGAAGGTCGCGCCAGAAGTTCTCTTTCATCGTAAAATCAGTTCCTTTCTAAAATACAGTCCAATAAAATCACTTATCTATTCTATTATGTCTGCCGGATTGTATCAACTGACTTTACTTCCGCACACAAATAAGGACCGGTCGTTTTATAAGACCAGTCCTTCGACTTCGGCTGATTCCCATTGAACAATGAAATCCCCCGTGTAGTAGATGCTTAGTTCCATCGTCAAATAAGCTGTGTCGGTCATCCACATGCAACTCAACAACAATCGGTTGGGTCCGAACAATTCTCCGACGATCTCCAGTCGCCCGTTCTTCACGATGTCACGCACCGTCTTCATCGACAGCATCTCATATGTCGTATCCGCAAACCTTGTGAGCGTCGATTGATTCCAATCGATTCGCGGGATGGTCACGACTGCACGGGATGTCCATTCGGCACGTTGTTTGAACCGATCTTCAATCCCGTTTTCAAACTCAAGTCGGATGGTATCGTTCATGATGGTGACGTCGGACACAACCGCACCTTGAAAAGACAAGGGCCGTTTCGGTTGTTTCATCACATATTGTTTCATTGTCCTCCTCCTTTGTCCCAATCGCTCGTCTGCACCAAAAAAGTCGTGTCCCTTCTCCATTTCGCTTCTTCGGAATCAAACTCCTCGTGACGTTCGTGACAATTCCCGTGAAATCACAATAACCCATTCATAACATTCAGATTCGCTTGTGATTACGAGATAAATTCTATATACGATTAATATAACGAGATGGGCGAATTTGGCATGAGGAATGGAGGGCTTCAGATGGAGTGGGGTTGGTTTGGTGTCTTACTAATCGGAATAGTGTTCTTCTACGCTCGGCGACAGAAGGCATGGGTGATGGGTTCTGTTATCCTGACCGTTTTATTGTTAAGTGCATGTAGCGGGGAGGACATGATCAGTGCCGAGAAATACGAAGACGATTTGGCTACGATTGAAGAGAAAATGACGACACTTTTGTCCGAAAAAGATAACCTGCAAACGCAGCTCGATGACTTCAAGAAAGAGAACGCATCACTGCTTCAGCAGCTAGAAGAGGCAAAAAACGCGACCGAGCAAACTATTAAAGACATGGAGCAGAAATTGCGGGAACAGTTCGATGAAGACCTAGAAAGCGCAAAAGCCGCCGCGGAAGAACGGGCCGATGAAGAGATTGCAGCCGTCCGTCAAGAGGAGGCCGCCAAAACGGAGGCCGCAATCGCCAAGGCGAAAAAAGAGTTCGAACAACAAGCTCAAGCTTCCACGAACACACAGTCCAACACGCAATCGAATGCTCAGTCCACGACCAAGACCGAATACTTCCAAAACTGTACCGACTTACGTGGCACGTATCCGGGAGGCGTCTCTTCCAGCCATCCGGCCTACCAGTCGAAGATGGACCGTGACAAAGACGGTTGGGCATGTGAATGATTAAAAAGTCGGCCTCCTATTCCGTAAGGGGCCGATTTTGATTTGTTCAACGCTGTACGCTCAAGGTTTCTTTTAGCTTTCCTAATTCGACAGCAATCCTTTCTTTCTCAATTCGTTCGAATAACACCTCGACATGTTCCAATTGTAGACCGCCCTCAATAACAATCGGTTGCCACTCTTCTTCTGTTATGGAGAGCATTCTTTGAATGGTTTTCGCAGAAAACGGTAAGAATGGTGACAGCAAGATTGAGAGATTTCCGATGATTTGAACACACGTATATAACGTGTCTGCACAGCCTTGCCTGTCCCCTTTCACGGTGACCCAAGGTTTTGCATCATCAAAAAATTTATTCGCAAATCGAATCAACGTGAAAATCGTTTCCAACGCCTCTTTAAATCGTCCCTCTTCAATCAAAGCCCCGACTGTATCGTAGACTTCTTCTAGTTGTCTGGAGACGTTCAACTCACACGTACCGTTTGGAATGCGACCGTCAAATGACTTTTGAATGAAGACGAGATTTCGATTGACGAAGTTTCCGAATGCCCCAAGTAATTCTCCATTATGACTATGGATGAACTCACGCCATGAAAAGTCCCCGTCCCTTTTTTCAGGTCCATTTGCAATCAAAAAATAGCGGATTGAATCAGGATGATACTGTTGAAGCAAGTCAGGTACCCATACTGCCCAGTTCTTGCTCGTGGATAGCTTCTTTCCCTCTAACGTGACATATTCACTCGAAACGATGCGGTCTGGAAGATGGTAATCTCCATGTGCCTCAAGTAGTGCCGGTAAGATCACCGTGTGGAATGGGATGTTGTCTTTACCATGTACGTAATAATGGAGCGAATCATCCGACCAAAATCGCTTCGTTTCCGTGTAATGTTGTTTCGTCCATTGCTGACTTGCCGATAAATACCCTAATACCGCCTCGACCCATACATAAATTTTCTTCTGTTGAAATCCACTAATCGGTACAGGTATGCCCCAATCCAAATCCCGGGTGATAGC
The DNA here is from genome assembly GCF_018617875.1 of Exiguobacterium algae. Taxonomy (GTDB): domain Bacteria; phylum Bacillota; class Bacilli; order Exiguobacteriales; family Exiguobacteriaceae; genus Exiguobacterium; species Exiguobacterium algae. Next base: position 743,298 of record NZ_JACSKZ010000001.1, read on the forward strand.
CCGATCAATTAATCCTTCTTCTATATATCGTCGAGACAGATTGTACGCATTTTCTCTCCAACCTGTCGCCGAATCTACATAAGTTTCGATAAATTTTTGCAAGGTAGACAAGGCAAAATAAAATTGTTCTGACTCTCGGAACGTTGGTGTATCGCCACAAATGCTACATCGCCGATTGTGTAAGTCGATTGGTTCGACAATCTTTCCACAATGATCGCACTGATCCCCTCTTGCCCCACTCCCACAATCCGGACACGTTCCGACTACGAATCGATCCGGAAGAAATTGTTGGCAGAACCCGCAATACGCCTGTTCAACGGTCTTTGGGTAAACAAATCCCTTTTCAACAAGCGCTTGGAAAAATTGTTGAACAAACTGCTTGTGCGCCTCGTCCGTTGTCTGGCTGTAAACATCATAGGAAAAACCGAGTCGCTCGAAGCAGTCTTTAAACTCTTCATGATAGCGATTCGCAATTGCAGACGGGGTTACGCCTTCACGAGTCGCCCGGACTTGGATTGGTGTCCCGTGGCAGTCACTGCCGGAAACATAACAAACCTCCACATTCTTTAATCGATAATATCTTGCTAACACATCGCCCGGCAGTAAAGCTGCGACATGTCCTACATGTAAGGAACCGTTGGCGTACGGCCATGCTCCTCCAATCAATACATTCATCTTTCGCACCTCCGAAGTTTTTGGATTCATTCCATTCAATACAAAAAAGCTCTCACCTCCAGGAAATATTCCTAGGGACGAGAGCTGACGCTTCGTGGTACCACCCCGGTTTGTCCGCCCCTTACGAGACAGACCTCAACAGATACGTCAGAAAAACCTGATTATATCCTGGCACGATAACGGGTGCATCCGTCGCAGTCTAAACTGTATAGTTGTCGGTGCGAATGCTCCAAGACCATGTTCAGTCACGTATCCATTCCCCCTTCTCAGCTTACTGGGGTTCTCTGTACATGTATTCAGCGACCTACTCTTCTCTTCAACGCATTGGGTTATGATGTTTTAATTAGTTTAGCAAACGAGATTTTCCTACCGCAATACTTTTTTGTCAGCATGCATCTCGATTCCTTTTCAATCTCACAAAACGACAGTAGTCGTATCTGATCGGGTTTCACGAACTTCTGATTGCCATAACGTTTGTAAGTTTTCAGCTGGTGTGACCCACCCGTTTTTACCATACATGACGTTCGTCAAGAGAATGAGAAGTGCGCTCAATACGAATTCATAAGCGAGCTTGTCCGATAATGAAACCGTTGCATCCAACCAAATAAAAGCGGCTTCTGATCCGTGGATAACCAAATCATTTAATTGATTATGGGCAGCATGGACAATCGTGCTCACGATGAGCGACCCACTTTTCAAGTAAATGTATCCATACACAATCCCACCGAGAAACCAGCTTCCTGCTTTCATGACATCAAATCCGTTCGTCACAAAGTGCATCGCCATGAAGAGGAAAGATGAGATGAAAAGCATTTTCCAAAAACCGAACGAATTTAAATTCGCCATAAAGTACCCTCTTGCCAATACTTCTTCTTTAAGTGCTGCAAGGAACCAGCCGACCATACCAATAAATAGAAATTTGATAAAGTTGGCGGTTAAAAACGTTTCCCACTCGAATGTGATGCTCACCTTATTCTGTAAATCGAGAATGATAACAAAACCGACGACTGTAAAAAGTGTGATGATAACACAAAACAAACTGAACACCATATGTTTTCGGTTTAACAAAAATCCCAATTGTATAGGATTTTTCCGATTGACCCGTTGATACAACACGAGCAGGGCAAATGTGTTGAGCGCCCCGACCAAAGCAAACATCGATTGCATCCACACGTAGTTAGTTAGCATGTCATCAAACTTTCCGAAAGCTTGAAGTCCCCCCGCAATCACTCCAAAAATCAAAAAGGTGATGACGATTGCCAGCACAATGCGCCATGTCGCTACAAAACGTTTCACGTTAACCATCTCCTTTCACTTTTTCTATCTCAATCGTATCGCCCAAAAGTCATATGACTGTAGTGATTGGAGTCATATTTTTTGTGTGATACGATAATAAATAGATAAAATTTGTTTAAGTAGGTAGGGATGAAGATGGAAACAACTCGCGTTGCCTGGCACTGGACTCGAACGGATTGGTTTATCTTTGCTTTACGTTCCAGTTGGTATGGAACGGGACTCATCTATTATTACGTGGAACAGGAACAGCTCGGACAACTCTCTTATCAAACCTTCTTTTTGTTTACCTCTCTCGGCTTCTTCCTGCCACTTTTCTTTTGGCGCCCTCATTATTTTCATGTTAAACATTATCTGTTGACCGAGTTGGTCGTGACGGGAGCTTTCTCTATTCTCGTGAACAATATCTTGGGTGTTTACTTGAGCACGTCAGTCATTTTGATGCCGATGTTGATGGTCGGATACATGATGACTAGAGACACCTCAAAATGGACCATCCCCCTTTTTCTCATCGCAATTCCGCTCAATCGAATTTGGACGATGGATCACAGTTTCACATTTTTCATTCAGTACATCGACATCCTGCTTTTCTTCAGTATCGGAATTGGATTTAACCGGATTACTGCATCTCAAAAACGCTTCAAACAACTTCTTGCTGCCAATGCTCAACAACTAAATGAAATTGAGCAACAAAATAAAGTACTTCAACACTACGCAAATGAGATTGAACGGTTAGCCTTGACGGAGGAACGAAATCGAATGGCCAGAGATTTGCATGATACCATCGGACATCATTTCACTTCAGTCGCCATCGGTCTCGATGCCGCAATCTTTATGATCGACAGACAACCCGAGTTGGCTAAGGAGAAACTGGCTACGTTATCCGAGGTTGCCCGAACCGGACTCTCCGAAATACGAAGAACGATCCATCAAATCGCACCTGCAGATGAAGAGTCGCTCCTTACCAAGCAGCTTGAAAAGCTGACCTTGGACTTCTCGACACATACCGAAACACCAATCGACTATGAATGGTCCGGTACTGAATATGAAGCTCCACCACATATAAAACACGTCTTTCAACGATATCTGCAGGAATGTCTGACGAATGCTAAACGCCACGGAGAAGCAACCTACATCCGTGTCTCGCTCCACTTCCAACCTGACCATCTGTCCTTATCCATTTATAATAACGGGAAAGCCATGTCGTCAGCGACTCCAGGATTCGGATTATCCAAGATGAAACAACGACTCCAAGAAATAGGCGGAACATTCGAAATTAAACAGGAAGACGGGGTCACCATCCGCTGTCAGATTCCGATTAGGAGGGATTCATTTGGATCAAATTAAACTATTGTTGGTCGACGACCAAGAACTGATTCGTGAAAGTCTGGCATTTGTTTTAAATACAGACCCAGAGTTAATTGTCATTGACTTAGCCGATAACGGGAGCAGTGCCATTCAATGTTGTGAAACACAATTACCTGATATCGTTTTAATGGACATCCATATGCCACTGTTAAACGGAATTGAAGCAACGAAATTGATGAAACAGCGGTGGCCCGAAGTCAAAGTGATTATGCTGACTACGTTCAATGAAGTGAATCAAGTTGTCGAAGCCCTTTCTATCGGGGCGGAAGGCTATTTATTGAAAGCTATTCATCCAAATGATTTGATGGCGGGCATCAAATTGATTCATCGCGGCGGTACGTTATTACCTCAGCATTTAGCGCAAGCACTCGTACAGGAACTACAAACTCCTGTGTCCAGCAACCCGTCTTCAACGATTGACTTTCAATTGACTGATCGAGAACAAGAGGTGCTTACCTGTATAGCAATCGGTCTTTCAAACAAACAAATTGCTGAAAAGCTGTTCTTGTCTCAAGGGACGGTTAAAAACTACATATCTAGCATCTATAGTAAATTGGATGTCAAAGACCGCGTCCAGGCAATTTTAAAAGCACAAGAAGAAAAATTGATTTAAGTCGAAAAACCATGCGCTCACGGATGCGAAGAGGCATGGTTTTTTGTATACATTTACGTTTTAAGACGGTTGTAAAGTTCAAAATTCCGTATTTTTCTTGTTTCGTGATGGAGTTTTTTAAATACTTCTACCTCACCCGTCCACTCCCGGGAACATCAGATGTGTGTTTACGATTTTATAATCCAATCCTTGATACAGCTTGACCGCCGCTTGATTGAGCTCCCATACTTCTAATTTCGACTTGCTTAAACCAACCGACTTGAAGTAATTGAAGATAAACTGCATGATCTGTTTCCCCATGCCTTGTCCGCGATACGACGGCATCACATATAACGTCTCGACATGCCCATAACCCTCATCCTCGAAGATGGTACAACCGCCGACCACCTCACCGTCGATGGAGAATACGAAGTTTCGGAAATGCTCTTTTTCGGACTGTGCTTCATAGTCATCAAGGTCGAGTGGTGTGACAAATAGGTCATCATACATCGACTTATAGCTTGCCAGCACGTCCTCGTCTTCCGTGTCGATTTCCTCCACGTTCAGTTTTTTTGAAAGACGGATTGTCTGCATCGCCTCTAATTCCTTTTCCATGATAACGGTGTATTGCGGGTCAAATCCGTTTTTCACGTAAAACGCAAGCTTCTCCTCATCCGGCTCGAAGCCTGTATAAATACGTGCCTTCAAGTCAGGCTGCAATGCTCGCAACGCTTTGGCCCGATTGTACACTTGGTCAAAAAGAGGTTGCCGTACGTCTTCCTGATCCGTGTTTACCTGGATGAACAATAAATAAGGCGTGTCACCCGTTTGATGCATGTTGATTGAAGGATAGACAAAGGCGTTCCCCAAAAACTCTTCCCGCTCATCAAAAGCCAGAAAGATATTTTCCATCGCATTGCCGTACTGGTCCTCATTCGGATTGATGATTTGAATGTTCATTCGATGGTCCCCATTCGTTTAAAGTACGTGCACAGCTTTCTTCGGATAAGAAAGAATTCGCTAGTCGGGGAGTTCTTTCCTTTCGGATATCACGGCAAAAAAAATCCCTATTCGTATGTGAATAGGGATCGTCGTCACGAATTGATTAAAAAATCATGATTCTAGCGTTTTTGGCATAACCAAGCTCGATTCTTTCACATTTCATCCCGTAACGGTTCGATTCAAATGTATGTTCATAGCGGCTGAGGGAGGCACTCCCAATCGGGTTCAATGTATGGAAGACGACGACCGGTTTTCCTGCTGAATTATAATAAAAATGCGGATCCATCAAGTCTGGCATCGAATACCCCTCTGTGAATTCCCATTCGTACGTATTGTCTGACGTCAAAATTTCAAACTCCCACCAGGACACCCCGTGCCACATCGCGCCAAATTCATGAAGCTCGTGATAGGCGATGGCAGCCTGGAGATAAGACAGCGGACTCGCGTCCCCTTCAATCGCCTCCATGAAATCGTCGAGCGCAACACGCGGCTTCGGTGGAGACAAAAAATATTCCGTTAATCGTTCACACGCCTCAGGCTCCGGCAAGGATTGTTCTGCCGGAATGGCCCATACGACCCCGTTCCCATTGTCTCCTTCTACGAATTGGTAGGCCTCTAATTTGAATTCTTCTTTCACACGAAGTCTTGAGAATGCACGAATGACGCGTTCCGGATCATCATAGGACTTTCTCCAGCCATTCGAATACACTCTCATTTCCCGTTCTTTAGGAGAAGCTTCCTCAATTGCCGTCTCCGGCTTGGTGTCCTCTAACGTAAACACGTGCAAGGTCTCGACATCAACCTGTTGAATCGCGTTTTGTTGAGAGGACGGGGCGTCGCCTTGCCCTGAACACGTCGCTTCATTCTCTGAACCTTGATTGCTGAACAACTCGCGTCCCTTTTTCAATATCCGTTTAATCCATTGATGATGTTTCATGCTCCAATCCCCGATCTTGTTTAGTTAATTTCGTAAAATCAGTGTACAAAATCCGGTCGGTTCATCTAGGTAAAATTTCTTTCTGGGTTAAATAAAATGGACAGACGCCTTGTTGACGTCTATCCATGTCATTTCATTCACGCACTCTCTACATCAACGTTCCGCTTATAGTGCACGACTGATACCCCGTTCGGAAGGGAATGATGCTCAATCACCTCGAGAGTAAGAGGATTCAGACCGTCATTCGGGAACAACTGCTTTCCGGAACCGATGATGATCGGGTAGTGGATGAACCAGCACTCGTCGACGAGATTGTGGTGCAACAAGGTCTGCACGAGTTCACTGCTTCCCCATACATGAAAGTCCGGTCCATCAGCTTGCTTTAATTCTTTTAATTCCTCAACCGGTTCGGATAGAAATACGTCCGGTCCCCACAACGAATTACTTTGTGTCGTTGAAGCCACATATTTGGTGGCAGTGTTCGCTTCCGGCCAAATCTCTGCATGATTTGGCCAATAGTCTGCCCATAATTCATAGGTTCTTCTTCCCAACAACAAATCGAACTCACGATGCATCTGCCCCCGGACCAGTCGCCCTAATTCTGTACTCGCAAATGGCGCCGTCCAGCCTCCGTGCGTAAACCCTCCGCTCAAGTCTTCGTCTTTCCCACCCGGTGCCTGGATTACGCCGTCCAACGACAGATGTTCCAACACAATAATTTTTCTCATTTTCAATCCCCCCTCATTTGACTGTAAAAGCCTCCGATTCCAACAATCGAAGGCTGCTTTATCTCATCTTATTCTACTTTCTCCATCATCACCACCGCATTCACATGCAGTTACAAGAATGCGTCAATCATTCATTGGATGCTTCGTTTATATATACTCTTAAGTCTTCTAATTCTTCGAACTGATTGATTGCGACCGCATTTCCCTTCATCAGTTTCATGGCCCGCTCGTCAAGCGCCTGTATTTTCTCAGAAACGATATCAAAATCACCACGGTGCAAATGAGATGCTACATCCGGTAGTTCCAAATCATCATAGGTTTTTCTGTATTCTTTATAGATGCGAAGGCTTGAGTCGTCTGTTTCATCATAAGAACTGGAAAGCATCAAAGACATTTCATTCTGTAGTTTCGTCGCAGCTGCGAACATAGCGATTTCATTTTTCTTGTTGCATGCTGAACGTACTTTATTCGTATATTCAAAAACTCCAGGATAATACCCCTTGAATACCTCTTGAAACGGCTCTCTTTCCCCGAGTCGTTTTTGTTCGGCCAGTAACAATTCCCTTATCTCTTCCTTTAGCCTCAGTGCCGTTTCTTCAATTTCATGAAAATTCTCAGAAGTTGATATGGTCCGGATCGATTCCAATAGTTTTTCAGGTTTAATTTTAAAGGATTGAAGCTTTTCATCATTCGCCCACCACACTCGGTTGAAGTAGGTTTGATTCATGAGAGCCAGACAATCTACAGATGTATCAATAAATTCTAATGCGGCCGTCTTGATCGAAGTGACATCGTTCTCTTTGATCGACAAGGCCAGTTTTTCAAAGTAGAACGGGATGACTTTGTACACTTCCTCTGCCTCTTTCATCATCGCTCGTTTATTCTCAGGTTTTTGTAACTCCTCTATCCGCTTCTGAAGAGCGTTAAACTTTTTCAAATCTTCTTCAGACCTTGCGTAAAGCACCTTTGCGTTTGCGATCAGTGAGGGTGCCACCGCGTAGCTTTGCTTTCCAGAAGCAATTTTTTCAGCGTATTCCCAGGAGACCGGCCAAAACTCGAAAGGCAGTTCTTGAAAGATGAAAGAGCTGTAGAGCGGAACCGTTTTTCCCTCATCCGGAATGTAAAACATGTCCAGGTCAGAAGTCTCCGATGCTTCTCCAATAGCATAGGATCCGTAATAGGCTATTATTCCAACGTCCTTCCCATAGTTTTCTTTTGCATTCTCAACGAGTACTTCGGCAACTTTAAAAACGTCAACCACTTATATTCACCCCTTTTTCAACTGTTGAAATCCAATTTCATTTGTAACATTATGGATTTATATCTATAAATAATGGTGAATTAAGGATAGTTGAAACGCAAGGTAAAAAATATTAAACCTTTTTGTCCCTCGTACAAATTTGCACTAAAAAATTCCCCCAAACTACCTGTTTGGAGGAATTCATAACACGCTTCACTATATACCTTTTCTACTCTTTCTCCATCCATGCCACCGTCTCCACATGCGCCGTATGCGGGAACATGTCGACCGGTGTCACTTCCATCAAGCGATAGCCGCGGTCAGCGAGGTAACGCATATCGCGCGCTTGTGTCGCGACGTTACATGACACGTAGACGATCCGCTTCGGTCCCATCTCGACCATCGTCTCGAGGAACGACTCGGCACACCCTTTACGTGGCGGGTCGACGACGATGACCTCAGGGTCGATGTCGTCTTTCTTCCACTGCGGGAGCACTTCCTCTGCCGCTCCACACGCGAACGTCACGTTGTCGATCTCATTGACGAGGGCGTTTTGTTTCGCGTCCTCGATTGCTTCCGGTACGACTTCGACACCGTACACGTGTGCCGCTTTCCGGGCGAGGAACAAGCTGATCGTCCCAATGCCGCAATAGGCGTCGACAACCTGCTCTGTACCAGACAATTGTGCGTACTCCAGCGCCTTCCCGTACAGCTTCTCCGTCTGAACCGGGTTCACCTGGAAGAACGAGTGCGGGGAAATCGTGAACGTAAGTCCACCAATCTTATCCTCGATCGTCTCATGACCGTAGAGCAGCTTGTTCGTTGACCCGAGGATGACGTTCGTCTTGTCCGGGTTGACGTTTTGCATGATCGACGTCACGTCCGGAAGACGCTCGACGATCTCGGCGACGATCTCATTCACACCTTTGATTTTTGTCGTCTTCGTGATGAGGACGATCATGAGTTCACCTGAATGGTACCCGTAGCGTGCCATGACGTGACGGATGACGCCACGCCCGGTCTTCTCATCATACGCCGGCACACCGCGCGCGTCTAACACGTCGCGGACGACCTGCACCGCTTCATCATTTCGCTCGTCCTGAATGAGGCATTCGTTCATCTCGACGATGTCATGCGAACGTGGACGGTAAAATCCGGCGACGAGACGCTCGCCTTCCTGCTTGAACGGGACCTGTGCCTTGTTGCGATAGCGCCATGGCTCCGGCATCCCAATCGTGTCATGGACCGGCACGTCGAATTGACCGAGTCGCTGAAGCGCCTCGACGACGCGGGCCCGTTTTTGACGGAGTTGTCCCTCGTAGCTGAAGTGTTGGAGCTGACAGCCTCCGCATTGATAGAAAATCGGGCACGGCGGCTCAACCCGGTCCGCACTCGGTTCTTTCACTTCAAGTAAACGGGCGAACCCGTACTGTTTGTTCGTTTTCGTCACGACGATTTCGACCGTCTCCCCCGGCAGGGCGTTCGGTACGAACAACGTATAGCCGTCAACACGGGCCACACCCGCTCCTTCGTGCGTCAAGTCATGGATGTGGACGTCGAGACGGTCATTCTTTTTCACTGGCAGCATATGCATGCTCCTTCCATTACAAATAGGAATGACTGATGTCGTCATTCCTATCTTTTCACTCTGCTTTGTCGAGCGAAACATTGAACAATTGCTTGATCATCTGTTCGCGCTCATATTGGGCATTCAATTCTTCCATCTCCCGGATGCGGGCGTTCGGTGCGAGCACCGTCAAATGACGGAATAAGTTCCGCATCTCGCCGGTACACTCCCCGCCGTACTCCCCGTCGATGTTCAAGCTCATCGGTTCGGTCGTCTTCATCTTGACACGGCTCGTTTTCACATGCTCGACGAGCGGGCTCGACAAGTGCTCGCCACGGAGCAACAGTCGAACGACTTGAATGAACTCGAACAAGTTACATTTCCGCAGGACGAACAAGTCGAACAGTCCGTCGTTCAATGAAGCGTGCGGAGAAATCTTCTCAAATCCACCGACCGAGTTCGAGTTCGACGTCAGGAAGACCATAACTTCCCCTTGGAACGTCCCCTCATCGTGCTCGAGCTCGATATAGGTCGGTTTGATGAGCGGGAGCTTCTCCATCCCTTTCACGTAGTAGGCAAGCTGACCGAGCGCCGTCTTTAACTTCGACGGGACCTCGTACGAGAGCTCGGTCATGATGCCTCCTCCGGCGATGTTGATGAAATAGTGGATATCACCTTTCTCGCCTTCGATCTCACCGAGGTCGACCGGCATCTCGAAACCGTCACAAATGACGTCGAGCGCGCCGACGACACTGAGCGGGATGCGCATGGCGCGGGCAAAGTCATTCGTCGTCCCGACCGGAATGAGTCCGATCGTTGGTCGATTCTCGAGCGGTGCGAGGCCGGAGATGACTTCGTTCAACGTACCGTCGCCACCAGCGGCGACGATGAGGTCAAACTCAGCCTCCGATGCCCGTTTGGCTTCTAATGTGGCGTCACCAATTGCTTTTGTCGCATACGTCGACGTCTCATAACCCGCATCCTCAAGGCGGTTCAATATATACGGGAGTTCCCGTTTGATCACTTCTTTTCCAGATGTCGGGTTATAGATGACCCGTGCACGTTTCCGTTGCATATTGATTCTCTCCCCTATGCTCAACTCGAGCGAAAAGCGAGACACAAGTGTCTCGCCGTCTGCTTAGCGTTTTGCGATCTCTTCGTGGAACAAGCCATCGAGGAGTGCCGGGTTCGCCATCCCTTTCGTCTGTTTCATGATTTGTCCGATGATGAAGCCTTTCGCACGGTCTTTCCCGTTCTTGAAGTCTTCGATCATTTGCGGATGCGCTTCGAACAATTCAAGGATGTAACCGCGAAGCAGGTTCTCATCCGAGATTTGTGCGAGACCGTTCGCCTCGACATACGCTTTCGGCTCTGCGCCTTCTTCCATCATCGCCGTGAAGACACGTTTCGCGATTTTCGACGAAATCGTTCCTTCTGCGATCAAACGGATAAGCTCTGCGAGCGCGTCCGGCGTCAACTTCATCGTTTCGACCGTCTCACCTGACTTGTTCAAGTGTCCGAGCACTTCACCCATGAGCCAGTTCGCCGCTGCTTTCGGTTCGGCACCGGCTGCTGTCGTCGCCTCGAAGAAGTCCGAGAACTCGCGCGATGACGTGAGGGCTTTTGCGTCGTACGCTGACAATCCGTACTGACTCATATAGCGCTCACGACGGACCGCAGGCATCTCCGGAATCGTCGCACGGATGCGCTCTTTCCATGCCTCATCGATTTCAAGACGGACGAGGTCCGGTTCTGGGAAGTAACGATAGTCCGCTGCCCCTTCTTTGACACGCATGAGAATCGTCTTTTTCGCCGCTTCATCGTAACGGAGCGTCTCTTGACGCATGACGCCACCTGCGAGAAGCAATTTGCGGTGACGCGTTTCTTCATAGTCGAGCGCCTTCAAGACGTTTGAGAACGAGTTCAAGTTCTTGAGCTCCGTCTTCGTCCCGAACTTCTCCTGTCCGAATGGACGGACCGAGATGTTACAGTCACAGCGAAGTGACCCTTCCTCCATCTTGACGTCCGAGACGCCAGCGAACGAAAGGACTTCCTTCAAACGTTCGAGGTACGCGACCGCGTCTTTCGGTGAGCGCATGTCCGCTTCACTGACAATTTCGATGAGCGGTGAACCGGTCCGGTTGAAGTCGACGACCGAGTGTTTCTCGCCCGTGTGGTTCATCTTCCCTGCATCTTCTTCCAAGTGCACGCGCTCGATGCGGAATCGTTTCATCTCGCCATCGACTTCGACATCGACGTGACCGTTCGAGCCGATCGGCTTGTCAAATTGCGAGATTTGGTACGCTTTCGGCGTATCCGGATAGAAGTAGTTCTTCCGGTCGAACTTCGTATCTGTCGCAATTTCACAGTTGAGTGCCATTGCCGCCTTGATGGCGAGGTTGACCGCTTCTTCGTTCAATTTAGGCAAGACGCCCGGGTGTCCGAGACAAATCGGACACGTCTGTGTATTCGTTTCGGCACCGTAAGTGCGTGAGCAGCCACACCAAATCTTCGACTTCGTGCTCAGCTCGGCGTGCACCTCGATCCCGATGATCGTTTCAAAGTTCATCGTACGTCCTCCTTAGAGCTGTGGCATCTTGAAACCGCCGTTTGCTTGTTCAAAAGCATGGGCCACGCGGTAAAGTGTTGATTCATCAAAGTAGTTCCCGATAATTTGAAGACCGACCGGAAGTCCTTCTGAAAGACCTGCCGGGACCGAGATGGCCGGGATACCAACCAGGTTGACCGGAATCGTCATGATATCGTTCGCGTACATCGTGAGCGGATCGTCGAGCTGTTCGCCGAGTTTGAACGCTGTCGTCGGAGCTGTTGGTCCAACGATGGCATCGTACTCTTCGAACACTTTTGCGAAGTCCTGCTTCATGAGCGTACGGACTTGTTGGGCTTTCTTGTAGAACGCATCGTAGTAACCAGAGCTGAGCGCATATGTCCCGAGCATGATGCGGCGTTTGACCTCGTCCCCGAAACCTTGTTCACGAGAATACGTGAACACTTCCTCGAGCGTGTCCGCCTCGGCGCGACGTCCGTAACGGATGCCGTCGAAACGAGCCAAGTTCGATGAGGCTTCTGATGATGCGAGCAAGTAGTAAGCCGAGAGTGCGTACTTCACGGTCGGAATCGATACCGTCTCGATTGTCGCACCGAGAGACTTGAGCGTCTCAATCGCTTTTTCAATCTGTTCGCGGACACCAGGCGCGACGCCTTCTGCCATGAACTCTTCCGGGAGGGCGAACTTCATCCCCGTCAAATCTTGGTTGAGCGCTGCCGTATAATCCGGCACCTCGACCTCGGCTGACGTCGAATCCATGTCGCAATGTCCCGCAATCGTATTCAATAAGTAAGCATTGTCTTCAACGGTGCGCGTGAGCGGACCGATTTGGTCGAGTGAAGACGCGAAGGCAACAAGGCCGAAACGCGAGACGAGACCGTATGTCGGCTTCATTCCGACGACACCGCAATAAGCGGCCGGTTGACGAATCGAACCACCCGTATCCGAACCGAGGCTAAAGAGGACTTGTCCAGCTGCGACCGATGCTGCTGAACCGCCTGAAGAACCTCCTGGAACACGTGTCGGGTCCCATGGGTTACGGACCGGTTTGAACGCTGAGTTCTCGTTTGAAGAACCCATCGCGAACTCATCCATGTTGAGCTTCCCGATTGTGACGGAACCGGCGTCATGAAGACGCTCGACGACCGTCGCGTCGTGGGCCGGGACGAAGTTCTCGAGGAACGTCGAGGCACATGTCGTGCGCATCCCTTTTGTGACAATGTTGTCTTTCACGCCGATCGGCATCCCGAAGAGCGGGTTGTCTGATGATTTCGCGAGCTCATCCATGCGCTTCGCTTGCTCAAACGCATCCTCATTGAGCGTCAAAAACGCACCGATTTTGTCATCTGTCGCTTCGATCCGGTCGAACGACTCTTTGACGAGGTCCGTGACCGTGACTTCGCCTTCTTTTAATAACGTATGCAGCTTGGCTACACCGTGGTCAAATAAACTCATGTAGGGCCTCCTTACTCAAAGACCGCAGGGACACGGACTTGGCCGTTCTCCCAGTCAGGTGCCATCCGTTCAACTTCCTCACGTGGAAGCGATGGACGGACCTCGTCTTTGCGCATTACGTTTTTCAAATCTAGGGCATGGGTCGTCGGTTCGACGCCCGTTGTATCCAGCTCATCGAGTTGTTCGGCGAACTCGAGGATTTTTGTCAATTGCTCCGTGAAGTGCGTCACTTCTTCGTCCGTGATCGCAAGTCGGGCAAGTCCGGCAACGTGCCGAACCTCAGCTTCTGTGATTCGAGCCATAATTCCCACCTCCAACAGTTTTCAATACATCGTTCATTATCATACCACTTTTTTATAAGACAAAAAAGGAAATCTATTTCGTCAAAAATCGACATCTTTTTAACAAAGTAAGTAAATACAGCCCGAACATTGACCCATTTCCCAAATCCACTATTCGGTAACTCTGTCATTCTGATTATTCTTATTATAGTAGACTTTTTTCGTGAGGAGGAATCGTATGTCGATTCGGAATAAACTGATTGCCGCCTTCACCATCATGTTTTTAATTTTGCTCGGTGTAAGCGGTTTCTCGTGGTATGCATTGAACGCTTCAAAAGCGGCGCAACATGACATGACGGTGTCGTGGGTGCCGGGGATTGACCAAATCCATCAGGTGGACAAACAATTGCTGGAACTCCGCCGCCACTTGATTCGTCACTCCCTCGTCGAGGACCCGGTGACGAAACAAAACATCGAACGTGACATCCAGGCCTCTGTCTCGATCCTCGAACAACGCATGGACAGCTACGAGGCGACCATCATCGAACAGGAAGACCAGGACTTATTCGATCAGGCCAGTTCCGATTGGGCCAATTATCAGACCATTGCGACCGAATTGATTCGCATTTCAAATGAAGAAGGTGCCGAAGCAGCAGAGGCCTATATTCGGGATACGGCCGACGCGAGTGCTGACACGCTTTCCAACTCGCTCGGTCTTCTCGTCAACTTGAACCGGGGTGAGATTCAAACCGACACGGCCGCCGCAGAGCAGTTATTCGAGCGCGTCCAGATGACCTTGATCATCGTCCTTGGCGTGGCAGCTGTCTTGTCCGTCCTCATGATGCTCTTTATCTTCCGTTCGATTTTCGAACCGCTCAAAGAGTTCAAGACGAAAATGCATGAGCTTGCGACAAGTGAAGGCGATTTGACGACCGCGATTCCGGTGAAACGCCGGGATGAGTTCGCAGGGCTTGCCCGCGACTTCAACCAGTTCATCGCCAACCTCCGCCAGCTCATCTTGCAGGTGAATGACGTGACGACCGGTGTGACGCAGCAATCGACGCATATGTATGACGAATTGAAAGAACTTGATACATACATGGCGACGACGGCCTCCACAACAGAAGACTTGACGGCCGGCATGCAACAGACAGCCGCCAGTGCGCAGGAAATGAATGCTTCCGCCTCTGACATGGAACGGACGATTCACCGCATCGTGACGATGGCGGATGAACGGAAACATGAGGCAAAACGTGTCGACGAACGCGCAATCGCATTGAAGTCTCATGCGGTCGACGCTAAAGCGAATGCCCTCGGCGTCCTTCAATCGACGCGACAAAACTTAGAAAAAGCGATGCAAGACGCGAAAGCCGTCCGTGAGATCGCCACCCTCACAAACGATATTCTCGACATCGCCGCGCAGACGAACCTGTTGTCATTGAACGCTTCAATCGAAGCCGCACGTGCCGGGGAAGCCGGACGAGGTTTCGCTGTCGTCGCTGATGAGATCCGGAAACTGGCTGAGACGAGTCGCGCGACCGTCGAGCGGATCCAGGCTATCTCGACGACCGTCCTGCACTCGGTTGACCATTTGAACGGAAGCGCCGGGGAGATGTTACAGTTCCTCGATACGAACGTTTTGAAAGATTACGATCAGCTCGAGGAAGCAGCCGGGCAGTACAGCGAGGACGCGGGACGCTTCGAAACGACCGCGACGGAGTTCGCAGCGGCAGCTGGCGAACTCGAGATGTTGACGTCAAACATGATCGGTGTCATCCAAGACGTCGCCACGACCGTGAACAACGGGGCGCTCGGCACGCAGGAAATCGCTGAGAAAGTGACGATGTCTGTCGAGCGATTCAGTGAGCTGAACCGTGCGACGGAAGAATCTCAACAGAAGATGGAAGAACTCGACACGCTAATTCGTCAGTTCAGAGTTTAAAAAATAGGCCCTTCCGTATAAAAGCGGAAGGGCCTATTTTTATGCAGCCGTCTGCTGCGTTTCTTTTGTTCGTTCAAGTTCGAACCGTTTCGTCTCGGCGACGACCACACCTGATAAGAACAGGAGCCCGATCAAGTTCGGGATCGCCATGAGACCGTTGAACACATCCGAGATGGACCAAATCAAATTCAAGTTCGTCGTCATCGCACCGAGTCCGGCGACTAAGATGTACAAGACCCGATACGGGACGATGACTTTTTCCCCTAGTAAATAATAGGCTGAGCGTTCCCCATAATAGCACCAGCCGAGGACGGTCGAATACGCGAAGAAGACGAGCGAGACGGTGACGATGATCTCACCAATCGGCCCTAAGAAGTGCGCGAACGACGCTTGGGTCAAGGCGATGCCTTCGAGTCCTTCCGTATACTGTCCGCCCATGACAATCGTGAGCCCGGTGATCGAACAGACGATGAGCGTGTCGATCAATACTTGTGTCATCGAGACGAGCGCCTGCCGTCCCGGGAAGTCGGTCTTCGCTGCCGCGGCCGCGATCGGTGCAGATCCAAGTCCTGCCTCGTTAGAGAACACACCGCGCGCGACCCCGTAGCGAATCGCGGCACCTAACGCACCCCCGCCAATGGCTTCCGCACTGAACGTGCTCGAGAACATCGTCGACAAGGCACCCGGTACCAATTCAAGGTTCATGATGAGAATCACGAGCCCGCTTCCGACATATGCTAGAATCATGAACGGTACAAATACACCGACCACTTTCCCGATTGATTTGACACCGCCTAAAATGACGAATGCCGTTAACGCCATCATGACGATTCCGGTGACGAGCATCGGCACGTCAAACGAGTTGTTCAAGGCGAGACTGATCGAATTCGTCTGCACCCCGTTCCCGATCCCGAATGCGGCGACCGAGGCGAATAGGGCAAACAACATCCCGAGCCACTTTTTCTTTAGCCCGTGTTCTAAGTAATACATCGGTCCACCGGCAATCTCGCCTCGTTCATCGACGACCCGGTACTTCACGGCCAAAATGGCCTCGGCGTATTTCGTCGCCATCCCGACGAAGCCGGATAACCACATCCACACGACGGCTCCCGGTCCGCCAAGGACGATCGCAGTCGCGACCCCGACCATGTTCCCTGTCCCAACCGTTGCCGCCAAAGCGGTCATGAGTGCCTGGAAGTGGGAGATGTCTCCACGTTGCCGTTTCTGCTCTTTCTCTTGTTTTGGAATAAATGCTTCTTTCAACCCGACCCCAAGTCGCGTCACCTGTATAAATCCAAGACGAATCGTCAAGAAGATTCCGGTCCCGACGAGTAAGATCAGTAAATGTGGCCCCCATACGAGATTGGATAAACTCGACAGCCAACTTTCAATTTGATTCACGTTGTTGCTCTCCTCCTGTATCTGATTTGAGCGCTCCTCTATTATTTTTCAGAACATTCACAAATGAGTCAAGGTGAGGCATGGTGAAGAAACGTTATTCTAATGTCATCTATTTGTAACAAAAGTACTTCATCCCCAGTATCATAGGCTTTAAAATTACTTTGTTGAAATATGATTGTAAAATAAGAATTTACAAAAACACCGATTTCTCTACGAAACCGGTGCCTTCAATCAGATTTAGTTAGACAATGCTTCGACGACTTCCTCCACATGTCCGTTCACTTTAACGTTGCGCCATTCCCGGACGATTTCGCCTTCTTCGTTGATCAGGAAAGTCGATCGGACGATGCCGTAATACTCTTTCCCGTAATTTTTCTTCAACTGCCAGACACCATACAACTCTGACACTTCATGCTCCTCATCGACGAGCAAATCAAACGGCAAGTCGTTCTCAGCGATAAAGTTTTGATGTTTCTTTTGACTGTCCGCAGAAATCCCGATGACGACCGCCCCTTTCATCTTCGGCATCGCATCACGGAAGTCACAAGCCTCAGTCGTACAACCCGGTGTCGAATCTCTCGGATAAAAATATAGAACGACGTGTTGACCCCGGTAATCCTCTAGGGAGATGTTCTCTCCCGATTGGTTCGGTAATGTGAATGTTGGTGCGCGCATACTGTCTCCTCCTTAACCAAAGGACGGTTCAACGAGTTCCTCGTCATATCCGTCAATCGCTTGTTCTAATTTTAATTTCAACGGATCCAGCGCCTCCAGGTAGGCTACCGGATCTTCAATCGACGCTGCATCGCGAAGCGCCTGTTCATTTTGTATATACCACGCCTCGTACGCTTCGAAATATCCTTCCATCGTTTCTTGATTCTCTTCGACAGTAAGGGTTTCCGCCAGCAGCAGGAAGACGTTATTGTCCGCCTCCAGCGCGATATAGTCTGTCTGGGCGTTGACGCGGTCATAAATCGGTCCCGCTTCCTCCTCCGGCACCTCGGCAAGCCGCGCGTTCGCTTCCGCGTTCACGCCGTACTCGCTCGCCTCGATTCCAACGAGCATCTCCCCGACTTCGGCAATGATTCGTTTCGGCAGGGCGGCCGGTGTCACGACGAGCTTCCATCCGTCTTCTTGTTTGACGGCGACTTTCGATAACCGGTTTGGCAGCGGATTACCGTCCTCATCGACCATCTCATGTACGAGGAAGGCCACATCTTCTTCCTCATTGACCCAGCTCTCGAAAATGTCACCCGGCGACAGTTCCCGGGTGACGGCACCCGTTGCCGGAATATCGGTCCGTTCCCCGTCATAATCGAGTGCCGCCAACGACTCGGCGTCCCCTTTTTCAAGTGCTTCCTGATACGCCGCATATACTTCCTCCACAGACTCAGGCAGCGGTGCCTTCACCTCTTCGGGCGAGGTCTCTTCAGCGTTCCCGCAAGCGCCGAGCGTGAAGACGAGCAGGAACGGAATGAGCCACTTTTTCATGAAGTTCTTCCTTTCTTCAACCATGTTCTCTCTCATCCTACCACGACTCGTTTTTTCACTCCAACGGCACGTGGTTTTGGAAAATTGTTTCACTAGGATTTCGCCCATAATTTCGATACAATACAGACGTAAGCGCTTTAACGCTCAACATCACTTAAAGGGGGAACGAGAATGATTCCATACAAACACGAACCATTCACAGACTTTACAAACAAAGAGAACGCCGCGGCGATTCAAGCGGCAATCGAGAAAGTGAACGGTGAGCTCGGGAAGGACTATCCGCTCGTAATCGGTGGGGAAAAAGTTACGACGGATGAGAAAATCACGTCTTATAACCCGGCAAACAAAGAAGAAGTGATCGGTCGCGTCTCAAAAGCGAACCAAGAACTCGCAGAACGTGCGATGCAAGAAGCACTCACTGCATTTGACACGTGGCGCCATGTCGATCCGGCAGTACGTGCGGACGTCTTGTTCAAAGCGGCGAACATTGTCCGTAAACGTAAGCACGAGTTCTCGGCTTATCTCGTCAAAGAGGCTGGTAAGCCATGGAACGAAGCAGATGCGGATACGGCAGAAGCAATCGACTTCATGGAGTACTATGCACGTCAAATGCTCGAACTTAAACCTGGTAAGAAAGTCGAGAGCCGTCCGGGCGAATACAACCGTTATGACTACATCCCACTCGGGGTCGGGATCGTCATCAGCCCATGGAACTTCCCGTTCGCGATCATGGCAGGGACTGCAGTCGCGGCAATCGTTGCCGGTAACACGATTCTCTTGAAACCAGCTTCGACGACACCGATCGTCGCTGCAAAATTCGTCGAAGTGATGGAAGAAGCAGGTCTTCCAAAAGGCGTCCTCAACTTCATCCCGGGACCAGGCGCAGAAGTCGGTGACTACCTCGTCGACCACCCGAAGACACGCTTCATCAGCTTCACAGGATCGCGTGATGTGGGCTTGCGCATCAACGAACGTGCTTCGAAGTTGAACGAAGGTCAAATCTGGCTCAAACGCGTCATCGCAGAGATGGGCGGAAAAGATACGATCGTCGTCGACGAATCAGCGGATCTCGAACTCGCTGCACAATCAATCGTCAAATCAGCTTTCGGTTTCTCTGGTCAGAAATGTTCAGCTTGTTCACGCGCCGTCATCGTCGACAGCGTGTATGATACAGTGCTCGACCGTGTCGTCGAACTCACGAACGACCTCACTGTCGGGAACACGGAGAAGAATGAACACTTCATGGGTCCGGTCATCGATGCAGCGGCCTTCAAGAAAATCACATCGTACTTCGATGTCGCAAAAGAAGAAGGACGCATCGTCGCAGGTGGGAAAGCTGATGATTCTACAGGCTACTTCGTCGAGCCGACTGTTGTCGCAGACGTTGACCCGAAAGCGCGTCTCATGCAAGAAGAGATCTTCGGACCAGTCGTCGCCTTCACAAAAGCGAAAGACTTCAAAGAAGCGATCGACATCGCGAACAACACAGAGTACGGCTTGACTGGCGCGGTGCTCACACGTGACCGCATGAACCAAGAATATGCTCGTCAAAACTTCCACGTCGGTAACCTTTACTTCAACCGTGGTTGCACAGGTGCCATCGTTGGCTACCAGCCGTTCGGAGGATTCAACATGTCAGGAACGGATTCAAAAGCAGGTGGTCCGGATTACATCCAACTCCACATGCAAGCGAAGACAACTTCAGAGACATTCTAAGTCCAAGCAGGAAAGCCCGGCTCGCATGAGTCGGGCTTTTCTTGTTGAGTCGTTCATCCGAGCGCCACATCCAAAATCATCATGATGGTGAACCCGAGCATCAGGCAAAGGGAAGCCAAGTCTTTATGACCGTTCTCTTGTGAGCCCGGGATGACTTCCTCCGCGACCACGAATACCATCGCCCCCGCCGCAAAGCTAAGAGCAAACGGCAACAACGGCTCCATCACGAGGACCGCCAAGACACCGCCGACCGCAGCTATCGGCTCAACCATCCCCGATAGCTGACCGTAGAAAAAGCTTTTACGGCGAGATAATCCATCCCGACGAAGCGGAAGCGAGACCGCCGCTCCTTCTGGAAAGTTTTGAATCCCAATCCCGATGGAAAGGGCAATCGCCCCTGTAATCGAAGCGGACGGAAATCCGGAGGCGACTGCTCCGAAAGCCACCCCGATCGCCAATCCTTCCGGTATGTTGTGTAACGTGATCGCCAAGACGAGCAACGTACTTCGCTTCCGTCGTTGCGGATGAATTCCTTCCGCCTCCATCATGGAGGCATTTGGATGCAAATGAGGGAGCAACTTATCGACACCTGACAAAAACGCGCCCCCTAATAGAAAGCCGACGGTCGCCGGTAACCAGGCCGGCAACGGATCCTGTTCGGCCATCTCGATGGCCGGAGCCAATAGCGACCAATAACTCGCGGCAATCATGACACCACCTGCAAACCCGAGCATGCCGTCCATCAGCCGTTGATTCATCGTCTTCGTCATGAATACGACAGCTGCCCCAAGCGCAGTCAATCCCCATGTAAACAGTGTCCCGAGTAGCGCCTGAACGACAGGGTTCTGTTCAGCGATCCACTCCACCATCGCGCTCCTCTCCTTCCACCGAATCATCCATCGCTATTCCTTTCCCGTTCTTTAACGAGACATAATCCCTATTCCGTTAAATCAAAAAAGGAGAGCGAATCCGCTCTCCCGTAATGCATCGGAATGATTTATACCGTTCGCAATAAATTTGCCATTTCAATTGCTGACGTCGCCGGCTCACCTAACCTTTTTTTCACCATTCCGACTTTTTCGAGCATCCTCGTGAACATCAAACGCGCCCCTTTCGTAAAACGAGTTTGATGTCAGGTCCAACGATTTCGGTTGATTGCACATCAAACCGCTCAATCGCCTGAATCGGTCCATCATGATGCGAGCGATAAACGCTCTGCTTTCCACCAAATACCCGTGGTGATTGATAGACCCACCACTCGTCCACATACCCACCATCGAGTAAAGAGGTGACGAGCGTCGGACCCGCTTCGACGAGCAATCGGCCGACCCCGTTCGCATAAAGCTGTTCAAGTACTTGCCCCAGCGAGGAGTACTCATGAATGTGAACCCCGGTGGAGGCCATATGCGCCAGACGTTCTTGATCGTCTGACGTCGTGAACACATGTACCGGAATGGCGTCTGCCGTTCGAACAAGTTTGCTCGATAAAGGCAAGCGCAGGTCACGGTCAAGGACAATCCGCTGCGGTTGAGGTGCTGGTCGTTCGAGGCGTGCCGTGAGATCCGGGTCATCTGCGAGCACAGTCCCAATCCCGGTTAAAATCGCATCGACGGACGAGCGGAGTTCATGTACGTCACGACGGGCTTCAGGGCTTGTCACCCATTTGCTTTCACCCGAGTCCAACGCCACTTTTCCGTCGAGACTGGTCGCAGTTTTTAAGATGACGTAAGGACGCTTCGTCTCGATCGATCGTAAAAATGCCGGATTCAACGCACGCGCCTCTTCTTCCAGCAAACCGACGTGAACATCGACGCCCGATCCCTTCAACTTTCTGATTCCTTTTCCTGCAACCAGCGGATTCGGGTCTTCCATCGCTACGACAACACGCTTAATCCCGGCTTCGATAATCAGATCGACGCAAGGCGGTGTTTTTCCGTAATGCGAGCAAGGTTCAAGCGTCACATAGAGTGTCGCTCCGTATGCGGACGCACCGGCCATACGAATGGCGTGTACTTCAGCGTGCGCCTCGCCCGCCTTCAGATGGGCACCGAGACCGACCACTCGACCGTCTTTTACGAGCACTGCCCCAACAAGAGGATTGATACCGGTCTGACCGTCCCCGGTCCTAGCCAACTGAATGGCTTGTTGCATGTACTGTTCCATCGTTCTCCCTCCTTTTTTGCACAAACAAAAGACCCTAAGAAATCGTTTCCTTAGGGTCTTGGTGGGAGGGTTTCGTCGTTTTCGGTCACCCCAAATAAACGTTTTTCATACAGAAAAGCGTACGACGAAGCACAGGTCACGCGGACCTGTTTTTATGTTTCCTTCTCCCATCCAGACTATACTGTCGGCTCTAGAATCTCACTAGATCCACCGTTCGCACACGTGCGCCCGGGTCACGGACTGAGGGCAATGGCCCATCACCGTCGGTTGGGAATTGCACCCGACCCCGAAGGAATATTTGTTTGTACGCCCTCACTTTATCTCAATTCCTCTGTTTTGACAAAACAAAAAGCGCCACTCCAAAGAGTGACGCCCGCGTTATGCGAGAAATAACACGACGAGCAGCCCGACAATCCAGCAATAGAAAGAGAAGTATTTCAACTCGCCTTTTGCCATGATGTGTTGGAACCATTTCAAGGAGATCGCCGTCAATAAATATGAGGCGATGAACGCCAAGATGAGCGGACCGAACAAGTCTCTCGTCTCCGGATTCGTGAAGAGTTCCGGTCCATCCAAAAGCATCGTCCCGACACTGATTGGAATGAAGAGGAAGAAGGAGAAACGAAGCGCTGACTCCTGTTTGATTCCGAGGAGCATCGCCATCACGATCGTTGCCCCTGAACGACTGATTCCCGGGATGAGCGCGACCGCCTGGGCTAAACCGATCAGCACCGCGTCACGCAGCGTGATACTCCCATCTCCTTTGTTCCCCCGCATGTTTCGAATGAACCACAAGGCGAGCCCCGTGATGATGAGCGTATATCCGACGGTCGCAACCCCGCCTAACGCTTCTTCGATCCAATCTCCAAATACGACACCGAGTACACCGGCTGGTACAGTCGCCACGAGCAACAACCCGATGAATTTCACATCGACCATCGTCTCGTCTGTGCGGTCTTTCTTAAATAAGAACGTCCATAGGCTGACGATGAGACGGACGACATCTTTTCGATAGACGGTCAACACCGCGAGAAGTGATGCGAAGTTGACGAACACTTCAAATGATAAACCAGGTAAATCGATGTTAAATAATTCTTGGAAAATAACAAGATGTCCGCTTGACGAAATCGGAATCGGTTCAGTAAATCCTTGAATCAATCCGAGTAACGTATAAAATAACCAAATGGTCATGATCAATTGTCCTCTTTTCTTTTTCACTCAATGCGATTATTTTAGCAGAACGACGGTTTCATTGACCAGTCGTTAAAAATTTTTTGTATAATTTCAATTCTTTGATTGATTAGTCTGAAAATTAAATTTATTATAGAGAGGTACTCATCTGGAGCGAAGGCGATGACCCCATTTCTCCAGTTGGGTACTTTTTTGAAAAAATATTACAATTATGTGTGTATAAAACTTTTTGTTTACATTTCAGTCCAAATTCGATTTAATTTGTAATAGAGTTGTTACCATCTTTTAAAATACATTTTTGTGACTTTTGACCTACCACTTTGTTGGAAGATGTCCAAAAAACTTCAAAAATACGTTAATAAATCTAAAAAACAATCCGATAGTATGATTGTAGAAGCATTTTAGTCACCATTGTCGGTTCGAAATTGAGTCCACGGAAGGAGGAACCATCATTGAGTCAATCGCTATCCACTAAGTCGCATCACTTGTCTACCGAACAACAACGGATGATCCACTGCATCCGCCTTCTCGGGGATTTGTTGAAAGAGCGACCACGCCGATCTGTCTATCGCCGTTTCGCGATGGAACAAAATTGGCCATCTCCGGAGTCCATCATTCGTCAGTTCGGGTCATGGGCTGAAGCCCTCGCCATCGCAGGTTATGAATGGCATGGAGAATCTACTGTCGAAGTGCCGGACAAAATGCCAAAATACACACGTGAGGATATTATCGAGACGCTCGCGCTTTATTCGCGCGATATGGGATCGATTATCACGTTGAAGAAGTACCAGGAATGGCGGAAGCTTCATCCGAAGGCACCGAGCCATTATCACATCGTCAAGACGTTCGGTTCGTGGCATGATGCCTGTGCCGAAGCTGGTCTTGAAGCCAGTGTGACGTATTCGAAGTCTGAACTTTCAACTGCGCTACGCGAGGCCATTCACGAAATGGGCTTCTCTCTTTCATTCGAAGCGTACCGGGAATGGGCAAAACGCAACAATAAACCCTCTACAAAAGCCATCTTACATCGTTACGGCTCTTGGTCAGCCGCCGTTCACGCGGTTGAATCTGAAATTTTTGATTTGAACTCATAACTTTTTATAGTAAAAGGAGAATCCGACTCGGATTCTCCTTTTTTATCTTGTCGTTTCGGACGACAAGTCCCGGTAATGAGCCACCCGGTCACGCCCCTTGAACTTGGCTCCGACGTACATCGCTCGGTCTGCGTTTCGCAGAATCGTGTCGAGTTCTTCGAATTCATGAATGGTCTCGATTCCGATACTTGCCGTCACGTGGACCGGCTTTGTCTCCGTCCCGAAATCATGTTTCTTCAAGCCGGATCGAATTTTTTCCCCGACCAGAATCGCTGCGGCCTCATCCATTCTTGGAAAGACGAACACGAACTCCTCGCCGCCGTAACGGGTCACTAAGTCACTCGCGCGGACATTTCGTTGAAACAGGTTGCTCGCCTCAATCAACACCTCATCCCCAAACGCATGACCGTATGTATCATTGATTGTTTTAAAATGGTCGAGGTCGATCAAAAAGAGTGACAGTGGATAAGAGGACGGATCGCCCAATCGCTCCTTCGTCCAACGACGCAGCGCCCGTTGATTATGCAGGCTCGTAAGCGGGTCCGTCAAACTTTCATGTTGGAGCCGCTTCCGTTCATCGATCCGCTCGATCGACCAAGAGAATGTCTTGAGCAGTCGATGGATCTCAATCGCGATTGGCGTTTCATAAGCACCGTTCGCTGTTGTCGAGATCATACAGCTGACGCTCGTTTCGGCACTCCAAACCGGTTGGATGACCAGTGCGGAATGATGCAACTCTGACTGGTGGAGCTGAAGCTCCGGATGCCATTCATGCAACGAGTCATAGACGAAGCATGGTTCACTCTCGTCGTGATATCGTTCAATTGTGTACGCATCCTGGACCGGTCCAATGACTCGCCCTGCCAAATCATAAAATACCCGTTCCCCGCCCCGGTTCACCTGGAGCCAGCCACGTTCAACTTCGACGATTTCCCGCAATCCGTTCCAAAATTTTTCAATCAGCAACTGTTCGCTGTCGACACGATACAGCTGCTCTTTCAACCGCTCGATTTGATCGACTTTCGAGTTGGTCTCTTCGGTCTCTGTCGCTTTGGACAACGTCATCTTAAGAAGTGACAACACGAAGAATGTGATGGTCACTCCCACATATCCGAACAAATGGTACGATTCGATGGCAAGCATCGTGAACAACAGCTCGACGGAGACGACGAGCCAATCAAAGCGAAGAAGCCGCCACATAATCGGAAGTGGGATCCGCTCACCTACCATGAAGTAAGACAAGGAGAAGCTGAGACCGAGGACGACGAACAGAACACCCAGGAACGCCAGCAACGCGCCTCCTTGCTGCATCAAATGAACCGGTACCCCAATATCGCCCCCCATTCGAAGATAGGCAAGCCCTGGGAGAAGAACGAGCAACGACTCAATGACCGTATTGAGCGGATAAAAATGCAGAAAACGCCGGCGACCGACTCTTCGATTGAACGCGCGTGCCTGAAACGTCAATAGGAGCAACTGTCCCATCAGGAGTGCCGGTGCGAGACCGTATAAGAAAAACGTCATGAACACGAACATCTCATGAAACGTAAAATGGAGATGCCGCCGCTTGAGCGGATTCATGACGAACAGCGCGCCAAGTGTATAGATGAACCAAAACAGCGGCCATTCAAATGAATCGAGGTGCGTCCCCGTCATATACGTGACGCCGATGAAGACGAGCGACCACGATAGCCAGCTACGAATCAAATATTTTCGAAATCGCATCGTCTTCCCTCCTTTTCGCCCATTTTTTCTAGTATGAACGTTTACTCCACAACATTCCAGCAAATGTTTGAAAGTTTAGACAATGAAAAATTCAAATAATTACCAAAAGAAAAAGCGACGTCATTTGACCTCGCCCTGTCCATTCATCTTGCCTTTAAATACGAAATCCCAATCGACCCTGATCCCGTATGTGCACCTAATAGGGGGGCGAGTGTGTCGACTCGAATCGGGATGGTCTCTCCGAGCTTCCGTTTCCATTCCTCAGCGAGTTCCGGGACGTTTCCATGGAAAATGGAGAGTTCCTTACATTCCCCTTTTTCGATGGCAGTACGAATGACCTCGAACAAGTGAGCCTGTGCTTTTTTATACGTGCGAACCGTCTGATACGGGACAATCAATCCCTCTTCGAATCGAAGTACGGGCTTGATTTGGAGCATGTTTCCAATGAGCGCTTTCGATTTAGAGATGCGCCCCCCTTTTTGCATCTGGGTCAAGTTTTGAATCGTCAACTCGATTCGGACATCCTCGACCCGTTCGTTCATGTAGGACTTGACCGCCTCCAGCTCGTCCCCGCGCTCCACACGTTCAATCAACTCTTCGAGCATGAGTCCCATCGTGTAAATCCCGGCCTTCGAATCGAAGGCGACCAGGTCAAACTCGGCGATATCCGCCCCTTGTACCGATGCCGAATAGGTCCCGCTCAAATTCGATGACAAGTGAATCGCGATACCCATGTCGTATGTCTGCTTCAATTCTTCATATAACGTAACGAAGTCTCCAATGGCTGGTTGACTCGTCGAGACGCGCTCTCCCGCATCGATCCATTCGTATACGGTCTCCGCATCGACTTCGATTCCGTCTTTATAAGGCTGATCCCCTTTGACCACATAGAGCGGAACAATATAAAGGTCCGGATGATTCTGAATAGCGTCGGGAAGAACAACCGTACTATCCGTAATATAAGCAATCTTCATAAAATAATTCTCCTCAAAAAAAGTTTATTAGTACCTGGTATTATTATTTTATCACAGTTGTAACCGTTTCACTAATTTTTCAAAACAACTCGAAGCCCTTTGCCCATTCATAGATTGAAAGGGGTACACTATAAGTAACGAGCAAAGGAGGCGTTTAGTGCATGATTCAAATCGAGCACGTCAATAAAGTGTACAAAACAGGCGACGTCGAAACGGCTGCCTTGAAAGACATTAACTTGACGATCCAGGACGGGGCGTTCGTCGTCATTCTTGGACCGAGCGGTAGCGGAAAAAGTACGTTATTGAATGTGATCAGCGGACTCGACACCGTGACGTCAGGTAAAATCACGTTTGATGACACCGTGCTGACCGATCTCTCACCGGAACAGATGACGACATTCCGGCGCGAACACCTTGGCTTCATCTTCCAACAATACAATTTGCTCCAAAACTTGACGGTTCACGAGAATGTCCAGATCGGCGCCGATCTGACGAAGGACCCACTCCCCATCGACGAATTACTTGAACAAGTCGGACTTTCCACATCGCACGATAAATATCCTTATCAACTATCCGGTGGTGAACAGCAACGAGTGTCCGTCGCTCGAAGTCTTGCCAAAAATCCGGCCATCGTCTTCTGTGACGAGCCGACCGGATCACTCGATGAGGACAATTCGAAAAAAGTACTCGAACTGCTCGAGCGATTGAACGAGGCGTACCACAAGACGGTCGTTGTGATTACCCATAACACCGGCATTAGCGAAATGGCAGACGACGTCATTAAAATGAATTCCGGACGCATCGTCGAGTTGACGCATAACGAGACCCGCATCGCGGCACGCGATATTCCTTGGGGATAAAGGAGGTGACGGCATGCTCTATAAAAACGTATTGAAGACACTCAGTAAAAAATGGATGCAGCTCCTCGCCATCGCCGTCATTATCGTCATGAGTTCACTCACCTATACGATGATGTTTTACGGCATCAGCGGCATCGAGGTACCGACAGAGGAATACCTTGATGAATCGAACCAAGAAGACTTCGCCGTCGAGATGTTGAACCGGGTCACCGAAGAAGAACTCAAAGATCCGGAACTCGCCGCACTCGCGGCTTCTGGTATTTTCACTCTTGATGCCATCAAACAAGCGGACATGGCGACCTTCGAGCGTTTGATCAACCAACGGATCGATGCCGTATCGGATCAAATGCCGGAGGCGACACTCGAACTTCGCGAGTTTAAATCCGTCACCTATTCATTCGATGAAGCGGAGCATCGCGGACTCATCTTAAAAGAGGCGGATTCAATCAACACATCTTATCTGGAAAACGGGAAACGCCCGACCGCGGATGACGAAATCGCGATCAATAAAAAATATGCTGAAGAAAATGGAATCGCCATCGGTGATACGATCGATCTCGGATCTCCCTTCACAGTGAGCGGTTTCGTCTTATTCCCTGACTACACACTCCCTTTATTCGATGACAATCTGTTCAACCTCGATCCGGGGATTCAAACCTTACTCTTGATGACGGATGATGCGTTTGAAAAGACGAATGCTCCTGAGTCGTTCCGTCTGTCCGGTACGACGAACGAGACAGTGAACACCGATATCGATTTACCGTTCGTCGTTTCGGTTATGGAGACCGAGAACATCATTCGGAGCGGGGCGATTTATAGTGAGATTTCTTCCGGAAAAGTGATGGCGCTCGGACTGAGCTTATTCATCGTTTCCATCGCAGTCATCATCGTCGCCATCCTGATTTCAAACATGCTCGAGGCCGAACGTGGACAAATCGGATTATTGAAGGCAATCGGATACAGCCGTCGGCAAATCGCCGCACCGTATTTGCTTTTGATCCTGGTCTTCTCGCTGTTCATGCTCGTCATCGGTTATTTCCTCGGACTCTATTTCGCAGATCCATTGAAAAATCTTTATCTCGACTTTTATTTATTGCCATCCATCACAATTGCCCAAAGTCCGCTCGTCTTCCTGACGGCAGTATTCGCCCCGCTCTTCTTTTTCGCGCTCGTCGCCGGGGCAGTCATCTATAAGATTATGGGAGAAAGTGCACTCACCCTCCTCTCCCCTCGCGACAATGTTTCGCTTAACCGTTTGAGTCGCCTCGTCAGCCGGATGTTGAAGCGCGCGAGCGGGAAGACCAAATTCAAATATCTATACGCCGTAAAAAGCACCGGCAGCTTCCTCATCTTCTTCCTCGGTATATTGTTCTCAACCCTCCTCATCATCTTCGCACTCATGATGAACGGTGCGGTCGATCGGATGACGGTCGGTGGTTTGAACGATGCCGATTACGAATATGAAGCGTATACGAACGGGGCACCTGTATTAAAGGATGGGCAAGAGCCGTTCCTGACGTATCCGTTCGCTTTCGTCGAGGATAAACTCATCACCTTAAAAGGTCTCAGTGATGACAACACGCTCTATCCGCTTCGCGACGAGGACGGAAACGAACTGACACTTGAAGACGACGGCATCATCATCTCGATGCCACTGGCTATGAAACTCGGACTTGAGACAGGGCAAGACATTGACGTCGACCTTGACGGGGAAACGCTGACGTACCCGATTATCGGAATCGTGAATGAATTCTCCGGTGACTTCGGCTACTTGCCGCTTTCCACGCTGAGCGAACAATTGACAAACGGCGCCACAAGTGACTTTTTCAACGGAATTTATTCGACCGCACGACCCGATGAAGCGGACTACCCGACTATCGTTTCACGCGAAGGACTGATCGAGCAGTCGAAGTCAATCAATGAATATATGAGCTTCATGATGAACGTCCTGATCGGCGGAGCATCCCTCATCGCCTTCAGCATCCTGTTCGTCTTGACCGCACTCACCGTCGAGAAGAACTATTACGTCATTTCACTCTTGAAAGTAATCGGCTACAGTAAACGGGAAGTGCGTTCGATGATTTTAAATAGCTACTTCATGTACGCGCTCGCATCGGCGCTGATCAGCATTCCGCTGGCGCTTCTGACACTGCGCATCATCATCGTCGTCTTTGCTGAGGACTACGGTCTGGTCTTACCGCTCGAATTCGAATGGATTTATGTCGTCTACACACTCGGCGCCGTCGCTGTGCTCTTCTTCACGAGCACGTTCGTCAGCCGCCGGAAGATTGACCAAATCCCACTCCAGGAAGTATTGAAGACGTATCAAGAATAATTTGTCCGAAAATAGGGCATAATAGAAGATAGACTAGGCCTCTCCCGAGGAGGGGCCTAACTTCTTCAGAAAAGGATGATTGAAATGAACCGTACACAAGTCATGCTCGCCATTCCAGGGAATTGGTCATCGACCGATGCCGTCAGCGAACAAATCAGTTTACATAGTGAAGGCTATACGATGGCCGGATTGTTATTAGTAGAAGATGAGACAGGAAAAGCATTCACCATTGAAGTCGTCGATCGCGACCCGGCACTTGCCGAGGCGATGATTCACGCGAGCTCTGGTGGATTCACACCGAAAATCGCGAAAGGACTCGCCCGCCATACGCATATCGTGTATTTGATTGTCGATGTCAATGACATCAGTGACGTTGCCGCAGCCCGTCGTGCAGCGAACGCCGTCTTGAACGCGGGCGGACTTGGCGTCATGGTCGAGTCGGCAGGTGTTGCGTTCTCGAAAGACGAATGGCAGGAGTCAAAAGAAGAGGACCTCGCCCTCGACTACTCCTTGCTTACAGCGATCACGGAAGAGGAGAATGCCTATATGTCGTGGGGAATGAAAGCATTCGGTCATGCGGACGTGGCCGTACCGATGACACTCGACATCGAGGATGCCATCCACGTGATTCACTCGTTCAACTTCCACCTGATTTCAGGAGGAGCGATGTTCGGTGATGGCGACCATTTCACTTTCGAGGACGGACGTGCCTTCACGGTCGAGATGGGTGAAGATGAGCGGACGACAATCGACAACTTGTTGCATAACCCGTTCGGTTTGATCTACCTCGTACCGCAAGCAGCAGAATAATGAAACGATCCGTCGATGCCTCGAGACATTGACGGATCGTTTTTTCGTTTTTATCTGTTCAGCGTGTTTCATCCTCCAATTTGAGCGGCAAAAAGAAATACTCATGACGCTCCCACCCCACTTCCCCCATCAAAATCTCAAAAGAAGAACTAAAAAATTCCTGAATTTGTTCTGACGACCACTTCTCTATATGCAAAAAGAACTCACTCTTCTCAGGATCATAGTATGCGGGGTCCGGCTTTAACGTCTTCTGCTGAAGCGGTTTGAAGAGAAACGGATACGGCAATATGAAAAAACTCGGACGCTCAGTCATGGGATCACCAGGCCAAAAACCGAATTCCACCATGGCTTCATCAAAGGCGACGCGCTCGATGATTTTGTTCTCCGGATACGGGTGCTCCCGACTGTAGACGATGATGGAGGATACGTCAAACGTCCCCCAAAACAAAGCCGGCTTCACTTTACGGCAACGAAGCTTAGACAAATAGATGAGCTGTTCGTGCGCAGCTTTTTGAAACATTCTTAATCCAAGTCTCGCATGCGACGCATCGTAAGATAACGCGGTCTCATCGGTATCAAGAAGACCGGTAAATGCCATCTCTTGCGGTTTCGGATTGATGGTGACCTGAATCCCTTCAAATCGTAACTTGTTGAATAATGCGTCATAATACGATTTGATTGACTTGCCAGCTTCAATTGAGATGGAATGGGTTCGATTGTCGACGCACACCTCGATTCGCGACGTCAGCACATCGACATCAATTTGCAGGGCACGTTCTTTTTCAAACAATAGACCGGTCGTAAAGCCGTTCACCGTGATTGGTAAGGAAACATGTCCCCATTGCGGTTCTGGGGGTGCGAGCTGGAGTCGAATCTTCCCGAGCAACTGTGAAATCAAATGGAGCGTCTGTTTCGTCCCATCCCACTCCGAGTGTGTCAGAAGTTGCATGTTCTACCTTCCTTTCTGCACGTCTTCCCATTCAATTATTCATCGATGCAGGTCTTTACCCGTTCACCTACAAAAAAACCCTTCATCCTGTTTAGGAAGAAGGGCTGGTTTATGCATTTCTCATTTCCTGCATTCGCTCAAGCTGGTGAGTAAGTTCACCAATCGGGACGAATCGTGCGCGCCGCAACATCTCTTTTCCGTTGATGAAAAAGAGTACGACCGGGACCGTAAAAATGGAGTACGCACCGGCGATATCCGGCACTTCGTCCGAATCGACCGACACGGCTTCAATTTGCGGGAACTGCGCTAACATGTCTTTCACTTGAGGCTTCAGCGAATGACAGACACTGCAACCCGGATGTGAAACGTAGACGAGCAGTTGTTCTGTGCTCGCAATCCGTTCGTTCAATCCGGATAAGGTTGTCACGGCTTCCATCTTTCATTCCTCCTCAGATTTATGCGTCGAGCCAAAGGACGCCGACCGTCTCAAATCCGGCATGGACCGCGATTGACGGGCAGAACCGGGTTTTCACGATTTCGAGGTCGGGCAATTTTGACTGAATCAAGGCGACGAGGTCGTCCTGCATTTTTGGAGCGAGCGCCGTTTGGACAAAGACACGATTGTCTTTGACGCCTTTTTCGGCATGACGTCGTTCAAGCTCCGAAATCATTTCCGCGTACGCTTTTTTCATCGAGCGGGCTTTTTTGAACGGGATGACTTTCCCCGTCTCATCGAGGGTGATGATCGGCTTGATGTTTAAAATGTTCGCAAGGAACATCTCACCTGAGGATACACGACCGCCACGGCGCATCGTCTCCATGTTGCCGATGATCATGAAGAAGTTTTTCTTATCGCGCCACGCTTCAAGCAAGGCAACGATTTCTTCGACCGATTTTCCTTCTTTTTCTGCCGCAATCCCGATGCGAACGAGTTCTTGTTGCGCTTCAAGCGCTGCATGCGAATCGATCGCATATACTTTGAAATCAGCTGCTTCTGCCGCCGCGCTCGAATTTTTCGCGGTACTACTCAACCCGTTCGAGCAATGCACCGCGATGGCACAATCGTATCCCTCATCTTTTAAACGCTCATATCGCGCGATAAAATCTCCGAAGATCGGCTGAGATGTCTTGGCCTCTTTCTTTTGGTCAATCATGAACCGATGCAGGCTCTCAAGCGAAAGGTCCGTCTCACTGTAGCCGTTCCCGTCCACAATCAATTGAATCGGGACGATATCGACACCGAGTTGGGCTGCCTCTTCTTTTGAGAAATTGGCCATACTATCGGTAATCCATGCGATTTTTGTCATAACTGAAAATCCTCCAATGGTCGTTCATTTTTTTCCACTACCATTATACCTTATTTGATCGCCCTATTCCTACCCGACAGGTCAGCATCAAAAAAGCAGAACGACCTCGGTCGCTCTGCCCGCGCTTATCGCGTCGAAATCAGTTTCGTCTCGGCGAACTCATCATGTGGTAACTCGAGGTCTTTGTTTGACTTCATCCGCTGTACGGCACGAATGAGCGGGATGCCGAGTGTCGCCGGATAAACGACATCTTTGTAGAGCGTACGTTTCACGACTTGCTCAAGAGTGAGGGGGCGTCCGTCCGCACTGACCACTTTTATCCCGACGACCCGATCGCCGATCGTCTGTCCGTGTTGATTCAACAACATGCAAACCTCTCCTGCCATCGTCACGACGGTCGGTAAATAGTAGCGCTTCACGTCCTTGTCAGGCCAAATCTTTTTCCGGACAGCTTTTTCGATCAACTTCGCCGGTGTTTGAAAAATGACTTGGTCGATTTGACCCGCGACGGCGCGTTTCCATAATGGGACTGCCACAGCAATCATCCTTTCTCTCGGTTCTAGCCTTTCAATTCCTCTTTTGCCGGCTGATGAAACCCTGAGAACGGACACCCGCTCCTTGCGAACAGGTTTGGGGTCTTGATTGTATTTTCATAATGCCCGTGAAAAATGTGCGTCGTCGCCGGGGAAAGCGGTGGGATGAGCCAACTCCACTGCCCCGTCACGTCGCGCCCGGCATCGGCTTCATTTTTCTCGAACCGTTTGAACTGTTTGGTCGCCGTGTGATGGTCGACGATGGTGACACCTTCACGCTCGAACGACTGCAACACAGCAAGGTTCAATTCGACGAGTGCGCGGTCTCTCCAAAGTGTGCGTTCCTTCGATGTATCAAGACCGAGCGACTTCCCGACGAGCGGAAGCAGGTTGTACCGGTCCACATCCGCCAAGTTGCGCGCCCCGATCTCCGTCTCCATATACCACCCATTAAACGGAATCGAAGTGAAGCGGAGTCCCCCGATTTCGAGTTCCATATCCGCAATGGCCGGGACAGCATGCCATTTGATTGTTTTTCCGTCAAACAGATCATACGCTTCATGGACGATTTCCACTTCCAGTACGGCGTCTTCAGGCAATTCGTAGAGGCGGACGTCCTGTCCGTCCGTGATCATAAGGGGGAGGACATCAAACGCCGTCCCTTCTCCGACCCACCCGAGTCGTTGTGCCTGTTTTGTCATCCGGACAGATAAAGGATCGCCCATAACCCCCTCCCCGGTCTCATAGCCGGCATAACGCACGAGTTGGGTGTTCAGGATTTTATATTCATTCGGAAGGACAGTCATCGTCGAGCGGATCTTTCCACCGTTCGTCGCATAACGCAGATGCGCAACGATTTTCTCGAACACCTCATCACTCGAACTGGCCTCTCGCGCATCGATCACATGGAGCGTCTGCCAAAACAAGCGCCCGATGCAGCGGTTCGAGTTGCGCCATGCAAGCATGGCTCCGGCCGTCAATTCTTCTGTTGTCAGCGTGTACGTGCCGGTCGTCGCCAATTCGAGCTCAATCGCCTCGAGCCGCTCGCTTTGGTCCCCGTCGAGTTGTGAGAAAAAGTGTCGGGCTGCCTGTAATCGGTCCATCATGTCGCGCTCCTCTTCTAGTCTGTCTCCCTCATCTTAGTGAAAACCATGAGTTTTCGCCACTTTCGTGCATAAAAAAGCGGTCCGAATCGTTCGGACCGCCTCTTCTCTTAAAATTGTGACAAGACATACGTATGATATGCCGGTACGGTGACGGTACCCGACACGCGGTCGAGCGTCGCCGTTCCCGCCGTGTCCCCGTCGACGATGACGTTCCACTTCCCAGCCGGAAGTGTGATGTCGACCGCAGTCGGATTGGCGTTATGCGTTACGAACAAATCTGTCTTCTGTCCTGGCGCCTCTTCATCAATCACGTATGTGATGACAGCAGGATCTGAATCGAGGAACGTCAGGAACTGCTTGACGTCGCTCGCCTTCGTCATACGAAGACCCGGATTGTCTTTCCGCATGGCAATCAACCCTTTCATGTACTGGACGTCCGCCTCGCGGTCTGCCGCCCGTTTCCAATCCAATTGGTTGATATAGTCTGGTGATTTGTACGAGTTGTGGTCGCCTTCTTTCGTCCGCATGAACTCTTGTCCCGCGTGAAGGAATGTCGTCCCTTGGCTCGTCATGAGGATGCTTGACGCGAGACGGTGCATGCTCGTGCGGTCCGCCTCCGAAGCTTCCGGATTCGTCAATTCAAGTTTGTCCCAAAGTGTATGGTTGTCATGCGCTTCGACGTATGTGATCGCTTGAGTCGGCTCTGCAGTGAACCCATGGATAGTGTCGCTGTAGGCGATCTCCCCGACGATTCCCGTCTTGACGCGGTTCTCGAGACCCGCTTTTCCGTTGACGAAACCTTTGTCTCCGTCGAAGAAGACGCTGCCTTTCAAGCCGTCGCGGATGTTGTCGTTAAAGTGCGCAATTCCCGGCATTTGAGCCGCATTCTTTTGGTTTGCCTTGAGTTCCGCAGCGAGCGGTGTGCCGAGATCCCAACCCTCACCGTAAACAAGAATGGATGAATCGACGTGATCGAGTGCTTCACGTACTTTGTTCATCGTGCCGACGTCATGGATACCCATCAAGTCGAATCGGAATCCGTCCCAATGATATTCCTTCGCCCAATAGACGACTGAATCCACAATAAGTTTTTGCATCATTTTCCGTTCAGAAGCCGTATCGTTTCCGACCCCAGTACCGTTCGCGAAATCACCATTTTCCGTGTAGCGGTAATAGTAACCCGGAACAATCTTATGAAGGTTTGAGGCTTGGCCGTCAAACATGTGGTTGTAGACGACGTCCATGACACCGCGTAAGTTGTTGTCATGCAGCCCTTGAATCATTTGTTTCATTTCCGTGATTCGTACTTTCGGGTCGTACGGGTTCGTTGAGTAAGAACCTTCCGGTGCGTTATAGTTTTTCGGGTCATAGCCCCAGTTGTACGTCGCCATCGGGTTCGTCTCATCGACAGAAGCCGTGTTGAAGTCATAGACTGGGATGAACTGGACGTGTGTCACGCCGAGGTCTTTCACATGGTCCAGTCCTGTTTTTGTCGTTGTCTTCTTCCCATCGATGAGAAGACGCGTGCCCGTCTCGATCACGCCAAGGAATTTCTTTTTGTTCGTGATGCCTGAGTCGAGTGAATCTGACGTCACATCAAAGATGGAGAAGTCACGAACGTGCGTCTCGTAGATGATGGCATCTGTCGATTGCTGAAGCTTCGGCTTCATCGAGTTCCAATGCTTCGGATTCGTTTCTTTCAAATCGACGATGACACCCTGATCACCGTTCACGCCGACGGCTGTCGCATACGGGTCAACCGCGCGGACGGTTCCTGTCGCATGTGTGACCTGGTACGTATAACCCGTTCCATCCAAATCACCACGAACTTCGGCCACCCACGTCCCGCGTTCGCCACGCTTCATGGCAATCGTTTTCGTCAAATCGGCATCCGTCGCCGGACGGTCGGCCGGCATGTCCCAAAGTTCGAGCTCGACGTTTTGTGCAGTCGGTGCCCATAGGACAAAGTTCGTTTTTGACTTCTGATACGTGACGCCGAGCTTGCCGTCATAGGCGTATTTCGCGTCAAACTCTTCTGAACGAAGTACTTTCCCTGCTTGCAATACGCCCATTCCAAACTCAGAATGTGTCGCCGTGATGACCGTCGATAAATCGATGTCTTCTTCGAATTGAAGCGTGACCGATTTGTCATCTGTCTGCTCGACAGAAGCGACTTTCGCCCCTTCAACGGTCAATCCATCGATAAACGAATCATCGATGACACGGTTCGTTGTGAGTGTCGCCTGACGGAACGTATCCGCTACGAACGAAACGATTTTTGGAGACCGGTCAATCACCGGCTCAGAATAATAGATGGTCGAATCGCCTTCGACGAGCCAAATCTCCTGCGCGGCACTGAGGACGAACCGGTCCCCACCATCTTTCTCTGTCCATTCACCTTTTTTCGTGATCAATCCCATCAATTTTTTTGATTCCGGGTTTGCCATCTTCACGGTCGTGACCGCACCATATGCATCGGTTTCCTCGAATGCGGTGCTCTGTCCGTTACCGCCGTCCGGCCAAGTCCAAAGACCCCAGTCCGTGTATGTATTGTCGTACCGGAAATAGTGAACTTTCATATCGACTTCCGTCGAGGACGTCTCCCCGTTCGGGTTGATCGGATAGACCGTCGCATCACCTGACTTGATCCACACTTCCGCTACGCCGTCCTGGATCATGCTGTTCGTGATGAACCGGTCATTCTCTGACCCTTTGTCTTTCTCCCAATTATCTGTGCGGACGATCAAACCGATTCGCTCAGGTGAGTCGATCGGGAATTCATACGCCGCCACTTTTCCGAACTCGTCCTCGCCATTGAAGGCAAATCCTTTATTCGGGAAGTAATCCGGGCCGTTCGCCCAAAGCCATAAGTTCCAATCCGTTTCATTGTCTGGTGCTTCTTGGTAGTGAACGACGACCAAAGTCGACTCCCCTTTATCCAAGGCAGACGTTGCCAGTGGAAACATCGACAGAATTAGTGCAAACGTTAGCACAACTGCCCACACTGGTTTCCAATGTTTTTTGACCATGAGGGTCCCTCCTTGTAGCACAAATTTAAGAAAACGCTTACATTAAAAATTGTAAACGTTTCCCTTCGCAACTTCAACGTTATTCTGATAAAGTGCTAAACTGGATTAACATGAAAAACTGTAGGCGATTTGTTCGCCTACAGTCTCAAATCCGTCTTGATATTCAATCAATTGCCGTATTTTTTGAACAATTGATAATTCTTGTTTCCACCTGACAAGTTATAGACGTCTGTGAATCCGAGGTTGCGGAGCACATTTTGTGCCGCATTTCCAGTCACGCCTTTGTTGCAGTAAACGACGGTCGGTTTCTGTTTGTCGAGGTCTTGTGCCGCTTCACGCAACTTACCGAGCGGGACATTGACCGCGCAGTCGACGCAGGTCACCTCGTATTGCTTAGCGGCACGCGTATCGATGATTTGCATGTCTTCCCCAGCATCGATGCGCTTTTGAAGTTCAGCCGGCGTGATCAATCGAGCCGATTGGTTCATGCTGTTCGCGAGAGCCATCCCGGTATACATGACCGGGTCTTTCGTTGTCGAGAACGGCGGTGCATAGGCGAGGTCGAGATGGAACAAATCATCCACTTTCGCCTTGAACGTGATGGCCGTGACGAAGACGTCAATCCGTTTATCGATTCCTTCGAAACCGACGATTTGAACTCCGAGCAGACGACGAGTCGCACGGTCAGCGACCGCTTTGATTGTCATTTCTTTGCCACCCATATATTCCGGTTTGTCCGGTTTCGTATTGTGTAGCACTTCCACCTCATAACCGAGTTCACGTGCCTCTTTTTCAGATAGACCGGTCTGGGCGACCGCAAGACCGAACACTTTGAAAATACCCGTACCGAGAATTCCCCGGTGTTCGAGGTCGCCTCCGGTGATGACGTCTCCGGCAGTCCGGCCCATCTTGTTCGCCGTCGATCCGAGCGGACGCCAAATCGGTTTGCCCGTCACGATGGAGAAGCTTTCCGCCACATCTCCTGCTGCATAGACTCCCGGCAGATTCGTCTCCATCCGCTCGTTGACAGCAATCGCACCGGTCTCACCAATCTTGACCCCCATCGACATCGCGAGTTCAACGTTCGGACGAACCCCGACCGACAAGATCACCATGTCGGTGTCAATCGTCTTCCCACTCTCTGTGACGATGCGCTCCACATGCCCGTCTCCTGTAAGCTCCGTCACCGTCTCTCCGAGCATGAGCTCGATGCCGTTTTTCTCAAGATGATCCTCGACACGACATGCCATGTCTTTGTCGAGCGGTGGCATCACTTGCTGCACACGTTCGATGATTGTGACGTCTATACCGCGAAGCTTCAGTTGCTCCGCCATCTCGAGTCCGATAAAACCGGCCCCGATGATGGTTGCATGCTTCGGATTCGTCGTATCGACAAATGTCCGTGTCGCTTCCGCGTTTTGAATGTTTCGAATCGGGAAGACGTTGTCTGCCTGAACACCCGGAATCGGAGGTACGACACTCGTCGCCCCCGTCGCGAGCACAAGCACATCATACGTGTCTGTAAACGTTTCGTTCGTCTCGAGGTTTTCAACCGTGAGTGTTTTTGCTTCCGGATCGACGGATGTCACGTGATGACGCGTCAAGACATCAATGTTATAACGTTTTTTAAAGAAAGCGGCGTCTCGCGGTGTCAAATCGTCTCGCGATTCGACTTCTCCCCCGACATAGTAAGGAATCCCACAGCCGGAGTACGAGATATCGTAATCCCGATCGTAGATGGTGATTTCCGCCTCTTCGTTGTTACGCCGTGCCTTCGCTGCGACCGATGTACCGGCTGCGACCGAACCAATGATGACTAACTTCATATAATCCACTCCTTCATTAATATAGTAGTAAGCTGATATATAATCCAATCAACGTAATCGCGAGTGTCGGGACCGTCAGGATGATACCGACCTTGAAATATTGTCCCCAGCCAATCTTGACGCCTTTCGTGCGTAAGACGTGTAACCATAGTAACGTCGCAAGGGACCCAATCGGTGTGATTTTCGGACCCAAATCTGATCCGATAACGTTCGCATAAATCAATGCTTCCCGAATCTGCCCCGTCGTACTCGTCAAATCGATCGCAAGCGCATCAATCATGACGGTCGGCATGTTGTTCATAACCGAAGACAGGATGGCCGCCAAAAAGCCCATGCCGAAGGTCGCGCCAAACGTATTCACGGCGAACCAGTCGATGAAGTTCGCGAGCACTTGTGTCAGGCCGACGTTTTGCAAACCGTACACGACAATATACATCCCGAGGGAGAAAAAGACGATGGCCCATGGTGCGCCTTTGACGACTTGTTTCGTTTCGACCGCTGACGAACGGTTCGCCATCACTAAAAAGAACAAGGCAATGACACCCGCGATGAGCGAGACTGGAATCCCGATGACATCACTCGTGAAATATCCGATCACAAGAAGACCGAGGACGACCCATGATAAACGGAACATCGTATGGTCTTTGATAACCGAAGCCGGCTCGACGAGTTTCGATAAATCATATTGCTTCGGAATGTCCTTCTTATAGTAGAGATACAGGACAAGCAAACTCCCGATTACGGCAAACACATTGACGAACACCATTCGTGCCGCGTATTCTGCGAAAC
Source organism: Exiguobacterium algae (assembly GCF_018617875.1). Lineage (GTDB taxonomy): Bacteria > Bacillota > Bacilli > Exiguobacteriales > Exiguobacteriaceae > Exiguobacterium > Exiguobacterium algae. Next base: position 784,246 of record NZ_JACSKZ010000001.1, read on the forward strand.
CGATGCCAAAGAAGTCAGCCGAGACGATATTGACAAGGTTTGAGACGACAAACGGCAAACTCGCCGTATCGGCAATGAATCCGGAGGCCATGACATAAGCCAAGACGACCGCATCCGGTAATTTGAGTGCCCGTACCATCGCGAGGACGATCGGCGTCAAGATGAGGGCTGCCCCATCGTTGGCAAATAGAGCCGAAACGAGGGCACCGAGCAGCGTGATGTAGACAAAGAGTTTCTCGCCACCGCCACCGGCAATCCGCGCCATATGTAGTGCCGCCCACTCAAAAAATCCAATCTCATCTAAAATAAGAGAGATGAGGATGACGGCGATAAACGTGAAGGTCGCATTCCAAATGATGCCCCAAACCGTGGCGACGTCGTCGAGATGGACGACCCCGGTGAGTAAGGCGATGACAGCCATCCCAATCGCTGAATAGCCGATGCCAAGACCTTTCGGCTGTTTAATGATCAAAAACAGGGTAACAACAAAAATCAAACTAGCAATCCACTGCACAACAACTTCCTCCAATTAACTATGATGATTTAACGTTACACGTCGAAGCAGACGTACCGGTCGGGTCGTGAAGTTCGACTTGTCCGAGCAACTCCATGACGAGGGGATAGAATGGACTCGCTTCGTTCAACCGATAATGAATCCATTGTTTGTCCCGACGTTCGAGTAACAATCCCGCTTGACGGAGCATTTTTAAATGACGGCTGATGGCCGGTTGTGAGATGTCGAAGCAGTCGACGAAGCTACAGGCACACTGCTCATCCGTCTCCATCTGTTTGAGCATCGCTAAACGTGTCGGGTCACCGAGCACCTTCAGCACTTTACTCAATTCTTCCACCGTATGCATGTCCATTCCCTTCCTTTCTGTATAACGAAATCGTTATATAACGTTCCCGTTATGAAATTACCATAGTTTTTTAATCGAAGCAATTGTCATTTCAAGAAGAATTGGGTATGATGAAACACGTTGAAAATGAACGGATGCTTTCATTTGATTTTCGTGAGAGTCGAGAATCAAATCATTTACTATCTATAGAAAGGTGTGTTTTTTTGGAAAGATTGAACACGTTGAAACACGAATGGTTCGGAAATGTCCGAGCCGACATCTTAGCCGGGATCGTCGTCGCACTCGCGCTCATCCCAGAAGCCATTGCCTTCTCGCTCATCGCAGGAGTCAATCCGATGGTCGGGCTGTATGCCTCGTTCATCATCGCCATGGTCATCTCGATCGCCGGCGGTCGTCCTGCCATGATTTCTGCTGCGACCGGTGCGATGGCGCTCGTCGTCGTCTCGCTCGTATCGGACCACGGACTCCAGTACCTGCTCGCAGCCGGAATTTTAGCCGGAATCATTCAAATCGTTCTCGGATATCTTGGTATCGCACGTTTGATGAAGTTCATCCCACGGGCGGTCATGGTCGGGTTCGTCAATGCGCTCGCCATTTTGATTTTCCAAGCGCAGTTATCAAACTTTGAAGGGGAGAACTGGATCATTTGGGCCATCGTCGCCGGTTCGCTTGCCATCATCTTCTTATTCCCACGCGTGACGAAAGCCATTCCGGCGCCACTCGTTGCCATCATCATCATGACGATTCTCGCAATCACGCTCGGACTTGATACGAAAAATATCGGAGAGTTGGGGACGATTTCGGCAACACTACCGGACTTCCTATTCCCGGACGTACCGTTCACGCTTGAAACCCTCACGATTATCTTGCCTTACTCTGTATCACTCGCGTTTGTCGGATTGATCGAATCGCTCTTGACGTCTCAGATTGTCGATGACATGACAGGCACAGATTCGAACAAAAATCGTGAATCCCGCGGACAAGGGATCGCGAACATCATTGCCGGCTTCTTTGGCGGCATGCCAGGATGTGCGATGATCGGACAGTCGGTCATCAACGTTTCTTCCGGTGCACGGGGTCGTCTTTCGACATTTACCGCCGGACTTGCCCTCTTTATCATGATCATGACGATCAGTGATGTGCTCATGCTCATCCCGGTCGGTGCCCTCGTCGGCGTCATGTTCTTCGTGTCCTATGCGACATTTGATTGGGGTTCATTAAAGGCGATGCGTACGGCTCAAAAATCAGACACCGTCGTCATGCTCGTCACCGTCATCGTGACCGTCTTCACGCATGACCTCTCACTCGGTGTACTCGGTGGGATTTTGACGGCGGCGGTTCTATTCGCAGCCAAGATTTCAAAAATCGACTTAGGTCGACACGTGTCTGCCGACCGCGCGGAATACACGGTGAACGGTCAGCTCTTCTTCGCGTCAACTTCTGAGTTCGTCAACCAATTCGACATCTCGGAAGATGTGGAAGCAGGCGTCAAACAGGTGACCATCGATTTCGCCAACACACATTTATGGGACGACTCGGCCATCGGCGCCATCGATAAAGTCGTTTTCAAATATCGGGAAGTCGGCATCGAGCCGGAGCTCCTCAACTTGAACAAGGATTCAGAGAAACTTCTTAACACACTCGCCCTTCACTTGAAACAGCAGGATGCAAACGCCGGACACTGATTTTCCATTTTCTCTGTCCGTGATTGCATCACATCGCCTATACTATAAGTAGTACGTGCGAAAGAGGAGGCGTTTTTCATGGGAAAGGTATTTTTAGCGGCAGACGGTTCTGCCCACTCGAAACGTGCGCTTGAAAAAGCGATTCAGCTCGCCAAGGCGGCAAACGCATCGATTGATATCGTGCATGTGATCAGTGCAAGAGAATCAAAAGAGGCCGCTTTGAACTCGACTGGAAAAATTGACTTGGAGACGAAACGGAAGCAGATGCTCAAACCGTTGTTTGATTTGGCAGAAGCGGAAGGCGTCGAGTACGAATATATCGAGCTTCGCGGCGAACCAGACGTCGAGCTCGTCAAGTATGCGAATCACGAACCGTACGAATACGTCGTCGTAGGTTCCCGTGGATTGAACACCTTCCAGGAATTTGTTCTCGGCAGTGTCAGTCACAAAATGGCAAAGCGTGCGCTCGCACCGGTCATCATCGTCAAATGACAAACCATCCCTGTCTCTTCGGAGATGGGGATTTTTTCTATTGAAAACAGGTGAAATCACTTATGTGTTGAATGTACACTGTAAGAGTACATATATAGAACCAGGAGGAATGGTTATGGAAATTCTGAATGATCCGAACAGGATGCTCCTTATTTTGTTACCGATCTTTATCCTTCAACTCGTTTTGCTCGTCGTCGCACTCATCGACTTGTCGAAACGGGAAGAAACGAACGGACCGAAATGGGTCTGGTTGCTCGTCATCTTCTTTATCAACATTTTAGGGCCAATCGTCTACTTCTTATGGGGACGGACGAAACGATGAAGGTGAACCATCTCACCAAACGCTTCGGTTCGTTCACGGCACTTGAGGATGTCAGCTTTACTTTGCGCCCCGGCTGCACCTCGTTACTCGGTGAAAATGGTGCCGGCAAGACGACGCTCCTCAATCTCCTCGCTCGTGTCACCGCACCGACAGCCGGCGACATCGACGGCCATGAATCCATCCGAATCGGATACTTACCGCAGCGACCTGCCCTGTATCCGTCCCTCACACCAGTCGAGACGCTTCAGTACGCGGCGGATTTGACCGGCACAAAACAGGTCGACCCGGTCAAATTATTGCAACGGGTTGGTTTGGAACCGGTTGACCGCCCGGCTTCGAATTTGTCCGGAGGCATGCGGCAACGTCTGGGCATCGCGCAGGCGCTCGTCCATGATCCTGAATTATTGCTACTGGACGAACCGGTCTCCGCCCTTGACCCGCGCGGTCGTCGGGAGGTCCTTGACTTGTTGAGCGATTTGAAGCGTGAGCGGATGATCCTATACTCGACACATGTGTTACCGGACGCAGAGGAAGCAAGTGACTGGGTCATGTTGCTAAGGCAAGGGAAGTTACTCATGGAAGGGACCGTCACCGACCTTCTCGGGGAAAAGTCATCGATCGAGCTGCGTTTGTTCGACGATCCGACGACCGAGAAGGATTGGGAAAACCTTTCCGGCGTGAAACAAGTGACCCGGTCCGGCACGACCTGGCGATTTGAAACGGTTGACCGCCACTTGTCTGAACGTGCGATCTTGAATCGTGTACTTGAACTGGGTGTCTCCATTCAATCGCTCCATGTCGGGCATCCTAGCCTCGAGTCGCTCTTCCTGGAGGTGAACGCCTGATGCGTATGGCCATTTTCAAACACGAATGGCGAGAGGCCTGGTCAAACAAACGACTCATTTGGATTCCGATCGCCCTCATGCTATTGGCAGCAATGCAGCCGGTCACGCTTTATTTTCTTCCGGACATCCTCGCCTCAGGCGGTAATTTCCCGGACGGGTCGGTGATTGAAATCCCGACACCGACGCCGGAAGAAGTACTCGTCGCCGTCAGTGAGCAATTGAGACAAATCGGTCTGCTCGTCGTCTTATTGTCTGCGATGCACACGTTCAGTCAAGAACGGACAAACGGGACACTCGCCTGGCTGAAGTCGCTCCATATTCCTGCGACACGAATCGTCATCAGTAAATGGGGGCATTATGCGTTGTTGACGCTCGGCGGACTCGTCCTTGCTCAAGCCTCGGCCGCATACTATACGATGATTTTGTTTGATGCATTTGATGTGGGTGATTTCTTCATTTCGACGTTACTCCTTTCTCTGCATTTCGTCGTCCAACTGTCCATTTTCTTTCTCGTCGCCGCTCTTCTAGAGAGTGGTGTCGTCGCAGTGGTCGTCACGCTAGGACTTCATTTCATCATGTCGATTCTGATCGGTTGGATTGACCTTGACTGGATGCCTTGGCGACTCGGTCCACTGTCAGGCGAAGTACTGATTGGGGACATCGAGCCATTGTGGCCGATTCTAACGAGTCTTCTCGTGATGGGCATTGCCCTTACACTCGCGTCGAAGAAGTTGCAATTTTTAAGTAAGACATAAGAAAACGAGCTCGATTTGAGCTCGTTTTCTTACATATCATGCTCTTTGATCAACACACGAAAACGCGGACGGACCATCAACTCGATTGTCGTCACGGTCCGTTTACGGTCTTCTGTCATGACAATCAGCAGCTCACCATGATCACGCCGGTCTTCCAAAATCTCGACCTTCCCGACCGTACGGAGCAACTGATAGTACAATAAATCGCCATCCCGATTTTTAATATTGACCTCGAATTCATGATAACTCGGAGAAATTTTAAAATAAAACGTCTCTTCCCCGTTGGTGAACCGAAAGATAGATTCATCGTAGTAAAACGGTAACGACGAATCCATTCGTTTCGGTTCGACCGTACAAAATAAGGCCCATGCCATTTCGTCTGGGAACGACTCGCCTTCTTTTTTATTGAACTGCCATCCTTTCATGTCGGGTCCCTCGCTTCACAACGGTTAATTTTCTGAATTATTCGACTATTATACCTCTTTCGATACACTATTCAAAATTCCTGCAAACGGGAAGAAAACTTTATACGTCCTCCCCGTTATTGCTTCAGCGAAAGGAGCATCCTCATGCCGATTATTGAACTCGACCACATTACAAAACGATTCGGTGACACCGTCGCCTTGAACGATCTTAGCCTTCGGGTGGAGCCGGGTGAGCTGTTCGGTTTACTCGGACCAAACGGCGCCGGCAAAACGACCGCCATCTCGGTCATGCTCAACCTGTACCCGGCCGACAGCGGCACCATTCGAATCTTCGACCAATCGATGCCAAAAGATGAGCTCGCCATCAAACGCCGGGTCGGGATCGTCCCGCAACACGTCTCCGTCTACGATCAATTGACCGTCTATGAAAACATTCAATTCTTTGCGGAGTTGTATGGCTTCAGTCCGACGGAAGCAAAACAAAAAACGGAGGCTGCCATCGCTTTCGTCGAATTGACGGCCCATCAAAAAAAGCGGCCGCCTGAGTTGTCCGGTGGTCTGCTTCGGCGCCTCAATATTGCATGCGGCATCGTTCACGAGCCTGAACTCATCTTCATGGATGAACCGACCGTCGCCATCGACCCGCAATCCCGCAACACGATTCTTGAAAACATCCGGGAATTGAACCGTCGCGGTGCCACGATTATTTATACGTCACACTATATGGAAGAAGTCGAGATGCTGTGCGATCGCGTCGCCATCGTCGATGAAGGGAAAATCATCGCAGAAGGCACACAAGATGAGTTGAAGGACCGCGTCATGACGCTCGAGACCGCTCGCATCAAAGTGGACGCGTTGACGCCAAATTTACTCGAACGCATCGAATCACTCGAACACGTGCAAAAAGTCGAGTATGAGGAACCCTTCATCGAAGTATCACTCGATAAAGATACTCCGCTTGCCCCGCTTCTAGACACGCTTCATCAAGAACATGTTCACTTCACATCCATTACCGTCGACCGTCCCTCTTTGAACACCGTCTTCCTCGCTTTGACGGGCAAGACGCTCCGGGAATAGGAGGCACACCTATGTGGACATTCATCAAATACGATGTCAAACAGCGGATGCGTGACCGGGCGACAATCTTTTGGATGCTGATTTTCCCTTTGATTTTAATTTTCGGACTGGGGACGATGCTGTCGGCGGTTTTCAGCGACGAATTTAAACTTCCCGTTACCGATGTCGCCTACGTCGAATCCTCGACCGACCAATATCGCGAACCGCTCGAATCGTTTTTAACGGATGAGGACATTCAAGCGTTCATTCGCCTCGTCCCGTACGACAGTCTCGAAGAAGCCGAAACGGGCGTCAATGATGGAGACGCGGATGTCATCCTGCAGTTAGACGGAAGTGATTTGACGCTCCTCTACGAAGAACCGGCCACAATCGAGTTTGACGTGCTGGAGGCCATTCTGACGCAGTACACCGCGATTGCCAACCAACAGATCTCTCTTGCCGAGTCTGGTGTCGCTGCCCCGTATGAAAACGAAAATTGGCTCGACAGCGAGAGCGTCGACCTATCAGGGAAGACACCGAGTTCACTTGAGTACTTCACAGTCACCATCTCGATCATGACCGCCCTCTTCGGCTCCTTTTACATCACGGCCATGGCGCGGGAAGAACAACCGAATACAGGAAGTTACTTGCGGATTCAGGCGGCACCGGTCCAAACGATTCAATATCGGCTCGCCCGAACCGTCAGCCGTTACGTCATCATTCTGCTCCAGCTCATTCTGTTGTTTTGGTTCAGTCATTTCGTTTACCGCACGTTCGATTTATCAAACGTCCAGTTCGGGACCCTTTTCCTGTCCTGGCTGGCCATTACCGCCTATGGTGTCACGGTCGGGTTTGTCATCGTCAGCCTGCCGAAATTGAGCTATACGACGAAAGACGCGGTCGTCAATGGATTTGTCGCGATCATCATGATCTTATCCGGCGGGTACGTGCCGGGATTTGATCAAGTCACGCTTCATTACGCACCGTGGGCCGAGTACGTGTTCATGCCGATCTTTATGCGGGACGGTATGCTTGCCATCCTATTACGTGACGGGGACACCACCGTCTTCTGGCAAAGCCTCGGACTCCTCGGGATTCATTTGATCATCCTTGGCACGATCAGCTATCTTCTCGCGAAAGGAGCGAAACGCCATGGTGCTCATTAAACACGTCGCCAAACGAATGCTGAGGAAGAAAGGACTTTGGGTCTTCACTTTCGTTTCGATGTTCGGCTTCGCCCTCATCCTCTCCTTCGTCGGGGGCACTTCGAGCTTGAACGCCTCCGTCGGCGTCGTCGACCGGGATGAAGGATTGATGGCAGAACGATTGATTGAAGAGGCAGAACGTTTCGGACGCGTCACCCTGCTCGAATCAAACAGTGAAGATGTGTTACTAGAAGGTGAAGACATCGTCCTTGTCATCCCGGAAGGTTTCACAGATCAGCTATTCGCCGGAGAACAACCGACACTATCCTTCTCCGCAATCGAAGGAAGTGACGCCGCGCTCATCGAACAAGCGTTAAACGGACACCTCTCCCGGGAACGCCAATTACTCATCGCGAGCGATTACGATCCGGATCAATTCATCGCCCTCGCCGACCGGGAAAGCGAAAACGGCTACACGTTGTCGACTGAACCGTTTCAAGAGAGTGTCGCCACGACGGCTCGTACCCAAGCTTTCTTCGGATTGCTGTCGTTCATTATGATGTCGGCGTTTCTTCAGTTTATCCCGATTTTTGTCGCAGACGACCGGGACGAGTCCATCTATGCACGTTTATTCGCCTCACCCGTCACGCCGCGGCGCTATTTCGCTTCATTGTTGCTCGCTTTTTACATCGTCGGGTTCGTCTATGTCCTGCTGCTCCTCGGTGTGAGCCTTGCCTTATACGGTCAGGATGTGTATGAACACTTCCCGACATTACTCGCGCTCTTCTCGACCTATTTGCTCACATGTCTCGCCATCGGCTCCTTGATTGCCGTTGCCGCCTCGAATCGGGAAAAAGCGAACATCTGGCAAATCTCTGTCACGATGGCCTCCGCCATCACCGGCGGTGCGTTCATCAGCCTCAATTGGCTCCCTGAATCACTCACGCTTGTCGGACGGTTCCTGCCGACGTATTGGCTGAACGACGGGGTCATTACGATGTATGAAGGGCAGTTCCCGTTCCTGTCTCTCGGCGTTTTGATTATGATGACGGGAGTCGTTTTCCTGACTACGTTGCTCGTCCTGAAAAAACGCCCGCTCACTGCCTAAATCAAATCGAGTCCCCCTGTCTAGAGGAGGACTCGATTTTTCGTTTTGATTTCTTCACAATCACCCGCATCAAAAAAGACCGACAGATTTAGTCGGTCTTTGCAAGGTCTATTGTCGGCACAACTTTTTTGAAGAAAATTTCGACAAGCGCCGGGTCAAATTGTCCCCCGGACTCATTCTGAATCAGTTGTAACGCCTCTTCTAATGATTTTGCCTGACGGTACGGTCTTCCCGTCACCATGACATCGAATGTGTCGGCGATGGCGATCATTCTCGAGGCGAGTGGAATCTCGTAGTCGCTAAGCCCTTTCGGATAACCCTTCCCGTCCCACCGTTCGTGATGGGCCAACACGATTTCTGACAACGACATGTATTCGGGCACCGTGCTCAAAATATTATAGCTGATTTCGGGGTGGCGCTTGATTTCCCGCCACTCCGCATCTGTCAGTGGACCGGACTTGTCTAAAATCTCGTTACTAATGGCCACTTTCCCGATATCATGCAGGATAGCGGCTGTCCGAATCTCATTCACTTCGGATCCCGTGAATCCCATCGCTTCCGCGAGCATCCCGGAGTAGTTCGCGACACGTTGGGAGTGCGCCTCCTCGCGTGGTATTTTCTCGTAAAGCGTTCGCATGATCAGTTGAATCGAATGGTGACGTCGGCTCTGTTTCTCCGACACTTTATGATGATACATCCGGTCTTCCGCCAAGTTAAAGACGTCCGTTAGCGAAAGTGTGAAATCCTCTTTCACTGCTTCACCGAAGGAAGCGGAAATCGGCAGACCTTCCACCGTCTGTTGTGTGAACAGTCGGCTCAACCGGTCTGAAATCTGTTTCGCCTCTTCGAGCGTCGTGTCCGGAGACAGGATGACGAACTCATCGCCTCCGATGCGGGCGACTTGATCCTTCACACGGAGCTCCTGTTTTAAGATGCTGGCCGCCTTGACCAACAGCTCATCTCCAATCAGGTGACCGAACGCGTCATTCGTCAATTTCAGACCATTGATGTCAATGACGATGAGAGAGAGCGGAAAATGTCTTTCTTCATCGAATTCAGAGAGTGTCTCTTCAAAGTAACGACGGTTTTTGACACCGGTCAATTGGTCGTGATAGCTCAAGTATTCGATTTCTTTTTCGTATTTTTTCTTCTCGGTGATGTCACCGATGTATCCGTGCCAAAGCACGTGGTGGTCCGCAATCTTTTCCGGACGTGACGACCCTAAAATCCAGACCAAACGCCCGTCCCGTGTGTAGACACGGAACTCGGCGTCCCAAATCGTCAATTCAGAATAAGATTTTTCGATTGAGCGCATGACCCGCGGAAAATCCTCGGGATGGATTTGACTAAATACCACATCTGCATCCGCCATGATCTCCTCTGACGTGATCCCGAGCAGTTCTTCCAAACCCCGGCTAAAGAACGGAAAGTTGAACGTCGCGTCCGGTAACAGTTCGAACTGATAAATCGCTCCCGGTACCTGATCGGAGAGTTTCGTCAGTAAGCGGTCGCGTTCCGCGAGCTTTTCTTCCAGTTGAATCCGGTCCGTCACATCTTTTGCGACTGCGTAAATATAATTTCCTTGTACTTTACTATGCCACTCGATGGAACGGTATTCCCCATCCACCGTTCGGTAACGATTGACAAACCGGAACTGTTCTCCATGTCTCTTCAGTGCCCGGAAGGAAGCTTCAGTCTTCTCGACATCGTCCGGGTGAACCAATTCACGTATATCCATGTTCTCCAAGTCTTCCAGCGTGAACCCGAGGATTCGCTCCCAAGACTTGCTCAGATGAAGTACACTTCTTGTTTCCAGGGAGAGAATGCATTCGAGGTCGACGGTAGCAAACCCTTCAAACATGGATTGTTTCGTCTCGCCCACCTGATGATCCGCTTTTGTCAATTGTTCCAGGACATGGACCAAGTACAGTTCGACGAGCCCCAACCGGTTCGCCGGCTTGTCTTTCTCCATAACAATCGTCAAATCGCCGTAAAAGATGCCGTCTTTTTCAATCTTAAAGAGCACAATCTCTCCGAACGAGAAAATGCGCATCAGATTCCGGACGAGCCGTTTCGGCAATACTCCATCAATCAACGGATCGAGCGTCTCAAACTGGAGCGGATTATTTTGTTCGTACAATTTCCGTCTTTCTGCAGTAATCGGCCATTTTTTCCCAACCGGATGAAATCCGAGAATGTCCAAGCTTCTCTCAATCATCTCATCGACTCCAGACAAGGCAACGGTCGTGTAATGGTCTCCATCCTCATCCATCAAGTTGAGTGAGACCGCCTTCGCTCCGGTGAAATCCCGAATTTGATCGAGAAAATGCTGGTTAATCAGTAAATCACGTCCCGTCGACACAAACCGATGGGAGACGTTGACGAGTTGCTTGAGGGCATTGTTCTCTTGGACATGACGTGTAATGTCATGAAAAGTCGTCGTGACATATCCGGGACGTTCGCTGAAAACAGACATTTCAAACCAGGCCTTATTACGACGTGAAAAGTGCTCAAACGTCACCGTTCCCCCATCACTCACGACCCGGGCGACTTGGACGAGCCATTCCCGTTCGCTGTATTCAAAGTCTTTCAACATTTCTGTCACACGTGCACCGATAAAATGATCTCGCTTCATTTTCATGATCTTCTCAAACGAAGGATTCACTTCATGGAACTCATAATCAATCGGCTCAGAAGTGTCGTCGTAAATGACTTTGAACTCGACGTAACCTTGTGGCATATGCCGCAACAGCGTGGTGTATGAAGATTGATCTTGATTCATCACGTCCGTTCACTCCTTCACGTTATCTCTCTATGTTAGTTTACCGCATATTCGCTTCATTCCCTATTTTTTCCGAAACAACCTTTCGATGACCGCTTCAATTCCAAACATTCATCTGTTGCTCCGGTTTTTGATTCACGTTATACTGATTTCGAAATCCGATATCGAAATTCGATTTTAAGGAGTGAATTCATTTGGAAGACCGCGTCCTGCGTAAGCTCTTTTTAGGTTTTATTCATATTCATATTTTGCATCATGCTGCCGAACATCCGGTATATGGGGCATGGATGGTCGAAGAATTAAAAGGCCACGGCTATGAAATCAGTGCCGGAACCTTGTATCCGATCTTACATGGAATGGAGAAAGACGGTCTTCTCGTTCGAACAAACGAGACGGTCGACGGTCATGTCCGAAAGAATTATGCGACGACGGAGAAAGGACTCCTCATTTTAAAAGAGGCCCGTCAAAAAGCTTATGAGCTATTCAAAGAAATCAAGGAGTGATGGTATGACTACACAACGTGTGACGCTTAAAACGTTACTCGAAATTCTAATCGTATCGACCCGACTCGGGTTGACCTCGTTCGGTGGGCCGGTCGCCCATCTCGGTTATTTTCACGAGGAGTATGTAAGACGTCGTAAATGGATGGACGAGAAAGCCTACGCCGACCTCGTCGCGCTTTGTCAGTTCCTTCCCGGACCGGCGAGCTCACAGGTCGGGATTGGCATCGGGATCGTGCGGGGCGGTGTTTTAGGGGGCATCACGTCATTCATCGGGTTCACCACCCCATCCGTCATCGCCTTGATCTTGTTCGCCCTATTCGTATCCGGTTTAGATGTGACAGATGCCGGATGGTTATACGGGTTGAAAGTCGTCGCTGTTGCCATCGTTGCCCATGCGGTCATGGGAATGGCCGGAAAATTGACGACAAACACGAAGACACGTACGATCGCTTTCTTCGCTCTCGCCGCGGTCCTGTTATGGCAGACCACCTATAGTCAGGTACTCGTCATTCTCATCGCCGGACTGGTCGGATACCGGTTATTCAAACCGGAGAGCTCAACCGGTCAATCGACAGCCTTTCCACTTTCTAAACGTCTGGGCGCGACGCTTCTTTCGATTTTTGGCGCCTTGCTCATCGTGCTACCGCTGTTACGGGAAACGGTGGAGCTGCAGGCCGTCGCGTTATTTGACAGCTTTTATCGTGCGGGAGCACTCGTCTTTGGAGGCGGCCACGTCGTCTTGCCGCTCCTTGAGCGCGAGCTTGTGCCTGCCGGCTTTTTAAGTGAAGAAGCGTTCCTTGCCGGTTACGGGGCTGCCCAGGCCGTACCTGGTCCGCTCTTCACGTTCGCTTCTTATCTCGGGACGGTCATTGCCGGTGTCCCGGGTGGACTGCTCGCGACGTTCGCCATCTTTTTACCGGCGTTCCTCCTCATTCTCGGGGCACTCCCTTTTTGGAACGCCCTTCGTCATCATCCAAAAGTGGCCGGCGCATTGGTTGGGGTGAACGCCGCCGTTGTTGGAATCCTCGTTGCAGCCTTTTATCAACCAATCTTTACGAGTACGATTCACGATGCAGTCGATTTCGTCTTTGCCGCTTTCCTGTTTGTCATGATTGCTTACTGGAAACTCCCGCCTTGGGTCCTTGTACTCGTCGGTGTAGTCGGCGGGATGATCATCGGCACACTCTAAATTTAAGGAACCTGTTCCCGCTTCGACCGTAGACATCCTTCGTCTACGGTTTTTTGTCGATCAATCGTATGACACCAGGACCATTAAGACGACATCTCGCCTTGACGACTCGTCCTGTTTCTATGTGCACAAGCCTGTCTGATCATCTGTCCAGTTTTTTAAGTAGGACGTGATATTTGATTGTTAATCTTTTGAAACCTTTGCGCAATCGATGCTCGTTATACTGAAGAATGGATTCTAAAAAAAGGGAAATGTCCACTTTTAGTAGATAGAAAGGAAGTGGGGACATGCAACCGTTGCATCATACAAAATCGACCTACATGCCTGGACTCGACGGCTTGCGCACGTTCGCTGTCCTGTCCGTGATTTTATATCATTTAAATGCACCTTACATATCGGGAGGATTCCTCGGTGTGGATGTCTTTTTCGTCCTATCCGGTTACCTGATCACCGGCATCTTGATACGGGAATGGACGAAAACCGGCACGATTGATTTGAAGCGGTTTTATATCGCCCGTTTCCGTCGTCTCTTGCCTGCCCTTCTTCTCATGCTGTCGCTCGTCATGTCGTATGTGACGATAGTTGATCAAGCACTGTTGGAGACGGTACGTCAGGATTCGCTGGCTGCACTGGCTTACGTGAACAACTGGTGGTACATCTTCCATGACGTCTCGTACTTTGAGAGTTTTGGGAAACCGTCACCACTCCAAAACCTTTGGTCGCTCTCAATCGAGGAGCAGTTTTATGCGGTATGGCCGCTCTTGTTGCTTTTCGGGCTCGCGTTCCGCAAACGATTGCTTCAGCTCGGGGCAATGCTGTTGTTCATATCCGCCGGATGGATGGCGTTTCGTTACGTGCCTGAGTCAGATCCGAGTCGCGTCTATTACGGGACAGATACCCGTTTATTCGCGCTCCTCGTTGGCGCCATGCTCGCCTTTGGCTGGCGGCCTGACACCTTCAAGCATAAGATGCCGACGATCGGTCGCCACATTTTGAATGTCGCCGGTGGATTGTCGCTTCTCACGCTCCTGATCATTATGGTGAACGTGAGCGCCTATGACGGGTTCTTGTACTATGGTGGCTTTTTATTGATCGCCTTTGCTTCCGGCTTACTCATCGCCGCCAGCGCCCACCCGTCGACGATTTGGTCCCGTTTCTTCGGGAATACCTGGCTGCGCGCAATTGGGCAACGTACGTACGGGATTTATTTGTGGCATTACCCGGTCATCATCCTATCGACACCGCTCGAACAGCTCGGGACGTTTCAACCGGTACTTGCGCTCAGTCAAGTCGTGTTGACCCTCCTGATTGCAGAAGGTTCTTACCGCTTCATAGAAACGCCGATTCGAAAGAACGGGTTCAAAGCGACACTTCGTCAAATGGTTTCTACGGCGTCACATCCGGGTGGGCGAATTGCTGCGACGACCCTCGTCACGGCGCTCTCGCTCGTTCTCGTTGGCAACTTGACGATTTTGGCATTCTCGGAGCCGAAGGAAGAAAAAGAAGAGATTCCAATCGTCAAAGTACCTGCTGCCATCAAACAGGACGTTCCAGATGAAAAAGAGCCGGAACACCCGACAGATGATTCTTCTGAAAACCATTCACCACGGGATGAAGAAGAAAAACTACCGGTCGAACCGTCTGAGCCAGCATCTGCTGAGGCTCAGGCATGTCCACCTGCGCTCGCCATCGGGGATTCGGTCATGCTCGGATTGAACGAGTATCTTGCCGACGCATTCCCGAACATGGAAATCGATGCAGAAATCGGCAGACAAGTGAGGGACGCCTTGGACGTAGCCGATCAATACGGTTCGTATAACGCACCAGGGCATGTCGTCTTCCTTCACCTTGGAACAAACGGTGCCTTCAAGATGGAACAACTTGAAACATTGATTGAGAAGTTTGAGCGGGCAGATCGAATTTATTTGATCAACACCCGTGTCCCGCGACCATGGGAAAGTGAGGTCAATGAAAAGCTTGAACGCGCGAGCGAACTTCATGACCAGGTCGACCTCATCGATTGGCACGAGTCCTCGATTGGCAAAGAGGCCTATTTCGAAGGAGACGGTGTCCATCTCAACGTTGAAGGGGCAACAGCGTTCGGTGACCTGCTAACTGAACATATTGAATGTACGACAAAATAGGCGTTTGCTCTCGCAAACGCCTATTTTTTGATGGTCCGCCTCCAGATGAAATAACGGATAAAAAGCTTCACGTACGCAAGAACCTCTCGAACGGTATACTTCACCCTCGTAAGTGAAGGCGTCGAGGCATATAAGGCATCTGTTTTGAGTCCGAAATATAGTTTGCCGATCAATCGGGCGCGCCGGACATGAAAGTCATTCGTCACGATGGTAAGCCCAGGCTCGCCTTTCCAAATCAATTGACTGTGCGCATAATTTTCATACGTGGAAGTCGATGTCGTCTCGATGTGAATGCGTTCCGGTGCAATCCCCCGGACCTGAAGTTCACGCTTGATCACAAGTGCCTCGGCCATTCCTTCATCCGGTCCTTGTCCTCCTGTAGCAATCAGTTCGACATGAGGGAACCGTTTTGCGTAAGATGCCGCAGCGTCAATTCGCCGACGAAGTGCCCGGGACGGGGACTTGCCATTTACCTTCGCCCCGAGGACGAGGACGTATCGATACGTCCCATCCGCCTGTTGTTTCGTCATTCCAAACCCCTCGCTTCATATTTGCTCTGTCCTCACTTTACTCAAACTGCGGTCAATTTGCACACAATCCAAACAACTGTTTCAAAATATAGTAAAAATTATTTAAGCTTCTATGAAAATTCAGTTCCAAACATCCATAATTTGTTTTATGATGAGAGAGGTAATACTTTTCAGGGAGGAACTGGTGAAGTGTGAAGAATTCAGAAAAATGGTTATCGACCCGCTTTTTGTACAAGCGGGACACGCAATTATTTGCCGAGATCGAGGTCATCGAGCTCGACCCGACACAATATAAGTTCGTGATTCACCCGACTCCGTTCGGTGCAGGGGAATCGCCTTATATGCAACACGGTCCACTCGACTCTGCACAGCTCCCTTCCGACTTCGAGGATGTAAACCGTGTATACAGCAAACAACTGGATTGCTTGCGGGCCGCAACACGACTTGTGTCATCTATCGGATCCGCTCGCTTTACCTTCCATTGATATCAAAAATCCGGAGACGCCTGCAAAGGCTCTCCGGATTTTTTTAT
This sequence comes from Exiguobacterium algae, assembly GCF_018617875.1. Taxonomy (GTDB): domain Bacteria; phylum Bacillota; class Bacilli; order Exiguobacteriales; family Exiguobacteriaceae; genus Exiguobacterium; species Exiguobacterium algae. The sequence goes on from NZ_JACSKZ010000001.1 coordinate 800,619, forward strand.
CCCCGCTCCATCATGCAAAAAACTTCCCGATTGGGTGCTTTTTGACACGTTCGATTTGGGATCTCAATTCTTCAGCACTCAATTGAAACTCATCACGTTGCTGTACGGTCTCTTGCGCTGACTGTCTCAACGTTTCAAGCTCTTTTTCCAGTGCTTTGATTGTTTTTTCTTGTTCGCGAACCGTTCGATTTGCTGCGATTAAATCACGTTTGACTTGATTCGTATTGCGACGTGCTTCGTCCCGTTCGTCACGGATTTTAACACGTTGCTTTTCCTTCGTTTCAAGCTTCCCTTCCAACAAGTGGGAAGAACGGAAATAGTGTAACTGTTCGTAACGATGGAATGGGTACATGTCATGAAAATCCACAACAGGACCGCCTTCACTCATCACTGCCTGAAACAGTTCGACCAATTGTCGTTGTGACTGCTCGTCACGGAAATGTTCGTCCACTAATTTAACAGAGAAAGATGCAATCTCACGTCTGAATGACTCGTCCACTAATCGCAGGATCTCGTCTCCGATTTGACCAGACGTATAGCCATCATACTTTGTTCCAATACCACCAAAATTCGTACCCGCAATCGATTGCCACGTCTCCGGTGTAACGAGTCCCTGATACCCTTTGCTTCCGACAGCGATTGTCGGTTTTCCGACAGCCATCGCTTCAAGGGCTGAACGTCCTGGCGCTATGATGAAGTCCGCACGACGCATGGCCTGTGGTAACTCTTCTTGATTCAACCATCCGAGCCATTCCATGCTCTGTCCTGTTCCTGCGAGCGCTTCTTCATACCGGGCTTCGTATTTCTCGCGTTGTGTGCCGTCACCAATGACGATCCAATCAATCGGTAACGATTTCACACGTTCGTCTTTTAGCGCATCTAAGAAGACGTCTAAAATAAAGAGCTTGTCTGCATCCAGACGTGATGTGAACAATCCAACCAGCCGTTCCGACGGTTGTGATTCGTCAGTCGGAACGAATGAATCCGACACACCATTTGTAATGACTTGTACTTTTTCTTCGACCTCCGGACAAATCTCAACTAAGTAAGCAGCAATTTGTTCGGAGACAGCAATGATGCGCGATACACTTTGGTGGTATTGCTGAATATCATCGTGATACATGCCATGGATGACAAGGACGAACGGAATTTGGTTCGCTTCCGCCACCGCCAGTCCGAGTTGACGAGAATCGAACGGATGGGCATAGACCACATCGTAAGATTGAACTCGGACCTGCTCGATGACACGTTTCACATCATCGGTTGAATAATCTGTCTCGATGACTTGTCCACCTAATGTTCGAACTTCTTCGGCGAACGGGCCTGGTTTACATACTACAGTCACGTCATGTCCTTCACGTAATACATGTTTGACTGAGGACAAAATGTGTAAATGAAGACCACCCATTGCGGAATGGAAAAATACCGGAAGCAAAATATTCATCATCGCTACCTACTTTCTTTTCAAGTTAAACTGCCGCGTTACAAACCTGCTCGATACATTGAACCGAGACCGGTAATCCGGTCATTGTGTACGAATACCACAGCATCGACATCATTCTCTTTTGCGTAATCCGAAATACTGACGTCATAATCGTCGAAGTAGCGTACATCGAGCGCAGAGACCGTTCCAAATGATTCACCGAGGTAACCGAGTACCGGGTTGGCATACGAGTCTTTTAAGACAAGAATATGATAATCGTTTTTCGGGTCAGTCTGTTCGATTTTCGCCTGGGCATAGTTGTCACCCATGAACAAGTTGTAGTAATTCGTGAACTTCTTCGGATTTTTCAAGACATCTTTGTCCAGTACGCTATGCCCACAATCCTCATCCCCATTATGACACACGGTCGTCGTGACGCCGCCTTTTGGCTCGAGGTAAGTGAATGTATCTGGAGATTCGACGTATGGCATCGAGATCTCACGCGCGTGAGACCCGTAGAATGGGCCATCGACCGATTTTTGCTCCATGTCGTCCATTGTCAACACCGGCGCATCCGGAAACTCTTCTTTCAACGCTTCCATGATTTGACCGTATGCCAAAAATGCTCCTTCAGGACGCCAATGGTGGTCGGTTTTGAAATAGATTTCTTTTCCGGGCTTGTCCCCGAGCGTATCTTCTAAATCGATGAGCGGGATGCCCGCCTCTTCAATCCGTTCATGGAGCTGGCCGCGGTTTGCTCCGTCCGCTGATTCGATATACGGCGGGAATAAGTTTTGTCGCGTTGCATAAACCGGCTTACTCGGTGCCGAAGCAAAGTAATAGGAAATCCCGGCTTCATCCATTTCTTTCTTGAAGTCTTTGAAGAACACTCCGAGTGAAGAGTAACGACTTGCGCGCGGGGCTGGTGCATATAATACGCCATCAATGCTGATGACCCCATTATTCATTTGTTGCTGCAACACATTTCGTTGTACCCAGGCCTGCGTTTCAATCCAGAAGTAGCGTTCGAAAACCTGATCGTTCGCCGACTTCTCGAATTGTTCCATATACGTGCCGTCTAAAATGGTTTCAGCCGATGCCTCAGGTCGCTGGGCAAGCATCCGCCCTTCGCTGGAAGAACGCGCTTGTTCTGTCCCAAACGCATATACGGCCAATCCGTAAAACAGTGTTCCGAGGAAGCCAATCAATAGAATACTGTTGACCACCCAAGAGATGCGTCGTTTTTTTGAACGAACTAAATCGCTTTTGGTTTGTTGTTCCATTGTCAGCCCTCCTTAGAACCGGAAATAAATAAATGGGTTGAATGTGCTCGATACGACATACGAAATCGAAATTCCGAAGATGAATAAGATGTACGCCGCACGGGCTAACCCTGCGCTCACCGCAAGTACAGGACGGTCCGTATTCACTTCATGACGCATGAAACGCGCGACCGCATACTTCGGCAGTGGCGTCGCGGCAATCATCGAAAGTACGAGAATCGTTCCATACTGCACGATATAGAAATAGGCCGTTTGGTCGAACAGTTCACCACCATGTAACCCGAACATGACCTGGAGATAATCGATGGCATATGTGAAGTCATCGGCACGGAAGAATACCCAACCGATAATGACAATAAAGAGCGTAAACGCATGGGCGAACCACGCCGGCCACGCCGCAATCCATTTTCCGAGAAATGCCCGTTCCAGCATGATGAAGACCCCGTAATAAAGTCCCCACGCGATGAACGTCCAGCTCGCTCCGTGCCATACCCCGGTCAGTAACCATACGATCGTCAGATTGCGATACGTCTTCCATGCCCCGTTCCGGTTCCCACCGAGTGGAATATAGACGTAGTCACGGAACCAACTCCCGAGTGAGATGTGCCAACGACGCCAAAATTCTGATACTGACTTCGAGATATATGGATAGTTGAAGTTCTCAAGGAAGTGGAAACCGAACATCCGTCCGAGACCGATGGCCATATCCGAATAACCTGAGAAGTCAAAATAAATTTGAAGGGAATAGGCGATGACTCCAATCCAGGCGAGCGTCGTCGACAAATCACCTGCCGATTGCCCGAATACCTGGTCTGCGACATATCCACAACTGTTCGCCAGGATCATTTTCTTCCCGAGTCCGATGACGAAGCGTTGAATTCCCGAAACGAAATCGTCCACCGTCTCCCGACGGTCCACAATTTCATCGGCTACCGTCTGATAGCGTACGATCGGACCGGCAATCAACTGCGGGAAGAACGAGACGTACAGTGCCAAATCAAATAGGTTTTTCTGTAGTCGTCCATCATTCCGATAGACATCGATCACGTAACTCATCGCTTGGAACGTAAAGAAGGATATTCCGAGCGGAAGTGGAATCTCCGGGTCATTCAGTGAGAAACCGAACACCGAATTGACGTTCTCCACGAAGAAGCTCGCATATTTGAAGACTCCGAGCATTCCCAAGTTCCCGATGACCATGAGACTCATCGTCCATTTGATTTTCTTCGCATCGTCCCGATACTTGTCGACCATAAACCCGAACACATAGTTCATCAAAATCGAAGCAAGCATGATTAAGACGAATCTCGGTTCACCCCAGGCGTAGAAGAATAAACTTGCCAAAAGTAAAATTGTGTTTTTTAACCAGCGTGGTGACACAAAATAAACGAGTAGCACGACGGGTAAGAAATAAAATAAAAATACCGTGGAACTAAATAACATACCGAGTGGTCCCTTTCTCCTTTAAGACTTGTTCCGATTAATGAAATGTTACATAGAGGTCATCAAATCGTACAGTGGCCGGGTCGAGTGTTTCGACGATGTATTTATAAGACATCTTGAAATATTTGGCCCCATCGACTTGCAAGACGACTTCCTCAATCGGATTATTCCCTGGGTTTAACGTGAGCGGGAAACGTTTATTCGATAATCGCTCATCATCTGAGTACTGCATGACGTACAGTTCGAGTCGAACGGTGCGATCGCCTTCGACATATATGGACGTCTTCACTTCCATCTCTTCGCCTTCTTCCATCTTGGCATCATTCAGGAAGATTTTAGACGGTGGGATTTCAAACTTTAAGTCGAACAATTGAACATAAATAGAGTCTTTTAATGTTTGTGGTAAGAATGTGACTTCCGTCTTGTATTCTTCTTCGCGCATTGACAAGTTGTTCTTTTGAGTTCCGCGTGGATAATAGTGATAAATCGCGGGACGAATCCGCTTCGTTGTCATGGAAGCACCTCCAAATGTAAGGATGATATAGAAAAGAGTTGCTGTGCGGGGCACAAAACAACTCTATTCGTTTTCATTTAGTTAGCAAGGATGGCATCGACGATTCGGCGTGACGCCTCACCATCACCGTAAGGATTCGATGCTTGTGACATCGCTTTGTACGCTGCTTCATCAGACAAGAGCTCGTCCGCGAGCGAGAAGATGTTCTCTTCTTCGATTCCCGCGAGCTTGAGCGTTCCTGCTGCGACACCTTCCGGGCGCTCTGTCGTGTCACGAAGAACGAGGACAGGTACACCGAGTGATGGCGCTTCTTCCTGAACGCCGCCTGAGTCTGTCAAAATCAAGTGTGACGTCGCCGCATAGTTGTGGAAATCAAAGACGTCAAGCGGCTCGATCAAGTGAACGCGGTCGATGTCGTGTAGAATCTCGTTCGCGAGTTCACGGACGACCGGGTTCATGTGGACTGGATACACGACTTCGATGTCGTCATATTTTTCAATCAAGCGACGCACGGCACGGAACATGTTGCGCATCGGCTCTCCCAAGTTTTCACGGCGGTGTGCCGTCAACATGACGAGACGGCGACCTTGTGAACGGATGCTGTCGAGCAATTCGCTCGCATAGTCATCACGGACCGTCGTCTTAAGCGCGTCGATCGCGGTGTTCCCTGTGACGAAAATCGTCTCTTCTTTTTTCCCTTCACGAAGGAGGTTATCGCGTGACGTGTCGGTTGGAGCGAAATGAAGGTCGGCCATGACACCTGTCAATTGGCGGTTCATTTCTTCCGGGAATGGCGAGTATTTGTTATGCGTGCGAAGACCCGCTTCGACGTGACCCACAGCGACTTGGTTGTAGAAAGCTGCAAGCGACGCCGCAAATGTCGTCGTTGTGTCTCCGTGGACTAGGACGATATCCGGCTTCGTTTCGGCGATGACCTCGCCCATTCCTTTCAGTACACGTGACGTGACATCGTAAAGTGTTTGTTTATCTTTCATGATGTCGAGGTCATAGTCCGGTTTGATCTCAAACAACTGAAGCACCTGATCAAGCATTTGACGGTGCTGTGCCGTTACGACAACAATCGGTTCTACCCCTTCACGTTTCTTCAACTCGAGTACGAGTGGTGCCATTTTGATGGCTTCTGGTCGCGTCCCAAAGACGGTCATGACTTTTTTCATAGGTCGTTTCGCACGGTATAACATCCCCGTGCTTCCTCCTCCCAAATCCTTACGTCACATCGCTCGATACGGAGACCGAGGCATGACGTGTTTTTAGTTGTTCTTCCGTATGCGGTGGCAGAATGTACGTTTCACCGAGTTCTGTTGCGTCGACGACTGTTGTACGACGTTTCAACTTGTCGGCTTTGAACGCATCCTGTTGTTCTTTCGATAGACTGCGGAACCATTTCAAGAATTTATTGTATTCCTGGACGACTTCATTGACCGGACCGTACTCACGGACTTCGCCAAACTCGAGCCAGAGCCCGAGTGTACAGAACTGACGTACCTGTGAGACCGAGTGGCTGATGAAGAAAATCGTCTTGCCGCGATCTTTGAACTCGTTCATTTTCGTGAGACATCTGTCTGTGAACGTTTGGTCCCCGACAGACAACGCCTCATCAATGACCAGGATATCCGGGTCAACGTTGATGGAAATCGCAAACCCGAGACGGGATTTCATTCCGCTCGAATACGTCTTGACCGGTTGATGAATGAAGTCCCCGATATCGGCGAACTCAATGATCGTCGGTGTCAGATCGATGATTTCCTGCTTCGTCATCCCGAGCATCAACCCTTTGAGTTCGATGTTCTCGAGTCCCGTCAAGTTCCCATTGAGTCCGGAAGAGATGGCAATCAGTGCCGTCTTTCCGTGAAGCTCAATCTTCCCATGAGTCGGGGGCATGACGTCCGCAAGCAAGTTCGACATCGTCGACTTTCCGGACCCGTTGATTCCAATAATCCCTACTACCTCTCCTGGCGGCACTTCAAACGAGACATTCCGAAGTGCATAAAACTGTTTGCCTCCCGCCTTGCTGAAGAAAATTTCCTTCAGCTTATCGGTCGGCTTGTTGTATAGGGTATATCGCTTCGATACGTTTTCGAATTTAACCTGATACATAATGTCCTCCTCAAATATAATCGATGAAGTGTCGACGGAATCGTAAGTGAATCATCGACCCGACGAAGAAGAGAACGAGGACGATGGCCCAATAATAGAGGCCGTAAGCCCAGTTAGTCGCCAACCAGTCTGTCCCGAGGAACATAGACCGATATCCTTCGACTAAGTAGTAAAGTGGATTGACTTGAAGGATATTCGCGAGCTTCGCCGGCGGCACCCAAAAAATTGGTGTCAAATACATCAACATCCGCATCATCGACTGGAGCAGGTTTTGAATATCGCGCACGATTGTCGTAAGCGCGGATGTGATCAAGGCAAGTGAATAGAGTAGTGCCAGTGCACTAAACGCTAAATAAATAAACCAAAGCGAATGCAGCCCCATCGGGAATCCGAACGCCCACATTAAAATAAACGATACGCCGACCAACGCCACGTGGCGGTAGAAGAGCGCGAGCAGGACGTATGCCGGAATCGTCGAGATTGGGAAGCTCATTTTGGAGACCATGCCAATTTTTGAATACACGGACCGGGCCGTCGAGGTGATTGCCGCGGCAATAAAGAACCAGACGACAATCCCGGCGACCAACCATGGCAGAAACGGCACGCCATCAATCGGCCTGCCGCTTCGAATACCAAATCCAAATACGAACCAATAAACTCCAATCTGCAATAACGGTGTGACGAACTCCCATAAAAATCCGAGGTACTGCATCGAGTTGTTACTTTTCGTCTCGTACGTGGCGAGACGGAAAATCAAGTAGAGACTCGACTTTAGCTCTGAAAGAATAGCTTTCGCGGATTTAAACATGTTCATTCACCTGAATCAAAGAACGAGATTCGTTTCCTTTGTATATTTGTAAAGGTTACCGTAGTTGACGACTGCCACGTCTTCACCGCTCGCTTTGACGATGTTGCGTGTGTCGAAGATCATCGGACGACGCATTGACGCCTGAAGCTCCGCGAAATCAAGCGCTTTGAACTCATTGTGGTCAACGAGAACGAGGACGAGGTCCGCATCTTTGATCGCTTCTTCTTTCGAGACGAGCTCGAAACGGCTAGATGTCGACTTCTCGACGTGTGCATCGTGAACCGAGATGTTCACACCACGGTCGAGCAAGATTTCAGCGATTTCAACCGCTGGGCTCTCACGCATGTCGTCGACGTTTCCTTTGTATGTCACACCAAAGACCGCGACTTTCGCGTCTTCGATTCCAGCAGTCAACTTTTGAACGTTGTCTGCGACGTAGTGTGGCATCGAGACGTTCGTCTCACGTGACAAGTTGATGATCTTCGCGAGCTCAGGTGACTTCGCGACGATGAAGTATGGGTCAACCGCGAGGCAGTGTCCACCGACACCAGGACCCGGGCTGTGCAAGTTGACACGTGGGTGCTTGTTCGCCATCTCGATGACGTCAAGGACGTTGATGTCAAGGTCGTTACATACTTTTGCAAGTTCGTTCGCGAGTGCGATGTTGACGTCACGGAACGTGTTTTCCATGAGTTTTGACATTTCTGCCGTCTTCGCATCCGTTTTCACGATCTCACCTTCAACGAATGTGCCGTAGACGCGTGCGCCTGCTTCTGCACATTCTGTCGTGATCCCACCGACGATGCGGTTGTTGTGTACGAGCTCATGAAGGATTTGTCCAGGCAATACGCGCTCTGGGCAGTGAACGAGGAAGATGTCCTCACCAACGACGAAGCCAGCTTCTTCAACGAGCGGCTTGACGAAGTCGTCCATCGTACGTGGTGCGATTGTCGACTCGACGATGATGACGTTGCCTTTTTCAACGAACGGCAACACTTTGCGTGTCGCGTCCAAGACGTACGTCAAGTCACAAGATTTATGCTCGTCCGCATTGTTTGGTGTTGGGACGGCGATGATGAATGCATCTGCTTTCTCAGGTGTGAGTGATGCACGGAACTTCCCTTTTGCCACGACGTCTGCGACCATTTCGCCGAGACCTGGCTCTTCAATGTGGATTTCACCACGGTTCAATTTATCAACAACATGTTGTGAAATATCGACTCCGACGACGTCGACGCCATAGTTCGCAAAGACAGCCGATGTCGGTAATCCGATATATCCAAGACCTACTGTACATACTTTCATTGTGTCGTAACCTCCAAATGTTTTGATGCGCTTTTTAAACAGCGCATTGTCCATCATTTTATTTCACATTCGATAATAAAACAATACTCATTATACTCTTGAACAATTCTTTGGTGCAATTACATTTTCATGACAATGTCTTCGCAAATTGTTCGTGCGTTTTTCCTAAGATGATTTGCTCCATCTCTTTATAGAGACGATCGAGTGCGAAATGCTTGCGGGCGTACTGTTGATGCGTCCGGGCATCTTCAATCAATCGCTTCGAATCTTCTTTATAAGAGAGAATCGTGTCGACGAATTCCATTGGATCCTCGACAAGCAACTCATCCGGATAAATCGTCTCGGCCCCTGTCCAGTGACGAATCAGCGGGTAAGACCCCGATGCCATCGCTTCAGCCGGCGCAAGGTGGAAGCTTTCCAGGTCACTCGTCGAGAAGACAAACCCGATTTTTTGGAGCCATGTGTCGACATCGCTTCCATGTCCGTCGAAATGGACGTGATCCCGAAGCTTCGACTCCTCGATTCGCTTCAGGAGCGCCTCATAATAAGCACTTTCCTCTTCCCGCTTCCCAATCCAGTACACATCTTTTGGATGATGCCCTTTGAAATAGAGATGATAACGGTCGTCCGTCTCAAGCAACCGCTCTAAGACGTCCAGTGCAAGGTCAGGACGTTTCAGCTTCGGATTCATGCCAATCATGCCGAGATGGAACGTCAAATCCTGTTCTTGCTTCGGTCGATCCAGCTTCTCTGCATCAACCGCATTATAGATCACCGTCATCTGATGGCGCGGAATCGCGAACAGTCGATTCATCTCTTCTAACATATACGGTGACACGAGAATGATCCGGTCGATGTTATCGAGTGCGTATTCCCGAGGGAACGGCGTCTCTTTCTCCTGCCGATGAATCCGGACAATCAGTCGCTGATGTGGCAACTTGTGCTGTGAGTACCAAACGGCATTACCGAGTCCCCACTCACAGAAGATGATGTCCGCCTGAGCAAGACAGTCTTTACTGTGATTCACATCATGAATCTTGTGTCCGTCCCATTCGTCCACAATGACGCGATAGCCCGGGTCCGCTTCAAAACGCTCCATGAACATGCGGATAAACTTCAAATCATGTCCTGCAAACAAGATGGTCGTCTTGCGCATCTCCCAAATTGCGTCGCGGAGACGAGAGAACGTGCTTGCGAACGTATAGTTTTTCGCCATGTTGTACAAGCGTTCCGCCGCATCCCGGTAAATCGCCGGATGCGTAAAGGCGAGCTCGACTTTTTCGATGAACTCTTCTTCCGAGTTGACGAAGAGCGGGTAACTCGACCCAAGAAGCATTTCGTGCATCTTGTTACGGTTGAGGAGAACCGGTTTTCCGAGCGCCCCGTACTCAAGGAGTTTCGTCGAGAGTTCGAGACTGTCATCCAGATCCGGATGACGCCACGAAATGCCAAGGTCGCTCTCTTCAATCAGCGTCTCAACCTCTGACCGGGGAATCCCTTTCAACCAGTGCACCCCTTCATCATGTTGCAGACGATGTGTCACTTCTTTCCGGAAATTCGGATTGTTCGGGTCCTGGTTAAACTTGTCACCCGCGACCTTCAACTCGACATCCGTCATCCGCGTCCGTACCTTTTGAAGGGCATCGAGTATCTCAGCCGAGTACCAAAGTGGCGCAAACTTCCCTGTATACACGAGGCGTTTCCCCTGACGTTTGAACGCCGGCGCTTCTTCGCGCATGTTCGGAATCATCGGGTTCAAGATGAGGAACGGCTTCGGCGTCTGTAAAAACGTCTCGAAGTACGCCTTCATCTCGGCCGTCTGACAGAGCATCCGTGCAGAACGGTCCGCGATTTTTTTCAAACGGGCCAGCTCCTCTTGCGATGCCGCAGAAGAATCGTGCGTGAAGTCTGTGAGATACGTCCACGTCTTCTTCATCGTGTCTTCATACTCTGTCAATGCGTGAGCCAACTGGAAACCGCGAATGAACGCCATATCATACCCGTTCGTCTCGACGAGCTCGTGAATGAGTTGGGCCGCTTCTTCTGGTTGAAGCACTTTCTTCTCATAATACGGCTCGTTTTTCTTCGGAGAGTCTTCACTGAAGACATCGATGAAATGGACACGGTCGAGTTTTTTGATGGAGGCTGTCACTTCGGGTTTGACGATTGAACGCTTGAGCAAAACATCGACCTCGATGTTCGGGTCCTGGTTCAACATGTGAACGACCGATGTGAGCCAAATCGCCGAGCCATCGATCAAATTCAAATTAACGTCTCCGTAGACAAGGATACGAAGTGATTGTTGCGTCATAACGTTACCTCCTGGCGGGCCGCTTCATCCATTGCGGCACCGGCTTTCACGTATTGATACGGATCGACACTGAAAATGCGTTTTCCAGACCGGGCAAGCTCCTTCAGACTGTCATCCTGCTCGAACAAGTAGAGTGCCTCATCGACCGTATAGAAACGGAGTGCCGTCGGTTTGACGATCGAGCGTGATGGTGTCGCGTCAAAGACGTAACGATACGATTCATCGTGATCGTGTTTGACGAGCTCCCCTTCATACGAGTAATAATCCTCTTTCGTCAAAATGTCCGCTTCGGCGTAGCGTGCCGCGAGCAAATAGTCACTCAAGTAGTTCGGACCGTAGTAATCGTCAGCCTTGAGGTGTGCGACCCAATCGTATGACTCGACGATTTCCGTGAAGGACGTGTAATGCGTCAAATAACTGCGCATATAAGTCGAGACCGATGGCGTGTTGTACGTATTATACACATCGATATGGTCTTCGAACTTGTCGAGGAAGAGGATCAAGTGCTTGTGTTCGTAAGCTTGCGCCTCGAATTGAGCGACAACACGTTCTGCCTCTTCGCGCGATTTGATGAACGCAACGACTGCGATCTTCTCATGGTCGACCCGGTACGGGATTCCTACATCCTGAATGATTTTTGCCAGACGTTGCGTGTACGTGTGATACGTCAACACGTGTCGCATTCCTCGCATCGCAATGTCTTCGTAGAACGAGTCATCTGTCATCAGGCGACGGAACGTCTCATCCAAGTCCGACGAGCCGTCGTCGAGGAACACATACTCCCCAAGCATCGCATCGACTCCGACCGAACGGGTACTGACGACCGGTGTTGCGCAGGCAAGACCTTCGAAAACACGGCGTGAGAACATTGTCGGTGAATCGTTGACCGAGTTCACGTTCAACATCACTTTATACCCTTTATACGCTTTTGCAATCTGATTATATTTCAAACTGCCGCGAATCGCGTGACGGAACTGTTCCGGGAATTGCAGCTGGTCGCTCTCGCCACGTTGGTTGACCGCGTAGTTGCGGTCATAAATGGCGAGTCCGTATTTGTCCGCCGCAGCGAACAAACGGTCCATGTCTGCTTTCCTTGATTCGTGACGGTTCGCATAATAAGATCCGGCGAAGCAGGCATACGGCTCACGCGTGCCAGGCAGGCGAATCGGGTTATGCTCTTTCGGCTGTGCCGCGAACGGTAACGCGTCGACCCGGTCATGTCCGCAATCTTCCTTATAGGAAGGGACACGGTTCAAATCGGTCGTGTACACGTAATCAAACCGTTTCGCGGTCTCGATGAAGCGGTCGTAATGGATCGGGTCTTCCTTGTTCCAGAAGACGGTCGGGACATTATGGTAACGGCACCACGCCAGAAGAGCGTCCAGCTCTTCCCAAGTGTTTGTACCGTATTTGACGACTTTCTTCTCCCACGAACCGCCGTTACCTTTCCACGCCGATTCGACGATGAGAACGTCCGGCTGTTCATCAAGCAGCACGGTCTTCCAATTGTCCGGAGTGAACGTGATGAGCTGACACTCCGGTTTATAAGAGGCCATCGTGAACTCATCGAAGATGGCAGCCACTTTCAATTCGTGGAGCTCACGTGGTTTTGGTGCGAAGAAGCGTGCTTCCCGGACGTCGACCCAAGTCGGATTTTCAGTCCCGTCACTGACGAGCTCTTCAGCGACACGGATCCGATCGATCCGGGCCTCTCCGATTCCGTCGACTCGGAGAGCAAAGCGAAGGAAGCGGATCCCGCGATCGAAGTAGAACACTTTCTCGCTTCCGATTTGAACCTGCTGCATGATCTGACGCTCTGTCGCCGAGTAGGCGATGATATAGAGGACGACGTTCGCCCCTTCATCTGCCACACCGTCAAGCGTGACGCGGTAACGGCTGTTCGCCTTCACCTCGTAAGGGAACTCAGTCGGAAGCAGTTTGAAGCTGTTGTTCATCTCGGCATAGGAGATATAACGGCGCTGATCATCCTTCCCTTTCAAATCGACGACGAGTTGGTCGTCGCGGCTCTTCAATTTGATCAGGTCTGGCGCTGGGATTGTCCACATGTCCGGTTTGAGTGACAACAAGTCCTCACGTCGTACGCTCTTCTCCCGAATCATTCCGATATGAAGGTTCTCAAGCGAGCCGGCACCGTTCACCCGTACGAAATAACGGATGGATGAATGCGATGGGGCGATGCGGACGATCCCGCTCAAGCCGAGCGGTACTTCGATCAGACGATCCTGACCCGACTTCGTGTAGGTCGCCACAAAAAGGGACGCGTCGGCCGTTCCCGTCCGGTCTCCTTTTAGATAGAAACGATATAAATCGTCGTCCATGTCCCCTGTTTCAAAGTCAATACCCCGGTCAGTGTCCACGTTCGGCAACGCGACTTCATCGACACCGTAATGGGTATATTGATTGCCTTCTGCCTTGACGACGAGGGTTTCGCCTTCAAAGTGCGCGACCTCGCTTTGCGGTTTGAGCGAACGAAGCGACGTGGAGGTGAGCGGATACAAGAAGTCAAACGCATCAAGAGACACGTTCGCCGCCGTACCTTCTACCGTCCAAAGAGAGCGCTGGCCGAGCATAAGCTCGACAAGACTGAACGCCCCGCTCCCTTCGACCTCTAGGTGTGCCCGGACGATTTGTTCACCCATCCCGAGCGTCACATCCACCTGATCACCGTCATGTACCGTCACGAAACGCTGACGGCCACCTTTTCGGACGATTTCGAGACGTAGCGTCGGGAGCAGTCCCTCGCGTGACTTGACACGCATCGTTACGGTGAATGTCTTGTCGCCTGACGCGACCAGGTCGCTCGCCGAGATGATATCTGAATTTGCATTCGGACGGTACGTTAATGTGACCGGTTCGTCTCCTGAGAAAACAAGGTCTGTTCCTTCTACGTGTACGTAAGGGGAACGTGCATACCAGTTCGGTACGACTTCTCGCAACGTATGTGATCGTTTAGGACGTTTGTTCAACACTTTACGCCCAAGTCGCTTCGACCGTTGTACCCCAAGGTAAGCGGCGCGACGTGCTTTTTTCTGCCAATCCATCCTCATATCCTCCAAATCATCGATTTCATCGAATCATGTCATTTATTTGCGAATGCGTCTTGCGACAGCCTGCGCTTTCAAAATCGCTTTTCCGGCTTTTGAATTCACGAGACGGCGGTACTTGTGATTCAACGCATCATACTTTTTGTTTGCATCCTGTATGGCGCGTTCTTTTTGTTCAATCGTCTTGGCCGTCCATTCGAACGTATACAATAAATCACCATATTTTTGGACGAGTCGACGATGTTTTTGACGAAGCATCCGCTCATCATGCTTTAAATGACGAATCTCTTCATCTTGTTGCTTGACCCGCTGCTTTAATAGACCAATTTCTTTTTCAAGCTCACTGCTCATGCTCTCACCTCACAAGTATGCGTCAAAATAGAGACGCTTCAATTCCTGTTTTTGCCCTGCCTCATACAAGTCGACGAACTGTCGAACGATTGGCGACTTCAATTCAATTGGACGGTATTGCTCAACGATTTGATAGAGCTGTTCCGCATTCTCGAAAAACTCTTCAGGCTTGCTTCGACGTAAGAAGACGAGATACCACATCGAGAAAAAGCGCTCGAATCGTGTGTCACGATACTCATCCAGTACCCCTTCCCGGGCAAACGCTTTAGCACGCGCCGTCTCACGGATGACACACTTCATGAAGTATTTCTTCGTGATCGTGTTCACAGTTGACCCGGCAACGGCCGCATAGTAATCGTGAATCGTCAAATCAAGTAACGCAACCCGTTTTGCATTGAGGAACATCTCCTGGAAGAAGAGCGAGTCTTGTCCGACTGCCCCGATGACTTGCTCCAAGTTATTCTGTTGCAGGAAGTCTTTGCGGATGACCATCGTTTGGATACTTTGAACCTTGAAGTGGTGTTCGAGCAGATAGCTACGTGGGTCTTCTAATACCCGTACCCCTCCCGGTTCGAGGTCATTCAACTCAATCATCGCTTCATTTGCGGCAAGCTTCAACATGCTTCCGACTGTAAGGTCGAGTGTTTCATCATCTTTCATAATTTGATATAGGGCGGCATACCCATCGTTGACGGCTTCATTATCCGGGTCAAGGAAGGCGATATACGGCGTGGTCGCGAGTTCGACCCCTTTGTTACGAGGACGCGAGGCGCTCCCGCTTCCGCCATCATTGAACGAGTACGTATACACATTCGGGTACTTCCGGACGAGACGTTCGATATAGCCGGTTGTTTCACGTTCGGTCGAACCGTCATCGACGAGCCAGATTTCCATGTCTTCAAAAATCGAGCTACGGAGCAGGCTCGAGAAGCATTTGTTATACAAATAACGACCATTGTTATAAATCGGAACAATCATCGATAGTGCGTAATCCCCCGGTGGATTCGGAACGAGTGTGTCCTCTGCTGAAAGCAGTTCGAACCGGTCGATTGCATAGCCTGTTCCTTCGACAACCGCCTGGCCGTTTAAAAGTTCAAGCGTAAACACATCGGAGGCAAAGACCGTGAGCGCAACATCCTCGTAGCCATCAACGAATTCGTGTTCAGCCCCCGCCTTGCCTTTCGTGACGAACGGCGTATCCGTATATTTAAAGGCATTGATCAGATCCTCTACATAGTAGTCTAAATAATGATAGCGATCATCGAACACCGTCACAAAATCGATATCTTCGAGGTCTTCTTCTTTTAACTCAGACTCCAGTACAAAGCGTTTGTATGGATAAGACTGTCGTTCGAACTGTTCGTTCAGCGTGGCCTCATCCCCTCGTCCGACGACGAGAACTTCACGGCGAATCTCACGGTTGATTCCGAGCGCAAACAACATCTCACTGAACCGGTCATAGATCGTATGGTTCGAGAAGATGTTTCGTACGCCTGACAGCTGGTGTTCAAGGCGCGCTTCATCCGTTTGGAACATCTCTAAAATCCCTTTCGCATCAAGCGCACTCGTAGCGATAAACACGTTCGGGAAGTCGTTGTTCACAGCGACGTTGTAATTCGTTAAGACCAGGTTCCCTCGTGCCTGTGCATCATAAATGGCCTGGGCACTCATCGACGGACTATTTTTCACCTCATTGACATGAAGGATCCAGTTTGACGATGCTTTGAGCTCTTCGATGTCCTCGGTTGACCCATGGACCAAAGCATCTCGAAGCGATGCCGGGGCTAGAGAAACTGTTTGTTCATCCGCCTCACGCACTACATAAAGTGGCTTATCTGCATCAAGCACACCTTTCGCCAGCGTTTCCAAATCTTTTGAGAAACGGCGGACCGGGAAGTCATTCGTGGCGACGACGCGATCTGCTTGTTGCTTCGTCATCCCGATTGGGTTAAAGCGGATCGGATCGACACCGGGGCGAATGACAAAGACACGCTCATGCCCGGCCTCTTCTATATAATCGTTTACACGTTCTTCATTCGCAGTGAAAATATAGTCACATTGAGCAGCCAGAGAGGAAAAACGATCGAAGTGGTTCGTGTCGAGCGTGGTTTCGAAAACGACACGAATATCTTTTTGTCGAGCTTTACGAATTAAGTTGCCGAGCCAATGGCGTGAATGCGAGCGCGGTGTTCCCATATGATGGAATGCCGTTGTCTCATCTTTCACGAGTGCAGCTGAAATCAAAAGAAAGTCGAGGTGATGTGTCGCCTCGATCTCTAAAAATCCTGTCACATTGTCAAACAAGTGGACATGACAAAGACGATCAAGCTCTGCCGCCCGCTTCGTCGGTCCGACGAAAGCGACATGAACATTTGCTTTCTCATAAAAACGGGTACCGTTTGACTTGCTCCCTCTCGCTTCCACCTTCGGGAAACGGGCGCGAGCTGCCTCGAGTTCTTCTGTCAACTTTTCTTGTTGCTCGGCGAACAATTTGTCGTCAAGACGCAGGCGTTGTGCCTGTCTCGACAAAGAAGGCAATTCGTCTAGGGCAATCAGGTCATCACCGGTGAGTGCCTCATTTCGATTCAGCCGTTCTTTCTCTTCTTTCAACCACGCGATGTGCGCCTGCACATCCCGCAACGTCGTTTTTACATCCATACGTCCGCTCCACCTTTTTTAAGTAGTCATTATTTCTTTATCTTCCCGTATCTTAACAGAGTTATATGCCGGTCGCAATTCGCTCAACCGCAACGGTTTGATTCTTCCCGAAAACGACAAAAAAAACACGCGCCAAGTGTATGGCGCGTGTTTTTTCATTATGGGGCAACGTTTACGTCTACGATGCGTCCTTCTACTTGTGGGTCGATGTTATTTCCAAGGCTGATCAAGTGATCACGGAAGTTCTCCCAGTCGATGAGACCGAGGTCCGTTACGCGTGCATCTTCGAATGCAGCTTTGAACTCTTGGTAGTTGTCGCCACCTTGAGCTGTGTAATAGTTCGTCGCCACTTTATACATTGCGTTCGGGTCGATCTTCTTGTCGCCGTCATACGTTACTTCGACGATGCGTTCGCCAGCCGGTTTCGAACTGTCGAACAATACTTTGAATCCAGATACGTGGAGGAAGCCACCGCTTTCGATTGGGTAAACGCTGACGCTACGCTCGAATGCTGCGAGCAACTCGCTACCTTTCAAGTCCATGATGGCAAGCGTGTTACCGAACGGAAGGGTCGTCAACACTTCACCAGTCGTCACGTCTCCTGCATCGATGGCCGCACGGATCCCGCCACCGTTTTGAACAGCACCGATGACATTTGCATCATATTCAAGTGCTTTCTCGAACATACCGTCTGTGATCAAGTTACCGAGCGGTGTTTCGTTTTTACGTACGCTTGGTGCGTTGACATCACCTTCGTCACGCGGGTTTTCGAGTGGTGCTAAGAGCGAGACGCCGATTGGGTCATTGCTGATCTTATCAACCACTTCTTTAAATGGTGCAAGAAGGTTGACCGCATAAGGATCTGGCTGGAGACCACGAACGTCAATCAAGCTACCTGCGTGCTTGATAACTTTTCCGTCTTTGTCGAACTCGACATCAAGCGTCCCAAGGAATTGGCTGTATTGGTCTGCCTGAACGATGACCGTCGGCTCTGTTTTGCCTTCTGTGATAACGACCGGTGCCGTAAGACGTGTGTGCGAGTGTCCACCGACGATGACGTCGATGCCGTCCACGTGTTCTGCAAGCAACAAGTCGTTATCCACGTTCGGGTTGTCATTGAAGCCGATGTGCGTGACGGCAACGATTTGATGGACACCCATCGCTTCGAACGTCTCAACCGCTTTTTTCGCTTCTTCAATGTAGTTTTGGAACTGAACTGGACCCGGGCTAGAAATCGTTGCGGTTTCTTCCGTTGTCAAACCGAAGAATCCGATTTTCTTCCCGTCTACAACTTTGATGACACCTTCGTACAGTCGGCCATTATAAGGCTTCTCTGTCGTTTGGTCGCGGAAGAGGCTGTTCATATACTGGTCGCTCGAGTAATCTACGTTCGAGCTGACGAACGGGAAGTTCGCATATTTGACGAAATCTGCAAGCTCATCGTTTCCATCTGCTTCGCCGAGGTCAAACTCGTGGTTCCCTGGTACCATCAAGTCATACTTCATGTAGTTCATCAATTTAAGGTCCGCTTGGCCTTTGAACTCATTGAAGTAAAGCGACCCTGAGAAGACGTCCCCTGCATCGATCAAGAGGGTATCCGGATTTTCAGCACGCACTTGCTTGATCGCTGTCGCACGGTTTGGTGCATATTTCAATGCAGCGTGCGTATCGTTTGTGTGCATGAGCGAGAGTTTATATCCTTCGACCGTGTACGGCACTTCAACAGTGACGGTTTTGCCACGGTTTGTGTATGTAGCCGTCGCGACAAATTCGCCGACTTCATCCGTATGAATACCGCTCCAACGAACAGCTTTCGTATATGTCCCACTCGCAAACCGAACTTCCTGCATCAAAATACGAAGAGCCGGTTTACCTTGTTTGAAGACGAGTGGCTCAGATGGAGGAATGATTTCAATCGGATGGTCAAGTACACGAACACGTTTTTCGATGTATTTCCCCATCCCTTTTACAACACCGCGAACCGTTTGGAAAGTCCCTAATTTCTCCATATCGACACCTGATTTGTACCAATGGATCGGAGCTCCCATGTATGTATCATCTAACGTCTTGTCCAAATCCCCACTATAAACATACGCTGATTTCGCTTTTACAACCGGTACTTTCGATGCCGCCTCCGTTACAACAGCAGGTGTGAGTGATGCCGTCGATACAGCGGCTACTGCGAGCGCTGTATACAACTTGCGTGTTCTTTTCTTTGCCATGTCCAGTTCCCCTTTCGAATTTGCGAAGAGGACATATTGAAGAAAGCGCTTACACTGTTCGACTCCATTTTTGATTCAATTGCCCCAAAGTCGTTCATTCTTCCCCCATATGTACAATCCGCTCTAGTTCTAACGTAACGGATATTGAAACAATTAACAATCATAAGTTTAATTTTTTTAACTTTTTACAGACTTTTTACATACAAAAAAATTCCAGTGAGTTGATGATAAAAAAGTGCATGCCCTTTTATCCCCTATTCGTTCAACGGAACACAAATCCGATGCCTTGTCCCTCCTTCTAGCCAGTAAGAGACCTCATAACAATCAGACAATCGTTTGACTTGCGTATCGACGACTGCTTTCCCGGTCCGGTCAAGGCGAATCAATGTCAAATACCGAATCTCATCTCCATATTCAATAGAAGCGACTTGACGGCGCGGAATCCACTGGAAGTCCCGGATTGAGATGTGACTCTCTTCTATTGACATATGCGATTCTTCTTCACGGAACAGCTGAACAATTTGAATAGTCCGTCCAGAGTCATCACCGAACCGAACGTCCTGTTCTTCACATGACCCTCGAACGAGCCGAAGGTCCGGTGCAAGATGGAAGCGTTGAACAAACAAATCCGCTTCGGGTGATTTGACCTGATCGTAAACCACAAGGGTACGCGCCTGATCATAAGCGATGGTACGTGTATGAATCGCGCCTTTCCCAATTAATCGACTCATACCGGTCGCGACCATCGCCTTCCCCGCCTCTTCCACCGACAAAATCCCACTCTCCCCGACAAACTCGACAGCCAGGTCAAGCTCATCTCCGAGTCGGTGCACCGTATTGTGAGCAGCGACCCGTAACGCCTGTGCGCGTTCTGAACAATCGGCATAACCATACCGCCCCGTCTCGACGATAAAGTCACGTCCTAACCCGTATAACTCCAGGCTTAAGTCATCCGCATGTTTATGAGCACTCCCGTGATAACCGGCTGTCATGACGAGGTGTGTCGCATCGCGCATCGGACGCTTTGGGTGTTGCCAATATTCACGCATGACTGCATACTGCGATCCCAAATTCATCATCCGTTCAGTCGGACATACACCATACTGCCCCCCGCTCACCGCATACGCGAGATCAGGATGTGACGCCATGTCCGGTATTAAATCCAGTCCACGAATCTGTCCCCCTGTATCCCCGAGCATCGGAAGGGTTCGATTCGGTTTCACCAGATGCAAGAGACGTCCCGGCATTTGATGAATTCGCTCAAACTGTTCGGGTAACTCGAAGCCGTTGATGTGCGCCCATTCACTGAAGCCGGTCAGCGTACGGTAAACGTAAACGTGGTATCCAGGAGAATGTTCGAGGTGCGTGCCATCTTCCGATAAACAGGATGCAAGTTGGTCCTCAAACCGGGCACGCGCAATCCGTTCCCATTCCTCACTTCGGTCAAATTCAGGAAAGTGAGACGCAATCGCGAAAAGTGCCATATCCTGAAACAGGCCGTGGTTGTGACGGGGACGGTAAAAATCCGCTGTCGACAGCAGGACCGCATGATCGTAAACGACTTTCAGCAGTCGCCCAGTCACCTCATGGTCGTGCCAACGTGAAGACTGTCGAAACGCTTCAATAAACCCAATCAGGTGAAAGACCCGAATCGCTGTCCCGTGCTCGTGATAGGCGTCCTGATTGTGTTGCTGCATGGATACCGGATGCTTTGCCGTCCAACGAAGGATCACAGTGAGTGCATAGTCCAAATACGCTTCCTCGTTTGTTACCCCGTAAGCACGCGTCAGTTGGTTGACGACCGTCAAGTAATGGAGTTGAAGCCGAAACGAGTTGTTTTTCGCTTCATTCACTGTGACGGCACAATTAAATCCCTCTACGTCCTCTACTTCCAGCGCCTGCCGCGCCGCCGGGATGTACCATTTTCCTTCAAGTGCCTGATCGGCAAACCGCACCGCCTGTTCGTTTGTTAATCGTTCGTACACATACGGGGCAAGTAAACGTTTTTGATGGATATAGTCATGAATGAGCACCTGGTCCATCTTGTCCGACAGTCTCGTCTTTGTAAAAGGATGCGTCATGACGAGCATGGCATCACTCCTTTTCACCAATACTTGCCTGTCTTGAAGACGAACGACATAGTATCCTTTAAAAGGTCGAATGACACGGCCTGTTCGGGTGACCGCCAAATAGCCGTCTGATACGATTTGTCTACCCCTCCATCGCTTCAGCATCGTCCCTTTCGAGATGACGACTTCCCAATCTGAAGCCCCCCGCGACAGGACCGAGTCACTGATTTGTGCGACGAGTTGTTTTGTAATTGAATATTCCATTCGTTCCCTCATTTGTAAGTATTCATATTTGAAAATTCTAACTTAGAAAAAGGTGGAAATCAAGAGGCGCTGTCTATTACTTAATGATTCGCCAATATCAGTCCACATCGCACCGCTTCTCAAAGTCAGGTCTGGACGGAGCGGGCGGTAGATCCAATATTCGAAATGCAAAGACCTGAGCAGCGTGTTACGGGCATCACTGAAAACGACCAACTTTTTCGAGTTTAAGGAAATATATTCTTCTCATGGTATACTTTGAAAAAGAAGTAAATCTAATTCTAGTGAGGTGTAGCTATGAAACGAATGGTTCTCATCCTTTTCTTGAGCGGTATATGGAGTTTCGTTACCCTTGAAGGATCAGTTCATGCTTCCACAAACCATTTTCATATCCGGTCCATCCCGAATGCGACGGTTTACGAGGTGAAAAATCATAAATTGACCGCAGTCACCTCCTATCCGACGACAAAACGGTACAAGGCGATCAGTACATCGGGCTGGTATTATGTCGCAGTAACTGGTGATCGAACGATTTACATAAAGAAAAGCCAGGCAAAGCTCCTGTTCGTAGAACCTTTGTCCGAAACGAGCTTGAAGTCGAGTGGGATGCAGCGGCTCACTCACGAATATATGAAACAGAAGGCTCCCCACGTACCGTATGAGTACGAGCGTCTGCCATCATCGAAAGCGATCCAATACGCCGACCGTGCCATTCGTGGAGACTGGTACATCCCGTCTGCACCGAATCAACTGATTGTCAAAAACATCGACACGTTCAACTGGCATACGGATATCCCAAGTACGCCGAGCAACTCCTATCCGTTTCAAATCCACTATTTGACGGTGTTGAATCAATTAACGCAAGCGTATGATGATACGGGCGATACAGCCTATTTAAAATACGGGATGCGTGTCGTTAAAAGCTGGACGAAAGCGCACCCGATGAATACTTATAAACAGAACCGTTGGGCATATAATGACCACGGCACCGCCATTCGAACGTTCCATTTGTTGAATTTTTGGGAGTCCTATAAATCTTCATCCTTGTATAAAGACACGGCATTTACCGGGTTGATGTTGCGGACGATCCATGACCACGGCACCTTGTTGGCGACCTCAGGATTTTATAAGACTTACCATAATCACGGGATTTTCCAGGACATGGCTTTGACCGCGATTGCCCAGACATTCCCACAATTTGATCGCAGCACCTGGTGGCAAACACTCGCCACCCGTCGGCTCGATAAACAAATCCGTCATAGCATCACATCCGACGCCGTTCATTTAGAGCATTCCCCCGGTTATCAGGCCTATATGTACAGCGTGCTGGACCGGTTCGTCATCTGGGCAGACAGTAACCGTTTCTCCCTGCCGGCAAGTATGGAGCGGGTTGAACAGATGCCCAAACAATTGACTTACATGGTAAAACCGAACGGGACGCTGCCGATTTTCGGGGACACGTCAGGGAGCAAGCGCTCCACGTCAATCATCCCGCATATCGGAGATTTCCCCGAACTCACCTATGCGGTCACCCAAGGAAAGAGCGGAACACGCCCGCCGTTTACTGCAAAACGAATCA
Source organism: Exiguobacterium algae (assembly GCF_018617875.1). Classification (GTDB taxonomy): domain Bacteria; phylum Bacillota; class Bacilli; order Exiguobacteriales; family Exiguobacteriaceae; genus Exiguobacterium; species Exiguobacterium algae. Next base: position 824,029 of record NZ_JACSKZ010000001.1, read on the forward strand.
GCAATCAGTTCAGTTTCATGCGTGAGTATTGGTCTTCTCCTCCACGCGCGTTCAATCAGGCGACACAAGTCATGATGACGGCAGGTTTTCACAGCAACGCCCATAAGCACGCCGACGATTTAAGCATCGATGTGTACGGACTCGGCCGCGACTTCATCATCGAGACGGGACGCTACGGTTACACGAACCGACCGGAACGTCGAAGCGTCTTCGGGGTCGAGGCACACAATACGGTTCATCGAGAAGGCGAAAACCTCGACCTCTCGGCAGCCATGCGGAAGAAAAGTCGAATCCTCCAGGTCCGCAACACCGGTTCGACGCTGATCTCCGTCGGTGAAAGTCAGTTGATCGGTAAAGACGCGACACACCGCCGGACGCTCGTCTATGACCGGGAGCAGACTCTCGTGGTTTACGACCGGATCACCTCCCCCGCCTCAGCGAAGTACGTGCAACGTTTCCATCTCGCGGAAGGGTTGAAACTTCTCCGAAGCTCGATGGCGACACAGAACGTACTATATGGGGACACGAGCGGGCGTACAATCCAGCTCATGCAGCTCAATTTGAAGAACGCCTCGATGCGAAACAGCACCAGTTTCGTCGCCGTCGAGGATTACGAATGGAAACCACGCCCGCAAGTCATCTCGTACAACACCGGGAAAGACGTACGCTACCTCACGCTCATCCGGCTCGACCAGTCGAACACGACAATCCGGTCGGCCAGCGTGAAGGGATCGGGTTCAAACTATATCGTGACGTACACCCTCTCAAATAACGAAAAACGACAAATTGAAGTACCGATGTAAAAACAGAGCCACTGCTACATGATGTGCCCTCTGATCAATAAATAACAAACGTCAAAACGGCTTCAGTCCTGAACTTAAAGGATCTGAGGCCGTTTTCGGCGTTGCCAGAAACGATATAGATTGTAAAACAGATGGTTGTTTTCACAACTTTCCGTACAGCATCCAAAGTAGATCGTCATTGAAGCCAACCCTTCTCTGTAGTAATTGCGACTGCCTCAAACAACGGCGAATCGATGCTTCTATCGAAGACATTGGTTCAACATGAGAGCCACCTGACAAACTCGAAGGTAATCATTAGAAAAATAAACAAGGGTTCCCTTCACTTTTGAAGGAAACCCTTGTCTCTAGGGATTTAACACCAGATTATTCAAACCGGCAAATCCAATTATTTTACTGAGATTGTTGTCGTCGCAACAGTAAGTCCGTCTTCTGAGACAAACTTCACTGCGTAGTCGCCAGCCTCAAGCTCAAATCCATCCGTATCAGCGTTTGAGAAAGTTTGGGTACCAGCAGTTGCAGGTGTAGTACCACCGTTCGCAGCTGTGCTTGTGAAGTACCAAGTACCCGCTTCATCGAAGTCGTGACCGTATTGGTCTTTAGAAGTGAATACCGATGCTACATTTGATTCAAATTGTTCATTAGCGACGATTGAGTACAACTCAGGAGTTGCGTTTGTAACCGTTACAACTGAAGATCCGAGAAGTTTACCGTCAGCGCTCCACGCCTTGATTGTAGAAGTTCCAGAAGCAACATCTGTAGAAAGTGATCCAGTTACTTTAACGCCAGAAACAGTTGCCACCGCTTCGTTGCTTGAAGTCAACTTCGCAATCTTGTCATCTTTAAGGATGACTGATTTACCGTCAGCAGTTTTACCCATCAATTGAGCGTCAACTGAGTAATCAGCAGCGTTGTAGATTGTGCCAAGTGAAGCCAATTCGTATGAAACGATATCTTTTGCTTCAATCGCAGTCAACGTGATATTTTTCACTGCACTTTCACTGTTTTCAACTTTGACAGTGAACGTTTCTTTACCAGCTTTCGCAGCTGTGAATGTGTTACCAGAAGTTGTGAAGTTGTCGTTTTCAGCGTCAACTGCAGTTACCGTGATCGATGTAGGTTCGAAGTCACGACCGTATTGGTCTTTCACTGAAACATCATCAAGTGTGATTGCTTTAGAAGCACCGACCTCAAAGAGTGAGTCGAAGTTGATTGCAGAGATTGTGTTCGCAACAGCTTTCGCTTCAACTGCGAATGTTACTGCTGCAAGTTCCTTATCTTCAGTTGAAAGGACAGCCACTTTGAATGCGCTGCTCTCTTCAACAGCACCTTCTAACTTGCCAGTTTTCGCGTTGATTGCGAAACCTTCAGTGAATTTAACACCTGAGAGGTCTTTGTTGGCGATGACTTGACCGAATTGATCGTAAGCAACGAGGTCAAGTGAAGCTGTTTCTTCATCAGCAAGCAATGCCGTTGGAGCTGAAAGTACGACCGTCTTCACAGCAGCAGTTGCTTCAACTGTTACTGAGAATTGAGCTGTCTTACCGCCAGGCATGATTGCAGTGATGATTGCAGTTCCAGCTTCAGAACCAGCATCAAGCGTCAACTTTTTCTCTACGATTTCGATCGAAGAAGCATCGACGACTGCAGAGTTAGAAGATACGAATTTGATTCCGCTCAAGTCTGTTGAAGTTAACTCGTAAGCAGCACCATACTGATCAACAGCTGTGTAATCTACAACGAGGTTTTCTTCGCCGACCGTGATGCGTGTTTTGTCTTTCAATGGTGATACTGCACCGAACGCAAGTGTTTCGAGGTCGATTGGGTTAACGAATGTCACGTCTCCAGAAAGAACGATTCCTTTGTATACCGCAGTAACGTTGAATGTCTCGCCCGCTTTCAATTTGCTTGCATCATAAGAAATAGTTGTAGCAACTTTAAGGTTTCCAGCTTTATCAGTAGAAATAGCCGGCATTGCTGCTTCTAGTTTAGTAACGCCTTCGAGTGATTCATTGAGCGCAACTGTAAGGTCAGAAGCTTTTACAGTTGTGAACGGCGTACCGTATTGGTTAAGAACGTTGAAGTAAATAGTTGCATTACCAGCAATGTCAACTTTTTCAGTAGACATTTCGAGTGCAGCTGCTTTTTCTGCTTCGAATTTCACGTCAGCAGAAAGTGCTTCGTCAGTCAAACCTGTAACGACTACAGTGTAGTCAGCTGGGCTGAGTTTGCTCAATACTGATGTGATGACGACAGCGTCTTTCGCTTCGTTCCACTCAGTTGTTACGTTGTAGTTCGCAAGACCTTTAGTCAATTTCACAGTTGCTTTAGCTGGATCGACTGGCTTGTCGAACTTCACTTCTACTTTGTTTACATCTACTGCAGTAACTGATTCCAATGCAGGTGCAGATGAAACGACTTTATACTTGACAGTTTGTGTAACTGTACCGAATGCACGGTTTGCGTATGTGAATGTTCCTTCGAACTCACCCGCTTCTTCAGTTGAGAATCCGCGGTACGAAACAACCTTGTTGTATTCTACGCCATCCGCGAAACGAACTGGTTGAATACGGATTCCTGATACAGGAACGCCTTGTTCGAAAACGAGTTCTTCAGCTGGAACGATTTCTTGTGCGTGGTTCAAAACGCGAAGTTTCTTCTCAACGCGGATGCCTTGGCCTTTTACAAAACCTTTAGCAGTTTGGAACACGCCAAGTTTGTTCATGTCGATTGATGATTTGTACCAGTGGATCTCGCCACCGTGGTACTCTTTGTCGAGTGCTGCGTCAAGGTTTCCTCCACGCACGTAGTCCGATGAAAGACGGACCGTTGTTGATGCCGCGTCTGCTGTGATTGCAGGCGCTACTGCTGATGCTGCTACTGCGAACGCTGCCGCTGCAGTAACGAATTGTTTCTTCTTAGCCATCTGATGTAAATCCTCCCTTAGGTAGATAGGTTTTTCTACCGTCCTTGCACAAACGATCCCGTTTGGAGTCGAGCGTCCATAACAACGAATAAAATAATTAATGATTATGTATCCGACCCTTCCCAAGACCGAGCGTTCTCCCCCGGTAGAAGTCTCTTCAAGAATTTTTCTTGAACAATTTACCAAGACTGTTCTTGGAAAACCTTACATCCATAATATACATAACACTTCCAATTGGCACAAGCGTTTTTTTTCGCAAATTTGGTAACGTTTTTGAATTTTGGATAATTTAGTTTAATTCATTTTCTTTTTTACCTTTTTTGGAAATGTCGAATTAAGTCGTTTTTTGTTGATTTCATGCGATTTAGTATCAAAATTGAATTTATCGATATAAATATACCATTTATTACCTTTAGCATTTAATTTACATTATAGTTTTTGAAAGTCCAATGATTACCTTAAAGATTTCCATTTATCAAAATCATTGACCTGATTGTTAAAACCATTATAAACCATTTATCAAACCCCAATCCCAATCAAAGGGAATTTGTGTTTCGCCCTCTCAGGTCATCTCTCCATTTTGACTCGTGAAGGTGGAGTGACTTCTTTCCGTCCATACAAAAAGACCGGTGTCCCCACCGGTCTCCTGTGTTAGTATCCTGCATATTGGAGTGATTTGATAAACGCACGCTTCTCTGCACCCGCAAGTTTGAACTCCAGATCGCCGTTAGCCCCTTCGACTTTCACAACGATCCGATTGTGACGTCCGCCCATGCATACGGCTCCCCTTTTCAAATTCATTTTTCCAAATTCATTCAAGCGTCTCCGCAAATTGAACTTACGAATAAGTTCTTCAAAAAATGAATGGTTTCTTCTCTATTTAGTGAATCCTTTTTACACTTCGATTCGTTCCCATTTCAAATTGTCAAAAAAAATAAGACCGGTGTTTCCACCGGTCCTAGTTATTAGTATCCTGCGTATTCAAGAGACTGCATGAACGCGCGCTTTTCTCCACCCGCAAGATTGAACTCGAGGTCGTAGTCACTGCCTTCGATTGTCACGACGATCCGGTTTTCCGGACGGACGTACCGGTCTACGAAACGGATAAGGTCTGCGTTTGGTTTGAACACATAAGATTCTTCCACCGTTCCATCTTCGTACGCCTCATATCCGACTTCATCTGCCGGGATGTCTTGCGTGTACACCGCGCGGCCGACACGAATCGTCATCTTCTCAAATCCGATGACTTCACCATCCTCCGCCATATAGTTGAGAAGGAAGTTCATGTTCGCCTTCGATGGATGACCGAGGAAGACAGGTGCCAACGTCTCAGTATATCGTGTGTCAGCTGAGGCACGGAATGCCTCTTTTGGAAGTGTCAACTTCATGCCGTCAAAGTAGACCCGATGGAAGTCATGGTAAAGCTTATGCTGAACCGTGATCTCTTTTGGCTTGCTGACGTTACCGGCGCCATCCACGATGACGAGTGACATCTTTTGACCCATCTTTTGGTAAGGGATTTCTACAATGAAACCGCCATGTGACATAACCGGTGCCGAGTAAGTCTTGTCCCCGATTGTCACGACTGCTGTCGAGAAAGGTTCTGCTTTCCCGAAGACCCCGTGCATGGCTGCCGTGACAGACTTCGTGAGACGGGCAGGTTTTGGTGCATAACGATCCGTGTATACGCTCCGAAGCGACGTGTCACTCTTTGCGCCTTTTGTCGAAATCGTCTGTGCCTCTAACCAAGATTTTGCAGGTTGCGGTGTGATGACTCGACGGTAAAGGCCATTCGCATCGAATTTCCCTTTATATGTCTTATCACCTACTGTGAGGACAACGTATTGTCCCGGTTCACCGACGACACGTACTTCACGTGATGTCTCGGTCAATGGTTTGATGACCGGTGCTGCCGGACGTGCTGCAGGGTCTTCAGCCACGATTGCACGTGCTGTTTCACTGATGTTGCCGCTTGCATCGACGAGACGAACATCGATGACTTTGCCGACAGATTGTGGGCTCATGTTAAAAATCGCTTCACCATTGTCTTGCACAAGACGGACATACGTTTTCCCATTGATGAGAATTTCCGCCTTCGTACCAATCTCACCTGTAATCGTGAGAGAAGAGGATGTATGTAATGGTGCTGATAGAACCGGGGTGTCAGGTGCAGTGACGTCTTCTGTCGTCTCAGCGTTGACGATTGCTGAAGGGACAATGCCTCCGAGCGCGAGCGTTCCCGCAAGGAAAAGAGCTAAATACTTTGGTTGCTTCATTCTGGATAAGTCCTCCTAAAAATTAATGACAATCGTTTACAATATTATTATATTATCCCCTGATAAAAAAGTGTACAAGAATTTTCTAAATTAGGTACTTTTTTTTGAAAATTCCTTTCCTTTCATTTAATAAAAAACACCCTATAAAAGTTGGGGCTTCATGCCAACTTTCATAGGGTAGTTCACAAATCAACGGATCGTTCTCACGATTATCCTTCGTTGATCATCGTGGCTTGACCACCTTGCCAAAGCCAGATGCCATTTTCTTTCACATAGAGATGCAGCGCCCAGAAGCGTCCCTCATAAGCATTCGTCCCGAGGATGAAGCGCTCTTCAAGGAGCAACTGCACGACAGCAAGATCTCCCTTCACGGTTTCATCGAATGTCACCGTCTCCTGTGTAATCCATTGAATCGTTGCCGGGTCGACAAACTGATCCAAAAATGTTTCTTTATCGAACTGACGTCCGCTCGAATCGACATAACGGAATGAATCGTGCATGATTGCCCGCATCGCCTCGAGATCTCCACCTATTTGATAAGTGGAACGGTCATCAGAAAGTTGTTTCATGTTGAGTGTTTCCATTGGTGTCCCTTCCTTTCATCGTCCATCATAGCATATTTTTTTTTACGACGAACGAGTCGAATTCTGAACGTTCGTTCACTGCTTCATTCCCCTTTTTCGAAATGAACAATCTTTTTCGCTATGTCTCCGTGGTGACAGCGTGCAATTTCGTATGAAACTCGACACGATTGGCAGTTGACATTTCCCTCCTATCTCGATAAAGTTACGTTAACATTTATACGAACTCGCGATGAAAAAGAAGAGTAACGCGAAGGGACGTCTCCAGAAAGCCGGTGGTCGATGCGAACCGGTGTCGTGTCTTGCGTGAATGGGCTTTTGAGCGTTCAGACCGACATGTAGGCTCTGACGGGTCCTCCCGTTATCGGGGACAGCGAATGATGGTTCGCGATGAGTGGGAAGACAAGGCGTCTTTCAACGAAGGTGGCAACACGGGGAAACCTCCTCGTCCTTCATGTCCAATCGGACATGTAGGGCGGGGAGGTTTTTTAGTTTAAGGAGGAGATTTCGATGCAACAACTCATCATCAATGGCGACGAACTGACACCGGTGGCAATTTTCCATCGGCTACAAGGTGAACGAAAGGTGTTGCTTGAGAGCCGGGCAGAAGGTAAGCACGGTCGTTATTCAATCATCGCAGCGAACCCGGTCGAGACGATTCGGATCGACGGGAACGACGTGACAGATTCGACTGGCACCATCTATGCGGACGACCCGCTCCACGCCCTATCTGAACGCATCATGCGTAACGATATCGAGGCACCGTATCCGTTCATCGGGGGTGCCGTCGGCTATATCGGTTACGATCTACTACGGGTGTATGAACCGATTCCGAATACACCGACCGAGACACGTGGTTTACCGGACGCCCTCTTCCAACGATATGAGACCGTCGTCTTATACGATCACCTGGAGGAACAAGTCATCTTGCTCGATATGGGTGAAGCCGACGCGACCGATCGACTCGAGTCCATCCGCGAACAGCTCGAGACGCCGGAGACGCATCAACTCGAACCGGTCGTCCGGACGAGCGAACAGCTTTTGACGACGAAAGATGAATTCATCAACCGTGTCCTTCAGGCGAAAGAGTCAATTCTCGCGGGCGAGGTGTTCCAACTCGTCTTATCACAACGCATCGATGCCACATTCACCGGTGACCCGTTCCACTTTTACCGGACGCTACGTAAACAAAATCCGAGTCCGTATTTGTTCTACATCGACCTCGGAGAAGCCATCGTCCTCGGCGCTTCGCCGGAAAGTCTCGTCCGTGTCGAGAACGGAAAAGTGACGACGAATCCGATTGCGGGGACCCGTCCGCGTGGGAGTACCGTTGAGGAAGACGTGCGTCACGCGGAGTCACTTCTAAAGGACGAGAAGGAACTCGCCGAGCACCGGATGCTTCTCGATCTCGGTCGAAACGATATCGGACGCGTCGCCAAAGTCGGCACGGTCACCATCCCGAAACACATCGAGCTCGAACGGTTTAAAAACGTCATGCATCTCGTCTCCGAAGTCGAAGGTGAACTGCGGGAGGATGTCACGCCGATTGATGCGCTCCGTGCCTGTCTTCCGGCCGGTACCGTCTCGGGTGCTCCGAAGATTCGGGCGATGCAATTGATTGATGAGCTCGAGACCGTGAAACGGGAAGTATACGCCGGGGCGGTCGGCTATCTCGACGTCCGGGGCGGGTTCGACTTCGCTCTCGCCATCCGGACGATGGTCATCCAAGGCGACACGGCCCACGTTCAGGCCGGCGCCGGCATCGTCTATGACTCAGACCCGGTATCGGAATATGAAGAAACGTTGCATAAAGCCAAATCTCTTTTGGAGGTGTTCGCATGATTCTCCTCATCGACAATTACGACTCGTTCACGTATAACGTCTATCAGGACGTCGCCCGCTTCAGTACGTCTGTGTCATCCGGAACGATGAGCATACTATAGAAGAAATCCGTCGCATGAACCCGAACGGTATCATCCTCTCCCCCGGTCCCGGTGGTCCGAAAGACGCCGATGTCTCGCTTGCAGTCGTCCGGGAATTGTCCGGATTCATTCCGATTCTCGGAATCTGTCTTGGTCATCAGGTAATCGCCGAGGCGTTCGGCGGCATCGTCGGTCGGGCGAATGAGGTCATGCATGGGAAAGCTTCACGAATCAATACGGTTCCAGGCGTCCTATTTGAAGGGTTATCGATGGACGTCATGCGCTATCACTCACTCGTCGTAAAAGAGACCGAGCTCATCGTGACCGCGGAGACGACGGATGGCGTCATCATGGCCCTTGAACACCCGACTCATCCGACGTATGGCGTCCAGTTCCATCCGGAGTCGATTGGCACACCGGATGGACAAGAGATGATCAAACGATTCGTCGATGAATGTAAAATAAGACCGAGGAACGTCACCTCGGTCTAACCCCTCACCTCTTCCATTTTCCGCTGAACCATCTGTCTGCAACGCAGTACGCACGTGTCGACATATCCTTCAAACTGATGGGGCAAAAACATTGTCATTTGCCCTTTTTCAGTCTCCTGCGCATCCCGTTCTACTTTCGATACAAGATCATGCATTCCCCCGACTGCTTGTCGTTTCAATCTGTCAAAGTCAAATCCTCCGAGACGATTCGCAAGTTGCGCATTATACGCATCAAAATCTTTATAATACGCTGCCTGCTTTGATGGATTGCTTAAAATAAGCTGTTTGAGCCACCCTTTGTAAAATCCCTGAAGCCAAATCTCATCGGCCACGAGATGACAATACACACCGAGACGATAGGACAGTTCTTCTCCCTCACTGTCAATCCAATATTGTTCGATGTCGAGTCGGCGTGACAAGTCATCATGCCGTCCCGCGTAATAATGCGTCCCTGCTTTTGCATCGACTGCGTCAGGTGCGAGATTGCCGAGTAAAAAATCGATCTCATTCATCCCTTCTAAATGTGAGAGCACCTCATTCGCAATGACGAGGTGCATCAAATGTGATCCCATCTTCATTCCTCCTCTCCTCTTCATTCTCATCCCACTCACCTTCATTCTCATCCCACTCACCGATTCCTTCCCGCTCGACATTCTGTTTCCGATTTGTTAATGTAGACTTTACTAAACGGTCAGTAAAGTTACGTTATCGAGGTGATGTTATGAACAACAAACAACGGTTACTCCATCTCGCTGCTGAGATGATTCGGGAAGATGGGATCAGTCAGCTCTCTTTAGAACGTTTGGCTACACGTGCCGGTATGACAAAGGCAGGGGTCTTATATCACTTTACCAACAAGGCGAACTTGTTGCGTCAGATGAACGCACTCGCCCTCGACACGTTCGAACGGCGAATCGATGAACATCTGACAGACGGTCCGTACCCGTTCACCCGCGCCTATGCGGAAGCGACACTTCGGGACGTCGACCGGGAAGACACCGATTTGATTGCGGTCTTCATTTCGTCGCAGGAAGATCCGGAAAGTGAGGCTTTATGGCAGGACGCCTACCAAACGTGGGACCAGCAGTTCAAAGCGGATGGTCCGGACCAGGATGCGATTTTGAAGCTTCGGTTATTATGTGACGGATTCTGGTTCGCCGTCCTTTATGGATATAGCGCGTCCTTCAAAGACCGCGCGGCAAAGTTGATTCGGGAGGCGTGTGAGGAGTTAATGCAAGGAGGTGCCTGAGATGGGCTTTGTCTATTTGATGGGGGCGATTTTGTCCGAATTATTCGGGTCGAGCATGCTGAAATGGAATACGACCGTCTCGAGCCGCCTTCCGGTCCTTGGCGTCGCTCTCGGTTACGGAACGGCGTTTTATTTACTATCGCTGGCTCTTTTTTCTCTCCCTCTCAGCTTCGCCTACGCGTTTTGGAGCGGGATCGGCACGGCACTCACGGCCGTGATCGGATTCCTCGTGTTCAAAGAACGGATTGATCGGCAGCGTGTCGTCGGCATCGGTTTGGTCATTTTGGGTCTCGTGTTGATGAAAGTGTGAGGAGTGATTGAAATGAAGGCGTATATTCTCTTATTCGTTTCCATCGGATTTGAAGTGCTCGGGACATCGATGTTGAAACTGTCAGACGGATTCACGAATCTTATTCCGAGCGTCGTTCTTCTTGTCAGCTTTGCCCTTTCGTTCACACTAATGGGCATCGTTTTGAAAACAATTCCGCTCAGTATCGCCTACAGTGTCTGGGCAGGACTCGGGACGGTCGCGACCGGATTGATCGGGGTGTTCATCTATGGAGAAGTATTGTCCGTTTTAAACAGCTTAGGCCTTCTGTTCATCGTACTTGGGGTCATCGTCATGAATCAAAACCGAAACGAGGTCACCACATGAATGAATTGTCCGCCCACCTCCAGTCTCTTGAGGAACAACTCTTAACGCCGGAGGTCCGTTCCTCCACGGAAAAACTCCGAACGTTATTAACAGAAGACTTTTTTGAAATCGGTAGCTCCGGTCGCTTGTTGTTTCAGGACTGGGACGCTCAGACGTTTCAGCTTCCTTCGATTGACGCGACGCTCTCTGACTTTTCTATCCATCCATTGTCTGAAGAACATGTCCTCGTGACCTATCGGATCCTCAACCATGAACTGGATCGGGAAACGCTCCGCAGCTCGATTTGGACCAAAGACGAGGGCCGGTGGAAGATGCGGTTTCATCAAGGGACCGTCGTTCCGGATGAGATCCGTACCACAAAACAAAGGAAGACTGAGGATTTTTGATCTCAGTCTTCCTTTGTTTTAATCCGACAGTACAAACAAGTATTTCTTCATCGCTCTACCCGCCTCACAGCGCCTGAATCATCTCGACCCGATTTCCGAACGGATCACGGAATTCGAACCGGTCGAACCCGGGAATCGGAATCCCTTCCATCCGTTCAATCCCTTCCGCTTCTAAAATCGGTCCCCACTCTGACAAGTTCGTCACCGAGTAAGCGATATGCGCTTTTGTCGAAAAACGGTCGACACCATCTTCCGTTCCGACGTGCACCGAGCGGTCACCGACCTCGAGCCAAAACCCGCCGCGTCCTTTCAATGAATCCGGCTTCTCGATTTCTTTTAGGCGGAGGACGTCGCAATAGAAAGCTTTCGCTTGTTCCTCCGCTCCTTTTGGAATCGTTATTTGGACGTGATGTATTCCTGTGATCATGATGCTTTCCCCTTCCGGTACGTCAAACCGACGTACTGCATTTTATCATTGAATAGGCGTGGATACGCCAAATAGCCGACGAGCGTCGCCGAGATCGAGGCCGTCGTCAAAATTAAGAATAGAATCAACAGTTGATACAGGACCGCTTCCATCGGGTCAGCCCCACCGATGATCAGCCCGCTCATCATCCCCGGCAGTTGAACGAGACCCATCGTCTTTTGTGCCTCGACCGTCGGAATCATACTCGTGCGGATGGCATTCTTCAGACTGCGGTCGATGGCAACTTTCGGTGTCCCGCCAAGCGAGAGAATGAGCTCGATGACCTCATCACTCCGCTCGACCTCGTCCTTGAACTTGTTTAAGAAGAGCAACGAGAGAACCATGCTGTTCCCGATGACCATCCCACTGATCGGAATCACCTTTTCCGGCTCGAACGGGATAATCCCAAGTCCGAGCATGAGTCCCATCGTGAGGGTCTCGATGACGACGAGGGACAATAGAATCATCCAAGTGATGCCCGGGATACCATCCCCTTTTTTGATGATGTTTTGCGTCGCCGCCCCGATCATGAGCACAATCATGAGCAACATAAAGATCGGGCTCTCACTTTCAAACACAAACGTCAGGATATAGCCCACAATCAAAAGTTGAACGGTCGAACGCACCGTCGCGATGACGATATCCCGCTCGAGCCCGAGCTTCAAGATCAGCGTCAACGCAATCGGAATCGCGACGAACACGAGCGCCGTGGCAAGCTCCAGAAATGTCATCACGCTTCCCCCCTTACAAACCGTTGGATGGCTGGGTCGTCCGACTCGTCGATGAATGAGGCTTCTCCGAACGCCACCAATTTCCCGTCTTTCAAGAACCACATGTCGTCACTGACACGTCGCGCCTGGTCGAGGTCATGGGTGATCCAAATGACCGTCACCCCATACGATTGCTGGAGTTTCCGGATGAGCCGTTCGATTTCTTTCACCGTCCGGTAGTCCAAACTGGCCGTGATCTCATCGAGCAAGAGCACGTCCGGCTTGTTGACAAGTGTCCGGGCAATGGCGACCCGACTCCGCTCCCCACCTGAAAGTGACTTGACGGGCTGGTCGAGCATCGCCTCACTCAAATCGACACGACGCAATAAGTCTTCGGCCCGGTCCCGTTCAAGCGTCTCATGAAAGATGGCTTTCGGTAAATTCAGGTTGTCATACACCGTCCCTTGGATCATCGGCGCACTTTGAAACGCCATGCCGATTTTCTTACGTAACTCAAGCACATCCATCTCACGAATGTCTTCCCCTTTGAATAAAATCGTGCCTTCATCCGGGGACAGAAGCCCATTGATATGTTTTAAGCAAGTCGTTTTGCCGGCCCCGCTCGGTCCGACGAATGTCGTGATCCGTCCTTCTCGGAAGTAACCGCTCACGTGATGGAGGATGTCCTGGTGGCTTACCTCTTTGAATTCAATAATATGCATATCGTTTCCTCCTACAATGCTTGTACAAAAAAGGACCTGATGCGTGCATCAGGTAGGATGGTTCACATGTAATTCCGTTCGATGACGAATCCCGCTTTATCACCACGGAAATAGGAGCGAGAATATTCAATCGTCCTTCCCATCTCGTCTTCGGTGACCGTCTCGATATGGAAACAGGGTGTCTCGACCGGACAGTTCAACAACTCGCTGAGCCGTTCGTCTGCAAGGACAAACTCGAGCGCTTCCGTCGTCTTGGCGACCCGGACACCGTGACCGGTAGACAGGGTCTGATAGAGTGGGTACGCCGCCTGTTCTTCCGTGATCCCCGGGGCGACGTTCCACGGGATAAAGGATAATTCATATTGCGTCGGTTCCTCGTCCACATGGCGAAGCCGTTCGATTTTTTGAATCGGTGTCTGCATGCTCACTTCAAAAACAGAGGCGAGTTGTCCCGTCGCCGAGATGACAGACAAATCGAGGATCGACACTTGTCCTTCACTCCCTTGAAAAGCCAGTTGGGCTGAGTAATGTGGCGTGGAGGCAGCTGAAGATTGTCCCGTCTCACCGGCAACATACGTACCCCGTCCCTGTTGACGTAAGAGATACCCTTCCGTTGTCAGTTGATTTAGCGCTCCCCGGATTGTCGTTCGGCTGACGCCAAACTCCTCACAAAGTGCATGCTCAGTCGGAAATTTTTCGCCTTCTTTAAAACGTCCGTCCTTGATACGAGACAATAGCTCTTCTTTGATCGCCGTTTGAAGTGTCGATTGAGACATGCCGCCATCCCCTTTTCATTTTCGTACTCTACATGTTTTATTACCATACAAATGTCGATACAAAACATTGAATTTGTATTTTCAATTGTTCTTACCCGATTATTTTGTCACGTTTTCGAGATGACACAAAAAAGTCGCATGCCAAAACATACGACGGGGGACTTCCTTATAGACCAAAATATTGCTCGATTTCTGTGGCGACCGCTTCGGGATCGAGATGGGTATTATCGATTCGTAAGTAGTGTTTGACCTCAAGCTCTCCCGGATAAGAGTTCAATCGATACCTCTCCATCGACTGTTTTAAATCATTTTCCGACCAAACGATGTCCCGTTTCGACGGTTTATGTAACAAGCGATTCTCGGTCGTGTTGCGAACGAGCCGTTCTTCCATATCCGCCTCGAGCTCCACATAATAGATTTCGGCCCCGTGTTCTTCAAACAAAGCCGTCACCTGTTGGATATACTCCCAATCCGCTTTCATGTCGAACGCCCACACAAACGTGAAAATCATTCCCGGTAAATCGCTTTTAGCCACGGCCTCGAACAATTCCTGACGAAACAATTTCACGAGCCGGCGTCCTTCCTCCGTCCCATAGTTGAAAAATTGTCCGACGAGATCGATCGTCATATGGTTATGGAACAAGGTCAATCCGGTCCGCTCGGCCAGTTTCTGTCCGACGGTCATTTTTCCGACTGCCTGTGGACCAATCAAGATTACAAATTTCATGCTGTCTCCCCTACCTACTTTTCTCTCCATCTTAACACGCGATGCCGGGTGTGTTACCCACCCTAAATATTTGTTTACCTCTATCTGTTTGAAGGTATATGCATAACATCGAACTTTTTAGAAAGAAGGTGTCGTTGTGACTTGCCCCCGTTGTGGAACAAAGACCCGCTCCAAACTTGTCTGTCCGGCGTGCGGTCATCGCTCACGTCGCCCTTATTGGTTACTTGCCCTCCCGCTCACAGTCGTTCTGATTGCGTTTGTCGCTGTCGTTGGGAATGCCTATTTCGAGGATATGTTGCGCTCAAGTGACTCGCTCGCAGATAAAGTCACCCTTAATTTCGGGGAGGATACCGCTTCAGCGGATGAAGCGACGACCGTTGATTTCGCGAATCTCCAGCGCAGTCTATACACCGTCAGTTACGGGACCGGATTTTTGATTAGTCCGCGTGACGTGTTGACCGCCGCGTCAAACGTTGCGGGATTGACGAACATCATCATGTACCACGACGGGAAATCCGTGTCGGGTACAGTCGTCGGACGAACTCCGCTGATCGCCGTCATCCGAATCGCAGAAACCGAGGAGACCCCGTTCCTTTTCACCCAAGCCATCGCCTCTGAAAAAGAAACCTTGTTAACCCTTACGATGAAAGAACGCATCACGGGTACCGTCAGCTTTTCTGAAAATGGATACACACGCAACTTCGACCTTCCACGCAACGCCATCGGCAGTCCGCTCGTCTCGGACTCAGGCCGCGTCGTCGCCATCCACTTGCGAGGAATCGCCTTGCCGACAGCCTTATTTGAAAATGATGTCCGAAAATTGTTAGAGGCCGACACCCCATCTCCACCTCCCGTCGAACTCGCACCTGTTGCACCCATCACACCTGATTTGACAGATGAACCTGATAAAAAACCAAATGCACCCGCAACGGACACACCCTCTGCCGAATCTGAAGAACCGGCAGCTGAACCCGAAGAGCCGGCTGAAGAAGACTCGGTTGAACCGGAAACCCCGGTTGAAGACGACACATCAGATGAAGACGTAACCGAGGAAGAACCGACCGAACCGGACGTCACACCCGACGAACCGACCGATCCGGAGGAACCGCCGACCGAACCGGCTGATCCGCCGGAAACAGATGAACCTGTAGAGGACGATCCGCCGACAACCGAGCCCGACGAACCGGCAGACCCAGACAATCCAGAAGATGGATCAGGTGAGGACGCGACGAACGATCCACCGGCCGAAGAAGAAGCAACAAGCACACCATCCGCATGATGGTGTGCTTGTCATTTGTCTCGCGTGAATCGTCGTTGGAGATTTCCGAGCACGGCTCCGAGTGAAAGGAGCAGGATCGATAGCAGCCAAAACGGTATTTTGTCCTGCAACAGCCAGACGACAAGGGCGCTGAAGCCGATGACCACCCCGAGCCATAAGAAGTTTCGTTGTCCCATTTCGTTCACCTCGACTTCATCATAACACATCGATTCGGTGCGCCGTCGCCTGTGGTGGCAGGGAACGCGTCAACTGTTCATCATGCTTGACCCGGACCTGTTGGCCGACGACGAGCGGCTCCCGATGTGTGAATTGTTCATCCATGCGAAACACGATACCGTCGAACCGGTCTGTATCCGGTCGGGGTGCGACGCGTATAAATTCCTCTGTCACCTCGACGATATATCCGGTGAAGCTTGCCATTTTCGATTCTCCTTTCCTGATAATCCGATTAGTTAACTTTTCCCCTTTTTCTCGAAACCATTCTATCTTCCCTCTTCCCCAACCAGTATAATGAAGCCACACCACTACTCGTGAGGAGAATACAGAATGAAGCACACCATCGATTTACATACGCCGGAACTCCAGCGCACTTTTTGGGAAATGATCCTCCTCGAAGAACTGGTGGACGAGTATAACGCCGAAACGATTGATCGGCTCGCAACTAACGGCGAGACGGCATTTCCGGACGATCCGTTTTTCAAAGTCGTCCGTGCCTATCCACTCATCCGTGAAGGAGAGCTCGACCAGGCGAAACGCCTCGTCGATGAGGCAAGTTTGCTCGGTGACCACCCACTGATTCACTTAATGAATGGTCACATCAGTGAGGAATCTGGATTCACATTTGAAGCAGAACAGCATTTCCTTCGGGCTGTCGAGCGTTATCCCGATGTGCCGATGCCAAGACGTGCCCTCGCCATCCATTACTTCAATCGGAAGTTTTACGGAGAGTCGGGGCTTCACTTATTGCATTATGTCCGCCTCGCCGGATTCGCGGATGATACCGTGAGCATGCTCTTAGAATTTTTCCAAGTATTTGACGACGTACCACTCGAGATGAATGAGGAGTTGACCCGAGTCGCGCTCAATTATTTGTTCGCCCATCCGCATGACCCTCGTGCCCACTCCCTCTATGCCCAGCTGTGCAGTAGCCGGGTCAGTGCCTTAACCGGTCAACTGAACGAAGGGGAGCCGTTGACTGATGAAATGATCGGGCTCTTGCTTGAAGTAGAAGACCACGGCATGTGGAGTGCGACCTATGATCACAGTTCAGACAAGGTGTTTCGAACGATGTTTAAAGAGTATGTCGACAATGTCATTTTGCCGAACACTTCACGCTACTATGTCACACACCTGCAAATCCGCTACTGGATTCGTCGCCTGACATATCGTTTCACCGGAGGGTATTCGATTCACTCGAATTAAACAAAAAACTCGTCCGAAGATTAGTTCCCGTCGTGGGATCGTCTCTTCTACTACGTTTGATTCGCCCCCCATGTCTTCTTCTCACACCATTATATATGGAGGGGCGACAAAGAAGTGACCAAAACGTGGAGGCGAGACTCCTGAGGGAACAGCAAGCAAAGGGAGACCCAGCAGCGTCGCAGTCGCGATGCGGCTCCCTGCTTGCCCCTAGGAAAGCGAGCCACGCCCGTTTTGGGCACAAAAAAAGACCATAGACTTATACATTGTCTACAGTCTGAAATCTCGTCCATCTCCGGACGAGATTTTTTTATTTATCCCGCATACGGTTTGATTGGTCCCCGTAAGTTGAACGAATAGTCCTCATGATTGACGATCCCGACGATTTGATCGCTTTCAAGTAGCTGGTATAAAAACTCAGCCATCTCGCGTGCGGTATGATACTTGGGCACGTTCTGACTGTAGTCAAATCCTTCCTGGTCACGGGAACGATCCGCAAACTCGGTCTCCGTCGCAGCCGGTGCGAGCACCTTCGCCCGAAGCTTGGCGTCGTTATGAATCAATTCTTGAGCGAGTCCTTCCGTATAGGCGCTGACGTAAAACTTCGTCGCACAGTAGGTGACGGCATTCGGGACGATGCGATATCCACCAGCTGAAGACACGTTCAACAACTGCGCCCCTTCGACGTCATGGTAATCGCGGACATAAAGGCTCGAAAGGACCGTGAGCGCTTCGATGTTCAGGCGGAGCATCTTCTCAATTTTTCCTAAGTCTACGTCCTGGACGAGGTCAAAGTCTCCGAATCCTGCATTGTTGATCCACGTTTCGATATCGAGGTTTGTCAAAGATTCATATAGCGCATACACGTTCTCGCTATAGGATAAGTCGATTGACTCGATCAACACATCACTGTCCGGTGAAATCGATTTAATTTCATCACGCAACGACTCGAGCTCTTTCGTGCGTCTCGCGACGAGGACCAGTGATTTGCCTTTTTCAGCGAGTAGCTTCGCCGTTTCATAGCCGATTCCGGAACTTGCTCCTGTAATGACGGTATATTTCATCAGATCCGCTCCTTTATGTTTTTTACCCTTCTTCATTTCCCTTCTTTTTGAGAGACTAATCGCACCGACCGGTTCAAAAAAAGTCCCGACTTTTGGTCGGGACTCATCGTTTACGTTGTAAATTTTCCAATCAGTGTCTGCAAGTCACCCGTCATATGACCAAGTGATTCCGCGACACCGTTCAATTCTTGAATCATCGCGAGCTGCGCGTCTGCAGTTTCACCGACTTCACGCATCGCCGAAGCGTTCGATTCGCTTCCAGACGCCATTGAAGCCGTCGTGGATGCGACTTGTCGTGTCGTCTCGGCAATCTCATTCGAAGCGGCCCGGATATGGGAAGCATTCTCAACCGATGCCTGTAACTGACCGACGATTTGTCGGAATGATGTCGTCGCTTCCTCGAGCAATTCGGTGTTCGTCTCGACACGTTTCGCACTCATCGCATGACGGTTGAGTACCGCATTCGACTGGGTTTGAATCGATTCGATCAAGCCGGCAATTCGCATAGCAGATTGTTTCGATTGCTCCGCAAGTTTCCGGACTTCTTCGGCCACGACTGCAAACCCTTTGCCGTGCTCACCTGCACGTGCCGCTTCGATGGCGGCATTCAGTGCGAGTAAGTTCGTCTGGTCGGTAATGGATCGGATGACTTCCGTGATCAAAGCAATCTCATCCGATTGTTGCTTGAGTGCGGTAATCGATTCACCCGTCGCAATCGTTTCCGCCTCGAGCGCGAGAACTTCATCTTTTGCCTGACGAATCGAACGTTCCCCTTGTTCGGCCAGTTGAAGACTCGTTTCCACGTCCTCACTGATCGTCCCGATTGATGTGACGATCCGCTCGACGCCAAGGTTTGCCGCTGCCACTTCCTGACCGCTTCGTGTCGCTTCCTCAGATTGAACAATCGTCTCTTGAACGACTTGCTCGATGCGGCGTGTCGTCTCTTCCGTTTGGGAAGACATCTCTTCGGTGCTCGCGTACAGTTCCTCGGACTGTGCGGTGATTTCTTGCGCGTTTCGACTGACCTCGTCAATCAGGTCACGCAAGTTTCCTTTCATCTGGTTAAAGCCGACGATGAGTTGACCGATCTCATCTTTCGAAAGCGCTTGCAAATCTTCGCGCGTCAAATCGCCGTTTGCGACCACACCGACCTCTGCTGATAAGGCACGAAGCGGACGTGTCACGATTCGTTGCAGGATCACACCCGCGACAAGAGCCAAAATGAAGGTTAAGATAGCGATTCCGATCATGTACCAGCGCGAGAGCTCACTCATCGCCGCCAATTCCTGTTGGCTATCAGTCATCGCTTTCTCAGCTTCCGCTTGAATCGTCTCCCCTTTTGAGGTGATAGCGACCGTCATATCCGGCATGATTTTCGTGATCAACCGTTCCACTTTCTCTGTGTCCTCGGCATCGACCGCATCGACCAATTGAACCGTCAAATCGTCATATCCACTCGCATAGGACAAGAGCGTGTTCATTTCGTTCGTCTCTTCTTCCGTTTCAGCTAAATTGAGGAGCTGAATGATGGCTTCTTTCTTTTCCTTCCCGCCTTGTTCGATTTGGGCGAGCCGGTCCTCTTTAGGTGATAGGACATAACCACGTACACCGTACGCCTGAAGAATCATGCCACGCGAAAGTTGTTCCGCCGCCTTCATCTTCATCACGTCTTGCTCGATGACATGCTCATACTCACCGGTCATTTGCTGCAAGTTCCATACAGCGTAACCCATCCCAAAAGCAATGACGAGAAGAATGACACTGATCCCGCCAAACAGTTTCTTCGTCAAAGACAGTCGCTTCAGGAAGAAAGGTTTCTTCGACGTTCCGTTCTTCTCTTTCACCTTAGGCTTCTTGAAAGAGGGGGTCTTCAAGGATAGCTTTTTCAGTCGTTTCATGTACATATGAGGATCAGATCCTCATTCCACCTCGATTCCTATAAAAAATAATCAGTACAACCTATATATCGGTTGAACAACTTCGATTTGTACCAATAACCAAAAACATTCCCTAATTTTTGAAAGGGTTTTCATGAATTCGTAACAAAATAAGCCATGGCTTGAAAAAACCATGGCTTTCAGCGATCAAGTTGTAAATTGTCCGATCAGACCCTGCAACTCACTCGTCATGTTTCCGAGTGATTCGGCGACCCCGTTCAACTCCTGAATCATGGCAAGCTGCGCGTCCGCCGTCTCTCCGACGTTACGCATCGTTTCGGCCATCTCCTCGCTTTCCTGGGCGATTTGGAGTGAAGAAGTCGCGACCTGTTTCGTTGTCACCGCAATCTCATTCGATGCGACACGAATATGCGATGTGTTGTCGACCGAAGTCTGCAACTGACGCACGATTTGCTGGAAGGCAGTGGTCGCTTTTTCAAGCAAGACCGTATTCGTCTCGACGCGTTTCGCACTGATTGCGTGCTGGTCCAATACCGCGTTCGACTGGGTTTGGATCGATTCGATCAACCCCGCGATTTGGGTCGCGGATTGCTTCGATTGTTCGGCCAGTTTCCGCACCTCTTCTGCGACGACCGCGAACCCTTTCCCTTGTTCACCGGCACGTGCCGCTTCGATGGCCGCGTTCAACGCCAACAGATTGGTCTGGTCCGTGATAGACTGGATGACTTCCGTGATCAAGGCGATTTCATCCGACTGTTGTTTTAGCGTCGCGATCGATTCTCCGGTCACCCGCGTCTCCTGATCGAGGGCGAGCACTTCCTGCTTCGCTTGTTCCATCGTCAAGCCGCCATCCTCGGCGAGTTGGAGACTTCTCGATACATCTTCATTGATTGAACCGATGGCACCTGCGATTTGACCGACGCCTTCGTCAGCCGCAGCAACGGCTTGCGCGCTGCCTGTTGCCTCTTTCGCCTGCGCGATCGTCTCTTCGACGACCCGGTCGATCAAACGGGTCGTTTCTTCCGTTTGGGAAGACATCTCTTCCGTGCTCGCATACAGCTCTTCCGATTGCGCCGTGATTTCTTGCGTGTTGCGACTGACGCGTTCAATCAACTCACGCAGACTGCCTTTCATTCGGTTGAATCCGGTCATGAGTTGTCCGATCTCATCTTGGGTGAGTGCTTGTAGATCGTCCCGCGTCAAGTCGCCTTCTGCGACGACATCCACTTCGATTGCCAATTGACGAAGCGGGGACGTCACCATTTGTTTGATCATGTAGCCGGCCAAAATCGTCAGCGCAAAAATGACAACGGCGATGATGGACGAATAAAGGAAGGACTGTTGACTCGACTTCGTCAACTCTTCTTGTTTCAACAGCATTGCCTCTGCCGTTTCTTTTTGGATGATTTGACCTTGCTCGGTAATGAATACGGTCACATCCGGCATGACTTCAAGTCCTAGCCGTTCAATCTCGCGGTCGTCTTTCGCGTCAATGGCCGCAATCAATTCTTTTGACATCCCATCGTATTCGAGGGCGAAATCTAATAACTTTTCAAACGTTTCTTTTTCTTCTTGCGAGATGGAAAGGTCAATCAGCTCACGAAGGGCTGCTTCCTTCCCTGTCGAACCTAATTTTTCTTTATCCAGATGCGACGGGTCCTGGTTCAACATGTAGCCACGGAGTCCATAGGCTTGTCGTGTCATCCCGAGGGACAAAGCATCGGCCGCCTTCATTCGCATGACATCTTTTGCAATCATCTCTTCATAGCGACTCGTCGTGTTATGAAGCGTCAGGAGGTTATACCCCATACCGAATGCAATCAATAGGAGGATCAACCCGATCCCACCAAACATTTTTTGCGTCAATGTACGCTGTCTAAGCATTTTTTTCACTTTCATCGAGGCATACTACCTCTTCCACCTCTTTTTCTCTATTTTTGTGTGTTGCATTCCCTTTATCGGACGCATCGACCTAATTTATACCAATCTATTGACATTCGACAACTCATTGACCAAATTTTAGATTTAATCGGTCGAAAACTAGACACAAAAAAACATTCAGACACAAAAGGTGTCTGAATGTTTTCGGTAAATCACAGTTTAAATTGTGCGACACGGTTTGAGAGCTCACTTGCGCGTTGCTCGGTCTCCGCCATCCGCATTTGGACGTCGTTGAAGCGTTCAACTGAAAGCTGTACTTTCTCGGAGATGGACTGTGTGCCGTCCGCCCCTTCCGTCACCGTTGTCGCCACTTCGTGGATGACGCCGAGGATGTTGTCGGTCATATGACGAAGTTGGAGGGCATTCCCTTCAAACGTCTTCGCCGTCTGTCCGAACACGGTCGCATCCTGTTCATATTGCGTCGCCGCCGCCTCAAGGCGATCGTAGTCTGCGAGTACACTCGTGTTCAAGAAGGACAACATATCTGCCGAGCTCGTATTCAACCGCTCGACCGAATCGATTACTGTATTGGAGACCGTACGAATCTCGTTCACCGTCTGACGTGAGTTCTCCGCGAGTTTACGAATCTCGGAAGCGACGACCGCAAAACCTCGTCCCGCATCCCCTGCACGCGCTGCTTCAATCGAAGCGTTTAAGGCAAGTAAGTTCGTCTGGTCGGCGATGGCAAGAATCGCGGTCGTCAAGACGCGGATCTCTTCGACCGATTGCGCCCCTTTGATGGCTTCTGCGAGTTCTGCCTGTTTGTTCTCAATGATAGACACGGCTTCAGTCTTCGAACCGATCGCCTGTTGGCGCATCTCATGGGCCCGGGCCTCGACTTGGCTCGCTGTCTCCGCACTTTCATTCGACAAGTCAACGATCGAGTCGATTGAACTTCCCATCTCGGTCGTCGATGCACTCATCTCTTGAGAAGAGGCTGCCGTCTCTTCCATACCGGCAGTCAACTCTTCGACAGTGCCAGACGTTTCTTCCATATAATGACTAAGACGCGTCACTTCCGCGGACACTTCTTTTGAAGAAGTGAGCACGACTTTTGCCGTCTCGTCCACATCGATCATGATTTCCCGGAGAGTCCCGAGGAATGTATTGAACGAACGGCTCACCTGTCCGATTTCGTCGTTTGACGTCACCGGGATCGTCATCGTCAAGTCTCCGCCCTGTGTCGCAAGTTCGTCAAAACGCGTCTGAAGTGTCTGCATCGGACGCACGATTGAACGAAGTAAGCTGAACCCTAAGAATAGAAGGATGGCGAGCGCGCCGACTGTAACGACCAACAGGGCGGCAAGTGACTGCATGAACTCTTTCTCCATGTCCTGCCCGACACGTGCCGAACCTTCCGAGTTATATGTGACGAGCTCTGTCAATCTTTGTGTAAAGTTATCGTACGTGGACTGTGATTGCGCGTCGTAGTAAGCACGCGCCATTCCCAAGTTCCCTGAATCACTGAACTTCAGCATATTATCGGAAACCCGTTGGTACATTTCCCATTGACGCGAGAAGTTGTGGAAGAGTTCTTTGTCTTCCTCGTTCACAGCACGTGCTTCATATTTCGGGGCGATTGTGTTGATGTTTTCCCGAATCGCTGTCATCTTTCCTCGCAATTCCTCTTTCACCGCCGCATCGTCTGAGACAATGTGGTCGAGTTCGAGCGTGCGATAGTTCGCCGCGAGCGTATTCAGTTCATGGGCATAGTCGAGCCCTTTATTCCAATTATTGACGATGTCGTCCGCTTGGTTGTTCGCATCCTTTAAAGACACGAGCGCGTAGCCGCCGACACCGATGACCATCACGAGTGACAGGACGATGAGCCCCCACAATTTCTTGCGGATTGTCAAATCCTTCCCGATGTTCATCTCGTCAATTTTTTTCACCAGTTTCATAAAGGTCGCACCGAACGATGTCTGTAGTTCACCTTTTTTCAATCGTTTCCACTTGAGGACCGGTTTCCGTTTGAATGTCGGTTTCCATTTAAAGGTTGGCTTCCGCTTCAATCGGTTAACGGCTTGAGACCATCTCTGTTTCCATGCCATCTATGTATACCCCTCTCATTTTGCAACGTTTCTTCTTTTATCGACTTTTATCAGAAAATTGTGAAGAGGATTGACCAAAATAAAAAAAGGAAACTCAAACAGCAAGAGTTTCCTTCCAACTTAATATACGGTTTTTGTCGTTTGATTCGAGCGATTCGCCGGCGTCACGACTTTAAACGTGAGTTTCGAGCCTCGTCGTTGCGAACCGATATATACACTCGTCGTCGTTGATCCAATAGATTTTTTCGCGACGAGTTTCTTCCCATTGTACACGTAAACCGTTCCATACGGGACGTTCGTAAGGACAGCCACTCGTTTCGTCGTCGAACGGATCGTCCCGACACGAACCGTCGGACGTACCCCCGCTTTGACGATTGCCGACTTGGCATCGCGATGGATGCCGGCCTTGGCTTCGAACACTAACCTCGTCCCCGCACGTTGACGACTAAATTTGAGCGTGTACGTTCCCGTCGAATTTGCTTTAGCCGTCGCAATGACTTTCGTTCCATTTTTTAAACGGACAGTCGCATAGGGCAACGTCTTGCCCGTCCATTTCGTCAATTCATCTGTCGGTTTAAACGCTTGGATGGTCGCTCGCGGCAAGGTATACGTGAGCGTCTTCCGCTTCGTACCGTATGCGGATTCGATGACAATGGTCGAACCCGATTTGGCGAGCACCCGGTATCGATTCGTTCCGACTAGTGTTGTGCCAAGCGTTCGGCCATTCAGGAGGAAACGGACATCGGCATTCGGGTCCGTCACAATCGTAAACGTCGCTGTCGAATATGTGAGGAGCACGTCCTTTACAGAGAGCGTCTTCGGTAGATCACTCGTCACTTTTTGTTCGAACGTCTGAGAGAGTTCCGGACGGAAGCTCGCGACCAATTTGAGGGTCTGTCCTTCACGGAGCGGCTCTTTCAATGTGATGACATTCAATCCGGGGACGAGTCGTTTCGTCGTTTCCGTCCAGCCGTTCCGATACAGGGCCAGCAACGGATTCAGCTTGTCATTGTATACCGTCAACGTCGTGTCACCCGTTTTAGGCGGCTTCATCCACGTGACGGACGGCATCGGATAATCTTGAATAACCGCAACCTTTTCATACGGGCGGTCCGTTCCAACGATTCGGAAGAAGACGTAATACGTCCACGGCTGACTCGAGTCATATGTCGTCAAGTGAGCAATCCCGTCCTCATCGGCCTTCACTTCTTTTACGGTATAGTCCGTCTTCGAGTTGATTTGACGGACTTCAATGGTAGCAAACGGCTCAGTTCGGATCGTCACGCCTTCAATCCGGGTATTTGATAACACCTCTGTCGGTTGATCGACTACTTTCGGAGCAAGAACGAGTTCCTGTTTGATCGATGCTTTTGTCGCATCAAGATATTCCCGTGCATCAGCCGCATAGATTTTGATTGTTTGATTATCCAGGATGATGCCTCGCGAGAATGTGAAACGACCGTCTTCATCTGACTGAACTGTTCCGGAACAATCCGAATACGTTGCTTTTTCACACGTTACGTAAACTGTCGCATTCGGTACGGTCGTCCCCGTGATTTCTCCTAGGGGACCTCCGTCAAGCAACGGATCGATTTGAAGTGGCCATTTCTCGACCGGCTTAAGCCACACATACTTGCTCTCCAACCACCCTATTTGCACAGAAAATCCGAACGGGGCATCAAAAGAAGGAACGATTCCCCCTTCTTCAAATGTTCGCGTTGCGTCAATCACTTCGGCGGCTGGACCGATTTCAGAAATCGGGACGGCGTGCCGCGTCCCGTCACTCGTATACAGAATGGCAGCCAAACGATACGCCTCTCCCAGCCAGAAGTTCCCGTCTCCCTCTGGTTCGACAGCCTGCAAACTAGCGTATACCGCGGTCGGGATGTCATCCAGTCGATCAAGGTCTAATAACCAGCGACGGTCCTGGATCATGAACCCACCTTCCAGGAGGACGTACCCGTCACCAGAGTTCATTCTCCGTTCCTGCATCGTACCTTTGGCAAGGTCAATCACATAGAGTCGATCGCTTGAATTAAAAGCGTAATATAGCCCATTATGATAGATCACCGAGGAGATTGAAGAGAAACTGTCATAACGACTGTCCACTCGACTGAGCGTAGACGTCTCGATGTCATAAACGAATAAATCGCCGGATGTCGTCAAAAAAAGCTTGTTCGTCGAAGTTTCCACACGCATCTGCTGAATGAAATTCGGGATCGTTGACGTGGACACAACGTCTCCCGTCAAGAGCGAAACCTTCGTCACGCTATATTCATACTGCTCGACGAGTACGATTTCATCCGTCGTCTGCGACAGAAAAGGCTTCGTTTTACGTGTCGCCTCCTGTTGCCAACGAACATTCCCCTCGAGGTCGCTCACAGTCACCGCATAGGTACTCGCATCTTTCCAAATCACCACATTACGTTGTACATCATACGCCTGCAATTCAAGCGTCGCCGAATGCGTCGGCTGAATCATCGGCATCGTCGAACCGTCGGTCTTCACACGTAGGAGCCAGTCATCTTGTTCAGGGTCGACGACAAACTCTGTCCCGTCCGCACTTGGCGTATATGTATAGATGGCGTTAAATCCGCTCTCTCCATACACTGCTAAATTCCCTTCATAATCGACAGGGATCGTCGTGTTGGACTTAAGGTCATGTATACGTGTCGTTCCTGCCCGTTCGTCAAGATAATAGGAAGTTCCTTTAATCGGGCTGACCGGCTGGTCCATGTAGACACCGGTCTCAAATTTGCTTGTGGCGCTCACGCCGTTCGCTGAACCGAAGAAGAACAGTGAAAACAATAGAATCAAAAAATATTTATGTTTCAATTTACAATACCTTCCTTATTTTAATTAATTTTATCTCTTCTTAATATAATTGCTAAATAGAAAATTTAAAAGCTAAAAAAAGACACCGTCTTTTGACGGTGCCCTTCACGTTATTTCGCGCTCAACACGGTTTGCGTGTCTTCAATCATTTTGATTTCTGTCCACTTCGTAATGTTTTTTGCGAGCGGGTCATTCGCGACCATAAAGTCCGCAAGTGCCTCGACCTGGAGCGCATCGATCGGCTGCTTCACATTGTTCAAACGAAAACGAACAACTTTGTTGAAGGCATCTACAAATGAAATTTCTAATTTAGTTTCAGTCATGGTTTATTTCCTCCTTAGGGGTGTGGGTTAGACTAAATCGTATTCACGGACGACACGAAGGTCCGCTTCTTCCTGCACGACCAAGGCAATCACGAGTTGCCCGAATGCATCCGCTTCATCCGCGGTGAGGGACGGACGAACCGGACCGAAACGTTGTGTTTTTTTCGTCGGTTTTACACTTTCGAGATCGTGATGCGTCGTCAAGACAAGAGTCGCTTTCTTTTCCGTTAAGAGTGCCATAGGGGATGGCTCCTTTCAGTCATGAATTAGGATTCGGGTGAATACGAGGAATCCAATCGTTCCAGCAGCTGAATCATGCGCTCAAGCCGCGTCTCGATCCGATGGAGCAAATAGAGTGAGACGACGATTGGAAACCCGAGGTTTGAGATGAGTTCTGGCCAACTCATGTGACCACCTGCTCATCGTGCCGGCAACCGGCGGCGGGACGAGTGGGGATTGTCATAAGTGAATTCCTCCATGTTAGACTGTCACGCCAAACTCGCGTGACACGACATACGTGACCGACTCGACCGCCAAGAGTGGGGAGAGCTGATCTCCGAATTGCTTGATGGCCGCTTCATCCATCTGTTCATTGAGCGGACCGAAACGGACGCGTCGCCGTTTTTCTTTCCCGTCGACCAGCCGTTGCGTGTCCAAATAAAACACAGTCGTATACTCTCGAAACATCGCCATTTGTCTCACCTCCTTCGCCCCTATTAACCGGAAGGAGGTGGTAATTGCTCATTCTATTTTAGAAATCTTTTCCGTGACAGAAGTCCTATATTATCTGAATATTTATTCATTTTCCGATTATTGGCGACTTCGCTTGTTTTTTCATACCAATTAGGGTATCTTATTCTTCGGCTGACTTTGTTCAAAAATACGTCTAAAGTCCTACGAATCATTTCCCCGGTTTGAAAAAACTGTCAGTTAAAAACTTGAAAATGGGGTACGATACGGTAGAGGACATTTTTGAAATGACCAGTCAGTCCTGAAGAAGGAGACATGTAACATGAACAGCTTAGACTTTGCACGAACCTCTTCCATTCCTTCCGCTCAACTCGACATCGACCAAAAAAACGACTTGACGTTTTCGGCAACCAAATGGGATGCTTACCGTCCAGTTCACGGAAAACCAATTTCGTATAAAGACCAACATTTGATCGTCTATCCCCTCAAAGAATTGAGTCGCGCGTTCGGTGTGGCGGGTATTCCGCGTAGCCAGCAGCAGTTGATCAAATGGGAAACCGATGGTGTATTGCCACCGACGCCGTTTACGTTCGGGCGCAAACGGTTTTATACGGAAAATCAGATTCGCACGATTGTCGACATCGCTTTGGAATGCGGATTGCGTCCACGAACGCACGTCAAAAAGACGGGGTTCTCTGAATTGGCGCATAAAGAATTAACGTACATACTACAACTTGAGCTCGATGAGTATGAAGCGTCGCTCGCATGATTGCACAAAAAAACCATTCCGCAGGGACGTCTCGTCCTGCAGAATGGTTTTTATTGTGGACTGACTTCATAGAGGTCAATCCACTGTTCGAGTTCGTGAATAGGTAACGGACGCGAAAAGTAATACCCTTGTACTTCGTCGCAACCGAGCGCCTGCAATGTATCCCGCTGCTCACTCGTCTCGACCCCTTCACATACGGTCTTCAGATTGAGACCGCGTGCGAGCTCGACGATGGATTGGACGATGACGTTTCCCGTCGGATCGTTCTCGGTCACTTGAATGAATTGCCGGTCAATCTTAATTTCATGGATCGGATAGTGCTTCAAATAGACGAATGCCGAAAAACCGGTCCCAAAGTCGTCAATCGATACCGAGAAGCCTTCTTCCCGAAAAGCCACGAATCGGTCGATGACATGTTTTTGGTTCTCCATTCCGACGCTCTCTGTGATTTCAAGCGTCAAATATTTCGGGCACACCCCTTCTTCTCTGGCGATTTCAACGAACTTCTCGACGACCCCTTCAGATAAGAAGTGGCGGGCGGATAAGTTTAGCGCCAACTCATAGCGGTCTCCCCGGTCATGCCATTGTTTCAGCTGACGGCAGGCTGTCACGAAGGCCCATTCCTCCAAGTCGATGATGACACCTGTCGATTCGGCGAGCGGAATGAAGTCAAGCGGCGGAATCAATCCCTTCTCCGGATGCATCCAACGCATCAATCCTTCGAACCCTTTCAAACGACCTGTCGCCGCATCGATCTTCGGCTGGTAAAAGAGGAGGAACTCCTCCCCGGCAATCCCTTTTCGTAAGTTCATCTCCAGCAGGAGCCGGTTGGCCGCTTTCATCCCCATCTCTTCCTCATAAAACACGATACCCGCTCGTTTCGACCCGTGTTCACTCGCCGCCACCCTTGTCGTATGAATCATCTCGAGCGTCGAGCGCCCCACATGCTCCATGGAGATGAACGCACTCATCGTCAAAATGACCTCCAGTTCATCAATCACGAATAGATCACGGACAACCGCCTCGCATAACCGTTCGGCCATCGCATACGCCTCGTCCCGGTCACCAAACGGCGTCCAGATGGCGAATCCTGATTGTGAAATTCGGGATAAGCGCGACGGATCGACAAGATGACGTAATCGTCTGGCCACTTCCTTCACGATGACATCGGATTTTTCGAGACCGATCGCGTCCTCAATCGACCGGAAGTCGTCCACTTTCATATAAATGAGCGACCCGGGACGATCCGTTTGTCTATGACGATACGCATCGATTTCTTCAATAAACCCGTTGTCATTCCATAGACCTGTCAACTCATCCGTGTATGCAAGGCGTCGCACATGCTCGTCCACCTTCCGTCGATCGAGACGGAAATAAAGGATTGCGATAAAGTCGGTCAACGTACTCACAATCATCTCTTCAATATATGTCCATTCCCGGGGCGTAAACGTTTCGCAGCACAGGACCCCTTTTACCCGGTTGTTGACATAGATCGGGGCATCCAGCATGGAATGTACCGGTTTGCCTTCACTAAAGTACGCCTCGTACAGCTCCCGCACCCATGGTTGACGATGGACGTCTTCAAACGACAATACGCGATTCGTCTGAAGTGCCTCGAAATAGGTTGGAGCGGCGTCGCGATGGATTTTGAGCTCCGGATGACCCATCTCTGCTTCCCGAGAGGTGGTAACTTGACGTGTCAACGTCTTAAAAGAGGAATCAAACTGCCAGACAGATACCACATCGACCGCCAGCATGTCGACGACGATCTGACACATGGCCTGGATGGCTTCCTGAACGCCCTCCTCCGTCACCTCGGGCATACGAACGAGTTCGAACAGCTTCTCTTGATGTTGTCGATAGGTTCGGGTGGAAAAGTTCTTCTCGATCATCTGTCTGCTCCCTCATCAAATTTTATTTGAACTAATAATAGCATGAATTGATGCCTACAACGTTTTCCAAAATTCAACAGAAAGTCAATGCTTTGTCACATTCTCAACCGTTATAAATACCATTTATTACCTTTTATAAAAAATTGACCTTCTTTTCAATTATCTGTCCGTTCATGACCCGTTCTCCCATTGCTTCCTGATTTCGTCACAACGTACAATGAAATTGTATTGTCTCACTTGTCGATTCGTATACGTTGTAAGGTTCAGAAAGGAAGTGACTTTATGGATTCAAAGTCCGGTCTCATGTATTCATTCGCAGCACTCGCCACTGTCAGCGTACTCGCTCACACAGACGAAGCCGCAGCCGCAAGTACACACACCGTACGCTCTGGTGATTCACTTTGGTCCATCAGCCGCACCTATGACATCTCGGTCAGCACGCTCAAATCGTTGAACGGTTTGACGTCCGATCGGATCCGGATCGGGCAGACGCTCCGGCTCTCGGGCGGGTCCAAGATGACGACTGCCAGTACGTCACGTATGACGACGACCGCTGCTTTGAACATGCGGCTCGCCGGAGGGACGTGGCACCGTGTCCTCCTCACCATCCCGAAAGGTCAGACGCTTACGCCGATTCAAACGAAAGGATCATGGACGAAAGTGACCTACGGTGGTCAAACGGGTTGGGTACATAACGCCTATCTACAAAAAGAAACAACGAACAAACCGGCGACACCGGTGTCCGCTCCTACTGAGGTCACGACCGCCACAACGAAAGCCAACTTGAACTTGCGTTCGGCGAAGTCGACGAAAACGACCGTCCTCACGACCATCCCAAAAGGAAAAACGGTCACTGTCTTGAAAGTGGAAGGCTCCTGGTCACAAGTGAAATACGGTTCGCGTACAGGCTATGTCGCGAGTACA
Source organism: Exiguobacterium algae (assembly GCF_018617875.1). Classification (GTDB taxonomy): domain Bacteria; phylum Bacillota; class Bacilli; order Exiguobacteriales; family Exiguobacteriaceae; genus Exiguobacterium; species Exiguobacterium algae. Next base: position 855,801 of record NZ_JACSKZ010000001.1, read on the forward strand.
TATTTAACGACTTCAGCATCGACGGTCACACCGGAGAAGCCGGCATCAACCCCGGAAGACAGTGTCAAAGGAACCTACGTGACGACAGCGAACTTGAATGTACGTCAAGGCGCCGGCATCGGTTACGCGCTCGTCACGACCATCCCGAACGGTACGACGGTCCAGGCGTCGAAAAAGACAGGGGACTGGTACTATGTCACGTATAACGGGAAATCGGGCTATGTGAGCGCCGGGTATTTGAAACAAACGACGACCTCACCAACTGCCCCGGTCACGCCGAACGACGGGGACGCCGGTGCGGGAAATGCCGAGGTCGACTATGTCGTCAACACACCGTCACTCAATGTACGGGCCAGTGCCTCGACAAACGCGACCATCATCGGTAGCGTGAAAGCCGGTGAAACGCTCCGCGTCGTCCAGACATCAAACGGCTGGCATCAAATTTATATCGGCAATACGACCGGGTTCGTCTCGTCGGATTACGTCAAGACTGTCCCGAAAGGATCCGGATCCGAACAGCAATGGGTCGACGGGGCGTATGACGCACATACGTATTATACGTACCGTCCGACAGCAATCCGTGCACAAGCGAGTGAGACGAGTCAAGTCGTCGGTACGACACTCCGTGGTGAACTGTTGAACGTCATCGGCGAAACGGCAACACACTATCGTTTATCGACAGGGTTTGTCGCCAAGTCAACGGTCACCCAAGTGAAAGGGCAAAGCGCCCAAGCGACACGTCTTGCGACAATCGAAGTGATGAAGCGTTACGTCGGCACGCCGTATGTCTGGGCCTCATCGAGTCCTGAAAACGGAGGCTTCGATTGTTCAGGCATCATCTATTACGCCTTCAATCAGGCAGGTGTCAGCATCCCGAGGACGAATGTCTCGCACTATTGGAACAGCACGTACTTCGGTCCACAGCTGGACAAATCGTTCGTCCCGCAAGCTGGAGATATCATTTTCTTCGAAAATACGTATGTTTCCGGTCCATCGCACATGGGGATTATGATCAATTCCGATACGTTCATCCATGCAGGCTCGTCCGGTCTCGGATATAACCAATTAAGTAAAGAGCCGTATTGGCAGTCACGGCTTCTCGGCTATAAGAGACCGTGACAAAAGTCACGAACACAAACCCGACGAAAGTCGGGTTTTTTGTTGTTTCGCAGGATTTTATCCGCACGACTCGAAATCGGCAGTAAACTAATGAAGAGAAAAAGGAGGTGCCAAATGGGTAAACCCCACTTTGCAAAAATTCCATATCGGACTTATACGATGATCCTTGCGATCGCTTGTTTGATCGGTGTCTTACTTTTCGGGCTTGGGACAAGTTTTTACTGGCACGAGAAGAACGAGGCGGTCGACCGGACGATCACCAATATAAATCAAGCGACGGACTTGGCAGGGGCAGAGTCTTATCTCGTCCTCTACCAAGCGGCGACGATGTACGAGGAGAGCTCGGAGCAGACGACCTCTTTCTTATCGACGCCCTACCAGGAACGAGCCGTTCAATACAACGAGCGTCTCCGGGAAGGTGAAGATTCCGGGATGAATGAACGGGAGCGTGAGATTTTACACGCCTTCTCCTCTAACTTTGACCAAATCCTTGAAGAGAAAAACTTTGATGAGGCCCCTGTCGACGTCATCGAGTCCATCAACCGTCGATGGTTATACCAGGCACTCGAACAGACGAATCAGCCGAACATCGCGTATGAACTGACGGACGCGATCATGCGGATCCAGATGATCTTTATGCGGAGTACGGATATCCTACTCGACGAGAAGCTGAATGAAGAACGGTTCGTCAACGCGGTCAACTTGATCGTCAATGAAGCGGAACTGATTCAGGAGATTGTCGAGGCGAATCCTGCACTCCAAACAAAAGCGGTGACGGACCTCGTGGAGAGCGGCTTATCGTTTTCCCGCATGGCTGACCGAGAAGTGACACTCGAGGCGCGCTACGTCAATGCGACGAACGTCTACGAAGATGCCTACACGGCGCTTCGGTCGATTCGCTCCCTCGCGGAGACACAATTGCTCGAGGAGCGCACGCGGTACAGCACACTCGCCACTTCATCCTTCATCTTCACGGTGCTACTCTCCTTCGCCTTGATCGGGCTTTTGTATTATACGAGAAACCGGTACAATCACGACTTGGCACATTTGAAGGCACGCGCCCTCGCCATCGACCCGAGACTTGAGCCGATCGATGTCATGTTTCCGGAAAGTCACGACTTCCGCGGCATCGAGGACGAGCTACGGGAGATCGCCGTCAGTGTCCACTCGACCGTACATGAGCTTGAGACCCAGTCGCAGGACCTAGTCCGTTATCACGAGCGCTGGTCGTCCCTATTCTCCGAGACCGGGCTGGCAATCGCGTTGATGGACGATTCTTACAACTTGATTGAACGAAATGAGATGTTCCGTCAGTTCTTCGGGGAACGGAATTTATATGAGATCAATCAATTGTTCACGGACACCGGCCGCCGTCTGTTCGAGCAGGCGATCGAAGGCGTACGGGACCAGGTGACGAGCGCCCAGTTCATTTTGCATCTGAAAGGTGAGCATGTCCGTTACTTGAACGTGAAAATCACCCCGCTCAAACGCGGAGAGATGATGACGTATTACTTGATCTTCGAAGATGAGACCGATCGTGTGGAGCGGGAGCGAAAAGTCGATCGGCTCGTCCGCTTCGACCTGGCGACTGACCTGTACAACGAATACGGCTTCATTCAGGCGTGGGAGCAACAGGAGATCGACGGGTCGTTCGTCTTGATCCGGCTCCATGATTACCATCACCTTGTCGATTGGTATGACCCGGTCTACGCGGATATGATGATGACCGAGTTTGCGCGTCATGTGGAAGACCGTCTCGGCAAGTATGCCCAGCACTTATTCGGACGTTACCGCGATGATACGTTCATGCTTTACGTGAAAGGATTTACCGCCGAGGATGAGCATGAGCTGATGGAGCTCTTCCCGACAGAACTCATCATCAATCAGAAGCGTCAAAACGTCCATATCCAAATCGGGGCGACTGAGACGTCATCAACCTACAACGATTGCTTATTTGAAGCGATGAAAGCCCTGCAACACGCCAAAGAGACCCGGACACCGTCTGTCTGGTATGATTCCAAGATTCTTGCCCAAATGCAGTGGGCAGCACAGATTGAACAGGCGCTTCCGGATGCGATTCGAAAACGTGACCTGACTGTCGTCTATCAACCGCAAGTCGAGTTGAAGTCCGGACGGATCGTCGGGGCCGAGGTGCTCGCACGTTGGCATCATCCAGAGCTCGGGACCGTACCGCCGAACGAATTCATCCGGATTGCCGAGCGTTCAGACCAGATTCTCTGGCTGTCCCATCATATTCTCGACATGACGATCAAGCAGCTCGTATCCTGGCGTGACACACCGTTTGCAGACATCTCGCTCTCCTTCAACTTGTCCGCCCATTCGGTCGACCCGTCGATTGTGACGAAGCTGCAGGAGTCGATTGAGGCTTACCCATGGTTGCCGGACCTTCTCAAAATCGAGTTGACCGAATCGTCCGATATCATGTCGTATGCCAGCGAGCTCGAACGGCTCGAAGACATTGCCGACCTCGGTTTCTGTCTGTCCATCGATGACTTTGGTACAGGATATGCCTCGTTCGAAGCCATCTGGCACTTGCCGATTCAAGAAGTCAAAATCGACCGCATGTATGTCAGTGGAAAAGCGAAAGAAAGCACCTCCTTCCTGCGTGCCGTCTCGCGATTTGCGAACGAACAATGCTTGACCTCTCTCGCTGAAGGGATTGAGACGGAGGAAGACCTCGATCGCGTGATTCGCGAAGGGGTCGCACTCGGTCAAGGTTATTATTTCTCCCCTGCTCTCGACAGTGCGACGTTCGAGACGTGGGTCACAGAAAAGGGACGCTCCGTTACGTGAGCGCCCCTTTTCTTTTGCACCGATTTACTTTTGCTGATTTGCTAACGTCTCGTACAATTGAACCGTTTCATCTGTCGTCGCCAAATTCATATAAATCGGCTTGTCCGTCCAGTCAATCCGGATCACCTCATCGACGGACCGGTCGACAAACAGGAGGACGTCCTCGTCATCTTCTGACTTGAAGTGTCCGGTCAATCGTGTACTTGTGGCCGCGCCGTTCGTCCGTCGCTTCATGTCAGGCAACGTCGTCAACGAGACATTCGTGATGTCGTCAATCGGTACTTCCCGTCCGTATGCGCCTTCGATGGTGAAGGTGTCCACTGTCACGGTCACTTCTGTCGGTTGGCTGAACCAGAGAAAAAGCGCCGGCACTCCGACGAGAAGCAGAAGCGAGACGAGGACGACGGGGATGAGACGTTTTTTCCCGCCCGGTCGGATGCGACCGTCCTCATCGTAGATGTTGCCGTCATATCGCTGCATGCGCCACATCATCGCCACGATGAACACGAACAAGACAACAAAGACCGGTTCGAGTGGCAGGTTGAGCTGATACACGTCGATTGCCACTATCAACAAAAAGGTTAATCCGATCCCATAACACATCCACGCGACAAGCCGTGCCACTTTCTTAAAGTCGACACGTTCTTTTTCTTCTTTTGTCATCGTATGATAGCCCGAGATGAGTCTATGCCATCCAAGTCGGTCGACCGCGAAGCCGAGTAAAAATAGAAACAGTGCCACAATGGCCAAAATCCACATCCTACATCCCTCCTCTCCTTATCATACGTGAACAGGAGATGAAACGTTCCCTCAAGTGATGACAAAAACAAGACCATCTCCAACGACGTTCGATTCGGCTCAGAGTGTGTCGATTTGTTGATCGTCGGATCCTCTTGGAGGAGGGGCCCAAGCACGGGCAGGCGAGACTCCTGCGGGAACAGCAAGCAAAGCGAGCCGTTTCAGGATTGGGCACAAAAAAAGACCGTAGACCCATACTTTATCCACAGTCTGCGAGACCGTTCGGCACGGTCTCGCTCTTATCAATTGGACGTCGGTGTGTTGGACGGACGCTGCATCCGACCGACTCCCTCATACTCGACCTCTCCCGGGTCACGGGCATACTTCCAGGCATTACGGGCATCGATGAGTCGACGTTTCCGCATGCCAGCAAATACGTCAGGCGTCAAATTCACCAACTCGTCCCACTCGGTCACCAATATCGCATAATCGGCATCTTTTAACGCCTCTTCGACAGTTTCAGCTTGTGGATACCGCCACTTCGCAATCGGGTCATAGCCGATGACATCGACCTGTTTTACGGTGAGGTGATGCGCGAGCTGGAGAGACGGGGCGTCGCGTAAATCGTCTGTCCCCGGCTTGAAGGCCAGTCCGAGGATGGCCACGCGCATGTCAGGTTGGATATCCAGTTTCGATAGCACATATTTCATCTGGTTGTCATTCGTCTTGGCCGCTGTGCGAATGATCGGTAAATCGACCCCGTTCGCTTCGGCCACATGGAGAAGTGCCTCCATGTCTTTCGGAAAACATGAACCGCCATATCCGATTCCCGCGTTCAGGAACGACCGTCCAATCCGGGGGTCGAGCCCCATCCCGTCGGCAATTACCGAAATGTCAGCACCGGCTTGATCGGCGAGCTGAGACAAGTCGTTCATGAAGCTGATTTTCGTCGCCAAAAAGGCATTCGACGCATATTTGATCAACTCGGCGTTGACCGGTGTCGTACAGACAATCGGGACCCCAAGTCGACCGTAAATGGAGGCAAGTTCTTCTGATATTTCTAAATCCTCACAGCCGATCACGACCCGGCTTGGTTTCAACACGTCGGCAAGCGCACGTCCTTCCTGTAAGAATTCAGGAACGACCGCAAAAGTATGGGCCGGATACATGACGGATAACAGATCCGTCGTCCCCGGTGGTACCGAACTCCGGATGACGACTTTTTGTCTTGTCGTGACGGCAGACAACGCCGCATCAATTGCGGACAAGTCCGAGCTGCCATCCTCTTTCCTCGGTGTTCCGACGGCCAGGACGAGATAATCGACTTGTTCCGCGTCACCGATTTGATTCGTCAAGGTGATTTGGTCCGCATGCTCCGACAGCACGTCCGCCATACCCGGTTCATGAAACGGCACATGACCTGCCCGAAGGAGACGTAACCTCGTATCATCCGCCTCGATTCCGATGACTTCGTGTCCGGCTTTGGCGAGACCACAGAGCGTCGCCAACCCGACATATCCTAAACCAATGATTCCAAATTTCACGTAAGTTCCTCCTTCAATCATCTTTCTTTAGCATAGTGAAAGGAATAAGCGAAGGGAAGCTTCTAACACTCTCCCGATGTTCTCTGCTATAATGAGTCAAAATGGTGCGCGAAAGGAATAGACGCATGGCTTTAATCGCTTTTTTCTTGGTTACGTTAGTGGTGTACGTTTGGTTACCGGTCCGGGGGGGACTGAAAACATTTCTTCTCATTTTGATGATGGTGAGCGGATGGCTCTCCATCTTTGAGCTCGTCGCCATTCTTGAGGCAAAACCGTGGGCATTCGCCCCGTTTCTGCTGGTAGTCGGTCTGGTGGTGTGGAAAATGCAGGTTGATCGGAAACGACGTATGAAGAAAAGTGTTTGACGTCAGTCGAACGCTTTTTCTTTTTGTATCATTCTACACAACCGGCTATTCTCCTGTTCAAAATCTTTAGACAAGACATGAGTCAGACCATTGTCTCGACAGGCTCCCCTTCACGGTAGGAGAAAAACGTCTTCGTCACAAAAAACTTTTCTGGTTTTTGAGATCACTGAAATGGACAGATGCAGATTATATTCCGTATAATCTTTCTTAAATTAGGTAAAATGTGTAAAAAAGCATTTTTTCCATCACCGTTGCCCTTTGTTGTTTGGAAAGGAATCTGTTCATGACTTTTTATTTGTTAGAATTCGCCCCATGGATTGAACCGTTGGCGCAATTCGTCTTTTGGTATCCATTCATCATGGCGCTCTTTTGGATTTCAGGCGCTCTCCTGTTCAGCGCCACGCGCGAACGTGAGCAGGAACTGGATTTGAATGAACGGGAATGGCCGCTCATCAGCATCCTCGTCCCTTGCTATAATGAGGAACAAACAATCGAAGAGACGATCACTTATTTGGATCGCCTCACGTACCCGAACCTTGAAATCATCGCCGTCAATGACGGAAGTTCAGATCAGACCGGTCAAATCCTCATCGATTTGGCGGACCGGCACGAACGTCTGCGTGTCATCGACTGCCATGAAAACCGCGGGAAGGCCAACGCCCTACATATGGCCGCGCATGCTGCGCATTCGGAGTATTTGCTCTGTGTCGACTCGGATGCCTTCCTGGCTGAAGAAGCTCCGTATTATCTCGTTCGTCATTTCTTAGAAAAAGGAGAGCGGGTTGGTGCAGTCACCGGCAACCCACGAATCCGGAACCGGGATACGCTACTCAGCCGGATGCAGATCGTCGAATACGCCTCGATCATCGGCTCGATCAAACGGACCCAACGCGTCATGGGTAAAATCATGACCGTCTCCGGGGTCATCGTCATGTTCCGGAAAAAAGCCCTCCTTTCGGTCGGGTTATGGGACCGTGACATGATCACAGAAGACATCGCCGTCTCATGGAAGCTCCAACGTCAATTTTGGGACATCCGCTATGAGCCGCGTGCGCTCTGCTGGATGCTCGTCCCGGAATCCTTGTCCGGGATTTGGCGCCAACGTGTCCGCTGGTCCCAAGGCGGACAGGAAGTCGTGTTACGCCATTTCGATATCTTCAAAGACTGGCGTCAACGCCGGATCTGGCCGGTCTATGTTGAACAGGTCATCAGCGTGATCTGGGCATACGCCTGGCTCATCGTCACACTCTACTTGTTCGTGACCGCCGACACGCTTCGGGACATGCTCATATGGTTCACGTATAATTCGTTCGCTCTCGTGTTGATCAGTCACATCCAATTGATCATCTCCCTTTGGAATGACGCCCGGTACGACAAGGTGTTCCGCTACTATGTATGGGCTGCCTGGTATCCGGCCATTTATTGGATGTTGAACACGTTCGTCGTCATCGCCGCGACACCACGTGCCATCCGTTCTACTTTGAGAGGAGGGTATGCCACATGGAATTCACCAGACCGCGGCACGAGACGGAGCAGCCTATAGGACAGGACGTGCTCGTCGAAACGAAACGCTCATTCGTCCGCTCGTTCATCGAGATCACCTTGACGCTCATCTTTTGGGCCTACACGCTCGTCGTCACCTGGTTTTTCGGGAGCGCCCTCTTCAACCAAGACGGAGGTCTGATTGCTTCGTTGAAGGCGATGCTGAACGTGACGAACCGCGACATCCGGGAACTGCTCGGCTTCGGTGCTTTGGCCCTGCTCATCTCGGCCTGCGCCCTCTACGTATGGCGTACCTACAATAAAAAACGGTTCGGCCCCCTCGCTCGACGAAAGGCTCCGACTGACACGACGCGCGAAGATTGGTTGAAACTCGAGCTGATCGAGCCCGATGAGATCGACCGTCTCCAACGGGACAAAGTCATTGTGTTCGAGAAGAATCCGGTGAAAGAACTGGATCAATAAAAAGCGGAACTTGCCGTTGCATCATAAAAGACGTCCTCGATTGAACGGGGACGTCTTATTTGGTTGTCGTCTCATTGCCGGTAAACCATTCCATCGTCGCACACGTTTCGGAGGAGATGCCGTCCCGTTTGAACACTTTATACACCGTCCGGAAGATGATTTGCCAATCGTTCCAAAACGTGATGTCATCGACATATTGGACGTCCAAGGCAAAACGTTCCGGCCACGTCACCCGATTACGCCCGTTCACTTGCGCCAATCCGGTGAGACCCGGCCGCACTTCATGACGGCGGCGTTGCTCCTCGTTATAAAGGGGCAAGTATTCAACGAGTAAGGGACGTGGTCCGACGATCGAGATATCCCCTTTGACGATGTTGATCAAGCTTGGCAGCTCGTCTACACTGAGCGCCCGAAGCGTCTTCCCGAATGCCGTCAATCGAAGGTCATCCGGCAACAGCTCACCGTTTTCGTCGCGCTCATCCGTCATCGTCCGAAACTTCACCATCTCAAAGAGGACCCCGTCTTTACCGGGACGTTTTTGTTTGAATAACACTGGTCCACCGAGCTTCCATTTGATGAGCAAGGCGACGATGAGGAGGAGCGGACTGAGGACGACCAGGGCAAGGACGGCTAGCAACAAATCCTGTGGACGCTTGATGTAACGTGCATACATACTCCTCTCACCTCCTAAAGCGATGAATACATCGATTCATAGTATGAACGATAACTTCCCGATACAATCGACTCCACCCACTCAGGATGCGTCTTATACCATTCAATCGTCTCCTCAATTCCTTCCTCGAAACGATAACGCGGACTCCACCCCAACTCCATCCTCATTTTGGTAGGATCGATTGCGTAGCGACGATCATGACCCGGGCGATCGCTCACGAACCGAATCTGATCTTCCGAGAGACCAAACGCCTGAATGATAGTACGTACAAGTTCAAGGTTTGTTTTCTCATTATGTCCCCCGATATTGTAGACTTCTCCAAACCGCCCGTTCTCACGAACGAGATCGATTGCCTCACAATGGTCGCGCACGTGCAACCAATCCCGGACATGTCCCCCGTCCCCATACACCGGGAGCGGCTGGTTCGTCATACAGTTATGAATCATGAGTGGAATCAGCTTTTCCGGGAATTGATACGGGCCATAGTTATTGCTGCAACGTGTCGTTTTCACAGGGAGTCCATACGTCTCATGATAAGAGCGAACGAGAAGGTCCGAACTAGCTTTTGAAGCCGAATACGGGCTGTTCGGGGAAAGAGGTGTCTCTTCGGTGAAGAAGCCCGTCTCCCCGAGCGAACCATATACCTCATCCGTTGAGACATGAACGAAACAAACCCCCTCTCGATAGGCACGACTATGTTTATCATCCGGAGCGAGCTTCCAATGACGAAGAGCAGCATCTAGCAGCACTTGTGTCCCAAGCACATTCGTCGTTAAAAACAATTCCGGTTCCAAAATGCTGCGGTCAACGTGCGACTCAGCAGCAAAATGTACGATTTCATCAATTTTGTAAGAAAGAAAGAGCGCCTCCATCGCATCACGATTGCGGATATCGATTTTATGAAACTCATATAGTGGATCCGTCTCGAACTCACTGAGATTTTCCAAATTGCCCGCATACGTCAAGACATCAACGTTTAGTATGAGGTACGTCGGATGTTTTTCCCGTAAGTGTTTTATGAAATTCGAACCGATGAACCCGGCTCCGCCAGTCACTAGGATCGTACGCATTCGCCTGCTCCCCTTCCTCCACGAGTGAGATAAGATATTGTCCGTAATCCGTCATTTTTAACGTCAATCCAATATCGTATAACTGTTCACGCGTAATGAATCCTCGACGCCATGCAATTTCTTCTAAACAGGCGATGTAATAGCCTTGTCGCTCCTGCACGGTTTGAACAAAAATGGATGCTTTAATCATGCCCTCGGGTGTTCCTGTATCAAGCCACGCCATCCCTCTTCCGAACAAGACCACATTCAATTCCCCTCGCTCAAGATACATATTGTTGATCGATGTGATTTCCAACTCTCCCCGGGGCGAAGGTTCGACATTTTTTGCAAATTCCACAACTTGATTGTCATAGAAGTAAAGGCCCGGTACAGCATAGTTGGATTTTGGATGCGCGGGCTTTTCTTCGATCGAGACAACACGATGCGATTCATCAAACTCGACGACCCCGAAGGCCCGGGGATCTTTGACTGGGTAACCAAAAATGGTTGCTCCTGTCGTTTTCGCTTGTGCGTCCCGTAAGAAACTCGTTAAATCTGGCCCGTAAAAAACGTTATCTCCAAGGATGAGACATACCGAATCATCCCCGATGAACTCTTCTCCCAAGATAAAGGCATCCGCTAAACCGACAGGCTTTGTTTGCACTTTATAAGAAATGTCGACCCCAAGCTGATGGCCATCTCCAAACAACCTTTCATAGCCACCGATATCTTTCGGTGTAGAGATGACCAAAATCTCGCGAATGCCGGCCAACATCAGAACAGACATTGGATAATAGATCAGCGGTTTATCGTAAATCGGCAGTAATTGTTTCGATACGGCTTTTGTCATCGGATAGAGGCGTGTACCGTTTCCGCCCGCTAAAATGATTCCTTTCATGTCGTCATCATCCTTTCTGCCAAGATGTCACAAATCCGCTTGACGTCATCAAGCGCAAGGTCGGGATAAAGTGGTAGTGTCAGGACACGTTCTGCGATCGATCTCGCGACAGGCGTTCGTTGACTGGCGTAGCGGTTTCCAATCCATTCATAATCCGTCACGAGCGGATAAAAATACTTCCGTGTGAAGATGCCCGCATCAGCGAAAACTTGGAACAGCTCATCTCTTCGGTTCTGGTCACCGGTGAAAACAATCGGATAGTAGGCATGGTTCGTCTCGACACCAGACTGTGACTTCAATAGTCGAATGCCAGGAACCTCTTTCAAGCACTCGTCATAGGCGTCACGAACAACTTTTCGTTTCGCAATCGTCTCATCGACGTAGCGCAAATTACAAAGTCCCATCGCCGCCTGAAACTCGTTCATTTTGGCGTTTCCACCAGGTTCGTGAACAGTCTCCGGACCCGTGATTCCAAAATTTTTAATACGTTCGAAGCGTTCTTTCAATTCAGGGTCGTTAAACGTCAACGCCCCTCCTTCAATCGTATGGAACACTTTCGTCGCATGGAAACTAAACATCGACACGTCCCCGAACGTTCCAATCCCTCTTCCGTTGACCGTGACACCGAACGTGTGCGCCGCATCATAGATCACTTTCAACCCATGCTTTTTCGCTATGACTTCGATGGCTTCAACGTCACAGACGTTTCCATATACATGTACCGGCATAATGGCAGACGTTTTCGACGTAATCAGTTTCTCGAGTTTTGTCGCATCAAGCGTATAATCGTCTGGACGAATGTCCCCATAGACTGGAGTCAACCCTTTCCGAACGAGCGCATGACTCGTCGAAGCGAACGTGAATGGCGTAGTGATGACTTCGCCGGTCAGTCCTAACACCTCGATCGCGGCTTCAAGAGCCAAGTGGCCGTTTGTGAATAGCGCAATGTTGTTGACGTTCATATAGGAACGGAGTCCTTCCTCGAGCTGTTGATGTTTCTCCCCGTTATTCGTCAGCCATTTTGTTTCCCACAGCCCACGAATTTCTTCTACATACTCATCGAAGTCAGGGAGGGCGGATTGAACGACAGCAATCTTCTCTGATGATTTTTTGGGAAGGGATGAGCGTGTCCCGCTTGGTATGCCGACAGTGTGTGCCATGTTACACCTCCTCAGTGACGCGATGTGATGAGAGCAATGTGTATTGTTCAATCCGTTTACGAATCTCCTGCGGGTGGTTGTACATCATCACATCAAGGATAGAGAGGTTTGGATAGAACGGGCCGTCTCCTTGTTCATATGGCTCACTCTCCGACTTTAGAAAAGAGAGCGCTATGCCGTGACGTTCAAACGATTCTGCATCGTATAACGACATGCCGTTGATTGCGTTGATGTAATGGGTAGCCCCAAGTTGCCGGCAGCGTTCCACGATTCTCTCCTGCCCTTTCAATTCACCGGTTGATTCCAATTCGGACGAGAGAAGAAAGTTTGTTTGGAGTCCGATATATTCAGCCACCTCTTTGAGGCCATGCAATAAATAACGCGCCACATTGACTTCCGGATAACGGAGTACTTTCTCGATAATCGGCATCGCCAGATCAAAACAAGGAGCTTTTCGATACGCTTGCCTGATGAGAACCAGTTGTTTTTCAACCGTTTCGTCTGGAAGTGCCCGCTCATGCTCACTAATCAATCGATTCTGACTCGCTTTTCGAATCGGGAGAACAAGCGGGTAAGGCTCACCGTCCAGCAAAATCTGGTTTCGATGAATCCACCCTTTTTTAATGAAGTGCACATCATCGTATACGACGAACGTATCGGCGGCATGGATCAGCTGAAAATATCCGATATACGGGAAAAAGTAAGGCTGCATGATTGCGACGTTCATAAGCGTTCTCCTTTTATGAAATGATTTGCTTGTCTCGTAGCGTCTCGTAGTATCCTTTCGCCGTGACGTCATTACGGTGAAATTTCACCAATTCCCGTGATAACTTCCCGTGTTCAATCAATCGTTCCGGATGTGCCAGGTATTGTTCAATCCCTTGTTCGATTGACTCAACAGACACGTCACACATGTAGCAGTTTTTCCCGTCAACCGAGTGGTGCGAAATGTTGTTGATCTGTTTACTGAGTACGACCCCCATCCCCGAAGCACGGGCTTCGATAATCGTTCCGTTCCCATTTGAGTACGTCGCAGGCAAGATTAGGATATCCGCTTGTTCATACACCCGTGGCATCTCATCCCACGCCTTGATTTCGTCGAGAAAATGAACGTTTTCCAGTTGATGTTCTTCGATATATGCTTTACACGCCTCGAGTTGCTGACCCGAATGGTTCAAGTAAAGTTCAAGAGAATAGCGCTTCGATAAATTTCGATACGCTTCTAGGACGAGGAGCGGTTGATACCTTTCGACGAGTCGATTCGCAAATAAGAGTTTAAAGGTGTCTCCAGATGTTTTACGACGTAATCCGTGGTCGAAATAGGCATCAATATCTTGTGCGTACGTCGCATGCACGACTTTATTTGGATCGAACATTAATTCCCGCTTGAATTGATCCACCGCGACCGTTCCCATTCCGAAGTAAAGATCCGCATCTTTAAACATCCAATGAAGCAGTTTCGTTTTTGTTGGATGTTCGACCCGGTTCATCAGATTGTCGGACGGGTCATCATCATTTTGAAGGGGGCGCAACGGTTCGCTCATCACGACCGTTTTAATGCCAAGATGCTTGGCTACTTTCGTGATCAATGCATGGGCCGGCATAAATCCACCGAGTAAAATGATATCCGGTTTGAATCGGAGTAGTTCAGGAAGCAAGCTGAGTGACAAATAACTTAATTTCGGAAACCGTTTGGAGTACTTCAAGATTTTGCACTTGTCTCCGAGCGGAATCTTCCACCAGTCCGGTCGGTTGGAATCGGTATATTCGTAAAACCAGAACTCAGCGTCAAAGTATTCCTCTAACGCATAACAAAGTTTCACCTGGTATGGGGAAGCGATGTTACTAATGAATACGAGCTTTTGTTTCATCGTTTATCTCTCCTTCACCGTTTGCCTCGGGTCGACACTGCCTTTCCAAACTTCTCTCCGGACGTAATCCGTGTAAGAGAGCAGGATTCGAACGACTTTGTCCGATACATTCGGCATACTGTAGTCGCTGACGATTCGTGGTTTCGGTTGAGTCAACACGATCGACAGCCCCTGCAAAATCCGTTCTGTTTCAAGACCGACCATCACCACTGCCCCTTCTTCCATTGCTTCGGGCCGCTCGTGCGTCTCACGGATGTTGAGTCCACGCAATCCGAGAATCGAGGACTCCTCACTGATTGTCCCGCTGTCACTCAGTACAGCTTTCGCATGCAATTGGAGGTGGTTGTAATCGATAAATCCAAGCGGCTTTAACAGATGTACGTGTGGGTGAAACGAGATGTTCATTTCATTGATACGCTTCATCGTCCGGGGGTGTGTGCTCACAATGATTGGCAGATCATACGTTTCGGCCATCGCATTCAAACTCTCAACAAGTGCCATGAAGTTTACGTCCGAATTAATATTTTCCTCCCGATGAGCTGAGACGACGAAGTATCGTTCTTGTATGAGACCAAGCCGTTCGAGAACGTCCGACTGTTCGATTTCCTTTCGTTTGGCAGTGAGTACCTCAAACATCGGACTGCCCGTCTTAATGATCCGTTCTGCCGGTAGACCTTCTCGTAATAAGTACTCACGGGCGATATCACTGTAGGTCAGATTGATATCGGCTGTGTGGTCGACAATTTTTCGGTTGGTCTCTTCCGGTACCCGTTGATCGAAACACCGGTTTCCAGCCTCCATATGAAAGATTGGAATTTTCCGTCGCTTGGCGGCAATGGCACTTAGACAGGAATTCGTGTCTCCCAAAATCAACACGGCATCCGGTCGTTCACGTTCCAGCACCGGGTCCACATGAATTAAAATATTGCCGATCGTCTCCATCGGACTGCCGGTTGCCGTATTTAGAAAATGATCAGGTTTTCTTAGACCAAAGTCTCGGAAGAACACCTCATTCAATTCGTAGTCATAGTTTTGACCCGTATGCACGAGGACATGTTCGATGGCTTCAGATTGTTCGAGTTTTTGGATGACGGCCGATAGCCGAATGATTTCGGGACGTGTCCCGACGATGGTCATGACTTTGAGTCGCTTCATCTTGCACCTCCATGAAATAAGTATCGGGATGGGCCGGGTCAAACGGTTCATTTACCCACATGACCGTCACCAGATCGGTGATTCCAACATTTTCGATACTATGCGTGTAACCGACTGGTATATCGACGACACGCGCCATCTCACCTGTCACAAAGAACGTATGAACCGCCTCTTCGCCAACTCTACGGAAGTGGATTTTCGCCTCCCCACTGACGACTAAAAATTTTTCCGTTTTCGTATGGTGCCAGTGATTTCCTTTCGTGACGCCCGGTTTCGTGACATTAACCGACACTTGCCCCCGATCCGGCGTTCGGACCCACTCGGTAAACGACCCCCGTTCGTCTTCATGTTTGTGTAAGTCATAAGCAAACGCATCGACCGGCAAGTAACTCACATACGTACTATAGAGCTGTTTCACGAACACGTCGTCGAACTCAGGAAGTGATAAGTCACAGCGACTGTTCCGAAACGCATACAGTAAGTCTGCAATCCGCTTCAATGTGATTGGCTCATGAGTGGCTACCTCTTGAAAGATGGTTCCTGGCGTCTCTAATAAATTCATAAACGCCGCCACCACGTCGTCAATGTAGGCGAGTTCAATGGTTTTGTCCGGATCATGAATGTCTACAGGCTGATGATGCGCTACCCGATCACAAAACGTCGCGACGACGCTGTTATAATTCGGTCTTCCCCACTTCCCGAACAAGTTTGGAAGACGGAAAATGTGGATTCGACGTCCATTTTCTTCATGCTCCCGCAACAGAAGACGCTCTGCTTCCAACTTGCTCTGTCCATACGGGTTATCAAACTCGACTTGAACAGAGGAGGAGAGAACAACCGGCGCCATATTCTCAGCGGACGTCAGGGTTGAGAGTAAGCGTTCTGTTAACCCCGCGTTGCCTTCAAAAAACTCCGCTTCCGTCTCCGGCCGGTTCACTCCGGCCAAATGGAAAACAAAATCTGCTTGTCGACAATACAGATCAAACGTTTCCCGTGTTGTTTCACGAGTATATGGAAGTACACGATGCCCGGCTGCTTCAAGACTGGCGACCATGTTCTTCCCGACAAATCCGTTCGCTCCAGTCACGAGTACGTTCATGATACTTTCACCCATCTCGCTAATTCCTGTTGAATGTAAGGGAGTGTGAGCAAAAGTTGCTTCACTTGCTCGACGTTCAACTGTTCCGTATTCGCCGAATTGTATTCTCCCTCCACAGTCAACTCCCGACTTCCTTCACTGAAATACTTGTCATAGTTCAAGTCACGCGTGTCGGCCGGTACACGATAGAAGCCTCCCATGTCTTCTGCGACGACGTTCTCTTCTCGGGTCAACAGCGTTTCGTATGTTTTTTCACCATGCCGTGTTCCAATCACTTTGATTGGATTGTCGACTTTGAATAGTTCGATTAAAGCTTGGGCGAGTACTCCAATCGTTGAAGCGGGAGCTTTTTGTACCATGATGTCCCCCGCATGGGCATGATTGAAGGCGAAGACGACGAGCTCCACTGCGTCTTCTAGACTCATCAGGAAGCGTGTCATGAAAGGATCTGTCACCGTCAACGGCTCTCCTCGCTTGATTTGCTCGACAAAGAGAGGGATGACCGAACCGCGTGACGCCATCACATTGCCGTAACGAGTTCCGCAAATGAGGGTTTGGTCATCTCGAACGGCTTTCGCCTTGGCCACGAATACTTTTTCCATCATCGCCTTCGAAATCCCCATTGCATTGATTGGATAGGCGGCTTTGTCTGTTGAGAGACAAATTACTTTTTTCACTTGTTGTTCAACCGCTGCTGTAAGTACGTTGTCCGTTCCAAGGACGTTCGTTTTGACGGCCTCTAACGGGAAGAACTCGCAAGAAGGAACTTGTTTGAGCGCTGCCGCATGAAAGACGTAATCGACACCATACATGGCGTTTCGCACACTGTTTATGTCGCGAACATCCCCAATGTAAAACTTGAGCTTGTCGTCGCGATACAGTTTGCGCATATCATCCTGTTTCTTCTCGTCGCGGGAGAAAATTCGGATTTCTTTAATATCCGTTTTCAAGAAGCGCTGCATCACGGCATTCCCAAATGATCCAGTCCCTCCTGTAATCAGTAACGTCTTATCTTTGAACATTGCAGATCCTCTCCTTCTTGATGTCAAATGGTTCTACGCTTGATTGGAAAACTATTGCAATGAAGTAGATAGTTACGTGATACCCTTCTCGTTCAATAATTGGAAAGATATGTGTATCATTTTTTTGAAATATGATGCTGTCGAATTTTCATAAACAAACGAAAAAAGCATCCTGTTCAGGATGCTTTGGATAAACCGGGGATTAAACTCGACAATAATCGTTTCTCTTCAGGTCGGAATACAAAGAGCCAGAGGAACGACACATAACCGATTGCCAGCAACCCGGCCTTAACCAGGAAGAGGAATAGAGAGTCTACGGGAACATATCGTTGCATCAGCCATCCACCTGCCCCTAACAATAGAAGCGCAGGGAAGATTTTTAAGTGGCTGGCTTTGAAAAAGCGCCACATATTTAACTGTAAGACTCGAATATACACCCAGTTCATGAACAGGATTGTGCCGAACACATTTCCAATCAATATGGCGACAGCTGCTCCGATTGCACCGTAATGTGGAGATAAGAGAAGCGACAAGACGACACTGATCGAGGCGACAATCATCGAAGCAAACGCCCGGTATTTGATTTGATTCATTGCAATCAGCGTCGTATAGGCAATTTCTTGCGTCAGTGTAATGAACCCAGGAGCAATCAACAAGAGCGCAACGATGTAGGATGCTTTAAATGATTCTCCAACCCACAATCTTACAAATTCTTGTCCCATCGTTGCAAAACCGACAATGATCAAGCCGACAATATACAGTTGAATCCGTCCGACCCGAATCAACAGATTTTCTAAATCCTTCTGTCGGTTACTCGTCGTCATCCGTGTCACTTTCGGCAAGAAAAGCGAACCAATCGCAGACGAGATGGTCCACACATATCCCTCAATCACCATCCCGACAGAAAAGAGCGCAATCGAGGCACTGCCCGCCACCGCCCCGAGAATCGTCGGAGTGATGTTCAAGATAAAACGTTGTGCCAACGCAATCAACGTTGTCCAGGAGGAGAAGGAGAAAATATCACGGTACATGCTGCGACTTGAATAGAGTAGCGCTACAACGGTATCTGTACGGCGCATCAAGTAAAACCCTTTACCGATGAAAATGGACAGTCCGACGAAGGCGTTGACGAATACGAGCGCGTATAGACCATATCCCAGGAATAAGGCGCCAATCATCAACAGTACGGTCAACACTTTTTCAGACAGATTGAACCAGTTCAAGACGACAAATCGTTCGTTCGCGACGAGAATCCCGTTGAACGGTTTCATCGGGAAGAGGACGACGATATAAAACCCGACCATGATAAAGAGCGTCTTCAGGGTGGCGACCTCTGCCTGGGAGAGACTGGCATAAATCGTGTCAATCATGAGATAGACCCCAGTCAGGATCAAGCCGATGACGACCGCGATCGCGGCGAACAGCTTAAATGCGACCCCGAGAAACCTGGACGCACCCTCCGTGTCGCCAAGTGCATGATATTTTGATAAAAAACGGGACACTGCGGCTTCCAATCCAAAATCAAGTGCAAACATGCTGACAAGAGAAATCGACAGCATGTATAACCCATAGCTCGCCTGTCCAATCTCGGCAATCATCCAAGGCGTATAGATGAGCCCTGCCAATACGTTGAAGCCGATGGCGGCATAGGACATCAAGGCTCCGATTTTGATTTGTCTGGAACTGCGCTGTTCATCGAATTCCACTTTTGTCGCCATCCGCTCTCGCCTCCTTTACTTGTTTTGCCAAAAGAATAAGTAGACCGGTTCATTTCGTACAAACAAGAATAACAACATCGTGATGGCCACGTAATAGGCGAGTAGACGTTCACGGCGTTCGAACGAGCGCAGCAACTCAGGAATGAGGAGCATAATGAACACCGAGAAGTATTGAACGATTCGCATCATCGACGGGTTGATGAACGTAAGTGGAAGGAAACAGAGTGCAAGAATCATCGCGTTCAAATAGTGAACGACGTTCGGATTGTTGGCAATCATCTCCTCCCGTCGCCATAGGGAAACGACGGTGATTAAAATCAGAATGAGCGAGAAATTTAACGTCCCTGCCCCAGTGTAATAGTCGTATTGATCATAACCGCTGATCAAACGGAATAATTCGAACAACTGCCCTTTGAACAAAAAGAGTACCGGAACGAGTACCCCTACCGTCAACAAGTATCGCTTCGTCAATTGTTTGGTGGCCACAAAGTAGAAGGGTAAGAAAACGAGCGCCGATTTATGGATTGTTGCCGCCACCAGTACGACCGCGACAAATGGCCAGAATCGTCTCGTTTTGATGAATGTGTACCCAATCAGTACGGCGATTGCCGTCGCAATGGTCTGGCGAAGTCCTGTGATGGCAAAAAATGCATAGAACAGTGTAGAGAAAATCAAGAAACTAAGTAACGGTTCTGTCGAATTCCGATAAATCCAAATCCCGAATGGAACAAGAAATAGAATAGCCACGATCAGGAGATACCATTGGTAGTTCTCCGTCACCAGCTGCGTCGCCTTTTGCAACAGAAAATAGCCCGGGTCACGATCTTCTCCGCTTGAGGTCACCCCTCGGACGAAATTATCCATCAGATGCTCCCACGACGCGAACTTCGTCTGGTCGAACATCCATTTGTACTGGAGTGTATCTGCGCCGACACTAAAATGCCGAAATCCTGAAAGGACAATCCACTGCCCTGTCGCAATCGCCACAAATAACAATTTTCCGTGTTTGATCCCATCGTCACGCAAAAGCAGGGCCGCCCAGGCGATGAGGAGGACAATATTCACAAGATAGATGAGCATGGCGACCGCCTCCCTTCTTTAGCGATAACGTAAGTTCATGACGCCACGGTACATATGCCGTGCCCGATGGTAAATAAACGATTTCCCCTGTAACCATCGCTGTTCCCAAACGGACAATGATTCATCCCCCCGAAATCGCTGAATCAATTCGTCTCGGGTTTCTGGAGAAGTAGAACGGTAGATAGCTTGAAACACGGTCTTTCTTAAACCGGCGTGTTGCAACCGTCCTAACAACCCTTCGAAAAACTGAGTGGTTTCGATCGGTGCCAAATCAGCGATACGCTTCGTCTGTTGCTTAGCATGGACACGGGATTTGACGTAAGGATTTTTTGTGACTACAAATGAATAGCCCGCCAACGCCATTTCTACCCAAAGAACCCAGTCCTGGATGTATCGATAGGAGGTCGGGAAACCGCCGGCTTTTTCAAATGCCTGTTTCGGCACAAGTAGCGCACATCCGGAGAGACAGGCTTCGAGAAGTAAATAGTCGAACATCTCCTCACTTGTAAAGGCACCTTTTGGCCGCTTTCGTGGACGGTAAATCGGTCGGCCGACCTCATCAATCAAGTCTGTGCCACACGATAAAATCGTGTGTTCGGCTTTCTCACCCAGTTTCTCAAGTTGGTCGATTTGATGTTGAATTTTTTCCGGGGTGTACAAGTCATCATGACTAAGCCAGGAAAACCACTCCCCTTTCATTTCCTCGATGCCCCGATTGAGAGCGGTCGACACGCCTCCATTCTTTTTTTCGACATAACGGATCCGGTCACCGAAGCTTCGGGCAATCGCTGCAGTCGCACCGGCATCGGTCGACCCATCATTCACTACAATCACTTCTACCCGTTCATATGTCTGGGCGAGCGCACTTTCAATCGTCTCTTCTAAATAGTCTGCTCCATTGTAGACCGGGATGACGATGGAGACGAGGGGCTGTGCCATGTTGAATCCCTTCCTTTCCCATTCATGAGCTGTGCGTATACCGCTAAATAATCGTTAATGCGATCCTCCATTTTAAATTCACGATGCGCGTGTCGGACGCAAGCATCGCCGTAAGCTGCTTTTCCATTGCTTCTGGCGTGTCTGATGGCTTCAATCAAACCTTTCCAATCGTTTGGTGGAACGGTAAAGCCGCAAGCGGCCGGAACGAGTTCCGGGTTGGCTGTCGCCTCTAGGACGATGACCGGCGTCCCTGAAGCGAGTGCTTCTGCCGTCACTTTTCCGAATGACTCTTCCTGCGATAAGTTCAAAAACAAGTCTGCCAACGCATAATATTCAGCCAGTTCCTCTACACGATTTGTCGGGGGAATGGAGAGGATGTTCGATGGAAGGTTTTCCTCCTTCATCTCTCCGACTAACAAAATACTGACTTCCGGCAAACGATTCGCTAAGGTGATCCAGTCGGCCAATCCTTTCGAATCGTCCCAGGAGCTGGCCACTCCGAGAAGGATATAACGGTCCTCTAAACCGAGCCGATGACGAAGGACACTCGTATCGCGCGGGTGGAACAGTGAGGTGTCGACCCAGTTGTAAATCCGCCGTAAAATCGGCGCCTGTCCCAGAAATGAGAGTCTTGCTTCATTCGTGATCCAGTCGGATACACCGACGACTGCAAGGCGTGGAATCTGTTCAAACCACCGTTTTTTATCTGCCCACATCTCGGCCGTACGATCGAACACCCAACTCGGGTTGTCGAGGGCAAGTCGTGGACAACTCCCGCACCCTGTCATCCAACGGTCACACCCGGTTTTCGAATAGTGGGTACACTTTCCGGTGTAAAACCAACAGTCATGTAACGTCATGACGGTCGCAGTGTCTGTTTTCGATAACCAGGAAAACAGCGTCTCAAAGTGTAGATAATTGGAATGTAAGTTATGCAAATGCACAATATCCGGTCGCTGATCCGTTAAATACTCGACGAGTTCTTCCGTAGCATGTTTGGAATAGTATCCTTGTTTCCCTGTAATCCGCGACAGCAAGGCGTGGCGTTTTTGATCGAAATCCGATCCGATATGGAAGCCGGTCCCTGTCTCCGGTCCGGTCGCGTAGGCGACCGAACTCTCATGCCCCTGTTGTTCCGCAATGACGGAAAGCTCTTTACAAATCCTGCCCGTGCTTTTTTCCTCGTGGATTGCATTGATGTGAATGATTCGCATAAGCATTCACCTTCTTTCCGGACGTAGCTTAATCGTAAGCATAATGGTAGTGACGATCTTTTCCTTTTTCGAGCTTGTTCATGACCACGCCGAGCATGTGTGCTCCTGACATGACGAGCTGCTCTTTCGCTTTCACGACGTAATCGCGGTTTGAATTATCCGAACTGACCACGAGAATCGTACCGTCTGCCTGACTCGCCAATATGCGACTGTCCGCTACCTGCATCAGAGGTGGCGCGTCTAGGATGATGAGGTCATAATGTTTTTTCACGTCTTCCAATATCTCCGTCATCATGTCGGAGGCCAACAACTCAGACGGGTTAGGTGGAATCGGTCCTGCCGGCAATAAGTGTAGTTTCGATACTTGCGTCGATTGGACGGATCGATCAAACGTGACCCGTTTCGCGAGGACGGTCGACAGACCAAATCGCGCCGGGAGTTGAAACGTGAAGTGAACCGTCGGTTTTCTCATGTCACAGTCAATCAACAGCACCCGTTTACCGAGTTGTGCATAGACGACAGCCAAATTGGACGCGGTTGTCGACTTGCCTTCACCCGGAGAGGCGGACGTCACGACAATCGTTTGCAGTTTTTCCCCAAGAGCCGTGAACTGAAGATTCGTACGAATGGTTCGATATTGTTCAGAGATTGGAGACTGTGGATTCGTTAACGTGATCAAACTGCGGCGTGTCTCACGAACTTTGTCGTGCTTTTTTAGGGGATTGAACATGTGGCTTCTCTCCTTTCGTCGTCGTCACCGCCCCCGGCGGTGTTTGCGCCCGAGATGGCGCCATGTCTCGCTTTTCAATCACAGGAACCGTTCCGATAACAGGCATGGACAACAGTAGTTCCAATTCATGTTCGTCTCGAATCCGTTTATCGAACGTATAACGGATGAGAGCGAGTACGCCACCCGCGACAAATCCGACAACCAGACCGGCCAGTGTATTCAGAATGATGTTCGGTGAGATAGGAGAGTTCGGGATTTCTGCGAGCGACAAGACACGGACATTATCGATGTTCATGAGTGCCGGAATTTCATTGGCGAAGACGTCCGTGATGACGTTGGCAATCTCCGCGGCGACGACTGGATCCGTGTACTCCACAACGATATTGATGACTTGCGAGTCCTCTTCACTCTCGACGACAAGTACTTCACTAATGTCTTCAGGCGCATTTGTGACCCGCTCTTGTACATCGTTCAAGATTGCCGGACTCCGCATGATGACCCGATACGTGTTGATCAATGACAGAGAGGATGAAACTTGCGTACTGTCCACTACATTTGAACCGGCCTCCTGTTTCGGAACAATCAAGACCTGAGTGGATGCTTCATATTTCGGTTCAATTACATACTGGCTCAAATAATAAGCCGCGCCCCCCATCAATAAAATCGTGATGAAAACGAGCAATTTGCTTTTTTTGAATACAGCGAGTAGTTCAGATAATAACATCGTCTGGCTGTTCACAGTCAAACCCTCCTTCGAACAAATAGATTGCATGTAGTAGTGTGGTTTATGGTCTGTTCCGATCTTGTATTGTTACTACTTACCCTTCACTTTGTCGTAATTCGAAAGAAATGCTAACCAACTTTTCATAAACTATCATGTCGCTTTGTGACGGCCGAACTCTGAATAAATCCGTCTCATTTCCGATTGGGATCGAGTCACATCAAACTCTTTCACCGACTCACTATTACGAAGTCCGATCTGGTGAGACAAATCAAAATCGAGTTGCATCGTTTGAATCGCCCGGGCGAAACCTGCAACATCATTTGGTGCACATTTATAACCCGTCACCCCTTCCACCGAATAATCATTGATGCCGTGCACGTTTGAAGTGATGAGCGGGAGACCGGCGGCCATCGCTTCGAGCGCGGCCATCCCCAGTCCTTCTCGTCTCGACGGGAAGACGAAACAATCCGATGCTTTCATCACCTCGATGACATCGTCCCGAAAACCGAGCAAACGCACTTGATCCGTCAGACCGAGTTCACGAATCAAACGTTCTAAATTGGATTGATGCTCCCCTGTCCCGGCAATTAAATATCGAATGGTCGGTTCGTTCAAAGAAGCGATCGCTCGAAGGATCGTCTCATGATTTTTGTTCTCGTTCAGTTCACCGACAGACAGGAGTACAAAATCTGTTTCCCTTTGAATACCGAGTGCACGGCGCTTTTGCGGGCGATTGATGGCAATTTGTTCGATTCGTTTCGTATCGACTCCAATCCCCGGAATTCGAAACGTATGCGACGTCTTAAACGACTGAGCACGTGTAAAGTCTTCTTCGTTAATCGTGACAATTGTGTCGGTCAACCGGGCAAGCGTCCGTTCAACCGGGTAATAGAGCATCCAGTTGAGGGACGGACTGCCTTTAAAGAAGTGAAACCCGTGCGCCGTATACATGCAGGGCGTATGTGTTTGTCTCGCGACAAGCCGACCGATGACACCGCCGATTGGCGAATGGCAATGGACGAAGTCGTAGTCATGTGTGGTCATGACACGTTTTAATTGTTGGTAAGCCCGTACGTGTCCATTCATTTTTTTGACGTCCCGCTCAAAATCAATTTGGAAGAGCATCACATCGTTTTGTCTCAAGTCCTCCTTGATTCGGGCAATCTTTTCTTCGGAATACATGCTTCCCCATTCAAAATTCGTCGCGACATGTACTTCGTACCCCATGTCTTGCAGCATCCGGATATTATCACGATTGAAGCTCTCAATCATCGAGACGACCGAGGCGACCATGAGCATCCGTTTCATACGATCCCCTCCTTAAACCCGCTTCCGCAAATAATCGACCCCATGCAACATTAAGACGAGTGGAACGGTCTGCTCCCGTTTGCACAACTGGAAGAACGTACGCCATTTCATATCAAAGTAGTGAAAATCGATTTGGGAATAGGCCCGCTTGTATTCTGTTTGACGCAACACTTGGCGGAGCGCTTCAGCCTGTGCCCAAAGCGATTTGGAAGAAGACAACTCATTTAAGCCGATTCCAATCATACTGAGGGCAATCCGATTGTAGAGCGCCTTTAGGTACTCCTCGCCTAAATCGTGCGTTTCGATATAGTGCATTAAGACATGGAAGAAATGCAGGCGGGATTCGACGAGATCCTTCTTATAGGCGCTCGACACGGAACGGGCATCGGTTTTCCGGTAATGATAAACTGGATAATCGATGTAAACGAATCGCTTACAATGTTCGAGTGCCTCGATTTGGAAGTAGAGGTCTTTGAATGTCCCGTATGGACCCGCTCCGAATTTGAGATGTTTGACGAGGTCCCGGTGATACAGTGTGAAACAATTCGAATTCAAGGAATCGACACTTTCAGGGTGGGCCAATTCTTCTCCAATCAAACCGAATAAACGACGGTGAACATAACGTCTCGTGCCTTTTGCGTCATACGATAAGTAAGACTCTTCAAAAATTTTCTTCCGAAGTGACCGGTCCCCGTACTCACGGACATATGTGCCCATCACCGCATCCGCTTGTTCCCGTTCTGCATGACGAAGGAGTACCCGGATGGCATCCAAGTCGAGCCAATCGTCGCTGTCGACGAACATCAGGTACTCCCCTTTCGCCAATTCCAATCCCCGGGTTCGACAAAAAGAACAGCCGCGATTGGTCTGGTCGATGAGCCGAACACGCGAATCCGCATCGTATTCCATCATGATGTCGAGGCTGCAATCGCTACTACCATCATTGATACAAATAATTTCGAGATTCGGATACGTTTGATTGACCAGGCTATCCAAGCACTGGTGTAAATAATCACTTGTATTGTAGACAGGGACGATAATACTGACGAGCGGTTCAACACGCTGCATGAATGGTCACTCCTTCTAGGATGTAAGATCATGATGAAGTTTTACGTCATATTGGAACGAAGTACTCTATCTCGTTGTTCCCATTCAAAATTTTGGATAAATCCGAAATGGGATGAGTCGTTAATAATTTTTTAGTGAATTATCACAAATGAAAAAACCGACTGTCATCAGCCGGCTCAAACTCATCGCTTCATTTGTTCGCATTTCAGGTTTCCCATAATATTCTCAAACAGTCGGTCATTCACCCGATCCGACACATAAGAGTTGTGCGGGGTGAGGGTCACCCATTCAAAGTCATACAATGGATTGTCCGGTAAGAGCGGTTCTGATTCAAACACATCAAGGGCGACGCCAAAAAATTTCCCTTCCCGTAAAGCGGACACGAGTGCCTGTTCGTCGATAATGGCACCACGGGCAACGTTGATCAATATGGCATCCTCTTTCATCGCAGCAATCGCTGTCTCATCAATGATGTGATAGGTTTCATCTGTTAGAGGAAGCGCTAAAATGATGACGTCACTCTCACGCAGCACTTCAATCATTTGATCCATCAATACATATCTGTCGACGAACGGAACATCTTGTTCCCGGCGCCCGATTCCCGTAATCACCATGTCAAAGGCATGTAGTCGTTTCGCCACTGCCTGACCGACATTTCCTACTCCCAAAAGGGCAACGTTTTTCCCCGTCAACTCACGCAATTGTCGTTCTTTTTTCCATTCCCGATTCATTTGCGTTTCACGAAATACCGATCCATGCTTCATAAAATCAAGTAATTGCCACACGACCCATTCCGCCATCGGTACCGCATAGGTGTCCCCGGCATTATACACATGAACGCCGCGCTCACGGAGCTCATCAAGCGGAAGCCGATCAAGACCTGCACTCACTGCCTGGACGAGACGTAAACGTGGAAAATCACTCACATCCCGATAGGCAAAGACATTTTGACAGATGAGCACCTCAACATCTGACACTTCGATGTCTGTGACCTCTGTCTCATACTTTAAAAGAGTCACTTCATAACCGAACTGTTCGAGCATGTGTTGTTGAGCAGGGGACAACCGGACCCCTGTCACCAAAGCGTTCATAATAAAATCCCTTTCTTCTGGAGAATACTTGCCGTAATGCTTTGGACATCATCAATCAGAGCCAATCGATTCTGTTCGAGCCATTCCGGCGATGCATTTCGGAGCCGTTGTTCGTATGCCCGTACTTTCCATACTTCTTGCTGGAACAGTTGCGCTTGCTGTGAAGTCACGTTTTCAACTGCTCCGATATTACAGAAACTACGGGACAAAATGACGAGCGATGAACCGAGGCGAATATGTTCCGAAAGTATTCTTTCTGCTTGTAACTTCCCTTCCCCGATTCGAGCGATCCCGCCAAACCCGTATGGAATACCGGCGTTTCGAATTTGTGACAGGATTTGATCGACCTGACCGTTAGCGAGCGGTTCAAAGATGAAGGATTGTCCGTAACTTAAATGAAGATCGTTTAAGCCGAGATGAATACAATCAATGCCCGGTAATTGAAGGACTTCGGGCATGCATTCGACCGCCTCTTTCGTTTCGCACAACAGACACACCTGCGCACGTCCGGCTACAAGCTCAATTAACGTTTCTACTTCACCAACCGTCTTGTAATAAGGAAGCATAATCATGTCCGCCCCACGATGGATGGCTTCATTGACTTCAAAACGGGACCCCGGAAAGATCGGGTTGACCCGTACAAGCAGCTTCGCGTGCTTCAACACCGAACGTAGCCGACTAACGTCCCGCATCGTATGGCGCGAAATAACCGTATCCAAATGCCCTTGACGCTCTACTTTTCCATTCAACTCCAAGTCCACGAAAATCCAATCAACCCCATTTTGTTCAGCTAATTGCGCAATTGCCGGCTGATTCGTGATGTACATAAATGACAGTGACATAACCGTTTCTCCCCTCCTCGATTCATTACCTTAAATTGATAACCTGCGCCTAAAAAAATGAAACAGAAATACGTAACATGTTTTCACAAATGAGTGAGTCTTTTCACAAAGATGTACAAGAAATGTGCCACAAATTTGTGGTCGCTATTTCTTTTTCGTTTTGTTTGAAGTCAAGGGATTCGGCAATATATATCGTACACAATTACAATTCGACAATTTTCGTCAAAAGGAGTGACGTCGGATGGAATGGATCGTCATTTTCGGCGCAGGCGGCCACGCACAGGTCATCATCGACATGATTGAACTCAAGGGAATTTATAAGATTGCCGGCATTTATGACGATAGCCCGCATCTCATCGGAAAATTTCTTTACGGCTACCCCATTCTCGGATCGATTGGTGTCACCTCGGTGATTCGAAAAGGCATCATCGGCATTGGGGATAATGATCAGCGGGCTGCAGTCGCGCAACGAATTTTAGAACGAATGCCGGATTTCGAATTTATTAGCGCGGTACATCCGAACGCCATCATCGGGAAACACGTTCAGATTGAACAAGGCGTCGCCGTCATGGCCGGCAGTGTGGTCAATATGAATACGGTTCTCCACGCCCATAGTGTCGTCAACACGATGGCCTCGGTCGACCATGACTGTACACTCGAACCCTTCGCTGCGGTCGCGCCCGGTGCGCACCTCGGTGGCAACGTGACGATCGGCGAACGCTCCTTTGTCGGGATGGGCGCGACCGTCATCCACAACCTTCACGTCGGTCACGACACCGTCGTCGGTGCCGGGGCCACGGTCGTGTATGACCTGCCGAACAACGTCCTTGCCTACGGCACCCCCGCTCGACCGGTGAAACAACGCTTCGTGGACGAAAAATATTTATAAACAAAAACGGTATTTCTCAAGCGTCATGAGAAATACCGTTTTATTTTATATTTTTTAATGTAAAATAGTTTTTCGACCATTCTCGACAAAAAGTATGACAATCTTTTGAGTATCAGGTAAATGAATTCTTCTTCATATTATAATATTTCATACATATTTAACATTTTTCCTGATCAAGAACGATGAAGGGGTCATCTTATGAACATATTAATCACCGGTGGTTATGGCTTCCTGGGGAGCGCCATAGCGGAACGCTTTTTCAAAGAAGGTCACCATATCCACATCCTCGATAACCTGTCGACGGGATCAAAGCAACACATCGATTTTAAGCATCGTTCGTTGATTGCAGATGTCGCCGATCACAAATGTGAATCATTCTTCCGGACGTACTCGTTCGATGTCGTCATTCACTGCGCAAACCCTAGGGTTCCAAACGTTGGGGGCGCAAGTAACCAATCCAACATGAACGGGCTCTTGAACTTACTGACTTTATCTGAAAAATACCATGTCAAACAGTTCCTCTACTGCTCAACGAGTGAGGTGTACGGACACCTTTCAAACGACCGTGTCACCGAACACTCTCCTTCGAATCCTCTTACACCGATGGCACTAGACGCACTTCACGGGGAAGCCTACTGTGCGCAATGGTCAGAGTTGCATCAACTGTCTACACTCGTATTCCGACTCCCCCATGTATATGGACCAAAACAGCAGACGAGTCACGAAAGCCGATTCCTGCACCATGTGATGAAAGCAACTATGACAGACGAAGACATCACCTTGTCCGCACATCGCGATGACCGGTTCGACCTGATTTTTGTCGGTGACGTCGTCGATGCGATGTACCGCAGTGTCATCAGTCAACTGCAAGGGGTATACAACCTGTCGTCGAACACCTTGACCTCTGCCGAAGACGTGACAACGTTACTTGGTGTCACGCCGGTATTTCAAAATACCGATTTACCGCAACACAGTCTTCAATTGGAGAATCGCAAGCTGACAGCGGACCTGGACTGGGTGCCGCGCTTTACGCCACAAGAAGGATTCGCCATCACACGCGAATATTACGAAAAAACTGAACAGACAGATGGAGCAGCGACGGAAACGTCCACGGGCCGATGGAAACAACTGTTCACGAATCCGATTTTACGGTCCGTCGAGAACCTGACACTGTTTGCGATGTTCCTCGTCGGATCGCTCATCATGACCCCAATCGTCGACACACCAGACTATTGGTTCATCTATGTCCTGCTCGCCGCCCTGTTATTTGGCAAGTCGCAAGCTTTGTTGGCGTCGATTATGGCGGTCGGTGTCCATTTCTATGAACATGCCGCCACGGGACGCAATGTCTTGTCCTTATTCGTCGACAACACGATTCTCGCCGTGTTCACGATTTACTTATTGATCGGTCTCGTCGTCAGTTACGTGATGGAACGTCGCAAAATCGAGATTCAATTTTTAAAAGACGAGTTAGCCGCGACAACCGAGCGACACGTGTTTTTGAACGATATCTATGAAGAAACACTCACGATTAAAAACCAGTTGCAGCAGCAAATCCTTCACTCAGAAGAAAGTATCGGCAGTGTGTACGAAGCGACCCGGTCGCTCGATAGCCTGGAGCCAGAAGGCTTGTTCGTCGGATCGATTTCCGTCCTCGAGAAGACGTTGAAGGCCGACCAGTTCGCGATTTATGTCATTAATCAGTCTTCATTCGCACGTCTTGCGGCGAAGTCTGCCGCCTCATCGTTTGCACCGCACAACTCCTTGCAGATCGATGAACATTCGGTCGTCCAGGACGTCATCCGCTCGAAAGACATCGTCTTCAACACGTCCCTCTCTCCGGGAGAGGCTGTTTTTGGTGCTCCGCTCGTTCGACAAGGCGAGGTGTTCGCCATCATCTTGTGTTATGACGTACCGTTCCAAAACTTGACGTTGTCTTACCGTAACCTGATCGATGTCATGACCCGTTTGATCAATACATCGCTCGATCGCTCGTTCGGTTATATTGACGCGGTTCAATTTGACCGCTACGTTGCCGACACGAACGCCTTGAAGTCCGAGTACTTCGAACGGATTTTAGTCCAAAAAGAGCAAGCGAAACGGGAGTTACACATCCCGTACACGTTACTCCACATTCAGGAAGCCGCGTCTGAAGAAGTCGCGCGAAGTGTTGAAACGACGCTACGAACGACCGACTACCTCGGATATCGTACCGATGGCCGTCTCTATGCGCTCTTGTCGAACGCTACGCGAGAGGAGTCTCAAATCGTCATCGACCGTCTCGCTCATAAAGCGATTCAAGCGGACGTGGTGGAGGATGCGCTTTATGTGGATTAATTTACTGTACGCCCATTACTTCGTCGCCTTGATCGTCCTGATCCTATTCGTCCTTAAACAACGGAAAGATTTCTTACCGAGCTTTCTTCTACTCTTGGCGATCCCCATTTTCAGCTGGGGCATCATCTATTATTTGCAACGCTCTAAAGGGGAGGACGCGGAGTTACCGGATTGGTTGCTACGAAAGGAGACGTATGAAGACGTCTCCCTTCAGCGTCCGGACGTAACGATCGAGACGAACTTGATCTCTTTACAGGATGCACTCGTGTTGAACTCGAACCAGGTAAAACGCAAAACGCTTATGAACGTCCTGAAAAACGACTTCCTCCAACAAGCCCCGCTCCTGGCGGCGGCTTTGAAGAGCGAGGACAATGAGACATCTCACTATGCGGCGACCGCCTTGCAGCAGGCAAAGACACTGTTAGCCAAGCAGCTCCGCCACGTCGAACAAGAGTTGAATGAACGCCCGGAAGATTTGGATGTGTTGACGTCTTATCTTCAAATTTTAAAACAGATGATCGACATGGAGTTTTTGGACCGCCGCACACAAATGAAATATACGTACACATACTTGCATGCACTGACCGCTTTAATCGAGCTCGGTGGAACCATCGCCCCCGAGTATCATGTCGAACGCATCCGGACCGCCCTCTCCCTCGACGAGTATGAGCAGGCGCTTTCAGCGAGCGAACTGTTTTTACGCCAACACCCGCACCGGGAAATGGCGTACTTCGAGGCGATGCACGTCCACTACGCGATGAAAAATGTCAAACAACTGCACGAAACTGTCGACGCACTCCGGGCCTCTGATATCCGTCTCTCACCGGAAGGGCTCGATCAACTACGGTTTTGGATATAGGGGTAAGCTATGAAGCATACATTCACGATTGAAAAAGGACTGTATTTAATCGGGGCGTTCATCGCCCTTATCGGGATCGTCTTCGCCATCATCCGTTCGGATTATGTATTGAAGATCCCTCTTTTTATGGAGGCAACATACCCACCGGTGGCCTCACAGACCATATCTGCCAACGATGGTACGGTCGATACGTTCTATTTATTGGACAGTAAAGGCGATGTCCGGCTCGGCGAGATATTGACGGACCGGCTTGAGAATACTGGAAAACAAGTGACCACCGCCCATATCGAGGACGTCACTGCACTCCCTCCGGTCCATGCGGTCATCATTGCGACGGAGCATTTGGATCGGCTTCAAGACCGGGATATCCTGCTCGACTATGTGAATGAGGGCGGGACCGTCTTTTTCGCGACACGTCCGTCTCCGAGCACACGGTTGATGGAAGTGTATCGTCAGATCGGATTGATTGAAATCGGGACGTTTGTCGAGACGACCGGGGTTCGTCTCACCTCACCGTATTTCAATGAATCGACCAGTCAGTCATTCGATACGGAGGCACTCCTCAATTCATCACTCGCGGTCCGTCTCGACCCGAGTGCCCATTTGATGGCGACGTCTTCAGAAGACATCCCGCTCCTATGGTCGCAAGTTTACGGGGAAGGCCGATTCATCGTCTTCAACGGGACGATGATGCACGAAGTGACGAAACAGGCACCACTGTTCATCGGATTGGACCAGGGGGCCCCGTTCCTCCGCCCCGTGATCAATGCGAAAGTGACGACCGTCAAGGAGTTCCCGTTCCTCAGCTCGAACGAACGGCGGCTGTCGAAGTCGATGACCGACCGCGACTATTATCGAAACGTGTTTTGGGCGGACATGCAACGCTTAGAGGCGAAGTACGATTTGAACTATGTCCTCGCCACGACAAGCCCGTCATTGAACCCGACCCGCTCGACGTCGGCGTATTCCGAAGATTTAGCACTCTACGGCCGGGAAACGCTCCGGTCCGGTGGAGAGATTGCCGCCCTCGGCGCTTCCGACGCTCAGTTTTTAGCAACAAAACAACAGTTTGACTACGCCCTTCCCGGTTTGAACGTACAATCGGTCTATCTGACTGCGGACGTCGCTGTCCCTGATGCGTTACCGGATGCTTCGGTCGAGGTCGGATTGAGTCAAATGCCATTTGAAGAAGAAGGCACCCTCGCCCTGTCGACGACCTCACTCGACTTCGAAGACCCGGCATGGACGGAATGGGGGCTCTTCAACGAACTCGTCTCGAGCGGTTTCGTCTCGATGGAGCTGAATCCGAAAGCCCTCACGTCGGCGGCTGAAGGAGAGGCGTATATAAAATCATTTAAACAGCTGTTGACCGCTCAACAGAAAGAAGTGCCATGGATTCGGACGATGACTGCCTCGGACGCCCGTGCGAACCACCACTTCTATAACGGTAAAATCTATTCAAAACAGTCTGGAAACAGCTACACGTATACACTCGACGAGATGGCGGGCGAAACCTATTTTTACTTCCACGCCGCAAGTCGGGTCACCGATGTAGAAAACTGTGAAGTGGAACGAATCGGACCCGACCTGTATCTCGTCCGGACCGACGCGTTGTCCTTCACGATTCGATTGGAGGGAGACGTATGAAAATTTGTTTGATTTCAGAAGGGGCCTACCCTCACGTGACCGGTGGCGTCTCGAGTTGGATCCAGTCGCTCATCACGGAAATGCCCGAGCACGAATTCATCGTCTTTTCGATTTCTGCGAAAGAGTTAAAAGGAAGTAAGCCGAAGTACACGCTCCCGAACAACCTGGTGGAGTTGCGGGAGATTCATCTCGGGGACTATTTGGACCAGGAAATCGTCACGGGGAAACGGTATAAATTGACCGAGGAAGAAAAAAATGCGTTCCTATCGCTCATGTCAGACCGGCAAACGGACTGGGACGTCCTCTTCCGCTTTTTCACGAGCGGACGCATCGACTCGGTCATGAACTTCCTAGGCAGTAAGGACTTTTTTGACATCGTGACGATCCTTTGTGAGAAGCGCTTCATGCAGGTCCCGTTCACGGACATGTTCTGGGCACTCCGCTCGATGTTACTGCCGCTGTTCGTCTGTATCGACCAAAAGCTCCCGCCGGCCGACGTCTATCACAGTGTGTCGACGGGATACGCGGGTGTGCTCGGTGCACTCGCCAAATACCAATACGACAAGCCGCTCCTGTTGACGGAGCATGGGATTTACACGCGCGAGCGTGAAGAAGAAATCATCAAAGCCTCCTGGATCAAGGGGTACTTCAAAGATGTCTGGATCGACTACTTCTACAGTCTCTCGAACTGTGCGTACCGCTATGCGGACGACGTCAGCACCTTGTTTGAAGGCAATCGCGAGATTCAGCTGGAGCTCGGGTGCCCACCTGAGAAGACGTTCCTCATTCCGAACGGGATCGATGTGACCCGGTTTTCTCCCGACACACGGGAGAAACGGAGCGGTCTTCATATCGGGGCCATCGTGCGCGTCGTCCCGATCAAAGACATCAAGACGATGCTCCAGGCGTTCGCCATCGTCCAAGAGACGTTCGCCGAGGCACACTTTCACATCATCGGCCCGCTCGATGAGGATGAAGAGTACTACGAAGAGTGTCTCGAATTGGTCGAGATGCTCGAGCTGAGAAATATTCACTTCACCGGACCGGCCAACGTCAAAGACTACCTGTCCTTCATGGACGTCCTCGTCCTGTCGAGTATCAGTGAAGGGCAGCCGCTCGTCATCTTAGAAGGGCTCGCCATGGAAATCCCGTTCGTCTCGACAGACGTCGGAGGATGCCGCGAGCTCCTCGAAGGACCGGAAGATGTATACGGCAGAGCCGGTACGACCGTCCCGGTCATGCACTTCCACCTGCTCGCCCATGAGATCATCAAATTATTGGAGCAACCGCAACTTCGTCAGACTTACGGGGAAAATGGACGGGCACGTGTCACGAACCATTACACCTTGCCGATGATGATCGAGGCGTACCGCTCGTATTATGAGAAAGGAGAACGTCATGGCCGGAATCGGATTTCAGTTGAAGCGTCTCTATGACAAATCAGGATTTTTCGGACAGCTTCGGGCGTATGGCTATTCGGCCATCACGGCCGTCGGTCCGATGTTTTTATCCATTTTATTGATCACCGCCTCCCGTGAATGGCTGTTATACTTGAACGTAGGGGCACATGAAGTGAACGTCTATATGGCGGCCGTTCAATACACGTTCATCTTCTCCCAGCTGTTGACGGGCGGATTTTTGTTCTCGATCTCCCGTTTTGTCGCCGACCAGACGTTTCTTGAAAAAGAAGAACACGTCCTGTCTTCCTTATATGGACTCGTCAGTCTGATCGTCACGCTCGGACTGATCATCACGGTCATTTTTTATGCGGGTTCTCCGCTTCCGTTCAGTTATAAGCTCGTTACATACTTGTACTTCACGCAATTATCCGTGATCTGGATTTTATCGATGTATGTTTCTGCTTTGAAGGACTTTAAAAAAATCGTGTCGAGCTATTTGATTGGAACGCTTGTCGCCGCGTTTTTCATCTGGTTGTTGACCGCACCGCTCGGCCATCCGTCGGCGACCTCGGTCTTCATCGGGCTGAACATCGGGTTCTTCGTCATCCTGATCCGTTTGTTCCGTGACATCCACCACTATTTCCAGGTGAATGACCGCAACTACTTTTATTTCCTCGTCTATCTCGAGAAGTACCCGCTCCTCTTCTTCATTGGGACGGCTTACTACTTCGGACTGTACGGGCACAACCTCGCGACCTGGTTCGGGGACCGGGCCATCGTCGTCGCCGAGACGTACTTGATGGCACCCTACTACGATACGCCCGTGTTTTATGCGTATTTGAGTGTCCTCCCATCGCTCGTCTTATTCATGGTGACGCTCGAAACGACGTTTTACACGTCGTATAAAAAATACTATGGACGCATCTTGAACGGCTATCCGTTCCAGGACATCCAAAACGCCAAGCGGGAGATGTACCGTGTCCTCAGCTCGGAACTGTTGCTCATGGCGCAAGTCCAGATGCTCGTCACGTTCATCTTCCTCTTCCTCGGCGTACGCATTCTCCCGTTCCTCGGGATGACGCAAAACCAGATCGACATCTTTATCATCGTCGTCCTCGGAAGCTGGTTCTTGAGCATGGTCATCACCATCTTCCTGATCTTGCTTTACTTCGATGAACGGCGTGCGGCGATCCAGTTGACCGCGTTTTATGCGCTCTCGAGCTTTGGGGTCACCCTCTGGCTCGTTCTCGGCTACAACATTTATGGAGTCGGCATGTTCATCTCGGCGCTCCTCTCCTTCTTATGGGGAACACGCCTCTTGATCCGGAGCTTAAACGAGATCGACTATACGACGTTCTGTTCGCAACCAATCGTCTATCAAGAAATCACCACGAAGACCGAGACATTCCTGCGACGCATCGGCAGTTTGTCTTAAAGGAGTTATGATATGAAGCGTTTGCCTTATCCGAAGACAATGATTGGAATCCTTGTTCTGTTCCTTATCTTATTGGCTTTACAAGCCGCCTTGAAATCTTCTTCGACACCGACTGTCGTCTCTTCCGAAAAGAAGACGGACACGGAGACGGCTGTCCTGGATCCGACTTTTAAAGAAGATAAACGCGTGTATGACCGTCACGACGGAAATAAACTCGAACACGTCTACGTGACCGTGTTCGACCAAGCCTCCGTCCCGGAAAACGATTTGACGCTGTTCGATTTAAATGAGTCCTACAAGCAATACAGCAACCTCGAAAGTGGCCCGAAACTGTTCATCCATTTTGAAACCGGAGATGCCGAAGGACCGGACGGG
The DNA here is from genome assembly GCF_018617875.1 of Exiguobacterium algae. Lineage (GTDB taxonomy): Bacteria > Bacillota > Bacilli > Exiguobacteriales > Exiguobacteriaceae > Exiguobacterium > Exiguobacterium algae. Next base: position 892,929 of record NZ_JACSKZ010000001.1, read on the forward strand.
ATTCATTGGTTGGATGATCAGACGGTCAACGCCACGATTCAACTGCGGGGGCGTTCGAGCCGCCTCGAGCCTCAAAAATCTTACAAGATCCGTCTCCAGGACAGTGCCGGACTATGGTATGGCCAAAGCGTACTCAACTTGAACAAGCATGCCGATGACCGGACCCGGGTCCGGAACCGTCTCGCCTTCTCTTATTATGAGATGCTTGACGATATCTCGAGTCTTCGCACAAACTTCGTTCAGTTGCACGTACGCGACATGACGAACCCTGCAGTCGCCGACGAGTTCGTCGATTACGGACTCTTTACGCATGTCGAGCAATTGAACGAGGACGGGCTCGCCGCCCGCGGGTTGAACCCGGACGGTCATTTGTATAAAGCAGAAAACTTTGAGTTCCACCGTTATCCGGATGCCCTGAAGTTGAAGAGTGACCCGGATTACGACAAGAAGACGTTCGAGTCCGTCTTAAAAATCAACGGCTCGGACAATCACGAGGAACTGTTGACGATGCTCGACGACTTGAATGACCTGTCCCAGCCGTTCGACAAAGTGTTTGACAAATATTTCGACGAAGACAACTATTTGACGTGGCTCGGGACGAACATCCTGTTCGGAAACTATGACACGATGTCGACGAACTACTATTTATATAGCCCGCTCAACTCGGAGAAGTGGTATTTCATGCCGTGGGACTTCGATAAAGCGCTAGGCCGGGACACCGAACGGACTGACCCGATGCCGAGCTGGCAACGGGGCATTCAACGCTACTGGGGAACGGTCCTCCACCGTCGTTATTTGAAAGATCCTAAAAACGTAGCGGCATTGCAGGCGAAAGTGGAAGAATTGACCGAGACGATCAATCCGGAGACGACGAAGCAACTCATCGACGGATTCTATCCGGTCGTTGAACCGGTGGTGACGAGTGAGCCGGACCTTCGATTCTTGGATATCGAAGCCACAGCGTATGAACCGAGCTTCCGTAAACTCGAAACCATCACGACGATGTATGAAGAGGAGTTCCTCCTCTCCCTTGAAAAACCGATGCCGATATTCTTGCAATACGCACGTGAAAAAGAGAAGGATGTCTTCCGGTGGGATGCTTCGTACGACTTACAAAACGATGAGTTGACATACCATTTCGAATTGAGCCGGACCCCCGACTTCACTTCACTCATCGCCGAGCAAAACGACATGACAACGTTCGCCTATGAAATGTCTGCACTTGACCCTGGACGTTACTATTGGCGTGTCACGGTTACAGACGCCGAAGGCAACGAACAGATTCCGTTCGATTACTATCGCGACAACGACCGGAAACTCCACTGGGGCATTCAGCAAATTGTCATACCAGGAGAAGCATCATGAAACGATTTCGACATGAATTAAAATATTTTATCAATGAAAAAGACTATGCCTCGCTCCGTGATAAAGTTGCGACGATCCTGACGCAGGACAAGCACTCTGTCACACGGGACGGCTATTTGATCCGCAGCCTCTATTTTGACAACGTGTACGACCACGACCTGATCCAAAAGAACAGTGGCATCTTCCGTCGTAAAAAATTCCGTATCCGCACGTACAACTACTCGGAAGACGTCATCAAACTCGAGAAAAAGAGCCGTCAGGGCGAGTACATCTTAAAATCTTCCGTCCCGATCACACGGGGCGAATATGAACAGATCCTGGACTGGGAGTATGACTTCCTGCTCGAAAAGGAAGAACCGCTCTATCACGAGTTTTATACGTATTTGACGAGTACGGTCATGCGTCCCCGCGTCATCGTCGATTACGTCCGCGAGGCGTACATCGGCAGTCTCGGGAACGTCCGCATCACCTTCGATAAAGAACTAAGCTTCGTGACGAACAGCATCGACCTGTTCGAACCGTCACCGGTGTCCGAGGAAGTGCTCGACTATCCGAAGACGATTCTTGAAGTGAAGTACGATGAATTTTTGCCGGACTATATCCGCCAGGTGCTTCAACTCGACGCCCATCAACGTTCTTCCATCTCGAAGTACGTCCACTGCCGCATGGCTAGCATCCGATATCATGGTTTATGAAAGTGAGAACATATGGATACACAAGTTAACTTCAATGACATTATTAAAAACAGCTTTTTAAACGAGTTCACGTTCGGTAACCTGTCAATCGTGGACGTCATGCTGGGGCTTCTCACCGCGTTCGTCGCCGGGAGCTTCATCTATATGATCTATAAGACGACGTATCGCGGCGTGTTGTATAGCCCGAGCTTCAACGCGACGCTCCTTGTTATGACGTTGATCACGTCACTCGTCATCATGACGATCTCGACGAACGTCGTCCTCTCCCTCGGGATGGTCGGGGCGCTCAGTATCGTCCGTTTCCGGACCGCGATCAAAGACCCGCTCGACGTCGTCTTCATGTTTTGGGCGATCGCAGCGGGAATCTCGAGTGGTGCCGGGCTCTACTTCCTGACACTCTTCGGGGCAGCCGTGATCGGCGGGGTCATCGTCGGTCTTTCCCGTAAAAAGCATACGGACACGCTGTACCTGCTCGTCATCCATTATTATGAGGACGGCCATGACGAGGTCCGCCGTGAGCTCCAACAGCTCGACTACACGCTCAAGTCGAAGATCGTCCGCAAAGATGTCGTCGAATTGACGGCAGAGGTGCGTCTGAAGATCGACAACACGGCCTTCATGAACCGCTTGAACGAAATCGAAGAAGTCCGCGACGTTTCGCTTGTCCAGTACAACGGAGATTATGCGGTGTAATGAAACCAAAAAGGCATCCCCCGAAATTTCGGGAGATGCCTTTGCCATTTATCGCGTGACGATGATTGTTTTCTTGATCGTTTGATAACCTTGTTTGCTGATATAGATCGTGATTGGGGTCCCTACCTTTTGAGGACGAATGTACATTGTATACATTCCTCGCGAGTTGCCTCCTGACCTTCCAATCAGTTTCGATCCGACATAGGCCCGGACAAACGCCCCATGGCGCACGTTCCCTGTGATTGCGGACTGATGGGATCTCACCGGGTTGACCGTGAACGTTCGGAACGTTTTCAGCACCCTCATCGATCGTGGGAGCGAGAAATTGCCTGCACGATCTTGAACCTTTACAGACACGGTCGCTCCGACTCTCGTCGTATTCAAGTAATATCTGTAGATGCCCGTTCTGCTGCTCACTCTCGTCCGGTACGTCTGCCCATTGTAAGTAATATAGACGAGCGCTCCTTTTTCGGCTGTTCCTGTGACGCGTGTCGATTGGTCCGTCACCGTACGGAGCGTCGGCCGATCCGGTCTTACCGTATCAATTGTGAACTCACGAACTGTTATGTTACCGGCTTGGTCGGTGACGCGCAGGATATAATGACCTGCCTCGCTGACCGTTCTGTTGTTGTAAATTCGTCGCCCGTTCAAGGTCGCAAGGCCTTCGTTATAGTGAATGAAGACATCTTGATTCGTGACTTGTCGATGCTTGATTCCATCAATGACAGGAGGTGTCCGGTCAATCGTGAACTGTTTGACCAGCTTGTTCCCAAACCCATCATCCAACTCGAGTGTATACTTGCCCGGTTCCTTGATGGTCGTCCCCGACGTATAGGGCTGTCCGTTCAATGTGGCGGTCCCTTCTTCGAATCTCGGGGTAATGTATCGATAATATTTCCGTCCTTCGGTAAACCCGCTTATTTTGAGCGGAACCGAATCCATGAACACAGGTAAGTCCGTTGCGGTCACGCGATGCGTCCATTGATAGGACTCTTTAAATTGCGAAGTCATCGAAAAGCGCAGCAAGCCATCTTCCGGTACAGGCATCGTCAATCCAAATGTTTTATCCGCTTTCGTTTGAAGTGGCTCTCCATTGAGATAAAGCGTCGCGAGTGGAATAAAGACCCCTGATACAGAAATCAGATTCTCTTCCCCCGGTACGGGACTCACGCTTAAACGAAACGGTAGATGGTCATAAAACCGGTGTTTCTTCGTGATGCTGTTCGTTCCTGACATCGTAGTCAAGCTATCTGATCCCGGGTTACTGTCGATGATCATATAGCCACCACTTCGAATCTCACCACTTCCACTAACGCCTCCGAGTAAACGTAAACGTCCTTCATTATGAAGCGTCCCATTCAGAACCGTTCCTTCTCCTAACTTCAAAGTGACACCTGGCATGAGGTACACATCTTGATTAATCGTCGTCCGTTCCCAAGTTTCGTTTGATGTGACAATGATGGCGTCAAGCGGTTCAATCTTGTCCCACGTCTTGACCACTACATCCAATCCTTCTGTCACAGTTGATTGATTTTCGTTTAAATCGTATAGACTCAGTGATTGCAGTTTCCACTCCCCATCCTGTTGTGGAAAATCACTGTGAGCCACATCAAAATAAAATCCCTCCGCCACGACATTTGAACTAGTGACGGTGACGGTCTCATTCTTCTCATTTACGAATCGTGCCGTAGCCGATTTTAACTTTAAATCATCCGTCGCAACAATCTGAAAAGGTTTCACATCCCCTTCATACAGTTCAATTGTTTGCGTTGGAATGTGATCAAATACCGGCGCAATCGTATCGGTTTCTGGATACTGAATCTCAATCCACTGATCATCTCCTTCTTCCGGCTTATGGCAGGCAAAATTCGATTGATCATCTTTGGTACACACCTCGAGTAAGACAAAACGTCCGGTCGCGATTCCATCTTTCACTGGGATCATCTTGTTATAGACACCGTCTCCTTGTGCGTCCATTTCATGGTTAATCTTTGCCCCGGTAACCGGATTGATCAGTGTCATCCACACGCGTGGCTTAGCTGTTACGTTGTCCTCGACTCGAGCTGTTACGTTGATGATGTCGTCAATTGTGTACTTCTTATTTTCCAACGAATAGCTCAAGAGTTTCGGAGCTTCCACATCCGGATTCGTACCCGATATATCAAACCACCGGTCATCCCCTTCTTCTCGATTTATATGAATAAAGTTACGTTCAATATCCATGAGGTATATTTGGTCTATGACATAACGGCCTGACTCCAGATTGTCTGTCACTTCGAGTGTTCCTTTAAAAAGCCCATCCTCTTGTTTCTTTACGGGGATATAAAGCCGCTTCCCGGTAATCGGTGTTTTAACTGAAAAAGACACATGAGGGGTTTCTGTATAGTCGTCTTCAACATGAGCGGTCACTTCGATGACGTCACCGACCGTGTAGGCACGATTCCCTAGCGTATAGTCCAATAATGTTGGAGGTTCGATATCCGATGTCGTTCCATACACTTCGAACCACTGATCTTCACCATGATACCGTAAGGAATCACGATTACCGAATTCATCTTCTCCGTACACATCTTCCATCCTGTAACGACCTGCCTGCATTGTTTCGGTCACTTGAATACTTCCTTTGTAAATTCCATTCCCCACGGCTTTCATACTTACGTGAAGGGGTGTCTTTGTGACTGGTTTTAGCAAGTAAAAATTGACTCTAGGCGTTTCCGTAACGTTGTCTACTACATGTGCCTCAATCTCAATCGTTTCTCCAACTGTGAACGCTTTGTTTGGCAACGTGTAACTTATGACTTCCGGTGCTTCAGTGTCTTCCATCGCTATTCCGGTTAGTGACAGCGAACTCATCACGAAGACGATGATGAGCATTTGAATCAACCATTTCTTCATTCGTTCTCCTCTTTTCTCATCGAAGTATGTCTAATTAAACCCCCTATAATTTCCATATAATAATATATCATTTTTCTCAAAAACCAACTGACCATTTTTTGCAAAAACAGGTGTATAGTTCACAAAAAAAGAGTGGTGTTCCCACTCTTTTCACTTTTATTCAATGTAATCATCGATTGCCGTCACCGGATAGTTATCCGTCATCCACGTGTGATTTTGACGCATCGTCGCATCAGATACTAAGAAATAATCGTATCCGACCTCGTTCGGACGGTCCGGCAAGGGGTCGTTCCACGTCGTATCGAGATGGTACCACTCGTCGTCTACTTGAACGAGGTTCCATGCATGGAGGCCATCCCCCGCTTTTCCTGATATGTATTTCGTATCCAGCCCTGCCGCCTCCAGCAACAGTAGCGTCGTCAACGCATATCCCTCACAGACGCCTTCTCCGTTCAATAAAATCGAATAGGCGTGTAGGGACTCGCCTGACTGTCCAAATGATAGGTTGTGTTCATGACGACGTAGTCGTTGATATACTTCACTTTCTCCACTTGACTGAGCTGTTTTGGCATTTGGGCGATGACTTGATCGACGCGAGCCTGTACCTGTTCGGCCTCTTCTGCGGTCATATCGTATTCAAGTCGAATCGTGATGTCGACGGACCCATTCTGTTCACGAAATTCCGATTCACCACCTCGCTGCAATCGATAGATATAGATGTGGTTTTGTTCCACCCATTCCCAGGCGGCATCGAGCGTTTGCTTCATATTCGTCGCATCCCCTGTGTACTGAATCGTGAAGTGATCATCAAAACGACTCATATGAAACGCGATTGCCGTACCAAGCGTCTTGGGGGAGCGGATTTCATAAGGCAATTTGAATGTCTTACCGAGGGCACTTGCCTCGCTGTTCACTTGCTTTGGCTCGAGCCAGGCCGCGACATCAAACTGTTTCGCGTCTTGCCAGACAACATGCCCACTGAACACACTCATCCCAATCATCACCGTTGCAAGCAGTCCTCGACCGAACACTGAAAAGGAGGCACCCCATCCGTATTTCACCATCCGCTTCAACTCACCACTCACGAGTTGCTCCAAGCGTTTCCGTTTCATCTTCATCTTCGGATACAACTGGAAGATCGCTGACCGGAACACAAGATTGAGAAGGTCGAACTGACCAGCTGGGGGGTGCTTTACGTCATTCCACTCTTTTCGAAAGGACGCCATGCTGATCCGTAATCGTCGATGAATCATCCAGTATTGCAGCGTACTTTTCACTAACAGGTAACTCAACGAAAGACACATTAAGAATAGACCGATTCCAAAAATGACCGAGCGCATGACATCCACCTCATTCAATATAAAGTTCTTCATTTGTCATTATAAACCATTTCGTAGAGAAATCGATGGATCATCATGGCATTGAACCGAATACATTTTTTTGCGTCGGTATCAAATGAATATATGATTTAATTAATCCGATATCACATAAAAAGGAGCTACTGTATGAATCCTGTCCTCAATAACAAGTTGCAACTCGATACAATCCTCCAACTCGAAAATGATGAAGACTTCAACCGTCTGCATCAACAGTTCCATCAGTTCAACCCACTAAAAGTACTACGCGTCGATCAGTATGAGATCCGCCACTCGAACGTTCTCGCCTGGCTGTTCGATCCGAACGAGAACCATCGTCTCGGAAGCTTCTTCTTACGAAAAGTCTTGATGAATCTCGTGACCAAGTCAGAGAACGAAGACAAGATTGACGGCATCGACTATCTTCCGTTCCTCCATGCCCCCTTATCCGACGTCGTCGTCCATCGGGAATGGTCAACGAACGGGAACGGGGCGATCGACTTGTTGATTGAAATCCCGTCAATGAACTTGATCTTACTCATCGAGAACAAATTCCACTCCGCCGAGTCAAACAACCAACTTGACCGCTATTTAACGAGTGTGACGGAACGCTATTCAAAATGGCAGGTCCTCCCTGTCTTCCTGACCTTGTCCGGTGAGGCCCCGTCCCATGAGGCCTATTGGATGCTCGCATATGAGGATGTTCTGCACATCATCAGCCAGGAGCTGAGCCTGAACAAAGAGACGATCGCCGACAGCATCTATGACTTTTTGACGTACTACATCGCGTTGTTGGAAGAACGGTACGTCGAGGACGACGAGATGATGGAGACGGCCATGAAGATTTATCAAAATCATGCGGGCGCGATTCATTTGATCTGTGCGAATGCCTATGCGAACACGCAACGGCAAAAGCAAATCGAGCTCCGCGATGCCGTTCAAGCACTCCATGGCATGACTCCGAACCAGCGAGAGCATCTGGCGAAAATCTATGCGAAGAAACAGAAGACGATCGACTATGTCTTCAAGACCGGCAGCAACATTATGTATCAAGGATTCCTGTCGTTCGTACAAGAACAACAGCTCGCCGAAGGGACATATAGTCCCCACGCCCGTGTCCCAAACTTCATCCCACCGGCCTGGGTTGAACCGTTGTCCCAGATGGAACGACTCGGGAAAGCTTACTGGCTCGGTTACGGTTTGATCGTCTGGTTCTCCCGGGAGTGGAACGATGACTTGAAAATCCATGTCGAGGTCGGTCCGCTCGACTATCCGGTCCGGTTGAAGTTGCTTCAGGCTCTTAGCGAACGAGGTGTCACGTTCCGACCATCGGGCATGCTCGAAGGAAAGAAATATACGAAGATCCACGTCGCAACGATTCCCGTCTCGGACTGGATGAATCCGATGAAGGTCAAAGAGGCGATGACATCGCTTGTCACAAGCCAATCGTTCAAACAACTCGACATGACGGTTGTAGACGTCTTACCGACTCTATAAAAAAGGGCACCAAAGCATGGCGGATCCGCCTGCTTTGGTGCCTGTTTTTTATTCCACCTCAAACCGGTAGACCGTCCGCGAGTGATACAATTCACCCGGTTTCAGTTCGATCGAGGTCGCGATATCTGGATGATTCGGGGCATCCGGGAACGCCTGTGCCTCGAGACAAATCGCGCTATGTTTTTGTCGGTCGTCGAGCGTCACCGGCGTCTCTTCACTGAGGAAGTTGCCCGTATAGACGACCATGACCGGCTGGTTCGTCTCGACTGTCATCGTCCGTCCGCTCACCGGGTCATGTAGCCTCGTCTCCCCGTCCCTCAAGATGAACGGATGATCGAGCCCTCCGGCTTTTGTAATGGCATCGTCTCCTGACTCGAGCGCCTCTCGGACCGCTTTCCCGGACCGGAAATCAAACGGGGTCCCGCTTACGTCACGCAACTCTCCTGTCGGCAGCGATTCCGCATCGAGCACCCCGACCGAATCGGCTGGTAACGTCAGCTCATGGTCGTGGATGGTCGGGTGTCCCCCGAGATTGAAGTAGTTGTGATGGTTCAGGTTGACCCACGTCAGTTGGTCCGTCTCCGCCGTCATCGTGACGATCAGTTCATTGTCATCTGTCAGTTCATACAACACTTTGAAGAAGACGTTTCCGGGATACCCTTCTTCCCCGTCCGGGCTCACATATGTGAACTGGATGCACTGCTCGTCGGCATCCATCTCCCAGTGACGGGCCGTGATGCCTTTGTCTCCTCCGTGGATATGATGGGGCGCCTCGCTTGGGGTCAAGGCGACGCCATCAATCTCCGCGTCACGGATCCGTCCGGCAATTCGCCCGACGACCGATCCGAGATAGACTGGGTTTTCTAAGTATTGAGAGACGTCCCCATACTTCAAGATGACCGAGTCGAGTTTTCCATTTCGGTCCGGGGCCGTCAGATCCGTCATCGCACAACCATAATCGATGGCGGATAGTACCATGCCGTTGGCGTTTTGAATCGTCGCTTGTTTCACTCGTACAACCACCTTTAGTTCGTTTTCTCTCTCATTCCCGACCTTGGTGTTCCGTACTCCACTTTATCGACATGACTCAGGAGCGAACGTACGAACACATCAAACCGTTCCTGCCCCGTTTCCGTTTGTTTGAAGACACCGGCGTCTTCTAGTCCTTTCACGAACTTGTCGACGACCGCCTGATTGACAATCGTTTTCGGGTCGCCGGACTTCTTCCGCAACGCATCGGCCCATTCCTGATGCATCGCTTCAACATGGACATCCTCGCCCGCCACATAACGGACGACTTGTTCGAGTTCTGTCTTCAGGCGTGCTGGTAACACGGCGAGTCCCATCACTTCGATCAAGCCGATATTCTCACGCTTGATGTGGTGCACGTCAGCATGCGGATGGAAAATCCCGTCCGGATGCACGTCACTCGTCCGATTGTTCCGAAGGACGAGGTCGAGTTCATAATACCCGTCCCGCCGTCTCGCAATCGGAGTGACCGTGTTATGCGGGACGTCGTCCGTATAAGGAATGACTTCGCTCGATTCATCCTCATAGTTGCGCCAATAGCCGAGTAACTGGTTCGCTAACATGACAAGCTGCTCTTTTTGACGGGAACGAAGTCTGACGACCGAGAGTGGCCAATACAAGGTTTCGATATCGACTTGATCATACCGTTCAGAATGATATGTTGAAACGACGCGCGCATCATCCATCGCAAACCGATAACGACCGGCCTGATAATGGTCGTGTGTCAAAATCGAGCCACCTACAATTGGCAAGTCCGCGTTCGATCCTGCGAAATAGTGCGGGAACTGCGTGATGAAGTCGAGTAAACGCTCAAATGCTCCTCGGTCGATGACCATATCGCGTATTTCATTCGACAACAAAATGGAGTGCTCATTGTAATATAAGTATGGAGAGTATTGGAAAGACCACTTTTCTCCACCCAAAGTAAGTGGAATGATTCGATGATTTGCCCTTGCAGGATGGTTCATATGACCGGAATATCCCTCATTTTCAATCGCAAGCAAGCCCTTCGGATAATTTGACGCCGGTGTTGGTTGAAGGCGTGCTCGTGCAATCTCACGCGGGTCTTTCTCCGGTTTCGACAAATTGATTGTGATATCGAGTGTGCCGTATTGGGTCGGTGCCTGATATGTGATGTTGTTGGCAATTCGCTCTGTCTGTATATAGTTTGACGCTCGACTCATTTGATAGAAGTAATCGGTTGCTGATTTCACATCAATCTCACGCAAAACATTGAATGTACGTGTCACTTCTGAAGGTTTTGAAACGAATACGTCCATGACCTCTGCCTTGAATCTGTCTTTCTCTTCTAATAAGTCTTCGATGATCCCTGCATCTATCGCATTAAGCGTCAGGATCTCTAACAACTCAGGAATTTCCGCTCTCTGCCTCGTACTCCGTAATGTAAAATCCAGTTTTCTCAGCTTGGCAAGAATGCGATTCCGGGAATAAATTCGATCCTGCTCTTCAATCAAATCTTCTCGGATGGCTGCTTCGACAAGCGTTTCAATCGTCGCATCAATCATTTCTCAACCTCCTTTCCAGTCCGGTATCCATCAGGATACGTCGCATGCCAGTTCCACGCGTCCGTCAAGATCGTCTCGACATTTGAGCGGCTCGGCATCCAGCCTAGCGTATGTCTCGCCTTTTCGGACGAGGCAATTAACTTCGCCGGGTCACCGGCGCGGCGTTCCCCGAGTCGAACCGGAATGTCATGTCCTGTCACGCGTCGTGCCGCTTCGATAATCTCGAGCACCGACAGTCCGTTCGCCGTTCCAAGATTGAATACGTCGCTCTCACCGCCCTCCCTTAAATAACGGAGTGCTAGCAGATGCGCGTCAACGAGGTCTTGGACGTGAATGTAGTCACGGATACATGTGCCGTCTTCTGTCGCATAGTCGTTGCCAAACACGGTGATGGCGTCACGCTGTCCGTTTGCGACCTGTAAGACGATCGGAATGAGGTGTGTCTCCGGGTCGTGGTCTTCTCCGATTTCACCGGTCGCAATCGCGCCGGCGACGTTAAAGTAACGGAGTGCAACCGAGCGAATGCTATGTGCCTGGTCGCACCAGCGAATCATCGACTCCATCGCGAGCTTTGTCGCCCCGTACGGATTCGTCGGATTCGTCAGCGCCGTCTCGTCGATTGGCATGACGGTCTGGTCGCCGTATGTCGCAGCCGTCGAGGAGAAGACAATTCGCTTCACCCCTGCGTCCCGCATCGTCTCGAGGAGCACCTGAGTTCCGAAGACATTGTTGTCATAGTAGGCGAGCGGGTCCGTCATCGATTCGCCGACGAGCGAGTTTGCTGCGAAATGGAGAACGTCCGTGATCATTTCTTTCGCAAACACATCCTTCACGAACGTGCGGTCACGTAAGTCCCCTTCATAAAAACGGACATCCTGCGGAATCGACTCGACGTGTCCGGTCTGAAGATTGTCGAGGATGACGACGTCCTCCCCATCTTTTAATAAGGCTCGGACGGCATGTGATCCGATATAGCCGGCACCGCCGACGACAAGTACACTCATTTCACTTCCTCCTCTACGAGTTCTCGGACGCCGTCCCCGACCGAGGCGACGTAACACGTCGGCGCGTAACCAATCGTCTCTTCGTACTTCGCGGACGTCTGTTCGATCATAGCGCTCGTATCTGTCTGTCGGACGATGGCGATGGCACAGCCACCGAATCCGGCCCCTGTCATGCGGGCACCGATGACACCGTCACATCCTTGCGCGGCTGCGACGAGCGTATCGAGCTCAAGCCCCGTCACTTCATAATCTTCACGAAGCGACGCGTGTGACGCGTTCATCAACTGACCGAACGTCTCAAGTCGTCCTTCTTGTAAAGCGGTATACGCAAGTTTCGTTCGTTCGTTCTCCGAGACGGCATGACGGGCCCTTTTGCGAAGCGTCTCCGGCAAGTCAATCGCGATTTTTTCAAACGCCTCCATCGACAGCTGTCCGAGTGACTCCACTTCGAATTTTGGTTGAATCAAGCCGAGGGCCGTGTCACATTCACGTCGACGTTCGTTATATTTCGAGTCGGCGAGCTCGCGTCGTTTGTTCGTGTTCATGATGACGATATCGTACCCATCGAGCTGAATCGGCGCGTAGTCGTGATGGAGCGTCTCACAATCGAGGAGCATCGCCTGCCCGGCCTTGCCCATCCCGATGGCGAACTGGTCCATGATGCCACTGTTGACGCCGATGAACGTGTTTTCGACTCGTTGTCCGAGGCGGACGAGGTCAAGCCGTTCGATACCGAGATTGTAGACTTCATTCAACATATAAGCCGTCACGAGTTCGAGGGAGGCCGATGACGAGAGACCCGCCCCGTTCGGAATGTTGCCTGCGAGGAGAAAGTCGAACCCATGGATGTCGTGCCCGTCTTGTCGAAGGAACGTGACGACACCTTTAATATAGTTCGCCCAGTCGTGGCTCACCTCATACGTCCCGTCCGTCACAGGGAACGAAACGATGCCGACATCCTCGAAGTTGCGTGAGTAGACACGAATCAAGTCGTCCTCCCTTTTTTTGACGAGTCCATACGTCCCGAACGTAATCGCACACGGGAAGACGTGCCCTCCGTTATAGTCGGTGTGCTCGCCGATTAAATTGATACGACCCGGTGCGAAGAACACCCGGTCCGCAGATGCGGTGAACACCTCCTCGAATTGTTGTTTCAGCTGTTCCATGTCAAATGAAAGCATACGGCTTCATCCCTTCCATCGCTCATGCCGGGTGAATGACCAGGCAATACGCATCGTAGTCTTTTTGTTGTGTGAGGTTTATGCCTTGTTCCATCAAATAGCGTCCGCTCACGCGACGCCCTTCTTGTTCGTACGTTCGTTCCGGGTCAAGTCCGCGCAGTTTTACGCGTAAGCGGTTCTTCCCGTATTGACGTCGGTCGGCGTTGACAAGAACGACGTAGTCTTCCCCGTCCGTATAGCCGACGGCGTGGTAGCCGTCCCGTTTGAGCGAGGCGAGACGATGGCTCGTCCCGTGTTGTACGAGCGGGCGAATTTTCTTATACGTCGCGATCCATTCTTTCGCTTCTGTCAATTCTTCTTTCGTCCATTCGAGCAGGTTGCCGCCGATGCCGAGCGTCCCTTGCATGGCGCTGACGAACCGATACCCGAGTGGCAACGAACGATTGTTCAACCAGTTCGGCGCGTCCGTCACCCAGCAACTCATCATCTTGGCGTTATAGGCGTATGAGAAGACTTCCTGGATGGCGAGACGGTCGAGTGCGTCCGTGTTGTCGCTCGTCCAAACTTGTTCGACTCGCGAGAGGACACCGAGGTCGATCCGTCCACCGCCACCGGCACATGACTCGAACGCGACACTCGGATGTCTTTCCCGTAACGTGTCGAGGATGCGATATACCGCTTCCGCATGACGGAGCCATAATTCCTTGGCGTTACGCAGGTGTGGGCTGTCCGGCTCGGAGAAGGCACGGTTCATGTCCCATTTGATGTAACGGATGTCGTGTCGTCCGAGCAACTCGTCGAGCCATGCCGTCACGTGTGCCTCAACTTCAGGCAAGGCGAGGTTCAAGACGAACTGGTTCCGTGACGTCGTCGACGGGCGTCCGTCCGTATAGTAAATCCATTCCGGATGAGCCCGGTACAGGTCTGAGTCCGGGTTGACCATCTCCGGTTCGACCCATAGCCCGAACTGGAGACCTTTCTCCTCGACGTAGCGGACGAGCGGGTCGAGCCCGTTCGGGAACTTCGTCTCGTTGACGTGCCAATCCCCGAGTCCAGCCGCGTCCGAATGGCGCTCACCGAACCAACCGTCATCGACGACAAACAACTCACAGCCGATCGCGGCCGCCTCGTCGACGAGACGTTTCTGTCCGTCCTCGCTGACCTCAAAATAGGTCGCCTCCCACGAGTTGTAGAGGACCGGGCGCAACATGTCACGCGTCGCTTCCGGCATGATGACGTCACGCTCGAAGTCGTGGGCGTTCTGACTCATACCGCCGAACCCGCGTTGCGTATAACCGATATAGCCCGGTGGGGTCGTGAACGATTCACCCGCTTGGAGCGTCTTCGCGAAGTCGAACGGGTTAATCCCACCCGTCACTTGTGTGAAGCCGAACTGGTCTTTCTCGAAATGAATTGCCCAGTTGCCGGAGTGACCGAGAAATCCGTAGACGACTTCCCCATGTGTCTCCGTCGCGCTGCTGTCGAGTGCGAACCACGGGTTGCTCTGATGGCTCGTCAACCCGCGCCGGCTCTCGATCGTCTTCTTGCCCGGGAGGAGTGGTCCTTGCTGAAGCTGGAACTCGCTCGTCCATGCACCGCTGAAATGGCTGAGTCGCATGTCGCGCTCGATGAGTCCGAGACTGAACGACTGCGCGCTTTCGAGCGTGACCGTTTCGCCTGCTTTGACCGTCATTTGGCGGGCGATGATGTCGTACGCCGGATAGAGTGTGAACTGAAGCGTCACGTGAAGGGATTGAATCGAATCGAACAATTCAATCTCGAGCGTCTCTCCTTCGATCCGCACGTCCCCGAGCGAGAACGCGTGCAACCGTTCCGTCTCGGTATGACTCTTCAAAGTCGGTTCCGTATAGACGAGGTCTCCGAACGAGGTGAACTCGTAAGCGGCCACCCCTTCCGGTGTCTCGAACGACGAGTGCAACACGCGCGCATCCGGTAGTTCTTTGATATCTGACTCATGCAGGCGTCCACCGAGATATTGATGGACGAGACGACCTCGTGCATCGACATCAAACACGTATGTGAGATTCGTCCCGATGAGAGCGAAACGATTGTCGTGATGAACGATCATGCCTCCACCTCCCGTTTGAGTAAGACGACCGCGAGCGGTTCAAGTTCGAGTGTCCCCGTCATCGTCTCCCCGTCAAGCGTCTGCCACGTGCCGTCGAGTTCGACGGACGACGTGACTTCGGTCGAGTGGTTTAAGTAGAAACGGATTAACTGTCCGTCGCCGTGGCGATCGACTTTCTCGACATCGTCCGGAAGTCGGTGCGCATCGATTCCGGCGCGTGTGAACGCCTCGTGATAAACCGTGTCGAGCATCGCATCGTCGACCGATGAGCCGATATACGTCACGTCGCCTTTATACGTATGGCGCGTGATGGCTGCCGTCCCTTTATAGAACGCCTGCCCGTAAGTCGCTAGCACCTCGGCACCTTTTGGCGTGACCAGGTCGCACCAGATGTTCGCCTCAGACACTTGGTCGCCGAGGCGGACCTCGTTCGACTGGACAGCTTGTAAACTCTCATACTCATCGATTTCAATCCCGGCGTATTCGGCGAACTTGCCTGGGAGCGTCAAGTTGTGGCAACGGTTGAGCGGGTCTTTCACACCTGTACGATATGTGAAGATGACGTTCCCACCGTTCTCGATATAGTCGATGAGCGTCTCATCGAATACGTCATTTCCGAGGAAATAGAGCGGGACGATGACGAGTTTATACGAGTCGAGCGCGTCCCCTGGGAAGACGATATCCGTGTTGACACCTTGGCGGACAGCCGCACCGTAGAAGCGGACGAACTCTTGTTTGAAGTGGAAGGCGTCCGAGTGTGGTTGGTGCGTCCACGCCCATAGGTTCTCCTGGTCGAAGTAGACGGCGACGTCCGCGTTATAAGCAGCCGCGTTGATCATGTCGCCATGCGCGTGCAATTCTGACATGACGTGCTTCACTTCTTCGAACTTCCGTTTCGGCTTCCCATCATGGTCGATGATGCCGTGACAGAACTCTTCTGTCCCGAAGTCGGCGGCACGGAATCGGAAGTAGACGATCGCCTCTGCGCCACGAGCAACGGCTTGATGTGTCCATAGGCGGATGTGTCCTGGGCGCGGCAAGTAGCCGATGCGGCTCCATCCTTGTGCCCCACTGAGTTGCTCCATCACCCAGAATCCTTTCCCTTGTTTCGACGAGCGGCAAAGGTCATGGTCGTGCGCCGTCTTCTCGAAACGGTTCGGTTCCGGCAACCCGCCCCAGACCGGGTAGTTGTCGAACGAGACGTAGTCGAGGTCTTGGGCCATCTGTTGCTGGTTGATCGCCATGTCACTATAGACGAGGTTATGTGTGATGAACGCGTCCTCGTGGATGAGTGGACGGAGCGTGTCGACTTGAAGTTTGTTGAACGAGCGGTACGCGTCCGAGCAGAACCGGTCGAAATCGACGAGGAGCGACGGGTTATGTTCCTGGAACACGGTGCGAGGGACCGGTATCTGTGTCCATGCCGTATATGTATGGCTCCAGAAGACGGTCCCCCAAGCCGCATTGAGCGCGTCGAGCGTCTCGTAACGTTCTTTCAGCCATTCCTGGAACGCCACTTGATCGACGTCACCGTACGAACGGTCCGACTGTTCGTGTCCATACTCGTTGTCCGTCTGCCAGCCGATGACACGCGGGTGTCTTCCGTACCGTTCCGCCATCTTGCGGGTAATTCGTTCACAGTACTCGCGGTAGACGGGGCTGTTGACCGTATAATGACGGCGGGCACCGAAGCTGATACGGACGCCGTCTTTCGTCACCGGGAGGATATCCGGATACTTCTCGATGAGCCACGCGGGCGGTGTCGCCGTCGGCGTGCCGAGGACGATGTCAAAGTGTTCGCCGAACATCTCGACGACCTCGTCCCAAAACGAGAAGTCAAACTCGCCGTCGGCCGGTTCCATCATCGTCCATGCAAACTCGGCCATTCGGATAACATTGACACCAAGCTCTTTCATCAAGCGGATGTCCTCATCCCAAAGTACACGGTCTGTCTGTTCTGGATAGTAGTCTACTCCTAAATACATACTGTTCACCTCAATCGATTATTTGACCGCTCCCGAAGTCATTCCTTTTTGCAAGAAGCGTTGGAAGAAGATATAAAACACCATCGTCGGCAAGCTGATCAAGACGAGCGAGGCGTACAATTTTCCGGGGTCACCACCGAGCGCTTCTGTGAAGAAGGTCGGTGCCATCGTGACCGTCTGTTTAGCCGGATTGGTCATGAACGTGAGTACCATTAGATATTCATTCCACGAATTCAGAAATGCATAGATTGTCGCCGTAGCGAGCGCCGGTTTTGCGAGCGGCAACATGACCTTATAAAAGATTTGGAGAGTCAATGCCCCGTCGATGTGTGCGGCCTCCATCAATTCATTCGGCAATTCATCAAAATAGCTCTTGATGAGCATCAATCCAAACGGCAGGAAGAATGCAATCTCTGCTCCGATCAATCCCCAATAACTGTTAAGCCCGTCAAGCGTTCGCAACGTGAAAAAGAGTGGGACGATGAGTGAAGCGACCGGTAACATAAGACCAGCCAACACGAGATTGAAAAGGAGTCGCTTACCGGCAAATTGAAGTTTTGAAAATCCGAATGCCGCGAAGGCGAGAAGTGAGATTGAAAGCAAAATCATGAAAAATGCGACAATGAAGCTGTTAAAGACGAACTGTGGGAAGTTTGGATTTTCGAGCGTCGCGATATAGTTATCGAATCCATTTACACGTAAGCTCTCTTTGAACATGACGAAGATTGGGAACAACCAAATCACGGCCATGACAGACAAACCGATATTCGTGAACCATCTTCCTTTTTTCGTTTGCAATTCCATCCGTTCTCCTCCTCAGTCCATTTTCTTCTGTACACGCATTTGGAAGTACGTGATGCTGAGTGCGATCGCAAGTAAGATGATGGCGACGGCACTGGCGTAACCGACCTCTTGGTGAAGCATCGATTTTCGGAACAGGTACGTCGAGATGACCTCGGTCGAGTTACCCGGCCCGCCCTGTGTTGAAATCCAGACGATATCAAACGTCTTTAGTCCACCGATGACCCCGAGGATTGTCAGCGTGAATGTTGTCCCTTTCAAGTTCGGGAAGACGACGCTCCAAAGCGTGCGCCAGAAGCCTGCCCCATCGATATTTGCCGCCTCGAACACTTCCCGCTCGATGGCGAGCATCGCCATGTAGTACATGATCATCGATGAGCCTGTCCACTGGAAGATGTTAATCAAGATAATAGAATAGAGGGCGACATCCTGGTCCCCGAGCCAGTTTTGTTCGAAAGCACCAAGCCCAACCATTCTTAAGAATTCGTTAATGTAGCCGAACTGAAAATCGAAAATCTGGGAAAATGCCGCACCGAGTACAACCGGACTGAGTACGACCGGGAAGAAGAACACCGATTTGAAGAAAGTGCGTCCGACCCCTTTTGTATGAAGTAAATACGCCAACACCAAACCGAGTCCGGCCTGAACAGTCACCGTGAGAGCCGTGAAAATTCCAGTGTTTTTCAGTGCATTATAAAATTCAGGGTCTTGGAACATACGACCAAAGTTTTCGAATCCGATATACGTCTTTTCAAACGAAATCCCGTCCCAGGAAAAGAGCGAGTGAAAGGCATTATAGAAGATTCCGTAATAAATGAAAGCAATGACGAACAGTACAGTCGGGGCAACGAATGCCCATCCGATTAAATTCTGTTTTAGCCGTTCCTGTTTCCTTACCTTATTCGGTGTGGCCGGGGGCACACTTGAGAGATTCGGCTTCGACTTCTTTGTCAAATCGGTTGCGTGTTGCATGGATTTCCCTCACTTTCGGTTCAAAAAATGAAGCGCCAGCAAGACTGGCTACTGGCGCTCGTTTGATTATTTAGATTGGTCGGCAATGGCTTGGATTCTTGCAAGTGCTTCTTTTGCATCCTGACCTGCCGCAATGTTTTGGAGTTCTTTACCAAGCGTATCATACACTTTCGGATCACGAATTCCTCGTCCGGCCACCGCGTTCTTGACCGTTTCGTTCAAGATTTCATACGATTGACGCTCCACATCAGACGTGAACTTGTCCTCGTAAGACACCTTGATGTCTTTGACCGCAGGCGCCATCTCGAATTTTTCCATGTAGAGAGACTGACCTTCACCCTGTGTCATGTAGGCAATGAATGCAGCCGCTCCGTCTTTTTGCTCAGACTCTTTGTTAATCCCGAGCGCCATATCAATTGAGGCGATTACCGGTTGTTCTGTTCCTCCAGCCAAGTTCGGCATTGGAACGAAACCGATTTCATCTTCGAAATTGTTCCATTTGTCACGTTTTTCAGCTGTAGTCATCGAATGGGCCTCCCACGATCCGATGATCCACATCGCCGCTTTTTTGTCGAAGAAGTTGTTCATTCCGTCCATGTATGTGGCGAGACCTAATGCCCCTTCCTGGAACACTTGATCCTCAAACAACTGCTGCCAAAGTTCAGCGGTTTCCACCATTTCTTTGTCTGTCCATTTTGCCTCTCCTGCGAGTACTTTTTGGATGTATCCTGGGGCGACCTGATGGCTCAAGACGTTAAATACGTCTACATCCACCCACGCGTCTTTCGCACCGAGTTGCATCGGAATCACTTTGTCACCAGACGCATTGATTTTTTCAACAGCCGCTACCGTCTCATCATATGTCTTTGGTGGTGTCACACCGTATTTGTCGAGGAGCGTCTTGTTGTACATGAGGTACGACTGTCCTGTAAAGCCAACTGGCACTGCCAACTGTTCACTATCCACGGTTGTCTGTTCAATTCCAAGTTCGATGAATTTATCTTTCCATCCTTTTCCTGCTGCCTTGTCCATGTAGTCTTTCGTTGGCACGAGACGGTCTTTATATTGTGGAATCATTGGTTCCTTCAGACCGATGACATCAGGTCCATCTCCTCCGAGCATCGCAACCTGGAGCTGTTGCTCATAGTCTTCGAGACGTTTAAATTTGACGACATAGTCATCTTGCGATTCATTGAACGCTTTCGCGAGCGCTTCTCCGACTTCTGGCTGCGGTGCCCAGCCCCACCAGTTGATGACCGGTTTTCCGTCCTCAGTTGTCGTAGCTGATGTTTCATCGTCACCACATGCGGCAAGCAAAGATGAGAGGACAAGTACAGATGATGCAAGTGCGATCGTCGTTTTTTTCATGTTCATTCTCCTTTGGATGTGTAGTCACGCCACAAGATGGTGGCATAGTTCCCGAATGAGCTCTTCCGGAATCGGTAGGTCTCCAAGTCGGGTCAACGTGTACGCAATCAATTCCAAGTCTAATTTCGATCTACCTATGTATGGTCCGACAACATATAAATCCGCCCCGAACGGTAACGCATCCTGTTCTTTTAAGAGCCAAAGGAGACGTTCGAACAAACTGTCCATGTCGTCGAACGTCACATCATGCGAGAGGTTCGATGCCCGAAACAGTCGGATATCACGTGTCTCCTCGTCATAGAGACGAAAAATACCGTCCCGGCGTGAGCGGGTGATGACACAGTTCGCATTCCCGGTGAACGTCTCCACCTCAGCAAAGTGCGCATCCTGTCGGACAAACAAGCGAGTCGCCCCGTAGCGACCGAAAATCTGATGGAACTGATCTTTCAATGGTGTCTCTTTTTGCATCGTTACCCCTCCAGACGTACCTTTGAGAGTGTCACCCCTTACTTAGTAAATTAATTTTATTATCTAACTACACATAGACTATACCATGCGCTATTTCGTT
Organism: Exiguobacterium algae; assembly: GCF_018617875.1. Lineage (GTDB taxonomy): Bacteria > Bacillota > Bacilli > Exiguobacteriales > Exiguobacteriaceae > Exiguobacterium > Exiguobacterium algae. Next base: position 913,952 of record NZ_JACSKZ010000001.1, read on the forward strand.
CTGTAAACGCTTTCTTTTGAGAAAGATAAAAAATCGTCTCTCCACTTTGGAAAGACGATTGCTTTATTGAATCTCACCGAACATTTGATTCGTGATCAGGGCAGCGGCTCCAAGTGCGCCATGAGTTGCGCTCCAAGGAACGACTCGAATATCTGTCTGTCGGGCATCGAGCGTGAGCGCGGTCTGGGCAACCCGTTCTTGTATATTCGTCACGACGTGTGGCGCGTAACTGAAAAGAGGACCGCCAAGCAAAATACGCCCCGGGTTCAATAAATGAATCATATTGAGCGTAGCAATCCCAATATACTCGCCCGCTCTCTCGTATAACGTTCTGACGTCTGGATTCGTGCTGACCGATTCGCGAAGTGCGTCGAGTGTCAGGTCGTGTGCTAGTTGGCGAGTTTCAGTCAAAATCGCGCGTTCTCCTGCAATCGCCTCCAAACAGCCCCGGTTGCCACATGAACAGATCGGTCCGTCAAGCATAATCCGCATATGCCCAATCTCTCCGGCGATATGATGCTCTCCGTCAATCAGCTCACCACCATGGACGTATGCTCCCCCGATCCCGTATCCGGCATAAATATAGAAAAACTCGTCAATGCCGATCGCTTCACCAAAATACAACTCCCCAAGGGCAAGTGTCCTTACGTCGTTCTCGACAAATACGTTTTGACCAAGACGTGCTTCGAGTTCACGTTTTAGTGGGATGTCGTGAAGGTGGAAACGCGGCGCGAACAAGACGATTCCAGCACCCGCCTCAACCATGCCGTGGACGGATACGCCTAGTCCGATGACTTCTCCCGTCGTCCGTTTTACGAGTTGGGTGTAAAGCGCCACAATCGCGTCGATGAATTCCTCGTTCGTATCAAATCGCTCACCGTGCCATGCTTCATCAAGTAATTCGCCATGAATGTTCGTCACAACACCATGCAGTCGACGTTGCGTCGCATCGATGCCGATGACAAAGCGGTCACTCGCTGCGAGTTCTAACATGATCGGACGACGTCCCCCACTGGAAACGCCAAGCTCCCGCTCATTGATGAGCCCCTCCTCTTTCAGTTCATTGACGATGTTCGAAATTGTCGGTTTCGTCAGGTTCGTCTTTTTCGCAAGTTCGACCCGTGACACCGGTTGATCGAGCCGAATCAGTCGGAGGATGAGCGCCCGATTATATGTCCGCATCCATTTCGAGTTGCGTGGTGTCGTTTTCCCCATAACCATTCCACCCATTTCTTCTCATTTTCCTCCCATTATAGCATGTCAAGATTTAATGAAAGCGCTTTTGTCCAAAATATAACATCCCCGTTAAAAAAGGAAAGAATCGTTGTTCTTTACCTTTTACGTGTTGTCACCGCCAGCCTCACGAGCTCCTACACTCATCATAGGTGGATTTCAGACAGCCGCCCTGCGCTTGAGGCGCATAGGGGCGTTCGCACAGCGGGAAGAACAACGATTATACTCGGTCTTACCTAGGAATCAGGATAGAGCGCTCGGAAAAGAAGAGACCGATGAAGACGATTGACGAACAAATCCAGGAGTGGGAACCGATGATCCATTACGTCATCCGCCACTTGAACATCCATCCGAACGAAATCGATGACTGCGCCCAAATCGGACGGATCGCGTTATGGGAGGCGCTGAACCGTGGGTGCACGTTATCGAAGACGTATTGCTTTCAACGGATTCGCGGGGCCATCTTGAACCAGCAACAGAAGAACGCCCGGCACTTGAAACACGAGGTCGCGGCCGAGCGTCTGCCCGAGTCCTGTATCGACTCCGAACGCCGGTTTTTCGACTGGCTCGATGAGCAACGAAGTGTGTTGTCCCCACGGCATTTCGAGCTCCTTTGCCACTTGATCGACGGGACCGAGAGCACCCTCCCTTATTCGCCGAGCCGACTCCGGGCGTATAAGGCGGACGTGCAGCGGGAGCTGAGACAAGCGATTCTAATGAAGGAGTGAGGAACATGAAGAAGATGCTGCTGCATGACGCGATTCAATGCTTTTTGGAGGATTTGGAAGTACGGAGAGAAAAGCCGGAGACGACACTGAAGACGTACCGCAACACGCTCGGTCGTTTCGAGACGTTCGTATCCGCACGCGGGGTCGTCTATATCCAGGACGTCATGGAAGATAAACACGCCCGTCCGTATAAGGCGTCCTTGAACGGGCTCGCGGATAACACGGTCCGGACGTATATCATGGCAATCCGGAGCCTGTTCACGTTCGCGCTTCAAAAACGCTGGGTGAAACAAAACCCGTTCCAGCATATCGTCACGCGTTCGACGGTCCAAAGACAACAGACGATCATCTCCCGCGACCAGTTCGAGACGATTCTCCATTACGCACGAAACGCAACACTCTACGCCATCTATCTCGTCGGCGGCGACGCGGGACTGCGGATCAGTGAGACGCTCGCCCTCGAGCTCCATCACCTCGATTTCCGGCATCAGATGATTTTGGTCGCTAACGGGAAAGGCGACAAGGCGCGGCATGTCCCGATGAGCGCGCGCCTCGCCAAGGAACTGTCGCACTATATCGAGAAGGACCGTCCGCAAGCAGGGAACTCCAATCTCGTCTTCCTCATGCCGAAAGGGACACCCGTCCGCGCGAACTTCGTCAATGAGGATTTAAAGAAAATCGCCGAGAAACACCTCGGGATCGAACTGACGACGCACCAGCTCCGTCACAGCTTCGCGACGACCGTCTACAACAACATGCATGACTTGATGGTCGTGAAAGAACTGCTCGGGCATGAACGCGTCGAGACGACCGAGCGTTATCTTCACGTGACACGTGAACAGACACGAAAGGCGATCGAAGGGTTGAACGGATAAAACAAAAACGGGCGGCATTGATTTGCCGTCCGTTCTTTAGCGATAAAACGTTTGCGTCACATGGAAGAGTTCATGCCCTTTCGCCCCTGTGACAAAGTCTTCATTTGATTGTGTCCATGAATGGGCGATGAGTGCGCCGGTGTGATCCCGACGCACGCCGAGATACGTCACCGAAGACATACCCCGCACCCGCATCATCCATGAAGCCGTCAACGATTGCGCGAGACAGTTGCTCGTCCACGGCGTGTAGCGGCTCGCCCGTTGGATTGCGAGACGAAGCGAAGCGGAAGAACGGGCTTGCGTTTTTCTCTCGACCGGCGTCGTCTGGCCCAAACTTTTCGAGACGAAAGAGAATGGGAGCGTTAATACGATTGCTCTGGCGAACCCTAGCAGGATAAACGCCTCAAACGCCGTCCCCCACTCTTTGACTGTGTATCGTTTCCTCATTGCGTGAGGACAATCTCATTCGATGCCATCTTTTCTACGAAACGAATGACATCTTGCGCGCAGGTGCCACGCTCCACTTCATATCGCTCGCACAATTGGTCTACGACTTCACCAATCGTACGTTCCGTCGCCATCTGCTCCCAGATTGCTACGCCGGTCTTGCCGATGCTGAAGTATTTCCCGTGCGTGATGCTCATCATGACGATTTCGCCGTCCATTTCTGTCGTCAGCATGTTCGGGTTTTGTTTCACTTTTGTTGATTCCGTTACGTTCATCTTATACTTCCACTCCTACTTGTACTTGTTCTAAAATTTGATGACAAATCTCATTCTCTAACGGCACACCGATTGGTCGCTTCACACGAAATAGTTGAATCTGACCGGCGAGTTGCATGATGTGTTGCAAATACGCCCCGTTCGGACGCAGGTGCGCCACCAGCTCGGTCCGATACGTATGCGAAATCAGCGTCTTGATTTTTTCCATCCCCGTGACGGCTGTCATTTGGAGATCTGTCACGTCATCCGTCGGAACGATTTCGATCATATAGCGTAACGGGACACCATGTGTCGCGAAATCGCGTTTACGAACCACTGAGAATTTCGTCCGTCCTTCGACGTGGCGATTGACGATCCGTTCCGCTCCGATATCCCACCTTGCGACGACGTCTTCCCATAGTTTTTGCGACGGATAGGCGAGATGGACGAACGGTGTCTCCGCTTCAAACGTCACCGCTGCCACGTCATCTGTCACGAACGGATAGCCTCTCGCGATCAACGCATTCGCAATCGTCGACTTTCCGGCACCGGATAAACCTGTGATAAGCACTCCACTTCCTGCCACGTCGAGCACACTGCCGTGTAAAGGCAACACGTGACGCTGGTGAAGTAAACTCCCTAAACAAGAACCGAGGAGGTATAACTTCAACTGTTCGGTTGTCGCCTCCGGGTCCGAATCGACGAGTATTCGCACCCCGTCCTCCACCTGGAATCGCCCGACCCCTTCGATTTGGAGATAAAACAGCTGTTCTTTTACTCCGAATACCTCATTTTCATACACCGCGTCCTTCGGTCGTTCGACGACCGCTCTCCGAATATGTACGTCGATTTCTCCATTCCCTTTTGGCACCTCGTCCAGCTCGATCTCCGATGCCACCTGCAATCCGAATACTTTATACTGATTCAATCACTTCACCTCGTTCAACAATCCTTCCACCGGTCAGACAAATCTCTTGATCGGCGAGACGTGCGATGTCACGGCGATGCGTGATATACACGATCGTCATCTCACCGGTTAACGCTTGGAGCGTCTCAAAAATCTTTGATTCCTGCGCTTCATCGACGGCGCGCGTCGCCTCATCCATGATCAATAAGCGTGGTCGCTTCGCCAAAGCACGGGCCAATACGACGCGTTGCCGCTCCCCGCCGGATAAAGAGTGACCGAAGTCTCCGATCCGTGTCTGGAGACCGTCCGGCAACTCATATACGAACGTCGCGTCCGCCATTTGGAGTGCCTGCTCTAATTCGATATCCGACAGATCAGGGTTCCACTTGCGAATGTTTTCTTCGATCGTCCCGTAAAACAAGTATGGATGCTGCGGGACATACGCGATGGAAGAAAGCCAGGCGGCGCGATCCGCTGTCGTGAGCGGCTGACCGTCCACTACAATCCGACCGGAGTCGGGTTCGATAAATTGCAGCAACAGATCGACCATTGTGCTTTTCCCTGCACCGGAAGGACCCGTGAGTGCCACCATCGTCCCCGCCTGAATCGTCACATCGATTTCCTTCAACGCATCCTGCTCATGATTCGGATAGCGATAAGACACCTTCTCAAAACGTAACTGCTGTTCAAACATCAATGCTTCAGAAGGTTCGCCAGTCTCTTCCTGATGCAATCGACTGACCGTATGTTGATATACCTCAAAGCTCGGGAGTGCGGTCAGCACCGATTGGATGTGACGCTGCGCACTGGAGAAGGCCGGCCATAAACGACTGAAGATGAGCAGGATGACGAGAAGTGAGGCCATTTCATAATGAAATGCCAACAACCCGATCCCTAAGAACAGGCTGATAAGGAGTGCGGCGCCGACTTTGTAGAAACTGTCCGCTCTCGTCTGCTGGGACGTATAGTCGATGAGATTCTGTTGAATCTGGTCGGTCGTACGTTGGAAGTCTGCGACATGCTGGACTTCGGCCCCATAGCTTTTGATCTCTTTTAGTCCGTTCAGTTGATCCTGGACGGCCTGCTGTAAGCCGAGATTCAAGTGCTGCAACGAGTGCCCGAGCTGGCGCACCCGCTTCATCGATCGATAGAGCCCGATAAATAACAGGATTCCGCCGATCATGACGTAGGTCGTCAATCCGGGGGATAAATAAAAGGCAATTAGAATCTGTGGAAGCGCCACGAGAAGCGTCGTCACGAGGTTAACGATCCCTTGTACCCCAAGACTGATTCGTCCGATTTCTACCGTGAACAGACTCGAATAGCGGCTTTGCGAATCCATCCACACGTCCGCGAGACTGGACTGGAAAATGTGTTGAAATAGCTCATCCCGCAACCGTTTTACGTACTTTTGCAGAAGGGTCACACTCGCCAGCGTCGCTTTTCGATTGACCCATACGCTCAGACTGATCAAAAGGAAGTAGAGGCCGAGCACGACGGTCAGTTGTACACCGAAAGACCAGTTGTCCGGAAAGCGGAACCCAATCGAATCAACCGAATTCGGTACCTCGATCGTTGTCAGGGATAATAGCGGGAGGATGAGTAAGATCCCGAGTCCGGTCAGAAAACCGTTCAGACTCCCCCACGCAACCACGTACCAGATTTGTTTGTTCACTTGTTGCTGTATATGTTGAATGAACGCCTTGGCGTCATTAAAATGATTTAATCCGTGCATCATCTACTCGCTTTCTGTTAAGGAAGAAGCCTTCGTCACAGATGTGAGAAGGCTCCTTTTAATTATGATGAGAAATCGGTTGCGTCCATAGTAAACATTCCTGCAGCTGCAGTTTCTTTTACATCCAATTCTTCAACAACCGGTGTTGTCCATTCTAATTTCATAACGAATCACCTCCTTTAAATTTTTGAATTGCAATCATCCGAAATAGCAAGCTTGTTTTCCAGACATCGTTCATCAAAGACTCCCAAGGGTGAATCGATATATCAAATATTTGAAAATACGGTTGAGAAAGACTTGTTGTCTTTAGTTCAGACAGAGCTTTTTCTTTTTCATGAGCGAGGCGCACACTCCAATCAGCAGATTGCTTGCCCCTGCTTCGTGTCGACTTTAAGATTGAATGCGGCAGACGTTCTTTCATCAATGAACGGACGAGCCGTTTAGAGACTCCTTTTGATGCGAAGTACTCAGACGGTAAACTCGCACAGAAGCTAATCAGATTAATATCCGACAGCGGATCGCGAATGACACATCCAAAATGAAGTGAAATCATCGTCGATAGGACCCCGCGGAGATGTAAATCATCTGCTTCATACATGCGTTCATTTCTCTTTTTCACATCTGGTGTGTACACATCGAGATGACTGTACGATAGTTTTTGTTGGACCTTTTCTGAATGTACTTGAGATGTGTGCTGTTGAAAGAAATTCTTCACGTTGCGATACTCTCTATGTTTAAACAACACAGGACCTATCATTTGCTTCAACGATTGAAGCGGATTTTGATTCATCCGTACAAGCTCACGAAACTCGGTCATGATTTTTGATATTTGCATCGTCTTTATAATTTCCGCGTAGTACGTCGATAGAGGACCGTATGAGATGGTGAAGTTCCCATGTTTACCGTTCAGCATGACTTTTACGCCAGTGGCTTGTGCCTGTTCATGAATCGAAAGCATCCACGGTGCATTGATAAAAAAGATATATGGTATCTCAAGGATATGTAACCAATCATCTATCGTATTGAAGCTATTTCGTTCCCGATTTTCAACCCAATTCGGCTGAATACCTGGATAATTCGATAGCAATTCTTCCACTAGAGGACGTTCATTTCCCAGCACTTCTTCAGAATCTTCATATTCAGCAAGGGGCACATGGGTGAAGGCATGCAGTGATCTATGTTGTTGTCGTAACGTTGGTTCAGCGAATGCAGCGACTGTCGTTGAATCAAGCCCCCCACTCAGCATGATTCCGACTTCTCCATCCGTTCGCATGCAGGTCGCTGTCGCATCCTTCAATATTTGGTCCAACTCCTGATAGCATGCCTCTTCGGAAGCGAATTCCCGTTTGGAATGTTTCGGATAAGTCCAATATTGATCCAAGCGAATTCGTCCGTTCTTATAGCGCAATGTGTGACCAGGTGGAATATAGCGAATCCCTTGCCAAGGCGTGCGGAATGCATCGTGACTCGTTAGACGTAACGGAAACACCACGTATTGCTCTACATATGCCTCATCGATTTCACAATGGTAGTGCGTCGCGAGCGGCTTCGGTGTCGTGCTAAAGGCAAGCTCACCTTCTTGAACGGTGTAACAAATCGCCCGTTCCCCCAACCGGTCACGAACGATAAACAGTTCGTCACTCATTTCGTCATAAATCGCAAACGCATAGATCCCTTGAAACTGCTGGACACAATCGATGCCCCACTTTCGATACGCATGCGCAATCAGTTCCACGTCAGCGTATTCATCCTCATGCGAAAGTTCCAATTGGTTGATGAGTTGATCCCGGTAATCGAGCATCGCGTCGGCGACAACGACAATCGAATCCAATCGATACGGTTGTGGTGACTGTTCCGCCTCACCGGTAATCCATTGCTCCATCGCACCCATTCCCCATGTTTCTCCGATTTCTGTTCGGGAGCGGTCAAAGGCATAACGTTTCGTATAGGTCGATTGAAGGGTCGATACCGTTCTTTTGACACTCGATGAAGGTGACGAGGCAAAGACGCCAAAAATTGCATTCATGACATGTGTTCTCGCTTCGCCTGGTAACGTCTCATCAACACAGTAAGTGGGCGTAGCGGGATATACAGTGCGTGTAACGATTTCGGTAGCGGAAGTACTTCTCGGTCATGTTGAGTCGGGATAAAGTGATACAAGAAAAACTGCTTTTTTTTCTCCGGAGACCGTATCAAGAAATAATACTTCTTCCAAATCAGATAGTTCTTGAAGTGTAGACTCGTTTGTTCAGCATCAAGCTTTTCGCTCATCATCTTTAACGCACTATGTGTCATCCGCTTGCTTTTACTAGAATGCATGTACGGTTGTAATTCGCGGGGAACATCTTGATGAAACAGCTCTTGAACTAATATCATCGCCTGTCCCATCATATGTTGAATCTCCCAAGCATCCGTCAATGCCGAAACTTGCGACCAATCGAGTGGCAGCTTCAAGAACTGATGAATATCAAATAACCATTTAAGACGGAACCAGCCATGTTTCGTCCCGTGAATAATCAAGTACGCGAATAGAATTTCATTGTTCAAGCAATAAACGGACTGTTCGCCGAGTTGTATGGAGCCTCGCGTATCCCACAACAAGTGAAAGTCAGGCTCTTCAAGAATGTTTGGAAATAGTTTCCAATGTAATTCCACGACATGACGGTGATCTTTATGTACAAAAACGTAGTGATTCTCCTTTTTTCGGAACTCGATATCGCCTAAATCATGTTCCGTCACATAGCCTTGTTGTAGGAGTAAGCTTGCCGCTTCTTCAAGTCGATCCGAATGAACGAGTAAATCCAAATCCCGCATGATGCGATTAGCTTGTCCCGCATATGCTTTCTCTAAGATGACAGGACCTTTCAAGCAAAGCATCGGTAAGTCCGCCTGTTGAAAGGCGGCACTCAAGTAGAGCAGTTGTCGTTTGGAGAGGAGCGTTTGAAATGAAGTAACCGTTTGTATTTTTTTTATGTCTGTTGAGATAGCACTTTGGTTGAGTGAGTTTGGCAGAATTCGATGGAAGGTTAAATCTTCGTTAAACTCTTGCGTGGAGTAACTATCTTGATTCATAGGGGGTTCATTCTGAAGTTGAGAGATAAAAGATTGCAAACGTATGAATTTCTGATTCCCCTGATTTGTTAATTTTAAAGTTTTCATACTTTTTATATCGGAAGGAAACGTAGAAGCTTTAGCACTTTCGATGTTATTTCAGTAATTTTTTAACAGAAAACACTTGATAATAGCGTTAGAATTTGTTCAATTTTAAAAAAAAGCTAGGATGAAAAAGTCATCCTAACCCCGATTGATTATCATATTCTAACAGTTGTTTTGTTTTTAAAGATATGAGGGTTACCATAGTTGACGACTGCCACGTCTTCACCGTTCGCTTTGACGATGTTGCGTGTGTCGAAGATCATCGGACGACGCATTGACGCCTGAAGCTCCGCGAAATCAAACGCATTGAACTCATTGTGGTCAACGAGAATGAAACTCGCCTCCAAAGGTTAAGAATCAAAAAAAACATACTATTGGCTATGATTAACCATCCACCTCATTTTTCAATCTCGAGTATACAAATCACGAGTGTACACTTTTTCAACAACATCTTCGAGTTCAGGATGCAAGCGATTTGTCACAATCACGTCAGCTATTTCTTTGAATGTATCTAAGTTTTTAATGACTGGTGAATTATAAAACAAGTCATCTTTTAGAGCAGGTTCATACACAACTACTTCGACCCCTTTTGCCTTAATACGTTTCATAATTCCTTGAATAGAAGATGCACGGAAGTTATCAGAATCAGTTTTCATTGTTAGTCGATACACCCCAACACGCTTCGGATTATGTTTCAAAATAGAATCGGCGACGAAATCTTTACGAGTCCGGTTCGCATCGACTATCGCTGCTATGATATTGTTCGGAACATCTTTATAATTAGCAAGAAGTTGTTTCGTGTCCTTCGGTAAACAGTAACCGCCGTAACCAAATGAAGGATTGTTGTAATGTACGCCGATACGTGGATCCAGACCAACCCCCTCTATAATTTGTTTAGAGTTAAGGTCACGCACTTCTGCATACGTATCCAGCTCATTGAAAAAGGCAACGCGCATTGCCAAATAGGTGTTCGAGAACAACTTAATTGATTCCGCCTCAGTTGAATCAGTCAATAATACCGGTATATCTTCTCTAATGGCAGCCGCTTTTAATAGGCTCGCAAATACTTCCGCACGCTCTGATTGCTCACCGACAACGATGCGAGACGGATAAAGATTGTCATGTAACGCTTGACCTTCACGCAAAAATTCTGGTGAAAAAATGATATTATTAGAATGAAATTTCTTTTTAATTGCTTCCGTATAACCAACTGGTACAGTAGACTTTATTATCAAAATCGCATCTGGGTTAATAGCGATAGCTGTCGCAATTACACTCTCAACCGTGCGCGTATTAAAATAATTCCGTACAGGATCATAATCGGTTGGAGTAGCAATAATTATATAATCTGCATCTCTATACGCTAGTAAACTATCCGTTGTTGCAACTATGTTCAATTCCTTAGTATTTAAAAACAACTCAATTTCAGTATCACGTATTGGAGATTTTCTTTCATTTACCATTTCAACCTTATTTTTGTCAACATCAAAAGCTACCACTTCATTCTTTTGAGCTAATAGAATTGCGTTAGATAATCCAACATAACCAATCCCAGCAATTGTGATTTTCAACATTTTTTCTCCTTCCGTGTCCTGGTTCAGTACAAAATGCGCCAAAAAATCATCAGTTACATAAAAATCCTTTACTATTTATGGTATCACCGCCATTAATTCTCTATCTTCTGATATACAAGAGTAACATCATATTAATATTCTATTTTTAAGAATAAACACACACGTTAGATTTGATAATTTCGATATCTTCAGTTGAAACATTATCAGTCCTCTCTTGTAAAATCCCATAACCTTTTGAAAGGTATGCATTTTTCTCGTAGTCTAAAGTGAATTTTTCACTCCCATAGTCATTAATTACAATATAATCTTCGTGTATATAAAAATGTCTATAGTGCTTTATGTTCCTAAATTCAAGAAGAATCCCAATCTCATTGTTGTTTAATACAATTATTTCTCCAGAGCATAGTGGTCTTACCTTAAATAGACCTACAAAATCTGTAATCTCTTCACTATATTTCGGAACATTATGTGCACTCGATTGTCTAAAGGAATTTCTTTTTTCTATAATCGGTGTATAAATGTAACTCCCGCTGTCCGAAAAATAACTTCGTCCATTACAATAAATTTCATAGTGCAACAAATCATTGTGTGCATGACCAGTTCTTAACTTCTTATAGTCGACATAACTTCGAATGAACAATTGAACGCCTTCACTTTCAAAAACATGAACTCCGAATTCTGGTGCGTGCCTTACGCTAACTGATCTCATTTTGTCGTTTTTAAACTTTATTATTGTTGAATCTTGAAATGATAACTCTCTCAAATCAATCTCCTTTTCAATCACGTCAATTGAATTCTCATGCGAGTCTTTGTATAAAATCCTTTTTTTAGTTCCTTGTATGCTATTAAGCAAGCTGTACTCGAGTTTATAGTTTTCAGCTATTGTAGACAATGACTTATACCTTGTAAGAGCATAAGCACTGGCAAGTACGGAGTCTATTAATAACTCATTTTCATTAAAAATCACATTTTCATCTTGATACAGATTCGTGTACTCTTGGAGATTTTTATTTATATCTGCTATTTTATAAACATCAATAAATTGACCTCGAGGGTTCAACTTGAACAACCTACCACTATCATTATCGCCAATTTGCACGAACTCCCCATTTCCCTTTCTAATTAACAAAGAAAAATCTATCATCTTATTAACCTTCACTATAATTTCTTCAGCTATGTCTCGATTGTTCTCGATCAATATCGCTATAGAATAAAAAACCATTTCTGTACACAATCTGTGATAAGCAGTAGAACCTTCAAAAAAAGACCCGTCTTCTAGAAATTGATTACTAATTTCTTTCCGAAGTTCTTCTTCAGCAAAACTCATCCACTTTTGTGATTCTTCTGTTTCAATGAAGGAACTGATGAAAATTAGACCACATAAGTTGGCCAAGTAGTGGTTTCCGTTTTCTCCACCCCGATAATTATATTCTAAATTATTAATTATAAATCTCCCATGAAGTACCATTTGCTCAATGAAAACAGCTTTAAATAAATCATCTAAATCGTTATTATCATCTACTTGCTTAATAATGTCATAGCTTAATAGTATATTTGCAGAACGAATTGCAACCTCCATTGGATTAGAGTAATTAACCCCGAAGCCAATTTGATTCGTTTCGAAAAAATCGATAAGTTGATTTTTATATTCTTTTATAAGTTTGGATCTAACTTCTACTCTTTTCACAGCGTATAATGCAATTTGTGGAAGATGGTACATACGAGAAAGTTCCCAAGGAACTTTTATATCTACACCACGAGGAATTTTGGACCTAATTCGATCAGAATGTACCCTATTGTCAAAACTAAAACCTGTTTTTAAGTCCCTACTCCAATCGATTCTTCTATAATCAGGAGTAACCGTTATATCAAGCTCATTAATAATTTGTGATGTCTTCTTTTGGTTACTATACTTTATTCCTTCTAAACCGAGGGGAACTGAATCATATGAAGCTGAAACCCATCCACTACCTAGAACGTCAAAACGGTGAGACAAATACATTCTCATTAAAAAATCAAACTTTTCAGTCTCAATTTCTTTCAAATCAACTTTTTTAATATCAATCATTCTGTTTATTGTTACTAACTGAGATGAGATATCCCCTATGTAATTCATTCTTTTAAGCAGACGAGTTATTTTTTTATTTCTTACCAGCTTAATCAACATATTTCTTTTAATTATTTCGCTCGATTCCAAAAATGTAATCAACGGTTTAAGTTTATCCATTTTTATAATCCTTTCTTGAATCAACAAGTACCAATAAAGTAGAAAGAACATTTAGAATCGCTTGTGATATAATCGTTGATACCGCAGCAGCAGTCGTTCCATACAATGGGATGAAAATAAGGTTACCAAAGGTGTTAATAAATAATGATATACAAGCAAAGAAGCATAGTTCTTTATACTTTTTAGATGACATCACAATATTCACATTCGGAGCGAAAATATAGCTCATTCCGACACCTAATGTTAAAATTTGAAACACCAAAATAGCATCATTGTAACCGTTCCCATTCAATACTGGAAATAAAAACTCACTTACCACAATAACAAATAAACAAAAAGGTATTGCGACCTTAGATGTTTTTTTAATCCATTTTATTGTAAACTCATATCTTATGTTTTTATTATCTATATATTCTTTCTTGGAAGTCCGTACTCTTAAAACAGCTTGAATCGATGGTAATAATGTCAAAAGAAGAGCATAATACCTAAAAGCAACACCATACACGGCAACATCATGGTCATCGGCTAAACTGGATAACATAAAAATATCCATTTGATTAAATAAATTCAGTATGACGCCGTAAATTATTAGCCAATAACTTTCTCGAAACATTTTTGTCAAAAGAGTCAGCTTTATTTTTTTTCTCTCATTTTTTTGGGGATAATATATTTTTTGAAAACTAACAATAAGTGTAATTATTCCTGCGAATAGATAAAATCCAATAATTAGGTAAATGCTAATATCAAGTAATATAAATGAAGAAAGCAATAACAAAAAAATAATGATATTTTTCATATTGTCAACAATGCCGGATTTTGAGAATGCTTCTTGAACTTGATAATATGATTGATTCAAACGAATCATGGACAAAAGAAATCCGTATATTATCGAACAAGAAACTACAGTTACAGAGGCATTAAATCCTAAGCTGATAAAAGGGATAAATAATGATGTGACTAAAAAAACGCTAAATATAAATATTGATGAGAGGATATATAAACTTAAAACTACTTCTCTATTTTTACGAGAGATTTGTTCCGAAGCATACCTCACAAATGAAAGTGCAATTCCAGATCCAAAAACGCCTAAAAGGAAATTGGATAGTGTCGAAAATCTTACGAACTGAGCATACTCTATAGGAGTCAATATTCTTATGATTATTATTGCAGATAACCCCATAAATAATTTCGATAATATGTCAAAAGAAAATACCTTTAAAAAATCGTGATTATTCTTATTATATATTGCACTAACTTTTGGAATCATTGTTGTCCCTTTCTAATATATACTAATACGTAATTCCATGAATTGAGTTTTTTAACACCTTATTTACAAAAAAGGTTTATTAAAAAACTCACTATACATAAAAAATATAGGAGTTCACTTAGGTGGATAAAATATCCATCACCCATGGCTCGCCTCTGTCGCGTTGTCATCGTCTTGAAATCACTGTCCGAAGAGTTGTCGTGAAGTTCACTCACAAGACGATCGAGTGAGCAAGTCCAAGCTTTCTCGTAATATGCAGTTTGGACCTCACCACCTCTCGGTAAACTTCTGTTTTACTTTCTAATGTTAAAAGATGGATGACCTTGTCTCAAGATTTACTTAATAATATAAGTTGTAGTGACCCATTCTACACGAAGCATTCTATAATAATACGCCTTATTATTGCGCTTGATTTATAATTTATCTTCTTCATTATAGACAAACCTAGACAAAGAATTTCCCTTTAACACTTTTTCGCCAATTTATAATCAGAAATTCCATAAGAAAATAGATAAATAGGGAGTTTACTACTAGACCAATATATCCTTGAGTTCCACCCCGAGCTATAGTTATTGTTTTTATTGCAAAAAACAAACTCAATATAATCAATTCCGGTTTCCTCTCCATCACTTTGCATAAAAAACCTATAAATGTTGCTAAAAAAACTGCATGAATCCAATAAAAGTAATCCCCATATATCAAAATTCCTTCTCCCAATATGGAAGGCAATAACCCATAGTAATCATCAGATCCGTAATCTACGCCTAGAATGAAAGTTGAAAATTGTTGATTTATCAGTACACCTAGCTGACTCTTATCCGGGAAAATAAATGACGGAATAGGAAGTAATAAAATCCATAATAGATAACTTATTGGCGAAATAGCACTTGATAAGTAGCTGGTTTCTGGATAATACTTCGGAAACAAAACTTCAATAGTCATTAACTCTACTATCGCGTCTGCAAAAGAAAAGTTTGTCATCGACATCCCAATCCTAGAATATTGATAAGTTAATAAATAAGGTACGGAAATTACAATGGCCGTCAAAATAAGTGATATTTGTTTTTTTGATATATCAAATCTTTCTTTTGTATTTAAAGTCAAAATTAGAAATACAAACATAGAATATAGAATCATCTCATATCTACCTAAGTATGCTTCTTGCAAGAATTCAAGATAAACCCATAATCCCACTAATGCCAGCATGCTTACCTTTCTTTTATTCTGTTTTAGATCCCACAGTTTGACCATAAAGAACGGAAGAAAAACGGTGTTCAGCATTAGAGCAATATTAAGTATTGTATTACTCTTTATGGCCTCTCTCCTTCCAACGATATCTTTGACTAAAGATGTGGGAGGAGACCAAAGTTGATTTACTCTAATTTCTGGAATAATTAAAAAAATAAACAATGTCATGAAAAAGATAAACGTTCCTATGTTGAATATCCATTTGTTTTTTATTTCATATTCATGAATTGATAGGCTTGATTCGTGTAATGTAACAAATTTAAGGTTCTCACTTATTTTTTTTTCATTCATTAAAGTAATATGTTTTCTTAATACAAATGAGAGAGTAATCATAAAGACAGAAGAAAATACAATATATTTCCCAAGGTAATCATTTTCAATTGTATCGAATGCAATTCCTAAACCAGAATAAAAGAATATCGGGACTGTTGAAAACACAAAATATACTCTTCTCATACCCTTAGGAATTTGAGATATACACAAGAAAAACACCAACACATTACACATGAGAATAATAATTAAAACTGAAATCTCTAAGTTTCCCATTTGAAATTACCTCGTTAATACTTCATTTATATAAGATATTACATTTTTTTCGTCACTACTCTTAACTATTGAGTTATTAAATTCGATAGTATTTTTTTTAAATATCTCATGATTTTGTACAACTAGCTTTATAGCTTTTTTTATATCATCACTGCTTACACCTATCTGCTTATCCTCGACAATATTTTTTAATGTAATATTTTCATTGCATATTATCGGTAATCCTACACTTACATATTCGTATATCTTATTTGGTGCACAGTATTTATTATTAAGTCCTTCGTTCGGATAATAAAGATATCCAACGTCTCCTTTTTTTAACAATGCACCTAATTCATTATATGCCATGCTACCAACAGCAATAATATTTTTGTTATTCAATTTCTCTATTTTTTCAAGTAAAGCCCCATAATAGTCGCCTTCTCCTACAATGAGAAGTTTGTAACTCTCCCCCAATTCATTTACTGCATCAATTAGTTTGTCAATTCTTCTAGATTTTGTAACCACACCGGCATAAACAATACAGGTTGCTTCGGTACTGAAAAAATATTTATTATCTGATAATATCTGTCTGGTTTTATCACTTTCTCGATCACTTAAAATAGAAATATTTTCGACTACCAAAGGATATTCTTTCAATTCATAGTGTTTTTTCATAATTTCACTACGTTTTTCTTGGGCACAAATTACTAAATCTGATTTTTTAATTATTTTTTTCTCAAAGAAGTAAAAAAAGTAATCTCTCATTGAAAAAAATTCTTGGCTATTTGGGAAATACAACTCATGTGCATCATAGATTAATTTAAAAGTTTTTCTTTTTAATTTCATCATGAACATTGGTAAAGCCGAATAAAAATCATGACCGTATACTAAGTCAAATTGTTCACTCTTTGAAATTCTGATAACTGCTTTCACATAACTCAAATAATTTGAAATAGATGTTTTTCCGGCATTCATTATTACGATATTGTTTTTACTGTAAAGTTCTGTTTCTTGATTTCCCACTGAAACTACTGTTATATCATATTTTTCGCATAAAGATTTATATGAACGTTGGACCCTAGCATCACGGTTTAAATCATTGTATACAAGCATTAACATTTTAGTCATAATAGTCTGGTCATCACCTTTGATTTATAATTCATCATGTGAAAAGCTCTATATATTTCTCATCTAGATTTTTAGGATTACATATACTCTTAACAAATTCTTGAGAATTTTCAATCATGGTTGAATACAGTTTTTGATCCATATTTAAGCATTCCGTAATTACTTCTTCAAACTCTTCCAAGTCTTCAAGAGAAATATCCCACCCCACATTATATTCCTGTAGATTCCTCCATGGAGTTTGATCACTCAATATTACTGGTGTCCCAGACATAAGTGATTCAGCAATAACATGTCCGAAGTTTTCACCAAAGGTCGGGAAGAATAAAAAATCGTGTTTTTTAATAACATCATCAAGGGACTCTCTTTTTAAAACCCCACAATAATTCACTCTGATATTTTCCGGGAAAGTGTTAATTACAGTTTCACATTCTTTCCAATATTCTATATCTTCGAGAGGACCAAAAATATTAAATACAATGTTCCCTCTAGTTGTAATTTTAGAAAGTATTTTTAGTGCGCCATATAAATTTTTTTTTCGACTAATTCTAGATATAAACAGAAGCTTTAAACTACCAGGTTCCTTTAAGGAAACCTTTGGTGAAAACGCAGAAAATTCTATGTAATTGGACGCAATATGAATTTTATTGGTATTACCAATAATCCTCTTAATATATTCCACTTCAAGTTCATTCGTTGCATGCCAATAAACATCTCGGTACATTGAAAAAATTTTAATTAAGTAAATGTATAGCATTTTTTTATTTTTCTTAATATTTAAAGCACCCGGGGAAAACTCTCCTCTTGGAGCTAACACTATACTAGCGTCCATAAATTTTAGTCTTTGAAGGATAACTATCAAGATACTAAATTTGAAAGAGAAAAAGCTGTTAAGATAAATATAATCACACTGTGATTCTTTAATTAATTTTAAAGTTTTTTTGAAAGTCAGCTTTGATTTTCTTGTATAAAATACTTTTTCTTTACCTAATGAAACCCATTTTTCTGTTTCTATTTCTTCAAATGGTTGAGTGTCACCCAAATCTCGATCTTGAGTAACAATACTAAATTCAAATCTATTAGATAATCTATCAACAATGTTTTTGATTGACCTAATTGGTCCTCCACCTTTTATTCCTGGTTCGTATACGCTTGTGAATATTAAAATTTTCTTCATTGTTTTCTCCAAACAACTTCGTTGACATATTGTGTATACGATAGAATAATTTTCACTACTTTTTCAGAAACTTTTTCAACATTATAATCATTAACCAATTGAGGCTGGTAATCAGACTCTTCTAAGAACTTTAATGCCGTCAAGATTCGCTTGGCGTTGACATCAGTCATCATTACTACTGCCTCTTCCATTGCTTCTGGTCTTTCATGCGCTGCCCTTAAGTTTAACGCTGTAAGATTTAAAATAGAGGCTTCCTCACTAATCGTTCCACTATCGCTAAGTACCGCTTTCGCATTAATTTGAAGGTTATTATAGTCAATGAAACCTAGCGGCTTAAGTAATTGGACATTTTCATGAAATTTCACATTTTTCTCTTCAACCATTTTCCGTGTTCTTGGGTGTGTACTTAAAATAATTGGGTATTTATATAATTCAGCAATCTCATTTAGAGACTCAACTAACTGAAAAAATTTTTCTTCAGATCCTATATTTTCTTCTCGATGAGCTGAAACCAAAAAATATTTATCTTTTTCCAAGTTCAAACGACTCAGTGCATCAGACTTATAAATTTCTTCACGTTTCGATTCTAGTACCTCGTACATTGGGCTTCCAGTCTTAATAACTCGATCCGCTGATAACCCTTCTTTTAATAGGTATTCACGGGCAATACTGCTATACGTTAAATTGATATCGGAAATGTGATCAACAATCTTCCGATTCGTTTCTTCTGGAACACGTTGATCAAAACAACGATTTCCCGCTTCCATATGGAAAATTGGAATTTTACGTTTCTTCGCTGCGATTGCGCATAAGCAACTATTTGTATCTCCTAAAATTAATACTGCTTCGGGTTGTTCTTTCTCTAAAATTGGATCAATCGCAATTAAGATATGTCCAATCGTTTCCGTCGCCGTTCCATTAGCTGCATTTAAGAAATAATCTGGCTTTCTTAAATTGAAATCCTCAAAAAACACTTCATTTAGTTCATAATCATAGTTTTGTCCCGTGTGGACCAACACATGATCAATTGCTTCTGAACTTTCAAGACGATTAATTGTCGCGGACAAACGAATGATTTCTGGCCTTGTACCTACAATCGTCATAACTTTTAATTTCTTCATATAAAACTTAAACCTCCAAGTAATATGTATCTGGTCGATTTTGATCGAAAGGCTCATTTACCCACATTAATGTAACCATGTCTTGATTACCCAGGTTCTCGATGTTGTGTGTATAACCTACTGGAATATCAACTACCTCAAGCTTTTCTCCACTCACAAAATACTCAATGACTTCAGCTGATTCGATTTTTCTAAACCGAATCACTCCCTGCCCACTGACTACAAGAAACTTTTCATTTTTAGTATGGTGCCAATGATTCCCCTTCGTAATGCCTGGTTTAGAAATATTGACGGATACTTGACCTCGATCTGATGTTCGCATAAATTCCGTAAATGAACCTCTTTCATCCTTATGCATCTTCAATTCATAAGAGAAATCTCGTTCAGGTAAATAGCTTAAATATGTACTATATAATTTCTTTACCAATACATCATCCTGTTGGGCAATAGATAAATCGTTTCTTGATTGTCTGAAGGATGTTAACAAATCGACTAAACGTCCAAGTGTTACATCATATGTTGGTGTAACATTATAGAATTCATTTACACCTTCTAGTGCTGTTTCTCTCAGCAAAGCAATCAAGCTTGTAATCACATCGTCTATGTAGGCAACAGTCAAAGTTGTCGATTGATCATTCACCTGAATAGGAATATCTCGAGAAATATTATGACAAAACGTTGCGATTACGCTATTATAGTTCGGTTTACACCATTTCCCGAAAAGATTGGGGAATCGGTAAATCATTACTTCCACACCATTTTCTTGACCATATTCTCTAACAATTTTTTCTGCCTCACGTTTGCTCTCTCCATAAGGATTAGATAACTCTGCCTGAGTTGAAGAAGCAAACATGATTGACGGTTTAATAGTACGCTTTGAAAGTAATGTTACTAGTTTCTGTGTAAAACCTTGGTTCCCTGACTTAAACTCAGCACCCTCTTTAGGTCGATTTACACCTGCTAAGTGAAAAACAAAATCAGCTTTCTGTGTAAACGAAAGTAGTTCTTCTTCTGTCGTGTTACGATTGCAAAGCATCAAGTGTTCATAGCCTTGATTCTTCAATTCAGCAACTAGATTTTTACCGACAAACCCATTCGAACCCGTAATTAAAATATTCATACATTAATCCGCTTTTCGAGTTCGTTCCGTACGTAATCCAATGTCAACAATCTCTGCTTAATCTCCTCAACTGAGAGACGCTCTGTATTGTTCGAATTGTATTCAGTCTCTTGAGTAAGCTGTTCGTCTCCTTCGCTGAAATACTTATCATAGTTTAGATCACGAGTATCCGCAGGGACCCGATAGAATCCGCCTAAATCTTCAGCTACAATGTGTTCTTCTCGAGTTAATAAAGTCTCAAAGGCTTTTTCCCCGTGACGCGTACCAATCACTTTGATTTCATTATCAACTTCAAATAATTCTTTTAAAGCTATCGCTAAGTCTCCTACAGTTGATGCTGGAGACTTTTGAACCATAATATCCCCTGCCACTGCGTTGTTAAATGCAAACACAACAAGCTCAACAGCCTCTTCTAAACTCATTAAAAAGCGAGTCATGTTAGGATCTGTTACCGTAAGTGGTTCACCATTCTTAATTTGCTCAATAAATAACGGAATGACTGAGCCACGAGAAGCCATAACGTTTCCGTAACGAGTTCCACAAATTAATGTCTGTGTAGCATCGATTGTTCTAGCCTTTGCAACGAACACTTTTTCCATCATTGCTTTTGAAATTCCCATTGCATTAATTGGATAAGCCGCTTTATCAGTCGAAAGGCAAATAACTTTTTTGACTCCGATTTCAATTGCTGCGTTCAAAACATTTTCAGTTCCCAACACGTTTGTTTTAACAGCCTCTAAAGGAAAAAATTCGCAAGAAGGAACTTGTTTCAACGCAGCAGCATGAAATACATAATCTACACCATACATTGCATTTTTCACACTATTTTGATCGCGAACATCACCGATATAAAATTTCAATTTGTTACTTTGATATTTCTTTCGCATGTCTTCTTGTTTTTTCTCATCTCTAGAAAAAATTCGAATTTCCTTGATATCCGTCTCAAGAAATCGTTCCATTACGGCGTTGCCAAAAGAGCCTGTTCCACCAGTAATAAGTAGTACTTTACCTTTAAACATTTAATTTTCTCCTAATTCACATAATTTTTCTTCCAGCTTCAACATAAAATGTGCTTTACAAAAGTGATTAACATAATAGCTATAAGAATTCTTCGACATACTCAGCTTTTCACTAGATGTACTATTGTGAAAATTTGTAATCAAATGAGCTAAAGCACTAAAATCTTCTGCCTCACAAACCAATCCACATTTAGACTCTTTAATCACTTGATTTGCTTCTCCGTTTATAGCACCAATTATGGGTTTACCTGCGGCCATATATGACTGTAATTTCCCCGGTAAAGTATATGAAATATTAGAATTGTTTTTCAAAGTGATTAGCATGGCATCTGCCATTCCATAAATTTGAGGCATTTTTGAAAGCGGTAACCTTCCATAATATACGATATTTTTCAGATTCAGCTTCTCGGTTAAGTTTTTACATTCTTTCAACTTCGAACCATCCCCGACGATATGAAATACTATGTCTTTATTATTCTTCACTTCATTGGCTGCTTTCACAATTGTATCTACACTTTGCATATCACCTATATTCCCAGCGAAAACAAAGTTTATTTTTTCATTTCGATCCATTTCTACATTCTCTAAAAAAAGATTCTCTGCATACTGTGGTAAATATGATATATTGTTATCATTTATATTTAGTATTTCCTCAAAATAATCTCTGAATAAGTTTGAAGAAATAAAAATCTCGTCTGCGGAATTATAAATTCTTTTAGAGATTATTTTAAAAAATTTATATATATAAGATTTTTCAGTAATTCCGCCTGCAACCAAACTCTCTGGCCATAAATCCAGGCAATATAACAAGAGCTTCTTTCTATTTTTGTTTTTATAAATAATACCTGGGATAGCCATTAAGACCGGTGAAAGCTGATTAACAAAGACTACATCATATTTTTTTTTCAAAGAAAGTGATTTGATTGAAGCTGATATAATGAAACTAATATAGTTAATAAATAACCTGAGATTACTCTTGCCTCGCCCTATCTCGAAGCATCTAATAACATTTACTCCATTGATTTTCTCTACTCTTTTATTGCCATATCGATATTCATCTAGCACAATACCTTCAGGATAATTCGGAAGCCCCGTTAGCACAGTCACTTCATGCCCGTTTTTTACTAACGATTCACAGATGTCTGTGATTCTAAATGGTTCCGGGTAATAATATTGGCAAACCACTAATATTTTCATACAGTCAATATGCTCCTAAATTACTGTTCATTTTTTTCTGTAGGTATGTTTTCTAATCCACTAGCTACTTGCTTAATCATCGTTCCAGTTCCACCTTCTACAACACCACTACTCTTTACCACACTTAATATTGTTCCAACAAAACATTTTGCGTCCATCCAAAACGACATATTTTTGGTGTATTCCCCATCAAGTTGAGCCTTAAATTCAATGGGTAATTCATCTCGACCATTGATTTGAGCCCACCCAGTAAGCCCAGGAAGAACATCATTTGCCCCATATTTTTCACGCTCTTCAATTAAATCGTATTGATTCCAAAGGGCAGGACGAGGGCCAATCACAGCCATGTCCCCTTTAAGAATATTAATGATTTGTGGTAACTCATCCAGGCTGGTTTTACGCAAAAACTTCCCAGTCTTCGTGATGTATTGATCCGGATTAGAAAGTAGATGGGTTGGGGTATCTTTAGGTGTATCAATTCGCATTGTTCGGAATTTCAGTATATTGAAATGTGACTGATGGATGCCTACACGTTTTTGCTTAAAAAATACAGGTCCTTTTGACTCTAACTTAATCGCAATCATTATTCCGATAAATAGAGGCAATAAGATAATTAGCCCTATCAAAGATAATAAAAATCCCAGCCTCTTTTTTGACTTAATATATGTCATCATTCACACTCCAAGCCTTAAACTGTTTCTTTTAAATGTGCTGTCTCGCTCTGTTCAACTAAATCAAGGCTATCATTGGCCCAGTTTACGAGGTACAAACTGAGTCCCTCACTTGTCATTAATTGATTCATGTTTTCTAGCTTCCCTTGTAAATCAGACTCTTCTGTAACAATCCCCGTGAAAATTTTCGGATAGACTGCCTCAGGGTGAACTTCCCCCTCCTTCAACAGCTCCTCATACATTTTCTCGCCAGGACGAATTCCACTAAACTGAATCGCAATCTGTTCTTCTGTAAAACCACTTAGTTGAATCATGTTACGTGCCAAATCTACAATTTTGACAGGTTCACCCATATCAAGAACAAACACTTCACCGCCATTCGCGAGCGTTCCCGCTTGAATCACGAGTCGACTTGCTTCGGGAATCGTCATAAAGTAGCGTGTCATATCAGGGTGTGTCACTGTAACCGGTCCGCCTTTTGCGATTTGTGATTTGAATAGCGGAATAACCGATCCACGGCTACCTAACACGTTACCGAATCGAACAATCGCATACTTTGTTTCACTCGATTTTGCCAAGTGCTGTACGACCATCTCCGCAATCCGTTTCGTTGAGCCCATCACGTTCGTTGGATTGACCGCCTTATCAGTCGAAATCATAACGAAGCGTGAGGCACCATACTCATCGGCCATCTCCGCAACATTTTTCGTGCCATAAATATTATTTTTCACCGCTTCGTGCGGGTTTGCTTCCATTAAAGGAACATGCTTATGCGCAGCAGCGTGGAATACGAGATGTGGCGAATACGTCATAAATACTTCTCGTAAACGATCGACATCCTGAATATCCGCGATAACCGGGATAAGTTCTGCCTTCACTTTTGCTTCGCGTAATTCTCGTTCAATTAGGTAGATACTATTTTCTCCGTGACCAAGAAGTATTAACCGGTCTGGTTTAAATTTTAAGATTTGGCGACAGATTTCGGATCCAATCGATCCCCCAGCACCTGTCACCAAAACAGTCTTCCCTTCGACCTCTGCTTGAATCCCTGTTATGTCTAACTCGACCGGCTCACGGCCGAGGAGGTCTTCAATGGAAACTTCACGCATCTGATTGACTGAAACTTTACCCGCAGCTACTTCTTCAATCATCGGAAGCGTATGTACATTCGTACAAACTTGTTTTGCCCGTTGAATGACTGCCAGTCGTTCCTGATAACCCATCGAAGGAATCGCAAATACAATCTTTTCAATCGCTTCACTCTCCACAACCTCTTCGAGTTGCTCGATTGTTCCGAGTATTGCGACATCATTCACGGTTAATGTTTGCAAATGTTTATTGTCATCAATAAAGCCCACTGGATTCATACGGTGATTATCTGAATGTTTCATCTGGCGAACCAGCATCCGTCCTGCTTGTCCGGCTCCAATGATTAACGTCCGTTTTTCGTCTTTTCCTTGCTTCATTTTTCGTCCACGCAATATTGAAAGTTGGTCCTGTCTCCACGTGATATAAATGCGCGACCCAAGACGAATGCCACCTAACATCAACAATGAAAGACTAAAACTTAGGAACAATATTCGTTCCATTGCTTCCCCGTACACGGCAAACTGAAGTATGTATAAAATGAGCGTGCTAGAGGCGAGTGTCAATGCTAAGCGAATTGCTTCCGTCATACTCGCAAATCGCCATGCGACACGATATAAGCGACTGAACCCTGCCATTACGATAAAGATGGCGCTGTACGAAATCGCCGTTTCCATAAAATGATTGCGATCGATATTTTGAATAAATTCTAGTGGATACAAGAAAAAATAAGAAATGAGCATCGCTGATAAGATTGCAACAATATCTAAAACAACAAGTACACCCGTACGCAAAGATTTTCTACCTAATTGGGGTATCGACAACTATTCTCCCTCCTTCTAAATAGTGATTTTTACTGTCGTTTGTTCTTCAATCAATTGTGTCATCATTTTTAATACATCTTCACGTAAATCTTCTCGATTCAATGCAAATTCGAGCGTCGTCTGAATAAACCCGAGTTTTTCGCCTACGTCATAGCGCTTGCCATCAAATTCATAAACAAACACATTTTGCATCTCATTCAATCTTGTGATGGCATCTGTTAATTGAATCTCACCACCAGTACCTGCCTTTTGTGTTTCTAAAAATTTAAAAATTTGCGGAGTGAATAGATAGCGTCCCATAATCGCTAGATTCGAAGGCTCAGTACCCGGCGCTGGTTTCTCTACGAATGATTCAACTTTATGTAACCCACCTGCAATCGACTCTTTTAGGTCGACGATGCCATAACGATGCGTTACTTCGCGAGATACTGGTTGGACTCCGATAATCGATCTCTCAGTCTTGTAATATTCCTCAATCAGCTGACGTGTGCATGGCACTTCCGCCTGAACAATATCGTCCCCCAACATAACAACGAATGGTTCATCGCCGACGAAAGCCTTCGCCTGGAGCACCGCATGACCGAGCCCCATCGGCTTCGATTGTCGAATGAAATGAATGTTGATATTCGTTGTTTCTTCAACGAGCGCTAAAAACTCTGACTTCCCTTTTTCAATGAGCGTCTGTTCGAGTTCCGGAACTGAATCAAAATGATCTTCGATTGCACGCTTGCCTTTCCCCGTCACGATTAGAATGTCTTCAATCCCTGAAGCGACTGCCTCTTCAATGATGTATTGAATTGTTGGTTTATCGACAATGGGTAGCATCTCTTTTGGCATCGCCTTCGTTGCCGGTAAGAAACGTGTCCCAAGACCCGCTGCCGGAATGACTGCTTTTTTTACTTTTTTAACGGTCATCATGCCCCTCCTATGAATAGTTATGTATAATTTCGTCAAATATAGAAAAAAGGATGTGAACAACATCCTTTTAAAATATATTTTAATAGTATCACGATTGACCCAACTTAAAAACCAAAGAAAGGGAATTAGTACCTAACTTTTCTCGACAATGTTCGACAATGGTCCTATTTTTATATATTCATTTACTTAAATTACAAAAAATAACGTGTTTTTATTTTTTCCATTTTCCTCGCCAATTTTTTGTGGGCAAGACAGGTGGATCGACGAAAACGAACTCATCTTTGATGACCGCTTCAGCGTTCGTCAGGAGGGTCTCCCATTTTTCGTGTCCGAGTTCGTTCGTTACCGCATCCTGTGCCGCTTCCCAATAAAATGTCCGACGACCCGTGCTATGGGCATCCGATGCGACGAGATGGCTGAGTCCATTTCGTAAAAATACAAAAGCGAGCTCTTGTACGGTTTGCCCGAATTCACCTGTAAGACTCCCCGTCGTCACTTGAGACAATGCACCTGACGAAACAAAATCCATCAAACGCTTCGGATTCGTCGCAAACTCTTTGTTGCGCTCTGGATGCGCGATGATCGGGGTATAGCCTTCCGCCTGCAAAGTGAAGAAAAGCTGTTCGGCATACGCCGGGACCGTGTCACTCGGGAATTCAACGAGGACATACCGGGATCCGGCAAGTGACAACGCTTTTCCATCTTCCAATGATTGTACGAGGTCGCCAAACACACGGATCTCTTGTCCCGGGTGCAGGTCAATCTTAATGTTTTCCTGGTTCAACACTTGTTGTAGATTGTCGACCGCTTTTTGAACATTTAAGTCTTCTGTCTCAAATTGCGGGTGAAACGCGTGAGGGGTAACCACAATCGCGGTCACCCCTTCTTGTGCTGCGCGTTTCGCCATCTCGACTGCTTGTTCGACTGTGCCCGGACCGTCATCGACGGCCGGAAGCAAGTGACAATGGATATCAATCATGGCGTGTCTCTCCTTTTATTCGTACGCATAATAATAGTAGTAATCGTCACTGCCCTGTGGTTCCCGCTTGTTCAATACGACCCCTAAAATGTGGGCATCTGCAAGCATCAACTGTTCTTTTGCTTTGACGACCATCTGCCGATCTGACTTGTCACATCCTACAACGAGGACGACACCGTCGACTTTTCGTGCGAGGAGTCGGGTATCCGCTACCTGCATCATTGGCGGGGCATCAAGAATAATCATGTCGTAGTGCTCTTTTAGTTCGGTGAGTACGCGGTCCATCATTTTTGAAGATAAGAGTTCTGACGGGTTCGGCGGAATCGGTCCCGCCGCCAACAAGTCCAAGTTTTCGACTTGTGTCGAATGGATTGCTTTCTCCATCGTCGTCTTCTTCGCAAGGACCGTTGAAAGTCCAATCCCGTTTGGAAGACGGAACGTGAAGTGTGCTGTCGGACGGCGCATGTCGCAGTCCATCAACAAGACACGTTTCCCTTGCTGAGCATAGACGACCGCAAGGTTTGATGACGTCGTCGATTTCCCTTCCCCTGAAGTAGAGGACGTGATGGCTACCGTTTGAAAATCTTCGTCAACCGCTGTGAATTCGAGGTTTGTCCGAATCGTCCGGTATTGCTCCGAGATGGGAGACTTCGGTTTATGGACCGTAATCAAGTCACGCCCGGTTTTATCATATTGAATCCGCTTGTTTTTCTTCTTAAACAACTTAAACATGGACCTCTTCACCTTTCGCTTTCGCTTGACGTTGTTGCATCATTTCGACACGCTCGATGACTGGAATCGACCCAAGCACAGGGAGTTCAAGAATCGTCTCGACATCCTGTTCCGTCTTGATTCGGCGGTCGAGCACCACTTTGAGAAACGCCATCGCCACCCCGATCATCATTCCGAGAACAGCTGCAATCGCTGTATTCAAGACAATGTTCGGTTTAACCGGGAACATCGGAACCGAGGCACTCGATAAGACTTTGACGTTATCGACACTCATGAGCTCCGGTACTTCTTTCGAGAAGACCCGGCTGATTTCGTTCGCGATATCCGTCGCGATAATCGGGTTCGTATGCTGGACGGTGATGTTGATGACTTGCGAGTTTTGCTCGCTGTTTACTGAAATCAAGTTCCCGATATTTTCCGGGGCACCGACGACGTTCTCCTGTACCTGCTCCAGAATAGCCGGGCTTTGGATAATGACTCGATATGTATTCACAAGCGTGATCGACGATTGGATCTGACTTGTATCGACCATCATATTGTTCTGTGATTGTTTAGGGGCCACCAGCACCTGAGTTGAGGCCTCGTACGTCGGGCTGATAATAAATGAACTGACCAAAAAGGCAATAATTGCCGCTAAAATCGTTAAACTTGAAATCAACCATTTGCTACGCTTTAAGATGGAGAACAATTCTCCTAGGGAAATCGTTTCTTCGTTCATATGTCCGTCCTTCTCTCCTTTAACCCTGTAAGGTAACTACTGGAAAAATCCCGCAGATAATATTTAAACTACCAATCCCAAAATATTATAGCAAAAATCCACTCCTCATGATGACCCAATTTTAAAAAAATGGGTTTTTTGCCATGTAAACTTTGTTAAACTTTTAATAGTAGAACTTATGAAAAGGAGGAGACCCGAAGTGCATGTAAGTGAGCGCCTACTCCAATTGTACGCAACGCTCGACACCAAAACGCGTGTGTCGATTCAACGACAAATCACAAGCAATTTAGCTGATGGAAAGCCACTTTCCGATTCATTTAATGAACTGACCGGCGAGACCGACGAGACGATTTCGAACGAGTCGAAGACGGCTGATGACTTCACATCCTGGCTTAAAAGCGGCAAGACAGACCTCATTTTTCTTTCTTATTACGTCGCGATCCTCGAGCGACATGACGAAAATCATTTACCTTTTTTTGAAAATGATGCAAACGCATCTGTTCCGAAACATTCCATTGAGGACGTTCCGACTCATCAAGGTCCATTTATTGAAAAAGAAGATTTATCCAGTCCAGCACCAATTCCGACGGACGAACCCTCTCTCCAACAAGAGCAAACCGATTCAGAATTATTAGCCGATCAGGCTGTCGCGACAACGCTCCTTCCTGATGAGGAACCGGTCCAACCGACCGTCAAACCACGTTACGTCGCCGAAACGCCGATGCCATCCCGCGCGGAACGTTTGAAGTACCAGCGTCATATCGAACCGGCCCGCCCGCGCCGGCGTCAAAGCGGTGGATTGATGATTGGGATCTTCATCACGATGATCCTGCTCGGCGGCGGCTATTTCGCCTACCCGCTACTCGCGGATCTGTTCAACACTTCGAATGAGACCGCAACGACGACACCTCCTGTCAAGGACGAACCTGTCGTGGCCGTTCCGGAAACGAACGACGTCTGGATCAATGTGAAGAACACGTCACTCTTGAGCGCCCCTGACAGCACGAACGTGACGTACATCGCGGATATCGGTGACCACTATCCGGTGCTTGAGGAACAAGAAGACTACATATTACTCGACCTCGGTACAGACGACTTAACAGCCTGGGCCAAAAAATCTGACGTGACGACCGAATGGACCGGGCCCGTACTGAGTGACCCGCAACTCCTCACCTGGATTCAGACGGGTGTCGACCAGACGTATATCGAAAAGTCCGCCGAAGATTACTTACAGATGACCGAGGAAGAATTGTATGCCGAAATCGGTGAACCGTTCGGTCGCGATGAAGACGCGTTAAACGACTACGCGTTTTATTCCGGCATCTTCTTCACCATTCAAAACGGCGAGGTGATGGCCATCGACTGGACGAACACCGGGCAGACAAAAGACGTCTTGCTTCAAATCGGTGAACCAACGTATGTGACCGAAGACGCCGTCGTCTTTGAAAGCGACCGCTATTCGCTCCGCCTGTTCATCGGCGCATCCGGCACGACCCGGATCCGTTTATCTGAGATTTAATTGACTAAAAGGAAAATGTAAAATATGAGTCCAACCATTCTCGTGACGGGCGGTGCCGGCTACATCGGTACCCATACCGTCCTGCAATTACTCGAGTCGAATCACGACGTCATCGTGATCGACAACTTATCGAACAGCCGCCGCGAGGCGTTGTCCCGCGTCGAGATGCTGACAGAGAAAGACGTGACGTTTTACGAAGGGGATATATTAGACCGTGCTTTGTTAGAACAGATCTTTTTGACTCACACGATCGATGCCGTCATCCACTTCGCCGGTCTGAAGGCGGTCGGTGAATCGGTCCGTGAACCGCTTCGCTATTATGAGAACAACGTCGTCGGCACGACCGTCCTGCTCGAAGTGATGCAGGCGTTCGATGTGAAACGGATCGTCTTCAGTTCATCGGCGACTGTATACGGGATGCCGGAGCGCACCCCGATCGACGAGTCGTTCCCGCTTCGGGCGACGAACCCTTACGGACGTACCAAGCTGATGATCGAGGACATGTTACGCGACGTCGCCGTCTCGGATGGCGATTGGAGCATCGCCCTCCTCCGTTACTTCAACCCAATCGGTGCCCACGTATCCGGTCAGATCGGAGAGGACCCGTTCGATGTCCCGAACAACCTGATGCCGTTCATCACGCAAGTCGCCGTCAGCCGACTCGATGAGTTGAGCGTGTTCGGTGACGACTACGACACACCGGACGGGACCGGTGTCCGCGACTACATCCACGTCGTCGACCTCGCCGAGGGTCACCTGAAGGCGCTCGATTATGTCATGAATCATACGGGTGCCGAGGCGTTCAACCTCGGGACCGGCACCGGCTATAGCGTGCTTGACCTCGTCAAGGCGTTTGAGGCTGAAAGCGGCCGTGCCATCCCGTACAAAGTGACGGCGCGCCGCCCCGGTGACATCGCGGCCTGCTTCGCCGATCCGACGAAGTCGAAGGAAGTACTCGGCTGGGAAGCACGTCATGACGTCCGCGCGATGTGCCGTGACGCCTGGAAATGGCAATCCCACAACCCGAACGGTTACCGTTCATAAGAAAAACCGGCTTACGCGAACCTCAAGGTTCTTTCGTAAGCCGGTTTTTTGTTTCCATTTCGACTTCTGCGTCCGCTTGGGACGGCATCAAACCGAAATCGAAGGCGACGATGAGTAACGCCACACCGATCAGCTTCCACGTATCGTTCAGGACGAACTCTCCGAACAGGTACCCGAAGACCGTGAAGCCGATGAAGGCGGAGTAGTAGACTCTTCGCCAGAGGGACCGGTATGCTGTCGCGCGCTCCCGGTCAAAGAAGTACATGACGACATAAACGGCTAGGGCAAGGAACAAGGTAGCGACCATCCAGTACAGAAATGATTGCATCGTGAGACGAAACAACATCAAAAACAAAGATGAATCCATGAAATCCGCTCCTTTGATGTACATTCTAAGTTGCGTAATAAATCCCTACATTTCCATTTTCTACCCAAATGATTCCATGCGTCAATACACCTATTGAATTTTCAGAACATTTGATTCAAAAGACCTAAATCTCGAGCCAAATATATCCGTACGGTGGGAGCGTCACCGCATCGACCGGCTCACCCGTGAATAAACTGGTCCCTTCTACGTGGAGCTCAACTTCGTCGGCACTGACATTTGTATACAAATGAATCGTCTCGCCCTCCATCTTCCGTTCGATCGCGAACAAACGAGTGTCCGTGTCAAGGACGCGCTGCGAGGCGTACGGGGACAACGCCCGTTGCACCCGCTTGACGTTCGCCTGACTGAGTACGCCCGAGAACAGTTTCAACCGCTCCCCATCCGTCTTCAAAGCATGGACGAGCGTGTCGCGGTCGGTCGGACCCGTTACCCCGAACACGGTCCGGTAGTCGAGCGACGGGATGCCTTGAAGCGAGAACAGGATGCTGTGGGCGGCGAGGATTGCCTCCGGCGGTGCCTCGACCAAGTTTTTCTCGAACGGGTCACGCTCGGCCGTCGACAGGAAATTAAAGTACGTCTTTCCTTCCGGCGGTGCATCGATCTTTCGGACACGATTGACGAGCCGCGTCGCGTCCCCTTGCGCGAAAGCAAGAATGATATGGCTCGCCAAATCGAAGTGACAGATTGCGTCAACTTCCTTGAAAAACGGATGGGCATCGTCCATCGCGTCGTCCGCGAGGATGAGCTGTCCGTTCGGTTTATAGTGATGCAGCACCTCATGCCACAGCGCGAGCACGTCTTTCACCTGCTCCGTCGTCATGCCCCGGAACGACCGGGCGTGGACACGGATCTTCGTCGCCCCGTAGGCGAGTCGTTCAATGAGGGCATTCGTCTCGGCGAGCACGTCGAACTGCCGCTCGTTGAAGATGACCGGGTCGAGGTCGTACATGAGACCGAAATCGTCTGCGAAATGCCCGAGGTCTTCATAAAGCCGGATGCGCGGGTCGACCGCGGTGTCCGTCTGCCGTCCGATGTAAGGGAAGAGCGAGACGAGGTATAAGTCACTCACCGAGGCCTGGACCTGACTTTCTAAAAACTCATAGAGCGCACCCATGTCGGGTCGTCCGTCTGTCGTCACGAGACTTGCGTCGACGAGGAGCACGTTCGTTTTTTCGTTCGGTCGGTCGCGGTCGTGCCAATGGTGCCCATCCCATTTATCAAACAGGCGGCGCCACTCGTCCCTTTCAGGGGTACCCCATTTTGTGATGATTGCGTCAATCCGGTTCCAGTCCATCTCGTTCCCTCCTTATCTCTTTATTTCTCCCACATCTCAAGCGTTTTGAAACACAAAAAAGCCGCCCGCGAGGACGACTTATTCCATCAAACGTTTCAATTCCTGTTGGACGTCAGCGAGCGAGGCGTCATCCGGATGCCAGTAATAGATGCCGTCCGACTCGAGTCCGCCGCTCCCTTCGATTTGAAGCGTGCCCGCGTTGCGGAACGCCTTCATATAGTCTTTTGAGAGCGCCACGAGCTCGTTGAACTCAAGGTTCGTCTTCGCCCGCTCCCCGACGACGTCAAGCAGCTTCGTCATCCGGTCGATCGAGAAGTCCGAGCGCCCTTTCTCGATCAGTGCCGTGATGACGTCACGCTGGCGGGCCTGGCGTCCGAAGTCACCGTTCGGATCATCATAGCGCATCTGCGTGTAAGCGAGGGCCGCGTCCCCGTCGAGGTTGACCTCCCCGACCGGGAAGGAATAGCCGTCCGAGTCGAAGGCGAACTTGTTCATGACCGTGATACCGCCGAGCGCGTCGACCGCTTCCGTGAAGGCGAGCATGTCCGCCTCGACGACGTAGTCGATCGGGATATCGAGTAAATCCTCGACCGTGTCCATCGCCATCTCGGCTCCGCCGAAGGCGTAGGCGTGGTTGATCTTGTCACGGAC
The DNA here is from genome assembly GCF_018617875.1 of Exiguobacterium algae. Lineage (GTDB taxonomy): Bacteria > Bacillota > Bacilli > Exiguobacteriales > Exiguobacteriaceae > Exiguobacterium > Exiguobacterium algae. Next base: position 947,714 of record NZ_JACSKZ010000001.1, read on the forward strand.
GCCCCGTCCGACGATCTCCGTCTTCGTATCACGTGGAATGCTGAGCATCGCCCCTTCATCCGTGTTTGGGTTGAGCGTCATGACGATGATCGAGTCACTCCGCCCCTGTTCCGTGCCGCGCCGGTCGATCCCGAGCAGGAGGATGGAGACCGAGCGCTCCTCCTCGATCGTTTCGACCTGTTTTCGCTCCGGGCTGATCTGTAGGTTGTCGTTCACTTTCGTCACCGTATCGCTCACCTCGTCGACCATCGACCAGACGAACAGTCCCCCGGCGACGAGCATGACGAAAAGGACGCCTAGCGTGATCCCGAGTATACGTTTCCACTTCGATTTCTTCTTTGGTTGCTCCATTTGGTCACACCTTCCCCCTAAAATAAAATGATAATATCCTTTTCCCACCAACTCCGTGGGATTATAGCATGTCCCCAAAAAATGCTAATCATTTCTTTCCCCTTTTTATGGGAAGTGACGCCTTCTTGGCTCCCGAATCATATGATGGGGCCAGGCGGCGTTGATCTCCGCGCCAATCAACATCGTCGCCGCCGTCAAATAAAGCCAGATCTGAAGCAGGATGACGACGCCAATCGTCCCGTATGTGTCCCCGAGGATCGAGAAGCGCTCGACGTAGATGCTGTACCCTGTCGACAACAGCTGCCATGAGATGACGGCGAAGACCGCTCCGGGGAGCGTCTCGATGAACCGGACTCGTTGCTGCGGGGCAATCTTATAAAAGAGCGAGAAGGCGAAGATCAATACGACGGTCGACACCGAATACCGGGTGAGCGTCGAGAGCCGGTCGAACTCCTCGACTTCCGGATAGAACGTATAGATGAGCTCGATGAACTCCTGACCGAAGACGTGAAAGACGATGAGGATGACCGCACCGATACTGCCGGCAAGGATGGTCAACACCCCGATCATGCGGCGCCAAAAGTAGTTCCGTGCCTCGGACTCCCCGTACGCAAAGACGGTCAGTTTGACGAGCCGGGCCGCCCCGTTCGAGGCCGACCAGAAAGCGAGGATCGCACTCACCGACAACAGGCCGCTGTTCAGTCGGCCGCTCACGTCGTAGACGATCGAGAGCATCTCCCGCACGCTCGAGCCCGGGACGAGCGTCTCGATCTGTTCGATCAACAGCGCCTCCTCTATCTGAAACCACGACATGACGGCGAAGAGGACGAAAAATGTCGGGAAGATGGCGAGAAACCAAAAGAACGCGAGCGTCGCGCTGTAATCGTTGATGTGATGGTCTTTAAAGCGATGCCGGATATCGATGGCGAGTCGGGTCAGTCTGTCGAGCACGCGGGTCACCTCTCTTTTCTTATATTATGCCACAAACAAAAGCACCCGATTCCGCTGAATCGGGTGCCGTCTGTCACTGTTCCATCAATTCACCGAGGTAGTCCTTCACGTCTTCGAGTGAGGCCTCGTCCGGATGCCAGTAATAGATGCCGTCGCTTTCCTTACCGCCGCTACCTTCGAGGCGGAGGACGTCCTGGTCTTTGAACGCTTCCATATAATCTTTCGATAACGTCCGGAGGTCTTTGAATGTCATGTTCGTCTTGGCGTTGTTGCCGAGGACGTCGAGCATGTTGTTGAAGCGGGCGATCGAGAAGTCGTCTTTCCCTTTCTCGACGAGCGCCGTGATGATATCACGCTGACGCTCCTGGCGACCGAAGTCGCCGTTCGGGTCGTCATAACGCATGCGTGTGTACGCGAGCGCTTCCGCCCCGTCGAGTTGGATCGAACCCGGGTTGAACGTGTATTCCCCTGACGTGAAGGCGAACTTGTTCGTCACTTCGACGCCACCGAACAGGTTGACCGCGTCCTGGAACCCTTTCATGTCCACTTCCGCCACGTAATCGATCGGGATGCCGAGGAAGTCTTCGACCGTGTCCATCGCCATCTCGGCACCACCAAAGGCATAGGCGTGGTTGATCTTGTCTTCCGTCCCTTTCCCGATGATCTCCGTTTTCGTATCGCGCGGGATGCTGAGCATCGCGCTCTTATCCGAGTTTGGGTTGAGCGTCATGACGATGATCGAGTCGCTCCGACCCTGTTCCTCGGCACGGCGGTCTACCCCGAGAAGCAGCACCGACGTCGGCTTCTTGTCGACAATCGTCTGCTGGTTCATCCGTTCTTCACTGAGACCGGCCGACTCGTTCAATCGATCGACCGTCGAATCCACTTGATTGTATAAATAAGCGGCCATCCCGACTCCGACGAGCAGGAACACCCCGATCACCAAGCCCGCAATGAGCGCGATTCGCTTAACGGGCGATACTTTTCTACGACGTTTCTTGACTCTTTTTTTAGGTTTTTGCTCTTCCATGACGTAGCACCTTTCCGAACCTGTATTGAATCATCCTGTGACACAAAGTTTATTCTAACACGCAGCACTTTCCGTTTTTCCCTAAAATTTATAAATTAGGTAAATGACGTCGGTAGCTGTCGAACCTTTCCTTATGTCATTCATCGGCAAATTGTATGGTTTTTTTACCCTCTCTGCCGATTCTCCTCTTCTATCCTGACTTTACCTGAACGCATTTATTCTTAATAGATGTGAAAAGTTGCACTTTCGTGTTCGGATTTGTAGGCATGTTGTACCGCATCGTGAAAGTTTAGTGGAAAATTTAGGACTGTTTCCTTATTTTCAGAAAACCGATTGGTACATTCGCATTATTTCTTGTAAAATATGGTTGAAACGTACTTGTATTGTCATTCCATACTATTAAAAAGGGGATTGGTCGATGCGTTATGTCGTCACGTGTTTTCTAGTAGAGCAAGAGGAGTGCGAGTTTATCGTCTATGGCAGTTCGAAATATGATGCGATCCAAACGTTTGAACAGACGCTGAAGATGAAGAATCCGATGAAGGACCACATCGATTTGAGTGACGGACGGAAAATCGAGATGAAGTCGATTCTCGCTTTCCGGGTCGATCCGGTCAAGCCGCTCTTTTGAATGAGCCCGATTTCGGGTAACCCTTTTACAGGACAACTTTTTAAAAGGGGTGGAACGAATGGAAATCGGGATGATCGGGCTAGGGAAGATGGGACTGAACCTCGCCCTGAATTTGACGGACTACGGTCACGAGGTCATCGGGTACGACCCGGGCAACGTGGCGACGAGTCAGTTCGAGACGAAAGCATCGTTAGAAGAAGTGGTCGAGGCACTGAAACCCCCACGCGTCGTCTGGGTGATGGTCCCTGCCGGCGAGGTGACCGAAAACGTGTTACAGACGTTACATGAGTTACTCTCACCCGGTGACATCGTCATCGACGGTGGGAATTCGAACTATAAACAGTCGATCCGACGCGCGGAACATTTCAAAGAAAAGCTCATCTATTTCTTTGACGTCGGGACGAGCGGGGGCATGGACGGGGCCCGCAACGGAGCCTGTACGATGATTGGCGGGGATTTGGAGGCGTTCGGCAAGATCGAGACGCTGTTCGACGACGTCTCGACCGATCACGGGTATTTGTACGCAGGCCCAAGCGGAAGCGGGCATTTCCTGAAGATGGTCCACAACGGGATTGAGTACGGGATGATGCAGGCCATCGCGGAAGGGTTTGAAATTCTCGAGAAGAGTCCGTTCGAATACGACTATGAAGAAGTTGCCCGTGTATGGAATCATGGTTCGGTCATTCGTTCATGGCTCATGGAGTTGACCGAGAGCGCGTTCCATAAGGACGAGAAACTGGACGGCATCCGGGGCGTCATGCATGCGTCCGGTGAAGGGAAATGGACGGTCGAGACGGCACTCGAGTACGACGTGCCGGCCCCGGTCATCGCACTGTCGCTCATGATGCGACAACGTTCGCTCGAAGAAGACACCTTCTCCGGCAAGGTCGTCGCCGCGCTCCGAAACGAGTTCGGGGGGCATGCGGTGGAGAAGAAAGAATAATCACATGAAAACCTCAGTCGTTCAGATAAATGAATGACTGAGGTTTTTCATGTGATTGAGACTCATATATTCACTTCTATCGTCTGTTCGTCCACTACTTCTCCATTCCGATAATACTGAATCCAAATCGTCCGTTGATGATAATTGATTTGATAGTAGACACCTAAAACATACCTGCAAATATATTCAGGTAATGCATACCCATCAAAATGCCAGTCATTGTCGTATGAGGGCCGTGTTAAAGCTTTCAAACGTTCCTGGTCAGTCATAATTGTCCGACTGCGTTCACCGGCACGATTTTTTACTTTTTTCATTTCGATTGCCACTAAATTGTCCTGCTGCGAAACTTCTCCCCGACTATGCACGATTAAGTCGCAAGTAACGCTTACCGCTTCATTTCTGTGATTGAGGATCCTTTTAATTTGACGATTGAAATTTCTGTTGTATTCCACATCCACATAGTATCGATCATAGCCTTCCAACCTTCTCAACCGGTCGTTGAGGTAAATCATGAGCTGACCACATAATGTCCTCTCTGATACACGACTGGCGATTAAATTTTCTTGTTCCCCTAAAAAACGCTCATTCGCTCCTTGAAACAGTTCAAGCATCTGTCTATATTGATGTAGATCCGGAAATGTATTCATTGCATGCTCCTTTCTTCATTCACTGACAGAATGATTTCCCGTCAGCGCATCGTATTCCCTTCTGCAGGAATCGGTGTTTTCTTCAACATCTTCGCGAAATGATAGAGGTTATACGCCATCGTCTTCGCGTGTGATTTCGTGAACGCATTGTCGCGGCCGGCATCGAGATAGGACGCTCCCGGACCCGCCTCCCCGACCCAGTACGTATCCACGTTCGGCGGCACGGTGAACCCGATATGGGACAGGCCGTACAAAATGGAGGCACACGCATGTTTCGCCCCGTCTTCGTTTCCCGTCACGACCACGCCGCCGACTTTATTGTAGTAGATGGCCTGTCCCTTCTCATTCTTCAATCCGCTCCCACCATACAACCGTTCGATGACTTGGGTGGCGACGCTACTCTTCTCACCGAGCCAAAGCGGCGTGCCGATGACGACGATCTCCGCTGCCTTCACCTTTTCAAAGATGACGGGCCATTCGTCTCCGGCGCCTTCATCTTCGGTGACCCCGAAGGCGACCTTGTAATCGACGACACGGACAATCTCCGAGTCGACCCCGAGTCTGTCCAAATGCGGGATCATGTCACGGATCAATCCTTCCGTGTGCGATCTCGTCTCGTCCCCTTTCAGCGTGCAGTTCAAAAACAATGCTTTCATCGTGATTCTCCTTCCTGTGTTGAACAGCGGTCTATGTACCAATAAGACACAGCCACCCGTTCTTCACGAGTGGCTGCCTAGTTATACACGGGACTCGACCTCAGCCGCCGGTCCGTCCATTCGTTTTCCGTCCGGTCCGATGCAGATGCTCGAATCAAAACGCAAAAAGATCAAACCGTCCTCGTAATCCTCGTGATACGTCAATTCCTGATCCAATAGTTGGGCGTACAGGTATTCACACGAATCCGCCCCGCTCTGAATGCTCATCGGCGCACCCCCGCCAAAACGCGGGTTCACCTCGATGTATTTGATGTCCTGACCGTCTTTCTTTAATTGGACAGTCAAATGTCCGATGCCGCCGAGGGCCGCGACAAGTCGCTTCACGTCCTCGATGATGACGCGGTCTTTTGTGATCTTCCCTTTTGAGACCTCTCCGCCACGTGTTTCCATGCGGAGACGTGGACAGACCGAGATGATCTTTCCGTTGAAGTCGACGAACACGTCCACCGTATACTCCTCACCCGTGATGAACTCCTGCAGGATCGGATCTTTGATCACGTTCAAGTAGGTCCGCAGTTCTCCCTCGTTGTTCACTTTGAATGTATGGATGCTGGCACTGCCGCTCTTTGGTTTGATGAACAAAGGAAACTGCATCTGGGTAGGGTCCAGTCCTTCGACCTCAATCATTCTCGGTGCACCGAATCCATGGTCTTCTAAAAAGCGTTGGAATCGGATTTTGTCCCGACAGATCTTGATGGATTCGACTGGAGAAATCAGGACGATGGCCCCCGTCTCCAATTCGATCATCTGTTTGTTCTCAGCCAACAGCAACAAATCCGTATCAATCGTCGGGATGACCAGGGAGACGTCCTCCTCCCGACAAACCGCCATGATGCGCCCGATATAGTCGGGGTGGCTGATTCGCGGCAATTGGACTGCACGATCTGCCATGAATAACGCCGGGGCATACTCCGAGACGTCCCCTGCGATGATGGTAGAAGCGATCCCGAGTCTCTCGGCAGCCTGTTTAAAAGATTGCACAAGTTCGACGCGTCTTCCGGCACTTAACAGCAAAACGTTATACCTTTTCATGTGAGACTCCCTTCTGTGATGCCTCATCGGTTGCGAAGAAAGACTGCTCCCCGAGAGATGTACGAGGTAATCGAAAAGGATGCCTTGTCAAAAAATCCAAGCATCCCATTCCGTTGATTGATTATACCCGCGCATCTTTTCAAATATGTCGGCGTTATGTTGATTTGATTGGGTTTTCCTTACTCTTTTTTATATCTTAATAGCGCCTCGATTGCTGCCGTCTCCCCGTCCGGATATTTATACAGGACGTGCTCCGCCGACAGTTTCGTCGGCGAATCCACCCCGGCGGCGGCCGCCATGTTATACAATCCTTCCCGTAGCGAGATGATGTAGTTCGTCACCCGGAAACTTTTCTCGTCGACGACGAGGGCACGCTGTAGTTTCGCGTCGGTCGTCGCCACCCCGACCGGGCAGCGGTTCGTGTGGCAGACCTGGGCCTGGATGCACCCGACGTTGAACATGAGTCCCCGGGCGATGTTGACGAGGTCCGCCCCGAGCGCAAGGGCGATCGCAATCTTGTCCGCCGTGATCAGCTTGCCGGAAGCGAACAGCTTGACCCGGTCCCGGAGACCGTGCTCGACTAGGAGACGATGTACAAACGGAAGGGCCGCCTTGAGCGGCAGACCGACCGTGTCGGCGAGTTCGAGATAGGTCGCCCCCGTCCCGCCCTCGCTCCCGTCGATGGTAATAAAGTCAGGCACGCGGTTCGACGCCGCCATCTCGATGACGAGCGACTCGATGTCCTCGAGCTTTCCGACGACGAGTTTGATGCCGACCGGTTTGCCCCCGATCTCACGGAGCTGTTCGACGAAGGCGAGCATCTCATCATTCGTCTTGAACTGGGAAAAGCGGTTCGGGCTGTCAATCGTCTCCCCGGCCTTCACTTTCCGAATGCGGGCAATCTCGGGCGTGACTTTCGAGCCGTCAATATGTCCCCCACGCGTCTTCGCGCCTTGGGCGAGCTTCAGTTCAAAAGCACGCACTTGCGGGATCTCGCTCTTCTCTTTGAACGCCTCGACCGAGAACGAACCGTCCTCGTTTCGGACACCGAAGAGCGCCGGTCCAATCTGACAGATAATGTCGACGCCGCCTTTCAAATGATACTCAGAGAGCCCCCCTTCCCCCGTGTTCATCCACGTCCCTGTCGCCCGACCGAGTCCAATCGACAGGGCCGAGATCGCCCGTTCCCCGAGTGAGCCGAAACTCATCGCCGACTGTCCGATCAGTCCGCGTACCCGGAACGGCTCCCGGCATGTCCCTTCGCCGATGATGATTGCATCTTCTTCCCGCAAGAGATATGGCGAGACGTCCCGTTCGACGAGATGTTCTTTCCGTGTGAACAAGTTATTCTCATCGACCTCATACAGCCACGTCCGGACTTTGTTCCGGTTGTCGATCCGGAGCTCCTCCCGGTTCGTCGGGAAGAGGACGTTTTGCAGGTAAAAGCCTCCTTCCTCGAAATCACGCTCGGATCCGAACCCGATGATGCGGGATTTATACTTCCCGGAAATGACGGCCGCCTCATAGTCGTTCCGCGAAAACGGCTTTGCTTCATTGTCGTTCAAAAATAAGTACTGCCGGAGTTCGGGACCGATCATCTCGAACACGTAGCGCATCTTCCCGAGAATCGGAAAGTTACGAAGGACGGCATGCTCCCGTTGATGCCGGTCACGCCGCCAGATATAGAAGACGAACAAGAGCGGGGTCGACATCATGATGACGAGAAGCACCAGCAAAATCGCGAGCATCGATGTGTTTAAGGCCATCTTTTCTCCTCCTTCATTCGAAATCAAAAACACCCCGTCCCCGATAAAGGGAACAGGGTGCCGTCAAGCGTTCGGGATGGTCACTCCGTCAAACTGTTCGTTCCGGCAAAGCGTGATGGCTTGCATCGCAAGCTTATAATCCTCTGTCGAAAGGGAAATCAGCTCGGTCGGGAGGACCCACTCTTTATGGTTATATAGATGAATCACGAGTTTCGCGAGGACGAACTCCTGTTTCGTAAATGTATTCTCATCGATAATCGTCGATGTGCGAATCTTTCCTGCTTCCAGATCCATGTAAGGGAGCAAATGGTCCCGTACATGTTCGTTTCCGGCGATGACGTAGAGCGCAGCAAAATATTCCCGTCCGGTGTTTCCGGGATCCGTGAGCCGTTGCGCCAACCGTTTGAACTCGTTGTAATGGTCGGTAGACAAAAAATCGATATGGTTCATCGGTACACCTCTCTCTATAGGCCTCGCGCTACTCTCAAGGTTTATAATTTCCACCTTTTGACGGAACCTAACCCTCTTTTCGTCAGATTCGACGCATCGAGATCGCCTCACGCATTTGTTGAAGGGACGTCCGTGCCGCCTCCCCGCGACGCATCATGACGACCGTGAACAAGGCGTCGATCAGACTGAGCTCCGCGATCCGCGAGGCGAGCGCCTCCGATCGGAAAGCCGTCTCTTGCGATACCGTATATAAGGAAACGTCGGCGAGCTTCGAGAGCGGCGACTTCGCATAGTTCGTGATCGCCACCGTCGGAATCCCCCGCTCTTTGAGCAGCTTGGCGATGTCGAGCGTCTCTTTCGTCGCTCCTGAGTGCGAGATGAGGACCGCGACATCTTCTGTCGTCAGTTGTGACGCCGACATGAGCTGCATGTGCGACTCGAGGTTCGCCGTGACGAAGAGACCGCTCCGGACGAATTTGTGGTAGGCGTCCAAGGCGACGACGGCCGACCCGCCGTTTCCGAAAAATTCGATGCGGCGCGCCGAAAGCATCAGCTCAGTCGTCCGCTCGAGTGCCTCACCGTCCAGGATTTGCCGGGTCGACTCGATCGTTTTCCCGTTCGTCGCAAAAATCTTCTCGGCGATCTCGAGTACCGTGTCCTCCGGCGTAATGTCTTCATGGATGTCCTGTAGCGGTGCGACGATATCCGAGGCGAGCGCGATTTTCAGCGCCTGATATCCTTTAAAGCCGACACGCTGGCAAAAACGGAATACGGTCGACTCGGCGACGTCGAGGTCGTCGGCGACCTGGTTGATCGTATGGTGAATGATTTGTTCCGGTTGTTTCAAAATATAATCGGCAATGCGTTGTTCCTTTTTACTCAGTGTCGAATAGGCGCCGCGGATGCGGGCCGTCCCGTTCATCGTCTCCATTTTGGAATCACCCTTTCTCTCCTTTTACGATACCGTTTCGAAAAAAATTCCGCAATGTGCGACCTGCAGAAACCATTGACCCGCCTTGAAAAAATGAGGATTCGACAATTTTGTGAATGTGCTACGCTAGGAAAGCATTTTTGAATTTGTTCACTCATTGTACTATTTGAATTGAAAGGACTGTTATCCATCGAACATCACCTCAGTAGCTCCTATAACATCACACTCGTCATTCTGTCCGTCGCGGTAGCCATCTTCTCCGCAACGATTTCGCTCGATATAAGCAGTCGTTTAAAATATGCCAAACACGCCTCACGCCTCCGTTGGGTGAGCGCCGGCGCGTTCAGTCTCGGACTCGGGATTTGGGCGATGCATTTCATCGGCATGCTGGCGTTTCATCTTCATGTCGACGTCTCCTATCATCTCGGCATCGTGTTCGTCTCGATCGTTCCGGCCGTCATCTCGTCTGCTCTCGCCTTCTGGATGATCAGTCACCCGACAACTCGCCCGCATCAGCTCGTCATCGGTGCGGTCTTCATCAGTCTCGGGATCGTCTCGATGCATTATATCGGGATGGAGGCGATGCAGATGGACGCGGTGCTTTCGTATGACCCGGTCATGTGGACGGCTTCCGTTGTCGTGGCATTCGCCGCCTCGCTGGTCGGTCTCTATATCCTGTTCTATTTGCCGAACATCCCGCGCTTCCACTGGCGCCGTGTCGTCTGCTCGGTTTTGATCGGTTTGGCCGTCTCGGGCATGCACTATATCGGGATGAGTGCCGCCCGCTTCACCCCGCTTGACGCGCCGGCCGCTTCGAACAGCGGCTACTCGGTCGACAGCACCCTGCTCGCCTATGTCATCGCCGCAAGCGTCATGACGCTGTTTTTGCTTCTTTACATTTCGATTCGGACCGCGACACAAATCGAGGTGCAGTCCGAAGCGTTCGAACTCAAATTTGAATCGGTCATCGAATCCGCCTCTGACGCGATCATCGTCGCCGACCAGGACCGCCGCATCATCCAGTGGAACCATGGCGCCGAGCAACTATTCGGCTACCCGTCTGAAGAGATGATTGGGGCCTCCATCGTCACGATTATCCCGGAACGGTTTCGGGAAGCGCACGAACGGGGGATGGCCCGCTACAAGGAAACGAAAGAAAAACGTGTCATCGGTCAGACGGTCGAGCTGATCGGCCTTCAAAAAGACGGATCGGAGATCCCAATCGAGATGTCGCTCGGCACATGGGAGACCGATCAAGGTGTCTTCTTCAGCAGCATCATCCGGGACATCAGTGAACGGAAACGGATCGAGGCGCAAATCAACGACCTCGTCTATTTGGACCCGCTCACCGGACTCCCGAACCGTCGCCTCTTCAGTGACCGGCTCGATGCCCTGCTCGGACAAGCTCAAAAAGAACCGTTCGCTCTCTTTTATATCGATTTGGACAACTTTAAAGTGATCAACGACCGTTTCGGTCACTCGATCGGTGATCAGTTCTTAAAACAAGTGACATCCCGGATCCAATCGGTGATTCAAAAGACGGACACGCTCGCCCGGCTCGGAGGAGACGAATTCATCCTCCTCGCTCCAAAGACGGGCAGCAGCCTCGCCGCCCACCGTGCCAAGGCGTTGCTTGATGTCCTGCTCCCGTCCTTTACGTTGGAACAAGATGAAGTATTCACCGGGGCATCGATCGGCATCAGTCTCTATCCGTCAGACGGAGAGTCAGCGGAAGAGCTGATCAAAAACGCCGACATCGCCATGTACCGGGCGAAGGCCGACGGCAAGAACGGCTATCAGTTCTTCACGGATGAACTGAACGCGTCCGTTTCGAGACGGTCAAACTTGTCGATGGCGCTCCGGAAAGGAATCGACCGCGGAGAATTCACCGTCCATTACCAGCCACAGATCAGTCTCGACTCCGAGACGGTCATCGGCGTCGAGGCACTCGTCAGATGGACGCACCCCGAGTACGGCTTCATCTCCCCCGGGGAATTCATCCCAATCGCAGAAGAGACCGGAAGCATCCATCGCCTCGGCGAGTTTGTCCTGAACGAGGCCTGTCGCCAGACGAAGGCGTGGCAGGATGCGGGCATCGATCCGTTCCGCGTCGCCGTCAACATCTCGGCTGTCCAGTTCGCACAAAAGGATTTATCCGACGTCGTCGCCCGGGCACTCGACATGTCCGGACTCGAGCCGCAGTACCTGGAGCTCGAGCTGACCGAGAGCGTCATCCAGAGCGCCGACCGGGCCATCGAGACGATGAATGAACTCGTCGCCCTCGGGATCCACTTATCGATTGACGACTTCGGTACGGGCTATTCGTCGCTCAGCTACCTGAAACTCTTCCCGATCGATACGCTGAAGATTGACCAACACTTCACGAAAAACATCGAGAACGATTTGAAAGACGCCGCGCTCGTCAAAACCATCATCCGGATGGCGCACGAGCTCGGATTGAACGTCATCGCCGAAGGTGTTGAGACGGAGCAGCAAGTCGCCTTCCTGAAAGCCGAATCATGCAATCAGGCACAAGGGTATTACTACAACCGTCCGCTCCCGGCAGACGAAATCGAACGATTTTTCCGCACACACCGTCAAACGATTCAAGGCTGATGACCCCCGACCTTCTTCATGGAGGTCGGGTTTTCATATAGAAAAAGAAAAAAATTCCGTAATTAAACTTGAAAATCGAAATTATTTTGATATGATGATGGAGAGACGGAAAAAAATTCTTTTTCAGAGGTGAAAAAATGGAAATCGGTTTGATTGGATTAGGAAAGATGGGTTACAACTTGGCGCTCAATTTGAGCGACCACGGGCATACCGTCATCGGGACGGACGTCGGGGACGTCACGTCGGAGGCGTTCACCATCGTGTCGTCGATCGAGGACGTCATTGACCAGTTGTCCACACCACGCGTCATCTGGTCGATGGTCCCGGCAGGAGAGGTCACAGAGCAGGTGCTCGCCGAGCTGTATGACCGACTCGAACCTGGTGACATCGTCATCGACGGCGGGAACTCGAATTACAAGCTGTCTGTCGCTCGGGCGGAACAGTTCGCCGAGAAAGACATCAAATTCTTCGACTGCGGCACGAGTGGCGGAACGGACGGTGCCCGAAATGGCGCCTGCACGATGATTGGCGGGGACAAGGAGGCATGGCCGACCATTGAGCCAATCTTCAAGGACTTGTCGGTCGAAAAAGGCTACTTGTACACAGGACCTGCCGGTAGCGGTCATTTCCTGAAGATGATTCATAACGGCATCGAGTATGGCATGATGCAGGCAATCGCCGAAGGGTTCGACATCTTGGAGAAGAGCCCGTTCGACTACGACTACGAACAAGTCGCCCGCGTCTGGAACAACGGCTCGGTCATCCGCTCGTGGCTCATGGAGTTGACGGAGAGCGCCTTCCAAAAAGATGCCAAGCTCGATGACATCCGTGGCGTCATGCACTCGTCCGGCGAAGGCAAATGGACAATCGAGACGGCACTCGACCTGCAGGCAGCGGCACCGGTCATCGCCTTGTCGCTCATGATGCGCTACCGGTCGCTCGAGGAGGACACGTTCTCCGGCAAGGTCGTCGCCGCGCTCCGTAACGAGTTCGGGGGCCATGCCGTCGTCAAGAAGTAAACAGGATTTTAGAATGGGGAAAGGAAAGGGTCAGGGGCTGGCCTTTTCCTTTATGAAAAGCTGTAAACGGTTACAACACATTCAAAGGGGGAACTACATATGTCTGGCTCTACATTGATTTTAATCGCCTTAGCAGGCATTTTTGCACTTTTATTCTTAGTTATCCGCACGAAATTACACGCATTCGTTTCACTCCTGCTCGTCAGTCTTCTCGTCGGAGTCGCGGCAGGCATGCCACTCGGGGACGTCATCGGCTCCATCCAAAACGGGATGGGCGGCACGCTCGGCTTCGTCGCCGTCGTCGTCGGTCTCGGCGCCATGTTCGGGAAGATGCTTGAAGTATCAGGCGGTGCCGAACGACTCGCCCAGACACTCGTGAACAAGTTCGGTGAAGACAAAGCGCAATGGGCGCTCGGGATCACCGGATTCATCGTCGCCGTCCCGGTCTTCTTCGATGTCGGCTTCATCATTTTGGTACCGATCGTCTACGGACTTGCTAAAAAGACAGGTCGCTCGCTTCTTTACTATGGTATTCCGCTCCTCGCCGGTCTCGCGGTCACACACAGCTTCATCCCACCGACACCGGGTCCGATTGCCGTCGCCAACTTGATTGGTGCCGACCTCGGTTGGGTTATCTTGTTCGGTGCGCTCGCCGGGCTCCCAGCCATGATTTTAGCCGGACCGGTTTTCGGGAAGTATATCGCTAAGAAGATTCATGTCACGATTCCGGACTATATGGAGTTCGAACCGTTGGATGACTCAAAAGAATTGCCGAGATTCAAATTGATCGTCTCGCTCATCTCAATCCCGCTCGTCCTGATTCTCGCGAACACGTTATCTGCGGTATTGTTAGAAGAAGGAAACACAGTCCGTTCGATCCTGACGTTCCTCGGACACCCGTTCGTCGCCTTGACGATTGCGACGCTCCTGACGTTCATCTTCCTCGGGACACGCCGTGGTTATTCACGCAACGAAGTACAGGAGATCGCGACGAAAGCACTCGAACCGGCCGGGATCATCATTCTCGTCACGGGTGCCGGCGGCGTGTTCAAGCAAGTGTTGATCGACTCAGGCGTCGGCGAAGTGCTCGGGAACATGATGGCCGACTCTCCGCTCCCAGCCATCGTCCTCGCCTTCTTGATTGCGACCGTCGTCCGTGTCGCCCAAGGGTCGGCGACCGTCTCGATGGTCACAGCGGCTGGACTCATCACGCCGCTACTTGAAATTCAAAACATCACAGGGGCTGCACTCGGCTTGATCGTCATCGCCATCGCGTCTGGTGCGACCGTGCTCTCGCACGTGAACGACTCAGGATTCTGGCTCGTCAACCGCTACTTCGGGCTCGATGTGAAAGATACGCTCAAATCATGGACGATCATGGAGACCATCATCGGACTCACCGGCTTCGCGGTCGTGTTCTTGATCAGTTTGTTCATTATCTAAGTTAGGAAGTGACTGCATGTATACAATCGGTGTCGATATCGGGACGACGAGCACGAAAGCCGTCCTGTTCGAAAACGAAACCCAACTGGCGGTGCACAACGTGTTGTACCCGCTCCTCACTCCCGATACGGAGACGGCCGAGCAAGATCCGGTCGTCATCTACGGGGCCGTGCTTGAAGCGATCAGCTCCGTCCGGGCCAAGGCGGATGGACCGGTCCGTTTCGCCTCGTTCAGCTCGGCGATGCACAGCTTGATCGCCCTCGATGAACACGGTCACCCGCTCACGAACAGTATCACCTGGGCGGACAGCCGGGCGAACGGCTATACGAAAGAAATCAAACGCGACTTCGATGCGACGGGGCTCCATATGCGGACCGGCACACCGGTGCACCCGATGGCCCCATTATCCAAGCTCCGCTGGATGAAGCACGAGATGCCCGACCTGTTCGAGCGGGCGGCAAAGTTCGTCTCGATCAAAGAGTACGTCTTCTACCGTCTGACGGGTCACTTCGTCGTCGACCACTCCATCGCCTCGGCGACGGGCTTGTTCAATCTGAAGGAAACAGATTGGGACACGGAAGCGCTCGCCATCGCCGGCGTCACTCCGGACCGTCTGTCGACGCTCGTCCCGACGACCGCGATCCTGTCTCTTAAAGAAGACATCGCCGACATGCTCGGTTGGGACTTCCCGCTCGTCATCGGGGCGAGCGACGGGGTACTCTCGAACCTTGGGGTCGGGGCGTTTGAACCGGGTGTCGTCGCCGTGACCGTCGGCACGAGTGGTGCCATCCGGACAGTCGTCCGCGAGCCGGTCGAGGATGCGAAAAGCCGGATCTTCTGTTATGCCTTGACCGACAAGCATTGGGTCATCGGGGGCCCCGTCAACAACGGCGGGATCATCCTGCGCTGGCTCCGCGACGAGTTCGCGGCGAGTGAGGTCGAGACCGCGAAACGGCTCGGGATCGATGCGTATGACGTGTTGACCCGAATCGCCGAGACGGTCAAGCCGGGGGCTGACGGTTTACTCTTCCATCCGTATTTGATGGGCGAACGGGCCCCGTTATGGGATTCAAACGCACGCGGTTCTTTCTTTGGGCTGAGCATCCATCATAAGCGCGAGCACTTTATCCGCGCCGTGCTCGAAGGGGTCATCTTCAACCTGTACACGGTCATGTTGGCACTAGACGAGATGACGGGTGCACCGAGCCGAATCCATGCGACGGGCGGTTTTGCCCAATCGAAGCTCTGGCGCCAGATGATGGCTGACATCTTCGACACGCCGGTTGTCGTCCCGGAGAGTCATGAGAGCTCGTGCCTCGGTGCGGTCATGCTCGGGCACTATGCGTTCGGCGACATCGACGACTTCACCGCCGTCCCGCAAGTGACCCATGAACATCGTCCGGATGCTGAAGCGACGAGCATTTATCGGGAGCTGTTGCCGATCTACATTCGGCTGTCACGCCACTTCAAGGAAGAGTATGATGCCATCTCCGCGTTTCAGCGGAAGCATGTATGAGAAAAGCCGAGCCCATAGGGTTCGGCTTTTTTTTCATCTCTCGTACGTCATCATGACGAACTGTCCAGACGTTCGCTGACCCATCAGCTTCAGCTTCGTCTCTTTCGTGCCTTCCGGGAAAAGCGGGATCCCTTCGCCGAGCACGACCGGGGCGATGGCGATCTCGTAGCGGTCAATCAACCCTTGTTCCATTGCGGACTGGATTACTTCTCCGCCCCCGACGAGCCAGATATCCTGTTCGACCTCTTCTTTCAAACGCTCCATGAGTTGCTCGATCGGTTCATCCGTGAACGTGACGTACTCGGCTTCCCGATTCGAGTTCCGTGTCAGGATGTAATTCGGGATGTCCGGGTACGGATACTGCTCAGGTGACAGTTGCAGCACTTCCTCGTAGGTTTTCCGTCCCATGACGACGGCACCGACCGTCTTGAAAAACTCGGCGTATCCGTTGTCCCCTTCCCCATCTACTTCAAACAACCAGTCGAGCTGGTCGTTCGACCGGGCGATTTTCCCATCGAGACTCATCGCAATGTATAATACGACATTCGGCATCATGTGTTCCTCCTTGATTCGTGATACCTTCAGCTTAACGACTAAATACGACAAAAGATGACGGGAATGATGAGTATGAAAAAAAGACATCTACAACTGATTCGACTACTCAATCGCGGACGACGTTTCACCGCTGAAGAACTGGCTCAAGAGACAGGCGCCTCTATCCGGACGATTCAGCGGGATATGCTGTCGCTCGAGGGACTTGGTTATCCGATCTGGAGTGTGCCCGGGATCGGTGGTGGCTATGAGATGCTACCGAACCGGTTGTTGCCACCGCTCCACCTCCGCGAACAAGAAGCAGTCGCCCTATACCTCACGCTCAAATGGATGGAACAAATCTCGGACGTGCCATTTGGTGATGTAAGAAATACGCTGTCCGATTGGTACGTGAACGAGCTACCGCAAGACTTGGAGACGAAGATTCATCGATTGGAACGAAACATCCTATGGCTCGGGAACAAACAGATTCCAAAGGCTCCGTTCACGAAAGACATCTATCAGGCGGTCGAACGTCGAAACAAGGTAGAGATGACGTATCGAACGACGAACGGATCACGTACGTTCACCGTCGCTCCGGTCGGCATGGCACTCCTCGATTTAAAATGGTACGTCTTCGGGCTCTCCGAACTCGGATTCCGGCAATACCGAATCGATCGAGTGAAGGCGGTTCGTCTTCTAGAGGAGACTTTTGAATCGGAGGATTTGCTGACCTTAATCCAGGCAAATGATGAACGGGGCGGTGTGACCGTTCAACTCGAACTAACCCCACTCGGTCGTCGTTTGCTTGAAGATGTATTACCCGATATCGATGAGTTAAATGAGTGGGCGGTACCCGAAGAAGAACTGCCGTTTTTGTCGAGGCAGTTGTTGAAAGCAGGGGCTGAAGTGGAGGTCAAATCGCCAAGTAAGTTGCGAGAAATGATGAAGGGGCATGCGGAGCGTTTAAGGAATATGTACATTTAACAAACACCCAGTGAATCCAATCCAACGATTCACTGGGTGTTTTGGTCAATGACGAGTGATAGTTTGTAGTTCACGTATTTGCTGAGTCCATCTAAAAAAGCATTCAGTTCTTGATTCGTCGGGAAGCGACACTCGAGTAGATAGCAGCCATCCCCGCTCACCTTGTAGTTATGTCGCACGTATTGCCGATGCTCTTTAAGAAAGAGAAGGTACGGATCATGAAATGTACTTGTCGTGTAAATCGTAATCATCGCATGAATCGGCAGACCGATTCGTTCTTCATTGATTCGAATCGTGTACCCTTCGATGATTCCAAGGTCTTCTAACTTTTTAACCCGTGTGGCTGTTGCTTGCCCCGTCAAGTGAACAAGTTCTCCTAATTCCTTCATCGTCATCCGACTATTTTGTTGCAAGGCTTCAATGATGCGGCGATCTGTTGCGTCCATGTGTTCACTCCTTTCATCATTCAAGTAAATCGATAAAAAGACTTGAATGAAGTGATGTTTTACAAAACGGGTACGTTCTACACTACATATATACTACATGGAAAAAGGAGAATCACCTATGAACATTCAATTAATCCGAAATGCGACACTCCGCCTTGAATATGCTGGAAAGACGTTTCTCATCGATCCGTTTCTTGCGAAGAAAGGCACATATCCACCTTTCCCAAACTCGGCACGTCAAGATGAGCACAACCCACTCGTTGAATTGCCGATTTCGATTGAAAATCTTCTACATGGAATTGACGCCGTCATCTTGACTCATCTTCATCTCGACCACTATGACGAAGTCGCAAAAGAAGCACTTTCAAAAGAGCTTCCGATTTTCGTTCAAAACGAGGCAGACCAGAACACGATTCAACAGGATGGATTCAAAGACGTTCGCGTGCTGACTGAATCGACCGAATTCGAAGATGTTCATCTCTCCAAAACGGTCGGTGAGCATGGTCGAGGCGACATCTTATCGTTGACTGGTGAAGTGTGCGGTGTCGTCTTTACACATAAAACTGAAAAAACGTTATACGTTGCTGGGGATACAGTTTGGTATGATGGTGTCGCTGAAACCATTCAATCGCATCGCCCAGAGGTGATCGTCGTCAATGCGGGAGACAATCAATTCTTAGAAGGTGGCTCGCTCGTCATGAATGAAGTGGACGTACGTCATGTAGCAGAAGCTGCCCCGGAAGCTAGCATCATTGCGGTCCATATGGAGGCAGTGAACCACTGGAACTTGTCACGGACTGACTTACGCTCTTATGCACAAGAACATGAATTTGCCAACCAACTATTTGTTCCTGAAGACGGTGAATCAATCAGTCTATAACAGAAGTCTCCTGGAAGATGACCTTCCAGGAGACTTTATTATGAGGCAATCGATTTGGAAGTAGGCCCTTCTTTCGCTTGTTTTACGTTCCCTACATACAATAACCGCAATGCGACAATCATCAAAATCAACGCAATCAACCGTTTCGTGTCGAATGGAATCACAGCACCTTCGAACCATCCGAAATGGTCAATTACCATTCCCATCGACAGTTGACCGATGATAGCGGCTAGATTTGCTGCGATGACACCGATTTTTGGTACTGCTAAAATCGTCAAAAATAAATAACCTACCCCGAGCCACACGGCACTAAGTTGCCAAATCGGAGCGTCTAAAATGCTTAAAATCTTCCCGCTGCCAAAGAACAAAACGAGTAAGAACAACATCATGGCTCCCGTAATGAATGTTAAAAATGCACTTTCTAATGTACCGGCTTTACGGCTGAACGCGCCGTTCACAGAAGATTGAGCACTGAGGAGCGCGCCTCCAAGAACGGTGACGAGCAATAATAAGATAGACATGTTTGCAACCTCCCGATTAATAGATTAAGAATAACGATACGATCATCAGTGCGACCGCAATGATTTTTTCTTTTCGTACTGTCACTTTCGGACTTCCAAGCCAACCGTTGTGTTCGATTACCATCGACATGATCAATTGACCGACGACGACACTACTCATTGCCATACCGACTCCAATCAACGGAATCCCGACGACAAGAATCGTGAGATAAATCAATCCAAGTAGTCCACCTGTCAACTGCCACTTCGGCGCTTCTTTCGTATACGACAATTTGCCTTTACCGAAGAATAATAACGCCACACCTAAAATAATCGTACCGACGGCAAAGTTGTATAGACTACTTTCAAGTTTTCCAATCGTTTCTCCTAAACTCGCATACATCGCTCCTTCAAGGCTGAGCGCCACACCCGCTAAAAAAGCGAGGACATAAAAGATTGATTTCATACTGCCTTCCTCCATTTCCATACACTGCTTATATCTACATTTCGAGAAAAGTCGAAATTAAAAGCGTGGAAAAGAGTCAAAGATCTTCTCCGATATACCGAGACAGTTCTTGGAGCACTTCTTCATTTCTTCGATAGTACGTCCACTGCCCGTGTCGCTCAGACTCTAACAAGCCAACGCTTTGCATCATTTTTAAATAATGTGAGACCGTCGATGGGGATAACGTAGTCTTTTCCTGGATATCCCCAACGCATACGCCTCCTTTCTCGCTCATATTTTTCGTAAGATGCGCTGTCGGTTTGTCGAAGTGACGCATCGGTTCTTTCAACCAATGCAACATTTCGAGCCTCGTCTCATTTCCCAACACTTTAAATAGTTCCACAGCATTTTTCATACGCTCATGTTATTCGATAATTCTCGAAATGTCAAAAGGAATGGCTTTCATCAATCCAACTAAAAAAATCCCTCAGAAGTCTGAGGGATCGATACTTACATATCCAAATCTGTGAACGCGAGC
This sequence comes from Exiguobacterium algae, assembly GCF_018617875.1. GTDB lineage: Bacteria > Bacillota > Bacilli > Exiguobacteriales > Exiguobacteriaceae > Exiguobacterium > Exiguobacterium algae. Next base: position 968,083 of record NZ_JACSKZ010000001.1, read on the forward strand.
GGGACGAGCTCCCCGAGCGTCACTTCTTTCACATCGGCGTTGCCGTTTGTGAGGAGTACTTTAAAGTCAGGACCTCCGAACTCAACCATGACCTGGCGGCAGATACTGCAAGGTGGCAAGAAGTCTTCCGTATCCCCAGACACGGCAACCGCTTCGAAGTCACCTTTTTTGTATCCTTGCGCGACGGCTGTGAAAATGGCTGTACGCTCTGCACAGTTTGTTGCTCCGAACGAGACGTTTTCGACGTTGACGCCATCGATGACCGTGCCGTCCTTCATGAGAAGTGCCGCTCCGACGCGGAACTTCGAATATGGTGAATACGCATTGTCCTTTAATTGGCGTGCGCGCTCGACTAATTGTTGTTGGTTCATGGAATCATGTCCTCTCTGATTCATAATGAACTGCTGCCAGTTCCCGTGCCTCGATTTTGGGCAGGATTTTTAGCATACACCTAGCCTATGGAGAAGTCAACGGCTTTTCTGGAACGCTTTCACGATTGTCGCAAAATCTTCACCAATTGCTCATTGAGCAGTGCCGGCTCCTTTTGAAAGCCTTGCTCCGCCCACCAGATGATCATGCCGACAATCGCATTCGCCTGGTACGAACAAAACAACTCGTGATCGATTTCCTCCACTTGATGGGCGGCCGTGTCACGGAGGAGCAGTTTTCGAATTTCTTCGAACAATAAGTAGTAATAGGCGAGCGGAACCTGCTTTGAGAACACGATTCGATAAAAGTCAACATACGTCTTGACGTGGTGGAAGATGCGAACCGTCGACGGTTCGAGCTCGCGCGGATTCAGGAACTTCACGTGGCGATAGGGTTCCTCATAGGAAGTAGCCAGGTCGGCCGTGATTTCTTGAAAATATTCCTCGAACACATCCTCGACCCGGTCGTAATGTAAATAGAACGTCCCCCGATTGACGTTCGCGACGCGACAGAGCTCTGAGATCGTCATCTGATCGATCGAACGATGCGTCAATAACTCGACGAGTGCCGTGTGGAGCGCTTGTTTCGTCTTCTGGACACGCAAGTCCGGTTTCATTTTTTTTCACTCCTTTCAACACTTCTTAGGAGAACTGTTGATTACTGAACACATCTCGTTTTATTGATGATTGTAAGCGTTTTCTAAAGACTATTATAATAGTTATTGAACACTTGTTCAATAAAAGGAGGAGTTTACATGCGGTTATCAGGAAAAGTGGCGATTGTTACCGGGGCGGCATCCGGGATGGGGAAAGCAATCGCAGAGCTGTATGCGAAAGAAGGCGCAAAGGTCGTCGTTTCGGACATGAACCTCGAAGGGGCCCAGGCGGTCGCCGAAGGCATATCAGGTGAAGCGGTCGCCATCCAGACGGATGTGACATCAGAAGAGGCACTCCAGCATTTGTTCGATGAGACGGTGAAAACGTATGGTCAGGTGGACATCCTCGTCAATAACGCCGGAATCATGGACGGGATGGAGCCGGTCGGCGAAATCTCTAATGAACGGTGGGACAAAGTGTTCGCCGTCAACACGGTCTCTGTCATGAAGGCGATGCGAATCGCCGTCGATCTATTCACAACGCAAGGGCACGGCGTGATCGTCAATAACATTTCAGCCGGCGGCTTATACGGGGCACGAGCCGGCGCAGCTTATACGGCATCGAAGCACGCCGTCGTCGGATTGACGAAAAACACAGCCTTTATGTACGCCGACCAAAATATTCGCTGTAACGGGATCGCACCCGGCGCAGTCGCAACCAATATCGGTTCGACGATGACCGATATTAGCCAAGTCGGCATCGGACGTCAACAGCTCGGGATGGCCCTCAATCCACGTGTGGGACAACCGGAAGAGATTGCCCAGCTTGCCTTGTTCCTCGGTTCGGATGAGTCCAGCTTCGTCAACGGACAGGTCGTGGCGATCGATGGTGGTTGGACCGCTTATTGATTTCTTCATATAAAACAAAGGAGTATGGTCCGCCTAGTCGAACCACACTCCTTTTTTCATTGAACCGATCCGCTACACCCACTCGAGCTTTGTCGCCAGCTCATCCTCATCTTCCCGGACATGATGGCGCCCGATCGGCACGACCGACGGGGACCCTGACACCGGGTCCACCATGATCGAACAGCGCAGGTTGAACACCTGATGGATCAAGTCAGATGTGACGATGTCCGCCGGCTTCCCTTCCGCGACAAGTCGCCCTTGTTTGAGCGCGAACAGGTAATCCGCATATCGGGCCGACAAGTTGATGTCGTGCAGGACCATGACGATCGTCGTACCGAACTTTCGATTCAGGTCGGTCAATAAATCCAGGATTTCCACCTGATACGTGATGTCGAGAAACGTCGTCGGTTCATCCAGAAATAGAATGTCGGTCTGTTGCGCGAGCGCCATCGCAATCCAGACACGCTGCCGCTGCCCACCCGAGAGCTCGTCAATCGGACGGTCGGCGAATTCGGTAATGTTCATCATCTCCATCGCTTCGGCGACCGCCTCGTAATCGTCTTGCGACCACCCTTTCATGAAAGACTGGTACGGGTATCGCCCCCGTCCGACAAGATCGGAGACCGTGATCCCCTCCGGGACGATCGGAGACTGCGGCAACATGCCAAGGACACGGGCCAATCGCTTCGGTGCCATTTTCGTGATCGGTTTGTTATTCAGCGTCACGTGCCCGGACGTCGGATGGATGAGACGGGCCATCGTCTTCAATAAGGTCGATTTCCCACACCCGTTCGCTCCGATGATGATGCTAATTTGGTGACTCGGGATCTCGAGACTGATGTCGTTTAAAATCATCTGCTCCCCGTACCCTGAAGTCACGTGTTCCACTTTCATGATCCCCGGCATTTACAAATCTCCTTTCCGGTTCATGCGTATCAATAAATACAATAGATAAGGCGCCCCGATGATTCCGGTGATGACTCCGGCCGGATACCGTGCCGTGAAGGCGAACTGACCGATCAAATCGGCCGCGAGCACGATCAGCATGCCGACGAACACCGCCGGAATGATGGAGGAATGACCGGGACCGGCGAGTCGTTTCGCAATCGGACCTGCCAGGAAAGCGATGAAGGCGATCGGTCCGGTCGTCGCTGTCGCAAGGGCAAGCATGAGGACAGACGCAAGAAGCAAGACGATGCGGGTCTGATTCGTATTGATTCCGAGACTCGTCGCCGTCATCTCGCCAAGTTCGAGCATCTCAAGTTGACGTGAATACACGAGCAAGACCGGAAGCCCAATCCCGACGGTCACCATAAGCGGGGGCAGTTCATCCAGCTTCACCCCGTTCAAACTTCCGGTGAGCCATCGCATCGCCATCGCGACGTCCTGTTGCCTGCTGATGAGGAGCAGATAGTTGATGACCGCCGACAGCATCGCCTGAATGCCGATGCCGACCAGGACGAGACGACCGATCGAGAAGGACGCACCCTTGGACAACAGATAAATGACGAGTACCGTCAGCAGTCCCCCGACGACGGACGCGATCGAGATGACCGCCTCGCTCGCCTGTAAGACGACGATACTGAACACAGCCGCCGCACTCGAACCGGTCGTGATGCCGATGACGTTCGGGTTGGCGAGCGGATTACGGAGCATCGTCTGAAAGACCGTTCCGGCGGCGCCGAACGCGGCCCCGGCGAACAAACCGGCCAAAAGGCGCGGCAAACGGAGCACACCGACCGCAAATCTCGCTCCCGGCACTTCTTCACCGAGAAGGACACGGACGACGTCAGCGAATGGGTAGACCGTGTTTCCAAGCATGATCATCACAACACTCAAGGAGAGCGTCAGTCCTGCAAGCAGTACTGTCACGAAAGTGAATCGGTGATGTCGACGCACCCTGCCTTGTCTGATTTGATCGATGGTTTGTTGCATCATTCTCGTCCTTTCACATGCATCGTCAAGAAAATCAACGTCGGTGCCCCGACGAACGCCGTGACGATCCCGACTTCAAGCTCCCCCGGACTGCCAATCCATCGTCCGATGACGTCGGAGAAAGTTAAGATGACGGCCCCGGCCATCGCCGACATCGGGATCAGGATTCGTTCATCCGGTCCGATCACGAGACGGATCACGTGCGGGGCCAAAAGCCCGATGAACCCGATCGGTCCGGCAAGCGCTGTCGCCGCCCCGCAGAGGACGACACCTGCCATTGAAGCCAGAAGCTTCACGAGACCGGTTCGAACGCCGAGACTTCTTGCCATCTCCTCCCCGAGCGCCAGCGCGTTCAAAGAGGGCGCCACGATCAACGCCGTCAACAGCCCGAACGCGAGAAGCGGGAAGAATGTCCAAATCGAGTCGATATTCCCCGCCCCGACGCTCCCGACCTGCCAAAATCGAAACCGGTCCATGACGTTCGAACGGGGGATCATGAGCGCCATGACGAGTGAGGACAACGCAGCGCTCGTCGCCGCACCTGCCAGGACCAGCTTGAGCGGTGTCGCCCCCCCCCTTCCGAGCGACCCGATCCCAAACACGAAACTCGCCGTCACAAGCGCTCCGATGAGTGCGAACCAAATCGTCGCAGTCCCCGACGTGAGATTGAAAAAGGCGAGCCCGATGACGACCGCGAGCGCCGCACCTGTATTGACGCCAAGGATGCTCGGGTCGGCAATCGGATTCCGTGTGACCGACTGCATGAGCGCGCCAGCCACACCGAGCGCCGCCCCGCACATCAGGCTGAAAATCGTGCGGACGATGCGTTGCCGGACGACGTCCGCCTCATAGGACTGAACGGCCGGACGAAACAAACCGTCCAACAGTTCATGCCACCCGATGGTCCGGGAACCAAAGGCAAGGGAAGCAAAAATGCAGGCGACGAGCAGAATGAGCGCTCCGGTCAAGAGGATGGGCAAATGCTTCGGTCCATGCATCGCTTTCATGTTTGACGTCACTCTCCGATTTTCGCGAGGGCGTCCGATACACGTGATACATACGCATCAATCGTGTATTCAATCGAAAGCGGGGATGGGGTCCCGGCAGCCGCGAGCGGTGTGTTGTTCTCGATCAAGACGACCGATCCGCGCTCGATGGCCGGTACTTTACTGTACAACGGGTCTGCCTGCAACGCCTTGAGCGTCTCCTCATTCCCATACGTGACGAATAGGTCGACGTCATTTAACAGGTCCGCGTTCTCTTTGCTTAGCTCCAAGTAAAAGCTGTTCGCTTTTTCAGCCTCATCGAGAATGTTTTGTGGATATTCCATACCGAGCTCTTCGATGAAGGCGCCGCGTGGGTCTCCCGTAGTATAAATATAAAACTTCGACAGATCGTCTTCACTCAACGAGACGAATGCCGCCTTCTTCCCTTTCATCTCGGGCACAGACGCCGCCTTGTCCCGAATCAGTTGTTCCGTGTCCTCGATGAGCTGTTCGCCTTCCTCTGCCATACCCATCGCCATCGAATCATAGCGAACCGTGTCCTGCCATGACGATACCCATGGCGTTTCTTGATAAGCGACGACCGGTGCGATCTGACTCAACGTATCGTAGTCTTCTTGCGTGATACCGGAGTAGGCGGCCAGGATGACGTCCGGATTTGAGTCGGCAATCGCCTCAAAGTCGAGACCGTCCGTATCCTGATAGATATTCGGGTTTTCTTCCCCGAGAGCCTGTAATTTCTCAGCCGTCCAAGGCAGCATGCCGCTGCCGTCCTGGACACCGTAGTTCGCGGCCGAGAATCCGACCGGCACGACGTCCAGTGCAAGTGCGACGTCCTGGTTCGACCAGGCGATGGTGGCGACACGCTCCGGTTTTTCTTCGATGACCGTCTCACCGAACGCGTGCTGGATGGTAATCGGATAGCCTTCTGCCTTGTTCTCATCTTCTGTGGTAGACCCAATGTCGTCCGAGCCGCACCCTGCCAGGATGAGCGTCAAAAGTGACGTAAAAATTAATGTATGTAGCGCTTTCTTAAAAGGTTGTTTCATGCCTCATTCCTCTTTTCTTTTTTTGATATTGATAATCATTATCAATTAAGAGTATAGACATCGACTTCTGCCCTGTCAATATGTCAAAGAGGCGTCCAAACAAAAAAATCCGCCTTGAACAAGACGGATTTCGTTCATCTTCTCTGCTTACGCATGACGTCCGCAATCGGCTTTCCTTCTTTTTCGAGCTCCGAGACGATTCGTTCATGATCCGCATCGTTTCGGTTTTGACTCAGTTTGAACGTCGCTTGAATATCCTCAATCTCAATCCGGAAACCGACGATCCCTTTCATCTGTCGCTGCACCGACTCGGACAAGTTTTCCCAAACAATCGCCTGTTCCCGGTCCCCTTCATGCTCCCGGAGCATCCCGGCCAAATCAGCAATCAGTTCGTCTTCCGAGAACAATGTCGCCTTCCCGTATAGATGAACGGCTTGATAGTTCCACGTCGACACGTCCTCATGGCCATACCAGGAAGCCGATACGTAGGCGTCGTGCCCTTGTAAGATGACCAGAACGTCCTGTCCTTCGATCGTCTTCCATTGCGGGTTGGCTTTTGAGACGTGTGTCGTCATGTGGCGCGTCTCTTCATGAAATCGGAGCGGTACGTGTGTCGCAATCGGTTTGCCACCGTCGTGTGTGACGACGATGCCGAACGGATGGGCTTTGATAAACGCGATGATGTCCTCTTGTTCCTGCACGGAATAGCGATTTTGGATATACATGATGAACCCCCTTTTCTTTACTCCATTATATTCCTGAAAGACGGGTATAACGAGAGAGAATAGGATGTAAGGAGGAATTTTGATGAAACCGACGATCAAGGCGTTCGTGTTCGACGTGTATGGCACGTTATTTGATGTGCATTCCGTGAAAGATGCTTGCGATGAAGCGTTTCCCGGTAAAGGTGAGGACATCAGCCGCGTCTGGCGCACGAAGCAGCTCGAATACTTCTTTTGGCGACACATCATGGGCCGGTACGAGAATTTTGACGTGGTGACCCGCGATGCCCTCCGTTATGCACTCGCCGTTCATGACGTGAACTCGAATAAAACGATGGAAGAACGTCTGATTGAAACGTACGCGCATTTGAATCCATACGACGAAGTCGAATCGGTGCTTCAAAAGCTAACCGATCATCAGACCGTCGTCCTTTCAAACGGTACAGACGAGATGCTCACGACATTGATTCAAAACGCCCGGTTCACATCGTACTTTGACGACATCGTCAGCATCGATCGGATCAAACAGGCGAAACCGTCCCCTGCTTCCTATATGCACTGGTTCAAGTCGTCCGGACTCCGACGCGACGAAGTGCTGTTTTTGTCGTCAAACGGATGGGACATCGCCGGAGCGAAAAACTTCGGTTTTCATGCCGCCTGGATCAACCGGAATCACTTGCCGTTCGAACAGTTTGATGTGGAGCCGGATGCTGTCTATGATGATTTGTCCGGAATTTTGGAATGGGTCTCCCCATCTTCCGACAAAATATGAGACACTCAATCTATCACGATGGAAACGAGGGGATTGAAGTGGCACATCGTATTTATACTATGCCGTTTGCACGCGTCTATCCGAGCTATGTCGCGAAAGCCGAGCGAAAAGGACGGACGAAGGATGAGGTCGATACGATCATCCGCTGGTTGACCGGATATGACCAGACCGCACTCGATCGCCAAATCGAGGCGAATGTGGATGTTGAAACGTTTTTCCACGACGCACCGGTGATGAATGATGACCGCTCTCTGATCAAAGGCGTCGTCTGCGGTGTCCGCGTCGAAGAAGTGGAAGAGCCGCTCATGCGGGAGATCCGGTATTTAGACAAGCTGATCGATGAACTGGCCAAAGGAAAAGCCATGACCAAGATTTTGAGAGGGAGTGAGATGTGATGGATTACACGACTTTGGTCGATGCGGAACGACTCGATTCCTTTACACACCTGATTGACGTGATCGACGAGCATTTACCGGAAGGGTTCGAGAAAACGACCGACGGCCATGGGGTTCATTACGTCGTCCCGCTCTCGATTTATCCTCCCGGCTATCATGTGACCCCGGGGAAGCCTTTACCGTTCATCAGTGTGATTGCCCAAAAGCGGCACATCGGACTCTATCATATGGGGATTTATTCGAATCCGGAACTGCTCCGTTGGTTCGAGCAACAGTACGCCGAGCGCGTCCCGACGAAGCTCGACATGGGGAAAAGCTGTATCCGGTTCAACAACGTCAAACGAATCCCGTTCGACCTGGTCGGGGAACTCGTCGAACAGATGACGCCCGCGCAATGGATTGACGTGTACGCAGGAAGCCGAGGCTAGAACAGCCTCGGTTTTTTCACAGCCGATTGGAGAAAGGAGGGACAAGGATGCCACGCTGGCTCAAAATCAGCTTGTTTTTGACCGGATTCGGTGTGATCTTCTACATCACCCATTTTCATTATGATCTACGTCCGGCCGATATCCGGGATCTCGTCTTATCGTTCGGCTGGTGGGGTCCGCTCTTGTTCATCCTCCTGTACGCCATCGGACCGGTCGCGTTCCTTCCGACATCGGTCCTCTCGCTCGGGGCCGGACTCGCGTTCGGCGTCTGGCCCGGTGTCCTCTACATCCTCATCGGTGCAACGGCCGCGGCGACGACCGGTTACGTAATGGGGCGTTTGTTCGGGCGCTCCGTCCTGAACGTCGAACGCTATCCCTGGTCAGAAAAGATGTTCAGTCAAATGGAGGAGCGCGGATTCTGGTATGTCTTTATTTTGCGGCTCATCCCGATCGTCAGCTTTGACTTACTGAGCTATGCGGGCGGAATCGCCAAGGTTCGTTTTCGCGCCTTTCTAATTGCGACGTTTTTCGGCATGATTCCCGGGACGTTTGCCTATAGCTTCCTTGGGGCGAGTCTCGCCTCAGGCAGCATGAAAACGTTCCTGATCGCAGTCTCCGTCTTCGTCAGTCTGCTCGTCATCACGTACTTGTTCCGCGAGCCGGTCAAACGCTGGCTCGGACTTAAATAAGCATCCAAAAACACCCATTCGCTCGCACAACCACCCGGGAAGCCGCCGCTTCCTTTTCTTTTTGCGCCAATGTGCAAAATCGGTAAACAATCGGGACGTTTGTCCGATAATAACATAGCTACCCCACACACTATGACCAGATTGCGAGGAATGAACATGAGCTCTAACAAACGAAATTCATTGATGCTGTTGTCGACGTTTATTATGCTATTCACGTCGATCATCGTTCACGTGTTACACCGTTTCACCAATTTCGCTGACACCTATACCATCCTTCAAAACGGAGGGGACGGGTATGCCTACTCAGGTCTGACATGGGTGCTGTTCTTCATCCCGATCCTGTTCTACGGGTTCATGGTCGTCACGACGAAAAAGTGGACGCACACGTTCCCTTACTGGATGATGCTCACCCTCACGTTCACGAGCATCTCGACCATCGCCGGTGGACAGGGACTTGCGGAGTATCACTTCTCAATCTTTGTCGTCCTAGCCGTCTTATCCTACATGCGCCGCATGGATTTGATCATCATCAGTACGTCTATTTTTGTCGTCCAGCACTTGGCCGGTTATTTCCTGCTCCCTGAAATGATTTGCGGGACGAGCGACTATCCGTTCAGTTTGTTACTTATCCATGCGATGTACCTGCTGTTACTCTGCATCTCCATCGTCGCACAGATCAAGGTCCGCAATACGGAAACGGGTCGCGCGGAAGCACAAGAGGCGGAGACACGCTACTTGCTTCAACAGACGGTTGCTGACGCGAGCCGTCTCGTCTCATCATTGAAAGAGCATGCACATGAACTCGAGGCCGCTGCCAACCAGTCGCTCCAGTCCGGTGAACAGATTGCGGTCACGGTCGACCCAATCGTCGCCCACGCTTCGTCTCAACAGGAATCGATGGTCAAAGGCGCTGACGAGATCCAATCGATTCGTTCGCTCACTGCCCTCATCCAGGAACGGATGGCGCAAACCGCAGCCGCCTCTTCCCGCATCGCTAAAGATGCCAACGCCGGGAATGAAGATATGCGTCTCATGGAAGCGAAAGTGAATGAGATCATCGCCGAGTCCGAACAGCTTGAACAGGTCGTCGCCACGATGGTGAACCGCTCGACCGAGATCCAAGGCATCCTGCAACAAGTCGGCACGATCAGCGAACAGACGAACATGCTCGCTTTGAACGCATCCATCGAAGCAGCCCGTGCCGGGGAAGCCGGGCGCGGCTTCGCCGTCGTCGCAGCAGAGGTCGGGAAACTCGCTGCACAGTCGCGTGAATATGCGTCTGAGATGACACGTGTACTTGGCGGACTGATGGAAGACACGACAATCGTCTCGAAATCAGCCTCAACCTTCAAACAAGCGACAGAAAACTGTCAGACGGTATCCGAGGACGTGACCGCGGTCTTTGGTCGATTGAGCACTGACGTCGTCGAAATCGATGGTCAAATCTCATCGATTCAGGAGACACGCCACGCTGTCACGTCACAAATGGAGGCGCTCGAAACCCGTCTCGAATCGACGAAACATGCTGCGAACGAATTGCAACAACAAATTCATCACGTCGCCGCAGCCACGGAAGAACAAGTCGCCATCCAAAAAGAGCTCAGCTCGATGTCCGACCGTCTCGCCGCCACGGCGAACACGCTCGAAGACGTCACTGGGCAATTGGAAGAACGATCACAGGCGGAATAACACATCGGCAACACATGAAAAGACGATGAGCGCGCTCATCGTCTTTTTCGTTACTTTTTTCAGTCCTCGATCAATTGTCGAAGTGCCTCCCGGATCGGTGTGACCGGACGGCCGAGTACCGGTTCGAAGTCGCTGTCGCTTACTTCCAAAGTTCCTTGCCGGATACTCTTTTGAATCCCGACCACGAGCGGCAGCATCGATTCCGGGACCCCTGCCCCGCGCATCGTCTCCTCGTATGCTTCCAAATTCAACTCCTGGAACGGGACGTCGCGCCCAAGGACATCGCTCAGTGCATCGACCAGTTCCCGTTGCGTGAGGAGCGGGCCTGACAACTCGTAAACGGCGCTATCCTGCTGTTCTTTGAGCAGCACGTTCGCCGCTGCCTCGGCGTAGTCTTCCTGAAGTGCCCATCCGACTTTTCCATCACGGGCCGCTGTCACCCACGGCGCACCGGCGATGACACCCTGGATACTCGGTAACTCGTTTTCTAAGTACCAGTTGTTCCGAAGAAAGGCGTAAGGGATGCCCGACTCCTGAATCGCTTCTTCCGTGACGACATGAGGAGGCGCCATCAAATTTTCACTGTCCGTTGCGTCCGCGATACTCGTATAGGCGATAAACTGCACACCGGCACGTTTCGCCGCTTCGACCGCGTTCGTATGTTGGCGGACCCGGGTATCGTTGTCCCCGTCCGTCGAGATGATCAACAACCGCTCGACCCCGTCGAACGCTTTGTCGAGCGACTCCGGCTGATCGAAATCACCGTGCCGGACATCGACTCCCTTTTCCTTCAAGGCGTCCGCTTTTTCCGGGTCCCGGACGCTGACAGCGAGATCCTCGGGTGCGACGGAGAGCAATAACTTCTCTACAATTTTCGACCCGAGCTTCCCGGTCGCGCCGGTCACTAAATATTTCATTCGTTCATCCCCTTTGATCCATGATTGTACGTTTATTCCCGTTATCCTTCCTGCTATAACAAAAAACGTGCGGTCAAATGCCGCACGTCTCGCTTATTCTTCATTCTCCTCTTGCTCTTCTTTCGCCTCTTCTTTTTCTTCCAAATCTTTGATCAGTTGTTTCATCTCATCGATTTCGCGGCGTTGTGTCTCGATGATCCCGTCCGCCAACTCCCGGACACGCGGATCTTCGATTTGGGCACGTTCACTCGTCAAAATCGCAATCGAGTGATGGGGAATCATCGCTTTCATCCAACTGACATCGTCCACCGTCGTCTGGCTTCGAACGAGCCAAAGCGATACACTGAAGACAAGAACACTCGTTCCGAGGATGATGAAGTTGACCGTTTTATTTTTATACATGCCCCACATGAACAACAGCATGACGAACGCCATGACCGAACCCATGATGAGCGCCATGTAAAGGCGGGTTTGACTATAGAAAATATGACTGATTTGGAAAACGTTCAAATACATGAGCCAGTACATGAGAAATGTGGATACAAAAATCATAATCCCGAATTTACCGTAAGATTTCATCTAACTCCGTCCCTTCTGTTATGAGTCTAGAAGTTCTTTTACCGTTTTCATAACGGCTAAAACATGCGTGACTTACCTCACAATAGCTTCGGAGCGGGCTTTCACGTCTTTTTCACAATTGAAGGGTACACTGTCAGAATTGAGAAGAGATTTTAGAGAAGAAGGGCTGAATCCACAGAATAGGACGCAATGCACTGATACAACCTGCTTGCGCCTATACCGAATGAATCTAGAAGTGATGCTTCCATCACAGGGAAAACCACTAAAAAATATTTTTTTCTTTCTCGCTGTCTTTTTCGAGAACAGATACGGTCACGATGAGCAAGTTACGATTCATGTCCCTGTTCTCTGCGGCAGGAATTAAGAGAAATGACACGAACAAAAACGATAGGGAACCAAACGAGGAGGAACATATGTGAACATCCTGATTGTCGATGACGAGGAGAAGATGCGGCATTTGTTGCGCCTGTTTTTAGAAGGAGACGGGTATTCCTGCATCGAGGCAAGCAATGCCCCAACCGCGCTCGAAAAACTTTCAGAACGACCTGATTTAGTTATTGTCGATATTATGATGCCTGGAGTCGATGGCATCACGCTCTGCCAACAGTTAAAGACCCTTGACCCGGACTTACCGGTCGTCCTCTTAACTGCCCGGTCGGATAATGAGACGACAATCCGCGGACTCGATGCCGGAGCGGACGACTACGTAACCAAACCATTTGACGGAAATGTGCTGCTGGCCCGTATCCGTGCCGTCTTGCGCCGAAGCCGGGTGACGAGTGCCAGTTATGGACCTCTGCGTTATGACGAGGAGAGCGGCCGGGTCCTGTACGAGGAACACGAAATCGTGTTGACACCGAAAGCGACGGCAATTTTAAAGCTGTTCCTCCAGCACCCGAACCGGCTATTCAACCGGATGGATTTATACGATCTCGTTTGGCCTTATTCCGCTGAATCCGACCCACGTACGGTCGATGCCCACATCCGGATGATTCGGGATAAGCTCGGCGAAGCCGGTTTCCCGATTGATGACTATTTGAAGACGGTATGGGGCCGCGGCTATCGCTGGACCGAGGAGCGCTCCGGATGAAGGCGAGTCGTAACAGTCTTCCGTTCCGAATCAGCCTCATCTTCTTGTTGTCGACCTTACTGATTGAAGGAGTGCTCTTTTTATTGCTTTATCACACCTTGCTCGGGGAGCGCGTCGTCGAAGAAATTGATCGTCTCGAATCGCGGGCCGAGAGTCACGCAAGCGTCTTGAGCACGAGTTTTAATGCCGAGACGATCGGGCACGTTGCGAGAATGGAAAGCGAGACCGATACAAAAGTCGCCATCACCGGCCCGGATCAGGAAATCTTACGCACCTCCCGTCAGTTCCCGTCCGTCTTGAGCGGAATCGTGGACGCTAAAGCCGCCACCGGGGTGATGGATGAGACGACCGTCCTCGAGGAGGACTGGGAAAACGAGGCGTATCTGGCCGTGCGGACACCGATCGGTGAGACGGCGGGCACGCGTTACGGATATGTCTATATGTTCATGCCGACTGAAATCATTCACGGGATCAGTCACCGTCTCCAATTACGATTCATCTATATCACTGCGATTGCTCTCGTCACGACCATCCTGACGTTCATCCTGTTGAGCCGCTTGATTTCACGACCGATTCAATCACTCAAACAGGCGACCGAGCGGGTCCTGACCGACCCGGACAATCTCCAACTCCCGACGAACCGGGTCGACGAAATCGGTGAGCTCGCCCGGTCCATCGAATCCATGTCGACCGAGCTGTCACGTCTTCGAAAAGAACGGAATCAATTCCTGTCTGATTTGTCACACGAAATTAAGACCCCGCTCACCTATTTGCGCGGCTATGCAGAAATCGCCTCGAAAGCGAATACACCTGATGCATTGAAAGAACAGTCCATCCAGACGATTCTTGAAGAAAGCCGTGCCCTGACAGAACTCGTGGAGAACGCGTTTCAATTCGCCCAGCTCGATGAGAACACGTTTTTGTTGCAACGGGAAGAAGTCGACGTCGACACATTTTGTGCGGACGTCGGTCGCATGATGAGCACCATGTTCCGGATGACATCGATTCAATTCCAGCATCAGCCTACCGGTCAAAAGAACGGGTTGTCTCTTTCCTTGGACCGCCACCGCATGTTGCAAGTGTTTCGCTCGCTCGCACATAATGCCATCGAGCACAGTGAGGCCAAGCATGTGACGTTTTCTTCTAATGTCACAACCAATGAGCTCCGGTTGACGTTACGCGATGACGGGAAAGGAATCCCACCGGAAGATTTGCCTCACATCTTTGACCGTCTGTATCGCGTCGAGAAATCCCGTTCCCGTCAGACTGGCGGGAGTGGACTCGGGCTGGCCATCGCCGATCAAATCGTCCATCTCCATGACGGTTCGTTAAACGTCCAATCGGATAAGACCGGCACATCGTTCACCGTCAGCTTGCCACTCTTAAAATCGACACCAAACTGAAAAGACGAACGGAATCGTGCAAAACGCACCCGTTCGTCTTTTCACCGGACATCGCTCACTTCACGAGGGATGTCTGATTTATTTTATTTCACCTGCTTCTAACAACGGTTTCCACTTGTCATTCGCATACTCATAGACGCTGTTATCCGACGTCACAAGTAAAATCCGTTCGCCTTTAACGGCCACTTTAATCGGTACAGCACCTTCCGCCAATTCCGGGAGTTCGAAAGGCGTCGCCTTCTTCTCCTCGATATCGTAAAGGACCCCTTCAAACGATGCGTCCACTTTCCGAACGTAGGCAAGACGTCCCGCGTCGGCAGCGGCCGTCACGATCATTTCGTTTTCGATCAGCGGTTCAAACGTATCGCCGCCATCCGTCGATTCAATCATCCCCGAAGGACCATACATGAAGACACGTTCTTGCTCTGTCGCGTCCGCCACGATGCCTGCGAGCTGACGTCCGTCGACGCCATCCAACTTCATCGGTTCAAACGTCTCACCGCCATCGAATGAACGGTAGAAGCCTGCTTCGAGTTCACTCGTCGCCTCTTCTAAATACACATACAAGCTATCCGCTGCATATCCGGCGCTCATATAGTGGAAGTCCGCCTCACCTGCAAGAGACCGTTCCTCGAGAGTCGACCCGTGGTGTTGACCATGGATGACGCCCATCGGATTTTTAAAGTCTGTCCGTCGGTCCGGATGCCCGCTTCCATAGAACCCGCCTTCGACGAGTTCAAAGCCCATATAGTCGTGCCGGTTTTTCGTCAACACGTACCAGCCGTCCTCACGATGTTCCATCAGACCGGCATGCGTCGCGATGACCGGACGCGCATCTTCCTGCCAAAAGCCGGCCCCGTGGATATGCGAAACGGTCTCCTCCCCCTTCAGGAGTTGCCAGTTGTCCTCTTCTGCCTGATTTGTCTGTTCAGCTTGATTTTCAGATTGCGATTCTGACACATCCTCCGATTGCTCGACGTTCGTCTCGTCTGCAGCGCACGCGGCGAGCAAGAGCGGTGTCATGAGCAACGGTATGATCACTTTATGTTTCATCTTAATCCCTCCATCTATGCCATCCATCCTAGCATATTTGGTAAAGGTGAAAAAGTTGTTAAATCCGGAGCATTCGCGCGTTGATTGCGACAATGACCGTACTGAGACTCATGAGCACCGCCCCGATGGCAGGCGAGAGGATGATGCCGAACGGAGCCAAGACCCCGGCGGCGAGTGGAATCGCCACGATGTTGTAGCCCGCTGCCCACCATAGGTTCTGCACCATTTTTCTATACGTGTTTTTTGACAGGTCCAGGATGGACAGTACGTCTTTCGGATTGCTCTGGACGAGGACGATGTCCGCAGTCTCAACCGCCACGTCTGTCCCGCTTCCGATCGCAATCCCGACGTCCGCCTGCGCGAGGGCTGGCGCGTCGTTGATCCCGTCCCCGACCATCGCGACTTTGCTTCCGTCCGCTTGCACATCTTTCACTTGATTGGCTTTGTCGTCCGGCAACACTTCTGCATACACATCGTCGATGCCGAGTTGTTCCGCGACCCAGTGTGCGACTTTTTGATTGTCCCCGGTCAACATGATCGAGCGCACCCCGCGTTCACGAAGTGCTTCGACGGTTTCTTTCGCCTCCTCACGCACCATGTCGGCCAAGGCAATCATGCCGACCCATTCCCCGTCTTTCAAGACGAAGACGACCGTCTTCCCTTCTTCTGAAAGCTTCGCGAACGTCTCTTCATCGATATCAATCCCGTTGTCACGGATATGGCGGGGACTGACAACTTGAACATGTGCCCCCTCTACCTTCCCTTCTAATCCGACACCCGTCATCGACCCGAAGTCGTCCACCTCTGACAGTTTCAGCTCCCGTTTTTCTGCTTCACGCAATACACCCCGGGCAAGGGGATGTTGTGATTCTGTCTCGATCGATGCCGCAAGATGCAATACCTCTTCTTCTGAATAGGATGCACTCGGATAAACATCCGTGACACCGAAGTCTCCTTGGGTCAACGTCCCGGTCTTATCAAAGATGACCGCGTTCAGGCGACGGGCTTCTTCAAACTGTGTCCGGTTGCGGATCAAGAGTCCCTGCTTCGCTGAAAGTGCGGTCGATACCGCCACGACGAGCGGAGAAGCAAGCCCCAGGGCGTGCGGACACGAGATGACCATGACCGTCACCATCCGCTCGACAGCGGTCCCAACAGAATAGCCGAGAAGGAACCAAATGATGAACGTGATGACACCTGCTCCTACGGCGATATAGAACAAATATTTGGCAGCCCGATCGGCGAATCCTTGGGCGCGTGATTTCGATTGTTGGGCCTCACTCACCAACTCGATGACTTTCGAGAGATACGTGCTGTCTCCGGTTCCGGTCGTTTCAATCGTCATACTTCCTTCCTGATTGATGGACCCGGCGATGACTTCCTCCCCCTCATTCTTTTCAACCGGCACCGACTCCCCTGTCAACATCGACTCGTCAATCGTCGACCGTCCTTTGATGATGGTCCCGTCGACCGGCACTTGTTCTCCCGGTTTGACGAGGATGCGGTCGCCTTCTTTCAACTCAGACACCGGTACGTCTTCTGTCTTGTCTCCGTCGATGCGGTGTGCCTCACTCGGTAACAGCTTGACGAGTTGTTCCAGCGCATTCGAGGCTCCCATGACCGAACGCATCTCAATCCAGTGCCCGAGGAGCATGATGACAATCAAGCTAGCCAACTCCCAAAAGAAGTCATGTCCACTGCCATATCCAAAGACGACAGCGACGCTGTAAAAGTAAGCAACACTGATGGCCAGACCGATCAGCATCATCATACCCGGATTCTTGTCCCTCAGCTCGTCCAGACTTCCTTTTAAGAACGGCCAACCTCCGTACACGTAAACAATCGTTGCCAACACGAATAGGATCGTCTTTTCATAGGCGAAGTCCAGCTCAAAACCGAACCACTCCTGAATCATATCGGACAAAATCAGAATCGGAATCATCAATCCGACGGAGACGAAGAATCGCCGTTTGAAGTCCTCGATCATATGCTCATGATCATGATGTCCGTGATGTCCGCCTTGACGGTGATCCTGATGATGTGATTCTTGTGTCTCTTCATGATGTTCGTGGTGATGTGCCTGTTCCATTCCCATCTCCTCCTTATAGAGACGTTTGTACCCCTATCCCGTATATCATGAAACGGATTTTGACTTTCATGTTTCTTTCACAATTACGTGGTAAATGTAGAATGAAGTCTGATTTACGAAGGAGTGTTTCGATTGAGAAAAGGAGCGATTTGGCTCATCGTGACGGGGGTTTTGATTGGCATCATCCTCGTGCTCATGTTATTACTTTTCAATGGGAGATTTCATTTTGGTCCGATGAACCATATGATGGAGAACGGGTCGTTTGATGAAAATATGAACGGAAACATGATGGACGATTTTGGTTTTATGGGGGACGGGTCGAGCTCCGCGCTCTCCTCGTCCGATGAACCCGAGCAAGCACTCCCGATTCCGAACCGATTAAAAGCTGACCGGGTCACGGACGGCGCGGTTTATTACACGCTGGAAGCGAACGAAGGCACGCACCAATTCTTCCGAAGCGGAAAACCCTCTGAGACTCTCGGTTACAATGGAGATTTGCTCGGGCCGATGATTGAGTTGCCGACAGGAAAAACTGTCTATATCGATACGGTGAACCGGTTGAAGGAGGAGACCTCTTTCCACTGGCATGGATTAGTTGTTCCAGGCGAGATGGACGGGGGACCCCATCAACGTGTGGCATCAGGTGAACAGGCACGGGTCAAAATCGACGTCAATCAAGACCCGGGGACCCTTTGGTTCCACCCCCATCCGATGGGGGCAACCGCCGAACAGGTATATAAAGGGCTGGCCGGTCTCCTTTATGTGACCGACCCGAAGACAGAGGGTGCACTCCCCCATGAGTACGGAGTCGATGACATTCCTCTCATTGTACAAGACCGTTTATTCACGAAAGATGGACAGCTCGATTACGATGCACAGATGAATGTAGACGGTACAGTAGGCGACACGCTCCTCGCGAACGGGGCCATCAACACGACATTTGACGTGACGACCGAAACGTTACGCGTCCGGCTCGTCAACGGATCGAATGCCCGCAAATTTTCATTTTCGCTATCAAACGGACAATCCTTCACCCAAATCGCAACAGATGGCGGGCTGTTGGATGAACCGGTGCAGCTTGATACGTTAACGCTTACCCCTGGAGAACGGGCTGAACTCTTACTCGATTTCTCTGATCAACAAACCGGGGACACGGTTGCAATCGAAGCAAACGGAGTCGCCTTCACAACATTCAACATCGGGGACCTGACCCAACAACCGGTCAACCTGAGATCGAAGACTCCTGCCGAGGACCAACCTTCCGTCAAAGCGGACCGGCAATTGACCTTGTTCGGGATGGGACACATGGTGAGCATCGATGGGAAAACGTATGATCCGGACCGGATCGACATTTCGGTCAAGCAAGGAAGCACCGAGGTATGGGAAATCTACAACCGGAAAGATATGATGGGCGGGATGACTCATCCGTTCCATATCCACGGGGTACAATTCCGGATCCTCAGCCGGGATGGTCAACCGCCTGCTGATAACGAACGCGGATGGAAAGACACGGTCGCCGTCGAACCGGGCGAGAAAGTCAAAATTGAAATGACCTTCACTGAACCCGGTCTCTTTATGTACCACTGCCATATTCTTGAACACGAAGAAAATGGTATGATGGGTCAACTTCTTGTCAATCCGTAAAAATCAGGCATGCTGTCTTCCAGCATGCTTTTTGTGCGTTTGTCCCGAATACGACACTTTTTTCATAGGACCTTCGCCCATGTAGGGAATTCTGCCCGAATAGCGTATACTAGATGTGAAGGACTATACATGTTCAGAAGGGAGGTCATTCGATGAGTCGCAGACGACCTACGCCAATTGGAAAACGGCTCGCCCGGCAGAAAAAATCTGCCCGGCAGAAGCGAGCACCGCGCGCTTTTTCAATCGCGTCGATTGTAGAAGAGGTACAGGATGCCGTGTGCTACATCGATTTTGCCCGCCATCAACTTTATACGAACCACCACCTTCGCAGACTCTGTCCATCGATGAAAACGCAGCGTTTCGCCAATACGGAAACGATGATGCATTTTTTCTTTGAGGCATTCGCTCGCCACAACGCCGATTCAACACAGGTCGCTCACTTGCTTGAGGAGTTGCTTGAAAATGAATCCGGTCACTACCCAAGCATGACGTCACGTCGCCTGCACTTGAAAGACCGGACGTTCCAGCTCATCTTCAACTTCACGCGCACGCCACGAGGTGTCTTCATCATGTGGCGTGACCAGACGGATGCCGTTCGATTTGAAGAGCGAAAGGATTCGTTCCTCGCCGAACTGTCCCATGACTTCCGCACCCCGCTCACCGCGATCAACGGGTATACCGAGCTGTTGATGTCCAACCATGACGGGGACGAGAAGACGTACAACATGCTGGCACACGTCAAGCATGAGGCCGAACGGTTAGAGCGGCTCGTCGATAACTTCCTTGACTATCAAAAGGTCAGCTATTCGGCTGAACAGCTGACCGTGACGACGTTCCCGGTTCAACCCGTGCTCGAAGACGTCACCGAGAGCTACCAAACGACTTCTCCTCAACACGAAGTGACGTGGGAAGCACCGGATGTGACCGTCGAGGCAGACGAAGAAAAGTTCCGGCAGATGCTCCACAACTTAATTGGCAATGCCATCAAGTACTCACCAAAAGGCGGCACCGTCCATACACGGGTACATGAAGCGGACGGAACACTGGTGTTGTCGGTTCAAGACTCCGGAATCGGGATCCCGGCCGATGCCCTCCCCCACGTATTCGATGAATACTACCGGGTCGACTCCGATGCCCATCGTCCGATCAAAGGTACCGGGCTCGGGCTACGCATTTGTAAACGGATCGCTGAAGCTCACGGATGGGGGATTCATGCTGATTCCGTCTACGGGGAAGGTACAAAGTTTTCGATTGAGCTCCACACAAGACCTTCGATTTTGGCTTCTGAAAAAGAAATCTATGAAAACAGGTTTGGTTCATGAGGACCAAACCTGTTTTGTGGAGTCGGTTACGCTACATTTGAGAGAGGGAATAGGCGAATGTGAATAAGGAAACGGAAAGGGTGAAAGTGATGAAACAACGAGGTTATTTAGCCGTACCGGTCGCCGTCGTGTTCGCAGTCATCTTCGGTTTGACACTCGACAACTGGTGGCTCGGCGTCGGCATCGGACTTGCGATGTTTTTTGCGTTTCGCGGAACGAAGAAAAAAGCGTAATAAATCACTGTTTTTTGGCAATAATGAATTGACATTTTTTTGAAGCCTGATACCGTTAGAGTATAGTTCACTAAAAGGTTGTGAAAGCATGACGGTTACCGCTTTACTCTTTAACGCTTGTATCGCATTTACCGGGTTTTACATCATCTCGAAAATCTATCATTCCGACCTGTTTTACTCAGCTGGCGCACGCGGAATGCTGAACGGTCTTCTGGCGGGAGGACTTGGGCTTTTTCTCATGTACAATGCAGTTGAAGTCAATACGACGATGCGGGTTGATTTACGTTACTTACCCCTCATTTTATTGGCGTTTTACGGAGAACGGCGTCCATTGATGTTGGCGACGTCGATCATCGCCAGCACACGCTTCTTGTTTGGCGTGAACAAGGAAGCCGCACTCGCCTTTGTCGCGACGTTCCTTCTCAGTCTCGGCATGGTATGGTTGCACCAACGCTTCAAAGAGAGGCTTTTCTTACAGAGCATCGTCTTGAATGTGTGGGCCCTTTTCGTCATCTCGGTTGTCGTCTGGATCAACATCGGTTGGAGTCCGATCTATGGCTCCCTCATGTTTCCGATGTGGACGGTCGGGCTCCTCGTCGGGACGCTCTCCAGTGTGTTGACACTCGATCTAGAACGTACGACACGACGGGCCATCGAATATAAACAATCGTCCGAGCGCGACCATTTGACCGGCCTGTTCAACCGCCGGGTCTGGGATCGCCGTACCGAGTCCCTCGAAGAGGAGAGCCGTACATATAACGTACTTGCTATCGATATCGATCATTTCAAGCATGTGAACGATACGTATGGACACGGGAACGGAGACCTTGTCCTCCAACAGTTCGCCGAGATTTTAAAGGCCGAGACGCGAGTCCATGACACGGTCGCACGCATCGGCGGCGAAGAGTTTGTCATCCTCATGTACGATTTGACACCGGACAAAGTTGATCAAGTCGCGAACCGGATTCGGGAACGGATTGCGGCTGCCGTCTTCTTCTTGAACGATTTCCCGCCAATTCACATCACGGCTTCCGTCGGCGTCTCTCACGGCACCGCCCTTCCCATCAAACGGATGGTCGATGTCGCGGACTCCGCATTATATCAAGCCAAACGAAATGGCCGAAACCGTGTCGTCATCTCTAAAGTCGACTCGCGTCCACTCGTGCCCTGTACATAATTGATCCCGCCAAGGCGCTGTCCTGGCGGGATTTGACGTATACGCTTCTATGGGCTCAATGAGTGAATTCAAGTAAATCGAATAGTCTCTGACGCGGGTTCTCCAGTCGTTCACCCTCCTCATCAAACCATGTCATGTGACACGCCAGGACATGACAACCGACTTTTTCCCCAATCGATAGTGGCCATTCCCCTGTCCATCTCGCCTTCCACTCATCCTCCCCGATTGGGAAGGTCAGGACGGTTTCAGCCCCAAAGATTTCAATCCGCTTGATTATCGCATAAAACGTCACTTCATCACCGGCAGGTTGGATATGTTCCGGTCGAATCCCTAAAATGGCTTTTCGTTTTTCCGTTTTCGTGTTCATCGGAAAGAAACGACCATCTGTAGTCGTCCATCCCCGATTGTTCCGGGTGACAGCAGCCAGATTCATCGGTGGCGACCCTAACCAGGAAGCCACGACAATGTTCGACGGTCGATTATATATTTCTAACGGTTTTCCGACTTGTTGAATCTTCCCTTTGTTCAGAATCATCACCCGATCGGCCAACATCACTTCTTGTTCATTCTTCGTTGCATGAATCAAAGTGATCCCCTGCTGTCTCTGCCACTCCCGAATCTTGCGAAAGATACGCAATCGCTGTGACAAATCAACGCGCGTGAGTGGCTCATCCACTATAAAAATTGATGATTCATTCATGAATAGTTTCGCCAACATGACACGTTGACGCTCCCCTGATGAAAGTTGCCCCACTCTTTTTTTAAGTAAATCCTCCTCAAGTTCAAGCAACTGCTTGACCTTTCGAAATCGATGCTGCCGTTCTCCCGCAAAAGCTTCCTCTTTGGATCTGCTCCCCATGAGATATCGCTGTACGCTGAAGAAGTGAGCGAGCGGTTCGATTCGATTCAGGATGGGCAAGGTCCGTTCTTTCGCACCCAGTCGGTTCGTCGCCACGCCATTCATGCGAATCACCCCACTCGACACAAGCTCCTTGCCAGCTATCAATTTCAGCAACGTACTTTTTCCCGCATTGGAAGGTCCTGTGACGACCACGTATTCCCCTGCCTCAATCGTACTGGTGAAATCACGAACGACTTCCTCTTGCCGATACGATTTGGATACATGCTGTAATTGGAGGGAGGTCATGTCTGCTTCTCAAACGAACATTCCCCCTGCGACACTTGGAAAGCGTCCGAGAACGTCGGGTCTGTAAGAATCGGTTGAACGATGACCTGATGCGCAATAATCGGGAAAGTCACAGGTTCAATTGAGAGACGCTCTTCCTGAAGGGATGTGGTGTTTTCGGTCTTGTTGTTCACGTTCATTCATCCTTTCTGAAAAAAAAGGACCAACCGAAACGAGACGTCATCGACGTACGGGCTTCTGTTGATCACTCAAAGGTTCTACACGATGATGTACGATTGTGAGGGGGTCTCACACGTTCTATACTAAGGTTTATTTGTTAAATGACCATGAAGGAACAGATAAGTTTCGTAAATCCCACGTAAAAAACCGATTCATCGTGAATCGGCCTTAGATTGAATAGTATTCGAATTCGTCAACATGAGCTGAAGCTCCGCTACTCCTTATGATGAAATATGCTACAATCAGTCTACTTCCATATTAAGAAAGGAGTTTGTCATGCTCCCACAGGTTTTCAAGCAATGGATCGACAGTCAATATGAGCGCCCTCGCGGCATCGTCGGTACGTATATCGGAGAAAAAATGGTCCGTCAACATCGTATCGAGGTAGCGTGGACGCTCAATCAACTTTCCGTTCGGCCATCCTCCACCATCCTTGAATTAGGGTGCGGAGCAGGAGACGCATTGGCCTCGAGCCTGCGAAAATGGCCGGACGTTCAAGTCATCGGTCTCGACCGTTCTCCGACCATGGTTGCTTCCGCAAAAAAACGAAACAACCGTGCGCTACAAGCTAAACGGGTAAACGTTCTGCAGGGTGAGTTTCAATCCATTCCGCTTCCAAACGCGTCAGTCGGTTGCATCTTCAGCGTCCATACCCTCTATTTTTGGCAGGACATCGGGCTGGTGTTAGCTGAAATCGATCGTGTGTTGAAACCGGGTGGAACATTTGTCATCACGTATTGTGACGGTAAAGGGGATATCCACTGGGATGGGATTGAAACGTCGGTCCATGACCAGTTCATCCCTTCGGTTCAAAAAATGGGTTATCATGATGTCTCCATCGAGCGTGGTCCCGATTCCCGTGACTATCATACAGCCGCAATTACCGGAAGAAAGCCCGACTGAGTCGTCACATCCGATTTTTCCGGGTCAATGCCAAGCCGCCAAATCCGCTGATGACCGCGATATAAAAGCCTAAATCATAAAACCAGCCCGTGTTATTCACTTCATAAATGCGATACGAGTCATTGAATAATGCAAGGATAAGCGAAATCGGGGCAATCCATCCGTGCCAGATGCCCCAGAAGAATCCGGCCGGGTCCGACGTGTAGGTGCCGTCTCCGGGCACACATCCACCGAGAGCGAACACCATGCCAATTAAGATTGTGATCAGTCCTATTTTTTTCATGAATATCTCCTCCTCTTTTCTCTATTCCCTAATTTTGACTACATATGATGAAAAAATGCGTTCATCCGATTGGAGAACCCGATGATTAACCACACCATTCGTCGCTTCTATGTACATCCCGATCATCGACGGTCCGGTATCGGTCACACGCTCGTTTCTGCGATCATCGAGCAGACGAAGCCTTATTTTCTCCACCTCGTCCTCCATACTGATACGGCAAGGGATCACGCATTTTACGGAGCGATTGGATTCTCACC
Source organism: Exiguobacterium algae (assembly GCF_018617875.1). GTDB lineage: Bacteria > Bacillota > Bacilli > Exiguobacteriales > Exiguobacteriaceae > Exiguobacterium > Exiguobacterium algae. The sequence goes on from NZ_JACSKZ010000001.1 coordinate 993,015, forward strand.
TGCAACAGAATATCTAAATGCTACGCATTGCCTCACGTTTGAGGCGTAAAAAGGCGAAGGATTTTGTCTCCTTCGCCTGCTTCAATCAGCGCCATAACTGTACCGAATTCGCAAACTCGATGTCCGTCTCGATTTCCCCGTCGAGGGTATCCAAGTCGAAATCCTTTCCGGCGAGCCATTCCTGAAATTGAAAGACGATCGGTTCCCGGTCCCCACCGAGCGCAAACCATGTCTCGAGCGTCTCAGGGAAATAGGCAGCCGTATGAATCGTACCGGCCCAGCTTTTATATAAATCGGAGAACACGCCTTTATCGGAATCGTTCATGAGCCGGAACGCACTCTCGGCATCTTGAATCAAATGATGGACCATCTTGATTTCCATCATCCGTCGTGTCGAGTCGTCGAGATGGTAACGATTCTCGTGCTGGAGAAGTTCGAAATGATTCGTACAAATAGTCGACTCCCGAACTTTGATGTCACGCGGTGTCGCTTCAATGACGCGCGTTTTTGACGAGCGATCGTGCACGACATACGTGAAGGAGCCGCGGTGCGGGATCTCTTTTAACAGGTCGACCGCCTCCTCGACGTTCGCACACGTCTCGAGAATGAGACGGCCGATCATCTGACAGACGAATCCGTCCCCGGGACGACGGCGATTGATGAAGTTGTATCCCATTGTCAGTCCTTTTTCATTCATCCCATCCATGCGACCGGTCACGCGGGAAACCGGTCCAATCACCGCATACCCCTCGTCCGGCTGGAAGACGTTAAAGCGTCCGTCATAGGTCATCGGATGGTAATCATAGTTCCGGACGAGGAAGTTGTCCCCCGTCAAAATCGAGCAACCACTCACCGGATTATTGACCCGGAAATGTCCGAAGTGCAGGAGCGTCTCCTGGAGAGACAGCTTCAGTTCGTCTTGAAGACCGAGCAGCTCCTCCCAAATTTTCGGGGCAAACCGGTCGAACGCCTCTTTCGCCGCAGTCGCATCGATTTCAAAACGCGGGACACGCAGCTTCCATTGGTCGGTCCGATTCTCGAGCAGTTTACTTCTTTTAATATATTCTCCCTGAAAGCGGCCAAAGTCATAATGACTGCCGCGAAATTGTGTGAGTTCACTTGAGACCCGTTGCATGCAAAAACCTCCCTTGCGCCCATTATAGCGGACACGCGGGAGGTCTGTCTGAAGTGAGCCTGCTTCAAATCTTGAACTGCCGGCTCATCTGTTGCATCGCAGCGGCTGTGTGCGACAACTCTTCGACGAGACGGTTCATCGTCTCGCTCGTCGAGGACATCTGTTCGGTCGACGCCGCGACTTCTTCGTTGCCGGCCGTACTCTCTTCTGAAATCGAGGCGATTTCGGACAGGCCATGCTGAATGTTGTGTTGGTTTGCCTTCACCTGGTCCAACTGACCTTGCATCGAACCCGTCAACTGTTGCATGTGACGGACGCTTTGTTCGATTTCATTGAAGGCTTGCTTCGTCGACTCGAGCGTCACTTTTCCTTCTTCTGCAGCTTCGACGCTCTCCTGGAACGTCTGGCCGAGCGTGATGGAGTTTTGCTTCACGCTGCCGACGATTGCCGAGATCTCGCCGACCGACTCAGCGACGTTGTCGGAAAGTTTACGGATTTCAGTGGCCACGACCGCAAATCCTTTTCCATGCTCCCCGGCACGCGCGGCCTCGATGGCCGCATTTAATGCCAGCAAGTTCGTGCGCTGTGAAATCTGATGAATCATCGTGACGAGCGCCGTCACTTCGTCTGCCTGCTGCTCAAAATCTTTCACCTGAGTCTGCGAGCGCTGGACTTGATTCCGGATGTTCATCATTTTTTCAACAGCATTGTCCATGTACGCCAATCCGTCTGTCGTCATGTTGCTGACGACATCGGCCTGTTTGCTGACATCCTGTCCGTCTGCTGTTGTCTGTTCGACAAACGAAGAGAATTCATTCATATGGCCGTACAGCTTCATCGTCAATTCACTCTGAGCCTCGGCTCCGCTGGCGATGGTCTCCATCGTCCCTGCAATTTGACTCGATGCCTCATTTACTTCTTTTGAGACGCTCGATACACGCCCGCTTTCATCATGTACGGTCTGGGCGGATGCTTGTAAATTGGCGATCAGGTCTCGCAAAATGTGAGTCATTTGGTCCATCGAGGACGTGAGACGTTTGACTTCATCATTTGATCGGACGCGAATCTGCTCCACCTCTAGCGAGGCGGACACTAAATCCCCATCTGCAATCGACGAGGCAACCCGCTCCAATGCTTGAAGCGGTCGCAGTTTCCATACAAAATACAGCCAGAATAAGAAACCTGCAATCGCGAGCGGGAGCGCAATGCCGAGTGCAATGGTCAAAAAGCTGTCTTCTAAAATGTTCGAGGTGATTGCGTCAATCTTCTCCGGATTCGCCATGAACGCCTCGTATGTATCCGCATCAATCGTGTCACTCATCCGTGTATCGTCCTCGAGAGACACGGCACGTACTGTGCTGAGAACGGTCTGTTTTGTGCTGTAGGCTTGGAACCAGCCGATCGATCCAATCAATAGCACGATAAATACAATCATCATCGCCAAAATCTGAGTTTGAAGCAATGGTCCTTGTGCTTTTTTCATATTATTCCCTCCACAGTCTAATCACTGTTTTTATCGGTAAAAATGGAAATGATTACACAAAAAAACGGACAATCTTTGTGAATTGTCCGTCACAATATTTCAATTCGTTCCGTTGACCACTTCAAGAGGGACCGTGATTTCCGCTTCGCCTTCTTCCGCCATATGGAAGAGTGGGAGCGTCTCGGCCACGAACAGATCCGGGTCGACGTCTACTTGATACTCATACGTCCGAATATCTTCTTCCCGCTCCGCAATCAATTCGCCAAACGGAATGGCGATGCGATTTCCATCGACCTCGTAACTGATGACCGTTGTCGGATCGAGACGACGATTTTCAAGCATCCGGATCGTGAAGAGCATCGTTGAGCTGTTCGTCCGTTCGAGAGAGACGGCGATGGCATCGGATTGACCCGCCCGTTTTGCAATCATCGTTTCCTCCACGTTTTGCTCGTACACCACGTTCTCGTCGTTCGGTTTTTCTGTCTGTAATTGTTGGCAGCCTACGACAGTCATCAGGCCGACCAACACGGTTATTACGATTGCACGCATCCTGCTTCTCCTCACTTCAGGGCGAAAGTGAGTTCTGCCTCACAAGCGACTTCTCCGTCCACCGTGGCGATGGCACGTCCTTTGCCGATCGGACCACGAATTTTCATGATTTCGACTTCGAGGCGCAACTGGTCGCCTGGCACGACTTGACGCTTGAATCGACAATGATCGATTCCGGCGAAAAAGGCAAGCTTGCCTCGATTCGATTCGTCTTTCAACATCGCGAATGCCCCGACTTGTGCGAGTGCTTCTACGATCAAGACACCTGGCATGACGTTATAATCCGGGAAGTGCCCGTTAAAGAACTCTTCGTTTGCCGTGACGTTTTTCAATCCGACAGCTCGTTTCTTCTCCTCGACCTCGATGATTCGGTCAATCAGTAAAAACGGATACCGGTGTGGAATGACTTCTTTTATTTGTTCGATTGTGTACATGGGTTCACCGCCTTTAAGAGGTTAGCCAAAAATCGGTGATATGGCGCCACGTGTCGATGTCAAACACATCTCTCCACTCTCCCCCGCCAATGACGCTATATCCGATGACCGCTCCTAGCGCGAGCATCGCAACAGCTAACAATAAGACCACGAGCACCCGCAACAAAATCGGGAAGCGGCGATTGTTCGATAATCGTACCCGTTCTGTCCGTTGTTTCGGCTCTTGTTCTGTTGAACTCGTCTGTTCTACTTTCGAACCCGTCTGTTCCTCAGAACCTTTTTGTTCTTCGTTCGCCACGTCCAACCATCCTTTCAGCTGAATTGATTATAACATATTAGTACCTGGTAATAAAACGAATAAATTGCTACCTATTAAGTGTACCCCATTGCGAAATGTCGAACAAGCACGCACCCTCGAGGCGGAGTCTCTCCTGTTTCGATTCGACCGCTACCTATGCTACCCTTATGGTATTCACTGACAGGAGGATTGTGTATGTGGAAAGAATTTAAAAAGTTCGCGATGCGGGGCAATGTCATCGACCTGGCCATCGCTGTCGTACTCGGTGCAGCCTTCACGGCAATCGTCAACTCGCTCGTCAATGACATCTTTATGCCGCTTCTCGGCATCGTGATCGGCGGGATCGACTTCTCAAGCCTGAAAGCTTCCGTCCTCGGGGTCGATGTGCTATACGGGAACTTCATTCAGCAAATCGTCTCGTTCTTCTTGATTGCTGTCGCCCTGTTCTTGATCGTCAAAGTCATCAACCGGTTGCAACAGGAAAAAGAAATCGAAGAAAAAGTGGCTCCTACCCCTACAAAGGAAGAACAGCTTCTTACGGAGATCCGCGACTTGTTAAAAGATCGCACCCTCTAATGAATCGCACGTCTGGACTACTTTGGTCCAGGCGTGTTTTCAATCACGTGAAAGACGCGCCTTACCGCTCCCGTCAACAATGGGGCTGCCTCCCACTTCGCTTCCGCAAGCGTCATGACGCGGGAGACGATCGGAAAGACGGCGACAATCCCCGCCTCCGGGTGGGAGGTCCAATCCGACTGTCCGGTAAAGACAAGCGTCGGTACGTCATACAGTTTGGCCAGCCGGGCCAGGCCATATGGCGCCTTCCCGTTGAGCGACTGCGCATCAAACATCCCTTCCCCTGTGATCAGCCAGTCTGCCGACTTCAATGCCTCTTCAAGCGCCGACCAACGGATGACTTCCTCGATCCCACTTACATATGTCGCACCTAACTGAAGGAGCGCAAAACCAATCCCTCCAGCCGCTCCTGCTCCCTTCGATTCAGCGAACGGGTGATCAAAACATGCCGCATAGGTTTGCAGGATATGATCATATCGCGCCACATCTTCCGGAACGAGCCCTTTTTGAGGTCCGAATACAGCCGCTGCTCCATGTTCTCCAATCAGCGGGTTTGACACGTCTGAGGCCATCCACCAATCGACGTCCTTCACACCCGGGTGCAGGTTCGACCAATCGATTGAGGCGACCTCCTCCAGTCGATGTGGAATTGTAGGTAAGGTCTGGCCCCGGCTGTCCAAAAAACGGGCGCCCATCGCCTCAAGCAACCCTTTCCCACCATCGATTGTGCCGCTTCCACCCAATCCTACTGTCACCCGTTTCGCTCCCCGGTCCAATGCCTGAACGATTTGCATCCCCGTACCATACGAGCTGTAACGCCAGGGATCCAAGTGATCGACCCGCGTTAGTCCGGTCGCCTCGGCCACTTCGATCACGGCGTGACGGTCCTCCGCGTCCCAGCCATATCGTGCCAAACGCGTCGTCCCGTCAAGCATGCGTACCTCTCCTGCAATCTCGACGGCATGTGGATGCGACAATAGCCAAGCATCCAAAAAACCTTCCCCGCCATCCGAAACCGGAATCGCATGAACGGTATGCCCCACGAGCGCCTGCGCGACGGCCCGGTTCGCCTCTATACTCGAAAGCGACCCTTTGAACGAATCCATTGCCACGATGATTTCCATCTCCATCCCCCTCTCTTCCATTTCAGTATAAAACAAAACCGCCTCTCCAAGGAGAAGCGGCTTCTATTACGGACGTAATGAGGTGACGAGCCCCATCATCTGATCACTCATGGAGAGTGCCCGTGAATTCATCTGATAGGCGCGTTGCGTGATCGTCATATCGGTCAGCTCTTTCGTCATATCGACGTTCGAAGACTCGAGTGCTCCTTCGATCAACAAGTTACCGAGCGGACGGTCGACGTCGGCCTCCAGATCGGCTGCGTAGACGTTCTCACCGAGTGGACGGAGCTCAGACGTATTGCGGACCTCGACGATATCGAGACGTCCGAATTCCTGCTCGACGCCGTTCACACGTGCCACGACGACGCCGTCTTGACGCACACGGTGGTTCGTGGCATCGTTCGGCATCGTGATTGGATTGCCATCGGTACCGCGTAACGCGTTTCCGTTCACATCGACGAGCGTCGTCTCCTCACCGACAGAGAGTTGCATGTTCCCGCTCCGGGTCACGCCCACCCCGTCTGGTGTCTCGACGACAAAGAACTGACGACTCGCTTTCAAGAAGACGTCGAGTCCCCGTTCGGTCGTCCGGACTTGTCCGATATTGAATTGCTGGGTGATGTCGGCCACATGCCCACCGACCCCGATCCGAATTCCGTTCGGTGTATCGCGTCCGACCTCATACTCAGGACGAGGCTGGTTGTCATAGGCTTGCGATAAAAGTGACGCGAAATGACCTTGTTGGCGCTTAAAGCCGACCGTGTCAACGTTTGCGAGGTTATGTCCCGTCACGTCCAACTGACGCTGAAGTTGCGATAATGAGTTGACCGAGTTATAAATCGATTGCATGCCGTTCCTCCTTAACGAACCCGAGCGATTTCAATCGCACGCTCGGCACTTTTATCATATGCTTGCACGACTTTCTGGTTCGCCTCGAACTGGCGATACGTCATCATGAGATCGGCCATCGTCTGGTCGAGGTTGACGTTTGCTTCCTCGATGAATCCTTGCTGGAACTCGACCGGTGCCTGAGCCGGGGCCTCTCCCGTCACACGCCAATCATTCCCGACCTGTTCAAGTGTCGTCAAATCATCGATTTGGAAGGCTCCGAGCGTCGCCACGTTTTCACCGAGCGATGTGATGGTCCCGTCTTTAGCCAATTGAAACTCACTCGATGGCAACTGGATGCGTTCACCTTCGCTCGAGAGGATGTACCCGCCGTCTGATGAGCGGAGGAAACGGTCCTCATCAATCGAGAACCGACCGTTCGTCGTATAGCGTGTCTCCCCTTCCTGCTCGACGGCAAACATCGGGACGCCGGCTGTACCGGCTGCCGGTCTTAAATACACATCCGTCGGGCTGCTCGTCTCCGTCACACTGCCCGCTGTGAACTGAGGCATCGTCTCCTGTAAGTAGACACCCATCGAGAGGGTCCCCACTTCACCTTGGACACGCGACTTTCCATTATCCGGGTTACTCACTTGGGCGAGCAACATTTCCGGGAATGAACGGACGACACCGTCTGTGGCTTTAAAACCTGGTGTCCGTACGTTGCCGAGGTTATTGCTCAATATCTCTTGTTGGCGCTGCAAAGCGTTCATTGCGCCCGCCGCCGTATATAATCCGCGTAACATGATCGTCTTCCTTTCGTCCTCTAACGTATTCACTCTTTATATCGTACCAAAGGAAGGAAGCATTCACCGTTTTTTAAAAAAACTCAAATTTATTTGACCGTTGGAAGTTGAACGAGCATCGTCGTTCCTTCCCCGATTTGGGATTGAGCAGAGATCGTGCCACCATGTCGTTCCACGATTTCTTTACAGATGGCCAGACCGAGACCCGTTCCCCGGATGTCCCGGAGATCATCAGACTGCGCGCGGTAGAACTTGTCGAATAATCGTTCCAAATCACCCGCGCCCACACCGAGACCTTCGTCCTTAAACGCAATTTGAATCGAACGGCTGTCACACGTCACATCGATCGTGATATTCCCGCCAGCAGGAGAATACTTGATGGCATTGTTCACAATGTTGGAGAACACTTGCTTCAGTCGCGCCGGGTCTCCGGCAACGAAAATCGACTCATCACAATTGAAATGGAAGAAGTGCAGCTCGGTTGACCCGGCATGGACTTCGATGACGTCCGACAGCAAATCGAACAATCGTTCAACCGTGAATACTTCGTTCCCAATCCCCGCCTCCATCTTCTGCACATCCAATAGATCGTTGACGAGTTCTTCCAACCGTCTTGTCTCACGGCTGATCATTTGGGCATACTTCGTTCGCTTCTCCGTTTCGACTTCCCGCTTCTCCAACAGTTCGGCGAATCCTAAAATTGATGTCAACGGCGTTCTCAGTTCGTGAGAGACCGTCGAGACCAAATCCGTCTTCAATTGATCCGTCTCCATTTCTTTCGTGATGTCCCGGGAGACGAACATGACACCCACACGAACTTGTTGCACCTCAATCGGCTCGGCATACATGCGAACCGTTCGTTTTCCGCCGTGCATCGTGTATGTGAACGTCTCATCGAACAGTCCTAAATTTTTCGTACGGTGTGTAAAGCGGTCCAACCCTTCCGGATCGTCGATTTCTTTATAGAACTGTTCATAGTATGGGGCTAGAGAAAACAAATCATGCCGATCCTCAGAAGGTACCGGGCAATCATACAAATCAAACAGTGCACTGTTCCCGTACCGTTCATTCGTCGCCAGCTCGACAAACACTACGGAGTCCCGCATCGTGTGGACGATTCGTGCCGTCTTCTCACGCTCCCGATTGATTTCAACATGCTGGGCGATAAGCGATTCTGCCATGTCCGTGAACGCGCTTGCCAGCTGGCCGACTTCATTTTTCAGCGGTTTGACCGGAACGAGGGCCGCATAAGGGTCCGCTGCGAGTCGTTCACTGTTTCGAATCAACACCTGGATATGACGCGTCAATCGTATGATGTACGGTTGCATCGCCGCAAACAAGATCAGGATAGAACCAAGCAAGATGAGCAACCATAACCACTGCGCGTTTGCCAGCTGTCCGGATAAGGCGGCACGTAATGCCGTCTCCTGCCCGTCCAACGTCGTCCGGTAATCCGTGAACACCGACTCCATGTCGACGATGCTCGCGCTCATGTCCGCCGCACCGCTTGAGTTCAATTGAAATCGCGTCTGAGTAGACGTGTCATTTCTCGGCATGAACTGCCCGACCGTTTTCATTTGTAAAAACTCTTCGTCAATCTCCCCCCGCTCTTTCGACCTGACGTATTGCTCCAACGCGGGCATGACCCGTGTGGAATAGATCGTAAAGAGCAGTCGCGCATCTTCCGCAAATTGCTGTTCTTCTTTTGTATTCGCCTGTCCTTCAAACCAGGCGGTCTGTTCCTCGATGTCAGCGGCAGCCGACCGGGCCCGGTCGAGCAATGCCTGCTCCCCGAGGAGGACGTGTCCACGCATCTCATACTGCATCGATTGCCACGTTTCAAAAAGGTTCGTGGCATGCGACCGTTGAGAACTGATTCGTTCCAATTCGGCAGTCGTCGTATCAATCGTTCTCTGTGTATATAAATACGTCCCAATCGACGTGAGTGTAACCAACGCAATCAATAAATAAAAGACGGCAAACACTTGGCGACTGATTCGCTGTTCGATCCATTGTTTCATGATTAACCCTTCCTTCAGTCAATTCTTTCGTTCCAATCTATCGAGATAACCCGTCTAGCTGTTCAAAGCAGATGATTTCCTGTACGCTAAAGAGACATTCTCTGAATAAGCAATATATCGCCAAGGTCGAGTATAACGTGTCTTTCTCACAAAAAACTCACAAGCTCTCGGTGATATACCTAATAGAAATGCTTGAAGGATGTAGCCGTCTTCTTTTCATGACTTGTTGTCAAACCTCACGACTTTGTCACCCGTCACAAAAGGCAAGGCAATCGCACGAACGCAAGGTGTAGCACACATTTCACATCCGATGGTCTCTTCTGACCTTCACTTATAGAAAGGATGGAACCGATAATGCGTACGATTTTGATTGAAGATGAGCCTTTCCTCCTTCACATGATGGAACGATTCATATACGAGGAGCCTGCTTTCGATTGGATGGGGTCGTTTTCCGATCCGATGGAAGCACTCGATTACTTGAACACACAAGAAATCGACCTCATTTTCTTAGATATTGAAATGCCACAGATAAACGGGATTGAACTGGCGAAACGCTTACCGGCGCAAACCCAGGTCGTCTTCACGACGGCGCATCGCCATTATGCAGTCGAAGCGTTTGAACTTCACGCTACCCACTACCTGCTTAAACCGATCACGTCCCAAATGATTCGTGACCTCGTTCCGCGGGTCACGAGCCGATACGAGGCGACACACCGTACGAAGCCGACGCGTTCCTGTACGATTCAATGTTTTGACCATTTTTCGGTCACAACGTCAAACGGTGAATTTATTAAATGGCCGACACAGAAAACGGAGGAATTGTTCGCCTATATGCTCTTCCACCAGAATCAGGTCATGAACAAATGGTTGATTGCAGAGGCACTCTATCCGAACATCGACGATCCGCAACGCGCGCTCCACAATGTGTACAATCTCGTATATCGCTTGAAGAAAACGCTCACTGAATATCAAATGGACGCTTCCGTCCAAACGATGAACAACGGGTACTCGCTTCATTTAGATACTTGCCGGTGTGACTATTATGAGTGGCTCGCCGCGACAGACAAACCGTTTCCTATATCGGAGGTCAATACGCGACTCTTTGTCGATAAAGATTATAGCTGGCATTAAAAACAGGCAACTTCCTTTGATTGGAACGTTGCCTGTTTTGTCATGTTTTTCGGTTATTATTCCCTGGGACATGAAAACATCCCGATTCCGGCGAACAGAATCGGGATGCGTCATTATTTCATTTTGTCTAAATGCTCGAGCATGATGCCCGTACCGTGCGCCACGCTAAGTGTTGGTTCTTCAGCAATCATTACCGGAAGACCGACACGTTCTGCGACGAGTTGGTCGATCCCGTGAAGAAGCGAACCGCCGCCTGTCATGATGATGCCGCGGTCGATGATGTCTGCCGCGAGTTCTGGTGGTGTCTGTTCCAATACACGCTTCGTTGCTTCCACGATTTCATTCGCCGACTCTGCCATCGCCTCACGGAGTTCCTCCGAAGTGATGGTCACTGTACGTGGCAATCCACGTACCATGTCACGTCCGCGAATATCCATCGAACCGTTACGTCCTCCCGGGAAGACCGTCGCGATTTCTTTCTTGATTTGTTCAGCCGTCCGCTCTCCGATGATGAGCTTATGCTTGTCTTTGATTGCACGGAGGATGTCCGTGTCAAAACGGTCTCCGGCGATTTTGATTGTTTCGCCACAGACGATGTCGCCCATCGAGAGGATGGCAACGTCCGTCGTCCCGCCACCGATATCGATGATCATATGACCGACCGGCTTCCAAATATCCATGCCCGAACCGACGGCTGCCGCTTTCGGTTCCACAGCGAGGAAGACTTCTTTCGCCCCGGCTTTTTCTGCGGCTTCGCGAATCGCTTTCTCTTCAACCGGTGTCACATTCGCCGGTGTACAGATCAACATGCGAATCCCACCGAAGAAACCGCGTACGTGAATTTTTTCGATGAAATGACGAAGCATTTCTTCTGTCGTGGCGAAGTCAGCGATGACGCCGTCACGAAGTGGACGGATGGCGACGATATCGCCCGGTGTACGGCCGACCATTTCATACGCTTCCGTTCCGACGGCGAGCACTTTCCCTGTCGATCGTTTCATGGCAACGACAGATGGCTCATCCAATACAATTCCTTTTCCTTTGACATGAATGACAACGTTCGCTGTCCCTAAATCGATCCCGATATCTTTAGAAAACATGGTGTGTGGGTTCCTCCGTTCATTTCTTCATTGAAAAGAGCGAGAAGAGTCTCTCCTCGCTCTCGAATTCATGCTAAACAATTAGTTCTGGACCATTTCCTCAGCAACTTCGACTGTTCCTTCGATCCGTTCGATGTCTGCACCGAGCGCTTGAAGTTTTTTGTGGAAGTCAACGTATCCACGGTCAATATGATATAAATCTCCGACTCGTGTCTCTTCATCTGCAATGAGACCTGCTAAGACAAGAGCTGCACCAGCACGTAGGTCTGTTGAGACGACTTCTGCGCCTTGGAGACGAACCCCGCCTTTTACGATTGCTGAACGGCCTTCAATTTTAATGTCGGCGTTCATACGACGGAATTCCTCGACGTGCATGAATCGGTTTTCAAATACTGTTTCCGTAATGACAGATGTGCCACCGGCTTTTAATACGAGCGCCATCATCTGTGATTGCATATCCGTCGGGAAACCAGGGTGTGGCATTGTCTTCACGTCAACCGGTTTCAATTCATCCGGTGCCATAACACGCATACCTTCCGCAGTATCCTCAAATTTCACGCCCATTTCTTCCATTTTCGAAATGAGTGGGCGAAGGTGCTCACGTTCTGCACCGATGACTTCGATGTCACTTCCTGTGATCGCACCAGCGACGAGGAATGTCCCTGCTTCGATTCGGTCAGGAATGATCGAGTGTTCTGCCCCACGAAGTGTTTCTACACCTTCGATTCGAATCGTTTCTGTACCCGCTCCACGGACATGTGCACCCATGCCGTTCAAGAAGTTCGCCAAGTCGACGATTTCCGGTTCTTTTGCAACGTTTTCGATGACCGTTGTTCCTTCAGCAAGGACAGCTGCCATCATGATGTTTTCAGTTGCACCGACTGATGGGAAGTCCAAGTAGATCTTCGCACCTTTCAGGCGACCGTCAACAGACGCTTCGACAAAACCGTTCCCGATTACCGTCTTCGCACCCATCGCCTCGAAGCCTTTTAAGTGGAGGTCGATTGGACGTGATCCAATCGAGCATCCGCCCGGCATCGCAACACGTGCATGGCCGAGGCGTGCAAGGAGAGGTCCCATAACAAGGATTGAAGCACGCATCTTGCGAACATACTCAAGTGGCGCCTCATCTTTGATTGTGCCCGACGCGTCGACAGTAACTTCATTCTTCTCTTCATTGAACGCAACCTCTGCACCGAGGTGACGAAGTACTTTGTTAATTGTATAAACATCAGCGAGACGTGGTACATTTTGTAGTACTGATTTTCCTTCGCTAGCTAAAAGAGTGGCAACCAATGTTTTGAGTACGGCGTTTTTTGCTCCCTCAACGCGTACAGTACCTGACAGTTTACGTCCTCCACGGACTACAATCAAATCCTTCATATCTCTCTTTGTCCTCCAACTTCATTGTTTTTTTATATGATGCGTCGATATCCGTTTTCCGGATGTAGGTATGTCGATTATTAGAATGGTTTGCGAAACGTGGTGTACTTGCATCAGAAGAAATTATCATAAAATCAAGCCAAATCTGATGTCAAGCTACCATGTCAGACGAATTCATCCTACATGATAAACATATAGGAGTCGTTACAGCAGGATTACAATTTTTTAAATGTTGTTTTACCTACTGCATGGGTGCGAGTGCCTGTGCTAATCGGATGTACTCCAAGAAGAACTGGGCGATCAGTGAACCGAAGACGACGGCAACGAGGACGCGCAGAACAGCTGCCTGCGGACTTCTCACTTGGTTGAGCAATTTGTCCCATTTGACGGGTAAAAGAGCCCACCAGGCGACGTAAATCGCTACGACATAAATCACGAGCGATAATACGGTATTGATCATCGACGATTCCCCTCTTTTCCAAAATTCGTACCATTTTTAATCATATCACGACGTGTTAGAGAAAAAAAGACCTAGTGTCTTACCGTTTGAGCGAATGGATGCATCCTATCAACTCACTTTCTCTCTTCAACCACATGCGAAAAGGGCGTCATCGGCGCAAGGCCTTTACTACATTAATTGACGCACCTTTCATATTTCAAACATTATTCTCCGGATTCGTCAAGCGTACGTGACCATCGAATCGCTTCAATGTAGTGCCGGGACCAGTCTGGAGCGTCTTCATTTACCGGTACTGTCAAGCGTTCATAGGCGATCACGCTCTCAAGTAATTCCCGCAGCACATTGCGCTCTCCGAGTAAGGCCGCTTTGGCCATCCGTTCAATTGGTAACTCTTCGACCAAGGTCTGCATCGAGTCATCCAAGATGATATCAAGCGACGAAAAAATTCCGGTGATGAAGGCGTCAAATGGTGCCACACCCACCATTGTCTCTTCTGCAATCAATTCCATCATTTTTCCCCGGATGACACTCTGTTTAATCAATTCCTTCGACTCTGAAATTTGCATCTCACGTAGCAACATCAAATAGGACCAACGTCGCATCTCGTCTAATCCGATGCGGGCGATCGCCTGTTCGATCGAGCGAATGGTACGTCTCCCTTTTTGGTAAACCGTGTTGACCGAACGCAGCATCTTGTAAGACAAATCGACACTTCGTTCAATTTGACCGGCGATTCGTTTAAAATTCGGCTCCGGACGGTCTAATTCTTTCAACACTTCGGTCAATGTATGTCGGAGAGGATGAACTTCCGCCCCGTGCACGACCGTCGGACGACTGAAATAGTAGCCCTGGAACATTTTGTATCCAAGTCGCTTCGCTGTATCATATTCGCTCTTCGTTTCGATTTTCTCAGCCAAAAACTCGACACGGTGACCGAGGGCACTGATGATTTTCTTCTGTTGTTCGACCGGTGTCGCCTGATAATCAATTTTAATGATATCGGCCAGTCCAATGAGCGGACGATACTTTTCTTCAAACACAAAATCATCAAGGGCAATCGTATATCCCTTTTTCCTCAATGACCGCAACGCATCCAACACTTTCTCCGTCGGCTCAACGTGTTCGAGCACTTCGACGACGAGCGATTGCCGAGGTAATAAAGAGGGTACTTCCCCTTCAATTAGTATTTGAGGAAAGTTAATGAAGGCCCGTGTCCCTTCTGTCAGCTCACGAAAATTGAAGACGAGATAGGCGTTATGAATGACGTCAGCCGTTGCCAAAGAATCATCAACATTCTCGAAAATATTTTTTTCGCTGCGGCGATATAACAACTCGTAGCCGCAAACGCGTAATTTTTGGTCAAAAATTGGTTGTCGCGCAACGTAAACTTTCATTTTTTACTCTCCTTTACGATAGTTCCCATCTTTATTATCGGTTTTAACCCGTACATTTTCTACTATTTCCACCACTTTCCATCATCGCACGTTCTTTAGCGTTGTACCACAAAAAAACTCCCACACGCTCTGGTGTGGGAGTTTTTTATTAGTCGTTCATATCGCGAATGCTTAAGCGGTTGATCGCTTTTTTGAGCGCGAGTTCCGCACGGCGGAATTCACGTTCTGAGAGCTTCGTGTCCTGAAGACGACGTTCAGCTCGAACTTTCGCCGCAGAAGCGCGATCATAGTCAATTTTATCCGCAAGTTCAGCCGTTTCAGCCAAGATCGTCACCGTATCGGGACGAACTTCCATGAAACCGCCGCTGATTGCGATCAGCGTGCGTCCACCATCTTCGTGGCGCAGTTTAAGAACTGAGACGTCGAGCGGAGTCACCATCGGTACGTGTTTCGGTAAAATACCGAGTTCACCTGTTGCCGCTTTGGCGATGACCATCCGTGCGTCCCCTTCATAGGCTGCACCATCCGGGGTGACGACGTTGACGTGAAGAGTATTCATCGTCTAGTTTCCCCCTTCCGCGTAGGTCTTAGACCAACGTCTTCGCTTTTTCGATGACGTCTTCGATTGGACCAACGAGACGGAATGCATCTTCAGGAAGATCGTCGTGTTTACCTTCGAGGATCTCTTTGAAGCCGCGTACTGTCTCTTTAACTGGTACGTACGAGCCTTTCTGACCTGTGAACTGCTCTGCTACGTGGAAGTTTTGTGACAAGAAGAATTGAATACGACGTGCACGGTGTACCGTGAGTTTGTCGTCTTCTGACAACTCGTCCATACCAAGGATGGCGATGATGTCTTGAAGTTCTTTATAACGCTGAAGCGTCTGTTGAACGCCACGCGCGATTTCGTAGTGCTCTTTCCCTACAATTTCAGGAGAGAGGGCACGTGAAGTCGAAGCAAGCGGGTCAACGGCTGGGTAGATCCCCATCTCCGAGAGACGACGCTCAAGGTTCGTTGTTGCATCAAGGTGGGCGAACGTTGTTGCCGGAGCCGGGTCCGTGTAGTCATCGGCTGGTACGTAAACCGCTTGGATCGAAGTAACCGAACCTTTAGCAGTCGATGTGATTCGCTCTTGAAGCATACCCATTTCCGTAGCAAGTGTCGGCTGGTAACCTACCGCCGATGGCATACGTCCGAGAAGGGCCGATACCTCAGAACCTGCTTGTGTGAAACGGAAGATGTTATCGACG
This sequence comes from Exiguobacterium algae, assembly GCF_018617875.1. GTDB lineage: Bacteria > Bacillota > Bacilli > Exiguobacteriales > Exiguobacteriaceae > Exiguobacterium > Exiguobacterium algae. The sequence goes on from NZ_JACSKZ010000001.1 coordinate 1,008,988, forward strand.
AAGAGAAGAACGTCTTGTCCTTGCTCATCACGGAAGTATTCTGCCATTGTCAAACCAGTCAAGGCAACACGGAGACGTGCGCCAGGCGGTTCGTTCATCTGACCGAATACCATCGCTGTTTGCTTGATAACACCTGAGTCCGTCATCTCGTGGAACAAGTCATTTCCTTCACGCGTACGCTCACCGACTCCTGCGAATACAGAAATCCCGCTGTGCTCTTGCGCGATGTTGTTAATGAGTTCCTGGATGAGGACGGTCTTCCCTACACCGGCACCACCGAAGAGGCCGATTTTACCACCTTTGATGTATGGCGCGAGAAGGTCGACGACTTTGATCCCTGTTTCAAGGATTTCAACTTTCGTTGACAATTCGTCGAATGTCGGCGCTTGACGGTGAATCGGTGCACGAAGCACGTCAGCTGCCACTTCTTTATCATCGATCGGGTTACCGAGGACGTTGAAGACGCGTCCGAGTGTCGCTTCTCCAACTGGTACCGAAATCGGTGAACCTAAGTCAAGTACTTCCATGCCGCGGCGAACGCCGTCGGTTGAGTCCATCGCAATCGTACGGACCGTATCGTCGCCAAGGTGAACAGCTACCTCGAGCGTCAAGTCAACACTGACATCTTCTGCCGACGTTGCCACGTGTGTGACTTTGAGGGCGTTGTAGATGTTCGGTAAATGGTTGTCGAACTTAACGTCGATAACTGGGCCCATGACTGCGACTACGCGGCCTTTAATGCCGTATTCGTTCATCGTGTTAGCCTCCTACAATCTAGAGGGCGTGCGCTTATTCAAGCGCCGCCGCACCTCCGACAATCTCTGTGATTTCTTGTGTGATCGCTGCTTGACGCGCGCGGTTGAATTTGAGTTTGAGTCCGCGAATGAGTTCATCCGCGTTATCCGTCGCATTCGACATCGCCGTCATCCGGGCTGCGTGTTCCGATACTTTCGCATCGAGAAGTGCACCGTAGATGAGTCCTTCCGCATAACGTGGAAGGAGCGCCGCTAAGATCGTTTCTTCTTCTGGTTCGTATTCATACATTATATCTGATGCGGACTGTTCGATATTCCCAAGTGGGAGCAATTGTTGAATCTTCACTTCCTGGCTGATGACCGAGATAAATGAGTTGTAGCAAAGCTTCAATTCATCGATCTCGCTTTCGCTGAAGGCACCAACCGTCTGTTTGACGATTTCTGCGACTTCGACGAAAGTTGGTTGGTCGTTGAGCCCTGTCATCGCGCTGTACACCGGAATGTTGCGTGATTTGAAGAACTGGACACCGACTTTTCCGATCACGTAAAGACGATACTCATCTGTTGATGTGTGCTTGTCTTTGAGTTCACGGTACACGTCACGCAACACGCTGGCGTTGTATCCGCCTGCGAGTCCACGGTCTGACGTGATGACGATGTAGCCGGTCCGTTTGACAGGACGTACTTGAAGCATCGGATGCGTCGCGCCTGATGTACCACCGGCGATCGACGAGATGACTTCCTGCAACTTGTCCATGTACGGCTTGAAGTTGGCGTTGTTCCCTTGGGCCCGGTTCAACTTCGATGCCGACACCATGTTCATCGCTTTCGTGATTTGCTTCGTGCTTTGGGTCGAGGTGATCCGCGTCTGGATCTCACGTAATGATGCCATTTCGATTCACCACCTTAATAGACGCTCGTCACCGGATTAAACCGATGGCGAGAACGTCTTTTTGAATTCCGTAATTGCATCGACCATTGCCTCGTCTGCAGGAAGGTTTCCTGTCTGACGGATTTCACGGCAGAGGTCTTTACGGTTTTGGTCGAGCCATGCGTTCATTTCTTTTTCGAAACGACGGATGTCTTCGACTGGGATGTCATCGAGATGACCTTTCGTGAGCGCGTAGATGATGATGACTTGCTTGTCTACAGAAAGCGGTGCGTTCAAGTCTTGTTTCAAGACTTCAACCGTACGCTGACCACGGTTCAACTTCGCTTGTGTCGCTTTATCGAGATCTGACCCGAACTGAGCGAACGCTTCGAGCTCACGGTATGACGCGAGGTCAAGACGAAGTGTACCAGCAACTTTCTTCATCGCTTTCACCTGTGCCGAACCACCAACACGTGATACCGAGAGACCGGCGTTGATCGCTGGGCGTACCCCAGAGAAGAAGAGGTCCGACTGAAGGAAGATCTGACCATCCGTGATCGAGATAACGTTTGTCGGGATATATGCTGAGATATCCGATGCTTGTGTCTCGATGAACGGAAGTGCCGTCAATGAACCGCCGCCGAGTTCGTCGTTCAACTTCGCCGCACGCTCAAGAAGGCGTGAGTGGAGGTAGAAGACATCCCCTGGGTAGGCTTCGCGGCCTGGAGGACGACGGAGAAGAAGCGAGAGCTCACGGTAAGCAGCCGCTTGTTTCGAGAGGTCATCATATACGACGAGGACGTGTTGTCCACGGTCCATGAAGTACTCACCCATCGATACCCCAGCGAATGGTGCGAGGTAAAGAAGTGGCGCTGGCTGTGAAGCCGATGCTGAAACAACGATTGTATAATCGAGGGCGCCGTTTTGACGAAGCGTCTCAACTACACCACGAACAGTCGATTCTTTCTGACCGATCGCGACGTAGATACAAATCATATTTTCTTCTTTTTGGTTGATGATTGTATCGATGGCAACCGAAGTCTTACCTGTTTGACGGTCACCGATGATGAGCTCACGTTGACCACGACCGATTGGAACGAGGGCGTCAATCGCCTTAATTCCTGTTTGAAGTGGCTCGTGAACAGATTTACGTGCCATAACGCCGTAAGCTTTACGCTCAATCGGGTTATAGTTGTCTGTTACGATTGGTCCTTGACCATCGATTGGTTGTCCGAGCGGGTTAACGACACGTCCGAGGAGTGCCTCACCAACTGGTACTTCCATGATGCGGCCTGTACGTTTGACAGAGTCGCCTTCTTTGATGCCTTTGTAATCGCCAAGGATGATAATCCCGACGTTACCTTCTTCTAAGTTTTGCGCCAAGCCCATTACGCCGTTAGAGAACTCTACGAGTTCCCCCGCCATAACGTTATCGAGTCCGTGTGCACGAGCGATACCGTCACCTACTTGAATGACTGTACCTGTTTCACTGACTTCGATTTCAGAACCGTACGAAGCGATTCGTTCTTTTAGCAGGGCGCTGATTTCTTCAGCTTTGATTGTCATTGAATTCACCCCTATTTCTTACGCATTCAACAATTCACGCTCGAGGCGTGTAAGTTTCGTTTCGATCGTGTCGTCGTACGTCGTGTATCCGACCTGGACACGTAGCCCACCGATGACTTCTTCATCGACGACGTTCTTCAATTGGAGCGTCTTCCCGAGCTTCTCTCCGAAGACGAGTTCGACGTCTTTCAAATCTGTTGCCGACAACGGGTAGGCGCTTGTGACAATACCCTCTGCAATCCCACGGTAGTCATTGATATAATCGCGGACGTAACGTGGCAATGCGCGAACCTCCGCCGCACGGTCGTTCTCGACCATGACTAGAAGTGTGTTTACGACAATCGCCGTCATATCACCAAAGCTGTCTTTTAAAAGCTGTGCAAGCTCGCTGTCACTGACTGCAGGATTCGTTAAGAGATCCATGAGTTCAGGAGTCGCGTGGAGCACTTCATCGAGCAGACGCACTTCCGCTTCGACTTGGTCGAGCGTGCCTTGTTCCCGCGCTAAGTCGAAGAGCGCTTTGGCATAGCGTTTTGCTAATGATGCGTTCATCAGTTCGCACCTTTCGCTTTAGACAGGAAGTCTGTGACGAGGGCACGTTGTTTCGCTTCATCGCCTTTAAGGTCAGATTGAAGGACGTGGCGTGCTGCCGAAAGCGCCTGTGTGACGACTTCGGTTTGAAGTGATTGTTTCGCAAGCTCGCGCTCACGCTCAATCGCTTTCTCTGCCTCGATTTTAATTTGTTCGGCTTCCAAACGCGCCTGCTCCACCAAGCGTGCTTGTTCCGCTTCTGCTTGTCGACGGCTTGCGTCGAGCATTTCTTTCGACTCTGTACGCGCCGCACTGAGTGCATCACGTTGTTCGACGACATAGTTTTCCGCATCTTTGCGGCTCTTTTCAGCGAGTTCAATCTCGTTCGCTACATACTCTTCACGCTGTCTCATCATTCCAAGGAGTGGTCCCCAAGCAAATTTCTTCAACAGGGCCAAGAGTACGAGGAATGTGAAAATTGTAAAGATCATATCCAGAATGCGGAGGCCTTCGCCGCCAGCACCAGCTGCAATCATCATCGTATCCATGCATACCCTCCTCTTGACTAAATAAGTGAGGGAGACGCGCTCCCTCTTATGCTATTCTCGTTAACTCGGAATCAAGAGTTGAGGAGAAGGAAACCGACAGCCACACCGATGATCGGGAGGGCCTCAACCAAACCGATACCGATGAACATTGTTTGACGAAGTTCGTTTTTGAGTTCTGGTTGACGTGCTTGTCCTTGTACTGTTCCGTATACGATCAAACCGTTACCGATACCAGCTGCGAGTGCTCCAAGACCGATAACAAGTGCTGTTGCGAGAAGATTAAGTTGTTCCATTGTGTATATTCCTCCTAAAAGTTAAGTAAATAATTTGTTTGTAACGCTTTGGCGAGATGTCCGAATCAATGTTCGGCCGAAGCTTTGTGCCCGATGTACACCATTGCAAGCGTCAGGAAAATGTAGGATTGGATAACCCCGATAAAGATTGAGAAACCTTGCCATAGAATCATTGGGAAGACCGCAAAGATGGCGCCGAGCGGGTTTAATGCCCCTTCGGCTGTAATCGCGAGTCCCAAGATGATGGTAATCATGATTTCACCGGCAAAGATGTTACCGTATAGACGCAAACCGAGCGTCAACGTGTTCGCAAACTCCTCGATCAACTTGATCGGAAGTAAGAACCAGACTGGTTTCACGTACTCCATCGAGTAGTGCTTCAATCCGTGCAGTTTCACCCCGTAGTAATGCGACATTGCAACGACGAGTGTCGACAACGCCAAGGTTACGTAAGGATCGGCTGTTGGAGAGTTGAACCACAGATAGTGTCCGGAAATGACGTTAAACGGTAGACCCATCAAGTTTGAGAAGAGAATGAACAAAATCAACGTCATCCCAAATCCGATAAAGCGTCCTCCTGTCTTCCAGTCCATCGCACTGGCGATGATTCCGCGTACGAACTCCGCGAAAAATTCCATGAAGTTTTGTTTGCCGGTCGGCTTCATTGCCAAACGTCTTGTCCCCCAGATGGCGAATACGAAGACGAGTAACGCTGCGACTAGCACTGTAATGACGTTCGTCCAGCTCCCGTATAACGTATAGTCCCCAAAGTGCAGAGAATATGTGGGAAACTCATGACCCATTAATATTCACCTCTTTTCCTGCTGAGCTGGGCAAGTGTGAACTCGCCAAATTGTATGATGTGGCCGGCGATTAGACCAGTTACCACCGCAATCACGGACACCCGATCTTCGTAAAGAAGACCGACTATCACTGCTAACGCACCGACCGCCATTCTTGAAACGGTCCCATGCGACTTTGGTCGTCGTCCATGCTCGATGACGTCATACATGCGAATGACGCTTCGATTCTGCATATGTAGAATGATGAGACTTCCGACCCCACCGATGAACAACCCTAAAAATACCGCTTTGTACACCGGGACGATGAACGCTCCGACTAGCAAAATCGAAAACCAGACGGTAAACCACTTTGTATAGCGCTTCATCAATTTCTTTTGTGCTTGTCTGTCTGCTTGAATCGTATTCATTCGTCCTCTCCTGTCAACAAACTCCGAAGGGTGAGAACTAACGCCGTGATTCCGAGAATCATCCCGATGATCACTGACATATTCCAACCAAACGTGCCCCAAAATTCACGTCTTTCGCCGTACTGACCGACGAGATAACCGATGACGATCGGTCCAGCAAGTGCTGTCGAGATTTGTGAAGCGAGTGAGGCATAGGACAGGTAACGATTGTCTTTTTTCGCCATCCCAGTCCCCCTTTCGCGCATCATGCGCTTTCACTTTCTTCACTGATTCACACTCGCGTGACCGTCAAAAGTCACACAAGTTCAGAGTAATAGAAATGGCATAAGAAGTCAATGAATTTCACAATTATAAAAGCGCTTTAAATCAAGTCATATCAATAGTTTTACGCACTTCATAAACTAAATTAAATGCGCTATTTTTAAAGAAAGTGTGAAAAAACATTGAAATAAAATTGTTGTTTTTATAACATTTCACAAAGCGAATCAGATGAAGAATAGTTCAGTTATACCTCCACGTTTTGGAAAAGACAATGAAATTCCGAGGACGTTCACAAAAGTGTACGCAATGTTCGATTGACTTCTTTTTGAAATCGTTTTCATCGTCCTGTACCAGTATAACGATTCTTTTTTTACTATGTCGAGTGATTTTGTCCATTTTCCAGTGAGGAAAATCATACACCATCTCACCTGTCTTTCACCCGTCTTCTCCTGCTCGTTTTACGCGGTTTATATTTAAATAAGAAGAGGGTTGTCGTTACCCAGTTTTATCTGCTTAAAATCCGCATGGGATTTTGTGTCTATTCTGTGTCTGTTGAGATTTTAATAATTACGTCTCGACATAAAAAGATGGAAGCCGCATTCGCGTCTTCCATCTCGTCTATTACTTCGTACCGAACAAACGGTCACCTGCGTCACCAAGACCTGGGACGATATAACCGTGGTCGTTTAATTTTTCATCAAGTGCCGCGAGATAAATCTCCACGTCCGGGTGCTCTGCTTGAACACGCTCGACACCTTCAGGAGCTGCACATAGGCATGCCAATTTGATTGATTTCGCTCCGTGCTTTTTCAATGAGGCGATTGCATCAGCTGCCGATCCGCCTGTCGCAAGCATCGGGTCCACGACGATGAAGTCACGCTCTGTGACGTCTGTCGGTAACTTGAGGTAGTACTCATGTGGCTCAAGTGTCTCCGGGTCACGATAAAGACCGATGTGACCGACCTTGACGTTTGGCATCATTTTGAGGAACCCATCCACCATACCGAGTCCTGCACGTAAAATAGGGACGATTCCCAATTTCTTGCCGGCAATCATCTTTTGTGTCGATGCGGCTACAGGTGTTTCGATTTCTACATCTGTGAGGGGTAGGCTGCGTGTGATTTCATAAGCCATCAATGAAGAAACTTCGTCAACGAGCTCGCGGAACTGCTTCGTCCCCGTCTCTACTTTGCGCATAATCGTCATTTTGTGCTGAATCAATGGATGGTCATAAACGTGTACTTTTCCCATCTTGTTTCACTCCTCTCTCAATCTCTCTCGAGCATTGTACCCTAACTCTTATGAGATGGGTAGAGTCAACTTCTATTTTCCAAAAGGTCAGACAAGCTCTTTTGGCGATTCACGACGCAATCCATGCGTCGTATTCTTCGACCGGGAGGACGTATGAGTACTTCGTTCGCTGATCGACCAAATAGATCAAGTCGTCAGCTGACAACCAGACGGTAAAGTGTTGTTCCGTCAATGCCTCATAAATCGTCAATTGTCCCTGGCGTTTTGCCGTCGAAGGTTTTTGCGCCGTTTCTACCTGTTTTAGAGATTGAAAGAGCTCCTCTGTCTTCGGCCCGTCTAACACCATTCCTTTTCCGTCAGACGAATAATAAGCAAGACGGGTCGTCCCGCTCGCCGGCGGGCGAGACATCTTGTTGACTACCGGTCGTCGGACATGCCCCCAAATTTCAAGGACCGTCCCATATGTCTTGGACAAGGATACGGACGACTCCCGTGCTATGTCGATGTCGACGGGGCGGTCTGAAAAGACGACCCGTCGCAATAGCTGACGATGGTCGCTCTTTAAGCTGACTTCCTCTTCTCTCGCATCGATTTTGATCCATTCTCCCATAAACAGATTCGGTAAGAGGACGCGACGGAGAGACCCGGCATTTCCAATTTGAAGCGCGATCCGATCATCCGCCCGCTTCGTCAAAAATACGTACCCTTCGTTGTTCCCACTCTCAAACGGGAGCAAACCCGGCTCAAGGATCGGATCAAGCGTACGCCCTCCCCGTATCGTCTCATACGTCACATAAAAAGAACCCGTGTCCGGCGTCACATAACGGTACGCAGAATCCGGAAGAATCGTCTCATGGGCGTCATTGATTCGGAATTGTCGCGCCACTTCCGCCACATCGGTCACTTTTTCGAACCGGAGTTCTGACGTCCCTTCGGTTTCTGTAAACCGTTCTGTCAGTGTCTCATACTCGTCAACCGGGTCAATTTTAAACGTTCGTTCCACAATTTCATTACTGTTCAGACAAGTGACGTAACGGTCGGCCCCGCTCGCCCAATATTTGATCGTCTTCTTCCCCAGGTCTTGATACAACGGATGATAAAAGACCGCTCTCGCAACCTCTGCCCGCCTTGTCGGCAAAATGTCAGTCGGTTCTTGTTCACAGTATGTAAGCAACTTCTGTTGCGTTTCTAAATCTAATGAGATGTCCGGTTCTTGTTCAATCGCATACGTGGCAAGCGGACGCAGATTGAGCGCGTTCGTTTCGTAAGACCCACATCCAGCCAACAACGAACAACAAACCAGGGACATCCAATACGGACGCATCGATTCCTCCACTCCATTCCCAATTAGGCGGAAACCACCTAATTTTTTCTTTTTCCATCATATCACACTCCTAATTTTATGAGGATTCCATAATCTTGGAACAGACAAAAAAGATGCCCTCGAAAAATCGAGAGCATCCTTTACTCATCATCTTCACTTTCTGAATCCGATTCAGACTCAGTGGAATCCTCCGAATCGCCATCTTCTTCTGTTTCACGGTCCACTTCCGTCACTTCGTCACGTTGGTTCAATTCCAGTTTGACCCGGTCCCCGACTCGCGGTGTGTCCTCGTCGATTTCATGCTTGGCAGCCAAGCGGTAAGTCGACTCTTTTCCGTTAAAACTAATTGTGACATCCTGCTCGTTCAATGCAACGAGTGTGCCATACAATTTGTAATCTTCACGATCCGGTGCCGTACTGTCGTCCGTTGAAGAAGCGGTAGCGTCTGAATCTGCGGAATCATCCGCTCCTCCATTCCCTGCCTGTTCACCCTCACTTTGATTCACCGATTGAGGCACAATGACAGTGTCCGTCTGATTGCCACTGACATACAACCCGATGCCGATCAATGCCATTACTGCGACAAGTGCCCCGACAATCCACCCTGCTCGTCTCATCATTGATCCCTCCTCGTTCCACCGACTCTACTTCTACTTGTTCATCGTACACAAAAGACGTTAGAGCACGGAGAAGGTTTCATGAGAGTTTGATGAGAGAACACGAACATTTCTTCATCTGATTACATAGAAAATACTGCCGTCTGGAACGTTCGGTTTGCAGCCTACCGTCCATCCGTTCACCTGCGCTACCTCCTCGGCGATGGACAGACCAAGACCGCTCCCACTCCGATCTCGTGCCTCGTCCAGACGATAAAACCGATGGAATACCTTCCTCCTCTGATCTTCATCCAGTACGGGACCGCAATCGCGTACTTGAATCTCGTGCGGTGTCATAAAAACTTCCGTTTCGGTCGCGTATTTCAAACTGTTGTCGATGAAAATCGTGAGCACCCGCTGCAACGACTCGCGATGACCCCACCATTCCCCTTCAGCTTCGATCGGGATGCGTTTCCCGTGAGCGTGATCAAACCGGTCCGCCAACTGCCTACCCAATTCCGTTAAGTCAATCGCCTCCTGTTCCATTTCCACGGAACTGAGACGGTTCAACTCAAGCATGGGCTCAATCAGGCTCTCCCGCATCCGTTTCGATTCGGATAAGATATGGTCAATCGCCTCATCTCGAACGGCCGGGTCGGTTTGGCCCCAGCGTTCAAGCAGTCTAGCATAACCCTCGATGACCGTGAGGGGCGTCTTCAGTTCATGGGAGACGTCTGCGACAAAACGGCGTTGTTGCACCATCGTCTCTTCTACCCGGGCAATCATATGGTTGAAGCCATGCGATAACGTGGTGATTTCGTCGTGACGCGCTTCCACCTCGAGCGTCTCCAATTTACCAGACTTCGTGATCCGTTCCATCGTGTCATGTAACTTGCGAAGCGGGTGTAGACCACGACGTAAAATCCACCATGTCCCAATGAACGTCAACAATACCGCGATCACAAACATGGCAAACAGTACCGTCGCCAACGTTCGTAACGTTCCGCTCACCGCCTCATCACGAAATCCAAAGGCGAGCCCATTCGTCGTCGCCATGACAAACCAATCGTCGATCAATGCGGGATCGTCATAATTAATGGGGAAGGTCGTTCCTGCTGGAACCTCTCCGCCCGTCACGACCCAGGAACCCCCTTCTTGGCGTTCGAGCACGACACTGTCCTCATGAAGTGACAGGACGGCATCTCGGTTTCGAACGTCTTCTTCTAATAAATTCAGTGCCTGCCGCAACACATCATACCGGGCACCGACAATTTCATGTCGCGCCATGAACCAGGTCGCACCAACCAAACTCGATAGCAACACAAACATGAAGATCGTCATCGCCCAGGCAATTTTAGTTCGTAACGTCATTTTTATTCACCACGTTTCAACATGTAGCCGACCCCTCGAACCGTTTGAATCCAGGATCCATTCAGCTTCTTTCGGACATAACGAACGTAGACATCGACGACGTTCGTCTCTCCAAAATAATCGAATCCCCATACCCGTTCGATCAGTTGATCCCGTGTCAGCACCCGTTCCGGATGTTCTAAAAAATAGACGAGCAAATCAAACTCCCGTCGCGTCAACTCGATTTTTTTACCATCACAGTGCACCTCGTGACGGTTGACATCGACCCTCAAGGTCTCGTACGTCAGGACGTGCTCCGTCCGATCCTGATGAACAAGACGACGCATTCGTAGAAACGCCCGGATTCGTAGAAACGCCCGGATTCGTGCCAACACCTCCTCGATTTCGAACGGCTTGGTGATGTAATCGTCCGCCCCAAGATCGAGCCCGCTGATCTTGTCGTACCGGTCACCTCGGGCGGTCACCAGCAGGACAGGCAGAAGCGGCTGCTCTTCTTTTACGCGTCGCACCACTTCCAATCCACTCATCTGGGGCAACATGATATCGAGCAAGACGAGATCGACCTCCCCCGAGACCGCCCGCTTCAATCCGGTCCGCCCGTCCTGTACGACTTCGACGTCGTACCCGGCATGGGTCAATTCAAGCTCCAACAGCCTTGCGATTTTTGAATCGTCTTCAACGACGAGGATGGTCTGCATCTCGCTCATCCTTTCTTGGCATCGCCAGACAAATCATCTGACGTATCGCTATCCTGTTCCCGAATTGAAATCTGTAAAAACGAAGGCCCTCTCCTGAGTTTTGTAAGCATACAAAAAGGCACCGCTCGCGCGGTACCTCCTATTCTTCCAGCACCGATTTCGCAATCGGCGCCCAATATGTCCCGTCCATTTCGGATACGGTTGTCAACGTGTCCCGATAAGCAGGGTCGCCCGCTTTCTTTTCGGCAATCCCTTTCATCCAGAGCACGTCCACTTTATAACCTGAATCCGGATAGCGCTTCACGTAATCCGCATAATCGGCGATTTCTGCCTGGTCCAGCTTATTGTCGACAAGAAGGCGGTAAAACGCCACGGCTTGTTCTTGCCCTTTTTTCGCTTGTCCATCAAGCAGACGATCTGCTTTCTCATACTGTTTGTCCTGCACCAATTGTTCGACTTCCGTGAGGGGAACGACAGCAACCTCTTCTTTCGTAGCGGCTGGCGCTTCCTCCTCCGTCTGTTCTTCCTCTTTCGCTTGGAGCTTCTCGTTCTCTTTCTCGAGACGCTCGACTTCTGCTTCGAGCTCCTCGAGCCGCTTCGCAAACGCCTCGTCTTCTGTCACCGTCTCCACTACCGGTTCTTCCTTAGCGGCAGGTGGGGCAACCGGCGGCTCTGTATCCGGCCAAAGCGCCAAACTGGCGCCCGCGATGGCGACCGCAAGCGGAAGACCGAGCCACTTTTTCTCGAACTTGAAGGCTTGTCTCCACTCTGACAGGTCTGCATGCTGCATGACTGCGGACGAGAACGAACGAAAGCGGCGTTTCGCCGCCTTCTTCCCGTTCGCTTTCACTTCGAGCGCGAGCCCGAGTCGATAGAATGCCGCCGGCACTTTCATTCCGAGAAGCGGGATGATGCGCTCGCTCGCCTCGTCATAATACCCATGGTCGAGGAGCGTCGTCACAACACCGAATTCGCTTGCGACGAGACGGAACGAAGGGTCATGTTCCCCTTTTCGGACCAACCATTCTGTCATGTCGAGAAGCGGTAATTCAGCAAGTTCTCGTTCTGCTAGTGTCCGTACGTCCATTGATTTACCCTCGTTCTGGATAGAGTGGGAACTTCGACGTCAGCGCACGCACATCTTGGAGCGCTTCTGCAAGGACCGACTCGTCTTCATGATTTTTCAAGACACGACCAATGAGGCGTGCCACTTCACGCATATCGTCTTCTTTGAACCCGCGTGTCGTCATCGCCGCCGTCCCGAGACGAATTCCGCTTGTGACGAACGGAGAGGCCGGGTCGAACGGAATCGTGTTTTTATTCACCGTGATTCCGGCTTCATCGAGCGCGTGCTCTGCCGCTTTACCCGAAATCTCGATGCCGCGAAGGTCGACGAGGAGAAGGTGGTTGTCCGTCCCGCCAGAAACGATGCGGAGCCCTTCTTCTTCCAATCCTTCCGCAAGCACCTGAGCGTTGGTGATGACCTGACGTTGGTAATCTTTGAACTCCGGCTGGAGCGCTTCACCGAATGCGACCGCTTTTGCAGCGATGACGTGCATGAGCGGACCGCCCTGGATACCAGGGAAGATCGACTTGTCGATTGCTTTTGCGAACTCTTCTTTACAGAGGATCATCCCGCCACGTGGACCACGGAGGGTTTTGTGGGTCGTCGTCGTCACGAAGTGCGCGTGCTCGACAGGGTTCGGATGGAGTCCTGCCGCGACGAGTCCGGCGATATGAGCCATATCGACCATGAGATATGCCCCGACGCTATCTGCAATCTCACGGAATTTCGCGAAGTCGATCGTACGTGGATAAGCCGAAGCCCCTGCCACGATCAATTTAGGTTGATGCTCTTTCGCGAGTGCGGCGACGACGTCATAGTCGATGTGTTCTGTCTCTTTGTCCACACCATATTCAACGAAGTTATATTGCACGCCCGAGAAGTTGACCGGACTTCCGTGCGTCAAGTGTCCACCGTGCGACAAGTTCATCCCGAGAACCGTGTCTCCTGCTTCGAGCACCGTGAAATAGACCGCCATGTTCGCCTGTGCACCCGAGTGCGGTTGTACGTTTGCGTGTTCTGCACCGAACAACGCCTTCGCACGGTCGCGCGCCAAGTTTTCCGCGACGTCGACAAATTCACAGCCCCCGTAATAACGGCGTCCTGGATAGCCTTCCGCGTATTTGTTCGTCAATACGCCACCTTGTGCTTCCATGACCGCCTCGGAGACAAAGTTCTCTGAAGCGATGAGTTCGATGTTGTCACGTTGACGTCCGAGCTCTTGTTGCATCGCCTCGAACAATTCCGCATCCTGCACTTTTAACTTCGTCGTGTTTACCATGTGGAAACCCCCTCTAATTGTCTAAAAATCAACACCCCCATCGTACCACACGCTCGTTTTTTTGGGTATCGCAATAATCTGTCTGAAAGTCGGGTATGATTAGAGAAGATGTGACCCAAAGGAGGATTTATATGATTCAAACGAAGCAAATCACCATCACCCCATTCGATCGCGATCGGACCATCCGAATCTATACTCCGGCCGATTACGAGACGTCGGACAAACGCTATCCCGTCCTCTACATGCACGACGGTCAGAACTGTTTTGACGATGCGGACGCGAGCTACAACATGAGTTGGCGTGTCGGAGAATATTTGGACGCCTCAAAACGAGATTTGATTGTTGTCGCCATCGACAGCGCCCCGGGCGAAAAACGGCTCGATGAATACGGACCGTGGGAGAATCCATATATCGGTGAGAGCCTTCTCGGGCAAGACATCGTGCTCGGTGGCGAAGGTTCCGCCTACATTGAATATATTGCCCAGGAGTTAAAGCCGCAGATCGATGCGGACTACCGGACGCTCCCTGACGAGACAGCGATGATTGGAAGCTCGATGGGCGGCCTCATTTCTGTATATGCCGCTACGGTCTATCCGGAAATCTTCAAACGAATCGCTTCGCTGTCTTCGGCGTTTTGGTTCAACCAGACCGAACTGGAACAGTTCATCGAGGCGAACGACTTAAAAGGCGTCGAGCGGATGTATTTGGACGTCGGGGAAAAAGAAGTCGAGGAACCGATGGAGAACGGCCCGACGAACGAGATGTACCGTGAGTCGAGCGAACGTATATACAACCTCCTCAAAGACAAAGTGGAGCACATCCGCTTCGAGGTCATCGAAGAAGGCGTGCACAACGAGCTCGCCTGGCGTGAGCGTTTCCCGATGGTCGTGTCGTATTTGTTTGGGGAAGAGTTATAAAAATGAGGCAAGTGTCCATCGTTGACACTTGCCTCATTTTATTTTAAGTTGTATATACAAACGTTGAAGGAAGGAGGATTCGATGGAACCTATTCAAGAAGAAGATGACATTTTGATGTATTGTCTTTACTTCACGGCCAGTCGATTCGCACGCAACATTTCAAAGCTTGCCGACGAGGCAATTGATGGCGAATTGGCCCCGTCTTACTATTATTTGATGCTCGTCGTGCATTTCCATCCTGGGATCACCCAAAAGGAATTGAGCGAACGCTTATCACTCGCGCCTTCAACGAGTACGCGTTTCCTCGATAAATTAGAGAAGTCAGGCTTGATTCAACGCGAGGTGATTGGCAAACAATCGCACATTACGTTGACGTCATCCGGAGAAGAAACTTATACAGAATTCCGCCAATCATTGAAGACGTTATTTGCGAACTATGCCTCAATTCTCGGGAAAGAAGAAAGCGAACTTCTCAGTAAGACCTTGCACGAGGCAAATGAACAACTCGAAAAAAAATAAAAAATTTACACTTTCATGTGTATATACAACTATCAAGGAGGACATCATCATGTCATTGAAAACAGCAGTCATCATCGGAGCAGGACCAGGAATCGGACTCCATACCGCAGAACAATTTGCTAAAAACGGCTACCAAGTCGCACTTCTCGCCCGAAATGCCGATCGATTAGCAGACTATGAAACACAACTCAGTCAAAAAGGATATACGGCAAAAGGATTCGAGGTCGATACACGTTCAGAAGCAGATTTACAAATGGTGATGGATCAAATCCATCACACATTCGGTTCGATTGATGCTGTCGTCTACAACGCTGTGGCCGCGACACCAGGTCGTCCGACCACCCTCTCTTCTGCGGACGTCATCCGCGACTTCGAAGTGAACGTACTCGGTGCATTGATAAGCGCACGTTTTGCCGCTCCATATATGGACGGCGGATCGATTTTATTGACGGGTGGTGGCCTCGCCCTCTATCCATCGGCAGACTATGCGTCACTCGCCATCGGAAAAGCCGCACTTCGTAATCTCGCTTACAGCCTTCACGAAGAGCTGGCCGACTCGTCGGTTTACGTCGGGACGTTGACCATCAAAGGGTTCGTACAAGAGGGTACTTATTTCGCACCGGAACGCATCGCGGAAGCGTTATATGACATGCATGTCCAGCAAACCGAAGTCGAGCGCATGTACGAGGAAGACCAAGCATGAGCACACTCGTCATCCTCGCCCATCCAAACTTAGAAACGTCTCGTGTCAATAAAACATGGAAAGAGGTTCTTGAACAACTGGATGATGTGACTGTTCATGACCTATATGCGGTATACCCTGACTTCAACATTGATGTGGAGCGCGAGCAGCAACTGCTTCTGTCTCATGACCGAATTGTGTTTCAATTCCCGTTCTATTGGTACAGCAGCCCGGCCATTTTAAAAGAATGGCAAGATGTCGTCCTCTCCTATGGATGGGCTTACGGACAATCGGGTACACAATTACATGGGAAAGAATTTTTACTGGCCGTCTCAACCGGTGGTCCCGCTGAGGCCTATCAACCGGATGGGTACAACCGTTTCACGATGGAGGAGTTGTTGTCACCGTTTCACGCGATGGCAAATCTGACAGGCATGACATATCTTCCTCCCTATATCGAGGGCGGTGTACGTTCATTGTCAGATGAAGCTTTACAAGCGAGTGCCATGCGTCTTGCCAACTATGTCGTTACATTACCTGTATGAAAACAGAAAAAAGCATCGCATTCGGTCGGCAAACCTGAATGCGATGCCTTTTTATTTGGTTGGATATTGAGCACGCGGCCCACCAATCAGTTTCGGTCTGGTGACGGCGAACGTGACGTACGCTTCGCCGAGGTACTTGGTTGACAACCGGACCGGGATGGCAACCGGTTTTAAGTGCATTCCAATCAGTGTCGAACCGATATCGATTCCCGCATCCGCCTGGATGGATTCGACGACACATGGCGAATCAAAGCTTGCATACGCCTTCTCCGCCATTGCCCCTCCCGCAGAACGGACCGGGACGACCGTCACTTCCGGTAGTCCGAATTGTTTGAGTGTCCGGCGCTCCACCGTGAGCGCCCGATTAATATGCTCACATCCTTGAAACGCCAGGTGGACCCCTGTTCGATCACGGAATTCGAGGAACGCCTCGATAAACTCGGCGGCGACATCGATTGAGCCTGCCTTTCCAATCGTCTTCCCGAGCACTTCGCTCGTCGAACAGCCGATGACGAGAATTTTGTCCTCATTTAACGGAAAACGTTCGTGCAACTCCGTCAATAATCCCAAAAGCTCCGTCTTCATCGGACTCACTTCGATTCGTAGGCGCTCATCTTGTCGACACGGTTTGAGTGACGACCACCTTCGAAGTCTGTCTCCAGCCATGTCGCTACCAAGTCAACTGCGAGACCTGGTCCGATGACACGCTCACCCATCGTCATGATGTTTGAATCGTTATGCTGACGTGTCGCTTTCGCGCTGAACGAGTCATGAACGAGCGCGGCACGAATCCCTTTGACTTTGTTGGCTGCGATGCCAATCCCGATTCCTGTTCCACAAATCAAAATACCACGGTCGAATTCGCCAGCTGCGACAGCTTCCGCTACAGGGATTGCCACATCCGGGTAGTCGATTGAGTCCGCCGAATGCGTCCCGAAATCTTTATATTCGTGACCAAGTTCTTCAAGTAATGTCACGATCTCTTTTTTCAAGTTGAAGCCGCCATGGTCGGCGCCAATTGCAATTTTCATTCGTTCATTCCCCCGTCTTCTTTGGTAGGCGTCTCGGTGGTTTCGTCACCTTTGACCCATCATTCGTTAATTTTAACACAAGTCGGTTGACGAGTGGCTCGAGTTCATTCCGTACTTGGCGATAGACGTTCATCGATCCACCGAACGGGTCATTGATATCCCGTTCGAGCCCCGTCACGAATTCATAGAGCGTGAATGTGCGCTCTGCCAAATCCGGGTATGTATCCCGGATCTGTTCACGGTGCGCACGTGTCATCGTCAAAATGATGTCCGCCCAACTTCCCAACACCTCATCAAACGTCTGGGTCACATGCTCCAGCTCAATGCCACGTTCTCTGAGCACTTGAAGCGCATTTTCAGAGGCGTCAAATCCTTGCATCGTCCGCAAACCCGCAGAACGGATATCAAAATCATCCTCCGTCACTTTTGAACGGAGTAGAGCCATTGCCATCGGGCTGCGGCACGTGTTGCCACTACATATGAATAATACGCGTTTCATCGACATCGCGTGTCCTCCTCTATGTCTTTAGGCCTTTTCAGTCGGGTGTACGATTTTGCCGCCAGCCGCCTTGTACAGACGGTTATATACAGCAAGTGCGACCCCCTTTGGTTCAATTTGGTTCACATAAATCTCTTCCACATCTGTCTCATCAAATCGCCGAAGCGCGTCGTACAACCGCTTGGCCGCCTCTTCCATCGATGTACCGAGGGAATAGGTGACCTCCGCCGGTGTCGTCGTTTCGTCGAATACAAGCGCGCCAACCCGTTTCCCTGCCGCCTGCCGCTCCTCAATGACTTGAACGAGCGCGTCCCGTCCCCCATTGACGAGGAACACTGGGGCGGTCGGGGCATAATGCGTGTACTTCATTCCTGGTGATCGTGGCGCTGCTGTTTCATCACTCAAGTTGGCGTCCAGTGCGACCGGTCCAATGACAGCCTCGATCGCTTCTTTTGTGACGCCGCCGGGACGTAAGATGGTTGCCGTTTCACCCGTACAATCGATGACGGTCGATTCGACTCCAATCCCAGTCGGTCCTCCGTCGACGATGCCGGCAATTCGCCCCGTCAAATCATCCGCCACATGTTTTGCGGACGTCGGGGAAGGTCGACCTGAACGGTTCGCACTCGGTGCCGCTAATCCAAGACCCGAGGCACGAATCAAATCCAGCGCCGCCGGATGATTCGGCATCCGAAGGCCGATCGAGTCGAGCCCTGCCGTTACGAGCGATGATGCCCGGCCGTTCGATGGCAAGATGATCGTCAAAGCGCCTGGCCAAAACGCATCCATCAAGCGCTTGGCGACAGAAGGAATCGTATCGACAAACTGTTTCGTCTGTTCGACAGAAGCGACATGTACGATCAGCGGATTGTCCGACGGTCGACCTTTCGCCTCAAAAATTTTCCGAATCGCCACATCGTTCATGGCATCCCCAGCGAGACCATATACGGTTTCTGTCGGAATGGCGATAATTTCTCCCGCTTGAAGAAGGCGAACCCCTTCTTCAATCTCTGTTGGCTTGATCCACTTCGTTTCCATGTACAATCCCTTCCCTCACGGCATAGACGATACGGTCTTTGCCGTTTATATCTTTTAAAATACCCGTTTCTGCTTCAGGATAACGTTCTGAAAGCAATGATTTCACAACTTGTCCTTGGTTATACCCGATTTCAAACGCAATCAACTGCCAATCGGCACGTAAGACGCGCATCGACTCTGCGACCAGTTTCCGATACATGACGAGACCATCCACCCCTCCGAACAAGGCCAGATGCGGCTCATACGCAGCAACCGTCTCATCGAGAAGCTCATCGGCCTCGATATAAGGAGGGTTCGAGACGAGTACGCGAATCGAATCATCGGCGATCGGCGCCAGACAATCCCCTTCATGGAACAGGACGTCCGCACCGAGTGTCGCTGCGTTCCGTTTCGCCACGGCAATCGCTTCCGGGGAAATATCAACGGTTTGAACCCGTTTTCCAAGCTCTAAACTGAGTGTGATGGCAATCGCTCCACTTCCCGTCCCGACGTCGACGATGTCATCGGCTTCAATTCCTTGGACTTGGTCCAACACCCACTCAATCAATTCTTCCGTTTCCGGTCTCGGGATCAACACGTCCCGGTTCACTTCAAAGGAGCGCCCGTAAAAAGGGGCCCGTCCAATCAAATGCTGGACCGGCTCTCCCTGCAACAAACGTTTCACCCCTTCTTGAAAGACCGACTCCGACGCTTCAGGCAGTTCTTCTGACAATCGTACGAGTAGCCCGGTCCGGTCAACTTCGAGGACATGCATGAGCCACCACTCCGCCGCTGCCGGGTCTCTCCCCGCTTCGGCGAGCGTTTGCTCGGTCTGTTTAAGTGCTGCGGCGATTCGTGTCATTCCGCATCCTCCATCAGACGTGCCTGCTCGTCCATGATCAAGGCGTCAATGATATCTTCAAGTTCGCCTGCGAGCACCCGGTCGAGCTTTTGCAGCGTCAACCCGATCCGATGATCCGTAACACGGCTTTGCGGGAAGTTATAGGTCCGGATCCGTTCCGAACGGTCTCCTGTCCCGACAGCCGACTTCCGTTGCGCCGATAGTTCTTCCATATGCTCGCTCTGCATTTTGTCATATAGGCGCGCCCGAAGGACCTTCATTGCTTTGTCTTTGTTTTTATGTTGGGACTTCTCATCCTGACAGGAGACGACGAGACCGGTCGGGATATGCGTCAATCGCACGGCCGACTGGGTCGTGTTGACCGATTGTCCGCCTGGACCGGATGACGTAAACGTATCGACCCGGACGTCTTTCATATCGATATGGACTTCAACGTCTTCTGCTTCCGGCAATACCGCCACCGTCGCCGTCGATGTATGGATCCGGCCACCCGACTCGGTAGAAGGGACCCGTTGGACGCGATGCGCCCCATTTTCAAACTTCAGCTTCGAATAGGCGCCTGCCCCGTTGATCATGAACGTCACTTCTTTGAAGCCGCCGAGCTCGGTATAGTTCGCATCAATCAGCTCAGTTTTCCAATTTTGACGTTCCGCGAAACGTGTATACATTTTATATAAGTCGCCCGCAAACAGCGCCGCCTCGTCCCCTCCGGCTGCACCGCGGATTTCAACGATGACGTTTTTGTCGTCATTCGGGTCTTTCGGGAGCAACAAGATCCGGAGATTCGCTTCGAGCTCTTTCACTTCCGGCTCGAGAAGCGTCATCTCTTCTTTTGCCAGCTCGCGCATATCTGCATCCATCGTCCGGTCTTCCAGCATGAGCTTCGCTTCTTTATACGCCTCGCTTTTCTCTTTGTACAGGCGATACGCTTGGACCGTTTCTTCCAACTGGGCCTGTTCTTTTGAATACTGTCTCAATTTTGTCGAATCGCTGAGCACTTCAGGGTCAGCGAGCATTTCATTCAATTGGATATATCGTTCTTCCAATACACTCAAACGGTCAAACATGATGATCCGTCCTTTCTCCGTCAAATCAAACTCTCTTCAGTATATCAAAAAACGAACCGCCAGAGGCGGTTCGTCGTTCACTCAGTCAGCCACCGTATGGCGGACCGGCCGTGGTTTGTTCGGGACGTCATGACAATGACGGCACCGTGGTTCATATGATTCTGAAGCACCGACCAAAATGACCGGGTCTTCATAGCGGGCAGGGTCTCCATCGATCAGTCGTTGTGTTCGTGAGGCCGGTGCGCCACACGACAAACAGATTGCCTGCAACTTCGTGACGAATTCAGCGCGCGATAAAAGTTCCGGCATCATCGTGAACGGCTCACCACGGAAGTCCATGTCAAGGCCCGCACAAATCACACGTTTGTCCTCAGAAGCCAGTTGTTCGATGACATCAACGATGCCTTCATCGAAAAATTGCACTTCATCAATCGCGATGACCTGGGTCTCTTCCTTCACCGCGTCATATAAGTCTTGGCTAGAGCCGACCGGGACGGCCACGACCGAATTTCCGGTATGTGAGACGACGTTCTCCTCATGATACCGGTCATCGATTGCTGGTTTGAACACTTGAACCGGAATTTTTCCATAATGAGCCCGGCGGACTCGACGAATCAATTCCTCCGACTTCCCTGAAAACATACTCCCACAAATTACTTCAATCCAACCATAGCGGTTCGTCACATGCATCATTTCTCTTCGCCCTCTCCATCGATAATCGCTATCCGATTATACCTATCTTTCTCGTTTAGGAAAAGGGTTGACTTCTTACAAAAATTAGCTATTCCCTTTAATTCCGTTCTTCTTCCGCATCCGCTTCTTTTTTCACATCAATCAATCTCAGCTTGCGCGCGAGCGGGCGAATCGTCAACCCGTGAAGCGCGACTGAGATAAAGACGAGGCCAAGGGTGAGCGGCAACATTTGTTTTGCATCTTCGATCCCGAGATGGGCCACTTCTTCCGCGAAGAACCCCGCCACCGTCATGGCGACAATCCCACGCGGGGCGATCCATCCGATAAAGCCGCGTTCTGCGAGCGGGAGGTCTGTTCGAATCGTCGATAAATAAATCGCAATCGGACGGACAAGGAATAAGATCCCGGCGATTGTCAACAAGAGCGGCCACTGGAAGATGTTCATCAATTCCTCGCGCGAGAGCGAGGCCGTCAACAAGATGAAGACGGATGAGATGAGCAAAATCGAGATGTCCTCCTTGAACGATTGCAATTCTTCGATAATTTCTTCATCGCGATGCTTCGTGTTCGCCATCGTCATCCCCATCGCTGTCACGGCAAGCAACCCGACTTCATGCATCATGAGTTCGCTCAGCGAGAACAGCACGAGCACCGCCGTCAGTGTGACAGAAGCCCGCAAGTAACGAGGAACTTTTTCACCGACGAACCAGCCCATCAAGACGTGACCAAAAATATAGCCGAGGCCGATCCCGACAATACAAGCCCCTGCAAACAAGAGCTGCGTCCATAAGTCCATGCTCTCATAGACGATATAGCCTAAACGGACGACGAACAGGCCGAGCAAGGCACCAACCGGGTCCACGATGATCCCTTCCCATTTCAAGATCGCCCCGACGCGGTCTTTCAAATGGGCCTGCCTGAGCAACGGAATGACGACGGTCGGTCCAGTCACGACGAAGAGTGCCCCCATCGTCCAGGCGACGACCCAATGTAACCCTCCGACATACTGGATCAACAAAGACGCTCCGACAAACGATAAGGCGACCCCGATCGTCACGATTCTGACGATCGATTTTCGGAATTGGTTGATTTCAATAAAATGAAGCCCAAGACTCCCTTCGAACAAAATGATCGCGACCGCGAAGGAAATGATTGGACTATATAAATCACCGAGCAGCACACGCGGATCGAACAGACCTAGGATGGGTCCAGCGATGACCCCCGCTACTGTCATAATGATGATGGCTGGAATTTGGTATCGCCAAGCCAGCCATTGTGACATGATGCCGACCCCGATCAATAAGCTGATACTAATAAGTATGAATTCCATGTTGGCCCCCTAACGACATTATTTCGTCTCTTTACCCGAGTCCTGTAAACAAAAAACCGCCAAGGGCAATCCCTAGGCGGTGTGCATACAACTTGACGATTAACGTTTGTACTTCTTGTTGAAGCGCTCGATACGACCGTCCGCAGATGCGAATTTCTGGCGACCTGTGTAGAACGGGTGCGAGTCAGAAGATACATCGACACGGATGAGTGGGTACTCATTTCCATCTTCCATTGTGATTGTCTCGTTAGAGTAACGAGTTGAACCACTGATGAATTTGAATTCTGTCGTCGAGTCCATGAATACGACTTTACGGTATTCTGGGTGGATTCCTTGTTTCATTGCTTTTCAACTCCTTCGGCCCTAAGTATTCTTTCAACCTAGAGAAAGTTCACTAGAATATAATAGCACCCCAGTATGTGATTTACAAGTCCGTTTTCGCTTTTTTCACGGGACGGCGACTCTTTTTCTTATCCGCTTCGAGCGCCGCGAAAAACTCGAGATTTGTCTTCGTCTCACGCACACGACGTAAGAATTGTTCCACGAAGTCCGGCGACTCGTTCATGGTGCGACGGATTGTCCAAAGTGTGTCGAGTTCGTCTTTCCCGAGCAGGAGCTCTTCTTTACGGGTACCTGAGCGACGAATATCGATCGCAGGGAAGATCCGACGTTCCGCCAATTTCCGATCGAGGTGAAGTTCCATGTTCCCGGTCCCTTTGAACTCTTCGTAAATGACGTCGTCCATCCGCGAGCCGGTATCGACGAGCGCCGTCCCTAAAATGGTCAAGCTGCCGCCGTCCTCGATGTTCCGGGCCGCACCAAAGAACTTCTTCGGTTTGTGGAACGCCGCCGGGTCGATCCCGCCGGATAGCGTCCGACCGCTCGGTGGGACCGATAAGTTATAGGCACGGGTCAATCGCGTGATCGAGTCGAGCAGGATGACGACGTCTTTTTTATGTTCGACCAAGCGCATCGCCCGTTCGAGGACCAGTTCAGAGATGCGTGCATGATTCTCCGGTGTCTCATCGAACGTCGAGAAGGCAACATCCGCCCCTGGGACGGAACGCTGAATATCGGTCACTTCTTCCGGCCGCTCATCGATGAGTAAGATGATCAACTCGACATTTGGATGGTTCGTCGTAATCGAGTTCGCGATTTCTTTTAAGAGTGATGTCTTCCCGGCTTTCGGCGGAGCGACAATCAATCCGCGTTGACCGAATCCGACGGGTGCAATCATGTCCATGACACGCACAGACAAGTGGTTCGGTTCGGTCTCGAGCACCATCTGCTGTTCCGGGTAAATCGGGGTTAACGCCGGGAAATAATCACGAGAGCGTGTCGATTCCGTCGACTCTCCATTGACCGCTTCGACACTGAGCAATCCTTGGAATCGTTCATTTTCTTTTGGCTTACGTACTTTTCCAGTGACAAGGTCTCCGTTACGCAGATTGAAGCGACGGATTTGTGAGGCCGCGATATAAATATCTTCGGATGACTGGGAATAGTTGATCGGACGGAGGAAGCCAAAGCCCCCATCATTTTGGGACTGTGGATTCGGAGGAATGATTTCCAATATGCCTTCGAGGAAATAAAGGTCCTTCGATTCAGCTTGCGACTTTAAAATTCGAAACATTAACTCGCGTTTACGAGCCTCTCGATAGTTCGGGACGTTGACTTCTTTCGCAATCTCATAAAGTTCTTTCAACGTCTTCGTCTCGAGTTCACGGAGTGTGTAATTTTTGTTCGGTTCAGTCTGTTGACTCATTCAAGTCACCTATCTTTCTACATCATTCTATCGTTCATCATACTTGAGCTGTCTGCAATCATCTAACCACATTTTTGCAGAGTCGTCACGGTTGAAAATCGACGTACTCCCGCCTCATTTCCCTTATTCTCAAAAACTCACACGTCTTTCTGCGACATTGTAACAAAAGAAGAGTTATATCCACATATTGTTTCAATCGTGTTACAAGAAAACGCTTTTTTGTCTTGTTATTGAAAAATGTTCGTGTACACCCACATGATATAGTTTATTTGCACACTAAATCGGGTATTATTCACCCCTTTGATGTGCTTGAAAATCGTACATTCAGATAGTTGAGTCATATAGGTCTGGTCTTATTAAAAAACGGAGGGAATTACATTATGTTTAAGCGTATTGCATCCATCGTCATCGCTGCCGCTGTCGCTTTCTCGGGTCTTGCGTTCACAACCGGTGAACAAGCAGAAGCCGCAACAGGCACCTTTGCTTACTCGAAAGTGAACGGTTTGAATATCCGAACAGCCCCGTCCTACTCGTCTTCAAAAGTCGTTGGAAAGATGAACAAAGGGCAACGCTATACATACCTCGGTAAAACCGGATCGTTTTACAAAATTAATTATAAAGGCAAAGCGAGTTACATCTCTGCGTCTTCGAAATATTCTTACTTGAAGCCACGGACGTCAACCGTTTCCAAAATGTCGACCACTTCGACATCGCAACCGACTGTTCCGACGTTCGCTTATTCGAAAATGAACGGGGTGAGCATCCGCTCGTCGGCTTCTTACGCTTCACAAGTCATCGGAAAGATGAATAAAGGACAACGTTACACATACCTCGGTAAAGTCGGGGCGTTCTATAAAATCAACTACCAAGGCAAGGCAGCTTACATCTCAGCGGCTTCAAAATATTCATACTTGAAGCCAAATACATCGACGACTTCGAAGGCAACTGCTTCAACATCGTCTTCGAGCGTCCGTTCGAAACTTGTCGCCGAGTCAAAAAAATACCTCGGCACACCTTACCGTTACGGCGGAACGACAACTTCTGGTTTTGACTGCTCTGGCTACACGGGCTATGTTTACAAGAAAGCAATCGGAAAAACACTTCCACGCTCTTCTCGTCAGCAATACGCAAGTGCGAAGAAAATTTCGACGTCTTCTATTCAGGCTGGAGACCTCGTCTTCTTCTCCCATTCAGGCGGAACGATTCACCACGTCGGTATGGCACTTAGCCAAACACAAATGATCAACTCAGAAACAGGCGGCGTGAAATACGCGAGCTTCAGATCAGGTTACTGGGGCGCCCGTTACGTCGGTGCCGGGACTTACCTCTAAAAAATCAACGACGACTCGGTTCATGGGAACCGAGTCGTTTTTATTTTTGCTTCAGCGCGCCTCGGGCGTTCGTCGCGGCAAACACGATCATGATGAGGCTCATCGTTCCAGCGACCGCCAGTCCAGCTGACAGCGCTCCCCAATCGATCTCGGGTTGGGTCAAGACAGCCCGCATCCCTTCGAAAATATACGTTGTCGGATTGAACGTCGCCGCTACTTTCAGCCACTCCGCCTCAATCAACTCTTTTGGAACGAATGTTGTCGATAAGAAGATGAGCGGGAAAAAGAGCAAGGTGCCCGCTTGGGCCGCCTGGGCGTTCCTTGTCTTCAAGGCGACCCCGACCGAGTAACCGGCAAACCCTAAGCCGAAACCAATCGCAAGCAGCACGGTGAAAAAGAATCCTGGTGCACCGACCGGAATCGTCAAGCCGAGCAAAAAGGCGACACTGAAAATTAGCAGCGTCTGAACGAACAGTTGCAGCATGCCCGCAATCATCGGACCGAGCACGATGGCCGTCCGTGTCGCCGGGGTCAACAGCAGTCGGGCAAAATACCCACTCTCAATATCCCGGACGAGCGCTTGTCCGGTACCGCCCGCACCTCCGACCGCACCCGAAACGATGGATACCGGCAAGATGAAGTTCAAGTAGTCGCTCCCTTCAAACTGCGGCAATGAGGCGACACTCGATAATCCGCTCGTGTAGACGAGAAGGAAAAAGACCGAGATCAATAAGTTCGGAATAAATGAAAAAGGGTTCCGGATCGTCGTCAACAAGCTCCGTTTCGTAAACAACCACGTCTCAGTCCACACGGATCTCGCCTCCTTCGTACGATTCACCGGTCACTTTCAAGAAGACATCGTCAAGTGACGGTTGTTTCACGGTCAAGCGCTCCGGCTGTAAACCAGCTTCATCTAAGGAACGAATGACGTCCATCAACGTATACTGTTTCAGCTCGAACGAGACGTTCGTCCCTTCCGCCTCATGACCAAACCGCTCCGCCGCCCGCTTTGCATCCGTTGCGTCTTGAAACGCCATGGCAATCGTCTCCCCACCAACCAGTCGCTTCAACTCATCCGCGGTCCCCTCACTCACAATTTTCCCGTGATTGATGATCGCAATCCGGTCGGCGAGTTCATCCGCCTCTTCTAAATATTGAGTCGTCAAGAAAATGGTCGTCCCAAACTCTTGATTTAATCGACGTACCTCATTCCAAATCTCGATGCGACTGGCCGGGTCGAGTCCCGTCGTCGGTTCATCCAAAAAAAGGACGGTCGGACGATGGACAAGTGTAAGCGCCAAATCCAGCCGGCGCCGCATCCCGCCAGAATACGTGCCGCTACGCCGGTCTGCCGCTTCCGTCAGGGAAACAATCGCCAGGAGCTCCTCCGCCCGTTTTTCTGCTTCCTCTTTCGACATCTTGAACAGACGACCTTGAAGGACCAGGAGTTCTCGACCGGTCAACACTTTATCGATTCCCGTCTCTTGCAGTGCGACCCCGATGGATAGCCGGACGTCTTTTTCCTGTTTCACCACATCGAATCCATTCACTTCGGCCCGTCCTGCCGTCGGACGGACGAGCGTCGTCAACATCTGCACGGTTGTCGACTTTCCCGCCCCGTTCGGCCCTAAAAACGCAAAGATTTCCCCTTCTCTTACGGAAAAGGATACCTCATCCACTGCGGCGACCTCTCCGTACGTCTTCACCAGTGATTCCACTTCAATCATCGGTCACACCTCCTGCCTTCCCATTCCCGTTTTGATGTGTTCATAACTAAAAAGCCGCAGACGAATGTTCGTCCACGGCAATCGGTTATTCTGGTTTCATGACCATCTTCGGTTTTTTCTTCAACGAGTGGTTCCCTTCGACGAACCGGACTGTTCCCGATTTTGCCCGCATGACGACAGAGTGAGTCTGCCCGCCCTGTGAGGTGAACTGGACTCCTCTTAACAGCTCGCCATCGGTCACACCCGTCGCTGCAAAAATACAGTCTTCTCCTTTGACGAGGTCATCGAGGAGCAGAATCTTATCCGTATCCTCAATCCCCATGTCATGACAGCGCTGCTTTTGCGCTTCGTCTTCCGGTAAGAGACGACCTTGGAAGTCTCCCCCGAGACACTTCATCGCGACCGCCGCAATCACGCCTTCCGGCGCCCCGCCTGACCCGAGAAGCAAATCGACCCCGGTTTTGGAGAAGGCCGTGTTGATCGCTGCCGCCACATCGCCGTCAGGAATCAACTTGATGCGCGCCCCGGTATCGCGGACACGCTGAATGATTTCTTGATGGCGATCTCGATTTAAGATCGTCACCACGACGTCTTCGGGGTTTTTATTTTTCGCTTTCGCCACGATCTCGATGTTTTCTTCAATAGAGTTGTTTAAACTGACGAGACCTGCCGCTTCCGGTCCGACCGCGATCTTATCCATGTACATGTCCGGCGCATGGAGTAAGTCTCCCGCATCCGCAACAGCCAAGACAGCGAGTGCGCCCCATGTCCCGGTTGCGACGATGTTCGTCCCTTCGAGCGGGTCGACGGCGACATCGAGACGCGAGCCATAGCCATTCCCGACTTTCTCACCGATATAGAGCATCGGTGCCTCGTCCATCTCGCCTTCCCCGATGACGACGATCCCTTTCATCGGAATCGTGTCGAACACGTCACGCATCGCCGTTGTCGCAGCGTCATCCGCTTCGATCTTTAAACCTCTCCCCATCCAACGGGCCGAGGCGAGCGCAGCCGCCTCTGTCACCCGGACCAATTCCATCGATAAACTTCGTTCCACCCGAAATCTCCCCTTTGTTACTCGGTCTCCTCTTCCACCCAAACGAGAGCTCCGAGCTGTTTTAATTTGCCGACAAAGTCGACATATGAATTGTTCAACTTCTCCGCATAGATGACCGTCGACTCTCCCCCCGCTTGTAAAGCAGATAGCACGAGCGCGGCTGCACTTCGCGCATCCGAACTCTCCATTTCCGCTGTCGCCAGCTGGTTCCCGCCACGAATGACGGCCGACGCGTCTTCTAACGTTATTTGCGCATTCATCCGACGCATCTCCGCGATATGACGGAAACGCTGGGCATACAGTTTGTCCGTGACGACACTTGTCCCGTCAGCTTTTAGCAGGGCTGCCGACATAATCGGCTGAAGGTCGCTCGGATACCCGGCATAATGAAACACCCGTATATCCGTCGGCAGGAACTGATTCGCCCGGACCGTAACCGACTCTTCGCCCACCTCAATGTCTGCCCCAAAGTCGATCAACTTTTGGATGACACCTTCTAAGTGAGTCGGAATCACGGGTTGCACCGTGACTTCCCCCGCCACGGCTCCATAAATCATGTATGTGGCGGCCTCTAGCCGGTCTGGAATGAGCGAATGCGTACACCCATGCAGCTTGTCGACGCCTTTGATGCGAATCTCGTCGGTCCCGGCCCCGCTGACATGTGCCCCCATCGATGTCAGCATCGTTGCAACATCGACGACTTCGGGGTCACAGGCCGCGTTTTCAATCACGGTCGTCCCTTTCGCGAGAACGGCGGCGAGCATGGCGCTCACCGTCGCACCGAACGAGCGCAGGTCTAAATAAATGCGACTTCCGGCGAGCTCTTCGACTCGGACATGGTAGAGACCCGATTCATTCTCTACGTGGATACCGAGTCGTTCGAGCGCCTTTAAATGCAGATCAATCGGTCGTGGACCAATCGCATATCCCCCAGGTAAACCGACTGCGCCTTTCCCAAAACGCGCGGCAAATACACCGAGCAAATAGACAGCGGCGCGCACTTTTCTCGTTTCTGAACCGAGGAGCGGCATCGCGACTGCTTCATTCGAATGAAACGTCATCCGCTCCCCGTCACGTTCAACCCGAACGCCGAGTTCTTGCAATAGCCCGATCATCACTTCCACGTCTTCAATGGCTGGAACGTTTTCAATGGTGACCGGTTCTTCTGTCAGCAGTGACGCGACGAGACAAGGTAAGGCACTCTGCTTCGCCCCGCTGATTTCCACTGTTCCTTCTAGCTTTTGCTGTCCAACGATATGCAAAATTTCCACGTTGATCAAAACCTTTCTACGACGGACTTATTTAGACTGAGCGTTGTTCCAATCCGCCAAGAACTGCTCAATCCCTTTGTCTGTGAGCGGATGTTTCATCATTTGTTCGATGACTTTGTATGGAACTGTCGCAATGTCAGCTCCAAGAAGGGCCGCTTTCGTCACATGGACAGGATGACGGACTGACGCCGCGATGATTTCTGACTCGATGCCGTGAATCGCAAAGATGTTCGCAATCGTCTCCACGAGTTCAAGACCGTCTTGTCCGATGTCATCGAGTCGTCCGATAAACGGCGACACGTATGACGCACCCGCGCGAGCCGCCAAAAGGGCCTGGTTCGCATTAAAAATGAGTGTGACATTCGTTTTGATTCCGAGTTCTTTGAACTGCTTCACCGCTTCCATCCCGTCCGGTGTCATCGGTACCTTCACCGTAATATTCGGCGCGATCGCGGCAAGTTCCTTTCCTTCTTCCACCATACCCTTCGCATCAAGTGCAATAACTTCCGCGCTGACTGAAAGATCCCCCACGATCTCACAGATTTCACGAAGCCGTGTATGGAAGTCCACACCTTCTTTCGCAACGAGTGAAGGGTTCGTCGTCACGCCCCCGATTACACCCATTTGATGGGCTTTCTTGATGTCTTCCACATTCGCCGTATCAATGAAAAAACGCATGTGTGTCTCCTCCTTTAAGATGTATTCGCTTACACTCCCTATTATGAGGAAATCGCACCCGAATTACTACCCTTTGTCCGATTCGAGCAACGATTGAGGCGCAAGGGACTGCGATGATGACCTGTCACCACAATTTACTGACCGCATCCGGTCTACCTATTTGAACTACCCCCACCTACGCTTCGCTTAGAGGTGGAGGATTCCTGAGTTATCCGACCTAACGGTCGAAACCTGATCAGGCTAACCCCG
>NZ_JACSKZ010000002.1 GCF_018617875.1 Exiguobacterium algae
CGGGGTTAGCCTGATCAGGTTTCGACCGTTAGGTCGGATAACTCAGGAATCCTCCACCTCTAAGCGAAGCGTAGGTGGGGGTAGTTCAATCTTCGTTCTTCAGTATAACAAAAAAAGGGTCATTCGACCCTTATGCACTCATGCTTTCATCTACACAATATTCGAATGTATTATACCCGTTTCGTGAATCGACGAAGACAAATCCAAAACGTGGGTAGTAACTATTTAGAAAATCGTTATGGGCCACACAGTCCAACCGGATCGGTTCCTCTCCATCTGCCTCGTTCAGAACGTGTTGCATCAGTTGCTGACCGACACCGCGTCCTTTTAATTTTTCACTGACGACGATGCGGTGGATATATTGACCGCGTTCTCCATCGTCCCAGAGATTATGATCCCATTCATCTGGTGGTAACAAGGCAATCGATGCAAGCACGTCATTTTCATGTTCATACACATAGACGCTTCCTTCTATAATATCTGTACGAACACGTTCCACGAGATCTTGTTCTAAATACTCGATCCATTGGTCGCTACCTTGTTTATTTAGCGCTACGGCTCGTTGTTCGATTAGGTTCGCGATGCTGTTCACATCGCGCTTCGTCGCGAGTCGAATCATAACGTCCTCCTTTAGTTATACAGTATTTGAAATACAAATATAACGGACATGTTCGACCCATTTCAACCATCCTGCTTAAAATGTTTTGAATGGGGTCACTTCCCCTCCGTTTAACTGATAGCTATACGTCAATTCGGCATTCAAACTATGGGATACCGAGCAATAACGGTCGACGGACAGTTCGATGGCACGACGCACCCGTTCTTCCGGCATATCCCCCTCGAATATATAGAGGATATGGATGGCCGTGAACCGTTTCGGATGCTCCGTTGCCCGAATCCCGTCCAGTTTCATCTCGAACGACTCGAGCGGGAGTCGCATTTTATGCAGGATGCTCACGATGTCAATCCCAGTACACGATGCGGTCGCATGTAACAACATCTCCGTCGGTCTCGGACCGGTGTCCTGTCCACCAACTTCTTCAGACGCATCAAGCGTCACGTGATGACCGGAAGGTGTATGCGTCTCGAACGCCATTCCCTTTTTCCAAACGACTTCCATATTCATTCGTCTCTCCCCCTATTTCATTTGATAGCTATCTATTCCCGAAATTGGGGTATGATTAAGCTACATATCGTTGTAGAGGGGTGCATGTTGTTGGATTGGACGGTCATTTTAAGTTGGGCACTGTATGGTGTCCTCATATTGAACGTATTATTTGCTTTAGCCGTCATCTTTGCGGAACGTCGGGATGTTGGTGCCACTTGGGCTTGGCTGCTTGTTCTTTTTTTCTTGCCGATCCTCGGATTTATCATCTATCTGTTTCTCGGGCGTCAGCTGAAAAAGGATAACTTTTATAATTTGAGCGTGGAGGAACGTTCGTTTCATTCTTTACAGGTCGAGACGCAGATTGAACAAATTCGAAAACAGGATCCACTGCTCGAACTCCCGCTCTTAGAAAAATATGAACAATTAATCGAGATGAACCTGCGCTCGGCCAAATCGCTCGTCAGCGTTCATAATCAATCGATGATTTTACACGACGGGGAGCAAAAGTTTAAAGAGCTCATGCAGGATATCCGGCAGGCCGAGACCGAAATCAATATCCAGTACTATATCATTCAAAGAGACGCCTTAGGTCAGGCACTCCTCAAAGAATTGATCGAACGGGCCAAAGCAGGCGTCAAAGTTCGTCTGCTCTACGATGCTGTCGGTTCACGCAGTTTGCGCCACTCCGATTTTAAAGAACTGATTGCCAACGAAGGTGAAGTCCGTGTGTTCTTCCCGCCGACGCTCGGACTCATTAATTTTAAACTGAACAACCGTAATCACCGGAAAGTCGTCATCATCGACGGAAAAATCGGATATGTTGGAGGATTCAATGTCGGGACCGAATATTTAGGTCTTGTCGACAAATTCGGTTACTGGCGTGATACTCATCTGCGTGTCGAAGGTGACGTCGTCTACCATCTCCAGCACCGATTTATCCTCGACTGGAATTACTCCGGTCATCGCGATCATGACCCGGAGAACACGTTTTGTTTTGCCCGCCACGAGATACAGGACCAGTCGCCGATGCAGATTGTCACGAGTGGACCGAACTCGGACACGGAACATCTGAAAAACATGATGGTAAAGATGATCATGTCCGCGAAGCATCGGGTCATCATTCAGACCCCTTACTTCATTCCGGACACAAGCTTTATGGATGCCTGTAAAATGGCGTTGTTGGCCGGGATTCAGATGGACATTATGATTCCCGGTAAGCCGGATCACCCGTTCGTCATGTGGGCATCCCTGTCATTCTTAGGCGAGCTCCTTGATTATGGTGCGAACGTCTATATGTATGATGATGGCTTCCTTCATGCGAAGACACTCGTCGTCGATGACGAAATCGCGACGGTCGGTACGACGAACCTGGACGCACGAAGTTTCCGCTTGAACTTCGAAGTCAATGCGGTCATCTATGATGAACGGGTCGCACTCGAACTCGTTTCCTTATTCGAAAGTGACACGGCCGTCTGTCGGAAATATACGGCGGAAGATTATGAGAGTCGCAAGTGGACGGTTCGCCTGCGTGAAGGCGTCTCCCGCCTACTGAGTCCGATCTTATAAAAAAATATTCATATAACGTCGTTGCGTCATCCCTTCAGACTGTAGACAAAATTCATGTCTACGGTCTTTTATTGTGCCCAATCCGGGCATGGCTCGCTTTCCTAGGGGCAAGCAAAGGGAGCCGCATCGCAACTTCGTCGCTGTTGGGTCTCCCTTTGCTTGCTGTTCCCTCAGGAGTCTCGCCTGCCCGTGTGTGTTCACCCTTCACTCTGTCCATTCTCTCTCCAAAAGATATTGCTTAAATCAATAATTTAGAACGTCAAGTCAATTTGACTGATTATTTTCGGAAGGGAATAGAGGACAGAAACAAAAAAGACTGTAACGCAACAAATGTTGCCCACAGTCCGTAATCTTATGCCCCGACGATTGCATCATGGTGTGCGGTTTCCCATCCGTACGCCACTTCCCGGAGCGATAGCTCTCCGATTATCCGGTCTTTCGTATCGATGATTTGTCCCTCTTTCTGCTCATAAAACGACCGATATGGATTGAGCTCAAGCGACCAAATGAGCAAGCCTGCCCCGCACATGGATTGGACCGCATGTTCAAGCAGCTTTGACCCGATCCCGTTCCCTTGATGCTCTTCTAAAATATAAATGGCGTATACTTCGTTTTTGTGGTCCGGATACTCCCCGGTTCGTTCTTCACCGTAAAGTACAAAACCTACAATCTCATCGTCATATACCGCGACGTAACCATGTGCCTCCCGATGATTGATCGCTGTACGAATACGATCGGCCCACTCAATCGCACCAGAGGACATCTTCAGTAAATGCTCGGTCGGCACGATTCCCCGATACGTCGTGCGCCAACCGAGCACACGAACTCTAGCCATGCCGTAGGCGTCATTCGCCTTGGCCACCCGAATGACCATCGATACCCCCTCCTACCCGATTTATATACAAATAGTTTACCACAAATCCCCAAGTTACAATCCAGGTTCAGACTGATTTTCCTACGTCATCATCCGAATAGCGAATCAAAAAAAGTCTGCCCAGTACACGCTGAGCAGACTATAAAGTGAACACTATTTTTCAATCTTGCGCTTCCATCAAGCGACGTCTTTCGTTTGGACGGTCGTTGTAGTCGTGAGTGGCTTCTTCAAGAATGAGAGAAGAAGCGCACCGACTAGCGCTCCGGTCACAATCGCAAGTGCATAGAGCCCCATGCTCATGACGACATTTCCAGCCCCTTCAAGGAGAGGGAAAACGAAGATTCCACCGTGTGGAGCAGGTAATTGAATCGTAAAGAAGGCCGATAAGCCACCGGCGATGGCGGAACCGAGAATCGCAGACGGTAGGACACGAATCGGGTCTGCTGCTGCAAATGGAATCGCCGCTTCTGTGATGAACGATGCTCCCATGATATACGCCGTCTTTCCGGCTTCACGCTCTTGTTTTGAGAATTTTTGACGGGCGAACACAGTCGAGGCGAGTGCGACCAAGAGTGGCGGTACCATCCCGCCAGCCATGACGGCAGCCATGACTTCCTGGTTTCCTGCTGTCAATGCAGCTGTACCGAAGACGTAAGCGGTCTTGTTGATCGGACCACCCATATCGACCGCCATCATTCCTCCGACGATTACCCCGAGAAGGATGGCATTTGCCCCGCTCATGCTGTTTAACGTATCCATTAACCATGTCATGAGTGCAGCGATCGGTTCATTGACAACGAGCAACATGATCATCCCTGAGATGAACGAACCGAGTAATGGATAGAGGAGGACAGGTTTGAGTCCTTCCAGCGAGTTTGGCAGCTTTGCCAATGCTTTCTTCAAGAACAACACCACGTAACCGGCCAAGAAACCGGCAATGAGACCACCGAGGAAGCCTGCGTTCCCTTGGTTCGCCAAGAGACCTGCGACGAGACCTGGAGCGAGACCTGGACGATCCGCGATCGACATGGCAATGAAACCTGCCAGAATCGGGACGAGGAAGCCGAACGCCGCTCCGCCGATTGTCATCAACTGAGCCGCAAACTCGTTGTAGGACGGGTCGTCAGGGTTGGCCGAATTGATGCCCCAGAAGAAACTGATGGCAATCAATAGACCGCCTGCAACGACGAGCGGGAGCATCGCGGAAACCCCGCTCATCAAATGCTTGTAGATTCCTGTCCGTTGTTCTTTTTTCCCTTCGCCTGACGGGTTGGCCGTGTAAACTGGGGCATCCTGCTTCAAAGCACGATTGATCAGTTCTTCCGGTTTGCGGATCCCTTGAGCGACCGGGACTTCAATCACCCGTTTTCCGGCGAAACGGTCCATCTCGACGGCTTTGTCTGCTGCGACGATGACGGCTGTGGCACGTTTGATATCTTCTGCAGTCAACTCATTTTTTACACCTGTCGAACCGTTCGTCTCGACCTTCATGTCCACGCCCATGGCTTCCGCCTTTTGCTTCAGGCTGTCTGCCGCCATATACGTGTGGGCAATACCTGTCGGGCAAGCGGTCACGGCTACTATAAAGGGTCCTTCCTCATGAATCGGTTTAACCACATCGGGCTTTTCTTCAACTGCCTCTTTTTCTTCAATCGCCCGGATGACATCGCTTTCAGAATTTGCCGCATACAATTGCTCTTGGAATGCCGGGTCCATCAAATAGACCGATAGCTTTGAAAGGGTCTCCAAATGTTCGTTGTTCGCATCTTCTCCAGCGGCGATCATAAAGAACAATCGGCTCGGTTGTCCATCCAACGCTTCGTAATCGACTCCACTCGAGCGGCCGAACGCAATGGCCGGTGCCTTGACCGCTTTGGTTTTCGCATGGGGAATGGCAATCCCTTCGCCAAGACCGGTCGTACTTTCATTCTCCCGTTGGAGAATGGCGTCCCGATAGCCATCCCGGTCGTGTAATTTCCCTGCGTGGTCGAGGACATCGACCAATTCCTCAATGACCTCACGCTTTGAACCACTGCGAAGATTCAACTGAATCGTATCGCGTTGGAGTAAGTCCGTGATTTTCATGTAGTTTCCTCCATTCGTGTAAGGGGTTTGACCAACACTTCATCGATTAACCGATCAATCTGTTCTTTCTTGCATAGACCAAACGTATAGGCTGATGCACTCCCTGTCGTAACCGCATAACGGAACGCTTCTTTGGCCCCACGAGAATTCACGTTTGCAACGAATCCTGCGACGAGTGAATCACCCGCACCGACCGAGTTGACGAGCTTCCCTTTCGGTGTATTGGCCGTAAAGGCACCTTCCGAATTGACAAGCAACGCCCCATCGCCCGCAAAGGATACGATGACGTTTTTGGCTCCGCGATGAACCAACTGTTCAGCGTATGGGAGGGCCTGTTCGAACGTTTGAATGTCTGTGTCGAACAATTCACCGAGTTCATGGTGGTTCGGTTTAATCATGAGCGGTTCGAGTGACAACACTTCAAGCATCGCTTCCTTCGTCGTATCGACGACGAATTCCGCCCCTTTTGCCCGAATCGTTTCTGCGAGCGTCCGATACAACGTATTTGGCAAGTTGGATGGGATACTACCAGCCAGAACGACGATGTCTCCTTGTTGTACGTTTTCAACACTTGATTTCAGTTCATTCAATTCGCTCTCTGTAATCTGAGGACCACTGGCGTTCAACTCGGTTTCTTCTTTTGCCCGAATTTTGACGTTCATTCTCGTATTGCCATTCACCTGTACAAATCTCGTTTGCACACCTTGTTCTATTAAAGCCTGCTTAATGAAATCTCCAGTCGTTCCACCGACAAATCCGAGTGCCACGGAGTTTGCTTCATACTCCCGAAGGACAATCGAGACGTTGATCCCTTTTCCGCCCGGTCGTTGCGTGGTTTCCTGGATTCGATTTACTTCACCTAAAATAATTTCTGGTAATGTCACATAATAATCAATTGAAGGGTTGAGTGTTAACGTATAAATCATTTCGCATTCACCACCTTTGTGATTGTTTGGATGGAATTAATGGCACTGTCGTCACTGGCTGTGATCAACGCGGCCGCCTCGAGTGGTGCTACTCGACTGAATGACCGCTTCCCGATTTTCGATTCATCCGCGAGAACGTAAGTGGACTGCGCCAACTCGATGGCTGTTTTTTTGACAAGTGCCTCTTCCGGGTCAGGCGTCGTGTAGCCGGCATCCGGGTCGATGCCGTTCATTCCAAGAAAAGCGATGTCCACACGATAATTCATCATACTCTCCCGTGCGTTATACCCGACAAGGGCTTGGGTCGATCGCTTCAACTCGCCACCAATCACAAACGTCTTCAAATCTAAATCGAATAACTCATTTGCGATCGGTAAGCTGTTCGTCACGACGACAATCTGACGCCCCTTCAAGTAAGGAATCATCGCTTGCGTCGTCGTCCCGGCGTCCAAATAAATCGACATGCCGTCCTCAATCAATGTCGCGGCCTTCCGTGCAATCGCGACTTTTTCATCGACATAACGGTCACGCTTTTCTTCAAACGTCGGTTCTTCCTCTTGTTTTGCGATGAGGGTGGCGCCACCGTGGACACGTTCGAGATACCCTTCTGCCTCCAGGTCCGTTAAATCCCGTCGGATCGTCGACTCAGAAGATGCCGTCAATTCAACCAGCTCTTTCAGTTTGACGACCTTTTGTTCTGACAAGCGCTGTAAAATCAATTGATGTCGTTGTTTCGTTAACATCTTATTCCCTCCACACGTTTAATATAAAGCGTTTTCACGAATAAATCAACTAATATCATTCAAAAACATTCATTATCCATCACGATGTCATCATTATAACACAAAAAACGGTCATATAGTGACCGTTTTAGACTGTTTTTAATGTGTTTTTAACCAATCAATCAAAGTTTGAACGAGTTTTGGATGAATCGGTGCGTCAATGGATTCACGGTATTCTTTGTGAAGGCGGAGTAAAGAATGCGGACTTGTCCGTTCGACAAGCAAATGATTCATATTTCCGATCACGACCGGCTCTACTTCCCCTTTCGTCTGGAATGTATAGACGTGGTCTGCCGGCACTTGAACGTCACGATCACCGGTTACCGCCAAGACAGGGACCCGGACATGATTTAAGCGCTCGCGGACATCGTAGGTCGCATGCTCGCGAATCCATTTCGCATTGACGATCTGCCCACGGTATTTGAAGGATGAGACGTTCGTTCGAAGAGAACGCTCGAGCAAATCATCTTGACGCTTTCGAACCTTTTTTGGCACTCCGGTCAGTCGATAGAACAAGCCTTTTATTCCCTTCACCTGTTCGATTTCACTTGCGAGTCGGTCTGCCTGATAAAGGAACATCTCTTTTGAGGCATCGTTGAAGCCGGAAAGCAAGATCAACCCGTCCGCTTTCGTCTCGAGTTGAACCGCCGGTGCAATCACCGCACCTTCACTATGTCCCAAAATATACAATTTCTCGACGTCTGCCAATTGTTTAATCGTACTGACGACAAGGATGGCGTCGTTGATCAGATCGTGCAATCCGACTTTATTGAAATCACCGTCTGACGAACCGATGCCTTGTTTGTCATAACGGAACACGTTGAAGCCTGCGTCATAAAGTGTATCCGCTAATTTCGCATACGTGTTGAACCCGACCCCTCCCATATTCCCGTCCCGATCACTCGGACCGCTACCGCTCAACATGACAATCGTCTTTCTCGATTCACCATGGGATAAGAAGGTGCCGGCAATGGTTCCATATGCTGTTGTCATCGTCATCTCTTGTTTCATCTTATCGCCTCCTCTACTATCATACCCGAAACGGGCAATCTAAAAAAACATGCCCTTCCCTGGGTGGGAAAGGGCATGCGTATTAATTCGATAGAAGCCAGGTTTTTAGCCAATCAACGTGGTCTTCGAGCACATCTGTTGATAAATAATCAAGATCATCGTACTCGGGACTCACCCATTGCGCAGTCATTGAATCACTGAGCGTCACGAAAGGTAATCCTTGTTCATCATATAACTCCCCTGGGGAGCTATACAGCGGTCTCACGTTCAACCCTGAAAACGGTTCTTCTTCCATAAAAGGATAACGTTTCATTCCGTTCGTCCGAATAAACAGTTCTTCATCATCCGCCCCTAAAATATCCAGTAAAATGACAGCCGAAACGTCATTCCCCCTTGAGAGTACTTGCTGTAAATAGTCATCGCTCGATTCTTTTGAAACACCGTTTCCATTCATGAACACGTATCGGATCGTATGTTCCGGCTGTTCACCGTCCATCTCTTTCAACAATTCATAGAGAACGGTCGAGGGACCGACACTTGTGAAATATTGTGCGTTTTGCCACGTCGATTCGAGTCGAGACATGATGATGACTTCCTGTTCCGACCGTCCTGTTTGTATGAACTCTACATAAGGAATGTCTTCCTTGTACGGCTCAACCCGAACCGTTTCCCCATCCTCGAGGTGTTTTGCCGCCTCTAAATCGACTCCCGACCCAGCGATTGGCAAGGTATAAGAGGTAATCACGAACCCGTCATTCTCGGGCTCCTTCGCATGAGGCGTAATGATGAACCCTGCAGCACCTGCCTCTGCGAGCCGATTCAAATACCGGTTGGCTTCTTCATCATTTTTGATGACACCAAAATAATCAATCGCGTACGCTTCTTCACTATGTTCAAGTGAATAGTCCGTCATTGGAAGCACGATTACTTTACCCTCTATATCCTTGACCGTATCGTCCCAATCAAGATGCATGACCTCTCCTTCAAAGGGCTGCTCGAACATCATGCTCGTCGACCCTTCAAACCATTTTTCCCCAACCTGAATATCTGTCCAGTAGGTCGGGCGTTCGGCGTAGTGAATCTTCCGTTCCATAGCTAAATCGAGATCTGCACCGAGTGATTCGAAAAGATCGGCATTTTCCCAACTATTCGCGTCACGATCGATCGAACCAAAATAAGCGGCCGTATCATATGCCGAGCCAATCCCAAACGGGTTCAAATAGGCTAAGACAATGAATAATGAATAAAGCATATTAAATAAAGTCATCATTTTCAGTTCCCCATATTCATTTGATTATTTAATTTCCATTTATTATTATATTCAGCTATTTACCGTCTGTATATTTAAATTTTTTACAAACTAGTTAAAAGTCGACGCTTTCTGCATTTTTTGACCGAACACGAAAAAAGTCACCCGTTCCTTAGAACGGGTGACTCGATCAAGTCGTTTTTTACTTATACACCTTCGTAAGCAGCGTACATGATTTCTTTCAACTCTTCAACGAGTGGCATTTTCGGGTTAGCCGTTGTACATTGGTCTTCGAATGCATCGACTGCCATTTTGTCCACTTTCGCATCGAGATCTGCTTTCTTAATGCCTTGTGCTTTGAACGAGAGTTTGATGTTCAAGCGTTGGCCAAGTTCGATGATTGCCTGGACGAGTGACTCGACACCTTCAGCTGTCGTGCTCGCTGGAAGACCGAGGTAGCGGGCGATTTCAGCGTAACGCTCATCTGCGATGAATGATTCATATTTAGGGAACGCCGCAAGTTTCGATGGGCGTGTCGCATTGTAGCGGATGACGTGTGGCATCAAGATTGCGTTTGTACGACCGTGTGGTACGTGGAACTCTCCACCGATTTTGTGAGCGATCGAGTGATTGATACCAAGGAACGCGTTCGCGAACGCCATACCTGCCATTGTTGATGCGTTGTGAACTTTTTGACGCGCTTCTGCATCGCTACCGTTTTCATACGCTTTTGGTAGGTAGTCGAAGATCATCTTGATTGAACGGAGGCAAAGTCCGTCCGTGTAGTCGTTCGCCATAACAGAGACGTATGCTTCGATTGCGTGAGTCAAGACGTCCATCCCTGTGTCAGCCGTGATTGAAGCAGGAACTGTCATGACGAATTCGGGGTCAACGATTGCGACGTCCGGTGTAATCGCGTAGTCAGCGATCGGGTATTTCACGTTGCGTTTTTTATCTGTGATGACCGTGAACGGTGTGACTTCAGATCCTGTACCAGAAGTTGTCGGAATGGCAACGAACATAGATTTGTTACCGAGTGTCGGGAACTTGTACGTCCGTTTACGGATATCCATGAATTTCTGACGAAGGTTCGAGAACTTCTCTTCTGGGCGTTCGTAGAAGAGCCACATTCCTTTCGCAGCATCCATCGGTGATCCACCACCAAGTGCGATAATCATATCTGGTTGGAAGTGACGCATCGCTTCGGCACCGTTCATGACCGTTTCAACAGATGGGTCTGGTTCGACTTGGTCGAAGATGCGGTACTCAACGCCTGCTGGCAAGTTTTTGATGACTTTGTCGGCGAAACCGAGTTTGACCATCATTTCGTCCGTTACAATCATCGCACGTTTTTTCGTTGTGAGCGATTGAAGGTATTGCACTGAGTTTTTCTCGAAGTAAATTTTTTCAGGAACTTTGAACCATTGCATATTCACGCGACGTCTCGCCACCTTTTTCACGTTGAGTAGATGTTTCGCCGTCACGTTTTCAGAGACGGAGTTTTTACCGTATGAACCACAGCCGAGTGTAAGGGATGGTGTCATTTCGTTATAAAGGTCACCAATACCACCGTGTGCTGATGGTGAGTTGACGATGATTCGGCAAGCTTTCATGCGAAGTCCGAAGTCAAGGATGGCATCATCATCTGTTGAGTGGATGACCGCTGTGTGACCAAGACCACCGATTTCAAGCATTTTCTCAGCAATTGCGAAACCTTCTTCACGTGATTGTACTTTATATGCTCCAAGAACCGGGCTCAATTTTTCGTGTGAGAGAAGTTCTGTTGCGCCAACTGTTTCAAGCTCTGCAATCAAGATTTTCGTATCAGCTGGAACTTTGAGACCTGCTTTTTCAGCGATCCAAGCTGCTGGTTTCCCAACGATTTCCGGGTTGACCGCGCAAGTATCCGTGCGGATGACGAGTGTTTCGAGCTTCGCTTTTTCTTCAGGTGAGCAGAAGTAGCAACCGAGAGCTGTCATTTCAGCTTTCACTTCTTCATAT
This sequence comes from Exiguobacterium algae, assembly GCF_018617875.1. Classification (GTDB taxonomy): domain Bacteria; phylum Bacillota; class Bacilli; order Exiguobacteriales; family Exiguobacteriaceae; genus Exiguobacterium; species Exiguobacterium algae. The sequence continues at coordinate 11,603 of NZ_JACSKZ010000002.1, forward strand.
ACTTCCTGGTCAACGATGATTGCCTGTTCAGATGCACAGATCATTCCGTTGTCGAACGTTTTTGAAAGGATGACGTCTGAGATGGCACGTTTCACTTTCGCTGTTTTGTCGATATAAGCCGGTACGTTACCAGGACCGACACCGAGTGCTGGCTTACCTGTTGAGTATGCTGACTTGACCATCGCCGCTCCACCTGTCGCGAGTACCATCGCTACACCTGGGTGGTTCATGAGTGCTTTTGTCGCATCGAGTGATGGGACTTCGACCCATTGGATCAAGCTTTCCGGTGCACCTGCTGCAACTGCTGCGTCGCGAAGGACACGGGCCGCTTCACTTGAACATTGTTGTGCTGATGGGTGGAATGCGAAAATGATCGGGTTACGCGTTTTGATCGCGATGATCGCTTTGAACATCGTTGTTGAAGTCGGGTTTGTGACAGGTGTAACCCCGGCTACGACACCGACTGGTTCAGCGATGTACGTAATACCGTTTTGAACATCGTCTTCGAGGACGCCAACTGTTTTCTCGCCACGAAGTGAGTTATAAATATATTCTGTCGCGAAGATGTTTTTGATCATCTTATCTTCAAATACACCGCGACCTGTTTCTGTATGTGCTAATTTTGCGAGTGTGACGTGCTGTTCAAGTCCAGCGAGAGCCATCGCTTGAACGATCCCGTCGATTTTTTCCTGGTCAAACGTCATTAACGTATCAAGCGCCGTATGGGCACGAGCGACGAGCGTGTCGACCATTTGTTCTGCTGATGTTTCCACTTTTGCTTTCTCTTTAACTGCCATGTTGGTTTCCTCCTCATAAGTGAGAGCTTTTAACAGATTTGACTTGATGGAAGGCACGGGATGAATCAGTTTCGAAAACACTTTGTGCTTTCCTTCACATTCATAGAATACAATGTTTTTCGCATTTTGTGCGTGACAACAATGTGAACTATTTCACAAGACTTTTTTGTCAATTGCTGATAACCCTTGATTTTTGTAGTTGCCATTAGTAAAATCGTATGCGTTTTCATGAAAAAGTAGTGTATGATGAATGTAAACGCTTACATCAATTGTGACAAACTAGCCCGAATTCGTTTGCAGCATTTCTCACACCGACCCGTTTGACCGTTCACGCTGCGGTGAGTCGTGTATAATGAAGATAGAACATGACTAGGAAGTGAATATGATATGCCAAAACAAGATGCAGCCGACCAGTTCGTAAAGCTGGTCCCCTTAATAAGAAGAAAATTGTTGCGCCGCTCTGATTTTCCTCAAATCCCGAACTTGAACTTCTCTCACTTTCATTTGTTGATGCTGATCGAAGATGAAGGAGCCGTCACGAACGGAAGGATCAGCGAAACGCTCTCGATTGCCCCACCGAACGTCACGCCTTTGATTACGAAGCTTGTTGATGAAGGGTACATCACACGCGTACCGGATGAACGGGACCGTCGGGTCATCTGGAATCAGTTGACCGAGAAAGGTGAACAGATCCTACTCGAACGTCGCGACTCGTTCAGACGCCTGTTTGAGGAACGTCTCTCTTTCCTGAATGAAGAAGAGACGGATCGGCTATTCGAGAGTTTGAAGACATTGACGGAGATCGTGGAGAAGATGGACAAAGCCGAAGACTGATTCTTCCCTCGTCAATCAGGCGAACTTCTTATATAATCTGTAATGTATCTATGAACAATGGAAAGAGAGATGACGTAGTATGGGTCGTAAATGGAACAACATTAAAGAAAAGAAAGCATCAAAAGATGCCAATACGAGTCGCGTATATGCGAAATTCGGTCGTGAAATTTATGTGGCAGCCCGCCAAGGGGAGCCGGATCCGGAACTTAACCAATCATTGAAGTTTGTTGTCGAACGGGCGAAAACGTACAATGTACCGAAAGCGATTATCGATCGTGCAATCGATAAGGCAAAAGGTGGCGACGAGGAGAACTTTGATGAGCTCCGCTATGAAGGGTTCGGGCCGAACGGTTCGATGATCATCGTCGACACGCTCACAAACAATGTTAACCGTACGGCATCGGAAGTACGGGCCGCATTCGGCAAAAACGGTGGCAACATGGGTGTCAGCGGTTCTGTCGCCTATATGTTTGACGCGACGGCGGTCATCGGCGTGAGCGGCATGTCGGCTGACGATGTCCTCGAATTGATGATGGAGCATGACCTCGACGTCCGTGACGTGATCGAGGAAGAAGATACGGTCATTGTTTATGCGGAGCCGGAAGAATTCCATGCGGTGCAGACGGCATTCAAATCGGCAGGCATTGAAGCGTTTGAGATTGCCGAGTTGACGATGCTTCCTCAGAACGAGGTTTCATTGGATGATGCCTCACAAGAGCAGTTCGACAAATTGATCGACGTGCTTGAGGACCTCGAAGACGTCCGTCAGGTGTACCATAACGTCGAATAATCCGATCAAGCGATAACTTTCACGAGTTATCGCTTTTTTTATTTTCAATTTGACAAGATCAAAATCGTATGTTAAATTTCAAAAAGTCTTTATCTTATTAAAGTGATACCAAGAGAAAGAATAAAGAAAGGTGTTGGAACTTATGAACGCAGTACTTCTTGCCGTGATTGTTTTATTTGCCCTCGCAATCAGTCGCGTGCACATCGTATTATCCCTTATTCTCGCCGCACTCGTCGGGGGATTGGTCGGAGGTCTCGGCTTCAATGACACGTTGACAGCATTCAGTGACGGACTCGGAGGCGGTGCCTCGATCGCACTCAGTTATGCACTTCTTGGTGCATTTGCGGTCGGCCTTTCAAAAACGGGCTTACCTGATGTATTAGCAGAACGTTTGATTGGCATGTCTGGAAAAGACGTGACAGGCAAAGGCGTCACTCGTGTAAAAGCTGTGTTGTTGTCTCTTTTATTGTTACTTTCAATCAGTTCACAAAACGCATTGCCGATTCACATCGCATTCATTCCAATCGTCGTACCGCCATTGCTCGTTCTCTTCAACGAGTTGAAGCTCGACCGCCGGCTCGTCGCGACGATTTTGACATTCGGTCTCGTCACACCCTATATGTTACTACCGGTCGGTTTCGGCGGGATTTACTTGAATGAGATCTTGCTACCAAACATTGAAGCGAACGGTATGACCGTCGGTGAAGTCAACATCGTCAGCATCATGGGCATCCCGGCCCTCGGTATGCTCGTCGGATTGATTGCCGCCTTCATTCACTATCGTAAGCCGCGTTCTTATGAGACGATCGCGTTAGGACCAGAAGATTATGAGCTTCGTCAAATGAGTGGGCTTAAAACCGGCATGACGTTGGTCGTCGTTGCCGTTGTCCTCGCAGTTCAATTGCAGACAGACTCGATGATTGCCTCTGCAGTCACTGGGCTCGTCCTCTTGTCGGTTCTTCGACTCATCCCTTGGTCAGAGGCCGATGACATCTTCACGAGCGGTATGCGCATGATGGCGTTCATCGGATTCGTCATGATTGCAGCAAGTGGGTTTGCCGCCGTCATTCGTGAGACAGGTGCAATTGAGCCGCTCGTCAATGGCGCAAGTGGCATCATGGGCGACTCGAAATTCATCGCCGCTCTCGTCATGCTTCTTGTAGGTCTCGTCATCACGCTCGGGATTGGCTCGAGTTTCTCGACTGTCCCGATTATCGCAGCCATTTTCGTTCCACTTTGTATCCAATACGGATTCTCAGTCGAGGCGACAATCGCCATTATCGGTACAGCCGGTGCGCTCGGTGACGCAGGTAGCCCGGCGAGTGACTCGACGCTCGGACCGACGAGCGGTTTGAACGCTGATGGACAACACGATCACTTACGTGAAACCGTGTGGCCAACATTCCTGCATTACAACATTCCGCTCATCGTGTTCGGTGTCATCGCCGCGATGGTATTGTGATTACTTTTTTCGTCTCGCATAAACAGTGCCGAGCAGCACGAGGATCAGGATAAACCAAATCCCGGTATACATGAGGATTTCAGTGATCATCGGATTCCTCCCAAACAAAAATTAAGGAGCGACGATTTGTCGCTCCTTTTTATGATGAAGTTTTTAGACGCTCCTGACAAGTATTCAAGAATGAGTCGACTTCTTCAGCCACCTCACGACCTTCCCGAATCGCCCAAACGATCAAGCTTTGCCCCCGTCGTGCATCCCCTGCGACAAAGACGTTGTCTTGAACGGTATGGAAATGCTTCGTTTTCTCGACACCGATCCGACGCAGTTCCTGTTCCGGTCGTTCAAAACCGATGGCGACGAGAATCAGGTCAGCCGGGTACACTTGAGTCGAATTCTCGATTGCGAAGAAAGATGCCTGTCCGTCCGGATTGACGATTTTTTTCATTTGCTCCGTCTCAATCCCGACGACACGGTCACTTTCTTTCAATATACGGTTCGAACGGATCAAATACGTACGCGGATCTTCATCATACACAGCCAACGATTCGGCATAGGCATAATCTGTCGTCAACGTATCCGGTTGGAGCGGCCAAGGTCGATCCACACCCCGAAGGATTCCTTTCGACGGGTGCTTACCAAACTGTACGACAGACGCAGCCCCTTGACGGATAGCTGTCGCGACACAGTCGGCGCCTGTATCGCCTCCCCCGATGACGATGACATGTTTCTTCGCAGCATCGTATCGAGGAGCTAACGCTTCCCCTTTCCGCTCGTGCATCGAGGCAGTCAAATAATCCATCGCCATCTCGACTCCGGACGCGTCGTCACCTTCGATCCCGAGTGTCCGTTGTTTTTGGGCGCCCGTCGCAAAGATGACCGCATCGAACTCTTTACGTAACGCGTCGACCGATACATCCACTCCGACGTTGACACCCGTCCGGATGCGAACCCCTTCCGCCTCGAGTAAACGAACTCTTCGACGTACGACCTCCTTATCGAGTTTCATGTTCGGAATACCGTACATGAGCAGTCCGCCAGCTTCGTCAGCCTTTTCCAAAATGGTGACGTGATGGCCCATCTGGTTCAACTGGTCGGCGGCCGCAAGACCAGCCGGTCCACTGCCGATGATTGCGACGGTCCATCCCGTCCGCTGTTTGACCGTTCGGGGCGTCACCCATCCATTCTCGAAGGCGCGGTCGATAATCGTACGTTCTATCGATTTGATGGCGACCGGCTCTTCACTGATTCCAAGCGTACAAGACCCTTCGCAAGGCGCTGGACAGACGCGACCCGTAAACTCCGGGAAGTTGTTTGTTTCCATCAAGCGATGGTAAGCACCGAGCCAGTCTTCTTTCGTCACAAGTTTATTCCATTCCGGGATATAGTTGTGAATCGGACAGCCAATCGTCTCCTGACCAATCAAGTCCCCGACATGGCAAAACGGTGTACCACAATCCATACATCGTTCTGCCTGTTCTTTCACGGCCTCGTCACTCAATCGCATCGCATATTCTTGATAATCGTTCACCCGGTCATCGACAGCGCGTTCCGGCAACGTCTGCCGGGCAATCTCTAAAAATTTATGTTTCATCCGTTCTCCCCTCCCGTCACGACACGGAACAACTCAAGTGCACGGTCGGCTTCACTCAAATCCGGACGGCTCGTTTCGATTTGACGCATGACATCGAGCACGTTCGCATAATCCCTTGGTACGATTTTGACAAAACGATGTCTTTCCGCCTCGAACGATTCGAGAATCGCTCTTGCTTTGACACTATCCGTATGGAATTGATGCATTTCCAACAACGAATACACTTGTTCCATATCCTCATCACTCAGTCCTCGTTCGATGGACACCAACTCTTCATTGACCAGATCCTCGTACGCCTGGTCGCCATATAGATATGCGACGCCACCTGACATCCCTGCCGCAAAGTTACGACCAATCCGTCCTAAGACGACAACCGTTCCTCCGGTCATATATTCACACCCGTGGTCACCAACCCCTTCGACGACTGCCGTCGCCCCTGAGTTACGGACGGCGAAGCGTTCCCCTGCGTGACCGTTGAAGAATGCATGGCCACTCGTAGCACCGTACAGACAAACGTTTCCGACGATAATTTGTTCGCTTTCGTCGAATGGCGCATGCTTTTCAGCGATAATGGACAACTTCCCTCCACTCAAGCCTTTTCCGATGTAGTCGTTGGCATCCCCGATGACCGAGATCGTAATCCCCTTCGGCAGGAATGCACCAAGACTCTGACCGGCTGATCCGCTCAAACGAAGCGAAATCGTGTCGTCCGGCAGACCGACATTGCCGTGCACTTTCGTCACTTCATGACCTAGCAACGTCCCGACAGTTCGATCTGTGTTCCGAATCCTTCCGACAAAGAATGTCGGTTGACCCGATTTGATTGATCGGGACACCGCCGGAATGAGTTTTCGATGATCATATGACTGGAACGCTGGATGTGCACGCTCTTCCTTTTCAGGAAGCGGCGTCGGCATTGTCAGCATCGGCGATAAATCTAACGTTTTCGCCTTCACATGTTCCTGCTTCCAATCACTTTCGACGAGCAGGTCTGTCCGACCGATGACCTCATCCAGCGACTTCGCTCCGAGGGAGGCGAGGATTTCCCGTACTTCTTCCGCCAAGAATGTCATCAGGTTGACGACATGCTCCGGTTTGCCCATAAACTTTTGACGCAGTGCGGGGTCCTGTGTCGCTACTCCGACCGGGCATGTATCAAGATGACAAGCACGCATCATGATACAACCGAGCACGACGAGCGGCGCTGTCGCGAAGGCATATTCCTCAGCACCGAAAATCGCAGCTAACACAATGTCTCGGCCAGTCATCAGTTTCCCGTCGGTCTCAAGCGTAACGCGGCCTCGTAAACCATTCAGCGCCAATGTTTGATGGGTCTCGAGAAGTCCGAGCTCCCACGGTAACCCGGTATGCTTGATCGAAGTTTTCGGTGAGGCTCCTGTGCCTCCGTCATAGCCACTAATCACGATTGTATCGGCGTTCGCTTTGGCGACACCCGCAGCGATTGTCCCGACGCCTGATTTCGATACGAGTTTGACACTGATTTTCGCATTCGGATTGACGTGCTTCAAATCAAAGATCAGCTGAGCCAAATCCTCAATCGAATAAATATCATGGTGCGGTGGCGGAGAGATCAGACCGACTCCCGGAACCGACCCCCTCACCTCTGCCACCCAAGGATATACTTTGTTCCCGGGCAGTTGTCCACCTTCCCCCGGTTTCGCTCCTTGAGCCATTTTGATTTGAATTTCATCGGCATGATAAAGATATTCCGCGGTTACCCCGAAGCGACCACTCGCCACTTGTTTGATTCGGCTAATGCGTTCATTCCCTTCCTCGTCTGGCTGGAAGCGGCTTCTGTCCTCGCCACCTTCGCCAGAGTTACTTTTCGCCCCGATGCGGTTCATCGCGATGGCGAGCGTTTCATGCGCCTCTTTCGAAAGCGAGCCGAACGACATGGCTCCCGTTTTAAATCGACGGACGATGTTTGCGACCGGCTCGACTTCTTCGAGTGGAATCCGTGACTGTTCCTTAAATGAAAACAGTTGTCTTACAAACTGACCTGAGTTTTCATGAAGTTTGACATAAGCGTCATAATATTTCCGTTCATTTTCACGGCATGCCCGTTGCAACAAATGAATCGTCTTCGGGTTGAAAGCGTGCTCCTCCCCGTCGGCCCGCCATTGGAATTCAGACCCCGCTTCTAACGGTCGGTCCGTTGAGAAGGCCGTCTCATGAAGCTTTCTCGACTCCTCTTCCAATTCAACGAAACCGATGCCTGAAAGCTGAGACGTCGTTCCTCGGAAATGTCGTTCGACGAGCGAACGATTCAGTCCGACGGCTTCGAAAATTTGAGCACCACGATAACTTTGTACCGTCGAGATACCCATTTTGGACATGATCTTCACAATTCCATCCACGACTGCAGATTGGTAGGTGCGGACAGCTGTCTCGAATGAAAGAGAAAGCTGGTCAGTTTCCACCATGTCGCGAATCGTAGCATATACGAGATACGGATAGATCGCATCTGCCCCGTAACCGATCAGTGTCGCCGCCTGATGGACCTCCCGCACTTCCCCGCTCTCTGCAATCAAACTACAATGAGAACGGAGATTCACTCGAATCAAATGTTGATGAACGGCACTCATGACGAGTAGTGCCGGCATGGCAAGTCGTTGTGGCGAAATTGATCGGTCAGACAAGATGATGATTTCAGCTCCGTCTCTGACAGCCTGTTCGACATTTTTAAATACACGTTCTAGTGAGGACTCCAAATCACTCGTGTACGTCGTGTCAACGCGACTGACAGGGCACGTATCGCTCACTTGTTCAAGCACAGACTCATCTACAATCGGGTGTTCCAACCAGATGCGTTTCGCATGCCCACGGCCTGTGTGTACCGGATCTGCTTGAGCTCCGAGCCATGTAAAGGTTGCCGTTACGACTTTTTCCCGCAAAGCATCGATTGGTGGATTCGTAACTTGAGCGAAGTGTTGTTTAAAGTAGTGGAATAGAGAACGAGGTCGTTCAGATAGGACAGCGACCGGCTGATCATGTCCCATCGACCCAATCGGATCTTTTTTCTCGAGAATGAGTGGTGTGAGGTATTGCTCGACGTCTTCTTTCGTATATCCGAAAGCACGCTGCTTCCGTAATAAATCCGGCACTTCAGACTCATGAACACCCCGGTCAGCAATTCGCGTCATCTGCTTCAGCCATTTTCCATACGGTTCCGCTTTCGAGATCGTCTCTTTGATTTCCTGATCGGGAATGAGACGTTTTTCCATCAAATCGATCAAGAGCAGTTGTCCCGGACGAAGACGTTGTTTGGACTTGACGTTCTCCGCATGTACCGGAATCACCCCTGCCTCAGAAGAAAGGATCAATTCTCCATCAACCGTCTCAACATAACGCATAGGGCGTAACCCGTTGCGGTCAAGAATCGCCCCGATTTGACGACCATCTGTAAAGACTACTCCGGTCGGACCGTCCCATGGCTCCATAATGGAAGAATGGTATTGATAGAAATCACGTTTGAACGGTTCCATTTTGACCTCGGCGAACGGCTCCGGTATGAGCATCATGGCCGTATGGGCGATGGAACGACCAGTTCTCGTGAAAAACTCGAAGGCATTATCGAGCATTGAGGAGTCACTCCCCTCTTCTTGGAGAACCGGGAACAAGTGATGTACATCTTCGTACAAATCAGTAGACGTCACACCTTCTCGAGCACGCATCGCATCAATGTTCCCACGCAACGTGTTGATCTCCCCGTTATGAACAATCATCCGGTTCGGATGTGCCCGCTCCCAGGAAGGAAACGTATTCGTCGAAAACCGGGAATGAACAATGCCGAACGTGCTCTTGTAAAAGGGCGATTGCAGATCCAGATAGAACGAAGCGATTTGGTCAGGAGTCAACATCCCTTTATATACAATCGTCTTAGTAGAGAGGCTGGCGATATATAAGTTCAACGATTCTTGTTTCTCGATTGTCCGACGTAACTCGTAGAGTGCCCGTTCATTTGAGTCATGATCGGCAAAAGGACATGACACAAACCATTGGTAGATTGTCGGTTGGGTCACACGGGCGTGTTCGCCCAGACAAGTCGTATCTACAGGAACTTCTCGCCATTCAATTGTTGAACAATCGAACTCGTCTGCAATCTGTTCCATCAGTCGCTTCTTTTCACCTAGAAGATCCTCTGAAGGTTGAAAAAAAACCATCCCGACTGCATAACGCCCAGGTGCCGGAAGGTTCATCGTTTGACTGAATAACTCGTGAGGAAGTTCGGTCATGATCCCTGCTCCGTCTCCCGCGTCGATCACGCCTTGACCGCCCCGGTGTTCCAGTTTACAGAGCATGGACAGTGACTTGCTCACAATCTCATGTTTTTTGATTCCATTTAAATTAACGTAAAGCCCGATCCCACAGGCATCTTTTTCAAATTTCGAATTGTACAAACCGACTTGATCCATACAATCACTCCTTTCTCTCGACATCTTCGTAATTTTTATTTTCTTCTAAATATTCTGAAAAATCAATAGTCATGTATACGTTATTGCATAATAGAGTATGTGTCACAACGTTTTGTAAGCGTATTCATTACTGTTATCAACGTATTCTATGAATTCATTTATATTGCATAAAGAATAAATATCCAATAAAATTACTAATTTTCAAGTTCATAAGAACTTTATTCAGGCATAAAAAAAGTGATGATCGACCATCACTTTTTTAAACGTTACGATTGGGTTGTTTTTCTTTGATGATGCAGAAATGCACTCGGGCGTTTCCAAATAATCAAGCCGACGTATCCGATTGACAACAGAATGAGCGCACTGACAATCACGACATAGAGCGTTCCTTCTTCAATTCTTGCAAAAATGCCGATATATGCCCAAACGAAGATCAGCGGATAAATAAAGTCGTGGTGCCACCACATAAACAGAATCGAAAGGACGACGCCTACCATCAACATGAGGGAGGTCCATGCCAGTTCATCAAGCCCTAAAAGCGATGTGACATTTTCCGTTTTCATGACGACGAATAGATTGACGATCGTCGCAACTGAAATCCATCCGAGGTAGAGCGAGAATGGGAACCGGTCGAGCCAACTCGTCGAGGTCCGCATCGCCATATAATAGAGCCAAGCGAGGACGACCAAGAAGGCGATCATAATGATGACCGATGTGACAAACCACTCATTCGTGAACGCAAGTAACCAAAGACCGTTCAAAAGACATGAAACTAAAAATCCGGCCTTCATCCGCTCTGCCTGGCGATTCGCAACCGTTCCTTTCTTCAACTGCAGAACGAGCCATACGAGCAAGGACACATAAATGACTCCCCAAATGGAGAAGGCGTATCCTGCCGGTTTAAAATAAATATCGATCTGATCAGATACTTCCGTATTCCGGGCGCTTGCGAAGTAATTGACGACAACGGTCGCGAGAAATGCGACCCAGTTCACGATTGGCCATTTTGATAAGTCCATCTTTTCGATCTTCCCTTGAAGACCCGTCACCTCCTTTACTGACATAGTATTCTATACCCGTGTGAATCCGCTCATACACGTTCATACAAAAAGGAACCTGTTCTTCAACAGGTTCCAAAAGGTTAAAAATCAATTTCGTCCGGGTCCGGACCGATTCGTTCGTGCGTCGCCACGGCATCAATTTTCGCCATATCATCCGCATCTAATGAAAAATCGAATACTTCAAAGTTTTCGCGGATCCGGTGTGGGGTAACTGATTTTGGCAAGGCAACATGACCTGATTCGAGGTGCCAACGAAGTACGACTTGAGCCGCTGTCTTCCCATGTTTTTCAGCGATCTCTGTGAATGCCGGAATGTCTAAAAACTTCCCTTGCATGAGCGGGCTCCATGCCTCGATTTGAATCCCCTCATCCTGACAATAATCGAGCAGGTCCGGTTGTGGGAGTTGTGGATGCAGTTCGACCTGGTTGATCAAAGGCACCATGAGTCCGGCTTCCTTAAGTTCTTCGAGATGGTGTTCTTTGAAGTTGGACACACCAATCGCTTTAATTTTACCTTCCTCATAGAGCTCGATCAGGTCTTTCCATGCCTCCACAAAGCCTTCGACCGGCCAATGTAAGAGACAAAGGTCTAAATAGTCGGTCTCGAGGCGTTTCAATGAATCCTCAAACGCCTGTTTCGTGTTTCCTTCGCGGATGTCGTCGTTCCAAATTTTTGAGGTCAGGAACAAGTCAGACCGTTTTACTCCTGACACGGCAATCCCTTTGGCGACCCCTTCTTCATTCTTGTAAATCGCTGCCGTATCGATATGACGGTACCCAGTCTTTAATGCTTCGACGACAGCCGCCGGGGCTTCCGTATCGTTATCCACTTGCCAGACGCCGAATCCGACCATCGGGATTTGGACATTGTTTCGTAATGTAGCATATTGCATTTCGTTCATCCCCTTTTATTTGCTTTCAAGCTGATTTTATCATACCCGTGAACTTATCTCGAAAAACTAAATCGTCAAATCTTTTCGAGTAAACCGGACAAATGAGAGAATCATGAACGCAAGAAGGAGACCCAATAACCAGACAAACGAACGAAGGATTGAATCATTCTGGATAATCGCACTTGCATCGAATAGTGAGAAGACGGAAATGGTACTCATCCAGTCAAATTGTTCACTGAATCCTGAAACGATATTGGCCATCAAGAACAAAGTGAACACGACACCTGTGACCATATACGATTTTGTACTATCATCGAAGAGACTGGCAATGATATAGGCGAACGTACCAAGAACAAGAAGGATTAACCCGCCGTTCAATTGAAGCAACCAAAGCACGCCGAGGTCGATTTCTAAGTCGAACAGCAAATTGGCAAGCATCAAACTCACTCCGTTTAAGCCTACGAATAATCCGCTCGCGATCAACAAGATAACGAGACTCGCCACTACATACGTCACGCGTGAAATTGGGGCAGCCATGTAAAGCATCACCTCACCCGTATCGATCGGCTTTGCCATCAGCTTCGAGGCGAAGGTCAAAGCAAACAAGATGGCGAGTACATAGAAAATCAACCCGTAGTAGTTTCCTGACAGTAGGTTCAAAATGTTATCCATCGTCATGCCCGCATCAATCTTGAATACTTCCAACAGTTCAGGCGGTAACGACTCCAGTTTCGCCTCGATTAACCCTGTCTCCTGGATTGACGGAAAAATGGCTGCCAAGAAGAAGAGATAGGCGCTCGTTCCAAGTGAGTAGCCCAAAATCCAACCCCGATTTTGCTTGAACAACGATTTAATGAGTATCATTTACTTCTCCTCCCCATAATACTGCATGAACAGATGTTCCAACTCATCCGTACCACTCGTAAGTGACACGACATCGAACTCGGTCAATCTTCGAATCATCGTGTTTAACTCTTCCGTCGAAGAGACTTCGACGTTGACCGCCAACCCATCCCGGTCGCCCATGACTTCGGCCAACCGAGTAGCGGCCAACTCGTCTCTCAGCTCGATTTGATACGTTTTCGTGCTCCGTCGACGCAACTCTTTCATATCTTCTTCAATAATGATCTTCCCGTCCCGAATCAAGGCAGCCCGATCACACGTCTTTTCCATCTCCGGAAAATGATGCGAACTCATCAAAATTGCTTTTCCTGACGCTTTCTCGGCATTTAACCACTCAATCAGTCGCTCTTGCATGAGCGGGTCAAGACCGCTCGTCGGCTCATCAAGAATATACACAGGCGCGTCTTTCATGAAACACGTCACGATGGCGAGCTTTTGCTTCATCCCTTTTGACATCTTTCGAACCTTAAGCTTTGAATCGAATGGGAACACCTCACGAAGTTTTCTTTCCCGTTCCGCACTTGTCACATGCAGATGTCGCGAAAGCCGAATGATTTCTTCACCCGTCATGTCTTGCGGATAATTGATTTCCCCTGGTAGATAACCGACTTTAGCTTTGACTGACTGCGTCTCTTTCCAGCAATCCAACCCCATGACGGTTGCCGAACCTTCATCTGCGTGCAACAGTCCCATCAAATGACGAATCGTGGTCGATTTACCAGCACCGTTCGGTCCAATGAAACCAAAGATTGTACCAGGTAACACCTCGAGAGAGACGTCAAAAATGCCATGTTTCTCATCAAATCGTTTGGTCAAACCTTGAATTCGGATCATGAAAGACCCTCCTCTTTTTTGAAATATCTATACAATATGATTACAAAACTAGTATATCACGTTCCTTTTTGAAATGGAAATGGTATATTTATTACAAAACTATGTGACGAATCGAGGGATACCATGGACGGTTTTACAAAAAGGACGGAAGAAAAGCAACAAGCCATACTGCATGCCGCCTATGAACTCATGCTCGAAAAACAATCTCGATTTACGATTTCAGAACTTGCAAGAAAAGCAAGCGTCTCACCTGTATCGATTTACAACTACTACGGTTCGAAAGAACAAGTCATCCTGTCTGTGATTTCCCGGATGACCGAGGAACAAATGAATTGGATTGATGAACAAATCCAGTCACGTGTCGCCTTCGAACACTTGATCGTGAACATCCTAACACGTAAAATCGAGACGGCGGCCCTGTTTGACGAAGTCATCACGAAAATGATTCAAACAGATCCCCATTGGGAACAACTTGCCACTAAAGGCTATACAGCGTTTGCTCATTTGATTGAATATGGTAAAGAACAAGGGGCAATCGATGCGAACTTATCTACCGAATCTTACTTACGATATGTTCAATTGATGCAACAAGCGATTATGTCCGACCCAAGCTTCTCAGTTTCTGATATGAAAGTAACAATGAAGGACTATTTCCATTTCTTCTTAAATGGAATCATGCGGCGGGAATGAAGAAGGTGCCTCTCATCCGAAAGGCACCTTCTTTATTCATAAATAAAATCTTCGATTGGATATAGGGACAGATCCAATTCACAGTCCCCTTTCATGACAAGGTCTGCCAGTACTTTTCCGATAAACGGCCCGACTGTTAGACCGGAAGAGCCGAGACCGTTCGCCACGAGCAGTTTCGTCATTCCCGGAACGCGACCGAGAATTGGAATCGAGTTTGGCGTCACCGGACGATACCCCACTTTCGTATCGATTAGCTCTGCTTCAGACAGTCCAGGTGCCGACTCGAGTCCTTTCGATAAAACTTCGTGAACGCCGATCGCCGTTGGACGGACGTCAAATGCTTTTCCTTTTTCGTGGGTTGAACCAATGACGACCTTCCCGTCCTCAAATCCCAACAGATAACGACGTCTTGGTGGCATGACAACCGGCCAATCAGAAGCATCTGTATCAGGTAACTGTACATGAACAAGCTGTGCCTTTTCACCTTCCACTCTCACCGTGTAACCGAGAGGACGAAGAAGCTCGGGCAACCAGGCACCCGCCGCAAGGATAATCTCGTCTGCCTCAATGCGAGTGTCATCGCATTCCACCTGAACGTCTCCAGCAGCTTCAATCAGTTTTGCAGAGCCTGATATGAAATTTACTCCTCGCTTTTGCGCGACGCGCTCGAGCGCCGCCCGGAAACGTTCTCCATCCACACGTGCCCCACCTTCGACGAGTAAGGCATCGTACTCGTCCGACAGCGGAGGAAACAGCTCTTTTGCTTTCGCTACGCTTAACTTCGTCAATTCCCCGATTTCCGGGGCCTCTTCCCTTCGAATCTTCGTCCGCTCGAGCATTTGTTCAAGCTTGTTCTCTTCATGAAGTGCAAGTGTGCCCACACGTTTATAGCCGGTATCGGTCTCGCCTTCCTGTTCTAAATCGGCTACGACCTCCGGATAATAACGCGCGCCCCCTTTTGCGAGCGCGTACCAGGCTTTGTTCCGTCTTTGCGCAATCCATGGACATACAATTCCTGCAGCAGCATCTGTGGCTCGTCCGGGTTCCTTGCGATCGATCACAGTCACCTCAGCCTTCCCCGCCAAATGATACGCCGTCGACACACCAACGATCCCTGAACCAATAATCACAATCTTTTTCATATCCATGCTGTAAACGAAGATTGCCTCCATTTACAGTCAAACACATCCTTTCTTGAAAAAATCATCGGCCCAATGGACCGATGATTTGAGTTTAATCGCGCATGGCGAGTCGATAGAGCAAGTCGAGTAGTTCGATATACAACCAGACGAGCGTGACGATCAAACCAAATGCCGCGACCCATTCCAATTGTTTCGGGGCACGCGCCTCAACTTGACGGGCGATGAAGTCGAAGTCAAGTACGAGAGAGAGCGACGCCACGATGACGATAACGAACTGGACACCGATTGCGAGCGGGCTTGACCCCGTCATAAACGCAAGACCTGAACCGAAGAAGCCCATCACGATTTGAACGAGGTATAACAACATGACCGTAAAAATCGCGGCCATGACTCCGGCCCGGAATTTTTGGGTCACTTTGACGAGACCTGTCGAATAGACGAACCACATCGCGAAAGCGACGACAAATGTCGTTAGTACCGCACGACCGACAATCCCTGGTGCCATGGCTTCAAAGAAGTATGAGATCGAACCGACGAACACACCTTCAATGATTCCATAAAGCGGTGCGACGACTGGTGCCGTATTTGGCTTAAACGAGATAAGAAGTGCGAATACGAGCCCTAGTACGAGTGACCCGATCATGACCGGGAACAACAACGCCTCTCCCATTGTTGGCACGAGAGTCCATGTCGCACCGGCCGCAGCCGTCACAAGTAAAAGTAAGGTAAAGATTTTTGACCAAGTGCCTGCTTTTGTCATCGGCTCGGCACTGTAGGCTGTAGCATGCATTGATTTACGAAGTAGTGGGTTTGATTTAAAGTTCAACGTTGTCTAGCTCCTTCATTAGTATGTTTTCTAGTTCTTCAATTACTGTTGGGCAAATACGTCGATGAATGCACGCATGTAATCAGGTAAATCCGGTGGTCGTCGACTTGAAATGATGTGACCGTCCACAACGACCGGCTCATCATGCCAAATGGCCCCGGCATTCTCCATATCATCTTTGATTCCCGGCGTGCTCGTCACGTTCACCCCTTGCAAAATATTAGCAGAGATGAGGACCCAGCCTGCGTGACAAATTTGTCCGATTGGGCGTTTATGCTCATCCATATACCGGACAAACCCTTTTACGGATTCAAAACGACGGAGTAAGTCCGGAGACCAGCCACCCGGTACGAGCAACGCATCAAATGATGAGATGTCGACGTCTTCAAATGCCACATCCGATTTAGCGGGCACTCCATATTTTCCGATATAGACGTGTTCAGCCTTCTCCCCTGCAAGGATGACGTTGGCGCCTTCTTCGCGGAGTCTATGGACTGGATACCACAGTTCTAAATCCTCAAAATCGTTACTGACAATCTGAAGGACCTTTTTCCCTTGTAGTTTCATCATATCCCTCCTAACTAGTCAACATCCATTATACCTGAAATAAGGAGTCGTTAAAACGCTCAATGTTCCGTCGTCATACCTGTATGTCGTTCGACTTCTTATTCATTCACTATATATTGTGTGTCTCCATACTCAGAATATGATACTTTAAAACAAGAGAGAACATGGAGGAGGAAATACGTATATGAAACAATACCTCGATTTATGCCAACACATCCTTGACCACGGTGTCGTCAAAGAAGACCGTACCGGGACTGGGACAACAAGTGTGTTCGGTTATCAAATGCGTTTTAATCTACAAGAGGGCTTTCCAATGGTCACGACGAAAAAATTACATATTCGTTCAATCATTCATGAGTTGTTATGGTTTATCTCCGGAGATACGAATGTTCGCTACCTCCAGGAGAACGGGGTCCGAATCTGGAACGAGTGGGCGGACGAAGATGGAAATCTCGGTCCTGTGTATGGGTCTCAGTGGCGGTCATTTCCTCGACCGGACGGATCAACAGTCGACCAGCTCGCCGAAGTGATCGAGCAAATCAAAACGAATCCCGACTCAAGACGTTTGATTGTCTCCGCTTGGAACCCCGGGCAACTCGATGAAATGGCACTCCCGCCATGCCACCTGCTCTTTCAATTTTATGTGGCGGATGGCAAGCTTTCCTGTCAATTGTATCAACGAAGTGCGGACACCTTCCTCGGAGTGCCGTTCAATATCGCATCTTATGCGCTTTTGACCCATATGGTTGCACATGTGACCGGATTAGAAGTGGGGGATTTTGTCCATACACTCGGAGATGCTCATATTTACCACAACCATCTCGATCAAGTGAAATTGCAGTTATCCCGCGACCCACGGGATTTACCGAAATTGAACATTCTTCGTGACGTCCCGTCAATCGAGGATTTCCGATTCGATGACTTTGAAATCGTCGGGTATGATCCGCATCCTCATATTAAAGGAGAGGTGAGTGTATGATTTGTCATGTTGTCGCTCATGGAACAGAGCGTGAAATCGGAAAAGATAACGATTTGCTTTGGCGACTTCCTGATGATTTGAAGCATTTCAAAAAGATCACCATGAACGGCACCGTCGTCATGGGTCGAAAGACGTTTGAATCAATCGGTCGGGCGCTGCCAAATCGACATAACATCGTCGTCACATCTGACCGTACATTCGATGCACCGGATGTCGAAGTGTGGCATGACCTTGATCGCTTGAAAGCCGAAAAAGACCAGCGGGATTTCTATATCATCGGTGGCGCGACACTGTACGAACAAACCATGCCCTATACAGACCGGATCTACGTGACAGAAGTCGATGGGACATTCGAAGCAGACACATTTTATCCTGAGGCGCCCGGGGAGTGGATTCTTTCGTCAGAAGAATTTCATCCCGCTGATGAAAAACATGCTTTCCGTTTTACCTTCCGTGAATATAAAAGAGCAGGCATCCGCTGATGCCTGCTCTTTTATTCAGGTAGTCTCTCTAGCCATTGTTCAATTTTTTGCGTGATGACCTCATCGTGGTCACCCTCTGCATAGTCATCGTATAGAGCAGACAAATCTGAAGCAGTATGCTTCGACAACGCAAGAATATGACTATACTTGCCGCGCTGCTCTTTCACAGCAGAAAGTGTCCCTTTAGATTCTTTCGGCCGTGATTCATCTAAAATGAACATCTCAACATGATCGTTACAGGCGTAAGCCTCATATGGGCGGTAAATGATTTCATACCGTCGGTGTTCTTTCGGCAGTTTTTCGGCCAGTTTCGAATACTTGTCGGATGACATTGTCACATAAGCCAACCTTTTCTCGTCCCTGACAGCCGAAGAGTAACGAACGACACGGTTTCTTCCGTCGCGCTTCGCTTTATAGAGCGCTTCATCCGCGTATGCACACCATTCCCCCATCGTTAATCCCGTTTGACATACCCTTGTGTAGCCGATCGAGACGGTGACTTGGTGCTTATAAGGAAAGTCCATTTCTTGAATGCGTGTACGCACACGCTCTAACACTTTTTCGACCACCTCATGATCCGATACATTCATCAAGATCAAGAATTCTTCTCCCCCATACCGGATCAACTCATCGCTTGATCGAATCGCGAGTCGAATTTCTTCAGAAACACGGGCAAGCACATCATCCCCGTACAAATGACCATATGTGTCGTTCAACTGTTTGAAGTAATCAATATCAAGCAGGGCAATCGTAAAACTTTCTCCCGATCGCTCGAGTCTCGAAATCAATCGACCAAACGTCGCTTTTAAGTATTTTCGGTTAAACGCACCCGTCAATTCGTCAACAAGCAAGGCATTCGAGACAAGGCGTGATTTTTCAATATGTAAACCTAGTCGAACCAATCGTTCCTCCATCGGAATCCAGGATTCCCAATAGTCATCAAAGCCGTAAGAATACGCAGCGAGTCGATAGTGCTCGTTCGTTCCGATTACAATCAAAGGGACATACAGTTTCTTCATCTTACTCACAAATGACTGGATATCCCGTTCTTTGAATTGAGGCCATAATTCAACATCCATAATGATGGCTTTCGGAACGTCTTCATAATCATATTCAATCGCATCTTCAATACTCTGGAGAAAAACAGGACGAGCACCGAGTTTCTCGACTCTCGGTTTATAGCGACTGTACGTCGAAAAACTAGCAGATAGAATGAGGACAAGGTCTTCTTCCTCTTGGTCGATCCCAAGAACAGTATGTATGTAACGTTTTACAGGTGCGATGAGTGCCATCGCTTCTGCTTGACTAAGCGTGTCCGGAAGTTCTCTTGCATCAGACTCAACCCGGCTAAAAATCTCAAGAAGATGCATGAAACGTCGTTGTTTCACTTCCATCTTCATCCATTTTAGTAGGAATTCGATATCACTCTTCGGGATCTGTCGAGCTTCAGAAATATTTTTCAGGATATGATGTATACGATCGATTTGTTGATATTGCTCCATTTCTGTCCCCCCCATTTTCGTACTCCCCGAATTCTCTTATGTCTAGATTATGCGACGTCCCAATAAAAAATACAACTATTTCCTCATTTATTTTCTATAGTTTTACATATCTTTAGGTCATATGGACTAAAAATCGTAAAGAAATGATGAATTTCATGACCCAATGCCCGTTTCAGGAATGCATCGACTTGGTTTACGTAAAATTCAGTGACATTAAAAAAGTAGCCCAGTCAAAATGACAGGGCTACAAGTCGATTCATTCCGCTATGAACTTTATTTCTTCACTTTCAAGTTTGGAGACGTCATGTCTTCAGGACGAATCCACTCATCAAATTGTTCTTCTGTTAACAATCCGGTCTCTAGTGCCGCTTCTTTTAGAGAAGTACCGTTTTTATGTGCCAATTTAGCAATTTTCGCAGCATTCTCATAACCGATATGCGGGTTGAGTGCCGTCACGAGCATGAGTGATTGTTCGACGTTATGTGCAATCACTTCATGATTCGGTTCAATGCCGATTGCGCAATGGTCGTTGAACGAATGCAGGCTGTCCGCAAGCAAACGGCACGTCTGAAGGAAGTTATACATGATCACCGGTTTGAAGACGTTTAACTCAAAATTCCCCTGGCTTGCACCGAAACCGATTGTCGCATCATTCCCTAAGACTTGAGCAGCGACCATCGTGAGTGCTTCACTTTGAGTCGGGTTGACCTTACCTGGCATGATCGAACTGCCTGGTTCATTTTCAGGAATTGTGATTTCCCCGATTCCTGCGCGAGGCCCTGAGGCTAACCAACGGACGTCATTTGCGATTTTCATGGCATCCATCGCAAGCGCTTTTAATGCACCATGAGTGAAGACGAGTTGGTCATGACTCGTAAGAGCATGGAATTTGTTCACTGCCGTGACGAACGTTTTCCCTGTCTCTTCCGAGATTTTTTTCGCGACAGCCTCACCGAACTGTGGATGTGCATTAATCCCAGTGCCGACTGCCGTGCCCCCAAGTGCAAGTTCTGTCAACGGGTCGAGTGTGCGGTCAATCATTTCCTTGGATAACTCAAGCATACGGACCCATCCGCTGATTTCTTGCCCGAGTGTGACCGGCGTCGCATCTTGTAAGTGGGTACGTCCAATTTTGACGATATCCATAAATGCCTCTGCTTTTTGAGCTAGCGTCTGATGAAGTGATTCAATGGCTGGCAATACATCGTCCTTCACTGCCAAAATGGCTGCGATATGCATCGCTGTCGGATACGTGTCGTTTGAACTTTGTGATTTGTTGACATCATCGTTTGGATGAATGGTGATGTCTTCTCCACGTGCTTTTAACTTTTCGTTCGCAATATGCGCGATCACTTCGTTCACATTCATATTGGATTGCGTCCCCGAACCCGTTTGCCAGACGACGAGTGGAAACTCTGCGTCGTGTTGTCCTGAGACGATTTCGTCAGCGACTTCGGCAATAATTGTCGCCTTTTCTTGTTCAAGGACACCGAGTTCAGCATTGGCAAGAGCCGCGCCTTTTTTCAAGATGGCAAAAGCATGCACGACTTCGATTGGCATCTTTTCCGTCCCGATCTTAAAGTTTTGAAGACTGCGCTGCGTCTGAGCTCCCCATTTAGCCGATGCCGGAACTTTGATTTCCCCCATCGTGTCCCGTTCAATCCGATAATCCATAAAAAATTCCCCCTCTATTTTTGACTACGCTTTCATTTTAGCGAAAACAAATTGAAAAAGAAACGGCTGACTAGATAAAAACGACCAGGTAGTACCCTGGTCGCTCATTTTGAACCATTCAGCGCTTCTCGTGCAATCGAATCCGCACGATTTTCCGCACGCGGCACCCATTTAATAAATGCGGTCGGAAGTTCATCATATGCGATGAGCACTTCGAGAAACAATGGTTTCGCCGTACGGTCTTTCATAAACCGCTGTTCAATCGCCCGGACAATCGTGTCTGCGTCCGAATAAAGCATGAAAGACGTCTCGCCAGCGAGTGCATGTGCCTGTTCGAGCGCGAACAGGCAGGCACTCAACTCTGCATGAACACTCGACAGTCCCGCTAATCGCTTTTTAAAGGACAATACCTCGCCGTCAGAGGTTTTCATCCATACGCCCAGACCATTTTCGCCGGTTGATTGGTTTGTCGCCGCATCAAAATAGATGTGAACCAAAACGATACGCCTCCCAGTCGGTTTCAATCGGGGCATGGACATCGATCAGAGACAGCTTTTTCGAAAGTAAGGCTACTTCTTCGTTCCCGTCCAATTTTTTGGCGAATTTCCGGTGCGGGTCGAGCAGTGAATCATTTTGCACATGGGTGAACAACGTTTCAACCGTGTCATAATGCTGAATCAAAATCGTCGCCGTTTTCGGCCCGATTCCACGGACACCCGGGATATTATCCGAGGAGTCCCCTTGGAGTGCTTTCACATCGACAAATTGTGTCGGTTTGACCCCATATGTCGATTCAAACAATGCTTCATGAACCAACTGTTCTTCCCCTTTTTTAGGCATAATTTGAAAGACGTTCGAAGATAACAGTTGCAAGAGATCTCGGTCTGACGAATAGAGATAGGACTCTCCCGGGAAAGCGGTGGCGACTGCGCCCATCAAATCATCCGCTTCATATCCTTTCAATTCCGATTGAAAAATCCCACGCGCATCAAGTGCCGCCCGAAGTTTGATGTAATCATCAAAAAGTGGCTCGGGCAATCCGGTGCGGGTAGCCTTATACTCTGGAAACAGGGTGTATCGATGCGTAGATTCCCGCGGTCCATCCCAGAAGAAAGCGATATGGGTGAACTCATTTGTCCAGGAATCAACTTTTCGAAGCAGTCCTTTCAAGGTTACCTCCGGGTCGAGTCCGCGACGTCTTTCCGTCGCAAAATAGTATCGTGACAGCAGGTTGAAGCCGTCAACTAAAATCATCTTCATGTTTTTCCACCTCACATGCTTTTAACCCGCGCGCTAAGGCATCGGCATCTAGCTGTTTCCCAATCCAGACAAAAACGGAATGGTCATCTTCACTCGTTTCATTGGCGAACGTCGCCCCCATCAATTGATTGGTCGCTTGAATGACAAATTTTTTCGGTTCACCGTTCAAACGGACAATGGCTTTCATCCGGTACAGTTCGTCCTCATAATGCATCAATACTTCGCGAACATAACGCGTCACCTGTTCGCGTGAAAGCGGGCTGTCTGAAGTTAAGGTGACCGCTCGAAGGGAGGATACCGAGTGACGACCGGCTGTCAGTTCGCTCAAATTTTTTTCATCGATCCGGGACAACTGAAATGTATTTTCGAGGATGTCATATTCCCCAATCGTCTGAACGGTCTCAACAACCCGGACAGTCGGATTAATTTGTCGAATCTTTTCATGTGCAAGGGCCAATTCTTCATCTGAAATGAGGTCAACTTTGTTTAAAAGGACCATATCGGCATACGCGATCTGATGGATTCCTTCAATAAATAATTCCCGGTCCATCTGACTTGCATCGACAACCGTCAAAATCGCATTCATCTTGAAATGAGTCCGTAAATAGTCGTCGTAATAGATTGTCTGGATGATTGGAGCCGGATCGGCGACTCCTGTCGTCTCGATGACAATCCGATCAAACACTTCACCTTTTGATGCAAGCTGGTAAAACGTCTTGCTTAAATCATTTTGAATGGAACAACAAATACAACCGTTCGACAACTCAATTTGCTCCTGGTCCATCTTCACAATCAATTGTTCATCTATGTTGACCGAGCCTAATTCATTGACAATCAATAAGATTTTTTCGTCCGTCGCAGCTAACAAACGGTTCATATAGGTTGTTTTGCCGGCCCCTAAAAAACCGGTTACCAGTTGTACTGGGATCATTCTCAACACCTCAACTTACAATTCTTCGTGGACGCGTGCCCATTTCTCAAAGCGTGCATCCAGCAAGTCAATCAAATGGAGCATCCATGCCTCTGTTGTCATCGGTAACACACTTGAACCCCATTCCCGTTTCCCATGGTGGGACAAAATCATATGCCAGATTCGATGGTGCACATCAAGCGGTAACACGATGCCTGAAGCCCGCTGACTCTGTTCAAATAACAATCCGCCATACGGCATATGGCCGATGAGCGTGCCCATCGGGTTAATTGAAATCCCGGTTGTCTCACTCGTCCCTTCAACCGCAAACAATTTTTCAAATCGTTTCGGGGAAGATAAGAGATGGCTATACTCGTACAACTTCCCGATATCATGGTACAGAATTCCGAGAGCGAGCTCGTTCCAGTTCAATGGCTCTTTTTTCTCGGCGATGGCTTCACAGGCAGCATAGAGTGATTCAAAAGTTCCTTTATACGCTTGCTCTATTTTCACTCCGTTCATCGTATTCCAAACGTCTACTTTGTGCAACTGCTCGGCTTCTTTGATGATTCGAAACACGGTCGCCAAATAGTCGTCCTGCTCTTGGATCCGGTAGCCGAGTCGTAACATGCATACCGTATGCTTCAATAAGCCGCCCACATAATTATGGTGATGATACAAGGCGGCGGGGGATAGTACAAAATCGTCCCAAACCGATTCAAGGAGTGACATGGCGATCTGTCTATAATCAGGTGATAACGTTTCAAGTATACGAAACAGTTCCTCTGCAAATTGCTCTATAGTCTCTTCACCCGGTAATCCTGGGAGAAGAGAGATTGCTTCGTCTCTTGAAATCGGCTGAACCCGATCAATGGTGATGGATTTTGCGCCATCCGGTTTTGGATAGACATCGATCTTTCCAGACAGTTCGATGACCCCTGACTCATAGATTGAAAGCAAATCATCTTCTTTACCTCGCAGCCAATGCTTGGCTCGCATCATTCCGTTCGATGTCGTCACAGTCAATTGGAGCCATCTCGCTCCACTTTTGCTTTCTTTCACCTCGACCGAGCTGACGAGTGCTTTTGTTTGAATTGGCGTCCCGTCTGACAGCTGGTCTAATCGCTCGGACGATTTATTCACATTCGGAATATGGAACTTACTGCGATCGAGTTGTCCGCCTGTGAGCGGCTCGACCTGTTGATAATACTTCATCATAATCCCTCCTAACGTCTCTTCGTCATTGTATCGTTTTTTTCAAGGTGAGGCGAACATACTTTCTATATAGGTATCAAAATCTATTGAAAGCGCTTACTATTATTGGTACGATGAACTCAGGAAGTGAAAAGGGGGAACTCACATGATTTCATTAATCGACACCTATGAACGTTTCATCGCCTCGGGGGAAGCGACACGTTATGCGCAAGACCAAAAAACGATTGAACATATTTTAAATGAGGCGAGCTGCCCGGTTACGAAATCCGACTTGGAGCAATCGCTCCTCGTCCATACTGGCAATCCATATGCGAAAGACGATTTGTTAGATGAAATCGTTCAGCACGAGATGAAGGGGGCGATGGCTGCCCTAGAACTTGCTGGCTATCCGATTCAAACACCACTTGCAAAGGCGGTCGTCCTCTCAGCGTTCGCACGGACGAACCGATTGAATATTGATAAACTGAAAGAACTTAGCCATGCCGACCTTCTCGTCCGTATCCAATCAGCGGACCGCGCTTGGAAACGTACGTATACCCTTTTACACCGTTCTTCCCCTGCCCATATTTGTGGGCAGATGGATTCTTTACTCGGTGGGTGTGCGATCCGTCGCGTACTCGAAGCGATTGACCATCCGAATACATCAAAAACTGCATAAAAAAAAGAGCGGTCCCCGGGCCGCTCTTTTTTTATACTTATGATCCTTCTGTCACTTCTACAACATCTGGCTCGTAGAGTGTCACGTTACGTGCTGGAGAAAAAGTTGAAATCGCGTGTTTATAGATCAGTTGCTGTCGGCCTTCTGACTCGACAATCACCGTGAAGTTGTCAAATGACTTGATTACTCCACGGATTTGAAACCCGCTCACTAAGAAGACGGTTGTCGGCACCATTTCTTTACGAAGTTGATTCAAAAAATGATCTTGAATGTTGTAGCTTGCTTTCATGCTGGATTCCCCCTAGTCTTTATCTCTTTAAAATAATCGGAATTTTCGAAAAAACCCCTCAACTTCATCATAAATACTTTTATACGATAGTTCAAATGGTTTATTTCCCATATCGACCCAAATTCCATCAAATTGATGCCGGAACCACGTCAATTGACGCTTCGCAAACTGCCTCGTATGCTGTTTTAACGTCTCGGTCGCCTGCTCTTTCGAAATTCTGCCTTCGATATATGGGACAATCTCTTTATAGCCGATTGCACGCATGGATTGGGCATCCCGGTATCCTGATTGGACGAGACGATTCACTTCATCTACAAGACCTGCCTCCATCATGAGATCGACACGGTGATTGATGCGTTCATATAACATCTCTCGATCGGCATGGAGAACAAACAGTTTATAGTCGTAATGTTCGGACGGGGTACTATCTGTCGTCTGTGAATCTCCGTTAAGAGCCACTTCAAGGGCTCGAATCACGCGTCGAACATTGTTCGGGTGAATCGATTCCGCACGTTTTGGGTCGAGAGACTGAAGACGCGCATGTAGCGCTTCTTTCCCATTCAGCTCCGCCTCTTGTTCGAGACGCGCTCGCAGTTCTAAATCGACAGGTCGCTCGACAAATTCATAGTCGTATAAAATCGAGCGGATATATAATCCGGTTCCTCCGACGAGAATCGGTAGTTTGCCACGGGAATAGATCTCATCGATTGCTTCACGTGCTAACTTTTGGAATTTGGCGACACTCATTTCTTCATCCGGTTCACAAATATCAATCAAGTGATGGGGAATTCCTTCCGCTTCTTCTTCCGTCACTTTTGCTGACCCGATATCCATTCCACGGTACACTTGGACCGAATCGCCTGATACGATTTCTCCATTGAACGCTTTTGCAAGTTCAATTCCGGTTTTTGTCTTCCCGACAGCAGTCGGTCCGACGATGACAATGACTGGCGTCTTGTTCATCGCTTTCACTCCTCAACTAAAAAACCGTCCCATACAGGCGACGGTTCATCAAATTCTTCTCTTTATATTATCATCAAATACAATGGCAAACAGCATCCAAACACATAAAAGTAATCCCAATAATAAAACAAGACCGTCACTCATCTGCTTTCGCCTCCTTTTTCTACTCCATTCCCACTTTTCACATTTTAGACACAATATATCCAAAAAAATAACACGCCCTAATTAGAGCGTGTAAGAATCAGGCGACTTCAACGGATGGTTTATGTCGTTTGATCGAGACAAGGAAATAAAGTACTGCCGTACCTGCAGCTGCCCACCAAATCATTTGATAAAGCGGTGTCATCATACCTGCCATTCCGAAAAGAGCTGGTACAATCAAAGTCAACCATGACAATGTGAGGGCCACACGAGCTGTATACGCTTCATTCGGTCGCCCAAGACCCATACCGAAGAAAAATAACGCCCATAAGAGTGACCACAACAACCATGTGAAGGCTCCCATCACATCACCTTGAGTGAGTGACACGAAACCATAAAAAGCGGCCGATATCGAAACAAACAACGAAAACCAGCCTACACCGCGCCCGTCCAAATTAAAGATGAACGTGATGCCAACATATAAATAAGTGAAAGCGAACAGATAAATACTTGCATAGCCGAACTGTTCACCCGGACTCGCTCCGATTACAAGCCAAGTGGCAATGAACGTTTGCAATAACCCCGTAAACAGGCTAAATACGCCCGCACTTTTCACTTCTACTTTCCCTAGTAAGACGAGGCTGTTCAAAAACAACGCCACGCCGCCGAATAACAAACTTACGTTACCCACACTCATTACCCCTTTGTACAGATGTCTGACGTCTTATTTACTCTTCCACTTTAGCTTGCATTCGGTTTCATTGCAATAGACTTTTCATCTGTTCATGAAGTTGACACGAACAAAAAATCCCTCTTCATGAGAAGAGGGATCGGGCGATTCTTAATATACGCCGACCGCGTCGAACGACTTCGCTGCAGCAACAGCTTCAGGAGATGTTGCGCCGTAAAGATCTTTCGCCGATTGGACGACTGCTTGACGAAGACTCGAGAAGTTCGACGTCGGTGTCAAGTAGACATTGAGGGCACGATAGTAAATATCACCCATTTCCAACACACCTACACCTTGAACTGCAACGCCGTAATGTGTGCCACCGTTTCCGAGTAGGTATGCCGCTTTGTTGACGATACCCGAGTTGATGTGAACCCCACCGTTATCCTGCGTTCCTGTATAACGGACAGAGTAATGATCTGGATCGCCGAATGCTGCTGGATCTGACATTGAACGGAGCGCGTCACCTGCTACGCCTGGCGTATAGATGTCTTCCCCAATCAACCAGTCAAAGTCAGTACCCACGCTGTATTCTGCAACTGTTCCTAAAATGTCAGACATCGCTTCATTGATCGCACCAGATTCGTTCTGATAGATCAACCCTGCTGTGTATTCTGTGACAGCGTGCGATAATTCGTGCGCCACGACGTCAAGTCCACCCGAGAGATATGTGAACGTTTGACCGTCTCCATCACCATAAACCATCTTACTTCCATCCCAGAAGGCGTTGTTGTAGCTACGGCTGTAGTGAACGGTTGAATTGAGTGCTGCGCCCGCGTTGTCATAGCTGTCACGACCGAAGTTATTCTTGTAGAAATCATAAGTCTTCGCAGCATTGACATGTGCCGAAACAGCCGCACGGTCATACGTTGAATTGAATACGTTGTCGACATCAGCCCATAAAGATCCAGGAAGACGTGTGCGGTTCTTGGCATCATAAGTGTAAATCCCGTTACCGCGAGTCACGTCCTGCAAATAATAATACGAGCCGCTCTTCGTAGTTTTGAATGTCTGGCTGTACCCAAGAACATCAATTCCTGTACCTGTATAAGTGGTACCTGTTACTGAATTGGTTGTTCGTGCATGCGCCAATTGATCAAACTTGTTCAATACTTCACCGCTTGCTGCATCGATGAAGTACGTCCAGCGTGACGGCTCTTCCGCATCGAGGATGGTACCTGTCACTTGATATGCATATGAAGAAGTTTCACCGTTCGGATAGACGACTAGCTTCGCCTCAGGCTCGATTTCGTATGCCCCTTTATGTCCGACGAGTGCTTTATACCGTGCGACTGCTTTGTTTTCATTCAACTTGATCGATTTATGTAATCCTTTAATCGATTTCGCGTCGTCCACCACTGTTTTCAACTGTCCTGACTCGTCCACGACCCCGACAACAATCCCACCGAATACCGGAACGCCATCGACTGTCTGTTGAAGCTTCACGATTTGACCGACTTTGTCTTTCGTTGTTTGAATCGTTTTAAATTCACCTTTTGCTTTCACATAATCCTTGACGATCGTGCTGGCGGAACGTTCAGACGGTGTAGTCAACGTCCCTGATTCCAATCCTGCTGCACCGGCAAATTGTGGTACGAGTAATGCTCCTGCGATTAATGATGTGGATAAAGCTTTCTTCATTTGTTTCCCTCCTTTGTGATGAGTCTTACTTTACAGATTTTTTCTAAATTGAGGTATCCAACTTTTTAATTATTTTGACAATTCTAAATATTGGGTCATTTGTACCAATCCAAAAGTTTCATAGCCCTTTTCACCGTAAGAAAAAAGTGTCATCGGTTAGGATGACACTGACAATAATTAGTACACATCTTTCTGTGTGAAATGATAAAACGCATAAGCCAATGCAGCGATGGACCAAACAAAAATCACAATTAGTGAAAACGGTAAGGTCATGCCTTCGATTGGCGGCGCTTGTCCTTCTAAATACGTATGAAGCCCGAAGTTCACGTTGACCAAGTATTTCGAGCTGTCCCAGTTTGAGCCGAGCGATGTAAGCAGCGGACCCGAAATCAGAATGGCCATCATAATCCCAATTCCAGTCGCCGTGTTTTTGACGATGACTGAGATCATCAAAGCAAGTGTCCCGACGGCTGCGACGACAAGCCACGACAATCCGATCGACATGAGTAAATATTGCCACATCGGAAGTGTGTGAACGAAGTCCGTCGAAAAGGTTCCTGTTGAGGAAGCCTGGAATCCTGTTAAAATCGGAGCGGTCCAACCATCCCATCCAAGCACAATGCCCGAGATCGCGTAACTGATCAAAGCTGTCACAAACATCAAAATAGATGTATAGAGTAACGTTGTCATCCATTTCGCCAACAGAATTTTGTACCGCCTTACAGGTCTGGAGAGTAACGTCTTGATTGTTCCGTCATTATGTTCCCCACTCACGATATCGGCCATCAGCACAATAATGAACAAGGGGAGAACGAGAGTCGTACCTTGCGAGAAGAACACCCGCATAAATGTAGGGGCACCCGGATAGTTCGGGTTGATGTCGTTATCGAGATAGTATTGATTTTGCTTCACCCGAAACTCTAAAATTTGGCGGAATTCATCTTGAACGTTCGCCGAGGCGAGACGGTTTTGTGTATCGATGATTTCTTGTTGCAGATCGACCCTCCAGTCAATCGTCCCCTGCTCTTCCCGCTGTTTTTCAATCTGACGATAGTTCGCATAAGTGAACATGGAGACGAGGATAATCAATATGATGGAAACGACAAGCAAACGACGTTTTCTGTGGATTTTTAATACTTCATTCCGAATGAGGCCAAGTAGAGACGGATTAGACAATATGATCTCCTCCCGTCAACGTGATAAAGAGATCTTCTAACGTCTGAACACGGCGTTCAAGTCCGTATACATCCACGTCTTTTTCCAATAAGTATCGATTCAATTTTGCGGTTTCCTCTACGTTCATCGAAATCCGAATCGTCCGCTCATCGACGACTTCTGCGTGCTCAATCTCTTCGTATCCTTGAATGATCGGAAGAACCTCGAAGCTATCCCGAACATGTAAATCCACCGTCGATGCCAGTTCATCAATCAAGTCACGCACTGTGCCGACTTTAACCAATTTCCCACGAGACATGATGGCGACCCGGTCAGCGAGCAGTTCGATTTCGGCCAAGATATGGCTCGATACAAGAACACTGAGGCCAGTCTCCTCCACGAGACGGCGAATAAAGAGGCGTAAATCACGAATACCCATTGGATCGAGTCCATTTGTCGGCTCATCGAGAATCAATACGCGCGGATTATTCAATAAAGCCTGGGCAATTCCTAAACGCTGTCGCATCCCTAAAGAATACGTTTTGACCTTGTCATCGATCCGTGCCGTCAAATCTACAAGATCAATCACTTCTTGAATCCTTGCTTCATCCACATTCGGCAGCATTCGGGCAAATACTTCTAAATTCTCACGCCCGCTCAAATATTTGTATAGTTCGGGGTTTTCCACGATGGCTCCGATTTGGTTCATCGCCTGTACAAATTGACCGTCGACCCGGTAGCCGCAAATGGATACATTTCCTTTTGTCGGCTTGATCAGGCCAACGATCATCCGGATCGTTGTCGTCTTGCCTGCCCCGTTTGGTCCAAGAAAACCGAATACTTCTCCAGGAAACACATCTAATGAAATGTCATCAATAATCGTTTTTTTACCAATCACTTTCGTCAACTGGTTCAGTTTTAACGTTGGTTGCATCATCTCACCTCTCTCTTTATTCTATCTGACTCCTCCCATTCTGTCCTATTCGAACATTCACATAGGGCACACTGATTCATTTTTGATATGATTAGAAATATAGAAAGTGAGGTCATCCCATGAAGAATGGTAAATGGTACGCGTTTTTAACGGTTTCACTCGTATTGACCGGCACAGCACTTTTTGGCCTGTGGATGGGTTATCAAGATATCGTCGACCCGCCTGAACGAACACTGTCCGTTCAAGAATCCGATCGACCTGAAGCAGATGGGGAGGTCTATGTAGCGTTAGGTGATTCATTGACTCGCGGTGTCGGGTCCTCTTCCGGCGCTGGTTATGTCCAGCCTGTGGGTGAGGAATTGAAGGACGAAGGAATCCGTACTCAAAATCTGGCCGTGTCCGGGGCACGAACTGAGGATTTACTCGCTCAACTTGAACAACCTGAAGTACGGCGGACAATTGAAAACGCCCGGTATATCACGCTCACAATCGGCGCGAACGATTTATTCAATCGCGGAGAAAACGTCGATGAATTTGAAAACATCGACATCCGACAAGTCATCCAGGATGCTGAATCAAACTTGAATACCGTCTTCTCAGAAATCCGTTCATTAAACGACTCTGCAGAAATCATTTATATCGGGTTATACAATCCGTTCCAAAATGACGAGAATGGTCAGGCTTTTAACCAAGTCATCCATGATTGGAACGCGAAAGCCAATCAACTCGCGAACTCCTATGCGATTGATGTGATCGATCCGTTCGCCTATGTCCAGGATTTATCACGCGACCTGTCGTCCGATCAATTTCACCCGAGCGACCGTACTTACGAAAAAGTAGCGGACGACGTCTTGTTCGTCTTTGAATGAAAGACATGTCCTCGTTACAAATCGAGGACATGTCTTATTTTTCATATCGGACAAACCATTGGTCATCTTTTCTGAATACCCCTGAACCGTGCCAACCATCTTGAAGTAACATCTCTTGACGCTTTCGATCCTGCATCATCACGTCAATCATGTCTGATGGCTCAGACCACAGACGATGAAACGGTTTATAGAAGATATAGCGTAGCTTCCCTCCATATTTTTCTTTCAATGCCCCGATCCGAAGTCCAAGAGCGAATTTATCCTTCATACTCGGGATGTTGAACGGTGCGACTGTTGCACAGACGACATCGAACCGGTCATCAGACTCGAATTGCTCCATCAACAGTTTCCCCAAATGTGTCTGCAAACCGTAACCCCGGAAGTTCGGATGCACGTTTGTCACTTCTTGATAAAGGACGCGTTCAAGTAAAGACGTCGGCCAGCCGATATCTCGCCCTAAATGTTCGTCGTCAATCGGTGGAATAAGCATGGCTCTGAATGCGATGAGTCGACCTTCAGACTTAGCCCCGATCAGCGTCTGATCCGTCAACAGTTTCGTGAACTCTTCGATGGATAAAGATTGATAATGATCCGGGTCAGCCAGTGCTTGGATCACAGCTTCCTGAACCGACAACAGTTCTGGTAAATCAGATAAAGTCAGCACTTGCACTTGAAGCGAAAGATCTTTGATCTCACCTTGCCACATGCGATTCCGCTCCAATCACGTACGAAGCGGTTGTCAGTTCACGCAACACATCTTCGTCGACATCAATGCCTAGACCCGGTCGATCGTTTAACGAGATGATTGGCAAATCATATGTTAAGTTTCCGACATCTTTTCCAAAGCGGAGCGGTCCTGTCAATTCGACGGTTTTCACGATGTGACTAGAGAAGGCGACATGGAATCCTGCACTCGATGCAATCGATGATTCGACCATCGAACCGATTTGGCATTCGATGCCGGACATTTCAGCCATGTGGACTAACTTTTTCGCAGGATAGATTCCGCCGCACTTCATCAATTTAATGTTTGCTTTATGCGCAGCCTGCATCATCGTCAGGCGTCTCATATCGTTTAAGTCTTTCATGCCCTCATCAATCATGAGCGGAACCGAAATTTTTTGTTTCACTTCAAACATGCCTTCAAAATCATCCGCCTTTACGGGTTGTTCGACCCAGTCGATACCATATGGTTCGAGTAGACGCATCGCTTGAACCGTGTTGGCCGCATTGACCCAACCTTGATTGACGTCAACGCGTATCGGTACATCCGGCCCAATCGCTTCTCGTACGGCTTTGACTCGTGCCACGTCCGTTTGTACGTCGACCCCGACTTTCATCTTGACGGCCGTGTAGCCTTGATTGATTTGTTCGAGTGCCTCTTGTGCCATATGGCTCGGTTCCCCGATACTTAAGACGTGCGTGACCGGGAATGACTCATGGTACCGACCGCCGATCCATTCGTAGATCGGTTGATTTAATTTTTTACCAATCAAATCGTGACACGCGATATCGAGTGCTGCTTTCGCGGCCGGAACCCCCCGAATCGTACGGTCCATCTCGTCATGAATCCGCTCCAAATGCATCGGATTCTTCCCGATTAATAGTGGTGCCAACAGATGACGAAGGACACTGACCGTACTTTCGGCAGACTCACCCGTCACGTGCTCATCCGCCACTGCTTCCCCATAACCGACCAATCCACAAGTCGTGGTCATCTTGACGATGACAGACGGCATGTCATCATAACGGTGATAACTGACGATAAAAGGGACTTTTAACGGGAATCGAACTGAGAAAATTTCAATTTTGTTTATGTTCAACTTCATCGCTCCTTTACTTCGTGAACGCTTTCCTCTATATTGTCGTTATATAGACGCTAAATTGCAAGGAGGATTTACATGTCCATCCATATCGCCGTCGTCGGCTCACCAGCTTTTATTCAACATATTGTAAAAGGTTCTTCTTTACCCGATGTCCGGATTGAAGGGTTTCCTTATGATGACCCACGCGAAGCGAAAGACATCGCCCATCAATTACACTTTTTTGACGGTGTTTTCTTCTCCGGTTCATTTCCGTATACGTACGCGATGGAGAGGGCGAACCTCCCATATGCCCATCATGTGATTCAAGATGACGTCATTCTGTTGACCTCACTCTTATACGTATCGACCATTCACCATGTACGACTCGACGATCTCTCCATCGACCTCGTTCAAGCGTCACGGCTCGATACAATCTTTGAGTCATTCCCAAACACCCTCTCACCAATGCATGTGAAGCAACTCAATCCATACATGGACTTCGAGGACTTGATTGCCTTTCATAAACAGCTTCAAGATAGCGGGGCGACACAACTCGCCTTGACGAGTGTCGAACAAGTGCACCGTCGATTACTGAATGACGGCTATGCGAGCCAGCTCATGATTGAACCGAAAGAGAGGACGCTCCACCACTTCAATGATTTTCTACAACAGATTCGATTGAAAAAATCAGATCAGTCGCAATTTGCTATTCTTCACTATTCGAATTCAAGTGAAGAAACGTTAGCACACGTGTCGGACCATCAATTCTTCGATGGCAAGTTGCTACAATCGGATGAAGAGGGAGTCACAATCTTATCGAATAAAGGCAAAATTGAGACCGCTATTTCAAATGGTGTTGTTTTACCGGATCTCTCGTCTGTTCATGTCGGCATCGGATATGGTTCAGACTATCAGCGTGCTCTCGACCATGCACGACTCGCTCTTTATGCAGAAAGTGAACGTCTGATGCGCATCGTCGATGATTCGAAGCGACTGATGTTCTCGGATCAACCATCACCCATTCATTTTCGCGTCACGCAAACACGAGTCTACGACATGATGAAACAGACCGGTATGAGTCCGACCAATATCGAAAAACTCATCCACTTTTCACAAGATCAACTTGAGTTCACGGCTAAAGAGTTGACCGATTACTTACATGTCACCCGTCGCACGACAGAGCGTTTGATTAAAAGATTAGTCGATGCGAAACTCGTGCATGCGATTGGTGAAGAAATGAGTTACAGTCAAGGTCGTCCTCGTACGGTGTATAAATTTCAATTCCCGGTCGATTGACGACCGGGAATTGTTTTATTGTGCTGCTTGCTTCACAACTGACTCTTCTTGCTGAATGACCGCCATGCGCTCAATTGTGAATCCCGTAAAGGCATACAGAATCGAAATGACCGGTACGATAAAGTTTAAGACGGCGTACGGCGCGTATTCGAATGCCCCGACCCCGAGCGTACCAAGAATGAATACCCCACACGTATTCCACGGGATGAACACCGATGTCAATGTTCCACCGTCCTCGAGTGCGCGAGATAAGTTTTTCGATTGTAATCCCATTTTTTCATAAGCGCCTGCAAACATACGTGACGGAACGACAATCGAGATATACTGCTCCGAACAGGTCGCATTTGTCGCAATCCCCGCTAAAATCGTTGAAGCGATCAACGAGCCTGCCGTTTTCGCCAACTTCAAGATTTGATTCATGATTGATTGAAGCATACCTGAATATTCTAAAATTCCACCGAACGTCATCGCGACAATCGTCATCGAGACCGTATACATCATCGCATCGAGACCCCCTCGGCTAAAGAGGTTGTCTACCAATTCATTTCCCGAATCAATGACATAGCCACTTTGAAGGGCACCTACGCTGTCAGCGAACGTCCCTCCTTGAATGAACACTTGAGCCAAGAAACCAAGTGCAATCCCAACGACGAGTGCCGGAATTGCCGGAACTTTTTTCGCGACGAGTAAAATGACGGCGAGCGGTACGACGAGTAACCATGGCGAGATGACAAAACTATCTTCAAGAATGTTAAGCGTCTGCGTGATTTCTGAAGAGTCCGTCGTCGAATCTGCGAACCGTCTACCAAGCCAAGCGTAAACTCCTAACGCAATGATGAGTCCTGGAATCGTTGTATACAACATATGACGGATATGTACAAACAAATTCGTATGTGTGAGTCCTGACGCCAAGTTGGTCGTGTCTGACAATGGGGACATCTTATCCCCGAAATAAGCACCTGAGATGACTGCCCCCGCAACCATCGGCGCTGGGATCCCCATACTCAGCCCGATGCCCATCCCCGCTACACCGATCGTTCCCATTGTAGACCATGAACTCCCGATGGAAAGTGCGACGACGGCACAAATGAGACAAATCGTTAAAAGAAAGTATGCCGGCGAAATGATCTTCAACCCGAAATAGATCATCGTGGCGACAACTCCCCCGCCGATCCATGCGCCGATTGTCAAACCGACCAAAATAATGATGACGACTGCCGGCAACGCGAGACGAATCCCTTTGTACATCATCTCTTCAATCTCTTTCCACTTGAACCCGTGACGCCATGCGACGAGTGAAGCGACTGACGTACCGACGATGAGCGGAATGTGCGGTCCTTGTTCGAGTTTGACGATCGAGATGAGCATGACGACAATCATCACGCCGAGCGGCAACAGTGCCCACCCTAATTTCATGTCTTGCTTGTTCCCCGTTGTTTCCATCTAACTTCCTCCCCTTTAGCGAATATTCAGAATTGTCGTTATATTGTCGCTAATAACGTTATGATAGCGCTTACAATTGTTTGATGCAATAGAAAAATGAGTGGACAGACATCCGTCTATCACACTCATCGCTTACATTGTTGCTGCAATCCGGAGGACATCGGCTAGAAGCAACGCGCCATCCTGTAACGCGTCACGGTCGAACGTCATATGGGGATGGTGTAGACCCGGTCCTAAATCCGCACCGATTCCGATCATCGTCGCATCAAGCGTCGGTTTCTCTACGGTATAGAAATGAAAATCGTCGCTACCTGACGTCACAACCCGCTCTACGAGTGCCAATTGACCGAAGCGCTCCTCGATTGCCTGCTTGGCGATCTGACTCGAATGCTCTCCGACGACCGCGCCAGGTGTGAAATCTTGCCATTCCCATTCTAATTTCACATCATGGAGTTGCGCAATCTTGAGTAACATACCTTCGACACGATTCCGGAGCTCGAGCAATTCTTCATTTTGCTGAGCACGTACGTCAATCGAGAACGTCGCATTCCCCGGAATGATGTTCATGTTGTCGCTTCCGGCGTGAACTTTCGTCAATTTGATCGAGTGCGGTTCAAACGGCGACAAGTAAATGCTTTTCAACATATGTTGAATTGAGAAGATGACATCGAGTGCGTTCTGACCTTGATGCGGTCTTGCACCGTGC
The DNA here is from genome assembly GCF_018617875.1 of Exiguobacterium algae. Lineage (GTDB taxonomy): Bacteria > Bacillota > Bacilli > Exiguobacteriales > Exiguobacteriaceae > Exiguobacterium > Exiguobacterium algae. The sequence goes on from NZ_JACSKZ010000002.1 coordinate 49,081, forward strand.
GCATCATCCCCGAGTACCTCTCCTTTTAAGAAAAAGGCAGCTCCATGTTGAATCGCCGCCGCATATTGGCCTTTCTTCAACTCTTCTTGTGGACGCAAATGAATCCCGAACAGTTGCGTCACGTCTTCTAACGCGCCGCGTTCAATCATTGCGAGTGAACCGTTCCCTTTCTCTTCAGCAGGTTGAAAGATAAAACGGATTCTTTTTTGTAGTGTCTCGTCTTTCAACTGCTCGAGCGCACCGAGCACCATGCTCATATTGGCGTCATGCCCGCACGAATGATTGGCCCGAAACACCCCATCGACTTGTTGCCATAACGCATCAATGTCTGCCCGTACTGCGATGACTTCTTCTCCGGAACCGATTTCGGCAATTACTCCCGTCACATCATCAAACGTCCGATAGGGGATCGACCAGTCCGCTAAAATCGATGCGATCGTTCGGGTCGTCTCGACTTCTTTCCAACTGACTTCCGGATGTGCATGAAAATGTTCAAACCACTTGTTCACGTTTGTTGTCATATGTATCTCCTTACACTCATTTAATTTTTTCGACGCCTTTAATGAGCACCCATTGCAAAGGTAAACGTCCCCACGTAATCCATTTCGGGATCACTTTCCCTCCGATTTTGGAAGGTTTAATTGCCATATTCACGTTTGCGGGGAATACTGCGATGAAAAACGCCGGCAATGTCCGTTTCACGAACGTCGTCCCTTTGTTCAATAGGAGCATCATTCCAAGAATGACCTCGATCAACCCGCTCAATTGAACCATCAATCGTCGAAACGGCCACGATTTTGGGATGATTGACATGAACGCTTTTTCCCTAACAAAATGTAAGATCCCGGCCCCGAACAATAACGCACCATATAGATTTCGAATCATTGGTCACTCTCCTTTTTTATAAGCATAGCAAAAAAGGAGGGCATGATGCCCACCTTTTACAATGAAGAACCGTTCGCATTTTGAATCTCGACTTGGACGGTTTCCGTCTTCCCGTCACGGATATATTCGATGTCGACCGTTCCGTCCGTATCCCGGATCAATTCACTCCGTAGATCGATGAACGAGCTGACCTCTTGATCGTTAATTTTGACGATGACATCTTTTGGTTCCAATCCGGCACGAGCGGCAGAACTGTTCTGTTGGACTTCGATGATAATCGTCCCGGCCGTTACCGATTCAGGCAAGTTAATCTGCTCTGACAAATAGCCCGGTGGGAATTCAGAAACGTCTCGTAACGAAACGCCGAGTGACGGGTGATTCACTTCGCCAGTCTGCTCGATTTGATTGATTAACGGAAGCGCAATGTCAACCGGAATCGAGAATCCAACCCCTTCCACTTCCGCTGTCGCAATCTTCATCGAGTTGATGCCGACTAGTTGTCCGGCTTCGTTGATCAGCGCCCCACCTGAGTTACCAGGGTTGATTGCGGCATCCGTCTGAATCACTTCGGCATTGAAGTCGGCCTGCCCATTCTCATCGGTGTCGACTGGGACAAGTCGTGACGTCGACGACACAACCCCACGCGTCACTGAGTTTTCAAATTGTCCGAGCGGGTTACCAATGGCTACGACCGTTTGTCCCGGTTTCAATTCACTTGATTTTCCGATCGAAATAACCGCCGGGACTTGGTCGGCATCGACTTTCAAGACGGCCAAGTCATATGTCGCGTCACTTCCCATTAATGTCGCGTCCGCTGACGATCCGTCGTTAAACGTCACAGTCAGACGCTCGGCACCATTGACGACGTGATGGTTCGAGACGATATACGCCGACTCGCCTTCTTTCTTATAGATGACCCCTGACCCGACTCCAGCCACCGATGCTTCGTTCGAAAAGCCGGTCGAAGCGTAGTTATTCACCGTAACGACCGCCGGCTGAGCTTTCGCAACAGCATTCGTCACAGACGAATCGGAAACGTTTGACGAGGTTTGCACAGGTGTTCCTTCGTTCGTCACGTTCGTGTCACTGACATTTGTAGCGGGTTGATCAATAAACGGATAGGCGATTGCCCCCGTCAATAAGGCACCGATGATTCCTCCTACAAATCCGGGAAACATTCTGCCGATGACTGATGGCTTTTTATCTTGTGTGACCGGCTCTTCAGAAGCTCGATGCGACGAACCGAGTTCAGTATCTAACCAATCTTTTTGTTGCTCTGATTCATGTGATTGATCATGACGATCCATAGTGATTCATCTCCTCTGTTTATTCCTCAATACTCTATCCTCAATATACAGGAGACAACCCTTCATTTATAAAATGATAAATGGATTACAAGATTCTTCACAATTTGCGTCATTTCAGTTATACAACAAAGTTGCGAAGTGATCCGATTCCGTGGATGGTCACTTCCACCGTATCTCCTGTTTGAAGATAGGTTGGCGGATTCATGCCGTGTCCGACTCCGGCAGGCGTACCTGTTGCAATGATATCTCCTGCCTCCAATGTCATCCCTTTAGAGAGCGTCTGAATCAATTCTTCAACAGGTCGGATCATATCGGCCGTTGTCCCATATTGACGTCGTTCCCCGTTTACTTTTGTCTCAATCGTCAACGGGAAGTTGAGTTCATCGGGTGTGACGATAACCGGACCGATCGGACAGAACGTATCGAACGATTTCCCTCTGAAAAATTGTCCGTGTTGTTTTTGAACATCACGCGCTGTCACATCATTTAAAATGGTATAGCCGAAAATGTGGTCTTCAACCGTTTCGATATCACGACCGGTTTTGCCGATAATGATTGCGAGCTCCCCTTCATAGTCCAATTGATCAGTCAACTCGGGATGCCGTTCGATGTTGGTTTCCGGACCGACAACGGACGTCGGTGACTTTGTAAAGATCACCAGCTTTCCAGCTCCTGCTGTATCCATCTCTTTCACGTGTTCCTCATAGTTTTTACCGATACACATCACATTTTTCAATGGACGATACGGTGCCAACAAACGAACATCCGCCAATCGCTCCATTGGTGCCACGTCTAAATCGATATCGGGAATGAACTCCCGAGCAATCACTTCTAAAAGGTTTGTTGTATGTACTTGATTACTCACGTCATAGACGAAATCACCTTCGATTACCCCGACCTTTTGCTCATGATCTTTTTCAAAACTGCACCATTTCATGTCTAACTCCCCCTTTATTTCAGTATACAAAAAATCGAGACGACAACGCCTCGATTACACTTTATTTAGAAAAATGACGCGTTGATTGCTCGAGCCTCGAAAACGGAGGCTCAAGTCTTTCAGGGACTGCTCAAAACGACCGTCCACGAGCACATCCGCATGATCCAACACATACTGAACATGTGTATCTTCCATGTTTTCCAGTTGCTGCAGCGTATAACCTGTATATACCCATACGTTTTTCCCTTGCTTCTTGCACTCTTGAACGAGCATGGCCAACTCTTCTTTTTGAAGAAACGGCTCTCCCCCGGAAATCGTGACGCCTTCCCACCCGACGTGTGCGATATGATGACTCAATTCCTGAATCGATTTTTCAACCCCTCCGTTCGGGTTCCAGGAGGTGGGATTATGACAGCCAGGGCAACGATGCGGACAACCAGCTGTGAATACGACTGTGCGCACTCCTGGTCCATCGACGACCGATTCATCTACGATTGACAGTACGCGCATGATGCTTCACCCTCGCTTTTTCTTCTTCCCGCTTTGCCGTGTTCCACCGATCCATCGTACCGACCAAATACCCCGTGATGCGACGAATGCGTTCGATGTTCTCGTCTTCTCCACACGTCGGGCATGATGTATCAATCAATCCTTCCTGCCCACAAGAACCGCATCGGTCGACCGGATGATTAATTGAACCATAACCGATATTGTGTTTTCGCATCAATCGAACGATGGACTCAACAGCTTCGGCATTATGTGCTAATGATCCGTCTACTTCGACGTATGTGATATGCCCTGCGTCACATAGCGCGTGATACGGCGCCTCGATTCGAATCTTGTTTTGAATGGATACAGGTTGATACACCGGAACATGAAACGAGTTCGTGTAAAAAGCCCGGTTTGTCACGCCCTCGATCATACCGAACTCCAATTGATCTTTTGCAACAAATTTCCCGGAGAGCCCTTCTGCCGGGGTCGCCAGTAAAGAGATATTTAAATCATAGCGATCTGCTGCTTGCTTTATGCGTTCTGAGAGGTGGGTAATGATTTCTAACCCAAGTCTCTCCGCCTCGGTTGATTCGGCATGGGTTGCCCCGACGAGTACGTTTAACGCTTCCGCCAACCCGATGAATCCAACAGACAGTGTCCCTTGTTTCAATACTTCTCTCACTTCATCGGAAGGTGCGAGCTGTTCGCTCCCTTTCCACACCCCTTGCGTATATAAAAATCGAAACTCTTCGACTTTACGTGTACATTGATAGTCGAAACGCTCAATCAACTGTTCGAGCGCCACGTCCACGTAACGATTTAAGATTTCAAAAAAGTCAGCCACACCTGAAGAAGTCAGTGCCATTTTCACTAAATTTAATGTCGTAAAGGACAGGTTCCCTCTCCCAATCGATGTCTCTTCTCCGTGCCGATTCCCCATGACACGAGTTCGACACCCCATGTAGGCGATTTCTGATTCGTGAGTCTCATCATAGTATTGGAGATTGAACGGGGCATCAATGAAGGAGAAGTTCGGGAACAACCGTTTCCCGGAAATTCGACAAGCTTCCTTGAACAAGTCGACGTTCGGATCTTCTTCGTTGAAATTAATCCCTTCTTTTACTTTAAAGATTTGTATCGGAAAAATCGGTGTCTCGCCATTTCCAAGTCCACGTTCTGTTGCACGAAGCAACTCGCGAATAAACACCCGTCCCCAAATCGATACTTCCGTGCCGTAGTTGATGGATACGAACGGAACTTGTCCACCCCCGCGAGAGTGCATCGAGTTCGCATTATGGATAAATGCCTCACAGGCTTGATAAGTCGCCGTAACGGTCTCAGCCTCCGCCACTTCTTTTAACTGCTCATCGCTCAACTGGATCGGTAAGCGCTTCAGGCGTTCGATTTGGCGCGTGTATGTCTTTTCGACGTATGGTGCAAGGTCGACATCAAACATCGGGAACGCCTGACCACCATGTTGCATGTTTTGATTGGCTTGAAGAATGATGGAAGCGAGTGCCATCGCCGAACGGATATCTTGTGGCGGTCGAATCGTTCCATGTCCCGTGTGAAATCCATTTTTAAGTAATTTGCCAAGCGGGATTTGACAACAAGTCGTCGATCCGGTCAAGTAATAATCCGCGTCATGAATGTATAGGTAGTTTTCGTTTACGGCTTTCTTCACACGTTCGCTCAACAAATAGGTACTCGAAAGCTCTTTTGATATCTCTGACGATATCCGTGCCAGCTTTCCAAGAGGGGATTTCCCGTCGACATTTGCATTTTCTTGAACCAAGTCCTGATCAGGGATTACACAAACATCCTCATACAATTGATATAAATTCACTTCGCAACACCTCACCATATATTGATTCAAATAAAAGATTTATCCCTAAATGATTCCATATATAGATTATGACACGACTTCCAATCAAGATGCCGCGTCAATATTGTGAATGTTTCAAGCCGAAAAATGGTCAAAAAAAGAGCCGAATCTTTGATAAGACTCGGCTCAGAGCATTTCGTGAGAAAACTCATATTTATTTTGCAGCCTTGATGACTTTTAGTTCAACCTCTTCTGATTCCTGTGCTTCACGGAGACCTTTTGAGTTCAACCATGTATAAATAGCTCCCATGAATAAGGCGCCACCGATAATGTTTCCGAATGTCGCCGGAATCAAATTGTGCACCGCACCGGCAAGGTTGATTGTCTCCGGATGTGGAACGACGAGTGTCAAAGCGAATAAGACAAAGTTTGCAATGACATGGTCAAAACCTGATGCAAAGAATACGGCCACAAGGAAAATCATAGAGAAGATCTGTGCAAACTCATTTTTCATCTGTTTCGGTAAGAAAATGGCAAGACAGACCATCCAGTTACAGAAGATTGCTCGGAAGAAGATTTCCACTGTCGAATGATGCATTTTTCCTTCAACGACTGAGAACAGCCAGTTATTCATTCCAAGTTCTTGAATCACACCCGTCGGCGCGAGGAGTAATGCAAACAAAATTCCGCCAAGCGCATTTCCGACAAAACAAAGCGTCCAAACGAGCATCGTATCGCTCAATGTTGTATATCCACGGAGTGTCGAAGTTGTAAAATACATCGTGTTCCCTGTGAAAAGCTCAGCTCCCCCGTAAATAATCATCACAAGAGCAATCCCGAATGAGAAACCACCGATCAGCGTCGTAAACGGTGAACCGGTCAAGTACATCCCGTTCACGACTTTAAGCGTAAAGATTGAGGCAAATCCGATAAAGATTCCGGCCAACATCGCCCGTAAAAAATATTCCATCGGACGGTAATGAATCATTTGGGACGATGCTTGCGCTTTTTTCCGTAATGATTCGAGTGCATGGATTTCCATAGATGCCATGTCACAAACCCTTCTTTCCTGTTTATAAATTGTATGAGTTCTAATATGTGAAATCATTAACAATATAAACTGTACAGTTACTGTTTGCAACGTACTTTTGAACAAGTTGACACACTTTTCACATCGTAATCGTTTACATATGTCCAATTTGTGACGAAATAAAAATGCCCCTGATATTCAGGGACATTCTTGAAGTGATTATGCTTCTTCTTCTTTTTCAGAGTCGTCGCTTTCTTCAGAAGTTGATTCCTCTGATTCGTTGTCAGCAGCAGATTCAGTTGCTTCTGACGTTTCCTCTTCTTCCTCTTCAACAGCAACCGGTTCATTTACCGATGCAATATGCGTCTCCGGGTCAGAGAGAATCTCATAATCTTTGCTTTCAGGTAAGTCTGCCACTGTGACCGAATCACCAATCTCAAGGTCTGAAACGTCAAGTTCGATTCGTTCCGGGATATTTGCCGGTGTGGCAGAAACCGTTACTTTATAGAGTGATTGGGCAAGATAGCCGCCTTCTTTCACACCTTTCGCATCACCGACGAGCGAAACATCCGCTTCGACTTCTGTCGCTTCATCCATCTTCACCGCCATGAATTCGACGTGTTGATAAAAGTTTGTGAATGGATCGGTTTCTGAACCGTGGACGAGGGAGTTGATTTTCTTCCCGTCGATTTGTAGCTCGATCAACGCGTTGTCTCCATGATCTCGTAAAATCTTACGAAGATCCATCTCTTCAAATACGATCGGCGTACTGTCTACTTTATAGCCATAGACCACACCGAGTGCCTTGCCTTCGTCACGCAACTTTTTACGTAGTGAACGTGGACGTAGTTCTCGTTTTGATACTTGTAGCTTGTTTGTCATCATCTTTTCCCCCTAATGGTTAATAGATCATGTCAACATCTTGAGGGTGAGGCAGTGAAACAGCCACCTCTCAACCTCGATGCGTAAAGTGACATGTGTATATTGTTCCCATGAGGAGGAATGGATAAACGTTACTTCCTATTAAGAAGAGATGACAGACGTGTCACATGACCCGTTTGAACAATTTTTCAAGCTCATACGTACTCCATTTCACAAGAATCGGTCGCCCATGAGGACATGTGAAGGGAGAAGTCGTACGGCCTAAATCATCAATTAATTGTCGCATCATCTCCATATTGAGTGGATGATTCGCTTTGATGGACCGTTTGCAAGCCATGAGGATGGAAGCTTCTTCCCGATATTTCGCAATGTCGACCGAACGATCCCGAATGGCCATCTCCACTAAGTCTCTTACCGTTCCTTCAAGGTCATGCTGCGGGTACCAGGTCGGGATTTCACGGACAAGATACGTGTTGCCTCCAAACGGTTCAAGTTGAAGACCTGCCTCTTCAAGAATCGGAGAGACTTCCTCGATGGCAAGTGCCTCTTCCTGTGTAAATTCTAACGTGAGCGGGAGTAATAACAGTTGATACTCTTTCTCCGGATTACCAAGCCGTTCATAAAAGAGCTCATATTTAATTCGTTCCTGGGCAGCATGTTGGTCCAAAATATACATCCCGTCCTCAGCCCCGCAAATGATATAGCTGGCGTGAAGCTGACCGATCACATCAAGGGCAGGGAGACGTTCTTTTTTCGGCATGTCTTCAGTCGTCTCTTCTTCCGATTCCGCCTCGACTACACGCTCATGGACGAGCGGGGTCGGCGACCATTTGCTCGGTGAAGAAACCGATTCCCGAGGCTCTCGGGGGATCGGGTAGTTCCATTCTGTCTCTTTCACTGGAGCAGGGGTTTCTACCGAAAAATCGATTTTAGCCTGTTCGGACCGTTGCTCGACTCTAGGCTTCGCCTCTTGAGTAACAGAAGGAATAAGACGTTGCTCACGTAACGTCAATTGAACGGTTTCCCGAATCAATTGACACAGTTCTTTTTCTTTCGATAATCGGACTTCACGTTTCGTCGGATGAACGTTCACGTCAATCAACATCGGGTCCATCTTCACTTCAAGCACGGCAATCGGGAATCGTCCGATTGGGAGCAGCGTGTGGTACCCTTCGAGCACACTTTGGGTGAGTGCGAAATTCTTGATGCTTCGACCGTTTAAGATCAACGTGACATATTGTTTGTTCGACCGTGTCACTTCAGGTCTTACAAGGTGCGCGCTTAAAGAATAATCGTTCGTCTTGCTTGAAGCCGTTACAATCTGCGAGGCGACCTGTCGCCCATAAATTGCAAGCATCACTTGTTTGATGTCACCATTCCCATTTGTCCGCAGCAGTTCCTTCTCTTCATGAAAGACAGTGAACCGAACTTCCGGATGTGAGAGTGCGATCCGATTCAAGGTGTCGGTAATGCTCGCAAGTTCTGTCGCCGATGTTTTCAAATATTTGAGTCGTGCCGGTGTATTGAAAAAGAGCTGGCTGACCGTGATCTCCGTACCGACATTCGTTGCCGTCGGATTTTTTTCCGTGACGACACCGCCTTGCAGTGTCATCTCAAAGCCCTCCTCATCCACACGCTTCGACTTCAATGTGACATGGCTGACCGAGGCGATGGAAGCGAGCGCTTCGCCTCTGAATCCTAGCGTTCGAATTCGAAACAAGTCATGCTCATCACGAATTTTGCTTGTCGCGTGTCGAAGAAACGCTCGGGCAGCATCCTCCGCATAAAAACCGTGCCCATTATCTCGTACTTTGATGAGTTGAATTCCGGCCTCTTTCAAGTCCACTTCGACTTTCGTCGCGCCGGCATCGATGGCGTTCTCCACCAATTCTTTCACAACTGATGCGGGACGTTCCACCACTTCACCTGCGGCGATTCGGTTCGCCAACTGTTCAGGTAACTCTCGAATGATTCCCATCGACTCACCCTTTCTTCGCCAATTGTTGAAGTTCATACAACGCCTGCATGGCTTCAATTGGATTCATCGCCAATAAATCCATCGTCATGAGACGCTCTTTCAAAGCATCCTCTTCTTCAAACAACGAAAGCTGACTACCTTCCTCATTTGATTGTGCAGGTGAGAGGAGGTTGTTCGGCGCGTCTTCCTTCACGTCCGTTTCCAAGTGAGATAAAATCGTTCGGGCTCGCTCGATCAGCGCATCCGGAAGTTCAGCCAATTCCGCTACGTGAATCCCGTAGGATTTATCCGCCCGTCCCGGATGTACCTCGTGGAGGAAGACGACTCGGCCATTTTGTTCAATCGCTCGGACGTGTACATTTTCAAGAGTTGGAATCGTGTCTTCTAATACGGTCAACTCATGGTAATGTGTTGAAAATAACGTTTTCGCTCCGATGTTTGATGCGATATATTCGACAATCGCCTGTGCGAGCGCCATTCCGTCATACGTTGAGGTTCCTCGCCCGATTTCGTCAAGTAAAATCAAGCTATGCTCAGTCGCTTCTGTCACAGCCTGTCGCGTTTCGGTCATTTCAACCATGAACGTGGATTGTCCACTGACCAGGTCATCGGCTGCTCCGATCCGGGTAAAGATCCGGTCAAACAATGGCAGTTCTGCCGATTCGGCCGGTACGAACGAGCCGATTTGATGCAAAATCGCGATCAATGCGAATTGTCGCATATACGTGGATTTACCGGACATGTTCGGACCAGTGATGAGTAGCATTTGACGTGTGTCATCGAGGGTCAAGTCGTTGGCCACGTATTCCCCACGAGGAAGTACCGTCTCGATAACGGGGTGTCGGCCTCGATCGACCTGAACATGTCTGGAAGTATTCGGACGCACATATTCCCGTTTCTCCGCGACGATGGCGAGAGACAGCAAGACATCAAGTTCGCTTAATGAACGAGCCAGCTGTTGAAGCGGCTTCGTATGTTGTTTCACGCGTTCACGGAGTGCGACAAAAAGATCATACTCGAGTGTACAACTCTTTTCTTCCGCCCCGAGAATGAGTGCCTCTTTCTCTTTCAATTCAGGCGTGATATAGCGCTCCGCATTCGTTAACGTTTGTTTCCGCTCATAACGTCCTTCTTCCAGCAATTTCGCATTCGCTTTGGTGACTTCAAGGTAATACCCGAACACACGGTTGTAACCGACTTTGAGTGACTTGATGCCGGTCGCGATTCGTTCTTGCTGCTCCAAATTGGCGATCCAGGTTTTGCCGTTTGTTTTCGCCTCTAACAATTCATCCAATTCTGCGGAATAGCCTTGTCGAATCATACCGCCTTCTTTTGTGGAGACAGGCGGTGTATCGACGAGGGCGTCGCGCAGCAGTTCACTTAACTCCTCGAACGAATCCAGTTTCGCTTCCAATTGTCTCAACCGTTCGGACGTCACGGATAGAAGGAGTGAACGTATGGACGGCATTCGCTCCAATGTGTCACGAAGTTGGACGAGGTCGCGCGCATTCGCCGTGCCATAGCCGACTTTTGCAACGAGACGTTCGATATCGTAGACGTGCTTCAACTCTTCGTGCAATTGATCCCGAAGCATAAAGTCATCAATCAGGTTTTCAACGGCATCTTGACGTAAACGAATCGACTGCTCGGTGTAGAGCGGTTGTTCAAGCCAACGTTTAAGCAGTCTTCCTCCCATCGCAGTCGTCGTCTCATCCAATAAAGAAAGAAGCGAACCTTTCCGCTCCCCGGACCGGGCCGAACGGAACAACTCTAAATTTCGTGCCGTATTGGCATCGAGTTGCATATGCTGTTCCACTTCGTAGGCAACTGCAGGCTGAAGATGGTCGAGCGAACGTTTTTGTGTCTTGGTCAAATAGGCGAACAAAAGTTCAAATGCGCCGCGTTGAGCATCATCTTTTGCCCCATCCGCCAAATCACTTGAACGCTTCTCTGTTTGAATGGATAACGGGATTCCGATTGGACGTAGGAGCGAAGCGAGCGATTCACTCTCGACAATCAATTCATTCGGTAACAATCCCTCAATTTCACGTTTGACCGCCTCTTCACCTGGCAGTGTCGTCAACCAGGATTCACCCGTCGTCACATCACCACGGGCAACCCCGTAGCGCCCCGCCCATTCAGTGACCGCCACCAAATACCGGTTCTCTTTTTCACTGAGCGCCGACATGTATGTACCCGGTGTGATCACTTGAATCACTTCACGTTTGACGAGTCCTTTCGTTGCTTTCGGATCTTCTGTCTGTTCACATATGGCAACATTAAAGCCTTTTTCAATCAATTGCTCGATATATACCCCTGCAGAATGATGCGGAACGCCGCACATCGGAATCGGATGCTCTGCGTTTTTCCCGTTCTTCGAAGTCAGGGTCAACTCCAGTTCTTTTGCGACGATTTGAGCGTCTTCAAAAAACAGCTCATAAAAATCTCCGAGTCGATAGAACAAAAAGGCGTCCGGATAGTCCGCCTTAATCGAAAAGTATTGTTTCATCATTGGCGTTTGATGGATTGCTTGCATACTCATTCACCTCTAGAAAGTAGAACAGCTGACCAAAGGCCAGCTGTGTTGATTTTAGTATCCGCAGCCGCCGCGTGCTTGTTCAGCCGCCATGCCGCTTCCTGTCTTGCCTGCAAGGACGTCGCCGTCCGTCGATTCGATGATCCGGTCCGTCACGGAATTCGCGAGCGTCACCGTCACATATTGCAGAAGGTCATTCACTTCGACCTGTGTTTCCTGGAACGCTTGAACGACTGGAATCGAATCAAGCTCTTCCATCGCCTTGTCGATTTTAAGCTCCACTTTCGCAAGAGCTTCCGTTTTTCCATAATGCTTGCAGTTGACAGCTTCTTTTTGCAAGAATTTAATGCGTTTGATGAGCGTCTGTACACGGTCGCTCTCATTTACTTTTGCCTCGGCTTCTTTGAAGCGAGCCACTTCTGGTGTTTGTGCTAACATATCTGCTAGTTCTCTAGCTTTTGCAATTACTTGTTGATCGGTCACCATCGTAAACCCCTTTGCTCTATATAAAGTAATCGTGTGCCTAATCACACGTGAGTGTTCCTCATCATTCTACCACGAACCTGATTCAAACGGTACTAGAGGGATTATGTTTCAGACTCTGCCTCTCTCAGCATATCGACATGCGGGATGCCGTCTTCTTCATAGACGTCGCTCGTTCGTTTAAAACCGAACGACTCATAAAATGGTTCGACATAGGTTTGTGCTTGTAAGTAAAGTGTTTTACTGCCAAAGTCTTTCACTGCCTCTTCCATCAGGCGACGCGAATAGCCATTCCCCCGATGACCTGGTTTCGTCACGACACGTCCGATCGCAATCGGCTGTTGCGTTTTTAATACGCGAAGTGTAGCGACCACTTCGTCATCTGCCTCAATCCAATAGTGATCTGCGGTCAAATCTTTTCCATCCACTTCCTGATACGGACAATTCTGCTCCACAACGAATACTTCTGTCCGCAACGCCAACAACCGATAGAGTTCATGCGTAGTCAGTTCCTGAAATGACTTTTTATACATTCAATCATCCTTCCTTTCAAATTTTAACACCGAGTGCCCGGGCGACGTGAATACCACTCGTCATGGCTCCGATGGTACCTGCACCGGGAAACACCGTATCCCCACATACGAAAAACTGAGGAAGATTTGTCCGGTAACTCGCCGCTTGAAATAAAGCCTGATTCGGCGTTTGACGGTATCCTCCGACGGCGCCATTCGGGCGTTTTGTATACTTCACCCACGCTCCGGGTCCTCCTGGCAAAGCAAGAGTTGGGCTCCCGTCCCATTCAGGATATGCTGTTTTCACAACTTGAATCAGGCGCTCTGTCCATTCTGACTCAAGTTTCTCATATACACTGCGATCTTTCCAACCCTCCCACTCCTTCAAATCGATGTGAGTGGAAACCGTGATCGTACGTTCAGGACGCTCCGTACGCAGTTGATCATTATGATCGGACATCGAGATAAAGGCGTGCCCTGTCGATAGACTTTCATGATAGATTTGACGAAAGAGCGGTTTCCCGAAACAGACCGACTCCGGTAGAACGATATACAGACTGAACGTCCCCCACTGTTCACGGTGCAAAAAACGCTGATATTGTCGGCGAAACGTTCTCTCCACTTCTCCACCTAACAGTTTGACTGTTCCTTCGAGCGGAATCGACGAGACGACCGTATCCACAATCTCCATCCTCCCTCGCCGGTCCGTTAATAGCCACCCGTCGGCAATTCGCTCGACCTTCCGTATTTCTCTTCCTAACTTTGCCTCTCCTCGGTATTTCGTCACTGCCCGTTCCAAGGCATGCGCCAGCTGAAATAGTCCTCCGTCCACATAAAAGGCACCTTCATGATAAATCGATAAGGCCACCGCTGCGAGCAGGTGCGTCGCGTCTTTTGCCTCAGTCTGTAAACTATCCAAAAGAATACCATCGATTACCCGTTCAAACGGCGTATCGTTCAACCCGTGAGCTCGAAGCGTCTTACCGAGCGGTCGATTCAATTTCGGCAGAATGCGCCCATGCTTGAAGCGAATCCCCTTCAAAGCATGTATGATGTCTTGACGTGATCGAAACGGAAGTGCCGGAAGCCGTTCAAACAGGGGACGAATGGTTTCAAAATCACGCCACATCTCTTGATAAAATGTCATGATCCCATCCCGATGTTGTGGGAAATGGTTTGTCAGTTCATCCATAAACTTTTCACGTTCTTGATAGTACACGATCTGTTGGTCGTCGAACTCGATCTGCATGACTTCATCAAGTAACCGGACGTCAACTTCTTCATCTAAACGCTCTAGCACTCTAGTGTGAATCCCTCCGCGTTCGAATCCCATCCCGAGCGTCGCACCGGCCGGAAACAGATAGTCGCCCCGTTTAAATTTCCCGGCACATCCGCCCCATTCCCGGGATGCCTCAAACACGATGACTTCATGACCTACTTGTCCAGTTAGTGCACCGACAGTCAAACCAGAAATGCCTCCACCGATTACCCCGATTCGCATGTTCATCCCTCCTACCCGTATCATACATCGCAACAGGTTGTTTAATCTTCAAAAAACCTGTTGACGCATCTTTCAAAAAAATAGGGAAGGGTTCTCCACATGTTTTGAAGAATTTATCGATAGAAAAGGTCAGGTGAGGCAGATGCGTAGTCGAGTAATCATTTATTTGATGATCCCAATTTTAATCTTTATTGGGATTTTGATATCCCCTCCGTCTGAAGAATCTCTAAAATTGGAGACGGCGACTGTCGTCAGTATTCAAGAGCTCATCCCGTATGAACGTGAATTCACGAGACAAGACGTCCTAAGGGAGCTCACCAAAGGGGAAAAGTCAGCCACCATTGAGGAGTGGCGACTTGAACGAGGTGCCCGAACTTCCTACAGCTATATTCTACGTCTGAAAGGATTCGAGCAACTGATTCAAATCGATGCAGGTGCCGCCAATACACGTTCCGACGGCTATTTTGCGATGCAGTCCCATAGCCCCCTCTTCGAATCGGGAAAACCGTTAAACATCAAACACCCCATCATCTTATTCAATTCTGAACAACGACTCGTCATCGGACAAATGGATATCCGGGTCATCTATGAAGAGAACGAACGATTACAACAATGGCTGGTAACAGAGGAGGAAAATGATTGAGTGACTATATACGTGAGCTACGGGCGACCATTGGTAATCGCCCTTTTATTATGGTCGGTGCAGCTGTCATCGTGATGAATTCAAAGGAAGAGGTCTTGTTGCAATTGCGACAGGATACTAAAGAATGGGGGCTCCCTGGAGGCGCCATGGAGCCAGGGGAAACAATTGAACAAACCGCGCGGAGAGAACTTTTTGAAGAAACCGGTCTTACCTGTGAATTCTTGCGCTTCATAAACGTATTTTCGGGACCGGAATTGTATTTTCAATACCCGAACGGCGATGAAGTAGATAATGTGACCCATCTCTATTATACGAATCGAGTCTCAGGTACATTAACCCTCCAGAAACGTGAAGGGATAGATTTACAATACTTTGCGACTGAAAAACTTCCTAAACAGTTGGACAGACGTGCCCAACTCATGTTAGAGCAGTTTTCAGCAAAATTACAGTCAGGAGAAGGATATTGAAGAAAATCATCATTATCGGATCCGGCGGCTCTGGAAAATCAACGTTCGCCCGAAAACTAGGAGGATGTCTACAACTAAACGTCTATCACCTCGATCACTTGTTATGGCAGCCGGGATGGAAGCAAGTCCCTCGATCCGAACAAATTCGAATTCAAGAAGAGATTCTCAAACAGGAAAAATGGATTCTCGACGGGAACTACAACGGGACACTCGACTTACGCATTGACGCGGCAGACACGATCATCTTTCTCGATTTGCCACGTATATTGTGCACATACCGGGTCGGTAAGCGTATGATTCGCTATTATGGGAAAACCCGACCCGATATGGGGGAAGATTGTATCGAACGATTCGATTTTCAATTCCTTAAATGGGTATGGAACTATAAACATACACAACGCCCGCACATACTCGACAAATTACAACAACATTCACATTTGAAAGACATTTACATTCTAAACTCAAGGCAGGATGTAAAGCAGTTTCTATACGCGATTCAACTGAAAGGGTGAATTTCTTGTTTTTTCTCCAATCAGTATCAATCAATCGATCGTTATATCGAGTGCGTCATACATGACGTTGATGAATTGAATCAACGCTTACAGTCCAGACAACGAAAAATGAGTCAAATCAAATCGGTCACGACAGAGAATTTTCATCGTACATTGTCTAACTGCAAGAGACCCACCGGGCATGAAATACTTCAAATTGATACAACCAAATCAACAGAAGATCATATGGAAGCCGTACTCCATTATTTGAAGAATCCATAATCGAACATGTCGCTCATTACATGATGAATGAGCGACTCTTATCTTTTTTGTATTTTTATACTTTACAATTCATATTTATACATATACACTTAGTCTCATATTGTGAAGGAGGAATACGAAAATATGAAAAATTGGTTACTGGTAGGGTCATTGATGTTGAGTGCTGTACTTCTTGGTGCGTGTAGCGAAGAAACGGAAAGTGAAGAAAAAAAGACACTTGTCATGGGGACGAGTGCGGACTACTTCCCTTATGAATATGTCGATACGGCGAACGGGGATGCAATCGTCGGATTTGATATTGAAATTGCGGAAACGATCACCGAACGTCTCGGTTATGAATTGAAAATCGAAGACATGGATTTTGGTAGCCTCCTCGGTGCCCTCAACAGCGGACGCATTGACTTTGTCATGGCGGGCATGACTCCGACCGAAGAACGCAAAGAAAATGCTGCATTTTCAGATATCTATCTGTCTGCTACAAACTTGATTATGACTAAAGATGAGTCGATTCAAGCGATTGAACAACTTGCAGACAAAAAGATTGGCGTCCAGACTGCTTCGATTCAAGAGAACATTGCAAAAGAGCAGGCACCGGATGCCGAACTCGTCTCATTGAATAAAATTCCCGAGATTGTTCAGGAATTGAATACTGGTCGTATTGATGCGATGGTCATCGAAGACACGGTCGCCCAAAAATACTTAGATCAAGATCAAGGATTATATACATTTGCACTGAAAGAGGATGGTGAGAAAGGGTCGGCTGCCGCATTTAAGCTCGATGACGGATTACGCGACCAATTTAACGAGGAATTGAATAACATGATCGATTCAGGTGAAATCGATGAGCTCGTGAAGAAATGGTTCTCGAAGGAACCGACTGAATGAGGCAAGTAAGTTTGCCGATATATCCGGTCACCTACCCGACCGGATATCGGTTGAATCAAAATGAAAGTCAGTTCCCGATCCCTGAACGGATAAAACGAGAATTGAACACCCTCTCTTTTCAAGACTTGCATGAGTATCCGGTTCGCCCGATTGCGGAACTGTTAGAGAATTATGCCACATATGCCGGGGTCGGAGTCGAGCAAATCCTTGCGGGTTGCGGGAGCGACGAGATGATTCACGTCGTCACGCAGGCGCTTTTAACGCCTGAGGACATCGTACTGTCTCCTGCTCCTGACTTCTCCATGTATCCGATTTTCACGACCATCGCCCATGGTCATCATATTCAAACAGATGATTTATCCTATGATGGATTGCAATCCTCAATCCTTAAGGTCAAGCCAAAACTCGTCTTGTTATCGAATCCTAACAACCCGACCGGGAGACGTTGGACCGTCGAAGAGTTGACTCAGCTCGCTGCTCTTGTTCCCTATCTCATTGTCGATGAAGCGTACATCGATTTTTCATTGGAGAACAGTATCGTCAGCGAATTGAACCGTTTCCCGAACCTGATCGTACTCCGAACGCTTTCAAAAGCATTCGGACTGGCCAACATCCGAATCGGTTTTTTGATTGCTTCTGTTGAAATGGCACAGTACTTCAAACAGTTCGTCCCGCCCTTTAATATCAGTGGGACGAGTGCGAAGATTGCAAACCTATTTCTGAAAGACCAAACTTATCTAAAAGAAGCGATTGACTGGCATTCGTCGATGCGGATTCAATGGGAAGAACTGTTCTCTACGATCGGGACGGTTCACCCATCAGAGACAAACTTTATTTTTGTGACACTTCAAAACGCTGAAGATGTATGGAACACTCTGTCCTCGATTGGAATTCACACCGCTTTACACCAAAATGCGATTCGAATCACGTTAGGGAATGAAGAAGCGCTCGCCAAAGCGCAAAGCGCACTCCTGGCATATGCAACACGTTGAAAAAGGGCTGACACGATATGGTCAGCCCTTCTTCTTTCTTTATAAAAATTTGATCACGCCTGCCGGATTGCCTCCGACAACACACCGAGGCGGGACGTCTTTCGTCACGACCGCACCTGAAGCAATGACCGCCTCGTCTCCAATCGTCACGCCGGGATTAATAATCGCCCCACCCCCAATCCAAACTCGGTGTCCGATTGTCACAGGCTTGCCGAATTCATAGCCAGATATGCGTTCGGTTGGTTCAAGCGGATGGGTCGCAGTATAAATATGTACTCCTGGCCCAAGCATACAGTCGTCTCCAAATGTGATCGGGCAAATATCAAGGAACACACAGTCAAAATTCGCAAAGAAGCGTTCCCCAAGATGTATGTTATATCCATAGTCACATTTGAACGTCGGTTCGATCATCGTCGTAGGTTTCACCGTTCCAAACAAGGTTTGAATAAGTTTATGTCTTTCTTCTGCTTCATCTACACTCGTTCGATTCAGCTGATCCGTTATGCGACGTGCCCGTTTCCGGTCCTCTACAAGTGTTTCATCCGTTGCTAAATAAAGCTCGCCTCGAATCATCTTTTCTTTTTCCGTCAATTGAATCCCCTCCGTCCCTTACTAGTATAGAGGAGTTTTCTAAGAAATAGGGAATACAGTCTAGGATGAGATGAAGGAGGCATTGGTGATGAAACGAATACTCGATTGTAGGGCAAGTGACTTTTTAACATTTAACCGCCAGGACTTGATTGAATCGATTCGTAAATCAGAGGGACGAACGATTTTGGCTGAAGTGATTCCTACTGTACAACCACTTTATCCGGAAGTGACAAACGCCGAACTCGCCAGAGCGTTCGGGGCGGACATGATTTTACTCAATTTGCTCGACGTGTTTCATCCGTATATTAAAGGACTGGAAAGTCATGCCTTATTCGGTGATCTACCTGGCGAGGAAGTTAGCGACCACCCCATTCTGGAACTGAAACGATTGACTGGGGTTCCAATCGGTGTCAATTTGGAGCCGGTCGATTTCTCGGAAAAATCTCCTGACATGGATGAGGTGAAGCAAGGTCGACTCGCATCACTTGAAGCGTTTCAAAAAGTATCGGAACTCGGCATCGACTTTGTCTGTTTGACCGGAAATCCGAATACAGGAGTCACGAATGAGGCGATTGAACAGGCCATCATTCGCGCACGTCAGCAATTTGCCGGTGTCATCATCGCTGGCAAGATGCACCAAGCAGGTGTTGGGAACGTACTGGATCAAGATGCGTATGTTCGATTTGCCGAAGCCGGAGCGGATATCATTCTCGTACCCGCACCCGGAACAATCCCTGGGGTACGCGAAGATGAATTTTATCAGCTCGCACAGACCATCAAAGAGGCCGGTTCACTCGTCCTGGCAGCCATCGGTACATCACAGGAAGGGGCTGACGAACAGACGATTCGGGAAATTGGGTTGTCGGCGAAACGTGGAGGGGCGGACATCGTCCATATTGGAGATGCCGGACACTCCGGAATTGCAGTGCCTGAAAATATCCAAGCGCTCTCAATCGCGATTCGTGGTCGACGTCATACGTATATCCGGATGGCCGCTTCCGTCAATAGATAAAAGGGAAAGGAGTGACTCCTTTCCCTTTTACATTTACCAATCGGTCACGTCTCGTCTAGGTTTTGCCGGTGTCGTCGAGCCATGCCGCTTTTCAAGAAGACGTTCCACTTCCTTGAGCGTGACCCCTTTTGCCGTGAGGAGCACGAGCAAGTGATACAATAAGTCGGCAGTTTCTTCAACCAAATCTTCGTCTTTTAAAGCGGCGATCACGACCTCAAACGATTCCTCTCCGAACTTCTTCGTAATCTTTTCTAGACCTTGCTCGAACAAGTATGTCGTGTAAGACCCTTCCTTCGGTTCATCTTTACGCGATTGAATCAATTTTTCCAAATCATGAATCATGCTTCCACCTCCGTGAAGAAACAGCTTCTGTTCCCGGTATGACAAGTGGGACCATTCGCTTTTACCCTTAAGAGCAATGCATCCTGGTCACAATCTACATGAATGCTAATCAGTTCGAGCGTGTTTCCACTCGTCTCCCCTTTCATCCATAGACGTTCCTTTGATCGCGACCAAAACGTGACTACTTGTTTTTCTAATGTATGATGAATTGCTTCTTCATTCATATAACCCAGCATTAAGACCGCTCCGTCCTCGTCAGAGACAATGATGGCAGGGATTAGTCCGGCGTCGTCATAACGAACCGCATCGGCAAGTTGTGCTCGCTGCATACGTGCTTCACCTCTTCCACAGTCGTTTTTCGGTCATGTAGAATCGATGCGAGTAAGGCGGCATCGACCGTTTCGAGCGCTTCGACGACATGTTCTGCATTTCCCGCTCCACCTGAAGCAATAATCGGGATATCGACGACTTCCCGCAACCGTCTTAGGATACCTAAATCATATCCGTTTTGTTTTCCATCCTGGTTCATTGACGTTACGAGTAACTCTCCTGCACCAAGCTCGGTCACTTCCTTTGCCCAATCGACGGCCAATCGGTTCGTCCGCTCTTTCCCTCCGTACGTGTACACATAATAGTCACCCTCTTCAAATTTCACATCGATGGCGACGACGATACATTGAGAACCAAAGCGATCTGCTGCCTCCCGAATCAAATTTGGAGATTCAACCGCGAGCGTATTCAACGATACTTTATCCGCCCCCGCTTTAAGCAACGAGGAAATGTCCTCGAGCGAGCGGATTCCTCCTCCGACTGTCAAAGGGATGAAAACTTTTCTCGCCACGGCACTGACGACGTCAAGCATCGTTTGGCGCCGTTCTGTACTTGCCGTGATGTCTAAAAACACAAGCTCATCGGCTCCGGAATCATCGTAATACTTGGCGATTTCGACGGGATCACCGATATCTCGTAATTGGACGAATTCGATGCCTTTTACGACCCGTCCTTCTTTCACATCGAGACATGGGATGATTCTGCGTTTAAGCATAGCGCTCCCCCCACTCAATCAATTCATCCAAGCTTACTTTTCCAGAAAGAAGTGCTTTACCGACGACCGCCTCATCAATTCCTGCGGCACGTAACGCCCGAACATCTTCTTCAGTCGTGACCCCACCGGAAGCAATCAATGTCACATCGACAAGTTGACGTAACGCCTTCATTCGATTCACATTCGGCCCGCTCAATTTTCCGTCTGAACCGATATCAGTGTATAAGATTGTGTCAATCCCACGGCTCACCAAGTCTTGTGCGACCGAAATATCATCCAGTTTCGTCGCTTCCTGCCAACCGTTGATGGCTATTTTCCCATCATATGCGTCGAGTGCCACGGCAATCCGGTTACCGTATCTAGCAATGGCCCGATCTAAAAAATCAAGATCCGTGAACGCTTTTGTCCCGAGGAGCACACGATCTGCGCCGGTCGACATCACAGCTTCGAGTGACTCTTCCGAGCGAATCCCGCCTCCTGTCTGAACAAAAAATCCCAGTGACTTGGCGTAACGCACGACGTCGAGGTGCTTCGGTTCCCCGGCTTTCGCCCCTTCTAAATCGATCAGGTGAAGCATCGGTACACGGCCTTCCCATTGTTTCAATGTTTCGTAAGGGTCCCCATACTGTTCTTCAGTCGAAAAATCACCTTCTGTCAAACGAACAATCTTTCCACCAATTAAATCAATGGCCGGTAGTAATTTCACGCTCCACCGCCTCCTTCCATTCTTGTAACAAGCTAAGTCCGAATTTCCCGCTCTTCTCCGGATGGAATTGCATCCCGGTGACGTGACCGCTTTGAACAATTGCCGGGACTTGCTCGCCCATATATTCGGCAGAGGCGACAATGAGTGCATCACTCGTGACTGCCTTATAGGAGTGAACAAAGTACACATCCTCATCCCGGAGGATGGAGTTCCATCCCACGTGCGGAAGCCGTTTCGCGTGCATCCGCTCGACCGTTCCTTTTATAAGACCGAGTCCTTCAGTCGGCATTCCTTCTGTACTGGACTCGAACAACAATTGCATGCCGAGGCAAATTCCTAAAAATGGCTTCTCCTTTGCCATCCGCTTTAGCAGCGGGATGAGTCCGGTGACTTCCAACGATTGCATCGCCTGCGGGAACGCGCCTACTCCCGGGAGTAAAATCGCATCGGCGGATTCAATCGCAGCTGGGTCCTTCGTGATGACAACTTGACATCCAATCGCTTGGAGTGCCCGCTCTACGTTAAAGACGTTTCCCATTCCGTAATCGATGACCGCAACTTTCATCCTTCAATCCACCCTTTCGTTGATGGGAGGCGGTTTGATCCGTCGCTCCCGATCGCTTCTGCGAGTGAACGACCGAATGCCTTGAACAAGCCTTCAATCATATGATGTGAATTCGAACCGTATAACACTTCCAAGTGGAGGGTCAATCGGGCATTCATGGCGACGGCACGGAAGAACTCCTCGGCGAGCTCGGTATCAAAATCGCCAAGCTTCGGATTACGGATATCTGCCTTATATACGAGAAAAGGGCGTCCCGAAACGTCTACAACCGACCGGGCAAGGGTCTCATCCATCGGCAAATAACTCGTCCCGTACCGGCGAATTCCGACTTTGTCCCCGAGCGCCTTGGCAATCATCTGGCCAAGAGCAATCCCGACGTCCTCAACGGTATGGTGGGCATCGACCCACGTGTCTCCTTTGACATGTACGCGTAAATCAACTTGACTATGGAATGCAAACAGCGTCAGCATATGGTCAAAAAATCCGACCCCTGTCTTCACTGCACTTTGTCCTGTTCCGTCTAAATCAAGCTTCATTTCTATCGTCGTTTCGTTCGTTTCACGTTTCGTTTCAGCTGTTCTCAACAGAATTCACCTCATTTAACATGTTCTGAATATGTGTATATGCCTCGTCCGTACCGGCACTCACACGAATCCCGTCTGAAAATGCACGAATATGGATGCCGTGATCTAAAAATCGCTCTGCCCATACGTGACTCTCATCCGTTTTAATGTAAAGAAAGTTCGCCCGACTCGGAATCATCTCACCGATCGGTTGAAGCAATGTCTCGAGCTTGTCACGTTGTTCGTTATGGAAACGAACCGACTCCTTTATATAGTCAGAATCATTCAACACGACGGTTGCTACTGCCGCACTCAGGCCACTCACATTGAAGGGTGAACGGAACCTGTCGATTTGCTCAATCACTTTTGCGTCAGCAATCATGAATCCGATTCTCAAGTTCGCGAGACCGAACGCTTTCGACAACGTCCTCAATATGATTACGTTCGGATGATACCCTAGCTCTGTCACGAAGGAATCTTGCATCGTAAAATCGATATACGCTTCATCCACTACAAGAAACGGGACGTGCGCGGCGATTGTCTCGATTTCCTCTTTCGTCCACATCTTTCCGGTCGGATTATTCGGGTTTGATAAGAGAACCAATTTCGGCTCATGTTCCTTAATCGTTTTCATCAAGGATTCAAACGAGAGTCCCTCGGTTTGAGGTTGGACAAAATTTGCCCGGGCAATCTGCGTATAGATTCCGTACATCGAAAAGTCAGGTGCTGGTGCGATCACTTGATCCTCAGCATCTAAAATCGCCTGACTTAAAATCGCGAGCAACTCGTCACTCCCGCTACCTACCATGAGCTGGTTCGGTTTAACCCCGGCATACGTGGCATAACTCTTCTTTAGCGCAATTAGTTCACTGACAGGGTAGCTGTTCAACCCCTCCAAAGAAACGTTACGAATCTCCTGCTTTAACCGTTCAGGCAGTTCAAATTGACTCTCATTTTGATTCAACGCAAATCCCGTCACCTCATGCGGGACGTACCGCGGAATCGATTGATAGTTTCTTCTCATACATCCTCCAACCGGACAGCCATGGCGCGGGCGTGCCCTTCTAACTGTTCTTGTTTCGCAATGCGGATCGCCGCTTTCGTGATGGTCTCATTTAACGAGGTCATCTCGAGAAACGTTTGCCGGCGATAAAAATCATCCACTGATAATCCACTTGAAAAACGTGCCGTTCCGCTTGTCGGTAAGACATGATTCGGCCCGGCAATATAATCGCCAAACGCCTCAGCGGCTTCATGGCCTAAAAAGAATGAACCCCCGTGCCGGATTTCCCGCATGACGGAGTCCGGATTTTGAACAGCCAACTGTACATGCTCGGCTGCCATCTCATTCGCATAGTCAATGGCCTCTTCCATTGTTTTTACTAGCACACCGCCTCGCTTGAGGGCCGCACTTGCAATGTCTTTACGGGGAAGTAGCGCCAGTTGTTTCTCAAGCTCCTGCTCGACGCGAGCTGCCGTTTCTTCTGACGTCACCAGCGCGAGCGCCGTCGCCTCGACATCGTGTTCGGCCTGGGCGAGTAAATCTGCAGCTACCCACTTCGGGTTCGCCGTTTCGTCTGCAAGGATGAGCACTTCAGACGGTCCCGCTACTGAATCGATCCCGACGATATGAGAGACAAGTGCTTTTGCTGTTGCTACATAGGCATTTCCCGGTCCTACAATTTTATCCACCGGACGAATCGTTTCGGTCCCATAGGCGAGAGCGGCCACCGCTTGCGCGCCTCCGACGAGATAACACTCATCTACCCCAGCAATTTTTGCAGCAATCAGTAACGACACATCAATCCCGTCTGACTTAGGAGGGGTCACCATGACAACTCGTTTGACACCGGCTACTTTTGCTGGAATGACGTTCATGAGGACACTTGATGGATAGACCGCTGTCCCTCCAGGAACGTAGACACCAACTGAGTCAAGGGGCATATAACGTCTGCCGAGTGTGAACATTTCATCCTCAAACGAATCATCCGGACGTACTTGTCGTTCATGGAATGCACGGATACGATTTGCGGCAAGCGTCAATGCTTCTGTCAGTTCGGCATAGGCCTCAGGAGGACGATACGATTTCAAATCAACGGACTCCAAACGTTTTACCCCGTCAAAGCGTTCAGTCCATTCTTTCAGCGCTTCGTCACCTCTACTTTCGACCGATTCTAAAATCGGTTTGACGGCCTCCGACCATGCTTCTCTGCGTGATCGGTTTGTTTCAGTACTCATTCGTCTTCCTCCTCGCTAAGCATCCGAATCCATGACTTTAGTTCATCCGGTCGATTCGCCAATGCCGCTTCACTTGTGATGAACTTTGCATTGATTGAAAAAATCGTTTCATACTCTTCTAAATCATTTGCCTCAAGTGTTGCACCGGTCTCGACGATATCGACGATACAATCCGCCAACCCAGTCAACGGGGCGAGTTCTACGGAACCGTTTAATGCGATGACTTCAACATTTTGGCGTTTAGACGCAAAGTGAGAGATGGCGACATTCGGATACTTACTGGCCACCTTCAATTTCTTTGTCCCGTTGCGTCGAACTTTCGGACCGCACACAGACATGCGACAGCGTCCAAACGGTAAATCGACGACTTCTAACACGCCAGGTGTCTTTTCACGTAAAATATCTCCACCGACGACTCCCACGTCAGCCGCACCGTGCATGACATATTTATAGACGTCGTCTCCTTTTACAAAGATGAATTCGTTGTCATCGACCGTTACGGTCAATTCGCGTCCACGTTTCTCCGGCCAAACAGGTAGTCCCTTTTCCTGAAAATATGCCCGTGCCGCCTTTTCAATTCGTCCTTTTGCAATCGCCACCTTCATTTGATCACCTCATCTAACTGCTCTAAGTCTAACGACATCCCAAATGCACGTCTCGAATGTCCAAAGTGTCCGTATAGTGAATCATAGCGTCCGCCTGAAATGATTCGCTTCCCTTCGATACTCCCTGTCACGGTCAATCCGGAATAATAATCGAAGTCACCGGTCTGACCGAAGTCATAGGACACTTTCAGACCGATATCACGCAAGTGTTGAACCGTCTCCTCCACTTCATCGATGATCGAGGATAACGCTACCGGTGCCTCTTGCCTCAACTCTTCTAACGCCGAATCCCCGATCAAGAAAGGAAGTTTTGCAATCAACGGGTAGGAATATGTTTCCGCGAGGTCCCGGAGCGACTCCAAATTTCGGAGCGCCAAGATTCGTCTTAACGTCCTTTCCTGGATTCCGGCTTCTTCCGCGATTTTTGATACGACTTTCGCTGAACCGATTTTTAAGCTGAGTTGTGCATATGGCAGGATTTCTTTCGTCATTTCAAGAAATGATTGCATGAGTACACGATCCAGCTCTTCTCCGTCAATCCATTCCAGACCTAACTGTTGTCTTTCATGAGGTTGACCGGAATGCTTTGCCGTGCGCCGATAAACGGCACCCGCATAGGCGACTCGCATAGGCTCTTCCCCATCAGCCAGTTTCCTTGCGATTTGCAATGTATAATCGGGCCGCATGACGAGTAGCTCTCCATCATTTCCGAAGAGACGATAGTACGCAGACTCGTCGAACAGTGCTAAGTTTTGATAGTGGGAATAGTATTCCAGTAGCGGTGGTTCAATCACGACGAATCCGTCGTTCTCCGCTCTCTCTAAAAATGAAATCATCCATTTTTTCGGGCGAATCACATCTGTTGCTTGCAGTTCATACCATCCTTCAGGAATCGAGCCTTTCGTGTTGGACCAGATCATTTTCAACCACCCTTTATCTTATTATCACTTTACCAAACTAAAGTAGTGTGTTAAATTTATCAAACGAAAAACAAGCTGTCAACCAGTCTCATGATTTTGAAAAGGAAGTGACATACATGCTTAACTTTACCCATGATGGACATGTTCACACTCCATTTTGTCCCCACGGTACGAATGACCCATTAGAGTCATATATTCATCAGGCAATCGCGAAAGGGCTTAAAACCATCACCTTTACTGAACACGCCCCGTTACCCGAATCATTCGTCGATCCCACACCGGATCAAGACTCCGCGATGTCCATAGACATGTTGCCAGAGTATTTTGATACACTGCGCCATCTAAAAGAAACGTATCAAAATGAAATTGAAATTCGTTCCGGTTTAGAGATCGATTATTTGCCAGGTCTTGAAAACGAGACGATCTCACTTCTCGAACCGTTCGCACCGATGATTGACGAGGCCATTTTGTCACAGCATTTTCTGTACATCGACCAAACATACATGCCTGTTGACTTCTCAGCAGAGTTATTTGAGCGTCTAGTTGAAAAACTAGGTTCGTTTGAGGAAGTTCTCCGTATGTACTATTCTTCTCTCGAATCCGGATTAGACTTCCCGTGGGAACGACTGCACATCAAACGAATTGGTCACCTTGACCTCCCAATCAAATATCAACGAAACTATGAGTGGTCGCGTTCCGATGTCACAGAGACACAGTCAAAATTGTTACAGGCTATCTCGAACCGTGGTTTCGGGCTTGACTTCAATACGGCGGGTTTGCGAAAACCGGATTGCGGTGCGGCATATATCGAAGAATTTGTAAAAGAGGCGCTTTCATTCCACATCCCGCTCACATTAGGGTCCGATGCGCATCTCGCACAAGATGTCGGAGCAGACTTTGATACAATTCAACAAAAAAAAGCCACGTTCCTATGAACGTGGCTTTTTTGACAGCGATCTAGCTATCTAGATCCCCATTTATGGTTCGATAACGATATGGCGTTCCATTTCTTCATCTGTGTCTATCATACCACAACAAAAAATAGATGCAATAAAAAAATGGATGGCCCCGAGCCACCCATTTGGATGAATTTAAACTGTCATTTCGGCATACAAGTCTTTTAAGTCTTTTGTTGACGCTTCGTCCATTTGTAGAGCGACAAGCTCCACATATTGAAGTGCAGGGTCCTGATCGCCAGATAACGCGACGATTTCTGCCGCTGCTTTGTCGAGCGCGAGTAAGATTCCCGATACCCCTAATGTCGGATAATACCGGAGTAACGCACGTACATGTTTGATTTCAGAAACTTCATTCCCGTTGATTGTTAATGATTTTACTGCTAATTCTTTATGTGTCCCGATTGCAAATTTATCTTCCCACACTTCTTCGAGTGTGATAAGCGCTTCTACCTCATATGCACCATCTGTAAAACGAACGAGTTTTTCCATGTAACATTTCCCCTCTCTTGAATCTACTTTCATTATAAAAGAGATTCACACGAATATATTGTGAAATATTGAACATTATGTGTAAACTTTGTCTCACCTGTTTTGTTCTAAAAAAAAGGGCCCCTCAGTGAGGGGCGAATAATGGAAGAGTAAAACACCATTGGCAGTACACTAATAATATAACACCTAATGTAAACGTTTACAATGCGTTTTTAGACATTTTTTCAAGTGGCATATGTAACACTTCGATCCCACTCTCACGCATCAACTCTAATCCATCCCCGTGTTCGTACCCTACCGCATAAACGACGCGCGACACTCTTGAGGCAATCAATGCGAGAGAACAGGCATGACAAGGTGAATGCGTCACATAAGCGGTTGCACCGAAGGCATTCGTCGAGTCTGCAGCGAGCTTTCCGATCGCATTGATCTCCGCATGGATTTCGTGTTGTTTCGACCAGTTATGGTGATCATATGGATCCGTACACTTCAAATAAAGCGTTCCTTCGTGCACGAGCCGGACCTGCTCATCTAGTAGGTCCAACTCGGACTCCGTCATCGCTTCAGCCCGTTTGTAAAAGCCATCCGTTCGCTTCATATAAATTTCATTGCAATTGGTGTGTCCCGAAGGGGTTCCGTTCAATCCAATCGAAATCGGTTTTTCGTCTTTGACGATGACGCAGGCGACACTCTTCGATGCACATTTTGAATGGCGATTTGCCATCATGTCCGCAAATAATAACCAGGTCTCGTCCCATAATCGTTGTTTCTCCATTCTGCTCCTCCTCGTAAAAAGGAAAGTCTGATGTCTCAGACTTCCCTTTTAATATCCGGTCTCTTTTGGCAATTCTTTGTTTTTGGCCGCAATCTCGATCACTTTTTCTTTTAATTCATGTTCCATCCGGTCAAGTTCACGTTCGGCTTCACGACGTTTTTGCTTGCCTTCTTGTTGGATTCGCAACGTCTCGTCAAGCGTAGACAACAAGTTCTCATGTGCTACTTTTAATGACTCGACTGACACGATTCCCTTTTCATTCTCTTTGGCGATCTCAATCGAAGAGTCTTTCAACATTTTCGAGTTTTGCTCGAGTAACTGATTGGTCGTCTTCGTGACATCTTGTTGCATGCGTAGTGCCGTCTTCTGTCTTGTCAGACTGAGCGCGAGCACGACCTGGTTTTTCCAAAGTGGGATTGTGTTGACGACCGCCGACTCAATTTTTTCGGCCAGGATTTGGTTGTTCTGTTGAATGACACGAATCTGAGGAGCCATCTGAAGACTGATTGTCCGGCTCAGTTTCAAGTCATGTAACTTTTTCTCAAACCGGTCCGCTAACTGAATTATGTCATTCAATTGTTGGAGTTTCACCTGGTCTTTTGAAACCTCTACTTCTTGGCGAAGTGGGGCGATTTCATGGTCACGCACGTGATCCAGTTTTGTCTCACCCGCTGCGATATATACATTCAACTCTTCGAAATAGCGTTTGTTTTTGTCATACATTTGATCGAGCATCGTAATATCTTTCATCAGACCGAACTTGGCACGGTCTAAGTTATGAATAACCTCTTCAAGGTAGACATTCATTTTCTCGAATTGGAGTTTGTAGTTTTCAGCTTTCTTTTTTGCACGTCCGATGAGCGGGAGGTTGTCAACAAAGCTTTTCTTCTCCGGCTGAAGCATGTCCGGGTCCATCTTTCGAACGTTTTGCATCAAATCGGATAGGAGTTTACCTGCTTCACCACCATCTTTCATTCTGACTTCTGTCAAAATTTGATCTGAGAACTGAGATAGTTCCCGTTGGACGTTTGATCCAAATAGCATGACAGAATCCGTTTTCTTAATATCAATCGACTCGGCAAGGCGGGTAATCCGTTCACGATGTTCTTGCGGAACGTCCGGCTTCGCTTGAATCGCAGGAACCTCTTTTTTCTCTGACATAGATGACCAGTCGACTGACGGGTCACTAAATGATTCCGTGTCCGTTTTCGTTTCGGTGTTCGACGTCAAGTCTTCTTCTGGCCATGACTGCCAGTTTGATTCATTCGATAAAGTCATGTTTCTTTCTCCCTTCCGGCTGGTCTGCTAACACTCGCTCCATCATAATCAATTCCCGTTCAAAGTCGACGGCATCGTCCTCTAATAGACGGCTCCGTTGTTCTTTGAACTTGTCGACGATGAGTCGCATGTTCGTAATCAGTTGCTCCCGAGTCTCTTCTTGAATGACGACCCGTTTTCCTTCTAACTCGCGGAATTTCAAGACAACAGAAACGAGTGAGTCCAGATAAAACGTGAACAGGTCACGCACATGTTTGGCATCTTGAGGGTTTTCAAAGAGTTCCGAGAACAAGTCATGTGCTTCTTTGGATACGGCTTTCATTTCCTGACGAACTTCCGTATCTTTAATTTCAGGTAGCACGCGATCGATTTGTTTTAGCTTTTCGTATCCTTGTTCAATCGTACGCTGTAAAAATTGAAGTTCTAAATCATCTGTTGCTTCAAACTGTCGGACCGGTTCAGGTTCCTCGATCGGTTTTAAGATGCGAGACCCTGAGAACGACTCTTCTTCATCGAGCAGGAGTTTTTTCTTCGCCCTCTTTGTAACCGGTGCGGCGACCCGTTGACGTTGCCGACGTTTATTCGTCGACCATACTTCATTCAACACGAGTGCCCCGACAATGATGAATAGCCAGGAGAAATCGAATACGTTAATGGCAAAATATATGATTGCCCCTGTCAGGGCCCATTTCATCCATGTTTTCATTCTTTCCACCTCACCTTATGATACTTCTATTGTACCTTACGAACCCCCTCAAAAAAAGTTTCGTCATCCCTATCATCTTAGCATAATATTTTTCCTTTCTACCTCGGTCGTAAGAATGATAAGCGACCTCATATAGCCATACTTTCCCCTTACGAACCGAAAAAAACCGCAGACGCATTCGTCTACGGTAAATTACACATTTACTTATCGAGCCACGTGTTCACCCACGTCCATACCATTACAATCGCAACCGTGACAGGAATGACGTATCGGATGAGTCCATGCCAAATCGGATACAGCTTCACACCCGGTTCAGATGTTTCAATCTCATCTTTTAATATACGCTGATCCACGACATAGCCGACAAAGATCGATGTCAATAACGCACCGAACGGCATCAATATATAACTGACGATGTAATCCATCGTGTCGAAGAACGTGCGCCCACGCCAGATGACCACATCGCTTAACAAACCGAATGATAAGGCGGAAGGCACGCCAATCGCAAAAACAAGGGCAGCCGCCGACACCGTGATCTGACGTTTTGACAGCGTCATTTTTTTCTCATTCAGTCGGTCGGTCACCCCTGCAACAACGACCTCGAGCATGGCAATCGACGAAGTGATCGATGCGAAAGCGAACAATAAGAAGAACAACACCATGAAGAAACCACCTAATGGCACTTGTTCAAACACCGCCGGTAGGACGACGAACAGAAGGGCAGGTCCTTCTGCCGGGTCTAGTCCTGAAGCGAACACAGCCGGGAAAATCGCGAGTCCCGCCAACAAGGATACTGTGATGTTGAGTAACACGATCATATTGGCTGAGCGGTTTAACGTCCCTTTCGTCTTAATGTACGAGGCATAGGTCAACATCGCCGCAACACCAAGTGAAAGCGAGAAGAACGCCTGTCCTAAAGCAAACAACACAGACTGTCCTGACAGGGCAGAAAAATCAGGTTGTAAGAAGAAACGAACCCCTTCCATCGCCCCATCCAACGTCAAA
The DNA here is from genome assembly GCF_018617875.1 of Exiguobacterium algae. Classification (GTDB taxonomy): domain Bacteria; phylum Bacillota; class Bacilli; order Exiguobacteriales; family Exiguobacteriaceae; genus Exiguobacterium; species Exiguobacterium algae. The sequence continues at coordinate 81,008 of NZ_JACSKZ010000002.1, forward strand.
GAGCGGACAACGAGGACGAGAAAACTGACGAATAGAAGCGGCATCAAAATCTTGCTCATCCGTTCGATCCCTGCCTCGACACCTTTTAGTACAATCAAAAGCGTAACGAGCAAAAATAAAAATTGTCCGAGCACGGCGATCCCCGGTGTGGAGACGACATTCTCGAATACCGCTCCGAATTCATCCGGAGTCCGGTCGTTTAATGTCCCACTCAATCCAAGAGCGATATAGATGAGAACCCATCCGCCGATGACACTATAAAATGAGAGCAATAAGAAGCATGCAAGCACGCCTAAATAGCCAATGATTGACCAATTCCGATGACCGAGTTGTTTAAAGGCGAGTAACGCTGTTTTTTGCGTCGAGCGACCGACAATGAATTCTCCGATCAATAACGGGAGTCCAAGTAAAAGGGTAAATGCTAAGAACATAAGAAAGAAAGCCCCGCCTCCACTCGTCCCTGTCACATATGGAAACTTCCATATGGCTCCAAGACCGATGGCCGACCCTGCGGCTGCTAAGATGAATCCAATTTTTGAGGCGAATGAATTTTGCGCCATGTGTACCCCTACTTCCTGTTTTCATTTCATTTTCATAAGAATAGTGAAATACTAACACGGTTCAGGTGCCTTCACAATAAAAAAACAGAGAAAAATCTGAATACTTTTCTCTGTTTTCTTCAAATCGGATTATGGGGTCAAAAATGTTAGTGCCTCTTTGTCAAGCTGAATCGACATCCGTTCCGTCTCAAAATGTTCACCGTCGACATCGATGATTTGCGGTTGTTTCAATTCGACTACGAGTTCATCCGTTTGGATGTGTGCCCATTCAGTTGAAGACTGATCAAGACCGAGCTGTTGGGCCAACAGTTGACGTATCATCGGAAAACCGATTGCGGAACTATGCACGACTTCCAATAAACCGTCCGAAAAGGATTGCGTCTCCAGTTTGGTAGGAACCGTTCCCAGGTAGCTGCCGTTTCCAACGTAAAGGAAACTGACCTCTCCTTCAAACAATACGTCGTCTCGACGCGATAACTTAATATAGAACGGGTCTGCTTCACGAAATTGCCGAATCGTCGCCAAAAAATAACCGATCGAGCCCAACGTTTCTTTTTCATTCGGGTCGATTTGTCGGGACGTGTCGGCAATCAATCCCACTCCGATAAAGTTCAGTGCGTAACGGTCACCGATTTTAATGACATCGACCCGTTTCTCCCGTAACATGTTGATGACTTTTGCCGCACGACTTGGCTCAATCGGGAGTTCGAGTGCTCGCGCGAAGTCGTTACACGTACCACCAGGGATCAGACCGATGACCGGACGTTTGTCTCGAGGCAGTTTCATCAGGCCATTGACGACTTCATGTAACGTCCCGTCGCCTCCAATCACAATCAAATGATCAAACGATCCACTTTCCTCCGCAAATCGTGAGGCATCCCCTTCAGCCAATGTTTTCTTGATAATGATTTCATCATAGTGCGATTCGATCGTACCGATCACTTCACCGAGCATCGTCTCACTCGTACCCGATTTCGGATTGGAGATGATCATTCCCTTCATAGTAATCCTTCCTGTTCTAAGAAGTCTTTGGCGACGTCGTACGCGCGTTCTTTCCCGTAGGCGACACGGCGGTTCAATTGAGACATCTGCTCATCGGTAATTCGACCAGCCAACTGATTCAACGCATCCTCGATTTCCGGATACTCTTCGAGTGTCTCTTCCTTCATCAAAGGAGCGCCTTGGTATGGTGGGAAGAATTGTCGGTCGTCCTCCAGAACAACCAACTCATTCTCTGCGATATCCGGGTCAGTCGCATACGCATCGACAAGATTGACATCTCCCCGAGCGATTGCTCGATAGCGTAACTTCTGTTCCATCGAAACGACCGATGGGAAATCAAAGCCGTACTCTTCCTGTAAACCAGGGTAACCATCTTCACGATCGGTGAACTCTAATGTGAATCCCGCTTTGATGTCAGATTCCACATTTCGCAAATCGGAAATCGCTGTGATCCCTTCTGCCTCCGCATAATCTTTTGGAATCGCCAAGGCATACGTGTTATTAAACTTCATCGGTTCCAGCATGACATAGCCATCCTCTTCGAGGGCGGCGCGTGCCTGTTCATACACTTCACGCGCATCATTCGAATTCGGTGTCTCCTTCACAAGACTCGCCAGCGCTGTGCCCGTGAATTCCGGATAGATGTCGACATCCCCTGACTTCAGGGCTCCCCATACAAACGTCGTTTCCCCAAAGTTCGGTTTGACGGTGACAGACAAGTCGGTCTGGTCTTCAATTAACAGTTTATACATATTCATCAGGATTTCCGGTTCTGGACCGAGTTTGCCCGCCACGACGAGGTCGGATTGTTGTGTCCGGCCGAAGGCAAGCGGCGTCACAATGATTAGAGCGAGCACCGTCGAAGCGGCGATCAGTTTCGTTTTATTGCGCGTCGCTGTGGCACCTTCCATCTGTCTTAACAAGAAGTCAAACAGAAGCGCCAAAATTGCGGCAGGCACTGCGCCGAGCAAGATTAAGTAATTATCATTCCGGTTGATCCCGAGCAAAATCAACGTCCCCAGTCCACCTGCTCCGACAAGTGCTGCAAGTGTCGCCGTTCCGACAATCAGGACCATTGCCGTACGAATCCCTGCCATGATGACCGGGAGCGCGAGCGGCAACTCCACTTTCATTAAACTTTGATTTGGTTTCATCCCGCATGCCTGCGCAGCCTCTAATAGGGATTTATCCACCTCGTTCAGCCCCGTGAACGTATTTCGTAAGATTGGGAGCAGGGCGTAGAGAACTAAGGCAATGATCGCTGGCAGCGCACCGATTCCGACAAGGGGAATCATTAACCCGAGCAACGCCAGAGAAGGAACCGTCTGAATGATTGCGGTCACCCCGATTGCCGTCTCGGCAATTTTACGTCGCCGTGTCAACCAGATTCCTAGCGGTACTGCAATGAGCACTGCAATGAGTAACGAGACGACAGACAATTGCAAATGCTCGATGAGCGCTTCTACAAGTTGACCTTGTCGATTTTGAAACGTCTCAAGCATCCTGCTCACCTCTTCCTCGTTGTGTAAATTCCAAGACGTACGGGTCATTACTTGCCAAAATCTCGTCCGGTGTTCCAACGAGCATCAGCTCACCATCTCGCATCAACGCAATCCGGTCCCCGAGTTTCATCGCTTCTTGCATATCGTGTGTGACGAAGAGAATCGTCTTTCCTAATTCATCGTTCAAACGTTTGATGTCATCTTGTAATTGCCCCCGACTAATCGGATCGAGAGCTGAGAACGGTTCATCCATCAAAATGACATCCGGGTCGGCCGCGAGTGCACGGAGAACTCCGACGCGTTGCTGTTGACCACCGGAAAGCTCCGCCGGTTTTTTCGAACGTAATTTTTCATCCAGACCGGCGATCCGCATTAGCTCGGTCACCCGCTCCTTCGTTTTTTCTTTTGGCCATTTTAACAGTTCCGGAACGACCGAAATGTTCTCTTCGACTGTCAAATGTGGAAATAGCGCAATCTGTTGCAGAACATAGCCGATGTTCCGCCGTAATTCATAAATATCGAATTGATAAATTTCTTTGCCATCAATCAGTATTTTTCCGTCCGTATGATCAATCAATCGATTAACCATTTTCATCGTCGTCGTTTTCCCACAACCCGACGGACCGATTAATACGAAAATTTCCCCTTTATCAACATTTAAACTTAAATCCTTGACGGCCAACGTCCCGTCATCATAACGCTTCGACACATCCCGAAACTCAATCAACCCGATCCCTCCTTGGTAAATCCATTATGGAAAGTCAAATTATAGTTTGCCCGTTTCCAACGATTGTTAAACAAAAAAGGCTCTCCATCTAGGAGAACCTAATCGTGATTTAATAGATTGTAACCTTCACGTGACGACGACCCCAGTTTATGGCATCGCGCTTCGTATCGACTAAGAGATCGACGATATGACCTCTGATCCGGCCACCGGTATCAAGGGCAATGGCATCACCAATGCCTTCAACGTGGACGACAGAGCCGAGCGGGATGACAGATGGGTCAACCGCAATGATCCGCATTCCTTTATAGTAGATTGAATCTGTCACGTCATGCCCTGTTGCCGTTAAGACACGGCCCCCATACGTTTTGTTGTCACCGGCATCATTTGTGTATGCCGTGGACTCAACCGTGATCACTTTCTGACTCGGGGCTTTTGTTGAGGAGACAGGAGTTGCCGTGACTTGTGTCGTTGATTTGGCAGCCTCGGCTTTCGCTTTTTCTTCAGCTAAACGCTTTGCTTCTTCTGCCTGACGTTTCGCTTCTTCTGCCTGACGCTTCTCTTCAGCCTGGCGTTTTTCTTCAGCGATTCGTTCTGCTTCTTGTTTGGCTTTTTCTTCAGAGAGACGACGTTCTTCTTCTAAACGTTTCTCTTCAGCAAGCTTTTCTTTGCGCTCAATTTCTTTTTTTCGTTCTAATTCAATTGCTTGGCGCTCGAGCTCCAGTGGGTTTTGGACGATTTTTTGCTGCGTCCCCACCCCGATCTGCGCGGCGTCGGCAGTAGATGTGAATAAAAGGATTCCGAAAGTTGTCATTAGAATCATAAGTGTATATTTTATAAATTGCATCGTAGTAAGGTCATCACCTTTCTCGTTATGTAACGAACAAAAGTAAATTTACCACTTTGCATCGCTGTGGAGTAGTCATTTTAACGAAGTGAAATATTCCTGACATATGACGTGTAATCCGGTTACAGATTGTAACATTTACGAAAAACGTTGATATGACGGGGCTTAACAAAAAAATTACAGAACCGTTACAATAAATGATGTAACAATTCTGTAATGTTGTTGTCATTTGAATTATTCTTGTATCGGACTCAAATCATGCGGGCGTACCATACCCCACGGAGCCACATCGACCTGAATGGTGAAGGATTGTTTCCCCTCGATTTGGTCGACATCGTCTGCCGGGACACGATACGAACTGATTTCTTCTATATAAACGAAACGGTCATAATAGTTTCCCTGAACACCGCCGAAAAACGGTTTGGATTGAATTCGGTCAATGACGGCGTAACCGTCCTCCCCTTCTTTGAAGGTTACATAGACCGTACCTGTCTCTACATCTTGCCGTCCCTCTAAGCCATCATACTCTAAATAGATGGAATCATTAAAATACGGGTCATACGGCTCGTACGTGGATACTTGAAACGTATACGTCGTCCCAAACCAGGAAACCGCATATAAAAGTAAGATGAAAAGTATCGCAATCGCCAACTGCAGTACGGGAATGATCCAAACTCTCAGTTGCTTCATGACTGTACATCTCCTCTCGTCCGGCTACGCCACCATAGGGCGAGTGAAAGCGCGAAGACAATCAACGCTCCGATCAAGAAGAACAGTGAGATGTCTAAGCGGTCCCAGACATAAATGAAGTAAATCGTCATCTGAACGAGCAAGAAATAGATGAAAGCAAAGATGGTCGGTTTTCTCGTGACATCTTGTCGAATCAAATACGCTAAGGCGACCCCTTCAATCAAAATGGCCAGCAAGATCCCTGTATCTTCGAACAAGGCAAAAGGGATGACTGCCAAAAAGCTGACCCAAATCAATTCTTCCCGTCGATGAATCAAAAAGAGTGCGACGAGGACGACCGATAAGATCGTGGCCTCCCATATCGAAGGTGGACGTTGTGAGAGCCATCTCTCCGTCACGTTAATTAAATAACCTAACGACAGCACAGCCGCTGCAAATAGATACATCGCCTGCCATGTCGCCTTCTCACGATACACCAGGAACAGGCCGTGAAGGATCACGAGTGCCCAAAGGGGCCATAATCTGCCATCATAGTCAAAGTACTGGCCGACCATTATGATCAATCCGTAAAAACTTAACCAGGCGAAGATGCGGTCAATTGAAGCAGGGACGAAATGAAACCAAGCCCAGGTCACGATCAAACCAAAGATGATGAGCGTCAATCCCACCCCTTCAAAGCTGTTCGTGTTTGCCATAAAAGCAGTGATTGCTGCAATCGCCGTAAAAATCGGGTGTTCGTATAAAATTTTGTGAAGAACCGCCATCGCGAAGAAAATCCAAAATAGCCACGACAGTTGACCTGACAAATGATACGTCACAAAAATCACAGACATGGTCGCAATAAAGAAGGCAAAACCGAGTACACGAAACAGGGTGACATATCGTGGCGCACGCGTTTGAAAGCGTTCAGCTGCGACATACATCCCGATCATGAATAAGAGAAAGATTCCGACTTTAACGAGATCAGGGATTGCCTGCCAATTGGCCGCGACAAAGCTGAATAAACTGAGTGCCAGTAAAATCGAGCCGACAATCACTAAAATAGGCGGCTTGTGCTCACGTTTCTCACTAGCCGCCTTCTTCTTATGCTCATAGTCGACTAGCCTTGCACCGGTCGCTTCGTCTAACAAACCCGCCTCTTTCCATTCAAGCACTTTTTTGTCAATGGACACTTGAATCATTCCTTTCGAAAAAGGTTAGCTGGCGCGTTCAATCAATTCCAATTCTGATTTTAGTAAAACTTGTTTCTCGAATTCGAGGCCGAGTTGTTGAAACTCTTCCATAATCGAAACGTCTCCAATAACGGTATTTGTCAGCACGGCAGTTACTTCCGCAACCCATCCTTCACGTGTTGACTTGACAATATCACCAATGAGGAAATCTTCCGGCACAACCATTCACTTCCAATCTACAATTTGTTTTTATCATTATAACGAAATTATATCGGTTTGAATACGTTTTCTTTAATCCGATTAATAAATTGTGTCAGAAATTTACCAGTCAATCCCCAAATAATGTAGTCTTCATGTTCATAAAAAGGTTCTTTCATTTTAATTACCCGTTTTTTGTACGCTTTAGCATTCGCCATTCGATCGAGCGGGATGTTTTGATCAGGGCTCATCGTCCATTCCATCTCTCCGTGAAACGGATCCATACTCAACAGCGTGGAGAGCGGGACAGTGAAGATATGATCGACTTCATCTGTATGATGGACGTCAGGTAACGTCGAGAGAATGCCGACGAATGGGTAAATCAGTTGGCGGTGAGGTGTTGCGAGCGGGCGAAGCTTGCCGATGACCTCAACCTGGTGCTCGTCAATCTCCAATTCTTCACTCGTCTCTCTCACAGCGGCTTCGACCGGCGTCTCTCCTTGTTCAAGCCGTCCTCCCGGAAAGGAAATCTCGCCTGGCTGTTGACGCATCGTATGGGCACGCACTTCAAATACCACATGCCATTCCCGTTCCATTTGAATAAGCGGGATCAGTACAGCCGCCGTCTCCTCATAATCTTCCTCCATCGTGAAACTGCTTCGCAGTTGTTGTTCATTGATCCAAGGATGCACCATGTTCGGGATCACCTCTCATTTTATATTTTTTCATTCTACACGTTCAGTCCCAACTCCTCGTTTAAAGGTGTCAGATGTCGGAAATATCAGTATTAATGATAGGAGCTGATCATTGTGGACGAACAAGTAGACGTATTGATTGTCGGAGCGGGACCGACCGGCCTCACATTAGGATTGACGCTCGCCAAATACGATATCTCTTTTAAAATCATCGACCGGAAAACGACGCCTTCAGATAATTCACGGGCAATCGGGATTCAACCTCGCACCATCGAGGTGTTTTCGCGTTTAGACCTGGCAAAAGACGTATTAGCGCGTGCCCGTACAATCGAGCGGGGAAACCTCTATTTTTCCGGTCAATGGACGGCCAAGTTAGAGTTTTCGAAATTGGTCACGCCATATCCGTTTGTCACACTCCTGAGACAAAACGAGACAGAAGCCATCTTAGAAGATTCGTTAAAAGCACATGGTCATGTCGTCGATCGGGGAGAAACACTCGTTTCCTTGACCCAATATCCTACTAAAACGGTGGCGCATCTCGAGTCGGCAGACGGAGCGCACCGTCACGTGACTTCAAAGTACGTGGTCGCCGCCGACGGAGCGAATAGCTCGATTCGTCGAATGCTGGCCTTGCCTTTTAGCGGTAAATCCTTCAGAGAAGCTTGGGTGTTGGCCGATTTGAAAGCCGCTTGGCCGATTTCAAGAGAAGAAGTTCATATTTTCTTTTCCGAACAAGGGGTTCTAGAAGTATTCCCCCTTACGAACGACACCATTCGTATTACGGGAAATTTAAGAAACGATGAATCGTTTGATGAGTCGAAACTGCGCCAACTGATCGAACAACGCAGTAAGATGCCGGTTCGAATCGATGAGATCGAATGGTTCTCCCTGTTTCGCGTACACAATCGAATGGTCGACTCGTTCATTCACAATCGAGTGATTTTAATGGGTGATGCGGCGCATATCAATTCACCTGTTGGTGGACAAGGAATGAACACGGGTATTGCTGACGCATTCAACCTCGGTTGGAAGCTCTGGCTTCACTTGAAAGCTGGTGCCTCCCACAGCGTTGTAGCCAGTTACGCGGATGAACGGGAACATGTGGCTCGAAATGTCCTCCAAACAACGAACGTCGCGACAGAGATGCTTCAAACGACTTTGCCTGTTCTGTTACCGTTCCAGGCTTTCGGGGCAGACGTCTTTACCCGGGTCAATCTCGTCAATCAAAAAATCACGGAACGAATCTCCCAACTCCATCTTTCCTACAACAAGCCACTACGGCTTCCGTTTCGAAGAGTGGCTGAAGGAAAAATCTTTCCGGAGACTGAAATATTGCGAGCAGACGACGGTTTTCGTATGAAGATCTCTGAAATTGCCGATGGCCGGTTTCAAGTGCTCGTCCTTGATGACGGCAAACGTGACTTGGCGAAAATCTATGACTATTTGAATCGACAACATGCGTTCATTCAGGTCATTACCCTATCAAAAAACAGCCGCCCATTTTTTGACCAAGGGAACGAACTCGCAAAATCGCTATTTATGCGCCGGGGAATTCTTGTCATTCGTCCTGATGGATATTTGCTTCATAAACAACACCATGTCAGGCTTAAACCGCTTCAAGATAAATTATCGTCCTGGCTCCCGCATTCTTTATAAAAAAGCTTCACTCTAAATGGAGTGAAGCAATGAATTATTGTTTATTGTTCCTGATTGTAGTACAACGTACCGGGTTTTGAGAGCGTCAGGTCATAAAACGCCTCGAACGCCTCGACATCCTCCAGCTTACGAAAATCTACTTTCTTCGTCTCTTCATTTGGAATGGCGACGATGATGCCCTCGGGTGTCGACTTAATCATTCCGGTTTGTCCGTTATGAATTCGAATATATAATACATGCTCTTTTTCCAGTAACGAGACAGCTTCTCGTCGTGATTGGACCGGTGTTTTCATAATCATCCCTCATTTCCATTTCAGTATACCGTCCGTCCGTTGTTGCTTTCAACTCGACACACCATTAAAATTGTGTAAAGAAGGGGTTGAATGCATTGGACATCGAAATCAAAACAATCTTTATTCTGACCCTGGCTGCCTTATTCGTTATTCTTGTAGCAATCCGTACAGTCCGCAACTTACGATGGATTCGCTTCGGAGAAGCGTTTGGGAAGCAAGGGGAAGAACTATTGAAAGATTATGAATATCTGATTGAGCACGGCATCACGTGTCGGGTCGAGCAAGGACTTCCGACCGGGAAACTGATGAGACCGCTCGCCAAAAACCTTGATGATCGCGTCGCACTTTTCGTCCATCGACAAGATGCTGCAAAAGCACGAGACTTATTAAAATGACTAAACCGGGTGAACACGCGTCACCCGGTTTTGTTATGTATGTGTTTGGCGTTCGGAACAATAATACGCAATTTGTTTAACGGTAGGCTCTGCAATCGAGTCGACTTTCGTTTTTCCGACGACACGATCCACGATATCGAATGAGGTAGAACAGTTTGCTTTGACACGTTCCACTTTTAGACGTTCCGCCTCCGGGAAAATCAAAAATGAATTGACCGGAACGGCTTGACCGCATTCTCGCTTCAACAAGGCGCGCACTTCTTTCGTGACTCGATCCAGTTCTTCAATCGGATGAGGGTATACTTGCTTCCACCCAAACTGTGACTCGGTCCGGCAAATTCGATTTGTCAAATGGACGGATGCCGACGTTCGATTGATTTGTACAAGAAATACCCCTTTTGGGCCGACGAGCACGTAATCAAACGTGGATTCACCGAGCTGTACTTGTTCAATCATCATCCAATCAAAGCGACAGGTTTGTCGAATTTGTTCAACCAATTGATCTGTATAGGATTTCGGAGGCATAATCACTTCCTCTTTCATCCGGAACAACCCTTTTGTCTGTTGTTTAATAGGCTTTTTTTCAGCAGCCGTCAACACTTGCAACATCGATTTCACCCCCTCTTATTCACTAGGCCCGACTTGTTTTCCAAATACCGCTTTCTCCAGGTTCGAGATGCGTCGTAGCATATCATAGTTCGAGGCCACAGGCTGGGCCGGTTTAACGGCTTCGACTTTTTCACTCGTATCCCGTCGTAATGCGTCATTTTCTTTTTGAAGACGCTCGATCTCTTTCGTCATTTTTTCATAGTCGCGGATGACGACATCTAAAAACTGATCGACTTCTTCTTGCGAGTAGCCACGCAATGCCGTTTTAAATTCCTGTTTATAAATGGCTTCTGCTGTTAATTCGGTTTGCATCGTATCACTCCCATTGTTGTTCCCATTGTTTTTCTTCCTCGATCACACGTAAATCTTCCTGTGTGATCAGAAAAATCTCCATATTCGGTTCACGTCTTGCCCCTTCGACTAAAAATCGGGGGCTTCCACCCGTTTCTTCGTCAAAAAGTGTGATAATTCCTTCGGCTTTCTCCAAAAAGAAGGCGGTTTTTGCACGTAGTTGACTCGGATCTTCATACGGTCTCTGAGTCAATGCCTCAAAAAAGTCCGCTTCCAGCTGTAACTGGACAAAAATTTCCTGTTCATACGGCTTATAACGTTCATCCAGATTCAAAAATGGGGGGAAAACCGCAATTTTGATCGGAAAAGTTTCTCTTAACTCTAACAATACTTGTCCCGCCCATAATTCACAACCGTTCGTTCCACTAAAAATGAACCATTCTGCACCAAGCTCGATGACTTCAAGTATTTTTTTCCGGTACGCCTCTTGAATAATCCCGATTCCGGGGTGGTCAGCTTTAAAAATACCAAGCTCATGAGGCCGGTATCCGGTAATGGCCACTACTTTCATAATCGTTTCCTTTCTAAACGGGCGAGCCGATGCGCCAGTTCTGCCTGTTCTCGGGAAGCCGTTTGCTTCAACACCGTCTGCTTCCGTTCGGACAGTTCAATCGCTCGCTCCGTATATTGAATGGCACGCTCGATTTCTTTCGTCTTATGTTCTGTATATTTTGCGAGTTCGACATAAGCGTCGATGGTTTGAAGCTTTTCTAATATGGAAATTGCCTCTTCCATCCTCCCGGCTCGTTTCAGGAGCATCGCTTGTCGCATTTTCGCTTTTTTCGACGGATTTTTTAATTGGTTATATTCTTTTAAGGCATGGTCCTGTTGCCCTAAATCGTGTAACCAATGGGCTCGTTCTTCGCCAAAATCATTCGCTTCCTCGTCCACAAGATGACTGAGTCGTTTGTATAGCGACACGAGACTCAAGCAGTCTGCATGATGGTGCTCTAAGACAGGGACCAAAATGTCCGGGTTCCGCTCTTTCACATATTGAAAATAATGCATCGGCGCCAAGAAACCTGGTAAATCATCCGTCCGTTCGTGACCGAAATAGGCTTCCACGGCTTTTAAAGAAACCGAATCGAGTTTAGGCTTGAGCAATCGTCTCGCTGCGTGTAAGAGGTCAACGTGGCCGACGGATGGTAACTGTTTAACACGCGTTTTGACAAATGTATGCCTTGTTTTGATTTGTGGCCAATCGAAAGATTTTCCGTTATACGTCACAAATCTTACGTCATCCCCAATGTCATTTAAGAAATGGTAATAAAATGCGGTTTCGAATGCCGGATGCGGCAGGACGTACTGGGTCATTTCCAAATGATCCTGTTGAAACCGGGCAAAGCCGATTAAAAAGATCGATGTCCCCGATCCTCGTAGTCCTGTCGTCTCGGTATCCATGAACAATACTTGTTCAGGTGAGAGGTCGACCGTGAAAAACGGATGGGTCGATGACATGGCTTCCTTCGCCTCGATAAACGCATAATCATGATAGATGTCGTTAAGCGGATAGGCTTTCCGGAGACGGACACACCACTCGCCTTCAAACGTCAAGATTTCGCCGCCTTTTTCCATCCACTTTTGTTGTTCGATCTCGTCCGGTGTAACCTCAGGATGATTCGTTTCTTTCGTTTCTTTCGTTTTGATCAATCTAGATAATTTTGCTTTCATAACGTTCCTTTCAAAGCGTTCAACTGACGGACGACTTGCCGTTTAAAGTCTCCATAACCGATTGTTCCTACACATCGAGGACACCCACTTTCACAAGGGCAGTCGGATACTGTCAAGATTGCCGCTTCCAATACAGCATCGGCATCTTTATAGAGTGCTTCACTCAATCCAATCCCGCCTGGATAACGGTCATATAAATAGACAGTCGGCTTATCGGTATGGGTCGACTTCATCTGAATCGTCGTAAACAAGTCGAGCGTGTCACACATCAAATATAGCGGCGCTAACCGGCGTAATAAATCACTGACCGCCTCTAACTGATCTTCCATATCAGCTTCAGAGTATGCAAACCGCTCATCAAGGGTAAACCAGGTCGCCGTCGTATGCAATTCGCGCTCCGGCAAATGAATCGGGCCCGATCCGATATTTTCATGTGTTCCAAATTTGATTTTTTTGAAAAGGGTTGCCATGGCAATCACAGACACTTCACCAAACGTTTTGACCCCATCCGTTTTATTCTCTTCTAATACTTTCAATTCAACCGCCAAGTTCGCATCGGTATAATAGTCGACATCGACGCGTCGTACATAGGCTTTCTTCTCTTCAAAATCAAGCTTCTCCACCTGGTACTGTTCGGCGCCGTGCAGGTAGATCGCTTCATCGTGTAGCAAAGTCATGGCACTGAACGTATCCATTTCGCCGATGACCTGATTTTTTGCTGATTGATCGACGATGACGACGTTTTCCTGGTCACTTGTTCGTAAAGAAATATCGTGGGCAGGGAATGAATCCGTCATCCAGTAGTATTTGTCGGCCCGTTCATGCAACACGTGTGCATCGGTCAAAAACTCTAAAATGTCCTCCGTATCCACTGTCCCAAATTTTTCTCCTCGTTGAAACGGGAGTTCAAACGCCGCACACTTCACATGATCGACGAGGATGATCAAATTGTTTGGATCGAGTCGGGCAGCTTCCGGTGAACGTTCTAAAATCATGTCCGGTTGTTCGACAACTAATTGGTCAAGCGATGAAGAAGAGGCGACGAAAATGACGAGTGCTTCGGAATGTCGGCGCCCTGCCCTTCCCGCTTGTTGCCACATCGACGCAACAGTACCCGGATAACCGTTCAGGACACACGCCTGCAACTGACCGATGTCGACACCAAGCTCAAGTGCGTTTGTCGATACAACAGCCTTGATTTCGCCATTTCGTAACCGACGCTCGATCTCTCTTCGTTCAGAAGGCAAATAGCCTCCTCGGTAACCGACGATTGATTTGGGACCGAGTTCCCGTCGCGTGAGTTCTTGCAAATAGGTCAGCAACACTTCGACACGGACTCTCGAACGCGCGAAGACGATCGTTTGGATATTCGCTTCGACAAGCTTTGAGGCAATCCGCTTCGTTTCGAGCGTTGCACTGCGACGTATACCGAGCGCTTCATTAACTACCGGCGGATTGTAAAATACGAGATGCTTTTTCCCTTGCGGTGCCCCGTTGTTATCAATCAACGTCACCTCTTCCTCGGTCAATCGTTCTGCCAACTCGAGCGGGTTTGCAATCGTCGCAGACGTCATGATCCACTTCGGGTTGCTCCCGTAGTACGCACAAATTCGCTTCAAACGACGGAACACGTTTGCGACATGACTCCCGAACACCCCGCGATACGTGTGCAATTCATCCACTACGATGTATTCTAAGTTTTCAAACAGCCGAATCCATTTCGTATGATGCGGCAAAATGCCGGAATGAAGCATATCCGGATTCGTGATGACGATATTTCCCGCATCCCGTACCTTCGTACGGGCGGCTGGGGACGTATCTCCGTCGTAAGTGAAGCAACGTAAATCTCCTTCGAGCGCTTCCACCATTTCCATCAAATCACTATTTTGATCCTGTGCAAGCGCTTTGGTCGGATACAAATAAAGTGCACGCGCTGTCGGTTTCTCAATCATTTTTGATAAGACGGGCAAGTTATAGCAAAGTGTTTTTCCTGACGCGGTAGGCGTCACGATGACCGTAGATCGCCCACGCGACGTCTGTTCAATCGCCTCAGCTTGATGCGTATATAATTGCTCGATTCCACGATTTTTTAAAACCGTCGCGAGTTGCTGTGGCACGATATCTGGAATCGGGACATACTTGGCTGGTTTTGCATCGACCGTGTGCCAATGCGTCACATTTTTGGAGAAGCTCGGCTCATGCCGAAGCGTCTCAATCATTTCTTCAACGGAACGGGTTTTCCGCATGATATCCCCCTCTTTATTTATCAGCTCGAAGGTGCAAGGTCCGCTATAATTTGCCGGACTTGACTGATGCGTTCATCACGCAATAATTGCGTCACAGCAGGTAATCGATAAACATTCATTCGGCGAAACGACTCCGCTACCAGCTCATTTTCCACTTCTAGTCGAGTGAGCGCATCCCGAAAGAGCTGTTGAGATGCACGGCCGAACAAAGCGATCGTATGTAGCTTTGGACATTTCGAATGAACAGCCAGCAAATGTTTGGCATAGCGTTGCACCGTTTTATAATACTCTTCTTCGGATGAAACATTTTGACGTCGTCCGCGAAGGAGAGCAGGATAGTAGGATTCATCACCGAAAAACATCGTTTCGACGCCTATCCGTTTTAAATAGGCGTGACCGACCGTTTCGGCAACAGCTTGATCTTGGATGAGACGGCCGAATGGAATCGACTCCTTTAAAAGTAAACGTGATAATTTCAGACCATTATGTCCACTAAGCGGTAATCCATCATCATCAGCCTGTAATCGATCGATGACAAACAACACTTTCATCTTTCGTTTTAAAGCGAGTTGAACCATGTGTCACCATCCTGTTCACTTTCTTTTCATTATAACAAACGAAAAGAAAAAACAGGGCGCACAAAGTCGCCCTGAATCCATTAGTTATTGCCATTAGATGAGTTTCCGTTACCTTGGTTAGGTTTAGAAGTCGATTGACTCTCTAGCTGACTTCCATTCCCTTCATCGGTCGTTGGTTCGTCAGTAGTTGGTTCGTCAGTAGTTGGTTCATCCGTTGTCGGTTCATCAGTGGTTGGTTCATCCGTTGTCGGTTCGTCTGGATTCGTAGAATTTGAACCGTCGTTGTTTCCATTCCCGTCCGTGTTCCCGTTGTTCTCCTCATCTGACTCTCCATCATTCGAATTGTCATCTTCTTTTTTCTCTTTATCTTCTTTCGGATCTTCTTCCGGTTCAATCGTATATGAAGCTTGCGCTGCATCAGATTGTTGGTCACCTGTTAACGGATTTGTTGCATTCGCAACAATCGAGTAGACTGTCTCACCTTCGGAAAGGTTGGCGATGTCGATACTCGTCTTATCGGTTGTACCGACGACCCGTTCTCCACCGTCGGCGTTTTTCTCCGTCACGGTGAAGGTGATGTCCTTGTATCCTTCAGCTTTTGCAGCATCCGTATCATATGACCAAGAGACTGTTCCTTTTTTCGACTTTTCATCGTAGCTGACTGCGGCCTCGGTCGGCGCGGAAAGCTTCTCCGGTTGTAAGTCTTTCGGTTTCGTCCCTTTTACATAGAGTTCCTTACCAAGAGACAGGACCGAATCCGGTCGTTTGAACGACGCTGGACGACCTGTCGCATTCGTCACTTGTTGCATCATATATTCGAAGTAATATTGTGCGTAGTTCGGATCATTCGCTGATTCACTCGTTCCACTCATTCTTCCTTGCCATACCGAAATCGAGTAGTCAGTCGTATAACCGGTGAACCACTTGTCTTTCTGTTCGTTCGTCGTTCCTGTTTTACCTGCGACATCCCATGGGAAGGCACCTGGATTGTATGTTCCATTTGCCCCACTGACGACGTCACGTAACATGTCTGTCAACATGTACGCTGTGTAGTCTTCCATCGCCTGCTTCGGTTTCACAGGAGAACTAATGCTCGAACCGTCATTGAACTCAATCTTCTTGATCAAGTGCGGTTTTGTGTACATCCCATTCGTACCGAGCGCCGCATAGGCGGCCGCCATCTGTGTCGTACTCGCCTGGGCCGCACCGAGTGCATTTGATTCATATAACTCACCGTTTTCTTTCACTGGCTCGATGCCAACTTTTTCGACGAATGACTCAATTGCCTCTTGTCCATACTGGTCGCGTACTTCCTGGAACGCCCGAACCGCGGGCGTGTTACCCGAAATCGTCAAGTAATAGCGCATCGTGTTCGGACCACGATACCCTTCATAATAGTTACCAGGAGAGTAATCTCCTTTTAGTTCAGCATCTAACAAGATTTTACCCGTTGACCATTGTCCGTTCTCGATCCCTGGACCATAGTCAAAGAACGGTTTTGCGGTTGAACCGATTTGGTGCTTTTCACGAGAATAATCACGATATGTCTTATCCCCTTGCTTCGCCTGCTGACTGTCAATGATGGCGACGATTTCACCTGTTTTCGTATTCAATACTGTCGCGCCCATTCGCAGTTCATCAGCAGGAAACTGTCCATTCGGAATATTTACATTGTCTGACTTGATGTCGCTATTAAATTTCGTGTGCAATGCTTTATTGATTGACGTATATACTTTGAGACCTGTCCCGTAAATGTCTGACTGGTCCAATCCATAGTCTTCCTCAAGCTCAGCTTGCACACGTGAATAGATGGCACGAGTGAATGCTTCTTCTTCCGTTTCCTCACCAGGTGAGATGACGTCGGCGATATCTACTTCGAGTGCCTCATTATACTGCTCTTCTGTAATATGACCATCTCGCTTCATCGCCGAAAGAACTTGTTCTTGGCGATAACGTGTGAGTTCCTGGTCCCCGTTGATTGGGTCATAGGCGCTCGGACGTTGCGGAAGACCGGCTAAGATTGCAGCTTCCTGATAGTTCACTTCTGAGACCGGTTTATTGAAATACCGTTTTGAGGCGGTTTGTACTCCATACCCGCCAGTACCATAGTAGTTCTTGTTCAAGTACATTTCTAAAATTTGTTCTTTTGTATATTCGCGCTCTAGTTTGAGCGCAAGCCATTGCTCTTGAAGCTTCCGTTTCAACTTTTTATCTGTCGAAAGGAAAGATTGTTTGACGAGCTGTTGCGTGATCGTTGAACCACCCTCTGCGCCAAAACCGTCTGTCAAGTTCGCGACGACCGCTCCACCAATCCGGCGAAGGTCAATCCCGTTATGCTCATAGAAGCGTCTGTCCTCGATCGAAACGACCGCTTGTTGCATCACTTCAGAGATGTCATCGATTGAGACATACTCTCGTACTTGTCCACTTCCCTCGAGAGGCTCCCCTTCGGCTGAAATGAGTTGGATTGGATAAGTGTCCACGAGCATCTCTTCGTCAAGCGGAGGTGCTGTCGCAATTGCGTACACTGTATAGGCACCGAATGCGATGACAGCCGTAATAAATAGAATCATAGCGATTAAAAAGATGCGTCTCCACATCGGCTTTTTAGCTTTTGTTTTCGGTTGCTTCCCAGATTTTTTGCGTTTACTTGGCGTCGAGTCATTACGACGCGCCATCCTACTTCGCTCCATTCATGGTTCACTCCTTCATTCAATCGAGCCATTTGTCTACGACCGTCAAATAATCGACGGCCGGCAAGGCTCTCGTTGGTACTTCATGTGCTTCTTTTTCAATATAAGTGAGCGGAATCGATTTTCGTCCCGTCTCTCGTTCTCCCCACCATTCAAACAATTGTTCGGCGGTTAATACATATTGCGTATTATAGCGACTAAAACGAATGATGACAAAACAAATCCCTCCGTGACGAACACATTCTCTCATATGTTGTATTTGATGGTCATGAAAGTTTCCGAGTGGAAAGGATGTCTTATTATTCGTTTCTTTTGCTTCAAAGTCAATGTACCTTCCGCGGTATACCCCGTTATAATCGGTCGTTGACGCTTGCTTGAAGTATGCTTCCGTCACTTTTGCAGCGCTACGCTTCGGATAGTCGACTTTGACAATTTGAAGTGGGGTCGGCTTTTTATGGATGACCGCACGCTGATGGATTCGATAAAACTCATTCGTTTCATTCAATAACGTTTCTAGATTCATTCCTCGGTTCGCATAGGTTGGTGCGCTCGCCGTTTTTTTAGAAACCTCATTTGACTTTGCTTTTTTTCCGTTTGGATAATGGAACAATCTCGTCACCCCACGTATACAGTTTAACAGGTTGATCCACTCGTTCCTTCCGTCTCGAGTCTGATTGTCGATTCTTGTCGTTTGACTCTTTCGTGGATTTGCCGCAATCCATATCGTACCAAACTCCGGTATGTTAAACTAGTGGGTAGTAGATTGTGTATCCAAAATGATAAGCTCTTGTCACGAATCACAATCAATATTTTTCTATGATAACTCTTCTATCAAATAACCATCAGGAAGAAATATTAAACCTGATTGACTTATTCTTTTAAAAAAGGTGCAATAAGTGTGCAATAACCTCGTTAATGAACCCATTGTTACCTATTTGGAAATTTGTTTAAATTGTTCTAGAGCCGTTTTGGAGGGATTGGATGGAAAGTGGAAAGAAGTATGTCATGTTCGTCGACGAGACGGGGACACCGAAAGGAAATACTCAGTTTAATTTGACAGGTGTATTGATGGAGTACAAATATTCGATTGATGCCGACGAAACCGGTGCTCCTTGTGAGCTGAAACGTCGTCTGCAAGCATTTAAACGGGATGTATTCAATACGGAGCAAATCCCGCTTCATTTAAAAGAAATTTTGAAAGCCGAGCATCCATATGGAAAGGAAGATGGGATCACCATCGATATGTTGCGTGATTTTTGGGATAAACTTCCGGACTTCTTAAGAGATATTGACTGCACGATTGTCAGTGTCGAAGTCGATAAACAGAAATTGCATGATTTCTATTCAACTCCGAAAGACCCGTACGTTGTAGCATTTGCCCATCTAATGAAATCATTTTATGCATTTTTGGAAGAGACCGAGGCAGTCAGTGCACGGGTCGTCATCGAATCACGGGATGATTACCAGAACCTGCTCATTCAAAAAGCGTTCTTCGATATCTTCAACTCAGGTACGGTCCACTTGGATGTGGAGAAGAGTCGTCAAAAAATTAAAGGCTTCATCTTCTCTGAGAAACAAAACACGATGTACCAATCCGGTTTAGAAATTGCCGATCTTGTCTGCTTACCGCTCTCACGCGTGCGACGCGGTGTCATCGAAGTGAAGCCACGGTTCGTCCATTATGGGGACGAGAACCGAATCTTTAAAGCCATTAAGGACAAAATCTACATCCGTAGAGAGAGTCCCGATCAGGATTTCCGCAACTGGGGATTCAAAAAGGTACCGATCACCAAAAAACGACGCGAATGGAGCGACCATCCGTGGAATCAATAAAAGCTGTCCCTCGAGGACAGCTTTTTTTATGATGTCGCTTGTTTCGATTTTGTCCGTTTCTTTCCTTCCCGGCATAAATGCAGGAGCGGGCATGCCTCACAGGCTGGTTTCTGTGCTTTGCAATGATAACGACCAAAGAAAATAAACTGATGATGCAACTGTGACCATTCTTCACGCGGAAACTTTTTCATCAATGTCTCTTCAACTTGCCTTACATTATCTTTCCACCGACAGATTCCGAGACGTTTTGAAACGCGTTCCACATGTGTATCGACCGCAAACGCCGGTTCATGAAATGCAACCGATAAGACGACATTCGCCGTCTTGCGACCGACCCCCGGCAACGCTTCAAGCGAAGCGCGGTCCGATGGCACAATGCCGCCATGCTCGTTCACGATTTTTTCAGATAGTGCCTTCACGTTCTTCGCTTTGTTTCGATACAAACCAATGCGTTTGATGCGTGATTCGATTTCGGACACATCGGCCGCCGCCATCGCTTCTACCGTCGGAAACGCCTCAAATAAACCGGGCGTTACCTGATTGACGAGTGCATCCGTCGCTTGAGCTGATAATGCGACCGCTACGACGAGTTCAAATGGATTGCGATGCGTCAATTCACAATGAGCGTCTGGAAACATGCGACGCATCGTGTCAGACACTTCACTCAATTGGGCTCTTGTCAACATCACTTGTTCCTCCGTTGATACTCTACCAAATCTTCTAATGATTCGACGTTATGGTCTTGCCACACCCGTAAAATCTTATCCATGTATTTGAAGTTTCGTACATTTCGAAGTTTCGCCTCTCGTAATGCTGCCATGATGAGCTCTTCGTTAAAGCCATCCTCTGTCATCCAACCAACGATTTGTTCAATTTCAAACGGGGTGATCGTACCAAACTCCCGTTCGAACGTATGGATAATATTTTCATTGATGGACGGTTCAGAAGATTTCACTTCTGAACTTTGTAGCGCTTCAAACAATGGGAGAAGACTATAACGCTCTCCATCGGTTGACGCATCGATGGCAATCAATTCTTTTTGTAACAGACCGAGCAGGACACTCCGTGCCTCATTTTCAGGAACGTTCATCCGGTCGCCCAGCTCGCTCGGCAGCGGCATCACGATTCCCTCACCTGTCATTTCGAGAAGATGAACAATCAAACTGAACTCAACAGGTGAAATATTTAGTCGCCTTGCGTCCGTGAACAATTTCCGTGGGACAACGACCGGGCTTTGTTCGAACAGTTGAACCAATTTATGTGCATCCATATCGGACTTCCTTTCTATAACAAATGAATCGGGGAAGACGTCATACGTCATCCCCGACAAAATCTTTATGGGTGAATACGGTTTAGAAGACGTGGGAACGGAATCGCTTCACGAATGTGTTCGATCCCGCTGATCCAAGCCACTGTACGCTCAAGACCGAGACCAAATCCAGAGTGTGGGACTGATCCATATTTACGGAGTTCGAGATACCAGTCATACGCGTCTGTCTCATCAAGACCCTCTTTGATGATTTCTTCTTTCAAGCGGTCATAATCATCTTCACGTTGTGACCCTCCGATGATTTCTCCGTATCCTTCAGGAGCAATCAAGTCAGCGCAAAGGACGAGTTCCGGGTTTTCCGGGTCCACTTTCATATAGAATGGCTTGATTTCTTTTGGCCAATGTGTGATGAAGACCGGCTTGTCATGTGCGTTCGCAATCGCCGTCTCATGAGGGGCTCCAAAGTCATCCCCGTAATCGATATCGTCAAATCCTTCTTCTTTCAAGAACTTGATTGCATCTTCATAGCGGACACGCGGGAACGGTGCCTGGACTTTTTCTAACTTCTCTAAGTCACGTCCAAGGAGTTCAAGTTCGTTTTTGCAATGCTCGAGCGCCGATTGGGCGATGTATGTCACATACTGTTCTTGAATCTCAAGGTTCAAATCGTGGTCAACGAATGCCATCTCAGGCTCGATCATCCAGAACTCGATCAAGTGACGACGCGTTTTCGATTTTTCTGCACGGAATGTCGGACCGAACGAGAAGACTTTACCGAGCGCCATCGCTGCAGCTTCCATGTAAAGTTGTCCAGTTTGTGAAAGGTATGCCGGTTGTCCGAAATAGTCCGTTTCAAACAATTCCGTCGTTCCTTCCGGTGCGCTGCTCGTAATGATTGGAGGATCGATTTTGACGAATCCTTCTTTGTTGAAGAACTCGTACGTCGCACGAATCAATTCGTTACGCACTTTCATGATTGCATGTTGACGACGTGAACGGAGCCACAAATGACGGTTGTCCATCAAGAATTCTGTACCGTGTTCTTTCGGTGTGATTGGATAATCAACCGATTCAGCAATCACTTCAAGCCCCGTCACTTCAAGTTCGTAACCGAGCGGTGTACGTCCGCCGTCTGACTTGACCTTTCCTGTCACCCATACTGATGTTTCTTGCGTTACACCTTTAGCAAGGGTAAACAGTTCTTCTTCTACGTCTGCTTTGACAACGACCGCTTGGGCAAAACCACTTCCATCACGAAGTTGAAGAAAAGCGATTTTCCCGCTCGAGCGTTTGTTGGCGATCCAGGCACCTACCCGGACTATTTGTCCTTCATAATCTTTAAATTGGTTAATCGAAATTGTTGTCATCTGCTCTTCCATCCTTTCGCTTATCGAGTGTCGCGTGTAATGAAGTCTTCCACTCGATCGAGCGCTTCTAGTACGCGTTTTAATTCTGTTGCATAGGACAAGCGAACATAATCATCTTGTCCGAACCCCGATCCGGGAACGAGCGCCACATTAGCTTTTTCAAGCACGGCACCACACCATTCGTCTACCGAATCGTAACCACTCCTATTGGCTGCTTCTTTCGCATTCGCATATAAGTAGAAAGCCCCTTGTGGTTTCAGGCAATGGATGCCCGGGATTTTTTTGAGACGATCGTAGACGATCTCGAGGCGCTCCTCGAAAGATTTACGCATCATCTCCACATCATCTTGAGGACCGTTATACGCTTCGACAGCGGCTGCCTGGGCAATCGATGTCGGGTTTGACGTCGAGTGGGACGCCAAATTCGTCATTGCCGCGATGATTGTCGCATCTCCCACGGCATAGCCGATGCGCCAGCCGGTCATGGCGTGCGATTTGGACACACCGTTGATAATGATCGTACGCTCCCGCATATTTGGTAACGTAGCAATCGAGACAAACGAAGCGTCCCCATAAATCAACTTTTCATAAATCTCGTCACTCACGACAAGCAAGTCATGACGTTCCACGACGGCTGCTAACGCGGTTAACTCTTCTTTCGTATAAATCATACCGGTCGGGTTTGATGGGCTGTTCAAAATGACCGCTTTCGTACGGTCTGTGATGGCATGGTCCAACTGTTCCGGAGTCAATTTGAAAGCCGTTTCTTCGTTCGTTTCGACATACACCGGTACACCGTCAGCCAGTTTGACCTGCTCCGGGTAACTTACCCAATAAGGTGTCGGGACAATGACTTCATCCCCTTCGTCAAGAATGGCTTGGAACAAAGCATACAGTGCGTGCTTCGCCCCGGAAGCGACCATCACTTCGTTACGTTCAAATGCCAACCCGCTGTCACGTTTCGTTTTCGCGATGATTGCATCCTTCAACGCGACCGTCCCGCCGGATGGCGTATATTTCGTATCCCCTTCTCGAGCCGCCTCACATGCAGCTTCAATGATTCGTTCAGGGGTATTAAAATCAGGCTCCCCCGCACCAAGACCGATGACGTCTTGTCCCGAAGCTTTCAAAGCCTTTGCCTTCGCCGTGATGGCGAGCGTCGTTGAAGGTGTCAATTGTTTCACACGTTTTGCCAATAGATGTTCCATCAAAATCCCCCTCTATTTCGTCACATCGCGTCCGTCAACTGGACACGACGAATAAATTCTCCCGTTTGAAGCGTGTAATACGAATAGGTGTAAGACGTATCCGCTTTTGATACGACTTCGATGAGTGCCCGCTGATCAAATCCATACTTACAACTGACGAGCGTGCCGCCGGTTTCCTGAAGTGATTGTTCACAAACCTCATCGGCATGCGTCGAGCCAATCTCACGCTGTTCGATCTCCAAATCCTGGTCAACCGGGACGAACCAAATTCCCTGTTCCTCTTCTTCAACGAATACGATGTATGCGTCCGTCCCGTTATAGAGTTCTCCTCGGTTAAGGAGGAGGTCCGGGTGTTCCTCAGTCAGCCGAAGCTCCGCTTCCTTAATCATCTGGTTTTTATTCTGTTCGGTATAGCCGATTGTGAACCAATACATCGTTGCAAACACGAGGACGACGCCGAGTACCGCAGTCAGCAAGGCCACAATCACTTTTGTTTTAGTCGTCATTCTGTCCGATAGATGGTGAAGACCATCTCTTCTTTCTTCGGATCATTTACTTTTTTCTCTAACGCCAATCCGAACATCAAATCTTGGCTCTTCAACGTACGATTCAATAAATCTACAATTTTATAAACGTCTGCCGTCGGCTCAATTCGGACAGTCGCAAGCGTCTCAATATTCGAATTCATCCTTATTCCTCCTTCAAAACACTATACGTATCATTATAAAGCGATAATTTCACGCTGCCTAGCGTTATCTCGGATTTCTTGCTGTGCTCTTTTCCTGTTCATCCAGAAACAACTCCAACTCGGCAAGTGACGTTTCGAGCGTTTCGTCAATTCGGTCGACTTTCGGCAAACTATTTATAAACTGCTTTCCGTAGCGTGTCGTTTCGACACGTCGGTCGAAGACGAAAATGGCACCATAGTCCTCCTTCGAACGAATCAATCGACCGACTCCTTGTTTGAAACGAATGACCGCTTGCGGGAGAGATAATTCAAAAAATGAAGACTTCCCGTTCGCCTCGATCTTTTCAGATCTTGCCTGCATCACCGGTTGATCAGGTGGAGCGAACGGTAAACGAACGATGATGAGACACGTTAACGCTTCACCCGGAATATCGACGCCCTCCCAAAAACTAGCCGTACCGAACAAAATTGACTGGTCGATTCGCTTGAACTGTTTCGTCAACCGGCTTCTGGACCCTCCGCTCACACCTTGGGCAAGGAGCGTATAAGACGGATCCAATTGGTCCCGCACTTGCTCGTGCGTTAAGCGAAGTAATTCATTCGACGTGAACAACACGAGCATCCGACCTTTCGTGACATTCGCAATCCGCACAATCGAGTCGGCTGTCTGATTCACAAACTGTGTCAGCGGAACATCGTTAATTAAAGGAATGTCTGTAGGCACAAATAATTTTGCTTGTTGCTTAAAGTCAAAAGGTGACGGCAGAACGACTCGCCGGACCGTCTGCCCTTCTAAACCAAGTCGACGTTCAATGAAGTTGAAGCGACCCGATACCGTCATTGTCGCCGACGTCAATACTGTAGAACGCTTTGCAAACAAGCGTTCATGCAACAACGGTCCGATTTCAACCGGCTGTGTATACACCGATGTCAATTTTCGATTTGCCAGATTCAGCTCGACCCAACTGACCACATCGTCTTCTTTAGACAACATCGTTTCAAAGATGACACTCTCGAGCTCCCTGATTTCTCCCATGAACGTCTTCAGATCACTGAGAATGGCGCGTTGTTTGAATGTCATATGCTCTTTCCGTTCATCCAACAACCGATGGAGTTGTCGAAGTGAGGTCCGTAAGCTTCTCAGACGGTCTTCGAGTCGCTTTGCCACTTCGCGAATAGGCTGGAACACATGACCCTCACGCTCAAACCGGACCGTTTGCCGGGGTTCCTTTTTCTTTCCGAGTGATTGTAAGGAAGTGAGCAAGTCATCCAATTCTTCCTCGACACGGGCCATCGACGAATCAATTTGTTGACTGAATGCCTCCGCTTCTTCCGTGACGGAAGTCAAATCGGCCAGTTGAATGACGCGCGAGTGGAATTTCCCGTCCGCCCCGTAGCCAAACCATTTGAACAGACGATCAAACTGAATCGCATCAAACGTTACGCCGAAATGATGCGATGCCACCTCTTCCACTTGATGTGCCTCGTCGAGGATCAACGGGGTTTCACTTGGCAGGATGCCTGCTTGATGCTGTAAGTCTGAAAATAACAACGCATGATTCGTGACGATAATATCCGCTTCTTTAGATCGCAGTACGGCTCTCGTAAAGAAATCCCGGCTGTACCACGGGTCAAATCGTCCGAAGTCACCCGAGGCATCTGCTTGAATCAATCGTTTGAACGAAGCGGGTCCTTGCGTCGCCGCCCCGGGGAAAGAGAGTTCTTCTAAGTCCCCGGTTTCTGTCTCCGTCAACCAGACGAGCACCATCGCTTTGCACATCGAGGACAACAAACCGTCGTTGGCTTCATCGAGGATCATTTCGAATTTTCGTAAGTCGATATAATTACGGCGTCCTTTTAGAAGCGTAAACGCGACTTCAGGAAAGATTGCCTTTAAAATCGGGAGATCCCGGTTAAGTAATTGTTCTTGCAGTTGAATCGTGTGTGTACTCACGACAATCGGTTGTTTCGTTTCGAGCGCATGGTGCGCGCTCGGGATTAAGTATGCAAGTGTTTTTCCGGTACCTGTCCCGGCTTCAACTAATAAAGTCGCTTCATCATCCAGCGCTTTATATACATGACGCATCATTTCGAATTGACTTTGTCGTGGTTCAAAGTTTGAGAAAATCGACGGGAGCGTCTCCTCGATTGTTCGATTCAAAAATGGTTCGAACGGTTCCCGCTCCATTTCAGGCATGACAACGTCAGTCAGGCGGCGGAGGGCAATTTTGCGATGAATATCGAATCGCGTTTCGTCGTCCGGACGAATCCCGATCTCACGAATCAATTCATCCAGTAACGGCTCCACGTGACTCGTCCATGCTTCTGATAATTTCCGAAGTCGCTTCAAAGTGACGACCGGCAATTCTTTTAGTCGCTCCAGCATCCGAATAAACAGCTCAGCCGTCGCTTCTGCGTCACTCAGTGCCCGGTGAGCATCCGTGTGTACCAAATCAAATTTCTCTGAAAGTGACTCCAAGGCGTGGCTTTCGAGGGTCGGATATAAAATCCGCGCCAATTCTACCGTGTCGATCGCACGGCCTTGGAACGGTAGATATCCCGCTTGCTCCAAGCTCTCATTCAAAAACGTTAAATCGAATGAGACATTATGCGCCACAAATATTCGTCCATCGAGAATCTTCCATATATCCGGAACGACTTCCTCGAATGTTGGCGAATCTGCCACATCCTCATCACTGATCGTCGTTAACTGCGTGATAAAAGGTGGGATTGAACGACTCGGTCGAATCAAAGTACTGTAGCGCTCAATCACTTCACTACCTCGAACGACGACCGCCGCAAATTCAATCAGTTCATCACCTGATTTGACGGAATGACCTGTCGTCTCTAAATCCACTATCACATACGTGTCCATATCATCCATCCCATCTTTGGCACGCTCGTGCTTTCTGTCTGTCTCATCTTACCATAGAACGAACCATGAAAAAAACGAGGATGTCTTCGAAAGACACCCTCGTCATGCTCATAAAATCGTGTGTGCGATTTCCTCGTACAACAACTGATCAATCTCATTTCGCTCGTTCAACACGGCTACTTTTGGACGATGCTCTTTTGCTTCTTCAGCTGTCATTTGACCATACGCCATAATGATGACGACATCTCCCACCTGGAAGTGTCGCGCTGCTGCGCCATTCAAACAGACGACGCCAGATCCGCGCTCCCCTTTGATAACATACGTCTCAATGCGGGCTCCGTTATGGTTATTTGTAATATGAACGTGCTCATTCTCCATGATGCCGACCGCGTCCATCAAGTCTTCATCGATCGTGATCGATCCCACGTAATGCAGGTTCGCCTCTGTCACGGTTGCTTTATGAAGTTTTGCATGCATAAATGTACGAATCATTCGATTCATCCCCTCTTCCAAATCACATTATCAATCAATCGTGCCCGCTCAAACTGAACAGCCACAGCTAACAATACTTCTGATGAGGCCTCTGTCGCTTCTCCGAGCGTCGGATAGTCGACGAGCTCAACATAGTCAATCCGGCTATCCGGAATCTCTGAAAGTGTTTGAGTCAATTTCTGTTTCACTTCATTGAATGTGTGTCCGGATTCAAGTGCATCACGGGCATCCATCAATCCTTTGTAGATTCGACTCGCGTCCTCTTTTTCGGTTTCGGTCAAATAGACGTTTCGAGAAGATTTGGCAAGTCCTGTCTCCTCACGAATGATCGGACAACGTCGGATTGTGACCGGAACGAAGTAATCACGAACATACCCTTCAATCAATGCCACCTGTTGAGCATCTTTCAATCCGAAATAGGCATGTGTCGGTTGAACAAGATTAAATAATTTCGAGACGATTGTCAACACACCATCAAAATGACCGGGCCGGCTTGCGCCACAGAGCACATCGGCGCCCTGTCGCACAGTGACTCGAGCCATGTCTAGAGGATACATCGTTGCCGTATCGGGATAGAATAGGAGGTCCACCCCTGCTTCCCTTGCCAACTTTTCATCCCGTTCAAAATCTCGCGGATAGCGATCCAAATCCTCATTTGGGCCGAACTGTGTCGGGTTGACAAAGATACTCATCACGACGAACTCATTCTCCCGTCGTGCGGACTCGACTAGACTCATATGTCCTTCATGTAAGTACCCCATCGTCGGCACGAACCCAATCGATTGATGCGCCGGGAGTACTTCTTTTAATTCAGGAATGGTCGAAACGATTTTCATGCCTTCCCTCCATAGAGCGAATCGAGAAGCGACTCGTCCATCGTGAACGTATGTCGTTCAAGCGGAAACTCTCCCGATTTTGTCGCCTCTACATATGACTGGATGGCTTGGGTAGCGGTTTCGTTCAAATCGGCGTATGCCTCGACGAATTTCGGAAGACGATTGACCCCGTACTTCAAGATGTCGTGATAGACCAATACCTGTCCGTCCACTTCCGCTCCGGCGCCGATTCCAATCACCGGAATGTGAAGGGCGTCTGCGATCCGTTTTGCAAGTTGATGCGGCACGCATTCCAATACGAGCATTTTGGCACCGACCCGTTCCGCTTCCAGACTGTCTTGAAGTAATTGTTCTGCTGCTTCTAATGACTTCCCTTGAACTTTATATCCTTCAAGCACCCCGACCGACTGCGGTGTCAAACCAAGATGGGCGACACAAGGCATGCCGACATTCGTTAACCGCTCGATTGTACGTAAGACTTCACCCGCACCTTCAAGTTTGATTGCGTCCGCATGGCCTTCCTGGAAAAGGGAAGCCGCAGCTTGAAGTGTCCGATCAAAATCTCCATGATAGGTCGCAAACGGCATGTCCACGACGACGAACGTCTCTTTTGCTCCGCGACGGACCGCTTTCGAATGATGAATCATATCGGAAATCGTCACCGGAATCGTCGAATCATAGCCAAGTACGACCATCCCGAGTGAATCTCCGACTAAAATGATGTCGACTCCTGATGCCTCGGCCAGCTTGGCTGAGGGATAATCATAAGCCGTTAACATGACCAACTTTTCCTGTTGGTCCATTTTCTTCAACAATGAAGTCATCGTATGCATGTTGCTCTCCTCCTAAATGTGGAGACAGAAAAGAATAAACGCCTTCTTACACATGTGGTAAGAAGGCGCACGAAAACAATCTCATGGTTTTCATGATGTAGTGTCCTTCTGTCCCTGTCATAACGATCAAGGCAGACAAATGAAAGTGACGGTCTGCGAATCAGTACACTTCGATGAACGATAGCGTCCGACACCTTTATTATAGACGATGCTCCCGCTTACATCAATCATTCCACACTGCGATCTCCGCGGAGTAGATGGACTCAATCCGACCCTCACGCTCCATCAGTAGCGCGCCTTCATCCGAGATGCCACGCATCGTTCCTTTACGCTCTTTACCAGAGGCGAGAATAGTCACTTCTTCGCCTAAATAAGCAGCGTGTTGCAACCAATGTTCACGAATCGGAGCAAATCCCTCCTCTAACAATAAGTCATATTCCGCTTCCAGAGAGTTCAAGAGGTGGGCCAACAATTCGCTGCGCCGATGTTCCTGACCTGTCTCGATTCGCAATGAAGTTGCGCGATGACTCAACTCGGTTGGGATGTGTCCGCCATTTACGTTGATCCCAAAACCTAGAATGACCGCTTGGATCCGGTCCCCTTCGGTCTGCATCTCGGTCAAGATTCCCCCGATTTTCTTCCCGTTGAGCAATAGATCGTTCGGCCATTTGATTTTGACAGGGAGTTGTCGATCATTCAATGCCCGTGCGAAGGCACTCGCTGCCATCAATGTCAGTTTGGATGCCTCACGTATCGGCAATTCCGGACGCAAGATGACACTCGCCGCGATGTTTACCTGTTTCGGGTTATACCAATTCCGACCTAACTGACCTCTTCCGGCCGTCTGCTCTTCACTGATGATCAAGGTTCCTTCGGAAGCATGCTGCTGGGCTAGCTCATGCGCAATGCGTTGGGTCGTATCTACTTGTTCGAATGCATGAACCTCTTGACCGAACCGACCTCGACGAAAAGAAACGAAAGCCGGTTCATCGAATCGGTCGGTCTGTTCAATCAGTTGATAACCTGTGCGTGGAATGGTCACGATGGCGTAACCGTCTTGTTTTAACGTTTCAATATGTTTCCAAATAGCGGTACGTGAAATATTTAATTGTCGTGCCAATTCTTGTCCGCTCCATACGTTTCCGTCTTGTAATAACGTTAATACACGCCCTCTCGTTGAAGCCATTTTTTCGCCTCCTCTCTCAAGATTGTTGAATCATTCGGAATTTGTTCGAGTACAACCTGTTTCTCAAGGTCCGCCAATAAATATTTGATCATCGCACCTCTCGCACCGAGTTCGAGCGCATCTCGACCATCAAAACCAAGCTCTTTTCGCGTCCGGATCGCCAACGACTGTTTCAACTCACGGCTTCGGTCTTCCATCCCATGCATGTTGAAATAGGTCGACAAGATCGATTCGCTTGTCGAGTAAATGTGCATCGGATCGAGTTCAGACTCGAACAGAGCTGCCAGGATCGCGGCCTCCCGTTTGATCGCATTAGATCGTTTCCAGGGAAGAAGCCAATTCTCATCTTTAGCGTGATACAAGAAGAGCGCCCACGCACTGACCGCATTCACAGGTGTCCGTACGTCGTGAAGCACCCGATTGACCAGTTCGGTCGATACGTTCGGTAAGAACCGGTGAATACCGAGCTCAACCATTTCGGATAACGCCTTCCGATAGGCGGGACCACACATCATCTTTTCAAACTCGATGGCCACTCGTTCCATGGCGATCTGCTCAAGCTTTTGACCAAGTGCGCTCGCCGCGTCCCGTAATTCTTCCTCCAATGAAAAATCGAGTTGGGACATGAATCGGAACGCCCGCATGATGCGCAGGGCATCTTCTCCGAAGCGCTCGTAAGGGCTGCCTACCGTACGGATGATTTTCTGTTCGAGATCGTTCTGTCCTCCGAACAGGTCGACGACTTGTCCATCATGGAACGCCATCGCGTTCATCGTGAAGTCACGACGCAGCATGTCTTCCTCCAGGGAGACGCCGAGAGAGACATGATCAGGACGGCGTGCGTCTGAGTAAGTGCCTTCTGAACGGAATGTCGTCACCTCGAACGGATGATGGTCGATGATGACCGTCACCGTCCCGTGTTCGATTCCGGTCGGGACAGATTTCGGGAACAACGCCATCACTTCCTCCGGAAAGAGTGACGTCGCCAGGTCGATATCGTCCGGCAGATTTCCTAACACATAGTCACGGACCGCGCCACCGACGATATAAGCCTCTCCACCCGACTGGTTGATCGTATCAATGATTTGTTTCGCATATTCCCACTCGGTCATGACTGCACCACCTGTTCATACAAGCGTTCATACTCGGTCACGACATCATGCGATGCGAACCGTTTCGCATTCTCAAGACCTGTCTGTTTGAATGTGTCCCGCAACGACTGATCGGTCAAAATGCGCTGCATCGCCGCTGCCGCAACTTCTGCATTCCCTCGGGGCACGACAAATCCGTCGACACCGTCCGTGATCACTTCAGGCAAACCGCCTGCATCACTGACAACCGACGGGACGCCGGTCGCCATCGCTTCGAGGGCGACGAGTCCAAATGCTTCTTTATCCGACAATAAGACATGGAGGTCACTGATGGCGAGGAGCGCCGCCACCTGTTCTTGCTTCCCGGCAAAGATGACCTGGTCTTCGAGTCCCATCTCACCGACTTGGCGCCGCATCGCGCCCATGAGCGGACCGTCTCCGACGAGGAGTAACTTTTTGTTCGGGACGTCTAGTCGCGCAAACGCCTCTAAGACGAGATCGACCCGTTTTACCTGACGGAAGTTCGAAATGTGGATGACGACTTGGTCTGCCTCACCTAATCCGTATCGTTCCCGTAACAGCGGGTCAGATTGCGGTTGATAAACCGATTCGTCAATAAAGTTATGGATCACCTGGATCGGTAAATCTCGAGCGATTCGCGCAAACGTCTCTTCCTTCAAACTGTTCGAGACGGCGGTGATTGCGTTTGACTGCCGGAGACCGTAAAGGATGGCCGGCTTCAGCTCCTCATCTTCCCCGAGTACCGTGATGTCTGTCCCGTGTAACGTTGATACGATCGGCGTCTTCATGCCGGCCATTTCTCGTCCGAGGGCGGCACAAACCGCATGCGGCACCGCATAATGCGCATGGATGACATCAAGTCCGAACGTTTGGATGACGCTTGCGATTTTTGCAGACAGCGTCATATCGTAAGGCGGATACCGGAAGACGGAATATTGATTGATTTCAACCTGATGGAACGTGATATTCGGGTGGTAGGCGTTCAACCGAAACGGGATGCTACTCGTTATAAAATGAACGTCGTGACCTCGTTCGGCGAGTTTCATGCCGAGCTCAGTCGCTAAAATACCCGATCCCCCGACCGATGGATAACAAAGAATCCCAATCCGATATTTCATGAGAGCTCACCTGCCTGTTTGAGCGCATATGGCCGAATTCGTTTCAAGCCTTCCGCATACGAGACGCCAATCAAACTCCCGAAATGACGTTCACGCGCCACGACAAGCTCGACATACGCGTCGGTCAGCGGCGTCGCTACGCCGTCCTGCGGAGTGAATTGACTCGCATAACACTGGAGCGCTTGTTTTTTCTGTTCGATTGTATCCGAGATGTCGATACAGACATCCGGTTCCACGTGCGCATTGATCATATATTGATATACACTCGCCGGACGGAAAGCTTCGATTTCCGGTAAGTATTTACGGATACCCGAGTTGAAAAGCGCCTCTTTTACGAGATGCGCACACGCCGCATGGTCAGGATGACGGTCGACTTCATACGGATAAAGGACATGCGTCGGACGCTCAGTTCGAATCAACCGAACGAGTTGTTCCAACTGTTCCGGTCCCCCGTCGATTCCGCGATCCGGGAATCCCATGTTGATGCGCCGGACCCCAAGCACGCGATCTGCGTTTGCTGCTTCGTGTTGTCGGGTGTCGACGTCCCCATTTGAAGAGAGTTCGGCTCTCGTTAAGTCGACGTAAACGACTTCGATGCCCGCTCTCGTCCATTGGGCGGTCATTCCGGAAATCCCGATTTCAATATCATCGGGATGTGCTCCGATTGCTACTACTTTCATAAACATCACCTCTTCTTTGAAAAGTATAGCCGACTCGTTTACGAATGTCATATGTTCAGGGTAGTCAAGGGCTTACTTTTTCGAGTACTCTATTGTTTGGGAGGTGAACCAGATGACGGTACAATTACCGATTCGTTTTCGAAATATTATATTCATCCTAATTGGTTCCTTTATTTTTGCTTTTGGGGTTTATCACTTCAACGTTCAAAACAATCTGGCTGAGGGTGGCTTCACAGGGATCACCTTGATTCTTCGCGGATTGTTTGATATTTCGCCATCTGTTACCAACCTGGCGCTCAATATCCCGCTTTTCCTCATGAGCTACAAACTGCTCGGACGGACGACATTCGTCTATACGTTGATCGGCACGTTTAGCTTCTCACTCTGGTACGCTCTCATCGCAAAATACTCTACGCTCGTCATCGATTTGACGGATGATATGGTGCTTGCCAGTCTATTCGCCGGTGTGTTCATCGGTGTGGGCCTCGGGATCATCTTCAATAACGGA
This sequence comes from Exiguobacterium algae, assembly GCF_018617875.1. Lineage (GTDB taxonomy): Bacteria > Bacillota > Bacilli > Exiguobacteriales > Exiguobacteriaceae > Exiguobacterium > Exiguobacterium algae. Next base: position 114,896 of record NZ_JACSKZ010000002.1, read on the forward strand.
GGGACGACAGGCGGGGTCGATATCATCGCCCGACTCGTTCAACGCTACATCGGATGGTCGATTGGGAAGACGTTTCTCATCTTTGACTTCTTCGTCATCGTTCTCAGTTTGACGTATCTCGATTATCGTGAGGCGATGTATACACTGCTCGCCGTCTATATCGGGGCACGTGTCATCGATTCGATGCAGGAAGGGACGTATGCAGGGAAAGCCGCGATGATCATCAGTGATCACCGCACTGCCATCGCTGACGGAATCCACGCCACAATGAATCGCGGAACGACACGTCTCCTCGCCAAAGGTGGTTATTCGAACCGCGAACTCGAGGTACTTTACGTCGTCGTCGGACGAAATGAAGTCAATCGCCTGAAAACGATTGTAAAACAAATTGACCCTCACGCGTTCGTCACGTTCCATCATGTTTATGAAGTCGGTGGAGAAGGCTTCACATTCGATGAGAACCGAGTTCCATTGAAATAACGGAGATGTCATGTGTTGACGACAAATCATACAAAAGGAGGGGTGACCGCGGTCACCCCTCCTTTTGTATGCAAAACTTCTCGGATCACATTTTGATTTCTACGATTTCAAATTCGATTTCCTCGCCTTGAACCCGGATCACAACGCGGTCTCCCGCCTGCTTTCCTTTCAACTGTGCACCGAGTGGAGAGACAATTGAAATGGAGCCGTTTACCATGTCTGCTTCTGCCGCTTCCACGAGTCGATATGTTTCAGTCGGCTCATCAGGCAGCTCCCGGATTTCCACGACACTCCCAATTCCAATCACATCCGAGTCGACCTCGTCAATCAACTCCGCGTCAGACAACGCGTCTTCGATTTGTAGGTATGTTTGTTCCAGACGTTCATGTTCACGAACGAGTTCCATATACGTGACGTCTTCTCGGAAGTCACAGAATTTGCGAGCCGCCTTCACTCGTTCAAGTGAGGCTTTACGTAATAGGGAGAGTTCATCACGTTTTGCCAACAGTCGTTCATGACCGTCCAAAGTCAATTTGATCGGTTCTCTCATCTCGTTCCTCCTAAAAATAACTCGCCCGAGGGCGAGTTATTAGTCTTCTCGCGGCATGAAAACAATCAATGCCAAACGAATCAATTCTGCTACGGCGACGAGCGTCGCGGCAACGTATGTCCAAGCCGCAGCGTTTAACACTTTACGTGCACCTGTTTCTTCCGAAGCGGTCACGATTCCGTGTGATGTCAATTGCGCCATCGCTCGTTTCGAAGCATCGAACTCGACCGGCAACGTCACCAATTGGAAGATGACCGCCCCGAGCATCATGATCACACCAAGTTGGGCGAGACCCATCGCGCCGAGTAAGAAGCCACCTAAAAGGAGCGGGAACGACAGGTTTGATGTGATGTTCACGACCGGTACGAGGCTGTGACGAACGCGCATCATCTTATAGTCCGTCGCATCTTGAATGACATGACCGATCTCATGCGCTGCAATCGCGGCTGATGAAATCGTCGTCCCTTGATACACCTCACGGGACAAGCGTACGACTTTGTTCGTCGGGTCGTAATGGTCACTCATCAGACCATCGACCATCTCAATCCGAACATCGTGCACCCCGTTTTGTTTCATAATAAAATCAGCGACCTGGGCACCTGTGACACCACTTTGAATCGGCTGTTGTAAATATTGTTTGTACGTGTTTTTCACTCGCATCTGAGCCCATAAAGGAATGAGCATAATCAGTGCAAGATAGAAAATATAGCCACCTAATGACATTTTCTATTTCACCTCTGCGTGGATTTGATAATTCGATTTTACATTCTTATGAACTTATTATCAAGAGAAGCGCGCAGGATTAGAGCATATCCCATGAAAAAACATAATCCGGTCAGCCAGAACGAGCCGTAGCCAATCCACATGATATGCTCGGCAAGTGAAGGATAACGTGGCCATTGTCCGAGTACATAGTCCACGACATCATTATGTAACACCCAGACAAGCGTGATGACAAAAGATCGGACTGTCCACTTCATGAATGGAGCGTATAAGACCGCCTGGATCGCCATCGCTCCATGGGACACCATTAACATGACCGCCATCAAGATTGTGATCGTGGGCGCGTCGTCCGGCAATGCCCGTAAAAACAAACTATTCATGACGACTGCCCATACTCCGTATTTAATCAGCGTAATAAACGCTAACGTCTCAACGAGTGGCGAACGTCGATTTAATATCCAAAGCCCGAGTACGATTGTGAAGAACAGGGAGGCCGTCGGACTGTCCGGGACAAACAACCAATACACGTACGGCGTATCTCTTAACTGCGGCAAGTACCAATAGTATCCGTAAATCGTTCCGAAGAGGTTGATCAAGAAGAGCAAGGATAGCACAAACTTATTCGTCAGTATGGTTTTTAAGTAGATTGGGTTCATCATCTCAATCCTTTTCTACAAATTCACTTTAAAGATTCATACAACGGTATGAAAAAAGTGCAGCCCGGATGTCAGGCTACACTTATGTCTTACTCGTTATTTTCGCCGCCTTCACCGTATGAAGCAATGAATTCAGCTAATACTTGGAGGTCCTCATCTGAACCGTCCCATTGTCCAGCTGGCATCGTACCAATACCGTTTACTGCGATATCAGCGATTTCTTCCGCAGTCTTCGTCGTGCCGACGAGACCTGGAGCCGCTGCACCACCTTCAAGGTTCTGACCGTGACAGTTTACACAAGATTGAGATGAATAGATCTCATATCCTGGTGCTGCTGTATCGATTTCAGGTCCTTCGCCCGGCATTTGGAGTTCACCTTGCTCATGGACTTGATCCCAGTGAGTCGTCTGAACAGACTGCCAAGTTAAGAAGAACACAGACAAAATTCCGAGTAACATGAAGCTGATGGCGACAGGACGCTTCGCCGGTCGACGTTCAAGACCCGTGTCAAGCCATGGCGCAAGCATGAGCGCCGTGAAGGCAAGACCAGGAATGACGATGGTTCCGAGAATGATCCAGTCTCCCGCTGCAAATTGATATTTCAAGAGCTGATACAAGAACAAGAAATACCAGTCCGGAAGCGGAATGTAAGACGTGTTCGTTGGGTCAGCGATATTTTGGAGTGGTGCTGCTTCAACAATTGTCAAAGCGATGAAGCCGATCAAGAAGACCGAACCGACCATCCATTCTTTTAATAAGAAGTTCGGCCAAAACGCTTCTGTGCGTCCTGGATATTCTGAGTAGTCTTTTGCAATGTTTTGTTTCCGATTCGAGATACCTACTCGAGAATCGGTTACAAATTTCATCCCTTTACCGCGATGCATATCGTTTCTCCTCCTTTTTTTCCTCGAATCGGCTTATAGCGGTCCAGAAACCCCTTGTTTACGGATCATTAAGAAGTGGGCTCCTAATAGTCCGAACAATGCCGCCGGTAAGAAGAAGACGTGGATCGCAAAGAATCGAGCGAGCGTGCTGGCTCCGACAATCTCGCCGCCGGCAAGAAGGGTCTTCGCAATACCACCGATGAGCGGAACACTTTCAGCAATTTGAAGCGTAACTTTTGTTGCGAACAATGCTTTCATGTCCCACGGAAGCAAGTATCCTGTAAGACCGAGTGCCAAGACGACGAAGAATAAAAGAACGCCGACGACCCAGTTGAGTTCACGCGGTTTTTTATACGATCCCGTGAAGAAGACACGGAGCGTATGTAAGAACAACATGACGATGGCAACTGATGCACCCCAGTGGTGCATCCCACGGACGATTTGACCGTGTGCAATCTCATTTTGTAAATAGTACACAGACGCGTGCGCGTTGATGATGTCTGGTACGTAATACATCGTCAAGAACATCCCTGACAGGATTTGAATGACGATTGTGAAGAACGTCAATCCTCCAAAACAATAGACAAATGCTGAGAAGTGGTGAGCAGGGTTGACGTGTTCAGGTACTTCATGGTCTGCGATATCGCGCCAAAGCGGCGTGATGTCGATGCGTTCATCGACCCAATCATAAATTTTTTGTAACATCGACTATTCCCCCTCTCACTTCTGTGGAATCGGGCTGCCTAGATATAGGAAACCGTCTTTTTCTTCTTTTTCATAGCGTGCAAGCGGTGCTGTCGGTGGCGTACCTGGAATGTTCGTTCCGTCTTTTTCGTAGCGACCGAAGTGGCACGGACAGAAGAATTCTGTTGGACGCGTCGGATCAGCGCCGTAAGAAACTTGGCAGCCTAAGTGTGTACAGATAGGAGACAAGGCGATAATTTCGCCACTCTCATTTTTATACACCCATGCGGATAATGTTTCTTCGAACTCGTACCATGCATCTTGTGTTTGTTTTTTAAAGTCGACACGTTGCGGCTCAGTCGTGATGTCATCAAGACTCATAACTTTTACTTTGTCGCCTGCTCCTGATTTCTTCAATACAGGATCGATCGCAAAGTTGACCATCGGACTGATCAATGTTGCCGCCATAAAGCCACCTACACCAGTCAGTGTGTACGTCAAGAACTGACGGCGTGTAACTTTTGACCCATTTTGAGCCATTTCGTTCCCCCCTCATTCGTGTGCATAACCCCATATTTCTTTATGCATTCTTCACAAAAATTTCTCACTCAACAAAATAGTATATCAATAAAACCTCTACGTCAACCGCTTCATGTCGCCATCCAACGGCTCGAAAGATCCGTGATGACTTGCGTCGCAAAATTTTGGACCATCGTATGTGCCTGATCTCCTGACATGGAACCTAACGCCAGAGGTGGCACGAATAAAATGGGTAACTCATACGACTTGAAACGGATGTCTGAAGCGATAAAAAGAACGTGAGAAAATCCGGATGAATTGGCTTTTTTCATCACATCTTCCGCCAATCGTGCACCGGTCTCCACGTCAGTATAACTAATTGTCGGACTGAGCATCGTCCGACCAGAAAGTTGACGTTCTGTTTCAACCGACACGGCATGGATGACTTCATAGCTCTCGGCTTTCCGAACCATTTCCTCATCAAATGCCAATTCTGCGAGCGGAACGATGAGCGTATCGACATATTGTCGTTCGGCTAACGAACGAAGTGCGCTCTGACTATCGAACCTCATCTTTTCCCTCCTCTCCATCATATCTCATCATGTCTATTGTAGCGTACATGACTTCGTTCCCTGCAAAAAACTTATGAACGAACTGTGAAATAATTGTGTATTCCTACCTACTTAATATACCAAAAAACAAGCGTCGACCGGAACGGAAGCGCTTGTTTTTTTTAAAATAATTTCGAGGCCCGAACTTGATGCAACTGTGTTGTCAAATTGCGGAACAGATTTTCATCCCGTCGGTCGAGTGCTTTATCGATTTCAATTAAAAGTCGCTCTTCCTCAAATTGTGCCACAGAAGCTTGAATGACCGTTTGTGCGGAAGAAGAGACTTCGTCTTTCACTTCCACTACCGGTTCGAACGGATTTTGTTCCACGATATCGACCCACGTCTCATCAATCATCATCCCTTGGAAATTTAATTCAACGTAAATCGGTCCCTCGTGCAGGCGAATGTCATGATACGCTTTTTCAGGGTTAACAGTCACAAGGTCACCACGTCGATAACGAAATGGTTCGCCATCGAATCCGTATGCAGTCATCACGAGACTTCGCGGTGAAACTGAAGCGTTCGTTACGAAATGGACGTTCCCGAGTTTTTCAGGATGTCTCAACCAATAGTCGATGATCCACTTGGCCTCTCGTTTACGAAGCGTATGATGAGCGACGAATCGCTTTAAGAAGTTCCGTTTCCGCTCAACCATGTAACCTCATTCCCTTCCTCGTTTCATCCTTCAGTATCCAACAATTGCTCAAGTCGTTCCTCAATTACTTGACGGTCTTCAAGGTCGACGACTTGCTGAAGTGCTTCTTCTAACACGCGTTTGGCGTCCTGTCTACGACCTTCTTCTAACAATAGTGTAGCCCATTCGAGGACAAATGACACGTCCTCTTTGAATTCTTGTTCTATTGACGCATATAGCGCAAGAGCTTGCTCATACTCTTCTAATTCGTAAGAGGATTTCGCTTTATACCACGTCATCACAGGCGACGTCGAGTGGTCTTCTAACGTATCAATCGTTTCGAGAACGGCCTCATATTCTCCCGCTCCGAACAAGATCGACAGCAAAAGTTCAGTGGCCTGTAGTGATTCGGGATTTAACACGAGTGCTTCCCTTAACTCTTCGATGGCTTCATCTTGTTTTCCTTGTTTGAGCAACAGCTTCGCTTTGACATGACGAAGTTCATCATTGTAGTCATCACGGGAAATTCCCTGTTGGATGATTTCAAGCGCTTCTTCGGTTTGACCTAACGCGTCGAGTGCTTCTGTATAAGGGAGATAGAGCGAAGTAAAGTCCGGGTCCATCGCTTGCAGCTCTTGGAACTGTTTGACCGCCACCTCTTCACGACCGATCCGATGAGCCGTCATGGCGTGACCGAACACCGTATTTAAGTCACGATGTTGAGCTTTTTCGTATTCGGCGAGGGCCTCTTCAAACGACCCGACCATTGTGAGAGCCTCAGCGTAATCTGCCTGATAATCAATCTCTTCTGGCAAATCAAGTTTCGGAAGGCGCGCGTACAACGAAATCGCTTGCTCAAACGCCCCTGTTGAAGCATACAGTTCCGCGAGTCCATAAATCAGTAACGGCTCATCCGGATTCGCCTCGAGCGCCTCTCTTAACTTTTTAACGGCCACTTCATCTAAACCTTGTGATTGATACAAATCGGCTAAAAGGACCAAGCTTCTCACCTTTGTATCTCGATCATCGGCTTTCACTTTTTCTAGGACGGCGATCGCTTCTTCTTCCCGGTCGCTATCTAAATAGGCCTCCGCCAATGAAAGGGCGACATTGGGATCTCCTTCATAATCCACGTATAAGGTCGATAGTACTTCGATCGCTCGATCGGCAAGACCAAGTTCCAAGTAGAGGTCCGCGATGGCAAGTCGATCTTCATCTGAACCGTCTTTCTCCAGTTCTTCTATATGCATGAGTGCATGCTCGGTTTCACCTGATTCGAGCATCTCGATAATATGGGCTAAAGCTGATTCATCTAACATGTTTGACGTCCTCCTGGCTGACTGAACGGTTTGTGGTTATTCTATCTCACGATGGAGCCGTTGTAAATCTTCGTGGAATTGAGGGTAGCTGATATCAGATGCCTCAATCCCTTCGATTTCGATCCATCCTTTCGACAATAGTCTGGCGACTTGTAGCATCATCGACAAACGATGGTCACCATGCGATTGAACTTTACCTTCTTGGATGGTGCTCGGTTTGACGATAAACCCGTCTTCGGTTTCCTCAAGATCAACTCCAAGCACACCGAGCTCCTGGACCACTGTTTTGATCCGGTCCGTCTCCTTCACCCGTAACTCAGCGGCATCTCTGACGACAGACGGTGTACTCGCTTGAGAAGCGACGAGGGCGAACAGTGGCAGTTCATCGATTTGTGAAGGGATCATCGGTCCTTCGACCGTCGTCCCTTGAAGACGGCTTGTCCGTACGGTCACATCGCCGACCGTCTCTTCACCGAGTTTTCGTTCGTTTTCAATCGTGACATCTGCCCCCATCCGTTGCAACGTCCGTAAAAAACCGATCCGCGTTTCATTCAAGCATACATCGGTCGTCGTCACATCGCTATCCGGAACAATTGCGGCACCGGCCCATAGGAAGGCGGCCGATGACGGGTCTGCCGGAACGTCGACCTCTGTCCCTCTAAGTACGCCCGGCGCGACCCGGATGAAACGACCATCTTGTCCTTCTTCTACCGTCAAATCCGCTCCGAACATCGGGAGCATGCGTTCCGTATGGTCCCGGGACAGCATCGGTTCATGGATGGTCGTCACCCCGCTTGCCCGCAAACCGGCAAGAAGAAGGGCCGACTTCACCTGCGCGCTTGCAATCGGTAGCGTGTAGTCGATTGCCTGTAACGCCCTCCCGTGAATCGTCATCGGGGCGAAGTCCCCTTCAATCTGGGCACCCATTTCCCGTAGTGGCACGGTCACGCGTTTCATCGGTCGTTTCGATAACGAATCATCTCCGGTTAATTGAAATTCACCCTCATAACCCGCCACTAACCCCGCTAATAATCGCATGGTCGTACCCGAATTCCCACAGTCAAGACGAGCTGAGGTGAGTTGCTCTGTTCCTTCGATCACGAACGTCTCTCCTTGTTCCACGACACTCGCCCCAAGCGACTCGATTGCTTGAATCGTGGAACGACAATCTTCTCCAAGCAAGGGGTTCCGAACTACGGTCTTCCCTTTTGCGACTGCTCCGAACAGAAAAGCCCGATGCGTGATTGATTTATCGCTCGGTACACGAATGCTTCCTTTTAGCCCCATTTACGTCCACCACTCTTTCATTTTTTCAAACGTTGCCTGTAACCGGTCGATTTGTACCGGTTCAATCACCACCTCGTCACGTAACAAGACGAAACGGATGACTCCCTTTCGATTCTTTTTATCGTGGGTCATCTTCTCCAAATACGCATCGAACGGCTTCCAGTCAACAGGTGTGACATCCTGTTCGTCCATCCATTTTTTCAAGGAGGCTGCCCGCTGCACATCACCACTCAGCAAGAAAGCGAACACCATGCCGTACAAAATCGCTTCTCCATGAGGGAGACGATATGTTTCAACCGATTCTAACGCATGACCAAACGTATGGCCGAAGTTTAGCCAGGCCCGAATGCCTTGCTCGCGCTCATCTTGCTCCACGACCGTTCGCTTGACGTCAATCCCTTTCGCAAGCCATGTCACCCAATCCATTTCCGATTCCAAGGCTTTAAACAAATCGACCTCGAATGAGGATTCGAGGACGTGACGTGATAAATAGGCATGTTTAATCAACTCCCCAAGTCCGCTCCGAACCTCCAAAGGAGTCAGCGTCTCGAGTCGCGACACATTATAATGAACACCGAGCGGTTGATAGAAGGCCCCAATCGCATTTTTAGCCAATGGATGATTAACCGCCACCTTCCCACCGACGGCCGAATCATGGGCGAGGACAGTGGTAGGGACTTGTATGTAAGGTACGCCTCGCATGAATACGCTCGCTAAAAATCCTGCCAAGTCTCCGACCATGCCCCCACCGAAGGCAATGATGAGCGTATGACGATCGCATCCTTCACGTAACCCTTGTTCGACAAGGCGTTCGATTGTTTGAAGAGATTTCGAACCATCTCCAGGTTCGACGACAGACCAGACGATCTGTTCTGCGAATCGATGTAATTGTGAGTGAAAAGCCTCCCCATGCAGGCGGTTGACCGTCTCGTCGGTGACCACCCAGATTGCCGAACGGTCCTTCCAATAGGAGACGTTCGACATCCAACTGTCCGAGTGGCCAAGCGTCACCTCGTACGGTGTAGATGCAGCAATCGGGATCTTCACCATGTTTTGACCTCCTCACGATAGTCGTTGACGCGTTTTTGCAGACGTTCGACTGTATCATGACCAAACGTTTCGCAAATTTCTCGAGCGATTTCAAAAGCAATGACCGCTTCCACTACTAACGAGGCGGCTGGAACGGCACAAGCGTCACTTCGTTCGATCTGGGCGAGAAAAGGTTCCTTCGTTTCGATATCTACTGACTGGAGCGGTTTATACAGTGTCGGGATCGGCTTCATGACGGCTGAACAAATAATCGGCATCCCCGTCGTCATCCCGCCTTCAAACCCTCCTAAATGATTGCTCATTCTGGTGTATCCGGTCTCAGCGTAATCAATCGGGTCCATCACTTCCGAGCCTGGTCGGTAAGCCATCTGGAACCCGTCGCCGAACTCGATCCCTTTGATTGCATTCACACTCATGACTGCCCTTGCGATCGCCGCATCTAATTTCCGGTCATATTGAACATATGAACCGAGACCCGGCATCACCCCATGCACTTCCGTGCAAACCACGCCTCCAATGGAGTCCCCATTCGATTTGGCTTCATCAATGCGTTGCATCATCTGTTCGGCTGCTTGCTCGTCAATCGTGCGTACTGGCGACTCCTCGATGATTTGTCGTAATCCTGAGAGTGAACTTGTACGCTCGACTTGCGCCTCCACGCCGCCGATGACTTTGACATAGCTAAATACGGAGATATCGAGTTGTTCAAGCAATTGCTTCGCGAGTGCGCCGACCGCGACGCGGGCCGCCGTCTCACGTGCACTCGACCGTTCCAATACGTCACGCAGGTCCCGATGATTATACTTCAATCCTCCGACAAGGTCGGCATGACCCGGTCTCGGTCGCACGACGCGTCGTTTGACTTCAAAATCATCCGCGACCGGTTCTGCCTGCATGACATGTTTCCAATGGGTGTGGTCTTTGTTCTCGATCCAGAACGAAACAGGAGCCCCAGTTGTCCGTCCATGTCGAATTCCGGCCCGTACTTCGACTCGGTCCGACTCGATTTGCATCCGTCGGCCACGTCCGTATCCCGATTGCCGCTTTTTCAATTCCCGGTTAATTTGGTCGATATCGACGAATAATCCGGCAGGCACCCCTTCTATAATGACGGACAGACCGGGGCCGTGCGATTCACCTGCTGTCAAATAGCGCATTTCTCACACCTCATTCCTCTGTTTTTTCATAGAAGAAGCTTTGTTTCATTTTGTATCCGTACCGCTTAGGTTGAAAAATCTGTTCTGTTCCGCCGACGAACAGGATACCGCCTGGTCGGAGTGCACGTTGGAACGAAGTATACACTTTTTCTTTTGCTTCTTCTGTGAAATAAATCAAGACGTTTCGGCAGACGATCAAGTCGAAATTACGCTCGTACACGTCTGCCAGTAAATTATGTTTTTTAAACGTCACTAATTTTTTAATCTCGTCTGAAATAAAATAATCTTCCCCACGTTTTGTGAAATAGCGTGTTCGAAATTCTTCTGGCAAATCGACCAACGCCCGTTCATGATATTTCCCTTGCTTCGCTTTTTCGATTACCAGGTCATCAAGGTCAGTCGCCATAATTGAAAATTGGTTCGGGGACAAATGCTTTGAAAGGAGCATCGCGAGCGAATAAGGCTCTTCGCCTGTAGAGCAGGCAGCGCTCCAGACGCGCAACTTTCCTTGGCTCTTACGAATCAAGTGCGGCAGGATGTCGTCTTCTAACTGCTGCCACCGGATCGGGTTTCGATAAAATTCGCTGACGTTGATTGTCATCCGATCTAGAAACTCCTCGTATAACTGTCGATCCGTATCCATCGCTTTTAAGTATTCTGTAAACGTCGCATAGCCTTTCTTTTCTCTCAACGCTACCATACGGCGCTTCATTTGAGCTTCTTTGTACAAGTTCAAATCAATCCCTGACTTCATATAAAACTTTTTCACGAAGATGGCATAATCATTCATCACCAGTTCCAACCTCAATTCTTTCTCATTTCCTTCATTACTTACCAATCGAACGAAAGCGCTTCAATGGAACCAAAAAGGGACAGGTTGCCCCGTCCCTTCCTTCGTCATGAAACGTGTGATGCCTCTTTGGCGAACCAAAGCGCAAGTTCTCGTTCAGCGCTCTCGACACTGTCCGAACCGTGAATCACGTTTTGTGACATCGTCGAAGCTAAGTCACCACGAATCGTTCCCGGCTGTGCATCTAGTGGATTCGTCTTCCCAATCATCAATCGAGAGACCGCGACGATGTTTTCACCTTCCCACTCCATCGCGACAACAGGGCCCGAAGTGAGAAATTCAACGAGTTCTCCGAAGAACGGTTTTTCTTTATGTTCCGCATAATGCGCCTCGGCAACTTCTACTGTCGGTGTTACCATTTCGAGACGGTTCAACGTGTATCCTTTGTTTTCAAAACGTGAGACGATTTCCCCAATCAATCCACGTTTCACCCCATCGGGCTTAATCATTAAAAATGTCTTTTCCATTCCCCTAATCCCCCTAGTTCCATAAATGTGTACCATGTACTTTATTAGTGTACACGGTCCTCACACTTTTTGAAAGGGGTTACAAGACAGCTTCACCATTTCCTTTTCCCAATATAATCGGCAATTTCGATCAATGAACGCTTGTCCGGAAGATCGGGAAGTCCGTCCAATCGTTTAATGGCGCGCTGGACGTATCGGTCAATCGTCCGTTGGCTCCGTTCGAGCGTACCATTGCGCTGGACTTCTCGAACGAGCGCCTTCGTCAAATCATCTCCCGTATCAGGTGTCACTTGTTGCAACTGCTCAAAAAAGGCAGGGTCTTCAGCCGAATAGAGAAGCGGCAACGTTTTATGTCCGTGCTTTAAATCCTCTCCTACCGGTTTTCCAAGTTGATAACTTTTAGCTGTAAAGTCTAATAAATCATCCGTCATTTGGAAAGCCATACCGATGTCATAACCAAACAGTCGCAACTGTTTTACCGTTTCGGGAGATGCGCCGGAAATCACGGCACCGGCCGCACAACTCGTTTCGATCAATAACGCCGTCTTTCTGGCAATCCGGTCGAGATAGCGTTTTGGCGACTGCTCCCAATCGTATTGATCCTGAATTTGATTGATTTCGCCGATACAGATCCGCTCCATCGTATCCGCCATGATTTGCATCACTTCCGGTGAATCAATCTCGGAGACGAGTCGAATCGCCTCACCGAATAGCGTGTTCCCGGTGTACATCGCCACCGTTTCATCATACCGTTCCATCACTGTCGGTTTCCCGCGACGCAGCATCGCGTCATCGATCACATCATCATGTACGAGAGAGGCCATATGAATTAATTCTAAACTGGACGCCACTTTCGTCAGACGAATGTCTTTTGTATTCCCAAATCCCGCACTCAGCAGGACAAACGCCGGACGGATACGCTTCCCGCCTGCATCAAGCAACTGCTTGGATGCGGATTCAATGATTGGATGGTCGGTTCGGACCCGAGTCGACAAGTATCGATCGATTTGATCGATTTCTCGGTTCATGTGACGATAGAGTCGCTTTAAGGACATCCTTCACCACTTCTTTCCAAGATGCATGGCACATGCACCACCGGAGAATGTCTTCACTTCAACTTGCTCGAAGCCCGCTTCTTCAAACATCCGTTTCAACGTCAAACGGTCTGGGAACTGATCGGTTGACTCTTGTAACCATTTGTACTGATCATATGAGCCTGCAAACACTTTTCCGAATAACGGCATTACCGTCCCGAAATAGAAACGGTACAGTTCTTTAAAAAGTGGCGCCGTCGGTTGGCTCGTCTCCAAACAAACAACCGTCCCGCCAGGCTTCAACACCCGGTGCATCTCACGTAGTACGGTCATATAGTCCGGTACGTTACGTAGCCCGAACCCGATTGTCACGTAATCAAATGAATGGTCACCAAACGGCAGCGCCATCGCATTTCCATGAATGAGTTCCACTGTCGGAAGATCGGCGACTTTTTGTTGACCGACTTCCAGCATGTTTTCCGAAAAATCAAGTCCTTTTACGACACCTGTATTTCCCGCCGCTTCCGCCAGCTGAATCGTCCAATCGGCTGTTCCGCAACAGACGTCCAAACATTTCGCACCCGGGAAGACTTGCATTTTACGCATTGTCGCCCGGCGCCACCATTTGTGGAGACGGAAACTGATGATGGAGTTCATCGTATCGTAGCTCGGAGAAATGGATTGAAATACTTCATATACTTTTTGCTCTTTTTCGATCGGTTGCAACACGAAACATCCTTTCCGTTCTAGGCGACAGCATGCGCAAGCAACGTCGTCAACTGGTCCTTCTGTTCTTGCTGTAGGTCAGTCGCCTTCTTTTCAATCATTCTTTTCCCACATGTCGTCACATAGGATTGGCCGACCAATTCAGAAAATGTTTTGATCAGTCCGATATGCGCTTCGAGCCAAGTGCTCATGGACGTGATGTCCGCCTCAAGTGCAAGCGTACACTTTGCAGCATTGACCCGCTGGACAGATTGGCCGAAACGGTCACTGTAGTGTGAAGGAAAAGACGTCAGAATTTTATAAAACTGTGCCGAAGCATAATCTCCAGCGAGCACTTTAAGTTGTCGCTCGAGAGACCCGCCAGGACAGGCTTTCACTTGATCATGTAATTCGAGTGCCTGATGGGCAAAATACGTAGCCAACACGAGTTGGCGATGCTCGCTCGATTCCAAATCAATCATCTCGACCATCCAACGAAGCAAAAGCATGTCGACCGATGGTACAATCTGATGTCTCGTCAAATAGGGATGATTCATACGTTGTTCGATTTGACGAGCAAGGTCTGTGACAACGGTTTCGTTAGTCAACTGTTCCATGCTATCCCCCCTCGTCTACTTCATTGTCATTCTGACATAGTATAGCACATTTTTGTCACATTCACGTCATTGGAACTTGCATTCAATATAAAAAAAGCCGCCTTTCGGCGACTTATGTATTGCAGATTACTTGACCGCATCTTTGAGCGCTTTACCTGCTTTGAATGCAGGAACTTTGCTCGCTGGGATCTCGATATCTTCTTTTGTACGTGGGTTGCGACCTTTACGGGCAGCACGCTCACGAACTTCAAAAGTACCAAAACCGATCAATTGAATTTTCTCACCGTTTTGGAGTGCTTCAGTGATTGATTCAAACGTAGCTTCTACGATTTTCGTAGCTTCTTTTTTAGAAACTTCGGCTTTCTCAGTAACAGCTTGGATCAATTCAGTTTTGTTCATCACGATTCACCTCCTCTCACAGGGAGTTTACGGGATTAATCATATCGTACAAACGTTGATATGACAACATTTTTTAAGCGATTTCATCAGAAATGGGACTGAAGTGGGATTAGTTATTCAAAAATATGACTTCTCCTTGTTCATCAATGGAGTACCCTTGTGAATAGGCTGGCGCAAAAGGTGAGTCTTCATACAGTAAATAACGAAGGTCATCCCCCGGATTTAGCGATTCGTCCGTGTTTTCAAGCGCCTGTTTCATATCCTCACGATAGTCCACAAATAGTTGCCCGCTCCCGTCTACATAAATCGGTAACTCTTTGTCCGAGTACGGGCTCGGGATGTATGGTTCTTCCGACACAAAAACTTTTTCATAATCAATCGTAAATTGATTCTTCCCGAGCGAGCCGTCGAACGGGAACTTCCCTTCTTTCGCACGGAAGGCATTTATTTTTGTTTGAAGCTCTTGCAATCGTTCCGTGACCCGTAAATCAATCAACTTGATCGTCGGATCCGTTTCAACGTCAACGAGAACATATTGGAACAGTCCGCCGCCTTCAAAACTGTTAGATGGCGGGTCGGCCATATATCCTGGTACGAGTCGCCCGAATTCAACCGGATACCGTTCCATTAGCGGCGTGTTTGCAGGTTTTGTTTTAATCGGCAGAACACCCGTGTTTTCCTGATAAGCATCAACTGCAGACTGAACGGATTGTAACTGGTCTTCATACGGGATATTGTTGACCCGCTCCGTGTCAGGAAACATACAGCCCCCGAGTACAGAGGCAGTCAATAAGCTAATCGTTAATAAGAATCGTTTCATTCGATTACCCTCCCGTCGGTCCGGAAACGACGATAAAAATCATAATGACCGTACCGAACAAAAAGATCAAGAACGCGATGAAACGAATGAGTGTTGCAAACCAACCAGAGAGTTTCGTATGACTGATGGCGACCATCAACGCCGCAACCGCAAAAGCCCCGATTCCAGCAAATGAGATCCACATTTTGATGAGTGACGGTGACACGTCTATCCCCCTACTTTCTCTTTGTTTTCCAGACTTTAAGTGTAGCAAAAAAAAGCGAGGAACTGAACGAAAACGTCAGTTCCTCCACCCGGATCAATCTTCAAAATGAAAAACTTGTTCCATTTCATGTTTTTGTGGTCGTCTCATGAGCTTTTTCACTTCATCATGAGGACTTTTTCCTTCAAAGAGGACGTTATACAATGCTTCCGTGATCGGCATCTCAACACCCGCTTCACGGGCCAATGAATGCGCGGCTTCACAAGCACGTACTCCCTCGACGACCATTCCCATATTCCCTAGGACGTCTTCGAGTTTCTCGCCACGACCGATTGCATTCCCCGCACGCCAGTTCCGGCTATGTTGCGAAGTAGCGGTGACAATCAAATCACCGATTCCGGTCAACCCAGAGAATGAGGCCGGGTTTGCCCCGAGTTTGACTCCGAGACGAGCGATTTCAACGATTCCGCGAGTCATCAAGGCCGCTTTCGCATTATCCCCATAACCGAGACCATCCGTCATCCCTGCTGCGAGCGCAATGATATTTTTCAACGCGCCGCCGTATTCAGCGCCGACGACGTCCGAGTTCAAGTAGACACGGAACTGGTCGTTCGTGAGAAGTTCTTGCACCTCGTCCGCAACATCCAGGTCCTCACACGCAATCGTGATTGTCGTCGGTTTGCGGACGGCGACTTCCTCCGCGTGTGTCGGACCGGTTAAAACACCGATTGCCCGGCGTTTCGATGGATCGATTTCTTCAGCGATAATTTCCGAGAGACGTTTGTGCGTATTCGGTTCAATTCCTTTCGCCGCATGCACGATTGTCACCGGTTCAGTCAGAATTGCGTTCAATTCTTTTGAGACCGGACGGATCGCAGAACTTGGCACAACGAGGAAGATCATCTTTCTACCTTCGATCGCTTCACGCAAATCCGTCGTCGCACGAATCGACTCCGGCAACGGCGCGTCCTTTAAATAAAATGCGTTCGTATGTGATGCATTAATTTCGTCGACGTGTTCTTGCTCGCGTCCATACAAAAGGACATCATGACCGTTGTCGGCGAGAACGAGCGAGATGGCTGTCCCCCAGCTTCCTGCTCCAATGACAGCAACTTTTGCCATAGATGGCACCCCCATAATTAGTTTTTCTGACGAGCCACGATATGAATCGGTGTACCAGTGAAGTCAAACGCTTTACGGATTTGGTTCTCGAGGTAACGTTTATAAGAGAAGTGCAACAATTCAGGATCGTTGACGAACAACACGAATGTCGGTGGTTCAACGGCGACTTGCGTTGCATAGTTAATCTTGAGACGTTGCCCTTTATCAGTCGGCGTCGGGTTCATCGCAACCGCATCGACGATGACGTCGTTCAACACACTCGTCGAAATACGACGGCGGTGTGACAATGCGACTTGGTTGATGACCGGAAGCAAGGTTTGCAAACGTTTCGTCGTGATTGCCGAAAGGAAGACGATTGGCGCGTAGTCGAGGAAAAGGAACTCTTTACGAATTTTCTCTTCCATCTTCTTCATCGTCTTATCGTCTTTCTCGACCGCATCCCATTTGTTTACGACGATCACAATCGCTTTACCTGCCTCATGGGCGAGACCTGCAACGCGTTTGTCCTGCTCAATGATTCCTTCTTCGCCATCTAATACGACGAGGACCACGTTCGAGCGTTCAATCGCTTTTTGAGCACGCATTACACTGTAGCGTTCAGTCGATTCGTACACTTTACCGCGCTTACGCATACCTGCTGTATCAATGATGACGTATTCCTGTTCATCACGTGTGAACGGTGTATCGATTGCGTCACGTGTCGTTCCTGCAATATTGGAGACGATTACCCGGTCTTCACCGAGAATCGCGTTCGTCAAACTTGATTTCCCGACGTTCGGTCGACCGATGAGCGAGAATTGGATGACATCTTCGTTGTACTCATAGTCATCTTTTTCCGGTGCCAACTCGAATACCTGGTCTAATAAATCGCCGAGACCGAGACCGTGTGTTCCTGAAATCGGGAACGGGTCGCCGAAACCGAGCGAATAAAATTCATACATGAGATCTCTCATTTCAAAGTTATCCACTTTGTTAACGGCAAGAACGACTGGTTTGTTTGAACGGAACAACAAGTTCGCTACTTCTTCATCCGCTGCCGTGATCCCTTCGCGACCGTTTACCATGAAGATGATTACATCCGCTTCATCGATCGCTAACTCTGCTTGATGACGCATTTGAACGAGTAACGGCTCGTCACCGACTTCAATCCCACCTGTGTCAATCAAGTGGAACTTTCGATTCAACCATTCTCCTGTACCATAAATGCGGTCACGTGTAACACCCGGTTTATCGTCAACGATCGATACACGATCTCCGATGATCCGGTTAAAAATAGTGGATTTCCCAATGTTCGGACGGCCAACGATGGCCACTGCTGGAATTCCCATAACAACACCTCTCTAACTTTGTTTCAATTTCTTCATTTTATCGTTTCTAAATGCAACTTAACTATCATATCACAGCAAAAAATTCGTGACCATACAAAAACAAGCGGGAGCATGACTCCCGCTTGAACGACCGTCTTATTTAGAATCGTCCGAGGAATCATCACCTGTTAGTTCAGAAACAGAGAATCCTCCTTGGTCACTGTATTCATCCAGCAACGCTTGGTCGTCCCCTTCGTTTGAAGGCTCCGAAGACTCAAGTGCGCGCATCGATAACGAAATTTTCTTATCATCTAGGTGGACATCGAGTACTTTCACTTTTACTTCCTGTCCTTCCGTCAATACTTCTGAAGGTGTTGCGATATGACGGTTCGCAATTTGCGAGATGTGAAGAAGGCCTTCGACCTGAGGTGCCACTTCGACAAACGCACCGAACGTCACGAGACGTTTGACTGTACCTTCAATGACATCTCCCGGTTGAATCTTCCCTTCGATGGTTTCCCATGGACCCGGTTGCGTCTCTTTAATCGACAATTTAACTTTCTCATTGTCTAAGTCGAGCCCGAGTACTTTCACTTTCACTTTGTCGCCTTCCGTCACCACGTCGCTTGGTTTATCCACGCGGCTGTGCGCCATTTCAGAAATATGGACAAGACCATCCACACCACCGATGTCGACGAAAGCGCCGAAATCAGTTAGACGTTGTACGGTTCCTTCGATGACTTGACCGACTTCGAGAGATTCGAGCGTTTCCGATTTCTTCGCGCTCATTTCTTCTTCGACTACGGCTTTATGTGACAAGATGACGCGATTTTTTTCGCGGTCAATCTCGACAACTTTTACTGTAATTGGATTATTCAAGTAGGATGAGAAATCTTCAACGAAATGGCTCTCGACTAGTGAAGCCGGGATAAATCCACGGATTCCGATATCGACGACAAGGCCACCCTTGACTTTGTCTTTAACCATGACTTCGAACACTTCGCCTGATTCGAATTTTTCGACGATCCGATCCCAAGCTGCCTCGGCATCCACATCTTTCTTCGAAACGACCACTTCTTCATCCGTCACTTTCTTCACTTTGACACGGATCTCGTCGTTCACTTGGAGTGATTCGTTTAAATCGTCTAAATGCATGCTTGATACTTCGCTAATTGGCAAAATCGCTTCGGTTTTGTATCCGATATCGATCAGCGCTTGCTTATCCTCGATTTTGACGACCGTTCCGGTCACAATCTGACCTCGGTTAATTTCAAAATCAGGCATATCTTTCATTTCTTCGACCATTCCAACACTACCCCCTCACGATGAGTACAAAAAGGAGCGCCATAAGGCGCTTACACCTAGTATAAATCTCTTATAATTCGAAAGATTTGTCAAGGCGTTAAGAATATTGTACCTGTCTTCGCGGAAGTTTAAACCTGATTTTATTAATCCGTAAATGAATGCTTCATGTACAGGTCGGCAATCGTCTCCATGATCAAATCAGCCGCTTCCTGAGCACTCGCCTTCTCTGCTTTTAACCGGGATAAATCAATCGGTTCTCCGATGACAACACGTAACTTACCTCGGAACGTATACTTCCCGATGATTGCAATCGGAAGAACATGAGCTTCTGAACGCATGGCGAAAAAACCGACCCCAGCCTGAGCTTTCCCGAGTGTCCCGTCTTTTGAGCGCGTTCCTTCCGGGAAAATCGAAATGGCTTCTTCCTCTTTCAACTTCTGCAAGACGACGCGCAATGCTTGACGGTCCCCTTCGCCACGAGATACAGGGATTTGACCCGCCCGCTTCAAAATATGCTTCAATACCGGTACCCCGAACAATTCTTTCTTCGCAAAAAATCGTAACGGCCGGTGCTTCGGAATCGCACTTGCCAACAAAACCGGGTCCCAGTTTGACTGGTGGTTCGAACAAACGAGGATCGATCCATCCATCGGAACATGTTCCCGACCGATATATTCGACTCGAAATACGACTTTTTGAATCCCGTAGACGACCGCTCTTGCCATCCGGTACATCCCGAACGGGCCGTTGTTCAATGGTTTCGTCATGCCGTCACCTCTCCAATCAATTGTTCAATCGCCTCAACAACGCCATCGATGGATAACTCGGTCGTATCCAAATAATGCGCGTCTTCCGCTTGACGTAACGGCGCGACAGCACGTTCAGAATCCCGTTTGTCACGTAAGGCAATCTCCTCTTTCAACTGCTCGTAATCACTCGGGATCCCTTTCGATACATTTTCCTCATGACGGCGGCGTGCCCGTTCTTCAACGGATGCTGTCATGAACACTTTCAAGTCCGCGTTCGGCAGGACGTGTGTCCCGATGTCGCGTCCATCCATGACAATCCCGCCATCTTTGGCGAGATCCCGCTGAAGGTCCATCAGTGCATCGCGGACCTCGGGCTGACGTGCTACGAAACTGACGTTGTTCGTCACTTCACTTGAACGGATGTCATCCGTCACTTCCACCTCGCCATCGAACACGCGTTGACCGTGTTCTGACGGCACAAGACGGATCGACATGTTCGAAATCAGTGCGGCGAGGGCCGGTCCGTCCTCAAGCATCACACCGTCCTGAATCGCCCGATATGTCACGGCGCGATAAATCGCCCCTGTGTCGATATACACGTATCCTAATTTTTTTGCCAACGATTTGGCAATCGTACTTTTACCGGCACCTGCCGGACCATCTAATGCAATTTGTAAAGCTTTGTTCATACAAAACGGGTATCGAGCACTCCCGATACCCCCCTCCTCTCGGTCTTTTATCCCGAGAACATCATACCAGTTTTTTAGCGTGAAGAAAATACGGTGCCCGTCCGTCTCCGCGCTTCAAGCTGAACACGGAAGCAATAGCGTAGAATGGTCTCCTGGTCCCGTGGTGTCAATTCTTCAAATGACAAAGATAGTTCTTTTTTTACGGCCTGCTCGTGTATACGGACGAGGCGACTCTTCACGCGGAACACTTTCGGGTTCCCTTGCTCATCCTCGATTCGGAATAGCACGATGAGCGATTCCCCCACTTCGATTGGGGGACGATTGGCTACGATGCGCATCCCGCCAGCCGAGATGTCGAGTGATGTCGTCTCAAAGGAGGCGAAATCATGTCCGTCTGCAGCTAATACGGTCACATCAATCATTTCAGGAACACGCAAGTATTCCCGTCTTTGAATCCGTTTGATTTTCTTCTCGTCCGGCAACCTGAAGGCGTAACGCAGATTCATATGCGCGTCACTAATCCGTTTCAACACGGTCGCATCGAAGGCATATAACTGGTCTTCCCCTTTGAAGAAGTAGACGCGAATCATTTCCTCTTCGTGTAAAAAGAAGGTCTTCAACGTGTCCATGTCACTCGGCGCTTCAATCCAGACGACCCCGTCGATCAATGCAGCGATTTTCGTCTTCCCTTCGTGACGATCTTCAACTTCAACCCGTAATTCTTGTCCTTCTTTTAACATAAATCCTGTTCCCCTTTATTCTTTATATTGACGTCGATTCGAAAGATTGGCTGCGCGCACTAAAAGAAGCGCAACCATCCATAAAATACTGATATAGAGCACGGCCGGTAACTTATTGTCCGGCTCAAGCAACAAAATAAAATCAAACGTTCCATGTAGTAATGTCGCAGACACAACCGCGATCAACAGCCAAAGCCGTTCATGAATCGAGTGCTTGGCTCGACCTAGACAAAATCCCATCGCGACCGCGAACAGCGCATGGCCACTTACAGGCAAAATAGCACGCCAAATCGCCATTTCAATGGAATCGTACACCCACAAATATAGAAAATTCTCTAACGTGGCAAACCCTAACGAACAAGCGACCGCATAGAGAATTCCGTCATAGTAATCATCAAAGACTTTATGTATGTATATAGTATAATAAATCATAAACCACTTAAAAAACTCTTCTAACAGAGCGGTCGCCACGTATGCTTTCCAAAACGGCTTCGTGAGCACTCCTTCTTCTACGAAGGCATATTGGATAAACATGATCGGAAAGACGAGAATAGCTCCGGCGACGAATGAACGAATCACATAGCCGAGCGGTTCCGCTTCCAATTCATGGCGAAGATAGAAGTAGGAAAGAAGGGCAAACCCCGGCGCAACCGCAGACAAGGCGATTGCAATCATGATGCATCTCTCCTTTCTCCGTTAAGCATACACTGAATTAGCTGAAAGAAAAAGATGAAAACGCCTAGAAATTGGTAATCTGTAACAAAAAAGAATGGGGGACCCATATGAAACATTTATTACTCATCCACACCGGCGGCACGATCGCCATGTCACAAACCGGATCAGGCCATGTCGAACCGAGCGAAGTCAATCCGATTGACGCCACACTTCCAAAGGCGACGGATATCGCAAACATTACAACAAAACATTTTTCAAACATCCCGTCACCACATATGACACCGGAAAAAATGCTCGAATTAGCTCATTTCATCCAGCTGCAACTCACGCAGGACACGTATGACGGGGTCGTGATCACCCACGGTACGGACACACTCGAGGAAACAGCTTATTTCTTACAAATCACACTCGGCGCACCGGTTCCGATTATCCTGACCGGCGCCATGCGTTCTTCCAACGAGGTCGGTTCGGACGGAGAATTCAATCTGATCACCGCATTACGTGTCGCCAAAAGCGACGCCGCTCGTGGGAAAGGAGTGCTCGTCGTATTCAACGGCGAAATCCATTCAGCATTTAACGTCACAAAAACGCATACTTCGTCAGTGGATACGTTCAAATCCGTTCACTTCGGTACAGTCGGAATGGTCACAAAAGATCACGTGCTCATTTACAGTCAACCCGCTACACGTCAACCGAAGATGATTCAATCCATCACGAAACGCGTCGCCGTGCTGAAGGTAGTCGCAGGCATGGAGCCGGACTTACTCGAATCAGTCCTCTCGCTTGGGTATGATGGGCTCGTTCTCGAAGTGCTCGGACAAGGAAACGTGCCACCTACACTTCTACCGGCTCTCGAACACTTGATCGAGCAGATCCCGGTCGTCATCGTCAGTCGCTGCTTCAACGGGATCGTACAAGATGTTTACGGCTATGACGGTGGTGGAAAGCAACTGAAGAATATGGGCATCATCTTTTCGAACGGCTTGAATTCGCAAAAAGCGCGTCTCCGTCTACTCGTCGAACTCGAGTCCGGTTCCTCTCAGTCTGTCATGGAGCATAGCTTCAGTTTCCAACAGTGACTTGCGATTCGAACGCTGCTTTCTTACAATGGGCAAAGAGGTGATTTCATTGAACAAGCAAGCCATCATTGTCGGAGCCGGTCCTTGCGGCCTTTCGGCAGCCATTGAGTTAGAAAACGTCGGCATCACGTGTACAATCATCGAACGAGGCAATATCGTTGATGCGATTTATCGTTATCCGACACATCAAACATTCTTCTCATCTGCAAACTTATTAGAAATCGGGGACGTCCCGTTCATCTGTAAAGAGCTAAAGCCACGACGTCAAGATGCACTCGTCTACTACCGTGAAGTTGTCACCCGTAAAGGGCTTGACGTCAAACCGTTTGAAACCGTGGAGCGTGTTGAAAAATCGGACGGAAAATTTCTCGTTACGTCTCGGCACGAACGACATGGCGTCTCGGTCCGTGAGGCAGACTACGTGATCCTGGCTACCGGATACTACGGACGGCCTCGAAAGCTTGACGTGCCCGGGGAAGAGTTACCCCATGTCTCGCATTATTTCGAAGAGGCTCACCCTTATTATCGACAGCATGTGACGGTTATTGGAGGGAAAAACTCTGCCGTCGATGCTGCAATCGAGTTGGAGAAAGCCGGAGCTTATGTAACGGTTCTTTATCGTGGGTCGGAATACAGCCCTTCAGTGAAACCATGGGTGCTCCCAACATTCGATTCGTTGGTACGGCATGAAAAAGTACGGATGGAATTCAACGCGACGATTGAACGCATCGATTTGGACGAAGTCGTCTATCGCCAGAACGGTGAGGAGAAGCGCGTCCATACCGACCACGTACTCGCCATGACAGGCTATCAGCCCGATCACAACTTGTTCGCCGAAGCCGGTATTGAAATCGACGAGGATACAGGCGTCCCTTCGTTCGATGAAGAAACGTACGAGACAAACGTGGAGAACTTGTTCATCGCCGGCGTCGTCGCTGCCGGAAACGATGCCAACAAAATATTCATTGAGAACGGTCGTTTTCACGGGAGAGCCATCGCACAAGCTCTCACAGACCGCGTTCGGATTTAAAAAGATCGGTCCCCGAAAAACGGGGACCGATTTTTTTTGAGGTTATACCCAACCTCTGAAACGTGATGCTTCTGCCATTTTCCGAACACCGACCATATAGGCTGCAAGTCGCATGTCCACTTTCCGGGCAGAAGATGTATTGTAAACGGTATTGAAAGAGTGAACGAGAACTTTTTCAAGTTTTTCTTCCACTTCTTCTTCCGTCCAGTAATACCCTTGGTTGTTCTGTACCCACTCAAAGTAAGAGACCGTTACGCCTCCACTTGAAGCGAGCACGTCAGGGACGAGAAGGATCCCGCGTTCTGTCAAGATTTTAGTTGCTTCGTTTGTCGTCGGACCGTTTGCCGCTTCCACTACGATCGAAGCTTTGATGGCATCCGCATTGTCTTCCGTAATCTGATTTTCAATCGCGGCCGGAACGAGGATGTCACAATCGAGCTCTAACATCTCTTTGTTGGAGATCGTGTTTTTAAACAGCGTCGAGATGGTACCAAATGAATCGCGGCGGTCGAGGAGATAAGGAATGTCTAAACCGTTCTCGTCATGAATCGCCCCGTACGCATCACTGACGGCAATTACTTTAGCACCGGCATCATACATGAATTTCGATAAGAAACTTCCTGCATTCCCGAATCCTTGAACAACGACGCGTGCACCTTTCAATTCGATTCCCCGGCGAAGTGCCGCTTCACGAATCATGATGGCAACCCCTTTTGCCGTCGCCGTTTCTCGACCGTGCGAGCCCCCGAGCACGAGCGGCTTACCTGTGATGAAACCAGGAGAGTTAAATTCGTCAATCCGGCTGTATTCATCCATCATCCACGCCATGATTTGCGAGTTTGTAAAGACGTCAGGTGCCGGAATGTCCTTCGTCGGGCCAACAATCTGACTGATGGCACGTACATACCCACGACTCAACCGTTCAATCTCACGGAAACTCATTTCACGCGGATCGCAGACAATACCACCTTTCCCCCCGCCATACGGCAAGTCTACAATCCCTGCTTTTAAGCTCATCCAAACCGAGAGCGCCTTGACCTCGACTTCCGTGACACTCGGATGGAAGCGAATCCCGCCTTTAGTCGGTCCTACGGCATCATTATGTTGAGCACGATATCCTGTGAAAATTTTTGTCGAGCCATCATCCATACGTACTGGGATCCGAACGGTCAGCATGCGAAGCGGTTCTTTCAACAATTCATACATTTCCTCGGGATAACCGAGTTTATCGAGTGCTTCGTGAATCACTTCTTGCGTCGATTCCAAGATGTTTTTTCGTTTTTGATGACCTTTTTCTTGATCCGTAATCATGAAGGTTTCCTCCCCTAAATTGTCAATTCTCCCCCAAGAATTAACCTCGTATTCGTTTAAAAGTATAGCCGATACACGACTATTTTGAAAGGGTTTTACAAAAATAATGAAAGCGTTTACTAAACTCGTATGACAAGCTTCAGAAGGAAATTTTCTTTACTTGTCAAGCGCCAATTGCATAAACCGTTCCAGCAGTTCGCCATATGAAATACCGACCGTCCGCGCACTGTCCGGGAACAAGCTGAGTGGCGTCATACCTGGGAGTGTGTTCGTTTCTAAAATGTAGGCGAGTCCATCTTCTGAGATGAGGAAATCTGAGCGCGAGTATCCAGAACATCCGAGCGCCCGATGCGCCTTAACGGCAGCTTCCTGCACTTCCTTCGTCAACTCATCTGAGATTTCAGCAGGACAGACATGGACCGATCCGCCTTCTGTATATTTCGATTCATAATCGTAAAATTCATTTTTTGGAATAATTTCAATGACAGGGAGTGCTTGTTCATTTCCGAAGTTCCCGATTACCGGAACCGTCAGTTCTTTCCCTTTGATGTATTGCTCAATCAACACGGCTGTATCACAACGGAATGCCTTGTCGACCCCTTCACGCAACATCGTTTCATTCATCGCGATGGTCAACCCGTTCGACGACCCTTCTTGTGCCGGTTTGACGACACACGGATATTCGCCACCCCATTCCTGAATCCCACGCTCAATCCCATCGATTGACTCAATGAGTGTATCGCGCGCCACGCGGAGTCCCGATGCGGCAAACATCACTTTCGCCCGCGCCTTGTCCATCGCAAGGGCAGAGGCCAATACACCAGAACCCGTGTACGGGATGTTGGCCATTTCGAGCAACGACTGTACACGACCATCTTCGCCGTATTTACCATGCAACGCACTGACCACGACATCGACTTCTAACGAAAGCAATTCATTCGCCCGTTCCGGATGAAAATCAATGGCGATGACGTCATGCCCCCGCTCTTTAAGGGCCTCCACCATGCCTTCTCCACTCGTAAGCGATACTTCCCGCTCTCCTGACACTCCACCATACAATACAGCGACCTTCATACCAATCTCTCCTTCAAGTACCAACTAAAAATTCATGTCTAATCATAACATGCCCCACTTAAAAACAATAGAAACAGAAAAGTAAAAAAGCCGTACTCATGCAAACGCATCGTACAGCTCTTTCACCGCTTGTTCTGACTGAATGGTTTTCCCGTATTCCATCATGACGTAAGGGCTGATTGTTGTCGTTTTACCGTACTCCGACAGAATAGCAGCCAGCCGTTCTTCGACTTTTTCAGGAAGAACCTCGACAAAGTGCAAATAGTAGCGTCCTTCATAGAAGTAGAGCGCTCCTCCTTGCTCTGTTTCGTGCATATGTGGAAACAGGCGAACGGAAGCATCGATGACGTGTTCGATATCATCAAACTGATAAATGAGATGATGAATGACGTCGATTGTTAATCGAATTTCGACTTGTTCGACGTCTGCCTCTGTCACCGCCTCACCTTTTTGAACGTCAATCACGAGCCCGTCACGCGGGAACATGGTCACATTCAAATCGACTGCCCCTTGCGGAGAAAAGCCGAATTCCGATTCAGCCGTCTCGAGCAGTTCTTTCCATAGTTGTTGGCCGCTCTCACCGACAATCGTATCGATCGCGATCCCTCTCAAGGAGAGCTCGTTCGCTGTAACATAGACACGAAGATGTTCTTTTGTTTGTTTTTCAAATCTCAAACGAAAACCCCCATAGATTAGTCAATCCTATTAATAAGCTACTCTCGATTCCGCTTCGTGTCAAATAGTTGATAACCATTCGTTCCATTCTTCCGGCGTGTCTCCCAAAAAGGTATCTTTGAACCGCGACGCTTCGCTGCTAACCGCATAGCCACCCGTTCCGATCATAAGCTCCGGATGGTCTTTACCGATATAGTCAATTGCTTCCTCCAACGCAGAAAGATGCTCTGATAAAGTGCAGGCAAAGATCAAACATTTCGTATCGATATCGTGCAACGCTTTGCTTAAATCTTCTTTCGGGAATCCTGCCCCAAGGAAGATGACGTCATAGCCATGTTGACGTAAATAGAGCGTGACGAACAATAGACCGATTTCATGCATTTCGCCAGGAGCACACACACAAGTGATTCGTGGTAAGAACGGGTTCAAAGGCATTTGGAGCGACAAGGTCGATAAACGGGAACGTAAAAACGCAGTCGCAAAATGTTCATGCGCAATCGTGATGGACCCGTCTTCCCATCGCGCTCCGATTTCCATCAGTAACGGTCCGATAATATCTTTCGTCACTTTCTCAAAGCTGAACGTATTGAACGCCTGATTGATCAGGTCATGGGCCGTCCGTTCATCAAATGAGAGCAAGGCATCCAATAGCCCCATCCGCAGTTCTTCATCATACAACCGATTCGGTTCTCCCTCCGGTTCCGGAGCTTGCTGTAACTGTTGGATGGCTTGTGATACGGTCAGTCCTTCTTTTTGCTTATCGACCACCCATTTGATTTTTTCAACGTCTTGATCTGAATACAGGCGGTGCCCAGACTCCGTTCGACTCGGAACGATAAATTGGTAGCGCCGCTCCCATGCACGAATCGTCGTTGGATTCACACCTGTCAACGACGCGACCGTCTTGATTGAGTATTTTGGCATAACCGCCCTCCTCTCCAACTAATTCTTCCATTCAAGTATAGCCTGAATGCAAGCGGTTTACCTGTTTTATTGTGCAATCGAACGTCTCGATCGCCATAAAAAAATACGACGTTCCCGTCGTATCTCTTAATAGAAAATGGCATGGCGCCCAATATATAAAAATACAAGAATAATCGCAAACATGGTGAGCGTCAACGCCATCGCCAACGGCCGCTTCAGCCAATTATCGTTTAATTTCTTTTTCCGTTCATGTTCTTGCCTCTCAGACCGAGACGGCAACGTGTCCGCCATTTGATCACGCAAAGAATCCGCTTGATTCCGGTGTCGCAACGTATGCCCCCCTTTACCTTTTTTATCATTTTACTATGATATTATTCAAAGGAAAAGATTTGCGTCAACCGTTTTTTCCATTCTGTCACATTTTTTCGGACCAGATCCGGTGTTTCAGGAAAGACAATCGGTCCACATACATCACAGCAATCCTCCTGATCGACCTTTTCCTCAGAAAAATAGCGCAGCAGATAAGCACGTCGACATGTATTGATGAGGGCTACATCCATCATCTGCCCAAGTTGGCGATACCTTGCCCGCTTACGGTCTTTTACCCAATCGATGGCTTCTTGAAGCGAACGCTCCGCGAGCAATTGTTTGAGCAGCAAAAAAACAGGATCGTCTTCACCCATACGAAGGAGGCGGGGCAACTGCGAGAGGGTAGACCCGTTCTCCATCTCAAAATAAGCGTTACGTATTTGTTCGTCTTTCGGATATTGCTGATCGATCAAAAATTGCTGGATCCGCTCATCCCCTTCGGCGTACAGCAATACGGCGAAAGCCGGGTTCCCGTCTCGTCCAGCTCGTCCGATTTCTTGCATGTATGCCTCGACCGTCGCCGGGATTTGATAATGAATGACAGATCGGACGTTGTCTTTATTGACTCCCATCCCGAACGCACTCGTGCATACCATAATCGGTACTTCATCTCTTAGAAACTGGGACTGGACGAGACGCCGATCCTCTGTTGACATACCGCCGTGATAAAACATAGCATCCTCTAACTCGGAAGATAGCTTCTCCGCTTCACGACGTGTCGCGGTATAGACGACCGCAGGTTTCGGGATGTCGCGCACAAGTGCTTTTAAACGCCCGATTTTCTCCTCTTTTTCAAGACGCTCTACAATCAACCGGATTTCCGGACGATTCGCGGAATGTACGAACTGGGCCGGTGTGAATAAGGCAAGTTTTTCGATAATATCCCGTTTCACATTTTCAGGTGCCGTCGCAGTCACCGCCATACATTGCGGACTGCCGATCTGCTTTCGCAGCTCCCCTAAACGGGCATATTCCGGCCGAAACTCATGACCCCATTGTGAAATACAGTGCGCTTCGTCAATGACGAGCATTTGTACGTTCGCATTGGCGAGTGCGCGTGTCACATAAGGTACGGCGAGTTGCTCCGGAGACAGATAAAGAAAGCGGAAGCGTTTCAGATGATTCAACACTTCCTGTTTTTCCTCTAAGGACTCCATCGACGTCAAACGGGCGACCCCACGTTCCCCCCGCTCGCGGATATGAAGGATTTGATCTTCAATCAATGACAGCAACGGTGAGACGATGATCGTGAGTCCATTGTTCTTTAAGTAGGATGGAAGTTGGAAGGTCAAGGATTTCCCTCCACCGGTAGGCATGATGGCCAGAACGTCTTGCCCTTCGACGACCGCCTCGATGATCTCGCGCTGTCCAGCTCGAAATTCCTCGTAACCAAATACACGTTTCAAAGTCGCTTCAAACAAATGTCTCACCTCGCTTCAGTCTCGCCAGTACGAGACGAATTTGAAAATAACTGATCTCTTCCATCTGTTCATAAATCGGTTTTAACGCCCAGCTTCCTACTTCACGTAATGCCTCTACACGTTGGATCTGGTCCCCCGGCACAAACTGTTCGAGTGGAAACGTCTCTAAATACATCGCCATCTCAACGACGTGATCCTCAATCGTACTCGTTCGTAATCGCCGGATGGATTGAATTTGCGAAAAGGAGCGTCCCTTTAAGAACAATTCATAAGATTCACGTGCCGAATGCGTCATCCTTTCATCTGATAACCCATGCGTGAACCCTTTCAATACCGCCTCGTCCGGAAGCGCTTTTAACAACCCGTTCCAACCTGCCAGGAAATAGAGTCTGGCCGTGTATGGGTCCACGTCCAATAAATTGCCAATCTGTTCATAGGTAAATCCGGTCTCATACGCCCCCGTGAATCGATAGACAACCGCCGTCGCATAGGGGTCCCCGACTGTTTCAAGGGCATTCTCAATTTCACGGTGAAATGTTTCCATGAGTGACCTCCAGTCACGATCCACCCGTAAAATTTGTTTGACCCAACGTTCGGCTGAACGGTCTGCCTGGACCGGGAAAAAGGTTTGGCGATGTTCCCGGGACATCAATGTCTGGACGAACAAACTCAATCGTTTCCACGTCATCGCGTTATAGTCCCGACGTTCTCCCCCTAACCGTCCAAACAAGTCCGCGACCATCTCAGGAGAGGCAAGTAGATCCCCCGCCTCGGTCAAGAGGAATCGCTCCCGGTCGAGCCAGCCTCGCTTTGCATATTCCGAGAGTTGTTTTTCATATTCATAGGTCGTTGCCGGAAATTGTCCAAACACCGGTTCTAAATCATAAAAAAAAGCGTCCTGTAACGTTGTAGCGGATCGTTTCCCGTTCAACACATGAAACAAACTGCGCTCGCTCCGTTCGCCGTTTAATCGTTTGATCGCCAATAAGACGACGCCATCCGCTAAATGAACCAAAATGTCACATCCTTAAAAAATCATTATCCTGCCAAAAAGACATCCGTTTCCTCATTGAAATAATTGGGTATCTAGACTACAATTACTCATAGTCAGTAGAAAAATTGTTCTACGTAGAGAAACGAACCGTTTGGAGGGTTATTCATGGCAAAATTTACAATCGTTGATAAAGATACATGTATCGCTTGCGGCGCTTGCGGCGCAGCAGCACCGGATATTTACGATTACGATGATGAAGGTCTTGCGTTCAACTTGATGGACGACAACACAGGGACTGTCGAAATCCCGGATGAGCTTTATGAAGATATGATGGACGCATTCGAAGGTTGTCCGACAGATTCAATCAAAGTAGCTGACGAGTCATTCGATGGCGATGCTTTAAAATACGAATAAGCACGATGGAGGCATGGGGGTCGAACTGACTCACATGTCTTTTTTTATGATTAACTCCATTCACCGTTTTACTCGTGTACCGAACGACGGCTGAATTGGGACCGTCACCACAAATCCATTACACCACCCCATGTATCGTCTCATCTCTAGCACAGTATAACAAAAAAGGTTGTTTGACTTAAACGTCAAACAACCTTTCATTTTCGGACATATGTCCTGTTTGCTTTTATCGTTTCCCTTTAATATATGGGATACCGACAGATTTCGGCGCGTCCGCACGTCCGACGAGTCCTGCGAGCGCAAGGATCGTGAGGGCGTATGGTGCGATCAAGAGAAGCAATTGCGGTACGTTGTTGATGACCGGCAAGTTACTTCCGATGATAGAAAGTGCTTGTGCAAATCCGAAGAAGAGACCTGCGCCAAGAGCACCGAGTGGATTCCACTTACCGAAGATCATCGCAGCGATCGCCAAGAACCCTTGACCGACGATAGTCGTCCCACTGAAGTTCGTTGTGACCGTGACCGCATAGACCGCTCCGGCAAGACCACCTAAAGCACCTGAGAGCATGACGCCCATAAAGCGCATTTTCGTGACGTTGATCCCCATCGTATCTGCAGCCATCGGGTGTTCCCCGACTGAACGGAGACGAAGACCAAACGGCGTTTTAAAGATGACGAACCAAACGACAAACGCGAGAAGAATTGCCAGGAACGATGTATATTGCACGTTCATGAAGAACATTTTTATAACAGGAATGTCTGACAAGAACGGTACATTTTCTTTCGCAATCCGATATTTAATGAAATCCGTTTGACCTTTGTTATACAATACGCGAACAACAAAGATCGCAAGACCGATCGCAAGCATGTTGACCGCTACACCGAGAACGGTTTGGTCGGCACGCCAAAGGATTGCTGGGATTGCCAAGAAGAGTGAGAACAGCGCCCCGACAACCATGGCAACGAGAAGCGCGATCCACGGACTGAAGATACCTGCTCCAAGATCTGTCAACGTCAGCGTGGTGATGATCCCTGTTGCCGCCCCGATGATCATGATCCCTTCGAGGGCGATGTTGACGACACCTGAACGTTCACTGAAAATCCCACCGAGTGCAGCGATAACGAGTGGAGTCGCATAGGCTAACGCAACCGGAACGACGATATAAAGGACTTCTAAGAAGCTCATTTTTTCTCCACTCCTTTCTTACGATTTCCTTTGATTTTTTCAATCACGTAGTTAATGGCATAACCTGATGCTACAAAAATAACGATTGTTGCGATGATGACCTTTACAAGCTCAGACGGAATGTCCGCACCAGCTTGCATCGCAAGTCCACCGATGTTCAAACCGGCAAACAAAATGGCAGCGAGAATAACACCGACGGCCGTGTTCGCACCAAGAAGCGCGACGGCGATCCCGTCAAATCCGACACCTGTAAACGATGCGGACAACGTCATACCATTGAATGTTCCAAGACCTTCCATCGCACCAGCGAGACCGGCGAACATCCCCGAGATGACAAATGACAACACGATGTTACGGTTAACACTCATCCCCGCATATTGCGATGCATGTTTGTTAAACCCAACTGCACGTAATTCATAACCGAGCGTCGTACGCTGTAAGATGTAGTAGTAAACGATTGCTGCTAAGACAGCGACCAGCACACCCCAGTGGAGACGTGAGTACGTTGTGATTTCTTGCAACCAAGGTGATGAAAGGGATGCCGAATCTTTGATCGACTCCGTACGTTCATTCGTAACCCCGATCACGTTACGCAAAATCGCGTTCGTCGTGTAAAGGGCAATATAGTTCATCATGATCGATGTGATAACTTCATGTACATAGAACTTCGCTTTCAAGAAACCTGGAACGAACGCCCAAATCGCAGCTGCAAGCATCGCTGCAAGAAGTGCGAGTGGGATATGGATGAACATCGGCAAGTCAAAGTTGATACCGACATACACTGCCGCGACCCATCCAATCAATACTTGTCCTTCGACCCCGATGTTGAAGAGGCCGGTCCGGAACGCGAAGGCAACCGCCAAACCAGAGAAAATCAATGGTGCTGCGGCACGAAGCGTTTCACCGATTGCGTAAGGACTACCGAACATTCCGTTAATCAATGAATCAAACCCTCGAATCGGGTCATAGCCACCAATCAACATGACGACCGCTCCGACAAGAAGTCCCAATACGATCGATAGCAATGGAATGAGAAGTTGATTTAAACTAAGCTTTTTCATTCTGTTTCGTCTCCTCTCTGACCGCCGGCCATCAAGAAGCCAAGTTCTTGTTCCGTCGTTTCTTTCGGATCACGAATTCCGACGATTTTTCCTTCATAAAGTACTGCGATACGGTCTGAAACGTGGAGAATTTCATCAAGCTCGAACGAGATGAGAAGAACAGCACGCCCTTTTTCCCGTTCTTTGACGAGTTGTTCGTGAATAAATTCAATAGCCCCGACATCGAGACCTCGAGTCGGTTGGGCAGCAATCAAAAGGTCCGGCGAACGGTCAACTTCACGTGCGATAATCGCTTTTTGCTGGTTACCACCTGAAAGGGCACGAGCTGGCACATCGACCGATGGAGTTCGGACGTCAAACTTCTCTATCAAGGCCTTCGCCTTCTCTGCCACGGCTTTATAATTCATCAATCCACGTTTCGAGAACGGCTCTTTGTAGTACGTTTGAAGTACCATGTTGTCACGAATTGAATAATCTAAAACGAGACCATGCTTATGACGGTCTTGCGGAATATGTCCAATCCCAGCCTCTGTCATTTTACGAGGAAGATGGCCGGTCACATCTTTTCCATTCAACATTACTTTGCCTGACTCCGGTTTTTTAAGACCCGTGATGGCTTCGATCAACTCAGTTTGACCGTTTCCATCGATTCCTGCGATTCCGAGAATCTCACCTGCACGAATTTGAAGGTCTAACCCTTCTACCACTTCAAGTCCACGGCTGTCTTTTACCACGAGTCCTTGTACATCCAGGACTACTTGTTGCGGATCGGCTTTTGAATATTCAGCATCAAAATTGACTTCACGTCCAACCATCATCTCTGCCAACCCGTCTTCGTTGATCGTGTCATCCACATCTACCGTGCCGATATAACGACCACGGCGAATGACCGTACAACGGTCAGCGACCTGCATGATTTCTTTCAACTTGTGTGTGATCAAGATGATTGACTTACCTTCAGCAATAAGACGTTTCATAATTTGAATGAGTTCTTGAATCTCTTGCGGTGTCAATACTGCAGTCGGTTCATCAAAAATCAAGATGTCGGCGCCGCGATAAAGCGTTTTCAAAATCTCAACCCGTTGTTGCATTCCGACAGAAATATCTTCAATCTTCGCATCTGGATCGATTCGCAAACCATATTGCTCTGAAATTTCCATGACTTTCTTGCGAGCAGCAGCACGGTCAATCGTTACCCCGTTCTTAGGCTCTAAACCAAGAATGATATTTTCAGTAACCGTAAACTTCTCAACAAGCATGAAGTGTTGGTGTACCATTCCAATTCCAAGGTCATTCGCGATATTCGGGTTTTCGATATTCACTTTTTCACCACGAACACGAATTTCGCCACCCTCTGGCTGATAGAGTCCGAATAGGACGTTCATCAAAGTCGATTTACCGGCTCCGTTCTCACCGAGAAGGGCATGGATTTCACCTTTGCGTAACTGGAGAGTGATATTATCGTTCGCAACGAACGTACCGAACTCTTTGCGAATATTAAGCATTTCAATTACATATTCCAAGGAAGTTCACCCCTAACTTTAAGTAAAGGGAGACCACATGGGTCTCCCCTCAACTCAATAAATTATTTTACGTTTTTCATGAACTCTTCGAACTCTGCATCTGTCGCAGGTGCTGTGAGTTCACCGTCAACCAATTTCTGACGGTATTCTTCAACTTTGTCGAGAGCTTCTTTTGAAACGTGCTTGTCAGATGTTTCAGCGATTCCGACACCGTCATCTTTCAAACCGAACTCAATGATTTCACCAGCAGGGAACTCACCGTTCATTGCTTTTTCCGAAACTTCGTAAGTAGCTGTATCTACACGTTTAACCATTGAAGTAAGGGCAACATCTTCTGGAAGACCTTCTTCATATTGGTCACGGTCAACACCGATTACCCATACGTTTTCGCCGTTTTTCTTACGGTTTTTCGCTTCTGTGAATACCCCTACACCTGTACCACCAGCTGCATGATAGATGATGTCTGCGCCAGAACCGTACATACCTGAAGCGATCGCCGTTCCTTTTTCAGCTGAGTTGAAGTCTTCAGCATACTTCACGTCGATTGTAGCATCCGGGTTAACTGACATGACACCGGCTTTGAATCCGTTTTCGAACTTTTTGATCAAGTCTGACTCAACGCCACCGACGAAACCAATTTTGTTCTTTTCAGTTGTAAGACCTGCGATTACCCCAACAAGGAATGAACCTTCTTGCTCTTTGAACGTGATTGAAGCAACGTTAGGTGCGTCAACAACCATGTCCACGATTGCGAAGTTGCTGTCCGGGAACTGCTCTGCAACTTTTTGTACGTCTTCAGCCATCAAGAAGCCGATACCGTAGATCAAGTTGTAGTTGTCACGAGCCAATTGTTGCAAGTTCGGCTGGTAGTCTGCTTGTTTTGCAGATTGAAGGTATTTGAACCCTTTGTTTTCTTCCAATTCGTTGTCAGCACCAAACTTTTT
Organism: Exiguobacterium algae; assembly: GCF_018617875.1. Taxonomy (GTDB): domain Bacteria; phylum Bacillota; class Bacilli; order Exiguobacteriales; family Exiguobacteriaceae; genus Exiguobacterium; species Exiguobacterium algae. The sequence goes on from NZ_JACSKZ010000002.1 coordinate 151,137, forward strand.
CAAACCTTCCCACGCTGATTGGTTGAACGATTTGTCATCAACACCACCAGTGTCGGTTACCATGGCTACTTTGAAGTCGCTTCCTTCGCCACCGCCGTCGCCATTTGAAGCACCCTCATTGTCATCCCCGCCACATGCTGCGAGTACTGTAGAGAGTGTGAGTCCTGCTGCTAAAGCTGAGAGAATCGTTTTTTTCTTGTTCATCATCGTCGTGTTTCCCCTTTCGGTTCATAACAATTTGGTTGTCATGTTATCAGTAGTCTTTACACCGGTATAAGAAAGCGCTTTCACGCTATTCCCCAAAAATTACTTTTTCTTCTTCAAACAGGTTGTTTAAACACGTTTCCGTACGACATGGAAGTCGAAGCGGTCCGCTCGGAAAAAGTTGGCTGAATCAAGCAATGGTAAATCGCTCTCATCGTAATGCAGTTGTTTTAAAGCGAGTAACGGTTGATCCGTTTGCAGTTGTGTCGAGATTTCAGAGCTGACACTCGGTTCGATATGCGTAATCGCATAGGCAACCCGACGTCCTACTTCTTTTTCGAGTGCATCAAACAAAGACTTTCCTTCGGTCAATGCCTCCGGATGAGAAACGAGATGTGCCGGCACTTTATCCACACAGTAAACCACTGGTGTGTCATCCGCATATCGAATTCGAACGATTCGATAAATCGGTGAGTTCGGCTCAATTTTAAGACGCTCGGCTTCTCTCTCTGTCGCCAACACTTTCTCGGCCACCAACACTTTCGTACCTGGTGTCATCTTCGCACGGTTGATCATTTCAGTGACACTGAACAATTCTTCAATGCCTGAAGTGAACGGGGGTTTGGAACTAATGAACGTTCCGACACCGTGTTTACGTACGACAAATTTTTCATCTTCAAGAATTCGAAGGGCTTCGCGGAGAGTCGCTCGACTTACCCCTAATTGCTTCGAAAGCTCGAATTCGGAAGGAAGTTTTTCTCCTTCACGATAGACACCAGCGTCGATATCTTGCTTAATTTTCTCAATCACTCGAAGATAGAGCAATCGATGATCGAGCTTAATCGACATTGGCCTCACCACCTTTACTATACTTACCAGTGCTCAGACATCTGACGTATGAATGCCCTTGCCAATATTAAGTATAGGGATATCGGAATTAGAACGCAATAGTTTTTGTTCGGAATAAAGGAAATATTTTTGAAAACCGGGAAGAACCGTACCTCTGAGACAATATTCCTTGTATTAAATCAGTTTGAAATCGTTTTGTAAAATGAAAACGGTATTAAAAAATGTAAGCGTTTCAGTACTTTTTAAAAGTATGACCTAATTCGATATATAGGTCAGATGTGCTATATTACATCACTATTGTAACGAACAACTAAAATCCGCACCCATTGACGAGTTATTTAAAAAATAAACAAAAAACGAACGGTTTTATATTTTAGTATAAAAACGTTCGTTTTTTAACTTTATACTTCCTGGTCTTGAATGAATACTTTTCGCGGCTTCGATCCCTCGGAAGGACCAACATATCCAGCCTGCTCCAACGAATCAATCAAGCGTGCTGCACGATTATATCCAATTCTGAATCTTCGTTGGATCATCGAGGTCGACGCCGTTTCCTGAGTCAGAATAAATGAGACCACTTCACCGAAAAGGGAATCATCGGAATCGATTGTCGTCACTTCTTCTTCTTTTGGCATCATCGCCTCCACATATTGCGCTCTTTGCTGAGCGATGACGTGATTGACGATTGCTTCGACTTCCTGGTCGGACACAAATGCCCCTTGAACCCGGACCGGCTTGTTCATCCCATTCGCAAGCATGAGCATATCGCCACGTCCGAGCAGTTTTTCTGCGCCCCCACCATCCAAAATCGTACGAGAGTCTGTTTGTGAGGAAACCGCAAAGGCGATACGTGACGGAATGTTGGCTTTGATGACTCCGGTGATGACGTCCACTGACGGACGCTGTGTCGCCAGCACCATATGGATACCAGCTGCCCGCGCCATTTGGGCGAGTCGCATGATTGCATCTTCCACATCATTCGACGCGACCATCATCAAGTCAGCTAGTTCGTCCACGATGACGACGATGAACGGTAAACGTTTGGCATCTTCATCATCGGATTGGTCGACAAGCTCATTGTACCCCTCAATGTTTCGAACACCATATCGACTGAACAGTTCGTACCGCCGTTCCATCTCTGCAACGACTTGTTTCAAAGCTTGTGCCGCCTTTTTCGGATCGGTGACGACCGGGGTCAATAAGTGCGGGACCCCGTTATAAACATTCAACTCAACCATTTTCGGATCAATCATCATGAGACGAACTTCATCTGGACGCGTCCGCATTAACAGGGAAACAATCATGCCATTAATGCAGACCGATTTACCCGAACCGGTGGATCCGGCAACAAGTAAATGGGGCATTTTATTTAACGAAATGCCGACAGTCTCCCCACTGATACTCCGACCGAGTGCAACAAGCAGTCTCGAATCGTCCTGCTTCACAGGTTCCGCTTCAAGCACTTCCCGTAAGCATACCGGTGCGACTTCCTGATTCGGCACTTCAATCCCGATTGCTGCTTTTCCCGGAATCGGTGCCTCGATCCGAATATCTTTTGCCGCAAGTGCCAAAGCCAAATCATCACTGAGTGACGTGATGCGACTGACTTTAACGCCGATGTCCGGTTGAAGCTCATATTTTGTAACTGTTGGACCGAGGTGGATTTTTAGCACTTTCACCCCGACACCAAATGACTTCAACGTTTTGACAAGCTTCGACGCGTTCTCCTTCAGTCTTGCATTTTCCCCTGACAAGTCTGTGACGACCGGTTCTTTCAAGATCGAGAAGGCAGGTAATTCGTATGACGCCGAGACATCCTGCGCCGCCGTCAACATCATCTCTTCTGTCGATAGGGTTGCCTCTTCTGTCTCTTCTTCTTTCTCATCATCCTTCTTCGGTGTCGTCTCCGCTACTACTTTCTCACTGAAACCGACAATCGGAATGTCGTGGATGGCAACCGCATCACTTTCCGGTTCCACCGAATCAGTTGGAAGAAGCCCCTCTACCTTCGGTGATTTCCTTACTTCTCTTTCTTTTCGTGCTCTAGGTTTCATTTCTTTCTTACTTCTTGATTGTTCGCCCCACTCCTGTTTGATGGCCAGAATCGTTTCACCGATTCGGTTCGCCAACGTGCGCCAAAGTGTAGGGATACACATCGAGACACCAACCGTAAACGCGACGATCCCTAGAAAAATGATGCCGAAGTCAGAAAACAAATATTGATTCAGGCGATAGATGGCCCCGTTTAAGACACCACGTTCCGCTCCCCAAATCAAATCGCCAAACAGCAGGAAAGCGACCAATATAAAACTGTACCCGACGCGCTGCATCGTGCGGAGTTGTAATAAGAAAATCAATAATCCGGCGGCGAGCATCAAATAAGTCAGTGCGCCCCACCCTCCGAATACGTATTCGACTGCTGTCGATGAGCGTTCTCCAATCCACCCTAAATCAAACAACGCGAAGAAGAAGCCGATGATTGCTAAAACAAACAGTCCCCATCCATATGTACGTGCTGAAATCGATTGTTTTTTCGTCCTTCTTTTCGTTGCCGGACGCTTTCGTTTTGTCGGTGTCTTCCTAGTTTTTTGAGCCACTTCATTTCCTCCTAAAAAAAGAGGCAAAAGTCAGATGACTTTTGCCTCACTCACATTCCATTAAATCTCCATGATGATCGGCAAGATCATCGGACGACGTTTCGTCTGTTCGAACAAGAAGACGCTAAGCCGCTCGCGGATATTTGATTTCAATTCGGTCCAGTCACTTCCAGCCTGTAGGCTCTTTTCAATCTGCTTGGTGACGATTCGGTTTGCCTCTGAAATCATTTCTTCCGATTCGCGCATGTAGACGAATCCACGAGAGATGAGTTCAGGACCTGAAATCAATTTCTTCTGTTTCCGGTTCAATGTGACGACACATAAGACGACGCCATCTTGTGATAACAATCGACGGTCACGCAACACGATGTTCCCGACGTCTCCGACACCGATTCCATCAATCAGGACATTTCCTGCCGGTACTTTCCGGTTCATTCTTGCCTTGCGACCTGTAAATTCGACAACGTCTCCTTTTTCGACGATGAAGATGTTGTTCGGTTTGACACCGACCTGTTCAGCGAGTTTCGAGTGTGCCATTTGCATCCGGTACTCCCCGTGAATCGGGAGGAAATACTTCGGCTTCACGAGGTTAAGCATAAGCTTCAACTCTTCAGCCGATCCGTGTCCGGAGACGTGGACTTTACGCTGATTGTAAATGACATTCGCTCCCGAACGGAACAGGAGGTCGATTGTTTTCGATACCGATTTCTCGTTTCCAGGAATCGGCGTCGCCGCGATGACGACCGTATCGTTCAATCGAATGTTCACTTGCTTGTGTGCGTTGCGCGCCATACGAGTCAACGCCGCCATCGGTTCCCCTTGTGAACCCGTCGTCAAAATGACGACTTTGTTGTCCGGGAGACGATTGACTTGCGATAACTCGACCAACGTTTTCGGCTTGAAACGTAAGTAGTTCAGCTTTTGTGCCACTTCCACAATGTTGACCATACTACGTCCGACGACAGCGACTTTACGGTCATTGGCCTCAGCTGCAGAGAACACCTGCTGTAAACGGTGAACGTTTGATGCGAATGACGCGACAATCACACGTCCCTCAGCTTGATAAATCACATCATTCAATTCAGCCCCTACAATCGATTCTGAACCCGTTTGTCCCGGACGCTCAGCGTTCGTCGAATCCGACAACAAGGCAAGGACGCCACGTTGTCCGATAGCCGCCAATTTATTAAAGTCCGCCTGTTTTCCATCGACAGGTGTGTAATCAAATTTAAAGTCCCCAGTGTGGACGATTGCTCCTTGGGACGTTTGGATACAAACACCGACACAATCTGGAATCGAGTGATTGACGCGGAAAAACGTAATGAGATGATCAGCGATAGTCAATTTCGTTTTGGCATCAATCATGCGAAGGTCGACTTCTTTTAACAATCCGGCTTCCTTCAGTTTCAGCTCGATCAAGCCGAGCGTCAATTTCGTCCCATATACCGGGACATGTTTTAAGTCTCGAAGTACGTAACTAAGTCCACCGATATGGTCTTCGTGACCGTGCGTGATGAAAATCGCGCGTACTCGATCTTTATTTTCTTTTAAATACGTGATGTCAGGAATGACGATGTCAATTCCCAGCATCTCATCGCCTGGAAACATGAGACCGGCATCGATGACGAAGATGTCGTCGTCTAGCTCCACGACGTACATGTTCTTCCCGATTTCGCCTACGCCTCCAAGCGCAAAGACGCTAATATTCTCTGTCTTCTTTTTAGACACTAACAAAAACCTCCTAGATGATTCATATTCTATTCCGTCCCCTTATCGCTACTGAATATTGTATCGGAAAACGGCTTCATTGCCAACATTTCCGTTCAATCCACTAGAGGTTTGAGTACATCTGCGAGTGGAGCGGTCGCTTGATTGCTCGGCCGTTTCCCCGCAGCCAGTTGCCGGATCGACAATCCGAAGTCCATTTGAAGGTGAGGATAATCCGGGAATGTATCCCAATCGCCTCCCCATTCAAAACCGAGCGCTTTGCCGAGTTCCCCCAACTCCTGCCAGTCTGGAATATCGTTTCGATTGTTGTCCGCGCTTAAATCATAATCCGCTTTATTGTTGTGAATGATCACGAAATCAACCGCCAGTCCATAGTTATGATAACTTTGACCCGCTTTTGCATTCGTCACCACATCCCCGGGTTTCGAGCGGCCTTGAGCGTACAGTTCATTTTGCTCTTTTGCCGAGCGGTAACCCGAAGTCAACCGCACGTTCAAATCGAGGCAGGAACTGGCCAAGCGAACGAATGATTCGCCCCGCTTGGCCACAAGTGGATGCAGCTGTTTCAGGGCATCTTCACTCTTTTTCAAAACGACTTGCTCGGTATTAGGCGAACGCTCACACATCTCCGCCTCGAACACCGGTTCATCGACCCATGGGACCGGTTCTGGTTGTATATTGAAGTAGGCAAGCACAACGCCAAATATAAATGCGGCAATCGCCAGCGTCACTACGCCTGTCCACCTCATCTTCTGAACCGTTTACGTAATCCTTTGAGAAGTGGCAACCCTTTTTCAAGCGCCACGTATAAAGGACGGTTCAAAACAAGATCAAACTCGCCAACCTTTTCAATCATGTCGCTACCCCAACCTGATTTGAACGCGTATAAACCAGCATACTCATCGTCAGGGTCCGTACTACCGGATACCCCTCCGAAATCATACCGTTCCGCCCCACTCTCTTTAGCGGCTTGCATCATCGTCCATTGCATCAAATGGTTCGGCATAAACTCACGGAATTCGTTCGAGGAGGCCCCGTATAAGTAATAAGAACGACGTCCGGCGAGCGTGAGTAATCCGCCTGATAAGACGAGGCCTTCTGGATATTTCTCGTTCAAGGCGACCAGTTCAGGTAAGGCTTGTTCGGCCTTTTCGATTTGGGCGAGGGTCTGTTCTTTTCGGTTGAGCAGACTCTTTTGTTTCTTCTCGATCGCTTCCTTTTCCAGATTACGTTCAATCTTCGCCAAGTCGCGCTTCGCTTTTTCAAGCGTCGCCTCTTGTTGGTCAAGTGCGAGCTTCGGTTCTAGTTTCGTCAAGAAGAGTCGGGCATCGTTCGGTTGCAAGCAATCGTACAGATTTTCGAAATAATCGAGCCCACGGATGGAGAAGCCATCCCGTTCGCCGGTCACTTTCATCAAATCAGCGAACGTTTTCAGCCCTTCGCGCCCAACTTCCGTACATACAATCCCTTTTTTCTCGGCGAGCCGGACATTATATCGGAACTTATGATGGAATTTCGCAAAGATGTCTTTTTCACTCGGACGGAGGTCGGTCTCCATCGTGAAACGCGGCTGTGCGTAATCAAATCCCCCACCGAATCCTTTATGACGGAAACCGATGGCGTCCATTTCGGTCAATAGACCCGGCATCTCGTCCCGGTCGATGTTCGGATCGATTTTGATGACGATGGCGTTGCGTTCAGCAGCGGCACGTTTTGCTTCTTTCGTCAATGCTTGCAACGACGACAAATCTTCGTAATCGACGACGAATCCACGCGGAGCATAACAAAGCGTGAACGGCAGCTTCGGAACACGTTTGAAGAGAAGTAGCGCCACGCCCGTCGTCACGCCTTCACGTGCGACGGCAATCCGCTCCGCTGTCCAACCGTTCTTCCGTTTCACATCTCCCCAACTTGAAAGCTGGAGTAAATCGCCCCGATCGTGGGATTTGACGAAGTCGTCATGTTCTTTTTCTGTCAACTTTACTGGTTGTACTGCCATAAATCAGGATTCCTCCGTATTCAAAATGGTCGTCCGCACAATCGCTTCTTCATCGAGCGGCATTTTTTCATTTCCGATAATTTGATACTTTTCATGACCTTTCCCTGCCAACACAACGATATTATCCGGCTTTGCCAACCTTGCCGCATAGCGTACCGCTTCCTCGCGGTCCCCGATTTCCACAAAGTTATCGTGCGTCATTCCGGCTGCGATTCCCTTCGTAATCGATTCGTACGATTCGAAACGAGGGTCGTCTGTCGTGATGATGACGGTCCCCGCATAAGTTGAGGCCATCTCACCCATCGCCGGACGTTTTGTGACGTCCCGATTGCCTCCGGTACCAATCAAAAAGATGATCTTCTCTTTTGGCACACCAACAAGCGATTTCAAGCATTGTTCGATTCCGTCAGGAGTATGTGCATAGTCCGCATAAACATTGAATCCAGGAACATCAAGTCGTTGCATCCGTCCTTTCGCAGGATGGATTTTTCCGAGTACGTTCGCAATCTCTTCTAGCGAATAGCCCGCAGCAAGCAGACATCCTGTCGCGAGCAAGATGTTATACACGTTGAAGCGACCGATGAATTGCACGGTCACCGGCAAACGCTGGCCTTGATATTGGAAGACGAAGCTCGTCTGAGACAATGTCTGCTCAATGTCTGAAGCCATCAGGTCGGCCGTTTCGTCAATCCCATACGTGATCACACGGGCGCCTGTCATCGTTTCATACAGCTTGCTGTAAGGATCATCCGCATTCAAGACGGCGACCTTCCCACGTGATGCCATTTGACCCAACTGCGCAAACAGCAATCCTTTGGCTCTCGCGTAATTTTCAAACGTCCCATGGAAATCAAGATGGTCGTGCGTCAGATTCGTGAAGCCGACGATATCGAAGTCCGTTCCGATCACTCGGCCCAATTCAAGTCCATGAGAAGAGACTTCCATCATGACATCCGTAACCCCTTCATCCCGCATCTGAGCCAGGAGTTGCTGAAGTTCAGAACTCTGTGGAGTCGTGTTTTTGCTCGGCACAACCGTGTCATTGATTCGGACCTCTACCGTTCCAATCAAACCGGTGGAATGACCGAGTTCTTGGAGAACGTCACGTAAAATTGTCGTTGTCGTCGTTTTCCCGTTCGTTCCAGTGATGCCGAAAAGTCTCATTTCCTCAGATGGATAACGATAAAATGCGGACGCCAAAAGACCGACTGATCTTGAGCTATCGCGTACGAGCAGGTTCGGCACCGAAAGTTCCAACGGTCGCTCACTGACGACCGCCACGGCGCCACGCTCGACAGCAGTCTCTGCATAGTCGTGGCCGTCGACAGTATATCCTTTAATCGCAACAAATAAAGTGCCGGGAACGACTTCCCGAGAGTCAGTCGTCACGTGTGTCACTTCGATGTCTGCGAGATTTGGTTGATTGATCAATTGTATCTTCTTCACTAAATCCGTTAAGTTCAAGTCTTTCCCTTCTTTCACCTGTATCCTGTCCAAACTAAAGAATACCTCTTAATCAGTGTAGAGAACTTACAATTCGGTTTCAAGTCGCTCTTCATTCGGAAGGACGTATGACTTCGCCGGAACATGGTTCAATACCTCTTGAATAAGCCTGTTCACTTCTTCGGTTTGAATTCGTTCCACTTTATCCAACACCCGTTCAATCGGTTCAATTTCATCCAAAAGCAATAGATTTCGGCCGTTTCGGTTCATACGCGCACTCGAACTTTCATTCCCAAGGACAAGCGAACCTTTTAATTGACGTTTCCCTTTATCTACTTCTTCTTCAGTCAGTCCTTCACCTTTAAGCTTCGCCAATTCACGGTCCATGATGGCTTCAACTTGTTCGAGCGTGTCCGGGGATGTTCCGACATAGATCGTGAACGTGCCATGATCATCGAACGTCGTATAGTACGAGTAGATGGAGTAGGCGAGCCCCTGCTCTTCACGGATTGACTGGAACAAGCGAGAAGACATCGTCGCGCCAATCGCATTATTCATGAGAGCCAAATGCGGCAACCGCTCATCTTTTGCCGAAATCGCTTCAAAGTTCCAACAGAGGTGGGCTTGCTCGGTGTCCTTACGTTTCACCGCTTTGTCACTATAGAGGACAGGCCGAGTCGATTCTTTCGACGATTCCCCAGAAGGGATGTCTGCAAACCTCGACTTGACTGCTTCAATCAGTTCATCGGTCACATGCCCGGCAATCGATACGACCATTTGGTTCCCTGAATACCGTTTCTCTACATATCGTTTAATCTGTTCCCGTGTCAAAGAGAGAACACTTTCCTCGGTACCTAAAATCGGTTGCGCCAATACGTCATCCCGATAGACGGCATCGGCTAGAATTTCATGAACCAGATCCTCTGGTGTATCCTCATACATCTTAATTTCTTCTAACACGACACGCTTTTCTTTCTCTAACTCGTCCTCATTGAACACGGACTGAAAGAGCATGTCTGCCAGAACATCGAAGGCGACGACCGCATGTTCATCAAGTGTTTTCACATAATAACAGGTGTGGTCTTTCGAGGTGAAGGCGTTAACGCTTCCCCCAAGTTCGTCAAAGAACGAAGCGATCTCTTTGGCGCTTCGTGTCGTAGTCCCTTTGAACAACATATGTTCAATCAAGTGACTGATCCCGATCTCTTCCGACGATTCCGTGCGTGTTCCAGCTTTGACGAACACACCCGTTGACGTACTGCGTGCACCTTCGATCGGCTCGATGACGATGCGTACGCCATTATTTAATGTCATCCATTCCATCCTCTCACTCCTATGAAAAAGGCCATCGCACCAGACGATGGCCAGAATAAATTAATTTGACGAGCGCGGTGGACGACGGTCTCCGTCACGACGCGGCGGACGTCCCTCACGTGGAGGACGGCTCTCACGTGCTGCTTTCCGTTTCGCTTCGTATGCTTCACGCTCTTCCGGAGTCAATCCTTCTAAAATCAAGGCTTTTCGTGAAGCGTTGACACGACCTTTATCATCGATTTCTGTGACTTTGACTTGAATCGTGTCACCGAGTTTGACGACGTCTTCCACGTTCGCGACACGCTCAAGACTGAATTCTGAGACGTGAACGAGCGCATCTTTACCTTTGAATAATTCAACGAACGCACCGAACTTCTCGATCCGGCGTACGGTCGCATCATATACTTCACCAACGACGACTTCACGTACGATATCGCCGATCATCGACATCGCAAGATCAATGCCTTCTTGATCTGTCGAAGCGATGAAGACCGTACCATCCTGTTCGATATCGATCTTGACGCCTGTCTGGTCGATGATGCTGTTGATCATCTTACCACCTGGTCCAATGACGTCGCGAATCTTGTCCGGATTGATTGTCATCGTCACAATCTTCGGAGCGTATTTCGACAACTGTGGACGTGGAGCGTCAAGTGTCTCAAGCATATGGTCTAGGATATGAAGGCGACCGGCACGAGCCTGTTCAAGTGCTTCTTCAAGAATTTCTCGTGTGATTCCGGCAATCTTAATGTCCATTTGAAGGGCTGTGATTCCGTCTTTCGTACCAGCCACTTTAAAGTCCATATCTCCGAGGTGATCTTCAAGTCCTTGAATGTCCGTCAAGACCGTATAATGTTCACCTTCCATGATGAGCCCCATCGCAATCCCCGCCACCGGCGCCTTGATTGGCACACCGGCATCCATGAGGGCGAGAGTTGAGCCACAAATCGACGCCTGCGAGCTTGAACCGTTTGATTCGAGCACTTCCGACACGAGACGAATCGTATACGGGAAGTCCGCTTCTTTCGGAATAATTGGCAAGAGCGCACGTTCTCCGAGTGCACCGTGACCGATTTCACGACGACCTGGCGCACGGACAGGACGGGCTTCACCGACTGAGAATGGTGGGAAGTTGTAATGGTGCATGAAGCGTTTATTTTCTTCAAGACCGATTCCATCGATGATCTGGGCATCTCCGATGACACCAAGTGTCGCAACGGACATGACTTGTGTTTGTCCACGAGTGAAGAGTCCGACACCGTGTGCACGCGGTAAGAGTCCCACTTCAGAAGCGAGCGGACGAATCACATCCGGACGACGACCGTCTGGACGGACTTTGTCGACCGTGATCAAACGACGAACTTCGTCTTTGACGAACTTGTTCAAGATGCCTGAAACTTCACCGAGTTTCGCTGGTTCATCAGCTAAGCGCTCTTCATACATCGCCACGTATTTCGCGATGACTTCGTTAATGGCTTCATCACGAGCATGCTTCTCTTCGACTTGAACCGCTTCAACGATTTCCGGACGAGCTGCCTCAAGTTCTGCCGACAACGTTTCATCGAATTTCGAAACCGTGTATTCAAACTTCGGTTTACCGACTGCATCCGCAATCTCCTGTTGGAAAGCAATCAAGCGCTTGATTTCTTCATGACCGAAGAGAATCGATTCGAGCATGACGTCTTCCGGTACTTCGTTCGCGCCCGCTTCAACCATGTTGATCGCTGTCGCAGTCCCTGCTACTTGAAGCTCAAGATCTGTTTTTTCCATTTGTTCAGTTGTCGGGTTGATGACAAACTCGCCATCTACACGACCGACCGTCACACCTGCGATTGGACCGTCGAACGGCACATCAGAAATCGAGAGTGCAACGGATGTTCCGAGCATCCCCGCCATCTCTGCCGAGCAATCCGGGTCGTTTGACATGACGTAAATCATGACTTGAATATCATGACGGAAGCCGTCCGGGAAAAGCGGGCGGATTGGACGGTCGATGAGGCGTGATGTCAAAATCGCGTTCTCACCTGGGCGTCCTTCACGGCGAAGGAATCCACCTGGAATTTTACCGACTGAATATAATTTTTCCTCGTAGTTGACTGTCAACGGGAAAAAGTCTAAATCCTTCGGTGCTTTTGAAGCCGTGACCGTTGCGAGTACGACCGTATCGCCATAACGGACGAGTGCTGAGCCGTTCGCTTGCTTCGCAAGTTGACCGACCTCTACAGACAATGGGCGACCGCCCCACTCTGTAGAGAATACTTGTTTCGTACCTAACATGTACATTCTCCTCTCAAACCTTATCTAGTTTATTATGTAACTCATTCCTACGAATGTCTAATCATTTTCCTCTGAATAAAGAAGAAACGGACTAGGACATGGTCCCAGCCCGTTGAACAGTCTCAATCGATTAACGACGGAGACCGAGGCGTTGAATCAATTCACGGTAACGTGTAACGTCCTTGTTACGAAGGTACGTAAGCAAGTTACGACGACGTCCTACCATTTTCAAGAGACCGCGACGTGAGTGGTGGTCTTTCTTGTGTGTACGAAGGTGGTCGTTCAATGTGTTGATTTGTTCAGTCAACACCGCCACTTGTACTTCCGGTGAACCTGTGTCACCTTGTTTTGTCGCGAATTCCGCGATGATTTCGTTTTTACGTTCTTTTGAGAGTGCCATTGCCTCTCCACCTCCATTTAATCAAAAATTGCCGTGTTGCCGAGCCGGCGTTGGTGAATCGACCAGCCAAGCGAAACGGTGTACTTTGCGTACTTGAAAAGGATAGCGTACTCCCCTTCGAAAGTCAAGACAGGATTGCACGAGCCTCGACCTCATCTTTTTGTAATTGGGCAATCAGGGCATCGAGTCCATCAAATGCCCGCTCATTTCGGATGTAAGCGATCCATTCGACCTCGATGAGTTGTCCGTACAGGTCTTCCGAGAAATCAAATAGATGACTCTCAATGGAGACACTCCCGGTCTCGTAAAACGTCGGTCTCCGCCCGACGTTCGTCATCGCTGAAAACGTGCGCCCGTCCTGTAATGTGACCCGCGTCGCATACACACCTAGCCGTGGCATGACGTAGGATGCATCCATCAGCACGTTAGCTGTCGGATAGCCGATTGTCCGCCCGCGTGCGTCACCGTGTATGACTTCTCCGCAAATGACATACGGGGATCCGAGTAACTCTTTGGCACGATCCACTTCACCCGCCGCCAACAACTTACGGATTCTGGTCGAAGATACTTTTTCACCCTCTGCGGTCTGTTCCGGGACGACCGAAGTCGTGAACTTTCCGCGAGAATGATAAGGCAAGGTCTCCATTGTCCCTTCGCCGAACTTACCGTATGAGTAATCAAACCCGGCAGTCACATGGACAGCTCCTGCACCGATTAAATAATCATCGACGAATTGTTGCGGTGACAATCCCGCCAACTCCTTCGTAAATGAAATGACGATGCACCGTTCGACCCCGAGTGCCTCAATCCGTTTCAGCTTCCGAGCGAGAGGGGTGATATACCTGACCGCATCGGGTTTATTTGAAAGAACTTGTTTCGGGTGCGGGTCGAACGTAACGACCGTGACCGGCACGTCCCGCTCCGTCGCGTGCTGTTTCGCATGCTCAATGACCGCTTGATGTCCTTTATGCACTCCGTCAAAAAATCCAAGCACCATGACGGAAGGGACACGGTCCGGTGTTTCTGGATAGGTGAGATGTATCGTTTCCATACTGTCAATTTCCCCCTTAGTCGATGGCCAACATGACCTCGACTGTCGCGTCTGTCGTTCCTTCTTGCCGTCTATAAAGGGCAAGAGGGATTCCTTCTTCATTATAGACAGTAAACAAATCAAATTCGAGCGAGACGTTGTTCAACTTCCCACCATTTCGAATATACCGCTCCCGATTTGCAGCGATTGTCAGGGAAGGCCAGCGTTTGACGACTTCCTCTAACGGGATGACATGCTCCAGCCGTTCTTCAATCGACTCCATTTCCTGAAGGGTTCCGAGCGTGACCGCATCCGTTTCTTCGAACGCACCGGATCGTGTGCGACGGAGTTCGCTCATATGGGCCGGAAAACCGAGCAGTTCCCCGACTTGTACAGCCAACGTCCGGATGTACGTTCCTTTTCCACAATCCACCTCGATTCGGAAACGGCAGACGTCTTCTTCAAACGTCAACTCACTCGTTCGTTCCAACCGATGAATCTCAACCATCCGTCGTGGCCGTTCGACCGTTTGACCTTTCCGCGCGTATTCATACAATTTTTTCCCGTTCACTTTTACAGCCGAGTAATACGGGGGAATCTGTTCGATCGTCCCGGTGAGACGCTGTAATGCCTCATCGACCTGCGCTGGAGTGAATTCGTCTGGGTGGATCACCTGACGTTCCACGACCTCACCATGGGCATCCTCCGTCATCGTCGCCGTTCCGATGGTGACCTCTGCCACATATCGTTTACCCTCGTCCGTCAAAAAGCGGGCCAACTTTGTCGCTCTCCCTAAACAAATCGGTAAAATCCCGGTCACTTCCGGGTCGAGCGTGCCCGTGTGCCCGACTTTTTTCGTTTGAAACAGCTTTCGGAGTTTAAAGACACAATCGTGGCTCGTCATGCCGCTGTCTTTATCGAGTATGAGTACCCCGTTTGGTTCCATCATCATTCCTCCACATCAAAAAAGAGGAGAACGGAGTCTCCCCTTTTATTCATTAGTCTTTGTTTAAATCACGAATCAACGAGTCGATATGGCTACCATATGCGACCGATGAATCGTATTCGAACGAAAGCTCAGGTGTTTTACGCAGACGAATGCGTTGACCGATTTCGCGACGGATGAATCCTTTCGCCTTATCAAGTCCAGCTTGTGTTTCAGCTTTTACGTCCTCGTCGTCTCCGAGCACCGTATAATAGACGGTCGCCTGTTGCAGGTCCCCTGTCACATCCACGCTCGTAATCGTAGCGTTTTTCGTACGTGGGTCACTCACTTCACGCAATAACACGTCTGTGATTTCTTTACGCATTTGCTCAGCGACTCGTTGGGCACGAATTTTCATACGTGATCCCTCCTTACATTATTTACGTTCGACTTCTTTCATGACGAACGCTTCGATGATATCGTCGACTTTAATATCGTCGAATTTCTCAACTTTAATTCCACACTCGTATCCTGTTGCCACTTCTTTCACGTCATCTTTGAAGCGACGAAGCGTATCAAGTTTACCTTCGTACACCACGATTCCGTTACGAATGACACGGACACCAGCGTCGCGTGTGATTTTACCTTCTGTGACGTAACATCCGGCAATGGTACCGACTTTCGATACCTTGAAGACGTCACGTACTTCGACTTGACCTGTGATCTCTTCGACGAACTCAGGATCAAGCATCCCTTTCATCGCGCTCTCGATTTCTTCGATTGCGTTGTAGATGATGCGGTGGAGACGCATTTCAACACTTTCCTGCTCCGCCATCGAGCGGGCGTTTCCGTCTGGACGGACGTTGAACCCGATAATGATTGCATTTGCAGCAGAAGCGAGGATGACATCCCCTTCTGTGATCGCACCGACACCTTGGTGAACGATGTTAACTTTTACGCCTTCGACGTCAATCTTGCGAAGTGAACCGGCCAACGCTTCAGCTGAACCTTGTACGTCCGCTTTAATGATGACGTTCAAGTCTTTCACTTCACCTTCCTGAATACGGCTGAACAAGTCGTCAAGGCTGACTTTCGCTGATTCACGGCGCTGTGATTCAAGGTAACGTTGGTAACGTTTTTCACCGATTGCACGGGCTTTCTTCTCATCTTCGAAGACGATGAACTGGTCACCGGCTTGTGGCACATCGTTTAATCCTGTGATTTCGATTGGCGTCGATGGACCAACTTCTTTCACACGACGTCCGATGTCATTGACCATCGCCCGGACACGACCGAACGTGTTCCCGACAACGATTGAATCCCCGATCCGAAGCGTACCGTGTTGTACGAGAAGTGTCGCGACCGGTCCACGGCCTTTGTCGAGTTTCGCTTCGATGACCGTTCCACGTGCCGGCATGTCAGCTGTTGATTTATATTCTTCTACCTCTGACACGAGGAGAATCATTTCGAGCAACTCATCGATTCCCTCACCTTTAAGTGCTGAAATCGGAACGAAGATCGTTTCGCCGCCCCATTCTTCCGGAATGAGACCAAACTCTGTCAATTCTTGTTTGACGCGGTCTGGGTTTGCGCCTTCTTTGTCCATTTTGTTGACTGCAACGATGATCGGAACGTTTGCCGCTTTTGCGTGCGAAATCGCCTCTTCTGTTTGCGGCATGACGCCATCGTCTGCTGCGACAACAATAATCGCGATATCCGTCACTTCAGCACCGCGGGCACGCATCGTCGTGAACGCCGCGTGTCCAGGTGTATCAAGGAACGTGATTTTCTTATCATTGACTTCGACTTGATAAGCACCGATATGCTGTGTGATTCCACCAGCCTCGCCCGCAACGACTTTCGTGTTACGAATCGAGTCAAGTAGCGTCGTTTTACCGTGGTCGACGTGACCCATGATGGTCACGACTGCCGGACGTTCTTCCAGCTCGTATTCAGAGAAATCGATTTCGACCGTCTCGAAATCCGTCTCATCGACGACGACTTCTTTTTCCACTTCATATCCGAACTCGGCTGCGAGCAACTCGATCGTCTCGTCATCGAGTGTCTGGTTAATCGTAGCCATGACACCCATACCCATCAACTTCATGATGATTTCGTTCGGCTTCTTATTCATTTTCGAAGCAAGATCGGCTACGCTGAGTGCTTCATCATACTTGATGACATTACCCATTTCAGCTTCTTGAGCGAGTCGAGCTGCTTTCCGTTGACTCGTCTTCGAGTTTGGATCGGCTTCTTGTGGCACAGCCGCTTTTGCCGGCTTGCCTTTGCCTTTCCCTTTGCCACGTTTTTTGTTGCGTGGGTCGTTATTGCGGTTGTCGTTGCGGTTTTGGCCGCCACGGTTCCCTTGCGCATTTTGTGGGCGTGCTTTCGGTGTTTCTTTCTTCTCTTGTTTTTCGTTTTTCGGACGATCAGCCGCCGGTTTCGTTTCCGCTTTTTTCTCTGCGGCACGGTACTTCTCTGGGTTGAAGACGCGGTCCAATTGTTTGACCGTCTCCTCATCAAGAACAGCCATGTGGTTCTTCACCGGCTTGTTCAATTTTTCTAATTGAGTAATGACTTGTTTACTCGTTACATTCTGTTCTTTTGCAAATTCATAGACGCGTTTTCCCAAAGCATCCACCTCCGTTAATAGTTAAGAGAGAAGTTGCTTAAGCTTGTTCGCAAATCCGGATTCTGTCACAGACACGACGACGCGCATGTCTTTCCCTAAAGCGGCGCCAATTGTATAACGGTCGCTCACTTCAATGAGCGGGACATGATACGACGTACATTTGTCGGTCACCCGTTTTTTCGTAGACGCTCCTGCATCACCGGCAAGAATGACGAGCTTGGCTCGACCAGCTCGGACATCCTTCAATACAAACTCTTCTCCCATCGTTACCTTCCTCGCTCTAGCAGCAAGGCCTAACAATGATTCCCATTGGTTCATGATTCTGCACCCGTGACAGCTTGTTTCAACTGTTCATACAAGTCATCGCTCGTTTTTACTTTCAACTGATGGTCGAGTGTTCGTTTTTTCTCAGCTAAACGAATCACGTCTATGTCTTTTGATAAGTAAGCACCTCGACCGTTCATCTTCCCGGTCAAATCGATGACGACTTCACCTTCGGGCGTCCGAACGACACGAATCAATTCTTTCTTCGGGAGCATTTCTTGTGTGACCACACACTTACGCAAAGGAAGTTTCTTTTGCTTCATGGTCATTCCTCTTCTTTCACCACAGTTGTTTCGACTGAAGCATCTGATAAGTCTTGTTCACTTTCATTTTGAACAATTTCCGGCTCTGATTCAACTTTTTCAGCGAACGTGTCGAACAAGTCTAATGCTTGTGCATCCGTCTCGCTCTTGATGTCGATCTTCCAGCCTGTCAATTTCGCGGCAAGACGCGCGTTCTGTCCACGCTTCCCGATTGCGAGCGACAATTGATAGTCCGGTACGACGACCGTCGTCGATTTCGCCGGTTCGTTTACATAGACAGCTACGACCTGAGCTGGGCTAAGGGCGTTGCGGACGAACTCTTTCGGGTCCTCCGACCAGCGGACGATGTCAATTTTCTCTCCATTGAGCTCATCGACGATTGTTTGGACACGTTGTCCTTTCGGACCAACACATGCCCCGACCGGGTCGACGATATCAGAATGAACCGCAATCTTCGAACGGTCTCCCGCTTCACGAGACACGGACATGACGTCAACCGTACCGTTTGAAATCTCAGGTACTTCGAGTTCGAACAGACGGCGTAAAAGACCCGGATGAGTTCGTGATACTTGAATCGCAGCACCAGAACCTTTTGTCGTCGAATCAACTTTTGTGACGTATACTTTGATGCGGTCATGAATCTGATACGACTCGTTTGGCATCTGTTCGTTCGGCGTCAACACGGCTTCGATGTTGTTCTCGAGACCGATGTAAAGATTGCGTGGGTCAAAGCGTTCCACAATCCCTGTCATGATTTCGTCTTCTTTGTCAGCAAAATGGTTATAAATGCGTTCACGTTCCGCTTCACGCATTTTTTGTGTGACGACTTGTTTTGCTGTCATCGCTGCGACACGACCGAAATCGCTCGGAGTCACTTCTTCTTTATGGAAATCACCAAGCTCATAGTTCGGATCGATTTCATGCGCCTCTTCTAATGAGAGTTGCTGATCCGGTTGTGTGAGTCGCTCCACGACTTCAAGAAGTGCGTAAACGCGAATATCACCCGTCACCTGGTCGAACTCCACTTTGACGTGTTCGTTCGGGTTTGCAACGTTGCGACGATACGCAGAAATAAGCGCTTGTTCGAGCGCATCGATGATAATATCTTTTTCAATTCCCTTTTCTTTTGCAATCTGTTCGATTGTTGTGAGTAATTGTGGACCCATCTTCTTCTCTCCTTAACTAAACGTGACCGCTAAACGGGCTTGTGCAATTTTTTCAACCGGTAGCGATACCGCTTTTTTTCTTGTCTTGATGCGAGTCTCGATCACGACCGTCTCCCCATCGTATGCCGTCAAAATACCTTCAAACTCTTTGGCACCATCGATCGGAGCGAACGTTTTCATGTAGACGTTCTTGCCTACCGCCCGTTCGAAATCACTCGGCTTTTTAAGTGGACGCTCCGCACCAGGACTCGAGACGTCAAGATAATAGGCTTGCTCGATTGGATCAGTTTCGTTCAGTTTTTCCGAGAGCTGTTCATTGATATTGACGCAATCGTCTAGATCGACGCCCCCCGGCTTATCAATATAGACGCGCAGGAACCAGTCCGGTCCTTCCTTCACGAATTCAACATCGACCAATTCCATGTTCTCACGTTCCACAATCGGCTGTGCGATTGCTTCAACGACTTCTGTTATTTTGGACACTCTCATCCCTCCTTCTGGCTTTTACATACAAGAAAGGAGTAGGGTCCCCTACTCCTTTCCGTCGTAGTATCCAACTTTGTTCGATACTAATATATCATATTTTCCCGATTTTCTGCAACTTACACCCCGAAATCAAAGAATGATAGTTGGTTCTCATCCGGCAACCCTTCAAGACACTTCATCGTATCCAGTGTCTCGATGACGGTTTTAGACAGTTTCGCCCGCTTGCGCAAATCCTCTTTCGATAAGAACTGACCTTCCGCTCTCGCCTCAACGATTGCTTTGGCTGCATTCGTCCCTAATCCGTCTACTGCGTTGAACGGCGGGATGAGCGTGTTCCCTTCAATCAAGAATTCCGTTGCGCTTGAACGGTATAAATCAATGTTTTGGAATTTCATTCCCCGCTCAAGCATCTCTAAGGCAAGTTCAAGGACGGTATGCAATCCTTTATCTTTCGCGGTCGCATCAAACCCTTTTTCTCGGATATCGGCCATGGCTTTCCGCACCGCCTGCGGTCCTTTGATCATCGCAGATAAATCAAAGTCGCCCGCCCGAACAGTGAAGTATGTCGCATAGTAAAGAATCGGGTGGTGCACTTTAAAGTAAGCGATCCGGACGGCCATCAAAACGTAGGCCGTCGCGTGGGCTTTCGGGAACATGTACTTGATTTTCTTACAGGAAGAAATGTACCATTCCGGCACCTCATTCGCCCGCATCTCCGATTCCATCTCGTCTGTGAGGCCTTTCCCTTTCCGAACAGACTCCATGATTTTAAAGGCGAACGACGGTTCGAGACCTGCGTAGATCAAGTAGACCATGATGTCATCCCGACAACCGATTACATCTTTCAGCTCACATGTCCCGTTGTAAATGAGTTCGTTCGCATTCCCGAGCCAAACGTCCGTACCGTGAGACAGACCTGAGATTTGAACAAGTTCCGAGAACGTGGACGGTTTCGTTTCCTCAAGCATTTGACGTACGAATTTCGTCCCGAACTCCGGAATCCCGAGTGTCCCGGTTTTTGATTCAATCTGTTCCGGTGTCACGCCGAGTACTTCCGGAGATGCGAAGATTTTCATAACCGTCGGATCATCCGTCGGGATCGTCTTCGGATCAATTCCGGATAAGTCCTGTAGCATCCGGATGACGGTCGGATCATCGTGTCCGAGAATATCAAGCTTCAACAAGTTGTCATGGATTGAGTGGAAGTCAAAGTGTGTCGTCTTCCATTCAGATGAATTATCATCGGCCGGATATTGAATCGGTGAAATGTCCGCAATATCCATGTAGTCCGGGACAACAATGATCCCCCCCGGGTGTTGACCGGTCGTCCGCTTGACGCCTGTGACACCCGAGACGAGCCGGTCGACTTCAGCGTTGCGGTAAATTTTATCATTCTCGGTCGCATATCCTTTCACGTATCCGTACGCTGTTTTATCGGCAATCGTTCCGATTGTTCCGGCACGATACACATACTCTTCTCCGAACAGCACTTTCGTATAAGCGTGCGCATGCGGCTGATACTCACCCGAGAAGTTCAAGTCGATATCCGGTACTTTATCTCCTTTGAACCCTAGGAACGTTTCGAACGGGATATCGTGTCCGTCTTTTTTATACCATGTGCCACATTCCGGGCATTCTTTGTCCGGTAAGTCATACCCCGACCCGACGGAACCGTCGTTGAAGAAATAAGAATGTTTACAATTCGGACAGACGTAATGCGGCGGCAACGGATTGACCTCTGTGATCTCGGTCATCGTCGCGACAAGACTCGACCCGACGGAACCACGGGAGCCGACGAGATAACCGTCATCGAGTGACTTTTTAACGAGTTTATGCGAAATCAAATAAATGACCGCAAATCCGTGACCGATGATGGATTTCAATTCTTTTTCAAGACGGGCTTCCACGATTTCCGGTAACTCGTCGCCGTAGATGGAGCGTGCCATGTCGTAGCTCATGTTGCGAACCTCGTCGTCAGCTCCTTCAATCTTCGGTGTATATAAATCATCCGGAATGATTTGGATCGATTCGATTTGGTCGGCGATGGCATTCGGGTTCGTGATGACAATTTCTTTTGCCAGCTCTTCCCCTAAGAACTTGAAGTCTTCCATCATCTCTTTTGTCGTCCGGAAGTGGGCGTGCGGCAACTCTTTACGTGTATTGATAAAGTTCGCCCCGCCCTGCGTACGAATCAAAATCTCACGATACGAGCGGTCAGACCGATCAAGATAATGAACATTTCCCGTCGCACATACCGGGCGCTCCGCCTTTTCGGCGACCCGGATGATCCGCTTGATGATTTCACGAAGTTCTAATTCATTCGCGACAATCTCTTTGTCGATCAAGTGCATATATAAGGCAGGGGGATGAATCTCGATAAAGTCATAGAAAGCCATCATTTTCTCGAGTTCATCATCTGACTTGTTGAGCGCGGCATCAAAAATCTCTCCGTTGTCACATGCTGAACCGATGAGCAAGCCTTCTCGGCGCTTTACGATCTCAGACCGTGGCATACGGGCCATGCGGTATAAATAATCAATATGCGAAAGTGAGATGAGTTCATATAAATGACGTAGACCCGGCTTCTTATTTTTCGCATAAATCGTCGCATGGAACGGTCGGATTTTCGAAACATCGCTTCCGACTTTCGCGTTCAGTGCGCGATGGGTGGTCATTTCAAACATTTGTTTCGCCAAGTCCAATAGTTTCATCAAAAGATACGCCGTCGCTTCCGCGTCATAAATCGCACGGTGGTGTTGGGTCAACTCGATATCAAATCGTTTGGCGAGCGTATTGAGTCGATGATTCTTCAACGTCGGCATCAGCGTACGGGCAAGTTCGAGCGTATCGATGACCGGATAGTCATCCGGCTCATGCCCTCCGCTCCGGAGCGTCGCCTCTAAAAAGCCCATATCGAAGGAAGCGTTATGCGCGACGAGGATACTGTCGCCGCACCATTCCACGAATTGCTTCGTGATAACTTCAGGATCCGGTTGACCTTGTACCATGTCATCCGTAATTCCCGTCAGTTCAATCGTTGTTGCAGAGAGCGCATGTTTCGGGTCGGCGAACGCCTCGAACCGATCGATGATTTCTCCGTCTTTAATTTTTACTCCGGCCAATTCAATGATCTTATTGTATACCGCTGAAAGTCCGGTCGTCTCTACGTCGAATACGACATAGGTCGCTTCATCGAGCGAGACGTCAGTCGCATTATAGGCGACCGGTACGCCGTCATTGACAACGTTCGCCTCTACACCGAACAACACTTTAATGTCGTTTTTCTTACCGGCATAATACGCTTCCGGGAATGCCTGAACACCGGCATGGTCGGTGATGGCGATGGCACGATGTCCCCATTTGGCCGCTCTTGATACGAGGGCAGAAACGTTTGTCACAGCATCCATTTGACTCATTTGAGTATGGGCGTGTAATTCAACCCGTTTTTCTCCCGCCCATTCATCGCGTGGCGGTTCCACTTTCACTTCTTGAAGTTGCGAGGCCATCATACACAATTCACGCATAAATGTATCATCTTCGACACGACCGGCCGCTTGAATCCACATCCCTTTTTTGACCGCACTCAGCATCCGGTCGTCATCATCGTCTCTGGCAAACACTTTGACGATGAGCGAGTCGGTGTAATCGGTCATTTTAAACGTGAACAGCTTTTTGCCGCTCTTCAGTTCTTTCCGTTCAGCCGAGAAGACCAGACCGCGTATCGCGACCCGTCGTTCCTCTTCGACAATCGTCTTGATCGGGACGATTTCATCTTTGATCAAAGCACCCATCCGGACTTCCGTAATCGGTTCTTCGCTCGATGACTCGGTCGCTTTCGCAAATTGGGCCGCGAGTGCCATCTTCGCCTGCTCGATATCTTCTTGAACAACTTGTTCGCGAAGCGCCTGATTGGCTTCCGCGTCTTCAGAGAAGTGTGCCTGACACGGTTTTTTGGTGAATCCGTAGGCACTATAGAGCGCTTGAACTTCTTGGCACAGCTCTTTATCCACATAGTTCGCTTCCGGTGCAGATCGAACCGGAATGAGAAGTTTGTTTTGCTCAAAGCGTGGCGTGACAGATGCGAAATAGGTGCGCATCGCTCCGGACACTTGACTCAATTCACTGACGATTCGCGGCCAGTAGTCGATATAATCCTGATCTGTCCCTCCGGCAGTCGTCGAAAAGCGGGCGTACACCTCATCGGCAAATGACGCATAGCGGCTCTCCAGTCGACTTATGAATAGTTGGTACAGTTCATACGGCAAAACTTGGGCAAGGTGAAAATAAAACGTCCACGTCCGTCGTTGTTTATTGACGACGAGCCGGGATAACTCCGCCCCATCAAATAAATCTGTCTCGGTCGTAATCCCGAGGTCATTTAGTAATAAAAGCATTTTTTGGTTTGCTTCCACGGGTAAGTCGTCCCCCCTTTTCGCATTCTCGACAAATGAAGGTGACCGCTTTCGCTGTCACCTTCATCGATTTAATGCGTCTCTTTGAATTTCTCTGCAAGTACTTGCTTCAATTCGTCGACGGATGTTTCCACTACTTCACCAGTAGCACGTACTTTCACTTCTACGATTCCTTCTGCCGCTTTTTTCCCGACATTGACCCGGAGTGGAATTCCGATCAAGTCAGCATCCGCGAACTTCACGCCGGCACGTTCTTTACGGTCATCAAATAACACATCGTAAGTGGCACCAAGTTCCGTGTACAAGCGGTTCGAAAGCTCGAGTTGTGTCTCATCTTTTGCGTTAATGGCAATGAGATGTACCTCAAACGGTGCAACATTACGTGGCCAAATCATTCCGCGGTCGTCATGGTGTTGTTCCACGACTGCCGATAGCGTCCGTGAAACACCAATGCCGTAACATCCCATGATGAGTGGCTCTGCGCGGCCTTCTTCATTTAAGAACGTTGCGCCCATCGATTCAGAGTAACGCGTTCCAAGCTTGAACACTTGGCCGACTTCAATCCCGCGTGCGAAACGAACCGGGCCAGACTCGTCCGCTGCCATGTCCCCTTCGACAATGAAGCGGAGGTCATGGTATGTCAAGTGGGATAAGTCACGCTCTGCATTCACGTGAACGAAATGCGTATTCGCTTCATTCGCGCCACATACCGCATCGACCAAGTATTTGACCGCATAGTCCGCGACAACTTTGACCGGGGCATGAATCGGTCCGAGTGTCCCTGGCTCACAGCCGAACAATTCTACGATTTTCGCGTCGTCTTCCAATTGAATATCCAGTCCGCCTAAAGCATTTTTCACTTTGACTTCGTTCGCTTCATGATCGCCACGCACGATTGCCATGACCGTTTCACCGTCGACGTTGAACAATACCGATTTGATTGTCGTTTTCGGATCAACGTTCAAGAAACGTGCCACGTCCTCAATCGTCTTGTTGTCTTCTGTATCGACCTTTTCAAGCGGCTTAACGTCCGCTTGTTGCATGTCATAACGGTCAAGCGTCTCCGCCATCTCGATGTTTGCAGCATAGTTGGACGAATCCGTATATACGATCGTATCCTCACCAATTTCAGCGAGCGCTTGGAACTCATGCGTATCTTTTCCGCCGATTGCGCCTGAGTCCGCAACAACCGGGCGATATTTGAGGCCCGTACGGTCAAAGATCCGTGAATACGCGTTATACATGTTCGTGTACTCTTCATCTAAGTCTTCCTGCGTTGCATGGAACGAATAGGCGTCCTTCATCAAAAACTCACGTCCACGAAGCAAGCCGAAACGTGGTCGGCGCTCATCACGATATTTTGTTTGAATCTGATAAAGGTTGACCGGAAGTTTTTTATAAGAATTGAGCTCATCCCGTACAATCGACGTAATCAATTCCTCATGTGTTGCACCGAGGGCAAACCGGCGGTCATGACGGTCAGTTAGACGCATCAATTCCGGACCATAAATATCCCAACGTCCAGTCTCCTCCCACAATTCAGCAGGCTGAATGGCCGGCATCAAGAGTTCTTGTGCACCGGCACGATTCATTTCTTCACGGATAATTTGTTGGATCTTTTGTAATACACGATATCCGAGCGGGAGGTACGAGTAAATTCCCGCCGCATTTTGACGAATAAACCCACCACGAACGAGTAGCTGATGGCTGACCGCTTCTGCGTCAGCAGGCACTTCTCTCAGTGTAGGAATTAACAATCTGGATTGTTTCATAAAGTTCAACGTTTCCCTTCTCTACCAAACATTATTTAAAAAATGATTGAATGTCGTTCCATGTGACAATCAACATGAGAATCATCAATAAAGCAAAGCCGATGAAGTGGACGAACCCTTCCTTTTTCGGGTCGACCGGACGTCCCCGGATTGCTTCGAATAGTAGGAAAATCAGACGACCACCATCTAATGCCGGAAGTGGCAGCAAGTTAAAGATTGCCAGGTTAACCGAAAGGAGCGCCGTCCAGTTCATTAACATGACGAGTCCGCTCGCTGCGACTTCGTCCGTCATGCGAACGATTCCGACCGGTCCTGCCAGTTGATCAACCCCTACCTGACCTGTCACCAAATCTCCGACGGCTGAGAAAATCAACGTCGACATCGTCCACGTCGTTTCCGCTCCAGTGGTTACGGCTTTGACAGGAGAGCGTTCCAGTGCGTTTGTGACACCAAGAATACCGACAGTCTCCCCGTTCTGCTCGACGCCTTGAGGTGTGAGTGTCACGGTTTCTTCTTCCCCGTCGCGGAGAAACGTCACTTCTGTCGGGGTGTCCGCGCGATCTGCAAGCGCTCCGCGTAAATCAATCCAATCCTGAATCGATTGACCTTCGATCGAAACGATTTCGTCACCGCTCATAAGACCCGCCTCGTCGGCCGCCGAG
Source organism: Exiguobacterium algae (assembly GCF_018617875.1). Lineage (GTDB taxonomy): Bacteria > Bacillota > Bacilli > Exiguobacteriales > Exiguobacteriaceae > Exiguobacterium > Exiguobacterium algae. The sequence goes on from NZ_JACSKZ010000002.1 coordinate 177,620, forward strand.
TCAGGCTGCACCGTGCCGATTTGACCGTCATTCGTCGGGGTCCCTTGAACAAGACCGACGATGACCAGCAAAATGAAAGCCAGTACAAAGTTCATCGCCGGGCCGGCTGCGATTGCTAAAAAGCGTTTCCAGACAGACTGGGCACCAAACGTCCGATCATGTGGCGCAATTTGAATCTCCATACCTTGGTCGACAAGAAGTGTGTCGCGCTCAAGATGAAACACACGCACTTCTTCATCGATCAATAATTGAATCTTCAATTCATGCGTGTCGTCGAATTTATCAACAGTGCCGACGACTTGAACATCCTTTGCAGCATCCGGTTGAAAATAGATTCGATCAACCGTACCTTGCTCCGTTAAACGCAATCCTACGTGTTGACCGGCTTTCACTTCGATTGGCTCGAAGTCTTCACCCGCCATTTTGACGTAGCCCCCGATTGGGAGAATACGAATCGTGTAAAGTGTCTCATTTTTTCGGAACGATAAAATTTTCGGACCGAATCCAATCGCAAACTCGTGACAGAGAATCCCTGCCCGCTTCGCCATGACGAGGTGTCCCCATTCGTGTACCGAAATGAGCACTCCAAACATCAAAACGATGGCGATAAAAGTCGTCATGATTTATTCCCCACCTTCAATTCCTTGCTGAATCTGTTCACGCACCGTCCGATCGACTTCAAGAATTTGATCTAGTGTCGGTTCTTCAATGACCGTATGGTTGGTCATCGCTTGTTCGACGATTCGTTCAATCTCTAAGAAGGCGATTTTCCCTTGTAAAAACAGTTCTACGGCTATTTCGTTCGCTGCATTCAATACGGTCGGCATCGAGCCCCCTGCTCTTCCAGCCTCAAAGGCTAAACGGAGAGCCGGATACCGGTCAAAATCCGCTTCTTCAAAATGCAGCTTACCGATTTCCTTCAAGTTTAACCGCTTATTCCCTTCAATTTCAAGCCGCTTCGGTTCAGAGAGGGCATAGAGAATCGGTCCACGCATATCCGGGTTTCCAAGTTGCGCCATAACAGCCGCATCTTTGAACTCTACCATCGAATGGATGATGGATTCCCGATGTAGAATCACCTCAATATCATTATAATCGATATCGAATAACCAATGCGCTTCGATGACTTCAAGTCCTTTATTGAACATCGTCGCTGAATCGATGGTGATTTTAGCACCCATGGACCAGTTTGGATGGTTCAGCGCATCTTCAACCGTTACATGTTGCAACTCATCCCTCGTCCGGTCCCGGAAGCTTCCGCCTGAGGCAGTCAAGATGATTTTCGAGACATCCTCACGACGCTCACCATTTAAACATTGATAGATTGCAGAGTGTTCACTGTCGACTGGTAGCAAACGTACGCCATATTCCTTTACAGCCGCCTTGACGAGGTGCCCTGCCGTTACAAGGGTCTCTTTATTGGCGAGGGCGATATCTTTTCCTGCTTGAATCGCAGCAAGTGTCGGTTCAAGACCGACCGCTCCGACGACAGCTGTCACCACGATATCGGCCCGTTCAGCGGTCGCACATTCTACCAACCCCTCTAACCCGATATAATAGAGCGGCTCGTATGTAAGATGCGGTTTCAGCTGTTCAAGCACCTCAATACTTTTCGCCGATACATATTTTGGACGTAAGCGGTTGATCCACTCTTTTGCAATTTCAACATTTGTTCCGAATGCATAGGCTTCCAGTTCAAACAGATCGGGGTGCTGTTCGATTACATCACACGTTTGGACACCAATCGAACCGGTCGCCCCGATTAAGCTGATTCGCTTCATCTTGACACTCCTTTTATAGCAGATTAAATACCCAAATCACGGTGAAAACAGCAATCATGCTGTCGAATCGATCTAAAATCCCGCCGTGTCCCGGTAAGAGGTGACCTGAATCTTTCACGCCATACTGTCGTTTATAGGCAGATTGTACCAAATCGCCGAGTTGACCGACGACCGCGACAACCACAGCCAAAATGACTACTTCAAACACCGGTAAGATCGAATCGATGAAGACGAAGACCACTCCGACGACAATCGCCGAAATGATACCGCCGACCGCTCCTTCAATCGTTTTATTCGGACTGATCGATGGCCAGAGCTTGGTTTTTCCAATGGCTTTCCCTGTGAAATAGGCACCTGAGTCAGTCGCCCAAATCATAAATAAGACGAGTAGCACTTTTGACAAGCCATCTTCAGATAAGCGGACGAGTGCAAAACTTGAGAATCCGATGACGAGATATACCGCCGAGACGAAGTAGAAGCTTGCATCTTCATACGTGAAACGGTTCTTGGTCACGACCGTCCAAAATAGCAAGATGACAAGTCCAAGTACCATCCACTGTTCAATGGAGAACGGGAGGTCAGTCACCGAGATGTAGTTATTCAATAATAAAATCACGAATGGGAAGGCAACTAAAAGCGACGTCACCAAAAACGGTATGGCCACTAGTTTATGTTTGCGCATCATCGTAAATTCACTTAATCCAATCAAAGCAAGGATTCCCATCAACGTGACAAATGCACTGCCACCGAGTGCGATGACGGTGATGAAAATCGCGCCTGCCCAAAGTCCTGTAATGATTCGAGTTTTCATGTTACACCCCACCAAAACGTCGCGTGCGCGCGTTGTATGATTCAATCGCTTCTACAAAATGCTCACGCTTAAATTCCGGCCACAGCACTTCTGTGAAATGGAGCTCGGCGTATGCGCTTTGCCACAACAAAAAGTTTGAAAGACGTTGCTCCCCGCTCGTGCGGATAATCAGATCCACATCCTGCATCTGGGTCATCAACCGTTCACCGATCAGACAGTCATCAATCGCTTCAGGTTGAATCACTCCGGCCTTCACATCATAGGCAATGTCCCGCATCGCTTGCACGAGTTCATCCCGGCCGCCATAGTTTAAGGCAAATACGAGATCAAGACCTGTATTCGCGGCTGTACGCGTTCGCGCTTCGTCGACTGCTTCGCGCGTCTCACGTGGCAGCTTCGACGTATCACCCGCAACGAGCACCCGTACATTTTGAGCATGCAATTCCTTTAAATCTGTCTCTAAAAATTGTTTTGGAAGTTTCATTAAGAAACTGACCTCTTCTTCTGGTCGCGTCCAATTTTCTGTTGAGAACGCATAGAGCGTCAAAGACTGGATTCCAAGCTCTTGTGCAGTACGAACCGCCTCACGAATCGACTTCATCCCTTCCCGGTGACCCATGATGCGAGGAAGTCCACGCTTTTTCGCCCATCGTCCATTTCCATCCATGATGATGGCGACGTGCTCAGGGACGCTCAATTCTGCCTCGATTTTTGTTTTAGGATTCACCCATTTAAACATTCCACTGTCCTCCTGATTGTATGAAAGAGGGACCCTCTCAGAAAAAGGGTCCCCACACAGCTTTTTGGTATACCACTTCCGTGATTACACTTCCATGATTTCTTTTTCTTTCGTTGCTGCAGACTCATCAATCTTTTTGATATACGAATCCGTCAACGTTTGAACGTCTTCTGCATATCCGCGGAGATCGTCTTCAGTTAACTCGCCGTCTTTTTCGAGTTTTTTCAAGTTCTCATTTGCATCACGACGCACGTTACGAACCGCAACTTTCGCCTCTTCTGCATATTTTTTCGTTACTTTGACGAGCTCTTTACGACGCTCTTCTGTCAAAGCCGGGATTGCCAAACGGATGACCGTACCATCTGAAGATGGTGACAAGCCGAGATCTGCTTTTTGAATCGCTTTTTCGACTTCAGAAACCATTGATTTATCCCAAGGTTGAATCAAGAGTAAACGAGCTTCCGGCGTGTTAATGTTCGCCACTTGGTTAAGCGGCGTCGGCACACCATAGTATTCGACTTGTACTGGGTCCAAAATTGACGCACTCGCACGGCCTGTGCGAAGCGTTCCAAAGTCACGTTTTAATGATTCGTGTGCTTTTTCCATTTTTTCTTCAGCTGTTTTCAATACTTCGTTGACACTCATGAATTGACTCCTCCTACTACCGTCCCGATATGTTCCCCGAGTACGACACGTTTAATGTTTCCTTCTTCAAGCAATGAGAATACAATCAATGGAATATGATTGTCCATGCAAAGAGATGTCGCTGTTGAATCCATGACTTGAAGTCCGTCTTTTAACACGTCAAGGTATGATAATGTCTCATATTTGACTGCTGACGCATCCAATTTCGGATCGGCTGAATAGACACCATCCACATTGTTTTTGCCCATTAAAATGACATCTGCCTCGATCTCGGCGGCACGAAGTGCGGCAGTCGTATCTGTTGAGAAGTAAGGGTTCCCTGTTCCTGCAGCAAAGATGACGACTCGACCTTTCTCGAGATGACGCATCGCACGACGACGAATGTATGGTTCAGCGACTTGGCGCATTTCAATTGACGTTTGGACGCGCGTTTGGACACCGTATGTTTCAAGGCTATCTTGTAGAGCGAGTGAATTGAGCACTGTGGCAAGCATACCCATGTAATCAGCATTCGCCCGGTCCATACCGAGTTCACTGCCCGTCTTACCACGCCAAATGTTCCCTGCACCAACTACAACCGCGACTTCGACGCCCATCTCAACCAATTCTTTGATTTGACTTGAGATTGAATTGACGATGGTCGGGTCAATCCCGTACCCTTGATCTCCAGCGAGCGCTTCTCCACTCAATTTTAACACAATTCGATTATATTTCGGTTCCATAACTTTGCCTCCTCTTGCTTGAAAAAAGGGAACACGCTCCCTTAACGAACTAACTCAAGGTTATACAGACGTGTTCCCAGTTTTGATTGCATCACATGTGATGACGCAAATTATTTTTTAAGTTGGTTCATAACTTCTTCAGCAAAGTTATCTTCACGTTTTTCCATACCTTCGCCTACTTCGAAGCGTACGAACGAGTTGATTTTTCCGCCTTTAGATTCTACGTACTTACCAACTTTGAAGTCGCTGTCTTTAACGAACGTTTGGTCAACGAGGCAGATTTCCTCGAAGTACTTGTTCATACGACCAGCAATCATTTTCTCAACGATGTTAGCAGGTTTGCCTTCGTTAAGAGCTTGCTCAGTCAAGACTTTCTTCTCACGATCGATTTCTTCTGCAGAAACTTCGTCGCGTGTTGCGTAAAGCGGACGTGCTGCTGCAACGTGCATGGCAACGTCTTTTGCTACTGTTTCGTCAGATGTGCCATCGATGACAACAACTGTACCGATGCGACCACCCATGTGGAGGTACGTGCCGAATACTGCATCGTCAGCTTTTTCAAGAACAGCTACACGACGGAGCGAGATTTTCTCTCCGATTGTAGAAGCTTCTTCTTGAATGTACGTTTCAAGTGTTTTACCTGCTTCGTAGTCAGCTGCGAGTGCTGCTTCTGCAGTTGTTGCGCCTGAAGCGAGAACTGCTTTCGCTACGTTGTTCACGAGTGTTTGGAACTTCTCGTTTTTCGCAACGAAGTCTGTTTCTGAGTTGATTTCGACGAGCACAGCTTTGTTGCCTTCAACTGCTACTGCTGTCAAACCTTCAGCGGCGATACGATCGCCTTTTGCTGCTGCTTTTGCGATTCCTTTTTCACGAAGGAAGTCGATTGCTGCTTGCATGTCACCGTTTGTTTCAGTGAGTGCTTTTTTACAATCGAGCATACCTGCTCCTGTTTTTTCACGAAGTTCTTTTACCATTGCTGCTGTAACTGCCATCGGAAATTCCTCCTTGTAAAACTAACAAATTTTAAGAAAAGCACGAGGCTTTTTCGGATACGTGTCCTAAAAAAAGGTGATAAAAGGCTTTCCCTTTATCACCTATTGTCTCACTGATTACTCAGCTTCTGTAGCTTCAGCTTCTGTTGCTACAGCTTCTTCAGCAACTTCTTCTTCGCCTTGCTTCGCTTCGATGATTGCATCTGCCATCTTCGAAGTGAGCAATTTGACAGCACGGATTGCATCGTCGTTCGCTGGGATAACGTAGTCGATTTCATCTGGGTCACAGTTTGTATCGACGATCGCAACGATCGGGATGTTCAATTTGTGAGCTTCCGCGATTGCGATACGCTCTTTACGTGGGTCAACGATGAAGAGGGCATCAGGAACACCAGGCATGTCCTTGATTCCGCCGAGGAACTTCTCAAGACGAGTCATTTCTTTTTTCAAGATGATGACTTCTTTCTTAGGAAGTACTTCGAACGTACCGTCTTCTTCCATTTTTTCGAGTTGCTTCAAGCGGTTGATACGCTTTTTGATTGTTGAGAAGTTAGTGAGTGTTCCACCCAACCAACGTTCGTTGATGAAGAACATACCAGAACGGATTGCTTCTTCTTTGATTGTATCTTGAGCTTGTTTTTTCGTACCAACGAAAAGGACGTTTCCGCCTTCTGCTGCAAGTTCACGTACAAAGTTGTAAGCTTCGTCTACTTTTTTGACCGTTTTTTGAAGGTCGATGATGTAGATCCCGTTACGTTCTGTGAAGATGTATTTCGCCATTTTTGGGTTCCAACGGCGTGTTTGGTGACCGAAGTGTACACCAGCTTCAAGCAATTGCTTCATTGAAATTACTGCCATGATAAATTTCCTCCTTGTGGTTTAAAAAGTCCTCCGCCTCGTTCATTGTTGTATTCCGACCTTTCGGCACCGAGGAATATCATCCCGAGACGTGTGTGATGTGTTTAACACCGAGAACTACTATAGCATATGTCACCGAATCCGGCAACTGTCACTTTTTGCGAAGTTTCGCATAAAGCGCCATCTCCCCTTCGCCTTTACCGAGCAATCGAGCCGCGTCGCGAACCGAGTGACGGAGAAGTACATCCTCCACGTCTAATTGACTCGAGACGGCAACCGTTTCAGTTGCCGCTTCAAGTATCGTGTCAGGAGGCGAATCAACTGGCACAGAATTCTTCTCTGGCTCCCGTGATTCTTGTGATTCAGGGATCGATTTCGAATCGTCTTTGACTAGGTCGTTCATCGATTCCATGAACGTTAATAGTAATGATTCCATTTCCTGCTTTTCTGACTCCAGGTGCGAAACACGCTCTTGGAGCGACTGAATCAGACGGTAGCCGAATAAAAAGCCGTAGGCAATCAAACAAGCCAATGCAATATACAAAATAATCACTTGTTCATCTCCTTAAGACGTCTTCTCTTCTAGATACGATCGACCGAGTGCGTGTTTCAATGTTTTCAATGCCTTCGAATGAATTTGAGAAATACGCGAAGTGGACAACTCGAGTACTTCTCCGATTTCTGTCAAAGTCAATTCATCGAAGTAAAACAGTGAAACGACCAATCGCTCTTTTTCGGAAAGGTGTTCAACCTCCGCTGCTAAAACATCAACGAGCTCGCGTTGCAATAAGGTATCTTCCGGTTTTTCAGAATCCGGGTCGAAATACGTGACAGACATGACTTTTCCTTCTTCTTGAAGCGTCACCGCTTCGTCAATGGATAACATGTTTGCGAAGTACCCTTCTGCCATCGCCCGTTCGATTTCTGACACCGGCAAATCGCACGCCTTCGCCAGTTCCTGTTTCGTCGGTGCACGGTGAAGCGATTGTTCCAACCTTTCAGCTGCCTGGTCAATTTTTTTCACACGTTCACGGACAGAACGGGGTAACCAATCAATCTTTCGCAAGCCGTCAATAATGGCTCCTCGAATTCGAAAAGCAGCATACGTATCAAATTTATTGTTATGTTCTGGATCATATTTCATAAGGGCATCGTACAATCCCATGTAACCCAAACTTTTCAATTCGTCGCGTTCGACACTCTTTGGGAGCGTCACGATCATTCGTTGCACGTGGTAATGGATTAAAAACTCGTAATGCGCTAGTAACTCGTTTGCTGTATCCATATCACGGTCCGTATTCCATCGATCCCACAACTGTGTAAGATGAGTCGTCATGTCGATCCCCCCTTTAAATTTCTTTTGTTCCTACACTGACGGTCCGAATCGATAAGACTGATGTGGCAACATCAAATTCAATCGTTCGTCCGTTATGTCCACCGCAGTCCTCTGCTACTAACGGGATACGGTGTGTTTTCAGCGCTTGTCGAATCGCTTCGGCATTCCGCTCACCGATTCGCATCGCTTCGTTCTCATATTTAAATTGAAACATTTGGGCACCGCCCGCCATTTTTGCCTGGAGGCGGGTCGCCCCTTCCCGCCGCAGTGATTCGACGAGTGCCGTGATGGCAGTATCTGCGTATTTTCCTACTTCAAGCGATTGATTTTTTCTTGCGATTGTCGAATCCGGCAACATGACATGTGCCATGGCCGCCAGCTGGAGCCGTACGTCGTAAAGAATCACACCGACACATGACCCTAATCCGGCAGTACGAAGTCGATTCGGGGCCGTTGTTTGCTTCCACTCGGCAATCCCGATTTTTAACACTTCAGCCATGGCCCATCAACCGTTGCTGAATCTGATGGAGCGATCCATGTGTCGGTAGGAACAACACATGTCCTGCACTAACTTTCTGATCAATCATGAACGTTGTATCAATGTACAAGGCTGCGTCTTCTTCGGGCTGGACCGATGTGACGACAAACTCGACAATCGAGCCTGCCATATCAATCGCGGTAGCAGGTACCTGAATCATGATCGGTGTTTGTAACCAGTCTCCAAGCGCTCGCGCATAAGCACCGCTCATGATATTACCGATTTCTTCCCAAGCCGACTGACCGAGTTCGTCAAAGTCGTCAAACGAGAACGGCATCCCGATGAGTGATGACACCATTTGTTCGGCATCTTGAACAGCGAACAGGATTAAAATCATGCCGCGAATGTCTCCATCGAGCTCAAGCAAGACGGATGCCACATGTCGTTCCGGTCCTCCGAGGCGTTCAGGTAAATACGTAATAGGTTCCATTTCAGCCGATGACACCGTAATGTTCACCGGCTTTCCGAGCATGGACGATAGCGCGGTCGCCGCATGTCCAGAACCAATGTTACCGAGTTCTTTCAATAAATCCTGTTCGAACTCACTCAGCATGATGATCCTCGAACAGTGCGTTCGCATCGAGGAGCGAGAACAACTTGTCCTCACCTTTGGCGATAGCCGTCAGATGATCCGTCAACATGTCACTGCTCGATTCAGGAATTGGTTCAATCCGGACTTCGTCACTTTCTACCACTTCATTGGCACGGTCGACGATAAAGCCGGCATCCCCTTGGTTGAGTGAAGCAATTAAAATCCGTGTCTCGTCTGTCGGTGGAATTTCTTCATATCCGAGGCGTAAACGAAGGTCGATGACCGGTGTGACGACTCCACGAAGGTTGATGACCCCTTTCACGTGTGCAGGTGAGTTTGGTACCCGCGTGATCGGTTGCAGACGTTCAATCGAACGGACCGACTGGACGTCGATGCCGTATGAGTTTGATTCAAGTGAAAAGACTACCCATTTTTGTTCCATCTTTATTCCTCCTTAAAAGAGATCGTTACTATCTACGATTAGGGCGACACGTCCGTCCCCGAGAATGGTCGCACCTGAGATAGCAGGAATTCCTTCGAGATACGTACCGAGTGGCTTCATGACAATTTCTTGCTGACCGATCAAATCGTTGACGACAACGCCAACCAGTTTATTTCCTTTACGTACCACGACGACCGGGAACTGAGACTTCGTTTCGCTGTCGATGCCAAACATTTCTTTAAGGTAGACGAGCGGTACAAGCTGTCCACGGAAGTCAAAGACACGTTCACGGTGAGCAGTCAAGATGTCCGCTTCATCAAGAAGCGTTGTTTCAAGAATTGAAGACAATGGAATCGCGTACGATTCATCTCCCACCTGTACAAGCATCGCTGAGATGATGGAAAGTGTGAGTGGCAAGCTGACTTGGAATTTCGTTCCTTGTCCCGCTACCGTTTCGAGTGAAACGACGCCACCGAGTGATTCAATTTTATTTTTCACGACGTCAAGACCGACACCTCGTCCTGAGAGGTCTGTCACGACATCCGCTGTCGAGAACCCTGGGGCGAAAATCAACATCGCCAGTTCATTCTCTGACATCATACCGGCCTCTTCAGACGTAATGACGCCACGTTCAAGCGCTTTGGCACGCACTTTGTCGACATTGATGCCGGCACCATCGTCCTCGATTTCAATGAAGACGCGGTTACCGCCATGGTATGCCCGAAGTGCCAACATCCCTTGTTCCGGCTTTCCAGCTTGAAGACGAACTTCCGGACGTTCGATTCCGTGATCGATCGCATTACGGATCAAGTGTACGAGCGGGTCGCCGATTTCATCGATGACCGTACGGTCGAGCTCTGTTTCCGCACCCGAAATATCGAGTTGAACTTTTTTATGAATATCTTTGGCCACCGAACGCACCATACGCGGGAAGCGATTGAATACTTGTTCGATTGGCATCATGCGAAGCGTCAAGACGAGCGATTGTAACTCGTTTGTGCCTCGTTTGATTTTTTCAACCGTCTCGTTTAATTCAGCTTGTCCGACTTCATCCGCCAAGCGTTCTAAGCGACCGCGGTCGATGATGAACTCTTCAAATAAGTTCATGAGTCGATCGATCCGCTCCAAGTTGACTCGAATCGTCTTCGCTTGCGCCTGTGCAGCGGCTTGTTCTTTCGGTTCTTCGGCCTCTGTTTTTGCTTTTGCCGGTTCAGGAGTTGGCGCCTCAGTCGTGACGGCGAGTTCCGGTGCGCTGACTGCGGTGCTTGTGAACGCCTTGACTTCCACTCGCTCCACTTCCGAAACCTGTGCGACGGCTTGTTCAATGTCATCCGCCGTTTCCTGGGACAAGAACAGGACATCAAATGACAAGTCAAACTTCTCTTGTTCGATTTCTTCTGTTTCCGGTTGCGTGCTCACGACTTCTCCTAATTCCTGAAGACGGTCAAACACCATATAGGCGCGAGCCGCTTTTAACACGACCGCATCAGATAACTTCACGTGAATTTGAAAAGCTTCAAATCCACTTTGCTTTGCCTGTTCGATGACCGAGTTCGTGTAGAGATCGACTTCAAACGAACTGGAATCCGAAGATTTCACTGCGACGACTTCTTTCCCGCCGATAAATGATTGGAATGCTGCTACCGTTTCACTCACATCTACGTTTGAGCCGCGACCGCCATTTTCGATGTCCGCAATCATGTCTTCCATCTGTTCCATCGCACTAAACATCGTATCGAGTAACAATTGGTTGCTTTCTTTCTTCCCGCCACGAACGAGGTCGAGCGCACTTTCCATCTCATGCGTCAAGTTCGCGACACTTTCATACCCCATCGTCGAAGACATTCCTTTCAACGTATGAGCCGAGCGGAAAATCTCTTGTACAACATCCGCACTCGCCGTTTGCTCTAACTTAAGTAACTGGTTGTTGATTGACTGAATATGTTCCTGCGATTCATCCAAAAATAATCCTAAGTATTCGTTCACGTCCATCTATATTGCCTCCCTGTCATTAGACTCGGTTCCACTGTTTCCGCAAATTTCCGAACAATCGGTCCATGAAATGTCTTGGCTTCGGCGGGGTCCCCGTAAGCGTTGTCAAAATACGCTCAAGCCTCCAACTAATATCACTTTTCCGGTCGTACTGATAAAACGGGACTTGCGCGATGACCGCCTTCCTTACGGATGGATCATCCGGCAAAAAACCGAGGAATCGAATCGGTTTATTTAAAAACTGAACACATGCGACTTCCATTCGTTCGAAGCATTGGAGTGCCTCTTCCCCTGACTGTGCACGATTGACGATTACGCCCAATGGCAAGTCCGGGTATTGATGGTGAACAAGCTTTGTATAAGCGTATCCGTCCATTAATGAAGTAGGTTCCGGAGTCAAAATGAGAAACATTTCATCACACCCGGCAATAAACTGAAGCGACGTGTCTGTCGCGCCTGCCCCCATATCGAATAAGACGTAGTCATACTCGGTCAACACTTCAAGTTCACGCATCAAGAATTGCATGTCGCTTTCTGAGAATTGGACGAGGACATCCTGTCCGCTCCCCCCATGTAATATATCGACACCAAAGACGCCTTTCTGAACAGCTGAGGCCAGAGGAATCCTTGCTTTCACCGATTCGACCATCGTACGGGATTTCGTTGCATTCATCAGAATATGGACATTCGCCATCCCAATGTCGAGGTCGACAATCAGCACACGCTTTCCAAGCTCAGCAAGTGCGATTGCCGTGTTGACACAGACGTTCGTTTTTCCGACGCCGCCTTTACCACTAGCGAATGCAATCGTAGTCGGAGGGACTTCATTTCTGGCCCTTAAACGCCTTGCTTGGTCCATCGTGTCCACCCTTCCTTCTCTAGCAGTCGTCTAGTCAATTGTTCGGCATCACCCGGTACCAAATCATCCGGAACTTCCTGACCATCCGTCAGCCATGCAATCGGAAGGTCACTCTTTTTCACCATTCTGTACATCGCGTGAATATCGCTCGTTTCATCCGCTTTCGTGAAGATCAGCGAATCCAGCGGTAACGTCTCAAACTGTTCATAAATCATGTCCATATCCTTCACTTTTGATGTGAGACTTAGGACTAGCGAAAGATTCGTTTCAGAGAAATCGTGGTGGTCGTTGAACTGTTGAACGTAGGCCGGGTCTCTGAAGTTTCTGCCAGCTGTATCGATCAATACGATATCTTTTCGTGCAAACAATTGTTTCGCCCGCTTGAAGTCATGGAAATCGTAGGCGACTTCGACAGGAATGTTCATGATTTCCGCATACGTTTTCAATTGTTCAATCGCTGCGATTCGGTAAGTGTCCGTCGTGATCAGACCGACGCTCTTTCCTTCTTCCAGCTTGTAATAAGCAGCAAGTTTCGCAAGCGTTGTCGTTTTCCCGACACCTGTCGGCCCAACAAGCATGACATATCGTTTTGCCGCTTTCGTTGGGGTGAACGATTGTTTAATTTGTTCATATACATATTGTTCGACAGCATCAACAGACTTCGTTGTGTAGTACAACTCATTGATGGCTTCTTCCCACGGCTCATTCAGAAAAGATTCCGACGCCATCAACTGTTCAATATGACCGAGTGAAGCATGCAACCTCGGTCCCCCACTTCCGTAATTCGACACAACAGGGGGAGATGGCGGCATAACGGGTGGTCCGTTCAACTCACGCTGTTTCTTCGGTTCGACACGCTTTTGTTCAACTCGAGGTTTGAGTGATACCGGTTCTTTTTCCAGCGCTGCGATGACTTCCACCTGCTTTGAAGAAAATAATCCGAACCATCCGGTCTTCACTTGTCGTGAATTCAGGATGACGGCGTCTTCACCGAGGTCTTCTTTCACTTTCGCCATCGCCTCGGTCATCGTTTTTGCTGTGAATTTTTTTATTTGCATTTAAATCACCCCAATACTTTTCACTTCGACAGAACTGAGTAACTCGTTATAGGCCAACACAGGAACATCCGGATAATACCGTTCCAACAGCTGTCTGACGAACAATCGAATGGTCGGAGAACACAAGATGACCGCTGAGGCACCATACCGTTCAAACAGTGACAACTGTTCGCCTGCACGTTCGATTACGTCACGGGCTTGATCCGGGTCGAGAGCCAAATAGTTCCCAAACTCCGTTTTCTGAACCGCATCCTGAATGAGTTGCTCCGTCTGACCGCCTAACGTCACGACGTATAACGGACCATCCGGAGGACTGACTTGGTCGGTCAATTGTCGCGCCAACCCTTGGCGGCAATACTCCCCGAGAATCTCCGAGTCTTTCGTCACTTTTCCGTAGTCTGCCATCGTCTCAAACAAGAGCGGCAAATTGCGAATCGAAACGTGTTCTTTCAACAAATGACGCAACACTTTTTGGATCTCCCCAATCGACAAGACAGACGGGGTCACATCCTCTACTAACACCGGATGCGTCTCTTTCAAGTGTTCCACGAGCTGTTTCGTCTCTTCCCGACCTAGTAATTCAGAAGCGTGCTTCTTCAACGTCTCCGTCAAGTGTGTCGCCACAACTGATGGAGGGTCGACGACGGTATAACCGCTCATTTCGGCACGGGTCCGTGTTTCTTCATCGATCCATAGAGCCGGTAAGCCGAATGCAGGTTCCGTCGTCTCAATACCGAACACTTCCGGGTCATCGATGCCAGGGCTCATCGCCAGGTAATGGTCGAGAAGCAGTTCGCCTTCAGCGACAACGTTGCCTTTCACCTTGATCCGGTAGGCGTTTGGTGACAATTGGAGATGGTCACGAATCCGTACCGTCGGCAAGATGAATCCGAGTTCAAGTGCAAGCTGTCGACGAATCATGACGACACGGTCTAACAGGTCGCCTCCTTGAGACTCATCCGCCAATGGAATCAATCCGTACCCGAATTCGAATTCGATCGAATCGATTTGAAGTAACGAGACGACGGATTCAGTCGGACCGGTCGCCGTTTCTTCTTCCATAATCGGTTCCTCGACTGCTTGCCGGATATTACGTCGCATCGTATATGCACCGAAGAAGGCCGTTCCGGCAATGATGGCGGTTATAGGCAGCAGCGACGGTGAAACGAAGCCTAATAAGAACACGATGGAACCGGCAATATAGAATAGTGTCGGATTTTGGCCGAGTTGGTCCACAACGTCTTCTCCTAAGTTACCGTCTGAGACGGCACGTGTGACGATGATCCCGGTCGCAGTCGAAATGAGAAGTGCCGGAATTTGACTGACGAGCCCGTCACCGATCGTCATGAGCGAAAACTTCTCAAACGCTTCTCCGACCGGCAAACCCATCTGAACGGCACCAATGATGATCCCGAAGATCAAGTTGATCGTGACAATGATGATGCCGGCAATGGCGTCCCCTTTTACGAATTTCGAGGCACCGTCCATCGAACCGTAGAAGTCCGCCTCGCCTTGAATCTTACGGCGACGGATTTGGGCTTCCTTGTCGTCGATCAAGCCGGAGTTCAAATCCGCATCGATTGCCATTTGTTTCCCCGGCATTGCATCGAGTGTGAAACGGGCCGAGACTTCAGACACCCGCTCCGCTCCTTTCGTGATGACGACGAATTGGATGATGACAAGAATCAAGAAGACGACGAATCCGACGAGCACATTCCCGCCAATAACGAAGTCACCGAACGTGGCAATGACTTCCCCGCCATATCCGTTTGAGAGAATCGAGCGCGTCGTCGAGACGTTCAAGCCGAGACGGAACAGCGTCACAATCAATAGGAGGGAGGGGAACACGGAGAAGTCGAGTGCTTCTTTCGCATTCATCGCCACGAGTAGAATCATGATGGCAATTAAAATATTTACGATGATCAAAAAATCTAACATAGGTCCCGGTAACGGGATGATCAGCATGATGACAATCATCAAGACACCGATCAGAATAACAAAGTCTTTCGCTTTTACTGCCAACACATACTCCTCCTCAAGACGGTTGCTTCAATTGATAGACGAAAGCTAATACTTCCGCAATCGCTTGATAGAATGATTCGTCTACCACTTCGCCGATATCGATTTGTGCGTAGAGCGCTCGGGCGAGTGGTTTGTTCTCCACGATGGGAATGTCGTGTTCTTTCGCGACATCGCGAATGTTGAACGCGACCCGGTCCACCCCTTTTGCGACGACGAGCGGCGCAAAGTCTTTCGTGTCATCGTATCGGATGACGACTGCGAAATGGGTCGGGTTGGTAATGACGACATCGGCATTCGGTATTTCCTGCATCATCCGCCGCATTGCCATCTCCCGTTGTTGCTGCTTAATTTTAGACTTAATGAGGGGATCCCCCTCGGTATTTTTATATTCGTCTTTAATGTCTTGTTTGGACATGCGAATGTTCTTCTCAAAGTCATAGCGTTGATAGAAGAAATCGAGTAATGCCAAAGCCAAGAGCGCCACACTCACCCACAATCCGAGTTGAATCGTGATGCTGCCTAAGGCGATGACCGATTCACGAACGTTCTCGACAGCCATTCGAGAGAGTTCTTTCTGGTTTTGCCATAACACAGCGACAGCCGTCGACAAAATGATTAATAGTTTGAATAAGGACTTTAAAAATTCGACGACCGCCTTGATGCTGACGATTCGTTTGACCCCTTTGATCGGATCGATTCGCTCCAGTTTCGGCTGAATCGCTTCTAAAGAAAAGAGAGAGCCGATCTGCAGATAGTTGATCAACACACCGAACACGACCGCTACGATAAAGAACGGGGCGATAATCATGCCGACACGTAACAGCAAGTCAATCATCATTCCGGATATCCCTCCGGTGAGGTCCACCAATAAATAATGCGGGCTTAACAGTTCCTGGACGAGCGTGAACATTTGCCCTCCGATATACGGTCCTAAAAAAGAGAGCATCAGGAACATGGCAAATAGTGCAAAAGCCCCGGTCAAATCAGCTGATTTGGCGACCTGACCTTTTTTCCGGGAATCCTCACGTTTCCTCGGTGTCGCTTTTTCTGTTTTTTCGCCTGCAAAATATTGAAGATCGACCGATAAAGGATATAGAGGCTTCTTCATGTGGTGTCTCCTAAAATAAGCATAAAGTCATGCATCACTTCTTGAAGTAGCGGGATGAAGTGGCTGATCCCGTTTAACGTCAATCCCATCAATAGCACCATGACCGAAAAACCGGCCACGAGCTTGAAAGAAAATCCGATGGCAAAAATGTTGAACTGTGGCGCCGACTTCGCTAGAAATCCAAGTGCCAAGTCAACGAGAAATAAAGAGGCCATCATCGGTAAAGCCAATTGCAACGCAACCATCATCGTCATCGAGATAACTTTGATCATCATCGTCAAAGATGCTTCAGTGAAATTGATCATCGGCTGACCGGGCGGGAAGATTTGAAAACTATAGTAAATCCCGTCGATCAAAAGTAGGTGCAAGTTACTCGATAATAAGATGAATAATGTAAAGATGTAATAAAACCGTCCAAGCAACGGGGACTGTCCGCCGAACATTGGATCATAGGACGCCGCCATCGCTAAACCTAGCTGTACATCAACGATTCCCCCTGCGATTTGAGGGGCGAAGAATAGAATATTGATCAAGATCCCGAGCAACAGCCCGATTAATACTTCGTACAAGACTTGTACGACAAACCCTTCACTCATTTGAACAGGTTCAGTCAATGTGAACATCGCATAGTAGGCCAAGAAGGCACTGAAGGCGACTCGATGCATGACGGGTAGCTGTTTCGACGAGAACAGCGGCACACTGACAAAAAAGCCGGTCAATCGTGCAAACGTCAATCCGTAAAGACTAATAAAATCTACGGCATTCATTTCGAGGCGACCTCGACCATCAACTCAAAAATCATCCGGGTAAATCCTTCGATTTGTTGAAGCATCCATGGTCCAAACAGCACGAGACCAATGAAAACCGAAATGATCTTTGGCACAAAGGAGAGTGTTTGTTCTTGAATTTGAGTCGTCGCTTGTAAGATTGAGATGACAAGTCCGACGACAAGAGAGATCAATAAAAGCGGCATCGCTATTTTTAGTAATGTCCACACGCTCTCTGTTGCCAAATAAATGACCATTTCCTGTGTCATGTTCGTTCCTCCTACATACTTCTAAGCAATGACTCTACAATCAAATGCCATCCATCCACTAACACAAAGAGCAATAGTTTAAACGGTAAGGCAATCATGACAGGCGGTAACATCATCATCCCCATTGACATGAGGACACTGGCGACAACCATATCAATGATCAAGAATGGAAGAAAGATCATGAATCCGATTTGAAACGCTGTCTTTAACTCGCTGATGGCATATGCCGGTACGAGCGCGAGAAGCGGCACATCATCAATCGTCTCCGGTTGATCGTAATTTCCGTATTTTAAAAACAATTGTAAGTCTTCTTGCCTCGTATACTTCGACATAAATTCTTTCATCGTACCACTCGCTTCATCGAATGCTGCTTCTTGACTGATTCGATCATCTAAATACGGCTGAAGCGCATTGTCATTCAAATCCGTCAACACTGGTGACATGATGAATAGTGTGATAAACAGGGCCAATCCAATAATCAGCTGATTCGGTGGCGTCTGTTGCGTCCCGAGAGCAGGACGAATGAAGGACAACACCACGACGACCCGGGTAAAACAAGTCATCAAAATCAGGAAAGACGGCGCAAGTGTCAGTAACGTCAACAAAATCAAGAGTTTGATGGAGGTTGAGGTACTGTCCGGTGTATCTAAATTAATCAATTGCTCAATTGTCGTCATGATTTCTTCCTCACTTCTTCAATTTGAGCAAGCTGCTTCTTAAACGTTTCCAAGAAAGCGGAAGAATTCGCTGTACGGAGCTTCAATTGATCGTTTTGCTCTTCATCAATCGCATCCGCATCCAGCCGATCAATCAGTTGGATGGAATCCCCTACTCCTAACACATACACGTGTTCTCCGAGCTTGACCATTTGTACCGATCGATCTTTCCCAAGCGGTACACCACCAAGATGCTTCATATGCTGAGTCGCTTTCATACCTTGTGTTTTCGAACTAAGCCATCTCATCAAAACGATGAATCCGCCGACCACGACTACGAGACTCAACACGACTTTCACGAAACTACCAATCGATGAAGCTGCCGATGGAACGTTTTTTTCTTGTACGTCTGTTTGTTGTTGCTCGAATTGTTGGTCAACGGTGGCGGCCTCAACCGTGGTCGGAACGTAAAGTCCGACCACGAGAAGAATAATCAACCACCATTTATTCATTGTGCGACCGTTTTAGAAACTGCTTCGATGACGCGTTCTGCGTTAAACGGTTTCACGATAAAGTCTTTCGCGCCCGCTTGAATCGCATCAATTACCATCGCTTGTTGTCCCATCGCAGAACACATGATGATTTTTGCATTTGAATCGAAGCTGCGGATTTCTTTCAACGCTGCGAGTCCGTCCATCTCAGGCATCGTGATGTCTAATGTGACGAGGTCCGGAGTCAATTCACGGTATTTCGTAACCGCTTCTGCACCGTTTTCCGCTTCGCCTACCACGTCATACCCATTCTTAGTCAAAATGTCCTTGATCATCATACGCATGAAAGCTGCGTCATCTACTACTAATACTTTTGCACTCATTTATAATTCCTCCTTAAACAATTCCGATCCGCTCATGCGGTTGAATAATTTCTGTTACACGTACCCCGAAGTTTTCTTCAATGACCACTACTTCTCCACGGGCGATTCGTTGCTGGTTGACGTAAATATCAACCGGTTCACCTGCAAGCTTGTCGAGTTCGATAATCGAGCCTTGGGAAAGTTCGAGCACTTCCCGAACCGACTTTTTCGTCCGCCCGAGTTCAACTGTTACATTGAGGGGGACATCATATAGTAAGCCAAGGTTGGCCGGAGCCGCTTCTTGTGCCGAAGGCGAATGGAGCGGCATGAATTCCGCCTGACTCACCGCCACTTCCGGCATCGCTTTTGGTTGACGCTCAACTTGCGGCGTCACTTGCGGTGCAGCTTGCGGTTGAGGGGCTTCCATCTTCGGCGCTTCCTGTTTGACAGGCTGCGCTTTGGGAGCTTCCACTTTGGGTGTAGCAGAACTCGTTGTCGCGTTTAGCAATTCGTTGACGAGCTGTTTCCCAAATTCGATTGGTGCAATTTGAACGATTGTTGAATCGATCAATGTACCGACTTTCAAATCGAATTCGATCAGAACCATCGTATCCCATAACTCGAGTCGATCGATGATCGTTTGGTTTTTTGTCGCATCGAACACTTCGACGAGCGGGGGTGAAATATCAATTTTCTTCGCGAACACTGTTGATAGAGAGGTCGCAGCGGCACCCATCATTTGGTTCATCGCCTCTTGTACAGCTGATAAGCGAATCTCATCCAGGCTTTCAGGGTCAACATTCTCCCCTGTCCCCCCTAGCATGAGGTCTGAAATAATCGCTGCATCTCCTCGTGTCAAGACGAGGACATTTTCCCCTTTGATTCCTTCTGTATAACCGACACGCAATGCGACATGCGGTGTCGGATATCGTTCACGTAGCGCATCTACTGTCACTTCACTGACAACAGGCGTCGTGATTTCAACTTTTTGTTGTAACAGCGTAGACAAAGCAGTCGCCGAATTACCAAATGAAATATTTCCGATTTCGCCTAGCGCATCGCTTTCCATCGAATCTAAATGTTCTTCCACTTTCGTCTCGACCTTTGGCGTCGGCGCATTGTCGCTCGTCCCGCGCAGTAACGCATCGATTTCATCTTGTGACAACATCTCACTCATTGCTCTTCCTCCTTCGCGCGGTGAAGCACTTGGACCGCCATTCGCTTACCGCTCACACCGACTTGCCCTTTAAACACTTTATTGTCCCCTACCATGACCGATAGCGGTTCTTTCGCCAATTGATCTAATGTCAAACAGTCCCCCACCTCAAGATGCAACAAATCACCGAATGTGATGGTCGTTTCACCCAGTAAGGAAACAACTTCCACCGTTGAATTCATCAATTGTGCCTTCAGTGGTTCTTTACTCGTTCCACTTGCGTTTCGTCTGTTCGCCTCTTGCATCCAATAGTGACTCGATAATTTTGAAAGGACCGGTTCAATCGTGACAAATGGCAAACATACGTTGATGGTTCCGCTGACCTCACCGATTGTCACACCAATCGAAATCAACACGACCGTTTCGTTCGGTGAAACGAGCTGAAGGAACTGTGGATTTACTTCAACCGCCGACATTTGAGCCTTTACTTCGGCAATGGATTCCCATGCATCGCCATATGTCGAGAAGGCCCGTCTGTACAGCTGTGTCAAAATCCGCATTTCAATTTCAGTGAACGTCTCAATTTTATCCATCTCCACACCCGGACCGCCGAGTAGCCGGTCTAACATGGCATAAGAGATGTTCGGGTTCACTTCGATGATAAACCGTCCGTTCAGCGGTGGTGCTTCAATCAAGTTGATCATCGTCATGCTTGGAATGGAATGAATAAATTCATCATACGGCAATTGTTCGACCGAATTCACTGTGAACTGTACGTATGTCCGCAGTTGTGCGGAGAAAAACGTCGTCAGCATCCTTGTAAAATGCTCATGGATTCGAGTCAAACTTCGGATCTGATCTTTCGAGAATCGGACCGCTCGTTTGAAGTCGTATTGACGAACTTTTTTCTCTTCCTCTTGAGCCAGAAATGAGTCCGCTTCGACATCACCGCTACTTAATGCGGATAACAGGGCATCAATTTCTTGTTGAGACAGTACTTCTCCCATGATGCCACCTCACTGAATGATTTTCTTCGTCATATAGACGCGCTGGACTTCGCCTTCTTCGAGAAGCCCGTTGATTTGTTCTCGCAATGTCTGCTCAAACTTTTGCATATCTTCTTTTGTCGTGAGTTTCGACTTTGTCATCCCCGCCAAATCACCAAGAATGACGTTATTCACTTGAAACTTTCGTAATTCCAAGTCCTCTTTCGTCTCGATCGAGTCGGTAACGATTGTAAATTGAACGTTGATGAAGCGCTCATCTTGAATATTTGTCGTCATGTCATCTGTCATAAAGCTTCGCTCTGACAGTTCTTCCGCTGAGACCGGTTTCGTTTCTGCTGTGACATTGTCCCCAAAGACATATTTATATGTCATGAATCCGGCACCGCCCATGACGAGCAGGACAACGATCAGGATGATCAGCACTTTCATGCCGCCTCCCTTTTTCTTTTCCTCACTCATCTTCCTCACCTCTTGTGACCATGGTTCCGACAAGTCCGATTGAACGGTAGAAAGCTGTCGTTCTCTCGAGGACTTGTTCTTTCGTTTCTTTGACGATATACGTCTTACCGTTATACAGATGGATGATCGTGTCTGGCTCTGCTTTCACCGTCTCGATGAATAGCGCGTTAAGCACGAATTCCTCCCCGCGAAAAGCTGTGACGGAAATCATCAGCGTTTCAAGTTTACGAGTTCTTGGAGAATCTCGTCTGAAGTTGTGATGATTCGTGTGTTCGCCTGGAAACCACGTTGTGCGACAATCATTTCTGTGAACTCTTCTGATAAGTCGACGTTCGACATTTCAAGTGCACCCGAGACGAGTGTTCCACGGCCTTCAGCTCCCGCAATTCCGAATTGTGGTGCACCGGAGTTTTGTGATTCCGAGAAGTTGTTCGCTCCTGTTTTTGAAAGACCCGCGTTGTTGGCAAAGTTCGCCGTTATGATATAACCTGCCACTTGAAGTGCGCCCGTGTCATCCACAAAACTCACTTTCCCGTCTTTCGCGACTGAGACGGCTTTTGCCGTTGGCGGGATTTGGATTCGACCGTATGCATCGGCTGGCGCCCCTGCTGTCGGATCATATGGCGTAAGTGCTGTTTCCACTGAAGCCAAAGTCGGATCGGCTGCAGGCGGTGTATCTGTGAGCGACGCGAGAAGGAATGTCCCGTCCCCTGTTACCAGGTTCCCGTCATTATCCGTATAGAAGTTACCCGCTCGCGTATATTGGAAGCCAGCCTCCGTACGTGTGACGTAGAATCCTTCACCCGAGATTCCGACATCCAAGGCACGACCAGTATTTTGCATAGCGCCCTGGTTATAGACGTTATCGACTGTCGCCATCGTTCCCCCAAGACCTACTTCTTTCGGGTTAATCCCTCCGGTTGTCGTCCCGTTTCCACCTGAAGCACTACCAACTTGTTGACTCACAAGATCTTTGAATGTGACGCGGCCTTTTTTATAACCGAATGTATTGACGTTGGCAATGTTGTTACCTACAACATCGAGCTTCGATTGGAAGTTCTTCAAACCACTAATACCAGAATACATTGCTCTTAACATGATAAATCCCCCTATGCTTGTTTGATGGAAGTAATATTGTAAACACTGACTGACGTGCCATCGTCCAGGTCGGCCATATATCCAGTCTCATCTGTTCGAGAGATTGACAACACCTGTCCTGAACCTTTTGTTGTTTCTTTGTCGGTTTCAATCGTATAGTCGACCGTTTTTCCGATCATGTTACTAAATTCGGAGATCGAAGCCATATGCCGGTCGACTAATACCGAATCCAGTTGCTTGGAGATGGTCTGCATTTGTTCAAGTGATGAGAACTGAGCCATTTGTGCGATGAACTCACGGTCTTCCATCGGTGACATCGGGTCTTGGTTCGCAATTTGAGCGAGCAATAATTTCATAAACATGTCTTTATCATATTGATTGGTTGCTTTTGGCATCGACTGATCCGGCAACGTATAATCATTCATCTTCGGTTGGATGGTCGTCATCTTCTGCTTCTCCTTTCGCATGTTCCTGCGGTTGCTCTGAATCCGGATGGTCCGAACCGTCAAACAGGTTCGACTTCACGTCTAGTGCCTGTTGCGTCATGCTCACTTCGACGCGAACTTGCTGCGACAACGGGTGTAGCGTTTGCTGTAATTGTTGAACTTGTGATTGCAACAACTGCTTCGCTTCCTGGTTGCTTGCGAACAGTTTGACAACCAGTTCACCGTTTTGTCGTTCCAACTTCACGACGAGCTCACCCAGCTGTTCGGGATAAAGTCGGACGGTGAAGACCTTTGACCCGTCAGCACCACTTTTGAACGGCGCTTTTTGAAGCGCTGCCTCAATCCGCGCCTGTAGATTTTCCGGTAAAGAGCCTTTTGAAGCGTACATGACAGACTCTGCATCGATTTGTGGTTTGGACCAGTTCAACCCTTTCGGTACCCAGTCGGTGACCGCCTTATCCTGTACCGGACCAGTTGTCGGCAACGGTTCAGGTTTTGCTTGGAACGGAAGCGGTTTAGAGGACTGACCGAGCGTCCCGCTGAATTGACTGACGATTTGGCGAAGCGTTTGAACGTTTTGTTCAACCTTTGACGCAACTTCTCCACCCGCACTTTTTCCATTTGGTTGAATGAGCGTGCTCATCACGGACGAGGCGGTAGCCTGCATGCCGATTTGAGAGGACGCTTCTGGAGTAGCGGTCATTTCACTCGTCGAAACTGGAGCAAGTTGAGCCAGTAAACCAATATACGCATCCATGAAGCTTCGATAAGCATCTTTTGGTAAAGTCTTCAGCCACTGCAAGGTTTCAGGTTGTTGTAACCAGGTTTCAAGCTGTTCTTGCAAACCGTCTACATCAATCGTCTCACCAGTAAGAGAGCCGTTGCTCTCCTTGTCTGCGTTTTCCTCTAATGACAAAAGCGGATTCGTACTACCGAGCATCGAGGAGAGCAACTCTAAGAACATACCTTGCGGCGCGTCACCTGTCTCACTCGTGCTTCCCGATAATCCCTGCATCCCCTGCGTAAGTAATGCGATATTCACGATGTTTCCTCCTCCCCTGAAATCCTTATTTTAGAAGTTGCGTGACGACGGCGGCTTGTTGAGCATCCATACGACCTAATATATCTGCCTGTTGCTTTGGTGAAAGTTCTTTAAGCAGCTCGGCCACTTGCGGACTTTCAAGCTGTTCCATGATGGCTGCCGCTTGTTTCGCGGACATTTCTTCATATACATTCGTAATGTCCGAAGTGGACTCCGCTTCTTCGGCGGATTTGATCTGCGCGTTCAATTGATCGCGTTCACGAATGAGATCTGTAATCTCTTCCTGTCTCGCCTTCACTTCGTTCGTCAACTCGACATTTTCGGCACGCAATTTTTCAATCTCACTGTTTGCGGCTTTCAAGCGATTCGTCGTTTCAGAATCGATCCCTGTCACGTTGACCGTCTTCTCGGTTGCCTCATCCGTCAAGCTTCCACTTCCGACTTCAAGAAATGGAACGGATAATAGCGGGCGGTCCATCGCATAATTCATGACGACGATCCCACCGACGAGTAAAAAGATGGCTGGGACAAGGACTAACGCAACGATCATCTGTTTTCCACGCTTGTTGTTCTCTGAACCCATTCAATCATTTCCCTTTCCCGTAGTGAATGACGGCGAGCTCATCGAGCATGCTTTGTTCTGCAAGCTTGGTCGCGGCCATTTCATTTTCGCTTACCTTCTCATGTAGCGTCATATATTTCTTTTCCTCAACGACTTTTCCGAGCAACCGTTCCTGCGATGCATGATAGCGGTTGCGAGCCTGTTGAACGACTAACTGTTGTGTTTCGATTTGACGCTTCACTTGCTCTCGCGTTTTTTCGCGATATTGAGACATCAGTAAATCGATTTGTCCGAACTGCTCGTCCTGATGTTTGATGAGCGTCTCGTATGTAACAAGCAACTCATATAATTTTTCCATCTCTGATTCAAAGCGTGCCTTCAGGCTTCTCGCCTCAGTGGCCGCTCCTTCTTTTTCGTGTTCTGCGATTGGCATGATGCGTTCTAATATGAGTTTGTTCATCATTCACCTCGTGCAATCTCAGCGAGTTGCTTCAAAGTTTGCTCAAAATCAGCATCTTCTTCGATGGATTGTTTCAGGAACGTCAGCAACCGCGGATACATCTCGATTGCTGTATCGATGGAAGGATTCGTTCCTTTCTTATAAGCCCCGATGTTGATCAGGTCTTCTGCGTCTAAGTAAGTGGCAAGCCAGCTTCGGAACGTTTGTGCGAACTCCCGATGTGGTTCAGTCGCAATCTGATTCATGACTCGACTGATTGACTTCAACACATGAATCGCCGGGAATTGCCCTCTGTTCGCAAGGGAACGGTCCATAACGAAATGTCCGTCTAAAATCCCGCGGACCGCATCCGCAATCGGTTCATTCATATCATCGCCATCTACTAGTACCGTGTAGAAGGCCGTGATTGAGCCATTCGCGGATGTGCCGCTGCGTTCCAACAGTTGTGGAAGCAGAGCGAACACGGAAGGGGTATATCCTTTCGATGTCGGGGGTTCCCCGGTTGCCAATCCGATTTCACGTTGTGCCATTGCAAAACGAGTCACCGAATCCATCATCAAGACGACTTCTTTCCCCTGATCCCGAAAATATTCCGCGATGGCCGTCGCCGTGTATGCGCCTTTTAATCGAACGAGCGGTGGCTGGTCGCTCGTTGCAACGATCACGACTGATCGGGCCATTCCTTCAGGACCTAGTTCTTTCTCGATGAACTCTTTCACTTCCCGTCCCCGTTCTCCGATGAGGGCAATGACATTGATATCTGCTGACGAACGTTTCGCAATCATCCCGAGGAGAGTCGACTTCCCTACTCCTGATCCGGCAAAAAGTCCGACGCGCTGTCCTTTTCCAACCGTAAGTAGCCCATCAATCATCCGAACTCCCGTCGACAGGGCATCGAGTATTCTTGGACGGTTCATCGGATTGGGTGGTTTACGTTGCACATCGTAGCGGAAGCCGGTCGATAGTGTTTCACCTGACAATGGCCGGCCGAGTCCATCGAGGACTTGACCGATCAATTCCTCACCAACCGGTACTTGCAACATCCGTCCCGTCCCTTTGACAAGACATCCCGGAGCAATTTGCATCGTTTCCCCATAAGGCATCAATAGCACACGATCCTCATTAAAGCCGACGACTTCAGCCTCTACCGGTTCTCCGAATGGCAAATGGATGAGGCAGCGCTCCCCGACGAAAGCGCTCGGGCCGTTCGATTCAATCATCAGTCCGACAACACGACAAACACGGCCGATTTTCCGGGAGTATTCATCTTCGTTTGAACGTTCAATTGTCTCAATCATCCGTTCAATAAGCGCCATCGGATAAAACCTCCTCGATTTTGGACTGAATGCGTTCGAAGCTGTATGCTAAGTCAATCTCAGCCCCTTTTTGAGGAGATTCGATTCGCACGGAGGTCTCGCTCACGGAAGCATCTCCCCGATATTTGAGTGGGGGAGTATCCGGTGTGACCCACTCCGACTCAAAGCGTTGAATCGAAGCCAATCGGGTTGGGTGTACAAAAATCATCAAAGACTCGGCATCGACATGGTGCGTTAGCTGGCGACGAATCATGTCGGCAAACAGCGCCTCCTCATTTCTCACAAGTTCCGTTGTCACTTGTTCACTAATGGACACGGCTAGCTTCACCAAATCCTGCTCCGACTGTCGCCATTTTTCTTCATACCATTGTTCAAGTTCGACGGATACCGAGTTCAACCGAGTGGTCACCTCTTCAAACTCCGCTCTTCCTTCGGACTTCCCTTGTATGAAGCCCGCTTCGTAGCCTTCTTGTCTTGCGAGATCGAGCGTTTGACTCTTCGTTTCTGCCAACTGTTTCAACTCTTGCTCTTGATACTGTCGAAATGCTTCTTCCGCACGCTCTAGTTCTGCGTAGCGTTCTTGGATCGTTTGTTCATGATCAAGGGTCGGGCTCTGTTCTAGTACCGGTTTCAAAAGGGACTTGGACTCAATTCGCAAGGGCTCATTCGTAGTCGCCCGTTGCCGTTTAATCACGTTAGACAACGATGTCATCTCCTCCACCTCGACTAATCACAATCTCACCGA
Organism: Exiguobacterium algae; assembly: GCF_018617875.1. GTDB lineage: Bacteria > Bacillota > Bacilli > Exiguobacteriales > Exiguobacteriaceae > Exiguobacterium > Exiguobacterium algae. The sequence goes on from NZ_JACSKZ010000002.1 coordinate 204,891, forward strand.
CATCTTCTAAGCGACGAATAATCCCGACGATCCGGCTTTGGGCTTCTTCGACGTCACGCAATCGAACAGGACCCATAAATTCCATATCTTCTTTGAATGTTTCGACCATTCGCTGTGACATGTTCTTGAAGATGACTTGTTTGACTTCTTCCGAAGATACTTTGAGCGCGAGTAGTAAATCGTCGTTCGCCACTTCCCGAATGATCCGCTGAATCGCACGAGAGTCGAGCGTGACGATGTCTTCGAATACGAACATCCGCTTTTTGATTTCTTCGGCGAGTTCTGGGTCTTCGATTTCAAGTGCATCGAGTATCGTCCGTTCAGTCGTTCGATCGACACCGTTCAACACTTCAACGACAGCCTCGATGCCACCAGACTGGGCATAGTCTTGCATGTCCGTTTGAGACAGGTTCTTCTCTAATATTTGTTCGACTTCATGAATCACATCCGGGTTCAGGCGATCCATCGTCGCAATCCGTTTCGCCACCTCTGATTGAATCTCAGGGGTCAATTCGGATAAGATTTGACCCGATTTGACTGGTTCTAAATGGGCCAATATCAATGCGATCGTCTGGGGATGCTCATTTTGAATAAAGTTGAGCAGCTGTTTCGGGTCCGCTTTACGGGCAAACTCGAACGGACGTACTTGGAGAGTGGACGTCAGGCGATGAATTAATGCCATCGCCTTATCCTCTCCTACCGCCTTTTCCAAAACGGTTTTTGCAAATCCGATTCCACCTTGCGTGATATAACTTTGAGCCATCGCAAGTTCATGAAACTCACCAAGAATGCTTTCCTTTTCTTCAGGAGACACTTTTTTCAATGCTGAAATCTGTAGCGTCAGCTGTTCCATTTCTTCTTCAGACAAATGCTTATACACGTTTGCCGCCACTTCAGGACCTAGGGAAATCATGAGCATCGCTGCTTTTTCTCGATTTGATTGTTTTGCGTAGTTCACGTTACTCACTCCTCAGACATCCATGTACGAAGAAGTTTGGCGAATTCTTCTGGGTTACTTTCTGCCAATTTCTCCAACTGTTTCTTCTTGACTGCCCCTTCACCTCGTTCTTCAAGATCAAGGTCCGGCACTTCGTCCTCGTAAGGAACTTCCCACTCACTTCGTTCTTCCCCGTCATCTTTCTTACGTCTTCGCATCGCAAAGAATAAGAGAGCAAGTAAGACAACTGCTCCGGCACCTGCAGCGTACATCCACCATTCCTGTTGCTGGACAGATGCAGCGACTTCTTCGACTTCAGCAAATGGTCTTGAGACGACGACTACTTTTTGCTCGAGTTCGGCGTCTGTCAACGCCTCGTCTGTTTTGGCAAGGGATGTCCGAATAATCGAATACATCATCGTCTCCAAATCGCCTTCAAGTTGTGGATCGATCGTCGTCGCGCCATCCGGGGGTTCGACAATCAATTGGACACCGAGGTCACGGATTGTGTACGGTGCGTTTTGGATTTGTTTTGTAATACGGTTTACTTCATAATTGATGATTTCATGATTCTTTTCACTTTCTTCTGAGCTATCGCCCGTTGCCGCAGGGAAATTGATGGTATCATTGTCCCCTGTTCCTGCCCCGGTGGCTGTTCCGGTCCCGCCGGTGTAAGCCTCGGCGATTCGCTCAGCCGATGTGACAATCCCTTCCATGTTTTCATCATCCACTGGGGTGACGAGCTTTTGTTCTTCCGATGTTTGTGTCGTATCGATATCAGCTGTCACAGATACTAAGACACTCCGTTCACCGAGAAGAACCGCTAACATTTGTTGGATTTGCTGACGTACTTCCTTTTCGACTTGTCGCTTCAGCGCCAACGGGTCCGTCGATCCCCCGCTTGCTGTCACCGTTTGGTCCAGATCATAGTAAGTGAAGTATTGGTCCATGATCGAGATGTTCTCCGGTTTTAAGTTCGGTACACTTTTGCTAATCAAGTGATACAAGCCTTTAACCGTATTTGGTTCTAAGTTGGTTCCTGCTCCAAGGTTCAACACAATCGAAGCGGTTGGCTCCCCTTGATCTTCTGCCAGGAAAACTGACTTTTCAGGTATCGAGATGACGACCTTCGCTTGATTGATTCCTTCGATTTGGGTGATTAAGCGTTCCAACTCGGTTTGCATTGCACTTCTTTCGATTACCGCCATTTCCCGGTCGGTCGTACCGAAGCCTGCATTCTCACTGAAGAAACTATAGTCAATCGAGCCTGACCTCGGAATCCCGGCTGCCGCCAAGCTCACTTTCAGTTGGTCGACCATCGCACTCGGTACGTAGACGCTCACGCCATTCGATGTCGCCTTGATTTCGGACTTCACACCGTCAGCAGTCAATTGTTCGGTCACTTCACCTGCCTCTTGAGCAGACAAGTTTGTATATAGAGGGGCCATGTTTGGCCTTGCTATCATAAATGTCAGCACCGAAGCGGCAATCAGGATTACCGCGGCGATGATTCCCCAAAACTTCTTCCGGCTTGAAGGCATCGCATTTAGAGAATCGGTCACTGACTTGAAACGTTCTTTTAGCTTTTCATTCATCGCAACTCGTCATCCTCTACAATTAAACTTGCATTCGCATCATTTCTTGATAGGCTTCCACAGCCTTGTTCCGCACCTCGATGGCAAGTTGCATCGCAATCGACGACTCTTCGCTTTGAATCATGACTTGATGAAGGTCTGCTTTGCCAAGTGCTAAATCGACTCGCGCCGCACTTGTCGCCTGCTGTGTCTCATTTAGCGATTTAATGGCTTCATTCAAATATGACCCGAATTGAGATGGGCTTGTTTGTTTTGTTGAAACCGTTTGTTCAATCGGCATCAACTGAATTGGGTTAATCTGCATCCACCTTCACTCCTTATCCTTTTCCAATCTCCATCGCTTTTACGAGCATTGCCTTTGAGGCATTCATCGCCGCGATGTTCGCTTCATAGGACCTTGTTGCCCCCATGAGGTCCACCATTTCTTTTAACAGGTCGACGTTTGGCATTTGAACATACCCTCGTTCATCCGCATCCGGATGGCTCGGGTTGTATACCAACTTATACGGACTCTCATCTTCTACGATTTGAGCCACCTGGACCCCTCCGCTAACGTCATTTAACCGCTTTCGAAACGGCGCCTCTTGAAGAACCGTCATTTTCCGTGTGTAAGGCTGCCATTCACCGTCAACGAGCTTGCCACGCGTTGTCTGTGCGTTGGCAATGTTCGCGGACACAGTGTCCATGCGTAACCGTTGAGACGTCAGTGCAGTAGCAGATATATGAAAGCTATCGAACATTCCCATCGTTAACGACCTCCTCTAATGACTGATTTTATTCCCCCAAGTCGACGATTCAATTGTTCCATCATCGCCTCATATTGAAGCTGGTTTCGTGCCAACTCACTCATTTCATAATCTAAATCTACGTTGTTTCCATCACTTCTCATTGCACCGCCTGCCCGATCGACAATTTTTGAAGTCGCCGAATCGCTAGGTCGTCCGCCCTCTAGTTTTAGTCGCATCTCGGTGTGCAATGTCTCTTCAAAGACGGCTTGCTTCGCTTTAAAGTTCGGAGTATCAATATTCGAGAGATTATGACTGATCACTTTTTGATTCAGGACTGCATGATTGACTGCTTGTTTTAATAATTGATAATCGCTGCCGATCCAACTCATGAACCTCACTCACTTTCGATAGATGAATACATGTATATACCTGATTTGGAAATTGTACTATTTCATTGAAACAAATCTGTAACAGAACTGAAAGATATTTTTGTTAAAACAGGTAAATGGTATGACCCGAATTTGTCGAATTTACGACAAATTCTGAAAATGATTACTTTCGCACTAAAAAAAACCGCTTCTTCATAAAAGAAAGCGGTTTTTTAGGAAAAAAGTCCCTAAACGAAGGAGATTCATGGGTAAATACACATAAAATCCTGTCATTTAATTCGATTTTAGTTTTTGTAACTCGAATAAAAAGTTGTCATTTAGTATCTTGATATATGTTCCTTTCATACCGAGTGAACGTGATTCTATTACACCGGCGCTCTCTAGTTTACGAAGCGCGTTGACAATAACAGAGCGCGTAATTCCCACACGGTCGGCAATTTTGGAAGCGACTAACAACCCTTCGTTTCCTCCAAGCTCTTCAAAAATGTGCTCAATGGCTTCAAGTTCCGAATAAGAAAGTGAATTGATTGCCATTTGGACGACTGCTTTTTTACGGGCCGATGTTTCAGCTTCTGCCGCTTTTTCACGAAGAATCTCCATGCCTACGACTGTAGCACTATACTCTGCAAGAACGAGGTCATCTTCAGTGAATTCATTAGTCAAGCGACCGAGTACGAGTGTACCTAAACGCTCTCCTCCACCGATGATTGGGACAATCGTCGTTTTCGAGTTGAGGAACAAGTCATGGTTCTCAACCGGGAAGGCTGTATATTCACTATCGATATCAATGTTCGCCGTCGTTTCTTTCACGTTAAACAAGTTTGAAGCATACGGTTCCGGGAATTGTCGATCGACAAGAAACGCCTTCATCCGCTCATTCTCAATCTGTTGTTTGATAGCAAATCCGAGTAAGCGGCCCCGTCTGCTCACGATAAACGTATTGGACTCGAGCACTTCGCGCATCTTGTCCGCCATTTCTTTGAAGTCAACATGTGCACTGGCTTCCTGTTGAAGCATTGTGTTTAATTGGCGTGTTTTGTCTAGTAAGTTCATAATGTAAATTTCCTCCCTGTATATGCATACAGAATCTTATAAAATATATTGGCTTAGGTCTCGATCATCTGCAATCGAACCTACTTTTTCTTGTACATATGCCGGTGTGATTTGAACATGTGTCTGCGGCATGTCGGCGGCCTCAAAGGATAGATCCTCAAGAACACGCTCCATGATCGTATACAGACGACGTGCTCCGATATCATCCGTTTCCCGGTTCACATGGGTTGCAATCTTGGCAATCTCTTCGATTGCCTCTGCAGTAAATTCAACACTGATCTCTTCTGATTCTAAAAGGGCCGTATACTGCTTGATCAATGCTTGTGACGGCTCCGTCAAAATCTTGACGAAATCCTCTTCGGTCAAACTGTTCAGTTCGACACGGATTGGGAAGCGCCCTTGAAGTTCCGGAATCAAATCGGAAGGCTTCGCCATGTGGAAGGCGCCTGCCGCCATAAAGAGGACGTGGTCGGTCTTGACCGGGCCATATTTTGTGACCACAGTAGAACCTTCGACAATCGGTAAGATATCCCGTTGGACACCTTCACGAGAAACACCGGCGTGGTCCTGCGATTTCGTTGCGATTTTATCAATCTCATCCACAAAGATGATCCCCATCTGCTCACTGCGCCGGACTGCCTCGTCATGCACCTCGTTCATATCGAGAAGGTTCTCTGCCTCTTCTGCGATGAGTAGGGGTCTCGCTTCACGTACAGTGAGTTTACGGTTTTTACGTTTCTTCGGAACGATTTGTCCGAGCATATCTTGAAGGTTAGACAGCCCCTCCATCCCTTGACCTTGGAATAGATCAACCGTCTGCTTTTCTTCAAGTTCTACTTCAATCGTGCGTTCTTCCAGTTCGCCAAGTTCTAACAGACGGCGGAGTTGGTTCCGATCTGTTGTATCAGAAGATGAGGTTTGCTCCGACTGTTGCTGTTGTCCACCGAACAACGCTTCAAACGGGTTCGAAGCATTCGGTGTCACTTTGGCCTTTCCTTGCAACGCATCTAAAATTCGCTCCGTGGCAGCCGCTTCAGCCGGTTCTTTTACGTCTTCTTTCTTTTCTTCCTTCACGAGGCGAACAGACGCCTCCACAAGGTCACGAACCATCGATTCCACGTCACGCCCCACATATCCGACTTCGGTGAACTTGGTCGCTTCTACTTTAACAAAAGGAGCTCCGACCAGTTTCGCCAAACGCCGCGCGATTTCTGTTTTCCCGACACCGGTCGGTCCGATCATCAAGATATTCTTCGGCGTGACCTCGTCTCGTAGATCTGCCGTCAGCTTTTGGCGCCGATAACGATTTCGTAACGCAATCGCCACGGCCCGTTTAGCATCCTTTTGACCGATGACGAACCGGTCAAGCTCTGACACGATTTGTCTAGGTGTCAATTCTCGTTTCATTCAGAATCGCCTCCGATCGTTTCGACAATGACTTGGTCGTTTGTATACACGCAAAGCTCACCGGCAATCTCTAACGCGGCTCGTGCGATTTCTTCTGCTGTCTTCTCAGAAGAATGACGAACGAGAGCCCTTCCGGCTGCGAGGGCGTAATTCCCGCCAGACCCGATGGCAAGAATTCCATCATCCGGCTCAATCACTTCCCCGTTTCCGGAGACGAGCAGAAGATGATCTGCATCCATGACAATCAACAAGGCCTCAAGCTGACGGAGCATCTTGTCCCCCCGCCATTCTTTCGCCAACTCTACCGCTGCGCGCGGTAAATTGCCATTGTACATTTCGAGCTTTGATTCAAACTTCTCAAACAACGTGAACGCATCGGCCACGCTTCCAGCAAAGCCGGCTACGACTTTTCCGCCATACAGACGTCTTACTTTTTTTGCTTTGTTCTTCATGATGACCGCATTGCCAAATGTGACTTGTCCGTCTCCGCTCATCGCCCCTTGTCCGTTATGACGAACGGCGAAAATCGTTGTTGCATGGAACATATCGTAACCTCCTACTTTCTTGGATGTGTCGCTTGATAAATTGACCGTAATCTCTCAGTGGATACGTGGGTATAGCGTCCGGTCGTAGACAATGACTCGTGTCCAAGTAATTCTTGGACTGCACGCAAGTCGGCCCCGCGTTCCAGTAGGTCTGTTGCGAAACTATGTCGTAATGAGTGGGGGGTCAATGGTTTGTGAAGCCCGCTCTGTTTTCGCAAACGTTTCAAAATGTACCGTATTTGGTCCGTTGTCACTCGATTCCCTTTTTGACTTAAAAATAATGCGTTTTCTGATGGTTGTACGATTTCACGACGAATGTTCCGGTACCGTTCAATGGCCTCAATAGCATATTTCCCGACCGGAACGTACCGTTCTTTCTTCCCTTTTCCGACGACATGGACAAACCCAAGTGTTGCATCGAAAGAGGATTCATCCATCCCACACAACTCAGCGACCCGTACACCGGTGCCGTATAACACCTCGATGATGGCGACATCTCTAGCCTGTAAGAAGGAATCGTCTTGATCTTCTGCTGCCATCAAAAGTTGTTCCACTTCTGTTGGAACGGCAAACGTCGGTAACGTCTTTCGCCGCTTCGGTGCCGTCAATTCATGAAACAACGGCTCTCCTCCATGCTCTCTCGCCAAATACTTCCCGAACTGTTTCAGGCAAGAGACTTTCTGTGAAACGGTCGTCGTCGCGACATCCTTTTCATAAAGGACATATAAATAACGCCGCGCCGATTGCACATCGTAAGGATCTTGATGTGTCGATTGGCAATATGCGGCGTAATGGGTGAGCGTCTGCTCGTAAGAACGTTTCGTATGAGGAGAAAGTCGTCGTTCTATCTGACAAAAGCGCAGAAATGCTTGTTGATCCTCTAAGAATCCCATACTTTTGCCTCCTCATCTTCCGTCCAAAAACGCATGTTCTCGTCAAATCGAAATTAGCATAGCATACAGACAGTATGGTGACAATAGATTGTTCTTCAATAATCTGAAAATTTTCAAAGTGTTGTACAAATTACACAATTGAAACTTAACTTCAAAACAAAAGAGCCAAAATCGGCTCTTTTGTTTAAAGATCTTTAAATTGTTGGATTGTCTCAAGCGCACGGTTTGCATAGCGCTCATAACGTTCCTGTTTTTTCATTTTTTTCGGGGCATCTTCGAGAGACGGTACGAGACCAAAGTTTGCATTCATCGGTTGGAAGTGTTTCCCGTCAGTTGTTGTAATATAATGGGCCATCGAACCGAGCATCGTCTCACGTGGCAAGACGACGAGTTCTTCACCTGCAATCATTTTCGCCGCATTAATTCCAGCTAGCAGTCCGGATGCAGCAGATTCAACGTATCCTTCCACGCCAGTCATTTGCCCTGCGAAGAACAGGGTATCACGTGTGCGCGCCTGATAAGTTGGTTTCAACAAGCTCGGTGAGTTGATGAATGTATTACGGTGCATGACGCCGTACCGAACGATCTCGGCATTTTCAAGTCCAGGGATGAGACGAATAATTCGTTTTTGCTCGCCCCATTTCAAGTGCGTTTGGAAACCGACTAAGTTGTAGAGTGTTCCAGCCGAATTATCCTGCCGGAGCTGGACAACGGCATATGGACGTTTCCCAGTCTTCGGATCTTCAAGACCGACCGGTTTCATCGGTCCGAATAAAAGGGTTTTCTTCCCACGCTCCGCCATGACTTCAAACGGCATGCAGCCTTCGAAGTAGATTTCTTTCTCGAATTCTTTAAGCGGCACGACTTCTGCGTTAATGAGTTCTTCGTAGAAGACGTTGAATTCTTCTTCGGTCATCGGACAGTTCAAGTAAGCCGCTTCCCCTTTATCGTAGCGAGACTTCAAATACACTTTGTCACGGTCAATTGTCTCGCCGTCAAGGATCGGGGCTGCCGCGTCATAGAAGTAGAGGTAGTCCTCTCCTGTGAAGGCTTTGAGAGATGCCGAGAGTTCAGGTGACGTCAATGGGCCGGTTGCGACAATGACAATCCCTTCAGGAATCTCTGTAATCTCTTCATTGTGAACAGTGACGTTCGGATGGTTTTTTAACGTCTCCGTTACATAACCAGCGAAATCGTGGCGATCAACTGCCAACGCTCCGCCTGCAGGTACACTTGCATTGTCAGCCGCTTTCAAAATGAGCGAATCCAATGTACGCATTTCTTCTTTCAGGACACCGACCGCATTTTGAAGTCCGTTCGCTCGTAATGAGTTCGAACAAACCAGTTCTGCGAATTGGTCCGTGTGGTGCGCCGGCGTTTTCCGAACCGGTCTCATTTCATATAAGTCGACTTGAATGCCACGCTTTGCGAGTTGCCAAGCCGCCTCAGAACCGGCAAGGCCGGCTCCGATGACAGTTACACGTTGTTGCAACATTACTCCTCCTCTTGCTGATGTACCTCAGTGTGGGTACAGTTCGTACATTGATATTTCACGCCGTCTTTAATCTTCTTCTCGACCATCAGACTATTACATACCGGACACGGTTTCGAGACCGGTTTGTCCCAAGAGACAAACTCGCAATCCGGATAGTTCGAACAGCCATAGAAGAGACGACCTTTTTTACTGCGTCGTTCGACGATTTGCCCGTCCTCACATTCAGGACACGGTACGCCGATCTCGACCTGGACAGGCTTCGTATTCGTACAGTTCGGGAAATTCGAGCATGCCATGAACTTCCCATAGCGTCCCATTTTAATGACCATCGGAGACCCGCAGACCTCACAATCGATTCCGGCAGGTTCATCCTTCACTTCAATCTTCTCAATCTCTTCTTCGGCACGCTTCAACCGTTTCTCGAACGAGCGATAGATCGGTGCGACAACTTCTGTCCAAGTCACTTCCTCATTTTCAATCGAATCGAGAAGCGTTTCCATGTCCGCTGTGAATTGGACGGTAATGAAGTCGTTGAAGTATTCGTCAATCATCTCGATTACAAGCTCACCCAGTTCGGTTGGGACGAATTTTTTCTCTTCCAAGACGACATAGCCGCGACGTTGAATCGTATCGAGTGTTGGTGCGTAAGTCGACGGCCGGCCAATCCCGAGTTCTTCCATCGCACGTACTAATCGTGCTTCGGTATAGCGCGGTGGCGGTTGCGTGAAGTGTTGCTTCGGTTCGATTGTTTCGAACGTCACTTCATCTTCAACTTCAAGCGCTGGTAGCAAGCCTTCCTTTTCCTGGTTCGCATCTTCGATATCGTCATCTTTCGATTCGATGTACACTTTCATGAAACCAGGGAATTTAACGGTCGATCCGTTCGCACGGAAAATCATACCGTTTGACTCGACATCAATTTTCACAGTGTCTAAAATAGCTGGAGCCATTTGACTCGCGACCAACCGCTCCCAAATCAGTTTGTACAAACGGAGCTGGTCCCGGGACAAGTAGGCTTTAAGTGATGCCGGGTCACGTAGCGCCGAGGTCGGACGGATTGCTTCGTGCGCGTCCTGTGCGTTCGCCGCTTTTTTCTCTTTTTGCTTTTGGGACGAAACGTATTCTTCACCGAATGTTGATTCGATGTAGTCTTTCGCTTCTGCCTTCGCCAAGTCCGAGATTCGAGTCGAGTCGGTACGCATGTATGTGATCAGACCGACTGTCCCTTCTTTCTTACCGAGGTCAATCCCTTCGTAAAGTTGCTGTGCGAGCATCATCGTCTTCTTCGCTCGGAAATTCAACTTACGGGCAGCCTCCTGTTGGAGTGAGCTCGTAGTAAATGGAAGGGATGCATTGCGTTTCCGTTCTTTCTTCGTCACATCGATGACTTTGAACGTTTCACCGATGGCATCAAGCACGGCTTGAGCATCCTGCTCTGATTTCAATTCCATCTTCTTACCATCTTTACCGTAGAAAGAAGTCTCGAACGTTTCCCCATCATGATTTAAGTTAAGTTTGATTGTCCAATATTCTTCCGGGTCGAACGCATTGATTTCGCGTTCACGGTCGATGATCATTTTTACAGCTACAGACTGAACACGTCCTGCCGACAAACCTTTTTTAACTTTCTTCCATAATAAAGGACTCATTCCATAACCAACTAGACGGTCCAAAATCCGTCGTGCTTGTTGGGCATCTACTAAATCATGATTGATTTTACGTGGATGCTTAAACGACTCTTTGATTGCGTCTTTCGTAATTTCGTTGAAGACGACACGACACTCCGTCGTTTCATCTACCCCTAGCGCCCGAGCCAAATGCCAGGCAATGGCTTCCCCTTCTCTGTCGGGGTCGGCCGCGAGAAAGATTTTTGTCGCTTTTTTTGCGGCCGTCTTCAATTCTTTCAACACAGGTCCTTTACCACGAATCGTGATATATTTCGGTTCAAAATCGTGTTCCACGTCGACACCGAGCTGACTTTTCGGTAAATCGATGACGTGCCCCATCGAGGCTTTGACCATATAATTCGGACCTAAATAACGTTTAATCGTTTTTGCTTTCGCAGGTGATTCGACGATCACCAAATATTTTGCCATACATCTGCTCCCCTTTTAGAGGTCATTTAAATCCCTACCATAATATTCATGTTCTCCTATGTTTGTCAACGTGCAATCCAAAGATCACGAATAATTTGATCGGAATTCGTCAATGGAATCGCTCCTTCTTCAATCAATCGATTCGGTCCTTCCGCGAGAGGATCGAGCGGGCTGCCCGGGACTGCAAACACGGTTTTCCCTTGCTCGAGGGCATGCCCGACCGTATTCATCGTTCCGCTCTTCTGCCTTGCTTGAACGACGACAAGGACGTCTCCCAATCCACTGACCAATCGATTTCTTTCTAAAAACTGAAATTTTTTAACAGTTGTCCCAGGTGCGTATTCAGTGAGCAAAATCCCTTGTTTTGGGATTTTCTGAAACAATTCCCGATTTGCCGCCGGATACAGATGATTAAATCCTGAACCTAGTACGGCAACCGTCGGGCGTTCACTTGAGACAGCCGCCTCATGAATGAGACCATCGATTCCGAGCGCCCCGCCCGAAACAGAAACAGTTTCTTCTATTAAAGAATGATAATGTCGTACTAATGAACGACTAATCCGATTCAATTCACGACTTCCGACCAATGCGGTCGTTCTCTCTTGTAGTACCTCTAAATCCCCTTTGTAAAACAGACAGTACGGTGGATTTGGAATGTCCAGTAAACGTTTCGGGAACCGATCATCTTCCCACGTCACAAAATCCTTATACGTGTGTGGCTGCCGCGACGCCTTTTCAGCACGACGTATGACTTCTGGAGGAAACTCGTTCATGTGTCGGTCCACCGTCCCGGACAAATAATGATGAATAAATTCTACAGGCAGTCGTTCTGCTGCAAACCGAGCAATTGTTTGATTCATCACAATCTCCCTTTCAAAAAAGTGAGGGATGCACGCATCCCTCACAATCGTTTGTCTTACGTCGTAGGCTGGCCTGTGACACAAGCCTCGTAAAGACCTTCATTTTTCAATACACGAATCAATGTTTCACCGATGACCGCTGGTGTTTCCGCGACTTCGATTCCATTCGCGTTCAACGTTTTGATTTTTTCAGCCGCAGTCCCTTTACCACCTGAAATGATGGCACCGGCATGCCCCATTCGTTTACCTTCAGGTGCAGTTTGACCGCCGATGAAGCCGATGACAGGTTTCTTCATGTTTGCTTTCACCCATTCAGCCGCTTCTTCTTCCGCTGTTCCACCGATCTCACCAATCATGATGACAGCTTTCGTGTCTTCATCTTCATTGAACGCTTTGAGCGTATCGATGAAGTTCGTACCGTTGACCGGGTCTCCCCCGATTCCAACAGCAGTCGATTGACCGATGCCTGCTGTCGTCAACTGATGAACGGCCTCATACGTGAGCGTCCCCGAACGAGAGACGATCCCGACGTGACCCTTCGTATGAATATAACCCGGCATGATTCCAAGCTTCGCTTCACCCGGTGTGATGATTCCTGGGCAGTTTGGCCCAATCAAACGAGCTGGTTTATCTTCGAGATAGCGTTTCACTTGAATCATATCCACAACCGGAATGCCTTCTGTGATACAGATAATGAGTTCAATCCCACTATCTGCAGCTTCCATGATTGAATCCGCTGCGAATGCTGGCGGCACATAGATAATCGAGGCGTTGGCACCTGTCGCTTCTACCGCTTCTGAGACCGTGTTGAATACCGGTACGTTATCGAGAACTGTCGTGCCACCTTTACCAGGAGTTACGCCACCGACTAGTTTCGTGTTATATGCTAGCATCTGCTCACCATGGAACAGACCTTGTTTTCCTGTGATCCCTTGAATGATCACTTTCGTGTCTTTATTCGCCCAAATACTCATGTCGTTTCCCCCTTATCGAACGAGTGATGCGATTTTTTCTGCCCCGTCAGCCATCGAGCTGGCTGTCGTGATCGCAAGTCCAGATTCATCGAGAATGCGTTTCCCGGCGTCGACGTTCGTTCCTTCTAAACGAACGACGAGTGGCAAGTCAAGACCGATTTCTTTCGTTGCCGCGACAATGCCTTCAGCGATGATGTCACACTTCATGATACCCCCGAAGATGTTGACAAAGATCCCTTTGACTTGGTCATCCGACAAAATCAACTTGAATGCTTCTGTAACTTTTTCTTTCGTCGCACCGCCACCTACATCGAGGAAGTTAGCGGGTTCAGCGCCGTAATGTTTGATAATATCCATTGTCGCCATCGCAAGACCAGCACCATTTACAAGGCAACCGATGTTTCCATCGAGTGCGATGTAGCTGAGGTCGTGTTTTGAGGCTTCTACTTCACGCGGATCTTCTTCCGTCGTATCACGTAGTGCAAGGATGTCCGAATGACGATAGAGCGCATTGCTGTCGAAGTTTAACTTCGCATCAAGTGCGATGACATTGCCATCTTTCGTCGTAACGAGCGGGTTGATTTCCGCAATCGTACAATCTGTCTCGATGTATACTTTATAAAGCTTCATCACCATGTCGCTAAACTTGTTGACAAGCTTCGTCGGAACTTCCATCTTGAAAGCAAGACGACGGGCCTGGAATGGACGCAAGCCCACAACCGGGTCGACAACTTCCTTATGAATCTTCTCCGGTGTATGTTCAGCGACTTCTTCGATGTCCATACCACCTTCAGATGAACCCATGATGACAATTCGGCCGATCGAACGGTCAAGCACAAGTCCTAAGTAAAATTCTTGGTCAATGGCAGATCCTTCTTCGATATAAAGACGTTGCACGACTTTTCCTTCCGGACCAGTCTGATGTGTCACAAGCGTTTTACCGAGAATCTCTGAAGCGTATTGCTTCACTTCTTCGTCTGTCTTAGCAAGTTTGACACCGCCGGCTTTCCCGCGGCCACCTGCATGAATTTGTGCTTTAACTACTTTCACTTCGCCTTCAAGCTTCGCAGCAGCTGCCACAGCTTCCTCGACGGTGAATGCCGGATAGCCAGTCGGTACGGCCACCCCAAATTCTCTTAACAATTCTTTCGCCTGATACTCATGGATATTCATATGTTTTCCCCCTTAGTCCCCTTTAATATCGGCACGTCTATTGTAACGAAAAACTGAAAGCGCTGTCTATTGTTCTTGCTTTAAGTTTTCATCTTTTTTTCACATCTACCCCTGGACATCTTGAATCTTATCTTGTTCCATCTTATACAGAAACACAAAAAGTTCCGCAATTACTTGATACAATTCTTCCGGAATTTGGTCTTCGATATCCAGGGAAGACAGTAACGCCAATAGCGCCGGGTCTTCGTGAACCGGCACACCATTCTCATGTGCAAGGGCAAGCATGCGTTCTGCGACAAGTCCTGCCCCTTTGGCGACTACATGAGGAGACTCCATCGATTGCTCATACGAAAGCGCGATGGCCCGTTTCTTATCGTTCATACTTGAAAATCCACCTTTCCGAGAGGGGCAAATACTTCCGGCACACGCTCTCGTTTTTCTTCATATGAAAAAGAGGACAATTCGTAGTCGAGCCGATTTATCCCGGCTTTTAGCAACGGTTCATATGCACGGACATAGGAGGACAAATCATGCTGTTCATTATACACTTTGACGGAAACATAGCGTTTTTGTATGAGTAAATCAACCCCGGTCTCGCCAAAGCGCGGTGTCTCCAAAAACAGGACGATTCGCGCGTGGTCTGCATCAATCGCCTCCCGTTTCGGTGCCTCGATTCGAAATTGAACGTGTTCAAACGGACCAACTTGCGGTATGTGAAATGCTTGTGCAACGTACGGTGGGGACTGTGCCGCATTGAACGCTTCTTGTGCTCGGACGAATTGCTCGAACTTCAGATCCCCTTTCGCCTTGAACAGTTCACCGACGAGCGCCTTCACGTCGCTCCCCGCCCCGCTCTCAAGTGCCTTCTTCCCAGCTGCTTGGAGAGAGTCCGGAGTCTGTTGTGGTTCCCGCATCAATCGTGCGAGCTGTTCGCCCAGAATTTGTAGGGGCGACCTCATTTGAAGACTGGTATCGGTCGACTGAGGGACAACCTTTAAAACGAGCTTAGGCTCGACCTCGGTCACGACCATTTTGTACGTGACGTTCTCTTTCACGTTCGCATTGACCCCGACACGAAACAACCCTTGTGGCAATTGCATGACGGCTTCGTTCCCTGGCAACAACTGTAATACTTTTCCGACAACCGTATTGCCGAGCAACAATTGACGAGGGGTCTGTTCCGTCACTTTAAACGGCAATACCCCCTGATGATCGACCCGCATCTCCCCACTCCTTTACATATGTTTGATAGGTGCGAACGAACGTCGGTGAATCGGGGTGACACCGAATTGTTCGAGTCCTTTTAGGTGGGTATCCGTTCCATACCCCGCATTCCGTTCAAAACCATAACCCGGATAAAGTTCGGCATACTCTTCCATCATCCTGTCTCGAACGACTTTTGCGACGACACTTGCCGCTGCAATCGACACACTTTTCGCATCCCCTTTGATCAGGGACAATTGGCGAACGTCCAAGTCGAGTTTCATCGCATCGATGAGAAGCGCCTCTACATCACCAAGTTGTCGAACCGCTTCTCCCATGGCGAGTTTTGTCGCTTCATAGATGTTAATGTCATCAATGACTCCAGCCTCCACAATCCCGACTCCGACTGTAGCCTGCTCCATGATTAAGTCATATGCGGCTTCTCTCGCCGCTTTCGTCATCTTTTTTGAATCGTTCAGACCGGCGGCATAAAAACCCTCCGGCAAAATCACAGCAGCAGCGACGACCGGACCAGCGAGCGGTCCGCGGCCAACCTCGTCGACTCCTGCCACGAGTCCGTGTCCCTCCGCTTTCATCTCACGCTCGTAGTGCATACGACGCTCAAAGTCTTCCCGTAGCTCCTGCTCCCGTTTGAATTGCCGTTCTTTCTGACGGATCAGTGCCTGAACGCCCGCCCGCGGGTCCTGCCCGAACTCCATTAAAATGTCATTCCACTCTTCATATCGGACTTGCTGCAATCGTTGTTTAATCTGTTGAATCGTCACGGTGCCCCTCCTATTCAAAAAAGCCCTGTTTCCACAGGGCTTACGCCATTTCATGATCTTCTGGCGTCTCGAGAGAGATGCGCCCGATTTTTTCATGACGTAGTTCATTCAATAATAATTCACTCGCTTTTTCGAAATCAACGTACCCACCACTGATGAGTCCACGTTTCTTTCCAATCAACTCGAGCAGCTCCACCCCGTCCTCCGGAAGGTCGTCCAATTTAAAACGAGCCTTCAATTGTTCCGGATAACGAGCGCTTAATTCACGTGCCGTATAAAGCGCGATATCATCCAAGTTCAAAATTTCATCTTTGATGGCGCCTGTCGCGGCGAGACGATATCCGACGATCTGATCTTCGAACTTCGGCCACAGGATCCCAGGCGTGTCGAGCAGTTCCATCTCGCCGCCTTTCATCTTGATCCACTGTTGACGCTTCGTCACACCGGGGCGGTCCCCTGTGATGGCGATGTTACGGCCTGCCAAACGGTTGATCAGCGTGGATTTCCCGACGTTGGGGATCCCGATGATGAGGGCACGGATTGGGCCAGGGTTACGTCCCTTTTCACGCATGCGATCATGTTTTTCTTTCATCAACTTTTGAGCGCCTGTAATGAGCTGTTTCAAGCCTTTGCTATGCTTCGCATCAACTGCTACGACTTCGACCTCTTCTCGCTTTAGGGCACGTAACCACGCGTCCGTCACGACGGGATCGGCCATGTCCGCTTTGTTGAGGACGATGAGTCGCGGCTTCCCTGCCGTGATCTCATCAACCATCGGGTTACGGCTCGATTGCGGGACACGTGCGTCCACGAGCTCGATCACGACATCGATCAATTTTAATTTTTCAGTAACTTGTCTTCTTGCTTTGGCCATGTGGCCAGGAAACCATTGAATTGCCAAAAAAGCACCACCTTAATCTTCTACCGTACCGAAATCATCGAGCGGCCAGAATATAAAATTCGTTTTGCCGACAATCTTTTCTTTTCCGACAAATCCGATTTCTCGACTGTCTTTCGAGTTTTGACGATTATCGCCCATGACAAAATAAGAATCTTCAGGGACGACTGACTCGCCTGTCACTTGTTCGAGAGTGAAGTTTTCTGTGAGCGGGAATCCGTTCATTTGAGCACGAAACTCCTCCAAATAAGGTTCTTCGACAGCTTCACCATTAATATAGAGCATATCGTCACGATATTCGAGCGTATCACCAGGAATGGCAATGACACGTTTAATATAGTCCTTAGATTCTGTCGCATGGAAGACGACAATATCGCCGCGTTCCAATTCTCCCACGTAGTTTGAAATTTTGCTGACAATCATTCGATCCGCATTATGGAGCGTCGGCATCATCGATTCACCCTCGACGATCACAGGAACAAAAATAAATGTTCGAATCACAAAGGCAATCACGAGTGCAACGACGATTGCTTTCAACCAGCTGAACACTTCTTTCAACTTCACTCACTCCTCTATCCATTTGAACTTATTGTACTAGAAAAAAAGAAGCTTGTCGCAAGCGACAAGCTCAGTCCCCATCTTAACGACGGATTTCTTTAATACGTGCTGCTTTACCGCGAAGGTTACGGAGGTAGTAAAGTTTCGCACGGCGAACTTTACCGTAGCGTACAACTTCGATTTGTGCAACGCGTGGTGAGTGAAGCGGGAATGCACGCTCAACACCTACACCGTAAGATACTTTACGGACTGTAAATGTTTCGCTGATGCCGCCACCTTTACGCTTGATGACAACGCCTTCGAAGATCTGGATACGCTCACGCGTTCCCTCTACAACTTTAACGTGGACACGTACTGTGTCACCAGGACGGAAAGCAGGTACGTCCGATTTGAATTGTTCTTCTGTGATTTCACGGAACAGTTTTTGTGTGTTCATGAATCATATCTCCTTTTTCTTCAATGTTCATATCTTCATATGCCCAGGCATCCAACAGCGGAACATCGGTAATCGATGGGTTTAACCCACATGCTCAAACATAGCACATATTCTTCAATCGCGCAACGATTCAAGGAACTTTTTATCCGAATCACGCAACTCGATCCGGTCAAGAAGCTCCGGCCGTCGTCGGTACGTCCGTTCGAGTGATTGCTCGCGCCGCCACGTCTCAATCTTGGCATGATTCCCAGAAAGAAGGACATCCGGTACTTTCAACCCACGAAAATCTGCCGGGCGCGTATAATGCGGATATTCCAAGAGACCGGTCGAGAACGAATCGTCTTCATGACTCGCCTGATCGCCGAGTACATCCGGAAGCAGTCTCACGGTCGCATCGATCATCACCATCGTCGCGAGCTCTCCGCCCGTCAGGACGAAGTCACCAATCGATACCTCATCGGTCGCCAGTTCATCATGGATGCGCTGGTCAAACCCTTCATAATGCCCGCACAGAAAGATCAGATGCTCTTCACGTGCCCATTCTTCCGCCATCTGTTGATTGAACGGCTTCCCGGTAGGAGTTGTGAGGATGACTCGAGGCTTTTTCGCCTCAAGGGAGTCAAACGCATCAAAAATCGGCTGTGGTGTGAGCAGCATGCCCGCTCCGCCGCCGTATGGATAATCATCGACTTTATGATGCTTGTTCGTTGAGAAGTTCCGAAAGTTGATGAACGTCATATCCACCTGTCCGAGCGCTTTCGCCCGGCCAACGATGGAATGGTCCAACGCCGAAAACATTTCAGGGAACAGCGTCAGGACATCAATCTTCATCGTCAATCATTCCAGGAATCGGTGTGATGACGACCCGTTTGGCGTCTACATCGATTTCTTTTACGACCGATTCAATATATGGAATGAGTGCGTCCGATTTTCCTGGTCGCTTAATGACCCAAACATCGTTTGCCCCTGTTTCAAATATGTCATCGACGATACCGATCGTCTCACCATCGACAATCGCCTCACACCCGATGATTTCGTGATAATAATATTCGTTCTCCGGGAGTTCATGTACATCCTCTGCGTGAACGTATAGTTTCAATCCTTTATACTTCTCCACGAGGTTAATGTTTTCGAGCCCTTTGAACGTCACGAGATGGAATTGCTTGTGCGGACGATATGTCGTCACTTCAAGCTCTTTCTTGTCCCCATCGACATCCAGGTACAGAACCGCTCCTTTTTTAAACCGTTCCTCGGGAAAATCAGTTGCGGCGAGGATTTTGAGTTCTCCTTTTAAGCCGTGTGTATTGGCGATTTTACCAACGTATAACCACTCCATCTTATCCCTCCTCAAAAAAATGGGCCGACCTCAGAAAAGGTCGGCCTCATGATTACTTCGCGTTTTTCGCGTTGTGGAATTTCTCCATGATCCCTGCTTTAGAGAACAAGTTACGTACTGTGTCAGAAGGCTTCGCGCCGTCTGCCAACCATTTGAGCGCGAGTTCTTCATCAATGCGAACTTCTGCTTCTGGTTTTGCAACCGGGTTGTAGTGACCGACTTGCTCGATGAAACGACCATCACGTGGTGAACGTGAGTCTGCTACAACGATCCGGTAGAAAGGTGATTTTTTTGCGCCCATGCGCTTAAGACGAATTTTAACTGCCATGGTAATATACCTCCATCATGTGTTTAAGAATTGACAACTTTAATAGTATACAGCTTTTTTGTCCGACTGACAAAAGTTTTTGTTAGAAGAATGGAAGACCTAGGCCTTTTTTCTTCCCTTTCATTTGTCCTGACATTTGCTTCATCAGCTTCTTCATGTCATCGAACTGTTTGATGAGACGGTTCACTTCTTGAATTGAGCGACCGCTCCCTTTTGCGATTCGCTTTCGGCGACTCGCGTTGAGCACTTCTGGATTCGCGCGCTCGTGTTTGGTCATCGAACGAATGATTGCCTCTACGTGATCGAGTTGTTTTTCGTCGATTTGGACGTTTTTCAACCCTTTCATCTTACCTGCACCAGGTAGCATCGAGAGCAATTCATCGATTGGGCCCATGTTTTTCACTTGACCCAACTGCTCGATAAAATCATCGAATGTGAACGATGCGTCACGAATTTTGCTTTCAAGCTCTTTCGCGGCATCTTGGTCCATCTGTGTCTCGGCTTTTTCAATGAGCGAGAGCACGTCCCCCATTCCAAGAATCCGAGACGCCATGCGCTCAGGGTGGAACGGTTCGAGGGCATCCAACTTTTCACCGAGACCGACGAACTTAATCGGCGCTCCCGTGACTGCCTTGATTGAAAGGGCTGCCCCACCACGTGTATCTCCATCGAGTTTTGTTAACACGACCCCGGTGATTCCGAGTTTCTCATTGAAGCTGTCGGCCACATTGACCGCATCTTGACCCGTCATCGAATCGACGACGAGGAAGATTTCATTTGGTTTGGCGATCGTCTTCACATTTTCAAGCTCACCCATGAGTGTCTCGTCAATATGGAGGCGACCCGCCGTATCGATCAACACGAAATCGTGATGATTTGTTTTTGCGTACTCAAGTGCTTTCGTGACAATCTCTTCCGGCTTCACTTGGTCTCCAAGTGAGAATACCGGCAAATCGAGTTGTTTTCCAAGCGTCTCGAGCTGCTTGATTGCCGCCGGACGATAAATATCCGCCGCGACGAGAAGTGGACTGCGGTTATGCTTTTTACGAATCAAGTTCGCTAGCTTCCCGGTCGTCGTCGTCTTACCGGCACCTTGTAACCCGACCATCATGACGACTGTCGGAGGTTTCGGACTAAAAGTGATCGGGACGACATCGCTTCCCATCAGGTTCGACAATTCTTCATGAACGATTTTGACGACTTGTTGTCCAGGTGTCAGTGATTTCATGACGTCCTGTCCAACCGCGCGTTCTTTCACATCGTTGACAAATTGTTTAACAACCTTAAAGTTGACGTCGGCTTCTAAGAGGGCGAGGCGCACCTCACGCATCATCTCTTTGACATCTGCCTCAGAGATTTTCCCTTTGCCGCGCATTTTCGCCAGCGACGATTGCAACCGTTCTGATAATCCTTCAAATGCCATGCTTCAGCCCCCTACTCTAAATTCTCAAGCGCAGAAATCGTGGCACTCACATCATCCGTGAGCTCGACTTGACGTTTGAGGGTCTGAAGAAGTTGCTGCCGCTCTTCGAATTTTTCGAATAGACCGAGCTTTTCTTCGTACTGTTCAAGCATCGTTTCCGTACGCTTTATGTTATCGTAGACCGCTTGACGGCTGACTTCAAACTCTTCCGCAATCTCTCCGAGCGAGTAGTCATCTAGGTAATAAAGAGACATATAGTTGCGCTGTTTCGGTGTGAGGAGCGCTTGATAAAAATCGATGAGATAGTTCATTCGATTCGTTTTTTCGAGCGTCAAACCTTTCACCTCCACATGTTAAGTGAAATCCCTTTACAACTACCAATAGTACAGCCGTGCCTATAACTTGTCAAGTTTTTTTCTTAACAGTAAAAGTTAGGCGAGGTCTTCGTTTGACTCTTCTTTTTCGGAATCATCCGATTGCTCTTTTTCTTCGAAGATGTCCCCGAAGAGGCCGTAGACGAACTGCTCCGGATCGAACACTTGCAGGTCATCCATCTTCTCCCCGAGTCCAACAAATTTCACAGGGATATCGAGTTCATTTCGAATCGCGAGGACGATCCCGCCTTTGGCCGTACCATCGAGTTTCGTCAAGACGATTCCGCTCACATTTGTCGCTTCTTTGAACGCCTTCGCTTGGATCATCGCATTTTGTCCCGTGGTCGCATCTAACGCGAGTAGCACTTCATGCGGTCCATTCGGTACTTCCCGTTCGATCACCCGTTTTACTTTTTCGAGTTCTTTCATTAAATTGACTTTGTTTTGGAGTCGACCGGCCGTATCACAGATGAGTACATCCATGTTACGCGATTTCGCAGATTGGACGGCGTCATATACGACGGCTGCCGGGTCGGAGCCTTCCGTTTGTCGAATCACAGGGACGCCGACACGTTCTCCCCATACTTGAAGCTGTTCAATCGCACCGGCACGGAACGTATCACCGGCGGCCAACATGACAGAACGTCCTTCTGACTTCAATTGATGCGCCAGCTTGCCGATCGTTGTTGTCTTCCCGACACCATTGACCCCGACAAACAAGATGACAGTGAGCCCGTCCTGCATGTTGAGTTCACGGTCTGACTCGTCTTCTTGCAGACGGTTCGCCACCACTTCGACAAGCGCATCCCGTACCGCAACAGGGTCTTTCAAATTACGGCGTTTCACTTCTTCTTTCAAATCCTCGACGAGGTCCATCGTCGTCGTCACCCCGACGTCGGCCTGAATGAGTAGATCTTCTAATTCATCAAAGAAGTCTTCATCGACCTCCCGGAAACGATAGACGAGATCGTTGACGGCACTTGCAAATCCGTCACGCGTTTTCGTCAGTCCATCCGTAAACTTTTGAGACACTTCCTGTGTCGATGTCGATAACTTCTCTTTTAATTTCTTAAAAAAACTCAACGTGATTCCTCCATCTCTTCTTCATCTATGACACGTTTTGCTTCAGATAGTTCAACCGAAAGCACTTCGGAGACTCCGTTCTGTTGCATCGTCACGCCATATAATGTATCCGCCGCTTCCATCGTCCCTTTACGGTGGGTGATGATGACGAACTGCGTATCGATTGAGAGCGTACGAATGTATTCCCCAAATCGATGGACGTTCGCCTCATCGAGCGCCGCCTCAACCTCATCGAGCACACAAAATGGTACCGGCCGTGTTTTCAAAATCGCGAACAACAAGGCGATGGCAGTTAATGCACGCTCTCCACCGGACAATAAACTGAGCGTTTGTAATTTCTTCCCTGGTGGTTTTGCCACAATGTCGATCCCTGTGTTGAGCAGGTCGGTCTCATCCACAAGCTTCAAGTCAGCTTCGCCACCTCCGAACAATTCGGTGAACGTCTGCTTGAAGTGCATGCGGACGGTCGTATATGTCTCCTTGAACAAACGCGTCACTTCCTGGTCCATCTCATTAATGACCTCATAAAGATCCTGTTTGGCATTGACCAGGTCATCCCGTTGCTCGGACAAGAACGTGAACCGTTCGTTGACGACCTCGAACTCTTCGATGGCGTTCATGTTGACCGGACCGATTTCGTCAATTTGGCGAACGAGCAATTTAAACTCTTCTTTCGCTTCTTCTAACGGAATCTCAAGCTCAGGCAACAATTCATACACAAGACCGTTCTCTTCAAGCGCATCCATCTTCCACTGTCGCTTCAACTCCAACTCTTTCGTTTCTGCTTCAGCTTTGCGCACAATCCCTTCCGCCTGGCGACGAGCCTCAGTCGCCTGATCGACACGTTGACGCATAATCCGGTACGCTTCTTCTTCCGTCCGAAGCGCTCCCGTTTGTTGTTCAAGTTGCGTCCGGAGCGTCTCGAGCGCCTCTACAGCGACGACATGTTTCCGTTCAAGCTCTTCAGAGGAAACGACATCCCCACTCTCAAGACGTTCAAGTTCATGCCGGATTTGGGCAAGTCGTTCTTGTTGGCGGTCTCGCTCAGACACCAAGCGGTCCACCTCATGCTGGACGCGTTCTTGTTCGAGTGTATGACGCTGGACATCCAACTCATTTTGCCGCATCGCCGTTTGAATCTGCTCCGTCGTCTCGGCGCCTTTCGCCTGTTCTTCACGAAGTGATTCGAGTTGCTCACGGATTTTAGACTGTAGTTCGTCTGTTTCTTGTAATGAGACCGTGATCCGCTCCAGTTCTGCAGTCGCCGCTTCAATCGTCTTTTCATATCGGTTCATTTCGTGATCATACAGCTCGAGCTGCGATTTGGCATCCTGCGTAGCACGCTCCATCGTTCGATACGACGCCTCGGCTGCGCGAAGCGCTTCCTCGACGGAACGTTTCTCGATACGTAGAGATTTCAACTCTTGATTCACACGTGTCAGTTCTTCCGAATATTCATTGACGCGTAAGCGTTGTTCGTGGAGCATGGCCATTCCTTGCGTGAGCCCTTGCTTCAAGTCATCCAATTCCCGTGACTGGGTAAACAGCGCGACACCTTGTTTACGGCTACCCCCCGTCATCGAACCACCGACGTTGACGATATCGCCTTCGAGGGTGACGATACGGAAACGATAGCCCGTCGTTTGGGCAATCCGGTTCGCCACTTCTAACGTTTCGGCAACGATGACCGCACCGAGTAACGAGCGTTTCAATTTTTCAAAACGTTCATCTGTATCGACCAAATCTGAGGCAACGCCGACAAACCCACGCATCGACTCGAGACGATGAATGACTTCCGATGGCACGTATCGTTCTTTCACCGTCGTCATTGGGACAAACGTCGCACGTCCTGCGTTGGCTTTACGCAATTGATCGATTTCGCGACGACCGACCGCTTCATCTTCTACGACGATATGTTGTTGCGTCTGCCCGAGTGCGGTTTCAATGGCCGCCTCGTAAGATGGACGGACACGAATCAATTCGGCAACCGCACCAAGTACACCAGGCGAACGGTCTTTCAAAACGAATTTAACGGCATGGAAATACCCTTCGTACGACTGCTTCATCCGCTCAAGCATCTCAATCCGGTCTTCCGTCTTCTGACGACGACGATCGAGATCGTGGTATGACTTCTCAGCCCGGTCCAGTTTGTCGCGGGTCGTCGATTCCTGCTCTACCAGCTCAGATTCACGTTCATTCAGACGCGTCCACTCGGATTGGACCTCCTCGAATTTTCGGCGTTCTGTTTCAAGTGACGCCACTTGAGACGTCCGTTCTTCCAAGCGGTGTTTGTTTTCATGGAGAAGTCGCTCTCTAGCCTCTTCAGCCAATTCGATATCACGACGCTCGCGTTTTTGTTGGTTGCTGAGCGTCGCACGTGCCGTCGCGAGCTCGAACGCCTCACTTTGCAGTTGTTCGATTTCTGTGGCAAAGTCCCGCGTTGCGTCAGACAATTTTGCTTCAAGTCCTGCCCGTGTCGACTCGACAGCTTGCAGTGCTCTTGTTTTGTCTGCCAATTCCTGTTCGACGACGGCTAAGCGTCCTTCGAGTTGCGTGACTTCCTGTTCAATCTCATCACGCTGGCGCTCGAGGCGGCCCTTCATTTCAGCGCCGTGCTCTTCACGCGCTTTCGCCAGATTGATGTCACCGACCAATCGTTCGACAGCCGTTGTTTGCTCCCGTTCTTCCGATTGAAGCGAGGTCAATTGTTCGCGCATCGTCGCTAAAGACGTCTCGAGTGCTGTCCGCTTTTCCAGTAACTCACTTAAACTTGCATCTTGCTGCTCAAGATTCGAATCAGCCTGGAGACGACGTTCTGTCGCCTGACCGATTTCGGTATGGAGAAGTTTGATTTCAGCACCGAGGATCCCGGTCTCCAATTCATCATGTCTGGCTTTTGCGACCTGGTACTCCCTCGCGAGTGCTGCCTGTTCGCGTAACGGTTCGACCCGGTCAGCGAGCTCGAACAGAATATCGTCCACCCGAGACAAATTCAACTCTGTATCCTGGAGCTTTCGTTCAGCTTGTTTTTTCCGTTGACGATATTTTAATACGCCTGCCGCTTCTTCGATGACGGCACGACGGTCTTCCGGTTTCCCCGAGATGACTTGTTCGACACGGCCTTGACCGATGATCGCAAACGCATCCCGCGATAAGCCGGTATCCATGAAGAGCTCAATCACATCTTTCAATCGGCATGGTTTTTTATTCAAAAAATAATCGCTGTCCCCACTACGGGTTACACGACGCGTCACACTCACTTCTTCGTATGGAAGACGTAAATGTTCATCACGGTTATCAAGAACCAACGTCACTTCCGCGACGTTCCGGTGATTCTCCCCTTCACTACCCGCAAAGATGACATCTTCCATTTTCGCTCCACGGAGCGATTTGGCCGACTGTTCCCCGAGTACCCAGCGAACAGCGTCCGATATATTTGATTTCCCACTTCCGTTCGGTCCCACCACCGCAGTGACGCCGGGACGAAAATCTAATTCAATCCGCTTGGCAAATGATTTAAAGCCAGCGAGTTCGATTCGTTTTAAGTGCATCGTGACCATCCTATCCGCAGTAAGCATTCATCAGTTTATTTTACCACAGTTACCAGTTCGTCAAAATGCCCGAATCATGCTATTCTTAAAAGAACTGTAGAAAGGGGTATACAGATGACAAACGAACAAATGATCGAAGCCATCCTTGATAAAATGAACATCATCAATCGCGGCGCAATCAAGGCGGAAGAATATAATCAAGCCGATGCAACAGCCGTAAAAGAAATTTACGATTACGTGATGGGGAGAGCCTCACTTTCCCTTTCAGAAGTCGACGGCATCGTTGAAGAACTCGGACAATTGACATAAAAAGAAGTGGGTCCCGAAATTACTCGGCACCCACTTCTTTTTATAGTTTTTTATAGATCCGCATAGCTACGATTAAAGGCGATGAGCGCTTCTTTCGCTGCAAGCTGTTCGGCTTCTTTTTTCGAACGGCCGACCCCTTCCCCGACGATCCCGTCAGAGAGACGGGCGTGCGCGACGAATTCACGACTATGCGCCGGTCCTTTTTCCTCAATGATTTCATACGAGACCGGACCGAGACCTTCACGTTGTACACTTTCTTGGAGCTGACTTTTATAATCGGTCTGTTCTTCAAACACACCGGCTAAGACTTTCGGAAAAACCGCTTCGGCGAGGAATCGTTCCACTGATTCAATCCCTTGGTCCAAGTAGAGAGCACCGATATAAGATTCGAATACGTCGGCCAGAAGTGCCGGACGTTTTCTTCCACCAGTCAACTCTTCTCCTTTTCCAAGTAAGATAAATTCAGAGAAAGCATAAGCTTCCGCAAAATTGACGAGAGACGGCTCACATACGATCGCCGCTCGTAATTTAGTTAATTCCCCCTCGGAGCGCTCCGGATAAGTCTCATATAAAAAGCGGGACACGGTCAACTCAAGTACAGCATCTCCTAGAAACTCTAATCGTTCGTTGTCTTTTCGCAAACCGCGCTGTTCGTTGACATAGGAAGAGTGGGTAAAGGCTTGCATGAGCAAGTCTTGATTTGTAAAGTGAACGCCCAGTCGATCTTCGAGTGACTTGAACAGCTCGATGATCCGTGCCCGTTCGATCTCTTGTCGCCGGCGACGCTGCGCCGAGCTTTGACGGTCGAACCGCCGTTTGTCTTTTGTCATAATTCCCTCCGTGAATAAGCACAAGCCCACCGCCCGTGAACGAGCGGTGGGAAGGCTTGATTACAATTTTGTTTCGATGTAGGCAACGACGTCGCCAACAGTCGCGAGTTTTTCAGCATCTTCGTCTTCGATTGTGATGTCGAATTTGTCTTCGAGGTCCATGACCATTTCCATCACTTCGAGCGAGTCCGCACCGAGGTCATCTTTGAATGATTTCTCAGGTGTCACTTCTGAAACATCTTTTCCAAGCTTTTCTGCCACTGCTTCTTGCACATCTACTAAAATTTGTTCTTTTGTCATGATAAAATCCCTCCAAGTAAAGTATATAAAATGTCAGTCTAATGGTAAAGTTCTGTTTTATGCCATCGTCATGCCACCGTCGACAGCAATCGTCTGACCGGTCACATAAGAGGCTTGTTCTGACGCCAGGAACGAGACGAGGTTCGCAACATCGTCCACTTGTCCGAAACGCTTAAACGGAATCTGCTCGAGTGTAGCGTCCCGCTGCGCTTCTGTCAAGGCGTCTGTCATGTCCGTTTGAATGAATCCCGGGCAGACGGCGTTGACCGTCACATGACGACCTGCCAACTCCCGTGCGACAGATTTCGTCAAGCCGATCAAGCCAGCCTTTGCCGCTGCGTAATTCGCTTGACCGGCATTCCCCGTGATGCCGACAACCGAAGCGATGTTAATGATTCGCCCGGTTTGGGATTTGAGCAGGGACCGCGTCACCGCTTGAGATGTCAAGAAGGCCCCTTTCAAGTTGGTGGACAACACATCGTTGAAGTCCGCCTCTTTCATTCGCATCAACAAACCGTCACGCGTAATCCCGGCATTGTTGACGAGACAGTCGATGCGTCCGAATTGGTCCAGCGTCGTTTTAACGAGCGCTTTCACTTCATCCGCATTCGAAATGTCCGCTTTCACAGCAATCGCCTCTCCACCGCTTTCTTCAATCGCAGAGACGACAGCCTGTGCTTTTGCTTCACTACCCGAGTAATTCACGACGACCCGAAAGCCGTCTTCCCCTAAACGCTTCGCGATGGCGGCCCCGATTCCTCGGGACGCACCGGTCACGATGGCTACATGGTCATGCACGTACTTCTCCTCCTAACGCAACAACCTCTTCCAAGGTTGTCGCTTTTCGAATCGTCACGTTTCCGTCGATGCGTTTGATCAGTCCAGATAGCGGTGAGGACGGGCCGAACTCGATGAACGTATCCACACCTTCTTCGATTGCCTTGCGGACACAGTCTTCGAATCGGACCGAGGCATACAATTGCTCGGTCAATAACGCCTTCAATTTCACCGGTTCGCGATGAATCGTTGCATCGACGTTCGAAATGAAGTCGATTGAAGCCTGTTGAAACGGTGAGGAGGCCAAGATGTCCTTGAAGCGGGTCGCAGCCGGCATCATATAAGAACTATGGAACGCTCCGGACACGTTTAAAGGTAATACACGTTTGGCTCCGGCAGCCTTCAATTCTTCACCCGCCTGCTTGACGGCATCGACATGTCCAGAAATAACGAATTGCCCCGGACAATTATAGTTTGCGATTTGTACTAAGTCACCGCTCGCACTAATTTTTTCCGTGATGTGGAACGCTTCCTGTAAATCCGTCATACCGACGACCGCTGCCATCGTACCGTCTTTGACGGTCGACATCAACTTTCCGCGCTCATGTACGAGCACCGCCGCTTCCTCCAAATCGATGACACCAGCCAGTACAAGTGCGGCATATTCGCCCACACTGTGACCGATGACGACATCCGGTTTTGCGCCTTGCTTCTCGTAAGCAAGGGCAAGCGTTGCTGCATGTGTCACGATGGCCGGTTGTGCTACGTCTGTTTCCTGTAAGTCTTCTTTTGAACCAGACGACATGACATCAAGAAGGTCGAAGCCAAGTCGGCGACCGATTGCTTGGAAGTTTTCCGGGTCATGCAAGAACGTCTGTCCCATACCGACCGCCTGCGATCCTTGTCCTGGGAACACCCATGCTACTTTCCCCATGTCCTCACCTGCTTTCAATTAGTCTATTGCTTTCGCTTGCTTGATTTTCGAGACAACATCATGGTCGACCATAATCTTCGCCTGTTTCAAAGCACTCATCACGGCGAGGGCATCGCTTGAACCGTGTGCTTTAATGACCGGCGCGTTGATTCCGAATAGGCCGGCACCCCCATGTTCTCGATAATCGAGCGTTTGCTTCAATTTTGTCAATTTCGGTTTTAAGATGAGAGCGGCGAGCTTCGAGACAAGATTACTTGTGAATTGCTCTTTCATCATCTTCATGAGCATGGCCGATGAGCCTTCTACCCCTTTTAACAGGATGTTGCCGGCAAATCCTTCTGTCACGATGACGTCCACGTCACCAGACATCGCCTCTCTCGCCTCGACGTTACCGACGAAGTGGACCGGTGCTTGTTCAAGGAGGGGGAACGCTTCTTTTGTGAGCGCATTTCCTTTGCCAGCCTCCGTTCCGATATTCAAGAGCGCGACGCGTGGCTGTTTGACTCCTCGCACATGCTCCGCATAAAGCGACCCCATGATTGCGTAGTCAACCAAATGTTCCGCTTTCGCGTCCGGGTTTGCCCCTACATCCAATACGACGACACCATTGCCCGTATATGTAGGGAATGTTGGAGACAGCGCCGGGCGTTCGATTCCCGGGATGCGCCCGATGATGAAAAGAGATGCCGCCATAAGTGCCCCGGTATTTCCTGCAGACACGAGTGCATCGGCTTTTCCTTCTTTTACAAGTCGGGCAGCCACGACGAGTGAACTGTCTTTTTTGCGGCGGACCGCACGGACAGGCTCGTCCTCTCCCGTTATCACTTCGCTCGCCGGTACAATCGTCACACGTGAGTCTTCTATGCCGTAGGAAGCAATCTTCACTTCATCTCCGACTAAAAAGAGCTCCATCTGTGTATTCGGGAACTGTTCTATGAACTGTTTGACCCCTTCGACGATTGCTTTTGGTGCGTGATCTCCACCCATTGCATCAATCGCTAGCTTCATGCTTGTTCCTCCTCACCACGTCGATAGATCGTGAATTCTCCATTGAAGACACATTCCTCACCGACAAAACTTTCCACTGTCACGTCCGTCCGTCCGTCCCGACGAAGTTTTTCGACACGAGCCTTGGCAACGACTCGCTCACCGAGATGAACTTGGCGACTAAAGCGAATCTCCGCTTTAGTGGTCAACGCCAACTCATCGTCGATCAGCGCCACCGCTAACGAGTTGGCCTGCGCGAACAATACATGTCCACGGGCAATTTCGTTACGGCTAAAGACGTGTTCTTTTTCTATATCGAGGACAGAAATGGCCGAATCGTCGAGTTTTAAGTCGATCATATCCCCGATGACCTCGCTCAAAGCGAGCGATTTGACTTCATCGAGGTGTTCAGAAGCCACATGTTTGATCCGTTCCCGAACCTCTGGAATTTTCAATTCCATTCGATCGAGCCGGATGGTTTGGATGCTAACGGAGAACTGTTTTGACAGTTCTTCATCTTTAATGAACGGGTTGTGTTCAATCGTCTCTTGCAACAAGCGTTGCCGCTCTTTCTTAGGTACCCGCATTCAGTTCCCTCCTAAACTATTCGCTAAAGAACTTAATACCTGGTACTAATAGCAGTATATATTCTTTAGTCGTCATTTTCAAGTATTATTCTAACCTTTCTCCAACAAGCAGGTCGAGCCGTTTTAGATAGGTGCGGAGTGTCTGATAAATCGAATCCTCCCAAAACGTTTCGCTTTCAAGCAACTTCACCGCATCTTGCCGCGCGACCTCCATCACCTTCAAATCGAGGACCGGGTCTGCGACACGGAAACTCGGGAGTCCGCTTTGTGCCGTTCCGAAGAAATCCCCGGCGCCACGCAATTCTAAATCTTTTTCCGCGAGAACGAAGCCATCATTCGTTTCAGTCATCGTCTTCAACCGGACTTTCCCGACATCCGACTTCGGATCACCGACCAAAATACAATAGGACTGATGCGCCCCCCGGCCGACACGTCCCCTCAACTGGTGAAGTTGCGCCAGTCCGAAGCGCTCCGCATCATGAATGATGATCGCTGAGGCATTCGGGACGTTCACACCGACCTCGACGACGGTTGTCGACACGAGAATCTGCGTTTTATTCTCGGCAAACGATTTCATCACTTCATCTTTTTCCGCGCTCGATAGCTTCCCGTGCATCAGACCGACCGCATAGGCCGGGAAGCGTTCTTTTAACAGCTCATAAAGTGCCGTCGCACTCTCCACCTCAAGTGTATCGGATTCTTCAATCAGCGGCGCAATCACATATGCCTGTCTTCCGAGGGATAACTCACGGTCGACCATTGCGTGGACACGATCAATCTGGTCATTCTTTGCCCAGTACGTCTCGATCGGTTTTCGCCCTTTCGGCATCTCATCAATCGTCGAGACATCCATCTCCCCGAACGCACTGATTGCCAAAGTCCGCGGAATCGGAGTCGCCGTCATATACAGCACATCCGCTAACTCTGCTTTGTCACGGAGCATTTTCCGTTGCTCCACACCGAAGCGATGCTGTTCATCGGTAATAGCCAAATGGAGCCGATGAAACTCGACCGGTCCTTGAATCAGCGCATGGGTGCCGACGATGATATCCACTTCACCTGATCGAATCGCCGAAAGCAGGGTGGTTCGTGCCTTTCCTTTCACCGAACTTGTCAGTAAAGCAATGGTCACTCCGTATGGCTCAAACAATTCCTGCAAAGACGACGCATGCTGTTCGGCCAAAATCTCAGTCGGTACCATAAGTGCCCCTTGATACCCTGCCATGACAGTCGCATACAAGGCGATCGCGGCAACGACGGTCTTCCCGCTCCCGACATCCCCCTGTAATAGGCGGTTCATCCGTTCCGTTTTCTCCAAGTCGGATACAATCTCTCTCACAACCCGTGTCTGGGCACCGGTGAGCGGAAAAGAGAGATGTCTGACAAAATCATTTAAGCGCTCTTTGTCTAAAGTCAGTGCCCGGCCGTTTCCGGAGCGCTCCATTTTCCGAAACGCCTGCAATTTCAATTGGTACAGTAAACATTCTTCGTAGACGTAGCTTCTTCTTGCCTGTTTGTATGTTGCCACCGTGTCCGGGAAATGCATTCCGCGAAGCATCGACATTCGGTCTTCAAGCCGGTATCGGGCACGGATTGGTTCCGGCACACGTTCCGGAATCGCATCCACCTGATCAAATGCCAGTTTCACGATGCGGCTAAAGTTCTTTTGGGTCAGCCCGGCCCGTAATGAATAGATCGGTTGCAGGCCGTTTGACTGTTCGCCAAACTCTAAATCGGTAGCGCTGATCGTCATCCGATTCATATCCCATTTCCCTTTCACCGTTACGGTCGTCCCGACTGTCAGCTTATCTTTGTAGAAAGCACGGTTAAACATCGTCACTTGTACGGCATAGCGGTCTTCAAGCAGGAGTCGGAACTGCAAACGGTTTTTCCCTTTACTGTAATAACGGACGAGCGCTTCCGCTTGTACCGTCCCGCTCCATTTGACGAGGTCGCCATGTACGGCTGTCGTCACCGTGCCGCTATTATAATTTTCATAACGAAACGGGACGTGCTCCAGCACGTCCTCGATTCGCTCAAGACCCATCGTCTCTAATTTTTTAGCCATTTCCGGCCCGACTCCTTTCAGAGTCGTGATTGCATCATTGTTTGGCATCTTCTTTCTCTCCAAAAATATTTCGTTCAAGCCGACGGGCTGTCGGTGTGTTCGCCAGTCCTCCACGGGCGGTTTCTTTCAAGGCGGTCGGCATCATTTGCCCGACCTCATGCATCGCAGAGATGACCTCGTCACATGGAATGCGCGAGGTAATGCCCGCAAGCGCCATATCCGCCGCAACGATTGCATTCGCCCCGCCCATCGCATTTCGTTTCACACACGGGACCTCGACCAGACCCGCAACCGGATCACAGACCAGACCAAGCATATTTTTCAAGGCGATCGCAAATGCAGTCGCCGACTGGTCCGGCGTGCCTCCTGCCGCCTCGACGATCGCCGCAGCGGCCATCCCTGTCGCCGAGCCGACCTCTGCTTGACAGCCTCCAGCCGCCCCGGAAATCGAAGCATTGTTTGCTACGACAAATCCGAAAGCTCCTGAGGTGAACAAGTAACGGACCATCGCCTCACGATCCATACCGAGCCGGTCTTTCACCGCAAACAATGTTCCAGGTACAACGCCCGCGCTACCCGCTGTCGGTGTCGCACAGATGCGTCCCATGGCCGCATTCACTTCGTTCGTTCCGATCGCTTTCGAGACGGCGTCCAAAATCAAATCCCCTGCAAGCGACTTTCCTGAGCGGATATATTCTTGCATGAGCACTGCGTCATTCCCGGTAAGCCCTGTCACCGAAGTGACGCCTTGAAGCGCCCGTTCGACCGCTTCTTCCATTACTTCCAGGTTCCGGTCCATCATGCCCACGACTTCTTCACGTGTCGAGCGTCTGACATGCATTTCCTGCTCAATCATCACTTCTGAAATCGGAATCCCCCGTTCCGTTGCCATCGTGACTAATTCTTCAACTGATTTAAACATGAAGCATTCTCCTTATTCCCCAAAAATGGCTACCCGTTCGATTTGCGGCAACCGTTCAAGTTCTGCAATAACGTCCGATGAGATCGGTTCATCAATCTCGATGGCCATGAGTGCCTGTTTTCCTTTCTCATGACGACTCACTTCCATATGGCCGATGTTCAATTGATGGTTGGCCAGGACGCCCGTCACAGCCGCGATCGCCCCAAAGCGGTCATGGTGTAACACAACAAGCGCCGGTCCACCTCCCGTCAATTTCAACGGGAACCCATTCAATTCCGAAATTTCAATCGTTCCCCCTCCAATTGAAATCCCGACAATCTCAAATGTCCCAGCTTCATCCTCAAGATGGACCCGAGCCGTATTCGGGTGTTCGGTCAATAAGTCGCTCGTCTCAAAGATAACTTCTATCCCTTTCTCTCGAGCGATGTCGAGTGACTCGGGAATCCTGAGATCGAACGTATCGAACCCCATAATCCCCCCTACGATCGCCACGTCCGTACCATGACCCCGGTACGTATCAGCGAACGATCCATAAAAGGTGATTCGAGCCACTTTCGGTGTCCGACCGAACAGTTTCCCCGCCATTAAACCGATTCGGGCTGCTCCGGCCGTATGTGAGCTCGACGGACCGACCATGACCGGCCCGATAATATCAAACACGCTACGATATTTCATCACTTTTCCCCCTTTCAAAAAAGCCCTACCTTCATTATACAGAAGGTAGGGACTAGAAACAGCTTATTCCACACTAAAAATGTAGGAGTAGAGCGGTTGTTTACCGTCATGAACTTCAATCTCGATCTCATCGTTCACAGACTCGATATAGGATGTCAATTCAGCGACGTCCGCTTCTGAAGAACCTTCACCCGTCAAAATCGTGATGATTTCATCATCCGCATCGACGAGAGCGTCGACAAGTTGTTTTGCCGCTTCAAGGCTCGATGGTGACGACGCAACAATTTTCTTCTCAGCGATTGCCATATGGTCGTCTTTACGAATCTCGACACCGTCGATACTTGTATCACGAACGGCGTAAGTGACTTGGCCAGATTTGACCGTATTTGCCGCTGTATTCATCGCTTGTTCGTTCATTTCCACATCCGCTTCCGGGTTGAAGGCGATTGCCGCAGCAAGACCTTGTGGAACCGTCTTCGTCGGGATGACCGATACACCACATGGTGCGACAGATGCTGCTTGCTCAGCCGCCATGATGATGTTCGAGTTGTTCGGGAAGATGAAGACATGATCCGCATTTGCAGACTCGATCGCTTTCACGATATCTTCCGTCGACGGGTTCATTGTCTGTCCGCCTTCAATCACATGTGCTGCTCCGAGTGAACGGAACAATTCACTGACACCCTCGCCCATCGCGACCGTCACGATTGCAAATGGCGCTTTCGGTTTGGCAGGAGCTGCAACCCCATGTTGGTTTGCTCCTTGTTCTTCTTCAAGAATTGTCGAGTGTTGTTGACGCATGTTCTCAATCTTAACGGCAACGAGTTCACCGAAGCGTTGCCCTTTCGTGATGACTTCACCCGGCGTTTCAACATGGACGTGGACTTTCAATAACTCTTCGTCAGCGACGACGAGAAGTGAGTCACCAAGCTCAGACAATTCGTTCCGGAATGCATCTTCATTGAACGGGGCATCCTTCAACTTCTCATCCTGGAAGCGTACCATGATTTCAGTACAGTAACCGAACTCAATATCTTCCGTCGACATGAAGCCTTGAGCCGCATGAGCATGATGCTCTGCTTCGATCAACGCGTCCATTACTGGAGCGTGCGGCTTTTCAAGTTCT
The DNA here is from genome assembly GCF_018617875.1 of Exiguobacterium algae. Lineage (GTDB taxonomy): Bacteria > Bacillota > Bacilli > Exiguobacteriales > Exiguobacteriaceae > Exiguobacterium > Exiguobacterium algae. Next base: position 240,526 of record NZ_JACSKZ010000002.1, read on the forward strand.
TTCCCTTCGAGTGTCGCAAGGAACCCTTCATAGATCACGAGTAGTCCTTGACCACCTGAATCGACGACACCGACTTCTTTCAATACCGGCAACAAGTCAGGTGTACGATCGAGTGATGCTTTCGCTTCCGCGACGACACGTTCCATAAATTCATTAAAATCACTCGTCGACTCAGACGCTAGGAGCGCTTCGTCTGCCGCTTCACGAGCAACCGTCAGAATCGTCCCTTCAACCGGTTTCATGACCGCCTTGTAAGCTGTGTCGACACCGCGTTTGAGCGCTTCGGCAAAATCGACTGTAGAAAGTTCAGTCTTTCCTTCAACCGCTTTTCCGAATCCGCGGAACAATTGACTCAAAATAACACCAGAGTTCCCGCGTGCTCCCATGAGTAATCCACGTGCGAATTTCGATGATACTTCAGCGATATCTTCCGTGTTCAATGCCGCGACTTCCTTGGCACCTGAAGTCATCGTCAAATTCATGTTCGTCCCCGTGTCTCCATCTGGAACCGGGAAGACGTTAAGCGAATCCACATAATCCGCGTTTTGGCTCAAGTTGGCCGCTCCGTTTGCAATCATGTTCGCGAGCGCCAATCCATCTAAACGTTTTAAACCCACACCAAATCCTCCTCCGTATTCGTCAGTCATTCGTCAGACGAACGCCTTGAACAAATATATTTACCGACGAAACGTTTAATCCTAAAGTTTCTCCGAGCGTATACTTGACTCGGCTTTGCACGTTGTATGCGACTTCAGATACTTTCGTTCCGTAGCTCACAATGATATGCATGTCGATATGTACGTCTTCATCATCCTGACGCACGACGACTCCACGCGCATAGTTTTCACGTTTCAATAATTCTGCGATCCCGTCTTTTAACTGTGCTTGTGATGCCATGCCGACGACACCGAAACATTCCATCGCCGCACCGCCTGCAAGCGTCGCGATGACGTCACTTGTGATGTCAATATTGCCATATGTTGTCTTCATTTCAATTGCCATATGGAGTAGCCTCCTTTATTCGGAATGATTCCTACAGTATATTCTACAATAAGTACCTAGTTATTAAAAGAACCTGCTCCAGAAACATCGTTCAATGAACGTCATAACCTCATTCATTATTCAAATCCTTGAGAGTAATGTCAAGTTTTTTTCTTGTCATGGTACGATTTTCTAGTTGCATCGATAAAAAAGCCGTGCTAATATAAACGAGTGTCTATTAGGACGAACCCACATAAAAAAGGAGGGGAAACGCATGGCACGTAAATGCTACGTAACAGGTAAATCACCTAAATCAGGTAACAACCGTTCGCACGCACTTAACAAGACAAAACGTACTTGGGGTGTAAACGTACAAAAAGTTCGTATTCTCGTTGACGGTAAACCGAAACGCGTTTGGGTTTCAGCTCGCGCACTTAAATCAGGTCTCGTTGAACGCGTATAATACTTATACACGAACGAATAAATCCCAGCGGCATGCGCCGATGGGATTTTTTTGTTTATTTTTTTATGAGCATGACGAGTACTTTCCCACGATGAACCTTCAATTCGGCCACATCCGCTGACCACTCGTTCGAAATGGTCAACGCCTCATGACTGAACACCGCTCGGTGACGGAGAGGATATTTGACTCCGGCAATCGAGAGCGTTGCCTCTTTCCACGGAATGAACGAAAGATAATGGTTTTCTTTCCGTTCGATCCAATGTTCCCCTTCCGTTGCGAGAAATACCTCCTGCCCCACAGCGTGGAGCCTCATTTCCGGATAAGCCTCGAGTAACCCGATATTTCCTAACGTCATATCAAGTCTTCCGCCGAGTGCGCCATAAACCTCAATCTCTGACGCCCCTCGCTCCCGCGCAGCTTCAAGTGCAATCTCAAGGTCGGTCACGTCTTTCTCTGAGGGATAGCGAACGGCATCAGCAGGAACTGTCCCTGTAAACGAATCAAAATCACCGACGATCAGATCGGGTGTGATCCCTTTATCGAGCAGGACTTGATATCCCCCGTCCACACCGATGATCACATCCGCGTCATGCGGCAAGTCCGGAACAGGATCCGGACTTGCCGCCACGATGAGTACACGCATTACCGTACGTCTCTTGTCGCGACACTTACAAAACGTGGCGCAGCCGTAAAGAGCGTGACAAGCACGATCGCACATAGGATAAAGGAAGGTACCATGTACGTCGCATTGTAGAGGATCGAGTAAGTCACGACCGGACCTTCAGCATATTCGGCAAAAAAGACGACCCCGGAGATGAAGTGGGCGAGAAAACGCAGGAATGCACCCAAGAAAGACCCGAGAATCAAATACGTGGTCAATGTTTTCATCGCCCCTTGCTGTGCAGCCTGTTTCACACGACCGGCAAAGATGCCGGCCATTCCGACCAATCCAAATGCGACCGTATAGTCGAGTAAAAATTGAACAGGTGTAAAAATGTAAACCCCGAACATGAATTGCATCGTTCCGACGAGTGCACCGGTAGCCAGTCCGCCTTTCACCCCGTGCCGGAATGCCATAACGAAAATCGGGAGCATCGCTAAACTGATCGAACCTCCTTGTGGTAATCGAAACGGAATCAGTAAGTCAAAAATGATCCCGAGCGCCGCAAACAGTGAAATTTCGATCAGCGTTTGCAGTTTAAATCGTTGGTTCATAAAAATCTCCTCCTTCATGATAATGAACGACAAAAAGCAGCATGACGTAAACGCCATGCTGCTTGGATTCGCAACGTGCATTTTCGCCACATCCCTACGTCCGTGTGAACGGAACAGGTTCAAAGGGTTAGCGTATGCCTCTCAGCCACATCATGTGACACCCCTTGCGACTCTATCTTGTTGTTCTGACTTCGATTATACACGAGATGCGTCGCGAATGCTATCGATTGCGACTTTATAATCCGGTTGGTTGTAGATGGCAGAACCGGCAACGAGTACATCAGCTCCTGCATCGATACATAATTTCGCCGTTTCCGGGTTCACCCCTCCGTCAATCTCAATCTCAAAGTCGAGTTGACGCGCCGCACGCATTTCACTCAACGCTGAAATTTTAGGTACGACAGACTCAATGAATGCCTGTCCCCCGAATCCAGGGTTTACTGTCATGAGAAGAACCATGTCTACATCCCCGAGGATGTGCTCGATTGTTGAGAGCGGTGTGTGCGGATTCAAAACAACTCCACATTTGGCTCCGGCAGCTTTGATTTGTTGCAAGACACGGTGCAGGTGGTTCGTCGCTTCAACGTGAACGGTCACGATGTCTGCCCCCGCCTTGACGAAATCTTCGACAAAACGTTCGGGCTGGTCAATCATCAAATGCACGTCGAGAACCATATCCGATTTCGCACGCAAACTAGCAAGAACCGGCAAACCAATCGAAATGTTCGGTACGAATTGGCCGTCCATCACATCAAAATGAATATAGTCCGCTCCGGCGTCTTGAACGGCTTTTACTTCCGCTTCTAAATTGGCAAAATCGGCCGACAAGATAGATGGTGCAATTTTAATCATCTGTTCAATACCTCCGCTTTCGGTCATTTAATTCTTCCATAAACGTAACATAATTCTCATATCGCGTGGAAGCGATCTCGCCCGAATCGACTGCCGCTTTTACTGCACACCCAGGCTCGTTCATATGCACGCAGCCACGGAATTTACATTCATCATGCAGCTCGACGAACTCAGGGAAACACCAGCGTAATTCTTCCGTTTCAAGTTCTTGTGGAAACTCTAAACTCGAAAAGCCCGGTGTATCGGCTACGAGCCCTTCCGCTAATCGAATGAGTGTGACGTGGCGTGTCGTATGCTTCCCGCGTCCGAGAGATTTTGAAATCTTCCCGGTCGCCAATGCAAGCTCTGGCGCCACCGCATTCAACAAAGAACTCTTGCCGACACCTGTCTGGCCCGCAAAGACGCTCGTCTTCTGCTTGAATGCCGATCGGATCAGCTCAACGCCAACACTCGATTCGGTCGATGTCTCGATGACCTCATAGCCGATTCGACGGTAGAGGGTCGTTGCCTCACGAATTTTTTCCGTCTCTTCATCATCAAGCAAATCCATTTTCGTCAACACGATGATCGGATGAATCTGTTTCGATTCGATCAAGACGAGAAAGCGGTCCAGCAAGTGATAAGAGAAAGCCGGCTCTTTCACTGAGAATAAAAGAAACGCTTGATCGATATTGGCGATCGGTGGACGAATGAGATGATTTTCACGTTCCTCGACTTCTAAAATATAGCCGGTCCCGTCCCCTTGGTCTTGAATGACGACATCATCCCCCACCACAGGAGAGATGTTTCGTTTTCGAAAGTTCCCACGTGCCCGGCAGCGAATCTCTTGATCCGTTTCCGTCATGACATCATAAAACCCGCCTTGCAGACGAATGATTGTCCCTTTCATTCATGGTCCTCCTTTAAAAAAAGGATGACGTTCCCGCCATCCCTTATTGTGCTTCTTTTGCTTGAGCGTATGTGACGGAGTCGGTCCGAACGACATCACCATTTACTTCAATCGTTGCTGTCCCCACTTCATCCGGAGCAATGACGAGCGTATAGGAATATGTCGTTGTTTCCGTAATTTTGTCACGTAATACTTCGATTTCACCTCTCGCATCGACCGTACGAATGACGACTTCAACCGATTTTGATTTTTTCCCGTTTCCTGGTTGTTCGACTTCTACGTCGACTTCCCGTTCGATCGAAACGTCCGTAGGTTCTACCCCTTCCGAGACGATGACAGTAAGCTCTGTATCCGGGTCAACCGCGGTTCCAGCGGTCGGAAGCTGACGAATGATTTGCCCTTTCGGTACACTCGTTGAAAATTCATCACGGCGAACGATTTTCAATTTATTCTGCTCCGCATAGGTCGTTGCTTCTTCAAACGTATAGCCGGCCAAGTTTGCCAGTTCTACTTTATTACTACCGGTTGAGACGATGAGCGTCACCGTCACTTCCGAAGGAATGACTTCATCCCCTGGGTCAATCGATTGAGAGATGACATCGCCGCTATCGACTGTTTCAGACGGCTCTGTTTTGATTTCCAAATCGATGAAAGCCAAGTCCTTCAACATCCGCTCGGCAGCCGTCTGTGACAAGCCTTCCACATTCGGCATATCAACCGTATCTTTCCCTGCTGACACCACAATGTTGACCGTAGTGCCCCGTTTCGGTTTACGCCCTTCCTGCGGATTTTGCGAAATCACATTTCCTTCTTCAATGTTGTCGCTCGAACGTTCGGTTACTTCAACTTCAAAACCGGACGCCTCCAGTTCCGTCGTCGCATCACCGATACTCATTCCGACCACATCCGGTACGACTGCACGGGACATCTCGTCTGCCACGACGTAGGCCGTGATACTTCCGCCGATCAACACAATCACGAGTAAAAGCCAAATCCACCATTTTCGTTTCTTTTTCTTCGGTGGTGTGATTTTTGAGACCGGTGTCTCTTCTGTAGATGCGATTGGCGTTACCGGACGTTGCTTTTCCTTCACTTCATCTGTGACAATCGGTGCCATGACCAGCGTTTTATCGAACGGGTCCTCATCCGTGAGAGACCGTTTTGGTTCATTGCTCCGTTCCCGGCTAAGTGAGGTCATGCAATCTTTTTTGAAAGCCGCCACCGAGGCGTGACGTTCTCCAGGCGATTTCGCCAACGCTTGCGTAATGCAGTTTTCCAGTGCCTGTGGAACATTCGGGTTCAAATCCATCGGCCGGATAGGATCGTCCTGTAAATGCTGAAGGGCCACCGCGACAGGTGTCTCACCGATAAACGGAACACGTCCTGTGACAAGTTCGTATAAGACCGCACCTAGCGAATAAATGTCTGACTTTTCGTCGGCAAACTTCCCTCTTGCCTGTTCGGGAGAGAAATAATGCACCGACCCCAATACAGACATGGTATGGGTCAACGTCGCATTCGACATGGCCACGGCAATCCCAAAGTCTGTCACCTTCACATTCCCAGTCTGGTCAATCATCATATTTTGTGGCTTGATATCCCGATGAATGATTCGGTTCGCATGCGCATGATCAATCGCATCACAAATCTGCCCCATGATGCGTAACGCTTCATCGACAGATATGTATTCTTCTTGCAAATATTGCTTCAACGTCATGCCATCCACATGTTCCATGACAATATAGTACAAATCATCTTCGTCACCCACGTCGTAGATGGCGACGATATTTGGATGGTTCAAACTCGTTGCCGCATGTGCCTCGCGTTCGAACCTTCGTATAAATTGTTCATTGTGCGAGAACTCAGATCGTAACACTTTGATGGCGACGGTTCGGTTTAAAATCTCATCATGAGCCCGGTAGACATTTGCCATGCCTCCGCTGCCGATTTGCTGTTCGATCCGATAACGATCGTTGATTCGGTCTCCGCTTCGCATCGGATTCATCCTCTCTTTCTATCAGTAAATTGAACGAGGGCAACGGTTACATTGTCGCTCCCTCCCAATTGATTCGCTTCTTCTATTAACCAATCCGCTTTCATGTCAGCGGTAGCAGACCGTTGTAAGACGTCACGAATCGCTTCATCTGTCAAATGTGTCGTCAACCCATCTGTACAGATGAGCATCGTATCGAATTCAGGATCGGCTAACACTTGTATGTCGGGTTCGACATGCTCACTAGATCCGATGGCACGTGTGATGACATTCCGTTTCGGATGGACCCGCATCTCTTCCTCGGTCAACTCACCTAATTGCTTTAATACATTGACGTAGGAATGGTCTTCAGTCAATCGTTTCAAGCCATCATTTTGAAGCGCATATACCCGGCTGTCGCCTACATGGACGATCACAATCGTCTCTCCATGCCAGCATATTCCGGCCACCGTAGTTCCCATCATGATTAAGTTGGCCTGTTTGGAAAAATTTAGCACTTGTCCGTTCGCTTGATTGATTTGCTCACGAAACCATTGCTCAATTTCTAAAGGCGTCGACGGAAGCGACGGGAACGCCCGCCGAAATTGTTCAATGACAATTTGACTGGCGACCTCTCCCGCTTCATGTCCGCCCATTCCATCCGCAACAAGGGCGATCCCGGCATGCTCATCCCCGACGATCAAGACGGCATCCTCATTTTGCGTCCTCACTCGCCCGCGATCTGTTCGAAATGCAAATTCCATCTTTCTCGTTACCTCGTTTCTTGTTCGCGCTCCTTCGCTCGAAGCTGACCGCATGCTGCATCAATGTCCGAACCTTGTTCGCGACGAATCGTCACATTGACGTTGCGGTCTTTCAGCACTTTTTCAAAGGCAAAGATTTGAGCTCTCGGTGTACGCACATAGTCTCGTTCAAGTACGTGGTTGACTGGAATCAAGTTGACATGACATTTAATCCCCTTCAAGAGGTCAGCCAATTGATGTGCATGCTCTTCCGTATCGTTCACTCCACCGAACAAGCCATATTCAAATGTGATTCGTCGTCCACTCTTCTCCGTGTAATAACGGACTGCATCCATCAATTTATCCAAATTAAAGGCACGGTTGATTGGCATGAGGCGTGTACGAAGTTCAGTCGTCGGCGCGTGAAGTGAAATCGCAAAGTTGATGCGCATCCCTTCATCTGCGAACTTGTAAATTTTCGGAACGATTCCACTCGTCGAGACGGTAATGTGGCGCGCCCCGATGTTAAGTCCGTGATCGTGGTTGACTGTGCGCAAGAATCGCATCAACTCATCATAGTTATCGAACGGTTCGCCGATTCCCATAACGACGATTGAATCGACACGTTCACCTGTCGCGTCGAGCGCGCGTTGAACGTCGAGTACTTGTGCCGTGATTTCACCGGCTTCTAAGTTTCGTTTCAATCCGCCGAGCGTAGACGCACAGAACGTACAGCCGATGCGGCAGCCGACTTGTGTCGTGACGCAAATCGAGTTTCCGTATTCATGACGCATGAGTACCGTTTCAATGGAATAACCGTCTTGAAGTTCAAATAAGAATTTGATTGTACCGTCTTGTGATTCTTGTTTGACCAATTCCTTCAACGTCGTCAATTGGAACGACGCGTCGAGTTTGTCACGGAGTGCTTTCGGAACGTTCGTCATGTCATCAAACGACGTCACGCGCTTCACGTACATCCAGTCATATAATTGTTTCGCACGAAATGATTTTTCTCCTGCCTCGACCACCCACTGTTCGAGTTCAGGGAATGTAAGGGAATAGAGTGACGGCTTAGCGCCGATTAAAGGATTTTTTTCTACTGCTTTTGGATTCATGTTTATACCTCTTTCTTAAATGCGGCAATATAGAAGCCGTCGGTACCAAATGTCGTCGGTAATAATTTGAGTTCTGCACGCTCCGATGTCACCATCGATCGGACAGATGACGGAAGGCGGTCGCGAAGTGTCGCGTCCCATTCCAGTCCTTTTGACAAGATATAATCCGCTTGCGCCTCATTTTCAGACGGGTCGATTGTACATGTCGAGTAAACTAGCGTACCACCTGGTTTTAATAGTGGCAATACAGCATCGATGATTTGACGTTGAATCTTTGGAAGACCGGCTAATGCAGCCCGATCTTTCGTCCATTTAATATCCGGTTTACGTCGGATGACACCGAGTCCGGAGCAAGGGACGTCCAAAATGATGCGGTCAAAACTTTCCTGATCAAACTGTTCACCGGCAAGACGGGCATCAAGGGCAAGTGCGGTCACTCCATCGATGTGTAATCGTTTTGCTTGTTGTTCAATCAGTTTGGCCTTGTGCGGATGAAGGTCGAGCGCCGTCAACGTGCCGTCTTTCATCCGTTCTGCGGTGTGCATCGCTTTTCCGCCTGGTGCTGCGCACGCATCTAATACACGGTCATCCGGACTTACGCCTACCGCATCTGCAACAAGCATCGAACTTTCGTCCTGGACGGACAAATACCCGTCCTCAATGAAGGAAGTGGAGTGGACATTTCCGGATTCGACGACCAATCCATCGACTGACAACTCCGAACGGGAAGTCATCACACCTTCCTCAGCCAACCGATTCATCATCTCTTCTACGGTCACCTGCTTCCGATTCACCCGTACCGTCACGGGAGCCGGTTCATTGTTTATTTTACACATGGCTTCAGTCGCCTCAACACCGTACGTTTCAATCCAATCGGAAACGAGCCACTCGGGGTGACTGTGTTCAATCGAGATGCGTTCGGCATCAGTCAAATGACTGAAGTCAGGGAACCCTTCACGAATCACGTTTCGCAACACGCCATTGACAAATTTACTCGTCCCCACGTGATGTCCTCGTTTTTTCGCAATCTCCACTGCTTCATGTAAAACAGCCCGATCCGGAATTTTATCTAAATAGAATAGCTGATAGACGCTCATTCGAAGCAACGGAAGGACGAATTTGTCTAACTTTTTCGGCGAGCGGATGCGCTCTTTTAAAATATAATCGAGCGTCCCTTTATGACTGAGTGTCCCGTACACAAGTTCCGTGTAGAGTCCCGTATCTTTTGCGGCCAGTTTCTTTTGTTTCAATAAATCATTCACGGCGATCGTCGAATATGCGCCGCCTTGTTCGATTTTGATCAGCGTGTCTAGTGCTGCTTCACGTACGTTCATGTGTTCCTCCTAATCGTTCACCGACCGTCAGCTTCTGCCCGGCACCACGCATAAATGTAGCACCATCCATTCGTTTCTTACCGGCAGGTTGAAGATCCGTCACTTTAATGGCGACATGATTCCCGGTAGCGACGACAAATCCATCTTCTTCTAATCGAATGATGGTTCCCGGTTCGCCCGTCCCTGTCGTTTTCTCACTCATAAACAGTTTCACTCGTTCGCCGTCCATGATGGTATATGCGGTCGGGAATGGATTCATCCCGCGAATATGATTATAGATGACTTCCCCATCGTTCGCCCAATCGATTTGTTCACGTTCCCGGCTGATGTTCGGAGCGAATGTCACTTCCCGCTCATCTTGCGGAACCGCTTCAATCCAACCTTCTAAAAATGCTGGCAGGGTACGAATGAGCAAGTCACTGCCTGCCTCCGCCAATTTATCGAACAGTGTACCGACTGTGTCCGTCTCTTCAATCGGCACAATCGTGTTGGCAATCATATCACCGGCATCGAGTTTGTCGACCATATACATGATGGTTACACCCGTCTCTGATTCTCCATCAAGGATGGCTTGGTGAATCGGTGCGCCACCACGGTATTTTGGAAGAAGCGAGGCGTGCACATTGATTGCGCCGTGTGGGGGTGCGTCCAACAGTTCGGTCGGTACGATTTGCCCGTATGCCGCAGTCACAATCAAATCAGGATTTAAATCAAGGACAGCTTGATAATCTGTTCGAATTTTTTCCGGTTGAAGCACCTGAATTCCATGACGGAGGGCACATTCTTTGACCGGGGTCGGTTTCAACTCGCGTTTTCGCCCAACCGGTTTATCCGGTTGAGAAACGACACCTACGACATTGTACCCTTCTTGCAGCAGACGCTCAAGGACAGATACCGCGAAGGTCGGTGTTCCCATGAACACGATCCGTTTATCTTTCCCTGCGTTCGGTACGGCTAATTTGTCCGTAAAGAGCACACCGTCTAAATGATCCATCTCATGTTGAATCGCCCGGGCGAAAAATCCGCTCGCTTTAACCGTATGCGTCCGTCCTTTTAAATCCTGGTTTTTAACAACGATCGAGGCATGACGTTCAACGAAGCCGAATTCGCCTGGAATACTCAAACAACCTTCAAGTCCGACCTCGTGACCCGATGCCTCCACAATCTCAGGGTTGATTAAAACGAGAGGACCGGTTTCATCGTCTGTATGCACGACGGCCAATCGCTGGTTCAAATTGACTTGCGGTGCTGCGACGCCGACCCCGTCATATTCGTACATCGTATCGAACAGACGGTCGACTGTTTGGCGCAATTTTTTATCAAATTTTGTCACAGGTTCACATGTCACACGTAAAATATCATTTGGTACTTCTACTACTTTATACATTTCTTTCCACCTCACATGAATACGTATGGGTTCACATCGATACTCATTTGATATTCTTTTTTGCTAATTGCTTTGGCACGGGCTTGTTGCAGTCGCGCCAGCTCTTCATATAACGGTTCGGGTTGCTTCGTTTTGATGAACACCTGATACCGGAAATGGTTCTTCAATTTCGAAAGTGGAGCCGGCATCGGTCCGGCCAACCGGCTCTGCTCAACGTGTGCATTCAAAAAGTCAGATGCGAACACTTCCGCCTCCGCTTTGGCAACGAGCGGACTTTCCGCAGCGAACGTCACGAGCGTCACATACCAGTACGGCGGGTGATTCCCGACTTGCCTGAGTTGCATCTCTTTCGCGAAAAACGTCTCGTAGTCATGCTGACTCGCCGTCTCGATCACGTAATGGTCCGGGTTATATGTTTGGACGAACGCCTCTCCCGGAAGCTTCCCTCTGCCCGCTCTGCCGGCCACTTGCGTAACGAGTTGAAACGTTCGTTCGGTCGCCCGGAAATCAGGCATCCCGAGCGTCGCATCGGCTGCCAACACCCCAACGAGTGTCACATTTGGAAAATCGAGCCCTTTGGCAATCATTTGGGTACCAAGCAAAATATCCGCTTCGCCTTCTTCGAAACGCTTGAGTAACTGTTCATGCGCTCCTTTGCGAGAAGTCGTGTCCTGGTCCATTCGAATGATTCTCGCCTCAGGGATCCGGTTCAACAGCTCGGTCTCGATTTTTTGCGTACCGGTCCCGAACTGTTTGATTTTTTTGCTGTTACACGTCGGACAAGTCGACGGCATCCCCATCTCGTATCCGCAATAATGGCATTTCAACCGTTCACCGTATTGATGATACGTCAGGTTGACGGCACAGTGCGGGCATGTCAATCCTTCTCCGCAATCACGGCACATGACGAACGTTGTGAAACCGCGGCGGTTCAACAGGATGACACACTGCTCTTTTTTCTCGATCCGGTCGACGATCCCATTGAATAAATCTTCTGAGAACATCGTCGTGTTTCCCTTTGCGAGCTCACGGCGCATGTCAATAATATGAACCGGCGGCATCTCGCCTCCGTAGCGCTCTTTCAAATGCAGATAGCGATACACACCCTTCTGGGCACGGGCGTAAGACTCAAGGGACGGTGTCGCACTCCCGAGGACGACCGGACATCCATGATAGCGGGCACGCCAAATGGCGACGTCCCGGGCGTGGTATCGTGGATTTTCTTCTTGTTTATAGGTCGTCTCGTGTTCTTCGTCCAAAATCATCAGACCGATCCGCTCGAGTGGAGCAAAGATGGCCGAACGGGCACCCACTACGACATCGACTTCTCGTCGTTTGATCTTCCGCCACTCGTCGTACTTCTCACCTTTAGACAGGGCACTATGAAGTACGGCCACACGATCGCCGAATCGACGTTTAAATCGTTTGACCATCATCGGAGTCAGACTGATCTCGGGTACGAGTAAAATCGCCTGTTTACCTTCATCGATCACCCGTCCGATCGCTTCCAGGTATACTTCTGTCTTGCCGCTCCCCGTTACTCCGTGGACGAGTAGTGTCTCACCAGCCTCCGCTTCATCGATTGCCTGCACCGCAGCAGCCTGACTCTCGTTCAATTGAACCGACTCATTCACTTGTTCAATCGTAGCATACGGGTCACGATTTAACTCGACTTCCGTCACGCGGACTGCACCCAATTCTTCCATCTTGGAAAGTTGGGGTCTAGTCAATCCCATCTGACGTAAGGACGACCAAAACATCCGTGGCGTTTCTTCTAACGTCTGAACCGCCTCAAGCTGTTTTTTGGCACGCTTTGGTACGACGGAGGCATCCAGCAGTTCAACGACGAGATCCGTTTTTACTGTCTTCTTCTCTTTCAAGACCGGAGACAGCGTCAGTTCGCCTCGCTTGGCAAGGCTAAGAATCGTCGATTGGACGTCTTTTGGATATTCGGACAAGTGTGTTCCCGCCCGTACCCCTTCTGGGAGCGCATCTCCCTTGATTTCCTTGTCGTAACTGACTTTCAGCGCAGCCGGCAGCATCGCAAGCAAAGCGGAAGACCGAAAGCAGAGCGTCGTTTCTTTAATATGAATCGATAATTCGAGCAGTTCCTCTGTGAAAGAAGATTCCTCATCGAGCAGGGCTTCGAGTGGCTTCAACCCTTCTCTCGTTTCATCTGATGTTCCGACGACAATCCCGAGAAGCCGTCTCGAACCGAACGGGACCGAGACACGCATCCCCGGTTCGATCAACGCTTCGAACTGTTTCGGGACCTCATAATCAAATGGTCGATCGATTGTGATGACCGGTGCATCGACATGGACGTGCGCAATCATCGGATTTCTTCCTTAAAATAAGTGAGCAACTCGAACGCCAACTGTTTTTTTGTTTGTTTCGGAAATTCAACAGAAGACCCGTTTGCCCGGAACAAGGTCACTTCGTTGTCATTTGAGCGGAAGCCGATTTCACTGTTCGACACATCGTTGGCTACAAGAAAATCGACGTTTTTCCGTTTCAATTTGGCAACCGCATGTTCTTCAAGCCGTTCCGTCTCCGCAGCGAAGCCGACTAACACTTGATGCGTCTTCTTTTCGCCGAGCGCTTTCAAAATGTCTGTCGTCTCTTCAAGTTCAATCGTGAGTTGTCCATGAATTTTTTTATGTTTTTCGGCATATACGGACTTCGGACGATAATCCGCCACCGCTGCCGACTTGATGACAAGATCCTGTTCAGGGAAATGGGCGAGCACCTGCTCAAACATTTCTTCACTCGACATGACTGGGACGGCGTTCACTCCATCAGGGACGGATACTTGGAGCGGACCGTGGACGAGTGTCACATTCGCCCCCATGTCACGTGCCACTTCCGCAAGGGCGACCCCCATCTTACCGGAAGAGTCGTTTGATAAGTAACGGACCGGATCAATGCGTTCGACGGTCGGACCTGCTGTGATCAGCACACGTTTTCCGAGGTAGAGCTTCGGCATAAATTGGCTTTCAATGATGCGGACCAGGTCTTCCGGTTCAGGCAAGCGCCCCCCACCGATCCAGCCGCATGCCAAATTCCCGACACCGGGCTCGATCAACTGATAACCGTATGATTTTAACGTTTCGATATTCCGTTGTGTCGCCGGATGCTCTAACATGTTGACGTTCATCGCCGGCGAAACGATGACCGGACACTTCGCCGCTAAAATCGATGTTGTGATAAAATCATCCGCGATCCCGTTTGCCAATTTCGCGATGATGTTCGCCGTTGCTGGCGCCACGACAATCAAATCACTTGAGTCGACAACATCAATATGTGCGATTTTTGTCGGGTCATGTTCTTCAAACACATCCGTATAGACCGGATTTCGACTGAGCGCCTGGAAGGTCGCCTGACCCACGAACTGTTCTGCCGATTTTGTCATCGCCACGCGCACGTTCGCTCCGGCTTGAACCAGTTTTGATGTGAGCGCGCACGCTTTATACGCAGCGATTCCGCCACTCACACACAATAAAATCTGTCGATCCTTCACCATTCCCAAACTCCCCCTTATAGACAATGAGACCCAAGTCGCAAACGACTTGGGTCACAATTCATCCGTTGTTCTTTTCGTTCACGATGATTGTCGTATCACCCGAAAATAGTTCTTCTAACGCTTGACCGACCGGCTTATATGATTTTGGCTCGGCGATTTTTGGTGCTTTTCCATCTTGAATCTGACGCGCCCGTTTTGCAGCGACCGTGACGATCGTATATTTTGACGGGATAGTACGTTGTAAGGCATCAATCGAAGGATATAACATTAAATGACCTCCATCATGGCTTTTTTATAGAGTGACGCAACACGTTCACGTTTACAATGCTCAGCTGTCACGATCGCTTTGATTCGATCGATGGCTTTATCGACTTCGTCGTTTGTGACAACGTAATCATATGCGTCCATCAACTCAATCTCTTCGCGCGCGACAAGAAGGCGTTGCTTGATGACTTCTTCTGATTCTGTTCCGCGACCAATCAAGCGGTTGCGGAGTTCTTGAAGGCTAGGTGGTGCCAAGAATAAAAAGACGGCTTCCGGGAGAAGTTCTTTTACTTGGAACGCTCCTTGCACCTCAATTTCAAGAATGACATCCTGACCACTTTCGAGCGTTTCTTTTACCCACTCTACCGGTGTTCCGTAATAATTACCGACGAACTCGGCATGCTCGAGCAGTTGATTATGTTTAATCATATCCTCGAATTCTTCTCTAGATTTAAAGAAGTAATGTACGCCTTCAACTTCGCCTTCACGCGGCTTCCGCGTCGTTGCCGACACAGAATATTGAAGGTTGTTGTTCTCTTCTTCACGAAGAGCACGACAAACGGTCCCTTTTCCGACACCGCTTGGTCCAGATAAGACGATCAATAGTCCTCGTTCTTTAAAATTCACTGCAAGCCCTCCATCTTCTAACATCACATTTAATTATAATAGCAGTCAATCAATTGTTACGGCAAGAAGAAGTTCGGTTTTCCTACTCCATCGTACCATATTTTCCGTTTTTCTGATAACGTAGAGACAGAAAATGAACAAAGGTGATGAGATCAATTGGCTTATGATGGATTAATGACATATCGTGTCGTAAAAGAACTACAAACGCTCGTCGGCGGACGGATCAATAAGGTACACCAGCCTTATGCACTCGACTTGCTCTTTCAAATCCGTTCGAACCGACAGAACGCGCAATTGCTCGTATCTGCAAATGCGATGTATGCCCGCCTGCAACTGACGGATACACCGACCAAAAACCCGCAGGAACCTCCGATGTTTTGTATGATGCTCCGTAAACATTTAGAGGGCGGATTTATTACGGCGGTCGAGCAAATCGGACGGGACCGCGTCATCGTGTTCTCTGTCCGCTCACGTAACGAGCTCGGCGACGAAGAACAGAAGAAACTATACGTGGAATTGATGGGCCGTCATTCCAACGTCATTTTGACGAACGAAGACGGGAAAATTTTAGATGCCATCAAGCACCTCCCGCCTTCTCAAAACACCTATCGGACCATCATGCCGGGCAGTGACTATTTACTCCCGCCCGCTCAACATAAAGCCGACCCGCTCACAGAGATGGAAGAAGGCTTAAAACGAATTGACTGGAACGCCGGGGGCTTAGACAAACAGCTCGTGGCGACATTTGCCGGTCTCAGTCCTCAAATCGCTCAGGAAATCGTGCACCGGGCCAAATTACCAAATCGCACCTCCTTACAGGTTGCATTCAAGGAAGTGCTTGAACAGTTAACCGGACCGTATGTGTTCCAACGACTCGAAAACGGAAAAGAACGCTTCGCCCCGCTTGTTCTCACGACTGGTGACATTGCACACGAAGAAACGTACGACTCGAGTAAAGAAGTGCTCGACCGGTTTTTCTATGAGAAGGCGAACCGCGACCGGGTACGGCAACAAGCTCACGACGTCGAACGTCTGTTGAAGTCTGAGCTTGAAAAGAATCAGCTGAAACGTAAACGTTTGAACGAGGACTTACAAGCAACAGATCGTGCCGACGAGCTTCAGAAATATGGTGAGTTGTTGACGACCTACCTGTTCCAGCTCGAAAAAGGAATGCGTGTCGCAACTGTCGTTGATTACTACGATGAAGAAGGGCGCACCCTCGACATCCCGCTCGATCCGCTCAAAACACCGAATGAGAACGCGCAACAATACTATAAAAAATATAACAAACTGAAAGTCGCGAAGGTTGAAGTGAAAAAGCAACTCGAGTTGAACGAGGCGGAAATCGAATACTTGGAAACCTTGATCGCCCAACTCGACGTCGCCTCACCTGCCGATATTTTAGAGATTCGTGAAGAACTCGCCGAACAAGGCTATATTCGTCAAAAACGTCAAAAGAAAAAAGCGAGCACAAAAATCTCGCTTGAAGCGTATACTTCTTCCACCGGCACCGAATTTTTCGTCGGGAAGAACAATACGCAAAACGATTATTTGACGTTCAAATTCGCACGCCGTGATGAGATTTGGCTTCACGTGAAAGAGATCCCCGGCTCTCACGTCATCATCCGTTCGACCGAACCGGACGAGACGACCTTAAAAGAAGCCGCGACCGTCGCCGCTTATTTCTCAAAAGCACGTGCCTCAAGCGGGGTGCCGGTCGACTATACGAAAGCCCGCTTTGTGAAAAAACCGAGTGGAGCAAAACCAGGTTTCGTCATCTATACGGACCAACAGACAATCTATGTCACACCGGACGAACAACTCGTCAAACAACTGCAGCAATGACCAAAACCCCGCGTGATGTGCACGCGGGGTTTATGATTTCGGTTGATGTTTAAATGCTTCGAGCTGTTCATGATAATCGAGTAGATGCCCATGTAAAATTTCAGAAACAGATAAATCTTCATGCGGAAGCTTGAATAACGAATACGGCTTGTCGCATGTATAAAGAATATCGTGATGATGGGCTAATAAAAATAGAAACTCCGCTTCAAACGTCTGCCGTTCTTCCTCGCTCATCATAAGCAGTGCCTCACGGTGTTCGGCAAGGCTTTCGAGGAGTAATACGAGCTTGTCTTCAAGGTGGATCAATAGTCGATACTGTTTGATCGTCAAATGCTTTAATTTGACGTTCGTCACTTTCATGTCTTCCTGGAGCATCATATGCAATTCCTGATGATTCAGGATTCGGGCCCGTGTCTCTAACAGTTCAGCCGGAGACCCGACAAGTTCCCGCCAGTGATGAAACATGTAAGAGGACGTCTTTCGAATCTCATTTAACAGCCGGTCTTCATAACGGGGCGGCATGAAGGCATAGTTGACGCCTAACGAGACGAACACACCAACGGCCGTCAAAAGCGACCTCGTCCATGCATAATGGAAGAAGTCCGACGTAGGACTCTCGAGCATCATCACAATCGCAAACGCGGCATACGTTGACATGTGCGTTTTATCGAATGTTGTATTGAGTGTCAGGGCGACGATGACAGCCAACCCGATCGAGATCGGATTGACACCGAACAGATAGACGATGAACAGTCCGCACATGAGTCCGACAATCGTTCCAAAAATACGACTGAAGACAATTTTAGAAGAACGTTTGACCGTCGGTTGCATCGCGACGACTGCTGCGATTGCTCCCATACCCGAATAGATTCCAAATACGTACCACGAGATGGCGACGGTGATCGACACGGCAATCCCGGTCTTCAGCGTGCGCAAACCAACTTTGGGGATATAGCGCTTCACGTTCATTTCAATTCGACCTTTCCTGTCTCAGAAATCAAGTCAACGACCGGTCGATTCGATGTCGACAGTTGGTAAACTCCAGGTTCGATTTCTTCATAACGATCCGAACTTGAAACTTTTCCCGCAGTGGCTACATTGACTTGACCGGTAGCATGACGTGGTTCATAACTTAATGTGCCGGCCTCCGTTTGAATCGTCATCGCTTGATTGACGACGACGTCCCGTACCGTGGCGTGACGATACGAGCGGATTGTACCGGTCACGAATCGGGCCGATTCAATCGTCGTATCACTTTTCGTTTCCACACGCAGCCGGTCACTGTCTACTTTTTTCACGTTGACCGCGTTCGCATCCAGGACAATGGTTTTTGCACTGAGTCCTTGTCCGGTCACTTGCTCCGCCTCTAAATGAATCGAGGTCATCGAACTCGGTAAATATACACGTAATTTATACCGTGACGGTTGTGTACTGGCCCGACTTCCGAAATAACTCGACCAACCGTAACGTTCGACGACGTACATCGTATCGCCGACCGCCTTCACTTTGATTCGTCGTTCTTTCGAATTCGTCTGCAGTACCTCGATTTGAACTTTCTCGTTCGGACTACGTACAAATTCTACGTTCCCGTGACTCGTCTCAAGACGCAACTTCTTCATCTGATAACGGTCTTCATATCGATCCCCTAGCGCCAACAAGTGACTGAATACAAATAAATTCACAAAAAATAAGACAGGGATCACGGTAAAGACGAGACCAAAGGCAAGTTTTCGATGTCCCGGAACGGCTTTGAAACGGGCACTCCATGATTTTTCTTTTGTTCTTGAATACGCCATAAGACTCTCCTTCTAGACTTGCTTCTCCTATTTTACCATGTTCAGTATCACATGGTACCACATGAAAAAGAATCCGCCCGAAGGTGGATTCTTAAGATGTGACGAGGTCGCTCCAGGCGCGAGGGTCTTGTTGCCACTCGCGAAGAGAGTGAATCTCTGATTCGTTTAAGTTCCCTGTCGATTCCGCAACCTCGACCAATTCAGGGAATGTCGTCAATGAAGTAGCACTGAGATTTGCATTCGCTAAATTCTTCTCTAAAATCGGCAATCCGTAAGAGAAGATGGCTTGAATGCCGATTACCTCACCACCCGCTTCACGAATGGCATGGGCTGCATCGATACTCGACATACCCGTCGACAACAAATCCTCGATGACAAGTACGCGTGCTCTGCTGTCGAGTTTCCCCTCGATTTGATTCCCTTTCCCATGACCTTTCGCACTCGAACGGACGTAAATGAATGGAAGGCCGAGACGGTCGGCAAGTAAAACTCCGTGTGGGATACCGGCTGTGGCCGTTCCCGCGATGACATCGACTTCTGTTGACCCGAGTGCGTCCACCAATCCATCGATGATCATGTTACGGATGTCGGGATAACTGAGCGTCAATCGGTTGTCACAATAGATTGGGCTTCTCAACCCGCTCGACCATGTATATGGCTCCGTCGGTGATAATGTGACGGCTTTGATTTGTAATAAGGCTTCAGCGATTTGTTTCATATGATTGTCCCCATTCCATCATAAATTGTTCATACATGGCCACCGAATCATTTGCGCGTGTGATCGGGCGACCGACGACGATTGCATGGACACCGGCTAGTCTCGCTTCACGCGGCGTCGCCACACGTACTTGGTCGTCATCTGTTTGACCGAGTCGAATCCCAGGTGTGACCGTCATAAACATGTCACCGAGTTCCTGATGAATCATCTTCGCTTCCTGAACAGATGCGACGACACCGTCAAGTCCCGCCTGTTTGGCGAGCGATGCCTGACGAATGACGGCTTGGTCGAGGCGACCCGGAATCCCGAGCTCCGTCTGCATCATCTGTTCATCCGTAGACGTCAATTGGGTGACACCAATCAAACGGGTCGTGTCATTTTCTTGGCGAAGCCCATCCAACGCGTAGCGCATCATCTTTTCACCGCCTAGCGTATGCACGTTCGTCATCGCGACCCCAAGCTTTCCGATTTGACGCATCGTGCGACGTGCCGTCTCTGGAATATCATGTACTTTCACATCGAGAAAGACCGGATACCCGAGGTCGACCAACTCTTCAACAAAGCGTCCACCTTCCCGATAAAACAGTTCCATCCCCACTTTGACAGCAGGTCGCCCCGGGAACGGTTTTAATAAATGAAATGCCTCATCGCATGTCTCCACGTCAAGGGCGAGATACAAGTTGTGCATATGCTTTCCCCCTCACGTCCAGTATATGATCGATTCCAAGTGAATCGAGTCGTGCCGGTAATGCCTCGATGATTTCTTGACAAACGTATGGATTTTCAAAGTTTGCGGTGCCGACCGCAACGGCGGACGCTCCCGCATAGATGAATTCGAGCACGTCGTCGACCGTCCGAACTCCGCCCATGCCGATGATTGGGATATCGACCGCTTGTGCGACTTCATATACCATCCGGACCGCCACCGGTTTAATGGCTGGACCTGATAATCCGCCGATTCGATTCGCCAAGATCGGTTTTCCGGTCTGCACATCAATTCGCATCCCGACGAGCGTATTGATCATCGTCAAACCGTCAGCACCCGCTGCCTCCACGGCTTTTGCCATCTCCACAATCGATGTGACATTCGGAGAGAGTTTGACATATACCGGTTTCGATGACGCTGCTTTCACACGTCGCGTGAGTTCTGCTGCCATCACAGGGTCCGTTCCGAACTGCATACCCCCACACTTTACATTCGGGCACGAAATATTTAACTCAATCGCCTTTACGGTTGGGTCGGCGCTCAGTTGTCTTGTGACCTCGATATATTCTTCCGGAGTCGACCCGGCCACGTTCGCGATGATTTCTGTATCAAATGTGGACAGAAAAGGTAATTTCTCGGCAATGATCGTTTCTACCCCCGGATTTTGAAGTCCGATCGCATTCAACATGCCTTGTGCCGTCTCCGCTACCCGGGGTGTCTGGTTCCCAAATCGTGCCTCGCCGGTCGCTGCCTTGATCATGATCCCGCCTAGGATGGACAAGTCGTACAGCTTGGCAAACTCCTCTCCAAACCCGAAACACCCGGAAGCCGGGATGATTGGATTCTTTAGTCGAAGACCTGGCAAATCAACATTCATCCTCATAACAACACCTCTTCCGCTTTAAAGACGGGACCGTCAATACAAACTTTCACATACCCGTCCGGTGCTTGGCAGACACAGGCGAAGCATGCCCCGATCCCGCACCCCATCCGATTTTCAATCGACAAATATCGTTCCGGGATTGATGAGGTTGCCACTGCCTTCAACATCGCCTCCGGACCACAACTGAACAAAACGTCCGCTTCGACTCGCGCAAGCGGTCCCGTTACGAATCCTCGTTCCCCGTGACTCCCATCCACCGTCGTGATGATGGTCTCCCCAAGTTCACGGAACGCCTGCTCATAAAACACACTGTCTTTAGAATCAAACCCGAGAATGGCAACCGTTTCAATCCCCATCGCCTGTAGTTTTCGCCTCACATAGTAAAGCGGGGGTACACCGATCCCGCCACCGACCAATACGACACGTTTGCCATATTGTTCGAGCGGAAACCCGTTCCCGAGTGGACCGAGGACGTCTAACACATCCCCGATTCGTTTTCCGGCTAACTCGGTTGTCCCTTCCCCGACCACTTTATACAGGAATGTAACGATGTCTCCTTCTACATTCGCGACCGAGAGCGGTCGCCGTAACAAGCCTGACGTTTTAATGTGAAAGAACGTCCCCGGGGCGACTGTGACCCCGGGACAACGGACTTTCATCTCCATCGTCGCTTTGGCGATTTGTTGGTTGCTGATGATGGTTACGTCACGTCTCATACCGTCACCCCGAATTGTGTAAAAGCCGGAATCCTGACAGTTTGGAACGACAGACTTTCGATGACCTTTAAGAGAGCCTCAACCGTATCAAGTGACGTCAGACAAAGTGTCCCTTGTTCGGCAGCTGTTCTTCGAATTAGGAAGCCGTCTTTTGTGACGAGCGCGTCACGACTCGTCGTGTTGATGATCAAGTCAACATCTCCCCGTTCGATGACACTGAGCATCGTCTCACCCGATTCCTGAATCTTCCCGACGCGGCGGACGCGCATCTGCTCTGCCTCAAGGCGATCGGCCGTACCACTCGTTGCCATAAGGCGGAACCCGAGCTCATCGAAACGTTTTGCCAAGGCAAGTGCCTCTTCTTTATCATGGTCAGCGATTGTCATGAGCACATTTCCTTTTAATGCGATTTTCATACCGGCTGCGACAAGACCTTTATACAGTGCTTTTTCTAACGTTCGATCCGTTGCCATGACTTCTCCGGTCGATTTCATCTCCGGTCCAAGCGATGGATCGACTTCTTTTAACTTCGCAAACGAGAACACCGGTACTTTGACAGAAATGCTCTCCGCTTCCGGATGAATGCCGGTCCCGAGTCCAAGCTCTTTCAGTGTTGTACCTAGAATCGTCTGTGTGGCGATTCGGGCGACTGGAAGTCCGGTCACTTTTGAGATGAAAGGTACCGTACGGCTCGCGCGCGGGTTGACTTCAATCACATATAAATCGTCCGCATACACAAACTGGATATTTAACAGGCCTCTAATGTTAAATGCTTTGGCCAACTTGATTGTATAATCCATGACTTTTTGTTTCAGTTCAGCACTCAAGCGTTGGGGAGGATAGACCGCGATGGAGTCGCCCGAGTGAACGCCGGCACGTTCGATATGTTCCATGATGCCCGGGATATAGACGTCTGTCCCGTCACAAATCGCATCAACCTCGATTTCAATCCCTGTCAGGTACCGGTCGATGAGTACCGGTCGATCTTTCGAGGCGACGACCGCATGACGCATATACCGTTCGAGCTCTGTTTGTTCATAGACGATTTCCATCGCCCGTCCCCCGAGGACATATGATGGTCGGACGAGTACCGGATAGCCAAGTTCATTCGCGCAAGCGACGGCCTCTTCGACGTTGGTCGCAGTTTTGCCCGGTGGTTGCGCCAGTCGTTCAGCTGTAAGCGTCGCTTCGAACGCTTTCCGGTCTTCGGCGCGGTCGATATCCTCAAGCGTCGTCCCGAGAATCTTCACCCCGTTCGCTTCAAGGGAAGCCGCCAGGTTGATGGCGGTTTGTCCACCGAACTGGACGATAACACCAAGCGGTTGTTCATTCCGAATGACTTCAAGGACATCTTCCGTTGTGAGCGGTTCGAAATAGAGACGATCCGAGATGGAGAAGTCCGTCGAGACCGTCTCCGGGTTGTTGTTGATGATGATGGCTTCATAACCTGCATCTCGAATCGTTTGAATCGAGTGAACGGTCGCATAATCAAACTCGACACCTTGACCAATTCGGATTGGTCCTGACCCGAGGACAAGAATCGACGGTCGGTCGGTCTTCACCGCTTCGTTCTCCACTTCATACGTTCCGTAAAAATACGGTGTCTCCGATGCGAACTCGGCCGCACACGTGTCGACCATCTTGTAAACCGGCTTGATCCCCCAGTCCGTGCGTAACGCTTGGATTGAATCCACATCGGTCTGTTTGATACGGGCGATAGAAGCATCACTGAACCCGATCCGTTTCACTTCAAGCAAGCGGTCTGCCGTCATGTCTTCTCGGAGAAGGGCCTGTTCCGCTTCCCAGATCCGTTCGAGTTTATGCAAGTAGAAGCGGTCAATCTGGGTCAACCGATGAAGGTCTTCAGTCGAATAGCCTCGACGCAACGCCTCATAAATCATGAACAATCGCTCATCCGTCGGTGTGTGTAGCGCTTGGTCGAGCGCATCTTTCGACAATGTGGCTAGTTGCGGCACGTACAGTTCGTCTACCCCAAGTTCAAGGGAACGGACGGCCTTCAATAACGCTTCTTCTAAGTTTCGACCGATGGCCATGACTTCACCCGTCGCTTTCATTTGTGTGCCTAAGCGGCGATCCGCGGACTCAAATTTATCGAAAGCGAACCTCGGGATTTTGGCGACCACATAGTCGAGTGCCGGTTCGAATGATGCGTAGCTTGTTTCCGTGACCGGGTTTTTAAGTTCTGAGAGCTTGTAGCCGACCGCGACTTTTGCAGCGAGTTTCGCGATCGGATATCCTGTCGCTTTCGAGGCGAGGGCAGAACTTCTTGATACGCGCGGATTCACTTCGATGACATAATACGTGAAACTGTTTGGATCGAGGGCGAACTGGATGTTACATCCCCCTTCAATCCCAAGCGCACGGATGATATCGAGTGAGACGCTTCGAAGCATTTGATAGTCACGGTCTGAAAGTGTCTGCGTCGGGGCGAATACAATCGAATCACCCGTATGTACGCCGACAGGGTCAAAGTTTTCCATCGCACAAACGATGATGGCCTGGTCACTCGAGTCGCGCATCACCTCAAATTCGACTTCTTTCATGCCGGCAATTGATTTTTCGAGTAACACTTGTGTGACCGGGCTCGCTTTCAATCCGGACTCGACGATTCGTTCAAATGATTCCCGGTCGTGGGCAATCCCTCCCCCGGTCCCCCCAAGTGTATACGCCGGACGAATGATGATCGGATACCCGATACGCTCGGCAAATCCCCATGCTTCATCGAGTGAGTGGACAATTTCACTTTCAGGTACGCCATGCCCGAGTTCAAACATCAAGTTCCGAAATTGCTCGCGGTCCTCCGCTTGTTCGATTGCGGTCAACTTCGTACCGAGCAGTTCCACACCACAATCCCGTAAGACGCCGCGCTGCTCAAGCTCTACAGCCAGGTTCAACCCTGTCTGTCCCCCAAGTGTTGCGAGAAGCGCATCGGGCCGTTCCTGACGAATGATCCGCTCGACAAATTCTGGTTCTAACGGTTCGATATAGACACGGTCCGCCGTCGTCGGGTCAGTCATGATGGTCGCCGGGTTCGAGTTGACGAGAATCACTTCATAGCCTTCTTCTTTCAAGGCGAGACATGCCTGAGTTCCAGCGTAATCAAACTCTGCTGCTTGTCCGATGACGATTGGACCGGATCCGATCACAAGGATTTTTTGAATATCTGGACGTTTTGGCATGTCAAATTCCCACTTTCTGTTTGTTTTCTTGTACGAGTTGCATGAAGCGGTCAAACAAATCATTCGCATCAAACGGTCCGGGTGCGGCTTCCGGGTGATATTGAACAGAGAACGTCGGATAATGGAGGTGCTTGAGTCCTTCAATCGTTCCATCGTTTACCGCACGATGTGTCACGACGAGCGAGGTGGATGGAAGCGTGACCTCATCTACTGCGTATCCGTGGTTTTGTGACGTGATTGTCACGGCCCCTGTGTCAAGCTCGAGCACCGGATGGTTGGCCCCACGGTGTCCGAACGGAAGTTTAAACGTATTCGCCCCGCTTGCCAAGGCAATGAGTTGATGGCCGAGGCAAATGCCGAACATCGGCAGGTTTGGCATGAGTGTCTTAATGAGTGGCAGAGCGGTCGGGACGTCTTTCGGGTCTCCGGGTCCGTTTGACAGCATGACGCCGTCCGGTTCGTAACGCAAAACGTCCTCTGCTGTCACATTATGCGGGAACACGACGACCTCACAGTCCCGTTTCATGAGTTCACGCATGATGCCGAGCTTCGCCCCAAAATCGATCAATGCGATCCGCGGACCCTTCCCTGTACTTACATACGTCCGTTTTGTCGAGACACGCTCTACTTGATCGACGGGTGACGAAGCGAGGAATCGCGCCGATACGTCCTCCCACGTCGATTCACCATCAACCATGACGCCTCGCATGACACCTTGAGCTCGTAAATGACGTGTCAACATGCGCGTATCGATATCAGACAGTCCCGGGATTCCAAATCGTTCGAGCGTCTTTCCAAGTGTCGCCGTTGATCTGAAGTTTGACGGCGTGTCGCATGCTTCCTTCACGATCAATGCTTTCGCAACAGGTACCGTCGTTTCAAAATCTTCGCGGTTAATGCCGTAGTTTCCAATCAACGGATTTGTGAGGACAATCATTTGGTCACAGTAAGAAGGATCCGATAAGATCTCCTGGTAGCCGGTCATCCCGGTTTGGAAAACGACTTCCCCCATCGTGTCTGCCATTGCACCGAATCCTTTTCCAACAAATGATGCCCCGTCCTCAAGCCATAATGTTCGTTTCATCGAATCTCCCCTTATATACGATTTTTCCCCCGACAATCGTCATCACTGGCCATCCGACCAGTGTCTCACCAGCAAACGGCGTGTTTTTTCCTTTCGAGTAAAACGTAACCGGATCGACCAATCGTTCTGTCTCTGTATCGATCAACACCAAGTCGGCCGCCGCATTCTCTTCAATCACCCCGTAAGGCAAGTCGAACACGTCACATGGCCGTTTCGTCATCCACTCGATCAACTCGTTTTCTTTCATCATCCGTGTTTTGACAAACCGTGTATAAAGGAGGGGAAATGCTGTCTCAAATCCTGTGATGCCAAATGGTGCCCGTTCCATCCCCTGCGCCTTTTCCTCGGCTGTATGTGGAGCATGGTCGGTGGCGATCAAATCGATCGTCCCATCGAATAGTCCTTCAATCAATGCCTGCCGGTCGTCTTCACTTCGTAGCGGCGGATTCATTTTGAAGTTCGCATCGAGTCCAGGAATATCATCCTCGCTCAAGACGAGATGGTGCGGCGTCACTTCGGCCGTCACATGAATTCCTGCCCGTTTCGCATCGCGGATGACCCGTACCGACTGTCTGGATGAGACGTGACACACATGATAATGGCAACCTGTCTCTTCTGCGATCAAGACGTCTCTTGCGATATGAATACTTTCGGCCAAACTAGGAATCCCTTGGATCCCATGCGCTGCACTGAATTTCCCTTCGTGCACGGAGCCTGCTTTTAACGTATTATCTTCACAATGTGCGACCACCGCCTTGTTCAGCCTTTTGGCTTCTCTCATCGCTGCACGCATCATCGCAGCTGACTGCACGCCGACGCCATCATCCGTGAAAGCGAACGCATCAGACAAGGATGCCATGTCCACCTGTTCCTGCCCGAGTTGACGTTTCGTAATTGCCGCATACGGGAGAACCCGTACACGTGCATCCTGGTCGATTCGTGATAACAAATCATCCATCGTCTTTCGGTCATCCGGTACAGGTCTCGTATTCGGCATCGCACAAACGGTTGTAAACCCGCCAGCAGCAGCCGCTTTTGTCCCGGATTGAATCGTTTCTTTCGCTTCACCGCCAGGTTCTCGTAAATGAACATGTACGTCAACGAGCCCCGGTGCGACGAGATAATTCGCCGCATCAATGACCTCGTGCCCGCCCTGATCTCCTTTGTAATCAAGCGATTGAATGAAGCCGTCTTGAATGAGAATGTTACCTGTCCGTTTTGTTTCCCCGTCATACCACGTCGCGTGTTGAAGTATCATGATTGTCCCCCTAGTGCTCGATTTAAAATGGCCATCCGCGCGTATACCCCGTTCGTCATCTGCGGAAAGATGCGTGATTTGTCATGCTCGATCAAACACCCCGCAATTTCGACATCCCGGTTTACCGGAGCGGGGTGCATGATGATCGCCCCGTCTTTCATTTTTGCAACCCGTTCAACCGTCAATCCGTATCGCTCGTGATATTCTTCTTTTGAAAAGATGTCGCCCATAATATGCCGCTCGTGCTGGACGCGCAGTAACATGATGACGTCACACGTCGCGAGGACGTCATCCAATTCTTTTCGTTCCAATCCCATCGAGTCATCCCACCAAGATTCCGGACTGCAGCCGACCACATTGGCGCCGAGACGTTTTAATACGCTTGCGTTTGAACGGGCCACGCGGCTATGGACGAGGTCACCGCAGATGGCAACGTTCAATCCTTGAAACGTCTTGAACTCCTCAAAGATGGTGACAAGATCGAGCAGGGACTGAGACGGATGTTCGCCGCTCCCGTCTCCGCCGTTTAATACAGGGATGTTCAACTTCTCAACGAGTTCATGGTAGTATCCCGCTTCCGGATGGCGGATGACGAGGGCGTTTACACCGATTGCCTCAAGTGTTTTGCACGTATCGTAGAGCGTTTCACCTTTTGTGACCGATGAAGTCGTCACATCGAATGGAATCTCCTGGATGCTCAAGTGACGCTCCGCCATCTGAAAAGAATTTTTTGTCCGTGTCGAGTTTTCAAAGAACAGGTTTGCCACGGTCTTTCCGTTAAAGAGGGGCGGCAAATCCCCTTGCTTATAGCGCAAGGATTCTTCAATCATGCCCATGATTTCTTCAAGCGAGAGTGATTCTAAGCTCACAAAATGCTTCGTTTCTTGTACGGACTTGGATTGGGTAGTATTCATGTTCGTCTCCTCCTTTGTTGTAAAGGCAAAGAGAAAAGGCGCCTCTTCACCTGTCGTGAAGGGACGCCTTCATTCGGGCAAACCACACCCAAATAAACGAGCCTTCACTTTGCCGACCTCACGGGATCGATTTAAAAGTTACTTGCTTGTTTCGTATTTTCAGTTTTCGCTTCAACCACTGTTTCCACTTCTTCTTTCGGCAAGATCGCGTTGAGCAAGATCCCGACGACTGTCGCGAGTGCCATTCCTTGAATCGGGAAGCTACCGATTTGAACCATCGCACCACCGAGTCCGATGACGAGGATGACAGATGAGATGATCAAGTTGCGCTTTTCGGCCAAGTCGACTTTGCTTTCTACCATTGTTCGTAATCCGTTCGAAGCGATGACACCGAACAAGAGAATCGAGATACCGCCTTTGACCGGGTTCGGGATCGTCGAGATGAATGCTTCGATATGACCGAGGAAGCCGAAGCTGATCGCCATGAGTGCCGCACCGGCGATGACGTAGACGCTGTATACTCGTGTGATTGCCATGACCCCGTTGTTTTCACCGTATGTCGTACATGGCGGACCACCGAGTGCCGAGGCCACCGCTTTTCCGACGCCATCTCCGAGAAGTGTACGGTGAAGGCCTGGGTCTTTCATCGTTTCACGACCGATGATTTTTGATGTCACCATCTGGTCACCGATATGCTCGGTCATCGTGACGAGCGCAACCGGAACGATGGCAAGAAGCGCACCGGCTTGCCACATCGGCATGTAGTCGACGAACACCATGGTGAAGTCTGGAAGCTGGAACAGGCTCGCTTGACTGATGGCCGAGTAGTCAATGATACCGAACATGGCGGCAACCGCATATCCTCCGACGATTCCGAACAAGATTGGGACCGCGCCCCAAACCCCTTTTAGTTTCGTCATAGCGAGCATCGTGATACCGAGCGTAAGTAATGCGATCGTGATGTACGTCCCGTTATAGGCACCGTCTTTATTCATTGACATATCGATTGCAACCGGTGCAAGCGACAATCCGATGACCATGATGACCGGACCGACAACGATTGGCGGAAGTAAACGCAATAACCAGTTGACGCCTGTTTTATAGATGATCAGGGAAACGACCCCGTACACCGAACCGGCGACGATTCCGCCAAAGAGGGCGGCTTCGACTCCCCATTGCTGACTGACCGCAATGATTGGAGCGATATATGCGAAACTTGAGCCGAGGTATGTTGGGACTTTGAAGCGGGTGATGGCTAAGAATGAGAGCGTGGCCACCCCGGAGGCGACGAGTGCGACGGATGTGTTCAATCCCGTTAAAATCGGCACTAAAATCGTCGCTCCGAACATGGCGAAGACGTGTTGAAGGCTGAATAAAAGCCATTGTGGGAAATGAGCTGGACGCTCGTGGATGTTTAGAACAGGTTGTTTCATATTGAATTTCTCCTTCCTGGCCTCTCTGGACCACCTTAAAGGTTTTGGATTATTGCTGATTAATGGTTACTTCATCTGCCGTGTCGACTTCACTGAGTCGGACGACGACTTGTTCTGACTTGGAGGTCGGGACGTTCTTACCGATAAAGTCAGGCCGAATCGGCAGTTCCCGATGTCCACGGTCGATCAAGACCGCAAGTTGGATATAATCCGGTCGACCGTGATCGACGAGTGCGTCCATCGCGGCACGGACCGTGCGACCCGTGTAGAGGACGTCGTCTATCAGGACGACTGTCTTCCCGTTAATGTCGTGTGGCAGTTCAGTCCCTTTCACTTCCGGGTCAAGTGATTTCTTAGAAAGGTCATCTCGGTACATCGTGATGTCGAGATTCCCTAAGGCGACCGGCTTCCCTTCAATCTCTTCGATTCTACGAGCGAGTCGGTCAGCGAGTGTCTCGCCTCTTGTCTTGATGCCGACCAAGACGACGTCATCGATTCCTTTGTTACGCTCAATGATCTCATGGGCAATTCGTGTCAACGCACGCCGAATCGCTGATTCATCCAAAATAACAGATTTTTTCACGTTTCTCCTCCTCTCGATTTTTATTTACAAAAAAGAAGACTCCCTCATCCTGCTGGAAAGGGAGTCTTCATAAAAAACGGCAGTCTTCTGCCATTGTATGAGCGACTTGTTCGTGACCGCAGTCACAATCCTTTCACAGCCTCTCTGGACTGGGTTTAAAGGTGTTTTGCTTTCTAGACTATAAAACGGAATCGAAGGAATGTCAACGAGTTTTCTCGATTTTATCCAACTTCGCAAGCTCTGCTTTAAAGTCTTCCGGAAGCGGTGCCTCGAATTCTAACCACTCTTTCGTGCGCGGGTGGGTAAAACCGAGCGTTGCTGCATGAAGGGCTTGCCCTCCTAAATCAATCGTCCGGCGTGGGCCGTACTTCGGGTCTCCTGCAAGTGGATGGCCGATGTAACGCATGTGCACACGAATTTGGTGGGTACGTCCTGTCTCGAGCTTACACTCGACGAGCGTGAAATCTTTATACCGCTCGAGAATGCGGAAGTGCGTCACTGCCTCTTTCGCATTTTTATCCGTCACGGTCATACGTTGACGGTCATTCGTATCTCTGCCAATCGGTGCTTCGATTGTTCCGAGCTCATGAACGAGTTCGCCATGAACGAGTGCCGTATATTCGCGCTTGATCGTCTTGTCTTTCAATTGGCTTGCAAGCGACTCATGTGCCAAATCATTTTTTGCCACCATGAGTAGTCCCGTCGTGTCCTTATCGATCCGGTGCACGATTCCAGGGCGCTTGACACCATTGATCCCAGAGAGGTCATCACAATGTCCGAGCAAGGCATTCACGAGCGTACCGGATGTGTGTCCTGCCGCAGGATGGACAACCATTCCACGAGGTTTGTTGACGACAATCACATCTTCGTCCTCATACACGATATCGAGCGGAATCTCTTCCGGCAGCACTTCGAGTTCGACTGCTTCCGGGACGTTCAGTTCGATTTCGTCACCGACCTGGAGTTTATAGTTTGGTTTTACGCTACTTCCATTGACGAGCAGGTCGCCCGCCTTGATCCATTCCTGAACTTGTGAGCGTGACCATTCGCCTTGCTCACTTACCCATTTATCGATCCTTGCCTTTTCATCGGCGACAAAAGTATAGGTTTCCATTACGATTGTCCCCTTTCTTTGTGTAATTTTTCTTCAAATAGCACGGCGATGATCATAAAGATCACCCCGAATGTCAGAGCCATATCCGCCACGTTAAAGATCGGGAAATTATAGCCGAACGGGTAAGTGTCGATAAAATCAACGACTTCCCCGCGGAACAGGCGGTCAATAAAGTTTCCGATGGCTCCTGCGAGCAATAATCCTACACTGTAACCAAGTAAACGGTAGCCGTTCACTTCTTTATGCAAGAAATAAATCAACCCGATGATGACGAGTAAGGTGATGGCAAAGAAAAAGTACATCTGTCCTTCTAACATTCCCCATGCGGCCCCTTTATTCCGATAAGATGTCCAATAGAGCCATCCGGGAATCACTTCAATCGATTGAGCAATCGTCATCGTCTGAACGACGATCCATTTTGTCAATTGATCAATCAGGATGAGGAAAAGTGCTAATCCATAGTAACGTTTCATTCGCTTCTCCTTTCAAGTCGTTAAGAAACCGGAGTGAACGACGCCACTCCGGTCCGACTTAACCGATTACTGATGCACAGCGTGGGCAAAGCTCTGGATGTTCTTCGTTTTGTCCAAGCTCGGTTGAGTATGTCCAACAGCGGGCACAAGCTTCCCCGTCTGCTTTCGATACAGTAATTTTGGCAGTTGCATAATCCACATCAGCCGTGTCTGCGTATTCAAGTTGCGACACTTGAAGGAGCTGACTCACGTGGTCAATCGTCTCGAGCAACGCTGCTGTCTCGCCTTTAGGAGCGAGAACGAGCTTCGCTTCCAGCGGTTTCCCGATTAATTTCTCTCCACGTGCCACTTCGATGGCTTTTAAGACATCGTCACGGAAGACAAGGAATTTCGACCATTTTTCAAGGAGAGCCTGTTCGTCCTCTGTCAATGCTTCGACTTCCTCAAGGTCTGTCAAGAAGATGCTGTCTTCTGTTTTCGCCGGTACTTCTTGCCACGCCTCATCCGCAGTGTGTGGAAGGATTGGCGCGAGAAGTTTCGTCAACGTGACGACCGCATCGTACATCACCGTTTGAACGGCACGACGACGGAGATCATCCTCACGCTCGATATAAAGGATATCCTTTGTGAAATCGAGATAGAATGACGAAAGTTCGTTGACACAGAAGTTATGGACGATATGGTAAACCGCCATAAAGTCGAATGTGTCATACGCTTTGACGACTTTTGCCTGAAGCTGTTTCAATTTCGTCGCCATGAAACGGTCCGCCTCTGGCATATCTTGAAGTGCGACGCGCATCGACGGGTCGAACCCACTCAAGTTACCGAGCAAGAAACGGATTGTGTTTCGGATTTTACGGTACACTTCTGACACTTGTTTGAAGTTATCGTGGGATGCCCGAACGTCTGATTGATAGTCGACAGATGCGACCCATAGACGAACGATTTCAGCACCGTATTGCTTCACAAGGTCATTTGGTGCAATCGTATTCCCCAATGATTTCGACATTTTGCGGCCGTCGCCGTCGAGTACGAAGCCGTGGCTCAATACGTTCCGGTAAGGCGCTTTGCCTGTCGTGGCAACAGCTGTCGAGAGTGACGAGTTGAACCAACCACGGTATTGGTCCGATCCTTCAAGGTAAAGGTCAGCCGGACGGCGGAGGTATTCACGCTCTTCCAATACGCCGGCGTGTGACGAACCTGAGTCAAACCATACATCCATGATATCGAGTTCTTTACGGAACTCCCCGTTCGGGCTGTTCGGGTGCGTAAATCCTTCTGGGAGAAGGTCTTTTGCATCCCATTCGTACCACACGTTCGATCCGTGCTCACGGAATAAGTTCGCGATGTGGTCGATTGTTTCGTTCGTGATGATTTCCGTTCCATCTTCTGCATAGAAGATCGGGATTGGAACACCCCATGCACGCTGACGGCTGATGACCCAGTCCCCACGGTCACGGACCATGTTATAAAGACGTGTCATCCCCCATTCAGGGACCCAGTTCACTTCTTCGATCTCACGGAGCATATCCTCACGGAAATCTTTGATTGAGGCGAACCATTGTGGTGTCGCACGGAAGATAACCGGTTTCTTCGTACGCCAGTCATGCGGGTACGAGTGTTTGATGAATTTCAAGTTGAGCAGGTAGCCGTTCTCCTCGAGCTTCATCCCGATTTGTTTATTGGCATCCTCATAGAAGAGACCTTCAAATCCTGGTGCCTCATCTGTCATATATCCACGGTCATCGACCGGGCAAAGGACGTCGAGACCGTACACTTGTCCGACTCGATAGTCATCTTCCCCGTGTCCTGGAGCCGTATGAACAAGACCTGTCGCATCGGCAGTGACATGGTCTCCGAGCATAACGAGCGACGTCCGGTCATAGAGTGGGTGCTGCGCCGTCATGTATTCGAACTCGCGTCCGTTCCATGAGCCGCTCACTGAATAATCTGTCCATCCGAGTGCAGTCGTCACTTCCTCGACGAGCGTCTCTGCGACGATGTAGCCCTTGCCGTCGTGCTCGATTCGTGTATATGTCAACTCATCGCTGACTGCGATCCCAAGGTTGGCCGGGATGGTCCATGGCGTCGTCGTCCAGATGACGAAATGGTCAGTTGAAGACAAGACGTCTTTTCCATCAACGACTTTAAATGCCACGTAGATGGCAGGTGATTTTTTATCGTAGTACTCGATCTCCGCCTCAGCAAGGGCTGATTCAGAAGACGGTGACCAGTAGACCGGTTTTTTCCCTTTGTAGATGTACCCTTTTTCAGCCATCGTTCCAAATAGACGGATCTGTGCCGCTTCGTACTCAGGTTGGAGCGTGATATATGGATTCTCAAAGTCGGCCATGAGACCGAGACGTTTGAATTGTTCACGCTGCGAATTCACCTGTTCCATCGCGTATTCCGCACATTTTTGACGGAATTCAGCGACCGTCATCTCTTTACGATTCACGCCAGCTTTTTGAAGGGCGTTTTCGATTGGAAGACCGTGTGTGTCCCATCCCGGAATCATCGGAGATTGGTAGCCATTCATCGACTTGAAACGGACGATGATGTCTTTCAACACTTTGTTCATCGCATGGCCCATATGGATGTCGCCATTCGCATACGGGGGACCGTCATGAAGGATATATTGTGGTTTCCCCGCATTTTTTTCTTGGACCCGGTTGTATAAGTCCATCTTCTCCCATTCTTCTTGCATTGCCGGTTCGCGTTTTGGTAAATTCCCACGCATCGCAAATTCCGTTTTTGGCATCAATAACGTGTCTTTGTAGTTCATCGAAACTCCTCCATCAACTTTTTTAGAAAACAAAAAAACCAACCCATCCCTGATAGGGACGAGTTGGTTGACTCGCGGTACCACCCTACTAGTCTCACCGTTGTGAGACCGCTCTCGGTAACCGATAACGAGGTCAGCCGTTCACGCTTACTCGTTTCAGCGTGACACTCATAGGGGATACCGATTCAAGTCTTTCTCTTAGGCTTTCACCACCCCTAAGTCGCTTCGTAGGTTTGACTTGACCGACGCGTCCTATTCAACGTGTTCGACAATTATCCATGATGTTCATTCTGTGTGACTTCGTCGTCATTATACGCAAGTTCAGTTGAGTCGTCAAGAACCGTCTGGACAGGTGGTTCTCCGACAATCGAATCCCATTCCGTACTATTAAGCAGTTCCATTTGTGCGTCAACGAGCACACGGAATCGCGTACGGTATAATTCAACTTTTTTCAACATTTGAACAACTTCACGTTCCGCCAATTGTTCCTTTCGAGCAGCCTCTTCTTCACGGGCAAGTGCTTCACGCTCTGCCTGCTTCAAAATGAGACTCGCTTCCTTCTGTGCGTTCGTCTTCACTTCTTCAGCAGCTTCCTGTGCGACGATGATCGACTTGTTTAACGTGTCTTCCATCGAGGAGAAGTAGTCAATGCGGGCTTGCATATCGTTGACAAGTTCTTCATATCTTCTATTCTCACGAATCAATAATTCAAACTCTTTAATGATTTGGTCCAAGAATTCATTGACTTCATCGATGTCGTACCCACGAAAACGGGAAGAGAACTCTTTATTATGAATATCAATCGGTGTCAACGCCATTCGACTTTCCTCCTAAATTTAACGTATGATTCCATACTGTATTTTAATTTTTTCACGTTTTGTAGACCCGAGAATCGCCATCAGTTTGACACGACCATATCCGCGAACCGACAACAGGTCATCGGGTTCGAGGATGAAACTCGAATCTTCAATCACTTTATGATTCACTTTACAATCCCCATGTTTCACGAGGGCTTGTGCTTTTTGTCTTGAAATACCAAGCACTTCGCTGACGACAGCATCAAATCGTAATGAGGAGACAATTCCAAACTCATCCGTCCATTCTGTCTTCGGCACAGTCAGGAGGTCTTCCTCCGAAACCTTCGAAATTCGGACCTTCGCTTTCCCGACCCGGTCCACATTCATTTCGATAAATGCGGACGCTTCTCGCGTCGTCGCAAATTGAGCCACTCCGTCAGCGAGGACGATATCACCAAATTTTTGGCGTTTCATTCCGGCATTCAACAATGTCCCGGTCACTTGACGGTGTGTCAACTCAACAAACTTTGTCGGATAATCGATCTGCCGAATCTCGATTTCAAAATCGTCCGGTTCGAGCACATAATAGTCTGGCGCTAAAATCATTCGCCGGCGTTCTGCCCCTTCAAATCCCCCGTCGTCATAAATCACGAGTTGCTTCCCGACGAGTTGTTTTACAATCTGTTGCTCTCGCGGGTCCAAAAAATCAGTCAATTTCAGCACATAGTTCTGTTCGACTTGCTGGACCCAATCAAGTACTTGTTCGACGAATGCCCGCTCACTTGGTCGATAATGGTCGAAGACGCTCATTTACAGACCGAAAATGGCGCGCACACCCGCTTGCGCCATTCGTAATACGAATAGGGCAACGATCGGCGAAATGTCGAGCATGCCACCGATTGGCGGGATGATGCGGCGAAACGGAGCCAAAAAAGGTTCACAAAGGAATGACAAAACTTGACCAAACTTTGATTCACGCGCGTTCGGGAACCACGACAATAAAATATAACCAATGAGTACCCAGCTGTAATAGCCGAGTAACGTATAAATCGTTTGTCCTAACGCAGGTATTGCATTTTCCATTCAATTACCACCCTTTACTGTGAAGTTCGTCCTCCGAAATAAGATTCGAAATTGAACCAGTCAATTCGACGTTGTTCGGGGTACACAGAATCGTGTTATGTCCAATCGATGTCATCGATCCTTCAAGTGCATACACGACACCTGACAGGAAATTGACGACTTGACGCGATTGTTCTTTTGACATCCGCTGAAGGTTCACGATGACCGCACGGTTCTCCTTCAAGTGATCACCGATGTCTTGCGCTTCAGCAAAGACACGTGGCTCCGCAAGAACAACCTTCGAGCGTTCTTTTTTCTTTGAGTTCAAGGCGACGATATTGTTTGATGATTTCGGACGATCATCAGTCTTCACCATTGATTCGTTCGATGAGGAGACGACAGATTCAGGAAGATGAAACTCTTCCTCATATGTGTTATTCGGATCTTCCTCAAGACCAAAGAAGTCTTTCATCTTGTTTTTGATTGACATAACGGATTCCTCCTTAAAATATATTATTGCACAAGTATGGTTCCAATACGAACAAACGATGCGCCTTCTTCGATTGCGATGTTAAAGTCATTCGACATCCCCATGGATAATTCCGTACAAGGCGCATGAGGAAGGTCTCGACGCTTTATATCGTCACGCAGTAGCCGTAATTCGTGGAATGTTTGACGAATGATGGTATCATTTTCGGTTAAAGGAGCCATCGTCATCAAACCGATGACCCGAATATGAGGATACTGAATACAGTTCTCGATGAATGGGAGAACTTCCTCTTTTTCCAGTCCATGTTTTGAAGCTTCGCCGGAAATATTGACCTGTACGAAACAATCTATGACCCGATCGGCCCGCTTATTGATTTCCTCAGCGAGTGAGAGGCGATCGAGCGAATGAATCGCCGTCACCTTGTCGATGATTTGCCGCACTTTTCGCGTTTGGAGCGTGCCGATGAAGTGAAATCTTGCATCTTCTGGCATCGCATTCACTTTTTCAAGCAGGCTGTCCGGCCGGTTTTCGCCGAAGTCGCGAATTCCTTCTTCATAAAGCGCAAGCGCCACGTCCGGGTCGACAGATTTTGTGACCGCAATCATTGTCACGTCGTCGCCAGTTTGATGTGCTTGAATCGCCGCTTTCACGCGTCTAACATTTTCCGCAATACTCACACTTTCCTCTCCTTCACCAGGACGGCCGCAAAGCGTCGCTTCGAATCTCCATCTCGATAAGAGAAAAAGGAAGTGTCTCCCCCTGTCGCCAACCGGGACTGGTCAACGCGGGCTCTCTTTTCTCTCGCGAGCGTCTCATTGACCGATTGAAGTGACAGCTGTGCGTGTCCGTTTGATTCATGAAACACCGATTGTTCATACGCTTCGGTCGATACAGCTTTCACGGCATCGAGCACGCGTTGGTCTACCTCATAATTTTCTGCCGTGATGGCCGGTCCGACCAACATATCGATGTCTTCGGCATTCACACCGAGTCGTTCGAACGATTCAATCATCGAGGAGACGATGTTTCCAACCGTTCCTTTCCATCCCGCATGTGCGACACCGATGACCCCGCTCTCCTTTGCACAAAAGAATAAAGGAACACAGTCAGCAAAGACGAGGGCGAGCGGGACGTCTTCACTCATCGTAATTAAACCGTCCGTGGCCGGGATCGCCTCATCATATCGAAACGCCCCTTTACCTCGATCCGACTCGTCCACTTGCGTCACGTGCGTGCCATGCACTTGTTCGGCCCACACGGAGTCCGCCAATTGCAAATTCACTGTTTGAAAGAACTGTTCGCGATTCGCCACAACTTGTGCGGGATCGTCCCCCACATGTAAGCCGACGTTCCCTTCATTAGGTTTATCGGTCATTCGCGTCGTCACGTAAGCATGATATCGAGTTGTTTCTGTCTCCCAAGTATGTATGAGTCGCATAAACCTTCTCCTTTATTGAAAAAGGGATGCCTGCAGGCATCCCTTTTGTTTAGTTACGGCGTTGTCTCACGAACGCAGGGATGTTGATCGTCTCGTCTGGGACGTCTCCTCCATAGACTGGGCGATGGAAGTTCCCTTCTTCTGATTGAGCCGATTCATTCGACTTCGGTTGTGCTTCTTTTTTCGAATCCATCTCTGGCTGTTTTTTCGGTTGCTGCAAGAATGGATTTGCTCCTTGCGTTTCTTCAGCGAACTCTGTCGCAATGACCGTCACGATGATTTCATCGTTCAAGTTTTCATTGATGACAGAACCGAAGATCAAGTTGACTTCTTCATCCGCAGCACTTTGAACGATCTGAGCCGCTTCTGTCACTTCGAACAAGCTGAGGCTGAGACCACCTGTGATGTTCATCAAGACGCCTTTTGCTCCTTCAATCGAAGATTCAAGAAGCGGTGATGAGATTGCTTTCTTCGCAGCTTCGACAGCACGGTTTTCTCCCGTTGCCACGCCGACACCCATGAGAGCAGATCCTTTTTCCGTCATGATTGTCTTCACGTCAGCGAAATCAAGGTTGATCAAACCAGGAATCGCAATCAAGTCGGTAATCCCTTGGACACCTTGACGAAGAACGTTATCCGCTTCACGGAAAGCTTCGATCATTGGTGTGTTGCGTTCCACAATCTCGAGCAACTTGTCGTTTGGAATGACAATCAAAGTATCTACTTTTTCCTTGAACGCTTGAATCCCTTGCTGGGCATGCTGCATCCGTTTACGACCTTCAAACATGAACGGCTTCGTCACGACACCGACCGTGAGTGCGCCAATTTCTTTTGAAATTTCAGCGATGACCGGTGCGGCACCTGTACCTGTTCCGCCACCCATTCCGGCAGTAACGAAGACCATGTCAGCTCCATCGAGCGCTTCAATCAATTGTTCACGGCTTTCTTCAGCCGCTTTTTTCCCGATGTCAGGGTTCGCGCCTGCCCCGAGGCCGCGAGTCAATTTAGCGCCAAGTTGAAGCTTCACGTCAGCTTTTGACATGTTCAACGCTTGTGCGTCCGTGTTGACCGCGATGAATTCTACCCCTTGCACACCGTGTTCGATCATTCGGTTGACGGCGTTAGAACCGCCGCCGCCGACTCCAATTACTTTAATTTTTGCTACGGCGTCAATCGCCTCATCAAAGTACATCATTAAGGTATCCCCCTACATAATTTCCAAGTTGTTTTTTATCCACAGCTTAAACGCCAAATAATTTTTCCATCAAACGACCAAAACCATTTTTGGTTTCACGTTCCATTTCTAAATCTGGATCTTCAATATACGTATCGGCCGCATTCGGATTATGTTTATGTACTTCTACACGATCCTCCGGCTTCTCGAGCTGAGATTTCGATACATGATGGTCACTCATCAATACATATTTCAAAACGCCAACTGCAGTTGCATATTTCGGATGTCTGACGCCGATGGACGATGGTTGATACAATCTCGTCTTTTGACCCATGATACGTGTCGCTAGCTCTTGAATCCCAGGTAGGGCTGCAGCGCCACCACAAAGCAGGTATCCACCATTCAACATTGGAACGCCTACTTTTTGAACCTTATTCAACATGAGACTGAACATTTCCTCTATTCTCGCCTCTAAAACATAACTGATTTCTGCCTGTGGTTCGAACGACACTTCCCCATTGATGTTCGTATAGGAGAAACCTTCAGTCGTATCAGCCATTTCTTCGAGGGCAAGTCCATATTCTTCTTTCGCGACTTTTGCGTCTTGATACTTACAATTCAACTTGTATACCAAGTCACGTGTCATGTGATCGCCACCAACCGGCAGGATGTAAGAATACACGAGGTCTCCACGATAGAATACCGAAACGGTCGTTTTTTCATGACCGACGTCGACGAGTCCAATTCCTAAATCAATCTCATCTACGGATGCTGCACTCATACCAAGTGCTAGATTTCCAAGGACAAATCCCTCGAGCTTCAGTCCTGCACGTTCAATCGACCGCCGAATACTATGTAAAATCGTCTTTGAACCGGTGACCATTTTCCCGTGCATCTCTAAGCGGTAACCAATCATTCCTCTAGGGTCGATGACCCCGGTCTGTTGGTCAACGGTAAATGCGGATGGAATGACGTCAATCACGCTCATTTCGTCCGGCAACCGCATGACTTGTGCTGAATTGATGACTTCCATGACGTCTGCGTCCGTAATTTCTTGATCATCTCGCTTCACTGAAGCAATTCCGTGACATGGGGCAATTTGGATATGCTCCCCTTCGATGGCCACGTATACAGATCGAATTTGATCACCTAATGATGTTTCGGCGTGCTCAACTGCCTGCTTGATTGCCTGGACTGTCTTGTCGATATCTACGACAGCTCCACGTTTCACTCCTGCAGACGGAGCGCACCCTTCCGCCAAAATATTAAGTGTACCGCCAAGAAGTTCGCCAACGACGAGCTTAATTTCTGACGTTCCTATATCTAATGCGGCTACATAACCATTCGCTTCCAAAAGGGAAACACCTCCGCTCTAAAATTTTCCTTACCAAATTCCATGACAATTTTTACAGATATCCGAAAATGGCGCATGTTTTGTTAAGATATCTCACGTCTAAGTTTACAACAAATAAGATAGTGAGAAAAGGTAGAATCCTACAATTTAAGCGGTTTCGCGTTATCAATTCGTTTACAAACATAAAAAAACAGTCCTTAAACTGTCTAAGGACTGTTAAAAAACTGACTATTCCTTCTTTTTTTCATACGGAACAAAATAATACCCGCCGTCCATGACGACCGTTCCCCGTTGACCTTTCGGGATATTTTCATAAATATCTCCGTATTTCGAGACCGTCTGGCTTAACTTTAACGTCGGTGTCAGAATCGTGTTACCGTCATTCATAAAGATTTCATAACGAGTCGGTTCGCCTTTTTTTCTGGACAAAACGACTTCAGACATGCGGGCACGTGTCGCATCGTCGACCGACTCCAATTCGCTGGCAATTCTTTCTAAATCTGCCTGGTCTTCGAATTTTCGAAGGATTGGCCCATCTTTTAACTTATTCGGGTCAGTAATCGTACCTGTCGGATGAAGGGTGCCGTCCGCAAGAACGACGACATCGGTTTCTTCTGACTTTGCGTAGGCAATCATTTTTTCTTCGGTCACATCGACCGTCACAACATTATACCAAGATCGGTCGATTTCAACGTTTT
Organism: Exiguobacterium algae; assembly: GCF_018617875.1. Classification (GTDB taxonomy): domain Bacteria; phylum Bacillota; class Bacilli; order Exiguobacteriales; family Exiguobacteriaceae; genus Exiguobacterium; species Exiguobacterium algae. Next base: position 282,412 of record NZ_JACSKZ010000002.1, read on the forward strand.
TAATGCCGGCGCGGGCCTCCATCTCTGAAACGATCCGTTTGGGTGAAATCGAGACAATCTTCGCCTTTTCATCAAGTCCCGTTCCGTCTAACACATAGGATTGATCCAACCAGTAAAGACCGTTCACACGAACTTCCTTCACATCAGACATTGAGGTTTGCATGTAAACGACAAGTGCAATGAGTAAGCCGAATAGCAATAGAACAGACAGCAAACGGCGATTCGCCTTCTTTTGACGTTGTCGTTTCATGTACGGAATGCGGTCTTCCAAGCTTCGGACGGTATTTTGACGTGGTTCCATCGGGTTAATCTCCTTTACCGAATAACTTCCTCCACAAGGTCAGCCAACGCATCTGCCGCCTGCGGGAAGCCAAGTCGTCTCGATGCAGCCGCCATTTCATCCTCATGTGCGAGCACATGACGAATGGCTGATAAAAGTGTATCCCCGTTCAGTTCATCTTCTTTTACTAGTTTTGCTGCCCCACTTTCGACTAATGCCGAAGCATTTTTCGTTTGATGATCAGCTGTCACGTAAGGACTCGGAATCAACACACTCGGTAAACCGAGCGCGGTCAACTCAGAAATCGTGGACGCACCCGCTCGAGAGACGACAACGCTCGCACATGCGAGAACGGCAGGCATATCGTACACATACGGATGAATATGAACGTTTTCTGCTTTTGGTGCTTTCTCAATGACGGTCTCGTAGTGAACGTTCCCGGTCACATATAAAACGTTAATGTCTTCATTCGATAAATCCGGGATGGCCTCGATGACAGCACGGTTGATTGCATCGGCTCCTCTACTCCCCCCATAGATCAGGACAATCGGACGCTCATCAAGCTGATACTCAGCACGGACGCTCGCAGCATCAACTTTTGTGCCCAGCACTTCGCTGCCACGGGGATTCCCGATGAGCCGAACGTTCGCGCCTGGAAAATGTTCTTCCGACCCCTTAAACGAAAGCGCTACTCGATCCGCTTTCTTGGAGAGGAACTTGTTCGTCAAACCTGGGATACTATTTTGTTCATGAAGAATCGTCGGAATGCCGAGTCGCTGAGCCGTGTAAACGACCGGACCTGACACGAACCCTCCTGTCCCGATGACAACATCCGGACGAAATGATTTCATTTCTTTACGCAATGAACGGACGGACTGCAAAAACCAATAGGCCGTCTTAAGATTTTCAAGAGATAACGAACGTTTTAACCCTGCGATTTGAATCGATTTAAACGGCACGCCCGCTCGAGGAACGAGATCCGCCTCTAATCCATTCTCCGTCCCGATGTAAAGGACCTCTAACTCAGGGTGACGTTTTTTTAATGTTTCAATCAAAGCAAGGGCCGGATAAATATGTCCCCCGGTCCCGCCTCCGGAAATCATCACTCTCATCGGTTCGCCTCCTCTACTTCACGAACGAGTTTCACGAACTGCTCGCCACGCTCTTCAAACGTTTTGAATTGATCCCAACTCGCACAAGCTGGTGACAGTAAAATCACATCGCCCGCTTTAGATTGAGCAAACGCCAACGGTACCGCCTCAGCCAATGTTTCAACAGAGAATGAAGGAATGCGTTGTGATTCCCCTAATTCTTTGAACCGTTCAGCCGTTTCACCGTATGCAATGACTGCCTTGACATGCTTCAGCGCAGGAACGAGCGAAGACAAATCTGCCCCGCGTTCGAGACCGCCGCATAACCAAACAATCGGTTCTTCAAATCCATTCAGTGCAGCTTCAGCAGCTACATTATTGGTCGCTTTCGAGTCGTTATAGACGGAACGCCCAAGCACTTGTCCAAGATTCTCCGTACGGTGCGACACTCCGCCGAATGTACGCAGGACGCGTTCGATATGATGATGTGGAATGTCAAACGGTTCGACCAACAACAATGCCGCCAATACGTTTTCAACGTTATGGGCACCTCCGAGAGCCAATTCTTTCACTTGTAAAATCCGCTCTCCATGCAACGTGATCCATCCCTCTTTGACACATGCATCTCCTTCGTTATAACCGAACGTCTGAGGCGAAATTCCAGTTGGTACTCGTTTCATCACTTCCGGGTCCGCCTTTTTCACGACAACACGGTCTTGTTCCGTCATGTTCCGGAACATTCGTGCTTTGGCGTCGGCGTACGAGTCAAAGTCCCCGTGGTAGTCCAGGTGCGCTTCAGATAAGTTCAATAGAGCCGCCGAGCGGGGATGGAACGCATCCACGCCCATCAGCTGAAAACTGGAAAGCTCGATAACGATCACATCACCCACTTTGGCTTCTGCCGCCACTTCAATCGCCGGGAATCCGATGTTTCCAGCCAGATGCACTGGACGCTCTCCCCCTTTGAGCAATTCATGGACAAGTGTCGTCGTCGTCGTTTTCCCATTCGAGCCCGTGATGGCGACAAATTCTGCGTCCGTCGCCAAATAGGCGAGCTCGACTTCTGTATAGATCGGGATTTCGCGAAGAAGTGCTTCTTGAAGTAACGGAATATGATACGGGATCCCCGGGTTCTTCACAATTACTTCGGCTTCATTCAACAAGTTGAGCGGATGGTCATTGTAAACCGACTTCACTCCGAGCGCCTTGATTTTTTGTTGTTCCTCTTCAGATGGAATGTTCCCTGTGTTGATGGTGACGTCCGCCCCCGCTTGATGCAGGTAAGTCGCCGCCGCGATCCCGCTTTTAGCAGCACCGAGAACGAGTACTTTTTTACCGTGCCACTGTTGCTCCATTGATCTCACCGTCCGTTACATGAGTAGTAATGATAATACTGCTGTGATTAAACTGATCCCGCCAAACGTCAACACGATCCGCCACTCCGACCAGCCGACCATCTCGAAGTGGTGGTGAATCGGACTCATTTTAAAGATCCGCTTTCCTGTCGTTTTGAACGAGATGACTTGCAGGATGACACTCAACGTTTCAATAACAAAGATGATGCCGACAAAAACGAGCAATAATTCAAGTTTCAGCATGAGAGCCAATCCTGCGACAGCCCCACCGAGTGCGAGCGAGCCCGTATCGCCCATGAAGATTTTTGCCGGGTATTTGTTGAAGACGAGGAAGCCGAGCAATGCCCCGACCACACTAAAAGCGAACCAGGCGATTCCGACTTCATCTTGTCCAACCGCATAAATCCCAAAGAATGCAAACGTCGGGATAGCTGAGAATGAAACGAGTCCGTCTAATCCATCCGTCAAGTTCACTGCGTTCGAGAATCCGACGAGCCAGAAAATCACAATCGCGATGTAGAACCAACCCGTTTCAAACGCAATCGATGTGAACGGGATCGAAATGGTCGTATCGAGTTCTCCACCAAGAGATAAGAACCAGGCGAAGAGGACAGACACGATGATTTGCCCGATCAACTTTTGAAGCGACGTCAAACCAAGGTTTCGTTTGTTTACGACTTTCAAGTAGTCATCCAAGAACCCGATGACACCAAACGCCAACGTGACGAACAGTAATGTTCCAAACCCGACTGCCGCCTCTCCAAAGACAATGGAAACGACGAAGCCGACCAAAATCGCAAGCAGGATGATCATCCCGCCCATCGTCGGTGTCCCCGATTTCTTTTGATGCCAATCAGGACCCTCTTCCCGAATTTCTTGTCCAAACTTCAATTTATGCAATGCCGGGATTGCACGTGGCATCGCAATCAATACCGTCAATAATGAACTGATTGCTACAATTAGACTAGTTAATAACATATTGTTCCCTCACTACCTTTTTTATTGAACGAGACGCTCAAGCGCCATCCCTCGAGATGCCTTTAACAATACCACAGTCTGTGGACGTTGATAATTATTCAGTAACGCCTTCGCTTCCTCAATCGTCGGGACGATGGTAACGTTCACCCGCGAATCAGAAATGCCGTCAGCAATCCACTTCGCCTTCTCCCCGACAAGAATGCAATCGGTCACTGGACTTGTCACGACATGCCCGACACGCTCATGTTGCATTTGTTCCTCTTCGCCTAACTCATACATATCGCCAAGGACGAGCACGCGCCGACTAAAACCTTCGAGTGATTTGACCGTCTCGATTGCCGCAATCATGGAAGTCGGACTCGCGTTGTAGGCGTCATTGATCAGATGGGCATCGCCAAACATCTGTTTTTCCATGCGCATCGATGTCAATTTGATCCGATCGAGTCCGCGCTGGATCATCTCGTGATCCAGTCCAAGATGAAGGCCGCATGCGATGGCGTATGCTGCATTACGAATCTGGTGGGCACCGAGCACTTTCAGCTCGTATAGATCTCCGTTGTACTTAAAGATCGAAGCATCAAATGTCGTCTCGACGACCTCGATTTTTCCATCTGCCGATGAATCATAGCCGACCCGGTAGCCCTGTCCTTCTAATAGTGGCTCATCCGCATCGACGATCAAACGTCCGTCCGACTTCAAACCGGACTTGATTTCCAGTTTCGCCTTCGCAATCCCGGAGCGTCCACCGACTTGTTCGCCGTGAGACTCTCCAATGTTTGTCACAAATGCGACGTCCGGTTTGGCGAGCTGGGATAACAGTTCGATTTGGCCGAACCCGTTCATTCCCATCTCGAGTACAGCGACTTCCGTATCCCGAGGCATGCGGAGCACCGTAAGCGGCAACCCAACGTCGGAATTGAAATTCCCAGCCGTCTTATGCGTTTTATACTTCTCTTCTAGGACGACGGCGACCATGTCTTTCGTCGACGTTTTTCCGTTGGATCCGGTGATGGCGACGACGAGCGGGGCAATCTCCGCCAAATAACGGGCTGCCGCAGTTTGAAGTGCTTCCACTGTCGATTCGACCGGAATGACGATGATGCCTTCTGGTTCCGGTCTTCCCTTCTCCCAAAACGTGACGATTGCCCCTTGCTTGATGGCTGCATCGATATAGTCATGTCCATCGACACGGGCACCCACGATCGGTACGAACAGTCCCTCTTCGTTGTGGTCCCGAGAGTCGGTTGCGACGCGTTCGACGAGCCGCTGGTCGGCGATTTCAACTCCGAACCATGATGCCAATGTTTGAATCGTCAATTGTTCCATACCTATTTCCTCCTGTGACACAGGAAAAGAGAGCCGCAGCCCTCTCCCTCTTGTGCGTTAATTCGACGGGGTTTCCAGTTTCACTTTTAAGGTCGCCCCATTTTTCACCGGCTTCCCTTTCCCAATTGATTGAGAAGTGACATACCCCGTCCCATTGATTTCTAAATTCAGTTGATATAACGTCGCCAACCGCTTCACGTCCCGTAGTGACCAACCTTTCAAGACCGGCATGTTGAACGTCTCACTCGTTTTGAGTAATAATCGCTCCCCGACGACGTAAGATTGACCTTTCACAGGACTTTGTGCAGTTACTGCTTCACCGTTGCCGAGTACAATCGGTTCAAACGCAGCAGCCTGTGCTTGATCGACCGCTTCTTCCCGTTTCGTGCCGATATACGTCTCAACAGTTTTCGTTGAAGCTTCAACCGTCTTCTTCTGTTTGTCAGGTTCGACACTCCGATACCGGAGAGCCACGTCCATCACGTCTTTAAACAGCGGTGCCATGACGCGTGGACCAGTCGTGGAAGAGTCGCTGTTCGGGCGGTCGACCGCAATGTACATGACGAGTTCCGGGTCGTCTTTTGGCGCCATCCCGACGAATGAGTGAATATACTGACCACTCAAATACTTCCCGTTTTCAGCAATCTGTGCCGTTCCCGTTTTCCCTATGACGCGATAATTATCTAACGCGTACAGTCGTCCGGTCCCGACTTCACTGTTGACGACACCATCTAATGCCTCCCGTGTCTTCTCTGCCGTCTCGGCCGTGATCGGTTGACCGACCTCTTTCGGGTTGGTTGTCCGGATCGTCTCACCGGTTTCACGGTTCACAACTTTTTTGATGACATGAGGCTGTTTCATCGTTCCGTCGGTCGCAATGGCGGACGTCGCTTGCAAAATCTGCATCGGCGTGACGGCAGTCGATTGTCCCCACGCCGTGATCAACACGTTCATCGGGCTTTCAAAGTTATATTGACTGTTTACCTCACCCGGCAAGTCGACACCTGTTCGTTGGTCAAACTTAAAGGCTTTAAAGTAATCTTCGTATCGGCTTAACCCAAGACGTTCGTTCGCCAGGATGGAAAACGCAACGTTGGAGGAGTGCCAAACCCCTTCTACCATAGGAATGGTACCCCATCCCGTGATGTTGTAATCATTGAATGTTGTCTTTCCGTACTTATATGAACCCGATTCATATAACTCATTCGGATGAAAGACCCCTTCATTGATGGCTGCAGCAAGGGTGAAAATCTTCATCGTCGACCCCGGCTCGAAGCGGGAAGAAACAGAGAAGTTACTATATGATGTAATCTCCCGTGTGTTCGGGTCAAAGGACGGTCGGTCGGATAACGCGACAATTTCCCCCGTCTTTGGATCCATGACGATGGCTGTCGCATGCTTCGGTTCGTATTCTTCGTAAAGTTCATCCATCTTCTTTTCTAACAATTGTTGAATCCGGTGGTCGAGCGTCAGTTGGACATCCGCTCCGTCCTCCGGTTCTACTTTCAACCATTCATCGCTTGAAATAAGCTGACGACCAGCCAAATCTTTTTCAAATCGATATAACCCGTACGACTCACTCAAGATATCATTTAACGATTTCTCAATACCCATCTCACCGACGAGTTCGATTCGTCCGTCCTGGTCAATCTTTTGAGCATATCCGACGACAGAGGATGCGAATACCTTGTTCGGGTAATAGCGTTTCGGTTCCTCGACAAACGTGATTCCCGGTAAATCGAAGGCTTCAATCTTTTCTTTTTGTTCGACGCTCAAATCTCGTCCCGGGATCCCGAATTCAATCTGCCCACGGTCGACATTTTGCTCGAGCCGCTTCAACAAATCTTCCTCGGTCATGGATAGGACGGTCGCGAGCTGTTTTGCCGCCTCTGCAAACTCTTCAGGTAACAGCGTCTTCCCTTCCACCCGTTCCCCGCCAAGCTTCAAGACGGCGACGAGACGATAGGACGGGATGTTGATTGCGATCGGTTGACCAAACCGGTCATATATTTCACCACGCTCCGCCTTTAACGTGCTGACTGACTTCCAACGTTCTTCTTCCGCAAAAGCAAGCATATTCTCGCCTTTATACGTATGAAAAACAGCTAAATAAAAGAACCATCCGACAAAAAATAAAAAGAGCGGTGTGAAGCAGACTATCGCCACCCACGCCACTCTTTTTTTACTCTGTTGTAGAGAATTCATCAATCAATCACCTTGACGTTCTTCTCATTGAACTTCATTCCGAGCTTTTCAGCAATCGCATAGATTCTTTCAGGCGAGCTTAATTGGGCGATTTCATACTTTAGTTCTTCATTCTCTTTCGCAACCGTATTCACTTGCTGGTTGATTGCAGAAGTGTCGCGCATCATGTTATACGCTTCATTGTGTTTCGACACCGTGATGCCACCGAACATGACGACTGAACCAATCATGACAGGGTACAGAATCGATTCAAACAAGGTCAACGTTCGTCGTTTCGGAGCAGGTATCGGTCGTTCTTGCGGAATCGGATTACGATTCGGTGAAACTTGAGGCTGCAACGCCTTACGGGCAGCTTCTGGCATCAGGTATCCCTCCTACTTGCTTGTTTATTTTTGTTTTTGTTTTTCCGCAACTCTCAGTTTAGCTGAGCGTGAGCGGCGGTTGTCTTCGAGTTCTATGTCACTCGCCACAATCGGCTTTCGGGTAACGAGTTTAAGTTCAGGCTCGAATTCTTCTGGAATGACCGGCAATCCTGGTGGTAATGGAGGATGCTGGCTTCGCTCTTTAAACACTTGCTTACAGATTCGGTCTTCAAGCGAGTGGAACGTGATGACACAAATGCGACCACCGATGGCGAGTAAATCAATCGCGTCTTGAACGGCACGGTCGAATACATTCAATTCATCGTTGACAGCGATTCGAATCGCTTGGAACGTCCGCTTCGCAGGATGACCTCCTTTGCGTCTTGCTGGTGCCGGAATGGCTTCTTTAATCAAGTCGACGAGTTCAAACGTCGTCTCAATTGGTTTATCGGCACGAGCTTGTTCAATCTTTCGTGCAATTTGCTTCGAAAACTTTTCCTCACCGTATGTAAAGAAAATGCGAGCAAGTTCTCCATACGACCATTCGTTTACGACGTGATAAGCCGATAACTCACGTGAACGATCCATTCTCATATCAAGTGGCGCGTCATAATTATAACTGAATCCACGCTCCGCCTCGTCAAGTTGTGGAGAAGAGACCCCGAGGTCGAATAGCACGCCATCCACTTTTGTTATTCCGCGTTGCCCTAACTCTTCTTTCAAGTGGACGAAATTACTCTTTATAAATGTAACCCGGTCTGAATACGGAGCCAATCGCTCTGCGGCGTGAGCAAGTGCGACATCATCCTGGTCGAACGCATACAGATGTCCTGTAGTGAGACGCTTGACAATTTCTTCGCTGTGACCAGCTCCACCAAGCGTACAATCTACGTAAATTCCATCCGGTTTGATGTTCAATCCGTCGATGGACTCCATTTTTAAAACCGTTTCATGCTCAAACATTCAAAAAACCCTCTCAACCTACATATTTCAACTGTATTATTACACTTACTTTATCATAAAAATGTCAAGAACCACATCGGTTTTTAACGAAAAGAGGAAACAAAAAGGTAACAGAGAAAAAAAGGCTTTTGACGCGTGTCAAGAGCCTTTCATCAAAATCAAACTTTAATGAGACAACGTTCATATTCAGAACGTTCATATTCAGATTTTATTCGTTTGAACAGTTCGACGCCATGGCGATTTAACATGGGGACCATGGAGAGGATTCGTTCTTGTGGGGCGTTCATTGGCATCAACCGTGTCGAAAGGCGAATTCGCCGCTCATTCAGACGATATTGACGCCGTTTCGCATCCGCCCGCATCTCTTCGGCCAATTTTTCAAGGGCATAGCGCGCCTGTGACTCAAACCGTCTTCCGTGTTTTTTCGCCTCCTGGCTCACGGACTCTGTCAACGTTCGAAACGGATACAAGTCAAGGTCGAATGCCTCATCATCGAACAGATGGTCCGGAAGCGGCGCTTGAATATATTCCTCAACTGTAACGTGTTCTTGTGACAGCTTCTTCTCATCATTGCTCGATACAATCAGTGCTCCAAGGCGCGGGAGCAACAAAGGCATCTTCCAATCAAATAGATGGAAGAGAGGACGCAATTGCAACCAGTAAGAAATTTCACCAGGACCTCCCACATAGCCGAGGGTCGGAAGCAGGAAATCTTGCATCAAAGGTCTTGAGACGACATTATTCGAAAAGCGCTCCGGATGCTGTTCGATCATTTCCAACAATTCCGTCTCCGTGAAGCGGTGCCCCCGCTTTGTCGTGAACGCATCCTCTGTTTTCGTCAACAGTTCTCGCGTTCCATCGTGATAAAACAAGTGGGCCGCCTCTTTATTCAATTCCACTTCCGGCATACCTTCTTCAAACGTATGTCTGAACGTGTTAAGAATGGAATCATGCTTTTTGACGATCTGTTTAAACATCGGGACTTCCAGTTCACGAATTTCTTTATGATGCGGGTCGAGCAGCACAAAATCATTGCCGACAAACTTCCGCATCATCCCTCCAAAAAATTGCGCAAACGAATGACTTTCCTGAATCAAGTCGACGAGCTCAGCATACAACGTCGGGGTATGCGCCGTCTCTGTCTCACTCATTAACAGACGCTGAAGCATTTGAACCAATTCGATTTTCAATCGCTCAAATTCCAAATCTCCGACCGAGGCTTTCCCTGCCAACGGAATGGATGATAAAGCGTCTTTTTTGAGGGTTCGGGAAAGCGACTGTGTTGTGAAAACATGATTGATCTCAGCATAGTCATGGTCCTCTGTCGCCATCCAAAAGATCGGGATGACAGGCTTCCCTAACATCCGCTCCGCTCGATTTGATTGTTTGATCACCGTTAGTAATTTATATACCGCAAAGAGCGGACCACCAAAGACCCCGACTTGCTGTCCCGTCACCATCGTATAGGCCTCCCCTTTCGCAAGGAGTGACAGTTTTTCATCCAATGGTTCGGTCACGTCTCCAAACGTTCGTTGCTGGGAGCGAATGACCTGCACAAGTCGATCAAGGTGGGGGAACGTTCGTCCGTCTAACTCCATCGCCCGTTGCTCTAATTCTTCGATCCCTTTATAGTCGAGCCACTTTACGTACCCATCATTCACTTGCATCATCGGGGACGTCTTGCCATATAAGGCATCGAACGATTCTATCCTCACGTGTAACAACTTCCTTTCAATCAATCAACGAATCATTTCTTGGGCGATTCCAAATACAAATAGGATGGCATGCGTGGGAACGAGCACCAAAAACAAGATTCTCCACCCGTGTACGAACATTTTCGTGAACAGTACTTCCTCGTGACGAACCCGTTGCCAAATCGCATTGAGTGGAAAAATGGCGCAACATGTCACGAGCAAAACCCAGGACACGTCAGTTCCCACAATCGCCTTGAGTAAAATCCCGCATGCGTAGAACCAAAGAACGACTCCCGCATCGCATACGAGCTTGAATGAGTTGATTGATTTCGGCAAAATTTTATTCAGTATCATATACACCATAAACCATACGATAAGTGGAAATGAAACAATATACACTAACACGATGCGCTCGCTCCTAAAATCAGTTTATGTAGTAACGGGATCACACTTAGCGAAATCCCACTTTCTTCAGCCTGTCGTACTAATGGGGCCAAGATGGCATCAACTTCTGTCGGTCGCCCTTCCTCCAGGTCTCTCAACATCGACGATCGATTTTCTGCCGTATTGGCGATGACAGCCTCAACGTAGCTGTAAGGGACGCGATCGCCATATAACAGCGTCAGTTCTTCATAGATGGAGGCAGCAATCTCTCGGTAAGGTGGTTGACGCAACGCCCCATTCGATACACGACAGAGTGCCGTGATTGGATTGATGATGGCATTCGCAAACAGTTTTTCGATGACCACCTGTTCAATATCCTCTTCCCAGACAATCTGCAATAACGAATCCTTGAATCGAATCGGTCGAAGCCCTGTTTGACTGCCGATCCGTACCCGACCCAGTCCACGGTGTTCAATCATGGATCCATGCCGAATCACGCCATGCTCGACGACACCAAGATGAAACCCACGCGCTTTCGCCAACTCAAGATGAGAAATCCCGTTGGAACAAATAAAGACAGGAACCGCACCACTCAACCCACTCGTCGCCTGTTCCAGTTGATGTGCTTTTGTCGTCACAAAAAAGACGTCCTGATTGCGTTCATTCAATAAATGAGTCGGAACAAGCCGAACCGGTACGTCCGCACTCGTCACACCCGTTCGTTCAATTCTGATTGTTTGTTCCTCACTTACCCGACCATACAACGTCACTTCATAATCCTGACTCAGAAAGGATGCCATCAGCATGCCGACAGCGCCGTTCCCGATGATTCCGATTCGTTCAATGGAATGCATCATGTCTTCCCTCCTTCATACGTCTTCGCACAAAAATTTTACCATAACTCAATTCCATGACCCAAAAACAAAAAAAGAAGCGGCCTTTAAAAGGTCGCTTCTTTTTGCATTATTTGCTTGTTACTTCTTTCCCGTTGTAATGTCCGCAAGATTTGCAAACACGGTGTGAAAGTTTCATTTCGCCACAGTTCGGGCACTCGTTCATACCAGGTACGTTGAGTTTGAAGTGAGTACGACGAAGACGTTTGCGAGTTTTCGACGTTCTACGGAATGGTACTGCCATCGTTGTCCACCTCCTTGAAAAGTTAGCCTTCCTCGTCCTCTTTTTTAGAGAACAAGTCGGCAAGCCCCGCGAGGCGCGGGTCAATTTTTGGTTGTGCGTCTGGCTGTTCCTCGATGAGGGACCAGCCTTCCCCTTCAACCTGAGTTTTGTCTGTCTCGTTCCCGAAGATTTGCATCGGGACGTCTAACATGATGAGCTCTTTTACGATTGGTACAAGATCAATCGTATTTCCTTCTGGCAAATTCACGTCATCGAATTGCTCCGTATAACGCCCATTCTCCAAAAAGAAAGGCTCGAGCGATTCAATATCGAATTCATAAGTGACATCTTCCAACGTACGCGCATCTGGCAACGTCAGATCACCTTGAATCTTCAAATTGAATGTAACTTGATTAGATGTGAACGATGCATCCCCGTGCACATGCACCGGGCGAATCGAACGGATATCCGGATGGAGCTGAGTCAGCTCTGGTAGTTCCACCATCTCATCGATCGTGAATCTGTCACCCTGGTTTCGGAGCTTAAGTAGCTGTGCAATAGACCATTTCATCCGAATCACCTCAATTGCAACAATATGAATTATAGATAGGCCAACTTGTTTTGTCAATGTTTTTTCTTTACACTAAAATCAGTTGACGACGGCGCTTTGCCAAAGCGTACTTATCCATCTTACACCAATCCATTCGACATTGCAAAGGAGTAAATCATGCAAAAGACGGCCATTATCGCAGAGTACAATCCATTCCATAACGGGCACTTCTATCAAGCTGAAACAGCACGTACCGAAACGGGCGCAGACGCCGTGATTGCGGTCATGAGTGCACAATTCACTCAACGCGGCGAACCGGCCTCGTTCGACAAATGGCAACGCGCAAAAGCAGCTGTGAAAAGCGGGGCCATCGACCTCGTCGTGGAACTCCCTACCCGCTACGGTGTACAACGCGCCGACCGATTCGCGGCCGCCGCCGTCTCGATCGCAGAACAACTTCAATGCCAGACCTTGTCGTTCGGAAGCGAGAGCGGGGACGTGACCGCGATTGAACACGCGGCTCACGCAGAAGTCGAACAGACTTCGACTTATCAACATGCGCTACAGAACGCGCTACAGGAAGGCAAGTCACCTGCACAAGCATCGAGCCTCGCGTTTCACGAAGTATATCCAGCGTTCGACCTTACACGTCCTAATAACATTTTAGCCTATCATTACGCCAAAGCAGCCAAGTCAATCAAACTCCACACCGTCAAACGGCTTGGAGCAGATTACCATGAGTTATCCGTGATGGATGTCATGTCCGCAACCGGCATTAGAGCACATTATTTGGAGACGGGGGAAGCAAGGGCCGTCCCCGCCTCAACAAGGGAAATGTTTGCCGGTGCGCCAATGAACCACTGGTCGAACTATTGGCCGGTTTTACAATATAAGCTTCGAACGACACCGGCAAACCTACTTGTTCAACTAGTTGGTATTGACGCCTCTCTCGCCCCCCGACTCATCCAAGCCGGATTAGAGCCGACGTTCGAGCGTGCGCTCGCCACGGTGGCGACACGGCGTTATACACGCACGGCGATTCAACGCGCCTTCGTTGCCGTGTTACTTCATTGGACGAAAGATGAACTGCCTTCACGTTTCGATGAGGTCCCTTACATCAGACCACTCGCGTTCAATGAGACAGGCCGTCGTGTCCTACGGGATGTGAAAAAAGACATCCCGCTCCTGAGTAAATATGATGACCGCCTCGCGTTCGAAGCCCGCGTAACGGAAGCTTATCGTCTTCCCTTACAAAACGACTTGCTCATCGAACATCAGCAGCGTCCTCAATTTATCTCTTCTAAATAACGAATCGCGTCTTCGACCGTCTTGACCGGTACGACTTTGATGTCACTATCAAGGCGGTCACGTGATTCCATCGCCTCGTCATAGTTTGACCCCTCCGGGACGAAGAAGACTTTGGCACCGGCCTCGTCTGCCGCGACAATTTTTTGCCAGGCACCGCCGATCGGACCGACATTGCCTTCTTCATCAACGGTCCCAGTCCCTGCAATCAATCTCCCGTTCGGTAAGTCACCAGGAGTGAGTTGGTCATATAACTCCAACGTGAACATTAACCCTGCCGAAGGACCGCCTACGTTCGTTAAAGCAAAATCAACTTCCGGGTCTGCCACCACTTCCTGAACAGGGAGCGGTTCATAGATCCCGATGCCAACTCGGTTTCCACTTTGGTCGATCGGCTGGATCAACGTCTTGACGACACGTTCTTTCCCGTCCCGCTCGATGGTCAATTCCACTTCGTCTCCCGCCTCAAACTGAGCGACTCGTTCCATGAAGTCAATCCGGTTCGCAAACGAAGTGCCATTGATTGCCGTGATGACATCCCCCGCTTTCAAAACGTTTGAAGCGAGTGAACCCGGCACAGGCGCCGATACATAAATCCCGTCAAATAGTACCGTGACATCTTTTTCAGCCAGCTCGTATGCATATTGAATGGCAGCTTGTTGCGAAGAAGACATCAGTAGCTGTTGACGACGTTCGTAGTCTGCTTCACTTTCCCCTTCAAACAGATAGCGGCTCGCTGAATTCGCTTCCGTGAACGGTGTCAACCAGCTCTCCACCAGCCAAAAAGGGGTCGCACGCCGTTGAGAGATGGTAACCATCATCAACTCACCCGCTTCTTTTTCACCGCCCTCAACCGTCATAAAGTCTTCAATTGTCGTGGCCGACCCCGGTGACGTGATGTAATAAGGAAGCGGCACAAAAATGAAGAGAAGAGCCGTAATCAATAGCCCAAGACCCACTTTAATGGTTTTCATTGTCCCGTTCTCACTTCGTATTTTTTACGTAGCGCCACTTCCACCTTCTCAGGGACGAGCTCACTCACGGACGCTCCGTACTTGGCAACTTCCTTTACAATGGAGGAGCTTAAAAACGAGTATTTACTGTTTGTCATCATGAATAACGTCTCCACGTCTTCGTTCAACTTTTTATTGATGGAAGCAATTTGCAACTCATATTCAAAATCAGAGACGGCGCGAAGTCCTCGAACGATGGTCGCGGCCTCACGTTTTGCCGCGTATTCGACGAGCAAGCCGCCGAAGGCATCCGCGGTCACATTTGGTAAATGAGTCGTCACTTCCCGAATCAGGGCTAAACGCTCCTCTACATCGAACAATGGTGCCTTACTCGAGTTTTCAAGCACAGCCACGATCACTTCGTCAAAAATTGCGGCGGCCCGTTCAATAATATCTAAATGTCCGTTCGTAATGGGATCAAAACTCCCAGGACAAATTGCAATCCGTTTCATCTTGTCACTCCTCATACATCGCATACTCATAAAAACTGATCGTGATCACATCTGAGTAGCGTTGAGTCTTAATTTTTTCCAATCGTCCAACCCGATCGGGTAACGTCACGTCACTTCCGTGTTCACAGACGATGACACCGTTGTCCGTTAACAAATTGTTCTGTTCAATGATTTCTAAAAATGGAATATGTTTCTCTTCATGGTACGGGGGGTCCATAAAAATCAGTTTGAACGACTCCTGTCGTGCAACCATTTGTTCGAGCACGGCGCGAGCGTCCTGTTTCAAAAGCGTCGCCTGTGATTCATAATGTGTCGCTCGAAGGTTTTCTTGAATCGTCTGAATCGCTTTTGACTGCCGGTCGACGAAGACTGCCTGCTCACACCCTCGCGACAAGGCTTCGATGCCGAGACCCCCGCTCCCGGCATATAAATCAAGCGCCTGCCCCCCGGCAAAATAAGGGCCGATAATATTAAAGAGTGATTCTTTCACTTTATCCGTGGTCGGTCGTGTCGCCGACCCTGGAACCGCCTTTAACCGGGTCCCTTTCCGCTCTCCTGAAATGACACGCATTGGTTTCCCTCCAGCAGAAAAGATGAAGGCGTCACCACCTTCATCTTTTCAATTTATTTCGATTTCGGTTCATACGTTTCCGCGATAAACGGTCGTTCACTTCTCACGACCGATTCGACGAACGGTAACTCTCGAACCTGATTCAATACATCCTCATGATTTTCGAGGTCTGTGTATAAAAACGCATATTTTTCCCGGCGTGAGACAAAATATAAACTCGCATATCGTCTCAGCGCTTTCACTTGTTTCATCGACTTCACATAGACGACGAATCCAATCCGTTCCTTCATCGACGACTTAGACGGCACATCCACAGCTTCCGCCTCCTCCACAGCTTCCGCCTCCAGAACATCCTCCCTGGTCGAAGAATGGATTTCCTGTAGGCACTTTAATTTGAGGAGAGACTGCATGAGCTAAAATCCCACTCACTTCTCCCAGCAATTTATCCAGTTGACGCTCTGCTTTTTTGAACGCAGCGACCTCCGGCTGGACATCAAGACGTCGTTTGACGAGATGCATGTCCTTTTTGATGCGGTCATGGTCGGGATGATGCTTCCCGAATCGTTGAACGTACTCGTACCCTTCTTTCATCTGAAGGAACTCTCGTTCAATTTCCCGCGCTTCATTTGAGGCAAGTCTCGCCTGCTTCGTGCGGATATATGTTTGAAACGATTCGCTTGCTTCAATCAAATCGGTCAATTCTTCAGTTTGATCGAGCAGGGCAATTGTCTGTTCAGTGATTATCATACGCCTCACCCTTTCTGCCATGATTTTACCACAATTGTTTCCCTATGTAAGCAATCCACACTATAATTGAAGAAGACTCGTGTCGTTCAACAGAGAAAGGAAGTGAATAGACGTACATGTACGTCTTAACATGAAAAAAGTTTCATTTAACATGATTCGTTCTGCCGGCATCAAAACAGACTACGCTAAACCGGAGTATTATTACGACCAACTCGATAAGGTGCGGGAAGCCGACCTCGTATTATTCCCGGAATATTGGATGGTCAATTCCATCATTTACGGACTGAATAAACCAATCTTCCCGTCTCCAGCCACCTATCACCTCGGACACGACAAGATTGAAATGACCCGTGCTTTCCAAGCGACGTATCCGCACCGTATTCCGAAAACGCTCATCTATGGGAAAAACCCTTACACGATTGAGCGGGTGCTTGAGGAGTTTGAATACCCGTTCGTTGCGAAAAAAGCAAAATCGTCGATGGGACAAGGGGTATGGCTCATCAAAAACGATCAAGAATGGTTGGAGTATGTTGAAAAACACGATACGTTTTATGTACAGCAGTTCATCCCGAACGACCGAGATCTTCGAATCATCGTCATCGGTGAACAGGTCGTCGGAGCTTACTGGCGTGTCAGTGAGGCCTTTTTGAACAACGTCGCCCAAGGAGCGCACTTCTCCTATGATGACATCCCGGAAGATGTGGTCAACGAAGTTCAGTCCATTGCGAAGACGCTTAACGTCAACCATGCCGCATTCGATGTCATCGTGACAGAAGACGGATTCTATATTCTCGAATTCAATGTCTTTTTCGGTTCAGAAGGCTTGTTGCCGCTCGGAGTAAGACTTCCTCAAAAAATTGAAGAATATCTCGATTCCTTGTCATGATCGTTCATCTTTTTTTCACAATTTAAACACACGTTATTCCAAGAACGTTTTTGAATATGGTATGATGACATATGAGGTTTAATCGAAAAGGGGGATTATGATGAAATTTGAGCAGTTCCACATCGAGGGAAAAGAAATCCGTTTTGGTTTGCTCGAGACGATCATGGATCATCATCATTTCATCCGTGAAGGTGCTTGGGACTACGAGCGTGCCACGTATGATATGAAATATGAGAAACAATCGACTGGCGAAACGTTCTACCTTCGCTTACCTGTATATGCAATCGAAGGACAAATTGAAGATCGCCACGCTGTCGTCAAAATGTTGACTCCGATTCTAGGAAAACATTACTACCCGCACGGCGTCGAGTACGATGAAGTCTTCCCGGAAGAAATCGTTCGCGATTGCGAACGTCGTCTTGCAGCACTCGCTGAGACATTAGAAGTAAAACCCCTTTCGTAATGGAAGGAAAGATAAAAAACGATTGAACCGGGACGTCCCGGCCCAATCGTTTTTTTCTTTCTCACAATGAGGCGAGCACAGATTTTCCGGTGCCCTCTCTTTGATTTTGGCAGAAGTCGCCTTATTGACCCTTTACAAGCTGTTCCCCCAAACGCTCGAGATAGTCTACACAGAGACCCGCTGACGCATCTGTATAAAAGAACGGATCTTTTCGAATCGTTTCAGCATGATTGACAATGAACTCCTCAACGACTCGGTCCTGTGTATCTAAAAACGTAAGGCGATAACTGGTTCCCATATACCCAAGGGAAACTTTCTCCCGCCTCATCTCCCGATTTTGAATGTTCGATATGATGTACTCGATTTCTTCCGGACGTTCAATCTGAAATTGATACCCGGTACTTCCATCAAATACATCGATGCGGGAAATCTCCTCCGGCAGGACATCTTTCAGAAAATGAACCGGGCTTGACCACCATATAAAGCCTAACATCATGACTCCAATTGTCGTGATCACGATACCTCTCCTACTTTTCACTGCCGTTCCTCCCTGGACCGTTTTAATGAATATAAAAAAAGAAACCAACAGGTCTGACATGGCATGTCCTGCTGGTTTCAAATTCTTCACGATGTCGCAATCACATTTAATGTGATATCCACTTGCCCGAGCAAGAGATTAAATTGATCGCGAACATATCGGTATAAACGCTCCGCCTCTACTAGAGTGAGCGGCGCAATCATTTCATAATCATAGCGATCTTTTGATAATGAGACGATTTTCACTTCCTGAAGTCCGAATTCAATTGCACTGCACGCAATCAAATCTTTAATGGCGCGTTCTGCGATTGTCACGTCACCATATGAATAGTCGTTTCCGATGACTGCCATCGTATCATTCATTGTGTTCACTCCTTTTCGTTAGCGAGCACTTTTACGTCCTCCATGATAGATTCGATATCCACCGGTTCATCACCTGCTGTCGCCATTTGGGCGACAGCACGCACATCATGGTTTCGATCGATCACATACATGGTCGTGGCGTGCGTGACGAGACCGCTATTCGCTTTTGAATAGTAGAACTGCAGTTGGCGTGTGATGCGGTCGATATCGACCTTTTCACCCGTCAACAGCTTCCATCCCGTCGGTTCAGCTTGGAATGCGTCCCCGTAGTTCTTTAGGACAGGAACCGTATCGACTTCCGGATCGACGGTAATCGCGACCAACTCCACATCGTTGCCGTACAAGCCTTCCGCCTTCAACTCTTTTTCCAGTTTCATAAAATCACGTAAAGTGAGCGGACAAATATCCGGACAATTCGTGTAGAAAAAGGTGACGACTTTAACCTTGCCATTATCTGAGTTGTACGTTTCCCCATTCAAAGCATTCGTCAACGTGAATGGAGTCGGCTCTTGGATCACAGGCAGCTCGTCTTCATTGAAGAAAATGAAGTAGACAGCGAGTCCCATCACGACGAGTACAAGTACGGAAATCACAACGGTTAGATAACTATTTCGTTTCATGATGTTCTCCCTCTTTCTTCGTTATCCTCCAATAATCGCCCGAAACACGTTCGTCGTTTCACCCGGGTCGTAGGCGACATACAGTAATGTATACACCGTGACACCCGTAATGGCTGTTAAAAACCAAATGACAGACGCTTTAGGAGCAATCTTGCGATGCTTCTCGACTTTATTTTTATAGCCGAGATAAAGAGAGATGAGTCCGAGAACCCCTCCGGTTGTCGCTAAAAGGATATGGAAAATCATGAATCCTAAATAGTACGGTTTGACAGCATCCGGACCACCGAATGCCGTATTTCCTACAAAAATAGTGCGAGAGACATACAAAATGAAGAATGTAGTGGCCGCAACAGCTGCTGCCGTCATTACTTTCTTATGTTTCTCAATCGCGCTGCGGTCTCGAGCGATGATGACCCAGCCAATCGCAACTAAAATGGCGCTGATGACAATAAACGACACACTTATTAAAGCAAGATAGTTCATCAATGTTTCCCCTTTATACAATCAATTTTTTTCTTGTGTCTCTTGTGGTGAGAATGACATCCCTTCATCGACCGCGAGTGATTTCGTACGGCGTACCCAACCGAAGAATGTCCAGCCGAAGAAGAAACCGTAAACGATTTCTTGACCGAGTTTCATTAAGACGCCGCCGAAGCGTTGGTCTTCAAGCGCACTGCTCGTCGCACCGAGTAATGCCTCTAAATTAATACCAGACACGTCACCGTTAGGCATACAATATCCGAGCACAGTCGCAAATGTCTGGACATCGGTATAGGCATCATACAGTACGCTTTGACTGAAGATGATGAAGGCACAGGCGGGTGTTAATAACACACCATTCGCGATGATGTAGACCATGCGTTTCAGGTCGGACATTCCTTCTTCTTCATCCGACACGAGCGGCACGATGACCGGATACCACATCGTCAAACTGAAAAGGACGAGCGCGCTATGGAATATACGATGCACACCATAGTTCGTTAAGACATAATCAAAGATGAATGGCATATGATAGAACGTGAACAACGCATTAAACAAAATAAGTGCGATTAACGGCTTCGTCATAAACTTAAATGTCGGTCCGATCACTTTATAGCTAAATAGTTTTTCAAACACCCAATGAGGCAAACCGTATATAACCAATGCAGGTGCCAGTACATAGACCAATACCATTTGGAACATATGCACCGATAAAATGATGTGCGCCAACACGTCCACCGGACTCCCAAATCCGATGTAATACAATAAAATCGCGAATAACATACTAAACTTTTGCAACAATGTGGTTGAGGCGTAGCCTTGTTTCGCCATTTTTTCTGTTACGTCCGCATATAATACATATAAAGCGACCATCAACACACCAAACCACGGACTCCATAGTGTTACCCAATCAAATTGATTGAGTAAATCGGACGTATTCCAAATCATCCGTTCACCCCTTCTCTCTCTCCCTAACCTTTGAAACCGTTCACTTTAAGATTACTATTCATTCATTTTTGAAGTAAAGGAAAAAGGACCGAATCATCTGTGTTTCCACAGATGTTCAATCCTTTGTCACAATTACCAAATGAGTAAACGAAGCGCAGCGACCGTGATGATGGCTACAAAGATTCCGAGCCACATCATGACAACAATCCACGTATTTCCACGGTTGTTCATATGCATGAAGATGTACAACTGCAGGAATACTTGAATAATCGCCAAGATAATCAAGAATCCACCGGCTGCCCAAACTGGCATGAGTTCAGCATGTACTGCTCCGAACGCGATGAATGTGAGTAAAATCATCATCGCAAAACTGATTAATTGAAGCTGATACTCACGCTTTGATTCTGCTTTTACTTCCAGTTCCAACTGTTTGTGTGATTCGTGCAATGTCCGTTTTTCCATATTAGTTCACCATCCCTAGGAGATAAACGATTGAGAAGATGAATACCCATACGACATCAATGAAGTGCCAATATAAGCTCGATACGTAAAACTTCGGTGCATTGTAAACGTCGATCGGACGGTTCCAGTTACGAATCAACAGTGTCGTGATCCAGAGAAGACCAAATGTTACGTGACCTCCGTGGAATCCAACGAGTGTATAGAAGGCTGAACCGAATGCACTCGACGTGAACGTATGACCGATATGGTAGTAGTGAATGAACTCATAAATCTCAGCACTTAGGAATCCTGCACCGAGAAGGAGTGTCACGATCAACCAAAGCTTCATACGCCCCGGGTTGTTCGCTTTCATGTTCATCATTGCGAGAACACTTGTAAGGGAACTTGTGAGAAGGAGCATCGTCATAAGGAATACGAGTTCCATCTCGAAGATGTTGTAAGAACGTAACTCTTCTGGCGCACCAGAGTTTAGAAGACCAACATATGTTCCAAAGAGTGAAGCAAAGAGGACTGTCTCTCCGCCAAGGAAGAACCAGAAGGCCACATATTTATTTTTCCCTTCCAAAGTAGCTTTCTCTGGATGGGCCGGAATACCGGTCACCGGGTGTTTTTCAACTGCATGTGCCATTTATTGGTCTCCTTTCTCACGAATCGCTTTCAAATCCGCTTCAATCTGTGATTTCGGAATGTAGTATCCATGATCGTCGATCCAAGAACGAAGGAACATCGATACAAACGTCACGAGCAAACCAAATCCAATCAAGACCCAACCTACAACATCATTATCGAGACGGAAGATTGCTCCGAGTCCCGCGATGAAGAGACCAAGTGACATGAAGAACGGAATAATTGAGTTGTTCGGCATGTGGATATCTGTCACTTGTTCAGCGACTGACACCCGTTTGTTGCCTGCCATTTTTTCGAGCCAGAACGTATCGAGCCCTTTGACGAGCGGTGTTTGTGCAAAGTTGTACTCGGGAGTCGGAACAGGTAATGTCCACTCAAGCGTACGTCCGTCACCCCAGTGATCCGGTTTGACGCGTTCTTTAGACAAGAATGCTTTCACAACTGCAACGAGTAAGACGATTGTCGACACACCCATGAAGAATGCACCGATTGTTGATAGCAAGTTCAACGTATCCCAACCTTGGTCGCCGATGTAAGTGAAGACACGACGTGGCATCCCGAACAATCCGAGGAAGTGTTGTGGGAAGAACGTCAAGTGGAAACCAATGAAGAATAACCAGAACTGCCAAAAACCAAGTTTCTCTGAGAGTGCTTTTCCAAACATGAGCGGGAACCAGTAGTAAAGTCCTGCGAAGAGACCATACACGACCCCACCTACGATAACGTAGTGGAAGTGAGCGACAACGAAGTAGCTGTCGTGGTACTGATAGTCAGCTGGTGCTACTGAAAGCATAACCCCAGTCATCCCACCTACGAGGAATGAAGGAATAAACGCAACCGAGTAAAGCATCGCGACGTTAAACTTGATTTGTCCGCCCCATAACGTAAAGAGCCAGTTGAAGATTTTCACCCCTGTTGGGACAGCGATCGCCATCGTCGCAACTGCGAAAATCGAGTTCGCAACCGGACCTAGGCCGACTGTAAACATGTGGTGAACCCAAACCATGAATCCTAGGAAACCGATGAGCATCGTTGCAAACACCATCGTCGTGTAACCGAAGAGACGTTTACGAGCGAATGTCGGAATGATTTCCGAGAAAATACCGAATGCCGGTAAGATCAAAATGTAAACTTCCGGGTGTCCGAAAATCCAGAAAAGGTGTTCCCAGATGACGACGTTCCCGCCAAGTGCCGGGTCGAAGTACGCAGCTCCGAAGAGGCGTTCAAACATCAACATGAACAATCCGACCGTAAGTGGCGGGAATGCGAAGACGATCAATGCCGATGCAACGAACGTTGTCCATGTGAAGAGCGGCATCCGCATGAGTTTCATACCTGGTGCCCGCATGTTCAAAATAGTAACTAAGAAGTTGATTCCGGCCATCAATGAACCGAAACCTGAAATCTGAAGACCGAGTGCATAGAAGTCAACACCCGTTGCTTCGGGTTGAGTCGAGAGTGGTGCGTATGCTGTCCACCCTGCGTTCGGCGCAGCTCCGAAGAACCAGCTCAAGTTGAGCATGACGCCACCGAAGAAGAATAACCAAAAGCCAAGTGAGTTAACGAATGGGAACGCAACGTCACGAGCTCCGATTTGGAGCGGTACAACCGCGTTCATGAATCCGAATAACATTGGCATCGCTGCAAGGAAAATCATCGTCGTCCCGTGCATCGTAATCAATTGGTTAAACGTTTCTCCATCGACAAAGTCATTCATTGGTTGTACTAACTGCCAACGAATCAATAGGGCTTCAATTCCACCGAGAAGGAGGAAGAAGATTCCTGAGAACAAATACAAAATACCGATTTTTTTGTGGTCAACCGTCGTAATCCAATCCATAATGCCATTGTATTTACGCGATTGCTGCAAAGCAGTGGTCTGTGCCACGTGAAATCCCCCTTTTCCCGTTAGTCAATCTTCTGCTCATACAAGAAGTCAACGAGTGCGTCTAGTTCTTCGTTGCTGATTTGACCTTCATTGAAACCTGGCATTTTAGCACCTTGTTTCTTGTCTTGCGGGTCACGGATCCACTCTTTCAAGTTATCCTCGTTATTTTCGAGGTAACCTGCGAGCCATTCGCGATCACCGAAGTTCGTCAAGCTCGGCGCAACTTTACCACCGCCGTGACAGCTCAAGCAGCTTTGGACATAGACTTGTTCACCTTGTGTCAAGTCTGCGTTGTCTGCAACGAGTTTCTCTGCGTTTTCATCTTGCTTCGCTTTCATATCTTCTAGCCATTTGTCGTATTCTGCTTGCTCGAGTGCGACGACTTTGAAGTCCATAAGCGCGTGTGACGGACCACAGAGTTCCGCACATTTTCCGTAATAAGTACCTGGTTCATTTGCTTGTAACCACATTTCATTATCAAGCCCTGGGTTCGTATCTGTTTTACCTGACAAAGCCGGTACCCAGAACGAGTGAATAACATCTTTTGATGTCAAGTTGATTCCAACGCGTTTCCCAACTGGGATGACGAGTTCTTGACCTGTTACAACGCCCGCGTTCGGATATTCGAACTCCCACCAATAAAGGTTGGCTGTAACATTGATTTCTTCCTCTTTTTTCGCTTCTTTCGCTTTCGCGAGTTCGACAGTTGTTGAAATTGTCGGTACAGCGAGAATGATGAGGAGGATGATTGGTACAACTGTCCAGATCATCTCAAGTGTACTGCTTCCTTCCACTTGTTTCGGAATCGATTCATCTTTCCGACGGAACTTCATGAGTACGTACACATAAATAATCGATACGACGACGAGTACGAAGAGCATGATTGCCAAACTGATGAGAATGATGCGGAGCTGAAGTTCAGCCCCTTCTCCCATCGGCTTCAATGCAGACAATCCCTCTTGACCGCAACCTGATAACAGGACTGCGAACATCATCATCGGGACGATGCCAAACAGAAGCTTCTTAAATGATTTCACAACAATCCCCACTTTCTCCCAAAATGATGTGTATTGGTTTTCTATATAGTGAGTGCGATTACCTGAGCCCGTTAAGCGGTTAATATGAGCGCGATAATCCACACGACTAAATAAATTAATGAATAAAAGAACATCTTATTTGCCCACTTGATCTCATCATCGGCATTGAATCCTTTCAAACCGAGATACAACCAGTAGCCCCCTAAACCAGCCGCAATGACCAAGTATACTGGACCGTAATGCATGAATAAGAGTGAAGCCGGTATGAGCGTAGCGATCCACCAAATGATTTGTCGTTTAGTAATCGCAAAACCGTTCACGACCGGTAGCATCGGAATGCCCGCTGCTCGATATTCTTCCACCCGGCGCATGGCGAGTGCAAGAAAATGTGGCGGTTGCCACAAAAACATGACCAGGAACATGAGCCAAGCATCGATATGAAGAGCCGGGTCGATCGCAGCCCAACCAATCAGTGGCGGTACTGCACCAGAGATACTTCCGACGACCGTATTCAGTGTGCTCGTGCGCTTCATCCACATCGTGTAAATGACGACATAAAAAAATGACCCGATTAGACCGAATACTGCAGCGACGTACGATACAATCAATAACATCAGTGTTCCGATAGCAAGTTGCGTCAAGCCGAGGAGTAAAATCCGTTCTCCTGTTATCTTGCCGGTTACACTCGGTCGATTGTCTGTACGATCCATCAAGTAATCGATATCCCGGTCCACAAAGTTGTTTAGGTAACAACTCCCCGAAATCACGAGTGCGCTTCCTAACATCGTTAATAAGAGCTGTGGCCAAACCTCAAGTAAATAAAGTATCGGCGTGTCGCTCTGATACGTTGCTGCTACGAAGAAACCGGCGAACACCAACATCAGGTTGGCACGAACAATTCCCATCTTCGCTAAGGCAACGTAATCACGAAATGACGTGGATTCTGTATATTCTACATCTGCCGCCATTCCTGGGTTGACTTTTGTCATACTGACCCCCCCACATAATCACGAATTCCTCGCATTCTCTTCACAGAAAAAACACAATATGAACAAAATACACTTAACTCTCTACAAAGATACCATAATTTTATAAAAAATACGCCTTTTATGCTTGTAAAATAGCGAGTTTTTTATGATGTTAGTGTGATGTTTGTCACAGTAAGTGTTCAATACTAATATTAGAATAACGTTTTTGATAACGATTGCAAGCTTTTCCATTTCGTTTTTTGAACAGAAAGCCGTATAATAAGTATGGCGAAAAAAATATAAATAAACAAGGCGCATTTTTTTGGATTTTGAATAAAAAGCAGGTGGTATCGAATGCATAAAAAACTCGCATTCTTCTCAGGGATTGTCACCCTTGGGATGATGCTCGTCCTCATCATGGGTGGAACCGTGACGAAGACGGATTCGGGTGACGGTTGCGGAACAGACTGGCCATTGTGTCATGGCAAGTTGATTCCGACGAACCCAAGTGTCGAAACAATGATTGAATATAGCCACCGTGTCGTCTCTGGTGTTGAAGGATTGTTAATCATCGCTTTGACGATTTGGACGTTTATCGCGGTGAAACATCGCGTCGACGTGAAAATTTTTGCGTTTCTCGCATTTATCTTCATGCTCATCCAATCGATCATTGGAGCCGGTGCCGTCATTTGGCAACAATCTGATGCTATCTTGGCCCTCCATTTCGGTATCTCGCTAGTGTCCTTCGCTTCTCTACTCATCTTGACGATTTTGTTGTTCGAAGGAGAGCGAACGCACCAATCCGTTTCAGGCCAATTAAAACGTCATCTTTATGGATTGACCCTTTATACGATGATTGTCGTCTACACCGGGGCGTATGTACGCCATCTCGGAGCCACGTACGCTTGCGTCGGTTGGCCGGTTTGTAGCCAGAACATCTGGACGTTCGAGTCATATGTCCAAATGGGGCATCGCGTGATGGCGGGACTCCTCGTGATGTATACGTTATACGTACTCTATTTGGCCCGTACTGAAGCGAATCGATTAATTGAACGGGGCATGTTCGCCTCTTTATTCTTCATTTCGCTCCAAGTCGGTACCGGGGCATGGATTGTCCTTGGTGGTCACGCCACATATGTTCCGCTACTGCATGCTTTCCTGATTACTTGCTATTTCGGAATCATTTCATATTTGGCTTATCACGCATACCGAACTTCAAACCAACACTCGACCTCCTCACTTGATCAAGTGAACGGTTGAATCAAAAAAAGCGCTCCTGCGCTTTTTTTGTGTCTATAAATCCTTAAAACGTGATAACGCTCTTTCCCTTGCCTCTTTGTGATCAACGATTGGATCGATGTAGTCTTGGCGATCCTCTTTTTTCGGAAAGTGAATGTCTTTCCCTGTGACATGGGATAATTCATGAACGTATCGACGGATGAACGTCCCCTCCGGGTCGAATCGCTCCGATTGTGTTACCGGGTTGAATATGCGGAAGTAAGGGACCGCGTCCGTCCCGACCGATGCCGCCCATTGCCATCCTCCAATATTTGACGCCGCCTCGTAATCGATCAGTTTCTGCTCAAAAAACCGTTCTCCTTTACGCCAGTCCAGCAACAAATGTTTCGTCAAAAAGGAGGCGACGACCATTCTGAGTCGATTATGCATCCAGCCGGTCTCATTCAGTTGACGCATCGCCGCATCGACGAGCGGATAACCTGTTTCGCCTTTACACCATCTTTCAAAATGTGCTTCATCGTCTTCCCACACAAGCCGCTTATACTTTTCGTTAAACGGTTCCTCTTTCAATCCTGGAAATTTCGCCATGACCATATAATAGAATTCACGCCAAAGCAGTTCATCAAAGTACATATCCCGCCCTTTGGATTTCGGCGCAGCGAGGACTTGTTCCACCACGGTGCGAATGGAAAGTACACCTGTCCTCAGATAGGGAGACAGTCGACTCGTACCGGCAATACTCGGAATGTCCCGGTCATCTGCATAATTCGTCAGCCGCTCATTCACAAAACGGGTCAGTCGTTTTTTCGCCTCCGTCTCGCCGAGCGCTTTCCAGTCCCGCTCACAGCGTTCAAACTGTTCTTTGAGCTCTTTCGGGATGTCAGATGACAATCCGACAAAGCGTTTCAATTGATCGACGTCAACATGGTACGGCTTCGGA
Source organism: Exiguobacterium algae (assembly GCF_018617875.1). Lineage (GTDB taxonomy): Bacteria > Bacillota > Bacilli > Exiguobacteriales > Exiguobacteriaceae > Exiguobacterium > Exiguobacterium algae. Next base: position 310,262 of record NZ_JACSKZ010000002.1, read on the forward strand.
GGAGATTCGCTATATGCTGCTTTTTTGAACGGTGTATATACTTTGTAGGGGTTCCCGTCTTTTGTGGAAAATGCATCCGGATGAAACAAGTGCCGGTCGAGTAAGCGAACGACTTTCACCTGCTCCCCAAGCGATTTGATGACCGCATCGTCCCGCTGCTTAAATGGTTCTACATATTCAGCATTGAAGTACAGCGCATCGACCTCACCTAATTCTTCAACAAATTGTTCGCTCGTTTCAGTAACAATCACACGTAACCCCAATTTTTTCGAGTTCAAGTCGTCCATGAAGACTCGCATTGTCGAAAAGAAGTAATCATGTCGTGTATCAAACGGTTCACAGTATTTCGGATTGAGCCAAAATACGAACTCGATCTCATCTCCGTCCTCAACGTCTGTCAGCACACGGTGCAGCATATGATTGTCCGTTAACCGAAAGTCTGATCGAAACCAACAAACTCGTTTCATGTTCCCCTCTCCCATCTAAAAAAAGAAGCATAGCGAACTATGCTTCTTCTCATTATACAAACTCAATCAACAAGTCGTCACTTTGTATTGTGTCGCCTTCTTTGATATGAATCGCTTTGATTTCACCGTCTTGCGCTGCTTGAACGGTCGTTTCCATCTTCATCGCTTCTGTGACGAGCAACTGCTCCCCACGGTGAATACGACTTCCCGGCTCGACCAACACTTTCAATACCGAACCTGGCATCGATGCACCGACTTGCTTCGGATTCGAGCGATCAACCTTCGGACGACTCGTCGTCGCAGACTTGATGTTCGCATCCTTAATTTCGATTTCACGCGGCACTCCGTTCATTTCGTATGATACGAGACGGACACCTTCATCGTTCGGTGCGCTGACCTGAACGAGTTTGATAATCAAGGTCTTCCCAGTCTCAATTTCAACTTGAATCGTCTCTCCAACATTTAATCCGTAGAAGAATGTCAACGTGTCGAGAACGGAGACATCCCCGTACGTCTTCGTATGTTTGACATAATCTTCGTAGACTTTTGGATATAACGCATGCGCGAGCAATTCAAAGTCTGTGACCGGGCGTTCCCATCTCTCGAACAATTCGGTCCGCGCTGCTTCAAAGTCATATGGTTTGATCAATTTACCAGGGCGAACGTTTAACGGTTCTTCCCCTTTTAGAATCACTTTTTGTACGTCTTCCGGGAATCCTCCTGGAGGCGTCCCGAGTTCACCACGCATCATTTCAACGACAGAATCCGGGAAGTCGAGCTGATGACCACGAGTCATCACGTCTTCTTCTGTCAGATTGTGCTGTACCATGAAGAGCGCCATGTCTCCGACAACCTTCGAAGAAGGCGTCACTTTCACGATATCGCCAAACAGCATGTTCACACGGGCATACATTGCTTTCACTTCACCCCAACGGTCGCCAAGACCGACCGCTTTCGCTTGCTGTTGAAGGTTTGAATACTGTCCACCTGGCATTTCGTGCTCATATACCGATGGATGTGGTGCACGCATATCGCTCTCAAACGGTTCATAGTTATGACGTACATCTTGCCAGTAATCACTGATGACTTCATATTGCTTCGCATCAATTTTCGGTTGACGTTCATGATGATTGAGAGCGTAAACCAAACTTCCTCCGGACGGTTGCGACGTCATACCTGACATCGAGCTCGCCGCGACGTCAACGATGTCCACCCCAGCGTCAGTCGCACGGGCATAGGTGAAAATCCCATTCCCTGAAGCATCATGCGTATGCAAATGGATCGGCAAGTCGACAGCATCTTTTAACGCAGAGACGAGAGCATAGGCAGATTCAGGTTTCAGGAGACCTGCCATGTCTTTGATTGCTAAAATATGAGCTCCACTCGCCTCAAGTTTTTTCGCGAGGTCGACATAGTATGGCAAGTGATACTTCGGACGATTGCCGTCATATAGGTCACCCGTATAGCAAATAGCAGCCTCCGCAACTTTCCCTGTTGGCAATGTTGCATCAATCGCGAGCTGGATGGACTCCAAGTTGTTCAAGCTATCGAAAATACGGAATACGTCGACACCGGCATAAGCTGCCTCATGTACGAACTTCTCAATCACATTGTCGGCGTAGTTTTTGTAACCGACCGCATTCGCACCGCGTAATAGCATCTGAATCAAGACGTTCGGCATCTTCTCACGAAGTTTCATGAGACGAGCCCACGGGTCTTCCGATAAGAAACGGTAGGCTACGTCAAACGTCGCACCGCCCCACGCCTCGACCGAGAACAACTCCGGCATGAGCTTACTTGTCGGCTCAGCGATATTGATGATGTCTTGCGTACGCATACGTGTCGCCAAGAGGGATTGATGCGCGTCTCGCATCGTCGTGTCCGTCAATAACAGTTCAGGTTGACGTTTAATCCAGTCCGCTAATCCTTCCGGACCAAGTTCCGTCAAGATTTGTTTCGTGCCCGGTTTTGCTTCTTTCGGCAAATTGTGCGGAATCCGAACCGAACGACTGATCGGTTTATCTTTCAACCCGACACCCGGGAATCCGTTTACGGTCACATCTCCGATATAGTTCAGAAGCTTCGTGCCCCGGTCTTTTCGTTTCGGGAAGACGAACAGTTCTGGCGTCTCATCGATGAACGACGTATTGTAATCCCCACTAATAAAGTTTTGATGTTTCATCACATTGATCAAGAACGGGATGTTCGTCTTGATTCCACGAATCCGGAACTCGTTCAAGTTACGGACCATTTTTGAGGCCGCCTGTTCAAACGTCATCCCGTGTGTAGACAATTTTACAAGAAGGGAATCGTAATAAGGCGAAATCTCAGCTCCGACATAGGCGTTCCCCCCGTCAAGGCGCACCCCGAAGCCACCCGGTGAACGATACGCCATAATCTTCCCTGTGTCCGGCATAAAGTTATTTCCCGGATCCTCAGAAGTGACACGAGACTGAATCGCATAGCCTAACAATTTGATCTCTTCCTGTTTCGGCATCTGAATCATTTCCCCGTGCAAGGACTCACCTTGCGCAATCATGAGCTGGGTTTGAACGATGTCAAACCCGGTCACCATCTCGGTGATCGTGTGCTCGACTTGAATACGCGGGTTGACTTCGATGAAGTAGAACGATTCATCTTCCGTGACGAGGAACTCGACCGTCCCTGCATTCACATAGCCGACGTGTCGCATAAGTTGGACTGCCGCATCACAGATTGCTTGACGTGACGCTTCGGTCAACGTGACGCACGGGGCCACCTCGACCACTTTTTGGTGGCGACGCTGTACCGAACAATCTCGTTCAAACAAATGAACGATGTTTCCATGTTCATCCCCTAAAATTTGAACTTCGATATGTTTTGGCCGTTCGACCAGTTTTTCTATGTACACTTCGTCCGAACCGAACGCCTGCTTCGCTTCCGATTTGGCGCGCTCGATTAAATCTCTCATCTCCGCTTCCGTACGGATGACACGCATCCCGCGGCCACCGCCACCCATCGCCGCTTTGACCATGAGCGGGAAACCGTGCTCGTTCGCAAATGCTTCTGCATCTTCATACGACGTCAACGGACCGTCCGAACCCGGGATTACAGGAAGACCTGCCGCAATCGCACTTTGGCGCGCGCGCACTTTATCCCCGAACGCATGTAGATGAGACTCATGAGGACCGACAAACACAATCCCTTCTTCACGACAACGACGAGCGAGCTCAATGTTCTCAGATAAGAAACCGTAGCCAGGGTGGATTGCGTCACTCCCTGACTCTTTTGCGATTCGAATCACGTCTTCAATATCCAGATACGCATCAATCGGCTTTTGATCCAGTCCGACCAAATAGGCCTCATCCGCTTTAAAACGGTGTAATGAGCCACTATCCTCTTGTGAATAGACTGCTACGGTACGCATCCCTAGCTCGGAAGCAGCTCGGAATACACGAATCGCAATTTCCCCACGGTTTGCTACAAGTAACTTCTTAATTGGTTTCAAATGAAATCCCCCCATTATTGAAATTGTATAAAGCCCCTTACCTTACAACATGTAGCGAAGAACGTTGAACATTTTGTTCAGACGTTTCACGTATTTCAGCCCGTCTGGTTGCTTCCCGATGACGATTTCGCATCGAGATACTACTTAACACTCCTAATATGCCCATGGTCATGATCAGCGATGTCCCCCCGTAACTGACTAGCGGAAGCGTGACGCCGGTACCTGGGAACCAGCCGGACATGGCACCAATGTTGATCCCAGTCTGGACAATGATTTGCGCGGCGATGCCGAACGCGACGAACATCGCGAAATGACTATCGCTGTGATTGGCGATATTGACAGCCCGGAAGGCGATGAAGAAGAGTAGCGCCAAAACTGCCATGACACCGAAGAACCCTAACTCCTCAGCAATGATTGACATGATGTAGTCAGTCTCAGGTTCTGGCAAATACCCATACTTTTGAAAGCTGTTCCCGAGCCCGACACCGGTCAACCCTCCGTGCACAATCGAGATGATTGACATGAGTAATTGGTGGCCATAGTTTTCAGGATCCATAAACGGATTGAATACGACCTCAATCCGGCTCCGCTGGTTTTCCGTGAAGATTGTTGTGAACATCAAATAGACGATCCCAATCCCTGCGAGCACGGAAGGAATGATGATACGGAGCGGTGCCCCGACGGCGAGCCACATGAGAAACATGATCGAGCCGAGGACGAACAGTCCTCCCATATCCGGCTGCCCGTTGATTGCGATTGCGTACGGGAAAAAGAAATAAATGACCGGAATTAAGAAGAATGCTCCAATTTGAGGCCGAATTCCTTTTTTCGTAATCGCCGCCCGCGCAAGTCGACCCGGCAATCCTTTCAACTCACCATTCCACAACCGGTGATAATAATTGGCGAGCAGCAAGACGAGAACAAACTTCGCAATCTCGATTGGCTGAATCGTAAACGACCCGATAATCAGCCAAGCCCGCGCCCCGTTGAGCGGTCGCATCGCCCACGTGACGAACAAGAGCACGACCGAGACAAAATAGAGGCTGTACAGGATATTTGGTTTTCTAAAGTTTTCATAGCGGAACATCGTCGCGATGAAATAGACGACAATCCCAATTCCCGCATAGATCAGCTGTCGATAAAACAAACCGCTGTTCGCGTAATCACCGCGATTCCAAACACTCGCACTATAAATCATAATGGAGCTGAGCCCTACGAGCATGAGCACCGCAATGAACAGTGAAAAATCAAAATACCGAAACCGAGCTTTCATATATTCACTTCCTTATGTAATACAATCCGACAACCTTTATAAAAAAATACTCAAACAGCGCCACTTGCACAGTTTGAGTATAAGGTTCATAGTTCTGAAGCATCCGCAAGTGCAGATAGCTTTTGTTCCAATGAATCGAGCAGTCCCTTACCTTCAATATCAGAAATAAGTCCAAGGCGGACAGCAAAATCAATTTGGCGCGAAAGTCCAAACATATGTGTATCAAGCACCTCTTCATAAAGAGGGCATTTCGGCATTTTCAGGTTTTCTAACTGCACTTCAATCAGGCAACGGATTTTCTCAGCATCCGCTTCAAGTAACTGAAGCGCCTGCTCCCGTTGGATTGCGGCCAAATTTGTTGCCACTACGACCCCTCCTCCGTACGATGACAGACTGTTTGTCATATATCAACTGTACATTATATTTCATCATAATTCAATGTACAGTCTACTCTCAAGACGAGTTTCTCTCTTTTCCATTTTACAAAAAAGAACGCTATAATGAAAAATGTATTGGTTATAAAGGGGGAGCTTATATGATTTTTCCACTGGATGGGGCGGTTCGTCATCCATTGACAATCGATCCGACCGTATGGATTTTTGACGAGCGCAAGCGAAATGTCGAGGAGTTGGACAAGACCGTAGAGAACGACAGTGAGGCATACTATGCGAAAATGGGGAAAGCATGGGACGAAGGTTTAGCCCAAGGATCAAAAATTGATCACAATAAGCCGATGAGCCGGGCGGACAAAGACGCTGCATTACGCGATTCGTTCGCGATGCCGCTCGCACCGTTTCTCCAAAATACGGAGCCCGAAGAGCATGCGACGCACGTCCGGTTTTACGGGGACACGGTGTTGACGCTCCCGCTGGATGAGGCATCAACCGTGTACCTTCAGTTTTCTCAAAATGGAAAGGTATTGAGCGACGGTCCGGTCTATGTGTTGTACGACCACCAAGTCATTCGAAACGTCAATCACATCACCGTACTTTCACAATGAAGAGAAGGGGTCTCCCCTTCTCTTTTTTTGGACATTTTACTTCACAAAGTGTAACATATAGCATGTTGACACTACTTATGAATAGACAATATAGAAAGGTCGTGACGCTTACGATACCGTTATGGAAAAAGAATTTATGGATTGTTTGGCTCGGCAGCTTTTTAACCGCTGCATCGATGAGCCTCGTGTTACCGTTTCTCCCTCTGTTCATTGAGGACTTGGGCGTAAGCGACCCCGATCATGTGGTCACGTGGTCAGCAGTCGCTTTTGGCGCAACGTTTCTTGTGGCCGCGATCGTCTCCCCGCTATGGGGACGCCTCGCCGACCGTAAAGGGAGAAAATTAATGCTGATTCGGGCAAGTCTCGGGATGTCGATTGTCATGGTATTAATCAGTTTTGTCGAAAATGTATACCAGCTCGTTGGTTTACGCCTTCTGATGGGTGCCGTTTCAGGATTCATCTCCGCAGGCATCACACTTGTTGCATCACAAACTCCAAAAGAGAAAAGTGGCTGGGCGCTCGGGACACTCTCGACCGGCGGAATAACAGGCGGTCTACTCGGTCCCTTGATTGGCGGACTGCTCGCAGACTGGATTGGGCTTCGATCCGTTTTTCTCTTTACAGGAAGTGCGCTCTTCCTCACCTTTATTATCACCCTGATCTTTATTAAGGAAGACTTTGTACCGGTCAAACGGGAAGAACTCGCTTCGATGCGAACTATCTTCACTTCACTGAAACACCCGCAACTCATTATCGGATTGTTCGCAACGACTTTCCTGATTCAATTCTCGACCCAGTCGATCGGTCCATTATTGACGCTCTATGTCCGCGAACTAAACCCTTATGCGTCATCGCTCGCATTCATGGCCGGCATCGTCGCCTCCGCCCCGGGTTTAGCCGCACTCTTATCAGCCCAGCGTCTCGGCAGACTATCCGACCGTTACGGTGCAGAACGCATCTTGTTTTGGGCGCTTTTAATTTACAGTGCCTTTTTGATTCCGCAAGCGTTCGTCACATCAACGACGCAGCTCGTATTCTTACGCTTCGGCATCGGCTTTGCGACAGCGGCGCTCATGCCATCTGTCCAATCGCTGTTGCGCCAGAACACGCCGTCTACAGCCACAGGTAGGATTTTTTCTTACAATCAGTCCGCACAGTTCATGGGAAACCTTCTCGGTCCGTTGTTCGGCTCACAAATCGTCGCCCACTTCGGATTCTCTTCTCTCTTTATCGTGACCGGATTGATTATGGTTTCAAACGCATTTTTGGAACGGACAAACGTCCATGTCCTTCACCCGAACACAAAATGACGCCGAGCATTTGCTCAGCGTCATTTTTTTATAGTAGATCGGCAGCCAATCGAGCGAGTGACGAACGTTCTCCTTTGATGAGTTGAACGTGACCGAATACGTTTTGTCCTTTGAAGCGCTCGACCGCATACGTCAAACCATTCGAATATTCATCTAAATACGGATGGTCGATTTGATAAGGGTCTCCGACGAGAACAATTTTAGAGTTCTCACCGACCCGGGTCAGAATTGTTTTGATTTCATGCTTCGTCAAATTTTGCGCCTCATCGATGATGATAAACTGGTCGGGCATGCTCCGACCACGGATATACGTTAGCGCCTCAAGCTGAATGGACTTCATTCCTGCTAAAATATTGCCAAGTTCATCCTTCGAATTGGCGTTAAACAAAAACTCAAGATTATCGTAAATCGGTTGCATCCACGGTCTCAGCTTCTCTTCCATTTCTCCAGGAAGATAGCCGATATCATTCCCCATCGGGACGACCGGTCGGGCAACGACTAATTTATTATATCGATGCTCATCTTCAACGAGTGAAAGGCCCGCTGCCAGTGCAAGCAACGTCTTTCCGGTCCCTGCCTTACCCAGGAGCGTGACAAACGGGATGTCATCACGAAGCAACAAGTCAAGCGCCATCCGTTGTTGCACGTTTCTTGGGTGAATGCCCCAAATATGTTCGGCATCGAGCGCTAACGGACGAACGATGGGTTGCAAAGCGTCAACAACAGCCAATGCGCTCGCTTTCGAGACATTGCTCTTCAAAATGATGAAAGAGTTCGGATACATTGCTTGTTTTGTCAGTGCGGACGTCGGCAGTTGACGTACTTTATAAAACTCGTCGATGATCGACTGGTCCACTTCAAACTCCCGGTATCCGGCGTAAAGGTCTGTCGTATCGACGATATGGTCTGTCAAATAATCCTCAGCCTCAATTCCAATCGCGTCGGCTTTGACACGAACCAGAATATCTTTTGAGACGACGACGACTTTTCGCTCGGTATCCCCTTCAAGTTGTTTCATGAGTCCAAGGGCAACCGTCAAAATCCGGTTATCATTTGTCATTACGTCAAACGGGAAATCTACAGTATGTTCATGACCGATTTCCACAAACAGCCGTCCGCCATTTTCCAGCGGTACCCCGTCATGTAGTTTTCCGGTCGTTCGCAATTGATCGAGCACACGAGCCGTCTCGCGGGCATTCCGGCCAACTTCATCCATATTGCGCTTTTTGCCATCTAATTCTTCCAACACGATAGCCGGAACTACCACATCATGTTCTTCAAATTGGAATAAGGAAAGCGGATCATGTAGAAGTACGTTCGTATCGAGCACATACGTTTTTTTCATAGACTTTGCCGCCCCTCGAAAATAGGATGGTGATCAGGAATGCAAACTTTCCTTGACTTCACGGTCCAGTTTTTCTGCTGCTTCAGGATCATAGGTCTTGGTTATTTCCGGTTGCGTAAACGATGCTCCGTAAAAAGAGATGTTGCGCACTTCTTCGATATGTCCTTCAAAAAATCGGAGGTGAAGGTTAGGTTTAACGGCCGGTTCAAATTCAGCCACAGATGAAAGTAAAATGTGATAGGCTTGACCGTCCTCGATAAAAATAAGTCCTGCCGTTTTTTCAGCTGACAGAATCGTCACTAAGTGTGAATTCCGGGTCAGTGCCAGTCGCAGCGTTACGGAATCGAGTGCTTGAATCCAGCTGATCGCATGGGTAATCGGCCACCGTTTCGCATCGTCAAAACCGACGAGAAAGGTCAACGGCATGTCATTTAAAAGTTGTTGTTGGGATGTGGTCAATTCAAATGTCGCCTTGCTTGCCATAGACTCCCCTCCTTATCAAGCGGGCTTACCTAACCATTCGCCCTTATCGATATCATTCCCTGCTTTCCTATGTTGAAATCATGCTATACTCTATCTATAGAGGATGGTGAAACTATGCGCGTAAAGTGCTCTCTTTGCGATAAAATCGATACGATTGATTCATGGTCGTTCGAAGCAAAACGACTTCGCAACAAACCAGCTAAAACATATATGTGTCAAGCGTGCCATGACAGAATCAGTGAACGGACAGCTGAGCGTATCGCTTCTGGTCAGTTCAAACTATATCCGTCATTCCGCCAAAAACGAAATTGGTAATCAAAAAGGGGAGTTCACGAAAAGACGTGAACCCCCCTTTTTTTTGATCAAGCTACCTCTTGCCGACGGTTCCACCAGAGGCGACCGCGATAAATCGCGAGGACGACTGCCATGATGGACAAGACTTCTGGGATTGGCCATGTAAAGAAAACAAGCGCCATCGTCCCTGCACCGAGCGAGAGTAAAAAATAAACGATCAATGATTTCCACCATGTCAGCTGTTTGGCAAAACCGAGTTTAAAAACAAGAATCGTCAATAGAATAACGACGATGACCAAGGCGTTAAAACCGGCCGCCACATTGTTCGCGTCGCTTCCGACGCCGAGCATTGAAGCAATCCATGGAACATCAATTTGTGTGATATTTATAGTTTGAGAAGCATTCAAGACAGATAGTCCCCCTTTAATTCATACACATCCATTCTACACTATTCTATACAAAAGGGAACGCCTCGGCGTTCCCTTTTCTGAATTATTCTTTACCGAGCTTGCGGCGTTTTTCCGCTTTCTCGCGTTCGTTTTTATTCAAGACTTTCTTACGAAGACGGATTGACTCCGGCGTGATTTCACAGTACTCGTCATCGTTCAAGAACGTGAGCGACTCTTCAAGTGAGAAGACGCGCGGACGTTTCAAGACTTGTGTCGAGTCTTTTGCAGAAGCACGCATGTTTGTCAATTGCTTCCCTTTAACGGCGTTAATCGCAAGGTCGACGTCACGGTTACATTCACCGATGATCATTCCTTCGTATACATCCGTACCTGGCTCGATGAAGATCGTTCCACGGTCTTCAAGTGCACCGATTGAGTAAGCCGTTGACTTCCCGTTTTCGATACAAACCATAACACCACTGCGACGACCACCGATATCAGCTGCGATATACGGACGGTACTCTTCGAACGTGTGGTTCAAGATTCCGTATCCGCGTGTCGCCGACAAGAATTCGTTACGGTAACCGATGAGACCGCGTGATGGAACGATGAATTCCATACGTGTCTGACCGTTATCGTTCGTGTTCATGTTAGCAAGTTCACCTTTACGGAGACCGATCGACTCCATGACTGAACCTGTGTACTCTTCTGGTACGTCGATGATCACGCGCTCAAACGGCTCAACTTTCGTACCGTTTTCGTCTTCACGGATGATAACTTGTGGCTTCGACACTTGAAGCTCGTAGCCTTCACGACGCATGTTCTCGATCAAGATACCGAGGTGAAGCTCACCGCGTCCTGATACGACCCACTGGTCAGGAGAATCGGTGTTTTCTACGCGGAGTGATACGTCTGTCTCCAATTGTTTCATCAAACGCTCTTCGATCTTACGTGCAGTGACGAAGTCCCCTTCACGTCCTGCGAACGGCGAGTTGTTCGTCATGAAGCGCATTTGAAGTGTTGGCTCATCGATACGAAGGAGCGGAAGTGGCTCTTCTTTACCGACTGGCGTAACTGTCTCACCAACGTTGATGTCTTCCATCCCGGCGATAGCAATCAAGTCACCTGCTTTTGCTTCTTCGATTTCGACGCGCTTGAGGCCGAAGTAACCGAACAATTTCGTGACACGGAGTTGCTTCACCGTACCGTCTGTCTTACAGAGTGATACTTGCTCACCGACTTTGATTTCCCCACGGAAGACGCGACCGACACCGATTCGACCGAGATAGTTGTCGTAGTCGAGCATTGTCACTTGGAACTGAAGCGGCTCATCTGAGTTGTCTACTGGAGCCGGTGTGTTCTCAAGAATCGTATCGAGTACGTGTGTGATTGTATCTTCTTGTTTTTCTGGGTCAGGATCGAACGAACTTGAACCGCTGACAGCCGAAGTATAGACGACAGGGAATTCAAGTTGATCTTCATCTGCGCCAAGATCGATCAAGAGATCGACGACTTCATCGACAACGTCGAGTGGACGAACCATCGGCTTATCGATTTTGTTAACAACGACGATTGGACGAAGTCCTTGGTCGAGTGCTTTTTTCAATACGAAGCGAGTTTGTGGCATACAGCCCTCACGTGCATCGACGACGAGGATAACGCCATCAACCATACGCATGATTCGCTCAACTTCCCCACCAAAGTCTGCGTGACCTGGCGTATCTACGATGTTAATGCGTGTATCTTTGTAATCGATTGCCGTGTTTTTCGCGAGAATTGTGATTCCGCGTTCACGTTCGATATCGTTCGAGTCCATCGCACGTTCAGCGACTGCTTCGTTTGTCCGGAATGTACCAGACTGTTTCAATAATTCATCAACTAACGTTGTTTTCCCGTGGTCAACGTGCGCGATGATGGCTACGTTCCGAAGGTTTGTTCTTACGTTCATGTAGTTATTCCTCTCTTATTTAAAAGTTTCAGCTTTTCTTCAACTTTAAGAGTATAGCACACGTCACAGTACCTTTGTCGAGCGTTATTGACTGTGAACGTTTTCATTGGAGCAAATTTGTCTTACAATGTAGAAGACTAGAGAAAAAGGGGGAGTCTCCATGCAACTCATGTTTGTACTTATAGCAACTGCCGTCGTCGCAGGCTTCGTCGGCATTGGAATCGGTGTCGCGGAAGGAAGCGCCGCCATCATATTCGGCAGTCTCGCGTTAAGCGGTATTGCCACATTCTTCGGAATTAATTTACGTCGACGTGTCCTTGCCAACCGCCAGCCATGAAGAGAGGCTCAGACAAATTGTCTGAGCCTCTCTTTGTTTATCCTTTTCATTATAGTGAACGGGACAGACAAATTCGATCGCGAAGTGCTAACCCATCTTCTTCAATCGGCTCATACCCGTGGTTCGGAAAATAATCCCGCTCCACAGATTCAAATCGGAAGCCAGCCTGCTGATAAAATCGCAGCTGCATCACACTCGAATTTCCTGTACAAACAATCAATTCGCTTGCCCCTGTCGTTTCTGCACGACGAATGGCATCTTGTAACATCCGTTGACCGATCGTCTGGTTTTGCCGTTCCGGTTTCACAGCAATATTTACTAACTCCATTTTTCCCCGTTCACGCTCAACGAGCATGTACACCCCGACAAGCTCTCCACCGAGCAGTGCCTCAAAGGTCTCACCGACCGCATATTGTTCACGTACCATCGCCTCATTCGGATTCGCCAAAATGAGCAGATCGCGCACGTTGTCATAGTTCGTGTTTTTTTCGATTTGAAGATCAGGGCGCACTTCCGGAGTTGCACCTTTGGCAATGACGTAATGCTTCACCACGTCCTTCACAAACGTCTCGCTACCTGCAAGTACAGAGGTTTTCCCCTCGTAGCGTACCTTCTCCCCATATAATGAAACAACACGCCCACCTACTTCTTCAACAAGTAACTTTCCAGCCGCGTAATCCCATGGCATGTTTCGCATCGTAATATAGCCGTCCACCCGCCCTGCCGCGAGCCATGCCAATTCAAGTGAAGCCGCACCATGTGCACGCGTACCAATCGAATCACGGACAATCGGTGCCAATATCTCGGGAGCGATTTGGTGGTTCGGTGTCACCCATGTCGCATTCATACTTAAGAAGGCATCTCGTACATGATGCTCTTGAATCGGAACTAATGTCCGACCATTCAAGGTCGCCCCGCGCCCACGACGGGCGACGAACAATTCATCCGCCATGACGTCGTATACAAAACCGTACTCGATCACCCCATCGATCATGATGGCGACCGATATCGCAAACATCCTCTTTTGGTGGATAAAGTTTAGTGTGCCATCAATCGGATCGACGAACCAGACGGTACCGGATAAATCATCCGGTTGAGGAGCCATTCCTTCCTCGCCGATGATGTGGTGATCCGGAAATCTCGATTGAATGCGACGAACGATCAGTTGCTCGACGGCTCGATCGATTTCTGTGACTAAATCCCCTTTACCGGTTTTTCGTTCTACTTCATAGTTTTCGTCGATTTTCCGACGGATTAATTCCCCTGCCTGTTTGATCATATCGATCGCAAACCATTCCAACATAGATCATCACCTCAACTGTATTGTACCAAACAAAAACCAGTATCCGCTCGGAATACTGGCTGAATGTGTGTGTATGTCGGTCAGGCTTCGAGACGCAAGAGTTCTTGGCGGTACTTCTCTAACCGATGCTTGCTAGCCTGAACTGTGGCATCGTCTTGTGACGCCATCGCATCGAAGAGTGTTGCCAATTCATAGTCAATCTCCAAGCGCAGCACCGGAATCCGTTTTTCTGCGTCTTTTCTTTTGAATGCCTCAATCACTTGTTTCATAAGATGCCACACTCCTTTTGTTGGGCTACAAGTTACGGTTTAATGAGTTGAATCGAGTATATCAGATAAATTTCAAAAAATAAAGAGAATTGTCTGACTATTTTGAATTTTTTATCTTATTGGATATATTCCCACATTCAATCCTCGTAAACCTTAATTAACTGTTAATGATATGTACCCGAAAAATTCAGAAAAAAACAAAAATGCGCCTCCAAATTATATATGGAAGGCACATTTTCACATCCTCACAGCTTGACAATCTTACTGTTTGATTTTAAGGCGGCTTGGACCGTACGATAGGTAGAGTATCCGGTCTGCTCATCGTGAGCCGCATTTAATTGTTTCTCTTCAGACTTTGATGTTACGATTTGTTTGTATGCACGGTAGGCATCCATAAACACTTCGCGGTCAACACCGCCCTCGTTTGCGAGAGCGACCTGATTATAGAATTCGACGACGTCGATCAGCTCTTCTGTCGTCCAATCCGGATTGATCGGGTAATTGATTTGCATATGCTTCACCTCGACAACCATTGTATCAACAAAAAAAACTATTGCAAGTTGAAGAAGAAATCTCTATAGTTTTTTTGTTGCTTCATTTTTTTCGAACAGTGAAAATTGATGTTTTTATAAGAATAGATAAACTGATTCCAAGGGGGACTTACGATTGAAATTGAAAGGTGCTACTCAGCTCGAAACGCCATTATTTGATACGTTGCTGTCACACGTTGACACAAACCCGATTGCATTCCATATTCCAGGACATAAGAGCGGAAAAGGAATGGACCCGGAGTTTCGTGATTTTATTGGCGAGAACGCTCTGAAAATTGACTTGATTAACATTGCGCCGCTTGATGACCTTCATCATCCGAAAGCGGCCATCGCTGAAGCGGAACGCTTAGCGGCAGAGGCGTTCCGTGCTGACGAAACCTTTTTCTCCGTGCAGGGTACATCGAGTGCCATCATGGCGATGATTATGGGAGTCGTCGGACCGAACGAAAAAATTATCGTTCCACGAAACGTCCATAAATCCGTCATGTCCGCCCTTGTTCTAACGGGCGCGCACCCGGTCTTCATCCATCCGGAGTTCGATGAGACGTATGGTATCGCACACGGGATTACGGCAAGCGCGGTTGAACGGGCATTGGAACTGCATCCCGACACGAAAGCTGTCCTCGTCATCAACCCGACCTACTTCGGGGTAGCTGGTGACTTAGAACGAATCGTCGCGGTCGCCCACGCCCAGGACGTGCCTGTACTCGTCGATGAGGCACACGGGGTACATTTACCATTCCACGACGAATTGCCGCTATCAGCGATGCAGGCAGGGGCAGATGTCGCCGCGACGAGCGTTCATAAGCTTGGCGGTTCAATGACCGGCAGCTCAATCTTGAACGTACGACGTGGCCTCGTTTCACCTGAACGCATTCACGCAATGCTTTCAATGATTACTACAACGTCGACATCTTACCTTCTCCTCGCTTCATTGGACGCGGCTCGCCGCCAGTTGGCGACAAAAGGGGAAGCGATGAACGAACGTGCGTTGTATCTTGCAAGAACGGCCCGCACGGCAATCGGAAACATGCCAAACCTTTCTGTATACGGTCATGCCGAACTTCACTCAGAATCAACGTACGCACTCGACGAAACAAAAGTCCTCGTGTCCGTCCGTGAACTCGGAGTGACCGGTTTTGAAGTAGAGAAATATTTGCGTGAAAACCACCGGATTGAAGTGGAAATGTCAGACTTGCTGAATGTCTTGTTCATCGTGACGTCAGCTGACGATGAATCGACAATCCAAGCCTTGATCGATGCGATGCGTGACGTGGTGTCTGTCTATAATCAGTCAGGAAACGATTCACTCTCGATCATGTTGCCTGAAATTCCGCCACTCGCGCTCAGTCCTCGTGATGCTTTCTATGAAGAGACGGAGACGATTCCGTTAGAAAATGCGGTCGGTCGTATTTCTGCCGAGTTCATCATGGTGTACCCGCCGGGAATTCCAATCATCATCCCAGGCGAGCTGATCACGACTTCGACGTTGAACTACATCATGGCGAATATCGAGGCAGGCCTACCTGTTCAGGGACTTGAAGATGAATCCTTGCAAATGATCAAAGTGATTCAACAAACGAAAGCGATCCGTTAAATAAAAAAAGAGCCGGTCATGACGACCGGCTCTTTTACTATCATCACAGAAAAGGTGGCTGTGTATGATCGAATTGCTTCCCCTGTGTCCCATTATAAGAAAACGCTTACATTTTTGCAAGGGGTTATTCTTCAATTTCTTCTTTTTCCACTGTACCCTCTTCTATACAAAGTCGCAAAAATTCGGCAACATGTTCTGTGTCTTTCAAATCGATTCCGAGCATCGGATAGAGTTGACGTGGTTCTTCTAACGCATGCCCGTCCAACAGGGCTGATTGACCGGTTTGCATACAAACAACAAGGACTTTGCCCATGAATTGATGCGTGTAAACAAATCCAAAATCATAACGGGCTGCTTCGGTCTCAATCCCACTGAACCGTACACGACTCGTTTCGGAGACTGTATAGAGTAACTCCTCATCGAATGCCATTAGAATTCCCTCCTTTCTCACTTCAGTAGTTATTTTCCTTTATACTAGACGTACGAAACATAAGGAGGCAAAGTTCATGAGAATCCTGAAAGCGAACGAAGCGGATCTGAAACGGCTCGTGCAGCTTATGCAAGAGCTCTGGCCCCACGCTTCTGCAGATGAACTCACGCAAGAAGTCCGGCTCGGTTTGCGTTCTGGAAATATGCATTATTTCATCGCAATCGATCAGACCAGGAAACCGCTCGGCTTCTGCCAGTTAAGTTTCCGATACGACTATGTCCCCGGCTCGCTCTCTTCTCCTACCGCATATTTAGAAGGACTTTATGTCGTCAAAACGGCTCGCCATCAACGCATTGCGACACAGCTCGTCGAACATGCGTCCGCTTTTGCCGTGTCAAAAGGGTGCATACAGCTTGCTTCGGATACGGAGCTCGAAAATTTCATCAGTCAGCAGTTCCACAAGAAATCCGGATTTAAGGAAGTCGAGCGCGTTGTCACCTACATTAAAAACCTCTCCCACGAAACGTGAGAGAGGTTTTATTGGCGTTCTTATTTAACGACGTGGATTGGCATACCCATTGCGATTTCAGCAGCTTCCATTGCCATCTCACCGAGTGATGGGTGAGCGTGGATTGTAAGTGCGATATCTTCAGCCGTCATACCAGCTTCGATTGCAAGGCCAAGCTCTGCAATCATGTCTGATGCGCCAGTACCCGCGATTTGTGCACCGATCAAAAGACCGTCTGCTTTACGCGTGATGAGCTTCATGAAGCCGTCTGGCTCGTCAAGTGCAAGGGCACGACCGTTCGCTGCGAATGGGAATTTCGAAACTGTGATTTCGAGTCCTTCTTCTTTTGCGAGTGGCTCAGTGTACCCGACAGTTGCGAGTTCAGGGTCTGTGAAGACGACTGCAGGGATTGCAGAGTAGTCGAGGTAAGCAGGCTTACCTGCAGCTGCTTCTGCTGCGATTTTCGCTTCGTAAGAAGCTTTGTGTGCAAGTGGTGGTCCAGGAACGATATCACCGATTGCGTAGATGTTTTCGTTCGATGTCTTACACTGGTCATCGATTTCGATGATGCCACGGTCGCTGATTTTCACTTCCGCGTTCTCAAGACCGATGTCAGCAGTGTTCGGACGACGACCAACTGTGACGAGGACATAGTCCGCTTCAACAGATTGCTCTTCACCATTCACTTCAAACTTAACTGTTACGCCATCTTCCGTTTCTTCGACACCTTTAGCAAGTGCGTTCGTGTGGATTGTGACGTTCCCTTTTTGTTTGAGCTTCTTCTTAACGATTTGCGTCATTTGTGGTTCGAAACCAGACAAGATGTCGCTCGCGCCTTCTACAACGACGACTTCTGTATCGAAGTTCGCGTATGCAGTACCAAGCTCCATACCGATGTATCCGCCGCCGATGACGACGAGTTTCTTCGGTACTTCAGGAAGGTTCAATGCGCCAGTTGAAGAAAGGACACGTTTAGACCATTTGAACGATGGGATCTCGATTGGAGTAGAACCAGTCGCGATGATCGCTTTTTTGAATTTATAAGGAGTCGAGCTGTCTTCTGTGATGACACGCACTGTGTCTTCAGAAGCGAAGAAAGCTTCACCTTGAACGATCTCAATTTTGTTTCCTTTAAGGAGACCTTTGACACCGCCAGTCAATTTGTTAACAACTGACTGTTTCCAGTCTTGAACTTTTGTGAAGTCCACTGACACGTTGTCAGACGTGATTCCCATTGAATCGTGTCCTTTTGCGTGTTGGAAGTTGTGTCCCGCTGTGATCAACGCTTTCGATGGGATACAGCCGACGTTCAAGCAAACACCACCGAAGTTGCCTTTCTCAACGATTGTTACTTTCATTCCGAGCTGTGCGCCACGGATTGCGGCAACGTATCCACCAGGACCGGCACCGATGACAAGCAAATCAGTTTCTTGTGCGAATTCTCCTACTACCATGTTCTTATCCCTCCATCATTAGAAGTGCTGGGTCTTCGAGCAAGCGTTTCACCATGTTAAGAGCGTTTTGTGCAGTCGCACCGTCGATGAGGCGGTGGTCAAAGCTGAATGAGAGTGCAAGTACTGGCGCGGCAACGATTTCACCGTTTTTCACGACAGCTTTCTCAGCGATACGGCCGATACCGAGAATCGCAACTTCCGGGTGGTTGATGACAGGAGTGAACCATTGTCCACCAGCTGAACCGATGTTTGTGATTGTGATCGATCCGCCTTTCATGTCTTCCCCAGCGAGCTTGCCTTCACGAGCTTTACCTGCAAGTTCGTTAATGTTTGTAGCAAGTGCGTAGATTGATTTACGGTCTGCATCTTTTACGACTGGTACAACGAGTCCGTTGTCCGTGTCAGCTGCGATCCCGATGTTGTAGTAGTTTTTGTAAACGATCTCTTCGTTCACGTCATCGATTGAAGCGTTGATTGTTGGGAATGCTTTCGCTGCAGCAGTCAATGCTTTTACGACGAATGGCAAGTACGTGAGTTTCACGCCTTGGTCAGCCGCGACTTGTTTGAAGTCTTTGCGGAGTGCGACGAGTTTTGTAACGTCGACTTCGTCCATAAGTGTAACGTGCGGTGCAGTGTGTTTCGAGTTAACCATTGCTTTCGAGATGGCTTTACGGATTCCACGGATTTTCTCACGTGTTTCAAGTTCCGGAGTCGCTGACTCGTAAGGCTTGATTTCCGTTTTCTCAGCAGCTGCTGGTGCTACAGAATCTGTTTTCTCTGTCGTAGCTTCTGCAGACGGTGCTTCACCGTTCGCGAATGCATCGATATCTTCTTTCAATACACGTCCGTTGTCGCCAGAACCGCTCACTTCACGGATGTCGACACCTTTTTCACGTGCATATTTACGAACAGAAGGCATTGCGATGACGCGTTCTGATTTGTGAAGTTGAACGTCGCGTGGCGCGTCTTCTTTCACATCTTCTTTCACGTCTTCAGTCTTCTCTTCTGATTTAGGTTGCTCAGGTGTCTCTTCTTCACCTGCTGGTGCATCCCCTTCGATATCAAATGTAACGAGAACATCGCCGACTACAGCAACTGTTCCTTCAGATACTTTGACTTCTTTGACTGTACCGTCGACTGGAGCCGGGATTTCAACGACTGCTTTGTCGTTTTGTACTTCCAAAAGAACGTCGTCCTCTTTGACAGTGTCCCCTGCTTTTACGAACCACTTGACGATCTCACCTTCGTGAATTCCTTCACCGATGTCTGGTAATTTAAATTCAAATACTGCCACTGGTTTTTCCTCCCATCAATTCATCATGTAAACACGACAAGGGAGACCAATCTCCCTCATCGTCTATTCGACACGATCTTAGAAGTTCACAACTTCCTTAACTTTTGCAACGACATCTTTATGGTCTGGTAACCATACATCTTCACCTTGTGCGAATGCGAAGACTGTGTCTGGTGCAGTTACTCGAAGTACTGGAGCTTCGAGGTGAAGAATTGCGCGCTCTTGAATTTCAGTTACAACGTTTGCCGCGATACCTGCTTGACGTTGTGCTTCTTGAACGACGATCGCACGACCTGTTTTCTTAACAGATTCAACGATTGTGTCGATATCAAGTGGGCTCACTGTCATGAGGTCGATGACTTCAACGTTGATGTTTTCTTTTTCAAGTTCTTCCGCTGCTTTAAGTGACGTATGAACCATCGCACCGTATGTGATGATTGAAACGTCTGTACCTTCGCGTTTCACGTCTGCTTTACCAAGCTCGATCGTGTACTCACCTTCAGGTACTTCGCCACGGAATGAACGGTATAACTTCATGTGCTCAAGGAATACGACTGGATCGTTGTCACGGATTGACGCGATCAAGAGACCTTTAGCATCATACGGAGTCGATGGAATAACGACTTTAAGACCTGGAGTCTGTGCCATCAAACCTTCGAGGCTGTCTGCGTGAAGCTCAGGTGTTTTTACTCCACCACCGAATGGTGAACGGATTGTTACCGGTTGGCTGTAAGCACCGCCAGAACGGTAACGCATACGTGCCATTTGAGCTGCCACTGAGTCGAACACTTCGAATACGAATCCGAAGAACTGAACTTCCATGATTGGACGGAAGCCAGTAAGTCCGAGACCGATTGCAAGACCACCGATACCTGACTCAGCAAGCGGCGTATCGAATACACGGTCTTCGCCGAACTCGTCTTGGAGACCTTCCGTCGCACGGAAGACCCCACCGTTTTTACCAACGTCTTCCCCGAAGAGAAGAACTTTTTCGTCGCGTTTCATTTCAACGCGCATCGCATCAGTAATCGCTTGGATCATTGTCATTTGAGCCATAACTTACTTCGACTCCTTTGCAGTATATTCTTCAAGCTGTTCTTTCAAGTTTGAAGGAAGTTCTTCGAACATGTGGTTGATGAAGTCCGAAACTTTTTGTTTTGGTTCTTTGTCAGCGAGACCGATTGCTTCTTTAACATCAGCTTTCGCTTGCTCGATGACTTCGTTTTCCATGTCTTCGTTCCAGAGTTTCTTGTTCTCGAGGAAGAGACGGAAACGAACGAGTGGATCTTTTTCTTGGTACTCTGTATCGAGTTCCTTCGTACGGTAACGCGTTGGGTCATCCCCTGCGAGTGTGTGTGGTCCGTAACGGTATGTGAGTGACTCGATGAGTGTTGGTGTTCCATCAAGTGCGTCTTTACGAGCTTGTTGTGTTGCCGCAAGCACCGCAAGAACGTCCATTCCATCTACTTGGATTCCGTTGATTCCGGCTGCAACAGCTTTTTGCGCGATCGTTTTAGCTGCTGTTTGCTTCTCAACTGGAGTCGAAATAGCGAAACGGTTGTTTTGGACGACGAAGATAGCTGGCGATTTGAATGCACCCGCAAAGTTTAAACCTTCGTAGAAGTCACCTTGTGACGATCCGCCGTCACCCGTGTAAGTAATGGCGACGTTTGTGTTGCCGTTGCGTTTGAGGCCCATTGCCACACCCGCAGTTTGAATGATTTGTGCACCGATGATGATTTGTGGCATCAATACGTTGACATCTTCAGGAATACGGTTTCCTGCCATGTGACCACGTGAGAATAAGAACGCTTGATAAAGCGGAAGTCCGTGGAACACGAGTTGTGGGATATCACGGTATCCTGGAAGGATCCAGTCTTTTTTGTCGAGCGCGTATTGCGTCCCGATCATTGTCGCTTCTTGACCTGCCACTGGCGCATAGAATCCTAAGCGACCTTGACGGTTAAGTGAGATGGCGCGTTGGTCCCAAATTCGAGTATAGACCATGCGGCGCATGAGTTCCTGAAGTTGCTCGTCCGTTAAGTCAGGCATTGCGTCTTGGTTGACGACCTCACCCTTCTCGTCGAGAATACGGAACGTTTGGAAGTTTTCTTCCACGTTTTGAAGTACCTGAACGTTGTTCATTCGTTTCACCTCATCCTTTCAACTATGAGACAATTGTCTTTTTTGTGATCAAACACTACCTCAAATCTTACGTGTATCTGTCCAAAAAAGCAATCTGTATTAACGTGATTCAGGAAAGTTATTTTATCCTGCCGTTTCTTTGTCAGTATAAAACGGGTTGTTATAATAACGCAAAAAATATGCTTACTAAATTAAAACGCTTACATTCCAACACTTACATTCTTGTTTCATCGCTGTATCAATTGCATTTCACTTTCTGTACCATCAGACTTCTTTCCTGTTTAAATATGATATAATGATTCATAATCGTTTTTTAGAAAGGAAGTTGTGTATGTTAACGATGAAAGACGTGATTCGTGAAGGAGACGAACGACTCCGGGCACACTCAATTGAAGTACCAATCCCACCTACAGAGGAGGACCTTGCCTTACTCGACGAAATGGAGACATTTCTCGTCAATAGCCAGGACCCTGAAATAAGCGAAAAATACGAGCTGCGCGGCGGTGTTGGCATCGCAGCCCCTCAATTAGGTGTGAATCGTCGTTTCTTCTCCGTTCTGTTACCCGAAGAAGAAGAGACGTTCAAGCTTTCGATTTTCAACCCTAAAATCACGAGCCACTCCGTCGAAATGACGTACTTGAACGGCGGTGAAGGCTGCCTTTCCGTCGATCGCGTCGTGAAAGGGAACGTGCCGCGCTTCCGACGAATCACACTCGAAGGATTCGACCGTGACGGCAAGCCGATCAAGTTAAGACTTCGTGGGATGCGAGCGATTGTCTGTCAACATGAACTCGACCATCTCGACGGGATTCTGTTCTATGATCGCATCAATACGACGAACCCGTTAGAGACTTACGGCGAACCGATTTAACATGAAACGCTCGAGAAAAAGGGCACTGTTGTTACTATTCCCATTTTTATTTCTTTTAATCGGGGGATGTGTCCGCATCAACTATGACGCGACCGTGCACTATGACCAGTCCGTCACCCTCGAGACGACGTACGCATTTCGTGATCATCCGGTCATGAAGCTGTTAAACCTTCGTCTTGATTGGGACACGTGGAAACAACAAGCTGAAGCGAACGGTTACGCAACGGAAGACTATGCAAGTAACGATGACTACGAAGGCATGGTCCTGAAGAAGACATTTCAAAATGTAGAAGAGCTTCAAAATATTAAAGAAGAATGGAAGACCGGTCCGGCAGGAATCCTCGTCCCGCCCGATCTTCAATTTGACATCGAGAAGAAAGACGGGATTTGGTTTGATTCCTATGAACTTCAAACCAATCTCGACCTTCGTCTCGAGCAAATCAATGTACCTGGCGTCAAATTAAGCGGGAACGCGAAAAAACTGGCAGAGCGATACGTCCGTCAAGCGGACATTCAGTTTAACTTGAATGTCCCAACAGGCGTGTTCGTGGAAGACGGCACCGGGCTCGACGTCCGCTCCATGCAACATGTCGAATGGCAAGTGTATGGTGGCAGACAAAACAACCTGACACTTGTCGCCCATGTCCCGAACGTGAAGGCATGGATCATTACAGGCATTATCGCCGTTGCAGCAATCGTATTTGCCTATTTCGTGTGGCGGCGCTACAGACGGAACATCGGGAATCCCCGCATCACATCCATCCGTTCCCGGTTACTCGGCTTACTGATTGTCACCCTCTCCCTTTCCTTGATCGTCGTCACTGCCTATAAGGAATTGACGACCGAGAGAAAAATGGATGCGATCAGACAAGCCTCCCAGACGGATGAATTTATTCCGACCTTCGCCGTCCACGGACTACTCGGAACCGATCGGACATTTTTACGGTTCACACAAGTTATGGAGCAAAACAGCTTAGCAACAGACGGCGGTCTATGTACGATCACGGACAAAGGAAAGGCTGACTGCGAGGTTCACGATTTCAGCTCGAATCGACCGATTGTCCGCGTCGAGTTTGAAGACGCAGAGGCCTCATTGAACAATCAGACGAAGTGGTTGAATAAAGCGATTGAAACGTATAAAAAAGAGCGGAACAAATCGTTTGAACGGATGTATATTCTCGGACACAGTATGGGCGGTGTCGCTGCTGCGAACTACATCCTCAATCAGGATCAATATCTCATCGATAAGTTCGTCTCGTTTGATAGCCCATTCGCCGGCACAAGACTCGCTAACTTCGGTCTTTCAGCCAGCAATTTCGGAATCAATACAGGGAGCCCGGCAATCCGAGACCTGTCTCCGAGTTCGGACGGTTTGAAAGCTTTTCAGGCAAAACTCGAAACATGGCCACGCTCGGTCCAAGTCCTATCGTTTTCAGGGCATGGCGGCGAGTTCAATCTGATCGAGCCGTCGAGTTCCTTATTACTTGAAGAATATACGAACAATATTCTGACAGAAACGGTTCCTTACGACCATTTCTCCTTGCATCGAAAAAGTAATGTACTCAAAGAGACCGGAAAATTCCTGTACGAATATTCGAATGAATTCAACCCGGTCGAAACGCAATGACGCTGAAAAGCCCGCCTTTTTTAAAGGCGGGCTTTCGTGTTAGTAAGTCATCGTCCAGGTGATCTTCTGTAGCCAATAGAGCAAATACTTCGTGAGTGGTATATCCGTTTGGATCTCATCATACCCGACTGTGAAGACCCCGTCCTCATTGTTCCAGAGACGATTGAAATAACCGTCTACCTCGTCGAAGAATGCCGTGTCCGTCGTTCCCCTCACTGCTACGTCCGCTTCGATGTTGTAGTCGTTCATGTTTCGGGTCGTGTAATTCCCCGACCCTAAAACGACCGTTTTTTCTTTCCCATCGACGTAAAGAATTTTCGAATGATACTGTTCTTTTCCGACATCGTACCAGCGAATCTCGATATGTTCCGCATCTACCGTATCCAACTCAGCCGTAACAGGCAGGTTCGGAAGACCCGATTTTTGTCGACCGAACGCATTCGTATTCGGGTCTAAGATGATTCGGACGTCCACACCGCGACCAGCGGCATCTTCGATTGCTTGGATGATGTTCCGGTCTGCCAAATAAAACATACCAAGCCAAATAGCATCGCCTTCTTCCGCACCATCCATTGCTTCAATGACGGCATCTTGAATTTTTGATTCCGTGACAAATTGTATTTCCATGTCACCGTCCGCCTCCGGGCCGAATGCCTCACGTTGATCCTCGTCCGGGAATCGGTCTAAATCTCCTTCTGAAAATGCGGCGACGGCCTCTTCCCCTTCAATGATTTCGGATAAGATCGGGCCAGTTAGTCGTACACCGACATTCGAGTGATACCCGCTTGCATCGTGCGGGTTAGCGGATAATACAAATCCTTCGTTTTCCGTGACCATCACTTTCCGGTGGTTCGCTTTAATATTCAATAGTCTTAAGTACGCACGGATATTGATATCCGGGGCAGTTTTAGCCATCGGATTTGGCAACCAGCCGTCATAACTATGACCGAACCATTGGAATCCGATCCGGTAAAGTGTCGAATACAGCAAGTTCGGGTCACGTAAATCGTCGAGATCGGTATAAACGACTTCGACCCCTTTTTCCTCGAGTAAATCAAAGTGTTCGGACTTGTGCCCTTTATACGTCGTGTTGATTTCATCTGTGATGAAGACGACTTTTAAGTCCGGATACTTTTCCATCTGCTCCACTATGGCTGTCGAAAGTCGTTTCGTGATTTCAGGATATTCACGATCTCCGTTCGAATAGGGATTGAACAGGAAAAAATCCATGACGATAAATTCTTTCGCATCCCGAATCGCACGTTCGACCTCATCAAATATCTCTTGTTCCACCACACGATCGCCGTCAGCCGTATAGGTCAGGTCAGACATAAAGTCAATTTGATCATCTGAAATCGTAATCGCATCTGATTCACGAGATACCCCCTCAGGCAGTGGTTTCACCTGGTGATAAATCAGTGTGATCAAAAAAAGTAACGCGAACAGGGCAAGTCCCCATTTGACCCAACCCTTCTTTTTCTTTTTCTGATTCCCCTTCATACTTCCATCTCTCCCATCCTACTTGTTCGAAAAACGGGCTGTAGTCCCCTACAGCCCGTTTGTTCAAACTTCCATGATGATCGGAAGAACCATTGGGTGTCTCCGTGTTTTTTGAGCTAAATACGGCGTAAGTGTATCTGAAACCAACTGTTTCAATTCTGACCACTTCATCTGTTTGTTCGACAACCCTTGTTCGACCGTCTTCTTCAGGAGGCGTTCTCCGTCACGAATCAAACTGCCGGATTCACGCATGTAAACGAAACCGCGTGAGATGATGTCCGGCCCTGAAACGAGTTTTCGCGTCTTTCCATCGATACTGACAACGACAACGACGAGACCATCCTCTGAAAGAATACGCCGATCTCTTAATACTATATTCCCAATATCACCAATTCCATTCCCATCAATATATACGGCATTGGCTGAGATTTTTCCGGTGATGGCAGCTGAATCTGAATCCACTGCCAATACTTCCCCGTTATCCATGACAAAACTGTTCTCTTTCGGGATGCCGACCGACTCTGCGAGCTCAGCATGTTTTTTCAACATTCGATATTCTCCATGAATCGGCATAAAGAATTTCGGGTTGAGCAAGCGGATCATGAGCAATTGCTCCTGTTGCGATCCGTGTCCAGAAGTATGGATGTTCGTCAACTTCCCGTAGACAACGTCCGCCCCTGCTTTATACAGCTGGTCAATCGTCTTCCCAACCGAGATGGCATTCCCCGGAATCGGTGAAGAAGAGAAGATGACCGTGTCACCCGGAATGATCGACACTTGACGGTGTGTTCCGTTGGCAATGCGACTGAGTGCGGCCATCGGTTCCCCTTGTGAACCCGTACAGAGAATCGTGATCTCATTCGGGTCATGGTTGCGCATCTGATTCGGTTCGATAATCATCCCTTTTGGCACGTTGATGAAACCGAGCTCTTGACCAATCGTCATGACTTTTTCCATCGAGCGACCGAAAATCATGAGATGACGACCCGTCTCGGCACACGCGTCAACGACCTGTTGAAGTCGATAAATGTTTGAGGCGAATGTGGCAAAGATGATCCGTCCGTCTGCTTTTCGGAACGTTTCACTGATTGTGCCTCCGACCACACTCTCACTCATCGTGAACCCTTCTACTTCAGCGTTCGTTGAGTCAGACAAGAGACAAAGGACACCCTCTTTTCCGATTTCCGCCATTTTGGCAAGGTCCGCCGGTTCTCCAACCGGTGTGAAATCGAACTTAAAGTCTCCGGTATGGACAATGTTTCCTTGCGGTGTTTTGACGACTACCCCAAGAGAGTTCGGGATCGAGTGCGTTGTCCGGAAGAACGAAATACTCGTCTTACGGAATTTCACGAGCGAATCCTCGTCAATTTCATGCAGTTCAGCATCACGCAATAGTCCGTGCTCTTCCAACTTCACTTTAATGAGTCCCAGTGCGAGCTTCGTCGCGTAGATTGGCAGTTGGACCTGCTTGAGCAAGAACGGAATCCCGCCAATGTGGTCTTCGTGACCGTGTGTGATGAATACCCCTTTTACTTTGTCCTTGTTTTTAATCAAATACGAGTAATCGGGAATCACATAGTCGATTCCAAGCAAGTCATCCTCTGGGAACATGATTCCTGCATCGATGACAATGATTTCATCTTGGAATTGAACGACGTATGTGTTTTTCCCGATTTCTCCCAGTCCGCCTAATGCGAACACGGCTGTTTGGTGGTTCTTAACAAACTTCATTTAATCTCTCCTTACTCCAATTAATTAATTCCATCTATGTGAAACATAAGTGATTCTCCATATATGTCCGTAAGATTCTTTTTTCATTATAGCTCATATGGCAACCACATTTCACTATCGATGTATGATTCGTGGTAGTTTCTCCATTTCATGTTATCCTTTTAGTGGATAGTGAAACCTGTTTTAGACATAGAGAAAGAATGGTGAAACAAATGGAAGATCAAAAAGTTGTATTTTTCGACATTGACGGAACCTTGTTGCATGAAGGAAGTTATATCCCTCCGTCAACCATCGCCGCGATTCAAACCCTGCAGCAAAACGGCGTGGAAACGTTTATCGCGACAGGTCGTGGACCGGCCATGATGTCCGATATCCCGGAACGCCTCGGGATTGACAGTCTCGTCTGCTACAATGGACAAATCGTCGTGCATAAAGGAGAAGTTGTCTATCAAAATACATTGCCAAAAGATGCATTAAACCGTTTGACGACACAAGCCTCGACCCACGACCACACACTCGTCTACCTCGGTCAACACCGTGGCGGTGCGACGAAAGAACACGATACCGTTGTCGAACAATCGTTAAGTGAACTCGAGATTCCGGTCCCAACATTCGAACCAAATTTCCATATTGCAGAAGACGTGTATCAAACCTTGCTATACTGCACTCCGGAAGATGAGCATCATTATGTAGATGCGTACGGCGAGTTCGATTTCATTCGTTGGCATCCCCATGCGATGGACGTTATTAATCGCGGCGCGAGCAAGGCGGACGGAATTCGACATTTCATTGAGACAAATGGTTATCGGCTTGAGAATACGTATGCATTCGGAGATGCTTTAAACGATTTGGCGATGCTACAGTATGTCGGGACAGGAATTGCGATGGGAAATGCCCGTAGCGAAACAAAAGCAGTGGCTGACTTCATTACAAAACCGATCCTCGAAGATGGAATCGAATACGGCTTGAAAGCAATGAAATTGATCTAACAAAAAATGAGGAGCCAACTGGCTCCTCATTTTTATTTTGAACGCAACATTCGTTCCAATCGATCCAAATCCGTATCTTTTCCGATGATGATTAAAATGTCTTCCGGTAAAATCATCTCGTCTGCTTGTGGTGAAATCAATACATCGTCATCCCGACGAATCGCCACGATGTTCACTCCGTATTTCGCACGTAAATCTAAATCGATCAGTGACTTGTTCGACAGTTTGTCTGACGCCTTAATCTCGACAATCGAGTGTTCGTTAGACAATTCGAGATAGTCCAGGATGCTTTGGCTCATCAAGCCGTTCGCAATCCGGACCCCCATGTCCCGCTCCGGGTGAACGATGTTATCCGCTCCAATGCGACGCAACACCTTCTCATGGTAATCGTTCGTCGCTTTTACAGTAATGATTTGAACACCGAGTTCTTTTAAAATAAGTGTCGTCAATATCGACGCTTGGATATTTTCACCGATGGCGACGATGACATGTTCAAAGTTACGAATTCCTAGGCTCTTTAATACATTTTCATCGGTCGTATCTGCAATGACGGCGTGTGTCGCCAATCCCATGAATTCATTGACACGTTCTTCGTCAGCATCGATTGCAAGGACGTCGTATCCGTTTGACGATAACTCACGAACAATCGAACCGCCAAATCGACCTAAACCGATGACTGCAAATTCTCCTGTCATGTATGCTACATCCCTTTCCTACACATGTTCTCTTCTTGATTCTTCGTTCAGTTTACCTGATTCTCTTACAAAACACTATATAAAAAAAGACTGACCGTGAACCGCCTGCCCCATAAATGGTGCGACATCGGTTCACATTCAGTCTTAAGCTTTCCCGCTCGATCGTTTCCCTCGAACATAATCATTGTCAAACAGGAACAAGCGAAGTAACAGATAGAGCGCAGGCACGAGTAACAGAAGACCGAGGATGAAGACGATGACCAATCCGATTGCCATCGTTTCGTTGACGACGCTTCCGTTAATGTCGATATACGGGTACAGGATGTACGGGAGATGTGTATACCCGTAGCCGAACCACGCCATAAAGAATTGTCCCATGACCATCAGGAAGGCGATACCGTAGTTTCGTTTCATATAAACGAACGAGACGGCAATCACGAAGAAGACAAAGCTCGTCGCGAACCACCACCAGTTCCCATTCAGAATACTCTCATAGTGCCAAGCGGCCTGTGATTTTAACCCGAAGAAGACGAGTCCTGATGCAATAATGGTTGGTACGCTCCAGAAAAGTGCCCATTTCCGCACGAGCTCGACTGCCTTGTAATCCTTCGCCTTGTCTGCATAAAACAGAAGGAACATGGCACTAATGTACAAGACAGACACGATCGCGAGAAGGACAACCGTCCAGGAGTAAAAGTTCGTAAACAACTTCATCCCATTAAAGAGGACCCCACTGTCCGTCTCATTGATGAAACCACCTTGACTGACTGTCAGTACGGTTGACATCGATGCCGGAATCAGTAAACCTGTCGCCCCATACAAAAACATGTAGAGCATACTTTCTTTTGATCCGTAGTTAGCAAACGCATAAAAACTTCCACGGATTGCAAGTAAGATAAGGACAACGGATGCCGGAACGAGCAACGCCGTCCCATAGTAATACGCCGTGTCCGGGAAGAATCCTACAATGCCGACAAAGAAGAAGACGAAAAATACATTGGTCACTTCCCATGTCGGTGACAAGTAACGCTGAATCAGACGGTTCACCATCTGATCCCGCTTCGTGTAGCGACTATAAAAGGCGAAGAAACCTGCACCGAAGTCAATCGATGCGACAATGAGATAACCGTACAAAAATGTCCAGAGGACGGCAATCCCTAGTTCTTGAATTTGCATGTCATATCCTCCGATCACACTTCATCCGCAAACATCGCTTCACCACGATGTTCCGATTGTTTTAATTCTTTCCCAACAGGATTGTCTTTGAACAAACGAGTCAAGACGATGACTGTGACTGTTCCGAGCACTGCATAGAGGATGGCAAAGGCGACAAGCATCCAGCCGACGTTCGCCGACGTAGTAGCCGCTTCGCTCGTACGCATCAATTCATAAAGCGCCCATGGCTGACGACCAAACTCTGCAAAGAACCAACCGAACTCGATTGCTCCCATTGCCAATGGGCCACCTGCAGCAATTGCGATGAGCATCGGCTTACTGAACTGATTCAATCGTTTTAAATACCGCCCTAGGACGAACAAGAACGAAATGAGGGCGAGTAACATGCCAATCCCGACCATCGCGTCAAACAAATAATGTACAAAGAGAGGCGGTTGGTCTTCCTTCGCGAACTCATCCAGTCCCGTGACCTCGTAATTCGGGACGCCACCGGCGAGAATCGAGAGCGCATACGGGATCTTCAGTGCCCCGCGCACTTCATATCCACCTTCACCATCATCTTCTAGCCATCCACCCAAAATGAGTTCGGCCTCGGATGAAGATTCAAAGTGCCACTCAGCTGCCGCCAGTTTATCCGGCTGATACTGCGCCAAATATTTCCCTGAGAAGTCACCGACCAATGCCGTCGCAATCGCGAAAATGAGCGCGACCGTCATCGTCAAACGTAACCCTTTTTTGTGGTAATCAACAGACATGTCGTCCAATTGATTTCGTTGTCGACGTAATAACTGGACCGCCGCAACCGCAGCCAGAATGAAGGCTGATGTCAAAATGGCAGACGTCAACACGTGAGCCATCTTCGTCGGCATAGCAGGACTGAACATCGCTTCGAGCGGACTCACGTTTGCCAAACGGCCATCAATGATATCAAACCCGACCGGTTGGTTCATAAAACTGTTAACCGTCGTAATAAAGAATCCCGAGAACAACGCACCGACCGCAACCGGGATCCCAACTAGCATATGGTGCCACGGGTTTTTAAAGCGATCCCATGTGTACAGGTAAATACCGAGGAAAATCGCTTCGAAGAAGAATGCGAACGTCTCCATAAAGAGCGGTAACGCAATCGTCTGCCCGGCGACCCGCATCAAATTCGGCCATAAAAGTGACAACTGTAAACCGATGGCCGTACCCGTGACGACACCGACTGCGACAGTCACGACATACCCGCGCGACCAACGACGAGCCATTAACGTATATTTTGGATCGTTCTTACGAATCCCTAAAAATTCTGCCAATAAAATCAAAAGTGGAACCCCGACGCCGAGTGTGGCAAATATCACATGGAAACCTAACGTGAGTGCCGTTAACGCTCGACTCATCAGGACAGGATCTTGAAACATCTATTGATTACCTCCTATCTCTCTCTACCGCTTCGAACCGATGTAAGAAGCGCACATCACAGATGAATACCCTTCGATACTTACATCATAATGATTTTATATTGCGATGTAATGTCTGAATGCTTGAGTTCGCAAAATGTTCACATTTGCACAATCGCCACAAATTCGTCTCTTTACAACATCTTTATTTCCCTTTTCTATCACGGATGAGACACAACATTACACGTTCCAAACAAAAAACGAACACAAAAGTGTTCGCTTGAAAAGTTATTGAATAATGACCGTTCGGAAGAAATGATCGAATAGCTCGACTGCCACTTCAATCGCCCCTTCGTCCGGATTCAATGTCGATTGATGAAGTCCGGAAGCCATGTCGTTTACACCAAGCCATACCATAAACCCGGGCACTTGTTTCAGCATATAACCGAAGTCCTCACCGGTCATGGCCGGGACACAGGTTTTATACGAGTATCCGATTTCTTCGACAGCTTCCTCAAACTGATACAAGTATCGTTCGTCGTTTACGACCTCATGATACCGGTTGCCGAACTCGAGGTCGATTTGGACGTTGTAAGTCATCTCGACACCTGCAATGATTTGACGAATACGACTTTCTAACACAACCATCTCTTTATCAGATAGCGCACGAATCGTCCCATCGAGCTTTGCTTTCTCAGCGATGATATTCTCCTTCGTGCCCGCCGACACCTTGCCAATGCTAATAACGGCGCTTCCCATCGGATCAATATTCCGGGACACGATCGTTTGAAGTTGCATGATCAATGCCGCCTGCACGATAATCGCATCGATTCCCGCATGAGGAAATGCACCGTGTCCACCTTTTCCATGAATGGTGATATGAAGCTCCCGTGCACTCGCGAACAGGACACCAGGGCGTGAAGCAATCGTTCCGACCGGATATTCCGGCGCGACGTGGAGGCCGAACATCACATCCGGGCGGAAGTGATAAAATAACTCGGACATCGCCATCGGCTCAGCTCCTCCGGGACCTTCTTCGGCCGGTTGGAAGAAGACGACGAGGTGATGATTGAACGGTACTTCCACCGCCCGTTTAATCAATCCGAGTGCGATCGCCATATGGACATCATGTCCACATGCATGCATCATCCCTTCGTGAATCGATGCAAAATCAAGTCCGGTTTCTTCCAATATCGGGAGTCCGTCCATGTCTGCCCGATACCCGATTGTCTTTTCGCCGACAAGTCCATCTACTCGTACGAAGAGTCCGGTCCTCCAATGAGAAATATGGACTCTTGGAGAATCAAGAGAACGGATTAACTGTTCCAATAATGCCTGTGTCTTATATTCGCCGTACCCTGGCTCAGGGATCAAATGTAATTGTCTTCTTGCTTCAATTGCCCAATTCATGATGTACTCTCCTTCGTTACTTCTTCAACGATTTCCCAAAACGCTCTCACTTGTGCCAATTCCAACATCGACTCTGTCGACAACATCCACGTGTCCCGCACAAGCGGTACACCATCCGAAGAAGTCAATGGAATCTTGTTCATCTCATTCACATCTTGAATCGTCGACTCCGGTAAGATCGCAAATCCAATCCCGTGCAACGCCATTTGTTTACATGTTTCGATTTGATCGACGACGAGTGTGGTGAGTGGTGGACTTGAGAATCGCTCTTGCCACCACTCTAAAATTTCCTGGTAATAGGTAGAGTCACTTTTAAATTGAATAAATGACCGTTCATTATTTTTCAATTGTTCGAGATTTGTCATTTTCAAATCGACAAGATGCAGCGAGTCAGCGAACAGCTTCATCCGTTCACCACGCCAGTCCGGATTCCCCCGGATAATTCCGATGTGAAAGTTTTCTTCGAGCATATAGCGCATCATCTCGCTCGACCAGCCTGTCACCAACTTGACCCGGACAGATGGATAACGTTCGACAAAACGCTTCAATACTTCGGGAAGCCAGTATTGCCCCATAATCGAGGCGACAGCAATCTTCAAGGTTCCATATACCTCTCCTTGATTGGCCGTGAGCTCACCCCTCAGTTCTTGTTCTTCACTATACATTTTTTTAGCGAATTCGATGATCTTCTCCCCAGCCGGTGTCAAAGCCAACCCCCTTGTGGAGCGGACAAAAATCTTTTTCCCCCACTGATGCTCAATCGTGACGAGTCGCTGACTCAAGGCTGGCTGAGAGACGAATAAACGCTCTGCCGCTTTTCGCATGTTTAATTCTTCCGCTAGGATAATCAACACTTCAACTTCCGATACTTGCATAACGTCACCTGTTTCTCTATCGATTAAAAGCTTGTATACTGAATAAGGATTTGTTTCACTGTATCATATCATGTTTGTTCTATATTTTTGAGTCTCAGGAGGAATTCGGATGCAACGACATCATTTCGCCTTTATTGTCGCCACGGTCGCCACATTGGGTAGTTTGTATTTTTCGGAAGTCATGTTATTTCTTCCGTGTAAACTATGTTGGTTCCAACGAATCTTTATGTATCCGCTGGCAATCTATTATTTGACGGTCTTATTGACAGAACGGAACGTCAATCGTCTCTTTGTCGGATTGATGGCAGGAGCAGGATGGTTGATCAGCTTGTATCATGTCATCTTAGAGCGTATTCCGAACGGTGACGCTTTTTGTACGAACGACTGTCTGATTCGCTGGATTAACTATTTCGGATTCATCACCATCCCATTGCTCAGTTTCGTCGCGTTCACACTGATTCTGATCATTCAATTCATGCCCACAAAGAAATAAAAAGAGAAGTCGTCCGGTAAAAGGACGACTTCTCTTTTTTATTGCCACCACTCATCATAAAGGGATGCAGGCATATGGTGTTTATGACGTGACCGTTGGAAAATCGTTTCGATGCGTTCTGCGATGGCAGGGTCAACCGACTTTCCTTCTAAGTAGTCGTCTAATTGATCATATGTCATCCCGAGTGCCACTTCGTCTGGAAGACCAGGACGATCGTCTTCCAAGTCAGCTGTCGGCACTTTATAAATCACACTTTCGTGCGCTTCGAGCTCATGTAGCAAGGCTTTTCCTTGACGTTTATTGAGACCGGTCAGCGGCGTGAGATCAGCCGCTCCGTCACCATGTTTCGTGTAAAAACCGGTCACATACTCGGCGGCATGGTCTGTACCGACTACAAGAGCGCCGAACGTGGCAGCGAGATCATATTGTACTTTCATTCGTTCGCGCGCTTTCGTATTCCCTTTATGGAAGTCACTTAGCTTTTGTCCTGTCGCTTTTTCGAACGCTTCGGCAGAGGCGTCGACGGCCGGTTTAATGTTCACCGTGTACGACTGGTCCGGACGAATAAAATTGAGGGCGAGCTGTGCGTCATGCTCATCATGCTGCTCTCCATAAGGAAGACGTACGGCATAAAATGTGTAGTCGCCTTCTTCTTCAGCTCGTAGTTCTTCTACCGCCAATTGACAAAGTCGACCGGCGAGACTCGAATCTTGTCCTCCGGAAATTCCGAGTACAAGTCCTTTCGCTCCTGCTTTTTTCACATATGCTTTTAAAAAGTCAATGCGCAGGCGGATTTCTGCTTGTGGATCGATTGCTGGTTTGACGTGCGTGGATTCAATAATATGCTGTTGCATGCCAGGTCCTCCCTATTCTCTCTCAGTTTGCTTTATTGTCTGACAATCCGGAATACCCGTCAACTCTTTACGATAAAAAAAGAAAGACGGGAACCAGGGTCCCCGTCACAAAATTATTGGATTCGGAAGGAAGTCACACTTCCACCAATCGGTGTTAGTTCTAAAAAGAGTTGTTGGTCAGCAGTTGGCGCCTCATCTAACAACACACCAAATGTGAAGCCACCACCTGTTACTTCCGCTGCACCTTGTGCGTAAATATTATGACCATCTGATACGGTCCATTCGAATTCAGGCTCATCCGTGAACCCGGTTACTTGAATCGTCTGCTCGTTTAATTGAATGCGCACGTCCTGGAAAGGTCCTTCCGATTGCGGGGCTGTCCCTTCGTCCCCTTCAGTCGATGTCGCTTCAACTTGAAGGGAATGCTGATTTGTCACAGCCATTTCAGGCGCACCTTCCACTTGTCCAAGGCCAACGATTTCAACTGTGTATTCTCCCGCTTCCAACTCTAAAGGAAATACCTCATCAAAAACTTTTGTCGTGCCCGCTTCCCACGTTTCTTCCACGAGGGCTTCTGTGAATAAATAGTCGCTACCGTAATCAAACACTGTCTCCCCATCACGCATGACAGTCAACTGAAAACGTTGTGAAGAATTGAATGTCACATCAACCGCATTTTCGTTAGGGTTTGTCATCGAAACCGTCGCGGATAGTTTACTAGAAGCCGGATCGTAAGACACATCCGATTCGAGCGTTAACAAAGCAGGCGGCTGCGAAGAGTCTCCATTCACTTGACTCGGCTTCTCCTCCTCTTTCCCACACGCTGTGATGACTAATATGAATACCGTGATCATGGTGAGTAACCAAGTTTTTTTCACACTTCCCACACTCCTCAACCAAATTAAAAAACGTCTATAGCACTAGTGTATACGAGGTGCAGACGTTTGTGATAATTTCCTATATAATATTTACCTTTTTTACGAAACTTGGGCCTCTTGAACATATTGTTGCCAACCAGTCATGAACAACGAATCGGCGACATCGACGTCCGACCGAACTTGAGCCGAAATCGAAAACGTTTCACTTTGGGACGATTCAAAAGTGACTACCATTCGATCTCCAACAATTTCTTTATACGCAACAAGTTCCGGTGTTTCTGCAAACAACATCATAAGTATAACTCCTTTGTTCATATGTGATATGCCTAGTGTACCAAGATTAAACCCTGAAAAACGTCCCATCGTTCGACAGTCGAGTCATGACGTTTGTCCCATTGTCGAAACATTGGTATGTATTGTTAATCAGTTGGTGAATTGTACATATCAAATGAACAAAAAGAGAGGAAATCTACTTACTAGACTCCTCTCAATTCCTATTATTGTAAATGAAGTGAAACAATCGATTGTCGAACGAATGTTACTTCGCGCGATTTGAAATTTGTTGCCAGACCGTTCCTAAGGCAGTCTCACCACTTGTAATCCGTTCTTTTGCCAGACGGGCCTGAAGAGAGACTTCAAACTCCCGGTCCTCTTCCGCTACTGTCAAAGCGGGCACCGCGCGTTCATCACCACAATCAAACAGGAAGCGTGCCGCACGCCAACGGACAAGTTTGTTTTTGTCTTTCAATGCTTCGATCATCGATGGCTGTGATTGTGGCAGTGCCCAGTCAGATACGGTGTCCCCCGCGGTTCTCCTTACAATTGGAGAAGGGTCCACGAGCGCTTGTTCGATATACGTAACATAATCTTCACGCCGTTCTTCGAACATGCCAATCATGACAACAGCTTGACGTCGGATTGCCATGACTTTATCTTCTAATGCACGACGGAAATACTTCATGTTCTCATGCTTGATTTCGAGTTCATCTAAAAACGCCAGCCTCACTTTCCAGTCATCAGACTGCAAATGATTGATGTTTGCTTGGAAATCCGCTTCTCGTCCAAATGCTCGGGCTACGATTCGTTCAACCCGTTCTGGCGGATAGGCTGCCTCAAGCTCTTCCTGTGCGACGGTCCCTACTTCCTCCAACTCCCCATATCGAGGCGCTTGTTCGACCCAACGGCGATCTTGAATGACATTTTTAACTTGGGCTTGAACTTCCATCGCAGCGTCGACAAAGCGTTTCGACAATCCTACCCGTTTCTCCTCATCCCCTTTGACGAGTTTCATCTGCATCGGGACGTCCAGTACAAACTGAACAGATACATGGACCGGTTCATAGTCCGCATTCATCTTCTTCGTCTCGACTTCCTCAACTACTTCCCCGAAAGCGCGACGAATATCATTCATCACGTCGTGCCAATCATGTTTCGGATGACGCTCGACCGCCAAGAAGTCGGATACGGCGTAAACAGACTTTACGCCTCTTAGCGCAACGATGTCCCGAATCACTTCCGGGACATCTGTACTGGCTTGGTCGTACGTGACCCCTCTTCCTTCAAAAGCAGGCTCCACAATAATTTTTAAGTTATTTGGACTTGGTGTCGGTTCAATTGCGACTAGTTTCATCTTCATCACCTCATTATCAATCGTGACGAAAACGACAAAAAAACGCAAGCGAGTCGCTTGCGTCTTCGGTCGTACATCAATTTATTAAAAGAGAGCAATGAACTGTTGAAGGGAATACGTCTCCCCATCTACCATAAATGTGTCATCCGCAGTGAGCGGTTCAAGGAAGAAACGTTTTTGTCCGTTTTCTTTCACATAGCCAAAAATATGACTGGTCTGATAGAACAATTCAACGATGGTCAAACGTCCAAAAGTCATCCCGTCATTCATAACCGCTTGATCGCCTAATTCGCCGCCGTTGTACAGTTCAATGTAAGTTTCCATTGTAGTCGCTCCTCTTGTGTTTGTTTTCACAATTCATTTCTATCAGACAATATGAGCGACTTCAAGTTAATTTTTTGTGTTACGCTTCCAAAAAGTGATCCAATCATGATACTCCGATAATGTCTTATCAATGTGCCGAATCGACCTTTCGTCGTGGAGACCGTTCTCATCAATTTTATCCTTACAATGCGTGATGAAGATTTCGTTTCCTGGTAAAGTATTTGTGCGATTTGTGGCAAATACTTGTCGGAGGTGAATCTGACATCTCGCCGTCCCCAATATACCGGGCGAGGCTCCGACAATCATGACGGGTTTACCGCGTAACGGTGTCCCGGGCTCTAACGACAACCAATCGATCGCGTTTTTTAACACACCCGGAATACTGTGATTATATTCCGGTGTGACGACGAGTAGTCCATCCGCCTCACGCACTTTTTGTTTAAACGAAAGGACAACTTCGGGTTCATCCGGGTCAATCAAATCAATATTTAGAAGTGGCAGTTCGATCGAGGCAATTTCCATGTCAAAGCGATCTTCCCCGAGTTGAATAATCGAATGAAGCAAGGCTGTATTATAGGAGGCTTTTCGCAAGCTTCCTGAAAGGGCAATCAACTTATACTTCTCCATTCATGCCCACTCCCTTCAGCCACTTGTTAATGATTTCTGCTTCCTGAACCGGTGCCTCCATCATCCCCATGTGACTAAACGGAACGACAGATGTCGTATGCCGTTCTGCTCCGAGGAATGCGCGCTCCTCGTCCATGTTCGGGTCTTTCGTCCCGTATATGAATAATCCGGGTAGAGTTGTGGAACGAACCGTCTCAACCTCATTCTCGCGATCCCGAATTGCTTGTTGAGCAGATATGATTCCTTCTTTCGTCATCTCGTAGCCGATCGCTTTGGCTCGTTCGATCAGTATGGAATCAGATGTTTCAGAAAAGACGCCAGGAATCATGACATCAATGAATGGAACGACCCCTTCCTCGATCACCTTATTGATCGCACCGTTTCGTTTTTCTCTCGCTTCTTCTGAATCATCCGCCGCTGTAGAATGAATCAATCCAAAACCCGATAGTTCATCTGCGTAACGACGAACCAGGTTGGTCGTGATATAACCGCCAAACGAGTGACCGAGAACAATTGGTTTATGAATGGCTCTTATCCGAATCTCTTCCATGACCCAGTCCGCGAATTGATCCATTGTATCCGGTCCGGCTTCTGCACCGGCATGTCCGGGCAAAGTCAGTGCCACCACGTTCGCATCGAGCAACGGCTCCAATTCCTCAAAATAAGCAGGTGACCCACATAGTCCGTGCAACAGTACGATTGATTTCATCTGCGACTCTCCCTTTCTCTCCATTCATGTTTTAGTAGACGATACATGGTCAAGTCCATAAATTGCCCGTGACTGTAAGCATAATCCTGTAATAGTCCTTCTTCCACAAACCCTAATTTTTGTACGAGCCGATTCGACCCGTCGTTATCGGGTGCAACGAGCGCCGATATCCGATGAAACTTGAACTCATCAAACCCATAGTTGATCACGGCAGTCGCGGCTTCAAACGCGACCCCTTGCCGCCAGTGGGTCGGCGCCACTTCGAACCCGATTTCAGCTCGATAATACTGCGGGGTCCAATTATGAAAACCAATCGTACCGATCAATTCATTTGTCATTCGATCGCAAATCGCCCATCGAATCGCTTTTCCTTGTTGGAACTGATCTTTAAAATAAGCAATGACGTTTTTTGCCTCATATACAGCTAATAAAGGGTCAGAGCCATAATAGCGCATGACTTCTTCCGTGGACAAAATCGTATACAATGCTCTAGCATCGCGCGGTTCAAGCTCTCTCAACATAAACCGGGGCGTAGCGAGCTCTGGAAAACTTCGTTTCAATCCCCACATATGGAATCCGCCTTTCCATCTTGTTTCCTCAATTATACTTCTCTTTT
This sequence comes from Exiguobacterium algae, assembly GCF_018617875.1. GTDB lineage: Bacteria > Bacillota > Bacilli > Exiguobacteriales > Exiguobacteriaceae > Exiguobacterium > Exiguobacterium algae. Next base: position 350,533 of record NZ_JACSKZ010000002.1, read on the forward strand.
CCCAAAAGCACTCTACTCAACCCATCCGAAGCATCGGACATGGCACCAGACATGTGAATTTGCTACTATGAGAGTAGTAATTCGAACTGAGGGGATAAACATGTCAAAACAACTATTTTACTTGAAACAAGACCGTGAACAGCAACGCTTCACGTTGCACGGAGTGACTTTGACAGATGTAACGGACGCGCTATCGTTAACCCGGCCGATGATTATTTGTCGAACTGACATAAAAGGCATGCGGCAATCGTCTCGCTCGAGGTTCCGATACATTGAAGCCCATGAGCTATCATCTTTTTCTACAAAATACTTGAACAACCAAACGACATTCACAGCAATCGATTTCCCGGATTACAATACACTTGAGACACTTTCTGACCACGAAATCGCAGAGATCTTGTTCCTGAGTCATATGGAACGAGGTTTGAAAAGACCTTTCCTCGATTCGCTCGAAAACGAGATTGCTTATTTCAATGAAGCCAATGACCGTCATAGCAGTCTCTATATCCGGGACTGGTCGGTCGTCAACAAATTTCTGCAAAACATTTTGCAAAGTAAACTAGACCGGGATCTTCGAAACATTAGCTTTGTTCCCATTCCGTTGACTGTAATCGATGAATTGCTTTCACTTGCACCGCAAGGGCTAATCATCGACTTCGATCACACAAAACGCAGCCTGTTTAACCGACAAATCAACATCTCATTCTATGTGGCCGGTCGATACGAGGATATGTCCGTCCTCGAAGAAGATTTTTCGGCTAAAAAAGAGTCCATCGCCTTGAAAGGGCAATTGATTTATCGCCGGCGCACTTGGCAGATTGAACGATTATAAGGTCATGTATGTACCCAATCCAAAAAGACCTGGTTGCCACAGGTCTTTTTTTGCTATTTCCACGCCGAATGTTTCAATGAAAAACGCCTTGCCTTGGCAATGAGGAACTATTCTTAAAAATTGATAACAAATTGTCTTAATTTTTTGTTAAATTAACACTTTTCTTTTCGGGATGAGGCGGTATACTAGGAATAACCTTCTAGAGGAACAGAAGGCAATATAGAGAAAGCGAGGTGAAAATCTATTCATCACGCAGATGGATAGATACACGAAATGGAACAACTGAAAGTACAGGGAGTCTCTTCGTTCACCAAGTTTGCGACGAATGGAAAAGTACTCAAACTAAAAGATGCACATGCCGGCGAGCAACGGATTTCACTCCAGGAAGCGACTGATATTCAAGTGTCGCTACTCGACGAAGACCATTCGCGCTTCACTATATTCGGTCAGAGCCACCCACTCGTGGAATTGACCCTTCCTCACAATTCATGCGACGTACTACACGCATGGCTATTACACAAATTGAAACGACAAAAAATTAAATTGGCCTCAAACGCTTAACGACAAAAATGGTCCGTCCTATGAACTAGGACGGACCGTTTGCTTATTTATTCATTTTAGCTGAATAGTGAAACGAGCCAGCTGACCAAAATCCCGACAAGTGCGAAGTCAGAATCGCCGAACGTTGTGCTCTCAAACCCGAGGTTACCGAGTAACGGGAGCAGGAACGCTGGGAGGAAACTGATCAATACCCCGTTCGCAAGTGAACCGAGAATTGCCCCACGTCGTCCACCTGTCGCATTTCCGAAGACACCGGCCGTCGCACCCGTAAAGAAGTGAGGTACGAGTCCCGGAACAATCACCGCAAGTCCGAAGAATGGTAAGAGGAACATCGAGACGAGCCCTGCCGCGAAACTTGCCAAGAAACCAATGATCACGGCATTTGGTGCGAATGGGAAGACTGTCGGACAGTCAAGCGCCGGTTTCGCATTTGGAACCATCTTGTCTGCAATCCCTTTGAAGGCCGGAACGATTTCAGCAATCAACATCCGAACCCCTGCGAGAACGATATACACACCTGCAGCGAACGTGATGGCCTGAATGACCGAGAAGACGATATAGTTCGAGCCGCCAGACAATTCAGATTCGATGAATGTCGGTCCTGCGAATAGCGCTACGACGACGAACAACAGCGTCATCGTCAGAGAGACGGCGACAGATGTGTCACGTAAGAAACCAAGTTGTTTCGGCACTTCAATGTGCTCTGTCGAATGCTCTTTGTTCCCTGCATATTTTCCGATTGTACCGGAAACGAAATAACCGAGTGAGCCGAAGTGTCCGACTGCAAAGTCATCTGATCCTGTGATCTGGCGGACGTATGGTTGAAGCAACGCTGGGAATAATACCATACATAATCCAAGTAAGACCGAACCGATAATGATGAGCCATGTTCCGTCAAGACCAGAGACGGATAAGATCGCGGCGAGTAAGCTTGCCATGAACAACGTGTGATGCCCTGTTAAGAAAATATATTTAAATGGCGTAAAGCGGGCAAGTACGATGTTCATCACCATACCGAATACCATGATCATGGCCGTCTCGACACCAAAAGCGTCTTGCGCCACTGCTACAATCGCTTCGTTGTTCGGAATGACACCCCGAATATTGAATGCCTCATCGAACATTTGACCAAAGATGTCGAGTGCTGCGATGATTACCCCAGCACCCGCACCGATGATCACGAACCCCATGATCGTCTTCAATGTCCCGGAAACGATTGACGCAATATCCTTCTTCTGAAGTACTAACCCGATCAGTGCGAACAGACCAACCAAGATCGCTGGCGTCCCCAGTATATCTCGCATAATCAAATCAAGCATAAGCCGTGCCCCCTTTGAGTAGTTGTGAGTGATTACATATCGTATTGCGTAGGTTTACACTTTTCCATCCAGCTTCGTTTTAATTTCTTCAACATTCATGACATTTTCAAGTGCCACAATTTCACGTGAACCATCATCTAACGTCCCGATGATATCCTGTGCTCCAAGGTAAATATCCGCTGATTCAGTACGCGCAGTCGTGATATCCGTGTGCGACACTTCAGCCTCTTTCCCCATTTGCTCAAGTGCTTTTTTCACGTTCAATTCCATGATGAAACTCGAACCTAATCCATTACCACATACCACTAAGATCTTTTTCATTTTTCTTCCTCCTCTGAATATTGGTTAATCACTTCGAGAATGTCATCCGATGACTTCGCTGCCAAAACGGTCGACAAATCCGTCTCATTCCCTAATAGTTCTGTCAATTGAGCGAGCGCTTTTAAATGGGTCGTCTGGTCGATCGCAGCCAAGACGAAGAAAATTCGTACAGGCTTATCGCCCGGGAACATCGTCGGTTCATCCAACTTCAAGATACTCATTCCGAGTTGGTGCACCCCATCCTCAGGACGGGCGTGCGGAATGGCGACATCCGGCATTAGGACGATATACGGTCCATGTTCTTCGACATTCTCAATCATCGTCTCGATGTAACTCACATCGATTGATTTGTTTTCAACGAGCGGTTTTGCTGCGACCCGAATCGATTCTTTCCAATCCGGAATCCGGTCCCCTAGTCGAATTTCCTCTTTTGTTATTAATTGATTGAGCACAGGTTGCCCTCCTTTCCAATCATCCATCCTCTGTTCATTTTGGAACATCGTCTTCAAGTCACGTCGCAACTGCTTCTCGTTATGGATTGTCGCATGATGCTTGATGACTTCGAGTACATCTTCGATTTGAAGAGAAGGTAGTTCGTGTGTGTTCAAAAAACGCTTCCCGATTTGACGTTTTAACGCCAGCTGTTCCAAACGCGTCGGAAGCGTCGGTACTAACGTGACGTGCGCCTGCTCCTGAACAGTTAACGGGAGCGGAACTGTCGTGAAGATCAAGTCAACAAGTGGCGCGAATTGTTGGACATCCCGCTGTGAGATTGGCGGTAAAAAGACGAATTCCGGAAACTGATTTTTCAAGATATGGTCCAGCATGTGGGACACACTGATCCCGCTCGGACAGACGACGATAGCTTTCATCTTTTCGTCCAGGTTTTGACCTTGCTGATGAAGGTGTGCTGCAAAGTGAAGCGTGAAATACATTACTTCCGTTGGAGGAATATCCGTCCCAAGTTGTAATCGGAACGGCTCCAGCGATTTGTCGACAAGGACATTCAATACACCGTGCTCGTTCATCACATAGCGTTCCAGTTCTTCAGGAGGCATGATTTCGGTGTAGACTCGTTGCAAAGTCGCTTTTGCATGCAACACGAGTTTTTCACATAATGCAACACGTTCAATGACACGCGTACAACTGAATGCTTCGAAACGATCAATGACCTCGAACATCGTCTGCGCCAAATTCTGTTGAATTTCTTCATCCATCTCTTCCGACACTTTAGGTCCACTTTGAATCAACATCGTCAGTGTCGCCCATAGATGGGGGACATCCTGAAAATATTCACGGACCGACCGCTCTACATTTTCAGATAACGCATTCTCTTCATCACGAACGAACGAATCCGGATCCAGATGACGACCCATCAAAAGAAAATAAGCCATTTTCTCGCGATGCTCCTCGACGAATTGAAATTGCTTCAATGCTTCGTACTGTTCAATCTGGTCGATGATCTGGTCGAACTGTTCTTGCCATTCGTTCAAACATAAATCGAGCAACTGATGTTTCGTTGATTTGTCCATCAACTGTTCGATCGTGCGATAAAGATACAAGGTAACGGTTTGAAAGTGACCGTTGAAGTGATACCCGTGCTTGCGTGTATACGCAAAATCAATCCCGAATCGAGCAGCACTTTTCTTTACAGCGTTCAAGCTTTCCTGCACCGTAAACTTGGATACGTCGAGTAAATGCTGAAAATGAAAAGCTGACAAAAACTCTTCGTTCGTGAGTGCATACAGGACAATCAATAGTTCCCGTTCTTCTTCCGACCATACCCATTCGGCTTGATCGACGTGATCGAATAATTCCTTCGTCACGTCCAATGCGATGTGGACTCCTTCGATTTTCAAATTAGACAAGTTGTTGGCCACAAGCCACTCTTGAATTCGCTCTAATTCATACTCAACGGTTCTTCTCGAGTAAGGGAGCATGAGGGTGAGGGTTTCAACTGTCATTTGTTTTTCGTGAAGGATCACATCTAAAATCCGTTTACTTTTTTCATTTAGTTGCATGTAGAGGCCTCCTACACTCTTAATATAGCCCAAACCAAGAAAAATAATGTAAGCGTTTACGAAAGAATTTTGTATCACGCTTTCTCAAAATTCTGTTTCATAGTTTTATGTATACAAAAAAGGCGAGGAATCCCCCGCCAAACGTGTTATTCGTTCTCGATTATGTTAAGTCGATAAATCGTGATGCCGCCATGCTTTGCTTCACCCACGACGCGTTGGAGCCATTCTTTTTCTATGAGAAGTGTCCGCACGGTCAAAAAATCCTCTTTTGGTACGAGCACTTCCTCCACGTTCTGTTCGAACAATTGATTCAACTTTTCAATCCATTCATTCATACGGACTCTCCTTTCTTACCCCTTGTTCCTTCGCCCATTCAAACAGGCGACGTCCCGAATCAAGTGGCTGTTTTTCATCATACAAAGATTCAGGGACAGTCGTACGAGGAGTACAATCGATTGAATCGGCCACTACGACGACATCACCCGTTGAGCCTTCGATATACTCGATTGCGAAGCGCATCACGTCTTGAGTGGACGTATGACCGCTCTCGATTAGTTTTGTCGAGTATGCCGAGTCTTTCTCATTATCAATCAACAGCGTTTGCCCGCGATCCAATAGCGCCATCGACGGCTTTGCATCGACATGAAACACCTCATACGCACGATACGCCGCTTCATCACACGATAAAATCGGTATGAAACGACGTTCGCTCGTCCATTTCTTTAATTGGAACAGGATTCGCATCGATGTGAACCGCTTCGCACCCTCCGAGTCTTTTTCCACTAAGATCGTAGGGACCGAAGCAGCGTCTGCTTCCTGTTTGTTCACGAACAACCATTTTTCTACATCTACTAAAAGAATCAAGCAGACTTCCTCCTTAAAAACCATTCCGAGGCAGCAATGACCGTTAATCCCACTAGCCATCCTCCGAGCACATCACTAAAGTAGTGAACGTTCAAAATGACACGGCTCATCGAAATAATCAAGACGAACAGTACGAGTAACCCCACCAGGAGAGGTGAGCTGTTCCGGCGATAAAAAACATAGGCCAACAAGCCGTAAAAAGCGAGCGAGCCCGATGCATGTCCGCTCGGGAAACTATACGTTGTCGCGTCTAACGACGCATCAATGAGTGGCCGGTCAATTCCATAGAGTATTTTTAAAGTTTGAGTGAGCAGTAACGTGACGACCCCTACAAGAACCAGTCTCCACGCTTCGACCTTTTCCCCACGCCATATCCAATACAGCATGGCGATAAATGTCAGAACGACCACGACTTGTGCGCTTCCAAGCTCCGTCAAATACGCAAATACCCGACCCGATAACGGTTGAACGAGTTCATAAACGAATGTGTTCATCGGCGCAACGGCTTCTGATACAACAAATAGAGATAAAATGACATAGGCGATGATTCCGGTGATTGTCACTGCTCTCGGTGTCGGTTTCATTAATATAGTCCTTTACGCTCGCGCATTTCTTCTTCGCCAAAGTCCGTCATATCACGAAGACGGTGCGCAAGACGTCCGGATGCGTTTGCGGCGATGGCACCGACGAGATCATCCATGAAAGTATGAACCTGACCATCGTCCATTTTAGTATCAAGCTGTTTGATAATACCGATTTTCGCTTTGTCTAAGTATCCGAATGTCGTGACGGCGATGGACCCGTATGTGTTGACCGCCCCGATCGCAATCGTCTCATCCACCCCGAACAAACCTTCGTCTGAGGTAATAATCGACAATAACGGCTCTGAGAGCTGACCCTTTTCAGCCAAAATGTCTAGCTCGGATCCGACGAGAATCGCATGTTGAAGCTCACGTTTATCAAGAACCGCTTCGACAGAGTCCATACAATCCTTCAATGATAAATGCGGAGAATATGGGGCCTGCATTTGATATACGATTTCACCAATCGCTTCAATCGTGACACCGCGTTCGAGCAAACGGGCTCGGGCTGCTTCACGAACATCTCTTGAGTGTGGTACATGTTTCATCGTTATGGCGGGAAATCAATCCCGCTTCACATCCCTTCGTTTCTGAGAGTCAATCGCTCTCATCATCATATGGCTATTATACTGAAAAATTGAAAAAAAGACGAACCCCCGCTTTGACTTCCCTTCATAAATCGTTCATCATAAAACTGTAGGTTAAACGACTAAAGGGGGAACTGGAATGAAGATTGGGGTAGTCTTATTTCCATCTAAACAAGTTCAAGATTTTGCGAACTCATATCGAAAACGTTATGATACAAAATACGCGCTCATTTCGCCTCACGTCACCATCAAGGAGCGCACGGAAGTTTCCGAAGAGGACTTGCCGAAAGTGTTAGAGTACCTGCAACAGGTTGCCGAATCGACGAAGCCGATCCAATTGAAAGTCGACGGGGTTCGTTCATTCGCTCCGACAAACAACGTATTGTATTTGAAAGTACTTCCGACACGGGAACTGGCGGCATTGCATGACCGGCTCCACGAAGGTCCGCTCGACCAGGCACCAAAATACGAATTTCTCCCTCACATCACCATCGGTCAAGATTTGACCGACGCTGAATTGTTCGACGTCCTCGAGCGTCTACGAATGGAGCAAGTTCACTTTGAAGAGACCGTCACGCGCATGGCAGTCATGTATGAACTCGAAAACGAAACGTGGAACGTCTATGAGACGTTCCGGTTCCGCGGATAATCTATACGCTCCGGTCAATCAGACGACCGGGGCTTTTTGCTTGTTCTTCTTCTAACCATTCTTCTTGTCGAGGTCGAATCCGCTGGACACGGTTGATTCGTGTCACAGGTTCGATACTCGCTCGACCGGATGGTTGCACTTGACGGTTAACGTATTGCACAATCGTAAAATCAATTTGATATGGACCCATGACATGACCTCCTTCATAGGTACATACCCGAATCAATGAATCGATAATACAAAAAAGGCGCATTACTGCGCCATTCCCCAAACTTATAAAATATGATATCCGCTGTCGACATGGATGATTTCACCTGTCACACCGCTGCCCATACCAGACAAAAGGAACAATCCTGTCGAAGCGACTTCTTCCGCCGATACGTTACGTCGAAGCGGCGCCTTTTGCTCGAGCTCAGACAAAATGCTGTTAAAATCGCCAACTCCTTTTGCTGAAAGTGTACGGATCGGACCGGCCGAGATTGCGTTAACGCGGACACCATGCGGACCATATTCGTTTGCCAAATACTTCACGCTTGAATCCAGTGCCGCTTTCGCCACGCCCATCAAGTTATAGTTTGGCACGACTCGCTCACCACCGAGATACGTCAACGTGATGACAGAAGCATCTTTTGCAAAATAGGGCTTGGCGGCTTTCACGACTGCCGTCAAACTATAAGCAGAGATATCCAACGCCTGTGCGAACTGCGCACGTGTCATTTCTGAGAATTCGCCTCGTAACGCCTCTTTATCTGCGAAAGCGATGGAATGGGCGATCCCTTGTACTTCTCCAGCTTGATCATGAATGGCGCGGAATGTCGTTTCAATTGCCTCGTCATTCGTGACGTCGCATTCTAAAAGAAGCGGCTCGCTGTTAAGTTCTGACGCAAGTGCTTCAAGCCCCGACTTGAATCGTTCAGCCGCATACGTCAACACGAGTTTTGCACCAGCCTCATCTAATGTTTTGGCGATCGCCCACGCGATTGAACGCTTGTTGGCGATTCCCATGACGACATATGTTTTATTCGTTAATGATGGAAAAATGGACATCGTAAACTCCCCTTTTTAGTACCTGGTTATAATAACTGTTATCAGATTACAGAAAGGTTTCTGTTTTGTCAACCGCCTCAATACGTATTGCGATTTTTTTAAGTTCAGGTAAGATAAAATACGTATAGAAAGGGTGACTCGACTCCATTATGAATCGTATTCAATCATATTTAAAAAGTTTAGACACCACGCTTCTGTCCATTGTCTTCATGTTAATGGTCATTAGCCTCGGTGCCATTTATACAGCACAACCGATGCTTCCGGTTCGTTTACAAGGGATCAATTTTGCTTTCCAGCAAGCGACCTGGTACATGATTGGATTCGTTGCGATGCTCGCCGTCATGACCATCGAGTATGAGCAACTTCGAAAAATCCATTGGTTTTTGTATGCGCTTGGCCTCATCTTGCTGATCGGACTGATTCCACTTCGTGACACGTCGCTCGTCCCGAACATCAACGGGGCGTATGGCTGGTACAACTTGCCCGGGATCAGCTTCCAACCTGCCGAGTTCATGAAACTGTTCCTGCTTATTTCATTATCGACGATCATTTATGACCACAATAAACGATATGGAACGTCGCAACTGGACACGTGGCTCCTCGCAAAGCTCGTCCTTGTGACCTTGCCACCATTGGGACTTGTCGTCACACAGCCTGACTTAGGGATTGGTCTCGTCCTCATCACCATGCTTGGTGCCGTCATCATCGTTTCCGGTATCGGGTGGAAGTGGTTACTCAGTCTCTTTGCTGCGGCCGGGGTTGCGATCACAGGATTCATGTATCTGTTCTTCTTCCAGTTTGAGACATTGTCGAAGATTTTCCCCGGTCATGCCTTGAACCGTTTCCAGGCTTGGATCTATCCGTACGAATATTCAGATGACCTCGCATTTCAGCTGATCAAATCACTTCAAGCGATCGGTTCCGGTCAAATGTTCGGTGCCGGATACGGGCAGGGACTTGTTTATTTACCAGAATCGCAGACAGACTTCATTTTCGCGGTCATCGCCGAGCATTATGGTTTCATCGGCGCAGCTCTCGTGATCATCGTCTTCTTCTTGTTCTTATACCGGATGATTCACATCGCGCTAGAATCAAGCAGCCCATTTGGCAGCTATATCGTAACCGGAATCGTCGCCATGTTCACATTCCAAGTATTCCAGAATATCGGGATGACGATCGGCGTCCTTCCCATCACAGGATTACCTCTCCCGTTCGTCAGTTACGGGGGGACTTCGCTCCTCATGAACATGATTGCCATCGGACTGGTCATGAATGTGGCATCGAAGTCGAAAACGTATATGTTTGACGACGATTGATGTTTCCCGCTGCGCTATAAACAAAAAGACAGAATGAATGGAGGACACGTCTCCGGTCATTCTGTCTTTTTGTATGCAACAGTCAAACCGTTCATTCGATCGGATGACCTTTCTCTACCCATTCACTTTGATCCTCATCCGCTCTACAGCAGGAACCTTGTGGTCTCTCTTCAATCTCTTGGATTAATACGTCACAACAATCTTTTTTGGATTGTTTCCCGAGCAGTTGATTAATGAATTTGATCATGTTCACTCTCTCCTTTAAATCAAATTTTATTGATGAATAGATTAAACGTATTCGTTCGGTACGACGAGCCTATACGTGACAAAGCGCTACAATAGGTAAAAGATGATCCCCGAAACCGTCGACATCGATACGACCGATAAGATGAATGCCACAATGAGCTGCTTTTTAAAGATTGATTTCATGAGAACGACTTCTGGCAAGCTCGCCCCTGCCGAACTGATTAACATCGCCATGACCGGACCTAATGCCATTCCTTTCATGATCAGGATTTGTGAAATTGGAATCATACTGGATAAACGAATGTACAAAGGTATTCCAATGACGGCCGCCACAGGAATAAGCCACCAGGCATCATGACCAAACCATTTCACGATAAATTCAGTGGGGACGAGACCGTGTATAATAGCCCCGATTGCTGCCCCAACAACCAAATAAGGATAGACGGTTTTCATCAAGTTCCAGGTCTCTGTCAGCGCGCTTTTCCAATTTACTGAAGTCCTCGATTGATTGAACCCCGTCATCGACACGTTTTTCACATATTTCTCGAAACCGAAACGGTTCAGTGTAAACCCAATCATGATAGAAGATACCGCAGTGATTACCGTGTATAAGAATGTCACTTTCCAACCCATGACGACACCCATCACCGTCAAAATCGTCGGATCGAGGACAGGGGATGAAAAAAGAAAGACCATCACAATTGAAAACGGAATCTTATTTTTTAACATATTCACCATGATTGGGATGGTTGAACAGGAACAAAACGGCGTGATAAATGCGAAAAGGAGTGCTGCCAGACTGGCCCATATCTTGTTTTTTCCGGTGAACCGTTTCTCTAACTGTTCATACGGGATGTATCCCTGTAAAACATGAATAACTAGCGAAATCACGACAAATAACACGGTCAGCTCTAGCACGATCACTCCAAAACTTTTCAAAACATCAAGCATCAGACTCATCCTCCTAGACTTCACAAGTACAATGGCAACATGGCAATGACTCAGAATTCCGTTTCGGTTCTTCAGGCAACACAAAATACTTCCATGCCTCTCTTGAACTGCTTTCCAATTCCTCTTGCTTTAACTGAACGATCATCATTTCTTGCTGGAACGAAAACATGACTTCCCTCCTTATTTAATCAAAAAATATTGATTTAATAATCAAAAAAAATTGATTAATTGATTTATATTTAGACCTAACAAACATTGTTAGGTCTAAATAAACAACATAACTCTGGAGATAAAAGGTGATTCACTTCTTTTTCATTGATCTCATAATAACTCCAAGTTCCTTTTGTCTCTTTGGTAATCAAATCTGCGTTCAATAAGATTTTCAAATGATAAGACAACTTAGATTGTGGCATATCAAAAATCTCAGACAGATCACATACATTGATAGGTCCACGACATAGTTGGTTCAGAATATGCAGTCGTTTTTGATCGGCTAACGCTTTGAATTTCGCTTCATAATGAGAAAAAGTACTTTCCAATGAAGCGTCCGGAAGTCGTTCTGATTGAGCATTCATTCGTCCGCCTCCTTTAATCAAATTTTATTGATTAATTGTATTGTAGCGCCTGTCATAAAAAATAACAACTCTTTTAAATCATAAAAATAAAAACGGTGTAACGTCTCACGACATTACACCTTGCACCGTTCATGTAGGTTTTATGCATCGATTCCGGTAGCGGCCATTTCGCCAGGTGAGAGATGATGGCTCATCACAAGGTAAAAATCATTCGGTACCGGGGATTCGATAATCAGCTCCTGCCCCGTCATCGGATGACAAAGTCGAGCTGACATGCTGTGGAGTGCATGACGCCCCATCACGGTCACACCACCGTACATCGTGTCCCCAATGAGGGGATGACTGATATGACGCAAGTGGACACGAATTTGGTGGGTTCGTCCCGTCTCAAGTTGAATCGTCAATGCCGATACTTCGCCAAAACGCTCTACTTTGCGGATATGTGTTACGGCCCGTTGTCCATCTTCTGTCACGACTCGCTCCATGATCGAGTCAGCAGCACGACCGATCGGGGCGTCGATTGTTTGGGGTTCGAGTTCCCCTTCTACTAGTGCCAAATAGGAACGGGACAGCTCACTCTTTTTTTGAAGCTCACTGCATAAATGATGGATATATGAGTATTTAGCAAACAACACGACACCGCTCGTGTCCCGATCGAGACGATTGATGACATGAATCGCTGATTTCAGACCAATCGTATGGTAATAGCCGAGCACCGCATTCGCAAGCGTATCGGAAGGGTGCAAACGAGAAGGAATCGTCGCAATCCCTGCCGGTTTATCCACCGCAAGTAAGTACTCGTCCTCGAATAGAATGGTGATTGGTCGATTCGAAGCGACCATCGTCGCAGAAGGTGTCTCTTCAGGGAAGTAAACGATGACTTCTTCGCCAGGATTCAGCTCGTGGCGCACCGTTCGTTCCAGACCATTCACTTCGATTTTACCGCCGTGCTTCACTTGCGTCAGCATTTTTCGGGAGATGCCCATCTCTTCCCGTAAAAAATCGCGAAGCGAGACTGTCGTCTCTGCGACGCGACGTAATGTAAATCCGTACATGTGTTACTTCCCTTCTTCGATAAACGATTCTCTGACGCGTCTCCAAAACGGAAAAGGTCGGAAACGTGCAAATGTCACTTTCTCTTTTGCCACCGCACAACGAATCGAGACGACATCGGACCAGGATAAGGCTTCCTGGTGGTCAAACGCCAATTCAAATTCTGTTTTCGTATGGGGCTTGATTTCAACCTGGTGATGTTTTGGCAAAAGAAGCGGGGCTCCGATTGTACGATAAACCAGGTTGTTGATGGATGCCATCTCGGTCACTTGGATCGCTTCGATTGACGGATGAACGATCGCTCCGCCGAGTGCCTTGTTATACGCTGTCGAACCGGACGGAGTCGAAATGCATAATCCGTCTCCCCGGAACGTCTCGAAGTAATCTTCTCGAATGGATAAATCACAAACAAGCGTCCGCTTATAGTTTTTGATGGTACATTCGTTCATTGCCAACTGCCGGTCCGACGTCCCGTCTTCATAGTCAATCAACACTTCAACAAGTGGGTACGATACCGGTTCGAACGATTCACTCGTAATCATGTCCGTGAGCTCGTCCAATTCATCCGGCTGCCAATCGGCATAAAATCCGAGATGACCTGTATGAATCCCGACAAGCAACGTCTCGTCCAGTCGATCGACATATTCATGAAACGCCTGCAACATCGTTCCATCACCTCCGACCGACACGACAATCCTCGGTTGTTCCGACATCGTGTGCCCCGCGGCTTGAAGTTTCTCGGTCAATTCGTGTGCGATTTCCGCCGATCGCGCATCTCCCCTAGTCACAATCGCAAACTGCATGCGTTACTCCCCCTATTCCTGATCCGATTGTACATTCATCTCTTTATCCCGAAACACTTGTTGCGCATCCTGTATCTCGACACGGAGTTGGCTCATTTCCGCATCCAGTAAGAACGCCGCTTCCGCTGCCCGACGCAACCGCTCCTGTACTTCAAGTGGCATGTCGCCGTCGTATTTATAGTTCAATGAATGTTCGATGGTCGCCCAAAAGTTCATGGCCAGTGTACGAATCTGTACCTCGACCAAGGTCGGGAATTCTCCATGGATCGTCTGGACAGGATACTCTAAAATGACATGGTATGAACGGTACCCTGATGCTTTTTGATTCGTGATGTAGTTTCGCTCTTCGACGATTCTGAAGTCCGTCCGCTGATGCAAAAGGTCCAATACGTGAACGATATCATCAACGAATTGGCACATAATTCGTAGTCCTGCGATGTCCTGCATATCGGTCGCAAGTTCATCCTCGGCAATCTGCTTGCGCTTCGCTTTTTCCAAAATGCTTCCCACCGGCTTCACTCGTCCCGTGACGAATTCAATGGGTGAATGATCATTTTGCGACTTAAATTGCTTTCGGACGGCTTTTAGCTTCACTTTCAATTCGTCGACCGCAATCTGATACGGTACTAAAAATTGATCCCAGTTCACTGATTGCATACGTTGTCACCACTTTCGTTCATTTCAGGAAAAACACGATTTTTCCGTATGTGTCCGTATGTATGGTATCATAAACGAACAATTGTTCATAGAATGGAGCGATGATTCATGACCCAAGAAGTGGAAATTGAATTCAAATCGATGTTAACAAAAGAAGAATATGAAACGCTTCTACATGCCTATCAACTCGACAACTCGATTAAATGGCAAGCAAACGATTATTTCGATACGTCAAATTTTGACCTGAAACGTCATGGGGCCGCCCTCAGAATTCGCGAAAAAAAGAATGGTCAGGTTTTGACATTGAAGCAACCGCATGAAGTCGGTCTGTTGGAAACACATGCCTCTATCACGGAATCAGAAGCGGAAGATTTATTCAAATACGGGATCATTCATGATCAAAAGATGAAAGAAGCACTTGCTCCATTCGAGCTGTCTTCCCCACTCGAACACTTAGGACGTCTTGAAACGAATCGGGCCGAACTAGAGACACCGGACGGACTTCTTGTCCTGGACCAAAGCCATTATTTGGAGACAACCGACTACGAAATAGAATTTGAAGTATCGGATGAAGAAGCCGGAAAACTTGCGTTCGAACAACTGCTGGCCAAACACGAAATCCCAATACGCCCGGCCAAAAATAAAATCGTACGGTTCATGGAATTGAAAGCGGGACGCACTGAAGGTTGAGCAGATACTTTGCCAACCTTTTTTTGTCGTTGCTACAATGAGCATACAAGTTGAACATGATTTTTTTGCCGAGAGGAGGCGACACAAATGGAACTTGAACAATGTAATGGGTCATCCTGTTCTCTGGAAGAATCTCCTATACAAGTCACGTATAAGCCATTAGAGCTATTCTATTTCATGGATATCTCTAATCCGGATAACTTTCAAGTGATGACGCTCATTAAAAAATTAGAGCTCGAATACGGTCATGTGATTCGTTTTCGTATGGTCTCTACCGTTCCTAGCTGTGTTGGCGGATGTCAGGAAGAGGTTCGCCTTCTCACGATGATCAAAGCGTTAGAACTTCAAGGAAAACGTCATGCGATGCGCTTTTTGCGCCATCTGCATATAAATGATCTCTTTTCAGACAAACAATCTGCTACGGCTGATTTATGGGAAATCGCACGTTCATTCGAAGACTACGGGCTTGATTTGAATGAGCTGGAAGCCGATTTTCATTCCAATCAGCTTCTCAGTGCCCTGGCCGTTGACCATCAAGTACTGAAGGACTGGGAGATTGAGTCATTGCCCGCCCTCACATTCGTGACACGGGATGAGGCTCTTAAAATTGAAGGCGTATATCCTTACGACGTTTATCAGTCTGTTATGGCAGAGTTATTGGGCTACACGCCCGTCCGCTCCAAAGATTGGGACGTTGCAAAAGTACTCGCACGTTATGATGCTTCGACAATCACAGAACTCGCTTATATTCTAGATTTAGACAAAACGGCGATCGAACGAGAGTTAAAAAAGCTTTCCCTCCAGCAACGCTGCCGACCTGTACCAGGGTGCAGCGGTGAGGCATGGGCTAAAACGAAATAAAAAGAACCCCACGGCCGGGGAGCCGTGGGGTTTTTGATGTCTCAAGCGGGGACAAGAGACATCTGTCTTGAGGCCCGGGGAAGGCCTGCAAGATGGGAGAAAGTTTACGGTCAATAAAGGGGTTTGTGATTGATTTCACACTTATAATATACCGAGTGTAGATTCATTTGACAACCTCTTTGTGTACACTGTCACATATTGTTCACGCGAACAATAATGATTCCATTTCATCAAGGACCGCTTCAAACTGTTCGAGTGCAGCTTGGACCGGTTGTTTCGTCGTCATATCGACACCCGCTGCTTTCAATACTTCAATCGGATAGTCACTAGAACCAGCTTTTAAGAAGTTATCGATGTAGCGTCTGACTGCCGGTTCTCCTTCTTCCATGATCTGTTGCGAGAGCGCGGTTGATGCAGAGATGCCCGTTGCGTACTGGTAGACATAGTAGTTGTAATAGAAGTGCGGGATTCGTGCCCACTCATAAGCGATTTCTTCATCAATCACAATCTCTTCTCCGAAGTATCGCTTGTTCAACTCAAGGTACGTTTCATTCAAGTATTCTGGTGTTAACGACACGCCTTCTTGAGCCGCTTTATGAATCATATGTTCGAATTCCGCAAACATGGTCTGACGGAACAACGTACCTCGGAATGTCTCCAATTGGTTGTTCAATAGATAGAGTCTCTCTTCTTTCGCCGTCCGGGTTTTGAGAAGGTGATCATTGAGCAATGCCTCGTTCGTCGTGGATGCAACCTCCGCGACAAAGATGGAATAATCGCCGTACGGATAGGGCTGTGATGCTCGAGTGTAATGACTATGGACCGAGTGACCGAATTCATGGGCTAACGTGAACAAGTTGTTGACGTTATCTTGCCAGTTCATCAAGATGAATGGTTGCGTGTCGTATGCCCCGGAAGAATACGCTCCGCTCCGCTTCCCTCTCGTCTCACGGACGTCTACCCAACGAGAAGCAAGACCCTCTTTCACAATCTGACTGTACTCCTCGCCGAGTGGTGCCAACCCATCAATCATCAACTGTTTGGCTTCATCGTATGAAATTTTCATTTCAACGTCTTTAACGAGCGGTGTGTACAAGTCATACATATGCAACTCTTCCACATCAAGGGCACGCTTACGCAAAGCCACATACCGATGTAACAAATCCAGACGCTCGTTGACTGCTTCGACTAGTCCATCGTATACAGACTCAGGAATGGCGTTATGGTGAAGCGCAGCTTGTCTTGCACTCTCAAACTTTCTCACAGAAGCGTAGAAATTGTCTTTTTTCACACTTCCTGAAAGTGTTGAGGCGAACGTATTCAAATATTGTTGATACGTCCCATACATCGCTTTAAACGCGCCTTCGCGCACACTACGGTCTGACGATTCAAGGAAGGTGATGTAGCGGCCATGCGTCAACTCGACTTCCTCACCTTTTTCATTTTTGACTTTCGGGAATTTCAAATCCGCATTATTCAACATCCCGAATGTCGAACTGGATTGACCGAGCACATCCCCCGCCTGCGCGAGAATCGCTTCTTCTGCCTCTGTCAATACATGAGGGCGCTCTTGCGCCAATTCGTCGAACGCATGACGATAAACACGCAGCGGTTCATGCGCATCCATGAACGATTGAATTTTCTCTTCTTCAATAGCCAAGAGCTCCGGTGTCATGAAAGCGAGTTGAGCAGAGATTTGCGAGGCAAGCGATCCCGCCCGGTCATTTAACGCCTGATAATGGCTATTCGCCGTATCTTCGTCGTAGCGCATATGCGCATATGTATACAGTTTATGTAGCTGACGCGATAAATCATCACGAAGCTGTAACGCTTCAAATAATGTTTCAGCTGCCTCCCCAAGGCGGCCTTTATACGCGAGTAATGCTGGAACTTTTTCTTTCAAAGATGAAAAATCTGCTTCCCAAGCCTGATCATCTGCATAGATGGTTTCCAAATTCCACGTCTCCTCGACCGGAACTTGTTGTCGTGTTAATACTTCAGACATATGTCCACTCCCTTTTCCTATGATTTGTACGATTTTTCAATCAATCGTTGAATTCCTTGAAACATCCGTTTATCGTGACGTCGTGCTTCTTCTGGTGATTGAGGGATCGGCCAGTCACAAACGTTTTCCGATAAATGGCACACGTTCAAGAGTTGTTTCCATTGTACATGAAATCGAGGGGAAAAGTCGCTTGTCGGTACGATCCCAAATTGACGACACGTCTTCTCGATACTCCACTCGACTGCATCGTTCGGTCGCTCCAGACGATTAATGTACAAAACAGTTTGGAAATCAAAAGGGTGTATGTGAATCCCCCATAAACCGGTCAACGGTAAATAACACGCTGACGGAAGTAAGGAAGGCGGAATTCCAAGCGGATACAAGCGGTTTAAGATGAGACGACGATTGACCGATGATGGAAAAGGAGGCATTGAACGTTTCCTTCGAACGACCTCCCCCCAACCATGATGATCAAAGTGATAATATGCTTCATACGGGAATCCCTCAAGGCAAGACGTTTCCATCCACGTCCCATGCGCATATTTCAAGGAAACCGGAAATCCGACATAACGATAGATGGTTTTCTGAGAGATCGCCATCAAGGTGTGCAAGCGATTCATCTCGAAACGCATCCATGGTTTGAAGGCTGCCGCTTGATTGACTTCGAACCCACTGGCCATCCAAATGACATCCAGCCCCGCACGCATGTAGTCCGCCGTTCTCTTTTCATATTGCTCGACGCTGAGTGGAGAGGCTTGTACTTCGACAATCAGTGATTTCCCATCTCTTTTAGCCACGAGATCGGCCCGACGGGAACCGATGCGCACTTCCTGGTCGACTTCATAGCCACGAGATTGCAGCCATTGCCGAACATTCCATTTGTCCTGATGATGCCCGACAGACTCAGCCCGACCGCACGTATGGATGTGGGCGAAATGAAGCCGGCGTTTTGTCCCTTGTTTGAGAATCACCCCTTCATTGCAAACCGGGCATGCGAAAGGAGCAAGTTGCCTGATCTGCGTCGGTTTTAGGGTATAGGCATCGACCATGTCCCCTTCCTTTCCGATTGCAAACCGCATCTTGCTCCCTCCTCAAAGTAGTGGTGAAAACATTCGGGCGAGTGATTCAATCAATTTTATAAAGAACGACCGTTTTTCAAAAGTGGTCAGTTCCAATTCGTGAGAACCTTCGAAGTCCTGATACAAGTCTTGTTTTAACTTGTGTACCGAATTCGTGTTATATAGAAGGGCGTTCACTTCAAAATTCAGATGGAAACTCCGAAAGTCCATATTTGCCGTTCCGATGGTCGCCAGACCGTCATCGACGACAATCACTTTTGAATGCATAAACCCTTCTTCATACAAGTAGATTTTGACCCCGGCGAGTAACAATTCCTCATAATAGGAACGGCTCGCATAAAACACGATCTTATGATCAGGGTAGCTCGGCAATACAATCCGGACATCGATACCGGATAACGATGCCGTTTTCAGGGCACTCATGATGTCTTCGTCCGGAATAAGGTATGGCGAGGAAATATATACTGACTTTTTCGCCGAATTAATTAAAGCGAAATAAATCGACTTCATCGTCTCATAAGGTTCATCCGGACCACTCGCCACGATTTGGACACCGCCACTCGCACTCCGAACCGTTTCCAGCGGTTCTAAATAAAACGGTGTGAACAACCGCTCTCCAGTCATGTAGTACCAATCTTGTAGAAATACAAGCTGCAACTCCGATACCCCTTCACCCCTGACATACAGATGAGTGTCCCGCCAAAATCCGAATTTCGAGTGTTCCCCCAAATACTCATCTCCGACGTTCAACCCTCCTGTAAACGCCTCCGTCCCATCAATCACGACGATTTTACGATGATTTCGATAGTTGGTCTTACTCGATACGAGCGGAAGAATAACCGGAAAGAACGCTTGAACTTGTATGCCGGCTTGTCTCATTTCCTCAAAAAAAGAACCACTTGTATGAATGGACCCTACAGCATCATACAAAAAACGTACTTCGACCCCTGATTTCGCTTTCTCGATTAAAATACGTTGTATTTCCCGAGAAATACGGTCATCGCGAAAAATGTAATACTCCAAATGAATATGACGGGTCGCACCACGTAACGCCGGTAAGAGCTTAGAGAATTTTTCTTCGCCGTTTGTCAAGATTTGTGTATAGGTGTTTGACGAGACCGGCAATTGATTCAACGATGAGGTGAGATGCAACAATTTCTCATAATCATCATGGGCAAACATGAGCGACGGCGAGACCGTCATGGCTTTCTGGCGATACGCGAGGTACGTCTCTTCATCCAGCATCGCCTTTTCTTTAAACATCCGCTTTCTCCGATAATTTTGACCAAAGACAAAGTATGCGAAGAGACCAATGACGGGAAAGCCGATCATGACAATCGCCCAAATCAACGTACGTTGCGGATTTCGGTTCTCAAGTAGAATGACGAGCAATATACTGAACGTCGTCAAAAACACAAGGATCGAGAACAGGCCGATCACTTGTGAACTCCAGTAATAAGATAATACAGCAATGAGCCCCGCGAGCAGAATGAGGGAAAATAACACTTGTATGCGTCGCAACATATTATAACCTGACCTCGTTTCTGTCATGTATTATCATTAATTATACATCGTAACGGTATTCTTTTGAGGGGAGCGAAGAAAAAATGGGGACTTTTCTCATCACAGGGGCCACAAGCGGGATCGGGCGCGCTGTGGCTTTGTTGTTAGCAACCGAAGGGCATCATGTTTACGGCGTCGGACGGGATGTTTCAAAAGGAGCAGACCTTGAAGCCGCTTCTGAAGGTCGTGTCACGTTTTTACAATGTGATTTAGCTTCCGAGGAAGAAATCAATCAAATGATGTCTGGATTGAAACAGGACGGGGTGACATTGAACGGGCTATTTAATAATGCTGCAACGTTTGGGCGACCCGGAACACCCGAACGACTGTCCCATCAATCGTTCAATGAAGTGTTTGATGTCAATTTATTCGCTACGAACTACATCACCCAATTGGCAATTCCTCTACTGGGGTCAGGAGCAAGCGTCGTCAATAATGCTGCCATCGTTGGGCACGTTAAATTTCCACCGATGCTCGCTCACTATGCCGCCTCTAAAGCAGCCGTCATCGCTTTGACGAAGACGTTTGCCCACCGAATGAAAGGAAAAATCCGATTCAATGCGATCTGCTTCGGTCCCGTCGATACGCCGCTCAGCCATAAACTGTATGGGGGCGAAGAAAAATTCAAAGAG
This sequence comes from Exiguobacterium algae, assembly GCF_018617875.1. Taxonomy (GTDB): domain Bacteria; phylum Bacillota; class Bacilli; order Exiguobacteriales; family Exiguobacteriaceae; genus Exiguobacterium; species Exiguobacterium algae. The sequence goes on from NZ_JACSKZ010000002.1 coordinate 371,746, forward strand.
GCGATGCAACATCATTTCCGGGGACATGCTGCGTCCCCCGAAGAGGTGGCTCCTGTCGTCGCCTTCTTATTGAGCGACGGTGCGTCTTATATGAATGGTCAAACACTTACTGTAGATGGCGGATACACATTGTCTTAGGAAAAAGAGCCTGTCGCAATGACAGGCTCTTTTATGTGACCATTTTTTTCGCATCGGACATCTTGTTCTTCAAATATTGCTGTTCTTTCTCATGAAACTTCTCCCATTCAATCATGTCATCAAAATAAGAGATGATGTCTTCAAACGTTGAATGAAGGGAAGAATGGGCTTTAATTCGTGCCATGCGAATCGCCTCAAACACGGCGCCCATGACAAACACGTCGGAGCTGGCATATGTCTTCATAGGAGACAATGACTCAAACAAAATCGTATCTAATGATTTCCGTTTCACGTGCCAGTCGGACTTCCCATTCGAATGAAGGAAGTCCCCATCCGGAAGCTCGCATAATTCACGCAGGATATCCCCGATGTAGTGAATCGCATGGATTGCCGTGTTCGGGTCGTTGATCCCCGGCGAAATCCCTCTCAGGGCGACTTCACTCAACTTTTCGATGGCGAACGAAGGGTCTTGAATCGACGAACGGACTTCCCCGATTTGAAACAGTTCGATATCAAGTGCCTCGTCACCCTTCCAATACCCCAAAAGGTCTCCCTTTGCGACGAAATCCCCTACAGCCACGACCGATTCAAAATCCACATCGTGTTCCTCCTGTTTCTCACTCATAAATAACCGTACGTAACCCGTTCGAGGCGCACGGACGGCCGTCCCTTCAAAGGAATGGACAGAACGCTTCAATACAAGTTTGACCCGTTCTTCTTCGATTGCTTCTTTTTGATTACTAATGACCGATAAAGCTTCTTTATGTAGCGTCGACAACAATCGTTCTGCTTGAATCGATTCACTGATTGTTTGAATGAATTTTACAAACGCCCAAATCGATCCAATGACGAGCATGACACTGATTCCGGAAGAAAGGACGACCCCTTCATCGGCGGTTCGAACGAGAAACAGATTCGAAATCCCGTAAACCGTCGTCATAATAAAAAGGCCGAGCGTATGCTTTGCAGCGGCATTTGTTAAAAAGTTATTGACGGTCCTCGGAGAGAATTGGGATGAGTATGTCGTCAGAACGACTAATATTGTCGAAAAACTAAACGTCATCATCGTCATCAAGCTCGTGAACGTTGAAGATAACACGGAGGCTGCCGAGTCTAAATCCAAATAGATGAACTCCGGCAACAGTTCACGAAAATAAGATCCAAACACTTGCGTGATAAGTGTCAAGACAATGCCGGCTGCGCCATATAAGAACGGAACAAACCATGCGCTCTCTTGTAGTAACAATCGAATTCGTCTCATCATACCAACACCTCTTCACCTATGATTTTGCAAAAAAACGCCTGTCCATATGAACAGGCGATTTTGTTTAAAAATAGTGACGTACTTTCGCAAACACATCTCCGTCGAGAATCAGCTTCCCATACTCTTGTAACATCGGAAGGGTCTGCGTACTGAACGTTAAATATTCAGCAAGTAAGCTCAGTGCATTTTCTTCTTCTTCCGGTTCCATTTCATCCGGGAAGTCAATCCACAAGTAGTAACGATCTTGATAGTGATACAGCTTCAAATCGAGATTGTTCAGCGTCTCATCTACACGCTTACTTAACGAAATCATCGATTCAAAATCATCGGTTTCCATGGCGAGCGGAGCCCACGCCTCCGTCTCTTCCTCGAGTTCATCTAACTCGCTCAATTGATCGAGCACGGATTGCTGGTCTCGTGCCTCATCAATCGCTGAGCGGAGCAATGATCCGAGTTCAGAATCATCTTCTGTATCAATGACGTTTTTCGCAATCGTCACTGTCACTTCTAGTCCTTTTTCAAATGCTTGTACTTGAATCCATAGTGGACCATCAAACGAGATATCTTCGCGTTCATGCGCCTCGTCCATCATTTGCCAGAACAGCTGTTCACCACGTTCTCGGTTATACCAAATCTCATCACGTGCGAACCCGCGTTTCTCAATATCCACATAGGTGATGAAAAACTTGACCGTATTGTCGTTGATGCGCTCAATTTTCACGATTGTCCACTCCCTTCTCACCTCGCTCCTATCTGTTTATCAGGAGGAGAGGGGAAATTGTCTTGTTATCCTTGTACCCTTTTTTATACATGTCAATCTTGATGTGATGGGGTTGTACCTTTATTTTATAGGAAATATCGGATAATAAAAAGCACACTGCTTACACAGTATGCTCTCATTCATTCACGAGGCGTTGCGCTTCTTGTAATTGGAACGTCCGGACTTTCCTTGGAAGGAAGCGTCGGATCTCATCCTCGTTATATCCGACTTGAAGACGCTTTTCATCAATAAGAATCGGGCGACGCAATAAGCCAGGATATTCTTGAATCAAATCGTATAACTGTTGAAGGGATAGCGCATCAACCGATACATCGATTTTTGAGAAAACTTTCGAACGAGTCGAGATAATCTCATCTGTCCCATCTTCTGTCATACGTAAAATTTGTTTAATCTCATTTAGTGAGAGCGGTTCTGAAAATATGTTTCGTTCTGTAAACGGAATATCATGTTCCTCAAGCCAAGCTCGTGCCTTACGGCAAGACGTACAGCTCGGAGACGTATAAAGTGTAACCATATTCCTTCCTCCCTGATCAAGTGTAAGTCCTTCTTTTTTCGTGACTCTACTTGTATACCCAAAATCGTATCCACTTAATTATAATAATTCTTATTTATTCAAACTTCAATGATATTCTTTCTCATTCATATAAGAAAAGAGGACGCACCCAAGAGAATGCGACCTTGAATGACTCAAGTCAGGACGCCGGGATGCGTGAAACAGGTTGAGATACCGTTTCTTTACCAGGCTTGACTTGCAAGTCTTTCAATTTTTTCTTCAGCACTTCTTTTAGTAATTTCTTTTTTTCGCGCAATACTTTGTCGCGCTCTTTCATGGTCTCTCACCCCCAACTTCACAAGGACCCACTGACCATTACCGATTCTGAAAATCTTGAAGTTGCACTAAATCTATAATCAAATTATAGCACACATGTATGTGAAGTGTGAATCATTCTTTGAATATTCTCCGTTGTTTTAACACTTGAGGTTTGCAAACAATACGAAAAACCTGTATAGTTTATAGAAATAACCTTTTTCTTTAAGGAGGAGAGCGATGATGAGAATCACGTTAGAGACGATTATGCAGCACCCTGTTACACAAAAGTATTTGACGCGATCTGGCCTGAAACATGCCGTCGATGTATGTGAACGCGCTCTCGAAATGGCCACTCGTCGCGGTCTCGATACCGACCTCGCGACAAAAGCCGGCCTACTTCATGATATCGGTCACTATGAATGGTATACAGAAGGTAAATGGAATTATGACTTGTATCGACAGAACGACATCCATGCCATTAAAGGTGCAGAGCGTGCTCATAAGCTGTTGATTCGCTTAGGAGAAGATCCAGCTCGGGCAAAAGAGATTTCCGTCATGATCCTACTTCACACCGACTCCTATCTTCCACCTAACCGCATTCAGCGTACACCACTTCAGCAGCTCGTTCACGATGCGGATACGTACGTGGAACAACCGGGCGGGCTCCACCACTACGAGACGATGGAGATTGAAGATGCATTAGAACGTGTCCGCCGAATTGACGCAGTGGTCGAAAGACTCTCTAATCTTCCTCGTATCTCCAACGGCTGATACATCACCTGACCGTTCAGTGTGATGTTTTTTTATGCAGAAAACCCCTCACCGAAGTGAGGGGTTTTTTACTATTATACGAGCTGCGCTTTATACGCTTCGTACTCTTCGTCTGTAAGTGAGACGAAGTGTCCTGGCTCGACTTCACGTAATGGCGGGATGCTCGAATCTTCGTCCGCACGACCGACTGGTCCTTTAGATGTTGATTCGTACACAATCCGTTTACGAGTACGTTCGTGCTCTGGGTCTGGAAGTGGAATCGCAGACAAGAGCGACTTCGTGTAAGCATGGATCGGGTTCTCGTAGAGACGATCAGCTGTCGCTAGCTCAACGAGGTGACCTTGATACATTACACCGATACGGTCTGAGATGTATTTAACCATCGATAAGTCATGGGCGATGAACAAATACGTCAAATCGCGATCACGTTGTAATTCTTTCATCAAGTTGACGACCTGTGCTTGAATCGATACATCAAGTGCAGAGATCGGCTCATCGGCGATGATGAAGTCCGGTTCTACCGCAAGAGCACGGGCAATCCCGATCCGCTGACGCTGACCACCCGAGAATTCGTGTGGGTAACGGCTAGCGTGCTCTTTCGTCAAACCAACTGTCTCAAGAAGGTCATATACGCGGTTCATGCGATCTTCTTTCGTTTTCGCAAGACCGTGGATATCGATCCCTTCTGCAATGATATCCGCAACCGTCATACGCGGGTTAAGAGAGGCGTATGGATCTTGGAAAATCATTTGCATCGCACGGTTGAATTTCAACTTGTCTGCTTTTGATTTTTTATCGTGGACGTTTTCGCCTTTGAACACAACGTCGCCATCAGTCGCATCATAAAGACCGATAATCGTACGTCCTGTCGTTGACTTCCCACAACCCGACTCTCCTACGAGTCCGAGCACTTCACCTTTATAAATATCAAATGTGATGCCGTCGACCGCTTTTACGACACGGCCACGACCAATTTTAAAGTGCTGCTTCAGGTTCTTTACCTCGAGTAATTTCTCGCGTTCCATTATTCAGCACCACCTTTCGTAAACGATTTAGCGAACGCACTGTCCGGACGATACTTGAGAGCGAGTTCACGAATCGCGCGTGGCGGGTTAACCGTTGGCGCTTGCGGGTGTAATAACCAGCTTGATGCAAAGTGTGTATCACTTACCTGGAACATCGGTGGCTCTTTCTCGAAATCAATCTTCATCGCGTATGGGTTACGCGGTGCGAACGCATCCCCTTTAGGAGGATCGAGCAAGTTTGGAGGCGTACCCGGGATTGCCGGTAACGCTTCATTACGGTCATCTGTCGGACGCGGCATCGAACCGAGAAGTCCCCACGTGTATGGGTGACGTGGCTCGTAGAAAATCTCATCAACCGTTCCTTTTTCAACAAGACGACCTGCATACATAACAGCGACACGGTCAGCCATGTTTGCGACGACACCAAGGTCGTGCGTGATGAAGATGATCGCTGTACCTGTTTTTTGTTGGATGTCTTTTAACAATTCAAGAATTTGCGCTTGAATCGTTACATCAAGTGCCGTCGTCGGCTCATCGGCAATCAACACTTTCGGGTTACACGCAAGTGCGATTGCGATTACGATCCGTTGACGCATCCCACCAGAAAGTTGGTGTGGATATTGTTTCAAACGAGCTTCAGGGTTTGGAATCCCTACGAGTGTGAGCAACTCAAGCGTACGTTTTTTCGCATCTTCACCAGTTAATCCCTGGTGCTGTTTCAACCCTTCTGCGATTTGTTTATAAATCGTCATTGTCGGGTTGAGTGATGTCATCGGGTCTTGGAAAATCATTGCGATATCGCGACCACGAATTTTTAACATTTCTTTTTCCGAAAGCTTCGCCAAGTCTTTTCCTTCGAACATGATTTCTCCGTTCGTGATTTCACCTGGAGGGTTCGGAATGAGACGCATAATCGCCTTCGAAGTAACGGATTTACCTGAACCCGATTCTCCTACGATGGCGAGCGTCTCGCCTTTTTTCAAATCAAACGATACGCCACGGACGGCTTGTACCGTACCTGCATATGTGTGGAACGAGACCGCTAAGTCTCGGACTGATAAAATCGTTTCCATGCACGAGTCCCCCTCTTTCTTTATTATTTACGCATTTTCGGATCGAATGCATCACGCAAGCCATCGGCAAGCAAGTTGAAGCTGACCATGAGCAAGACGATGATGGTTGATGGAATGACGAGGAGGAACGGGAATGTCCGTAACTCTTTGTATCCATCGTTGATCAACGTACCAAGTGAAGCTTGTGGCGGTTGAAGTCCGATCCCGATAAAGCTGAGGAATGCCTCGAAGAAGATGGCAGATGGAATCGTGAACATGAGTGTGATGATGATCGCACCTAATGTGTTTGGAATTAAGTGTTTGAAAATCAAGCGTCCGCTTGAGGCACCAAGCGTGCGTGCCGCTAAGACGAACTCTTGGTTTTTAAGTTTCAAAATCTGACCACGAACGAGTCGGCTCATCCCGATCCATCCTGTGATCGCCATCGCCAGGATGATCGTGAAGACACCCGGATCGAAGATCAGAATGAACAAGATGATCAAGATCAAGTTCGGTACACCTGTCAAAATCTCAACAATACGCTGCATGATGTTATCAACTCGGCCACCGAAGTAGGCAGAGACTCCACCATAAGCAACGCCGATGACTGTATCAATGATGGCAGCCATCAAACCGATGAAGAGCGAGATTCGCGTCCCTTCCCAAATACGTGACCAAAGATCACGTCCGAGGTAGTCCGTCCCGAACCAGAAGTTTTCTTCTACTTTCTTTTGTTCATAGAAGTCAATATCCCGGCTACCGAGCGTCGCCATTCCGTCAAATCCGGCCCATTCAAGACCTGTGACTTTTGGTGGAAGCTTCGCTTGTGAAATGTTTTGCTCGTATGCATCACGACCTGAAAGCATCGGGCCGAAGAGTGCGAGCAATACGAGAATCAAAATAATCGAAAGCGAGACGATGGCCGCTCTGTTTTTCTTTAGACGGATCCATGCATCTTGCCAGAAGTTTAGACTTTTGCCGGCAATTCGTTCACCAAGCTGTTCATTCATCTCAACGGGCGTGAACATGTCTTGGTCAAACTGTTCGAAATTCTTTTTGTTTTCAATCATCAGTTATTCCCCCCAAGACGAATACGTGGGTCAACAACTCCATAGAGCAAGTCGACGAGCAAAATGATAATGATGAATACAGCCGAGAAGAAGAGGGTCGTACCCATGATGACTGTATAATCGTTCAATGTGATCGATGTGACGAAGAGTTCTCCGAGTCCAGGGACCGCGAAGATTTTCTCGATGACGAATGTACCCGTCAAAAGAGCCGCCGTCATTGGTCCAAGAATCGTAATCGCTGGAATCATCGCGTTACGGACCATATGTTTCCATACGATTGCATTCCCGCTGAGACCTTTTGCTTTCGCAAGCGTAACATAGTCTTGACCTGTGACCTCAAGCATCTCAGTCCGTACGAAACGGGCAATCGACGCTGTTACACCGAGCGACAAGGAGATTGTTGGTAGAATCGTATGCGCTGGTGATTCCCAGAAGGCAACCGGAAGCAACTGCAACTTAACCCCAACATAGTACTGAAGGAGGGCTGCAAAAACGAACGATGGGACAGAAATCCCGATAACGGATACGAACATCGCACCATAATCGACTACAGTGTTATGACGAATCGCCGCAATGACACCTAACAAAATACCTACTAGAGTTCCTAGAACTAATGCCTGGAGCCCTAATTGTGCGGATGGGCCGATTCGTTCCAAAATCAAATCCGTTACTGGACGGTTAGCCGTACGGAATGATACACCAAGATCTCCTTGGAGCATGTTTCCGATGTACGTCGCGTAACGAACCGGAAGCGGATCGTTCAAACCATAGCGGTCATTCAATAATTGAATTTGTGATTCTGTCAGTTTTTCCTGGTTTTGATACGGAGAACCTGGGAGCAGGTCCATCAGGAAGAACGTGAACGTGGCAATCAAGAAGAACGTGATGAGGCCGTAAGTCAGCCGTTGTAGGATATAACGTCCCATTAATAAAAACCCCCTGTTTTCTAAATCTTTCTACACTTGCACCAACAGCTTCACTATGACATCTTACCCATTTTTTAAATTCACAAAATGAAAGGAATTTTCTGAAAGAATAGGTTAAACGTCATCTCAAGGCTCTTAGTACAGCGATGGAAAATAAAGAATACCCCTATCTAAAGATTATTCTGAATTTTCACTGTTACTCCATTATACTTTACCAACAAAACATTTGAATAGTATTTTCTCTTACTTCTTCAGAATTTTTTAGAAAATCGGGGACATGCGCATCGCATGCCCCCTCATTCCATTAGTTGATGTCAACGTATTTGTACTGGTAGTCAGCACCGAATAATTGACGGTTGAAGTTCTCGACCGACGGGCGAATCAAGTAAGCAACACCGGCTTGATAAATCGGCATGATTGCTTGATCTTCTTCAATCAAGAGTTTTTCAGCTTCTTTAAACTTGTCGTAACGGGCATCGATTGCTGTTTCAGCCGATGCTTCATCAATCAACTTGTCGTATGCAGCTGACTTGTAGTTGATGTCGTTTTGACCGTTGTTTGATGTGAAGATACCAAGGTTCGTAAGTGGATCCTGGTAGTCAGGTCCCCAAAGGGCGAATGACATTTGGTAGTCCCCTTTTGCTTCACGATCGAGTTTGTTGTTGAAAGGCTGTTGCGCGATTTTTACCGTTACGTTCGGTAAGTTCGACTCAATTTGACCTTTCATGTACTCAGAGATTTGTTTTGATACTTCGCTATCGAATGAGAGAAGTTCGATTGTCGTCGCTTCCCCACCTGTCGCTTTTTCCCAAAGTGACGCCGCTTCGTCAGCGTTTGTCTCAAAGTATTTGATGCCTTCAGTAAAGTCCGTTCCATCTTCATATTTGATGAAGTCTTTTGGAATGAACGTCGTCGTAGCGATTGAACCGTTGTTCAATAACTGGTCGATGATTCCTGAAGGGTCTACTGCACGCGCGATTGCTTTACGTGCATCGACGTTTTTGAAGATTTCATCTTCGTGGTTAAACTTGAAGTAAGCCACAGAAGAACGGAGTCCTGTGTTGAAGTCTTCATCTTCCTCGAAGGCAGCGACTTGCTCTGAAGAAAGTCCAGCGTAGTCAACTTCTCCTGCTTCGTACAAGTTTACAACTGTTGATGTTTCTTTTACGACACGAACGTCAACTGTGTCAAGTGCGACGTTGTCTTTGTCCCAGTATGTGTCGTTTTTCGTCATTTTATATCCTTGTTCCCGATCCCACTCAGACCAAGTGAACGGTCCGTTGTAGAGAAGGTTTTCCGGATTAGACGCGAAGTCTTCACCTTTTTCAGTTGCGAATGCTTCGTTGATTGGTGTGAATGTTCCAAATGAAGTGAGGGAAAGGAATGATGGGTCTGGACGTTCGAGTGTAACCTCAAGTGTCTTCTCATCGATTGCTTTTACACCAAGTTCTTCTTTCGGTGTGTCACCTGTGTTGATTGCTTCTGCGTTTTTAATCGTGTTCATGATGTATGCGTATTGTGAACCCGTAGCCGGATCAACTGCACGTTGCCATGCATAAACAAAGTCGTTTGCTGTTACCGGCTCACCGTTTGACCACTCAGCGTCACGAAGTGTGAACGTATAAACCGTGTTGTCTTCGCTTACTTCAGGCTCCCCATCCGAGAGAGCTGGTACAGCTTTTCCGTCTTTATCAAGACGGTAAAGACCTTCCATTGTGTTGGCGATCAAGTTGAATGCGACCGCATCTGTCGCGAGGGCCGGGTCGGCCGTCGTGATGTCAGACGTATCCGTCAAACGAAGAATTTTTTCTCCATTTGAAGAAGAACCGCCGCCATCAGAGTCTCCGCCTGTCGAGCAAGCTGCGAGGACTGAACCGAGTGCCAAGATGATCGTCATCATGAGCAAAATCGATTTTTTCTTCATTGCGATATCCCCTTTCTTTTTGAAAAGATAGCCGTTCGTCAAATGAACCTTATGAAGGAACATCTTACTTTTTTCTTTAATTTTCTGAATATTTCATAAAGTATTCGACGAAAGAACGTTAGGGCTATTGTAAGAAATTTTTAATCAAACTGTCAACTCCTTATTAAAACGCTCACATTCATTTCAAATTCTTACTCGTCATTTATCACAACATGCTATTATCATAGAAAGAACGTGAATTCGGTCAGATTTCACTCGATTTTCCCGAAAGGAGTACAGCAGTTTGAAAAAGTTTAGAAATATATTATTTGTGTGGCTCATTTTCACGACAATCTACACTATATGGTCCTATTTTTCTTACTATCGTGACGAAAATATAATGTTTCATGTAAGTGGAGGGCTATTCGTATCGGGGATGGTGCTGTTTGCAATCGGTATGTTTTCACATATGAGCGCAACCGGCCTGTTTGATGGCATCATGTACGGTTTTAAACGGAACCGTCGTGCCAAATTAAAAGAGATCGACCCGGACTATGAAGAAGACGAAGAAGAGTCAGTTGAAGAACGGCAACTTCGAAAACAGGCAGCCTGGTATTGGGTGCTGATTGGGGTCGTTAGTGTCGTTCTTTCCTTCTTGATTGCATTGGTTTAATCTTTTGGTTTCATCAAACGTATGCTAAACTAAAACCAGAATAAGAACACGATGAAAAAGACAAGTAATTGAATCTCCCTTCTCCTCAGAGAGTCTACGGTGCTGCGAGTAGATGAGAAGCGATTGAATGAATGGACTTTAGAGTGGCCCGCCTGAACTCAAGTATGGCGGGACGGTTCACGCCCGTTAACGCGTTCAAGTGGCATATATGTATGCAAATTTGGGTGGCACCGCGGTTATTCGTCCCGATTTTTTCGGGTGGACGACTGCGGTTTTTTATATTTATTGGAGGTGTGTCGAAATGGCAACTATTTTTTCTGGAATTAAACCGACCGGCGTCGTAACGCTTGGTAACTACTTAGGTGCAATGAAGCAGTTTGTCGATTTGCAAGATGAACACGATGCGTATTATTGTGTCGTGGACCTTCATTCGATTACGGTTCCTCTCGACCGGGTCGAATTGATGGATAATACAAGAAAGCTTGCGGCGCTTTACCTTGCCTGCGGGCTCGACCCCGAGAAAGCAACGATTTTTGTACAATCCGAAGTGAAGGCGCACGCTCAACTCGGATGGATGCTGACGTGTATCACCGGTATGGGTGAACTCGGTCGAATGACTCAGTATAAAGACAAGTCGCAGGGAAGTGACAACGTCGGTGCCGGTCTGTTCGTTTACCCGACACTCATGGCAGCAGACATTTTACTCTACGGAACGGAACTCGTTCCAGTCGGGGACGATCAAAAACAACATATCGAATTGACGCGTGACTTGGCGGAACGTTTCAATAAACGATACTACGAGACGTTCACGATTCCAGAACCGCTCATCCAAAAAGAAGGCGCACGCATCATGAGTTTGACAAACCCTGAAAAGAAAATGTCAAAATCGGATACGAACGTCAAAGGCTTCATCTCGATGCTTGATGAACCAAACGTGATTCGTAAAAAAATTAAGAGTGCAGTGACGGATTCAAGCGGTGTGATTGCCTTCGACCGCGCGAACAAACCCGGTATCTCGAACTTATTGGAGATCTACTCTCTTTCAACCGGTACACCTATCAATGACTTAGTCGAGCAATACAAAGATTCAAACTACGGAACATTCAAGCAGGACGTTGCCGAGGCAGTCGTCGCACTATTAGAACCAATCCAGGAGCGATACCACGAACTCGTCAATTCTCCTGAATTGGATACAATTCTTGATGAAGGCAGAGCGAAAGCTGAAGCCGTTGCCAATAAAAATCTAGCGAAGATTGAAAAAGCAATGGGCCTTAACCGCAAGCGGGCAAAAGTGAAGAAATGATCATCGACGACTCTCACATTGAGAGTCGTTTTATTGTTCCCTCTGTACAAAAAAAAGAGACAGGCGTCCCTGTCTCTCTTGAAAGCTTATTCTTATTGCTCTTTACCTTCGATGTAAGCCCACTTGTAAGAGTAGTCTGCACCGAATCCGTGCTCAACGATTCCTTTAACATAAGGCTTCGTGAGGCGAGCAGATCCACGTTGGTAAACAGGCGAGATTGCGTTCTCTTCAAGAACGATTTTCTCTGCTTCTTGAAGGTCAGCCCAACGCTGATCAGCATCTGTGCTTGTCTTCGCAGACTTGATGAGGCTATCGAATTCTTCGTTTGACCATTTACCACGGTTGTATGGTCCGTCTGTGACGAAGAGGTCAACGAATGTCATTGGATCCTGGTAGTCAGGTCCCCAACCAGCGAACGTGAATTCGAACTCACCTTTGTTCTCGAGGTCAAGTTTGTTGTTGAACGGCTGTTGCTTGATTGAAACGCTCATACCTGGAAGGTTCTTCTCAAGTTCACCTTTGATGAACTCACCGATTTGCTTCGCAGATTCAGAGTCGTAGTTAAGGAGTTCAAGTTCAACTTTGTCAGTTCCGACTTCTTTAAGTCCTTCTTCCCAAAGTTTTTGAGCTTCTTCTACGTTGTACTCACCGATGTCGCCATTTGCTTCACGGAAGTCTTTACCGTCTGGACCTTTTACGAAGTCTTTCGGTACGAGGAAGTATGCAGGCTCAGATCCGTTAGCAAGAAGTGTGCCAGTGATCGCTGATTTATCGTAAGCGCGGTCGATCGCGTTACGGATTTTCGTGTTGTTGAGCGCTTCCACTTTCGTGTTGAACTGAAGGTAGAAGAGTGTAGGTTCAACCATAGTTGAGAAGTCTTCGTTGTCTTGGTATTGAGCAACGAGCTCAGAAGTCAAACCAGTGCGGTCAACATCACCGTTTTCGTACAAGTTAACGCCTGTTGAAACTTCTTTAACGACTTTAACGTTGATTTCGTCAAGTTTGACTGTATCAGCATCCCAGTAGTCGTCGTTTTTGACCATCTTCCAACCTTGTTCGCGCTCCCAGCTTTCGAGTTTGAACGGTCCGTTGTAAAGAGTCGTTTCAGCAGATGTACCGAAGTTCTCGCCTTGTTCTTTGTCGAATGACTCAAGTTTTGGCATGAAGACGCCGAAGCTTGTCAAGCCGAGGAAGTATTCTGCAGGTGCAGTCAATTTAACTTCAAGTGTTTGATCGTCGATTGCTTTAACGCCAACAGCGTCACGCTCGCCTTCACCAGCATTGTAAGCGTCTGCGCCTTCAATAACTGACATAACGTAAGCATATTGTGAACCGTTGTCTGGGTTAAGAACTTCTTTCCAAGCGTATTCGAAGTCGTTCGCTGTTACAGGCTCCCCGTTTGACCAAGTAACACCTTCACGGATTTTGAACGTGTACGTTTTTCCGTCTTCAGACACTTCGTGAGACTCAGCAACACCTGGTGTTGGCTGATCTTTCTCGTCCATGCGATAAAGACCTTCGTTTACGTTGTTCAATACGTTGAACGAAACTGCATCCGTTGCAAGTGTTGGGTTAAGTGAAGGAATGTCTGAGCTGTCGAGCAAGTTGAGGACTTGCGCTTCGTCTCCTGATCCATTACTTGGTGTGTCAGTTGAAGAATTCTCTTCGTCTCCTGTAGAACATGCAGCTAGGAACGCGCTCGAAAGAAGCGTTACCGATGATGCTAAAGCAAAACCTTTTTTCTTATTCATTGCGATGACCCCCTGATTTTTTCGTTTTAACGAAATGAACGATGGTAGAAAATTCAGTTTTTTCACTTTACAGTATTTGCTACCACAATCCCGTTGAAGCAATAATACAATATTCTGATAATTTTGCAAAGTATTTATTTTGATTTTTCTAAAAAATTTTGTCCATAGGCTAAAAGCCCGCCTGGTATGGCGGGCTTTTAGCTCATTTTTTATAAATTTTCGAAAAGGTTAGGACGTAAGAAGGACCAATGATTGGATATCCGATATCTTCATAACGTTGATCCACGCGATATGAGACTCCCGCTTGATAGATTGGAATAACGACACCTTGTTCGAGCAATCGTGCTTCCGCTTGCCGCAATATGTCATTTCGCTCTGACAATTTTTCGGTTACACGAGATTTTTCCATCAATTCATCGAACGTTTCATCCGAGTAACGGCTCGAATTTAAATAATTGTTCGTCTCGAATTGAGTCAAATAGGCGGATAGAAGTGGATAGTCCGGCTGCCATCCCGAAATAGAAAATTCATAGTTTCCTGAGACTTCTTTCCTAACTTTCTCACCAAGCGGAAGCTCCGTCACGTTGACCTTAAGACCTTCCAGCTCTTCTAAATTATTTTTCAAACGTGTTGAGAGTTGACGCGCTTCTTCGTCAACAAAACTAAGAAGTTCAATTTCCACCGTCTCATTTCCGAGGCGTTTTTTCACGTTGGCAAAGAGAGACTCGGCCTCCCCTTCAATCGCCGTCGTCGACTCCCCTTCATCCATGACCAACAGTCGTTCTGTCGTCTGTTCCGCACGAGAGAGTGACGTCTGAATCTCGTTCCGATTGATTACGAGGGCGAGCGCACGACGGAACTCGGGATCGTCAAACGGGGCCTTCTTAACATTCGGCTTCAAATAGAACACCCCACTCCGTGGGACGTCCACCACTTTACTGATTTCCTCATCTAGTGTGGAGACATCGAATCCGTAAGGGAGAGGTTGGACCCCTTCTTGTTTTTCCGACTCTCGCTCGGTGTGGATGAGGATTTTCTCAAGTGTTACCTTCTCTGCTTCACGATAACCGTCATGCTTATGTAGCGTGAGTTGGTTTTCATCTAACGCTTCGACCTGGAACGGGCCGTTCGTCTCCAGTTCTTCCCAAGGTCCGGGAGATAGTTGAGGCAGGAAGGCTGGCATTGCGAGCATTTGCTCGAATCCTTCCATCGGTCTGACGAGCGTCAGTTCGAGTGTGTTGTCATCGATTGCCTTGACTCCTAATGTGTCAGGCTCCGCTTGACCGAGACTGATTTCCTTTCCATTTTTCACATCTGCCAAGAAAAAGCTGAACGGTGAATTCGTCTCATCGTCGGCCAACTTTCGGAAGTGGTCGACGAACGTTTGTGCCGTGATCGCGTTCCCTTTTGATGTGACGCTTTCCCTTAGCGTGAACGTATAGACTTTTCCGTCGTCAGAACGTTCTAACGTTTCAACGAGTGCCGGTTCAATGGAACCATCGACCCCGAATCGATAGAGTCCTTCGTATAAATGAGATAATACCGTTTGTGAGCTCGGATCGATGGCGAGCATGACGTCCGGTTGCTCTGGGAGAGATTCCCCATGAATGCTTAAAATTTGTTCTTCAGGTGGTACCAACTCGCGTGCCTGCTCACGTTGTACAATCCACACAATGAAAAAAAGCATAAGGATTGCACCTAACAAGGCGGCCGCGAGGAATGATTTTCGTTTCATCCGCTGTGCTCCTTTCTGTTAGACCAACCCTTATACCCTAACCTTTTTTGAATGATTTTTCTACTATCAGTCCGTCACTTTTGCAAATGCAAGTGTTGCATTATGGCCCCCGAAGCCAAGTGAGTTACTGAGTGCGTACCGAATGTCAAGTTCCCGATTGCCTTCACGTACATAATCAAGGTCACAATCAGCGGCCGGTGATTCACAATGAATCGTCGGATGAATCTTGCCTTCATAGATTGATAAGGCCGTAATGACTGCTTCCACTCCGCCTGCTGCACCTAAAAGGTGACCGATCATCGATTTTGATGAGTTGACGGCCAGTTGATCCGCATGTTCCCCGAAAACATTGCGAATGGCTTTCGTCTCCAACATATCGTTTAACGGCGTGCTCGTACCGTGGGCGTTGATGTATTGAACATCCTTTGGAGTGATCCCCGCGTCACGAATCGCCTCACTCATCGCTTTTGAACCGCCTTCCGCTTCCGGTGACGGTGCCGTGATATGGTACGCATCCGAGCTCATTCCATAGCCCACGACTTCAGCATACATTTTCGCACCACGTGCTTTCGCATGTTCATATTCTTCCAGAACAAGAACCCCTGCCCCTTCGCCCATAATGAACCCGTCGCGATTTTCATCGAACGGACGGCATGCCGTTTCCGGATCCGGATTTGTTGATAACGCTTTGTTCGCACAGAATCCTGCGAATGAGAGCGGTGTGATCGGTGCTTCCGCCCCACCGGCAAACATCGCTGTTGCATCGCCTCGCTGGATGACCCGGAACGCTTCCCCGATTGAGTTCGTTCCCGAAGCACAGGCTGTGACGGAACAGTTACTCGGCCCTTTTGCACCAAGATAGATCGAGACTTGACCGCTCGCCATGTTCGGAATCATCATCGGGATGAAGAAAGGACTGACACGACGCGGTCCGCGATCGTGTAAGATGACCGATTGCTTGTCGATTGTTTCGACGCCTCCGATTCCGCTCCCAATCCAAATGCCGACCTCGTCCGCAATCGACTCGACGTCGAGCCCACTATCTTTATGTGCGGCATCCGCTGCCAAAATCGAATATTGAATGAAAGAATCCATCTTTCTCGCTTCTTTCGGTTCGACCAGGTGATCAATATTCCACTCTTTCACTTCCGCACCGACTTTTGCCGGATACTGACTAATATCAATCTTCGTTAACGTGTCGACTGCATTTTCCCCGTTTAATAACCGTTCCCACATTTTCGAGACATCGTTACCTAACGGTGATACGACACCCAGTCCTGTCACTACTACTCGTTTCATGTGTTAATCTCCTCCGTGATTGTTGCGTTATTCCATGTGAGACAACTTGCCCCCCACGTCAAACCGGCTCCAAAACCGGCAATGACAATCGTCTGACCTTCTTGAACTCTTCCTGAACGGACCGCTTCTGCTAACGCGAGCGGTATCGATGCCGCGGACGTATTCGCATGATCCTGGATGGTGACGACGACTTTATCTTCTTCCAGGTCTAATCGTTCCATCGCCGCGTCAATAATACGACGGTTCGCCTGATGCGGTACAAGGACGTCTAAATCATCCAGAGACTTCCCGGCTATCTTCAATGACTCCAAGACGATCTCCGGCATTTTACGGACCGCAAACTTGAATACCTCACGACCGTTCATGACGATTTTTCCGTCTTCACTCTCGTATAAATGTTTTCCACCCGTTCCATCGCTGCCTAAGAGAATCGAATCGATTGAAGCGATTGGGTCTTCCCCAAGGACGACAGCCCCGGCTCCATCTCCGAAAAGAACGGCAGTCGATCGATCATCCCAATCAATTAAGCTTCCCATTTTTTCTGCCCCGATGACGAGCGCTCGGTTGTATCCCTTCGACTGCATCAGGCTCTTCGCTGTATCCATTGCAAATATGAATCCGCTGCACGCCGCGCTGACATCAAATGCGACGGCACGTTTCGCCCCGAGGTTCGCCTGCACAAGGCAGGCTGTCGCCGGAAATGCAGGTGCTGTCGCTGTCGCACAGATGATGGCGTCAATCTCGTCGATGGATACACCCGCACTCTGAAGCGCGCGTTGAGCAGCCTTCGTCGCCATATCCGCGACTGTGACGTCTTCTTCCGCTAGATGACGTGCCTCGATTCCCGTACGTGTCCGAATCCATTCATCGCTCGTATCCATTTGTTTTTCTAAATCGATATTAGTCACCCGGTTGTCCGGCAGGAACGACCCGATGCCGATGATTCCAATATTCATATCGTCGACCCCTATTCTTAGTATCTGGTACTAATATAAGGGAATAAAAAGAGGATGTCAACGCATCCCCCTTGTTTTTCATGATGCAGATTCTTGCCCTAACCGTTTTGTGACGGCCATGACCATCTTCGCAGAGTTGATTGACGCGGTCTCCAAAAACTCATCGAACGACAAGTTCGCTTCCTCATCCGCGCTGTCTGAGATCGAACGGGTGACGACGAACGGCACGCCAAACTGGTAACACGTCTGTGCGATCGGAGCCGCCTCCATCTCAACCGCCGCCACGCCGTCGAAATGACCTAAAATGTCGGCCACTCGATTCGAGTCGTTGATGAACGAATCACCTGTGACGATGAGTCCCTGGTGAACATTTACGTCCGGTAAACTTTCAATGACGTCCTTACAGACGGCGACGAGTTTCGCATCGGCTTCGTACGCCGGCGGCATGCCCGGGACTTGCCCATATTCGTAACCAAACGCGGTCACATCGACGTCATGGTGACGAACTTCTGTCGAGACGACGACATCTCCGACTTTCATCCCTTTTTTGAACCCGCCGGCCGATCCGGTGTTGATGACGACATCCGGTTTGAACTTGTCGAGAAGAAGCGTGGTCCCAATCGCCGCGTTCACTTTCCCGATACCGGATTTCAAAATGACGACTTCCATGTTGCCGAGGTACCCTTCGTAAAAATGATAGTTCGCGATTTCCGTGTCAACGCGCTCCGTCAATTCATTCCGAAGTAAGTTCACTTCTTCTTCCATTGCGCCGATAATGCCAATTTTCATCATGATTCCTCCTCAGAAAGAGAGCGACTTCCGAGTGGAGGTCGCTCTGTACGATTATTTAATTTCTTTGATCTCGACGATCATGTCGCCGCCTGGTGTTTGAACCGTCACCACTTCTCCGACCGTACGGCCAAGAAGTGCTTTCGCGATTGGTGATTCGTTCGAGATCTTTCCTGTGAACGGATCCGCCTCTGCGCCACCCACGATTGTATATGTCTCTTCTTCGTTGTCTTCTTGAATGAAGAACGTCACGGTCTTCCCGATCGAGACGACTGAGTTGTCCGCTGCATCATCCTGGATAATGACCGAGTTACGGAGCATTTCCTCAAGTTGTGCGATTCGGCCTTCGACCATCGCTTGCTCTTCTTTTGCCGCGTCATATTCCGCGTTTTCTGATAAATCTCCGAAATCACGAGCAATCTTAATATTTTCAACGACTTCTTTACGGCGCACCGTCTTCAGTTCGTTTAATTCATTTTCAATCTTCGCTTTTCCGTCTAACGTCATGTAATGTTGTTTTTCAGCCATTTCTGTCACTCCTTCATTGTCTCCTAGTATATTACAGCTAGGGGTGATTTGAAAACGTTTTATTTCCTCACGCCCGGTTACGCTCAGTGAGCACCCAACGTATTTTGGTCACGAGTAAATCAATCGCGACGAAATTCTCTCCGCCTTCAGGAACGATGATATCTGCGTAACGCTTTGTCGGTTCACAAAACTGCAAATGCATCGGACGGACGACATTCGTGTATTGTTTGACGACAGAGTCGATTGAACGTCCACGTTCATTGATGTCCCGCTGCATCCGGCGTAGGATGCGGACATCCGCGTCCGTATCCACGAACACTTTAATATCCATCAGTTCACGCAAACGGGCATCCTCGAGCGCGAGAATCCCTTCTACGATGACCACATCGACCGGTTCGATTAAAATCGTCTCGTCGGAACGGGTGTGAGCCGCATAGTCATAGACTGGCTTCTCGATTGCCTGGTGGGCTTGTAACTGTTGAATGTGTTCAATCAACAAATCGTTATCAAAGGCGAAGGGGTGGTCGTAATTCGTCTTATACCGCTCCTCCATCGTCATCTCTGACTGGTCTTTATAATACGCGTCTTGCTCGATCATGACGACCGATTGTCCTTTAAACGCATCTACGAGCGCGCGGGCTACTGTCGTCTTTCCAGAACCGGTACCCCCGGCCACGCCAATAATGACGGGTTTATGTTGCATCAAAGTTAAGTCCTCCTCATCGTAATTTACGACTGATTGCTAGGCCATCACCAAGGGGCAAAATTGCAGTATGATAATCGGTCCGTGCCATCAATTGCTCAGTAAACTGTTTCACAAGACGGACGAGCCGGCGTCGGCGACGGTCTAGTACAGACACGTCTTCGAGCAGCACATCCCCTCTCAAAAACAAATTATCGCTGTAAATCGTACCACCAATCGGTACTAAAGCGCCATACCCATCAAAGAATTTTTGATATTGACCTTTCGCCGCATCGATAAAGACCGCATCAAACGGCCCTTCGATGGACCCAATCAACTCTACGGCATCCCCGTGAATGACGGTAATACGGTCTGAGACACCAGACCGTCCGATAAAGCCGAGTGCCTCTTCATATCTTCTGGCGTTTCGTTCGACCGTGACGATTTGTGCCTCCGGTAAAAGTTCCGCCATTCGAATCGCGCTATATCCAATGGCCGTCCCCACCTCTAAAATCCGGGCAGGACGTTGCATGGCCAACAGTGACAATAACACTTCCGACCCCGTCAAGTCCATGATGGGCACGTGGTGTTCACGGGCAAATGCCTCCATTTCCATCAGCAACGGGGAGCGTTCTTTGATTAACTCTTCTACATATCCTTCATAGGATGCATGGTCCACTCGTTACACCTCTTACTCTCTCATCATTCAAACGACCGGAAGCTTCAGCTTCCGGTCGCAGTCCCATCAATTTTTGTTTGCTTCCTCAAATTCTTCCCATTCAGAACGATACTTGCTCACATTTTTTTGATGGTCCTCATAACTCACCTCGAACAAGACCTCCCCTTTCGGGAAATCTTCCCGCGGAGGACGGGCATAGAAATAATAGTTTTCCGTATCGTTCGGATTCAGTGTCGCCTCGAAGGCGTCCCGACTGACCGATGCGATCGGACCGATTGGAATTCCTCCATATCGATACGTATTATACAACGAATCATTTTCAAGATCCGCGAATGTTGTGAAGATCGATGATTCTCCAGTCCCATACCAAACTGTCGGGTCGGACTGTAGTTTCATTCCATCTGCTAGACGATTCTCGAACACGCCTGCAATTTCCTTACGGTCTTCTGACGTGACGGCTTCTTTCTCGACCACTGATGCGAGGGCCAATAATTCATGGAACGTTCGACCAGATGCTGCGATTTGATTTTTGTTTTCCTGGTACAAACGTTCTGTCGGCTCAAGCATGTTTTCAATGATTTCTTCAAGCGTCACACCTTTGTTGAATTCGTACGTTGCTGGGAATAAGTAGCCTTCGAGTGGATGATAGATTCCATCGGCAAGGACTTCTTCTGTCAACATCTCGTGCTGGTTTACGAGCGAACGGATGTATTCACGGTCACTCAACTTTTCCGATATCTGTTCTTTCGGAAGATCGGCCGTCTTCGCTAGACGTGCGGTTACCTGGTCAATGGTAAACCCTTCCGGAATGACCAGCTTGATGTCTGGAACGACAATCACTTTACCGGTCTTCAGTGTCGAAATCATTTCATCGAGCGATAATGACGGAGACAGCGTATACGTCCCCGCCTGGAACGATGATTCATTTTTAAACCGTGTGTATAAGCGGAAAATCGTGCTACTCCTTACGAGGCCTTTCTCTTCAAGTAGTTCACCGATATATCCTGAACCAACACCATATGGCACCTCGACTTCAACGGTTTCTGTAGAAGTCGGGTCAATCGGTTCAACCGAGCGCTTCACGAATACGTACGCGAGAGCAGATCCCGTGGCGATGACGAGAAGAAAGACTGCAAGGATGACAACCGTGATTCGACGAACAATCCGGCTACGTGCACGCTTCTCATCTGGCATCGATGGATAGTTCATGCATTTCTCCCCTGTTCTTCTGTTATGAAGAGGGGCGACGAGGGGTGCACCCTGGTCGCCCTTCCCATGTTTAGTCTAGACCGACTTCGTCACTGACGATGTCGAATGCTTCCATCACTTCTTCGAAGTCTTCGTCGTCTTCGACAAGCTTCAAGATGAACTCGCCATCCTCAAGTTCTTCAATTTCAAACGCATATACTTCGATTGTATCTTCATCTTCTGTTTCCGGGGCGCCGACCGGCTCGAGAACGACAAATGTCTTTTTCGTGCGGTCGCTTGTCATACGGAAAATCTCTGCAAATAAATGCTCGTCTCCATTTTCATCTGGGATACGGTACATTTCTTCTTCACGACGGATTTCTGCCATGAGGAATTCCTCCTTATTTCCCGGAACGGTCCAGGTAATTTTGTAAAATCATGACGGCTGCCATCTTATCGATGACGGCCTTGCGTTTTTTTCGGCTAACGTCTGCTGAAATGAGCATCCGCTCCGCCTGCATCGTCGTCAACCGCTCATCTACAAGAATTGTCGGTAGGCCGGTTTGCGCAGTGAACGCTTCAGCGAACGCTTCAGACGCTTCTCCACGTGGGCCAATCGTCCCATTCATGTTTTTCGGATGACCGACGACGACTTCTTTCACATCGTACTGCTCGATAAACGGACGAAGGAGACGAACGGCCTCATCAAAGTCGGGTTCGGTCCAATACACCGTCTCCACACCTTGCGCCGTCCATCCCATGAGGTCGCTCACTGCAACCCCGATTGTCTTCGAACCGACATCGAGTCCCATGACTCGCTTCATATTATCCCTCTCTACGATCGCTCAAATACGATTTGACCAACTCTTCGAGTAGTTCATCTCGCTCAATTTTGCGAATCAAGTTTCGCGCATCATTATGACGTGGAATGTAGGCAGGGTCACCTGACAACAAGTATCCCACGATTTGATTGATCGGTTGATAACCTTTTTCCTCGAGTGCCTGATATACAGTAATCAGTGTTTCACGAGTGTTGGCTCGTTGATCATCTTCTGGAAAATTGAATTGCATCGTGCGATCCATTTGGCTCACAAGAATCCACCTCTTTCCGTTTGCACTTCACACTCTATTATGCCAGTGATTGGACGTAATGTGAAGCAAACTTCAATGCTTCATCAAGTTTTGTCGCATCTTTCCCACCTGCTTGCGCCATATCCGGACGGCCACCGCCGCCTCCGCCGCAACGCGTCGCCACTTCTTTGATCAGTTTTCCGGCATGGAAACCACGATCATTTAGGTCTTTTGTCACACCCGCGACGAGGTTGACTTTCTCACCGTTCGCCGAACCGAGGATAATGACGGCTGATCCGAGCTTGCCTTTCAAGTCGTCGACCATGCTGCGAAGCGCATCCATGTCTTGTCCGTCGACGCGTTTTGCGATCAACTGAACATCCCCAATCGTTTCAACCGCATCTGTGAGCGATGACGCCTCGATGTTAGCCAGTTTTGCTTTAAGTGATTCGGAAGCCCGTTCGACTTCTTTCACTTCAGCTTGGAGCGCCTGGACGCGTGCCGGTACTTCAAGCGGTTTCGTTTTGAGAAGTTTTGCAGCCGCTTCGAGCGTCTCGATTTGTTCGTTCATGACTTCATATGCGCCTGCACCTGTTACCGCCTCGATCCGACGTGTTCCGGCACCGATTCCTGACTCCGACAAGATTTTGAAGAGTCCGATTTCCGCCGTGTTCGATACGTGGCAGCCTCCACAAAGTTCGACAGAGTAATCGCCTGCCGACACGACGCGGACAACATTTCCATATTTTTCACCGAACAACGCCATTGCGCCTTTTGCTTTCGCATCCGCAATGTTCATCTCTTCGATGTCGACGCCGATTGATGCCCAAATCTTCTCGTTCACCTGACGTTCGATCGACTGGAGTTCTTCAGACGTCACTTGGCCGAAGTGAGAGAAGTCAAAACGAAGGCGGTCCGGTGTGACGAGTGAGCCCGCTTGGTTGACGTGCTCACCGAGCGTGTCTTTGAGTGCACGGTGAAGGAGGTGCGTTGCCGTATGGTTTTTCACGATGGCCTGGCGTGAAGCCTGGTCAACTGTTGCGGTGACCGCGACTTCCGCTTTCGCGACTCCTGACTCGACTGTTACCGTATGCAAGTTTTGACCGTTCGGTGCTTTAGAGACGTCTTTTACTTGAAGGACAAAATCAGCTCCGACAATTTGTCCTTTGTCACCGATCTGACCGCCACTCTCTGCATAGAACGGCGTCTGGTCGAGAATGACTTGCGCTTCTTCCCCTGCACCGACGACATCCACCAATTCACCCTCATGGATCAAGCTGACGATTTTCGCTTCTGTCTGCAAGTTTGCATATCCGACAAACGTCGATGGCACTTTAATATCTGCCAATACACCTGACTGGATTTGCATCGAGTCGACATCCGCACGCGCTTGACGAGCACGTTCCCGCTGTTCATTCATCGCTTCTTTGAACCCGTCTTCGTCGACCGTCAATTTGTGATCTTCTGCATACTCGATTGTCAACTCGAGCGGGAACCCGTATGTGTCATAGAGACGGAACGCATCTTGGCCGCTGATCATGTTCGAACCTGCCGCTTTTTGTGCTTTCGCGACCTCATTCAAGATTGCAAGCCCGTCATTGAGCGTTTCGTGGAAACGTTCTTCTTCGTTCTTGATGACTTTCTTGATGAAATCTTTCTTCTCATTCACTTGCGGATAGAAGTCGACCATGATGTCTCCGACCACATCGACGAGCTCATACATGAACGGACGCTCGATGCCGAGCATCTTCGCATAACGAACCGCACGACGGAGGAGACGACGGAGGACGTAACCGCGTCCTTCATTCGACGGGAGCGCTCCATCGCCGATTGCGAATGAAACAGTCCGAATGTGGTCTGCGATGACTTTGAATGCGACGTCCTTACTGCTATCCTCACGATATTTCATACCGCTGATGCGTTCTGTCTCGCGGATAATCGGCATGAAGAGGTCTGTGTCAAAGTTCGTCGGGACATCCTGCATGACACTTGCCATCCGTTCGAGTCCCATCCCGGTATCAATGTTTTTACGCGGCAATTCTGTGTAGTTGCCATGGCCGTCATGGTTGTATTGGCTGAACACGATATTCCAGATTTCGAGGTATCGTTCGTTCTCTCCGCCCGGATAAAGTTCAGGGTCAGTCGGGTCGTCACCGAACGCCGGTCCACGGTCGAAGAAGATCTCTGTGTTCGGACCTGATGGGCCTTCACCGATTTCCCAGAAGTTATCTTCAAGCGGAATGATGCGGTCTGCCGGTACTCCGAGCTTCAACCAAATTTGCTTCGATTCTTCATCATCCGGGTGGATGGTGACAGAGAGACGGTCCGGGTCAAGTCCGTACCATTCATCACTCGTTAAGAGTTCCCAGCCCCACGTGATCGCTTCCTCACGGAAATATTCACCGACCGAGAAGTTCCCGAGCATCTCGAAGAACGTATGGTGACGTGCAGTCTTTCCGACATTTTCGATATCGTTCGTACGAATCGACTTTTGTGCGTTCACGATTCGCGGGTTTTCCGGAATGACGCGACCGTCAAAATATTTTTTCAACGTCGCCACCCCTGAGTTGATCCAAAGAAGGGTCGGGTCATCGACCGGTACGAGTGAGGCACTCGGTTCAATGCTGTGCCCCTTTGACTTGAAGAAATCTAAGTACATTTGGCGAATCTGTGCGCCAGTTAATGGTTTGAGCGGTTTCATCTGCAATTCCTCCTTGTTCTAAAGCGAAACGAAAAAAAAACGATGCCTGCCCCTGGAAAGGGACGAAAGCATCGCTTCGTGGTACCACCCTCGTTCGCACGGTAAACACCGTGCCTCGAACATCCGGTAACGGGGATGAGGCGCCCAGGTTGAGTGGGGACTCCAGAATAGCTTCGGTCGGCCGACCCCCATCTTCTCGCAGCCTTGGAAGATGTCTCTGTAGAGGCGGTGACGACGTACTCATTTCCTTCATCGTCTTTTTCGTTTCAGTTGTCTATTCGTCATTATCACACGCGCCTGCGAGGACGTCAAGACTTGCCTCCGAGTCGCTCGACCAATTTTGTTCGACGAACCGGTTCCTCTTCACGCGTTGCCGCTTCGAACGCCCGTACGTCTCCGAATAGGAGCAGACTTTTCTTCGCCCGGGTAACGGCTGTATAGATCAAGTTCCGTGATGAACGGAAGCCCCCCGTAAAGAACACCGGCATGAGCACGATTGGGAATTCTGACCCTTGGGATTTGTGTATCGTGATCGCATAGGCATGCGTGAATTGATCCCAGTCACTCCGGTTGTACTCGACTTCCGTCTGATCAAATCGAATATAAATCTTATCGACCTTGTCGACATTCTCTTTCGCATAAAAAATATTGGTGATTTCTCCGATGTCGCCGTTATAGACATTCTCCTCGGCGTTGTTCACGAGCTGAAGCACTTTGTCGCCGTTCCGATAGATCCGGGTACCATGCTTCACTTCCCGCGCCGTCGACTTCGGATTAAAGACGTTTTGAAGCGCCTCGTTCAAGCCGTCAATCCCGCATACCCCCCGGTACGTCGGAGCGAGCACTTGAATATCAAACGGGGAATAGCCTTTCCGAAGCGCCGCATCCGCCATTTGACAAATCGCTTGGAGCGCCGTCTCCTGATTTGCCGTATAAAAGCGGCGATCCGGCAGAGCCGCGAGCAGATCATCCGGCATTCGTTTCGCATTGAGCGAGTGCGCCAGGCGAAGAATACTCGACTCGGATGCCTGACGGTGAACGACGTCAAGTCGGACGACCGGGATGCCGTCGGTCGCCATCAAATCAGCGAGCACTTGACCCGGACCGACCGAAGGAAGTTGATCGCGGTCCCCGACAAATAAGATTTTCATCCCGTTCGGCACGGCCTTAAGCAAGCTTCTGAATAAGAAAATATCAATCATCGATGCCTCGTCGACGATGAGGACTTTCCCGACTAGCGGATTCGTCTCATCGACTTGGAACGAACTCCCGTCGAATTTCAACAGGCGGTGAATGGTCGAAGCCGGTAATCCGGTCGATTCGCTCAATCGTTTGGCAGCCCGGCCGGTCGGTGCGGCCAACACGAACGGGAACGGTTGATTCGGTACCGGCTCCAGTTTCCAATCGAACACATCACTGAGCGCATGAATGATGCCTCGGACTACTGTTGTTTTTCCGGTACCCGGTCCTCCGGTAAGCACCATGAGCGGTGATTTGAGTGCGAGCTCGATTGCCTCACGCTGTTGCGTCGCATATTCGATCGAGAACATCTCCTCGACTCGACCGATCGCATCAAAGATTGTCGTCATATCTACTTCCTCAGTTGAAGATGTCGCCATGATACGCGCCAATTCCTCTGCCGCTTTTCGTTCCGCCCGATAGACACGAGGATGATAGACGACGCCGTCCTCGATGACGACGCGTTCGTCCTTGGCGAGTGTCTCGAGCGCCGACACCAGCGCCTCTCCCGGGTCTGCCCCGATAATACGTGGCATCTCGGACTCCAACTGCTCGGCGGTCACGTACAGATGTCCGTTCCCCTGCTCGAGTTCAAGCACGTATAAGACGGCTGCCGCAATCCGCTCCGGATGTATCCCTTGAATCCCGAAATGCGCGGCGATCGCATCGGCTGTCTTAAACCCGATGCCCTGGACATCATACATCAGCGCATATGGATTCTTCTCGATCGTCTCCATCGCCCGGCCTTCATACTCTTTATGAATCTTTGAAGCGAGACGGGGCGTCACGTCAAACGGCGCCAAAAACAGCAGGAGCTGGTCGACACCGTATAGCACGTTTAACCGTTCTGTGATCACGCGCGCCTGCTTTTCTTTCAGCCCGTCCACATTCGATAAGACACTCGGATGTTTCACGATCTGGTCGATACAATCATCACCGAGCGTGTCTGCGATTTTTTGTGCCGTTTTTTGTCCGATGCCCGGAAAGGAACCGTTCGTCAAGAAACGGACGGCGGCCCGTTTTGTCATCGGCACGACGCGACGAATCCATTCGGCCTTCATCTGCTTCCCGAACCGGGGGTGTTCGACGAGTCGGCCATGGGCTTTATACGTTTCCCCTTTTTCAATACCGACCCCGACGCCAGCGATGACCATTTCCGTCTCGTCCGTCTCAAAGTTCTTTTCTTTTATGCGTACAAGCGCAATCGTATGCGCCTCTTCTTCTGATTGAAACAGGACTCGAATGACTTTACCTGTCAACTCGTAAGGTGCTGTCATCATATCTGACACCTCCAGCTATTTTTCCATCCCTCATTATAGCCCGAGTTGAATCGATCGGACAAATCGTCTAGCTGAACAAATCCAAAAGCTGCTCGATTCTGTCCAAATCAACGACTTCCAAAATTCGAATCAGCTGTTCGATATCCACTTTGTCCAATATTCGTTCGACCTGTTCGAGATCGACTTGCTCCATCAGGCGCTCGATTCGTTCTAAATCACCGGATGCCTCATACGACTCAAGACGCGAGAACAATTCGGTCTTTTCAACCCGAATGACGTCCTCTACCATGCCACGTCCCCCATACAAAATGACGCCAATCACCGCTAACTGAACGAGCCAATTCGTGACGATTTTCCAAAACGGAACCGTTTGACCCACATAAGGAATAAGCGGGATGAACGTAAATTGTAAAACAAGTAACCCGACTTGGACGTATACATTCGGGATTACAAGCGCAAGAAGGACGAGAAGGAGCGGTACTGTCCATCCGATCCCCACATGTGCCATCGTCGCTTGCCATGATTTCGGGGTGTAAAACAAATAATGAATGACAAATCCCACTACGAATAGACTTCCGAGAAGAATGAAAAGTAGACTCACCATTCCCCGGGGTTCAATCACGACCTGATACAAAATGGTATTCGTCCACTTTCCGTCCTCAAGCCGTACGTTCACTCTGTCGATTAATCGGTTGAGCCACCAATACTCCAACACAAAAAAGATGACGACACTGACAATGCTCCATTTCCTCAACCTGTTCACCCTCCTTCTAAGGAAATCATTCCCTCCCTCGTCCCCAGCTAGTCGCGTTTTTGAAAACAGGAAACGGGGAACTGTTCGAGTGACACAATGAAGGAGGAATCAGGCATGGGCAAACGAATCCCGATCAGCGGATTGTGCGAACTTGTTCTTGAAGTGGCGAATATGCAAGAAGCCGTCGATTTTTGGCACGGCAAGCTCGGACTCCCGATCGTCGAACAATGGGTTGGTGATGATGCCGAGCCGAGTGAGGCACAGGAACAGGCAAGCGAGCCATGGGCAACCTGGCTCTATGTCGGTGGAAATACACGACTCGGTTTATGGTTGAAACGAAACTTCACAGAAGCAGAGGAGGCAAATCGTCGTCAGGAAGTGACCGATTGGGACACCTTATACGATGAAGGGGGCGCCCACGTGCACTGTGCCTTTTTCGTTCCGATGGAGTCGTTCGAACAGGCACTCGACGTGTTGGATGAGGCGGATGTTCCGGTCAAATTACGGACGTGGGACGAGGACGAGACAAAGAACGTAAAAGAGCGTTCCGCCTATTTTAAAGACCCGAACCATAATATCATCGAGCTGTATACGAAAAATATGGATGATGCATATGGTGATTTTGCTGGGGAACCGGTTCGCATCACAACGAAACAACTTTGATCACGAGCACCAAAAAAGTGCCATCGCTCCATTGCGATGGCACTTTCCTATTCAAGAGATCAGTTTCCAAGCAGTGCGTCCATCTTCGCGATGGCGTCACGTGCGAGTTCATGATCCGGTTGCATCTCAAGGACACGTTGAAGCTCGGCATACGTCCGTTCCTGGTCACCTAAGAACGCATACGCGATTGCCAAGTTGTAACGGGCATCCGTATGACTCGCATCGAGGTCGAGCGTCTCTTCTAACGCGACGACCGCCTCTTCAAGTTGTTCACTTTGTGCGAGTGCTAGTCCGTATTGGAACGTGATTTCTACGTCTTCCGGCGATTGCTTCTTCGCTTCACGCAGGCGTGGCATCGCACGAACGAAGTCACCCATCGCCTTGTACGTCAAGCCGAGCATGAAATGAAGATCGGCATCATCCATTCCCGAGAGGAGCGCTTGGCGAAGCGACGCCTCTGCGGACTCCAATTGCTCGAGTTCATAGGCAAGAGCACCTTTCGCATAGTGCGCGGCACCGAACGAACCATCGAGTTCGATCGCTTTGTCATAGAAGATGACGGCACGATCGTAATCGTTGATTGCCTGAAGCAACGTCCCCATGTTGACGAAACCAGTCGGGTCTGTCGGGTTCGCTTCAATCGCCTCATTGAAATGTTTGGCTGCCTGTTCGAATTCACCTTGTTGCATCGCTTGGATGCCTTGTTCGTTTGCGTTCATATCAATCACCTCATCCGATATAGTCGAGTCGTTTTCCATTTCGGAACGCTTCGTCAATCGTCGCCCCGCCGAGACAGATGTCACCGTCATAAAAGACGACTGCTTGTCCCGGTGTAATGGCACGTTGTGGCTCATCGAATTTGACGAGCACTTCGCCGTTTTCAAGTGGCGCGACCGTTACCGGCACGTCTTGTTGACGATAACGGAATTTCGCCGTCGCCCGGAATTCTCCCGTCGGTGCAGCACCAGTCCACGACAATTTCGATGCGACGAGTGCATCAGAATACAATGCGTCGTGATGGAATCCTTGTCCGACGAACAAGACGTTGTTCTCGACATCTTTTCCGACGACGAACCACGGGTCCCCGTCTCCACCGATTCCGAGACCGTGGCGTTGTCCGAGCGTATAATACATCAACCCGTCATGACGTCCTTTGACGACACCATCGAGCGTCCGCATTTCACCTGGCTGTGACGGAAGGTATTCCGACAAGAACTCTTTAAAGTTCCGCTCACCGATGAAGCAGATCCCAGTCGAGTCTTTTTTCTTCGCAGTCGCGAGCCCTGCTTCTTCAGCAATCGCACGCACATCTTTCTTGTCCATGTGACCGATTGGGAACATCGTGCGTGCCAATTGGTCTTGAGACAACTGATTCAAGAAGTATGTTTGGTCCTTATTGTCGTCTTTCCCACGCAACAGACGATGTTCTCCGTCAATGTATTTCACTTGCGCATAATGACCGGTTGCGACAAAATCGGCACCGAGCTTGAGCGCATGGTCCAGGAATGCCTTGAACTTGATCTCCTTGTTACACATAACGTCCGGGTTCGGCGTACGGCCTAGACGGTATTCCGCCAGGAAGTATTCAAAGACACGGTCCCAATATTCTTTTTCGAAATTGACCGCATAATACGGGATCCCAATTTGGTTCGCCACGGCGATGACGTCTTCGTAGTCTTCCGTCGCCGTACATACACCGTTCTCATCCGTGTCATCCCAGTTTTTCATAAAGATTCCGATGACGTTGTACCCTTGCTCTTTCAGCACGTGTGCTGTCACCGATGAATCGACGCCACCCGACATGCCGACGACGACTGTCGTGTCTTCAGGGGCTTTCGTGCGTAAGTTCATCTATCTCACTCCGTTCGTAAATGTCGAGACGACTTCATCCAGTCGTTCTGCGAGCCGTTTCACATCTTCGACCGAGTTGCCGTAACCAAAACTGATGCGTACCGATTGTTTCGTCCGATTCGACTCACCATACATCGCCGTCAATACGTGCGATGGTTCGACCGACCCTGCCGTACAAGCACTCCCGCTCGAAATTGCCATGCCCCGCATGTCCATCATGATCAAGAACGGTTCAAGGTCAATTCCCGGGAGATATAGGTTGACGATATGCGGTAAACGGTTCGCTCCGTTCACTTCATACGTGACACCGAGTTCGTCCAATGTGGCGAGCAAAGTCGTTTCGAGCATACGATATCGCTCGATTCGCTCCGTTCGTTCCGACATGACGAGTTCGGCCGCTTTTTGGAATCCGACGGCACCCGGAACATTTTCCGTGCCGGCTCGACGTTTCCGTTCTTGTTGTCCACCAAAAGAACGCGTCGCTAATTTTACACCTGTTTTCACGAAAAGGAAACCGATACCTTTCGGACCGTTGATTTTATGGGCCGAGGCGGACAATAAATCGACACCTAACGCATTTACATCAATCCGTTCGGTCCCTAACGCCTGGACCGCATCCGTGTGAAATACAGCCTGGTGCGTTTCGAGCAACTCACCGATTTGTTGAATCGGTTGAAGCGTCCCGACCTCATTGTTCCCGTACATTAGAGAAACGAGAATCGTATCTTCCCGCAATGCCGCTCGAACGGACTCGACCGATACCGCGCCTGACGCATCGACATCCAGATAGGTGACCTCGAACCCTTCACGTTCGAGTTGCTGCAACGCGTGGAGGACCGCATGGTGTTCAACTTTTGATGTGATGATATGGTTCCCTTGTTCACGGTAAGCATAAGCCGTTCCAAATAACGCATAATTGTCCGATTCGGTCCCGCCCGATGTGAAAATGATCTCGTTCGGGGTCGCTCCAATCCATTTTGCGAGCGAACGGCGCGATGCATCAAGCGCCGCTCGAGCTTTTCGTCCGATCCCATGGATACTAGAAGCGTTCCCGTATGTCTCGAGAAAATATGGCGTCATCGCTTCCAGTACTTCAGGTCGCATGGGCGTCGTCGCGGCGTGGTCAAAATAGTTCATTCTGTGTCACCTCGTTCTTAAATGTAAAACATATAACCTTCTGACTCTTCTTCAGCCAGGTCTGCTAGCGTCGTCTCTTCGAGAACAGCCTCGATGGCAGACTTTATTTTATCCCAAAGCTTCCGTTTGACCGCATCATCTGCTTCAGAATCTTCCACGATTGTGAGCGGGCCTTCGAGTAGTCGAATGATTTCACCGGCCGTGATCTCATCAGCAGGTTTGACGAGTTGATAGCCGCCGTATGCCCCGCGTACACTTTTCACGAGTCCACCGTTACGGAGGGGACCGATCAATTGCTCGAGATAATGCTCAGGGAGTTCATGACGCGCCGCGATTTTTTTCAAACTGAGTGGCTTGTTATCATTTTCTCGTGCCAATGCAATCATAATCGTTAGCCCATAGCGGCCTTTAGTAGATATTTTCATGTTCCTGTCTCCTTCTGTTATACTAATCGAACAAACGTTTGTTGAAAGGAATGGTTACGCATGAGTGATTTGTTTCATCAATCCAATAGTGGTCCGCTCGCCAATCGGATGCGTCCCGAGACGCTAGACGATGTCATCGGTCAACGGCACATCATAGGCGAAGGAAAATTGCTCCGACGGGCCATCGAGGCCGACCGGTTAGGGACCATCATCTTGTATGGACCGCCCGGGACCGGTAAAACGACGCTCGCTCGCGTGATTTCCAACTATACGAAAGCGACATTCGTCCAATTGAATGCCGTCACCGCTAAATTGGAGGAATTGCGCAACGTGATTCGAGAAGCCGAATCACGCTTTGATTACGAAGACGAGCGCACCATTTTATTTTTAGATGAGATCCATCGTTTCAATAAATTACAACAAGACGCCCTGCTCCCGGCTCTTGAATCCGGAAAGCTCATCCTGATCGGGGCGACGACCGAAAATCCAAGTTTCGAAGTCAACGCGGCACTGTTGTCCCGCGCTACGGTGTTTCGGCTCGAGCCGCCTGGACCAGATGAACTGAAACGCGTCCTCGATCGTGCATTGACCGACCCGCGCGGTCTTGGTCACTATCCGGTCAAAATGGAAGAGGCAGCTGTTGACCATTATATCAAAATGGCAGACGGTGACTACCGCGTGTTGTTAAATGCGCTCGAACTCGCCGTGTTGACGACCCCGGAAGTCGATGGTCAAATCACCATCACACTAGAAGTTGCAGAGGAGTCAATCCAACAGAAGGCGATCAAATACGATAAGTCAGGGGACCGTCATTACGACGTCATCTCCGCCTTCATCAAATCGATTCGTGGTTCAGACCCTGATGCGGCGCTCTATTGGCTCGCGGTCATGATCGAAGCTGGCGAATCGCCACGCTTTATTATGCGACGTCTCTATGTCCACGCCGCCGAAGACATCGGATTGAGCGACCCAAACGCCTTGCTCGTCGTCGATGCCGCTGCAAGGGCAAGCGAGTATATCGGATTTCCGGAAGCCCGGATCCCGATTGCCGAAGCTGTCCTTTATCTCGCAACAGCACCAAAATCCAATGCCGTCATCACAGCCATCGACAAAGCACTCCATCATGTCCGGACAGTCGAGGGCGGTCCGGTACCCGTACATTTGCGTGACGCCCACAGTCCAGGAGCCCGTGAACTGGGGAACGGGGTCGGCTACAAATATCCGCATGATGAGAAAGACGGGTTCGTCGCCCAAAACTACTGGCCGGAGAATTTGGCTAGAAAACGACCGACCTATTACACACCAACGAGCCGGGGATTTGAACAACAAATCCAAAAACGCCTCGACTATTGGGAAAAACGACGCTGACTCCACATTTGAGTCGCGTCGTTTTTCATTATTTGTGGACTCGTTCGATTACGACACCCGCTTCTTCAAGCAGCTCGTTGATGACATAGCCTGCAGCGACGAGTCCGGCGACAGATGGGACGAACGCATTCGAACTCGGTGGCATCTTCGCCTTACGAATGGCAGCATCTTTTTTCCCGACGACCTCATTCACGTCTTCACGTGTCACAATCGGAGATTCGTCTGAGAACACGACCGGCACGCCTTTATAAATGTTTTCTTTACGGAGACGGGTGCGGACCATCTTCGCAATCGGATCGTATGACGTATCTTTAATGTCGACGACTTTGATACGTGTCGGGTCCATCTTGTTTGCCATCCCCATACTCGAGATGACCGGAATGCCACGTCGCTTACACTCGACGATCAGGTGAATCTTATAAATGATCGTGTCCGATGCATCAATGACATAGTCGATGTTTTGAGCGAAGAACTCCTCATACGTCTCCTCTGTATAGAACATTTTCAACTTTACAAGATCCAAGTCAGGATTGATGTCGAGCAGTCGCTTCCCCATCGCCTCGACTTTCGGTTGCCCGACCGTAGACATGAGGGCATGGATTTGGCGATTGACGTTCGTGATGTCGATGTCGTCTTTATCCACGAGCACGAGACGACCTACCCCGCTCCGTGCGAGTGCCTCCGCTGCGAACGAGCCGACGCCTCCGACACCGAGGATGGCAACCGTTTTATTCTTTAAAGCATCAAGGCCTTCAGAGCCGATGGCCAATTCATTTCGTGAAAATTGGTGTAACATTGATTCTTCCTCCAACTAATTCTTTTTTCTCATACTATTTTACTCGGAATTATATTCAAAAAAAAGACGTCTCGCGACGTTTCTACACAAAAATCGATGGGGCCCGGAGTGCCGTGACGATGCCCTGCTTTTGAACCTGCGTATGCAGGTGGGTGATCTAGCGTCCCCTTCACAAGTCCTCCTGCACGTGATGAGGCAGTTGATCTGGTTGGCAGTTCGATCTCCCGTATTCAAAGTGTTGGCTCAAAATAACGAAGGCGGCTCTCGTACACCTCAGGTATCCCATCTGTTGACTTAACTATAGCACTCTATGCAAAAAGAAGTCAATGAGAATCACCGACTTCTCGTGACAGTTTCGTCACAACCACTTGTTACGAAACGCACCGTCAGGGTCATAAGTGAATTGTTGCCTCTCGATGTTAAACCGTCGATTTCGTGCGTCATTTCCGACACCTGCCTGATATGCCCAATTGCCGTAGTTACTGGCCACGTCATAGTCGATTAACTTCGACTCAAAATAGGCCGCCCCATACCGCCAGTCTTGACCGAGCTCTTTGGCAAAATAATTCGCGACGATTTGACGTCCTCGATTCGACATCCATCCGGTTGTATTCAACTCCCGCATAAAGGCATCGACGAAATCGACGCCCGTCTCTCCCCGTCGCCATTGTTCAATGACATCCGCCTCGACTCGCCAGTCTTTTCGTTTTGACCGGATGCCTTGTGCCCGAAACAAGCGTTTTCCCTGTTCCAGCGCAACCCATTGGAAAAACTCACGCCACAATAGTTCAAAGTAGAGCCAATAGGTCGATTCGTTCACCCCATGCGTTCGCTCATGCGCCTCAAGTTCAAAGAAAACCCGTCGTACTGATAGCGACCCATTCGCCAAATACGCAGACAACTTGGTCGAGTCGTCGACCCCAAACCCATTTCTCGTCTCTTTATACGTTCGAATCGGCACAGACAAATAGTCATTCAACCGGCGCTTCGCAGACAGTTCGCCACCTTTAAACGGAAATGCCGTCCTTGGGTCTTGCTCGATTTCTTGAAAAGAGAATGGGAACGTCACCTCGCGTGTGGCAGCAGTCGCCTTTCGGGCAATCAGTTCGCGAGGACGGACATCATATTCGACCGCTTTTCTAAACTCTGTGAAGAGAAACGGCATTTTCTCAAACGGAATGTCGTCTTCTTCAAATAACGTAAATCCATCGAACGCTTCGTACGCCCCCTTCCACTTTTTCATCACCTCATCTTCACGTCGGCGCTCATTGTACCCGATTGCCCGTTGAAACAAGAGGCGGTCGGTTGGGTCGAGTGTCTCGAGCGGATGACCGACGTGGACAAAAAACGGAATCCCGAGCGCATCCAATGAACCGGCCACATCCTCTAACGATTCTTTCAAGAAATGGAGCCGTTCGCTCCCGAGTGGAATAACGCCATAACGATTTTCAACGAGCTGTTTTGGGCTGATAAAATAATGACCTTCAATCGGATCGTCATGACGCAATGCTTCTTCAAGGGGCAAATGATCATCGACACGTAAATCGTTTTGGTACCAAATGATTGTTTTCAAGAATAGGCCTCCTCCACTACATTGTATGTCTGGTTTATTACGATCAATGAGGATGGTGTGTGCTGGAAATATGTTTTTAAAATTAAATTGTGTGGAATATATTCATTTAGAAGAGAAAGGGGTGCTACACATTGGCTAAGAAAGGCAAAATGGGAACATTGATCAAAATCGCGACGGCGGTCGCACCGTTCGTCTACGATTACTATAAAAAGAACAAAGCAAAGAAATCACCGAAGAAATAACTCCTGCGTCTCAGCCAACAAGCTGAGACGTTTTTTTCATGTTTTCCAATCGATTGTGCTAAGATAAATCAACCATTTCATTGAAACGAGGCGATGTTCGTGTACATCCGATCCATCCACTTTTTACGTATTCTCTTCAAATGGGTCCTTTTCATGACCGGGTTGTTCTTACTCGCACTCGGGTCATCGATCATGATCACGGCAAATCTCGGTGTCTCCACATGGGACGTTCTCCATATCGGGATTGCACGTCATCTTCCGATTTCAATCGGGACGGTGATTTTATGCGTCGGACTTTTACTTGTCTTATTCAAATACATACTCGATCGGATTCGCCCTCAGTTCGGAACGCTCGTCAACGCGGTCTTTGTCGGGGTATTTATGAACCTGATTTTGAACGAGCAATGGCTCCCGACATTCAACGGTCTGATGGTAAACGTCGTTTGGCTCACCTTCGGGATATTCGTCATGGGGATGGGTGCCGGTCTTTACGTCGCCGTCGGGTACGGAGCCGGACCCCGCGATGGACTGACACTTGCCTTATCAGACCGTTTCCAAACGTCCGTCCGCGCCATGCGGACCTGGATGGAGCTGACTGCTTGTCTCATCGGATGGGTGCTCGGTGGACCGCTCTTCTTCGGCACCGTCTTGTCGATTTTCCTCATCGGTCCGTTCTTTCAGTTTTGGTTAGAACGATTCCGCCTGCTCATCGCCTACGTCGATCGCCTTAAAGTGAAATTTGCATAAAAAGAGAGGGACCCCCCCTCTCTTTTTATGCGTTCGGAATCAATACAATTTTTCCGAACTTACCAGATTGTTTGAAATACGTTTGTGCCTCGCGTGCCTCTTCAAGCGGGAAAGTCCGGTCGATGACCGGTTTTAACTTCCCTTCTGTAATCGAACGCAACATCTCCGCAAATTCATGACGCGTCCCGAGTACAGACCCGTACATCACAATATGCTTCAAGTAGAGCGTTCGGAAGTCGAGATAGGTCGTCTGTCCACCGGCAGAACCAGAAATGCAGAACTTCCCACCTTTCTTCAAAATTTGAAGGGATACATCAAACAGCGCATCCCCGACGACATCAAGCACGGCATCGACCGGACCACCGTTCGCCGCGATGATCGCCTCCGCGAGCGTCTCAGAACGATATGAAAAGACTTCGGTCGCACCGAACGCTTTCAATTCTTTCTCATTTTTTAAATCACCGACAATGGCGAACACCTTCGCACCGAAAACATTCGCTGCAATTTGAACATTGAGCGAACCGACGCCGCCACTGGCCCCGGTGACGACAATTGTCTCCCCCGAACGAATATGGAGCTGTTCATTCATATGCCACGCCGTCAATCCGCTCACGGAAAACACCGCGCTCTCAACGAAGTCATCAAGCGGCATATCAAAGCACAGGTCTGCCGGCCAGGCAACATATTCTGCGTATCCCCCGTCATATTCCGAACCGATAAAGGACATGTCATCAGACAGATGTTCTTTCCGTTCCGGTCCACTAGACGTGAACGGGAATAAGACGACATGCCGGCCCATCATCGATGAATCGATGTCACGACCGACCTCAACCACTTCTCCCGTGATATCGGAACCCGGTATCCTCGGGAATTGGACACCTTCCGGTCGCCAGCCCGACTTTTCTCCGGTTCCGTAAGCCCCTTCACGCATCCAAATTTCCGTATTGTTAATCGCACATGCCCGAACCTTAATGAGGACCTCATTTTCTTTCGGTACAGGTTTTGGGATGTCTACAACCTGAAGTTGATCGACATCTCCGTAGCCAACGACTTGCACGGCTTTCATCGATTTGCCGCCTCCTTTTATATGATTCTCCATTGTCTTTACCCGACACTAACTAATATCACGCAACAAAAGCCACCTTTTCAAAAGGTGGCTTTGTGTCAAAGCTGTTGACGTTGTAGCAAGTTCGAGAAGACCCCGCCTTGTCGACTCAATTCGTCATGTGTCCCGTCCTCTACGATTCCCTCAGACGTCACGACGAGGATCCGGTCGGCATTTTTCACCGTGGCCAGTCGGTGGGCAATGATGAGCGTCGTTCGATTCGCCGCCAATTCATTGAGTGAATCTTGAATGATTGCCTCAGTTTCCGTGTCGAGCGCCGAGGTCGCCTCATCCAAAATCAAAATCGGCGGATTTTTCAAGAACATACGCGCGATGGCAATCCGTTGCTTCTGTCCACCTGAGAGCTTCAGTCCGCGTTCCCCGATTTGTGTATCCAGTCCATGTTCGAGCTCCTCGACTAGAGACGTCAGGTGCGCTTTTTCAATGGCGCGCAGAATGTCTTCATCTGTCGCCTCCAGTTTCCCGTAAGCGATGTTCTCACGTAGTGTGCCCGCAAATAAGAAGACGTCTTGTTGCACGATCCCGATTTGTCGACGAAGGCTTTCTTTCGTCATATTCCGGACATCGATGCCGTCGATTGAGATTGCTCCTGACGTCACGTCGTAAAACCGTGGAATGAGTGAGCAGATGGTCGTCTTCCCGGCTCCGCTCGTCCCGACTAAAGCGACGGTCGTCCCGGCTTTGATCGACAAGTCAATATCCGTCAACACTTGGCGGTAGTCTGAGTAGCCGAACGAGACGTCGTTGAAGACGATATCGCCTTTCAGTGTCTCGACCTCAATCGCATCCGCACGGTTCTCGATGTCTGGCTCTTCATCGAGCAACTGCGTGAACCGTTTAAATCCGGCCATCCCTTTCGGATACATCTCCAAAAGTGCCGTGATTTTTTCAATCGGCTTGATGAGAAGATTCATATACAGGATAAACCCGACAAGTTGTCCATAAGACAATTGACCTTCATACGTTAAATACGCGCCGTATACGAGGACGAGAAGCGTCATCAGGCGGGTCGTGATATAAATGCCCGCCAGCGACGTACTCATGACCCGGTACGCCTCAATCTTAGAGCGGCGATAGAAATGGTTATCTTTTTGGAATCGGTTGATTTCAAACCCTTCATTCGTGAAGGATTGGACGACGCGTGCCCCGGAGACACTGTCCTCAACCCTTGCGTTGACTTCCCCGATGTTCGTGTACATCTTTTGCCATGCCTTGTTCATATTTTTATTGGCATACGTGATCATCGCAATTAAAAACGGGACCGCGACAACGGTGACGAGTGCCAGTTCCGGGTCGATCGAGAACATGATCCCGAACGCACCGAGCAACGTCATGATGGCGATGAAAAAGTCCTCCGGTCCGTGATGCGCCACTTCCCCGATATCGAACAAATCGTTCGTCACACGACTCATCAAGTGTCCGGTCTTATGGTTATCAAAGAATCGGAACGACTGTTTCTGGATGTGCGTGAATAATTCCTCCCGCATGTCCGTCTCAATGTTGATGCCGAGCTTATGTCCCCAGTAGTTGACGACATACTGCATCATCATGGCCAATATGTACAGTATGAGCAGACCAATGCTGACCGTGATAATCCAGTTCCATTCCCCACCCGGCAACAGGTCGTCGATGAACCATTGGACGGCAAGCGGAAAACCGAGTTCAAGCAGTCCGACGAGAATTGCGAATGAAAAATCGAGCATAAACAACTTTTTATGTGGTCGATAATAACTGAAAAAACGTGAAATCATACCCCTTCCCCCTTCTAACCATTAAGTTTACGCCTTTTAATGGGATGTGGAAAATGGGAAGCACCTCTTTTTCATTCTTTTTTCCAACGCAGTATACTAACTATAAGGAGTGATGCAACATGTACGTACACATTACAGAATCCGCCCTCGACCGGATCGAGGCGTTAAAGGGTGAACGAAAAGGACGGATGCACCTCTTTTATGAGACAGAAGGATGCGGCTGCGGGAACAGCGGGATCTTCGAAATCCGTTATGTGACCGAGACAGACTCGGAAGATGTCGAAATCGATTCGAATACGGGTCCGATCTTGATCAAAAACTGGACGAAGGTATTTTTGGATGAACAGATGAAAATCGACTATCGCGAAGACAAACGTTCACTCGTTTTAAAGAGTGATGGTCAAGTGTTCAATGCGAATCTGCTCGTCACGGATGGCACCGGCTGTCAGTTGAACGTACCGAGCCGATGAAACAGGCGTTACGTGAACATTCGATTCTTTGGCTATGGTTTCTCCTAAGCTTCGGACTCGGACTGTTCGGAATCTATCTGGCGTTCAGCGATTCGGTCTACACGATGTCCGCAGTCATCGCTTCGCTGTTTGCATTCGGGTTTGCATTGCAACGAACAGCAAAGTATATGCAGCAAAGCCATTCGGATTGAATTCCGAATGGCTTTGCTT
Source organism: Exiguobacterium algae (assembly GCF_018617875.1). Lineage (GTDB taxonomy): Bacteria > Bacillota > Bacilli > Exiguobacteriales > Exiguobacteriaceae > Exiguobacterium > Exiguobacterium algae. Next base: position 412,474 of record NZ_JACSKZ010000002.1, read on the forward strand.
TTAAGCGTTCACTTTGTCTGAAAAAGTCGTTGTGATTGTCTGCTTTATCTTTTCAAGCATCTGTTGTCTCGATACATCATCAACCGAAACTACTCCCCCGAGTGCAATATGACCGACTGGTTCGATTCCAACGAATTCAAAGATTCCTGTATCTGTCGTTTGTATGAGTGATGAAGTCATCCCCGTCGCATCGTAGTACTCATTCAGGTTACCATGTGTTTTGACAGTAAACCCTTTTTTCCCTTTCAACAATTGCAGTTGATTGCCTTCACCATCATAGGCATAAGCAAATCCGTATGAAAAGACACGATCCACATAACCTTTCAAAAGTGCTGGAAGACCAGTCCACCAAACCGGATAGATGAACGTAATAACATCCGCTTCAGAAATATAATCTTGCTCAACCTTAATATCAGCAGGAATATTCCCGGATTGGAACGTCATGAAATCTTCTGCTTTTAAGACAGGATCGAACCCGAGTGCATAGAGATCACGAACAACAACCTCATGATGATTTGCTTGGAGTGTTTCTACTGTAGTGTTAAGGATCGCATGATTAAAACTTTTTGGATTTGGATGGGCGTACAAAATAAGATGTTTCATTAAAAATTCTCTCCCTTTAGTTTTATATCTAACTATTTGGCAAAGTTATTAGTTTTATATCTAACTATATGTTCAAGATTTAAGATAGATTAAAATCTATCTAGAATCTTGTTTAGCGTCTCTTCGAATCTAGTCTGTTCATCCTCTGACATATTTCCATAAACCAGTGTGTTCAGTGTATGAGATACCTCATCAAATATCGGTTTCAACGCTTCGCCTTTCTCGGTCAACGTTATATATGAGATACGTTGATCGGTTAAGTCTTTTCGTTTTTCAATATACCCTAGCTTCAATAACTTGTTTACGAGAACCGTCACTGTCGGTTTAGAACGACTGATTTCTTCAGATAGCTCCTTCATCGTAAGCCGATGATGTCGATACAATGCTAAAAAGATTCCACCGTGAGATGGCGCAATTTCTGTCACACCATGCTTCTCAAGTTCCGATAAAATTAGTTTGTTCGACTCATCTCGAATACGACCAATTAATGAAATTGCGTTTTTCTTTGCCATGTCTTCATATTAGTTAGATATCTAACTTTTGTCAACCATATTCGTTCATTTATTTTATCTTTTCGATTTCTTCGTACTAAAAAAGGATTCGCCGAGAACGACGAATCCTGTCTGAAGCGTATTATTTTTTCTCTTTTACCGCTGTACGAATCGACAACTCTTCAAGCTGCGCATCTGCGACCGGGCTCGGTGCTTGCGTCAAGAGACAGCTCGCCGAAGCCGTTTTCGGGAAGGCGATTGTGTCACGAAGGTTCGAACGACCTGCAAGAATCATGACGAGACGGTCAAGACCGAGTGCGATTCCTGCGTGCGGTGGCGTCCCGTATTCGAACGCTTCAAGCAAGAAGCCGAACTGTTCAACTGCTTCTTCTTGTGTGAAGCCGAGCAATTTGAACATGCGCTCCTGGATGTCACGTTCGTAAATACGCTGTGAGCCGCCACCGAGCTCATAACCGTTCAAGACGAGGTCATACGCAACCGCGCGAACGCTTCCCGGGTCTGTTTCGAGAAGGTGAAGGTCTTCACGGTTCGGCATCGTGAACGGGTGGTGGTTCGCATAAAAGCGACCGTCTTCTTCTTCGAACGTTACGAGTGGGAAGTCTGTCACCCAAAGGAAGTTGAACTTCGACTCGTCGATGAGACCGAGGTCATGTCCGAGTTTGACGCGGAGTGCGCCAAGGCTGTCTGCGACGACAGTTGGTTTCGATGCGACGAAGAGGAGAAGGTCACCTGCTTCTGCATTCGTTGCTTCGATCAACTTCTGTGCATACGTCTCGTCGAAGAACTTCGCGATCGGGCCGTTCAAGCCTTCTGCAGTCACTTTGAGCCATGCGAGACCTTTCGCACCGTAGACCGCTGTGAACTCCTGAAGCTTGTCGATGTCTTTACGTGAGAAGTTGTCCGCTTCCCCTTTTACGTTGATCGCTTTGACTTGTCCGTTTGATTCGAGTGCGGCGTCGAACACTTTGAAGCCGGCACCTTTCACCGCGTCTGCCACGTCGATCAATTCGAGACCAAAACGTGTGTCCGGTTTGTCTGAACCAAAGCGGCGCATCGCTTCTTCATGTGTCATGCGCTCGAACTTCGCTGGTGTGTCCGTACGACCGAGCGTCGATTCCATGACTTGTCCCATCATTGACTCCATCATCGCCATCAAGTCTTCAATGTCCATGAAGCTCGTCTCGATGTCGACTTGCGTGAATTCAGGCTGACGGTCTGCACGAAGGTCCTCGTCACGGAAGCAGCGCGCGATTTGGAAGTAACGGTCAAATCCTGCAACCATGAGCAACTGTTTGAAGAGCTGTGGTGATTGTGGGAGTGCATAGAACTCTCCACCGTGGACACGGCTCGGTACGAGATAGTCACGTGCGCCTTCCGGTGTCGACTTCGTCAAGATCGGTGTTTCGACTTCAAGGAACTCTTGCTCCGTCAAGAAGTTACGGATCGTGTTTGACGTCTTCGAGCGGAGACGGAACGTCTCCTGAAGCGCCGGACGACGAAGGTCGAGGTAACGATACTTGAGACGGAGGTCTTCTGAGACGTTTTCTGCTTCGTCACCGATTGGAATTGGTGTCATCTTCGCCGCGTTCAAGATATTGATCTCGGACGCGATAACCTCGATGTTTCCTGTCGGCATGTTCGGGTTCTTGTTCTCACGCTCGAGAACCGTTCCTTTCACGTCGAGGACGAACTCGCTACGGATTGTCTCCGCGAGTTGATGGACTGCTTCGTTTTCCGGACGTACGACGACTTGGACGATCCCTGTACGGTCACGAAGGTCGATGAAGATCAATCCTCCGAGGTCACGACGTTTTTGTACCCATCCTTTTAATTGTACTTCTTGGCCGATCAGTGACTCTGTCACGCGGCCGTTCATATGTGTGCGTCCGATCATTGTCCTGCTCCTTCCGATAGTTCACGAATTTTGTCTGCGACGGCCGAGAGTGGCACGTCGACTTGTTCACCAGTTGTCATGTCTTTCAAGGCAGCTGCCCCGCGTTCCACTTCATCATCCCCTAAGATGACTGTGAACTTGGCTTTCAAGCGGTCCGCCTGTTTGAATTGTCCTTTGAACTTCCGTCCCTGGTAATCACGGTCCGCCTTCAACCCTTCCATACGAAGGAGTTGTAAGAGGCGTGTCGCCGTCAATTCGACTTCTTTCCCGCCTTGCGCGACGATGAAGACGTCAAGTCCGGTCTCGAGTTCAGGTAAAACGCCTTCGTTCTCAAGTGCGAGGATGAGGCGCTCCAACCCAATCCCGAATCCGATTCCCGGCATGTCCGGTCCGCCGATATCTTGTACGAGACCGTTGTAGCGTCCGCCGCCACAAAGTGTCGTGATGGCTCCGAATCCTTCTGCCTCCGACATGATCTCAAACGCCGTGTGCGTGTAGTAATCGAGTCCACGAACGAGTGTCGGATCGATTTCATACGCGACGCCGAGCGCATCGAGTTGCTCAAGCACTTGATCAAAGTAGGCTTTCGACTCTTCGTTCAAGTATTCGAGAATCGAAGGTGCCGTTTTCATCGACGGGTGATCGCGGTCGACTTTACAATCCAAGATGCGAAGCGGGTTCTTGTGAAGGCGTGACTGGCAGTCTTGGCAAAGCTCACCAGCGACCGGTTCGAAGTGACGGATGAGCGCATCGCGGTGGGCGTTGCGGCTCTCGGCGTCCCCGAGCGAGTTGACGACGACTTTAATTTTCTGAAGTCCAAACGACTTGTAAATCGAATACGCGAGACTGATGACCTCTGCGTCGACCGCCGGGTCACTACTGCCGATTGCCTCGACGCCGTACTGGTGAAGCTGACGGAAACGGCCTTTTTGCGGACGTTCATAACGGAACATCGGTCCCATGTAGTAGAGCTTCGTCGGTTGGTCCGGATTTCCGAACAGTTTGTTCGTCACGAAAGAACGAACGACGGAAGCCGTCCCTTCCGGACGAAGTGTGTACTCGTCTTTCCCTTTCTTCACGAGCGTGAACATCTCTTTTTGTACGATGTCCGTCGTCTCCCCGACACTTCGTGTGAACAAGTTCGTTGTTTCAAAGATTGGTGTGCGGATCTCTTTATAGTTGTAACGGGCGCTGATGTCGCGGAGCTTCTCCTCGACATATTGCCACGTCTCGACCGTGCCCGGGAGCAGATCTTGTGTGCCGCGTGGTGCTTTCATCATCTATTGTTCCCTCCTTAATGAATACAAAAAAGGCCCTCGTCCGCAAAGGGACGAGAGCCTGTGTAGGTTTCCCGTGGTACCACCCTCGTTGCAGAGCCATTGCTTGAAACTCTGCCACTCGAAATCGGTTAACGCCCGAATAACGGCTTCCCCTACTCACGTTCAAGGAAGCACCTCCAAAGTGTCGTTCGGGTCATCATCCAGTCGATGCTTTCAGCCAAGGCATCGCTCTCTTTGCTGGTGGGGTGACCGTACTCCTCTTCTTCATAGGTGTTAGGTTATATGCTTCATGATGCCGAATCGAGCCGGCTCCTGTCAAGCGTTTTTTTCGAGCATGAGTGTGACTGGACCATCATTGACGAGCGCGACGTCCATCATGGCGCCGAAACGCCCCGTCTCGACGATTAGTCCGTGAGACCGGAGACGTGCATTGAATGTTTCATACAATGCCTCCGCCACATCCGGTTTTGCGGCCTTCGTGAAGGCCGGACGGCGACCCTTCATCGTGTCTCCGTATAACGTGAACTGAGAGACGGACAAGATTTGACCGTCTACATCTTGAATGGATAAGTTCATCTTTTCAAATTCATCTTCAAAGACGCGGAGCCCCGCCACTTTGTCGGCGAGCCAATTTACTTCTTCTTCCGTATCTTCATGCTTCACACCGACGAGGAGTAAATAGCCGGTTCCGATTTTGCCGACGACTTCTTCCTCGACCGTGACCGATGCTTCTTTCACGCGTTGCAACAATACTCGCACTACACTCTTCCTTTCGTCACGTCATCATGACCCGGCTCACCGAGTACACATCCGAGATCTGCTTGATCCGGTCGACGACTTTTTGCAAATGATTCACGTTCGGAATCGAAATCGTCATCGAGATACGTGCCTGTTTATTCTGGTCTCCCCGACCACTGACGGCGATGATATTCGTATTCGTCGCCGAAACGGCTTGTAAGACGTCATTTAAGAGGCCGGAACGGTCATAGCCGGTGATTTCGATATCGACGTTATAATTCTTCTCTTTTGCCTGTCCTGCTTCCCATTCCACGTCAAGAAGACGTTCTGGATGCTGCTCGTTGACGATGTTCAAACAGTCCTTCCGGTGAATCGAGACGCCGCGTCCGCGTGTGATGTAGCCGACGATTTCATCCCCTGGCACCGGGTTACAACAACGGCTCATTCGAATGAGCATGTTGTCGATTCCTTTCACGGTGACACCCGCTTCGGTCGATTTCTTTTTCGGTGCCTGACTCACTTTCAAACCGCTGATCGCTTCAGATAGCTCGAGCTTCGGTTCTTTCCGTTGGCGCTCGGTCAACTTATGGGCGACCTGGGCTGCTGTGATTCCCTGATAGCCGACTGCGGCATACATCTCTTCTTCGTTTCCAAAGTTGAACTTCTCGACGACGACCGCAACCGATTGGTCATCAATGACTTCCTTCGGTTCAAACCCGAGTTTTTTGATTTCCGCATCGACGAGTTCTTTTCCTTTTTCAACGTTCTCTTCCCGTTGCTGCCGCTTGAACCATTGACGAATCTTATTTTTCGCCTGACTCGATACAGCCAGCTTCAACCAGTCCTTGCTCGGTCCGTAACTGTGCTTCGAGGTAATAATCTCAATGATATCCCCCGTCTCGAGTTTATGGTCAAGCGGGACCATGCGCCCGTTTACTTTCGCACCGGTCATGCGATGTCCAATTTCCGTATGGATCCGATACGCATAGTCGATCGGGACAGAGCCTTTCGGTAATTCAAACACGTCCCCTTTCGGCGTAAAGACGTAGAGCATATCACTAAAGAAATCGACTTTCAGCGACTCCATGAACTCTTCGGCATCGGTCGTATCTTTTTGAAGCTCTAAAATCTCCCGAAGGTGGGCAATCTTTTCGTCAAACCCGTTCGTCGAGACGTTTTTGCCTTCCTTGTATGCCCAGTGGGCCGCAATCCCGAATTCGGCGATGAAATGCATGTCCTTCGTACGAATCTGCACTTCGAGCGGCTCACCTTTCGGACCAATCACCGTCGTATGGAGCGATTGATACATGTTCGGTTTCGGCATGGCGATATAGTCTTTAAATCGTCCCGGCATCGGTTTATATTGCGTATGGATGATGCCAAGCACTGCGTAGCAGTCACGGATCGAGTCGACAATGATCCGCACCGCCATCAAGTCATAGATTTCATTGAATTCTTTCTTATGTTTCACCATCTTGTTGTAGATGGAGTAGATGTGCTTCGGACGACCATTTACATCCGCGTCAATGTTTACTTCTTCGAGAACACTGTCCACTTCTGTAATGACAGACGTGACGAGCGCTTCCCGCTCGGTCCGTTTCTGCTTCATCATCGAGACGATCTTATAGTATTGCTGCGGATTGATATATCGGAGTGAGATATCCTCGAGCTCCCATTTGATCGTCGAGATCCCCATCCGGTGGGCAAGCGGGGCAAAGATTTCAAGCGTCTCCTCCGCTTTTTGGACTTGCTTCTCTTTTGGCATATGTTGAAGCGTCCGCATATTGTGAAGACGGTCTGCCAGCTTAATCAGAATGACGCGTACATCTTCCGCCATCGCAATGATCATCTTCCGGTGGTTTTCCGCAAGTTCTTCTTTTTTCGACTTGTACTTGATCTTACCGAGCTTCGTCACGCCGTCAACGAGCATGGCGACGTCCGCTCCGAAATCGTTCGCGAGTTGTTGGAGCGTCACATCCGTGTCTTCCACGACATCGTGTAAGAGTGCACCGATAATCGTCGTGGCGTCCAGTCCGATATCAACGAGGATGCCGGCCACTTGGACCGGGTGCAGGATGTAGGGTTCGCCCGAACGTCGGAACTGACCGGTATGATGAAGTTTTGCGTATTCGTAAGCGCGTTTCACTTCGGCTATATCTTCGTCAACCATATACTCCCCGAGCGCGTCGAGAAGATCCTCAATACTTACGATTTGTTTTTTGGTCATAACATTCGACACCCTTTTTCTTACCGCTCCAATCGCCTCGGATTCGTCGCAGCATGGTAGTATTTTTCATTCGAAATTCGATAATTTTTATATCCATTATCGAAAAAATCTGACGACCTGTCAAAGGTTGTGGGTTACTTTCCTATAAAAACTATTCAAAAACGGGAAGCGTATCGCTTCCCGTTTATTTTTAGTCCTCGTAACGGATGAGTGAGAACACGTCATATCCTTCAAGACGCTCACGTCCACCGAGTCCGTCGAGCTCGATCAAGAACCCGATTCCTGCTACAACTCCACCGAGTTGTTCGATCATTTTGATCGTTGCTTCGATTGTTCCACCGGTTGCGAGCAAGTCGTCCAAGATGACCACTTGTTGCCCTGGTTTGATTGAATCCTTGTGCATCGTCAAAATGTCTGTTCCGTACTCGAGACCATATGCGACGCGGACCGTCTCACGTGGTAATTTTCCTTCTTTACGAACCGGAACGAATCCGAGTTCAAGTGCATACGCTGCCGGACAACCGACGACAAAACCGCGCGCCTCCGGTCCAGCGATGAGCTCTGCTCCACGCTCACGTGCGTAAACGACGAGTTCATCGACTGCTTTCTTATACACTTCACCGTCTTGCATGAGTGACGTGATGTCTTTGAAGCTGATGCCTTCTTTCGGATAATCCGCTACTTCTTTAATATGCTGTTTGAAATCCATTTTATGTGTATGCCTCCTGCATCGTGTTCGACCGCAACGATTGTAACCGCTCTTTGAGCTCTGCCAATGACGCATAAACGAAACGCTCTTCGAGTTGCTGGCGCCCAATCCGTCGTTTGTAACACGGGGCTTCGGTCAAATCGCGTTTCGGTGCTTCTGGATTTACTCCAGGCAGTCCGTCTTCCATTGTAACAAGAAATTCGAGTTCAGAGAATACTTGATGCATAAATTGAATCGTATTTTTTGACCATTTTCGTTCTTTTGAGAGCCGAATCAGGTTTTCTCGCAAGTTTTTCCGTTCGCAAGTCGCCATATGGACATAATATGTTCGGAAATCTTCACGGGACGGCAAGCGTTCGAAGAACGAATCGCCTTGACCAAATGCGCAGTACACCCGCTCGACCCCTTCGTGTAATCGTTCTGCGAGCAATGCCTCATCGTCCGGGAGATCAAGTAGGACGACAAACCGGTTGAGTGGTTCTTCTTCATCGTGAATCGGAAAGTCTTCGTTCGTCCCTTGGAACGAGACGAAAGACGTATGCTCTTTCGGTAGCTCCTTCAACTCGTGAATCGATTTTTTCTTGCCCCGGTAGTCGAACACTTGAAAGTCGTCGACACGTAAATCCTGAATCATCAGCTGTGGTTTACGCATCCCGTTCCATTCATTCACTTGCAGACTTCCCATGACGGAGAGGTGTGCCATTTGCGAAATTTCTGAAACGACATGTCCAAAACCGAATCCGATACCATCCAATTCACGTTTATCCCCTGCGAGTTGCACCTTCAAATGCGTCGCATCGCGTCCGATTTGGCGAATATCTCGAAGTTTCGCATCGGCTACGACGACACGCGGTGACGGATTTCCCATCCCGAACGGAGCGAGTTTTCCGATATCAGCAATCAAGTCGAGCGACACATCGTTCACACATAACTTCAGGTCGACCTTGACACGCGGAACGAACACATCATCCGGAATCGTCTCGGCCTGACGGTTTAAGCGCTCACGAAGTTCGGCGACGTTTTCTGACTGAAGCGTCATCCCCGCCGCTGCCGGGTGCCCCCCGAAATGAGGAAGGATGTCTTCGTTCTTCGATAATTCCTTGAACAGGTCAAATCCATCAATCGATCGTCCCGAACCTTTCGCCTTCCCCGTTTCCGGGTCATGGCAGAGTAAGATGACCGGGCGATAATATTTTTCGACGAGCCGTGAAGCGACGATTCCGACGACTCCAGGGTTCCAGTTTTCACTGGCAACGACGAGCACGCGGTCATCTTTCATCGAGGACTCGACGAGCTCTGTCGCCTCAGACGCGATTGCCTTGACGATGTCTTGCCGCTCTTTATTTTGCTTGTCGAGTTTTTTCGCCAAATCAAGCGCTTCTTCCACATGTTCCGAAAGAAGCATCTGTAGCGCGGGCATCGCCGAGTCCAACCGTCCTGCGGCGTTAATGCGCGGACCAAAGGCAAACCCGACCGATTCTTCGTTCAACTCTCCATCGTTTAAGCCACAGACGTCACGTAACGCCAAAATTCCGGGACGTTTCGATGCATCGAGGGCGGCCAGCCCCTTCTTGGCGAGCAAACGGTTTTCCCCGTCCAGCGGGACCAGGTCGGCAATCGTACCGAGGACTGCCAAATCAAGCAGTTCCTCCGGCATCCGTCCGAGCACGGCATGGGCCACTTTCAACGCAACGCCTGCCCCGGCCAATTTATCATATGGATAACTCGGATCAATGTGTGGGTGGATGATGGCGAATGCGTCAGGGAGCGTCTCTTTCGGTTCATGGTGATCGGTGATGATCAAATCGACACCGAGCTCTTTCAAGAGTGTCGCTTCTTCGATACCGGAGATGCCGCAGTCCACAGTGACGATCAACGTGAAGCCTTCGTTCGCCGCCCACTGGAACGCCTCTTTGTTCGGACCGTATCCTTCTGTGAAACGGTTCGGGATATAGCATTCCGCCATGACTCCGATTTCTGTCAACGCATGCCACATGACCGCCGAGGCGCTGACACCATCGACGTCATAATCGCCGTAAATGAGCACCATCTCGCCCTCATCGGCTGCCTGTTGAATACGCGCGACCACTTTTTCCATCTGTTCGAACGCGAACGGGTCGTGAAAATCGTGCTCGTCCTCCACGTGTAAAAACGCCTTGGCCGAATCGAGATCACGATGCCCGCGTTGAACAAGCAAGCGTGCGAGCTGCTCGGATATATTGAGTTCTTCTTGTAAACGGGTCACGTCTTCGGAATTCGTTTCCGGATAGACCCACTGTTTTTTCGAATGGTACATGTCCTTCACTCCAATCAATTGTTGATTATAGCAGACCGCGTCAGAGATGTGCCGTCTTGACATTTAAAAAGGCCTCCCTTTTTGAGGGAGACCCATTGCTTATGCCTCTGTTGCCGGCGTTTCTTTCTTCTTGTTGATCGTGGTCCGTTTGATGAGGAGCCATAGGTACGACGCGATGAAGATCGACGAGTACATCCCCATGAACAAACCAATCAAGAGGGCGAGCGAGAATCCGCGAATCGAATCGGCACCGAAGATATAGAGCGCGACTGCCGTCACGAGAACGGTGATGACCGTGTTCACAGAACGGATGATCGTCTCTTGAATCGAACGGTTGATGAGGGACTCATATACGTCCATCGATTTGATTTTACGATCCTTCTCATACGCCTTGATGTTTTCACGAACACGGTCGAACGTCACAATCGTATCGTTGACCGAGTACCCGATGATCGTCAAGATCGCGGCAATGAAGTACAAGTTGACTTCCACTCCAAAGAGGGAGAACGCAACAATCATGAAGAACGCATCGTGCAGCATCGCCACGACGGTTGCGACCGCATACGAGAATTGGAAGCGGATCGTGATGTAGAGAATGATCCCGATTGAAGCGACCGCGACCGCATACAAGGCATTTTTCGCCAAGTCCCGACCGACTTGTGCCGAGACCGTGCTAATGTTTGGATCGCTTTCGAACTTCTCCGTGAACGTCGTCTTGATGGCCGCCACTTCTTCCTGTTTCAGCTGACCAACGAACGTGACGTAAGCCAGACGGTCATTATCCGCATACAGGACTTCAGAAAATTCCTGGTCAATACCGGCCTCTGAGAAAGCCGAAGTAAATTCTTCTTGCGAAACTTTTTCTTCTGTCTGCACTTCTACACGTGTTCCTGAAGCGAAATCGATTCCGAGGTTCAACCCGCGGAAAAAGAGGAGCCCGATTCCGAGAATGACGATTGCCGTCGAAATCAAGAACATCTTACGCATGTGCTTGACGTAATTCCATTCTGTTAATTTAAAGTTCACGGATTTCACTCTCCTTCACACCAAACCATCCTTTGCGTTTGTCGAACAGGCGACTGGCGACGAGGAGGTGCATCAAATAACGTGAGATGAAGACGTTCGAGATGAACGTCATCGCAATTGAGATCATCAACATGATCGCAAACCCTTTGACGGAGCTTTGTCCGAAATAGAAGAGAACTGCTGCCGAAATGAGCGTCGTCAAGTTCGCATCGATGATCGTGCTGAGTGAGCGACGGTTACCGGCACGGAATGCGGAAAGAACCGACTTTCCTGAACGGAGTTCATCTTTGATCCGTTCTGCCGTGATGATGTTCGCATCGACAGCCATCCCGACCCCGAGGACGAGGGCTGCAATCCCTGGTAGTGTCAGCACCGCATTGATTCCGTTAAAGAACAGCATGATCAAGTTGATATACAAAATGAGCGTGATGATCGAGACGAGACCTGGCAGGCGGTAGAAGACCAGCATGAACACGAATACGGCAATAATCCCGATCATCGCGGCAAACACCGTCTTATCTAACGCGTCCTGACCGAACTGGGCCGAGACCGACGTCGAGTAAATCTCATCTAATTTAACTGGAAGTGCCCCGGCATTCAAAATGTCGGCAAGCTGCTTCGCACTCTCAGCTGTGATATCGCCACCTGAAATGGTGGCTTTATCTGACAGGATCGGACTCGTAACGCGAGCATCGGATACGATCTTCGAGTTCTCTTTTTGCACTTCTTCTTCGTACGTGTCGCCTTCCTCATAGTCGAGCCAGATGACGAGACGGTTTTCCGGTTCTGGACGTTGCGCAATCTCAGACGTCACTTCACCGAACTTTTCTGCCGATTGAAGTGTCAATTCGACGACCGGTTCGCCGGTTTGTTTATACCCGAGCGCAGCGCCACGCGGCTTCAAATCTTTCCCGTCGAGTAGTACATTGTCCTCGACGTCACGGAACGTCAACTGGGCAGTCGAGGAAATGACTTCCCGTGCCTCGTTTTGGTCCGAGATACCCGCGAGCTGGACACGAATCCGGTTATTTTCTTCGATTCGAACGTCCGGTTCGGAGACTCCAAGGACGTTGATCCGGTTGTTGATGGCGCGAACGGTTGCATTCATCGCCGAGTCGTCGATGACGTCGCCGTCTTCGAGTGGTTGTACTTCATAAAGCACTTCGAACCCGCCTTTTAAGTCGAGGCCAAGGTTCGTATTTTTCACGACCCATGGTGTCGTGAATACGGCGAGCAGGATTGTCGCAACCATGATGATTGCAAAAATCGCGATATTCCCTTTTTTGTACATACGACTATTTCCTTTCTAAACCGATGTTCTTGATAAAACTTCTCTTGTTTACATTACAAATATTCTAAACATTTATCAATCGTTTTCCTGAAATTGTAACGGGCGTTCACGGATTCTCCCCTTAAAATTGCCTTTACGACTAAATGTTGCGCATGGGCAAAACTTCGTGTATGATGAATTTATCAAATTATGATTATAAAGGAGTCCTCACATATGGACAGCACAATTTTCTACGCCTTCTTACTCACCTTATTCGCCGGACTCGCAACCGGGATCGGGAGTATGCTTGCCTTTTTCGCAAAACGGACGAACACGGCCTTCTTGTCGGTCTCGCTCGGTTTCTCGGGAGGGGTCATGGTGTACGTCTCGTTCATCGAGATTTTCCCGAAAGCCTTAGTCGAGCTGGTCGGTGCCCACGGGGAGAAAACGGGGACGATCTATACTGTTCTCGCCTTCTTCGGCGGCATGCTCATCATCGGATTGATCGACAAGTTTATTCCGAAGCTCGAGAATCCGCATGAGGTCAAATTCGTCGAATCGATGCAAAACGATGCCTCGTCACAAGAATTGGCAACGACGGCGACGAACGAAGCGTCGACGGTGAGCAATCCACATACCCAAAACCGTTTGAAGAAGATGGGGATCTTCATGGCGCTCGCTATCGGGATTCATAACTTCCCTGAAGGATTGGCGACCTTTATTTCAGCGCTCGATGACCCGACTGTCGGTTTGGCGATTGCGATTGCCATCGCGCTTCACAACATTCCAGAAGGGATTGCCGTATCCGTTCCAATTTACTATGCGACCGGATCACGAAAAAAAGCGTTCAAGCTTTCCCTGCTTTCCGGTTTGGCGGAGCCTGCAGGAGCCGCAATCGGTTTCTTGATCCTGATGCCATTTTTAAGCGACACTGTATTCGGACTGTTATTCGCAGCAGTCGGCGGCATCATGGTCTTCATCTCGCTTGACGAGTTGCTTCCGGCCGCACGAGAATACGGTCATGCGCACCATTCCATGTACGGGATGGTCGCCGGCATGATCGTCATGGCGACAAGCTTAATCCTGTTAATGTAATCGAAAACGTCCTTGCGCAGTATTTGCGCAAGGACGTTTTTTCATGTGGTTTTAAACACATGTACCAAATCTTTCAACTCGACCGACATGTGGCTCATCGTCTCCGCAATGCCATTGATTTCTTGGATCGCTGCGAGTTGTTCTTCTACGTTTGCTCCAGCCTCTTCGACACTCCGTTGTGTCGTGACGGCGTTTGAAGACATATCCTCGACCGAGACCGCTACCTCCGTCGTGTTTGAGCTGACTTCTTCCGTCGCGGCTGCTATCTCGCTCATTTGACGCGACGTCTCCTGAATGACCGTCACAATCTCACGGAACGCTTCAGCGACCGCTCCCATTTGCGAGACGCCATTTTCGACGTGTCCGCTCGTTTCTTCGAACGCAGACTCAACTTCTTCCGTGTCGCGTTGAATATCGCGTACGACCTTCTGGATTTGAATGGCCGATTGCTTCGATTCTTCTGCCAGTTTCCTTACTTCGGCCGCTACGACAGCGAACCCTTTTCCGTGCTCCCCGGCACGCGCTGCTTCGATGGCCGCGTTCAATGCGAGCAAGTTCGTCTGCTCTGTGATCGCCGTAATCGAACGGGTAATTTTTTCAATCTCGAGCGATTGATTCGACAAACGTTCGACCATCTGTTGGGTCAACTCGTTCGCCCGTTGAATGTCTAGCATGCGTTCTTCCGCAATTTGAATCGTCTCTAATCCGCCTGTCGCTGCTTCGAGCGTATGAATGGTCTGTTCGTTCACACCTTGGGATGCCGCGGCAATTTGATTCAATCCTTCGACTGCCTGATTGACCCCTGTCGTTCCTTCTTCGGCGCGTTTCGCTGAGACTTGCGCCGCCACGCTCATCTCTTCGAATAATCCGGATACGCCTTGTGTCGTCGTTGCGACGTGCTCCGTACTTGCATACAATTCCTCGGAATAGGCTGTCACCTTGTCTGAGGCGTCCCCCACTTGGCGAATCAGTCCGACAAGATTGCGTTTCATATCGTTGAATGCCGTGACGAGGTCACCGAGTTCATCATTTGATCCGACCTCGATGTCTTCTCCCGTCAAATCACCTTCAGCAACGACACGTGCTTCGCGGACGAGTCCGTTGATCGGTTTTAAGAACAAGCGTTGAAGCGCAAGCAACGAGAAGACTCCAATTAAGATGCCCCCAATACTGATGAGCACCATCCAAAGGATTGAACTTTCTGCCTCCGATTGAACTTGTTCCGTTTCGGCAGCAAGGTTCTCCCCCTGGTGGGCTACAAGATCGGTTACCGTCATCCGAACCCGGTCCGTCGTCGGTGTCACACTCGTATTTAACACGGTCTTATATCCGATTTCATCTTGTTGTTGACGTAATTCAATGGCTCGCGCCATTTCCCGGTCGAGCAATTCATTGAATTTTTCCAAATCACTGAGCCATTTCTGAATTTTTTCATCCGACGATGAAGCTTTCAGTTCTGCCATCAATTCATCGCGCTTTTCCTGCGACGCCTGCAAGCTGATGAGTGTCTTCGGATTGGCCACTAACATGTAGTAGTTCACGAATCGCTCAGCGTCCGTCACTTCCAATGCCAAATTCTCGGCGAGGAACATCTCCTGCATTCCTTCATTCAGCACACGGTCATATTTGGCTGTTGCCTGTTTCAACTGGTATGACCCGAGTGCACCGACGAGCATCAACGCGATGATGGTCGGTACGAGTGCGACGGACATCTTGCGTCGCAGGGAAGATCGTTTTTGCATTTTTGAAGAGCGTTTTAGTTTAAACCCTTTCCAACTCTTGACTGGTCGTACAAATCGTTTTACGTCCATGTTGTTTTCTCCTTCATCTCGATTTCATCTCATTTTGACATTAATGCAAACGTTTTCACTATTCAATTTGATTTTTCGAAATGAGGTCGATGATTCATCGGATTGATGAAATTTGTAAAAAAACAGACAAAAAAACGCCTGACCCGTTGGTCAGACGTTCACGACTTATTCCTCGAACGATGCGTTCGCTTTCTTCACGACTTCAGCAACCGCACTGCGGTTGAAACGGAGAAGCGACTGATCGCATTTCAATACGACAAATGTGTCTTCAATTTGATGCACGACGCCATGAAGGCCACCGATCGTCACGACGCTGTCGCCACGCTCGAGTGCATTTTGCATCGACTGTACTTCTTTTTGACGTTTCGTCTGTGGACGAATCAACAAGAAGTAGAACACGACGAAAATAAGAATCATTGGTAATAATGCAACGATTGTTTCCATGTGTAACATTCACCCTTTCCTTCAATATCAGGTTCATTATACCGTGAAACTGAAACATTGTCACACAATGTCCGACACGTTGTGTTAGAAATTCTTCGCGTTCGGTTTATTGTATCCATATTCCTCGAAGAACTCTTCTTTGAAATCGAGGAGACGGTCTTCACGAATCGCTTGGCGAACCTGTTCCATCAACTTCACGAGGAAATGGAGGTTATGCGTCGTGCATAAGTGGAGACCGAATGTTTCATCCGCACGAATCAAGTGATGTACGTACGCACGGGAATAGTTTTTACACGTGTAGCAATCACATTTCTCATCGATTGGTCCAAAGTCCGTCTTATGCTTCGCATGCTTGATGACGAGACGACCTTTCGATGTCATGAGTGTTCCGTTTCGGGCAATTCGAGTCGGGAGGACGCAGTCGAACATATCGATTCCGCGAATCGACCCTTCGATCAACGCATCCGGTGAGCCGACACCCATCAAATAACGCGGCTTGTTCTCCGGCATGAGTGGTGTCGTGAACTCGAGTGCACGATACATGACATCCTTCGGTTCACCGACCGAAAGACCACCGACCGCATATCCCGGGAAGTCGAGTGAGACGAGGTCAGCGGCACTTTGACGACGGAGATCTTCATATTCGCCACCTTGGATGATTCCGAAGAGTGCCTGATCATGCGGGCGCTCATGGGCCTCGAGACAACGCTCCGCCCAGCGGCTCGTCCGTTCAACCGATTTCTTCATGTATTCATGCGTCGCCGGATATGGCGGACACTCGTCAAACGCCATCATGATGTCCGAACCGAGCGCGTTCTGGATTTCCATCGCCTTCTCAGGTGACAAGAACAACTTGTCCCCGTTCAAGTGGTTACGGAAATGAACTCCTTCTTCTTGAATGTTCCGGAGGTCAGCGAGTGAGAACACCTGGAACCCACCAGAGTCCGTGAGGATGGCCCCATCCCAGTTCATAAACTTGTGAAGTCCGCCGGCTTGCTTGATGACTTCATGACCTGGACGGATCCATAGGTGATACGTGTTCGACAAGATGATGTTCGCACCCATGTCTTTGATTTGTTCCGGAGCCATCGTCTTGACGCTCGCTTGCGTCCCGACCGGCATGAAGACAGGCGTCTCGAACGACCCGTGCGGCGTATGGACGATTCCGTGCCGCGCTCCCGTCTGCTTACAAGTGTGAATATGTTCATATGTGACTGCGTGTTTTGTCATTTTGTTTCTTCCTTCCTCGTGATGAGCATCGCGTCTCCAAAGCTGAAGAAGCGGTAACGTTCCGCGACCGCGGTCCGGTATGCGTTTAAGATGATGTCGCGCGTAGCAAATGCCGAGACGAGCATGACGAGCGTCGATTTCGGCAGATGGAAGTTCGTGATGAGCCCATCAATCGCCTTCAGCTCGACACCCGGGTAAATGAAAATGTCCGTCCAGCCCAATGACTCGACGAAATCCCCGTGGTCGCGCATGATGGTCTCCAGTGTACGCGTCGATGTCGTACCGACGGCAAAAATGCGACCGCCTTGTGCCCGAACTTCACGTAATGCGGCTGCTGATTCCGCTGATAACTCGAAATATTCGCTATGCATCGTATGTTCTTCGATCGATTCAGCCGTCACCGGACGGAACGTTCCGAGTCCGACGTGGAGCGTAAGGGGAACCAACCGGACGCCTTTTGCTTTCGCCGCCTCGAGCAGTTCTTCCGTGAAGTGAAGTCCAGCTGTCGGTGCTGCCGCACTTCCCCGTTCACGCGCATAGACCGTTTGATAGCGGTCCTGGTCATCAAGCTGTTCGCGGATATAAGGCGGGAGCGGCATCGTGCCGAGCTCGTCTAAAATCTCATAGAAAATGCCGTCGTAATCAAATTTGAAACGGCGACCGCCTTCCGGCAATTCCTCGACACATTCCGCACGCAACAGTCCATCGCCGAACTCGACGATGGCCCCGACGCGGACTTTTTTCGCCGGTTTGACGAGCGCTTCCCACACATCGTCCTCGGTCTGCTTCAATAAGAGCAATTCCACTTTGCCACCCGTCTCCTTTTTCGCCCCGAACAGGCGGGCCGGTAAGACGCGTGAATCGTTGACGACGAGTGCATCACCTTCGTTCAAATAGTCGAGCACGTCACGGAAATGACGGTGTTCGATGTCCCCTGTCTCACGGTCTAACACGAGAAGGCGTGAGCTCGTGCGATCGAGCAACGGGACTTGGGCAATCAGTTCTTCTGGTAATTCAAAATCATAATCGTTCACGTTCAATTGAATGTCTTGCATACCTTACTCCTCTTCCTCTTCATATCCAAAATGCGACTTGGCATACTGTGTGATCATACGTCCTCGCGGTGTACGCTGTAAGAACCCTTGTTGTAACAAATAAGGTTCATAGACGTCTTCGATTGTCTGTGCGTCCTCACCGATGGTAGCGGCGAGTGTCTCGAGCCCGACCGGTCCACCCCCGAAGCGTTCGACCATTGCCCGTAGCAAGCGGTGATCGACTTCGTCAAGACCGAGCGCGTCAACATGCAGCCGGTCGAGTGCGTCCGAAGCTAACATCGGGTCGATTTCCTTTGTTCCCGCGACTTGTGCAAAATCACGGACGCGGCGCAACAGACGATTGGCAATCCGCGGAGTCCCTCGTGAACGTTTCGCAATGGCACCGCTCGCTTCCGGCGAAATCGAGAGACGGAACAATTGGGCTGTGCGGCTGACGATTGCCGCCAATTCGTGCGGTTCGTAATATTCGAGCTTGAGCGTGACACCGAATCGGTCCCGCAGTGGCGCGGACAGCATACCGGCCCGGGTCGTTGCACCGACGAGGGTGAACGGTGGTAAATCGATCCGGACACTTCGCGCCATCTCGCCTTGACCATAGACGATATCGAGACAGTAATCTTCCATTGCCGGATATAAAATTTCTTCGATTGTCCGGCTCAGACGGTGAATCTCATCAATGAATAACACGTCTCCCGGCTCTAACGTCGACAAAATCGCAGCTAAATCCCCCGGACGTTCAATGGCAGGGCCTGCGGTCGTCTTGATCCCGACCCCCATCTCGTTCGCGATGATTTGAGCAAGCGTCGTCTTCCCGAGTCCAGGCTGACCGTATAATAGAACGTGGTCGAGCGTCTCACTCCGCAGTTTTGCCGCTTGGATGAAGACAGACAAGTTCCCTTTCGCCTTCTCCTGTCCGATATATTGCTCGAAGCGTTGCGGACGTAGGCTCCACTCTTCTGAGTCTTCATATTGTTGGTGGGATTGTGACAACAATCGTTCGTCCATAGCTTCCTCCTTATTTCAATAACAGCTGTAGCGCGCGCTTTATGTACGCGTCCGTCGTCAAAATCTCTGAGCTGAGTGCTTTTCGTACTTTCGTAATCTCACGTTCCGAGTAACCGAGCGCGACGAGTGCTTCACACGCCTCATCGAGTTCTGATGCTCCTTGCGCGAACAAGCCCTCATTTGGTACATAGTCCGGTGCGAGCTCAGACAACTTCCCTTTCAAATCGAGCGCCATTTGCTTGGCCGTCTTCTTCCCGACTCCCGGGAATTTCGTCAAATACTTCTCGTTCTCCGTTTCAATCGCGTCGATCAACGCATCGATGTCGCCAGACGCCACAATCGCAAGCGCGCCTTTCGGTCCGATTCCGCTCACACTGAGCAGCTTGTTGAACAGTTCGCGTTCACGACGGGAACGGAACCCGTATAAGGTTTGTTGGTCTTCACGCACATAATGATGCGTAAACACGATTACATGTTCGTCTTGTTCACGATAAAAAAACGGGTTAGGCACATGTACTTTGTAGCCGACGCCCGAGACATCTAACGTTATATATTCCGCGCACACATAGGCGACGGGTCCTTTTACGAATTCAATCACGTTGTAATCTCCTTTTCAGTCGGAAAAACTGCATTCATTGTACCATAACGACCGGTCTGAAAAAAGGACAGGCATTTAGCCCGTCCTCTTCCTTTTATCGACCTAACATTCGTTCAAGTGCTTGTTTTGACCATTTCGTCGTCTCCGCGTCCACTTTGATCACATTCACCGGTTCCGTCTCGAGTGATTCAAGTGCCCACAATAAATGGGGTAAGTCGATCCGGTTCATCGTAAGACAGGGACACATATACGGGTTGAGTGAAACGATATCGAGTTCCGGGTGTGTCGCGGCCAAACGATTGACCAGATTCATCTCCGTGCCAATCGCCCACTTCGTACCCGGTGCGCTTGCTTCGATTTGTTGGATAATGTATGAGGTCGACCCCGCCTCGTCCGCCTCCTGTACGACGTCAAACGCACATTCCGGGTGGACAATGATGCGCCGCTCCGGCTCCCGTTCACGGAACGTCTTAATTTGGTTCACATTGAACTTCTCATGTACGGAACAATGCCCTTTCCATAAAATGACCTGCACATCCTCGATCGCCCCATCGATATTCAATTGCTCCCGCAACGGGTCCCAAACTGCCATCGCCTCGAGCGGAATTCCGAGGTCAAACGCCGTATTCCTTCCCAGATGTTGATCGGGTAAGAACAGGATGCGCTTTCCAGAATCAAGCGCCCATTGAACGATGTCGTGGGCATTGGAGGAAGTCACTGTCGCACCGCCATGTCTTCCGACAAACGCTTTGATAGCCGCTGTCGAGTTGACGTATGTAATCGGGATGATGTCTTCCCCGAACTGATCGGTCAGCTCCTCCCACGCAATCTCCGTCTGATCGATATCGGCCATATCTGCCATCGAGCAACCGGCCCGCAGATCGGGCAAGACGACGAGTTGATCGTCTCGCGTCAGCATGTCTGCTGTCTCGGCCATAAAATGGACGCCACAGAACACGATGTATTCTGCCTCGCTCATTTGTTCTGCCAGACGCGCCAGTTGCAGGGAGTCCCCCGTCGCGTCAGCAAACTGAACGACCTCGTCTTTTTGATAATGGTGGGCCGGTAAAAAGAGACGGTTACCCAATCGAGATTTGATCGTACGAATACGCGCTTCCATCTCTTCAGTCGATAATTCAGCGTACGTTGGGGGTAGTGTGCCGAGCAATTGCATCTTTCATTCCTCCTTGTAAGTTCAAACTGCAGTCGAGTGCTTTCACAGAATGGGTCAACTCTCCGAGAGAAATCACATCGACACCGGTTCCACGATAAGTAGCGATCGTCTCGAGCGTGATGCCTCCGGACGCCTCGGTCCGGATATGGGACGGCACATGTTGAATCCATTTCTTCAAATCTTCCGGTGTCCGATTATCGAGCATCAAAATATCCGGTTCTGCTTCGATTGCTTCTAACAACTGTTCAAATGTCTCGACCTCTACTTCAATCGGCGTCGTGTGACCGACCTGTTTCCGCGCCGCTTCGACAGCCGCCCGGATACTGCCGAGTGCGACGATATGGTTATCCTTGAGCATGACTGCATCATCGAGACGTTGCCGATGGTTCTGTCCTCCGCCGACACGTACAGCATATTTCTCGATCATCCGGAGACCCGGGGTCGTCTTCCTCGTGTCCACGACTTGAATCGTCGGATCCGCCAACGCCTCGACGCATCGTCGGGTTTTCGTCGCGATCCCGCAGACGTGTTGAATCAAATTGAGTAAGACACGCTCCGTCTCAAGAATGGTCCGGGTATCTCCCTTCAATACGACTAACGGTTCACCTGGTGCGACGGTCGTCCCGTCTGCCGTGCACCACTCGACTGTCAATTGTTGTAGCGAAGCCAGGGCGGCTACAATCGCTTGTCCGGCAAATACCCCGTTTTCCTTCGCTACAACCGTTGCCACTGCTTGATCGTTTGGATCGATCAGGGAGCTGGACATATCTCCATAGCCGATATCCTCAATTAGGAATTGCGTGAGTTGTTCGCGCAGTAATATCGTGTTCATCATCGTTCTCCATTTCCAAGAGGGCACGTGCGAGAAGACGTGCCGCATCCAGTTGTAAAGTTTGTTCGCATAATTGTCTTGTCACGTGTTTCGTGAGTGGCAAGGATTGGGTATTTTTTAAGAAAAGTTTCAATTCATCTTTGTCAGGCGAAATCGTTAACCATTTTCCGATCTGCTTCCGGAGAGTCTGGAAACCCAACCGGTCCAGGTCATACGCAACAGATTCGAATGCGTGAGCATCGGTTTGCTGCACTTGCATCGATTCAGCCACACGTTTTCCGAACACCCAGCACTCGAGGAGTGAATTCGAAGCGAGACGGTTCGCACCGTGGACTCCTGTATCCGCCACTTCTCCGACGGCATACAGTCCGTCGACAGCCGTACGTCCGAACTCATCTACTTCCACACCACCCATGTGAAAATGAAGGCCGGGTCGAACCGGGATACGAGCAACATCAATCCCGCAACGATCACACGTCTTCGCCAGTCTCGGGAACCGTTCAGTCAATCGTTCGACGTGACGGGTATCGAGATAGACCGGTCCACCATGATTCGTCAAGGTGTGAGAGACGTCATCACGCGGTGCCAGGCTTCCGAGCGGATGGTGCCGCATGACATGTTGTCCATACCGGTCGACAAGCAACGCTCCCGCTCCCCGTAATGCCTCAGTCACAAGCTGCGGTTCTTCTACCGCCAGGAGCGTCGGGTGAAATTGGATTCGCTGCAAATGTGTCAGCCTTGCCCCTACCCGGTGGGCAAGGATCAATCCGTCACCGGTCACCGCCGGACAATTCGAAGTCCAGTCGACGAGGGCGCCAATTCCGCCCGTTGCCAGGACGACGGCACCGGCAAGGATTCGAAATCGTTCCTCGTGCAAAAATGCATTTGCACCGACGACCCGGCCTTGATGAACAATCAGGTCGTCCACCAACACGTGCTCAAGTACCGTGACGTTCCCGGGTAACGCTCGTCTTAGCGCTTGCATCACATATCGTCCCGTCTCGTCACCACCAGCATGATAAATGCGCGGTAGACCATGAGCCCCTTCTTTACCAAGATGGTATGTTTCCTCTTCACGATCGAACTGGACACCGAAACGTTCCATCTCCACGATGGCTCGCCTTCCTTCTTCGACGAGCAAGGAGACACGCTTCTTTTCGGACGTCCCTTTCGAGGCCGCGTAAGTATCTCGACCATGCGCCTCACTCGTCTCTTCCAAATAGGAGCTTGCAATCCCACCTTGCGCCAAATCTGAATTTGTCATATGCACACTTTCTTTCGCAACGAGCAAGACATTCAGTGCTTTTGGAAGATGCAACGCCGTGGTGACGGCGGCAAGTCCGGTTCCGACAATCAACACATCCACTTTCTTTAACTGTAAAGACACCTGTATATCACCTGTATTCCATATGTAAAGTTGACTTGTAAACTAGTTTCGCATAATTTTATTTAGAAGACAACACGAGAAAAGGGGAATCCGCGATGAACCGATACTTCGATTATGCCGCTACCCACCCGATGACAGACTCCGCACTCACCCATTATGTGGCCATGGCCAAAAACGTATATGGCAATCCTTCATCCCTGCACACACAAGGATATATGGCCGAAGATTACTTAACCGAGGCGCGCCGCTTATTAAAACTGGCACTCGGCCTCGACCTCCTTCGCGGAAAAATCATTTTTACTGGGAGTGGGTCGGAAAGTAACTACATCGCTTTGACGAGCTTACGGAAACGGATGAAAGGAAAAGAAGTGATCACCTCCTGGCACGAGCATGACTCGGTGTCGCTCTTGTTGGATGAATGGGAGGCAGAAGGGGTCGTCGTGCATCGATTGAAGCTGAAGAATGGTCGTTTCGACTTTGATACGTTCGTCGAGCTATTAGATCGTGATATCGGGCTCGTCACATTCCAGCACGTCAACTCGGACACAGGATGGGTCTTACCGCTCCACCAAATTCAATGTCTCATCAAATTCAAGAAAATCCTGCTTCATGTGGACGGCGTACAGGCGCTCGGAAAGATCCCGGTATCAGTGAATGGGGTCGATGCTTATTCGTTCAGTGCCCACAAAGTCGGGGGACCAAAAGGAGTGGGTGGTCTTTACATGGAGCGTCTTCTCCCTCCCGCATACTATCCGGGGCACCATCAGTATGGGATACGTCCCGGAACGATCGATGTCCCTGGGATCAGTTCATTCGTTAAAGCATTTACCGAGCGACAGGAACAATTGTCACGTTTCGAAAGAAATTTCATGGCATTTCGTGCTATCTTGAAAGAGAAGACTTCATCATACGTACAATGGCTCGAATTTGACGATCAGAGCCCTGCGATTTTCTCATTCATCTCCCATCAGCGGGATGGTCAATGGTGGATGACCGAGTTAGAAGATCACGGCTTCCAAGTATCTGCCGGATCTGCATGTCGCGCCGGTCAGAACGGACCGAACCGGATGCTCGAATCGCTCGGCTATGAATCGAGTGCCTGCTACGGCCTCGTCCGCATTTCTTTCGGTGAGTTCACTACATTGGAGGCGACCGCCTCTCTCGCCGATGCCATTGTCACTCTAGCAAGGAGAGTCGATCATCATGAACAAACGTATAGCCGGTGAGGAACGCCGGCGCACTTTACTCCAATTAATCGAATCGAGCACAGAACCCATCACAGGGTCCGAACTCGCCCGGCAAGTATCGGTCAGCCGCCAAGTCATCGTCCAGGATTTGTCGCTCTTAAAAGCGAAAGGCCACCAAATCGTCGCAACTGCCCGCGGGTATGTTTATTTACAACACGATGTGAACCCGTCTGTCTTTACAAAAAAAGTCGTTTGCCGCCATACGGCAGACGAGATGGAGACCGAGATGAATGCCATCGTCGATGAAGGCGTCACCCTAAGAGACGTCATCATCGATCACCCCGTCTACGGCTCGCTCACCGGACAGCTCATGGTGAAAAGCCGTCGGGACGTGCGCGCTTTCTTAGAACGTGTCAAAACACATGGTGCCTCTCCGTTGTCTCATTTGACCGGAGGGCTCCACATCCATACGCTTGAAGCGGATCATAAAGAAGCACTGGATGCGGCAATTGAGGAACTGGACCGACTCGGAATTCTCGTATCTGAACTCGATTAAAGAAGAGATGTCACAAATACGTGACATCTCTTCTTTAGGTTTTTGGTCATGTCCGTTATACTGAGGGATGGAACTATGATTAGAAAGGAGGGACCCGTCTTGCATTTCCTCGAGCATCTGCTCCTCGCATGCGGCGTGTTTAGCATTCCCATCGGCATTTTCATTCAATTTATCCCGAACGAACTCGTTCTCGCATACGGTGGCTTTCTCGTTGATTCGCACGACGCGTCTTTTCTCACCATGTTCCTGCTGGCTTGGGGTTCTTTCACATTAAGCCAGATTGGCCTGTATTGGATTGGCCGCTTAGGGGGCAGACCGGTCGCGCTTCGGCTCTACCGCTATTTCCGGATCCGCCAGGAGAAACAACTCCGGGCAGAACGGTGGTTTGAGAAGTATGGGGCCTGGATTGTCTGCCTGAGCCTGCTTTGGCGTCAACTTTTTGCACTTAGTGCCGGCGTCATGCGCCTATCCTTTAAAAAGTTCGTGTCCGTTACGACCATGATTTTCGCCTTTTGGTCCTTCCTCTTCATTCATCTCGGGATGATGCTCGGTAGCAATTGGCGCATGATCGGACATTTCATGGATGACATCGGTCCATATATCGTCGTCGGGATCGGTCTCCTCTTTTTGATCCGTCACGTCCGGACCCAACCAAAACGATTTAACGAGTCAGCCTGAAACCGGGCTGGCTTTTTTGTTTGAAGGGAAATCGATTCGATTTGTCGAAGTAGTGAGGGTAAGAATAGCATGTTAAAGAGAATCTGCTTGCTCACTACAAAGGAGGAATTATCATGTTCCATCGCCGTAAAACGTACACGATCCGCCCAGAACGCCTGCAAGAGTTCACCGACTTCTTCCATACATATATTTATCCGATCCAAGTGTCGCACGGAGCGCGTCTCGTCGGCCGCTGGGTCACTGAAGACCAGTCTGAAGTCATGGCGCTCTGGGAGTATCGTGACCGTGAGCATTACGAACAAGTCGAGCGCGACTACCGCAGCAGCTCGCTCCGGCGTGAAGCGATGAAAAAACGGGCCCGCCTCGGTAAAGAGTTATATATCCGCTCAAGCGAGGAGTTCATGATGCCCACCGGACACTATACACCGCCCCGCACGATCGTCTCGGTGACCGCCTATATCACGAATGAGGACGGGGACGTCCTGCTCGTCAAAAACATGCATCGAAACGACTCGTATGAAATGCCGGGTGGGCAAGTCGAAGAACATGAATCCATCGTCGACGCCATCCATCGCGAGGTCAAGGAAGAGACCGGAATCGAGATCGAGGTCGAGGGGATCACCGGCATTTATCAAAACATCTCGTCTCGCGTCCTTTGCGTCGCATTCCGCGCCAAGTATGTATCCGGTGAACTACGTCCACAAGAAGGTGAGACGCAGGAAGTCGGCTTCTATTCGATTGACGCAAGCAACGTCTCTGACTACATCCGTCGCGAGCATTTCCAAATGCGCTTCCTGGATGCGATTGACCCAACCTTTATGCCACACGCGATTTATAAAGTTCGTCCGTATGAATTGATCGAGCGCGTCGAACGCCATCAATCGGTATAAACGAAAAAGGGATGACCCGCTATGCAGGTCATCCCTTTTGTTTATGCTTGTTCTACCTCTTCTTGTTTCGATTGTCCCGTCTCCACTAACAACTTGCGGACACGGCGCTTTTCGATGTGAAGAACCGTGAACGTCATGTCCTCATACGTGACACGCGCCCCTTTCTCCGGAATGTCGCCGAGCATCTCGACGAACCATCCCCCCATCGTATTCGAATCAATGTCTGGCTCAGCAATCCCCATCTCTTCAGCAAACTCATCCACGTCCATGTCAGCCATACATTCATAGACGCCATCCCGTAAACGACGGAGATAGACGACGGATTCGTCGTGTTCGTCCCAAATGTCGCCGACAAGCTCCTCAAGCATATCTTCGAGGGTGATGAGGCCGGCCGTTCCCCCGAACTCGTCGAGGACGACGGCCATATGAGATTGTTTTTGTTGGAGAATCGGAAGCAGTTCAATCAGTTTTGTCTGCGGTGACACGAATGTGACCGGGCGGATGAGCGAACGGATGTCCGTCACTTCATCCCGCATCATCGAGCGCAAGAAATCCCGTTCCGACAAGACACCGATGACAT
The DNA here is from genome assembly GCF_018617875.1 of Exiguobacterium algae. Lineage (GTDB taxonomy): Bacteria > Bacillota > Bacilli > Exiguobacteriales > Exiguobacteriaceae > Exiguobacterium > Exiguobacterium algae. The sequence goes on from NZ_JACSKZ010000002.1 coordinate 439,551, forward strand.
TATCGATGGAATCTTTGTAGACCGGCAAGCGGGAATGTCCGCCACTGAAAATCGTATCTTTGATCTCATCGAGTGAATCATCGATATCGACGGCCAAAATATCAATCCGCGGCGTCAAGACATCATCGACACTGATATCGTTGAAGGCAAAGGCACTGTGGACGAGTTCGGCCTCGGTCTCACCGAGCACCCCTTCTTCTTCACCCATGTCGACGAGCACTTTCAACTCTTCTTCTGTCACCGAAGGCTCTTTGTCCTTCATGCCGATTACCCGAAGCGTCAAATGTTTCAGACCCGTGAACAGTATCGTCACCGGCTTGAGCACTTTGACGAGAAAGACGAGAATTCCGCTGATTGCGAGCGAATACTTCTCCGCGAACTCTTTTGCGAGTGACTTCGGTAAAATCTCACCGAAGATCAAGATGAGCACCGTCGTCGCGAATGTCGACACGAGAAGCCCCGTCCCACCACTAAAAATCGATGTCGCAATCGCCGTCGACACGGTCGCCGAACCGATGTTGACGATATTGTTCCCGACGAGAATCGTCGAGAGCGTATCGTCAAAGCGGTCGACGAGACTGAGCACGCGTCCGGCGCGCTTGTCCCCGTCTTCGGCCATTCGAATCATCCGCACCCGGTTCACACTGGACAAGGCGGTCTCGGCTGACGAGAAGAACGCTGACAAAAGGATTAGAACTGCATATAGAATTAAACTTGACGAGGGCACAGGGTCCACGTTAGCTTCACACTCCGTTTCTTCTTAACTAAATAGAATTTGTACTTATTCGACAAATTCGAACTCAAAGTCGAGGATGGCCACGACGCTACCGTCTTCGGCACCCATTTTGCGTAGATCCTCGTCGACGCCCATTTGACGCATCTGACGAGCAAAACGCTTAATCGACTCATCGTGATCGAAGTTTGTCATCTTGAAGAGTTTTTCGATACGTGGTCCCGTGATGACGAAACGATCGTATTCGTCGATGTGGATTTGGTATCCTTTCTCTTCTTTCTCATAACGATACACGACACGTGGTGTCGCTGTCTTCTCTTCAAGCTCATCGAGCGGGAACTCCGGTGTCGAATCGACAAGGTTCGCCACTTCGATCAACAAGTTACGAAGGCCGTCTTTCGCAAGAGCCGAAATCGGGAAGACTTTGACGTCCTCTCCCACTTTCTTCTGGAACTCTTCCAAGTTTTCCTGCGCATCCGGCATATCCATCTTGTTGGCAACGACAACTTGTGGACGCTCAAGGAGACGTAAGTTATACGACTCGAGCTCACGGTTGATTGTCGTGTAGTCCTCAAATGGATCGCGCCCTTCCATTCCACTCATATCGATCATGTGGACGATGACTTTCGTCCGTTCGATATGACGAAGGAACTGGTGACCGAGGCCGACACCTTGGCTTGCCCCTTCGATCAGACCTGGAAGGTCGGCCATGACGAAACTACGGTCGTCTGCCGTCTTGACGACACCGAGGTTCGGTGTGATCGTCGTGAAGTGGTACGCCCCGATTTTTGGACGTGCCGAAGAGACGACTGAAAGAAGCGTCGATTTCCCGACAGACGGGAAGCCGACGAGTCCAACGTCAGCGAGCAATTTCAACTCGAGACGCAATTCGCGCTCTTGTCCTGGTTCACCGTTCTCTGCGATCTCTGGTGCCGGGTTGGCTGGTGTTGCGAAACGACAGTTCCCACGGCCGCCACGACCGCCTTTGGCGATCGTCGCTTGTTGTCCATGCTCTGTCAAATCGGCAATGACCGTATCCGTCTCTGCATCGAATACAATGGTACCAGGTGGGACTTTGACGATGAGCGGCTTCGCTTTACGTCCGTGCATCCCTTTTGACATCCCTTTTTCACCGTCATGGGCGATAAACTTCTTCGAATAACGGAAATCAACGAGCGTCCGTAGTCCTTCTTCTACCTCAAAGACAACGTCCCCACCGTGACCACCGTCACCACCTGCAGGTCCACCGTCTGGAACATATTTTTCGCGACGGAAGGCAACCATCCCTTTTCCGCCGTCTCCAGCTTTAACAAAAATATTAACCTGATCGACAAACATTTATTTCCCCTCCTTTAAGCGAAACGTAGTACTTGCTACGTCCTGTTCGTACACGTCCTCTGACGTGAACACGTCTTCCGGTACTTCTCCTGTGACGCGAACCGTCAGTCCGTCCGTGAACGTCACATGAATCGACCCGTCCGTTGCTCCCAATAAACGGGCAAGCTGTTGTGCGACCTCTGCGTCATTGATGGCAAGGTGATCGGTCGAAATCGTATACGTCAATCGACCTTCCCAATTCGCTTGAATGACAACGAGGCTTGTCATAGGCACGTTCAAACGGACGAGTGCACTCTCCTCATCGGCTTGTCGACGATAACGCTCGTACAACTCCTCGAGCTTGGCCGGCTCGAGCGCCGCGTACAGGGAGATCATTTGTAGCCGATTCATCCATTCGTGACGGACAGTCGATAATAACGTGAGTACTTGATCTGAATCCATATGATCCTCTCCTAGAAAAAAAGACTCTAACCAAATAAGTGGCTAGAGTCTTCTGCGTCGTTCAACTTACGCGACTGGGTAAACGCTCACTTGTTTCTTGTCGCGACCAAGACGCTCATAGCGTACTACGCCGTCAACTTTCGCAAACAAAGTGTCGTCGCCACCACGGCCAACGTTTTCACCTGGGTGAATCTTTGTACCGCGTTGACGGTAAAGGATTGATCCAGCTGAAACTGTTTGTCCGTCAGCGCGTTTTGCACCGAGGCGTTTCGAAATTGAGTCACGACCGTTTTTAGTCGAACCAACTCCCTTTTTCGAAGCGAAGAACTGAAGGTTCAATTGTAACATGAGGTCCACCTCCTATTGTTCAATTTGGATATATTCACCGTAGCTTTGGGCGATCGTGTCTAACTGCACGAGCATCCCTTCTAATAACAGTTGGGTGCGCTCCATATCCTGCGGTGATAAGTCAGGATACGTCTCGACATAAAAGTAACCACCCTCTGTTTGATCTGCCATTTCTACAAGAAGCGATTGACCCGCAAGCGTTTCGACGGCGTTATAGGCACCAAATATGATGGCTGAAACACCGGCGCACACCAAGTCAGAACCAGGTTCTGCAAAATTGGCATGACCAGTCACTTCGACGGAGCGAATCGAGTTCGCCTCGTCTCGTCTTACCTTGACCCGAATCATAGCTTACGCTTCGATTTTCTCGATGCGGACTTTCGTGTAAGGCTGACGGTGACCTTGCTTACGACGGTAGTTTTTCTTAGCTTTCATTTTGAAGACAGTGATCTTCTTAGCGCGGCCGTGTTTTACCACAGTACCGACAACTTTAGCGCCTTCTACGAGTGGAGCGCCGACTTTAACATCGTCACCACCAACGAAAAGAACCTCACCGAATTCTACAGTACCTTCGACATCAGCATCGAGTTTTTCGATGTAGATCTCTTGACCTGCTTCAACTTTGATTTGCTTACCACCAGTTTTGATGATTGCGTACATATACGTGCACCTCCTTGTTAAACTCAGACTCGCCATCCTGGGCAGGGCAAAAACCTTTAAAAACCCGTTCTGTGCGGTTGTAGCCATTTGGGTGCTTCCAAACGAACTAACGTTATAGATAATACCACTCTCAAATAATTATTGTCAACGGCGAGATATGAAATTCTGACATTCTTCGACCGTGCCGTAAAAAGCGAACTCCGGCTCCCCTTCGACGAGCAGCACCTCGATATCGAATTCGTTCCAGGATGAGTCATGCCACTTCTTCGGAAGGGACAGGACAACCGCCTCATATTGCCCGCCAAGATCAAGGAGCGCGCGTTCAAACTGCGAGAAAACAGCCAGCTTTGACGGCTTTCCGGCATGTGTCATCCGGTCTTGAATCGAGCGACCCGTCCGTTCCCGGGACATCTCGAACAATCCCATCCGCGTGAAGCCGTACACCTCGACGCGGCGCGGGTCACGTGCCCCGAGCTCTTTCATTTTCTTAAGGAGCCGGGTCTGTCCATCTTTTGACCCTCGTAAAAAGTCGATCACGACCATGCCGCCGATATTCCGGAGGCGAAGCTGTTCCATGATCGAATAGAGTGCCGCTTCATTGATCGTGTCGGCCGCGCGTCCCTTATCTTTGACGGCGACGTTTTTCCCGCTGTTAACGTCGATCACGGTCATCGTTTCGACTTGTTCAATCAGGACAAAAGCCCCGCCCTCTAACCAAACCGCACGACTCTCCAGCTTCTCGATGGTGGCGTCCAGGCGTTTCGCCTCTTTCATCCGCCCTTTTCCGACATATCGTTCGACCGCCACGTCCAGACGTTCCAACCTGGACTGCGCCTCTTTGTCATTCAGTAAGACCGAGTCGACCGGGTGCCGGCGCGCGAACTGTTCACAGAGCAGTTCATCCTGACCACGACGACTCTCGAGTACGGACGCAGCACGTGTTCGCAGAAGATTTAACTCCTCGCTCAAGTCGGAAGGTGTGGCATGTCCGGCCTCTGTCCGAAACAGTACGCCCTCTTTTTCGGTCAGGTCTAACGTCTTCGACAGCCGGTCCTGTGTGACAAGGTCGAGTTTCCGGCTATACAGTTTTCGGCGCCCGAACGGGAAGTAGACGAGATAGCGGCCACCAAAACGGATATTTTCCGTCACTTTGTGGTGTTTGCCGTTCACCCCTTCTTTCGTCACTTGAATGAGACGCTTGTCCCCAACGACGGCCGCCTGACCGATAGCCGGAACTTCCGGATACGTCTCCAGCGACCGCAATGTCTCCGCGATCGGTAAGAAAAACGTCGTGTCGCCGGCTGTTAAAAACGCCGCCCCGAGAGACGGATGGATTCGCTCGACCGCCGCTTCAAGGATTGTCCCGACTGACAGTTGATCGACAAAGCGTTCCTCGACCTCGAGCAACCGTTCCCCATCGACGAGCATCGCCCGCTCGATGGACGGGGTTCGTTCATAAATCAAACGCATACGAACTCTCCTTTCGACAGAAAAAGGCAACTTTCGTCGCCTTGATCCGTTACGCTTTTTTCATTCCAAATTTCATCATGAGACGTGCCCAGAAGCCGACCGGCTCTTTGTCCGTCTGAATCGACATGAGCGGCACCGACTCCCCGAGGATACGACGCGTGATATTACGGTACGCTTGTCCCGCGTAATTGTCCGGATTCATCGTCACGGGCACTCCACGGTTCGCAGCCGAGATGACTTCCTCATCGTCCACGACGACACCAAGGAGATCGATCGACAAGATACGCATGATGTCATCGATGTCGAGCATGTCGCCTGATTCGACAAGGTGGTTCTTCACCCGGTTGACGATGAGCTTCGGCGCATCGATATGTTCTGCCTGTTCGAGCATCCCGATGATCCGGTCCGCATCTTGGACAGCTGCCTTCTCAGGCGTCGTGACGACGACCGCTTCGTCCGCACCGGCGATGGCGTTCATGAATCCTTGTTCGATTCCGGCCGGGCAGTCGATCAAGACGAAATCGTATTCCGTCTTCAACTGATCCACAATCTCTTTCACCTGTTCGGGATTCACCGATGTTTTGTCCTTGGACTGGGCAGCCGGCAACAAGTACATCTCTTCGAACCGCTTGTCACGGACGAGCGCCTGATTCAGCTTGCACTGCCCCGTGATGACATCGACGAGATTGTAGATGCTTCGGTTGTCGAGACCTAGAATGATATCGAGGTTACGTAGTCCGATATCCGTATCGACGAGACAAACCGAATGTCCCGATAAAGCGAGCCCCGTCCCGATATTGGCGGTCGTCGTCGTTTTTCCGACGCCCCCTTTACCTGATGTCACGACGATGGCTCTGCCGTTTTTTACTTCTTTTGCTGTATGTACAGGCTCCATTACTTGCTCCATTCCACTCACCCTCTCTGTAATTCCATCGCATAAGCGTCTTTCAAACCGGTCAAGACTTGACGGAGACGTGTCATCTCGATGCCTTGATTCGTTTGATACGCACAACCCATCTCAATCTCCGGCAGTTCTTCTCCATCTTCCGATGCGAGAATCTGTTCACCGATGGCTAAAAACTTCGGATGGAGCAGGCTGGCCGTAATCACCGCTTCCTCCCATCCTTCGACACCGGCGCGGACATTTCCTCGTATCGTGCCTAAACAATATATACTGCCGGTCGCCCGAACTTCGGACCCCGGGTTAATATCCCCGATGACAAGGACCGAGCCGTCAAACGAGAGAACTTGTCCGCTCCGAATCGTCCCGCTGTGATAGTGGAACGTTTTCTTTCCATAAGTCGCTTTCGCTTCTTCCGTCAACATGACATCGCTCGCCAAATCTTCGATATAAAAAACGCCATGACGAGCGACGACCTCACGAATTTGACGTGTCAGCTCCTCGTCCAAATGACGAGTACCCGCGTGCAACTTGAGGGCAATCTTACCGGATGGCGGCTCCATTTCATCTAATGTCGCCTCAAAATCAGCAAGAACGTCCTCGATGCCACTCTTCGGATTGAAATGAATGGCAATTCCGTTGCGATGTCCTTTAATCGTAATGTGTCGTTTACGCTCCATCATGGCTACCCTCTTTTCGGTGCAGGCCGTGTCGTCACATAGCGGGTCATCGGATAATAAAGAATCGCGATGGCGACCGCATTGACGATCATCGTCCCTGGAATCTGTTCAACCAATAGCGTGTGAACCGTCATCATCGTCCCACCAATCGCCGTCATGATGCTGTAAATAGAAAAAGTAAAGACAAGAATCATGAACGTACAGGTGATGGTGACCGAGAAGAAGTTCTCACCTATATATTTTAACACGAAGCTGACTAAGAGAGGAATGAGTGAAAAAGTAAATACGTAAATTCCGATCAAGTCGGTGTAAACGATATCGTACAACAATCCAAACACGAGACCGAATCCTAAAGCCGACTCCCATCTGCCGAACAGACTGACGAACATCAATCCGATCAACGTCAACAATAAATAAGGCGTTGCATAGTGCCAGGAAAAAATGGCGGCCCATGTTCCTTCAATTAGAAAAAGGAGGAACAGGGCGATGAACACTCTCATGTTACTCACCCGCTGCTCCTCCTTCCTCGGGACCCGTCAAAAACGGTTCGTCTAGTGTCCGATCAATCACGTACATTTGTGAGAACTCGTTGAAGTCGGCCTCAGGCTGAATTCGAGCGACTTGAGAGACGCCGTATTCGTCCGTCTCGATCGACGCAATCGTACCAATGACGAGACCGGCCGGGTAACGTCCACCGAGCCCGGAAGTCGAGACGATTTCTCCTTCTTTCAACTTGACGCTGTTCGATACTTTCGTGAAGAACAGTTCGTTCGTTTCCGTATCGAACCCGTCAATCGTTCCATACGTCGCTTTCCCGTCCGCATCTTTGACGACCGCCGAGACGTTGTTCGTCCGGTTGTTGTCACTTAGGAGCTGAACTTGTGACGTATAGGCACTCGTTTGGATGACACGCCCGACCATCCCGCCGGCGGCCGTGACGGCCATCCCTTTTTCAACGCCACGTTCCGAACCGACGTTAATGGTCACGTAACGCTGCCAATCATTCGGTGTCCGACCGATGACTTCCGCCGGAATGAGGTCAAAATCCCGAAGCGACTGTTCGCTCGCCTCGACCATCTTGCGCAGTTCCTCATTCTCACGGCGAAGGTCATCCGCCTCGACCGATACTTCCGCATACTTCGTCAAGTGTTCTTTCAGCTGGCGGTTCTCTTCATAGATGTCCCGGACTTCGGAAATGGAGGAAACGGTAGTATCCATCCATCCGATTGGTACCGCGAACACTCGCTGGAACGTGCCGACCACATCACGCGTGACGTCTTGGTACCAGGCTGATTCCGACCGTCCTCGAATCGAAAGCCCTAAAATGACGAAAAACAAGATGAGCACGATCAGCGTGATGATGAGCTTTTTATTTCGAACGAATCGGCTCATCGGTGATCACCTCTCATCGACGAGACGAAATGCCAGATTTCGAACGGAGGACGTCCATCATTTCAAGAGATTTCCCTGTACCGACTGCAACACAGTCAAGCGGCTCATCCGCAACAAGCGTCGGGATGTGTGTTTCGTCAGAGATGACGTCATCCAAGTTTTTAAGGAGTGCGCCACCACCTGTCAACACGATCCCACGGTCCATGACGTCTGCCGCAAGTTCAGGAGGGGTCTGTTCAAGCGTTTGTTTGACACCGGCCAAAATCGCTTCAACTGTATCCGAAAGTGCCTCACACACTTCGTTTGCCGATACTTCGATTTGTTTCGGAAGTCCCGTCACGAGGTCGCGTCCACGGATTTCCATCTTCTCATTTTCGTTCGAACCATCGATACGAGCTGAACCGATTTCCATCTTGAGCGTTTCTGCCGTACGTTCCCCGATCATGAGGTTGTATTTGTTTTTGATGTAACGAATGATGGCATCATCCATTTCGTCACCACCGACACGAATCGATTGGCTCGTCACGATGCCGCCGAGTGAGATCACTGCGACTTCAGTCGTACCGCCACCGATATCCACAACCATCGAGCCCGTTGGTTCCCAAACTGGGAGACCGGCACCGATTGCTGCTGCAAACGGTTCTTCAATCGTGTACGCTTCACGCGCACCCGCTTGCTTCGCTGCATCTTCAACGGCACGCTTTTCGACCGACGTGATGCCGCTCGGTACACATACCATGACGTTCGTCTTCGAAGAGAACAATCCGCCTTTTGATTTTTGGGCTTGTTCCATGAAGTATTTGATCATCGTTGCTGTCGTCTCAAAGTCGGCGATTACTCCGTCTTTCATTGGACGGCGCGCCGTGACATTGCCAGGCGTACGACCAATCATATCTTTGGCCTGGTTCCCCACGGCCTCAATTTTGCCTGTATCTGTGCGGAACGCCACGACGGACGGTTCACGTACTACAATTCCCTGACCTTTTACATATACGAGCGTGTTCGCTGTACCAAGGTCGATTCCGATTTCTCGGTTAAAACTACGAAACATAGGTGTTGCTCCTCTCTTCAATACACTATTTTTTATTATAACGGAAAAATCATGTTTGAAAACGTTCATTCGATTACAGGTTATTTACAATAACCGCATCTCAGTCCTGTCTCACCGTATATTAGTGTGCCTTCTTTTCGGTAAAAAGGCAAATCAAAAAAGCAGACGCTTTCGCGCCTGCCATGCGTTTTATTGCTCACAAACCCGGTTGGAGCGGGAGAAGTAGCATCGTCCCATAGAAGAAGACCGAAAAGATGAGGAGCGGTCGGAAGAAGCGGGACGGTTTGCGCCGCGTCGCACCGGCTAAAAAGCTCGATGTCGTTAACACAAACAAGTAAATTCCGACGTACATGAAGACGAGATGAGCGAATACACTCCACACATCATTCGTGCTAAAAACGCTTGCGAAGGTGACGAACAAAAGAGCATACAAAACGAGCGACAAAACGCCTATCCCGACACCGACTAACGGCGAAACACGGTCTAACCAATGATTTTTTTGAAACCGATGGAACAATGACGTACTGACGAAAACGAGCAATAAGAAGATCACAATTGCGAATGGGATTCGGTCAAGTGAAAGAAAGCCCGCACCCATTGCGACACCAAACATCAAAATCCACATAACTTTTTCCATAGAGACACCTCGATATGAATGAAATGATTATAGCCAATTCATACGTGAACGATTTCATAAAGTTTCACTCAACTTGATAGCGACCGGTGAACTCTTGCTTAGCCTTCATTGAATAAGTAGAAACAAATTCGTGTTTCGCATCGGTGTAACCGTCCCGGTTGTTTCGATATGGAAGCGATAAGGAAGACTTCAAGGCCGCGTATGCGTGTGCAACGTCAGAGTATTTTTTCAAGTAATCTCTAAAATAGAGTTCATCCCAATCGCCAACATATCGGACATGGAGATGAAATACCCGTTCGGCGAACCCCGATTCCGTATATCCTTTCATAAACACGAGGTGTGGTGCTGGCTTGTTCGGTTGTCGCTCACAAATATACCCGGCACTTTCAAGCAAATCGATGAGCAGTCGGAGATCACTCTCTGTCTTCACTTCTAATAGGATGTCGATCGTCGGCTTGGCAAGTAACCCAACGACCGCCGTACTTCCGATATGGTTCATCCGTTCGATGAATGGTGCACCGAGTAACTCACATAGAACATCCGCTTCTTCACGATACCAATCTTTCCATAATGGATTCGATTCCTCGAGAATAATCGGGAAGAGCAGCCATAGTTCTTCTAATGAAAGCTCCGATAGCTTTTTACCCATGTTTCACCCACTCCTTTTTACCATTCCATTTCAAATAAATATGCATCATGCATCCCTATTCTATCGTTTTTTATATCGAGCGAATAAATAGAACAAATCAAACACTAAAATTGTCAAAGAATATACTAATTTACTAATTAATTAGAAAAAAATTCTAATTGAGGTGGGAATTATTAATAAAAATGCTATGATTACATATGAATCATAATTATTTTGGAGGTATTTATTCATGAAGTTTTACGAACAAGCCTGGTTTAGCATCCTGATGCTCATCGTATTTTTCCCAGTCGGGCTATTTTTGATGTGGAAATATGAAACGTTCAACAAAGGTGCTCGCATTGTCCTTTCCGTTTTCGCCGGTTCTTTGATTATCGGCTATACGGCCTTTGCGTTGAACAATCCAAAAACGGAAACAACTGCGAAGCAGGATAAGATTGTCGCCGAAGCGGTCGATGCAGAAACGTCCGATGAAGAAGAGACAAAAGAGGCAGACACTGTAGATACTGAAATAGAGGAAGAGAATGCTGAGGAAGTTGACACAACAGAAGCCGACAAGGAAGACAAAGAGCAAACTAAACAATCGGTCTCAGTAAAAGCTGACACATCTGAAGAAGAACAACCAGCAACGACCGAAACGGATGCAATGAAACAAGAGCAGACTAAAAAAGAAGAAACCGCGAATAACGACCAAAAAGAAGCCGAACAGACTAACACAGAGCAAACAACGGAAGAAGACGCGGAGCAAACCGAACAGACAGACGTTGAACAGACAACGACTGATGAAGCAGACGCATCGCAGCAAAAAATCGAAGAAGACACTTTTGACCTCGCACTCCATGAAGAATTTACGAATTTAGTATACGCCATCGAGTTTATGGCTGAACTTGACCTCGTTTACGCAGAAGACCCGCTTGTAGGTCAGACAGAGGACTTCGCGGGCGCTGCAGCGGATCTGACAGGCATCATGGACGATCTTCTCTCTTCCGCGAACAAATTGGACGCACCGGCAACACGAGCGCAGGCAAAAACGGATTACATTAATCTTGTCGCACTCGTTCAAGACTCAATCGCGGTCGGACTTAACGGTATAAAGACCGGCAATGATAGTGAGGTAGCTAGAGCCGAAGAGATGATTGACGGATTCGATGCGTTAGCGGCTGCATTAGTAGCCAACTATAATTGAATTTAGTCCGTATTGAAGAAATCTGTGGTGCGAATACATCAGTTTTCAGACTTACGAATCAGCTAATTCAAATCATTGTATGATTGAACTGCGATTACTTATGTACACCTTCGCAAAACGAAAACCACCTTTTCACGAGGTGGTTTTCGTTTTGCGAATTATTTGCCTCACTTGTCCAACTCATCCATTCATATATCCGCGCTGTTTCATGCTGACATAATGGTCTTCCCCGAGGATGACGTGATCGAGACACGCGATGCCGACTATATTCCCCGCTTCGACCAACCGCTCGGACACTTCGATATCTTCCCGACTCGGGGTCGCATCCCCGCTCGGATGGTTGTGCACGGCGATAAAGCACGCCGCGGAGAGTTTGAGTGCTTCGCGGAACACATCTCGCGGATGGACGATTGACGAGTTAAGCCCACCGACGAAGAGTGTCTTCCGGGAAATGAGTTGGTTCTTTGTGTTGAGATAGAGACAAATGAAATGCTCTTGGTTCAACAGCCGTAACTCATCCCGCAACAATTCATACGCATCCTGCGGAGAACGGATGGTCGGCATGTCCGCTTTCGGTTCTTCCACATAACGGATCCCGATCGTGAACGCGGCAAGCAACTGCTCGGCTTTCTTTTTCGTCATTCCTTCGATTTGACATAAATCGTGGACGGAAGCTTGCGAGAGCGCCCGTAGTGTCGGATATACGTCCGAAATCCGTCGTGCCGTCTCCATCGGGTCGGACCCACGTCCCCCAATCTGAAGCAATCTCGCAATCGCGGTCTCTACACTTCGGTCGAGCACCATAGTCATTCCTTCACCTGCTTTCGTGGCATTCACAGAAAGCGCGGGTTCACCCCATGACGCTCGAGCGTTTGAACGAGCGGATGGATGGGCAATCCGACGACATTATAAAAGTCACCCTCGATCCGTTCGACGAACAATCCGCCTGACCCTTGGATTCCGTAGGCTCCCGCCTTGTCATACGGCTCAGTCGAATCCAAATAATCTTCTAGCCAGGCGTCCGGGATGTCGCAGAACGTCACGTGCGTCGTCGTCACGAACAGGTCATGCCGGTCCGGACCGATGATACTGACACCGGTCAGCACTTCGTGTGTCGAGCCGGAGAGGCGGCGTAACATCCGGTGTGCGTCCTCACGGTTTGCCGGTTTTTCTAAGATCACCTCATCTAAGACGACGACCGTATCCGAACCGATGACGATGGCATCCCGATTTCCCCGGGCGACGTCCATCGCCTTCTCTCTGGCGAGACGTCCGACATACTCGGCAGGCGTCTCCCGTCCGTTCGTTCCTTCCGTCACGTTCGAGGGAATGACCTCATGGGCAATCCCCGCCTGTTTCAATAATTCGGTCCGCCGTGGCGACATCGATGCGAGAATGACACGTTTCTGTGTTGGCTTCATTGTACCGACTCCTTCGTTTTTTCTAAAACGGGCTTCCTTCCCGTTTCTCATTCCTCTGTTGATTGTAGGCAATGTGCGAGTCAAACACAATGACTGCCGCCTGAAAAAACGCCCCTTCATTTGGAAGGGGCGTTCGCTCAAGGTGACGTATAATCGTACACCGGGACATCTTTTTGCGGGAACGTCGCTGCCGGAATATAGCGGTCCGGCACGAGTTGGTCAAGGTCCGGTCGATAGAACGCATTCAATTCGACCGTGAAGTCGAGCGGTTGCGCTTCTTCTGTCGTATTCGGTCCCGTCTCGGAAGGTCCAGTGAATTGGACGGTCCGCAATACTTGAATCCGGTTCATCGATTCAATCGCCTCTAAAAACAGGACGAGCTCTTCGTACGTCTCCGCCTGCAGGGCCACCGTTGTCCGAACCGTCGAAGCGTTCACCGGTGCGACATCAATCGATGCGGATGGTTCAGACGTCGTATTCGTTGGGGACGGGTCAATGACTACAGGCACGTCGGACGCTAGCCCCTCCCCATCCGAAAATGCGATGCTCATCACATTGACATTCGACAACAGGCTCGCTTGTGACAACGATTCGATGACAGTATCTAAGGCAGTGACGGTCGGGACTCGCGTCTGTAGGCGTTGCGACTCGGCCACATCGACCGTCTTGCCTTTTTGACGTAACACCTCAAGTTTCGTTTGTTCGAGCGACAAATCACGTTCGAGCGCCTTCACCTCACCTTGTTTGACGAAAAAGGCGTAGCCGTAATACGCCGGGGCCGCGATGGCGAGAAGAAGACAACAGACGAACAACGTATAAATAGTAGAACGTTTCATCGGCTCACGACCTCCTCATCCGTCTCGACTGCCTCTTCTACAGGGACATACGTAAAGGTGAACTCCCCGATATAGCGCGGGAGCGGCTCTTTTGCCACGGTGGACTCTTCTTCGTCCGGGTCCGCCTTCGTTTCCGTTGTGACGCCGAGCAGGTTGACCGAGTCGAACCGTTCATCATTCATCAATGATCGTTGGAATGCATTCAAATCCGGTAACGTCTCAAATTGCACACGGACACTCAAGAGCGATTGATCCGCGTAGTTGTACGTGAGAACATAACCGGTCGGCGGTAACTGCTCTGTCAATGCACGAAGTGCCGGCACGGCTTGTTTCTCCATGTCGTTCAGTGCTGTCACCGTCTGGTCGAGCGACAGGACCTGCTGACCTTTCGAGTTCACTTGTTCGGTCTGATAGATCCGAACGAGTTGAAGTTGTTCTTCAATCCGCGCCTGATCCTGTTCAAGTCGATCTGTCTCATAGTACAAGTAACCGGTAGCCCCTCCGCCAATCAATAATGCAAACAATCCAGCGACAATCGGCCAACGTAACGTCACGTCCGTCGAGTTGATGAAATTCGTGTCACGCTCTAGCGTTGCCATTCCCAGTAGCGGCAACATTTGATGGGAGAGCGGAATCGTGTGGGCAATCGGGAGCGGATCGGATACGCGCTTGACCGAAACGAGCGCCTCCGTTTCAATCGATTGAACGAGTTCGTCAACTTCCGGCACTGTTCCGGAGACAAGTAGTTTATCAATGGAACGGCCATCTGCCCTCAGTGAATAGCGATAAAAGTCCAGGAAGCGGACGAGTTCGTTCAACCAGTCATCCATCTGACTTTCTTTCGCTTCTTCCGTACCATCAAACGAATAGTTGACGATGCCTTCTCTCGTATCGACGTGATAAGGAAGATTTGTCTGGATGGAACGGATGAAGCGGATCTGCCCTTCTTCTAAAACAAGCAACTGATGCGAGAACGGGGTCACATGCCACAGCAGTGTCGACTGGAGCGGGTCAACGTCAGAAATCCGGATGATCCCGTTGGCAACAGCGACCGAGCGGGGAACGATCTTTTTCAAGGTAAGCCCGCGTTTTTTCATATATGTACGAAGTGACTTCGTCAAATCGACGGAGACGGCATGTAGCATGACCTCGGTCTTCGTCTCGTCTTCGGTGAGCACCTCATAGTCGAATGAGACATCATCGAACGGCAAGATGATCGAACTGCCGATTTCCATGAACAAGTACCCTCGGATTTCATCGTTCGGGATGGTCGGCGGAATCTCGACTTTACGTGACAAGACTTCCGTCTCATCGAGCGCGACGGCGCATGTCATCCCCCGACGGACCTTCAGCTTTCGACATAGTTCATCAAAAGCGAGACCAAAGGCCGTCTCATCTTTAATTCGCCCCTCTTCGTAAGCCCCTTTGGCCAACTGGAGAGAGGCTCTTCGTTTGAACACCCCTTGCTTGATCACGGCTCCGTGGATGCTGAACGCATCGAACGAGAAGTACGCGACCGTTCCTTTCTCAATTAAGCGGCCCATGTTCGTTTCCCCCTACATCAAGTGAAAGTACCAATCAAAAAAGCTTTCGCTGAACCAAAACGTCAACATCGTCCCGAGCGCAATCGATGGAACGAACGGAATCGGCTGTTTCCTTCCGATTTTCTTCGTGACCATCAGACCGATTCCGACAATGGCGCCGATCAAACTGGCGAGAAACAACGCGACAAGCACATCGCGTGGTCCAAGGACAAGTCCGATCATAGTAAAGAGTTTGACATCGCCTGCCCCAAGTCCCCCTTTTGAGAGGAAAAACACGGTCGCTAAAATTGCGAAACCGAGCGCCGCCCCGGCGAGCGGGACCCACCAGTCCGCACCTGAAATGTAGGCAAGAACGAGGAGAACGGGTGCTGTCACCCGTAAGATCACATTCGGCACAAGCATCGTCGAAAGATCGGACATGGCAAGCGCGAGGAGCGTCGATAAGAAGATGAAAGCGAGCAAGGTCGTCGCACTCATACCATACAATGAATAGCTATAGCCGTACCCGATGGCCCCAAGTAGTTCAAATAATGGATACGTCGGCGCGATCCGGGTGCCGCAACCGCGGCATCTGCCTCGTAACGCAAGATAACCGAAGACCGGTATGAGTTCCCAAGCCGACAGTTCATGCCCGCATGACGGACAGTGTGAGCGCGGCGTCACGATCGATTGTTTGCGTGGCACGCGGAGCCCGACGACGTTCGTGAATGATGTGATGACCGCACCGAGGACGATGCTGTATAGCAATCCAATCAGATCAACCAATCAAAGCCCCTCCTGTTCAGATGAAGTGGATAGTAAAAACCGGCCAGGCTGAGCGATTGCCCAGCGCCAGCCGGAGGAAAAATTAGTTTGTAACTTTATCCAAATTGTCTTTTTTGAGACTTGAAGATGCCTTATCTGCAAATTTATAATCTGTTCCAGCTAAGTTTACTTCGTATTCATAATTTCCGCTGTTTTCCGTAACTTTAACTGTTGCAGTAGAATAAGCTGAACCACCAAACGGATCAGTTAATTCACTAATATAAGATTGAGTACCAACTGTTGCTAAAACAGCTGAAGTGCCCGATCCGGATGCTGCTGTATTCGTTACAGATTTAAAATCTAATATTGTTGGATCTTCTACCGGGTTCGAAGCCGTGTACAACTTCGCCGCACTTACCATCTGCTTCGCATCCGCAACCATCGCATCTTTCTTCGAGTTCTCAATAATTCCGCCAATTGCAACGACTGCGATGGCTGCGATAATACCCAAAATCACGACGACGACGAGCAACTCGACGAGTGTGAGTCCACGTTCGTCTTTCAGTTGTTTCGCGTCTTGCCAAATCATCTTCATTTTTTCCAACATGATTCATTCTCCCCTTTACGTAATGTGTTGTGTGTAAAACAAAAGCAATTACTAAAGTACTAGAAATCAAGTAGAACAATTTTACTATACCTTCTAAAAAACATATTGAAAAGGCACAAATGAACAATTCTGCATATTTCTTCTATTGATTTTGAATGTCGCTGTAGATTTGGAACATCGGCACGACGATTGAAATGACGATGACCCCTACGATACTCGCGAGGACAACGATGAGCAGCGGTTCGATAATCGATTTCAATCGGTCGGTCGTCGTCTCGACTTCACTCTCGTAAAACTCAGCCACCTCACTTAACATGGCGTCCAAGTCCCCGCTCTCCTCCCCGACGGCAATCATTTGAGTCATGAGCGGCGGGAATTTTTGATCCCGCATGAGCGGTTGATGAAGCGGTACACCTTGAGCCATCATTTCCCGGGCTCGCGTCAAGCCTTTACGGATGACCCGGTTCGAGATGATTTTTTCGGTGATCTCAATGGCAGCCAAAATCGGAACGGCTGCGCGAATCAGGACAGCAAGACTACGCGTCAACAAGGCAATCTGTGACTTCAGGACGAGCGGACCAAAAATCGGGAGTTTCAGCAATACACGGTCAATGACGAGGCGTTCTTTTTCATGCCTGACCATCCACGTGAAGGTGAAAATACCAGCGACGACAAGACCGAGGATCAACCACCAATAGGCGGCGACAAAGTCAGAGACCGCAACGACGATTCTTGTGATGAGTGGCAGCTCACTCCCGAGCTGTCCAAAAATACTTGCGAACGTCGGGACGACACTCACCATTAAAAAGGCGACGACCCCGATGGCCACGAGCGAGACGACGAACGGATACGTGAGCGCGGAAACGACTTTCCGCTTCACGTCATATTGCTTTTGCAGCTGTAAACCGATCTGATCGAGCACTTCTTCCAAGTTTCCGCTCGTCTCCCCGGCCAGCGCCATCGCAACGAAAAAGTTCGAGAACACTTTCGGATGCTTTTTGATCGCCTCCGAATAGGAAATCCCTTCACGCAAATCATCTTCGACTTGACTGAGCGTTTGCTTCAACAGCTTGGACTCGGTCTGAACACGGAGGATTGACGTCGCACGGACGATCGGGACCCCGGCCCGGATGAGCGTCGCGAACTGACGCACATACATGATCAAATGTTCGATTTTGACGCGTTCCGGTAACAAGTTCACTTCCTGGTTGAGCCCTTTCGACTCCAGTTCGGCCAAGTCCGTGACAAGAATCGACTCCTGCCGCAGCTTCTCTTTCGCCTCACGGACGGAGACGGCCGTGATCCGACCTTTCTTGCGTCTTCCGTTCAATAGCTTCCCTTCGTATTGAAATATGGCCATTCATCGTCACCTCATCTCTTCTACTGCGACTGGATTCGGATTGATCATGCCTTGCCGGAGGAGCTGTTCAATTGCGGCGTCCATCGACTGCATACCGGACTGGCGGTTTGTCTGGATGACCGTCGGAAGTTGGAACTCCTTCTCATTTCGAATCAGGTTCGCGACCGCGGTATTGCCGACTAAAATTTCCATCGCTGCGACCCGGCCTTTCGGAATATCGATTCGGGGGTACAGGCGTTGACTGACGACACCGACCAAAACGTTCGCGAGCTGTGTCCGGATTTGATCCTGCTGTTCTGCCGGGAAGGCATCGATGATCCGGCTGACGGTCGACATGGCACTCGACGTATGGAGTGTCGCCATGACGAGGTGACCGGTTTCGGCTGCGGTCATCGCCGTCGAAATTGTCTCCAGATCACGCATCTCCCCTAACAGGATGACGTCCGGGTCCTGGCGAAGCGCGGCACGGAGCCCACTCACGAACTGCGTGACGTCCGTCCCGATTTCCCGCTGGTCGACGATACTTTTGTCATGCGTATGTAGATATTCAATCGGGTCCTCAAGCGTGATGATGCGCTTCCGCTGTGTCCGATTGATTTCTTGAATCATTGCCGCAAGCGTCGTCGATTTCCCTGACCCGGTCGGACCCGTGACAAGGATCAGCCCATGCGGTTTCTCGATGAGGCGGTTTAATACCGGCGGCAAGTTCAAATCATTCATCGTCGGAATTTCCCCGGAAATGGAACGAAAGGCAAGGGCAATCGTCCCCCGCTGATAGTAAGCGTTGACCCGAAAACGACAGATTCGCGGGATGCCGAACGAAAAGTCGAGGTCCCGGTCATGATCGAGGCGCTCGCGCATCTCTTCGGTCATGATTTCCTGCAAATAAGACTCGATATGAGGCGGGAGAAGTTTTTCGTCCCCTAAGTTGATCAAGCTGCCGTCGACCCGAATAATCGGTGGCGCCCCCGCAGTCAGATGGATATCGGATGCACCTTGGGTGACCGCTTGCGTTAAGATGTCTTCAATCGATTGATTAATCATATGCACTCTCCGTTATGACCGTTCTTAAAATCTCTTCTGTCGTCGTTAGACCGGCCGCAACTTTCTCAAGACCGTCTTTCAACAAGAAGGTGACGCCCGACTGTTTGGCATAGTCGACCATTTCCGATTCGGTCGCCTGGTTCATAATCATCCGGCGCATCCCTTCATCGATTGGGACGACCTCGTGAATGGCAAGGCGCCCCCGGTAGCCGGTGAAGTTGCATGATGCGCAGCCACTCCCCCGGATGATGTGTTCAACCGGCACATCCTCCGCCTCGAAAAGGATCCGTTCCCGTTTGGATACTGGCTCTTCTTGTCCACAATCCCGACAAACGCGACGCACGAGACGTTGTGCGACCAGTCCGCTCGTCGAGGCGGCGACAAGGAACGGTTCGACCCCCATATCCACGAGACGCGTGATGGAGCTGATCGCCGAGTTCGTATGTAAGGTCGAGAGGACGAGGTGACCGGTCAGCGAGGCGCGAATGGCAATCTCTGCGGTCTCGGTATCCCGAATTTCTCCGACCATGACGATGTTCGGGTCTTGGCGCAAGATGGAGCGCAGTCCGGACGCGAACGTCAATCCGACTTTTGTGTTGACTTGTACCTGATTGATTCCGTCGAGTTGATACTCGACCGGGTCTTCGACCGTGATGATGTTCTTCGTCTCATCGTTCAATTCCTTCAGTGAGGCGTATAGAGTCGAGGACTTACCGGAACCGGTCGGCCCCGTAATCAAGATGATGCCGTTCGGTCGCTTCAACATGTCCCGATATACGAGCTCGTTCTGCTTACCAAACCCAAGTTTCGTCAAGTCGGTCAGCCCTTGGGATGAATCCAGCACCCGGATGACGATTTTTTCTCCGTACATCGTCGGGAGCGTTGACACGCGGAAGTCATATGCGCGATTTCGGAGCGTGTATTTGATGCGTCCGTCTTGCGGCAGACGACTTTCGGTGATGTCTAAGTCGCTCATTACTTTAAGACGCGTCAGCATGACGCTTTGAATCTTTTTCGGATAAATCGTCTCGGTCCGTAAGTCACCGTCGACCCGGAACCGGACATGTAGCTGGTTCTCGTGCGGGTCAAAATGAATATCCGAGGCCCGTTGGTCGATCGCACTTAAAAACAGTTGATTGACGAGTCGGATGATCGGTGCGTCTTCGCGGTTCATCGCCTCTTGTCGTTCTAACTCCGGTACGTCATCCTTCAAGATTTCTACGAGGGAATGGTCCATCTCATAGTAACGACTGATCGTTTTACGAATTTGTTCACGTGTCGCGATCCCGACGTCGATATTCATTCCCGTCTGCAAGCGGATGTCATCGATTGCGATCAAGTCGAGTGGGTCGGCCGTCGCCACAAAGAGCGTGTTTCCATCCATGTCGATCGGCATGATGTCGTGCTTTTGGGCAATCACTTTCGGGACAAGTTTTGTCACCGCCACTTTGATTTCCCTTGAATACAAGGAAATGACAGGGACATCCAACTGCTCATGCAGTGACTGAATCAACTGTGTCTCGGTTATGTAATTCAAGCGGATGAGTGTGTCCCCTAGCTTCTCACCCTTCCGCTTTTGTTCAAGTGCTTCATCGAGTTGGTCCGTCGTGATCAATCCACCCTCGATCAGCATCTCGCCTAATCGTCTTTTAGTCCGTCTCACCTTACTTCACCATCCTTTGCGGGACCTCCTCTTGCTCATGTTCGAGCTCACGCTCTTCCACATAAACGCTCAAGGAGACACTTCCAATGAAAGCAAGGACGAGGAGAAGCCAGGCCCACCACGTCCGTTCGTATGATTCGATATATCCGGTAAATACACCGGCTGCGATGAGCGCAGCCGACAAACTGATCACGATTTTCGTTTCCTTCTTCAGCATGGACGGGACAGGCAATGCGAATAAAGTGAGCGTGGCCAGTACCCAAAAGCCGAGTAAAATCAAATAGCCGATCATCCGACCGCCCCCTGTTCAGAAGGGTCTTCATTTAAAACGGGTGGCTCATCCTTTTCGTCTTCCTCGACCTCATCGTCAGGGAAAGTCGGGATGACCGGTTCACTCGGAGCCGGTCCTTCGGCCGGTACCGAACTTTTCGTCACGATTTCCGGTGTCGGTTCATAAAAATCAAACCCGAGAAGCTCGGTCGTTTCCGTATCATTTTTTACGATGATGCGATAGAGTTTCCCGGTTTGACCAGTCTTCCCGGTTTGCGTCACCGTCGAAGTACCGGACGGGAGAGCAGAGGAGAAGCGAATGACTTTCGGATAAGGCACGGTCATCACCTCTTCGATCCGTGTCTCATACGCATTCGAGAATGGCTGACCGAGGAGCTGCACGGTTGCCGTATTTCCTTCGTATAATACGAGCATCGTGTAGGTCGACGTTTCCCGGTTCTGGACGGCAAAATTGGAGCGCACATCGATTTTGACATCGTATCCGAGTTCGACTCCTGACGGGAGCTTCGTATGCGGAACCCGTTCCAGAATCTCAAAAGGTGTCGCGGCAAACATTCGATAGAAGGACGGTCCCAGTTTCGTGAGGACGTCCATGTCTTCTCCGAACGCCTTCAAACTGAAGATGTCACCCGCAGTAAGCTCAAGGCCGTTCATCCGGTCAAGAACAGATTGAATCGCCGGAGTCTGACTGACCGTGAACGATGCGACGACCTCGTTTTCTTTTGCGATCTGTTCGAGCGTGAGTGTCGAGTTCAAGTTTGAAGCGGCTTCTTTCATCAGAGGGATGAGCATCGATTCAGTCACCGGTTGATTCTCGATATATGGGGCGACCCTCATTTCGTCAATGGTTGCCTCAAGCGGATAATTTCCTGGTTCTTCGATGGAGGCGAGTGTCTTCGCGACATCGAACGATACGACATCTTTTGCAATATCAATCAACGTCCCATTCATCAGGTTGACGGAGAACGGGAGTGTATTGAAATCCTCAATGGCTTGGTTGAGTCGAAGCGATGCTTCATCTGTCGTCATCCCCGAAATGTCGACTCCTCCGACCTTCGTATTTTCGTATGTACGGCTCGTTTCGGCCGATGCATTCAAATAGTTCATTAGACCGATTGTCGGCATGGTGATGAGTAAGACGAGGCCGACCAAAATGAAAACGTGCATCCCAAACCGCTTCATGAAAATTCCCCCCGTAATCTTGATGAGACTTATAGAATATGTATCCGTTATTGATGTAACTTTAGTATAATCGATATTGTACAGAAAATTACAATTACTTTGTATTTGTAGGTAGTTTTTCCTATTCTTTTATTTTATTTTGAAAAGGAGGTCAACCGATGTCCCGTTCAGAATCCGGCTTCACCCTCGTCGAAGTACTCGTCTCAATCGTCGTCATCTCGATCCTAGCACTGTCGATGATGAGTATATTCTCGAAAAGTCTTCAAATCACCTCCTCCGATTTGGATCGGACTGTCGCCAACCAAATCGCTCAGAACACACTACATACGATCGAACGTCGGGCAAGCGACACGGCTACCGCATTCGATATCGAGTCACTGACAGAAGATGCGACCGGACAATGTAACTTGTGCCAAGTCAGCATCAACGGACGTGACTTCTCGATTGCCATCACGTCACCCGAGTCCTCGGAGACGGTCATGAACATCACGATTCTCGTTGATTCGGATACACTACTTCAACCGATCACCCTGAAAGGAGTCGTCACCCATGCGTCACTTCATGAAAAATTCCCTAAAACCAGTAATCCTGAAGCTTCGACGCCATGAGGATGGCGTGACCCTGGTCGAACTGTTGCTCGCACTCGTCATCTCATCTATTTTCGCAGGCATCGTCATCACCGTTTTCTTATCCGGCTCACTCGGATTCAGACTGACGAATGATACGAGTTCACTTCGGGCGGAAGCGGACTATCTCGTATCTTCCGTCATGCAGGATTTGAATCAGACGAAATTTGATGCCGTGACAAAAACCGACGACTTGTACACGTTTTATGTATTGACCGACCCTAAAGTGTCGTCAAATGGAATCTTGTACCGGGAGAACGGATACGTCGATACAGGGAAGACCCTCTCCTCAACCGCCCTTGCGTCCTCATCGAATGAAGTCGTGCTTCAGGAGGTCGTCGTCTCGATTGTCGGGGCAGAGGCTGATGCCCGCATGATCGACCAGACTTATTACACATCCGGACTGTTTGAAGTGAAGGTGACCGTCGCCCCGTCAAATAACCCTTCACAAGCAAAGACGTTCACGAGTACAATCCCATTCTAGGAAAGGTGGAACCCGTATGAAGCAAGATGAACGAGGCTATGTTCTCATTCTCGTCCTCGTGACGATGGCCGCTCTAGCCGTCCTGTCACTCGCCGCGATTCAAGTGAACCTAGCCACGAACAAGCAGACGGTCATCCGGGTCGATGAGACACAACTCGACACAGATGTAAAAAGTACGTTGAACCTCCTCGTCTCCGATCTACGAAAGACGTTTCCGATTCACGATGTTGATACCGTCCCGTCCTATATGGAGACGCAGCAAGCGTTTCAGGATGCGGTCGATGGCGTGCTCGTTTCGAACGAAACCTATACCGGCACCCGCCTTTCAGGGAACAATACCGTCATCTATTCCATCAGCCGGTCCGCGACGGACCGGGTCAACGCTCCTTTCACAACCGTTCTGACGCTAACGGCGACCGGAACGACCAACGCGAGACCCGAGCAACCGACCCAAACGGCGACCTATTCCCAAGAAGTGTATTTGACGGCCCTTCCGTCATTCCTCTACTACGTTCTCGGTTCAGACGATGCGTTGACCATCAACGGACCGCCGATGGTCACGGGTGACATTTACGCGGAAACCTCGCTCTCTTTACAACGTACGGCGATGTATCAACTCGGGACGACGAGAAAGAGCATCGACAACCTGTCGACGAGCCGCTTCTACCTGGACGGACAAATCGACCTGGCACCCGGCACCTCGTGTACCGGATGTGGAACATCCGGCTATTTTGCAACGAGTCTCACCCCGAGCGCAAACGATCAACCGAACATCGGACAAATCGAGTCCTCCTTCTCACCGTTTCACTTTGATTACTCGATTATTCAGTATGCCAACCGCTTCAAATCGTCTTTACCAAAATTCTCATATGACACACCGCCAATCGATTCCATCTTTTCGAGCGGCTTACTAACTGATGATATCGAACCATTTGTCCAGCAATCTTACACGGCACCCGGTGAGACGACACCATTGACCCGCTCGACGGAATACCTCGACCCGCAAAAACTGGATGCGATCGATTCTCTCACGATCATCCGGTCGCCTAATTCGAATGCGACTCCGATGATGATTACCGAGACGGTCGCGAGTTCGAACGTCCCTCTTTTATTTGATGGGGACGTCACGATTGATGGACTGAACGGTATCACCATCAGCCGTCCGTTACTCATCAATGGAAACTTGACGATCCGTGGGGAAGTCTCCTTCAACACGACCGTCTATACGTTGGAGGATGCGTTCATCGACCGGGCGGAGATCACCGGGGTCAGTCATTCGCAAGACAGCTCGCTCGTCTTACTCGCAAAAGGGAAAGTGCTGTTGAACCGGATCAATGAATTCTCTGATACGGCGCAACCGTTGCAGGCGTTTCTTTACAGTGACTCGACGGAAAAGAGTCAATTGTATGCGGTAGGCTCCATCATTCAAATCAACGGTGGGTTCTATAGTAAAGGCCCTCTCGAGATCAATACATTCCGCGGAACGTTCCGCTCGCTACCTGACCAAAGTGCGAAAGAAGCACGATTCGCCTCAGGAAACGTCACCGCCACAGATGACATCGTACAATCACGGCTCGTCATGGAATATAACGATGGGGTCTTCCAACAGATTGACACCCTCCCCGTCTCGAATCAGCTCCAATTGTTCGTCGGACAAGCGATCAAACAATGACTACAAAAAAGGAAGCCGTCTGTTCACAGGCGGCTTCCTTTTTATGTGCATTTCATTTAATAAAAATCTCCGGTCGGATTTTCCGTCCCCGGATTCGGATCGGTCCCGTCCTTCACCTGAACGTAAAACGTTTGGGAAATCGGTTCCGGTCCTTCCCCTTCCGGGAACGAGCCACTGACGTCCTCGGTCACGAGACCGACTTTCGCAAGTCCCGGTTTTAATAGAATCAGTTTGTCCCCGTCGACCTGGAGCACGTCCACTCCCTCTAGCACGGTCAAACCGTACCCTGTCACGTTCGCCGTCTCCGGCCAGAACGAAACCGGGTACGCATAAGGGCTGTCACTCATATAAAGGATGACGTTCGGTGTCGACACAAGCTGCGGGTATTCATTCACTTGAACGAGCACACTCTTCGATTGATCGATATAGTCGGTCAAAGCACCGGTGATTTGCACGCTTTGCATACTGCCATGTTGTGCCTGAATCATCGCCGTATGAAGTCCCGTCGAGGCGACAGTGAGCGCACTGGAGTCAGATTTCCAGGACACGCCTAACCGATCCTGAAGAACGGTACCATCTGCTTTCGATTGCTCCAACGCGACGTCGATTGTTTGATAGACCATGTCGCCTTCACTGTTTTTATATACCCAAAGCACATCCGGTTCAGGGACGAGCGACAGCATCGGTAATTTTGTCGTGACCTTCAGGGCGTTCGATCGAACGGTGAATCCGTTCGGGTACGTATAAGTCGCCCGGACTTCTGTCTCTCCGACCCCGACTGCTGTTAACTCCGTCGATGTATCCGTCTCTTTCGCCAGTTCGAGGATTTCGTCGTCAGCGACTTCCCAGTCGATCGAGACGTTGTCAGGTATGGTCGAGGATAGTTTCGCTTCGACCGAATCACGCTCATTCATGTAAAGTGTGAGCGATTCAGGCAGTTCGAGCACGAGACCTTTCACGGTTGCGATTCTTGTCCCCAACAACCCCGGGTTCCCCTCGTATGTGCGGTCATGTTTCACGGAGCTCGCTCCTTGCCCGGCATGATCCGCATAGAAGTTATACTCGAACTTCCCTTCTCCGAAGGCGTATTCCCCTGGCGTATGACCCAATAATTGAATGACAATCGACGGCTTCAAGTTCGTTGTCCCTTCCTTACACGTAACGGTAGCCCCCGAGTTTGTTTTCCCACATTCAAAGTCGAGGCTCGCCTTTAATTCCCGCGTATTCGCATCGTACGTGGCCCCGTCCGGTAACGGGAACAACACGTCAAATCCTTCCGGGATCACTTCGACGAGTTCGGCCTGCCATTGAATCAGTTCATACGAATTTAAATTCGGTCCGCTGATTTGGGTCAACACCTTCTCCAAATCAAACGTGTACGTCAGTTCAAACACAGAACCCACTACTTCGGTGTCAGGCGAGAGTGTTCGCGAGATCTCACCGATGAGCGGATTCGTCACACTCGTAAAGTTTTGCTGGCTCGCAAAGCTTTTCGTGATGATGGCACTTGCGAGTAAAAAGACAAACAGGATCAAAATGCCGTACTTGGATCTAAGCTGCTTACGCATCAGGGGCTCCTCCAGTCGGTTTGTCATCACACTACTTCAATTAATTCATACCCCTTCCCCAAGGAATATACAAGTTTATTTTTGCAAAGTTTGGAAATAAGTTCTTACTTCGCTTATAAAATACAAGGAACCTGTGACGACGAGCGTCTTGTTCGAATTCTCTTGGATCCGGTCACTCAGCCACGCCTTCCATTCAACGAAACGTGCCCCGTCCTGAAGCAAACTCTCTTTCGTCCGCGCTCGGGGGAAGTCAAACGTCGTCTCAAATACCTCACCAACCGACTGAAGGGAACGGATCATGCTGTCCCGGTCCTTATCTTCGAGAATTGCTGTTAAGATCACGACCTCTCGCTCGACACTCAGTTGGTGAACGAGTGCCTCGATCCCTTCTTTATTATGTGCCCCGTCCAATAGAATACGAGGTTGTCTCGAAATGAGTTCATAGCGCCCGGGATGTTGCGCTTTCTCCAAACCTGAAGCAATCGCAGCCTCATCCCACTTTAAATAACGGGCGACTGCGACCGCGCACGCCCCATTATCCGCCTGATGTCGTCCGGTCAAGCCGAGTGTGACCGGTCGCATGTCTTCATACGTGACCACAGTCTCTGTCCCGTCTTCGACCGTTTTCACCAGAAGCCGCACAGACTGAACAGGAGACCGATGGGTTTGACCTTCCTTCTCAATCAGTTCAATAAGGTTCTCCGCCTCTAAAGCATGGAACATCGGGACACTTGGCTTCATAACACCAAACTTCTCCATCGCAATCTCTTCAATCGTCTCCCCGAGAATACCTTGGTGATCATGTCCGACCGAGGTGACCACCGTCGCAAGCGGGTGCTCGAGGATGTTCGTCGAATCGAGCCGACCTCCGAGACCGACTTCCCAGATGACCAAATCGGGTTGTTTTTCATGAAAATATAACCACGCCATCGTGGTCAGCAGTTCAAACTCCGTCAATGTCTCAGGCGCCTCTTCGGCACAAGCCTTCACACGATTTGCCACCCGGACAAGGTCTTCTTCCCGGATCGGCTCTCCATTCAGCATGATGCGTTCCTCGAACTGGATGATGTATGGAGAGGTGAACGTGCCGACCGTCAATCCTTGTTCCATGGCCATCGTACGTAAAAAAGCGACCGTCGATCCTTTGCCGTTCGTCCCTGCCACATGAATCGCCGGAAGTTCTTCTAACTTCAACCGTTCGAGCATCCATTTCATTCGTTCAAGCCCCGGTTTGATCCCAAACCGAAGCTGTCCGCTCAACCATTCAAATACATCTTGTCTCGTCTTCAATCGACTCACCCCTACTCTTTCCACTTCTGTTCTATCTTATCAAAATTCGTGACAGCCGTTATGAAAAAGCGTCTGTGCTATACTCGAAGCGAAGAAGGAGGAATCGCCATGACAACTAACTGGAACTTCGAGGCGAGCTACCTCGAACTACGGGACATCTTTTATGACCAGGGAAATATTCACCCGGTCGACAAGCCGGAACTCGTCTTGTTCAACACGCAATTGGCTGAATCGCTCGGTCTTGCCCCAGTGGCAATACAGAACGAGGTTGACTTGTTTGCGGGAAATCGCCAGGTGGAGACCGCGTTCTCCCAAGCCTATGCCGGTCATCAGTTCGGTAATTTCACGATGCTCGGAGACGGACGTGCCCTGATCCTCGGTGAATGGGTGACCCCGAACGGCAAACGTGTTGACGTTCAATTGAAAGGATCCGGTCCGACCGCATACTCCCGTGGTGGGGATGGACGTGCCGCCGTCGGTCCGATGGTTCGTGAATATCTCATCAGCGAAGCGATGCACGCCCTCGGCATTCCGACAAACCGTGCCCTCGCCGTCGTCAAGACCGGTGAAGCCATCATGCGCCAAGGGCCGAAACACGGTGCCGTGTTGACGCGTGTCGCCTCGAGCCATCTTCGTGTCGGCACATTTCAATACGCCGCTGCGGCCGGTTCGATCGATGACGTCATCGCACTAGCAGATTATGCAATCAGACGTCACGACCCTGACCTGATGGATGCACCCAATCGATACGAGCAATTCCTCGGTCGTGTCGTGGAACGGCAGGCGCGACTCATCGCGAACTGGCAACTTGTCGGTTTCATTCACGGCGTGATGAACACGGACAACATGTTCATCAGCGGAGAAGGTCTCGACTATGGCCCGTGTGCGTTCATGGATACGTATCACCCTCATACCGTCTTTAGCTCGATTGACCATGAAGGACGCTATGCCTATGCAAATCAACCGTATATCGGTTCGTGGAACCTTGCCCGACTCGCAGAAACATTGCTGCCACTCCTTGGCGAAACAAAAGAAGAGGCAGTCGATGTGGCGAACAAACAGCTCACCCGCTACACCGAACTGTATAAAGAAACGTACTTCACCGGACTTGCCCATAAAGTCGGTCTTTACGCCCGAAAAGAAGGTGACGATGCGCTCACCGATGAATTGCTTCGGTTAATGTTAGAGACGGAGGCAGACTATACGAATACGTTCCGCTCGTTGACGCTCGGCGAGATTGAATCCCTTCCATTTGCAACACGTGAAGATGGGAAGGCATGGATTCAGGCTTGGCGAAAACGGATTGGTGAACAAGGATTGCCAAACGAAGACGTCGTTCGAATCATGCGTCAATATAATCCATCTGTCATCCCACGTAACCATCACGTTGAAAAAGCCATCCTTTCAGCGGAGCGCGGTGATTTCGGGCCGACCGAGGCACTGCTTCAGGTACTACGCGAACCTTATAACTACGACCATTCGTCCGAATACGTATCACCAGGTCCGCCTCGAACGTATCCGTATCAGACGTTTTGCGGGACGTGAACCATCCTACCACTGTAGGATGGTTTTTTTTGGAACAATCCGATACACTCAACCTATATATTGCCTACATACTTTTTACTTCGGAGGTACGTGATGCGTCTATTGATTGCAGTCGTTTCGCTCGGTTTCGCCTGTCTGTCATTTCTTGAGATTTTGCAACTTTCTTCTGATCATCGAGATTGGTTTCTAATCATCCCTCTATTCTTTTCACTCATCTCACTTTTTCAGTTTTTAAGGCATTTGAATGATTTGATGGAACCACTTCCTAAAGAAGAAACTGAAGCCTAATCGGTTTCAACAAAAAACCCCCTTTTGACAAAGCACAAGCTCAGTCAGAAGGGGGAACTTTTTATTATTTACGCAACTCTTCCAAACGGGCGCGGACCGCGTCACGCTTGTCGAGGTAATCTTTTTCTTTTGCTTTCTCTTCGTCGATGACGTGAGCCGGTGCCTTGGCGATGAAGCCTTGGTTTCCGAGTTTCTTCTGCACGCGCTCGACTTCTTTCTCATACTTCGCCACTTCTTTTTCAAGACGGGCGATTTCTTCTTCGAAGTTGATGAGGTCTGCGAGCGGGATGAAGAGCTCCGCTCCTGTCATGATTGCGGACATCGACTTGTCCGGAGCCGTGAGGCCACGTCCGATTTCAAGCTCTGTCGCGTTCGTGAACTTGCCGATTGTCGCTTCATTTGCGCTCAAGTAGCCTTGTGTTGCATCGTCGCTCGTCGAGATGAAGAGCTGAATCGGTTTCGACATCGGTGCGTTCACTTCGGCACGGATGTTACGAACCGAACGGATAACGTTCATCACGGCTTCAAACGCTGGAACCGAGTCCGCGAAGTGAAGGTCGTCACGGCGCGTCGGGTAGCTTGCACGAACAATTGAATCACCTTCGTGCGGCAAGTGTTGCCAAATTTCCTCTGTGAGGAACGGCATGAACGGGTGCATGAGACGCATGATCGAATCAAGCGTGTACGCGAGCACCGAACGTGTCGTGTGCTTCGCCGCTTCGTCCTCACCGTAGAGCGTGAGTTTCGCCATTTCGATGTACCAGTTACAGAACTCTTCCCAGATGAAGTTATACAGGTAACGGCCAGCTTCACCGAACTCGTACTTGTCGACGAGGCGTGTCACTTGGTCAATCGTATCGTTCAAGCGTGTGAGGATCCACTTGTCAGCAAGCGTCTTCTCGCCCGTTAGGTCGATGTCCTCGTACTTGAGCCCTTCCATATTCATGAGGGCGAAACGGCTCGCGTTCCAAATCTTGTTCGCGAAGTTCCACGTCGACTCGATCTTCTCCCAATAGAAACGAAGGTCGTTCCCTGGTGTCGAACCAGTAAGGAGGAACCAACGGAGTGAATCCGCTCCGTATTGGTCGATGACTTCCATCGGGTCAACGCCGTTTCCGAGGGATTTCGACATCTTGCGTCCTTCCGAGTCACGGATGAGACCGTGAATGAGCACATCGTTGAACGGTTGCTTCCCTGTGAACTCGAGTGATTGGAAGATCATGCGAGATACCCAGAAGAAGATGATGTCGTATCCTGTGACGAGGGCGCTCGTCGGGAAGTAACGGTTGAAGTCCGGTGCGTCCGTGTCCGGCCAGCCCATCGTTGAGAACGGCCAAAGCGCTGACGAGAACCATGTGTCGAGGACGTCTTCGTCCTGTGTCCAGTTTTCACTGTCCGCCGGTGCCTCTTTCCCTACATACACTTCGCCTGTTTCGTTATGGTACCAGGCCGGGATGCGGTGACCCCACCAAAGCTGACGGCTGATACACCAGTCACGGATGTTCTCCATCCAGCGGAGGTACGTGCCTTCGAAGCGTTCTGGGACGAAGTTGACTTTCGTGTCGTCGTTTCCTTGTGCTTCGAGTGCCGCTTTCGCGAGTGGCTCCATGTCAACGAACCATTGTTTCGAAAGGTATGGCTCGATGACTGCGCCTGAACGCTCTGAGTGACCGACCGAGTGCGTGTGCGGCTCAATCTTCACGAGTGTGCCGTCCGCCTCTAGGTCTTTGACGAGCTGCTTCCGGCATTCGAAGCGGTCGAGCCCTTCGTACTTGCCGGCGTTCTCGTTCATCTTCCCGCCTTCGTCCATGACGAGGATGCGTGGAAGCTCGTGACGGTTTCCGATTTCAAAGTCGTTCGGGTCGTGGGCTGGCGTGATCTTCACGCAACCTGTACCGAACTCCATGTCCACGTAATCGTCGGCAACGATTGGGATTTCACGGTTCATGACCGGAAGCATGATCGTCTTCCCGATGAGGTGTGTGTAACGCTCATCTTTCGGGTTGACGGCAACCGCTGTATCTCCGAGCATCGTCTCAGGACGTGTCGTCGCGATCTCGATGTGACCCGATCCGTCAGCGAGTGGATACTTCATATGATAGAACGCACCCTCGACTTCTTGGTAAATAACCTCGATATCCGAAACGGCCGTCTTTTGAGCCGGATCCCAGTTGACGATATATTCGCCACGGTAGATCAAGCCTTTTTCATACAAACGAACGAATACTTCTTGAACGGCTTTTGAGAGCCCTTCGTCGAGTGTGAAGCGTTCACGCGAGTAGTCGAGGCCGAGACCAAGTTTAGACCATTGGTCGCGAATCGTCTTCGCGTACTCGTCTTTCCATTCCCACGTCTTCTCGAGGAACTTCTCACGACCGAGGTCGTAACGCATGACGCCTTCTTCACGAAGTTTTTGTTCGACTTTCGCCTGTGTCGCAATGCCGGCATGGTCCATCCCTGGGAGCCAGAGGACGTCATAGCCTTGCATACGCTTGAGGCGTGTCAACAAGTCCTGGAGCGTCGTATCCCACGCGTGACCAAGGTGAAGTTTCCCCGTAACGTTCGGTGGCGGGATGACGATCGTGTACGGTTGTTTCGAATCGTCCTCGTCTGCTTTAAATACATCGTTCTCTAACCAATAGTCGTACCATTTTGCTTCTGTCGCACTTGGGTCGTACTTCGTCGGCATGGTGATTTCGTTTGTCTCGTTTGTTTCGTTGGCCATGTGCCCAACCTCCTCTAAAAATTTTCAACAAAAAACGGCTACTCTCGTCCTACGCTAAGGACGAAAGAAGCCGTGATCTTCCGCGGTACCACCTTAGTTCGCCAAAATTGGCGCCCTCAAAATCGAATAACGGTCGATGGACCGAACTTTCCTACTCCATTCAGAAAGTCAGCTCCGAGGCGACTTCCGCGTCCATCCCTCACAACCTTTCACCAAGCGGTCGCGTCTCTATAAAGGAATGAATGATGCGTACTACTCCTCATCAATGCAATTCATCGTATCTGTTCAATAATTGTAGCGACAGAAACGTCAGCCGTCAAGATTAGAGTGAAAACTCTTCTTGAAGCTCTTTGAATGTCGCTTCGACCGCTGCAATCGTCTTCTCGATATCTTCGTCTGTGTGCGCCGTCGAGAGGAACAAGCCCTCAAACTGTGACGGCGGCAAGAAGACGCCGCGTGCTGCCATCTTCTGATAGTACGAACGGAACATCTCGAGGTTCGCCGATTTCGCTTTTTCGAAGTTCGTCACTTTTTCGTTCGTGAAGAAGAAGCCGAACATCGAGCCGGCACGGTTCGTGTCGTGCGGGATGTTGTACTTCTCACCGGCTTTCGTGAAGCCTTCGGCGAGACGGTCCGCCTTACGCTCGAACTCTTCGTAATGTTCAGGCTTCAGTTGCGAGAGTGTCGTATAACCGGCGATCATCGCGAGCGGGTTACCTGAGAGCGTACCTGCCTGATAGATCGGACCTTGCGGCGCAATCTGTTCCATGATTTCGCGTTTCCCGCCGTATGCGCCGACCGGAAGTCCTCCACCGATGACTTTCCCGAGACACGTGAGGTCCGGTGTGACTCCGAAGTAGCCTTGGGCGCAGTTGTAGCCGACACGGAAGCCCGTCATGACCTCGTCAAAGATGAGGAGGGCACCGTTTTGCTCCGTGATCTCGCGGAGTCCTTCAAGGAATCCGGCTTGCGGCGGAACGAAGCCCATGTTTCCGGCAGCCGGCTCGACGATGACACCGGCGAGATCGTCGCCGTATTTGTCAAAGGCGACGCGGACTGCTTCCAAGTCATTGTAAGGCACCGTGAGCGTGTGGCTCGCGAGTTCTTTTGGAACTCCAGGTGAATCCGGGAGACCGAGTGTCGCGACACCAGATCCCGCTTTAATGAGGAGCGAGTCTCCATGTCCGTGGTAGCAACCTTCAAATTTCAAAATCTTCGTCTTCCCTGTATAGCCACGGGCAAGGCGAAGCGCCGCCATCGTTGCTTCCGTACCGGAGTTGACCATGCGGACCATCTCGATTGATGGGACACGGTCGATGACGAGCTCTGCCATCTTCGTCTCAAGCTCCGTCGGCGTCCCGAACGTCCAGCCTTTTTCAGCTTGTTCCTGGATCGCTTTTGTGACGACCGGATCGCGGTGACCGAGAATGAGCGGTCCCCATGAGAGGACGTAGTCGATATATTCGTTGCCATCGATGTCATAGACACGTGACCCTTCTCCGCGCTCTGCGAAGATCGGTGTCATCCCGACCGACTTGTAGGCACGGACCGGACTGTTCACGCCACCCGGCATGAGTGGACGTGCTTGTTCGAACGCTTCTTGTGAGCGAGTTTGTTTGTAAGTCATGAGTAGTCTCCTTCCAAGTAACGACAGACATCTTTTGCGAAATACGTGATGATGAGGTCTGCGCCGGCACGCTTGAAGCCGACCATCGTCTCCATGACGATTCGCTCCTCATCGACCCAGTCGTTGAGCGATGCCGCTTTGATCATCGCGTATTCCCCGCTCACGTTATATGCCACGATTGGCATATCGAGCGAGTCGCGCATGTCACGGATGATATCCATGAACGCAAGCGCAGGTTTCACGATCATGAAGTCCGCACCTTGCTCGACGTCCGATTGTGACTCACGGAACGCCTCACGACGATTCGCCGGGTCCATCTGGTAGCCTTTGCGGTCGCCTTCTCCTGGTGCCGATTGGGCTGCATCACGGAACGGTCCATAATACGCGGACGCATATTTCACGCCGTAGCTCATGATTGGGATATGGCTGAAGCCGTTTTGGTCGAGTCCTTCACGGATGGCTGCGACGAATCCGTCCATCATCGAACTCGGTGCGATGATGTCAGCACCTGCCCGTGCTTGCGTGATGGCCGTTTGGACGTGAAGCGGAAGTGACGCGTCGTTATCGACGTCCCCATCCTTCACGATGCCGCAATGCCCTGTCGACGTATATTCACAAAGACACGTATCGGCGATGACCGTGAGCTCGGGTGCCCACTCTTTCACTTTGCGAATCGCTTCCTGGACGATTCCGTGGTCGTGATACGCTTCGCTTCCTTCCGGGTCTTTATGCTCCGGTACACCGAACAGGATGACCGACTGGATTCCAAGGTCGACAATCTCACGAATCTCGTCTTCGAGACGGTCGAGTGAGAAATTGAAGACGCCAGGCATCGAACTGACTTCGCGTCGGATATCGGTCCCTTCGATGATGAAGAGCGGGTAAATCAAATCTTCTTTTCGAACATGGTTTTCACGTACGAGGGCACGCATCGACTTCGACGAGCGAAGGCGACGGTGACGATCGAATTGGTTCATGAAAAATCCTCCCCTACACACTGTATTAATGCATCCATAGTATAACATTCTGGCACTCGAACCGGTAACGTGGACACTTCTCGAACGGCCTGTTCCGTCACTTCACCGATGGCATACCACGTCCCGTGGAATCGTTCCACATAGGGGACGAGCGCGTTGACGGCGGAAGGACTCAGGACGAGCAGGGCCTCCACGGTCTCGAGTTGCGTTTGCTCTGTTTTTGATAACGTCACAGGTTCCGTCTCATAGACGACCCAGTCATACACATTTGGAAAAACCGACAAATGATCCGTATTCGCGAGGTTGCCGCGTGCGAACAGCACGGTTTCCTCCGGTTTCAGCATCTGTTTCAATTCACGAAACAGCGCTTCTCCCGTATACGGTTCCGGCATGAGCGAAACGGTGAATCCCACGGCTTCGAGTGCTTTTTTCGTTTTCTCCCCAACAGCCGCAACACGTACATCACGCGGGACCTCATGGAGTGCCGGGACGGCATTTTGACTCGTGACGACGAGCCAATCGAATCGATCGATCGGCATCGGTTTACCTGTCAGCGTCGTTCGGATGAGCGGGACGTGATGAACGGAAAGACCGCTCGCTTCGAGCCTAGCCCGTTGCGAAGCGGTCAATCGTTTTGATCCCGTGTACCAGACGTCACGCATTGACCGAGGCGAGAATTTCACGCCCGCCACGTTCGAGCAATTCGTCTGCGACAGCTTGTCCAAGCGCGACCACGTCGGTCGATGTCTTCGTCACGCGAAGCACTTCTTTTCCGTCTACGGAAGCGATGAGTCCTGTAAGTGACACGTTTTCACCGTCCACTGTCGCATATCCGCCGACCGGAACATGGCAGCTTCCCTCAATCGCTTTGAGGAACGTCCGCTCCGCTGTTGCCGCTTTTGCCGTCACGTCGTCATGCAGGAGCTGCAACACTTTCGTCACTTCCGCATCGTCTTTACGACTTTCGATTGCGAGCACACCTTGGCCGACAGCCGGTACCATGATGTCTGCGTCAAGCGCTTCAAAGTCGACACGGTCCGTCCATCCCATCCGTTCGAGACCCGCTTTCGCGAGTAAGATTGCATTGTAGTTTTCAGTCTCAAGCTTTTTCAAGCGTGTATCGATATTCCCGCGGATCCACTGAATCTCGAGGTCCGGACGTGCCGCCAAAATCTGAGCTCCACGGCGTAACGAGCTCGTGCCGACAACCGCACCTTTCGGCAAGGTCTCGAACGTGTAGCCGTTCTCGCAGATGAGCACGTCCCGCGCATCAACCCGCTTTGGCATACAACTGATGAAAAGCTCTTCCGGCAGTTCGGCCGGGACGTCTTTCATGCTGTGAACAGCGAAATCGATGTCTCCGTCGAGCATCTGTTGTTGGATTTCTTTGACGAACAACCCTTTCCCGCCGACTTTCGATAATTGAACGTCGACGATTTGGTCACCTTTCGTCACGATTTCTTTAATTTCAAACTCATTCTCGGCACCGGCTTTTTTCAATTGGTCGATAAACCATTTCGTTTGCGTCATGGCGAGTTGTGAACGGCGTGAGCCGACGATGATTTTACGCATAGTGAGTCTCCCCTTCATAAAAAAAGGCGACGAACGTCGCCTGTTGATTTTCGTTTAGCGCATCAATGCGCGTAATGGTGCTTTTGCAGCCGTCGCATCCGTCTCTTCGACGTCCGTCTCCGTCTCTTGCGTCGGGAGGTCGACATCTAAACCGAACGTCTCAATGAACTGAGCAATCCGCTCGTTCGCATCCGGCTGTGCGGCAGCATCCTTAATATAATCAATCGGTTCACGAAGCATCTGGTTGATGATGGACTTCATATGCTTCCCGATGACTTTTTTATCCCGATCCGACAAATGGTCGAGCTTGCGCTCAAGACTCGTCATCGTCTCTTCCTGAATGTCGAGGGCACGTCCACGCAATTCATTCATGATGGGGACGACACCGAGTGTGACGAGCCAGGATTGGAATTCTTGAATCGCTTCGTCAATCTTCATTTCGATTTTCTCTGCTTCGACGAGGCGGGCCGCCAAGTTCTTATTGACGATTCCGTTCAAGTCATCGACATCAAACAGGTGGACACCCGGAAGCGTCGCAACGGCCGGGTCGATATCCCGTGGTACCGCGATGTCGATCAAAAGAAGCGGACGGCTTCGACGTAGCAACTGCGCGGCGGCGACATCCTCATACGTGATGACGGCATCCTTCGCACCCGTCGAGCTGATCAAAATATCCGCATCGAGCAATCCGCAAGCGATCTCGCGAATCGAGTGGGCACGACCCTGGAATTTGTCGGCGACCGCTTTCGCCTTGCTTTCGGTCCGGTTGAAGACGGCGATTTGCTTCGCACCCGCTTCAAACAAGTTGAGCGTCGTCAATTCACCGGTCTCACCAGCCCCGACGACGACCACTTGCTTGTCATCCAATTGCTGATACATTTCTTGTGCGAGCGTCACGGCAGCCGAACTGACCGATACAGACATTTCCCCAATTTGTGTGTCCGTATGGGCACGTTTGGCGAGTGTGACTGCTTCTTTGAATAATTTATTGAAGACCGTTCCCGTCGTCCCATTCTCCTGGGCACGGAAGAAGCTCGTCTTCACCTGACCTAAAATTTGTGTTTCCCCGATGATCATCGAGTCGAGTCCAGACGTGACACGGAACAAGTGGCGGATTGCCTCTTCTCCCTCCCGGATCGACAAGTATGGCGTGAATTGGTCCATCTCCAAGTCGAACCAGTTCGCCAAGAAACGTTTCGTGTAATAACGACCTGTATGGAGCTGGTCCGTCACGACGTATAGCTCGGTCCGGTTACACGTAGACAAAATAACCGATTCGAAAATGCTTTTCTCTTCGCGAAGCGCAATCATCGCATCCACGATTTCCTGCTCCCCAAACGAGAACTGCTCCCGAATCGCGACAGGGGCTGTCTTGTTATTTAGTCCAACGACGACAATATGCATGTATCTCTTCCCCTCATCTAAAATCCACCGACGGTTATCTCTTCTTTTTCAATCTCTACCGTACATTATAACAATTTTCATGTACGAACTATAATCTTCTGTTTGATTTTTGTGAAATAAAATAAGAACTTTTTGTGACAAAAAGAAGTAGAAATGGACAAATTCCCATTTCTACCCTTGTCCTTATTCAGATGCGTTCGGTTCTGTGATGATTGGGCTCTCCGTCTCTTCTTTTTCTAAATACTGCTCCCGTTCGCGCAATTTATAGATGCGTACAATATTTTGAATGACCGTTTTGGCGACGGCATAGAATGGAACAGCAATCAGCATGCCGATGAGCCCTGCCAAGTTTCCAGCCACGAGTAAGACGATGATGATCGTGAGTGGGTGTACCTTGAGCGACTTCCCTTGAATGAGTGGCGAGATGACGTTCGATTCAATCTGCTGGACGATAATAATGACCACGATGACCCAAAGCACTTTGATTGGGTCCTGGATGAACGCCACGACGACCGCTGGTGCGGCCCCTAAGAACGGTCCGACGTACGGGATGATGTTCGTCACCATCATAAAGAGCGCTAATAAAATCGCATAATCGACACCGACAATCCATAATCCGATGAGCGAGGTGATCCCGACGAAGAAAGCCACAAGGATTTGGGCATTGACGTAACTGCGGACTGTTTCATGCATATCGTGCAAGATATGGCGGGTTTCTTTTTCATAGCTCGATGGAAGCAATTTGACGATGGCGTCCGGCAGACGCTTCCCGTCAAGAAGCATGTAAAGGAGCATGAACGGAATGACGACGACCGTAATAACTGCAGACGTGACAAAGCCGATGACCTGACCGAACGATGACGCGATATTTCCAAACAAGTCTCCCAAATAGGAAGTGATGCTCGTCGTCAAGTTACGGAACATTTCATCGTTCGCCGCCATGAATCGCGACAGGAAGTCATTCTCAAGCAGTGAGTCCCGAACTGCGAACGCCTGTTGTTGCAGCTCTTTCGCGATGCTTGGCAGCGCATCGATCAGTGCTGTAATCTGCTCCCCGAGCACCGGACCGAGTACGCTGAAGACGATCGTGAAAATAAGGACGAGTCCGACCAACGTGATGGCTACAGCGAGCGGACGCTTTCCTTTCAAGCGTTTCTCAAGAAAGTCGACGATCCCGACCAGGAAATAAAAGAACAAGCCCGCTATGATCAGCGGTACCGTGACAAGTGCCAAAATCACTTGAATCGGTTCAAAGACAAAGGAAATCTGTGTCCCGACCCAAATGACTAAAAAGATGGTTAACGTCCAAAAAAGGGCGCGGTACCATTTACTTTCGAACATTCGTTGCATGCCTTCACCTCGTTTATGATTCTATTATGACTATGTACTATCATGATTATACGATACTTACCCGACCTCGTGACGAGGAAAACGAAAAGACGAAGGGTTTCCCCTCCGTCTCTTGTTCATTCGCCGTCCGAAATCAAATCGTAGATTGCTTTCCAGGCTTCATCTTTTCCTTCTGCCGTCTCGGCCGAGAACGCAACGAAGCGGTCTGATGGGTCGAACTGAAGCTTCCGCTTCACAGCCGACTCATGCTTTTGCCGTTGACTCTTCTTGATTTTATCCAGCTTCGTCGCCACGACGATGACCGGGATGTCGTAATGTTTCAAGAAGTTATACATCGTCACGTCATCCCCGGTCGGGTCATGACGGATATCGACGAGTAAGACGACACCGCGAAGCGCCTCCTGTTTCGTCAAATACTGCTCCATCATCACGCCCCACTTCTCACGCTCCGTCTTCGAGACTTTGGCATAGCCGTATCCCGGGACGTCGACGAACATGATTTCGTCGTTGATGTTAAAGAAGTTGAGCGTCTGCGTCTTCCCTGGTTTCGAAGAAGTGCGGGCGAGCGCTTTCCGTTGGCAAATCTTATTGATGAACGACGATTTCCCGACGTTTGACCGTCCCGCGAGCGCCACTTCCGGTAACTCATGAACCGGATAATGGTCTGGTGCCACGGCACTCGTCACAAATTCTGCTTTATTGATCTTCATTTATTCTCCTCCAAATGCTACGTCTAATACTTCATCGAGTGTGGTTACGGGAACAAACGTCAATTTCTCACGTACCGTATCTTGAATGTCATCGATGTCTCGTTCATTATCTTTCGGAATGACGATGGTCGTCAAACCGGCGCGGTGGGCAGCGAGTGCTTTTTCCTTCAGCCCGCCAATCGGTAAGACACGGCCACGTAACGTGATTTCTCCTGTCATCCCGATGTCACGATGCACTTTTTTACCGGTTAAAGCCGAAATGAGTGCGGTCGCGATCGTGATTCCGGCAGACGGTCCATCTTTCGGTACCGCGCCTTCCGGGACGTGGATATGAATATCCTGCCGCTCATAAAACGTCGGGTCGATCCCGAAGCGCTCCGCGTTTGAACGGACATAACTATACGCCGTCTGGGCCGACTCCTGCATCACGTCACCGAGTTTACCCGTCAATTGTAACTTCCCTTTCCCTGGGGCGAGCGCGACTTCAATCGTCAACGTATCTCCGCCGAACGCCGTGTACGCCAGACCTGTGACCGCTCCGATCGAATCTTCCGTCTCACCCTTGCCGTACCGGTATTTCGGCTTCCCGAGATAATTCCCCAGGCTTTTCTTCGAAATGGTGACGCTCTTTTTCTCACCAAGTGCAATTTGCTTCGCAGCTTTGCGGCAAAGTGAACCGATGACGCGCTCGAGGCTACGTACTCCTGCCTCCCGCGTATAACGGCGAACCACTTCATACAGTGCGTCCTCTTTGATGTTGAGCTGGCTCTTCTTCAAGCCGTGTTCTTTATATTGCTTCGGCATCAAGTGTCGCTTCGCAATCTCGACTTTCTCGAGTTCCGTGTACCCACCGATTTGAATGAGCTCCATCCGGTCAAGAAGAGGTGCCGGGATTTGCGACACATCGTTTGCCGTTGCGATGAACAGGACGTTCGAGAGATCAAACGGCTCCTCGATGTAATGATCCGAGAAGGAGACGTTTTGTTCCGGGTCGAGCACTTCTAGCATTGCCGACGCCGGATCGCCGCGGAAGTCAGATGCCATCTTATCGATTTCATCGAGCAGGAACACCGGGTTCTTGCTTTCCGCCTGCTTCAATCCCCGGATGATCCGCCCCGGCATCGCGCCGATATACGTCCGGCGATGACCACGGATTTCAGCCTCGTCCCGAACTCCACCGAGTGAGACGCGGACGAAATGCCGTTCGAGCGCTGAGGCGATGGAACGGGCGAGCGATGTCTTCCCGACCCCTGGAGGTCCAGCCAAACAGAGGATGGGTCCCCGGAGCGAGTTCGTCAATTGACGGACGGCTAAGTATTCGAGAATACGGTCCTTGACCGACTCCAACCCGTAATGGTCATCATCGAGCACTTCCGCCGCATGTTTCACATCCAGTTTGTCTTCCGTTTCAATCCCCCATGGCAGCGAAGCGACCCAGTCCAGGTAATTACGGATGACCGCATATTCCGGTGAAGTCGCGGGCACGACGTTCAATCGATCCGCTTCCCGCATCACGTTTTTGCGTGTCGCTTCCGGCAGGTCGAGTGCCTCGAGCTTTTCACGGAGACGGTTCGGTTCGGACTCCTGGGACTGGTCTCCGAGCTCTTGCTGGATCGTCTTCATTTGTTCACGTAAGTAGTATTCGCGTTGCGACTGTTCAATCGTCTTTTTCGTCCGTTCGCGCAATTCTTGCTCTAGCTCGATGACTTCGACTTCATGTGTCATGATTTCAAGCAGTTCAAGCCCCCGTTTGACGGCATCCGCTTCTTCAAGCATCGCTTGACGGATTTCAACGTCGACATCGAGTTTTGACGAAATGTAATCCGTGAGCGACTCGAGCCGCTCATACATTTCAAAGCGACGGCGTTCATCCGGTGACAAACCTTTGATTTTCCCGACAAGTTTGCCGAACTGTTCTTTCAATAGCCGGACGAGCGCTGTCCGCTCGACTTCTTCCCCTTCGACGAGTTCGACTGGTTCGACATTGGCAAACCAACCTTCGTCCGTTGATTCGATCGAATCGACTCGGACACGTTCTTTACCGACGAGACGAACCCGAATCGTCTCATTCGAGAGCTCACTCATTTTTGCGATGTGAACCCGTGTCCCGACCGTATACAAATCTTCCGGCTCGGGCGATTCTTTCCCCGTTTCTTTTTGGGTCACGACAATTAAATCGGTCTCATGCTCCTTTGCGGCAAGGAGCGCCCGCAGGGATAGCGGGCGTCCGACATCGATGGTTACACCGATGAGCGGATAAACGACGACTCCTCGCAAAGGAAGGATGGGTAACTGTTCCATTTACAACGCCTCCTGTGCAAAAAGGCCCAAAACTCGGGTGTGCCGAGTGTTTGAGCCTTCTTCATTAAAAGAATTATGCTGTCTCTTTGTTGTCCCCTGTCTGTTCGACAGTACCATCACGGAGTACGTATTTCGGACCGGCAAGACCCGTAATCGTATCGTCAGTGATGATGACTTTCTCGATATCGTCGCGCGATGGGACGGTAAACATCACATCAAGCATCATTTCTTCGATGATCGAGCGGAGACCACGTGCACCCGTCTTCCGTTTGATGGCAAGCTTCGCGATTTCAATCAACGCTTCGTCCGTGAACGAAAGTTCGACATCATCTAGCTCAAGCATCTTCTCGTATTGACGAACAAGTGCGTTCTTCGGCTTCGTCAAGATCTCAACGAGGGCAGCCTCATCGAGCGTCGTGAGCGTCGCCATAACCGGCAAACGTCCGATAAACTCAGGAATCAATCCGAATTTCTGAAGGTCTTCAGGCAACGCACGGGCGAGCAAGTCTTCTTGCGTCAACTCGCGGTTTTCCTGATCGTTTCCGAAACCGATGACTTTTTTCCCGATCCGGCGCTTGACGACCGATTCGATTCCGGCAAAAGCACCACCGACGATGAAGAGTATATTCGTCGTATCGATTTGGATGAATTCCTGATGCGGATGCTTACGACCACCTTGTGGCGGTACGCTCGCTGTCGTCCCTTCAAGAATTTTAAGAAGCGCCTGCTGAACCCCTTCACCCGATACGTCACGCGTAATCGACGGGTTTTCAGACTTACGGGCAATCTTATCGATTTCATCGATGTA
Organism: Exiguobacterium algae; assembly: GCF_018617875.1. Lineage (GTDB taxonomy): Bacteria > Bacillota > Bacilli > Exiguobacteriales > Exiguobacteriaceae > Exiguobacterium > Exiguobacterium algae. The sequence continues at coordinate 482,673 of NZ_JACSKZ010000002.1, forward strand.
GATGATTCCTTTTTCTGCTTTTTCGACATCATAGTCGGCAGCCTGGATCAACTTGAGCAAGATGTTCTCGACGTCTTCCCCGACATAACCGGCTTCCGTCAAGCTCGTCGCATCCGCAATCGCGAATGGGACGTTCAAGATGCGTGCCATTGTCTGAGCGAGGAGCGTCTTCCCGCTACCTGTTGGTCCAATCATGACGATGTTCGATTTCGAAAGCTCGACATCATCTGCGCGGCCACCCGCATTGATTCGTTTATAGTGGTTATAGACGGCTACAGCAAGTGAGCGTTTTGCACGGTCTTGACCAATGACATACTCATCGAGGACATTACGAATCTCTTGTGGTTTTGGAATGTCTTTAAATTCGACTTCTTCCTCCACACCGAGTTCTTCCTCAACGATTTCATTGCAAAGTTCGATACATTCGTCGCAAATGTATACGCCAGGACCGGCGACTAATTTACGGACTTGTTCTTGCGATTTTCCGCAAAACGAGCACTTGAGTTGCCCCTTTTCCTCGTTAAATTTGAACATTCGGTACACCCCTTCTGTGGTGAAAATGGATGTAAGTGCGATAAATCGCCTATTTGTGTTTTTCTGGTGTCATCCACCTCGAAACAACATTTACATCTCTGCGTTGAAATAATTGTAGCATGAACTTATAGAGGACTTCAAAGAATTACACATGCAACCTGCTCAACAAAAAAGGACGACCGCTGAGCAGTCGTCCCACTGTAAATCGAATTACTTCGCTTTTCCGTTCTCAACGAGGATGTCGATCGCTTTACGGAATTTGAGGTCACCTTTAAGTGTCTCAAGACCACCTTGTGGTGCGAGCATCGTGCGGAGTTGATCTGGCGCGATGTTGTAAAGTTTAGACATTTCTTCGAGCTCTTTTTCAGCATCTTCGTCAGATACTTCAACAGCTTCTTTTTCAGCGATTGCTTTCAAGACGAGACGAGCTTTTACGCGCTCTTCAGCTTGCTCTTTCATCTCTTCGCGCATTGCTTCTTCAGAAGTTCCTGTGAGTTCGAAGTACATGTTGAGGTCGATTCCTTGTGAAGAAACACGTGAACCGAACTCTTGAACCATGCGGTCTACTTCTTGTTCAACAAGTACTGCAGGTACGTCGATTGTCGCGTTTGCAGTTGCCTGCTCAACGAGTTGGTCGCGCATTGTTCCTTCAGCTTCTTGTTTCTTGCCAGCTTCTAAGCGCTCGCGGATTTTCGCTTTCAACTCTTCGAGTGAAGATACTGACTCGTCGATGTCTTTTGCGAACTCGTCGTCAAGCTCAGGAACTTGTTTTGTTTTGACTTCGTGAAGTTTGACTTTGAATGTCGCTGGTTTACCCGCCAAGTTTTCAGCGTGGTACTCTTCAGGGAATGTTACTTCAACGTCTTTTTCTTCACCAGCCGTCATGCCGATCATTTGCTCTTCGAAGCCTGGGATGAATTGACCAGAACCGATTTCGAGTGTGTAGTTCTCAGCTGTACCGCCTTCGAACTGCTCACCGTCAGCGAAACCTGCAAAATCAAAGACAGCTGTATCGCCGTTTTCGATCGCACCTTCTTTAACAGCGAGCTCTGCGCCTTGCTGTTGAAGTGTTTCAAGTTCTGCTGTCACTTCTTCTTCTGTCACTTCTGTCGCAACAGCTTCGTACTCAAGACCTTTGTATTCGCCAAGCTCAGCTTCAGGCTCAACCACGAATGTTACTTTGAACGTAACTGGTTTGCCTTTCTCGAGCGTGCCGTCTACATCGATGTTTTCGAGCGCGATTGGTTCGAAACCAGCTTCTTCAACCGCACCTTCGATTGTGTCGCGGTAGAGAATGTCGAGCGCATCTTGGTAGAGTGCTTCTTCTCCGTACATTTTGTTGAACATTGGGCGTGGCAATTTCCCTTTACGGAAGCCAGGCACGTTCAAGTCTTTGACGACTTTTTTAAATGCGGCGTCAACTGCTTTATCAAAAGCTTCTGCAGGTGCTTCGTACGTGAGTACGCCTTGGCTGCCTGCTGTTTTTTCCCATTTTGCTGTCATGCTAAGTCCCTCCAACAATTCGTTTATACCGTACAAAAATGTACAACAATCCGTATTATAGCATAAATCCGGGGTGTGCACACAAGGATTTAGTCTAATAACGCCTGTGTAAAGCGTAGATCGGCCTCCAATACTTCAGCGGCTAGACCATCCGGTTTTTCATCCTGCAGAATCGCCTGTTTGGCAGACTCGATGGCACGATCAATCTCTTCCACCTCTGCCGGGACATACGGATAATGTGAATACATATAGTTCATCAACAACTGCGTCCCGATTTCGTCCCCTTTTACCCGTTTTTGAAGCGTCGTGACGACTGTTTCCCAAGTCGCAATCTGTTCACTCGCCTCATCACGTGACAAGCGATGACGTGTTCCGAGATCGTTCCATTCGACGACCGGTTGTTCAACGAACGCCTTCTCCAATACGACCAGCTTGACCAGCTTTGGTCGATCGGAAAGAAGCAAATCGTTTAAAACATTGTCGAGCACCGCGTCGATATTGAAATGTACATGCTGGAGCATCTCGATTTGTTCTCCCGCACTTCCACGCGTCAACGTCCGTTTCAACTTGGCGATGGCAGAAGGGAACTCGGTCATTTTCAACACTTGTAGCACCTGATGTGCCTGCGTGTTTACCGTGTCTTTTTCATCCTGCCACTCAAGATAGCGATTGATCCAATGCGCCGCCTCAAACGGCTGATCGCGCATGATGTAATACTGTGCGATTTGCAGTCCGCCCGATGCCGGTTCTTCCGCTTCCGCCATGTGAATGGCGACCAATTCCTGGAGCTTTTCAATCGTGTCCGCCTCGTCTGGTCGTTCCATCACGCACTGGAAGATTTCCATGAAAATAAACGGGTCCCCCGGAATCGTCTGATACCAGTCCCATAAGATCGGCTCAATCCGCTGACGCTCACCAGCCGCATCCGCTTCTTGAATCATTTTATGAAGACGTGACCAATTCCCCGGGAACGGATAATCTTTTTCCTTCTCCATCTTCCCACACCCTTTCTCCCACTCCTCTTCATCTTCCGTTAGGACTTGATTCATTGTCAATCAATTTCCCAGAAAATGAAAAAAGAGACGATCTCCGTAGAGACCATCTCTATTTTAATGGAAGCGTCCCAAGAGGGATTCGAACCCCCGACCGACGGCTTAGAAGGCCGTTGCTCTATCCTGCTGAGCTATTGGGACATTGACATGAAAACTATAATAGAAAAATGGTTCTCTGTCAATCGATTCTTTCCATTTATGCCTCAGAGTCTTCCTTCTACGTCCAAGTCACTCACATGCGAACCGTCCTCCGAACGATAGAAACGAACCGAGGCCGCCCCGTCTCCTAATTCGAGAAGCGCATACGTCTTGTCCGTCCGGCCACGCGGCATCCGAATCGAGCCCGGATTGATGTAGAGGACCCCGTCCTCAATCAATGCCCCGGCGACATGCGAATGACCGAAGAGGACAACGCTTGCCCCGATTTCTTCAGCCCGGTAGCGCAGTCGGTTCAAGTCATATTTGACATCGTGATGGTGCCCATGGACCATCAAAATCGTTCCTTCAGGTGTATTCTCGATTCGTTCGAGCGGCAAGTCGCCGCCAAAGTCACAGTTGCCTCGTACGGTATGATACGGAAGCAGATGTTCATCCACCAATGCGAGCTGGGAGTCCCCGCAATGAAATGCGTCGTCAATCTCTTGTTCGTGCCGATTAAAAATTTCGAGCAGTTCTTCCGTTAAACCGTGACTATCACTCACAATGAGAAATCGCATAACCCTCACCCTTTCATGAATGGTACGATGGCTTCCTGCAGCTTACGCAACGCCTGACCGCGGTGACTGATTGCCGCTTTTTCTTCGCGCTCCAATTCCGCTGCCGTCTTATGAAGCGACGGCACGATAAAGAGTGGATCGTATCCGAATCCGTTCTCACCGCGCGGCGCGTATCCGATTGAGCCTTCGAGCGTGCCCCGTACCGTCAAGGTTTCCCCGTCCGGTTTGGCCAAGCATAACGTGCAGACGAAACGGGCTCCGCGATTCGATGTCCCGTTCAATTTTTCAAGCAACAAAGCGTTGTTCGCCTCATCAGACTTTTCAGGACCGGCAAAGCGGGCAGAGTACACGCCAGGCGCTCCGTCGAGTGCATCGACTTCGAGTCCCGAGTCATCCGCCAAGACGGCATGTCCGAAGTAGCGGGCGGCTTCCGTCGCTTTCAGTTCCGCATTTTCTTCAAACGTCGTCCCGGTCTCGTCCGTTTCAGGCGCGTCCGGGTAATCCAAAAGCGATTCGACCTCAAAACCGAGCGGGGTCAACATTCCTTCCAACTCTTTCACTTTTCCCGGGTTGTGTGTTGCTAGAATCAACTTCATAATGTCTCCTCCGAACGTTCTCCGACATACCACCAGGAGGCACCGAGTGCTTCCTCTGCAACGTGGAATAACTTTTCAATCCCGTCTTGTGCGAGTGCCAGCATGTCGTTCATTTCCATTAAGGTAAAGGTAGCTTCTTCACCTGTCCCTTGTACTTCGACGAAACGACCGCTCGCCGTCATGACGACGTTCATGTCCACTTCAGCGGCAGCGTCCTCTTCATAGTTCAAGTCAAGAACCAGTTCATCCGTCCGCCCGACCGAGATGGCTGCAACGCCTTCCTTGATCGGGGTATCGTCTAGCTTTCCTTGACGGATTAATCGATCGACCGCTAAGACGAGTGCACAAAATCCTCCGGTGATCGACGCCGTTCGTGTGCCGCCATCGGCTTGGATGACATCACAATCAATCCAGATCGTGCGCTCACCGAGCCGTTCCAAATCGACGACCGAACGTAACGAACGTCCGATCAAACGTTGAATCTCCATCGTGCGTCCGGACTGTTTGCCACGAACCGATTCCCGGACGGTCCGGTCTCCGGTCGCCCGTGGGAGCATCGCATATTCAGCATTGATCCACCCTTGTCGTTTTCCACGAAGGAAATTCGGAACCCGTTCTTCAACGGTGGCCGTACAGATGACCTTCGTGTCTCCGATCGAAATCAGGACAGACCCTTCGGCGTGTTTATTCACATGCGGCACAATCTCAACAGGTCGCAACTCGTTGTTTTCTCGATTTTTACGCATCGATTCCGGTCACCTCGACTTTCTCGGCATGGACCGGATGCCCGAGCCATTCTGTCGCAAGACGGTCGAACAGTTCGACATCTCCCGTTGCGAAGAACTTGTGACCCGGCACCGTGTCCAAATCATTCTCCAATTCCTGATAATCTAGAATCGCCGCCACTTCAAGCGCGGTTTCGTCACCGGATGAAATCAGATGAACCTCCGGACCGACGACATCTTGAATGACCGGAGCCAGGAGCGGATAATGCGTACATCCCAAAATCAATGTGTCCATTTCCGAAGATTGCAGCGGACAAATCGTATCCTTGACGATTTGATGAACACGATCGCCAGACAACTCGCCTGCTTCGACGAGCGGGACAAACGGTGGGCACGCCAACGAATAGACATCGACCTCACCTGCGACATGGCGCAGTGCTTTTTCATACGAACCACTCTCGATCGTCATCTTCGTTCCGATGACCCCGATATGTTTGTTGCGTGTGCCTTTAACGGCAGCCCGGGCACCCGGGTCGATGACACCGATGACCGGAATATCAAGGCGTTTCCGCGCCTCTTTCAAAACGACAGCCGTCGCCGTATTGCAGGCGATGACAATCATTTTGACTTGTTTTTTCAATAAAAATTCGATCAGTTCCCACGTGTAAGCTTCAATCTCATCGTGTGGACGCGGGCCGTACGGGCATCGCTCGGTGTCCCCGATGTAGATGATTTCTTCCTTTGGGAGCTGGCGCATCAATTCTTTGACCACGGTCAAGCCGCCGACGCCTGAATCGAGCACTCCAATCGCTTGTTTCATATTCATCACTTCCATTCCCACTTATCTTATCAAAAAACATCTCACGGAAAAAGAAACGGTCCCATGACAAAAAAAGACGAGGTCGCCAGTGGCGCCTCGTCCTTTACCCGAATTACTGTGCAAGACCTTCGCTTGTGAGCATGTCAGAAAGCGTGTTGATCGCTTCTTCTGCATCTTCACCTTCAGCAGTGATCTTGATTGTTGAATCTTTTGCGATACCGAGTGAAAGAACACCCATGATCGATTTCAAGTTTACTGTTTTACCATTGTACTCGAGGTTGATGTCTGATTGGAACTTAGATGCTGTGTTAACAAGCTGTGTAGCTGGACGAGCGTGAATTCCTGAATCAGCAACGACTGTGAACGTTTTTTCCATGAGATGATGGTCTCCCTTCAAAATTCAATTCTACAGGCGAACCGGCAGAATATTTTTTGTTTGTGAACTCATTATCAAATAATAGCGGATTCACTAAAATTCTGCAAGCGATTTTTATATTCCGGAGTCCATTCCATCGGACGGCCTTGCTTCGACAAATGGACGAGGCTCGTGCGTCCGGCGAACAGAAGTTGTGCTCCGTCATATGCCCCGTAATGAATATCACATGAAGTATTTCCGACCGTCAAGACATTGGCATACACCGTCAATTGTTGACGGGGCATGACTTGTCGGACGTAATCACATTGCGCATCCGCCACAACGACGAATCCATCTTTCAAAGAGAATCCCGTCGCCTCGAGGAGCTCGATTCGGGCGTCCTCGAAGTAAATGAACGGGATGGTATTGTTCATATGTCCGTACGGGTCACACTCCGAAAAGCGAACCTTCACATCTAACGCAATCCCTGCTTTGACACGTGTCTCCCAATCGGGCTCTCGAAAGTACTTGGTCATCGGCAATCTTACGCCTTAACCGCAGAACCGGTGCGATCTTTGTCGCTTCCGAAGAACTGCTTGAACGAGTGAAGTGTCGTTTGACGGTTCATTGAAGCGATCGATGTCGTGAGCGGGATGCCTTTCGGACAAACCTCGACACAGTTTTGTGCGTTTCCGCACTGCATGATGCCACCATCTTCCATGAGTGCCTCGAGACGGTCTTCCGAATGGAAGGCGCCTGTCGGATGCGAGTTGAAGAGGCGAACCTGTGAAATGGCAGCTGGTCCAATGAAGTCCGATTTGTCATTGACGTTCGGACATGCCTCAAGGCAAACCCCGCACGTCATACATTTTGACAACTCATACGCCCATTGGCGTTTGTTTTCCGGCATACGCGGTCCAGGACCGAGGTCGTATGTTCCATCGATTGGAACCCAAGCTTTCACTTTTTTCAACGCGTCAAACATACGTTGACGGTCGACTTGAAGGTCACGAATGACCGGGAACGTCTTCATCGGTGCGAGACGGATCGGTTGCTCGAGCTTGTCGACGAGTGCAGTACAAGACTGACGCGGCTTGCCGTTGATGATCATCGAGCAGGCGCCACACACTTCTTCAAGACAGTTCATGTCCCAGTTGATCGGTGTCGTCTTGTCCCCATTCGCATTAACCGGGTTCCGGCGGATCTCCATGAGTGCTGAGATGACGTTCATGTTCGGACGGTATGGCACCGTGAATTCTTCTGTATAGGTCGCTTGATCCGGTCCATCCTGTCGTTCGATGATGAAGCGGATGTCTTTTTGTTCAGATTGCATCGGCGTCGTCATTTCGTCTTCGCCCCTTTCTTCGAGTAATCCCGTTTACGTGGCGGGATTAACGAAACGTCGATATCTTCATATGAGAGATCGACTTCCCCATCTTTGTAACGTGCCATCGTCGTCTTCATGAACTTCTCGTCATCACGTTCCGGGAACTCCGGTTTGTAATGCGCACCACGGCTCTCGTCGCGATTGAGGGCGCCAAGTGTGATGACGCGTGCGAGGTCGAGCATGTGGTCGAGTTGTCGGATGAACGATGCCCCTTGGTTGCTCCAACGTGCCGTATCCGTAGCCGAGATGTTATGGAAACGTTCACGCAATTCTTGGATTTTCTTGTCTGTTTCTTTAAGTTTGTCATTGTAACGGACGACCGTGACGTTATCCGTCATGAGTTCACCGAGCTCACGGTGGATTTGGTATGCGTTTTCTGTACCGTCCATCGTCAGGATGTTGTTGAAGCGTTCAATTTCTTCACGTTCATTGAAGTTGAAGAGCGCTTCCGGCACACTCTCGGTTGCCTGGTCGAGACCGCGCATATAGGTGACGGCTGCAGGACCTGCTTCCATCCCGCCGAACACGGCAGAGAGGAGTGAGTTCGCGCCGAGTCGGTTCGCACCGTGCATCGAGTAGTCGCATTCACCCGCAGCGAACAGTCCCGGGATGTTCGTCATTTGATCGTAGTCGACCCAAAGTCCGCCCATCGAATAGTGGACTGCCGGGAAAATCTTCATCGGGACTTTACGTGGGTCGTCGCCGACGAACTTCTCGTAAATCTCGAGGATTCCTCCGAGTTTGATATCGAGTTCTTTCGAATCTTTATGAGACAAGTCGAGGTAGACCATGTTCTCGCCGTTGACACCGAGCTTCTGGTTGACACAGACGTCAAAGATTTCACGCGTCGCGATGTCACGCGGTACGAGGTTTCCGTATGCCGGATACTTCTCTTCGAGGAAGTACCAAGGTTTCCCGTCTTTATACGTCCAGACACGTCCACCTTCCCCACGAGCCGATTCACTCATGAGACGGAGTTTGTCGTCCCCAGGAATCGCCGTCGGGTGAATTTGAATGAATTCTCCGTTCGCATAGACGGCACCTTGACGGTAAACCGCCGCAGCCGCTTGCCCGGTGTTGATGACCGAGTTTGTCGATTTTCCGAAGATGACCCCAGGGCCACCTGTCGCTAAGATCACCGCGTCAGATGGGAACGCTTTAATTTCCATCGAACGAAGATCCTGACAAACCGCTCCGCGACAGACGCCTTCCTCATCGATGACAGCACGAAGGAATTCCCATCCCTCGTATTTTTCTACAAGGCCCTGTGCCTCGTAACGGCGAACCTGCTCATCGAGTGCGTAAAGGAGCTGTTGACCTGTCGTCGCCCCGGCATAAGCCGTACGGTGGTGCAAGGTTCCTCCGAAACGACGGAAGTCCAAGAGACCTTCCGGCGTACGGTTGAACATGACGCCCATCCGGTCGAACATGTGAATGATTTTCGGAGCGGCCTCCGCCATTTTTTGAACAGGCGGTTGGTTGGCAAGGAAGTCGCCTCCATATACCGTGTCATCAAAATGCTGCCAAGGAGAATCCCCTTCCCCTTTCGTGTTGACGGCACCGTTGATTCCGCCTTGAGCACAAACTGAATGTGAACGCTTGACTGGTACAAGCGAGAATAGTTTTACCGGAACACCCATCTCAGCCGACTTGATGGTCGCCATGAGTCCAGCCAGACCGCCACCGATGACGATCAAACTTTGATTTGCCATGAAAAATTCCCCCTAATTACAAGATGCCTGCAAACGTCAAAATCGAACGGATGCCGACAAAAGATAGTGCCAAGAACACGGCACCTGATACGTAGCTCATGAAGCGTTGTGAACGAGGTGACTGTGTGATTCCCCATGTGATTGCAAACGACCAAAGACCGTTCGCAAAGTGGAACGTAGCCGAAAGGATCCCGACTATGTAGAAAAGAAGCATAAGCGGATTGTCGACGATGTTTTGCATCATCTCCGCGTTCACCTCAACGCCACGCAACTTCGCGAGACGCGTTTCCCAAACGTGCCACGAGATGAAGATGACGAGAATGACTCCCGTGAAGCGCTGGAAGAGATACATCCAGTTTCGTGCATATGAGTAACGGTTCGAGTTGATTGACCCGAGAAACGCATAATACACGCCGTATACCCCGTGGAAAAGCATTGGTAACGCGATGAGCGCCACCTCAAGGAAATACAGGTACGGTAAGCTCTCCATAAATTCTGCTGCCTTGTTATAAGACTCCACCCCATCAACGATGTAGTAGTTGACCGTCAAGTGAACGATCAAAAACAAACCGATTGGGATGACCCCAAGTAGCGAATGGACTTTACGACTAAAGTAGTCACGATGCGAAGCCATTCTAGTTCCCCCTTTTTACGAGCACTGGCTCGTTTTGTCAATAAAAGCGTTTTCAAATGCAGATATAGCTTTCTGACTCCTATTCTACTCTTGTGAAAATTGTATGACAAGATAACCTAACCGATTTATCCCACATTCTTTAAAATACACGGTGACCAAATCCGAATTGCTCGTTATAATGATATAGAGAGATTGGAGTGATGGTAGGGAATGGAAACGATGAGCCAACCTATTTTCGCGATTGAATTACTTCGCGACTATGTGTTGACGGACTTGCTAGGCGATGATTACGCCCAAGTCATCTACTGGTCAGGAAAACGGGTCGCCCGTAAGTTCCCGACAATGACAAACGATGAGTTGAGTGCTTTCTTCATGGAAGCTGGATGGGGACTGTTGACCCCTGTAAAAGAGAGAGGCAACAAATTCACTTTTGAATTGGTCCCTCCACCCGCGACCCAGGAAAAAGCGACTGGCTATTATCAGCTTGAAGCAGGTTTTTTGGCCGAACAGATTGCAGGACGTTTCCAATGTGTGGCGGAAGGCTACGCCGAGCCGTCACGAAAAGCCGTCCAAATCACCGTCCAACTAGACCGTAAAGATGACTACGAATAAGAGCCGATGCGATTGCATCGGCTCTTATTTTTTGAATTGGTCCCAAAAGAAAGCGACCGCCTCGTCCAGTTCTTCCTTTGAGAAAGAATGGGCTTCCCCGCTATATACAAGGGACGCTTTCCGTACCGTCGCTTCAATATTCCCCGGAAAATCATTTCGCGTGCGTAACCATGAATAGGCTTCTTGTTTTGACAACAGGTATTGCTCTTTCTTATAAGCGAATGCACGAACCATATTGAGTAATGCGTATACTGGATCGAACTGGACCGAATCAAAGCAATCCATCACATCCCGATGGATCGCGTCTTCAAAGTGAGATTCCTCGTAACCGCTCAGAATATGTTCGATTGCCTCTCCTTTCCAGACGATTCCCCGCTCCATGATGACTTTCACATGAGCGGCAAGGTCCGGGTCACGCACCCCTGTCTGAAGCGTCGCCTTCATTGCCGCTTCCGCCCGTTCGAACCGCTCTCTCCACCCTTCACTAAAATGAAATTCAAACGGACTCGGGTGGCACCAATTTTGTAGCTGATCCTGTGACAAAATACTCAATTCAAGCGGATAGGGAGAAGCGGACCACTTCAAACAAAGGTTGAGGACGGCTTCTTTTTCTGTCTGGTCAAGGGAACGGGATGTCACGAGTAGCAAATCAAGATCACTTCGGTCCGGTTGAAATCCACCCATTGCCAATGACCCGTGAACGTATACATGCCTCAAGTGGGGCACCGCTTTTTCTACCTCGGTCAAAAACGAACGGATCACATGCCCGACGTCCCGAGGAATCCAGACCTGTTTCATTCATCCGTCTCCTCATGGACGTATTGCAGGACCGTCTCCGCCAACTTCTCCGGAAGTCCCGCCTCTTTCAACTGTTCAAGGGAGGCGAGCCGGATTTGCTTCATCGACCCGAAGTGACGAATGAGCTGTTGACGTCGTTTCGGACCGACCCCTGGAATCTCATCCAGGACTGACTTCGTCATCTTCTTCGTTCGTAAGCTCCGGTGGAACGTGATGGCAAACCGGTGCACCTCATCTTGCATCCGTTGCAGTAAATAGAATGCACTGGATCGCGGATGCAACTCGACGATCGCTCCGGTTTCCCCAAACAACAATTGACTCGTTCGGTGACGATCATCTTTTTTCAAGGAACCGACGGGCAAGTCGAGGCCGAACTCGTTTTGGATGACATCGAGTGCCGCATTCAATTGACCGATCCCGCCATCAATCAGGAGCAGGTCAGGCAGACGCTTCCCTTCTGTCAGGAGACGACGGAACCTGCGGCGAACGACTTCGCGCATCGTCTCGTAATCGTCCGGCCCTTGTACAGTCCGAATTTTATATTTTCGATACTCTTTCTTGAGCGGCTTCCCATCCTCGAACACAACGAGAGCCGATACCGCGTCCGCCCCTTGAATGTTCGCATTGTCGATGATGTCAACGCGGGATAAATTCGGGATCCCGATTGCTTCCCCAAGTTCACGCATTGCCAAAAGCGTCCGTTCCTCGTCTCGGGCGAGCAATTCAAACTTCTCGTTCAAGGCGATCGTCGCATTCTTCGTCGCGAGTTCCAGTAGCTGACGCTTTGCGCCCCGCTTCGGTTGCATGACTTTTGTGGCCAGTGCCTCGTTCAACAGATCCAGACGAACCGTTTCCGGAACAAGAATTTCTTTTGGGACAACGTTTTGTTCGTAAAATTGAACGATGAAGCTCTCCAGCTCTTCCGACGGTTCACCGTGCATCGGGAACAAGGAGACGTCTCGTTCAATCATTTTTCCGCCCCGCATGTAAAAGACCTGGACACACATCCAGCCTCGGTCGAGCGTGTAGCCGAACACGTCACGGGCCGTCGGGTCGGCTGTGATCATGTTTTGTTTGTTCATGATTGACTCGACCGCCCGGATTTGGTCCCGAAGCTCTGCTGCGCGTTCGAACTGCATATCCTCCGCGGCTTTCCCCATCTCTACATTCAGTTTCGCGAGCGTCTCGCTCGTCTCCCCGTTCAGGAACCGGCGAATTTCATTGACGATTTTCTTCTGGTCCTCTGTATCGACCGCGAGTTCGCATGGCCCCATGCACTGTCCGATATGGTAGTACAGACAGAGCTTCCTCGGCATCGGTTGACACTTGCGGAGTGGATAGAGTTTATCGAGTAGACGTTTCGTCTCGTTTGCCGCGTAGGCGTTCGGGTAAGGTCCGAAATAATAGCCTCCGTCTTTCTTCAACTTGCGGGTCGTCAGGAGACGGGGATAAGGCTCGTTCGTAATCTTGATATACGGGTACGTCTTATCGTCCTTCAAGCGGATGTTGTATTTCGGGTCATGCTTTTTGATCAAGGTCATCTCTAACAATAGCGCCTCGAGTTCACTCGCCGTGACGATGTATTCGAAATCACGAATCTCAGCGACAAGTCGCATCGTTTTGATGTCATGTGCCCCCGTGAAATACGAACGGACACGGTTCTTCAAGTTCTTCGCCTTTCCGACATAAATGACCTCATCATATTCATTTTTATGCAAATAGCAACCCGGCTCGTCCGGCAGGAGTGCTAGTTTATGTTTTATATGGTCCGTATGACTCAATTGATTTCACCTCAGTTTAGGTTCCTATGAGACGGGAAAAAGAGTGTGACATCTCGTATAGGAGGAGTTTTTCATGAAACGGTACGATGTAATCATCATCGGGAGTGGTTCCGCTGCGAGCCAAGCCGCATCGATTTTAAGCGATGCCGGGAAAGAAATCGCCATTGTTGAGAACTGGACGTTCGGTGGGACATGCCCGCAACGGGGATGCGACCCGAAGAAAATGCTCGTCGAAGGAGCAGACCTCATCGCCCGCTTCAAACAGATGCAACCGCTCGGGGTAAATGGTTCACTCACACTTGATTGGTCAACCTTTAAGCAGCGAATCGACGAATACCGTTTTTCCATTCCAACATCGAAGACGCAACATTGGAACGAATTAAATATCGATTTATTTCAAGGCGAGCCGCACTTTGTCGATGCAGACTCGATTCAGATCGACGGGCATGAGATTTCAGCCCATCAATTTTTGATTGCGAGTGGGCAAACCCCTCGCCCGCTCGATATTCCGGGGGGCGAACATGCCATTACGAGCGATGAGGTGTTCGACCTCGATCACTTACCCGAACACATCCTAATCGTTGGGGCCGGTTATGTCGCGTTTGAGTTCGCTCACATTTTCCGCCGTTTCGGCAGCCAGGTGACGTTACTGATTCGGTCACAAGCGTTGAAAGCGTTCGACCGGAAAGTCGTGAATCGGTTGATCGACGAATCGAGACGGATCGGGATTGAAATCCGGCATGGGGTCGAGCCTGTCCGCATTGATGGCGACACGCTGACACTTTCAGATGACTCTACCCTTGAAGGTCTCGTCCTTAACGCCACCGGAAGAATTCCGAGCATCGAGCGACTACATTTAGATGTTGGTGAGGTCGAAACCAATCAACGAGGCATTATCGTGAATGATTTTTTGCAAACGAGCAATCCGGACATTTATGCCGCCGGTGATGTGGCGGACAGTCGAAATCCAGCACTTACGCCGTTCGCAGGACAGGAAGGAAGAATTGCAGCCCTGAACATGTTGCGGGGCAACACACGTCCTCTTCCAGAACGTCCAGCCCCGACCATCGTCTATGCGACACCGCCGATCGCCAAAGTCGGACTGACCATTGAAGAGGCGAAAGCAAAAGGAATTGAGTTTGATGTGAGAGACCATGAGATGTCCCATTTCCTCACATATGAGCGGATTCATGACGAGACGGCATTCTCCCGTATATTGATTGATGCAGAAGGTCACGTCATCGGGGCACACCTCATCGGTCAACACGCTCCCGAACTGATCAATTTGTTTTCTTTCATTATACAGAACAATCTCTCCCATCAGCATGTGAAACACTTAGAGTTCGCCTATCCGACCGCCGCCTCTGACTTGACGTACCTGATTTGAAAAAAACGGGATTCGCATCCACTGCGAATCCCGTTTTGCTGATTATTCGATTCCTTTTTCCTTGTCTTCCTTCAAAGCGTCTTGTAACGACTTCTCCCAGAGCGGGACACCTTTTGCGTGCGCCGCACGAGAAATGAGATGTCCTCCGACCGGAGCGGTCAACAAGACGAAAAACAATCCGAGCAACAGACGGGCATCAAAGACACGTTCATCCACATACACATGGAGAACCGCTGCAAACAAGACAAACATGACGCCGAGCGTCGAGCTCTTCGAGGCGGCGTGTGTCCTTGAATAAATATCAGGGAGCCGGACGAGGCCGATGGCGGCGACGACCGTTAAAAAGACCCCAATGATCGTGAAGACGCCCGTGATAATATCAAAGATCGTCGTTGCGGTCATTTTGAATAATCTCCCCTCTCTCCAGGAATTTCGAGAATGCCACCGTACCGATGAACGCCAGAATACTCAAAAGAAGAATGACTTCAAAGTACATCGTCGTGTCCAGCAAAATGGAGAGCAATGCGACGACGGAAATCAAGGCAATCCCGATCGAGTCAAGGGCAATGACGCGGTCCGCTGTCGTCGGTCCTTTAACCACACGGTACAGCATCAACATCATCGCCAGAACGAGAATGGCGAGAGAAATATAGATGAGCACATCCAATACATTCATCATTCCGTCGCCTCCTTAATACTCAATTCGAAATTCTTATAGATTTCTTTTTTAATCACTTCTTTATCCGGCATATTGAGTGCATGAATGTACAATGCCGAATTGTCCCTCGACACTTGGACGACGAGCGTCCCGGGTGTCAGGGTGATGAGCATCGATAAAAGACTGACTTTCCATCCTTTGTCGAGCTCCGTTTCGTAACGGAAAATCCCAGGTTGAATTTTTAGTTTCGGGCTCATCACGAGTCGCAACACTTCAAAGTTCGCAAGGAACAGTTCGCGAATGAAAATGACGAACAGCTTGAACAGTCTCCAGACACGTGCGAAATAGAAGCTCCCACCGTCCGTGCGAAAGAATCGGCGCATCATGAACAAGATGAACAGCCCAAGTAAATAACCGATAAAAAATCCGCTGGACGTGAATGATTCCGTGAGGAACATCCAAATGAACGCCAGGAAGAAGTTAATCAATAATTGATATGCCATCTCGTCCTCACTCCTTTAGTACAGCATCGATGTAGATTTCCGGGCTAACGAGCGGCTCGATCGCTTGTGTGATATACGGATGAATCCATTCCGCACCAAAACCATAGGCCACGGACACGGCAAGTAACAAGAAAACCGGAATGACCAGTCGTTTCGCAAACGGTGCGAGCGGTCCATCGTATTCCCGTTTCGCTTCACCCCAGAATCCATACATGAAAATTTTCATCACGGAGAAGAGGACAAACAGGCTCGATAACAAGACGAGAATCGGAGCAAACAGTTCTCCTTCGTCCATTCCGCCCGAGACAATCAAGAGCTTCCCGAAGAATCCGCTAAGCGGCGGAATGCCCGCAAGCGACAGGGCCGCTACGAAGAAGGTCCACCCGAGCATTGGGAAACGGGTGATCAATCCACCCATATCGCGAAGCAGTCCAGATTTCGTGATGCCGATCATCATTCCGACGAGCATGAACAAGACGGCTTTGATCAACATGTCGTGAATCAAATAATAGAGTGACCCTTCAAGCGAGGTCTGCGTGTTGACAGAAATCCCATACAAGATGACACCGACGGCAATCATGATGTTGTAAATGATGATCAGTTTGACATCGTTGTAGGCAATGGCTCCGGTCATCCCGATGAAAATCGTCAAGACCGCAAGCACCATGAGGAATGTTTGAAGAAACGTTCCGTTCCCGTCAAACAGCAACGTGTACGTACGGAAAATCGAGTACACGCCGACTTTCGTCAATAAGGCCCCGAACATGGCGAGAATCGGCGTCGGTGCGACGACATATGCCCCGGGTAGCCAATAATGGAGGGGAACAAGCGCCCCTTTCATCCCGAAGACAATGATGAACATGACCCCGATGGCCGTAATGACGTTCTGATTCTCTATGAGCGGGATCTTCATGGCCAAGTCTGCCAAGTTCAACGTGCCGGTCACACTGTAGAGGAGCGCGACGGACATGACGAAGAGGGCAGAGGCAATGATGTTCACAAGTAGATACTTAATCGATTCCCGTAGTTGGACACCGCGTCCCCCGAGGACGATCAAGACGTATGAAGACATCAGGAAGACCTCGAAGAAGACGAATAAGTTAAAGATATCGCCCGTCGTGAACGCTCCATTCACCCCGACAAGCAAGAATAACATCGCGACATACAAGTAGTTCCCTTCATAGGACTCGAAAAAGTAATGGACGGCGAACCAGACGACGAACAACGTCAATAAGGTCGATGTCGTAACAAGAAGTGCCGACAACATGTCCGAGACGAGCGTAATCCCGAACGGGGCCATCCAGTCTCCGAGGTTGAGGGTTTGAATGCCGTCAATAGAGACCGTGTGCACTAAGAAGAGCGACACGATCAACGTAAGGACTAAAGCTCCGAGTGCCATGGCGCGCTGGATAACGACCCGCTTTGGCATAAACATCATGATAATGGCGGCAAGGGCCGGGATGACAATCGGAAAGATCGGTAAGTTAATCATATGTTTCGGTTCCTTTCATTTCCTCCATATTATCCGTGTTCAACTCTTGGTACGTCCGGTAAGCGAGTACCAGGAAGAACGCGGTCACCCCAAAGCTGATGACAATCGCCGTCAAGACGAGCGCTTGCGGGAGCGGGTCCGTATAATCGGTCACTCCATGGACGAGGACAGGAGCGTCTCCTGTCTTCAACCCTGCGGTCGTCAACACAAGTAAATGGGCAGCGTGACTAAATAGTGCCGTACCGATGATGATGCGCAACAAACTCCTTGAGAGAACAAGATAGACTGCACACATCGTCAATACGCCGATGATGATGCTGATGAAAACTTCCATTATTCACTCTCTCCAATCGTTTGAATAATCGTCATGGTGACACCAATGACCACGAGATAAACCCCGAGGTCGAACGCAATCGCCGTATGAAGGGTCTGCTCACCGAGAAGCGGCAAGTGAAACTTATCATAGGCATGCGTCAGGAACGGGCGACCCCAAAAGATTGAATGTAACGATGTTCCTAACGCAATCAATAATCCTGTAGCGGTCATTAACCGGTAATCGATCGGCAGGACGGTTTTAAGCGTCTGCGAGTCAAATGCGAGCAACAATAAAACAAGTGCCGAAGACGTCATCAATCCCCCGATGAATCCTCCCCCCGGTGAATAGTGACCGGCGAAGAATAAATCGATTGAGAAAATGACGATGATGAAGAAGATGATGATGGCCGCCGTCTGCAGAATGACATCATTGACGGGTTTGCTTTTGCGCTTCATGTGCACCTTCTCCTTTCGTACGTCGTGTCGTTCTAAATTTAATCATCGTGTAAATCCCGAGTGAAGCAAGCGAGAGAACGACGATTTCAAACAAGGTATCAAATCCACGGAAGTCGACTAAGACGACGTTGACCATGTTTTTCCCTGCAGCTAGCTCGTATACGTTCTCTTTGTAGTATTCCGAAATCGATGTGAGCGATTTGTTCGAGAGGGCCATGAAGCTGAGCATCGTGACCGTTGCCCCGACTAGAATCGCAATCATCGCATTTCCAATCTTGAAACGCATCCGAACTTCTTTTTTACTGATGTCCGGCATGTGGTAGAACACGAGCAAGAAGAGTGCGACCGAAACCGTCTCGATGACGAGCTGTGTAAGCGCCAAGTCCGGTGCCCCGAAGAATACGAAGAAGAGCGCAACCCCATACCCGACTACACCAAGCAGGATAATCGACGGGAGACGTGAGCGCATGAACAGAATGGCCAATGCCGCTAACACGACGACTGCGCCGAGCACGTATTCATATGGCGCAATCTCTGCCAAATTCTCGAATGAGAAGTTGAACAAATCAAGCCATGCCATCGTGAACAACATCATGCCAGACAAGAATACAAAGATATAAATCAAGTAAGAGCGAATGAAGCCGGTCATATAGTTATCCTTAAACCGGTACGCTGCCTTATTCGACCAGACGAGCGAGCCGTCGTACATCCCGTTCAACGTCAAACGATGCGGAATGCGGTTATAAATGCCCATCCATCTTCCAATCTGCCAGAACAGAAGCGTTCCGAGCAAGACGACTCCGATTGTCATCATGAGTTCAGGAGTCAAGCCATGCCAGAAGGAAATATGAACCTCAACCTCTTCCCCACCTGCCACAAGCGATGGATAAATCGCTTCGACGGCCGGTTGAATCAAAGAGTGGGACAACACGTTCGGGAACAAACCGAATCCGACGACGAGAATCGCGAGAATGACAGGCGAAATCAACATGCCGACCGGTGCTTCATGAGGTGTTTTCGGTAACAGCTCAAACTTCGCTTTCCCCATAAACGTCCGCGTGAAAATCAACAAACTGTAGATGAACGTAAACACACTTCCGATAAATGCGACAATCGGTAAGATGAGACCAATTGAATCCAATGCGAAGAAATCCATCGAGGCCACTTTGGTCGTCGCCTTCAAGAACATCTCTTTACTCAAAAAGCCGTTGAACGGCGGAAGACCTGCCATAGATAATGACCCGATGACGGCAACGGTGAATGAGATCGGCATGACGGTCATGAGACCGCCGAGCTTTCGCACATCCCGCGTCCCGGTCTCATGGTCGATAATCCCGACCATCATGAAGAGCGAGCCTTTGAACGTCGCGTGGTTGATCAAATGGAAGATGGCTGCAATGGTCGCCACCATATAAATGTTCTCGTCCAACCCCTCGTAATGAAGCGCTGCCGCCCCGAGACCGAGAAGAGACATGATCAACCCGAGCTGACTGACGGTCGAGAACGCGAGGATCCCTTTCAAATCCGTCTGTTTGACCGCATTGAACGACCCCCAGAACATCGTGAACATCCCAACCGAGGCGATCGTCCATAACCAAACCGGCGATTCCTGGAACACCGGGCTCATCCGGGCGACCAGATAAAGACCGGCCTTGACCATCGTCGCCGAATGCAGGTATGCACTGACCGGCGTCGGGGCTTCCATCGCATCCGGTAACCAGATATGGAATGGGAACTGGGCAGACTTCGTGAAGGCCCCAAGGAGAATCAATACCATCGCGACGAGGAAGAGCGGACTCTCAGCGATGACCGCTTGGTTGGCCACCATCTCACGGATGCTGTATGAACCGACCATCGATTCCAAGAGGATAATCCCCCCGAGCATCGCAAGTCCCCCAAACACCGTAAGGAGCATCGATTTCTGCGCGCCGTAACGAGAACGTTCTTTTTCATACCAATACCCGATTAAGAGGAAAGATGAAATCGACGTGAGTTCCCAGAACATGTACATCACAATCATGTTGTCTGAAAGCACAACCCCGAGCATCGCCCCCATGAACATCAACAAGTATACGTAGAAATGTCCAAGTGACTCTTTGTCCTTATCCAAGTAGTAAATGGAATACAAGACGACAAGCGCCCCGATTCCGGTAATCAAAAGAGCGAATAACAAACTGAGTCCGTCAACATACGCTGTGAATTCCACACCGAGCGAAGGCATCCAGGACACTGTCTTTGTGACGACTTCTCCTGCACTCGTTGTTGGCATGTATCCGGCAAAGTACGTAAACAGAAGAACCGGTACGATGAGGACGAACCATCCTGTATGAATCCGCTTCAGTCCCCAGAAGAATAACGGGATGAACGGAGCCGCGAGCAGCGGCAATAAAATAGCTAGATGTAAAACCGACAAGAAAATTCCTCCTTCGAACAGAGTCGTAAAGTAAGTTCACTTGACTCCATCACATCTTCTTCATGAGTATAGCGCAAATTTTCAGTCTGTTTCCATGATAAAAGCTTCCAGTATGTTCGTCGCGCCTTGAATTCATCCCATTCTGTTAAATATGAAGAGACGCGACAGAAAATCATAAAAAAAATTTTGAGGAGACTACGTTATGTAAACGGAACCAATCAAAGTCATGGTTATTTGAACTTGAATCGAATCCGAACCAGTTTCTCCTATCTAATCCTTTTTCCCTTGAATCCAAACAAAAAAACAGCCGATCTGATGATCGGCTGTCGATTGACTTATTGTGCTGTCGCGATAAACTCTTTGAGCGCTTCTTTTGGTTGGAAGCCCATTGTTTTCGAAACAGGTTGTCCGTCTTTGAACATCATGAGTGTCGGGATACTTTGGATTTGGAAAGCACCCGCTACTTCTGGGTTTTCGTCCACGTCGAGTTTGACGATTTGAACTT
Organism: Exiguobacterium algae; assembly: GCF_018617875.1. GTDB lineage: Bacteria > Bacillota > Bacilli > Exiguobacteriales > Exiguobacteriaceae > Exiguobacterium > Exiguobacterium algae. The sequence goes on from NZ_JACSKZ010000002.1 coordinate 503,627, forward strand.
TGTCGCCCATCTCTTGATCGAGTTCTTCAAGAACCGGTGCGATCATGCGGCATGGTCCACACCAAGCTGCCCAGAAATCTACGAGGACTACGCCCTCTTTTACGTCTTGTTCAAATGATTGAGTCGTTGCATGTTTAATAGCCATTTTAGTAAATACCTCCCCAATAAGATGAGAGAGCTCGAAATAAAGAACCCTCATGCATTTCATGTTCAGAGTATACCACGGAGGGTAAAAACTCCAAAACGTTTTGCCTCTTAGCTATTGACGAGGTGTTTACGGAATTCTTCTGTCAACATCGGGACGACGTCGAACAAATCGCCAACGATGCCATAATCCGCCACGCTGAAGATGTTTGCTTCCGGGTCTTTGTTGATGGCGACGATGACTTTCGCGTTGCTCATCCCAGCCAAGTGCTGGATCGCACCTGAAATCCCGCAAGCGATGTAAAGGTCCGGTGTGACGACTTTACCGGTTTGACCGATTTGGAGTGCGTAGTCACAGTAGTCCGCGTCACATGCTCCACGTGAAGCACCGACCGCTCCACCGAGCAGTTCAGCAAGCTCTTCGAGCGGTTTGAAGCCGTCTTCGCTCTTCACGCCGCGACCACCCGCGACGATGACTTTCGCTTCTGACAAGTCGACTTTCCCTGTCGCTTTGCGAACGACTTCTTTGACGATCATCGCAAGGTCTTTTATTTCGACTGCCGGTGTCTCGACCGTCACGCTCGCACCTGCTTGGCGCGGCAATGCATCGATGTTGTTCGGACGAATCGTGAAGAACATGACTGATTCTTTGAACTTCACTTTTTCAAACGCTTTTCCTGAGTAAATCGGACGGACAAACTCCGCGTCTTGCCCCGTTCCCTCGATGGAAACGACATCACTGATCAGACCGGCATCAAGTCGAGCCGCGAGTTTCGGTGCGATATCTTTTCCGAGGGCCGTATGTCCGAGGACAATCAGATCCGGGCTTTCCTGGTCAATCAACTGACGAAGGACTTGTCCGTATCCGTCTGGCGTATAGTGCTTGAGCCGTTCATCTTCAACAACGAGAACGCGGCCTGCACCGTATTCTCCGAGCTCTTGAGCGAGTGCTTGCACGTGATCCCCAATCACGACTGCCGTCACATCGTCCGTCAATTGTTTCGCCGCTGCGATTGCTTCAAATGATACGTTACGTAATGCGCCTTCACGCGCCTCTGCGAGTACTAAAGCTTTCATCTATGATCTCCCCCTTAAATGACTTTCGCTTCTGTGCGAAGAAGTTGAACGAGTTCGCTGACTTGTGATGACAAGTCGCCTTCGAGAATACGTCCGGCTTTCTTCTCTTCCGGCAAGAATCGTTCGATTGTCTCGATCTTCGCTTCGATTTCATCTTCATCGAGGTCGAGGTCCATGAGTTCGAGTTCTTCAAGCGGCTTTTTCTTCGCCTTCATGATTCCTGGAAGACTTGGATAACGCGGCTCGTTCAAGCCTTGTTGCGCTGTTACAAGAAGCGGGAGACCGACTTCGATCACTTCTGTGTCTCCTTCGACGTCTCGTGTGACTGTCGCTGTTGTACCGTCGATGTCTAGTGCCGTGATTGTCGTTACATAGTTCATGTCGAGTAATTCCGCGACACGTGGTGCAACTTGACCACTTCCGCCGTCGATGGCAACGTTCCCTGCGAAAATGAGGTCAACCTCTTGTTCTTTCAAGAACGTGGCGAGTACTTTTGAAATCGTCACATGGTCTGCCTCTTCGATATCGTCCTCAATCGAGATCCGGACTGCTTTGTCCGCTCCCATCGCGAGTGCTGTACGGAGTTCTTTATCCGCATCCTCTGGTCCGACCGTGACAACCGTGACCTCTCCCCCGAGTGCATCACGTTTTTGAATCGCTTCCTCGACCGCATACTCATCGTAAGGGTTGATGATGAATTCAGCTCCGTCTTCTTGAATTTCCCCATTTTCAAGCTGAATCGCTTCCTCAGTATCAAACGTACGCTTCAGCAACACAAAAATATTCATGGTTGATCCCCCTTTTATCAATTCTTCCCATCATTCATGAATCAGCATTCATTTTTTGAGCTAGTGATAGGGCTCACTGTTAAGCAAGCCCCTTTTTTAACATATGGTGTACTTTTGGTAACGTCGACAACAAGTCGTACTTGAAGCCGCTTGCCATCCAACTCGTGACGACCTCATCAATCGTGCCAAAGATCATTTGACGCGCGAGTCGATAATCCAATGCTTGATCAAACTCACCCGTCGCGATTCCGTGTTTGACGACCGAGTCGATCAAGTTCAAATACGGTTTGAGCACTTCCCCGATTTTTTGGCGGAGTGCCAAGTTTGACTGTCTGAGCTCGATCTGTGTCACGACGGCGAGGTCGTAATCGACCGACAGCTGTTTCAGATGTGATTCAATCAACTGGTACAATTTATCACCGGCTGTTTCCTCTTTCTCGATTTGTTGCTTCGAGTAATCGATGAACAGCCCCATCTTCGTCTGGAACAACTCGATGAGAAGGTGTTCCTTGTTCTTGAAATACAAGTAAATTGTGCCGTCCGCGACGCCCGCCTCTTTGGCGATGGCCGTCACCTTTGCACCGTGATAGCCATGGTCTGCAATCACTTTCACTGCCGCATCAATGATGCGGTCACTTTTTGATCCGTTATTTGTCATAAACCCCAAGCTCCTTACCGCTGCAGAAAAATGAATGATGGTTCATTCATTTATTATTCTATCACGCATGGGCTTGGTGTCAACTGCTTTGTTTCACTTGTTTCGCCTTCTCTTCGTCAACGAGGACGCGACGCAAGATCTTCCCGACGAACGTCTTCGGTAACTCGTCACGGAATTCATATAACTTCGGTACTTTATAGGCCGCGAGCTTCTCACGACAATGCTTGTCGAGCTCTTCTTCCGTCACGTTCATCCCATCCCGCAAGACAATGAACGCTTTCACCGTCTCCCCGCGATACGGGTCAGGCACCCCGATACAGACCGCTTCCTTGACGGCTGGGTGTTCATAGAGAATTTCTTCAATCTCACGCGGATAGACGTTGAAGCCGCCGGCGATGATCATGTCTTTCTTCCGGTCGACGATATAGAAGAATCCGTCCTCGCCCATATATCCGAGGTCACCGGTCGCAAGCCATCCATCCTTCAAGACCGCTGCCGTCTCTTCAGGTTTCTGCCAGTACCCTTTCATGACTTGAGGTCCGCTCAGCATGATTTCACCGATTTCACCGACCTCAGCCTCCGTCTCGCCATCTGCTTTTACTATTTTAGCAGAAGTATCCGAGAGCGGGGCACCAATCGAGCCGACAATCCGTTTATCCCATAGGAAGTTCGCATGTGTGACCGGAGACGTCTCAGATAGACCATATCCTTCAACGATTCGACCACCTGTGATCTTCTCGAACTCTTCCTGTACTTCAACAGGGAGCGGTGCCGAACCGGAGATACACGCCTCAATCGAAGACAAATCGTATTTTTTCAGTTTCGGATCGTTCAGAATCCCGACATACATCGTCGGGGCACCCGGGAAGAAGTGTGGTTTCTTCTTCTGAATCGTCTTCAAAACGTCGGTCACTTCAAATCGAGGCACGAGCACGAGTTCATAGCCATTTGTGACCCCGAAGTTTAGACAGCACGACATTCCGTATACGTGGAAGAATGGAACGACACAAAGCACGCGCTTTTCGTCCCCGCGATTGTATTTATAGAATAAGTTCGTGATTTGGTCCGCATTCGCCGTCAAGTTGAAGTGGGTCAACATGACGCCTTTCGGGAGTCCCGTCGTCCCTCCTGTATATTGAAGAACCGCAACGTCTTCTTTCGGGTCGATTTCGAGCGGCGTGACCGGATTGAAGTCTTTGTAGTCTTTAAATGGAGTCGAACCAGTCGTATCGATCACGATATTATTCTCACGTTTCACTTTGATCGGATACAGTTTGTTTTTCGGGAATGGTAAGTAGTCAGCGATACTTGTCGTGATGACGGTTTGAATCTCCGTTTTCTCACTGACGCGAAGTGTTTTCGGATATAACAAGTCGAGGGTGATGACGATTTTGACGCCCGCGTCCGTGACGAGGTTTTCAAGTTCGCGTTCCGTATAGAGCGGGTTCGTCTGAACGACCGTCCCCCCTGCATACAGCACTGCATAGAACGAGATCACATATTGAGGACAGTTCGGAAGCATGAGGCTGACGCGGTCCCCTTTTTCAAGCCCTTTCGCTTGAAGCATCGTGGCGAGTCGGCGTGCGGCATCATCGATTTCCGCGAATGTCCATTCTTTCCCGATAAAGGAGACGGCCGTACGATTCGGATAATCCTTTGCTGCGCGAGACAACGCCTCATAAAGTGGCTTTACCTCGTAATCAATCGACTGGGGCATACCTTCTGGATAATCTTGTAACCACGGTTTGTTCATCGCTGTTCCTCCCTAAAAATGAATAGTCATTCAGTTAACTCTATTATAATGCTAAGAAAACGCTTTCATCTACCCTTTACCCTATAATTTTCAGAAAATATCAAAAAAAGCGATTGGATGAAAAAAATCCAATCGCTTTAGACTTGCTTAAAATATGGCGTCGCTTCATTCGCGTCGTTCATCTTTTCATTGAGCCGGTCATTTAAATCCTCTTCCCATTCAATCGTCGAGAAATCTGTCTCAAACCACGCCTCCATCTCAGGACGAGAGAAAGCATACGTCCGATTCGGGAATGCAAACCGAACGATTTCTGCATTGTCGAGGAGTGTGAAATACGCTGCCGCATTCCGGATGGCCAACCTTTCCTGTTCCTGCACGTCAAGCCCCGGATCGTTGTAGCGGACGGTCACCCCATACGGACGATTCTTCGTTTGGAGTTCGATTGACTGATAGGAGTCATGTAGCGGCAAATTTTGAGTAATTCCAATCACAGCATTATTGTCCCCGACAAACGAACCCTTGTATTGAAAAGCGTTCGACTGAGTCATGTTTTGCGTGCAGCCAGCCAACATCAGAACAGCTATGAACAGCATACCAAGGCGTTTCATGGAACATCCTCCTTATGATTTCAGTTTCAAGTTGAAACGGTAGAGCAGGCGTTTGGCAAGTAAGTGTGCCAAGAACGCGCCAATCACAAAGCCGACGAGATACAATGTCACGCTTTGTGGATAAAAAATGCCCGAGAAGAATACCCCGCCAAACATCGCGAAGCAAATGATGATGATGATGTGGATGAGCCATAACCAGTTCGAGAACATGAAGAAGCGACCATTGTTTTCTTGGGGCGATTCTTTAAACATCCACAACCCAAGACCGAACGTGAGGACAATAAATATAATCGGGCTAGATAAACCGATTGTGAGAAACTCTGTCCATTCCGCCCGAGAATCAAAGATTAAATACATATCGGTATTAATGATGTTATTCAAAGGTGAAAGGATTCGCATCGGTACACTTTCGAATGCTTCCTCAAAGAACAAATAGGAAGCATTTGGAGAAAAGGCAAAAAGTGACCCTTGAATGAGTAGTAAAATCCCCATCGGAAAAACGAGTGCGACGAACGTCCAAACGACTTGGGAGATGGCCTCTCCTCCAAACGATCCCATCCATAGCGAGACCGAGAAGAATGAAATCCCCGATAATAGTAAGAAAAGAATCAACCCAAGTACTTTCATTTCATTCCCTTCCAACAAAAATGAATAATCGGAAAGACGAATGATGAGGAACATCAATGTCCCTCCAACCAATGTCGTTGCAATGATACCTGTGATTCCAATCACCCACTTCGATATGTAAAGCTGGGTACGGGTGTAAGGTAGCGACATCGAAAAGTCCGACATTTGACTGTTTCGCTCACTCCCAATCAATACGGACGCCATGAGTGCACCGAAGATGACATATAAGAAGAGGACGACCCCCATCGGGATGAGTGCTTCGAGGCCACCGAGATACCCGTAATCTGAATTACTATTGAAGAAATCCTCGGTGTTCATCGTCTCAACATCTTCTTGAACCACATCCAAATAGTCACTAGGGTTCTCTTGAATGTTGCGAATCTGTTCTTCATACACTTGCATTTGCGTCCAGACCGGCACCGTAAAGGCGACGACGCCTAAGAAGACGAGCAAGATCCAAAGTAGCGACACCTGTTTCCAATCCTTCTTCAGCAATACTTTAGACAGCATGGGCTTCCCCTCCTAACTGAACCCGAAATACGTCTTCAAGGGACATCGGAATTTCTTCAATCAGCATCGGGTCATGGGCGTCGATGAACGCCTCGAGTTCCTCGGTCCGTTCTTTTGCCATGAATAACACGACCCGCCCTGTCACGCTGACGATTTCAATGTCTTTGCGCTCCAGCAATTCGACCGGTACGTGGTCATTAAAGACCACCTGCCACTTGACGCTCGAGGTGCGTGCCTCTTCAAGCGACATGATCGCTTTGACACGCCCTGTTTCAATCATGATCACTTTGTCAGCGATCCGCTCGAGTTCGTGCAGCTGGTGACTGGACACGATGATCGAGCAGTTTCGGCTTTCAACCTGAGCGATCATGAGCTTCAGTACATCTGATTTGGCGACGACGTCAAGTCCGTCCGTCGGCTCATCGAGCAGATAATACTTCGCCTGAACGGCAAAAGCGAGCGATAGTGTCACGAGCGCCTTTTGTCCTTTCGACAGCTGGCGGATTTTTTTATTTTCAATGTTGTACCGCGTGAGCGTCTCCCGGAACGCCGAACGACTGAACGACGGATAGATGGATTCATACAGTCCTACCGCCTCGTCTACCGTGTAGTGTTTGAGTGCATCGGCCGAATCCGGAACGAAGATGACGTCCCGCTTTAACCCCGCGTCTTTAAAGATACTCTTCTTCCCATATACGACATCGCCCGTATCGGGACGGATGATCCCGACCATCGTTCGAAGAAGTGTCGTCTTCCCGGCACCGTTTCGTCCGACTAGCGCAATGATTTCCCCCGGTTCGACAGAAAAGTCGATCCCATCAAGCACGGTCTGCCGGTCGATTTTCTTACTCAGATGTTCTACTGTCAGCATGGCTTTCCCCTACTTTCTTATATTCTGTCCGTAATACTGAAATCGCCTCTTCCAGTGACACGTTCGCATAGTGGCAGTCGATGGCGAGTTTTTTGATGGACTCGATGACCGGATCACGCGCCGAGCGCTGCGCGACCCAATCTTCCGATACGAACGTACCACGCCCACGATGCATCTCGAGCAACCCGAGCCGCTCCAGCTCCTGGTAGGCTTTACTGACCGTGTTCGGATTGATGACAAGGTCAGTCGCCAACTCCCGGACCGACATCACCTTGTCCCCCGGTCGCAGGATCCCTCGAATGACAAGCTCTTTTGTCTGATTGACGATTTGTTCATATAAAGGCTCTGAACTCTTCATATCCATTTTGTATAACATGGGTCACACCCTCTCCTAGTCAAGGTCTTACTCTAAGTGTATTATATGTATTAGTACACGTAAACACAATAGTTCTTTGAGGGTACTTTTAGTTTACAGGGAATTGGAAAAGTTTTGAATACGACTTTGGACCGAGGTATCCCCTCGTATTATCAGGTACATTGGTGGAGAGGTGACGATGATGAAGAAGCAACTGATCATAATTGGAGCGGGATTGATCGCGCTTGGGATCGTTGGATGGACGAGTTTCGCGAAGCACGAGGCAAAGAGCGTGTATGCGGACTATGTCCAAACGACTTATAAAGAAGAAGCGGATGTGGAGGCTACTTTCGACTGGAAACAAGGTGGTTATGTCGGCAGGTTCACTTTAAAAGAAGAACCGTTCAAGGGAAGCTATTGGGTCGTGACGTATCCGGACGGCTCGATGTACGATGACGTCATGGAGGTCTATTGGCAAAAGGAAGCCGAGACCTCCATGCATGAACGACTCGTAAAGGCAGGAGTTCTTCAAAAAGAGGAAACGGTTCGTGCGACCGTACCGAATGGCGTCGATCTTGACCGTGACATTCAAATCCTGCCCTCCCCGACCTCCATCTATGAGGTCCACCCGGAGCAGTTCCTTGACCTCTCAATCATGTTTCATGAGGATTGGAACAACACCGATGAACAGAAGCAGCGCATCGTCGACGTCATTCACCAACTACGTGACGATGTGAATATGTTTCACTTCTCATTTGACGGAAATCCAGGTGGGAATGACGACTTCACCGAACGGTATATGCTTCTGTCCCGGAATGCCGACTCTATCGCGACCTCTTTCTTAGATATCCAAACGGTTGATGATTTGAATGCATATGACCGCTTATACGGGTATGACAGTACGACGTTTATCTATGAATATCATTTTGACGGAACGAAAATCGAAGATGAAATGCAGACGACACCGTAAATCGGTGTCGTCTTTTTTGAGTCGTTTGACTTTACACAAAAATCGAGATGCTGTATTGTTTGATGAGTCAATAATTGACAAGTCAATTGAGAAAGGTGGAACGCAATGGATCTCCGAGAAATCAGCCGATTACTCTATCAAATCAAGCTGGCGGATCAACATGTCGCCTCATCCTTTGAACGAGAGACAGGCTTCAGCCTGACCCGCTACGAGATGTTGCAAGTCGCCAAAGAGCGCGGCGTCTGCACGCAACGTGTGATTAAAGAAGAAATGAAAATCGACAATGCCGCGATCACCCGACATTTGAAAATCCTCGAAGAGAAAGGATATGTCGTTCGGGAACGGAATGCCGAGAATCATCGTGAAATGTTCGTCCGTGTGACGGAAAAGGCAGAACAAGACCTAAGGTATTGCGAACGCGGCGAACGGGCCAACCACCTTGTCCTCAAAGCCTTGTCCGATGAAGAGATTCACCAATTATCCGGACTGCTTCAAAAATTGAACAGTCACGCTTTATAAAGAGAAAGAAGGAATTCACCAATGGCAACTACATTCGAAAACAACACATTCACAGACGTGATGCTCGGCCGTAAATCAATCCGTGTGTATGACGAGAACGTAAAAATCTCGAAAGAAGAAATGCTCGAGATGATCCAAGAAGCGACAACTGCCCCATCATCGGTCAACATGCAGCCATGGCGCTTCGTCGTCGTCGAAAGCCCGGAAGCGAAAGAGACGCTCAAGCCACTCATCAAATTTAACACGCGTCAAAATGACACATCGTCAGCGATGCTTCTCATCTTCGGCGACATGGAGTGCTACGAGTACGGCGAACAAATCTATGACCAAGCGGTCGCAGCAGGCAAAATGCCACAAGAAGTCCGTGACCAACAGCTCGGCGCGATCATCCCTTACTACAAAAATCTCTCAAGACAAGAGATGAACGATATCGTGAAGATCGATGCGAGCCTTGCCGCGATGCAATTCATGCTCACAGCACGTGCTCATGGCTATGACACGAACCCGATCGGCGGTTTCGAGAAAGATCAACTCGCCGAAACATTCGGTCTCGACAAAGATCGTTACGTACCGGTCATGATCCTCTCTGTCGGGAAAGCGGCAGAAGAAGGTTACAAGTCTGTACGTCTCGATGCTGAAACGATCACATCATTCAAATAATCGGAGGAATCAATCATGGTCCTAGTCAATGCAACATTCGATATACAAGCTTCGCAACGCGAGAACTTCCTGCAAGCCATCCAAACGTTGATCGACTCATCCAAACAGGAAGCGGGATGCGTCGGGTATGACCTGTACGAGTCAACTTCGGTTGAGAATCGTTTCGTCATGATCGAGAACTGGGAAGACCAAGCCGCTCTCGAGCAGCATAACCAAAACCCGGTCCTCCTCAACTTCGCACAAAACGTCGCGAACTACGTGTCTGCGAAACCGGTGATTCAAGTAGCAGAATTGAACTAAAACGAACGGTCGACTTCATGTCGGCCGTTTTTTTGTTCCCCCTCTCCATAAAAAAACCGCCCTGACCTAAGTCAGAGCGGAATCGTATTATAAAACGAAAATCGCTGCCGATACACCGACGACACCGACGAGCGCCATCGCATATACCGGCACACGTGGCATTTCGCCATTGTTGTCGAGCGCTTTCCCGAACATGTAGAAGACGATCGGGTGCACGAGGAACGGCATCGAGAAGATGAGCGGGATGAGAAGCGACGCTTCCGTCCCGAACATGCCGCCTTGAACTGCTGCGAACAGACCGAAGTGCGAGATCGCTGACGACTGAGCCATCGTCGTGTAATCAAATGCAATCGTGCTGAACGTCAAGATGACGAGACCGCCGAATACGGCCATCATCTGCCAGCCGAACGAGAACTGCATGAGGGCTTTGACTTCTTTAAAGTCTTCACCATTGGCCGCTCGCAAGTTTTTAAGCGCAAGAGCCGTGAGACCGAGACCGAACAAGACAATGATCATCGTCGGCCAGATCCAGAGCGCACCGTTATCGGCACTGACTGCGAGGACTGAAAAGACGAAGATATGTCCAAAGAACGGGATGTTGATCATGATTGGCGCACGTTTTGCCGCGACTTGACCGAAGTCCCCGGCCGTACATGCACCCGTGAGACCACTGTGTGAGAGTGAACCGGCCATACCCGGTGCAAGGTTACGAACGTGACCAGTGCGTGCGAACCACATGATGAGCGCGATTCCGCCGAACATCCAGAACAACTGACCGAAGAAGCCATACACGAGAATCGAGTTCATGCCTTCGATGGCGAACGCATCACCGATCCGGGAACCACCGACCATGAAGTTGGCAGCCAAAACGACCGGAATCCCTGCGAAGAGGAGTGCACGGACTGTCGGTCCATACGTCCAGTTATGGAAGATGGCACCGAGCGCCGACGAAATCAACATCGCAAAGAAGATTTGCGGAAGCGCGATGACCGGCTGTACCGCTGTCGCAATCAAGAATGAGACGAACAAGACCACAAGCAGGAGGACTGTCTCGATGACACCCTTTTGCATGTACACTTTCTTGTCCTGAATTTGTGCCTTATGGTCAATCAATAAGAAAGATGCCGCCAGACCGATGAGTGCGAGAATCGGATAGAAAAGCGCGACCCCTTCTGCTGACCCTTCTTGAATGACCATGCGGAAGAAACCTTCTAGACCGACGAGTAAGAAAAACGAACGGATGATAAAGATAAATTGCGTCCGACCTGTCCCGAGGAACATCTCCTCTTTCGACGGTACGACGATATCTTCCATCTCGAGGTCTTGCTTACTCAAGATTTTACGGAGTTCCTGCCCTCCGACGAAGAACGAAACGACAAGAGCAATGATTGTCGTCCGTGAGAGGAAGTCGACGAGTGGGAACTCAGGGAGCCCCGGTGTCGCGATGCCGAGTTCGACCATACCGAAGCCGAGACCGAGACCGAAGATGACGATGACGAGGATTGGCGAAAAGCGCGTCCCCGCTACGACCATCCGTGATAAAATGACCATCGGAATGACGAAGGCCATGAGCAACCAGAATTGGTTGATGAGTTGCATTTGAGATAATTGCTGTACAAGTTCCATCCATAAACCCCTAACATTATTTTTTCACACAATATCGAAGTGTACAGGATTGAACATTATGTGACAATAGGGTGTGACGTATTGTAAACATTGAAAGCGGAACCAAATAAATTGGTCCCGCTTCCAGTTAGTGATTTGATTGTCGTAGGCCCCAAATGCCTTTATTTCCTGTGGAATAAAACAAATCTTCTGTTCCATTAAAACTGGCCGAGTCGCTGGAATGGGCACGGATTTGCTTGTTGACGTGCGCCTTCCAATCTTTATAACGATCGAGTTCCAGTTGATAATACGATTTTTCAACGTATGTATAAATGTCTTTCAAGGATGCCGACCCGCCATGATGCTCGAGGGCGAATTGGATTTTGCGTAGTAATAGGCGTTTCAAGTTCCCCTCACCTTTCTGTTGTGCTTACCTTCATTTCAAAATATTGCTCCAACTTTTTTTCTACCGCAAATTGAATCATTGCATGTGCTTCTTTAGTTGAAATACAAAACTCTTCTTTAACAACCAACTTTCCATCTATGACTTCGAATGGTGACTTACCCGTTTTAGAGGGTTCTGTCGTCAATTTTTCGAACGGTAGTGACGATAAGTGATTTTCAATTTTTGCTTGTGAAAATGGCTCGTGAAAAACTTTGCTTACACCAGTTAACGAATGCGTTTCACACTGTTCTCTTACCATATCATAATATTCATTTGCGATACTATCTGCGGATATAGGCTGAAACCATTCTTCATGTCCTCTTTTAAGCATAATCTTGATGACGTTCATTTTATATGGACCTTGCCGTTCAAAGCTTTCAATGAAGTCACAGAATACTGTAACTGTAGCGTTAGTTTCTGTCATATCCGAAGTCGTCATATTTCTCTCATCCCTCTGCTTTCTTACTGAAGTAGTAATGCAATCGTACATCAACGATTTGTCGCACCCACTCATACACGATTGGACTTTGAAGCGATTCTTGAACCTCAATGTGGAGCGTTTCGTTCTCGACATAGAATGGTCCTTTTGCGATTTTGTCAAATGGCATACGCAGTAAAAGTTTTTCTATTTTTTGTTGATTGAATGGTTGCTGAAAATCCTTCGTCTTTCCATCAATCTGCTGACGATATGGTTTCTCTACGATGTAGTCGTAAAAAGGATGCGCCGCTTCAGTTGCTCTAAGTGGCTTGTACCAATTCCATTCCCCTCGTTCTAACATGATAGACAGCACGACCATTTTATAGCTTTTGGTCATGCTCGTGTACTCCACTTCAAAGAGAAGTGACTTCACATCATCATACACTTTCGCTTCTTCAGCAGTCAGTTCTCCGAGCTTATGCAAGAAGCCGAAGAAACCTCCCAGCTTTCTCCATTCCGAACGGTAAGCATCGATAGAGTACTCACCACGTTGGATTAGTTCCAAATAGCTTGGACGTTTACCCAATTCTTCTTTCACCATGAAATAATTCCGCTCCAGTAACTGATGACGCGTTGAGGACCGAGTGACCATTTTTTTGAGTAAATCGATTGTTTCTAAATCAAACTCGATTGTACAGGACGTTGGCAAGTCTCCTTTTGTCGGCAAGGAACTGATTGTATCCTGACGTTTGGTCGTCAAGAGCGCCAACTTTTTATCAATATTCTTATAGTTCCCGATCAGATCGATAATCGTACAGTGTGTCTTTCCTTTTGAAAGCCGGAGACCTCGACCAATCTGCTGGGTGAAGACCGTTAAGGATTCAGTCGGCCGACAGAACAACAGCGTGTCGATCTCAGGAATATCGACACCTTCGTTAAACAGGTTCACTGCAAAAATGATGTCGAGTTGTCCTTGTTTCAATTGATGAATCACTTCCGCACGGTCGTATTCTGCTTGGCTGTGGAGTGCTACCGCCTGGACGCCTTGTAAACGGAAATAGTCTGCCAAGTACTCGGCTTGGACGACCGAGGAACAAAAACCGAGTGCCCGTGATTGATGGTGAGTTTGCCAAGCTTCATAGATTTTTTGTGCGACACTCTCTTTCAACTGTTCCGCCAGTAGTTCATCCTGGTCGTAACGACGGCCATTAATCAAACGAATTTGAGAATAGTCAATCTCGTCATAAATCCCTACATAATGAAATGGTGTCAAAAACGATTCTTCAATCGCTTCCGTAAAATGCATTTGGAAGGCGACGTTATCATCGCAAAGTGCATACACGTCTCCCCCATCCAAACGGTCAGGCGTCGCAGTCAAACCAAGTAAAAACTTTGGTTGAAAATAGTCCAATACCCGACGATAGGACGGTGCAGCCGAATGATGAAACTCATCGATAATAATCAAATCGAATCTTTCCGGGTCAAACTGTTCCATTCGTTGCTTTGATGCCAACGTTTGGATCGAGGCGAACACGACGTCAGCTGTTTCATGATCTCGTGATTCCCCTCCGAGTAGTAACCCTGTCTTCCAATCCGTTGTCACATTAAGGAATGACTTTTCAGCTTGCAGTAAGAGTTCCTTCTGGTGCGCAACGAAAAGAATACGTTTGAATTGACGAGCGAAAAACGCACTTAAATACGTCTTCCCTAATCCGGTCGCCAAAACGAGCATCGCCTTTTTACGCCCCTCTCCTATTGTTTCTCGAAGGGCAGTCAACGCTGCATCCTGGACAGACGTTGGTGTGATGGTGTCATCTTCTATGTAAACAGGAGAACTCTCAGCGACCTCTAACTCTTTCATCCGATCCTTTCGTGCTTCATACTCTTCGCGATAAGGTTGCAACGAAATCTCATTCATAGTCTGCGCATATTCACTATAAAATAATTCATGGAACGCATCGACGGATTCTTCAAATACTGTTTCTGAAACACTCGAAGGAATTTCAACATTCCATTCCACGCCGTAGTTCAATGCGCTATGTGATAAGTTCGACGAACCGACAAAAAACGTACCGCTATCTTTTGTACGGAACAAATACGCTTTCGGGTGGAATGACCTTCCTTTTGAACGGTATAACCGGAGCTCGATATCTGGGATTTTGAGTAGCATGTCCAATGCATCCGGATTCGTGAGATACAGATAGTCCCCGACTAAAATCCTGATTTGCGCACCTCGTTCACTCGCATTTTTTAATGAAGCAAATAATTCCTTTACTCCAGACACTTGAGCAAACGCGACGACCATATAAATTTCAGTCGCCGCGTCAATGTGTTCTTGTAAAGGGGTGCCGAGATTGCTCGTATGAAGGCGTAAATCATTCATGATCCAATACCTCTTCTAGGAATAACCCTTTCTCAAAACCGCCACGCTTTTTGCGTTTCTCTTCACGAATTTGATTCAACTCTTCAAAGTCAGCTCCATGCATTTTTCCAAGTGTATAGACCAACTCCAAGATGTCGGCTAACTCCTCAAGCGACTCTTCATCAATGTTTGTCTCTTCATATTCTTTAATTTCTTCATACAGTTTTAATCGTGCTTGTTCGAAATGTTCGGCTTGATTTAGTTGTCTCACAATCGGGACCTTTCCTGCTTCGTGAATGATATTTGGAATACCGTCCCTTACCAACTTGTTGTAAATCATGTCACATCTCCTCTCAATCATCTACTTACATCTTAATAAAATTGGATTGGAAAATCATCTCAAGTATCAAACCTATACTTTTTTTGGTTATGGTTATGGATAATTCGTCAGAATCGATGAATATGTTTCTATATTTTGTTACAATGTTTGTAAAATATCATTTTTTGCAGGAAGGGAATTAACAATGAACACCCAAAAGAATTGGTCGTTTTTAGTTACAAATCTAGTTCCAGATGAAGATACGAAGTTCACTTATGAAGAATTCAGTAAGTGGATGACTGATTCACCTACAGAGGCCATGGTTTACTTAGATGGCATTTTCCAATCGTTGACTTTGAAGCGTATGTATATGTTATCAAAAAAAACAAGACGTCCTGCGCTCTCGGAACGATACTTTGATCGCCACGTCATCAAATTTGGTTGGCAAAAGCTGAAAGTTGAGCTCAATGCTTCTATGAAAGAATTGAAATGGGCACATCGATACATAGAATTGAGTGACTTATATACAAAACGAAATTTATTGAAGACAGAGACTATGGAAGCATTCGAAAAACTAATTGCCTTAAGTGAAGTATTTCTACAAGAATCAGATGAAGCAATTGATAGTACTGGTCAGGACCATATAGTCGATACTTTTGATGTTTCTCCATCAACTGTTACTGAATTTCCCAACTTCGTACAAGTAACCGATAAAGAGCAGCAGCAATTATCTTCTGATGAACCCCTTACAGAAAACAGCATGATAGCAAAACATGAAGACGAAGCTGTACATCAAGATCTAGAAGTAAAGGAATCTTTAGTCGAAAGTATTGATCATCAAACACAAATAACAGGTACAGAAGAAACGAGTATATTATTAGAGCGTCTTCGCATGCTTCAGTCTTCTTCTAAGGAGTCAGTCGTCAATGCCGATAGTTTCGGTGATTTTCGAGAGTATATGCATATAGATCGACCGATTCAAAACTCTTTACTTGAGACTCTAGAGGCAGTGAATAAGGAATCGGCTCCTCAATTAATTTTATTAAGTGGTAGCGTCGGAGACGGAAAAAGCCACTTGCTCGCTTATGTCAAAGAAAAATATCCGCACTTAGTCACTAACGTTAGGATTCATAACGATTCCACTGAGTCATTCGATCCATCAAAAAACTCTATTGAAACCTTAGATAGTGTCATGTCATCCTTCTATAATCAAGATTCAGATGCCAAGCACTTATTGATCGCCATTAACCTTGGAGTGCTACACAATTTCTATAATTTCGCAGAGTCTGAGAATTTATACGAATCGCTTAGAAACTTTATCGATGCTTCAGACATTTTTGGGAATGGAGAAAATATCGTCTATTCTTCAAATTCAACTCACTTATTGAATATCGCCGGCTTTCAAACATACAGCGTAGGTGAAGAAGGAGCTCAATCTGTATTTTTCTCGAACATCCTTGAAAAAGTTATTTCAGATTCAAATGATAATACTTTTTATGTTGCATATCGCGAGGACATTGAAAATGGTCATCGCTCTATTGTGCATGATAATTATGATTTTCTTTCAAATCCTTCTGTGCGTGACTCCGTTGCGAATGTCATTATTCAAACGATGGTAAAGGAAAAACTCATTATTTCGACTCGTGCATTTTACAACTTTATTTTTGATATCCTTGTTCCATCAGACTTGAACTTTGATCGAGAAAGACCGCATGCTGCACTTCCAAACTTAATCTTTGGTCATCCTGATCGTTCAAATATTTTGAATGCTTTACATCGAATCGATCCAATTTCATTCCGCATTCCATATTTCGATGAGCTTATTACAAAATATGTGTTGGCACAAAACCCTCAAGAAATTGCAAAGAATGAATTAAAAGAAATAGGTGACGTATATAGCTTCATTCACCATTCAACGGAAAGTGAAAGCACAATAAATACATTAGGTTCGTTTCTCGTTCGAAGCTATTCACTCCTAAATCCTCAAGAGGTCGATCAGTCATACGTTGATTTTTTACAATATCTAAAAGCATATTACCTTGGAGATGGAGAAAATATCGAATCATTATTTGAACTTGTCCGTAACGTCATCTATTTATGGAGAGGCTCTCCACGAGAAAACTACTTATTTATCGACAGCACGAATAATGAGTACAGGGTGGCCTACCCGTTCCAGGCAGAGGAAATTGTAGACCAACGTCTTTTTGAAAGTGCTGAAATCAAAGACTCTGCTTTTTATCGCTTCAATCCGTTCATTCGAATCGGTTTTGAGGTTAGTGGAAAAGAGATTCTGTTTGACCTTGACTATAAGCTTTATAATCTATTGGTAAAGATTAGAAAAGGATACCGTCCGAACCGAAATGATTTAAGAGACGCAGTCCAGTTTATTGATTTTTATGATGAACTTATTCGATATACAGATAAATCCAAGTCAATTTTACTAGTTTCAACGCACGATGGTTCAATGGTGGAACTCTCTAAACCGAAATTCAGTAAATCAAAGTTCGAAATCAGAAAGGTGAAACAGTAATATGATGAATGCTCAGGATACAAAACATTATGAGTTAGATTGGAAACTCCTCGAATCTTTTCTAATTCACAATAAAGGGTATCGCTATGCCCGACGTAAGAATACTTACGTATTACCTTTACCTACACGTGAACCCGAACGATCGAAGTTTGAAAACGGATTTTGGCCGATAACCGGTGGTCTTGCAAGATTATTATCAAATGAATCACTTATTCTTGATAATCATCAGATGGATGTAGATCACATTTTATCAATTGGAAAATTCGACTCCAAAGAAACAAGTGAATGGTTCAAACATTTTCTCAAGAGTCAACAGCGTAAAATAGAAGAAACAGAAATCTCCAATTTATCGCAACTATCTTTCCTCTCGTTAAGTGAGAAAAAAGAAAAAAATGGTCAAATTGATTTTATTAACTATGTATACGGTACTTTAATAGAAGGAAACGAAGAATTGCTTTCACCATTATTTTCGGATGAAGAAAGTGATGATCTTTTGACCCAAATTTTCCGGAGTACGCATTCTACCAATGATGCTCCATTTAATAGTCCCTATCCGTGTTTGTTCCCGCATATAAAGGAACAGTTCAAAGAAGATTTAATCTATATGTCTAGAAATCCAAAGTTCTTCTTGGACAACTTAAACCATCTGGTAGTTCATTATACGTTCATTATGATTTCTCAAACTGTTCTTCACACTAATCGTTTCACAAGATTTGATAGTGAAATGCTGATTCCTATCTACTTCTTAATGGAATGGGAAAAAGCCGCTCGTTGGAGAACGAGTTATACAAACGGATACCGTTTACTAAAAGAACAAGTAAAAGACTTTTATAAGCATGAACATCTATTGAATATCGTTTGCCAAACACCGGCTTTTCAGTCACAAAAGAATTTGTACTATCATCATCTTGATGAAATGTTGAGCGAAGCTGGTGAAGAACCTAAGAAAAAGTATATTCAGTCTCTGTATGATTGGATGAATAATTTTTATACAAAATATAAAGGTATCGAAACACCAAAATATAGCTCTACTAAAACGTTAGATGACACTTTCAGAGATTTAGCAGAGGTGATTTCGATAGGATTGAATAAAGAGTTGAAATCTCGATATCCAGCTGCACTCGAGGCGTTTGTTTTAAAGTTTTATAGAAAACATGGTGGTTCTCTCGGCTCATTGCTTGCCATCAATCAGGAACAATTATTGACTCTAGTAGCATGTTCCGTAAAACAGGATAAAGTAGAATTGAATAAACTTTGGGATGAACTTGAATCGAGAGGGTTATTCTTTGATCACCATTCTAAAGAAGAGATTGTAGGACTATTAGATAAATTAAACTACTTAGAAAAGAAAAGTGATAGCGGGGATGCACAGTATGTCAAATCAATTTTATAAATTTATTACTCAGCAATTACTCGATTTTTTTAAAAATGAGATTCAACAGAAAAGAACTGATCGATATTATGTTTATCTTCCAACAAAAAAAGATGTAAAAGAGATGTATGATGCACTATCAAATCTAAATGTATCTGAAAAATTCACTTACAAGCATCCGTTTGGAAACGAAGATTATGTGACAACTTCACTTAACTTCTCTTCCGGGAAATTAGTCGTAGCAAGTTCATTCGATACAGATATTGATTTCCTCGTCACTTTGAGAAATGAGATGAGCGAGCAAAGTGGACAATGGTCTAACACTTCCCTAATGATTCTAACTGATAATTTAAATGACTCTATCCGCGGGGGAAGTATCGATTTAACTTCTGAGGGACGACCACTCCACATTAGTAAAATCATTCAACATTTAGATAAGCAACTGGCTAGCAGTCAATTATCTAAATCTGAGCAGATGATTATCTCCGATTATTTAAAAAGACGAAACCATCAAAAACAAATCATAAGTGGTTCGTTTCTTGATTTCATCGACATTTTAGGACTATTACACAAAGACACGCTAGATTCGGAAGACTACACTTCTTTACAATACTTTCAAGACGGCGACCTAAGTTCACTTATTCGTGAACGGGACGAACAAAAAGTCGGTTCAGCTCCTTGGAGAAAAATGAATAGACAAATTGAAAATCGTTTAACAGATAACCATGAGTTGTTTGAAGATGTCGAACGTTACTTCACTTTAGGGAATGCTCGGGAAAAATTAGAAGAGCGTTTTGATAATGGCGCTACAAAATTGAAAGAAGATACCTGGCAACACGCTGATTATAATGTTTTGAGAGAATGGGAAGAAAAAGCAAAATCAAATCGCGATATTCAATTCATTTCAGAAAAAATGACCGCAAAAGTCGATGGTTCCAAATTAGAATCATCACACTTTTGGAGACGTCCTCAGTCTGAAACGAAATCCGGACAACGTACTTGGCATATCATTGTCTTTTCGTCACAAGAAACTGAGACAGTTCAAATTCACCTGTCTTTCGATCGCCATACATCGAAACAGTTTTTGGATAACAAGAGTGCAAAAACAACAACAAGTTCTGGACATTCTCTTATTACTACTATTAAAAATGAAACCAATCAAGTCGCTTTTTCTCGAGTCCGTTATAAACACGAAGGGCAGTCTTCGACTACCTATTTATTTAATATCGCTGTCGTTCCATTATCACCCGAGTTTTTAAAACCATATCAGACAAGGTATTTGATTGATACTACTCCGAAAAGTCAGCAAGCAATTCGCTTAATACTAGACGGTCATCATAAGGTTGAGCTTGGTGATGGTTCCGGAGATACGAATGATGTTGCCATCAGTTCATCCGAAGCACTCGAAATTGACCATAATGATGTGCTCAATGTTCCCTTAAATGTTCTAGACGAAGGAGAATCTCGTATTCGTTTCTCGGTGATGCTTTCTGGAGTTGAAGTCCCTCTTGCTATTAAAGATGATATGCTAAAAACCACACCTTTGGACGGACTAAGCATTTGGACAAGAAAAAGAAAAGATGAGGCATCATTTATCATCGACTCAAATTTTAAAACCATTCATAATGGTCAACGCACATATTCGACAAAGTCAATTGATCGAAACTTTTTCCAAATGGAACAAGCATGGCTAGATAACCATGTTCGTTATGGAAAACAAGTATCAGAAGACACTTTTGAGAGCATTCCTTTAGAATTACCAGCTGCTGTTGAAAAAAGCTATGATCTTTTTTTAACCACTGTAAAAAACAAAGGAACCATCCCCTCATTACTGTATTACGATGATGAGGTTCTGACAGCTGCCTATACTTTTGTTGACGACTATTTGTCTGAAATCGAGAAAATTCCTTCTCAGTCATTAATGAGTGTACAGCAACGAAATCTATATCGTTTGGGACAAATTGAAACGGTCGATGGTCTATTATTAACACCGTTTTCGCCATTAAATATTGCTTATCAATGGCAGGTAAATTCAGCATTAGGGTCTGAAGACATTGATTCAAACATTTTGAAAAAATTAAAAGCAAGCTATACCTTGCCTTATGCGTTCAACATTCATGAGATGCTTCTTAAACCTACAGATCAATCACCGTTGCCTGAGTGGCATGAGTATGTCATAAGAGAACGAGTTAGCATAGGTGAAACAAATTCTTACTTAGCAAAAGTTGTCGAAGATAAAATGGTTCATTTCACTGACCATTATGATTATTTATTCTCGATACAAAGTTCCGCTCCTCTTTGTATCAATGTCATTAATGTCACAAACGATGAGGAGATATTAAAAGGAATCATTTCTTGGTTCAAGAAACAAATTTCCTCTAAAGGTAACCTTGAATCAGTTAAGCCGCTTGAAGTATCTCTATATCTTCCAGATGCTTCTGGATTAAGTGCGTTCGATAAATTGAACGATATCGAGACTGCAGAACAATTAAAAGATGTATTCGGCATTGATTTGTCAGTTCATGAATTTGAGACAAACGAAATTTTGCATGTTCTTCAACAGTCTATTCTTTATCGTAAGTTAAACCTAAAGGACCCGATTCTTTACGCTCACGTCTCGTTTTATAAAATGGGGAACGAATCAAGAGTTGTTACCCAACCAATGCGAGACTTAGCAAACAGCATGAATCTAGATGGCTTATTTACTACAGTATCGTCTGTCCAGAGTGACGAAACAGGTTACCGCGTCGGATTTGGTACTGAAGGTGCGGATATCAATCGAAGTCTTATGACAAAATTCGGTTCTCTCTTTAATGAACTTACTGCAAACATGAAAGATGGCGGACACAGTTCTTATATGAAGGATGTATCATTGACAATGCACATCGATGTCGCTGATAAAGATGAACTTGAAAGTATTTATAACGCTTCCCATTGGGTCACATTTATCGATCCACCTGTAGGATTAGATTTCTTTAAATCTTCTTCCGATAACTTAATTATCGTGCATTATAGTGATCAATATTCCTCGACAAATGGGTACGATGCCATTACTGTCACTGATAAATCTAAACAATATTTCAATGTCATCGAAGAATTTATCAACTCCCAAGGTGTCACATCCACCCAAGAACAGATAGAAGAAACTATTCGTGCTTTCAATACATTCAATGGTGAATGGTTGCTTCGAGCTGTTCAAGGAAGAGGATACGATAAGCGGGAGAAAATGAGCATCGTTTCTGCAATTAAGGAGACACTCCTACTTTTCAATGAAGAGAACACAATATGGGTACCAATTTCTATGGAAGAAGTCGTACGTGTAACAGGGAATGTGAAACTTAGTAAACGCGCAGGTTTATTTTCAGGAAAAACAATCGGTCGAAAAGGAAACTGTAGTGATGATTTATTGATGATTGGTCTAGAGATGGGACAATCTAATTTGAAAGTCCATTTATTCCCGGTAGAAGTAAAAATAGGACTGAATGATAATACCGTCATCACAAAAGGTATTTCACAGATTACAGAATTAAAAGCTCGTTTAAATGATCACTTACTCGACTTAACAACATTTGATGCGAGATTTTTACGCAATTATTTTGTTAGACTTTTCATCAATAACGCATATAAAATGCAAGAAAATGAAATTTGGCCGAGCAAAGACTATTGTTTAAACCCAGAATTAATTGATCGATTGATGAATGATGATTTTGAGATTGTCGATGAGAAGCGAGCCAAATTTGGTAATGGCGTCCTCGTTTCATTTAAAAAACATTCAGACGCTGTTCGTCATACAAGAAGTCAGGGTGTCGTAATCTTAGAACTTCCCGAACAATATGGTTATGAAGTACTCACACAATCTCTAGATTCACTTGAGTCTCACCATAAAGAAAAATCATCTACGCATTCTTTCAAGAAAGAAGAAATTCCAGCTGCACCTGCATCGGTCATTCAAAATAATTCTGAAAATGAGGCTTTGATAAATAGAAAGTCAGTTGAAGAACTAAATCAGATTGTCACTGAAAATGATTCAATAGCACCTCAATCAGTTCAGGCAATAACTGAACCTGCAACACCTAAGTCAGTTACATTAGACGATGTCAGATTGCTTCTAGGTAGTGAATTTAATCAAGACTACTATTGGGAATATGGACACCCGCGTCTATCCAATCGACATCTCCTAATCGGTGGTCGATCTGGTCAAGGGAAAACCTATTTCGTCCAATCTCTTCTACTACAGTTGGTCGAACAAAATCAATCTGCTTTAGTTATCGATTACTCGAACAGTTACACGTTAAGCCAACTTGACGAAACATTTGTGAATCGAATGGGTTCAAAATTGAATGAACGCATTGTTTACCACGAGTCGTTTCCACTAAACCCATTCAAAAGACGAGAAAAGGAAATTAGTGGTCGAAAAGAGCCTGAGAAGATTACTTCTGTTGCTACAAGAGTGGCAGCTGTGTTTGCTTCTGTCTATAGAGGCTTAGGAGACCAACAAAAAAATGCTATCTATATGGCAACAAAAAATGGGATTGAAAAATACGGTGATGAGATGCGAATGGAGTTACTTATCGAAGAATTAGAGAACCTTGAGTCCTCTAAATCTACAGTTCAATCTGTCATCAGTCGACTTACCCAAATGGTTGATATGGATCCATTCGATTATGAATCAGATAACGATTGGAGTAAGATTTTTGACAGCAATAATGGAGTGACCGTCATTCAACTCGAAGGATATGATCAAGACGAAATCAAAAAATTACTGGCCGAATTTATTCTTTGGGATTTATGGTATTACTCTTTATCTGGATCAGAGAGCCGACCAATGCCAGTTATCCTAGATGAAGCACAGAATTTATCTTTCCGCAAAGGATCACCTTCCGAGAAAATATTAAGAGAAGGTCGAAAGTTCGGTTGGTCTGCTTGGTTTGCTACACAATCGTTCAGTAACTTCGATAAGGAAGAACTTGCGGTTTTGGATAATGCCGCTACAAAGATATACTTTGCACCAGCAGACAGTGAATTAAAAGTTATCGCGAATCGAATCGGTTCAGTCTCACTCGATGACTTACGAAGTTTGAAAAAAGCTCATTGTCTAGCTGTTGGACAATTCAAAATCAATGAATCGGAATTAAGCAATCAAGAATTTCACCATGTCAAAGTACCCCCAATGAAATAATGAAAAGCGCGCGCCCAAAATGGACGCGCGCTTTCTTCAGTTTACTCCACCACCTCAAACGCTTTCACATAACCCACATGGTCTAAAAAAATAATCAACTCATCGTCAAATTGTACAAACCCATCCGTCGCATGCCGAAATAATTGATAGATCGATTCTAGCGCTTCGTACCGACTTCCTGCTTCTGTCGTGTATGCCAGCACTTCTCCATTTCTTAAGTGGAATTCGATTTCATACGTTTTCATCATAGCTCACTCCCTGTACCGGTTTGAGTTTCGTCCGACTGTCCATTTACTTGGCTTTATCATTTAGATGTCTAAACTTCTTTTCCCGTCTCATCACCCATTAATCGTGGAACAAAACAAAACAAAACGACGTCCGAAAACGTCGTCCCCTATCGTTCTTATACGCCTTCTTCTCGAATGGCCTCTTCGATCACAACGAAATCGGCATCGATGATATCCAGGTTCTCTCTCTTTAGTTCTTCAAAGCTTTCCAGCACTTCTTCTTCTGAGATGTTGATACTCTCTTCGAGCGCATTCAATAGTCGATTTCCCATCTTCGTCATTGAAGAGAACGTAAGTCCCCCGGAAATAACTCCCCCAGCAAGTGGAATCATTTTCGATACCCCTTTAGCGAACGTATCTTTTGTCATCTTCACACCAATCATCGCTGACATCTTCTTAATGATTGGAAAGTAAACCGTTTTCGTCAATGCTTTGTTCGGCAGTTTTTTTAACGCTTGTTTCGACAGTTGGGCAGATAGCGCCTTGATCGTGGCTGTCGCACCTCCGACACCGAACATGACGCCTAAGAAGAGCACCAGATCACCATTTACCCGGTCAACATCAAGTTCGCCACCTTCCCAGAAGTCTTCATAACCGTATAAGTAACCTGTCTCTTGCGCCAAACGGAGCGCGAATCCAAAAAATTGTGCCGTATCTGCCGGAATCGTGGCAGCCAATGCCACGCCACCCGGAAGGCCTGCAGCAAAAGAGGCGCTGGAACTCTTCATCGTATGGTTGGCAATGTTGCGTTTTGCTACTTTTTTAATGATTGCAGGAGATACATTTGCCTCGATCGGTCCTTTTTCTACCACGAGGGATAACTGCTCTGCCGGTACATACTTACTAAAACTTTGAGCGAGAAAATCTTTCCGATCCACTTTTACTCCAGGAAGTTTCACCGCATTCGTCATTAATACTTCAAACACTTCTGTTCCGTTTGACACTTTGTATACCCCATCCTTTTCTAATCCATTTCGTCTTAATACGAAATGCAGTATGTAACCATTCTCAACCTTCAATTTAAGTATATATGTATAAAGCGATTAATTGTAAATAATTTTCCTTTCACCCATACAATTTATAACAAAGGTACCTAAAAATAAAAGGTGGAGTAGCCCTTAGGATACTCCACCTTCTTCAATCAATAAAACATATACCAGAGCGCCGCTGCCAATAAGAACAGCCCGGCCCCGATAAACAAGATTTTTGCCAATCGTTCGTATACCATGTCTTCACCTCACCAAAGCTGCGCCGACCACGAGGGACACCCCGAGAGACAGCAAAAATGCCAATAACCCGACCGCAATATTCCCTTTTTGAATCTCGTCGTTCACCTTTAAGGTCGGCGTCAAAAACTCAAACAACCAATAGGTCGCAAGGAGCAACAAAAAGCCGAATCCGCCCCCGGCAATGACATCAAACGCCGCGTCGTTGTGACTCTCGACGACTCGGAAGATGTTGGCGAGACCCACGATCTTCCCTCCGGTCGCAAGTGCGACGGCAATATTCCCTTTTTGAATCTCTCGCCAGTTGCTGTACGGCGTCGTCACCTCAAAGATGGCGAGACCGACGACGATCATGAGTCCCGCAATCGTATACAGCCCAAGCGATTCTAGCATCACATTAAACGAAACTGTGCCCATTCACCTAATCTCCTCACTTCAGTTCGACGACCGTGACCCCGAGTCCGCCTTCTCCCATTCCGCCTGGGCGCTGACTCTTCACGTGACGATGTCCTTTCAAGAACTCCTGTGTCGCCTGACGCATCGCTCCGGTCCCAAGACCGTGGATGATCCGGACGTGATCATATCCAGACACGAGCGCCTCGTCGATATACTTGTCGAGACGGCTTAGGCCTTCTTCGACACGGACACCCCGGAGATCGAGCTCGGACTTCGTCGAGCTTTGACGTTTAAGCGAACTGCCTTTCGACTGGAGCGGCTTCTCTTTCGATGGACCGATCTTCTGAAGGTCGTCCGCTTTGACGTTCACTTTCATGATTCCGACCTGGACGTTGTACTCGTTATCGTTGATTTGCTTCACAATGTAGCCTTTTTGGTTGAACGTTGTCACTTTCACTTCTTCGCCTTTACTGAACGTACGTTTCTGTTGGGCTTTTTGTTTCACTTTTTGGATCTTTTTATCTTGTAACGTCGGTTTTGCCGACTCGAGATCTTTTTTCGCTGCGATAATCTCGTGCTCTTTGACGATTCCCTGCTCACGAAGCTTCTTCAGGCGGTCGATGACTTCGTTCGCCTGACGCTTCGCCTGTTCGACGGCTTTCTCCGCTTTCGCCTCAGCCGCACTGTATAGGTTATCGCGTTCCTGCTCGAATTCGGTCATCTTCGCCTCAAACGCTGCCTGTTCTTCTTCGAGGTCGTGACGTTTGACAATCAGTTCCTGTTCGAGCTGTTCGGCCCGTTGTTTCGCCGCCTCGAGCTCATTGATCATCGATTCGACCGACTCGGCGTCACTGCCGACATGGCTCCGTGCCTTGTCGATGACTTGCTCCGACAGACCGAGACGACGACTGATCTCAAACGCGTTCGAGCGACCCGGCACACCGATCAATAGGCGGTATGTCGGGCTGAGCGACTCGATATCAAACTCCATCGAGGCGTTCATGACGCCTTCGCGGTTATACGCGTATGCCTTCAGTTCCGAGTAGTGCGTCGTTGCCGCGACACGTGCCCCGCGACGCTTCACTTCGTCTAAGATGGCGATGGCGAGGGCAGCCCCTTCCTGCGGGTCCGTCCCGGCACCGAGCTCATCGAAGAGGACAAGTGACATGAAGTCGATTTTGTCGAGCATGCTGACGATGTTCGTCATGTGCGAGCTGAACGTCGAGAGACTCTGCTCGATCGACTGCTCGTCTCCGATATCGGCATAAACCGCATCGAACACGGACAGCTCTGTCCCGAATTCAGCCGGCACGTATAGACCGGACTGCACCATCAACTGAAGCAATCCGATTGTCTTGAGCGTCACGGTCTTCCCGCCGGTGTTCGGTCCGGTGATGACGAGTGACGTGTAGTCCTCACCGAGTTCGACCGTGATCGGCACGACCTCGTCTTGCGGGATGAACGGATGGCGTGCCTGCTTCAACTTAATCTCGCGATTGTCGTTCAGCTTCGGCTCTGCCGCTTTCATCTCCAAACCATAAGCGACTTTGGCGAACACAAAATCAAGCTCTGCCAACACGTCTAAGTTGGTCATGATGGCGTCGTGGACACCACCGACCAGGTTGGAGAGTTCGCTCAAGATTCGTTCGATTTCGACACGTTCCTTCAATCGAACCTCCTGGATCTCATTGTTAATGGAGACGATCGCTTGCGGCTCGATGAAGAGGGTCTGACCGGATGCCGACTGGTCATGGACGATCCCTCCGAACGCTTGGCGATACTCTTGTTTGACCGGTACGACGTAGCGGTCGTTACGGATCGTGACGATGGCGTCCGAGAGCATCTTGGCGTTGTTTCGAAGAATGTTGTCGATCCGGGAGCGAACACTGCCTTCGTAGCTCCGGAGCTGCGTCCGCAGTCCGCGAAGCTGTGAGCTTGCCGAGTCTTGGACCGTCCCTTGGTCGTCGATGGCATGACGAATCGATTGTTCGACCTCGATGAGTTTCGTCAATCGCTCGACGTATTCATCTAATCGTGGAATTCGAATCTCTTCGTTGTCCTCATGAAGCTTCTCGAAAAAGTTCTTCACTTGGCGTCCGCTGTACATGACGGCCGCAACCGCAAGCAGCTCACTTGTCGACAGAACCGATCCGATTGCTGCCCGTTTCACCTCGGCGCGGACGTCCGAAAGTCCGCCGAGCGGGAGTCGGTCACGGAGACGCACGACCTCGGTCGCTTCTTTCGTCAAATTCAAATTGGAAAGCACCCGGTCGTACGTGTAGTCCGGTTGCATCTTCAGCGCCATGTCTTTACCGAGCGAGCTCGCGGCGTGACCGGCGAGCTGTTGGCGCAATTTTTCATATTCTAATACGCGTAACGCGTGGTCCATCTAGCATGTTCCTTTCTTTCGCTTCGCGTCAAAGAACGCCTTCGCGTCCTCAAACGAGAGGCAGTTGATGATATCAGACGGCTCGAGATAGGCTTTGCGGGCGTGCAGCACCCCGAGAGCCATATCTTCCATCATATCCGGGTGGTGGGTATCCGTATTGATCATCACTTTGACCCCTGCCGCCTTCACTTTCTTTAGCGTCGATGCCGTCAAATCCAACCGGTTCGGGTTGGCGTTCAGCTCGAGCGCCGTTCCGGTCTCTTTTGCCAGTGCGATCAAGCGGTCCTCGTCGATCGGGTACCCGTCACGGCGACCGATGAGTCGTCCGGTCGGGTGTGCGATGACGTTGACGTATGGCGACCGGCATGCATTCTCAAGCCGTTCCATGATCTCGTCAACGGATTGGTCCATCTTCAGGTGAATCGAGGCGACGACATAGTCGAGCGTCTGTAAAAACTCCGGATCGAAGTCGAGTGTCCCGTCCGGACGGATATCCATCTCGACGCCGCGTAACACGTTCATGTCATGCTTCTCCGCCGCTTCCCGGATTTCCTCGCCTTGTGCCTCGAGCCGCTCCTCGGTCAAGCCGTTGACGAACGTCATTAGCTTCCCGTGATCGGTGATCGCCATCCACTCATAGCCGCGACCTTTCATCGCCTGGACGAGCTCGTCTACCGTCAGCTTTCCGTCGGACCAGACCGTATGCATATGGGCGTCTGCCTTAATATCGTCTAATGTGACGAGTTTCGAGATGTCGTGCTCGAACTCCGCGTGCCCTTCCCGTAGTTCAGGCGGGATGAACGGCAATCCGTATCGTTCGAATAACTCGGCTTCCGTCTCCGGTTGCCATAGACCGTCCGCCGTCTCGACACCGTATTCGGAAATCGATTCACCTTTCGCTTTCGCGAGTTGGCGCATCCGGACGTTATGGTCTTTCGAGCCTGTGAAGTGATGCAACGTCGCCGCAAAGGCTTTCGGTTCGACCATACGGAAGTCGACCGATACCATTTCTTCGCGCTCAAGGAGGAGCGACACTTTCGTCTCCCCTGCCGCAATCACTTCATTGATGAACGGGAGCGCTAACAGTTTCTCACGCAGTTCGAGCGGTTCGTCTGTCGCGATGATAAAGTCGAGGTCCTTACACGTCTCTTCTGCCCGGCGGAAACTCCCGCCGACGGAATGACGCAGGACGAGCGGTTCGTCTTCCAACACTTTATTCAGTTCTTCCACGATCGGACGCATGACCGCATAGGCAAGGCGCTCCGGACGTGACTCCAGGTTTTTCGCTGCCGCCAAGAGCTTTTCGACACTTTTCGCACCGAAGCCCGGAAGAGAAGCAGCTGTCCCGTCTTCGAGCACCTGAATGAGCGACTCGAGGTCGACGACCCCGACTTCACGGAGTTTGCCGAGTTTTTTCCCACCGAGTCCCTGAATCTTGAGCAATTTCATCAAGCCGAACGGGATTTCTTCCTGCAGCGCCTCGAGCACTTCACTACGTCCCGTATCACGATATTCCTCGAGTACGGCCGCTGTCCCTTTCCCGATTCCAGGGATCGAGGTGAAGTCTTCCATTTCTTCAAGTTCAAGCTCCGAGTTTTCAAGAGACGTTGCCGCTTTACGGAACGCGTTGATTTTAAACGGGTTCTCGCCCTTGATTTCCATATACTGCGCAATCTTTTCTAAAAGCATCATCGCTTCCACTTTATTCATGCTTTTCCCCCTCTTCACACAGAAAAGACCGAGACACAAGCACTAGCTTGCATTCCGGCCTGTCGTGTCACAACATCTTATTTGAGAACCAATCCGAAAGATATGGTGTATCTTGAATGATGTATGTCGCAAGTGACGAGTTGTCGACGGCATTTTGGACGCCTGCCATCGGTACGAACGCAATCACCCATAGAATGAAGAACGTGATGACGTAGGCTTCGAAAAATCCGAGTACTGCTCCGATCAACCCTTTCAATTGGCGTAAAACCGGCAAGTCCGTCAAGAAATCGAGCATCGCCAGGATGAGATGCAAAACGAGTTTCGTGATGAGGAACAAGACGACGAACCAAAAGACGTTATAAAATGTCATCTCGATCCCTGAAAGTGAATTCAAATCGAGGACACCGCCCGGCAACGTCCCGTCCAGTTGCGATGGATACGGGATCCAAAGCTTGAACGCCTCCGCTAAGTCTTTATAGTAGGCATTCGCGACAAGAAAACTGATAATGAGCGCGACCCAATGTCCGAGCTGGATAATCGCCCCACGACGGAAGCCATTGACGATTCCGATAAACAAGAAAAACAGAATAAGTAGCGTAACCATGGATTGAATTATTCTCCCACATTTCGTTTAGTTTTGACGTGGTCGCTCGCGATTTGAATCGCAGCCAAGACCGCTGCTTGACGAGCGTCTAGATGAGGGGATTGTTCACGAATCTCGCGGATTTTACTGTCGACCAAAAAGCCTACTTCCCTCACATGATCGGCGGGCTCTTCGCTTACAATCGTATAGTCTTGTCCCGCAATGTGAATTGTTGTTCGTTGCATCTGCACGCGTCACCCCTCCTTTACGTCTATTCAAAATTAATCATAACATCGTTTTTATATTAGGAAAAGGAGAAGCCCCTTCACTTGATATGTACAAGTTTTTCTAATACCCTAATTTGAAGTTGTCAAACGTCTTTCTTTCAATTTGTTGAACGGGAGGGTGGCAACGCGTGCGAAAATGTGCGAAAATATCAACTATTCAAACAGATAGAAAGGATGATTGATTTGAAATTACGCATGGGCCTCCTAGGTCGCATCATCATCGCGATCGCTTTCGGGATTTTATTAGGAAGCATCGTACCGGAAAGTCAGAACTGGATCGTCCGGACGTTTGTCACGTTCAACACGGTCTTCGGGCAGTTCTTAGGCTTTGCGATTCCACTCATTATTCTTGCTTTTATCATCCCTGGTATCGGGGAACTTGGAAAAGGGGCTGGAAAGCTCGTCGGGCTGACAGCGCTCATCGCTTACGTGTCGACCGTCCTTGCCGGGACGCTCGCCTACTTCGCAACGAGCAATTTGTTCCCACGCATTTTGACACAGTCGGAAGCGTCGGCTGAAAATCCGGAAGAAGCCCTCTTAAAAGGATTCATGGAAATGGAGATTCCACCGGTGTTCGGCGTCATGACCGCACTCATTCTAGCTTTCGTCATCGGGATTGGAATTGCCGCCATCGAGAGTAAACGCTCGCTTGAACTGGCGATGGATTTCCGGGATATCATCGAGCTGTTGATCAGCAAGGTCATCATCCCGCTCCTCCCGTTCCACATCGCAGGAATCTTCATGAACATGACGTATGCCGGACAAGTCGCTGAGATTCTTTCGGTCTTCTCGCTCGTCTTCGTCACGATCATCGTCCTGCATATGACAATGCTCATGATTCAATATTCGATCGCCGGCGGTCTCAACAAAGAGAATCCGTTCAAGCTGCTGAAAACGATGATGCCGGCTTACTTCACAGCCATCGGGACACAATCATCGGCCGCGACCATTCCGGTCACACTCCGCCAAGCGAAAGCGAACAAGACGGATGAAGGGGTGGCCAACTTCGTCATCCCGCTCTCGGCAACGATCCATCTATCCGGATCAACGATCACCCTCACTTCTGTCGGGGTCGCGCTCATGTACTTGAATGGCATGCCACTCTCTTACGCGCTCGTCCTCAAGTTCATTCTCGCACTCGGCGTGACGATGATTGCCGCTCCCGGCGTTCCAGGCGGGGCCGTCATGGCAGCCCTTGGATTGTTCGGGTCAATTCTCGGATTTGACGAGACGATGCTCAGCCTTGTCATCGCCCTCTACTTGGCACAAGATAGCTTCGGTACGGCAACGAACGTCACAGGTGACGGTGCCATTGCAAAAATCGTCCACTACTTCAAGCACCATACAAATCTTCTCGAGACGAAGTCGTCAAAAGAAGAAGCCGCATAATGTTTCACAGAACGGGCAAGCCAGAAGGTTTGCCCGTTTTTCTTACATACCTTACATATAGGAAGGAAAGATTCATATGAAATGGATTCAATGGAAGGACACGTTTGAATTTGCAGAGCGGGTCATGCCCCGCTTACTTGAGGAAGAGGCGAAACACAGTCTGATGATCGGGGTGCTCGACAATATCAAACAAGGGGTTTATGAGACGTATCATCAGTTCACGGTAGAAGAGGATGGAGAACTCCTTGCCATCCTGCAGGTGACGCCACCGCACCCGCTTCATTACATCGTCTTGTCAAAAGAAAAACAAGACGAGATTGCCCGTTTCGTCATCCCTCACCTCATCGAGCTCCAGATTCCGTTCGTCGACGTCGTCTCCGAGAGAGAACAGGCAGAACGATTTGGCGCCGTCTGGCAAGAGGTGACACATCAATCGACCGAGACATTCATGTCACAGCGCTTATATCGCCTCGATACGGTGAATGACGTCGAGATGGCGAACGGAAGGATGCGACTGGCGACACATGAAGACCAACCTCAACTTGAGGCCTGGTACCATGCCTTCGAGAAAGAATCCGGCCTCCGCGACTCAGCTCCTGAAATAGTCACCCGGGCGGTCACGATGATGATCGAGAAGGAGGATGCGTTCTTTTGGGAAGTCGACGGGCACGTCGTGTCGTGCGCCAAAAAGTCCCGACCGACCGCAAACGGGATCACCGTCTCATTCGTGTACACGTCCCCTGACGCACGTGGGCAAGGATATGCCTGCACCCTCGTCGCCGAACTCAGCCGTCACTTGCTCGAGACAAAGTCATTTTGCACACTCTACACGGACCTTACGAATCCGACATCCAATAAGATCTATCAGGAAGTTGGATACTACCCGATCATGAACGCCACTTGGATACGACTCAGTAGATGAAATGCATCGCCTCCCCTATACTGAAAAGGTGGAGGCGATTTTGATGAACCGATTTCGTTTCGTATAGCGCGCCTTACTTGTCGCTGTCTTTTTGTACATGTTGATCGTCGGTGGACTAAGTGTCCTGAACGACCCGAACTGGGACACGCTTTGGCTGAGTGTGATCGGGGCGGCATTACTCACCTTTATCATATTTCAGACATCAAAAAAGTGATCGACGCGGTCGTCGATCACTTTTATTGTGTTTAGAAGAATGATGACGGGTTGACTGTGTTCCCCGCGCTTGTAGCTGAGTAAGAATAGCCGCCTTTGTGGATCTCGAAGTGAAGGTGTGAACCTGTCGAGTTCCCTGTGCTACCCATTTTCCCGATGTTTTGACCTTGTGATACACGTTGTCCGGCAGAAACCGATACCGAGCTCATGTGCGCGTATACCGTCGTCCAAACTTGACCGTTGATGACGTGTGCGATCATGACGTGGTTTCCGTATGCGCCACCCCAACCTGCACGGATGACCGTACCTGTTTGAGAAGCATAGATTGGTGTACCGACAGGACCTGCGATATCAAATCCGTTGTGGAATGAGTATCCATGTGCGCCGCTAGCATGACCCCAGCCTTGTGAACGGCGACCGTTTGCCGGAAGTTGGAACATGCCGCCACTTGAAGGCTTAGACGCCACAGGTGCTGTTGCAGTACCTGAAGAGCTGTTTGCGCTTTGTTGCTTCTTCGCAGCCGCTGCACGACGTGCTTCTTCTTCAGCACGACGTTGTGCTTCGATTTCAGCTTGAATCGCTTTCTCTTGCGCTTTGAGTGTTGACTCCATCTCTTGAAGGCTCATGAGTTTCGATTCGAACTTCACTTTCTCTGCCTCGAGTTTTTTGATTTTCGCTGCGCGTTCTTTCATTTTCTTGTCGAGCTCTTTTTGACGCTGCTCGAGTACTTCTTTTTGTTTGACGAGTGAGTCACGCTCTGACTTCAACTCAGCCTGTGCCTTAGCGAGCTTATCTTTCGTCGCTTGGTACTCATCGAAGATTTGTTTGTCGTTCTCTTGGATCGTACCCGCTGTAATCATGCGCGTGATCAAATCGCTGAAGTTTTTCGAACCGAAGATGAACTCTGCCCAGTTGACTGACGAGCCACCGTTCTTTTGCATCGTCGCCATACGCTCTTTCATGAGGTCTTCCTGTGCTTTCATTTTCGCTTCGTACTTTTTGATTTGTGCTTGGAGTTGTTTGATTTTCTCTTCAGTTGCACGAATCTCAGCTTTTTTCTGAGCGACGTCGTTGATGACGTCTTGGAGTTCAGCATCTAACTTATTGATTTCCTGTTGCTCTTTGCTGATCGCTTGCTCACGTGATTTAATCGAAGCGTTCGCCCGCGACTGTTCACTGCTGTTCTTCTTCTGTTGTTCTTGTACTTTCTTCTGCTTCTCTGTAAGTGAGGCCGCATAAGTCGGTGACGTGCCGCCAATCAAAAGTGCGCCTAGAGTGACTGTTGCTGCGAATTTCTTCAAGTTAAACAATGTGCTTCCCTCCGCTGAGTCTCGTGTATTTTTATCTATAATCGTTCGTGTAGTTTCTAATTAAGAAGTGCGAGAATTTCTTTCGCTCTGTGACTCATTATATCAATCTAAACCCAAAATTATTTTACACTTATATTTCAATCATATGACATTGACCTAATTTAGGTTTTATACTGTAAAAAACGTGGGTATAAGTATAAATTTGCTCAAAATCCTGTCACAAAATAATTTTTGAAAACAAAAAAGCGCCTGATGAAAGCGCTTTTCACATAGTAACTACCGTTACTTTTTAGCCCAAAGAAATATACCCGGTTCGCTTTTGAGTCTTTCCTTTTCGTAGTGCTAAATAAATTCCGCCGACCAACAGCACGCCGAACATCGCTCCGGTACTGTCTAACAGGACGTCTTGCAACAACGGCGTCCGTTCAGGCGTCAAACTTTGATGGGTCTCATCAAAAATTGCAACCGTGTTGGAGAGGGTCCAGGCAAAGAGCAATGTCAGACTGACATGCAGGCTCGTCCGGGACACAGCCTTCACAAATAAGAAGCCGAGTGCGAAAAAGGTAAAGAAATGAGCGGCTTTTCGAATTAAAAATTCAATCAATCCGGCAGTCCCTTTCGTTTCGAGAGACACCTCATGAGAGGCATAATCGAACTGTACCTTTTCCAAAGTCGGCTCGATCCATGACCAGTTCACTTTTTCAAGCGGTGAGACGATACTTTGGTCCGAGTACGGAGTCGCACTCGAGAAGAACAAGCCAAGTAGAATAATCGCAATCCATAAGAATTCATTTTTTAAAATACGCATAACACCGTTCCTTTCTACAACGTTTTTCATTATACGGGTTACGAAGAATGATTAATGTAACAGTGACATCATGATTTTATAACAATTTGATTGCGGCCAGCCGATTGAAACTCGTGATTCGCAGTCGTGCCTTGCTATAATGGTCGTAAAAGGGGGAAGTAAGATGATTTATGATTTTGAAGCAATGGACATGAAAGGACAAGTACAGCCTTTATCCGACTACAAGGGGGATGTGCTGCTCATCGTCAATACGGCGAGCAAGTGCGGGTTTACACCGCAGTTTGAAGGGCTCGAAAAACTGTATCATACGTATAAGGATCAAGGTCTGCAAATTTTAGGTTTTCCATGCAATCAGTTCGGTAAGCAAGATCCCGGGTCAAATGAAGAGATTCAAGAATTTTGTCAATTGAACTACGGTGTCTCCTTCCCTATGTTCGCCAAAGTCGACGTGAACGGAAAAGAGGCACACCCGCTCTTCCAATATTTATCGAAAGAGGCACCCGGTCTTCTCGGGTCAAAAACAATCAAATGGAACTTTACGAAATTCCTCGTCGATCGGCAAGGGAATGTGATTGAGCGGTTCTCCCCTCAAACAACACCTGATGAGATCGAAGATGCGATTCGAAAGTTGATGTAATCATAAAAAAGGATGGCTCCTCGGAGTCATCCTTTTATCGTGGGGTAATGAAATTGATTGTATAAAACGGACTATCGTCCTCACTATAGGCGAGACCGACTGCGGCGTGTGTAAAATTCGGCTGCATGATATTTTCCCGATGCCCTTTTGAGTTCATCAGTCCCCAGTGAGCATGAAACACGCTCATCTGCCCCATCGCCAAATTTTCACCGGCCATCGTATAAGTCAATCCAGCCTCGTCCATCCGGTTGAACGGGTCACGGCCTTGCGGGTCCGTGTGACTGAAAAAATCATTCTCGGCCATGTTTTGGCTGTGCGCACGGACGACAGGATACAGGGGCTCATAATACGCCAGTGCGTCGAGACCAAATTTCTCACGATCCCAGTTCATCAAAATGCGCATCAGTCGCTCGTTTGCGACCGTCCCTTCTTTCGAGAGGTCGCCGTAATATCCGTCACTCGCTTCTTCGACGCGACGGTCGACGGATAAAATCCCTTTCAGGCGGTCATCATCATGTTGATCGAAAAAGAAAGTCACGTAACTCCCATCGATGGCGAAGACCTCGAATGACGGGTCGTCCGGAATCAAATAGCGGTTCAAGCCTTTGTTGTACGAACGGACGGACTCGAATCCGATTTTTTCGACCTCGTCCCGTGTCGTCTGATCGAGGATCAACCCTTCAAACGTGCTCTCGGATTCAAACTGATAAAATCCCTTCTTCGCACCGTTCTGGTCAATCAACTCTAAGACCCGGTTGCCCCCACGTTCGACTAAATACCACTCATGCCCGTCATACTGACTCGCAAACTTGGGCGCATCGGTCATGACCAGCTCATCTGCGATTTCAGACGACTTCACTTGAACGCTTGTCGGAGCAGATACGTTGGGAATCTCAACCTTCCAGGCCGCGTACAATCCGATGGCGATCAAGACGATCATTAATTTTCGGAACATGGCTCCTCCTTTCTCACCTTAGCTTTCACGCCCTCCAAACGCATACAAGCGCGATTTGATATCGGTGAGCATTTCCATATAGGCGGTGTATGTCGCTTCATCTACATTCAGCATACCACTGACTTTACGCGGGACCTCCTCCGCCTGCTCACGAAGCGCGCATCCATCGTCCGTCAAGGTCAACACCACGCGCCGCTCGTCTTCCTTCACTCTCTCTTTTTTTATATACCCAATTTGAATCAATCGTTTGACGAGCGGGGATAAGGTTCCCGAATCAAGACTAAGTCTTGACCCGAGCTGTCGCAAGTCGATGCCATCCTCTTCCCACAAAACAAGCATGACCAGGTATTGGCTATACGTCAGGTTCAGTGGTTCCAGGATTGGGCGATACAAGCGCGTCATTTCTTTAGAAGCAGTATACAATTGAAAACAGATTTGGTTCTCTAGCAGTAATGAACGTTTCATGCGTCTTCCTCCGGTACAATTCTTTTACCAAGCATATCATTTGCGAAACTTTTTGACTCCTCTATAATTTAAATTGTGCACAACTTAATTGTTTAAAATTGATTGGAGGAATCTCGAATGAAACCATTATTCACAGCCTCAGCAACTGCAATCGGTGGCCGTGAGGGACGTGTCACGTCAACTGACGGAATCATCGACATGAACGTCTCGATGCCTGGCGCTAAAAAAACCGAAGAAGCGACGAACCCGGAACAACTCTTTGCAGCGGGCTATGCAGCTTGTTTCGGCAGTGCCCTCAACTTGATCATCGGAAAAGAACGCATCCAAACTGAAGGGTCAAGCGTCACCGGTCACGTCACGCTCAATCAAAGTGAAGACGGCTTCTTCATCTCCGTCGAACTCGAAGTTGAAATTAAAGGGGTCGACCAGGCGACGGCAGAGCGACTCGTCGAAGCAGCTCATCAAGTTTGCCCATACTCGAAAGCGACTCGCGGCAATGTGGACGTCAAACTGACGGCGATCGCTGCGTAATCCTACATCCCACTCCTCGAGTGGGATTTTTTGATTTCATTTACCTCTTCACGGGTAAGAGTATAGCACGACATAAAAAGGGGGGCGGACGACTGTGTGGAAACGAAAGAGAACGTATCTATTCCTGATACTCGGCCTGATTTTGGCCACTGCAACCTATAACGGTCTGACCGTCCGGACTTATGAGGTGACCTCAGACAAGCTCCGCTCCGACCAATCCCTTCGGATCATTTTATTATCTGATTTACATAGCGCTTCCTATGGCTACAAGCAATCCATCTTAATCAACAACATCAAAGCGCAACAGCCTGACTTGATCGCCCTACCGGGTGACTTGATCGACCGCTTCCGTTCACCAGATGCTGCGTTTGATTTAATTGAGGGACTAAAAGGCATCGCTCCCATGTACTTTGTCACGGGGAATCATGAAATCGATGATTCCGATGACTTCATTCGCCACGACGTCGTCAACGTTTTCCGTTCCTCAGGCGTGACCGTCTTAGAGAACGAATGGGAAGAAATCACGATCAATGACATCCCGCTCGTCATCGGTGGACTCGAGGATCCGCTCCGGATCTATACAGAAAATATATATGCCGATTGGGAGGCTTCAGCCGTCTCCGACTTAGGGGATGTTGATTCCGAAGATACATTGAATATCCTTCTGTCCCATCGCGCTGAGCTGATTGACACGTACGCCGCTCTCCCATTCGACCTCGTCTTGTCCGGTCATGCACATGGCGGTCAGTTCCGAATCCCGTATCTCCTGAATGGATTATTCGCACCCGACCAAGGTTTTTTCCCGAAATATGCAGGCGGACTGTATGAACACGAGACGTTCACCCACATCATCGGGCGCGGGTTCGATTATAGCTTCAGCATCCCTCGGATCTACAATCCCCCGGAAATCGTGGTCATTGATGTACATGGCTAAAAAGACGGATCCCATAATAATCGGGAGCCGTCTTTGCCGTTACCAGATGATTCGTTCTTCACAACCTTGATGTTCCCGTTCGATTTGTACGGTCGACCGTTCGAACGATCCATATTTTCGAATCCGTTCTGTCACTAATCGCAATACATCCTGGTCATCTGTCGCCTCACCGATCAGGACGTGACAGGTGACCGCATGCTCACTTGAGGAGATCGACCAGACGTGCAAATCATGCACTTCTTTTACGCCTTCCACT
Organism: Exiguobacterium algae; assembly: GCF_018617875.1. GTDB lineage: Bacteria > Bacillota > Bacilli > Exiguobacteriales > Exiguobacteriaceae > Exiguobacterium > Exiguobacterium algae. Next base: position 542,995 of record NZ_JACSKZ010000002.1, read on the forward strand.
TCAGCAATCTCCGCTTGCATCGCCCGTACGTCAATCTGTTCCGGTGAGCCTTCCATCAGGATATGGATGGCATCCCGCGTGACACGGTATCCGCTGATCAAGATTAGGACGGCGACAAGAATACTGGCGACCGGATCTGCCCATGCCCAGCCGAAAAACAGGATCAAAAGCGCCGCCGAGATGGCACCGACCGATCCGAGCAGGTCCCCGAATACATGTAAGAGCGCACTTTTCACGTTCAAGTTATCTTTCTCACCCCGCATCAAAATCCATGCGGCAAGAATATTGACTACGAGCCCGATGACGGCCACAATCAGCATGCCTCCGCTCAAAATTTTCGGTGGTGAGAAAAAGCGCTGATAGGCCTCGAACAGGATATAAATCGAAATGACGAGTAACGTCAGCCCATTTATAAACGCAGCTAAAATTTCAAATCGACGATAACCGAACGTTCGATTCGGTGTCGCTTTCTTCGCTCCAAACCGGACAGCTAAGAAGCTGAGTCCGAGTGCCGCCGCATCCCCGAGCATGTGCCCCGCATCAGACAACAAGGCCAAGCTATTCGTCCATAATCCGCCAACGACCTCGACGACCATGAACGTGGCAATCAATAGAAATGCCCAAAATAATGCTTTTTGGTTTGATGAATGATGATCGTGATTGTGATGATCATGATGATGTCCCATAAACGAATCACTCCTTCTACTCTCTATAGTATTCCATTTTCCACAAACATTCAAACGAACATTTGAATGTTAACTTAAAAAGTTGGTCGAAGAAGTGCTCCCCCTTCGACCAGCTCGTTATTTCTTTTCTAAACGGACGCGCATGACGCCACTATAAGGGAACAACTTCAACTGATAGTTCTCCCCTTCGTACCAGATTCCAGACGCCTGTTCACTCGTCGCTTCCACGTCAGGTGAAGTGACGGCCTGTTTGTCCCAATCCACGGCGCGGACTTGCTGATTTCGAACCATTAAGAAAAACCCATCATAAAAATGATACTCGTTCACCTGATCCCGTTGGACGACGAGGGGAGAACCGATTTGTTCACGAACGGTCGCCACGTCTTTCCCAATCCAGTCCAACACACTCTCGGACGCCGAAGGGACGACTTGCTGCCACGCGGCAACGACTTCATCGTCAGACAACGCCTGCGCATCTGTTGTCACACTTTCTTCGGTCACCCAACCTGTCATCCGCTCGTTCAACTGGACTTTTACAAATCCGCTGATTGTCTCGAGTCGTTCATACTTATCCCCGAGGTCCGCCTCATACACGACGGTCTCGCGATCATCCGCATACACGGTCGTAAACGGCTTTCCGATGTAAACGTGATCCGTCGAGTCTCCGTCAACCGGTTTCTCCGTTTCTGCCCCGACCATCTCCGTCGCAATCTCATCCGAGTTGGGTAACGCGGTATCTTCTTTCGGGTCTAATAGTGCAGCCAATGCGATCATGCCGACCAATGCAAGAAGTAATGCAATGACCGATGTCGTCCGAAACAGTCGCTTCCGCCTCCGCGTCGCAGCCCGTGACAATCGTCCTACTTTCATCCTATCCACTCCTAATCCATTCGATTCATTTATTCCGTTTCGTCAAACGGGATCACGTTTCCTGCCTCATCGATATATTTCGTTGGGGCCATCGATAACTCATCCATCGTGCGAACGGTCGCCTCCACATCCACAGACTCTTCTTTCCCATTCCCTTCATAGATAAGAAAACCGTCCTGACTGAGTTCAATCGTCCTCGAAGTCAAGCGGTGGAACAAGCGATCATGGGAAATCAAGATTAACCCGCCCCGATAGACAGACAAAGCCGCTTCGATCTGCTCCCGGGTCGCCACATCCAAGTAGTTCGTCGGTTCGTCGAGCGCAAGAAGTTGGGCATCCGAAAAGTAAAGGATCAGGAAAGCGATGCGACACTTTTCTCCCATACTCGCCTCTTGAATCGGTCGATGCACTTCCTCCCGTCGAAACAGGAAATGCGCCAGTAAGGTTCTCGCCTCCGTCTCCGAAATGTCGCTGTTTGAAAGGAGCGCCTCAAGGAGTGTCCCCTGTTGTGGCAACCGCTCGAGCGTTTGCGAAAAATAGCCGATCTTCAACTTGGGATGGCGTCTGATTGTCCCGCTCATCGGTTCGAGATCACCAATGAGCAGTTTCATCAGGGTCGTCTTCCCGCTCCCGTTCGGTCCGATAATCGAAATCCGGTCCCCTTTTTGAATTGAGAACGACATCGGGTCGTACAACGGGCAATCATACCCGAACGTCACATCCTCACAAGTGAGCCAAGTTTTTGCCTCGAGTTCCTCTGCCTGGAAACGTACGGAGATGGGCGTTTCTTCTTTCGGTTTCGTCGGACGTCCTTGTTCAAGCTGTTCAAGCTGTTGCTCCCGCGCCTTCATTTTGACGGCCAGATTGGCCACCCCTTTTTGAGCGCCGGGACTACGGACGCTCGCTGTCGCTTTCGCTTGCAGGTGCCACCCTTTATATCGCTTGATCATATCGATTAACTCCGCTTTTCGAGTGAGGTAACGCGCATGTGCCCGTTCATCGCGCACTCGTTCCTCTTCCTTTTGACGCTTGTAGGCACGATAGTTTCCCGGATAACGCGTCACTCGTCCGTCCTCAAGTTCCAGAATGACGGTCGCCACATCCTCGATGAACTGCCGATCGTGGGAGATGAGAAGAACCGTCCCTGAAAAATCTTTCACCCAGGAAGTGAGCCAATGAATTGAATCGAGATCCAGATGATTCGTTGGTTCGTCTAATAAGACGACATCGACTGAGCGCATCGACAGTCTCGCAAGTTGCGTCCGCGTCTGCTCCCCCCCGCTCAAATCACGGAGTCTTCGGTTTGCCAGATGATCAATCCCAAGACGTTTGAGCGCCTGTCTCGCTTCCGACTCAAATGAATAGATGTCTTGTTCAAGCGCGCGTTCATAAGCACACAACACGCGTTCGTCGTCTCCGGAAAAGACTTCTTCATACAGGTGAAATCGCGTCATATCGCTCCGCAAGACAAACTCCATCACCGTCTGGGACTCGTCTTCGATCGTCTGCTCAACGACCCCGACTTCTCCTTTTACCTCAATCATCCCTTCATCGGGTTGGATGTCCTGTGCAATCAACTTGAAAAGCGTTGTCTTCCCAGTTCCGTTCTGCCCAAAAAGAACGGCTCTTTCGCCGGCCGCGACTTCGAACGAGACCGATTCAAATAATGGTTTCCGGTCATAGTCAAACCGGACATTTTTTACATGTAGCATATCGTTTCACCTCGCTTAATCGTCCGATACGTGATGAAACAAAAAACACCATCCGCCAGCAGGCGATGGTGTGAAGGAATCCGTTCAAGCAGAAAGGCAGGCTTCTCCCTTGGCTCGAAAAAGGACACACTTCACCCGAGACTGTTCGTGCGAACAGTGATGATTCGTCTCATCGGTTGAGTGAATGTGAATTTTTCATGGCACCAAGTACCTTCCTTTCCTAGTCTACTGCCACTTTAACAAATTGAAAGCGCGTTCGCAACACCCTCCCCACAATTTCCCATTTTTTTCTACACCTCAAGGCGGATGCGGTCGTTGCCTTGTCACGGTATGATGGCACTATAATCGAACATCGAGGTGATTTAGGATGCGACGACGTATGCTCATTCCCAGTGCCGTTTTGGCCAGTGTCGGTACATTTTTATATACAAGATTGAAAAGGCGGCTTCCTCGCCCCCACTTTAAAACCCCTTCCGTGAAGCCAAACCTGCAGACGATTGACGACACGAACGTCCAAGCGACATGGATTGGGCACTCGACTGTGCTCATCCATTGGTACGGGCTCAAAATTTTGACAGACCCTGTCTTCTCAAAACGAATCGGCGTCCATCTCGGTCCCGTGACCGTCGGGATGAAACGCCATACGGCACCTGCACTCTCTATCGAAGAAATCGGACCGATTGATGTCATCCTGCTCAGTCATGCCCATATGGATCATTTTGACCATAAGAGCCTAAAGCGCCTCATCACGCGAGATACGATCGTCGTGTCGGCACCCGGAACGAATCGGTTATTGAGACGTTACCCGAGCCTTCAGACGATCGAGCTCCACCCAGAGGATAAAGTGACGCTCGGAAACGGGTTAGAGGTGCGGGCGATCCCGGTCAAACATTGGGGCAACCGCTTCCCGTGGGATAAAAATATGGGGTATAACGGATATCTGCTCAAATATAAAGGCATCCGGATGCTATTTGCCGGAGATACAGCCTATACCGAGACTTTCACCGGACTGGCAGATCGGGAGCCGATCGACCTTGCCTTCTTCCCGATCGGTGCCTATCAGCCGGATTCGTTCCAGGAAGCACACTGTACACCTGAGCAAGCCTGGACAATGTTTAAACAAAGCGGTGCCAAACGATTTTTCCCAATGCATTGGGACACGTTCGTCTTGTCTTATGAACCTGTCGAAGAGCCATATGACCGTCTCATTGCAGCAGCGAAACTCGAGCGTGACCAAATTGTGATCAAGTCGCACGGAGAAAGTGTCCGCCTCTAGTTTTCCCTTCCCCTACACTTAAATTTTCGGTAACGTTAGAGATGAGAGGGAGGGAATAATCATGGAATGGACTACATTGAACAATGAAGTAAACATGCCGATGCTCGGGCTCGGCGTCTACAAAGTAGAAGATGGGGATGTGACGGTCGACACGGTCAAAGCAGCACTCGATTCCGGTTACCGACTGATCGATACAGCAGCGATTTATCAAAATGAAGAGAGTGTCGGTCAAGCGATTCGCGAGTCAGGGATTCCACGTGAAGAAATCTTCGTGACGACGAAGCTTTGGAACGAATTCCACGGATTTGATGAAGCGTTACAAGCTTACCAGGACAGCCTCGACCGGCTCGGTCTCGAATATGTCGACTTGTTCCTGATTCACTGGCCGATGCCGCGTCACGGCAAATTCATTGAAACGTACAAAGCACTCGAACGATTGTATGAAGAAGGACGGGTCCGCGCCATCGGCGTCTCCAACTTCGAAATCGAGCACCTCGAACAAATCATTCAGTCGTGCTCGATTGTTCCGGCTGTGAATCAGGTCGAGATTCATCCGTACTTGTCTCAAAAAGATTTGATTGCCTTCTGCAAACGATATGATATTCAAATTCAAGCGTGGAGTCCACTCATGAAAGGACGCGAAGCGCTCGAAGATGACACGATTGTCGAGATTGCGAACCGTCACGGCAAATCACCGGCTCAAGTCATCTTGCGCTGGCACTTACAAAATGGGGTCGCTGTCATCCCGAAATCAGTGACACCAAGCCGTATCCAGGAAAACATTCAAGTCTTCGACTTCACGTTGACTGAAGACGAGATGGTTGCCATGGATGCGCTCAATCGTCATGAACGGACAGGATCTGACCCGAAAGAAATGCACAAAATCCATTATTGAGGAGTGAGTGACATGTTCAAAAAACTAGCTTCCGATTTGACCGGCTTCAGCGATATCGGGGAGGTCATCGACCCGTCGGACTTTGGAAAAGCGGACGCCGACGATTACGTCCTCCACGAGGATCAAGAGAAGATCTACTTTTTGATCAAATCGAAATCTGATGAGTATTGCTTCACGAACTTGGCCATGATTCATTTAGACGGAACGAGTGCAGTCAGTTCGAAACGTCTGCTTCACCGTTATCCGTATTCACATCACCCGATCAAACAGGTCATGTTCGAGACGGCCGGAACGGTCGACCTCGATGTGGAAGTGAAGTTCATCATCGGTGACAAACCGTACTCGATTGATATTCATAAAAAGCAAATCGAACACGTCAAAGACTTATATAAAGCGCTCCTCGCGATCGAAGAGATCCAACGGGAAGGACGCCGTATGATGGAGTATGCGAATACGTCGCTCACGCATTCGGTCTCAATCTTAAGTGGACTCCGTGAAGGGGACATGAACGTGCCGAACACGTTCAAGGAATTGAACGAGCAATCGTTCGACTGGTTACAACGTCACTATCATGAGTGGAACCGCAAAGATTTCGGCGACGTCTACGAGAAGTACATCAATAATTGAGAAGGACGTTCACATCGATAAAAACTCCTCCGCACACGACTGGTGCGGAGGAGTTTTTATGTTTGCTCGTCAATCAGCTGTTCGGCCAGCCGCTGGTACAAGTGACTCATATGGACGGCAGATGCGATAGCAAGAGACCGTTGGACACCGCTCTCTTTTTCGACCGACGAATTCAAAAGTGTATCCGCCTGGACTTCAAACGCTTCTAGATTCTTTACTTTCTGCGCCTGGTACGCTTCATAGAAGTCCTCGAGTGAGAACGTCTCATCCGCCTCATTCAACGGACGGAGCGTCTCCTTAATGTCACTGATCGACAAAAGACCCTTCATCTCATAGATCAAACTGAGTAACATCAGATGTTCATTCGTATACTTCTTATTTTTGACGGGATGGAACAGCTTGCCTTTGGCGTAGTTGTTGATCATCGTCTTCGTCAAAATTGTCTCAGCCTCGTCACGTTTCATCTTGCCATAATGCTGCTCGAACAATTGGATGACCTGGTCCATGTATAAATCAATCGTCGGCAACACTTCACGCGGGAGCGTCCCTTCCGTTTCGGTAATATGCTTCGCTTTCATCCGTCTCACCTCATTTCTCAGTATAAAGAAATCTTCTATTTGTCGAAAGGTATTCCTTGCTGTTTATTCTCCTTCAGTATATCATGTAGTTATCGATACTACATGACGTAATAAGGAGTGTTTTACATGAATTCGATTTTCCGTGAACCGATCAACGCGCTAACGCATCTCGCTGGCGCGGTACTCGCTTTCATTGCGCTGATTGCGATGGTCGTCAAAGCTTCACTACTTGGCTCACCCCTTGCGATTATGGCTGCGATTTTATTCGGGATCAGCCTCGTCTTTCTTTATTTATCGTCAGGTCTTTACCATAGCATCATCGCCTCACCGAACGTCATCGCGTTCTTCCGACGAATCGATCATGCGATGATTTATGCGTTGATTGCGGGTACATACGCACCGCTCACGCTCCTCGCGCTCGAAGGACCGACACGCTGGGTCCTGTTCGGTACCGTTCACGCGCTCGCCTTGTTTGGCATCGTGTTTAAACTCGTTTGGTTCCACGCCCCCCGCTTCTTGTCGACAGCTCTTTATATCGGGATGGGCTGGTTGTCGGTCTTTTTCATTGGACCGCTTCATGACGTGATCGGCAACGCCGGAATCTTCTGGCTCGTGTTAGGCGGGGTGATGTATACGATTGGCGGACTCATCTACGGGTTCAAACCGAAGTTCGTCAACTGGCGCGGTTGGGGATTCCATGAGGTGTTCCACTTATTCATCTTGTTCGGAAGCTTTGCCCACTTCGTCTGTGTCTTCTGGTACGTGTTCTAAGTCCTCCTTGTGAGGACTTTTTTCATGAGCCGTTTCCTGTACTTTGAATTCAAGATTTCCTACACTGTTTGTAGGAGGGATGATTGATGAAAATTCAAGTATGGTCAGATTATGTCTGCCCGTTTTGTTATATTGGAAAGCGCCGCTTAGAAGAGGCGCTCGAACAGTTCCCGCATGCGGAACAAGTTGAAGTCGAATTCAAGAGCTTTGAACTCGACCCAAACGCGCCGACGAACGATTCACGTACCATTTATGAGGCGCTCGCGACGAAATATCAGATGCCGATTGAGCAAGCGAAAGGGACGACAGCGCAAGTCGCGGCACAAGCCCGTGAGGTCGGACTCGATTACGATTTTGAAAACATGGTCGTCACGGGTACGCTCGATTCACATCGTTTGACGCATTATGCGAAGACGGTCGGAAAAGAAAAAGAATTGTCGGAAGCATTGCTTCAGGCTTACTTCGTCGACGCGAAACACATCGGGAACCACGATGCACTTCTTGAAATCGCGACAAGCGTCGGTCTCGACCGTGACGCTGTCCGTGAAGTCTTGACGACAGATGTGTATACGGAAGACGTTCGTGCCGAAGAGAAGCGCGCAAGCGACCTCGGGATCACAGGTGTGCCGTTCTTCGTATTCGACAACAAATACGGGGTATCTGGTGCTCAGCCGACGGAAGCCTTCACGCAAGTACTCGAAAAAGTATGGTCTGAAAACAACCCGACAATCCAAGTCCTTTCAAACGGTGCGACCTGCACCGATGACAACTGTGACATTTGATTCAGGAGAAGCCGACGTTCGGCTTCTTTTTTGTGGTATTCTCCATCCCACTACTTGATAATAGTGTTTAGCATAAAAGAATCGAGGACTACATCTATGTGGAAAAATCGAAACGTCTGGATCATTTTGACCGGTGAGTTCATCGCTGGTTTAGGTCTATGGCTCGGCATCATCGGAAACTTGGAGTTTATGCAAGACCGTGTGCCGTCTGACTTTATTAAGGCGGTCATTCTCGCCATCGGCTTACTCGCTGGCGTCGCCATCGGTCCGCTCGCGGGGCGCTTGACCGATCAGGGATCGAAGAAGAACATCATGCTCATCTCGAGCATCGTGCGTGCCCTCAGTGTTTTATTCATGTTTGTCGCCATTGAAACGAACTCCGTCGCTTGGATGGTCATTTTCTTGATCATCCTCCAAGGGTCGGCCGCTTTTTACTTCCCCGCCCTACAGGCAGCGATTCCGCTCATCGTGAAGGAACGGGAACTCCTCGCCTTGAACGGGGTTCATATGAATGTCTCGACGCTGTCGCGGGTCATCGGAACGGCGATTGCGGGAGTGTTACTCACGCTCATCTCTCTCCGAAACGTTTATGCGCTCTCGCTCGTCGCTTATTTATTACTGGCTGTCGCCACGTTGTTTTTACGTCTTGATGAATCAAAGACACCTGCCGCTAAAAAGGTGGATGCCAAACCGTCGAGCGGGTTCAAGGACGTCTTCCCGATCATCAAGTCCATCCCCGTCATTTTCATGACGCTCATCATGACGCTCATTCCACTTCTTTTCATCGGTGGATTCAACTTGCTCGTCATCAACATTAGCGAGCTTCAGGATTCAACCGCCATCAAAGGTTGGATTTATACGGCAGAAGGGCTCGCCTTCATGACGGGTGCGTTTTTGATCAAGCGAATCGGAGAAAAATTCTCTGCATTCACGATTTTGTTCACGTTCTCGTTCATGATCGGAATCGCCCAGCTCATGCTGTACTTCGCGGATATTCCGTTCATGTCGATTTTCGCCTTTGTCGTGTTCGGTTTTTCGGTCGGTTGTTTCTTCCCGACAGCGGTCACGATCTTCCAGACACGGATGCCGAAAGAATATCACGGTCGTTTCTTCTCGTTCCGTAACATGCTCGACCGGATCGTCTTTCAAATCGTACTGCTCGTGACCGGATTTTTCCTCGACTTGATTGGACTTCAACTAATGGTCGTCTTGTTCGGCGTCAGTTCGCTCGTCCTGACGGCTGTATTTTTATCGTATTCACGTAAACATCAACTTCACCTCGACAAAGATGACCCGGAGCAGTTGTCTTCATAAAAAAACAAGCGGTGACCTCGGTCATCGCTTGTTTGCGTCATTCATGTCTCGCCACCACGTTGTCGTATCGTTCCGACCGTCGAGTGTGATCCGTTCGCCGATGATCGGCGTGAGGACTTGCTCTTTCGGTAATAACGTCGCCATTTTTTCAGCCGGGTCGAACCAATCATGGAACGATAGTGTGAAAGCCCCCCAATGAATCGGCATCATTTGATCGGCACGAAGATCTTTAAACGCCTGTGCTGTTTCTTCCGGCTGCATATGGACATCAGGCCAGCGCACATCATATTGTCCACATTCGAGTGCCGCAAAATCAAACGGACCGTAATGTTCACCGATTTCCTTGAAGTGCGGGCCATATCCGCTGTCCCCGCTGAAGAATAGACGGTCTGTCTCGCCTAGTACCACCCATGAAGCCCATAGCGTGCTGTTGCGGTCGTTGAGGGATCGACCGGAGAAATGGCGTGCGGGTGTACAAACGAACGTCCACGTCCCAAACTGGTAAGACTCGTTCCAATCCCGCTCGACAATCCGTTCTGCCCCGACTCCCCATCGTTTCAGATGGCTTCCAACGCCGAGCGGCACGATGAACAGCGCAACTTTGTCTTTGATCGCCTGAATCGTACCGTAATCGAGATGGTCATAATGGTCATGTGTCAACAAGACGACATCGATTTCAGGTAAGTCATCGAGTTCAAACGGTAAGTCTTCACTGAACCGCTCGTTTTTGGCGAACGGAAGCGGTGAAGGACTGCGTCCGAACATCGGGTCGACAAGCATCGTCTTTCCGTCCATCTGTACCATCAAAGCCGAATGCCCCAACCAGAAGATACGTGTGAAGCTCGAACCGAGCTTTTCAGTAAAGTCGATTGGGACAATCGGGAGCCGTTCCGTCGGTTTTCGAAGCGAAGTCACGTCCTTATAATCCCGTGCCATCGACACCATATCCTCTGCTGAAAAACGCATCGGTGTCTCGATTTGATTCCGAAACTTGCCGTTCACACGGTTTGGCGATTGTAAGGACTTCGGTTTTTTTCCGAGCGGTTTATATTGCGTCAACACCGTCCCTGTCACAGCCGCCACACCAATTAATGAGTACAATAACGCTTTTTTCATATTGCTCCTCTTTTCTATGTATCGTTGAGATGTTTCAATCCACTACTCGAAAATATCATCCTGGTGAGAAAAAATCTTGGTCACTTAAAACGTATCATTTATTTAGAAATATACGGTGCCTTGACTTAAGTCAAGGCACGTCTCCCACAAATCTTATACAGTGAACTTACCATCATATTGAGGAGGTTCATTGTATGAACAGCACAACAGGGTACACCACGCAGCAGAAAGCAGCCGTCTTTTCAGGAGTCGCTTTACTCATCATGACCGTTGCCGCATTTTTTGCGCAGGGTTATGTTCACAGTTCATTGGTCGTCGAGGGCGATGCCACAACAACGCTCTCGAACATTCAGGCGAATCTCACCCTTTTTAGACTCGAGCTCTTCGGCTGGTCCCTTATCGTCTTGCTTGACTTGATCGTGGCATGGGGATTTTATTTATTCCTGAAGCCGTACCGACCAGGTTATGCACTGCTGGCTGGCGGACTTCGAGTCTTTTACACTGTCATCCTGGCCATTGCCGTCTACCATCTCTTGAATGTCGACCAAGTGATCCGTTCATCTGATGGATCAGCCGAGCAAGTGATGCGTTCCCTCACTGCGTTTGAACGGACATGGTCCTTCGGCTTGATTCTGTTCGGGCTTCACCTTATAGCAGTCGGACTCGCCGCGTTCGGAACGACACGTATTCCAAAAATCATCGCTGCTCTCCTCGTCCTAGCCGGGGTCAGCTATTCCCTCATTCATTTTCTATACGGCTTCTTCCCGCAACTGGCGGACTTGACCGCACGACTTGAACTCGTCCTGATTGCCCCGATGTTTATCGGTGAATTGGCGTTCGGGATCTGGTTACTCGTGAAAGGAAGAAAGGTGGACGACACGTTCCCACTACTCCACAATTCTGAGGTGACGGGCTGAACGTTTCTTGATTCGGCTTAAGGACTCTGGCGTGATCCCAAGGTAGCTCGCGAGCTGATACTGCGGTACCCGATCGATCAGACCCGGTCGCTTTTCCATTAACGTCTGATAGCGTTCTTCAGGGGAAGAGGCAATGAATGAGGAAAAGTCATCCCGCATCACCCCCATGTCTTCTTGAATCATCTGACGCGTCATCGTCTCAAGCACCGGATTCATCTCATACTGCTCTTGTTCCGTCGCTAACTCTCCGACGATGAGCGTACAGTCTTCTAGACAGCTGAGAGAATACGGGGACAGTCCGTCGGATGTATGCTGGGTGAAGACCGTGATGCTCTGTTCTTCCGTGAAGAAGTTGGTCGTATGCTCATTCCCGTCCTCATCGACAGCAAATTGCCGGATACATCCTTCCAGTACAAAATAACATTGATTGGGAAGGTCGCCTTGGTGTAACAGGACGGTCCCTTTCCGAAAAGAAGCGACCGGCACATCGGCAGTCAATCGACGTAATTCCGACTCGCTCAAATCGGAAAAACGCTTCATATACTCGATTAAAACATCTTTCATGAGATTCACTCCTTATTCGAAGCACGTTGTCCTATCCTCCTAGTATATCAGTTTTGTTCGAGACAAGAGACCCGGATCATAGGTATCCCCCTTTGACCCGGGTCTCTCTTTTATGACTGCTGTAAGATTTTGATATCGTTCACGATGTCTTCCATCGGAACGTTTTGGAACCCTTGATAAGCTTTCATGATTTTCCCGTCTTTTCCGACCAAATAGAAGTATGTGCCGTGATCGACTTGTGTCCCTTCATCCGGTTTAAAGACGTACGCTTTAAAGTTATCTTTTGCGAACGCCTCGATCTCCTCCTGGGTATATCCCGTCAAGAAGTTCCAATCTGCTTTTGATAAATCGTACCCTTCCATGAACGCCTTCATCTTGTCCGGTGTATCCACTGTCGGGTCGACACTGAACGAGACGAATTGTACGCCTTCGACCCCTTCTGTCTCGAGGGCTTCATTCAATTTCGACATGTTATATGTCATCGGCGGACAGATGGTCTCACAATTTGTGAAAACGAAATCGGCCATCCAGACTTGTCCTTTCAAGTCATCGAGACTGACCATTTCCTCATCTTGATTCATATATTCGAACGGCTCGATTTCCCAATTGAGCGGGTCTTCAATTTCCTGCCCGCAACCTGCCAGTACAAAAAAGAGTGCCGTCACGCCAATCAACCACCATCTCTTCAATCGTGTCATCTCCTTATCGCTTTTTTACGTTCCACAAGAGTACCGTGATCAGTGTGAACGCGGTCAAGGCGAGGAACGGGATGGTCACGAATCCGAGCCAATTGATATATTGCGCACTGCAAGGAACTCCTTGGACACATGGCTTGATGTCTGCAAAACCTGGCACTTTCTGAACCAAGTAATGGTAAAGTGAGATGAAACCGCCTATGATAGTAAGCGGTAACACATATTTTTTAACCGTCCGGTCATCTGTGAACACAGCAATCCCGAGAATAATCGAGAGCGGATACATAAAGATGCGTTGAATCCAACACAACTCACAAGGGACGAAGCCTCTGATTTCACTGAAATAAAGACTGCCCAGCGTCGCTGTCAATGCGACGAGCCATGCGAGATATAATCCGTATTTTTGAACCATTGATTTCATCTCACAAGTCCTGCTCAATCAATTGTTTGATCCGATCATAGTCAAACGGGTCTTCTAACATGACGCCATTGATCATAATCGATGGGGTGAACTGGACACCGCTTTCTTTCACGAGACCGTCGTCTATGCTGACGTTTTCCAGCACGGTCGAGTTCTCACCGAGGTCTGCTTCAAACTGCCCCAGGTCGACCGACGTTGTTTCGCTCGCAATTTCTTTTAATTTTTCAACCGTCACCCAGACTTCATCGTGTTGGACTTCTGGTTGCGCGGCATATAAGGCTTTGTGGAACGCCCAAAATGAATCGGGATCTTGTTTGTAGACCGACTCCGATGCAAGAGACGCCAAAATCGATTCCTGTCCATGGAACAATACGTTGATGTAGCTAAAACTAACGTCTTCGTTATCGAGATAATCCTCTTTCAATTGCGGATAAATCATTTCTCCCCACTGTTTGCAGGAAGGGCATTTGTAGTCACCAAACTCGACGATGGATACTTTCGCGTTCGGGTCACCGAGCGTCGGTTGTCCTGCAATGGAGACATGGTCACCCCGATCAACCGTCTGTTCTTTTTCATTCGATTGATTCACCAAAAAGAAAACGACGGCGATAAGCGCGACCACCCCAACGGTGAACACGACCAGTAATTGATTTTTGTTCATTTTCTTCACCTCTATCTTTAGTCGATTCGCCTTTCATTATAGCGGAATCCCAAACTTCTGCGATGAAATCGACTCTTTTTTCACAATTCAGCTCATCGCATGCCCGTCAGGAGGTAACCCTATGAAATCCTTTACGATGCGTCTCGGACTCATCTTAGCACTCAGCATCGCTACGCTCGTATTTTTATTGACCCTCACCTTGACTTATCTCATCAGTCAACGCTCGGCCGATTCGCTTGAACAGGAAATCGGGGAGCAGCTCTCGACCACCTCTCATCAATTGGTCGATAAACTCGATTTCTATATGTGGTCCCGATATAAAGAAGTCCAATTGCTCCAGGGACTCGACTGGAAAGAGCAGGCAGACACGCGACGCCTCCTCGACCAAGTCCAGTCCAACATCCCTGCGTTCTCCTGGATCGGGGTGACGGACTCAGACGGTGAAGTGACCGCATCCACGAACGGGATTTTAGAAGGGGTGTCCATCGCCAAACGCCCCGTCTATCAAGAAGCCAAAAACGGTCCGTTCATCGGGGATGTACATGAGGCCGTGCTGCTCGCTGAACTGTTGCCAAATCCAACCGGCGAGCCGCTTCAATTTGTCGATATCAGTGTCCCGCTCATGCAAAACGGCGAATTTCAAGGTGTACTCGCCACGCATTTGAGTTGGGAATGGGGAGAAGAAGTGCTGGACCACTTCAATCGAACCCTCCATGATCAGGCCGACCATACCGATTTATTCGTCGTATCCGAGCGTGACAATACGGTCTTATTAGGACCTGACGACATGGTCGGTAAACCGCTCCCTGTCGTGTTAGAAGAAGGGGCATCCGTGAGAGAATGGTCGGATGGCGCGCAATATCTGACAGGCATGGCCGTCGGGGAAGGGTACGACGATTACCCCGGACTCGGTTGGCGTGTCGTCGTTCGGCAACCGACAACCGTGGCGTTCGCCCCTGTCGCCACACTCGAACAAACCATTCTTTGGATCGGGATATTGGCGTCCATCGTGACAGCGATTCTCGGTTGGTTCCTCGCCTCGGTCATCACACGACCACTCAAACGGATCACAGAGACGGCCGCCTTGATGGAGCAAGGGAAAGCGAATAAATTTCCACATCAGTCGGGGATCCAAGAGATTGAATCCCTCGCTTTCGCACTCGAATCACTCGTCACGTCCCTTACACACTCCGAGTCAAAGCGTGTCCATTTCGAAGCGCTGGCGAATCGTGACGCGCTGACAGGACTTGCAAACCGTGTAGCCTTACGAGAATATTTAAATCGTCTCCACTCCTCAAAAGACCCGTACATATTCTTTTACATCGACCTCGATGGATTTAAGGCGGTCAATGATACGTACGGTCATGCGGTAGGAGACGAGTTATTGATTGAGGTGGCACAACGTCTTCGCGCAATCGATGTCGAAAAGAGTTTCCCTGTCCGTTTGAGCGGAGACGAGTTTTTCCTCTTGTTCCCGCGGAGTGAACGAACGCAACAGGAGATTCGGCAAATCGGGACTTCCATCATCGATACGTTGTCTGAATCCGTCACTTTAGACATCGCCACTGTCACTGTCGGAGCAAGCATCGGTGCGGCAACATGGATTCCGCCAGAACCCCCTCACCTCGCCATCGAACAGGCGGACCATGCCTTGTATCGTTCAAAAACAAACGGGAAACAACGGCTTTCATTCCATGAATCGTTTGAATGACTTCCCATGTCCATATAAAAAGGAGTTCAGCACGAACTCCTTTTTTGTTTTATTGTTCTGTTTCCTCATTCTCATCTTCCTGTTGCTCTCGTTCCTTTTCCGGCATCGGTTCCAAGTCCATTGTATACACGTATTCCGCTCCAAAGTTATTCAAGATGAACAACTCCTCTTCCGCACGCGTCGCCAATCCGTCCGAGAATCCGATTACGGCATACATCTCCTCTAAAAGAACATCTTGTTCCTGATCGATTTCGTCAAAAATTGCCTGTTCCCATCTTTCGATGATTCGTCCCAATTGAAGATAGTCTTCCTGCTTGATTTTATTTTTATCATGGAGTAACTCCAAATAGTCGCGAACCGCTTTCAGATTGTCGTGCGTCATCGGGATGGCCCCTGCTTTTTCCGTCGCCAGGATTTTTTGATGTGTCATCAGATGCATCGCCTCTACGAGATTCCCTTTGGTCAATTTTTTCGCATCGTCAAAGACGAGTCCTGTCGTCTCTTGCGGATTAATGCGTCGCGTCACATTTTGACGATGTCCAAATGGGTCTTCCTCTTTTATAATGTCAATCAATTCGAGGGCGCGCGCATATTCTTCTTCCGTCAACTGTTCCCGGTCGAGCTCATTTTCGTTTGGTCCCATCCAATGCGTATAAAGCACATATGTAGCTCCCGTCACGAGCAAGACCACTACGAAAAGACCCACCCACCGAAGCCAACCTTTCTGTTTCATTCTGTCATCACGACCTTTATATAGTTTTCTTTTATTTAGAATAACATATATACCCATCATAAAATTCCATATAAAGGTTTTTATGTACTACCCTTAACAAAAAAGCACCCGCCCCCTTGAATGGGAACGAGTGCTTGGCTTTCGATTTAAGCTTCGAACAACAACTGTTCTGGGTCTTCAATCATTTCTTTGATGTGTTTGAGGAATGTTACAGCCTCACGTCCATCGACGATGCGATGGTCATAGGAGAGGGCAACATACATCATCGGGCGGTTTTCCATCGTATCTGCATCGATGGCGACCGGACGGAGTTGAATCGAGTGCATCCCGAGAATCGCAACTTGTGGTCCGTTCAAGATTGGTGTCGAGAGGAGTGAACCGAACACGCCACCGTTTGTGATCGTGAACGTTCCACCTGTAAGGTCGCTCAACCCAAGCTTGTTGTTACGGGCCTTGTCCGCTAGGTGGAGGATATCTTTCTCGATTTCGCCGAAGTTTTTACGATCCGCTTCACGGACGACCGGAACGACGAGTCCGTCTGGAGCCGATACGGCGATTCCGATGTCATAATATTTCTTCAAGACGATTTCATTCCCTTGAATCTCAGCGTTCAAGTATGGCATGCGTTTGAGTGCCGCTACCGCTGCTTTCGTGAAGAAGGACATGAAGCCGAGTTTGACGTCGTTGTCTTTCACGAACTTCTCTTGGCGACGTTTGCGAAGCGCCATCACGGCTGACATGTCGATTTCATTGAACGTCGTGAGCATCGCTGCCGTTTGTTGCACTTCGACGAGGCGGTTCGCAATCGTTTGACGACGACGCGTCATTTTGATGCGCTCTTCCTCTTTCCCGCTTGCTGCCGGTTGAGGCGCAGGTGCTGATGCGGCCGGCTTTTGTTCTTTCACAGCCGGTTTGTCTTCATGTTTTGAAACGTCGTGGACGTTGATGCGTCCCATCGGATCGTTCGTTTGAACGGCAGATAAGTCGATTCCTTTTTCACGAGCAAGCTTCCGTGCCGCCGGCGTTGCGATTGGGCCTTTGCCTGGGCTCGCGACGTGCTCTTCACGCTTCTCGACTTTCTTGCCTTCTTCGACTGACTCGGTCTTTTTCTCAGCCGGTGCCTCTGTCTTCGTTTCAGCAGCCGTTTCGGTCTTCGCTTTCGTTGCGACAGCTGTACCGCCGCCAGACCCTGAACCAAGACGGGCGATGACTTCGCCCACTTGCACCGTGTCCCCTTCTCCTGCCAGCTGTTCTTCTAACACACCCGCTTCATCTGCCGGTACTTCGATATTGACTTTGTCCGTCTCCAGTTCGACGATGGCTTCCCCTTTTTCAACTTGGTCGCCTGGCTGTTTGAGCCATGACGCGACCGTTCCTTCCGTAATGGACTCTGCTAATTCCGGTACTTTGATTTCGATCACAACGAGTTCCCCCTTAACTTATTTACGATCTTTTTGGTATGTGCTCGTGCCTGCTCCACTCGAGACAACGTCACGAGATAAAGCATCACGGATGATGCGTGCTTGTTCTTGTTTGTGTGCGGTCGGGTTTCCTTCTGCCGGACTTGAGCGGCGGCGGCGACCGATGTAACGAACATCGAGACGTTTCGTCGTGACCGCTTCGAGACGCGGTTCGATATAAGTCCACGCGCCCATGTTCTTCGGCTCTTCCTGAACCCAGACAATCTCACGTGCGTTCGGGTAACGGCTGATAATATCGCGAATCTCACGTACCGGGAACGGATAGATTTCTTCTACACGGACGATATGAAGGAAGTCGAGTGATTCTTCAGACTTCCCGACTGCATCTGCCAAGTCGATGGCCATCTTACCAGAACAGAAAACGAGTCGTTCTACTTTTGATGGATCTTCCCCAAGACCCGGTTGCTCGATGATCGGTTTGAAGTGTCCGTCTGTCAACTCGTCAACCGATGAAGCGGCGAGAGGATGACGGAGAAGACTCTTCGGTGTCATGATGATCATCGGGCGAATTTCTTCTCTATCGAGCATTTGCGCTTGGCGACGTAAGATGTGGAAGTATTGAGCTGCCGTCGACAGGTTTGCGACCGTCCAGTTCTTCTCCCCTGCGAGCGTCAAGTAACGCTCCATGCGTGCACTCGAATGTTCAGGTCCCTGACCTTCATAACCGTGTGGCAAGAGCATGACGAGACCTGACTTTTGACCCCACTTCGCTCGGCCCGCTGAGATGAATTGGTCGAACATGACTTGTGCCGAGTTGGCAAAGTCTCCGTATTGTGCTTCCCATAACACGAGTGTGTCTTGTGCAAATACATTATACCCATACTCAAATCCAAGGACTGACCCTTCAGAGAGGGGGCTGTTGTATACCGAGAAGGAAGCTTTCGCCGTAGAGAGCTGATGAAGTGGCGAGAACTTTTTCCCAGACTCGACATCGTTGAGCATGATATTACGTTGTGCGAACGTACCGCGCTCGGAATCCTGACCGCTCAACCGGATTGGTGTGCCATCTGAGAGGATCGATGCGAAAGCAAGCGTTTCGGCGTGACCCCAGTCCACTTTTCCGCCTTCTCCGAATGCTTCACGGCGACGGTCCAGTACTTTTTGGAGTTTATGGAAGACTCCGAACCCTTCCGGCCAATCCAATAACTCATTATTCAGCTGGGTCAGGAAGTCCCGTTCAACTGCCGTGTCGACTTGAGGGAATCCTTTATGAACGGCTTCCGGTAAGACGATATCCGAATCCTCTTCCTCCGAAGGAACGAGGTCACGTGCCGCCTTGAGTTCTTCCTCAATGGACTGCTCGATTTTCGCCTTCTCTTCTTTCGACATCACGCCTTCTTCTTCGAGCTTAGCGGCATACACGTGACGAACCGACTGATGTCCTTTGATTGCTTTATAAAGAATCGGGTTCGTGTTCATCGGCTCATCCATCTCGTTATGCCCATAGCGGCGATAACCAATCAAGTCGACGAGAATATCTTTATGGAACTTGGCGCGGTATTCACTGATCAATTTTGCAACCGCGATACATGCTTCCGGGTCATCCGCGTTAACGTGGAACACTGGGATTTCGTACCCTTTGGCGATGTCACTCGCATAACGCGTCGAACGCGAGTCGTTCGGGTCTGTCGTGAACCCGATCGTGTTGTTGGCGATGACATGTACCGTCCCACCAGTTCGATACCCGTTCAAATTCGTCATGTTGAGTGTCTCCGCGACAATTCCTTGTCCCGGGAAAGCCGCATCCCCGTGAATGAGAATCGATGCCGCTTTATCATCATGCTGGGTTGCCGTTCCTTTTTCAGAACGATCATCTTGTGCGGCACGCGTGTATCCTTCGACGACGGATCCGACGAACTCGAGGTGACTCGGGTTGTTCGCCAAGTTGATCCGGACTTCTTTATGTTCTTCGAGCATTCTCCGGTCGAGTCCGAGGTGATATTTCACATCGCCTGACCAACCGAAGTTGATGCCGATCGATCCTTCCGAAGGGATCAATTCCTTGTTCGGTGCATGCTGGAATTCAGCAAAGATCATCTCGTACGGTTTACCGAGAACGTGAGCCAGGACGTTCAGGCGTCCACGGTGTGCCATTCCGATGTTGATATGTTCTGAACCGCTAGAGATGAGCCCGTTGACCATCGAATCAAGGAGCGGTACCATGGCGTCCAGTCCTTCAATTGAGAAGCGTTTTTGACCGACGTACGTCTTGTGAAGAAACGACTCGAACAATTCTGTTTCTGCCAAACGTTCGAACAGCTCGATTTTTTCTTGTTTAGAGAACTTCGCTTTTAGCGCCCCTTGCTCGACACGGCGACGAATCCATTTCTTTTCTTCCATGTCGTCCAAGTGACGAAGCTCGATTGCGACGGTGCCTGTATAGACGTCAAGCAAATGACGGAACAATTCAAGAGCGTTTGCCCCTTGCTTCGGCACGTCTTCTGTCAATAAGTGTGCCGGGATCTGTTTTAGATCATCCTCTGTCAACTCGTATCGTGACAGTTCGAACAACTCTTGTTCGCGTGGGTGATCCTTGAGCGGGTAAATGTCTGCCGCTTTATGACCGAAGGCACGGATATCGTTGACGAGGCGTGTGGCCGCGACCACCTTTTCCAAATTAAATCCCGGCTCTACTGCACCCGACGTGACTGGCGTTGCCGATTCAGGTGCCCCGTTCTCGTCAAAATAGCGACGCGTCTCCTCATCTACTGATGTCGGGTCCTCTAAGTATTGTTCGTACAGTTCAATGATGTAGCCTAAGTTAGGACCATAAAATGCTTGTGATTGCTCGTGACCGTTCGACGACTCTCCCATTGAATAAATCCCCCTATCCATTCCGATGCGTCCGACCTGTGAACGCTTTCATTTTAACATGTAGCCTGAAGCAGTTCACCTTTCTCCGTAGGCGGTGAACGAAACCAATTCTTGCCTCTTACGCTCAACTTCATACTACACCTTTCCTTCACGAAAGACCCTTACAAATTCACAATTCGTCCATACTATTTCAATAAGTTTTGCTTATCAACAATTTGTGTCATCCCTCATTTCTTTCACCCGTTTCAAATTAAAGTGAAACCTTATTTCAAGCTGTGTCGTAATAGAAGTGTCGAGCATCAGAAAATCTATTAAAGAAAGCAAGGTGACTACATGTTATCCGTACAGAACGTCCATAAGAAAATGGGAAAAACAACGGTACTTACGAACGTCAGCTTTGAAGTCGTCCCGGGAGAAATTTTCGGGTTCCTCGGTCCAAACGGTGCCGGTAAAACCACGACAATTCGAATTATCACCGGTCTAATGCCTGCCACACACGGAAAAGTGACCGTTGATGGATTTGATGTTGCCACGGACCGGCAGGAAGCGCTCAGTCGCATCGGGGCGATTGTCGAAAATCCGGCCTTCTATCCGTACATGTCCGGTCGAGAAAACCTGATCCACGCGATGAACCTGATTCCTCATTTAAAAAATGTCGATTTAAATGCCCTCGGTGCCCTCGTCGGTCTCGACGGCAAGCTCGATATGAAAGTGAAGCAATATTCGCTCGGGATGAAGCAACGTCTCGGAATCGCCCGCGCCCTGTTGCACAATCCGAAAGTATTGATTCTGGACGAACCGACAAACGGTCTCGACCCGGCCGGAATCGCCGACCTCAGAAACTACTTACGCCATCTCGCCGACCACCGGGGGATCGCTATTTTGATTTCGAGTCATCTCCTGAGTGAAATGGAGCTGATCACCGACCGGTTCGCCATCATCGACCAAGGTCAGATCAAATCGGTCCAAGATGGAGAAACTCGTGCGGAAAGCGTCATTTTATGTAAGGTCGACCGCTCACAGATGAACGAAGCGCTCGATGTTGCAGCACTTGCGTTTGATGATGTAAAAATCATTCAACAGTCTGCCGAGACGTTCGTCGTCCCGCGTCCGGAGTCCGATATCCCGCGACTAATTAAACAACTCGTCGACCGGGACATTCAGATCTACCAAATCGGAATGAAGCACGAATCGCTTGAAGAACAGTTCTTAAAATTAACGAAAAAAGAAGGAGGATCCAACAATGCGTTCATTACTCAGCAATGAATGGATGAAATGGCGTCGAACAATCAAACCGTACATCGCCCTCGCCATGTACTTCGCGGTCATCTTACTGACCTATATCATCATGATCAGTGGTGACGGTTCGCCTGAAGCGGCTGATTTCTTTAACTACGGCACGATGGCCGCGATTGCCTTTTTAGGAATCTTCACCATCGTCTTCACTGCCGAGATGATCGGGAACGAACTGAAATTCGATACACTGAAACATCTATTGATGAGCCCCTATTCGCGGGACCGAATTTTATTATCGAAATTACTCATGTCGACCTTTGTCATGTTCGCCCAATTCTTCTTCATTTTAATCGTCGCGTTCGCCTTCTCGCTTACATTGGACGGTTCGGTCACATGGGAAGTTCTTCGAACCACGCTCCTCAGTGTGACTGGTCCCATCTTTATCATCTTCCTGACCCTGATGTTCTCGGTCGTGTTCAAATCGGTCGGTGTCGTCATCGGTTTCACTGTCCTGGCAAACTTTGTATCCGGTATGATTGGGGGACTATTGATTGCGTGGAAGCCTGAAATCGCCAAGTGGGTCGTTTTCCTTCATACCGATTTGTCGGTTTATTTCCAAGAACCGAACATCATGGAAATGATGGACGTGACAATCTGGTTCTCAATCTTTTATGTCCTTCTTCACATCATCGCCTTTTATGTCATCACGGCCTTCATGTTCCGAAGTAAAACATTTGCAGAATAAATACAAAAAACACGAAAGGAGCAAACGCTCCTTTCGTGTTTTTTTATGAAATCAAGTCGCTCCAAATCTTGACCGTACTTGCCAAGATGAGTAACGCCAAAATCCATTGAAGTGCTTTCGTATGCATATTTTTTCCGACATTTGCGCCAATCGGTGCCGCAATCAAACTTGCGACGATCATGATGATGGCAGGTTCCCAGACGATTTGGTCTGTGATGATCTTACCGAACGTCGAACCGATTGAAGAGATGAAGGTAATCGCAAGTGAACTCGCAATTGCCATTTTCGTCGGGATACGTAAAACAACGAGCATGATCGGCATCAAAATAAACGCCCCAGCCGCTCCGACGATCCCCGCTGCTACACCGACCGTGAAGGCGGCCCCGGCTGCAATCAGTTTGTTGAACTGAACTTGATCCAGCGGGAGGTCATCGACTTGTGGTTTAGGCAAGAACATCATAATCGTCGCAATCGTTGCAAGAACGGCGTACACGACGTTGATGGTCGTTTCAGACAACAATGTCGATCCGTAACCACCGATGAAGCTTCCGATCAAGATTGATACACCCATGTATAAAATCAATTGTTTATTTAAGTATCCACCTTTACGGTAAGCGTAAATCCCGCCGATTGTCGCAAAGAAGACCTGAATTGCACTGATACCCGATACTTCGTGGGCACTGAAGGCTGCAAATCCGAGAAGTGGCGGAATGTACAACAACATCGGATATTTGATGATGGAACCTCCGATTCCGACCATCCCTGAAATAAATGACCCAATGAAACCAATCAAAAAGATTGTGATGATAAAACTTAACTCCATGTAAACTCCTCCATTTTTCTCCGTATCATTTCTTTCTTCCTTATCTCGCTTCCCAGGCGATCATGCCACCGGACACATCATAAATCTCGGTGTACCCTGCGTCTTTCAATAAAGAGGCTGCTTGTGCGCTTCGATTCCCACTTCGACAAATCACGTAGATCGGTTCATCTTTCTCGTAGGGTAAATCTGTCGCATCTAATGAAGAAAGTGGTGCATTCACCGCTCCTTCGATATGCCCCCCCTCGTATTCGTCGGGTTCCCGGACATCCAGTAACGTTATTTCCTCGTTTTCCAATTTGTTTTGTAGTGTTTCTACGTTAATTTTCGTTATTTCATTGTTTTCCGATGTAAATACAATGACAAAAATAGCAGAAACGACTAAAACGCCTAATAACAAGGTGATTTTCTTCACTTTATCCCCTCCAATTCTTTTTACTTGCGTTCATTATACCTTAGGGGGTATATTAAAGCCAACGAAACATTCTCGTTGCCAAAAACCTAAGACATGAAAAGGAGATCAAAGACTCATGAAGACTATTACTACGACTGAATTAGAATCGTTACTCAAAGCGGACGGATCGCTCAACTTAATCGATGTACGCGAGCGTGATGAATACGCTGGAGGTCACATCAAAGAAGCAAAAAACGTACCACTTTCTGAATTCGGTGCAAAAGTCGATGAGCTCGATCGCTCGAAACCAATTCACGTCATCTGCGCAGCAGGTGGACGCAGCATGAACGCATCAGCTTACCTTGACTCACTCGGATTCGACGTCATCAACGTTGATGGCGGTATGATGAGCTGGCAAGGCGAAGTGGAATAATTCAATTCACAACAAATTACTTTACGTCAATAAATTTTTAGGGGGATTTCACATGTTATTACGTTATTTTTACGATGAGAAATTAGCACAGGCATCTTATATGGTAGGTTGCCAAATGACGGGAGAAGCGGTTGTCATCGACCCTGCCCGTAACATTGAACCATACCTTAAAGAAGCAGAAAAAGAAGGCATGAAGATTGTCGCGACTGCTGAAACGCATATCCACGCAGACTTCGTTTCGGGCTCACTCGAGCTTGCGAAGCGTACAGGCTCAAAAGCCTATTTGTCTGACGAAGGAGACGCTTCTTGGAAGTACGCATTTGCGAAAGAAATCGACTCACAACTCGTCAAAGATGGCGATACGTTTAAAGTCGGGAACGTCACACTTGAAGTCATGCACACGCCAGGTCACACACCAGAACACATTTCGTTCTTACTATATGACCGCAACCAGACACAACCGATGGGGATCTTCACAGGAGACTTCGTCTTCGTCGGTGATATCGGTCGCCCGGACCTTCTTGAAGAAGCAGCTGGCGTGAAAGGAACGACGGCAATCGGTGCGGAGCAAATGTTCGACTCACTCAAGAAATTCATGGCGCTTCCTGACTTCGTTCAAGTATGGCCAGGTCATGGTGCAGGTAGCGCATGCGGAAAAGCGTTAGGCGCGGTTCCAACTTCAACAGTCGGTTATGAGAAAGCGACAAACTGGGCGCTTCAAATGACAGACAAAGATGCGTTCATCAAAGAGTTGACAACGGACCAACCAGAGCCACCGAACTACTTCGCAATGATGAAAAAAGTCAACAAAGAAGGCATTCAAGTAACGACAGAAATCACTCGTCCTGAAGTGGTCGGGTCAGACCGTCTCGATACACTCGTCGAAGACACACAAGTCGTCGACACGCGTAAAGGCGATGATTTCGCGAACGGTCACGTTCCAGGAACAATCAACATCCCTTACAACAATAAATTTGTGACATGGGCTGGCTGGCTCGTAAACTTCGACAAAGATATCACGGTGATCGCTAGTGCCGATCAGGTCGACCAAATTCAAACAGACCTTCAATCAATCGGTCTCGACCGCCTTCGCTTCGTCGTCCCTGTCGAAGAACTCGGCCAAGAGTTGTTGACAGAGACATACACGGACGTTACGGCAGAACAAGCGATTGAAGCTGCTGAAAAAGGCGAAGTGTTCGTCCTCGACGTACGAAACAAGACAGAGTGGAACGCTAGCCATTACGAAAAAGCAGAACGCATCCTGCTCGGCAAGCTTGCGCGTGAGCACGAGAGTCTCCCGACTGACCAAACGATTGCAGTGCACTGTGCTTCAGGAGTGCGTTCGCGCATGGCAGTAAGTGTCCTTCAATCACTTGGTTATAAGGATATCCAAAACATCCTCGGTGGCTATTCTGCAATGAAGACTGTTCTCAATGCTGAACAAATCGGCTAATGCTATACTGTAAATAAAAAAGGCGCCCATGAACTTGGGCGCCTTTTCTCTAGGAGGGATGATGTGGTCTCGCTTGGTCCACTCACGATTCGAATCGATTTACTCTTGTTCATGGGTACATTATTGATTCTTTATATCGGCTTAAAATGGTTCGGCTTGTCGAACAAACAACGTGATGCCATCCTTGGTACATGGTTTACTGGATTTCTCGTATGGAAAGCGAGCGCAATCCTCATCGGCCTGTTGTCGACCGGGGACTTCCGGTTGGCGTTGTTCGCGACAGGCGGCATCTGGTCGCTACTGATTGCGGCTAGCGTGGTGACTTGGCTCGTCTACCTCCTTTCTCCAAATCTTCGCGGGTATTGGGTGTTCACGGCGCTCACCATATGGCTTGCCGTTACAGTGGCCATCCCGACATACGGGGCATTTTTATCGTTCCCCTCTCAACCGGTTCATTTATGGAGCGCCGGTTTGATCCTCTTCTTGATTGGATTGACCTGGCGTTGGATACATCACCCCACGTTCGGGGCTATCTGTTGGACTGCTGTCGGGGCGTTCGGGATCTGGCTCATGAAATCTTACGCGATCGGAACGCCGTCATGGTGGTGGCTCCTGTTGTGGGGTGGCTTGTTCGGTCTCGCACTATATGTTTCAAAACCTTCCCGGAAAGTAATCCAATGGGCAGCAGGCATCGCAGTCATTTTCGCCGTCATCAACGCGGTTCTCCCCCAGGACACCGGTTCAGTCGCGCAACAGACTGAGACCTCTACTGGATTGAATATCGGCCAGACGCCGCCCCCGTTCGAACTTCAGCGGACGGATGGCAGCACGGTAAGCTTGGAATCATTACGCGGTCAACGGGTCGTGGTTAATTTTTGGGCATCCTGGTGTCCTCCGTGTCAGGCGGAAATGCCGGATATGGCGAACTTTGCGCAGGACCGGGAAGATGTCACCATCGTCGCAATCAATACGACAACGAGCGAGCGTCAACCTGACGACGCGAAGGCGTTTGTTTCCCCGTATGAGGACGACTTTCTCGTCGTCTACGATGTTGACGGGACCGTTGGGGACGCCTATCGGATTCAGGTGATGCCGACGACGTATGTATTGGACGAAACAGGAGTCATCATCGCAAAACAATTCGGTGCGATTGACCGCTCATGGTTAAATCTTCATCTAAACTAAAATAAACAAACCGCCTGCTTTTGCAGGCGGTTTGTTTATTGCTTCAAGAATCCTTGGGCCTTCAAGAAGTCTTTCACATCCAAACGAATCGATTTAGAAAGCATACGTCCCATCTGGCCCGTCCATGTATCAAACCGACGATTCGAACCGCGAACCAGATAGTATTCGTGGATGGCATCATCATACGCTGTCAATGACTGTTTGATCCGGTCAGGATTCGCATCATACGTGTTCTCATGATAAATATGATTATATGGCAACCGCGGTTTTTGAACTTCAACATGCGCCGGTACCCCGACGGCCATCCCGAAAAGTGGAATGACTCGTTCCGGGAGCTCTAACAGTTCTTTGACTGCAAACAGATTGTTGCGAATGCCGCCAATATAGCAAATCCCGAGACCCATCGACTCAGCCGCCACTGCTGCGTTTTGTGAGGCGAGAGCCGCATCGATGACGGCCACAAGTAACTTCTCATCCGTCTCGAGCGTTTTTTGAACCGCTTCTTCGTGTAGCTCCCCAATCAGTTCATGGCGATGAAAGTCGGCACAGAAGACGAAAAAGTGACCGTTCTCCACGACATAAGCCTGATTTCCCGCAATCTCGGACAGTTGCTGTTTCTTTTGCAGGTCTGTCACTCCGATAATGGAGTAGGCTTGGATGAAACTGGACGTCGAGGCACGTTGAGCACTCTCAACGATGGTTCGGATTTGTTCATCTGTTAATTTCTCGTCCGTGAAGTCCCGGACGGAACGGTGGTTCAATAATGTCTCAATCACTTCGTTCATACGTTCTTCCCCCTTTTTTTCAATCTTGGCACAAGCTTTCTGAATCCACAAATGAGAGGAATCCATCGGGCACATTTTGAAGGGGGACGCTCACATCTTGTTTTCTTATGCTATCATTATAATTTACATAGTAAATAAGACAGCGTAACTTCGAATAAGGAGCGAGATAGATGAAAAGAATACCATTTTACATTCCATTCCTGCTTGGGGTACTGCTCCTCTCAGGTTGTACGGATGCCGATGTGAGCGTCCCGACGTCGACTGAAGAAACCGTCGAAGAGGAACAGACACAAGAAGAACAGACAACCGAGACGCTTTCACCTGAACAGGAAGAAGATTTATTTGAAGGCTATACACAAATCGAGGTCGATGGCGGTGATCAGTCCGGAACACGTGAAGCGAATGTCGTCGTCGATATCGGCTTCGGCGACCGTGAGTACTGGGCGTTCACGAACGAGCATGGTCAATTGATTCGTGTCATTGCCGACGAAATCACGCTTCAAGACGATAAGACCGAAGACGTTAATTCGTCAGGACGCTATTACTCAGACGAAGCGAAAGTCCCAGGTGTCGAAGACCCGAATCTCGATGAAGGTCATATCATCGCCGATTCGCTCGGTGGTGTCTCGAACGCCTATAACATCACACCACAAAACAGTGCACTCAACCGCTACGGGGACCAGGCGTTCATGGAAGATGTCATTCGAAAGGCTGGCGGTGCGAAAGACTTTGAGGCCATCATTACCTATCCGAACACGACGACACAGATTCCTTCCCGCTACCAATATACGTATACCGTACGAGGCAATACGGTCACGGATACGTATGATAACGCGGACCCAGAAGAAGTGAACGAATCGCTCGATTTGACGGACGACTCTCCACCTGACGTGACGACGGAACCGGTCGAGGAGCGAGACTTATCCGATATCGACGTTGACGGAAACGGGCAAGTGACAATCAAAGAAGCTAAAAATGCCGGATTTGAGATGCCGATCACGCGTGACCATTGGTTGTATCAGTATATGGACGACCGTGACGGTGACGGGATGGTCGGTGAATAACGCTGATAGACGAGACGTTTCTCCATGAGAGGAACGTCTTTTTTGCATAAGAGCCCTCATAAATTTGCCCATATAAAAAACCGTAAAAGTCGAGTTTTCATGTACGACTTTTACGGGATAATTCAAGTGTAATTTTTTTATGACGTTTCTATCGTTAAGAGGGCGATTCATTCTGTTAGCTTCCTTTCTTTTTAAATCTATTGTACGTCAGAAAGGAATAATATTTTGATTGCGAACAAATTTTCCGTTTAGATGATCTTGCTGGGTTAACCAATAGATATCTTCAGCTGCTTCGAGAGGCGATTTTGGAGCATGATTTCCACCCATATCGGTTTGAACCCACCCTGGGCACAATGCATTGATGCAAATCGGTGTATGTTCTAAAGCTTTAGAAAGTTTGATTGTGACAATGTTTAAAGCTGCTTTTGACAAACTATAAGCAGGAGTATCTGCACTGATTGAAGTCAAGGAGCCAATACTACTTGAAACATTAATAATTCTACCGAAATGTTGACGTTTCATAATCGGAATTGTGGCATTGCTCATACGCCAAGCACCTAATGAGTTGACGTTGAGCGCATCGAGAACTTGATTCATATCCACGTTCAAAGGATTTTGCCATGGATCATAATGAACGCCTGCATTGTTAATCAAAATGTCAATCCGACCTAGATTTTGAATGACACTATCTATGCACGTTTCTACGCTTTGATCATCTGATATATCTAGCTGGAAAAAGTAAAGATTTGAATACATTCCAAGTGATTCGACAACTTGGCGTCCCTTCACTGCGTCTCTACTTGTTAATACGACTGTATAACCTTCTTCCAAAAATTTCTTCGAAGTAGCAAGACCGATTCCACGATTGGCTCCAGTGATCAGAACGACTTGATTGTGATACATGACGCACCTCCTTGAACAACAGAAACAGTTTTTCACATAATTAAATCAAGACTTCATACGTTCGATAGCCAATGTGGGAAGATTCGTATTTCCAGTTTGAAATTTATACCGAAACTTCATTCGTTCGATTTGAAGTACCTGATTTTCTGCACATATATCAAACTCATATGTCCCATACACAGACCATGTTTGCGGAGTCGCATCTTGAATATAGTGCGTTGCTGTTCCGTAACAAGTAACGTGAAAACCAGAATCAACTTTTGTGATGACAATATTTCCAATTTGATGATGTGTGGAATCAAATCCCGGCATCAAATTACTCCATGATTCTACTAACTGATTTGGAGTTAATTTAGACGGTGGTTGGTCTGACATCGATTCATAGTCAAGTGTAAATGGTGTCGTAAAGCATTTTTTTAATGTTTCCCATTCATGCGTATCTGTAGCCATAAATACTTCTGTAATTAATTGTTCCAATTCTTTCATAAATCTCACCGCCTTAATTCTTAAACTCTGACAAGTAATTGACAATATGTGAAACAGCGAAGTTCGTTTCTTCTTCCTGATCATAGAAATTAAATTGATGTTCCATTGGGTAAGCGATTTCTTTTTCAAGCCAAATCAACTGCTTGTCAACAGACGAAAGATTGTCATAAAAGTTTTTTGTATATTGAGGTAAAACACAACCATCGGAATGAATCATAATTGTAGGAACGGTAATTACTGACGCATAGGGCATTGGATCGAGTGTGAGCCACTCTTCCCATGTGGCTACAGCAAATTTATCATTCGACCATTCTTTAACTCCTCCTCGACTCGGATTTAAATAATAGTCATATTCTCCGAACATGGCTGCATCAGGATTCGTTGTCGAGATTGTTTCGATATATTCCATCACACCAGTTTCCTTGTAAGTTTTTAATGCACGTTGACCAGCTTCTCGTTTTTCTCTCACACCTTCTTCCCCACCATAAAAGAGTTTGACAGCTTCTGCATCATGCAGCCAACTTGCAGCTGTAGCGAGAGCTTTGATACGTGAATCAGTTGCCGTTGCCATCGCCGTGTACATCGCACCTGCACAGACGCCAAATGCATATAATTTGTTGGCATCGACCATATCAAGCGTCAATAAATATGAAACAGCATGTTTGATGTCTTCGACTTTTTTAGAAGGCTCTTCATAAAAACGAGGTTCTCCTTCCGATTCACCATAGTTTCGAAAATCGAATGCGAGTGCAATCATTCCTTCTTCACTAAATTTTTTTGCATATAGTCCTGCCATTTGTTCCTTTACAGTCGTCCAGCTACCTGATACCACAATGGTTGGGTAGCTTTTCCCTTCTTCAAAGTGATTAGGTAAATACAAGTCACCAACCAATGTTGAATCTTCTGACATAAACGAAATGCGCTTCTTCATAATCCATCACTCTCCCTTTCTTTATGAATCTAGTATAAAAAAATAGGAAAAAGATAGATTGCATTATATTGCGAAGTATTTTGTAAATTATTGAACCTGTGCTCGAAATTGTTTGGGTGTTAGCTGTTCATGCTGTTTGAATGTCCTTGAAAAATGACTTGTATCATTGAATCCTAGTTCGAGTGCAATGGAGGTAATAGAATCTGATGTTTCAGAGAGCAACCGCTTCGAGTAGTTTATTTTTTTACGAATAATGTATTGATAAGGAGTAACAGCGGTAAATTGTTTGAACTCTTTCAGAAAGTAAAATTTACTCATATTTACAAGGTCCGCAAGTTGTTCAATATGAATGGGTTCTGAAATATGATCATCAACATAGCTGTCTACAGTCCTGAAATCTACTTCACGAAAAGAGTCAGGAGAGCGTTCAGACTGTAAGGAATTATAGTTGGAGTAGTTACGAATGACGTGATTTGATATGAGAGCGACTATATGGTCGATATACCATGTGCCATTCTTAGTAGGTGAAATCACTTCTAAATAAAGAAGTTGAATTAATTTCAAAAGAATCGGATCTTTTAAACTGTAGTTGTTCAAAAAGAGTAACTTATCGGGTAAAGGACTACCGAAACTACGCTCCATTCGCTCTGGCGTGATTGTCACGATAATAAAATCACAAGGTACTTCAATGTTATGTGTGAATGGTGTAAAGGGAGGATTGAACCAAATGTCATCCGGTTGTACTTGTGATGAAAAAGTACCTTCTTCATCGATAACATTGATATCATATTTTTGTGTTAGTTCAAGAGCAAAATAGAAAGTAGGTGTTTCGACATGTTTTGGATAAAAGTAAGGAGAAGTCCCTTTCTCTAATAAAACACCTTCCCATCCTAATAATCTGCTTGATTGCTCAATGTGTAATGTATCACCACAAAATGAACGGTTATGGGTGTTCATGTCAAAGTATTCGATTAAAGTTTTCATGGATTTTCCCCTTTCATAGTGCATATCATTTTTTATTATATACCTGATTTACGAATGAAATAATTTTAGAACATCATCACTCTGTTTTTACAATTAATAAATAAAAAATGATATGCATACAAAAAAAACCGCGGTACGTGACCGCGGCTACTCGTTTAGTTCGACATTTGGTTCAAGAATGGTGCGAGATCAACGTTCAACTCGTTTGAGAGACGTTCCCCTAGTTCACGGTCCGCACGATAGAAGTTGCAGATCAAGAGGAGAACCGTCTTCTCATGACGAACTTCTTTGATGTGAGCGACGAGGTTGCGGATAAGCGCATCCTTCTCTTCTTGAGAATAACGGCGATACACTTCTCCGGCCTGACCGAAGTCGTTCGTCTTCTCAATCTTCTGACGACCTGTCACGCCTGTGATCGGTTGCGGCGTTTCGATGTAATCCGCATTCGGCTTCGGCGCGTCTTCATTGCGGTTCGGCTCGTAGTTGACTGGACTCGTCTGTTGCTTGAATGGCATCGCCCCGTCACGCTGGTTGTTCGCGACTTGAGCGAACGGGCAGTTGATCGGAAGTTGAAGGTAGTTCGGCCCGATGCGATGACGTTGTGTATCCGAATACGAGAAGAGGCGTCCTTGGAGCATCTTGTCTTCCGACGGCTGGATTCCTGGGACGAGAACACCTGGGTTGAAGCCGACAGATTCTGTTTCAGCGAAGAAGTTGTCGACGTTCTTGTTGAGGGTCATCGTTCCGACCAATTGATACGGGATGACGTCTTCGAACCAATCTTTCGTCGCATCGAGCGGGTCGAAGTCGAAGTTGTCCATGTCTGCCGGGTCTAAAATTTGTACATATAGATCCCATTCCGGATAATCTCCTTGCTCAATCGCGTTGAACAAGTCACGTGTCGCGTGGTTGAAGTCTTCCGCTTGAATCTTCGCGGCTTCTTCCATTGACAAGTTTTGAATGCCTTGCTTCGGTACCCAGCGCAACTTTATGTACACCGTGTTTCCGAATTCATTCACCCATTTGAAAGAGTGGACAGACGATCCGCGCATATGGCGATACGATGCTGGGATACCCTCGTCACTAAATAAATGAAGAAGCATGTTTGTCGATTCCGGTGTGAGCGACATGAAGTCGAAGAAGCGGTCCGGGTCTTGAAGGTTTGTTTGTGGATCCGGTTTGAGCGAGTGAATCACGTCCGGAAATTTAATTGCGTCACGGATAAAGAACACCGGCAAGTTGTTTCCGACGAAATCATAGTTCCCTTCTTCCGTATAAAACTTGACGGCGAAACCACGTGGGTCACGAAGCGTCTCTGGTGAACCTAAACCGTGGATGACGGTCGAGAAACGCGCAAACACTGGCGTCTCTTGCCCCTCTTCTTGCAAGAATGCGGCTTTCGTATATCGTTTCATACTATTTTTTACAGTGAAGACACCATGCGCCCCTGCCCCTCTCGCATGAACGACACGTTCTGGTACACGTTCACGATCGAAATGCGCTAATTTCTCAATTAGTTGGTAGTCTTCGAGAAGCGTCGGGCCCCGACGACCCGCAGTGATGGAGTTGGCGTTATCCCCGATTGGTACGCCTTGGTTAGTAGTTAGTTGACGGTGTTGATCCATATGATTGCCTCCCATTATTTATAATTATTACAATATTGATATTAATAAAACATTAGAATGATTACAAATAAAAAAGCTCGTGAATCACGAACTTTTTTTCATATGTCTTTTTTGTTTGGCTTTTTCACGTTGATGAAGCGTCACGACGAAGAACGCGGCAAGCACTCCACCGAGTGACCCGGCGATGATGTCGACCATCGTATCGTCGTTCCCATTCCCTTGCATCGTCGTGTTTAAGACGACGTCGGACGTGAATTCATACATCTCCCAAAGCGCCGCACCGGCCATGGAAAAGACGACGATATAGACGAATAAAAATCGTTTCGGGATTTCGATCCGAATGTCATCATCAAGTCGACTGAAGAAGTCGAATCCTAAAAATGCGAGAAAGATACCGCTCAAGAGGTGTAGGAACGTGTCCCACCAGCCATTCCCATACAATCCGACAATCGACCCTAAATACTGTGAGGCAAACAAGAACAGGATATATGCCACCTTCATCTTGCTATCGAGCTCTGTTTTAAACGTCTTTTCAATGAAAAACGGGATGAGACCAGAGATGATCCCGGCTCCCGCCACACTCGCATCGAACCAGGATTCTTCAATGATCGATGTCACGAGCATGACCGCCATGAACAAGACGAATCCGAATTCGAGGATACGCCCTTTCGTGAGCTTCATGATACTTCGCCTTCTTTCGTCTAATTTGTTCTCTATTAGCTTTATTCCCAAGTCTCAATTGTGTTCAACCACACAATCGAATTTAGTTGGACTCACTTGTTTTTTACGAACGTATGTTCTATAATAAATATTATGAATCCGAGGAGGAACTTGCTATGCCGATCAATCCGTATCTCAACTTTAACGGGAATTGCCGCGACGCCGTGAACTTCTATGCGGACGTATTCAACCATGCCGCTCCAGACATCATGACGTTCGGTGATCAACCTGGTCCAGACGGTCAACCGGTGCCAAGTGAAATGGCTGATCTCGTTCTGCATACCCGGCTATCGATTCACGGCTCATCGCTCATGTTTTCCGATGCGATGCCCGACGGACCGGTCACGTTCGGGGACAATGTCACACTCGCCGTCGTCACGGACGACCTCGATGCCATTCATCGCGAGTTCGAAGCGCTCTCTGTGAACGGCCGTGTCTTGATGCCGCTTCAAGAGACGTTTTGGAGCAAAGCGTATGGCATGATCGAAGATCAGTTCGGTGTCCAATGGCAGTTTAGCCACGAAGCGTAAGGACGACAAAAAATCCCCGATTCTTGACGAATCGGGGATTTGCTTATTTTTGGGCTACGAAGAAGATGCGCTCGGCATCCGCTCCCGGTGCATGTTCGGTGAAATCAGATGTGACCGATTTGACGTGGAACCCGGCACCAATCAACCATTGCATGTACTGCCCTGGTTCATATGTCCGTTGTTCATGTGTCTCCTCGATCCGTTCGTACGTCCCGTCTTCAAGCGCGACGAAGAACGTCAAATCGTGAACAACCGAGAGCGGTGCCTCTCCCGGGTCGGCAAACCAGATATACGAGCAATCTTCCCCGTTCGACGCGTACGTCTTTTGGTTGAAGAGCGTCTGCATCTTATTTGGCGCATGGACATCAAAGATGAACAGTCCGCCCGGTTTGAGTTGGTTGTAGACAGATTCGAACGTGTCGATCACATCTGCCTCATCCCGAAGGTAGCAGAGCGAGTCACAGAGAATCGTCACCGCGTCGACCGGTTCCGGCAGTTCCAACTCACGCATATCTTGTTCCCAAAGTGGCAACTCGATTTCTGCTTCAAGTGCCTTTTCTTGTGCGACTTCGAGCATCGACTCCGATAAGTCGATCCCCATCACGTCGTAATGTTCGGCGAGGCGAATCGTAGCCGATCCTGTCCCACATCCGACATCCGCGAGTGTCGCGCCATCTTGGACGTGACGACGCACGAAAGCGACCCACTCATCATACGGCGCGTCTTTCATCAACTCGTCGTATACATAGGCGAATCCTTCGTAAGCCATTAGCCGACTTCCACTTCAACGTGTGGAGCGTCCGCCCACAATTTTTCGAGGTTGTAATAGTCGCGGTCATCCCGGTGGAAGACATGAACGACTACGTTTTCAAGGTCTGCGAGTACCCAGCGTGCTGTATCGAGTCCTTCAAACTTATGAAGCGGCAGGTCGTGCTCACCCGCGACATCTTTGATTTCACGTGCGATCGCTTCGACTTGTTTTTCTGAGTTCCCGTGGCAGATAACGAAATAATCTGCGATCGGTGAGATTCCTTCCATGTCGAGGACGACAATATCTTCGGCGCGTTTATCATCCGCCGCTTTTACAATCAATTCTAATTCTTCTCTTGCAGTCATAAAGACCCTCCTAAGGTAAATTCACAAAATCATTATATGTTTCAATCGTCAGTGGAAAAATCCGGACCGACTTGTTCAACAAAAATTGAATCGTTTGACGCAACGTCGCGACAACTGCGGCCTCAAGCGAGTGCTCCGCCTCCATCCGAAGGCGTTCTACACCAGGATATTGACGGTTCGGTTCGATCGCGTCTGCCACAAATAAGATTTGATCCAGTCGTGACATGCCCGGTTCACCGGTCGTATGGTTTCGAATCGCTGAGAGGACAGCAGGCTCTAGATGATACGCCCGCCCCAGCAGCACTGCGCCTACCGGTGCATGCAACAGTTCGTCGTCATACTCGAGGAGGTTCGAATCCAATCCCGCCTCACGCACGACTTGTCGCATCTCAGCAGCGTCAAAATATTTAGCGTAATCATGGAGCATCGCCGCAAGACGTGCCTGTTCCACATTTTCACCATATTTTTTGGCCAAACGCTCCGCGGTCTCGACGACACCGAGCGTATGGATGAATCGTTTTTCCGGCAGCGTTTGTTCAATCAATGCTTTCGCTTCTTCAAACGTCATACAAGTCATGCTCCTTCACGTATGTCTCGACTTCCGTCGGGACAAGATACTTGATGGACCGACCTCTTTTCGCACGTTCACGAATGTCGGTCGACGAAATCTCGAGTTGCGGCAAATCAATCGTGCGTACGTCAGCCAGTTCCGGAATCCGGTAGCGACTGCCCGGGCGCGCAACTGCCCCGAACGTGACGAGACGGACGAGCGTCTCATAGTCGTACCATGATTCGAGTGAATCGAGTGAATCCGCCCCGACCAAAAAGATAAATGTATCTTCCGGATAGCGTTCCAACAGACGCTTCATCGTTTCGACCGTATAGGACGGCTCGCTGCGCTCGAACTCAATCAAATTCAGCTTGAATTCCGGTTGTTTTGAAATGGCCAGACGGGTCATCTCGATCCGATGCTCTGCCGGACTGAAACCTGCCTTATGGGGCGGGATGGCCGCCGGCAAAAACCACACTTCATCCAAATCAAGTTGTTCCCGGGCTTGTTCCGCAATGAGTAAATGGCCGAGATGGGGCGGGTCGAACGTCCCTCCCATCAATCCGATGCGGCTCACGGGAGCTTGATCTGGCGATTTTCTTTCTCTGTCGCCTCTTTATATAAGACGATGACTTTCCCGATCACTTGCACAACTTCTGCCTTCGTTCCTTCTGCCAACTCGCCAGCCACATCTTTTGGTGTGTCCATGCAGTTTTGAAGAACTTGCACTTTCAATAATTCACGTTTCTCGAGTGCATCTCCGATGTCTTTGCACATTGCTTCACTGACTCCATTCTTACCAACTTGATAAATTGGTGAGAGGTGGTGTGCCTCAGCACGTAAAAATCGTTTCTGTTTACCTGATAACATTTATTTATTCCTCCAATAAGCTTTCAATTAACTTCATTCCGATTGTTTCGTCCGGCTTTACACCTGTCCATTTTTCAAATGCCAGCGCACCCTGCCCGACAAACATGGCGACACCCGTCACCGTTCGCGCCCCTTTCAACGAGGCCTCACGCAAGAACGGGGTAACAAGCGGACGATATATGATATCACAAACGAGCGTGTTTTGTCGTAATCCTTCGAGCGAAAGCGGTGACGATTCCCCGTCCATTCCGACCGAAGTCGTTTGAATGATGACATCGTATCGAGAAACATCGACTGCTTCAAACGTCGTGGCATGGACGGCGAATGCTTCAGCAAGGTGTCTTGCCCGTTCGACTGTCCGGTTCACAATTGTAACATTCCGGGTCGGCAATGCGCCGAGGATCCCTCGTGCCGCACCACCCGCCCCGATGACGAGAACAGACCCTGACCAATCTGTCCATGCGTTCAAAGCATGGACGA
Organism: Exiguobacterium algae; assembly: GCF_018617875.1. Taxonomy (GTDB): domain Bacteria; phylum Bacillota; class Bacilli; order Exiguobacteriales; family Exiguobacteriaceae; genus Exiguobacterium; species Exiguobacterium algae. Next base: position 580,929 of record NZ_JACSKZ010000002.1, read on the forward strand.
GACCGGCCCCATCCGTATTCGTACCAATCAGCCTGCCTTCCCTTTTGTAAATGGTATTGACCGCGCCAGCAATGGTTGCCGGCTCCTCGAGCTCATCTAAAAACGGAATAACCGCTTCTTTATGAGGAATCGTCACATTCAAACCATCCCACTTTCCGGCACGCATCGCTTCGAATAAAGACTCAAGTTCATCCGTTGTGACATCGACCGCCTCATAACGCCCGAAAAGCCCAGACGCGCTCAGCCACTGCTCGTGCAAGTGGGGAGAGAGCGAATGAGCAATCGGGTGACCGATGACGGCCAGTCTCATACGAGCGCCTCACGTAATGTGACAGCTACTCCTTTTGGTGCCCAGGCGGCGATACGGCCACCTTTTCCGTGGATGGCGACCCAACCGAGGCCACTGAAGACGATGTCCGTCTTCACACCGTCACGGAGGCTGAATTCGTGGCGAACGAGTGGCGGTAAGATTTCGAGCGTCTTCTCGTTCGGAGGATTTAGCATTTTACCGATATGGTTTTCATACAATTCCTCTGCACGCTCTAATTTCGTACGGTGTGTCTTCAACTCGTTTGACATATAGACGACGAATGAGCGTTTGTTCCCTTCCAAGTAATCAAGTCGCGCCAATCCGCCAAAGTAGAGCGTTTGTTGCGGATTCAACTGGAACACATGCGGCTTGATTTCTTTCTTCGGTGTGATCGTCTTCAAGTCTTTCGCATCCACATAGTGGGCAATTTGATGACGATTGATGATTCCTGGTGTGTCGTATAGGTTCGCATCGTCATCGAGTGGAATGTCAATCAAATCAAGCGTTGTCCCTGGGAAGTGACTGACGGTGATGATGGCTTCATCCTCTTCACCGAATCGCTTGATGACCTGGTTGATGAGCGTCGACTTCCCGACGTTCGTGCAACCGACGACAAACACGTCTTTTCCTTTACGGTAATATTCGATTTTCTCAGCGAGCTCATCGATGCCGTGACCTTTTTTGGCACTGATCAAATGGACATCGATCGGGTTGAGACCCAACTCTTTCGCCTCGGCCTTCATCCAGTTCGCCATCCGGTTCGGGTTGACCGATTTTGGTAAAAGGTCTACCTTATTTCCGACCAACAGGACAGGATTTGATCCGACCGAACGTTGGAGACCCGGCAACCAGCTGCCGTTGAAATCGAAAATATCTACGATTTTAATGACGAGCGCCTCGCGTGAACTAATGCCGTTCAAGATACGTAAGAAATCGTCATCTGACAATTCTACGTCTTGCACTTGGTTATAATGCTTCAACTTGAAGCAGCGTTGGCAAATGACGATTTCTCGGTCAAGTGCAGATTTCGGAGCGTAGCCGACGCCATTCGGGTCTTCTGTTTGAATAGCGACACCACATCCGGCGCAATATCGTTTTGTTTCTTCCATAGTTTCCTTTGCTGTCATTTAGGTTCCCCCTTCTTCATTCCTCGTAGCACCTCGCTGCCACTCCTGAAGCGTTAATTCCGATGCCTTATGCACCGTACAAGGACAGCCTCCTTCTTCCTGTGCGTTCGAGGTCCTTATTCATCTTTTTTATGTGAATCTTCGGAACGGGAGTGCATCGCTTCTCCGATTTTTTCCGCAACGGTCACTTTCGCCCGTTGTGCGTCGACGGCGAGCTCCTCCATTTTTTTCGTGATCAATACATACTTCCCACGACGTTTCATGTGCGCAAAGACGACTTTTTCAAGCATCCGGTTAAACTTCGTGACGAGCCCGTCGGTTTTGACGACCGGTTGCACGTGGATGACATGAATGCCTGCCATGTTGGCACCGAGGACGTCCGTAAAGAGCTGATCGCCTAAGAAAATCGCTTCTTTCGGCGAATAGCCGTATTTAGCGAGTGCTTGTTTAAAACCGGACGGTAAAGGTTTTTTGGCACGTGCGACGTAGTGGAGGCCGAGCGGCTCCGTAAACGTTCGCACACGGTCTTCATTGTTGTTCGACACGACGATGACATCGAAACCGTGTGACTTCACTTTTTCAAGCCACATCATTAAAAGCTCGGGTGCGTGTGGTACGTCCCAAGCCACGAGCGTATTATCTAAGTCAGTCATGATGACCTTTACGCCACGGTCTTTCAATTCTTTTAAGTCGATGTCAAACACAGACGCGACGAACTGTTTCGGATAAAGTCGATTAAACACGATAAAATTCCTCCAATTAGCTAAACGATTCAACTACTTATACAAGTATTGATATCCCTTCTATGGTAAACGAAAACCGACCAAACGACTAGTGTATCGTTTGGTCGGAAGAAAATTGATAGAAAAATCAGCTGGACTGAAGCGTCCCGATGACTTCACCGAGTCGAACCGGACCGATTTTTTCACGGTCGATTTGGACGGTGTCTTTCTCAAAACAGAGGACCACGGTTGACCCGAACGAGAAGTAACCGACTTCTTCCCCTTTTTCAGCTTGCTCCCCTTCGAGCGTCCACGCAATCGTGTTTACATTCAGCGCCCCAACCATGATGTGCTCATAAGTCCCGGCGGCGCTGTCAAATCTTGTGATTCGACGGTAGTTACGCGATAACGGTCGTACGGTTTCTGTCAGTCCGATTTCATTGACCGGTGCTGAACGGTCCCCAAGTTCATAATGACTGAGCACGCGGCCCGCTAGCGGCACATGGACACGATGGTAGTCGCGCGGACTCAGATAAAGCACACAAACCGTCCCACCTGCATAACGGCGCGCCTCTTGCTGTGAACCAAGCAGTTCAGCGAGCGTGTACGTCTGTCCTTTCACTTCAAACCGGCTGTCGTCCGTGATGTCCTGGACGACCGAAAGCTTCCCGTCACATGGCGAAACGATCGAGTTTTCCTGTGAATCGATCGGGCGCGCCCCTTCTTTCAGGTGTCTCGTAAAGAACGCATGAAGACTCGGGTATGTCTCAATGGATTGTTCCGCCTCATCGACATCGATGCCGTATACTTTCGCAAAAGATGGGATCAAGTGACGGCTCATATTCGATTGGGCAAAGGCCTGCAACCGGTTAGCAATCATCGGAGATGCGTTCAATTCAAATAACGTTTGATACAATTGGCGGCGGATCACTGTTTCGCCTCCTCGTTTTTGAAGAACGTCTCATATTGTTGCTCCGAGACGGCGCCTTCAATCCGACCGATCTCTTTTCCGTCTTCAAACCGGATGACGGTCGGCGTGCCGTTGATTCCGTAAGTTTTCCATACGTCATGGTCCGCAAGGTTGATGGAAACCGCGTCGTACTCTTCAATCATCGGTTCAACGTATGGCTTTACTTGTGCACAATATTCACACCCTGTTTGCCAGAAATAGACGACGACTTCCTTCTCATCATCGAGCTTTTGTTGTAGTTCATCTGCCGTCACCGGATTGACACCCGTTTCCTCATTGGCGTTATTCAAAAAGAACAACAGACCGATTCCGATGACGATGATTGCTGCAATGATCGCGAATGTAATGAAATTCGCACGTTTCGCACTGTTTTTCATTGTCTAATCCTCCTGTGGATGAAGTAAAAAAAGAACTGACTCTTGGAGTCAGTTTGGTTGTAGTGGATTACTTTTCTGGCTCAACTTCACTGATACCCATGTCTTGGTTCAAGATATCTAGAAGCGCAACGAAAATTGTGATGGCAACGCCAAAACCTGTTGCGAGCATAGCGTTGAACTCTACACCGTCAACAGCAGAAATGATAAATACCGCTGTATTAGAGAGCAAAATCGCCCAGAACAAAGTTACGATGTAACGCATTGAATGTCCCCTCCATCTCAAAGATGATTCGTAAAAATTCATACGACACTAGTATAGCATTGTTCTCAGAAAATGTGTGAAGTCGATTGTATATTCTTTCCGTCAAATCCGGAAATATGATAAGGTCATAAAAACAGATAGATGAAGAAAAGAGGATGACTTATGTCACGTTATTTAATCGCAGTTGACCTAGACGGCACACTGTTACAAGATGATAAAACGATTAGTGAACGAAACCTACGTGCTCTTCAAGCGGCCAGAGAAGCGGGGCACGAAGTCATGATTGCTACAGGGCGCCCGAAACGTCACTCCATCATGTATTATGAACAACTCGGATTGACGACACCGCTCGTCAACTTCAACGGTGCACTCGTGCACCATCCAAAAGATCCGAACTTCGCGGTCACACACCGACCGATTCCGTTAAAAACCGCACATGAGATCATTCACGAAGTATCTGACTCGAAAGCGCACAACATCGTGGTCGAAGTGACCGATCATGTTTACTTCCAAAAAGATCCGCAAACGTTTTATAGCCCATACGCGGAACGGGCGTTAAGTGTCACGTCAGGTAACCTGCTCACGCAATTGCAGGAAGAACCGACATCACTCCTCATCCACGCTACGGAGCAGCACGTCGACCAGGTCCGCTCCCGTCTCAACGACGTACACGCAAACGTCGTCTTAAATCGTCAGTGGCGCGTGCCTGAGCATATGATTGAAGTCATGAACAAGCATACGTCGAAAGCCGTCGGCATCCGTGAGGTATCGAAGCATTTAAACATTGACCGAAACCGAATCATCGCGTTCGGTGATGAAGAAAACGACCTCGAGATGCTCGATTACGTCGGCACCGGTGTCGCGATGGGGAACGCCATCGACGAACTGAAAGCAGTCGCTAATGAAGTGACGGCTTCCAATATGGATGATGGAATCGCATTGTTCTTAGAAGAAAAACTAGGAATCAAGGCATAAGTAAAACCCGCTGAACGTTCAGCGGGTTTTCTTTATCGACGGAACGTTCCTTCCACGTCTTCTGTCGGCAAGATATTGATCCAAACGGACGGATCGGCATCTTTACAGATCCGTGTGATTTCCCGAACCTCATGTCGTTGCGCGACCATCATGAGCGTCGCTTTTTCAACCTTGGAATACGTTCCGATAGCAGGCATGAGCGTGATGCCACGGAACACGTGCTGATGCAGTTCCTTCGTCACTTCCTCGGGATGGTTCGTCACGATAAAGAGCGTCTGGCGCTGCGTGTTCGTATAAATCTCGTCGATTACTTTTGAAGTCACATATAAGAAGACGATTGTATAAAGCGCCGTCGGCCATCCGAACAAGAACCCTGCCCATAGCGCAATCATCATGTTCATCAGAAATAGATAGACGCCAACGGAGTTGTTCGTGAATTTCGCCAAAATCAGAGCGACGATATCAAACCCACCGGTCGAGGCCCCGTATCGAATCGTGATCCCAGATCCGATCGCGAGAAGCACCCCACCGAATACTGCATTCAACAACGGATCGTCAGAAAGGATTGTCGCCTGCGGAAGGACACGAATGAACGCCGTAACAGCAGCAACACTGATGAGTGTGTGAATCATCATGTTTCGACCGAGCATGAAATAACTGACGATCAAGAGCGGTGTATTCAGTACGAAGAACCAAATCCCTTCCCCCAGTTCGAACGGTGTCCCGGCGAATAGTTTCGTCAGGATTTGGGCGAGACCCGTGAATCCGGTCGAGTAGACACCGGCTGGAATTAAGAATAATGTCATGGACAAGGCAACAAACAGCCCTCCAATAATCGAGACGACCCCGATTCGTGTGTGTTCTTTAACGGCTTCCGTCAAGCTTCAACTCCCCTTTCTCAAAATAGCTAAGAATCAAGATAACATAGTTTAATCGCCCTGCATACATTAAATCTGTCGGAGCGTCACCCATTCTTCCATAGAAAAACAAGCCGGCAAAAGCCGACTTGTTCATGTATAGCGATTGGTCACGCTTTCACAGTTTCAATCGTAACCGAGTCATTTGCCGGTACAGTAACCGCATTTCCGTAAACTGAAATCGTCACGTCCGTACCACCTGTTTGTTTGATCGTCACTTGTTCACGAGTCGATGAGACCGTCAAGTGATGATCACGCCAAAGCATGTTGAATGAATAGCCGTTCCAATCTTTTGGAATCATCGGGCTAAACGAAAGTTCATCGTTTTGAATACGCATCCCTGCAAATCCATGTACGATTGACATCCACGAACCGACCATCGATGTGATATGAAGACCATCTTCCGTGTCGTTATTGTAGTTGTCGAGGTCAAGTCGTGCCGAACGTTGGTACAATTCGACCGCTTTGTCTTCGTAACCGACCTCTGCTGCAATAATCGAGTACACACATGGTGACAAGCTCGACTCATGAACCGTGCGTGGCTCATAGAAGTCAAAGTTCGCACGCTTCTGCTCTACTGTGAAACGATCGCCGAACGTATAGAGTCCTTGGAGGACATCCGCCTGTTTGATGAAGTTCGAGCGGAGAATCCGGTCCCAAGACCAGTTTTGGTTGAGCGGGAGGTGCTTCGGATCGAGATCTTTAACGAGAATCTGTTCCTTATCCATGAAGCCGTCCTGTTGCATGAAGACGTCCGGAACAAGGTCATCTTTCGGATAGTACATCTTCGCTTGGATATCCGCCCACTTCGCGAGCTCCGCGTCTGTGATGCCAAGTGTCGACACGAGCTCTTCAAGACGTGCCGGTTCGGCGTCTTTCAAGTAGTTATACACTTCTTGCGTGTATTCAAGTGTCCAGGCAGCAATCAAGTTTGTATACCAGTTGTTGTTGACGTTGTTGTCGTATTCGTTCGGACCTGTGACGCCCAGGATCATGTACACGTCTTTGTGCGGCACAAAGTTGACACGACTTGCCCAGTAACGCGAAATCTCGACCAATACTTCAAGCCCGTATTGTCCAAGGTATGACTTGTCGCCTGTGAAGTTTGTGTAGTTGTAGATGGCGTGCGCGATTGCTCCGTTCCGGTGGATTTCTTCGTGCGTGATTTCCCATTCATTGTGGCACTCTTCCCCGTTCATCGTCACCATCGGATAAAGCGCGCCTTCCATCCCGACATTTTTCACAGCATTTTCTTTCGCTTGCGGCAATTGGTTGTGACGGTATTTGAGCAAGTTCCAAGAGACTTCCGGTTTAGTCGTCGCCAAGTAGAAGTGGAGACAGTACGCTTCTGTATCCCAATACGTGGCACCACCATATTTTTCACCTGTGAAGCCTTTCGGTCCAATGTTCAGACGTGAGTCTTCACCTGTGTAGGTTTGGTACATGTTAAAGATGTTGAAGCGAATCCCTTGTTGTGCCTCTGCATCCCCATCGATGCGAACATCCGCGTCTTCCCAGCGTGCGAGCCAGGCATCCGTCTGTTCAGCCAAGAGCGTCTCAAATCCTTTTTCGAACGCCGCTTCGACACGCTTCATTCCTTCCGACTGGAGGGCATCCACCTCGTAGTCACGGTTCGTGACGACCGAGACGTATTTGTATGCCGTCGCCGTCTCACCTGCAGACGTATTCACCGTGAATTTATTCGCGACGAACGTATCGGTTGCTTCCAACACTTCACAACGTGCACCCTCGACGTCGGCAATCATCGATGCCGTCACGTGCCAGTCGAGTTTTTTCGTTTTCGTCGTCACGAATCCGAACCGTTCTTCGACCCCATGTTCGACAGGGAGCCAGAACTTCTCGTCATAGTTCGAGTCTTCGTTGACAACATCTCCATCTAAGTAAGGCGTGAACTCAATATTCGCTTCGTAGTTGACCGGTGTCACGTTGTAGCGAATCGCAAGAATTTCCTTGTCCACGATTGAGAAGAAGCGGACGACTTCAACTTTTGTTTCTTCCGTTCCATTCATCAAAGTAAAGGTACGCGTCAATACCCCACGTTGCATGTCCAATTCACGAGTGAAGTCCTTCACTTCCCATTTTGCCAAGTCAACAGGAGTTCCATTAATGGCAACACGTAATCCGATCACGTTTGTCGCATTCAATACTTTCGCAAAGTACTCAGGATATCCGTTCTTCCACCATCCGACACGCGTTTTATCCGGATAGTAAACACCAGCCACATAGAAGCCCTGGTGTGTATCGTTCGAATAATCTTCTTCGAAATTTCCACGCATCCCCATATGCCCGTTTCCGAGCGATGTAATTGACTCAGCAAGCCGGTTCTCTTTCGGGTGAAGACCTTCTTCTGTTACTTTCCATTCATCGACTGCAAACAATCGTTTCATCTGTCTGCCACTCCTTTTTCTTTAACAAGGCTACTTTCGTAAGGACAACAACTTCATGCAACCGTTTGTCTATGAAAGCGCTGTATTTAATCTCATCTTTCATTTTACACAACTCAACACAGAATGCAATCGTTTGCATAAAACTTTTCTTTCTTTTTTCTCTCACAAAATCAGATTCAAAAGATAGAGCGATCTCGCCTTAACGAAATCGCTCCGGTTTTATTTTCGAATATCCATCGACTCAGTCGTCTGCGTGTCTTTCTTTTGCCCGCACGACTGACGCACGACTAAATAGTGCGGGACGATCACACGTTTTCCGTAAGGCGGTGCACTGTCACCGATCTGTTCGATCAAGCAATTCGTCGCCTCGAACCCGAGGCCAAAGATGTTGATTTCGACTGATGTGAGCGGCGGATTGGAATGTTCAGCGATATACGCGTTGTTAAAGCTGACGATTGCGACATCATCCGGAATCTTCAATCCCATTTCGCTCAACGTGCTGATGACCCCTAACGCCATCATGTCGTCACTAACTACAACAGCTGTAGGGGGCTGGTCATTCTGCCAAAGTTCACGGACAGCTTTCGCTCCACCCTTCGTCATGAATTCGGCCCTGGCAATGTAGTCCTCGCTTACCGGAATCCCCGCCTCCATGAGGGCTGTCGCATATCCATTACGGCGGTCTTGAGTAACCGCGAGCTTATCCGAACCCCCGATGAAGGCGATCCGGCGATGACCTAAGTTATAAAGGTGTTTCGTTACCTCACGACCCGCGAGGTAATTATCCGTATCGACATACGTAATCGAAGAAGCATCCCCGAACGGCTTCCCGACCACGACGAACGGAAACTTCGTTTGACGTAAGTATTGGACGACTTGATCGTCTTCCCGTGAATACAATACGATGACACCGTCAACGCGACGACCTTGCACCATTTCGATTACACCGGACAAGACTTCTTCTTCCGTCACGCCAGTCGTCATGTAAAGTGAGTAACCATTTTGATGCGCCTTCGTGCTGATCCCACGAAGTACTTCTGGGAAAAACGGGTTTTGTAATGTCTTCGTTGCAGCACTTGGCATGACGAGCCCGATCGACTGTGTTGAGCGGTTTGCGAGACTTCTTGCGTGAATATTCGGATGATAGCCGAGCTCTTCCATTGAACTCCGTACACGTTCTTTTGTCTTTTGGCTGATTCTAGGACTGTTTGCAATGACGCGTGACACCGTAGACGGTGCAACATTTGCATGTTTTGCGACATCTTTAATTGTGATTTGCATGGTGTTCCCCCCTGCTTCCGTTATTTCATTCCTTGCTGTTTATTCCATTGTGCCTTTACGACGCTTCCACATGACCAAACCTGTCAAAAAAATCGGGATTGCAACAACAAGTAATCCGATTGTCCATGGATTCACTTGTGATTCTTCGACAATGTAGGCGTTCGCACTTTCTCCGGATAGTTCAATTGTATACGTTCCGCGCTTGTTTGTGACGAGTTGAGAGAACAAAAGTCCCCGAAGACGCTTGTCTTCTCCAACTTCACTGGCATCGAATTCAATTTTCCGGTCTTCACTATTCATATTGATGGCGTATAATGCGGTGTCATCCCCATCTTTTCTTTCAAAGACGGCTATTCCATCCTCTGAGGCAATCATGCGTTGGTCACCCGTCGCAAATACCGGATATTCTTCACGCATTCGATTCATCGTCGCCACATATTCGTGCAAATCTTCATTTCCCGGGAATTCCATCATCGTACGGTTCGCCGGATCGGCACCTCCGGCTTGCGCATTCTCGGTTCCTTGGAACACGATGGGCATTCCGGGTGACGCATATAGTGCGAATAAGCCTAGACGTAGTCGACGTTCTGCCGATTCGACTCCACCGGACTCTGCTTGATACATGAACCGTTCGACATCATGATTATCAAGGAAGATGGACATTTGATTGGGATCTTTAAAGAACGCCTCCGCGTAGCTTGCGGCAACATCGATTTCCTCAACGTTCGCTTGCTTTTGCGTCATGGTCTTTGAGACCCGGTCATAGAATGTGAAATTCGTAATACTGTTAAATCCTAAATCATCATACTCGGCGACGTATCTCGGGTCTGGGTCGAACACTTCCGCTAATAAGTAGAAGTCTGGGTCGACTGTACGGACTTCTTTGACGAAGTCTTTCCAAAACGCTTTGTCGACATGGCGGACTGTATCCAATCGATAGCCGTCAATCCCTGCTTCCTCGATCCAATATTTCGCCGCGTCGATCAAGTACGCTTTAACTTCCGGGTCCTCTGTCTTAAAGTCCGGTAAATCGAACAACCAATGCGTTTCTACCTGTTTCTGGTCTTTCCAGAACACGATGGGTAGCTGTTCGTGGAACCAGTCCGGCTTTTCTTCGACCCACGGATGGTTTGGTCCAACGTGATTGACGACGAAGTCGAGAATGACTTTCATGTCTCGCTTGTGCGCTTCCTCGACGAGTTCCTGTAAGTCTTCTTTCGTCCCGAATTGCGGGTCGATGTTATAAAAATCTTTAATCCAATAGCCATGATAGCCATCTGGCATGTTTTCATACACTGGGGTCAACCAGATTGACGTGAACCCGAGTGAATCAATGTAATCCAGCTTTTCGATGATTCCCGGGATATCCCCCCCATGAAAAGCTTTCGGGTCCTCCCGGTCCACCTGTTCATTGTTATCTGGATTGCCATCGTTGAAACGGTCAACCATTATAAAATACATGCGTTCTTGCTCCCAAGTTGCTGCTTCTTTCGCTCCGACAACCGTCGGAAACAAAAGAAGCGACAAGAGAACGAGCACGACGCTTCGTCTCATATCGCTTCCTCCTTTTACGAGTATTATCCTTTCGTACCACCCGCTGTGAGGCCAGAAACGAAGTAGCGTTGGAACATGAAGAACAAGATCACGATCGGCAATGCAGAGAGGACTGCTCCCGCTGCGAACAACGTGAAGTTGTTATCGAACTGTCTCGAAATCATGTTGTAAAGACCTACCGCAAGGGTTTGTTTCTCTGGTGAACGAAGAACGAGCGATGCCAAAATGAAGTCGTTGAACGGTCCCATGAAGTTAAAGAGTGCAATCGTCGCAACAATCGGCTTCGCAAGTGGCAAGATGATTTGCCAGAAGATACGGAGGTGACCTGCACCATCCATCCGGGCCGCTTCATCGAGCTCTTTCGGAATCGTATCGAAATAACCTTTCGCCAAATACGTGTTCATCGGAATGGCTCCCCCTGCATAGAGCAGGATGAGCGCTGTATGCGTGTCAAGAAGATCAAGCATATTGAGCAATACATAAATCGCGATGATGGCAACGAACTGTGGCACCATCTGAAGGACGAGGAACATGACGAGTGAGTTCTTCCGTCCGACGAAACGGTAACGTGAAAATACATACCCTGTGATTGTCACCAACATAACGGCGAGTGCCATCGTGATGAAGGCAATCTTCAATGTGTTCACATACCATAAACTATAATCTGAAACCGTGAGGTCAAATAAGTTTTTATAGTGAACGAATGTCGGATTCGACGGAATAATCGTTGACGTGATTGTACGTCCAGGGTTGAATGACGTCCCTAAAACCCAAAGCATTGGATAGAGAATGATGATCGACGCGAGCGTCAAGATGACATACGAGATCGCCAAATTGATTCGTTTTTGTTTTTTCATATCAGATCATATCCTCGTCTTTGAAAGATTTTGTCCGACGGAACTGGATGACCGCTAGCGTCATAATGAAGAATGACAGGATAAGGGTGATCGCAGCCGCAAGTCCGTATTGCGGGTTGGCCCCGAGAGACAATTTGTAAATCCAGGAAATCAAGATGTCGGTACCACCGGCTGTTTGTCCAGGCACAGCAGGTCCACCGCCGTTAAAGAGATAAATAATGTTGAAGTTGTTGAAGTTGAACGTGAACTGTGTGATCAAAATCGGTGCAGTCGCGAACAAGAGCATCGGCAACGTGATCAAACGGAACTTATCAAAGATTGACGCGCCGTCAATCGTCGCCGCTTCATATAAATCAGATGGGATCGATTGTAAGACCCCTGTCATGAGCGTCATGATGAACGGGAATCCAAGCCACCATTGAATGAGAACGAGCGCCGAACGGGTTGCCGTCGGGTTCGTGAACCAGTCTACCGGGTCAATTCCAAGTGCCGGAAGAATCGTCGTGTTGAACACACCGAATGATTCGTTGAACATCGAACGGAAAATCAAGATCGTGATGAACGCCGGTACAGCCCAAGAAAGAATCAAGATAGAACGGAAGATCCGACGGAAACGAAGTCCTTCCTGGTTCAATAGAATCGCGAGGAAAATCCCGATTGCAATAACACCGGTCGTTGATGCGACCGTCCAAACGAGTGTCCAACCGAGTACACCAAAGAATGTGTCACGGAAAATATCGATCTCAAAAATACGCGTGAAGTTTTCAAATCCAACCCACTCCACAAGCTTCGCCGGTGGCGCGTTGTTGTAACGATAGTTCGTAAACGCGATCAAGAATGTGAAGATCAACGGAAGGATTACTGTAAAGACGAGCAAAATGAGTGACGGGATTAACATCAAATAAGGGAATCCATGGTCACGCAAGTTGCGTAGCTGCATTTTGAACGATGGTAGGTTTAGATGCTGATCACGAGCGCGACCGACTCGGTATGCGTCACGAATATTCCATACATAGAATGCGATTCCGAAGAATAGTAAGATTAACGCGACAATCCCTTCTACCATCAAGAAGATGGAGTGGTCGTTACGAGGTCCTGGTACTTCACCAAGCGTGATCAATCCCCAAAGGCCACCACGGTCACCAGGTCCCGCGCCTGCTCCTTTGAAAAACAAATCATAGTTTACTGCAAAGTAAGATACGATGATGATGAAGAAGGAAATCGCCTTCGCCATCTGTTTATTATATAACTGTCCAAGTCCCGGAATGATGGAAAGTAATCCCGCGTTCCGAGCATGGTTCGTTGGCTTGTCCGGGCGTTGGTCCGGTGTTTTAGGGTTCGCAATTGCAGCCATCCTCAGTTTCTCCTTTCGATTTGAGCAAATCAATCAAGCAAACGTTTGCTCAATGTTAGAAAATGAGGGGGAACGCCAAGCGGCGTACCCCGTCATTTCAATTCCTTATTGGTTGTTTGCTTGGATTTGTTGTTCGATGACTTTCACAGCATCGTCAGCTGATTTTTGTGCATCTTGTTTGCCAGTTGCCACGAGCTGAAGCGCTTGTGCCATCGGCTCCCAAACTTGTCCCATTTCAGGAATGTTTGGCATTGGGATCGCGTTTGTCGCTTGGTCGAATACCGCTTTCGCTACTTCGTTCGACGTGATTGTTTCGTTCGACTCGAGTGCAGATACTGGTGGAATTTCGTTGTATGCTTCAAACATCGCCAATGCGTTCTCTTCGTTTGTTAACTCTTGAAGGAACTTCTCAGCCCACTCTTGGTTTTCAGTGTAAGCTGAAAGGGCATATGTTTTAACACCCATGAACGTCTTGATTGGTTCACCGTTTGGAAGTGTAGGCATTGGAGCCGCTCCAAGGTTGACACCAGCGTCAGTGTAACCAGCAACCGCCCATGGTCCGTTCATGACTGTGTGTGCTTTCTTCTCAGTGAAGAGTTGGTCCATCGCTTGACCACCAGACTCCCCAACCAAACCTTTAGGGAAGAGTCCTTCTTGGTACCACTTACCGATGTATTCGAATCCTTCAACTGCGCCTTCGTTGTTCAATCCGATGTCAGATGGATCGAGTGCGCCACCGTCTTCTTTGAACACGTATCCGCCGAAGCCAGCGATTACGCCGTGAGCGAAGTAGAAGTTATCCCAAAGTGCGAGGAATCCGTACTGCCCGTCAGCTTTTACATCGTTAGACAACTTGTAAAGCTCATCCATTGTTTTCGGCGCTTCTGATACTAAATCTTTGTTGAACATAAGTACTGGTGTTTCAACTGATTTCGGGTATCCGTATGCTTGTCCGTCGAACATGACAGCTGATTTCGCAGCGTCTGTGAACGTATCAAGAACGCTTTCGTCAGAAAGTGGAGCCAAGTGACCTTGGTCCGCAATCGTACCGATTTGGTCGTGCGGTACAAGAATGATGTCTGGGCCTTTACCAGCTGGACCATCAAGCGCGAGCTTGTCTTTTTGGTCTGTCATCTGTACTTCAACGACTTCAACTTTTACGCCGTTCTCTTCTTCGAATTTCTTCGCTACTTCTTTTGTTGTCTCAGACTTTTCAATGTCTTCCCAGATAACGATCTTTTCAGGCTTGTTGTCGCTTGAAGCATTGTTATCCGTAGTCGATTCATTGTCCGTTCCGCCGCCACATGCCGCGAGTGCACTGAAAGCGAATACTGCTGTTGAAAGTCCTGCTACCATTTTTTTCATCTTCATGATGAAAAACCTCCCCAAGGAAATAGTATGGTCAGATTTGCGCAATCGCACCATCCCGTCCATTTTAAAACTCCGCTACGAAATGGATGGGATAGTGAAAACGTTTGCATCCTCACCTCAATTTTTATTATACAGTTGTGAAAGCGTTTTACAAGACTTTTTTTTGCTTTTTTTTAGGATGGTTGACCCGTTTATCTTTTTTTAAATTTTTTGTCTTTGTTTCTTCATGATTTATCGCAATAAGGAATTGACAAAATGAAAACGCTTTATTAACCTTTGCTTGAGCAAACGTTTTCGCAACTCCTTATTCATTCCATCGAATGGTGTTGTAAACTGATGTCATCCCCATATAAAGAAAGGAATGTTTTCCTTATGATGAAAGAAGCGATTTATCATCGTGCCATGTCCCCGTTCGTTTACAAATATGACCGCGAAACGATTCATATCCGTTTCCATACGAAACGAGATGACATTGTTTCTGTCGATTTGATTTGGAACGACCCGTACGATTGGCATGCAGAAGATCCGGCCATGTGGAATTTCGACCCGGACAAACCGAGCTACTGGCGTACATATGAGACGCCGATGGAGAAAGTCGGGCATGACGATGCCTATGATTACTGGTTCATCGCTGTCAAACCGCCTTTCCGTCGCCTGCGTTACGGTTTCCGTCTAAATGATGGACAGGAGACAGCCGTCTTTACTGAAAAAGGTTGGTTTGAAGACAAGCCACTAGACGATACAGGTTATTACTTCTGCGTGCCGTTCCTAAATCCGATCGATATTTTCCACGCTCCGTCTTGGGTGAAAGATACGGTATGGTATCAAATTTTCCCGGATCGTTTTGCAAACGGTGATGCCTCGATCAACCCTCCGGAAACGTTACCTTGGAATTCGACAGAACCAACGACAACAAACTTCTTCGGTGGCGACTTCCAAGGGGTCATTGATCATATCGACCACCTCGTCGAACTCGGGATTACCGGCATCTACTTCTGTCCGATTTTCAAAGCGACGACAAACCATAAATACGACACGCTCGACTATATGGAAATCGACCCACAGTTCGGAACGAAAGAAAAGTTCAAAGAAATGGTCGACCTTCTTCATGAAAATGGTATCAAGGTCATGCTCGACGCCGTCTTCAACCATGTCGGTTATCACCACCCTTGGTTCCAGGACGTCGTAGAAAAAGGTCCTGCTTCGGAATACCGGGATTGGTTCTATCTTCGCGAGTTCCCGATCGTGACCGAGCCAAAGCCGAACTATGATACGTTTGCCTTCGAAAAGAACATGCCAAAAATTTATACCGAACATCCTGAATTGAAAGCCTACTTATTAGAAGTCGCACGTTACTGGGTAGAGGAGTTCGGCATCGACGGCTGGCGTCTCGATGTCGCGAACGAAGTCGACCATGCGTTTTGGCGTGACTTCCGTAAAACGGTCAAAGAGGCCAATCCGGAAGCCTACATCCTCGGGGAGATTTGGCATGACGCCCAGCCTTGGCTACAAGGAGACCAATTTGATGCTGTCATGAACTACCCGTTCACGAACGCCAGTCTCAACTACTTTGCATTAGACCGTACGACCGCATCCGAATTCCGTAACGAATTGACACGTGTCGAAATGATGAACACGGCAAATGTAAATGAAGTCACATTCAACTTGATTGACTCCCACGACACGCCACGTGCCCTCACGCGAGCAAAAGGTCATAAAGGGAAATTCAAGTTACTCATGACGGCGATGCTCACCTATACCGGTAGCCCATGTATTTACTACGGTGATGAGATCGGCCTCGAAGGAGAACAAGACCCTGGTTGCCGTCGTTGTATGCCATGGGATGAGGCTGAAGAAGACCGTAACCTGTTCCGCTATATCCAAAAGTTGATCCAGTTGCGAAAAGATCACCCCCTCCTTGCCAACGCCGGATCGTACCGCTTCAACCTTGTTGACGATACGAACAATGCCGTCATCATCGAACGGTGTACGAAAGATGAAACGTATTTAATCTATTTCAACAACTCGGACTCTGTATCGAAGCTCAACCCGCTCGGTCACACGGGTGAGGCGTATGATTTATTAAACGACCGTGATCTCGCTTCACTTGACATTGAATTGGCACCTTTCAGTGCAGCTATTTTAAAAATGAAGTAAACAACAAATCGCCTGGTTTTGTCAGGCGATTTTTTTATTGAAAAACATTTTGCAAATCCCTTTCTTTTTCCTTTCATAAGGAGTAAGATGACTTTTGACATTTTTATAAGATAAATAGTTAAGAGAGAGAATAATCACAAAGGGAGACTCATCACATGCAGACAAAACAAACGGAGCAGCTCAGCCTCTTTAAACTGACCTGGCCCATTTTTATCGAACTGGCGCTTCACATGGGAACGGGTATTATCGCCACACTCATGCTCGCCAACTATTCCGATGCCGCCGCCTCGGCCGTCGGAGTTGCCAACCAAATATTGAACGTCTTTATCCTCATCTTCAGCGTCACTTCGGTAGGTGCCACCATCTTGATTGGTCAAGCCATCGGCGCGAAGCAAATTAAGAAGAGTCGCGACTTCGCACGATCTGCCGTCACGTTGAACATGGGACTCGGTAGCATGATGGTCGTCGTCATCTTGTTGTTCGGCGAAACGTTTTTGAATTTATTCGGTCTGTCCGATGAGCTCGTTGAACATGGCGTACTGTTCCTTCAAATCGTCGGATTGTCGCTGTTTGCAGAAGCACTCATTATCGCACTCAGCTCGATCCTTCGCAGTCATGGTCTGACGAAGCACGCCATGCTGGCCACTCTTTTGATTGATATCATTACTGCTGTGGGGGCGATTTTAGCCGTTACAGGGTGGTTCGGTCTCCCGATCACGGGCGTAGCCGGGGTCGCCTGGGCGATTGTCATTGCCCGTTTTTCAGCATTGATCCTGTTGTTCTGGCTCGTCAAACGAAACTTGTCTATCCGTTTCCCAATCCGTGACCTTATTCGTCCAAAACAAGAAGATATTCGTGCATTGCTTCAAATCGGTGTCCCTTCTGCCGGCGAGAACCTGTCGTATCAGTTCTCACAAATCGTGATCACCGGATTTATCGCCACGATGGGAGAAGCCTCCTTGGCCGCACGGATCTACGTCATGAATTTGACGATGGTCGCATTGTTGTTCACCATCGCCATCGCCCAAGGGACTCAGCTTTTGATTGCACGTGACATCGGTGGAAAACGTTATAATGAGGCACGTCTTCGTGCCATCAAGACATTGAAAATTGCGATGTCCGCTTCACTCATCGCCTCATTCGGACTCGCCCTATTCGGAGAGCAACTTCTCGGTCTGTTCACTTCAAACCCTGATATTATCGCTGTAGGGGTTCCCGTTTTATGGGCGATGCTTCTATTGGAGCCAGGACGTGCGATGAATATCGTCTTGATGGGATCCCTAAAATCGGTCGGGGACGTTCGCTTCCCGGTCATGATCGGGATTGCTTCGATGTGGGGCGTCGCAGTCGTCTTCAGCTATTTGTTCGGATTGCAGCTCGGTCTTGGCATTCTAGGGATTTGGCTAGCCTTCTCACTCGACGAGTGGTTCCGCGGATTTTTCGCGTTCCGCCGTTGGAAACGTGGTGCGTGGCAAGAAAAAGGATTCCAGTTCGAAGCGAAAACAACATAAAAAGAAGCGGCCTGTGCCGCTTCTTTTTTATCTTGCCAAAAAGGCCTGCATCGCTTGTCGATGAACGTCTGTGTCCCCGCACTTCCGTTGCCAAACGATTTCTTCCTGTAACCCTTCTTCAAACGAATCGGCTCGCATGAGCGCCTTCATCCCCTGAACCGCGACCGGTGATTTTGCTGCGAGTGCTTCTGCGTACGCTGTCAGCTGTTCCTGATACATCGCATCCTCCACGAGGTTCGTGATCAAGCCGAAACGATCTGCCGTTTCCGAATCGATCGTACTTCCGCTCCATAACCAATCCAAAGCCTGGTCATGTCTCATGAGTCGACGCAAATGATGCGGCCCGCCGGCATCGGCAACAAGTCCGATTTTAATGAACGCTGAGCTAAACTTTGTTGATTTTGCGACGATTCGAACATCGGCCGCGAGAGCCAAGCTGAGCCCCGCCCCGGCCACGACTCCGTGAATGCCTGCGATGAGCGGTTTTTTACACGCTGCAAGTGCCCGGACGAGTGGATGATACACCTCTTCTAAATACTCACCGTAGTCCGCATCGCTCTCGATGGTCAAGTCCTGTCCGGAAGAGAAAGCGCGCCCTTCCCCGAGCATCACGATGACACGAACCGCATCATCCTGCTCTAACTCATCCACCGCTGTTTTCATTTCATGAAGAAGCGTCTCATTCAATGCGTTCAATTTTTCCGGTCGGTTTAATTTCAACCAACCTACCCCGTTCTGACGAATCACTTGAATCGTTTCCATGGTCATTCCCCCTTTAAAATGAATCACTATTCATTTCGTGACCTTTACAGAAAGTTCCTTCAATTTCTGTAAAGTTTTTTAAGTTCGATTGCCCGAAGCTCAAAGTATTTGCTATTCTAAAAGAAGTCGGTCATGAAAGGATGAGTCGTATGCAACTAACGAACGCCGCCCGGCAATTGAAGCAACGGAACGTCCCGTTTACGTATCATATGTATGAAGTGGATGAAACAGACGTTTCCGCCAAACATGTCGCTCACTCATTGAACAAACCGCTCGATGAGTTGTATAAAACGATTTGTCTTTCAAACGAGAAGAAGCAACATGCCTTTTTCCTCATTTCGGGTGAAGACGAGATCGACTTGAAGGCAGCTGCCAAAGCATGGGGGACGAAAAAAGTGTCACCCGTTCCGATGAAAGAGCTGGAAGCTCTGACAGGATACATCCGTGGCGGTGTTTCTCCAATCGGAGCAAAGAAGCGGTTCCCTGTCTTTTTACACGAGGCGGCTAAAGAAAAAGAAACGATCACGATTTCAGCTGGTAAACGAGGGTTTCAACTCGAGCTGAAACCGGATGACTTACTCAAATTTGTCGGTGGACGCTGGTTCACTCAATGATCATACTGGGGGCAAGATTATGTGGAAAGAACGTATCCGTTCGTGGATTCCAAACTCATTTACGTTCGGAAATTTATTTTGTGGTATCGTCGCCATCGTCTATGCGGCACGTGGCGATTTTTCAAATGCCACACTGTTGATTATTATCGCCATGATGTTGGACAGCTTGGACGGTCGTCTGGCGCGCATGCTCGGTGTAGCTGGTGATTTCGGGAAAGAGCTCGACTCACTTGCGGACATCGTCACATTCGGTGTCGCTCCGGCGATGCTGGCCTATTATACATTTTTTATCGATTACGGAAATTATGGATTATTTTTTGCGGCGTTGTTTCCGCTCTTTGGAGCGTACCGCTTGGCTCGCTTCAACCTATCGGCAACCAATGTGGCTGCCAGCTACTTCTCTGGGGTCCCGATTACAGCTGCCGGCGGGATGCTGGCCGTCATCACGACGTTCGGGGATCGCGTAAGCGAACTGCTCACACCAATCTTCTTTACCGGGCTCGCGCTTCTCATGGTCAGCCGTGTACGCATCCCGAGCTTTAAAGACGTCCCACTTCCGCGTCACTCCTTCATCATTACGATCAGTCTTGTCTATTTGACGTATATGATCTTTGCGCGTTGGAAAGAATGGCCGTCCTTCTGGTTTATTGCAGTTCCGTTTTATGTCCTATTCATCGCTTTCTCATTCGTAAAAAGAAGAAAACGAATGGCGAATTGACGAGTCTCTCAGGAGGCTCGTTTTTTGTTGCACGCATTTGTTAGACGCGTTCACGCAGGAGCTTTAGAATAAAGAGGAGGTGATTTGATGAAAGTGTATCCTTGGGTTTGGAAAGGGTTTGTCGTGTGGTATGTGTTTGGTGTCATCTTGGTCGGATTTGACTTACTCCCACCGTGGTTGGAGTGGGCCAATCCTGTCTTTCTATGGTTGGCCGGGATCATCGGGGGAACCATCCTCTATCAGTCTGTTCGATACGGAACGGTTGTCGTTTCCATAATTTTTTTCGGGTCGATTGCTGTCGAGACGATTGGCGTTAAAACAGGCTTTCCGTTCAGTGATTACATATATGCCGAGGCGTTTGGACCCTCCCTTTTCGGAGTCCCCGTCACAATCGGCGCTGCCTGGCTCGCCGTGATTGGATCGAGCTTTGCTGTTGCGCGCCAGTTTACTTTCGCCTACCGGACGCTTATTCTCGTCCCATTCCTTGCGGTGTGGCTCGATATGGCGATTGATCCCGTTGCGGCTAACGTGAAAGGATATTGGGTATGGGCAAATGACGGGGTATTTTACGACATTCCTTCTCAAAACTTTGTCGGCTGGTTTGGCGTGTCCCTTTTGTTTTCCTACCTCCTTCATCGAACGGAACAAGCTTCTGACGACATGTACATGGCACATGGTGTGTACTTGTTCGTCATGCTCCACGCCTTGTTCGGTGTAACGGCTGTTCATGCCGGTCTCGAAGGGATCGGGGTACTCAGTATGCTGACAACCATCCTTATTTTCGTGAAACGGAGGAATCGCCATGATCGAGGCTCGCAAAAAGAAATGGTTCAATAAACTCTTTTCAACGTTCGTCAGAGAACGGCAAGTTCGTCCGTCGTTTCATAATATTTATATCCAAGCCGATGACGTGCCGACACCCGGCCTGTTTTTAAGTACGCATAGTTCCTGGTGGGACGGGCTCATCATGTATATGTTGAATGAACATTATTTACATCATGACACACATGTATTGATGGATGAGGATGGCCTTCGACGATTCCCTTTCTTTCGTCATCTCGGTGCGTTTTCTATTAAGAAAGGCAAACTCTCGGAAGTCCGTGCCTCTCTTGCATACGCAAACAGGCTGTTGATGGAAGGAAAATCGGTCTGGCTGTTCCCCCAAGGGCGGGAGTATCCACAAGAATATCGTCCACTCGAAATCGGGTCTGGGGTGACCTCTTTACTCTCTGACGCACCGGTCAACTTGTGTGCGATGTATTATGCCTTCTCAGCCCATGCTGAACCGATTGTCTACATCCGGTTCAGGCGTCATGATGTCGTCTCGACGAATCGCCGTGACCAAAAACATGAGCTCGCAAAAGCACTCGAACAATTGTACGATGATGTGCGCATCGATGTAATCAATGAGTCAGACGGGTATGTGCCACTGTTTAAGCCGCGACGAAACCTTGCCGATTGGACGGAACGGCTGTTTCAGAAAAGGAGGGACAAATCTTGATCCTCTTTCTGATTGCCCTATTCATGCTTGGCTTCACGGTGATCAATTTGATGTTTTTACGTTCCCTTGCAGAGCCGATTCCTTCACCTTCTACCGCCGTTTGTATCCCGATGCGGAATGAAGAACGACATGTCGATTCGTTGATTGAAAACTTGAAACAGACGTTGCCTGATAGAAGTCATGTGTACATTTACGAAGACAACTCTGAAGATTCGACTTACGAAAAGCTCATCTTGGCCATCGATTCCGATGAACGCTTCACCATTTTCAGAGGGGTACCTCTACCTGAGGGGTGGTCAGGGAAAGTACACGCCTGTCATCAGCTCGCGTCACGTACCGACGAGCCTTATCTCCTGTTTTTAGATGCAGACGTGACGATTCACCCGACGTTCATCGATCGTTTGCACCACACGCTTAAAAAAGAAGGTGCGGTTTTCATCTCAGGATTCCCCCGTTTTCCGACATCCACATTTCTCGGGAAATTACTCATTCCGATGCAGCATGTGTTAATCGCACAACACCTCCCCCTGTTTTGGCGTAAAGTGCGCCATCCGGCTTTTGCTGCAGCGAACGGTATGAACGTGTTGATGGAACGAAAAAGTTATGACGAAGTGGGTGGTCATGCTGCGATCAAGCAGTCTTTGATTGACGACATCGACCTATGCCGCACGTTTAAGCGACATCAAAAGGTGACCACGCTCGTTCAAGTCTCTCCATACATCTCCTGTGATATGTATGCTTCAAATCAAGAGGTATGGGAAGGGTTTTCAAAAAACGTATTCAAGGGAATGAATGAATCAGTGGGGCTCGCGCTTTACTTTTTCTTCTATTACGCCATTCAGTTAACCGCTCTCGTGTCTTGGGTGTTTCACCCGACCGTATACACGATCGGGTCTGCGATTGCAATCCTTCTCGCCCGACTCGTCATTGATTCGAAATCGGGCGGAAGACTGTTCTTCCTGCATCCACTGAGTGTCGTGATGTATTTAATTTTATTGGCGAGTGCTGTGATTCGAAAATGGAGACAACGTCCAGTCACATGGAAAGGACGCAGTTATTCATAGAATACGTCGAGGAGGCTTCAATGATGAAACAGATTGTGATTATCGGTGCAGGGTTAGGCGGATTGAGTGCGGCCGTCACCCTTGCATCACGCGGGTATGATGTGACCGTCGTTGAAAAAAATGACCATGTCGGTGGAAAGTTAATGCCTGTGATTGCGGATGGTCATCGATTTGACTTTGGACCGAATACCATTACGATGCCGGATGTGTTCCGTTCGGTGATTCGAAATAGCGGAGCAGACCCTGACAACTATTTTGAATTGATTAAACTTGACCACCACACCGTCAATCACTTTTCTGACGGATCGACCTTCACCTTCCACTCTGATCGAACAAAAATGGAGGAGGAAGTCACACGCCTGACAGGGGAAAAGGCGAAGCAGAATCAAATGTCTGCATACTTAGACGAGGCAAAAAAACTGTTCGACATCGCAAATGAACGCTTCTTTACGCAAATGGAGTCGAAAATCAATCCGGGTTTATGGGCAGACATGATGCGGGTCCACCCGCTCCAGAGTCTCCATGCCTTGCACAAGAAATATTTTAAAGATGAACGAATCATCCAATCCCTTGATCGTTACGCCACCTACATCGGCAGCAGTCCGTACGTCACCCCTGGGACGTTTGCCCTCATCTCCCACCTCGAATTAAACGAAGGCGTTTATTTCGCCAAAGGCGGGAACTGGAACATCGCGAAAGGATTCGCCAAACGAGCCAGTGAGCTCGGCGTGACATTCCGATTAGGGCACGAAGTGACGAAGATTGAAGTGCTGAACGGGAAAGCTCATGCAGTCGTCATTGATGATGAAGAAGTCGTGACGTGTGATGCCATCCTGTTGAACGGCGAACTGTTGACACAATATCCCCGTTTAGTAGAACGTGCCGCCCGACCTTCTTTCCCATTACCGACCCGGGATACGGTCGAGCCATCCGTCTCGGCTTTCGTTCTCATGGTCGGCTTGTCGAAACGATTGCATCTCGCTCACCATAATGTCTATTTTTCCGACGATTACGAGTCTGAATTCCGTGCGATTTTTGATGAGGAACGGTATGCGGACGAGCCGACGATTTATATCTCGAACTCTTCCTCCACTGACCCTTCGATGGGGGAAGCCGGCGACAACCTGTTCATCCTTGTGAATGCCCCGGCTCATTTGACCGAAATCGATGCCGACACGTATGAACATTTGATCCGTCGTAGGCTGCGAGCGTTTGGAGTGGATTGGGAAGATTCCGACGTCATCTACCATAAACGTGTCACCCCGCATGATTTGGCGCGTGATTTTTATGCATATTACGGCGCGTTGTATGGTACATCCGCCAATTCAAAGAAAGATGCCTTTTTCAGACCGGCAGCCCGTTCGGAAGACATTTCAAACATATGGTTTGCCGGTGGTTCGACTCACCCTGGCGGTGGAAGTCCAATGGTGACGCTTTCTGGACAATTTGCGGCACGGTCGATGTTAGAGGACATACCTCTGACAATTTGAACATTTTGTGAACGCGGGATTCGACACTTGTCGACAAGTTGAAGACGTGATAATATCATATTCGAGTTCAAACAGTTATGTAACTTTTGTTACATCTGATGCGATCGAATGGCTTCCCCGAGCCTATCGCGTTTTGAACTTGTCACACCCGAGAAAAGTGATGAACGAGTTTCCCCACTCGTATCCCGTAGTTGAGACAGCATGCATCTGATGTTCCCCCTTAGTCCATCAAGCATCCTGTTTCAGCGAAGATGTCCCATCAATTCATTCCCCATGAATTCGGCACATCTTTAGGGTTTCATCACAATCGATTCGTTCATTTCCCCGATGAACGAATCACATAACGCTTACGCCACTTTTGGTCCCCCGCCAAAAGTGGTTTTTTTG
This sequence comes from Exiguobacterium algae, assembly GCF_018617875.1. Lineage (GTDB taxonomy): Bacteria > Bacillota > Bacilli > Exiguobacteriales > Exiguobacteriaceae > Exiguobacterium > Exiguobacterium algae. The sequence goes on from NZ_JACSKZ010000002.1 coordinate 605,618, forward strand.
TGCAAAAAAAAGAGGCAGTTGCCTCTTTTCATAGCTTCGCAAGCAATTTTCCTTTTTGCATCGTCGACACGTAAGCCCGTTTCGTAAACACATCATACCCGTTCGATCTTGCCGCATCTAATATCCCTTCATAAAGAAGGGCCGCTGCCTGTACCGGTTTCCGGCTGGCCACAGGATACAGATGATGCGTTGTGCGGGCACGTGCGTACAGTTTCTCAGCACGTCCGGCCATTTCCTCCCACAGTTGAATGAATGCAGGGGTGACTTCCGGCTTCTTCAGATCTGATTCAGTCACACCGTATTGACGCATGAGGGTTTGAGGGACGTAGATCCGATCACGTCTTAAGTCTTCTCCGATATCCCGCAAAATATTTGTTAATTGCATGGCGATCCCAAGATCGATTGCACCTTGACGCAATTCTTGTTTCGTTCCTTCTTCAGGATTCGGGACGAGTATCGGAAGAAGCATTAATCCGACCGTACTCGCTGCATAATAACTGTACTGCTCGGTTTCTTCGAGTGTCTCATAACGTGATTTATGTAAATCCCACTTCATTCCTTCTGCCAGCTCAAAAAACGGTGTAACGTCCATATCGTAGCGTTGCCATACATCACGTAAAGCAACCCAAAGCGCGTTGTCCTGTTCCTCACCTGCCAAAAAGCGGTGAAATTCGTCTAAAAACATCGCTAAGCTTTTCTCAGGATGCTCGGATTCATCGACCGTATCATCCAATGTCCGACAGAAGGTATAGACCGCCATGACAGCCTGCCGGTCCGGCTTCGAGAGCAGAGAGAAGGCCCGGTAAAAAGTCAACGAGCCTTTTTTCATGATTGCTTCACATTGACGATACGCTTCTTGTGTCGTCATGGTCCATTGCCCCCATTTCTTCTTCCATTCGTTTCACTAACAATTGCGATCCGATCATCACAATCGGGACGCCCCCACACGGGTGGACCGAGGCCCCGACGGCATATAAATGCTGAATATACGAATACGGACGAGCTTGTGTTTTAAATGCTGCCGATTGCGATAGTTTCGGAGCAATTCCAAAACTTCCTCCTTCAAACAATCCAAACCGTTCAGCATCCATCGGCGTTCGTACTTTCATGTCAATCACCCGCTCACGGAAATCAGGGACGAACCGCTCAATCCGGTTCATGAGATGTTCGATTGTCCCACTCTTTTCAAAATCTGCACGGTCTAATTTCCGAGGGACCGGTACCAATACATACAGTACACTTGTGCCGTCTGGTGCGAGCGAATCGTCGACTTTAGACGGATTGAATGTGTACATCGCCGGATACTCACTCAGTTTACCATCCTCGAAGATGGTGTGCATCGTTCCTGCGAAATCATTTGGCAAATCAAATTGATGGACCGGTAACGTCAATTGTCCATCGACCGCGAAATAAAGAAGGAGCGTTCCGCTCGATGGGACGTAGGATTTCGGTGTGATTCCTTCCACCAGTCGTTCCATAAGTGGGAAATCACCGTTCATGACGACCGCATCGTACGGGATAAACGTATGGTTGACCGTAATCCCCGTCGCTCTGCCGTCCGAAACATGGACACGTTCGACCGGTGTCTCCAGTTCGAAACAAACCCCTCGACGTCTGAGCTCTTGTTCCATCTTCGTCGCGAGCGTGAAATATCCTCCTTTTACGTACCAAACCCCTTCTTCCTGCTCCCGGTATGGGATGAGTCCGTATAGGGACGGGGTCGCATAAGGATTACCACCGATATACAAGGTTTGAAAGCTATAGGCAACGCGCAACCGTTCATCCTGGAAATAGTGCTTCATATTGGTGTAGGCTGTCTCATACGCTTTCAGTCGCATGAGCAACATGAGTAACCTCGGCTCAAATAAATCTGCTTTTGAGGTGTAGCCTCTGTTCAAAAATGCCTTAAACCCGATTTGATATTCTGTACGCTTTTGCGCCATATAGTTTCGGAACGCCATGCCTTCTCCGAAGTGTTGTTCGATTTCTTCGGCTTGACGCTCGAGGTCACGGAATTTATAAAATGATGTCCCATCCTCGTAATAGAGTCGATAGAGTGGATCGATTTCCAGAAGTTCAATCTCCCCTTCCGGAAGACCCGCTTCTCTCAACTGTTCCTTCAATTGATTTGGTAATAAGACAATCGTCGGTCCTTCATCAACTCTTGCCCCATTCTCAAATTCGACGAAGTTCAATCGTCCCCCGACTCGATGTTCTTTCTCATAAATCGTGATTTGAATCGATGGATACTTATGAGTCAAGAGCAGTGCCGCATAGAGTGACCCGATCCCGGCTCCCACAAAACTGATTTTCATCGTCCAACACCTGCCCGGTCACGGAGAAGATTCGTCGTAATACGAGCGGACTCAAAAATGGTCGGCAAACCGCTCCCAGGATGTGTCCCGCCTCCGACCAGCCAGACATTCCCCAGCTCTTCAAACTGATTGTGCGGACGGAAATACATCATTTGTGACAAGTTATGTCCTAAGTTGAATGTGGCTCCTTCATACACTCCAAACGCCTCCCAATCCAGTGGCGTGATGGTTTGCATCACTTCAATCTTTTCACGGATATTATGAAACGGAGATCTCGTCTCCAATGCATCTAATACACGCTCAGTCATCCTTGATTCGAATTGTTCCCAAGGGATGTTTGACAAGTTATTCGGTACCGGCACCAGTACGTACAGCGACGATTTCCCTTGTGGCGCTAACGTCGGATCGACGAGTGATGCGTTTTGGACATAGAATGAAAAGTCTTCGCTCAACTTCAATTCCTGCGTCATCTCTTTTACGTTTTTCTCATAATCGTTCGCGAAGTGAATCGTATGGTGCGCCACATCGTCATACACATGGTTCAACCCGAGATAGAGCATGAACGTCGAACAGGAGTAACGTTTTTTCTTCAATTGTTCCGGACTCCACCTAGAAAGAGTCCCTCCTGGTACGAGTGACGTCATCGCATGTGCGAAATCCGCTCCAATCACGACTTCATCGAACGCATAATGGACACTGTTCGCCACCAGCCCCGTCACGTCTTTCCCATCTAACAGCAGACGCTCCACCGGTTCTCCCAGACGAATCGTTCCACCTTCTTCTTCAATGACTTTCGCCATAGCATGACACAGTTCATTCACTCCACCAATCGGATGATGCACGCCGTACGCGTGCTCCATATAGGATAAAATCGAGAAGCCACCCGGGCATTCCCAAGCGGACATCCCGAGATACTTGGCTTGGAAAGTGAAGGCATACTTCAGCTCTTCGCTCGTAAAATACTCCGATAAAACATCATATAGGGATTTTCCAATCGATAAAAACGGCAACGCCTTCAGCACACGTGTCGACACATAATCGGTCAACTGATCATGCGCTGTTTGCAAAACCGGCATGAGTTTTGACAGCTTGATCGCCTGTTCTGCCATAAAACGCTCATACCCCTCACCGTTACCCGGAAATTGTTCTTCAATTGCCTGATGCATGACGTCACGGTCGGTCGTCATCGATAGCTTTCGATTTCCCCGCTCGAAGTATAAATCATACATCGGCTCTAGTCGGACCATATTGACATAATCGCGCAAGTTTCGGCCGGTCTCTTCAAAGATTTCTTCTAAAATGTACGGCATATTCAAAAAAGTCGGTCCTCGATCAAACCGAAATTCGCCAACTTGAAGACGAGAAGTTCGTCCACCGACAAATGGTTGCTTTTCAAACACGGTGACCTCAACGCCACGATGAGCCAAAATCATCGCCGCAGCAAGACCACCCGGACCCGCCCCGATGACGGCAACTCTTTTTTCCGACACGCTAAACAACTCCCTATGTGAATAGTCTCTTATACTTCTTCTTCATTATAGAAATCACAAGAGGCAAGTTCAAACTTCAATCGGCTCTACCGGCACATCCGCATGTCCCCGTTCGGCCATAACAATATACCAAGAACCTTCCGGAATGAATGGAATAAAGCGAATGTTCTCAAATCCGACTTCCGTCATTTGCATACGCAGTCTTTGAACGGTCGGGAGTGGATACAAATTATCGTGCAGCGTCATGAACGCATTGAACGCCGAGGCGAACCTTGCACCGAGCGGCGTTTCTGCGAGTGGGGTCACTAAGATTGCCTCTCCGCCCTCTTCGAGTCGTGCGCGCATCCGTTCGAGCAAATCGATTCGTTGTTCCGGGGAGAAGTAGTAGAGCATATTGTTCATCATGACGACATCAAATTGCTCATCACTTTCCCAGTCCATGAAATCCGCCACTTCAAAGTGAATCGACCCATCGTCGTCACGTTCGATTGCCTCTTGAATGACACTTTCCTCCAAATCGATCCCTTTCAGGTGCCAGTTCGGTTCTAACCCATGAAGTTTTCGCAAATATCCACCGTGACCGCAGCCGATATCAAGTAGAGACTGCACATCGGTCTGTCGAAGCAACTGTTGCACAATCGGAAAGGCCACGGTTTCGACTAGGGTCGACGTTTTAGCAACGACTTGACCGTGCTCCGAACCATCATATGTCTTTTGTTTCCCTGACTCTAAAAAGTCAGGATAGGCAATCAATGCCGGAATATGCAGTTCCATCATCTCTTGCAACATGAACCCCACACTTCGTTCATCCTGCTGGGACAGTTGATACTTCAGACGACGAGACGGATAGTAGCGCCACCCTCTTTTTTTCAAATGGCGAACGGCTACCCCGACCTCTAACCAACGCTCCAGCGCCAGCTTCGTCAAAGGACGTTTTAACCGCAGATTCATCTCTGCGAGGCTCGCTCCCCCTTGAAGTGCATCAAACAAACCAAACTTATATCCGATATATCCGTGCCAGAGGGGCAAGAATGATTCCGTTTGTTTCATCCATTTTCGTGCGTGCATGACGCGTGTCCATTCGTTCATCTGTTGATCCATCGTTTCACCTCATCATCAAAATTACTGATTTTTTTATTTTCCCCTAATAATTTGGTGACAAACAAAAAAATCCCACTTCGATGTGTGAAGTGGGAAGAAAATCAAATGAAGTTACTGAAGAACGACTGTCCGTACGGAAGTGCGTATCCGATGAAAATCGTGACAAGCGCAAGCAAGATAAACCCGCCAAGTAAGACTTGTGCCGGCTTCTGTTTTTTCACTCGTACGAGCGTCATCTCACCAAAAATCAACGTGAGCAAGCCGACTGTGATTTTCACGTGATAGAACGCACCGCCGCCGTTTAATTGCAAGTATAAGTACAAGCCCGTTCCGAACGCGACGAGCAACATGAGGCGAAAGACCATATGTGCGATTTTTCCGCTCTTGTTGTTGTTTTTATATCCTATGTAAGCGACAGCGAACAAAACAAGCAACAATACCCAACTCGTGACGTGTGTGTGTAAGAATGCGATCAGTGGCATTCGATACTCCCCCTTTTTTTCATATACAACCTTTATTGTACACGAATTGTTTGTAAACAAGTCAAGCCACACCTCGTGAACCGAACGAAAAAAGAGCCATCTGCTAGAGATGGCTCAATCAAATCATTCAACCGTGGCTGCTGACTCTTGAATTGCATATTCATAACTCGGAATTTCGACGATAAATGTCGATCCCTCATGTTGAACCGATTCGACGTGAATTTGTCCATTATGTCCCCGGACAATCTCCTGACAAATCGGTAGACCAAGACCGGTTCCGCCAATCTCACGACTATCCGAATTATCTACCCGGTAGAACTTATCGAATAGACGATCGATTGCATCTTTCGGGATCCCAATCCCTTCATCTTTCACTTTGATTGACACGATATGCTCTTCGTGTGCCAACTCGACAGTGATTTTTCCACCTTTCGGTGAGTACTTCACTGCGTTCGAGAGGAGATTACTCATCAATTGCTTGAACTTATGGCAATCAACGAACAGCTCATACGGTCGGTCTCCATCGGCAATCAATTCGAATTGGTGCTTCAAGGAAGACGCCTCGTAGAACGTTATCATATCCTGGACGATCGGTTCGATATCGAGATGTTCCCGATCGTACAGTTGGCTTCCCGACTCCATCCGTTGCACGTCCAGGAAGTCGTTGACAAGGTTCGTCAATCGTTCCGTCTCGGCATGGATGGTCTGCAAGTACTTCGCTTGCTTATCATCTGGCAGTTGTTTCTTCACCATCAATTCCGTAAAGCCATAAATTGACGAGAGCGGTGTCCGCAATTCGTGTGAAATCGTTGAAATAAACTCACTCTTCAATCGTTCCGCTTCCGTCTCACTTGTGATGTCACGGAAGACGAGCAATGTCCCTTTTGATAAGCCGCCGACAACGATCCGCTCCGCGTACATTTGAAGGTTCATTTCGCCCTTACGTACGGAGAAGCTCACACTGTCATGCGGGAAGTCATCTGTGAACAATCGATTCGTGAACTTGATGAAATCATCTTCCTGATCGACTGTACTCGCTAACGTTGCACGCCAGTTTTCCCACGATTGTTCTGCAAGTTCTCCCGTAGAGATGCTTAGTTCAGGGAACATTTCATATAGCGGACGGTTGACGAATACATCATCTGACGCGTTATCGATATAAACGACCGCCTCGCGAATTGAATCCAAAATGCGTTCCGTCTTCCCTTTTTCACGCTTCATCTCTTCAAACAGACGCATCCGTAGTAGCGAGAGCGAGAGCTGACGGGCAAAGGACATGATGTCGCCCATTTGTGTTTGCGTGAAACGGTCTTTATAACGGACCAGGTAAATAAACGCAATAATCGTGTCATCGGTCGGGTCATGGACCGGCACCGCTGTTTCATACATGTAGTACGGGTAAGGGAGCGGATGGTCACTTGCCACTTGTTTCGATGAATGCACGGTCGTGCGTAGCGTCAGCGCACGGGTAAGGACCGAGTTCTCACTTTCTAACAATTGACGGGATAGCGTTTCATTTAACCCGTGACTCGTAATTGAATAAGAGCCTGACTCTTCTACAAACACGAGGGCTCCAACTTCTGAATCGGTGATTGAGACCAGCTTCTCGATAATTTCAGGATAAGCTGTCAGTGATTCTCGTGACGCGAGCGTTTCTGTCAATTCGTTTCGATATGCCAGGTGTTGTTCGCTTTGTTGAGTCTGCTCTAAAATCTCTTCAAGTTCTTGCTGTTGGGCTTGCAATTCTTCTTGTTGCGCAATCAACTCTTCTTGCTGCGCCTGTAGTTCATGGTTTTTCTCAATCAAGTGACGTTCGTTCTCACGAAGCGTTTCTGCCATCTTGTTAAACGAACGTGACATCGTTCCAATCTCGTCCTCGCGTTTCATTTGATCGCTCAAATCGACGATTTCTCCTCTTAACAGACGATTGGAAGCAACCGATAAGCGGGAAATGAGACGAGACTGTCTCCGTAGAAACGGTTGCACAAATAAGAGGATAAGTGCTGCAAACGAGATGATACTCGCAATCCATAAAAATTGAAGAATATTGTTATTTTGATGCCATTCTTCATAGACTGTTTCTTTTTCAGCCGTCATTTTTTCCCGATAATCCAACAAGGCCGTTTCGACTTCATCAATCGGTCCAAGAATATCGATTCCCCGGTTCGGGTTAAACTGGACGACCCCCTGGTCAATCAACCGCTGGGCAGTCGGCAGGCTGGCTACCGTTTCCGGATCAATAAACGTCTCCGTCACTTCCCCTTCGACTTGTGCCTGAGCATACTCATACGTTACCGGAATAATGACTCCGTAGTAAAAATCATGGAAATCTTGGAGCTGTTTCGCAAACACTTCACCTTGTTTCGTGTTGATGGTGCTCTTGAACCAGTTGATTTCCTGTTGAAATTCATTTTTATTGGCACTAGCACGTTCAAGCGATTCGACATCCCCGAACAGGAGATAGCCACGTGTATCATACTGATCTGCTTGCCATTCGTCCCAAAGCGTGGTCAAACGGTTAATTCGTTCATCCACCTGACGCAAACGTGCTTCGTTCGCCTCAAGACGATTCTCGATATGAACATATGTGATGATCGATCCGACCAATGACAGCACGAGGAAGGAATAAAGAACGACCATGATGTCGCGACCGAGTTTTTGTTTAAACCATCTTTTCAATTCACGATGCCTCCTATTATTTTAACGAGTTCAAGTGGACTAAACGGTTTCGAAATGAAGTAGTCGACACCAATCTCATTCGCGCAATCACGGTCAGATTGTTGGCTCTTCGCTGTCAACATCATCACTTTCGTCTCCTGTCGCCCAGGTAATTTCCGTACTTTTTCAATCACTTCAAGTCCAGTCATACCAGGCATCATATGGTCTACTATGACTAAATCGTATTCATTTTCTTCAATTAATCGATATGCCTCGAGGCCATCTTGTGCCTCATCGATGTCATACCCTTCATCTTCCAGTGTATCTAAAACGAGCATGCGTAATACTTCTTCATCTTCAGCGAGTAGAATTTTAGCCATAATCGTTCCTCCATTTTTTATCCCATTTTATTATTTTAACGGATTTGTTTAATTGACACAAAATAAAAGACGCATGAAAACGTCTTTCATACGTCTTTTTCCATATCTTGTTGGGATAAAACATCCTTGTAGAACGGAAATCTATTTAGACTACTTCTTTTTCAGAGAACTGACTAGTATACAGTTCTTCATAGAATCCGCCCGCTTCAAGAAGCGTTTCGTGCGTTCCTTGTTCGATGACTCGTCCTTGGTCCATCACAAGAATCAAATCAGCATCCTTGATGGTGGATAGACGATGGGCAATGACAAAACTTGTTCGCCCGTCCATCAGCCGCTTCATCGCGCGTTGGATCAAGATTTCCGTACGGGTATCTACACTCGAAGTCGCCTCGTCCAAAATCATGATTGGAGGATTTGCCAACACCGCACGTGCAATCGTCAATAACTGTTTCTGCCCTTGCGAGATGTTCGACGCTTCTTCATTCAACACGGTGTCATAGCCATCTGGCAACGTCCGAATGAACCGGTCTGCGTGTGCGGTTTTTGCCGCTTCGACCACTTCTGATTCCGTCGCACCTGTTTTCCCATAGGCGATATTTTCCCGGATGGTTCCGTTGAAGAGCCATGTATCTTGGAGGACCATTCCGAATGTATGGCGCAAATCTCTTCGCGACATGTCTCGCGTATCCATTCCGTCAATCAAAATCGCCCCATCATTCAATTCATAGAAACGCATGAGCAAATTGATCAACGTCGTCTTCCCGGCTCCTGTTGGTCCTACAATCGCAACCGTCTGACCTGCCGACACGTGAATGTTCATGTCTTCGATCAGTAAATCGTCACCGTATCCGAAATCGACATGTTGGAACGTCACCTCTCCTTTGGCCCGTTCAAGATGATAGGTGGTCGTCTCTTTCACCTCTTCCTCTTCATCAAGCAATTCAAATACCCGTTCTGCCGCTGCCACCGTCGATTGCACGATGTTGGCGATATTTGCGGTCTGTGTAATCGGTTGGGTAAATTGACGGGTATACGTGATGAACGCTTGAATATCTCCGATGGAGATACTCCGTTGTGTCACGAGAATTCCCCCGACGACACTAATCAAGACGTAGCTGATGTTTCCGATGAAGAGTGTCATCGGCATGATGATCCCGGAGATGAATTGGGCTTTCCGCCCCGCTTCATATAACTGTTCGTTCACTTCATCAAATTCACGTACCGCCTCTGTCTCACGACCGAACGCCTTCACGACGGCATGGCCCGTATACATCTCTTCGACGTGACCATTCAGGTGTCCAAGATTTCGCTGTTGGTCCGAAAAATATTGTTGTGACCGTTTCAAAATCGGTCGGATCGCAAAAATGGTGAGCGGTAATGAGATGAGGGAAATGACCGTCAACAACGGACTGATCGATAACATCATGATCAAAATCCCGATAATCGTCACAATCGACGTAATGAACGACGTCACACTTTGTTGAAGGGTACTTCCGATTAAATCGATGTCATTTGTCACCCGACTCAACGTTTCACCATTTGAGCGCCCATCGTAATATTTGAGCGGGAGACGCTCGAGTTTTTTATTCACATCTTCCCGTAATTCGTATACCGTCTTTTGGGCCACACCGGACATCAAATACTGTTGAACATAGCTGAACAAGCTACTGATCACATAAAGTCCGGCGAGAAGAGCTAAAATTTGTCCGATTCTCGTAAAGTCTATTTCCGCCCCCGGGACACCTAAGAACTTCGCATAAGCCCCTTCAAACAATTCTGTAATGGCCACACCCATAATCTTAGGGCCAGCAATCATAAAGACTGTGCTAAGGATTGCCGCAACAAACACCGCGATGAGTGTGTTTCTTCGAGGTTTCAAATAACCTAACAATCGACGGAACGTCACACCGAACTCTTTCGGCTTCTCGCCCATCATCATCATATTGCCGCCACCCGGTCCACCGTGACCGCCATGCGGTGGTCCGCCTGCTGGTCTCTTGTCACTCATGCGATCTCCTCCTCTGACAGTTGCGACTTGACGATTTCTTGATAAACCTCATTGGTCGCAAACAATTCTTCATGAGTGCCCATCCCGGCCACTTTTCCTTTTTCCAGAACGATGATTCGATCCGCATCCATGATTGTGCTCACACGTTGAGCGACAATCAAGACAGTCGCGTCACGTGTCTCTTCTTTTAGCGCCTTCCGAAGTTTGGCGTCCGTTTTGAAGTCCAGTGCCGAAAAACTATCATCGAACACGTATAAATCCGGCTTTCGAACGAGCGCCCGAGCAATCGACAACCGCTGTTTCTGACCACCGGAAACGTTCGAACCTCCTTGTTCAATCAAGGCGTCGTATTGGTTTGGAAGTTTTTCGATGAACTCATTCGCCTGGGCAACATTCGCTGCATGTCGAATTTCTTCGTCACTCGCATCTTGTTTTCCATAGCGGATATTTTCAAAAATCGTACCGGTAAAGAGGAGTGCTTTTTGGGGGACGAACCCAATTTTTGAGCGCAACTCACTTTGAGGAACAGCTTGAACATCCACTCCGTTCACACGAATATGGCCAGAAGCCACATCATAAAATCGTGGAATCAAATTCACAAGTGTCGATTTCCCGGCTCCGGTCCCTCCGATGACTGCCGTCACTTCACCGGGTTTTGCAGCAAAGCTTACATCTGATAGAGCAGGTTCTTCCGCTCCCGGATAACGGAACGTCACATGGTCAAAAACAAGTGTTCCGCGCGCCACATCAGCCGAACCAGTGCCCTCATCCACAAGGGACGGCTCCATCTCTAACACTTCATTGATTCGTTTAGCCGAAACCGAGGCACGGGGAACCATCACGAACATGACCGAGGCCATGACGAGGGCGAACATGATTTGCATGACGTATTGAATGAACGCCATCAGATCCCCGATTTGCATCGCCCCATTGTCAATTCGAATCCCCCCGAACCAAATGACTCCGACAACGGTGAGGTTCATGACCAACATGAGCACAGGCATCAGGAATGCCATGATCTGGTTCACTTTGATGGAGACATCGGTTAGTTGCTTATTCGCTTCCGTCATTCGAACCTGTTCCTCTTGTTCACGGTTGAAGGCCCGGATGACCCGAATCCCTGTTAAATTCTCGCGCAAGACAAGATTCAGCTGATCCAATCGTTTTTGCACTTTCGCGAAGAGAGGCATCGCTTTCCAGAAAATCAACAGAATCGAGAGCACGAGGAATGGCATCGCCGCCACGATGACGAGTGATAATTTTGCATCTTTCGAAGTGGCCATGATCAGACCACCGACAAACATGATCGGGGCACTGACCACCATTCGTAACATCATAATGATGACTTGCTGAACTTGCGTGATATCGTTCGTTGTCCGGGTGATGAGAGACGCCGTACCGACACGATCAAACTCTTCAAGCGAAAACCGTTCGACATGGTTGAAGACACGACTTCTCAAGTCACGACCAAATCCCATCGCAGCTTTTGATGAGTAATAGCTTGCCGTCACGGCGGCAAGGGCCCCGATACCGGTCACGCCGAGCATGACGCCGCCCATCTTCCAAATGTATGCCGTATCGCCGGTCACGACCCCTTGATCGATGATGTCTGCCATTAAAGTCGGTAAAAACAAGTCGGCTAACGATTGGGCAAAAACGAACACGAACACGGCGAGAACCGCCCACTTATAGGCAACCAGTCGTTTCAATAATTTAGTCATGACGACATCCTCCTTCGCAGTCTGAAAACTGCTCTTTCAATCCTTCCACGATTTGATGATGTGCCTCGATCATATGATGATACACTTCATCATCCAGGGTAGACAAAATGAGATTCAGTTGATGTTCGGTACTTTGTTCTTGCTGTTTGAGTTGTTCGATAAACCGCTTTCCTGAATCGGCGAGCTCCAACACGACTTCCCGTCGATTTTCCGGATTGATCTCTCGACATACCCATCCCCTCTCCACAAGTCCGTCGATCGATTGACTCAATGTACTTTTTGGCATGCGGGTTCGTCTTACGAGTTCCTTTTGGGTGATGGACCCTTGTTCATGCAACATCATCAATCCATGTAACTGCGGTAACGTGATACCGTTCGTTTGTGCGGTTTGATGCATCATTCGCACCAAATACCGTTGGACACTCCAAAACGATTTCATCATTTCACTGGCGCGCCCCGTATTGATCTCAGTCAATTGCTTCACCTCGATATCGTTCATTTACAAATTGTTCGTATCGGAACAGTTATTTATATAAAACAAACTACTCCTCTTTCAAACGGAAGTCAACTACAATCACCATGTGATTTTACACATAGTAAAAGGTGATGGAATCACCATCACCTTTTGATTATTTATTCAGTTAGAACGGTAACGATTTCTTGCAAATCTAGTGAATAGATGAACGTGTGGTCCACTTGTATGTTCCAAATCGTTTCAATTGCTTCCCGGTAGAGCTGTAACTGAATCGCGTATCGTTCTCGCAACCGTTCCTGTGCCATTTCGCGTGAATCGGATTGATACCGCACAGCGTCCGACTTGTAGTCAAGGAGCACATAGGATGTGCCGTCGTAATACAAACAGTCAATCACCCCTTGGATCAAGACATGTTCATTGGTGAGTTCTCCCGTCGGATTGACACGTTCTGCCGGCACCGTGTACGTGAACGGTAACTCCCGCCAGGCTTTCTTTTGTTCAATCGCTTTAGCCAACGCGACCCCAACCTCTGTTTGGAAAAATGCTTCAATATCCGCTCTTGCAAGTCGGGCTGTTTCCGCTTCTACCGGACTGAGCATACCTTGTTCTTCCCAACGATTGATTTGTGTGTCAATCGCCTGACTTGGGTCGATGAGCTGGAAAATCAGGTGCAAGGTCGTCCCTCGCTCTGCCCCGGTCTGCTTCACTTGTCGCCACTTCGGCTCGCGGTAAGCCGTGTCAATCGGACGTACGGGATCTTCAAACGCCGCTTGTTCGAGTTGCATCGCTCGTTTCAGCTCAGTCACGGTTTGCTTGGCGGCCGTCCGCGTCGCGTCTTTTGCCGGATATTCGTATGAAAGCGCCCGATGCACGCTGTCGACTACCCGTTCCTCATCCCGAATCGGAAAATCAATGGCTTCGAAGCGTTGAACATGATGGAGCTGGGCCATCATTTCTTGGAGCGTCGCAACTTCTGCCAAATCGTCTTCTCCGATTATTCGATATGTCCATGTCGTGGATTCAGGAAACGAATTCGCCACCGACACACCGAATGACTCGAGAAATGATGATGCACTTGGTAACTTCAATAATGCCGGTGCAATCCAATCTAAATAGGTCTTCGCTTCTCGTCTTGCTTCTGCAGACAAGACATGACCCGATTGCCCGACGGCTAGCCATTGTTGGAGGTGCTTCGCCGGCTCCCCTACCGTGCCGACCAAGATCAACTTTTCTTTGGCACGTGTCAGCGCCACATAGAGAACACGCATCTCTTCAGCTTTCATCGTGGCGTCCAAGTCGCGTCGAATCATCTCTTTCACGAATGTCTCCGATTTGGTTCGGGTGACCACATCGATTGCATCAAGTGAGATGCCATAGCGTTTATGGAAAATGACCCGTTGCATCTGGTCCCGCTTGTTGAACTGTTTCCCGAGCTGGGCCACAATCGTCACAGGGAATTCCAGACCTTTTGATTTATGGACGGTCATGATTCGGACAACGTTTTCTTCGTCCCCGAGTGAACGGGCCTCGGATAAATCCTCTCCCGTGTCTTGCAGACGATCCATGACTCGCAAGAAGCGATAAAGTCCACGATAACCGCTTCGTTCATAAGACAGGGCCCGATCGTAAAGTGCTTTTAAATTTTCTTGCCGGCCTTTCCCGCCTGGAAGTCCTCCGGTGAAATCAAAGAAGCCCGTATCATTGAACAATTGCTGAATCAATTCGGACAAGCTATGGTTTCGCGCATACGTTCGCCAGTGCGATAATTTGTCGAGTACATCTCCGCACTTCAGACCGAGCTCATCCTCATCATCCGCTTTCGCTTTTAACGCCTCAAAAAACGATTCTTCTGATTCGAGTCGGATTTTCGCTAACTCCTCGTCACTGAACTGAAACATCGGTGAACGGAGTGCCCCGGCGAGCGGGATATCCTGTAACGGGTTATCAATCACCTTTAACAGAGCGAGCATCATCCGAATTTCCGTCGCCTGAAAGTATCCGCCATCCGAATCGGTATAGGCGGGAATATTGTATTGTGTCAGAATATCCATTAACTGTTCAACCCGTTCTTTTTTAGAGCGGACTAAGATGACGATATCCCGATATTCACAATTACGAAGTTGTCCGGTCGCCTCATCCGTCACTTTGAACGGTTCATCTCCCGACACCAATTCCAAAATACGCGTCGCGATGGCTCGTCCTTCCACTTCTTGTTTTGAAAGTTCCCGACTCGTCCCGTCGACGAGAATCCACTCCGGGTCGGCTAGAATTGGATCGTATTCTCTTCCTGGAACAAGTTGTGCCGCTTCATCATACTCGACTTCCCCGACCTCTTCGTCCATTAGTTGAACAAATAAATCGTTGATTCCGTGGAGAACTTCGGCACGGCTTCGGAAATTTTGGGACAAGTCGATCCGCATCCCGGCATCAGGTTGTCTGAACCGGGTGGCCTTATCGATAAAGAGCCCCGGCTCAGCATGACGGAAACGATAGATCGATTGTTTAATATCCCCGACCATGAATAAATTCCCCACCGATTCGACTTCGTTCGCGACGAGATTGATGATCGTTTCCTGAATCTCGTTCGTGTCTTGATACTCATCGACGAGCACTTCGACGAAACGCTCTTTATACAGCTCAGCCACGTTCGTCGGCTTTCCATCTTCACGTAAAATCGTGAGCGCATAATGCTCGAGATCACTGAAGTCTACAAAGGCACGATCCCGCTTCGCTTGTTCATAGGCGATACCGAACGTCCGGACTGTGCGGACGAGCGTCTCTACGAGCGGTTTTTGCATCGAGACCGATTCCAATAAATCTGCCCCGCTCACCCTCGCTTGTTCGATCGCAGACATCAATCGCTTTTTCGCCTGGTCGTAAACAGGCTTTAACGCGTCATGATAAATGTGGTGTTCTTCTTTCTTCGGTACCGACTTCATCGTCCCGAACTTCACTGCCCGGGCTGCCGTTTCAAATTCACTCCACACGATGTTCTCTTCTTCAATCTGTTCGATTGGGAAGATTGCTTGTCTCACATTTTCTGCTTGGGCCTCATAGCCGGCCATACGGAGCTCCGCCTCAAGACTCCGAAGACTCTGAACGGCTTTGGAGATATCTTTCCAAAGCAGTTCCCCATACTCGCGCAAAATCGCTTCCTGGTCCGGGTCTTCTCCGAACTGATAGAGGGAGACGAGTTGTTGTAAATATGCATCAGGGTCCGGCAAGGTGCGGGAGTAGTGATAAAGCCCAAGCACCAAACTTTCGATTTCATGATCTCCCCGATCGGACGTATACGCGTCGACGAGCGCGAAAAAATCACGGTCCTGTTTTCCATACTCTTCTTCCAGTACTTCTTCGAGCACGTCGTCCTGCAGGAGGACCAGGTCACGTTCTTCGGCAATTTTGAAAGCCGGGTCAAGATCAAGTAAATAATAATTCTCCCGAATCACTTCCAAACAGAAGGAGTGGATGGTCGTGATCAGAGCCCGGTTCAGCATTTGGCGTTGCTTTCGAATATAGTCATTTGCCGGATCTTCACGCAGCGCCTCATCCAAAGCCTTCGCGATCCGCCGTTTCATTTCGGCCGCGGCCGCATTTGTGAATGTGACGACGAGCATGCGGTCTGCTGTCAGCTCGTCTGATTCATCCAGCAGTCGGCTCGATAACCGCTCAACGAGTACCGCGGTTTTTCCAGATCCTGCTGCGGCCGACACGAGAACGTGCGCCCCTCTCGCATCGATCGCGGCTTGTTGATCAGTCGTCCATTTCATGCTCATCCCCCCTTAATTCTGCCAAGACTTCGTCTTTCTCAAGTTTTTTCAATTTCCGTGGCTCGTTCGAGAGCGCCTCGTCAAAGTGACACACACTTTGATATGGACAAGTTTGACATGGTCGCCGCTCTTTATATTCGTACGGCTCGACATCGATCTTTCCTTCATACATCTCCTCTGCGCTCTCTTTTGCTAAATCAAACGCATGGTCCATCAGTTGTTCAAGCTGCGACGGCGTGACAACTTTTTTCAAAGTGTTCGAATCAGGTGTCCCGTCCTTTTTATATTTGACCGGGATGACTATGGATTTGTTTGACGATCCTTTAGCCGTCTGGTCCATCATCTCTAAAATATCAGGGTCGTCTACGAGCAGTCCCTGCATCTGATAAGATTCGAGCACTTTTCGTCTCGTGTCCTCATCCGACCCTGCCGGCGGGACGAGCGGTCGATGGACATGGAAATACAATGCCGCAGCCGGTGAGACATGTTCTTTCGTCCAAGCATCCGCCTGTTCGATCAATACTTTCAAATAGATCAGCATCTGCATCGCTAATCCATAATAAATTTCGGCAAAGTCCACTTCCCGTTTGCTCGATTTGTAATCGACAATCCGAACATACAGTTGATCGTGTACCATCGCCGTATCAACCCGGTCAATTCGCCCGATGAGTTCGCATGTCGCACCATTCGATAATGTGAACGATACAGGAGGGAATTGCCCGCTCCCGAATGCCAGTTCAAATGCTTGCGGGTCGAACCCGTCCCGTTTTGACTGTTCAATCAAGACTTCTGCGGTCTTACTGACGACATCGGTCAATTTCTTCTTCAAATAGGCATAGCGGTTCGAACTCATCAAAATCGCGTGTTGAATTTCAGGCGTCACGAGTTCGACCGCCTGTTCAGCCAAAGGTTCACACTCGTCCGGAGAGACGTCGCGCCATTCTTTTCCTTCCATCTTGACCGTTTGCGACATGTGTTCAATCGTCCGGTGATACAAGTTCCCGATATCCGGTGCCTCAAGACGATATAACCGTCGTTCTTTCAAACGCAACCCGTAGCTTGCGAAATGTTTGAACGGACATGCCTGGAACGTTTCAAGACGTGACACACTGGCGCGGATTGATGGCGTATACAGTGATTTCGTAATATCATCTGACAATGCTTTCGGTACGTTTTGATAGAACAACGCACTCGTCAACAGTCGTAGCCTTTCTCTTCCCTCCGGGTGTTTCAACAGCTCATTGTAAACCGCGAACCACGTGTCTTGAATCGGGTAATGGCGGCTCAAACGTTGAAGTTCAAGCGCCGTCACAGCTGCTGTTTGTTTCACGTTCGTAATGAACGTGTACTGATCGGACGGTCGATGTTCCCCGGCTTCCGCAAAGTGGGTTTTAATCACGTTCCCGCTAAGAAGACGGGTCTTTAAATCAGAAATGAATCCGGCCGGTTGGATCGCCTTGCCGGTACGGTCGACAAGCGCATAACTGATGTAGAGGCGATCACTCGGAGCAGTCACAGCTTTATATAAGTAATAGGTCTCATCGTCAAACAAGTGCTCGGTCGCTTTTCCGGCTCGAAGCCCATGCTCATGCATAAAGTCTAAGTCATGGTCGGTCAACAGCTTGGATTGAGTCGTCACTAGTGGAATCTGATCCTCGTTGGCGCCGAACAAAAAGACGATTTTTTTATCCAGAAGCCGCCCCCTCACGTAATCGGTCACTGTCAACTGATCGAGTGACGGCGGGACGAGCGCATAACGAAGACTGTCGAGACCCGTGTCCATCATTTGAAGGAACAAATCGGTCGACAACGTCTCCTCCGGGGCCGCAGCCTCAAGCTGTTCCAGTAAATGCAGGACGGCGTCCCACACTTGAGTATGTTCACGCGCTTCGAGAAGTTGAGCCGCCTCGATTGCCTCGTCTCGCCAGTATGTCAGACAGTCCGCAACGCCGACACGCTCCAGGAAAGAATAGACAGCATGCGTGTAGGCCTGCATCGTCTTCGCTGTTTTCAATTCCTGTAAAAACGGGTCAAACGTGTCCACTACATGTTGTCGATACGCGTTGAGCGTAGCTTCCATGTCCAGTTCTTCGCTCGTCAGACGTGCTTCTTCCCCTGTCCGACGACGCAATTGCCATTCATCATGCCAATGATAGTGCTTGATCCCCCGTTCGACGACAAACGCCTCCAACCGGTCAACCGACGTCCGCCGATGATGTTCGTCAAGGACAACCAGTTCCGTTTTTAATGCACGAAAGACTGCTTCCTCCCGATAACCGCGAAGCGCAATGTCGATTGTGGCCTTTAATAATTCTACAAGCGGGTGATCGAGCATCGGCTGACGCTCATCAAGAAAATACGGGAGGTCCATCTTCTGGAGAGCCTGCGCCGCAAGATCCCCGTACTCCTCAAGTGACCGGGAAATGAAGGCGATGTCACGATAACGATACCCGTCTTCCCGCACGAGTCGAATCACTTCACGGACAGCCGCCTCGATTTCTACCGTTCGGTCGACCGCCGCGTGAATGTCGACCCGATTCTCCTGACCGGCATACGGTTCAGCCGTCACTTGATCGAATGTTGCTTCAAGATAAGCGAGGCTAGGATGTGTAAAGCGCCTCACTTCATGGTAAAGACGGTCTTGAAACTCAAGGTGACGCTCAGATAACAGTTCTTTGAACCGCATTAACGTTCGTTGGGTTGGTCCAAACAAAGGGTCCGGGCGAGATAAAGAATGAGGATCTACTGTCACCAATAGGTCCAACGGGGCTTTCTCGGCCAATGCGACAAGGACTGCCAATTCCTGCTCTGAGAATTCATTGAAGCCGTCGACATAAATATGGACGCCGGATAAGTCGATCTCAGGTAGCAGTTGTAATAACACGTTGAAATAGTCTTCAGCGTGTAATGATTTCCCTTCAGTCAACTTCAAAAATCCTTCGTATATGATGGAGAGGTCCTGAAGCTTCAGTGCTCGGTGTTGCGCCTGTTCACTAAGCTGCAGTAAATGGTCAGGCTCTACAAGACCTCGTTTTAGCATCGTGATCAATTCGTTCAATTCTTCATAAAATCCAAACTGGTTCATAGTGCGTCTGAATAACGTCAAACGCTCTTCGCTATTCTCAACGACCTTCCGTAATAGTAAGTGTGTCCCGGTCTGATCCAAAAATTGTTCGGTGGCCACCCCGGCGTCACGCATCATCAAAAACGCGAGTCGACGCATCGATAACACCTGAATACGGGTGGAACCATGCAAGCCATCGACCATCGCCATCTTGCGCTCCATTTCAAATGACATCTGGTCCGGAACAATCATATAGATCGTCGGTCCGCTCGGGTCGCTTTTCAGCTCGTCGATGACATCACGCATCATCTGTTCACTTTTTCCCGTCCCCGATCGACCGATATGAAAAGTAACTGACATATTGCGAACACTCCTTCCCTTTTTTCTTCATTATGACCCATCCTACTTGATTTGTAGAGGGAAACCTATTCCATACCCGGTCAGAAAAATTGGTAGCTCGCTTGATTCCCTTTTTCCGCTGAAATCGATTAGACTGGACGTATGAGGGGGAAATATAATGAGTGCTTATGAACAATTTGGGGGCGAACAAGGTGTCCAACAGCTCGTCGATGCATTTTACGACCTCGTCTATGCGGACCCTGTTTTACTACCTTTATTCCCGGAAGACAAAGACCGGGTAAAACAACATCAGTTTGAATTTTTAACTCAACTCTTGGGCGGTCCGAAACTCTATTCAGAGCGACGGGGCGGAGGCAATTTAGCGATGATTCATCATGAACACCCGATTTCTGAAACACATGCCGGTCATTGGCTCGGGTGCATGGAGCAAGCTCTCAAGACGGTCGATGCGCCGGAATCCATCAAACGCCAGCTTTTTCAGCGACTAATCATGTCGTCCTCGAACGTCGTCCGCGTTTGTTCGCATCATTTTGAGTAGTCACAACTATAAAAAGTGGGTATGATAGGAAAGTAAGTAAAGGAGGTCGTTTCACATGACAGAAGAAGAAAAAGAAATCGTCTCATCTGAAGAAGAAGGGACGGAAGAAAAAGAAGAAACGGTAGTCCTCGCCGACGCGCTTGATGAAGCAAACGAAGCAGCTGAAGCAGAAGAAGATGAGGACGATGACGAGGATCAGCCGGAAGAAAAGAACATGGATCACATCAAAGGCGTCTTCAATTACGATCACGAAAATGGACGTGAATATCGTGTCGTCTTTTACAACGACCGTAAAAACCTTGTGTTCCGTGAACTCGGAAATGGAAAAGTAGAATTTGTCGGTCGTTTCTCCGATGACTCATATGATGAAGAAAACGAAGCAGAAATGCGTGAGCTTGGCGAGCGCGAACTCGAACGAATCCTCGCTGAACGCTTCAAATAAAAAAATCGCCCGAGGGCGATTTTTTTAATTCTTCTTATTCCGTTTCTTTTTACGAAGGGCATAGGCCACTCCCGCAATCCCGCCGACAACGGCCAACCCTGCCACAACAGGGACAAGGACGCGTTTTGTTGGAATCATTTCTTTCACGCGTTCATAAGGTGTTGGAGTTGAAATCTCAAGCTGCACTGCCGTATCCCCATGACCGTGCGCACGTGCATTTCGCGAAGCATCTGTGACGACGACACGCCCCGTCGTCCAACGACGATTTCCGAACTCATCGGTATAGGGGCGACGAACACGTTTTACATCACGCACCATCTTTCCACGCGCCATATCTGGGCGGACGATACGCTCACTTGACCAGGAACGACTGCCCGTCACGCTATAGGCCGGTCGTATTTTTCGACGGTTTAACCATGTATACGAATCGTTCATTCTCATTCCCTCCCATGCTATTCAAGCTCTCTTCTTATTATACCCATACAACATCCCCTAAAACATGTGACGAACTGCTTAAAAAAAGGTATGACGCCCATTCGAACGTCATACCTCCCGTTTATTGATCTGTGAACGGTTTGTCCCGATGGCGACGTTTCGCCAAAATCAAATAATAGGCCGGAACAAGCACCAGCGTTAAAATGGTCGAGAATAAGATCCCGGACACAATTCCAATCGCAAGTGGTTTGAAAAGTGGATCTTCGCCAAGCGCGACCGGTAGTAAGGCGACCACCGCCGTTAAGGCAGTCAAGAGGATCGGCCGAATCCGCGCACGCCCTGCTTCATACACCGCTGTCGTTACGGCCATACCGTCACGAATCCGTTGTTCGATAAATTCGAACAAGACGACCGCGTTCCGTACAACGATTCCGGCGAGGGACACCATTCCCATTGACGCCATAAAGCTGAATGGCGTCTGTGTCACGAACAATCCGACAACCGCTCCCGCAATCGCCAAATAAATCGTAAACAAGACGAGTAACGGTAAAGAGAGAGAATTGAATTGGAACGCGATAATCAAGTAGATCAAGAACAAGACGACGACGAACAATGTTGCAAGTTCCAAGAAGAACTCATTTTGCGTCTCACTTGCCCCGGATTGATCAAAGCTGATGCCTTCATCTGTCAAATCAGACTTCGCATCATCCAAAAGTTGTTCCACTTCCTGCTTGAATGCGTCCTCATCCACTCCTTCGCTTGCATAAATCTGGAGCGTGACCGAACGTTCTCCGTTTTCGCGCGGAATTTGTTGAATTTGTTCCGTTTTCGTCTCTGTAACAAACGTACTAAGTGGCGCAACCGGAGGTCCTGCCTCTGTTTCTACCGGAATCAAAATGTCGTCGAGTGCGAGCGCTTCACGGTTCGCCTCCGCATCAATCACGATTTTCACATCACGTTGCTCCACACCGTCATCAAATGTTCCGATTGGGATCCCGTCTGTGACAAGACGGATCTGATCACTGATGGTTTTAGCACTTACGCCAGCTTGTGCCATCTCATCACGATTCAATTCATATGTGAGTGTCTGGAACGGTTCTTTAATATTATCCAGAACGATTGCCCCGTCGACCTGTTCGAGTGCCGCTTTCACCTGGTCACGTGCAGCGACTAACTGGTCGATTGTCTCACTACGCATCGTAAATTCGACAGGCGCTGAAGCAGGAGGTCCTTGCTGTTGGGTATCAAGGAAAATTTCTGCCTCCGGATACTTTTCACGCAGCATGGTTGTATAGTCATCAATCAGTTCGATCGCATCGATCGATTCGTTATCGACACGTACCACGACTTGCCCCGTGTTTTCACCGGACTGATCGAGCCCGCCTGTAAAGAGACCCGGCAACCCGCCTCCAGCAAAAATAGATGTCTCGATGACGCCTTCTTCTTTTTGGAATTCTGCCTCGATGTCTTTTAATCGTTCTTCCGTTTCTTTCAACTCGGTCTGAACCGGGAACGTCACACTTGTGACGACTTCCGGACGGTTTGCAGCCGGGAAGAACTCGAACGGCGTGAGTAAAATCAATCCGTAAAGCGCTGTCGTGATGACGAAACCGGCAATCCCGAAGGTCCATGGGCGTTTCGCCACAATCGGTAACAGTCGGTCTGCGTAGAACGTACTCAATTTATGGAGTGGTCCACCGAGCCAACCCGGTTCCCGTTTTGAAACCTTCACAGATTTTCGATTCAAGCGATACTGCGCAATCGGGACGAGCGTCAAACTGATGACCATCGATGCAAGAACCGACAATGCGAGTACGGTCGGCAAGGCACGAATGAAGTTTCCGTTCGCCCCTGACAACAGTGTGAGCGGCAAGAAGGCAAATACAACCGCGAGCGTCGAGGTGACAATAGACCCCCATACTTCTTTCGTCCCGCGCACTGCTCCGAGCATCGCCGAATCTCCGTTTCGATAGCGTCGCAGAATATTATCATTCACGACAATCGCATCATCGACCAAAATACCAAGGGCGATGATGGCCCCAATAATCGAAATCTGGTTTAAATCGACTCCTGTAAAACGAAGTGGGATCAAAGCAAGCACGAACGACAACGGAATCGCCAAACTGACGATAATTGATCCTGAGAACGTCAATCCGATTGTCGTCACGGCGATAACCGCGATGATGGCAACGATGAACTCACGCGTCAACGACGAGAAGATATCGTCGACTGCTTTGGCTTGTTCGTAGTATGGGACAAGCTCAAAACCGTCAAGATCTCCGATTTCCCCTTTCACGACGTCATCCACTCGTTCCTGCATGGTCGGGATATCTAGTCCTGCCTCAATCGGAACCGTGATCGAGACGGCCGGTTCCCCGTCGATTGAAACGAGATCGGTGTCCATCTCAGCCGTTTCCTGCACCGTTCCGACATCACCTAAGAGCACTGCTTCTCCATCGAAAGATCCGACGATGACCTGCTCCATGTCATTGACGTTCGTTAAATTGTCGATGGCCAACTGATAGATTCCTTCTTCAGTCGACTGGCGACCGAGCGGGGTCGTTTTGTATTCTTCGTTGATGGCCGTCAAGACATCCGGGAACGCCAATTGACGTTCGCTCAATTTTTCAGAGTCGAGCGAGACGACATATTCTTGTTCAGGTAGGCCTTTAATGGTCACTCCGGTTACACCGTCTGTGCGAAGAAGCTGATTTTCCAATGATTCGAGGTTTTCTCGCACCTCTTCAAAAGACGCACGATCTCCCGCTGTCAACAAATATGAGGCCACGGGTAACTGCCCCAGCGAGTCGTTCACCGTAGGTGCCAATGCATTGTCCGGAAGCTTTGGTGTAGCATCTGACAAGGCCTGGCGGACGTTCGCTTGGAACTCGGCCTGGTCGGTCCCATCCTCGTATTCAACTGTGATATTTGAGAATTCAGACGCGGAAACAGAGGTCACGTTTTCAACACCTTCAAGTCCGCGTAGCTCCTCTTCGAGGACACTCGTCACATTCCGTTCGACCGCCTCGGCCGTCGCCCCCGGGTATGGTGTTTGAACGAGGACGATGTTAAAGCTCGTCTCTGGAATTTCTCGCTTCGGGAGCTGGAAGAAAGTTAGCACCCCGACTACGATTGCCACGAGCAGAAACACAATGACCAGTTTCCCTCGCTCAATCATCTTTTCAAAAAACATTTACAACCCCTCACTTTCAGATAATGTGCAAATACACATATAATTGCTTCTTCTTCATCATAGAGGGGTTTGATATCGAATTCAACGTTTAAACGTGCTGGAATGTGCTGTCATGAAATCGTTTTTGAAAGGCGTATGATAATTCGATTGATCGTTGTTTTTGGCGAGAGACGGTATGATCAGAAACCGGGACGCGAACCGTTTCTCCTGTTAAAAACTGAATGACTGTATTGGTACCATCCTTTTTAATCGACGTGACATGCTGAAAATTGATCCAGGAGCACTCTGGACTTTCCTTCGCGATCGTCGGGAAAAAGACGGCATCCGCATGCCAATCCATCACGACCGGTGTTTTTCGGTGTGGTCCCAACACATGCCTTGCCGCCTCAATCCGGCCTTGTATGCTTGAACCATAATAAAGGCAAGCGTCTTCAAGTAAATCAACTGGCGAACCCGCTACCCGTTTGACGCCTTCAGGCTGATAAACCAACGTTTCCGGCTCACCAAATTCGTTAAAAACAGGAATCAAAGCTCTTGTTTCGTTTGTCAGTTTCGTCATCTCTTCATCCCCCATAACGTGATCTATTGAATTACACTTCATTCATAGCAAGATTACGTTTCTTCTGCAAACCGACTACAGAGTATTTCCCATTAAAAAACCAGCCTGCTATGGGCTGGTTTTCAAAATTATTCGTCAGATTTTAAACTCCTGATCTCATTTACATGTGGAAAGTAAAAGCGGACAGCAGTTCCTTCGCTCGTATTCCCAAGCGAAACTTCCCCTTTATGAAGGGTTACAATTCGTTGCACGATGAACAAACCGAGCCCAAACTTCCCTTGTTTCCCACGGGAAAACTGATGGAACAAATCCAAGTTTTCATCTACTGGCGGACCATCGTTTAGGATAAACAGTTCCACACCGGCTGGGCTGCGTGACAGTTTGATCCGAATCGTGGTTTCTGCATAGCGAAGCGCATTGTCGAGAACGTTTTCAAACGCCACCCGGATTTGTTCACCATCACCGAGCATTTCGCCGCCCTCGCCCTCCACGATCCATTCCACGTCACCTCTGAGTTTGAAGCGCGCGACGAGCAATTCAATCAACTTATCCAGGTTGATCGGTTCAAGTTTCATTTCTTGCCCTTTAAAGTATTCCAATTTGGTCACATATAGCAAATCGACAACTTTCTTTTCTAACCTGGAGGCTTCTTCGTCGATCACATCGGCGGAACCTCTCAAATCGCCTGTCGGATAAATACCGTCTCCGATTGATTGGGCGTATCCACGAATGACCATGATTGGAGTCTTTAAATCATGCGATATGTTCTGTAACAAGGCTTGTTGTGCCAAGTCTTGTTCTTTCAGTTCTTTTCTCATCGCATCAATCGATTGGGCCAACTGTCCAAGTTCGTCTTGGCGATCTAACGGTAAAACTGTCTCCCACTGACGATTGGATATTTTCTCGACCGCCCGCTCCATTTCGACGATCGGCTTGGTCAATTCACGAGACATCCAGAGTGCGGGAATGAGAGACAATAAGCTGATGATGCCGATCAAAATCGAGATTCTCCAAAATAGTGTCGAGACCAGTTCCCGTCTGTAGGCATCCCAGGCATAGGAAGCCTGATAAATCGTCGTACCGTCATATTCATTTTGACGGATGATGTAGTAGACGTCCTCCCCGTCAATCGTCGTCTGATATTTTTTGACGTTTCCTGTCTGATTCAAGGCTTCTCTGTACATCCGGTTCGTCAACTCGAGCGGTGCCGATCCATAAATAATTCGACCGTTCGGTAAAAAAATTAGCTGGTTCACCGATCGCGACTCTTGTTGCCGGCGGTCGTATTCAATCGGATTTTGGGGATAATTCTCGAGTTCATTCGTATTGCCCAAGTAATAATCCACGTCCTGCAACGTTTCATAAACTTGTTCATCTATGAACTGTGTGATGGACGACCGAATGGTCAGTAAAATCATGAGTGCCAGCGTGACGATGATCAGTAAAATCAACACCCAAATCTTCCACATGAGCCGCTTCGGTTTTAACTGGCTGATCATCATGGCTTAACGAGACGGTAGCCGACACCGTAGAGTGTTTCCAACTCGAGACGATGTAATTTTTTGCGTAACCGTCGGACCAAATCATCCACGACCCGGTCAGAACCAAAGTAATCCTGCCCCCACACGCCCTCTAAAATCTGTTCCCGCGACAAAGCGGAACCCGGATGCTCCAAGAATAGTAGCAATAAATCGAACTCTTTGGAGGTCAAATCAATCTCTTCTTCTCCATGCTTGATGAGTCGCTTGTCCGGATAAATCGTGTACTCTCCATATTCGATGTTCTCATTCGATTTCGAACCGTACACTCGGTCAATCAATTTTTTCACACGAATCACCAATTCACGTGGTAAAAACGGCTTCGCGATGTAGTCATCCGATCCCATCTCAAGCCCGATGATTTTATCAATGTCTTCATCCCGGGCCGAGATAAAGATGGTCGGCGTATTCGCGTTTACCGCCTTGATCTGTTTGAGCAATTGAAAGCCGTCCAAGTCCGGCAACATAATGTCAAGTACCCACAAATCCGGTTGATCATGGATGGCCGCTTGAGCAGACGTGCCATCTGAGAATGAACGGACAACGTATCCTTCCTGCTGCAAATACGTGACGAGCATTTTATTCAAGTTTATTTCATCATCGACTAAGTAGATCGTATACATTCAAGTCACCTCAACACGTTTTTCATAATCATATCAAATAATTGTCGAAGAATGATGGGAAAGCATTTCATCAACAACACAAAAAAAGAAAGGGTCTCCCCTTTCTTAACGTGCTGACTTCATACGCAATTGTTGTGTTAAAAAAGCTGCCCCTCCGCCAATTAACGCCAACACTCCGCTGATCATGACGAGTTCCATATTCGGTGACCTCCCGTCGACATCCCGTTGATATCGATTCTCATTATCACCATTAATATAGCACATTCTATCCATTTTGAATACGATAAAAAAAGTCCCGATCTAATCGGGACCCTTCTGTACTCAGGCGTTTACATCGTAACCTTGTTCTTCTACCGCATCCACCATCTCTTGGAGCGACACCGTATCGTTATGAACCACATCGACGCTTCCGTTTTGCAACGATACGGTTGCGGACTCGACGCCGTTTAATTCATTCAACGCACCTTCAACTGATGCTTTGCAATGATTACATGTCATACCTTCTACTTTTAATGTTGTCTCTTTCATGATTGATTTCCTCCTTGCGTTTTTAATCGTAACGCGTTCAAGACGACCGAAACCGAACTGAACGCCATGGCTGCTCCGGCGATCCACGGGGCCAATAAACCGGCTGCCGCCACCGGGATGCCGAGGCTATTGTATGCGAGTGCCCAGAACAGGTTTTGACGAATGTTCTTCATCGTAAGCCGGCTCATCTCAATTGCTCGAGCCACGCCCTCAATATCTTGCCCTACAATTGTAACATCTGCTGCTTCAAGTGCGACATCCGTCCCACTTCCGAACGCAATCCCGACATCGGCGACAGCGAGAGCTGGCGCATCGTTCATCCCATCCCCGACCATCGCGACCCGTCCATTCTTCTTCAATCGTTCGATATGATCTGCCTTCTCGACAGGAAGTACTTCAGCAATGACTTGCTCGTGGGGGATACCCAGGTCATCAGCGATGGCGTACGCGACTTCTTTCCGGTCCCCCGTCAACACATACACGTCCCGGGTTTCGTTCAAACGACGCACGACTTCTACGCTCTTTTCTTTAAGCTGATCTTGTAAACCAAATGCAGCGGTAATGCCGGTCTCATCGGCTACATACACCGGAGTCATCGCATGCATCTCCCATTCCGGAAGACGATAACCGAGTTCTTCCATCATTCTCACGGATCCGATGATGAGTTCTTTTCCATCTACCACCGCTTTAATCCCGCGTCCTGCCATCTCTTCGACCCGTTCGACAACCCCGCTGCCTTCTCCACGGCCAATCGCTGCCGCGAGCGGATGCGTCGATTGACGTTCAGCCATGACCGCTTGACGAAGTGCCGTCTCATCACCGAATGTCGACACGACTTCCGGCGTGCCTTTCGTCAAGGTGCCCGTTTTGTCAAAAACGACAATTTCAGCACCGTTCAAGGACTCCAACTGTCCTCCGCCTTTAAAGAGGACGCCCTGCTCAGCAGCTCGTCCTGTTCCGACCATGATTGATGTCGGAGTGGCCAAACCAAGCGCACACGGGCAGGCGATGACCAGGACGGCAATCGATGCACGAATGGCCGTATCGAGATCGTTGAATCCGAGTGACCATACCGCAAACGTCAACGCACTAATGGCGACGACGACTGGTACGAAAACGCCCGAAATCCGGTCGGCTTGCCGTTGAATCGGCGCTTTGTCAGTTTGTGCCTGTTCGACCACCCGGACGATTTGAGCGAGCATCGTCTCTTTCCCGACTCGCTCTGCTTTCATGAGGACACGGTGTGATTGGTTGATCGTCCCTCCTACCAATTCAGCATCAACCGTTTTTTCGGAGGGAATCGACTCACCGGTCAACATCGATTCATCGACGACCGTCTCCCCTTCAATAATCCGCCCGTCCACCGGTATTTTTTCGCCTGGTCGAACGACGAGGATGTCGCCGACATTTACGAGTTCAACGGCGACGGACCGTTCTTCCCCGTCGACAAGCAGGATTGCTTCTTTCGCTTGAAGCGATAAGAGTGATTTGAGGGCATCGGTTGTTTTTTCTTTCGCCCGAGCCTCTAACCATTTCCCGAGCAATACGAGCGTGATTAATATCGCACTCGTCTCGAAATAGAGGTGTGGGTTAGCTGGATGCACAAACATTTCAAAGATTGAATAAAAGTAGGCGGCCGATGTCCCGGTCGCAACGAGGACATCCATGTTTGCCGAACCACTCTTTAAGCTCTTATAAGCTCCCTGATAAAATTGTGCTCCGATCCAAAACTGAACAGGCGTCGCCAATGCGAACTGCCACCATGGATTCATCAGCCAATCGGCTTGAACTGACAATCCAGGGATGTGCAAGATCATGACGAGCAGTAACGGAGCCGATAGGATGGCTGAGATGATGACTTTCCGTTCAAGCGGGCGTAAATCATGCTCAGTCTTGAATTCCACTTTCGGTTCGGCACCATACCCGATTTTTTCGATTCGGGCAATTAGTTCTTCCTCGGTAATTCCGTCCTCCACACGAATTGTCGCGGTCTCAAGCGGCAAATTGACCGTAGCTTCTACCCCGTCCATTCGGTTCAACACTTTCTCAATCCGAGCAGAACAGGCCGCACACGTCATACCTTGAATGGACAACTCGACAGTTTTCACAGGAGTCCCCCCTTTCATTTTTTGATCCGGCTGACAATCGTCATGATTTCATCAATATATGGATCCATATGGTCTGTTTCACTGGATTGGACCAAACATTTCCGCATATGCCGTTCTAATAATTGCATTTCCACTTGCTTGAGTGCAGCTTGAATGGCAGAGGTTTGAGTTAAGATGTCGACACAGTAACGGTCACTCTCGACCATTTTTTGAATTCCCCGCACTTGCCCTTCAATCCGTTTCAACCTTCTTCCCAACGCTTCCCGTTCCGCATCGTCTCGAGGAACGAGTGGCTGGTCATGCAAAAATTCTTCCATATGATCACCTCAACCTCAATATACCCCTACCCCGTAACAGTGTCAAATAAAAAAGAGCGACAAAGTTGTGTCGCTCTTCTGTAGAATCATCACTCAATTGTTTTGAAACGCTTCGCTCTTCAATACAGTCCGCAAGATTTTCCCCGTCGTGTTACGAGGAAGTTCATCAATCAACTCGATATGAGTCGGCTGTTTGTATTTCGCAAGTTTCGTTGCAGTGAACTCACGAATATCCGCAGGCGTCAATTCTTCCTTTCTCGTCACGACGAATGCCTTCACAGCTTCCCCTTGCTCTGCATCCGGCACGCCAATCACTGCCGCCTCGACGATATCGGGATGTTGATACAACACTTCCTCTACCTCACGTGGGTATACATTATACCCGCCGACAATGACCATATCCTTTTTCCGGTCGACGATATAGAAGTACCCATCTTCGTCCCGACGCGCCAAGTCCCCTGTGTAGAGCCAGCCGTCACGAAGGGTCATCGATGTCTCTTCAGGCAACTTATAGTATCCTTTCATCACGTTTGGTCCCCGGACGATCAACTCGCCGACTTCTCCGACGCCGACTTCTTCCCCAAGCTCATCGACGACTTTGTTTTCGACATTGACGATGGATGGCCCAATCGAACCAGCTTTTCGTTCGCCATGTAACGGGTTGAAGCAGGTGACGGGTGACGCTTCCGAAAGACCATACCCTTCAAGAATTTTGCAGCCAAATGTTTTTTCAAACGATTCGAGTAACTGGACCGGGAGACTCGCTCCTCCTGAAACGAATACCCGAACATGCTTGAGTGCAGATGTATACGCCGGAACTTTCATCGCCGTCTGCAGTAAGAAGTTGTACATGGTCGGCACCCCTGCGAACATGGTGACACGATGCTTCGGTACGAGGTCGAATACGTCCTGTGGCGAGAATTTTGGTAAGATGACGATGGTCGCGCCTCGGAGAAGTGGGGCGTTGACGATTACCGTCAAACAGAAGACATGGAACATCGGTAACGCGGCGAGTGCCTTGTCGTCCGGTGTGATGTCTAAATATTCTCCGATTGAATGGGCGTTTGAGAATAAATTACGATGGGTCAACAAAGCCCCTTTTGGTTTCCCCGTCGTTCCGCTCGTATACAAAATGACCGCGACTTCTTCTTCATCCACTTCCACAAACGTTCCCTCGGTCGAAGCGAATGCTTCCTGGAATGGAATAAAGTCGATCTCGCCTTCCCGCTTCAATGCAGGGACATCACCATACGGAACCGAGATGACCAGTTTCAGTTGTGGTAGCTTCGAAAGCGCCGCTTCCGCCTGTGCCACGAGCGGAGATAGACCCACAATTCCTTTCACATCCCCATCGAGTAAAATATAGGCCATCTCATCAGGTGTATATGTAGGATTGATCGGTACGACGACCGCTCCTCTTGTAAGAACTGCGAAATACGAGATGAGAAACGCCGGGCTGTTCCCAAGAACGAGTGCGACATGATCGCCTTGTCCAATACCTTTTTGCTCAAGCGTCGACGCCATCGCCTTGACTTGTCCAAAAAACTGTTCGTAACTTACCGTGTCTTCCCCAAACACGTACGCTGCTTTTCGTGGGTGCGTAGCGACGACTTCCTGCAACGACTTGACTAAGTTTGCCATGGTAATCCCCCTTTAAATGAATGATGATTCACTTTTAAGCCATAAAAAAGAGCACGACGTCCGCGCTCTTTTCAATTACTTCTATTGTACATGAAAACACTCAATAAGAAAACGCTTCCAAAAAGTTCGCCTGCAGATGAAATAATCCGGCCCGGCTTTGGATATGACTGAGTGCTTGCAGCGCTTCATCATCCATCAATAAGTCATCAATCAATTTATGATACGCCTGTTTCTTGGAATCCGTCGTCGCTGTCACGATTAATACGAGGCGCGCGCGAATGACCTCACCTGCAATCGTCTTCACTTCACAAGGATGGTTTAAATGGAGTAAGGAGATGCCGTTTTGTTTACATATTTGAGTCGGGACGTCAATGACCGATACCGGGATTGCCACATCGCTCACCCCGGAAGGCAAGATGGTTTCCTGTTCTAAGACGATACGTGTAAACGCTGGATCGACAATGCCCTTTCTCTCCAGTTCAAGTCCCACGGCCTGAACGGCACGCTTGAACGTCGGTTGTTCCGTGACCCACATCCGGCTTGAGTCCATCCACTCCGTAAGCAATCGATACATCCTAATTCCTCCTAATATTCTTTTCCTAACAACGAAAGCGCTTGCACAATTATGATACGCCTTCTACAATAGACAAGCAATCATATCCCCTATCGTTCACGAAACCGCCAAAAATGCGGATCCTTATCATTTTCCGTATCGACATCATCTGTCCAACATCTCATGAATGGGAGGTAGCATATGTTAGAAAAAATCATTGATTCTTTTAATCTCGATGTCGCGTCTGTCGAGGATGTAAAAGATTCTTTCAGTTCAACTGTGACAAAATGTCATTTAGCGGATGGCAACATCGTATATATCAAAATCCCGTTCTCTTCATTAAAGCTTCACCGGGAGTTAGAAGCATACGAAGTGTTGTCAGAACACGTTTCTACACCTCGACTGATTGACTACTGGAGCGGGGACGATCAGTGTGTCGGCGCATTGTTGTTGTCAGCGCTCAACGGTTCGCCTTTATCCACCGAGTCCACTCCGGATACGGCATATCAAGTCGGAATGCTTCATGCGCAGATGCATGCTATTCATCCCGAAGTAGGCCGCCCCCTGACAAGCATCGTAAATGAGTTCCCGAATTGGGCCCAATTCATTGAACATCAATTTTTAAGCTTTGCCGAGGACGTGAAACAAGTGCTCGATCCTCAACTGTACCGTCGGGCGCTCAACCAATTTGAAAAGATGAGACAAGGTCTCCCGGTACCAGACGGGCCGAGCTTCATACATATGGATTTTCGCCCGGCGAATATCATCGTTGACGGGCAACATGTTTCCGGGGTAATCGACTTCGAAAGTGTCCGCTTCGGCTCGACAGAAATCGACTTCACAAAACTGTACCGGGACTATTTACGTCACGACGAAGCGTTGTATCTCGCATATCGAGAAGGTTACAACACAATCCGTCCGCTCATTGACCTGGACCGTGTCTTACCGTTTTATCGGTTCACAGATGCTTTCAACAGTATCGGGTGGTGTCAGCGTCGCGGCATCGAAGAAAACTTACAGTTCTTTGAAGCAAATGTAGACCGGTTAAAAGACTGGCTGTAAATGATTCACCCATACAAAAAACGCTTAGGTTTTTATGCAACCTAAGCGCTTGTTCGTTTTAGCTGATGAGGTCGACCAATTCCTCGAGCTCTACATTTCCAAAGTAATGCTTCAAATCAAGTTGTGTCAATTGCTCACGAATCGCACCACGTTCAAAACGTGTCCCGACGAGCGCTTGCTCCACTTCCTGAATGTCGCCGACACCGAAAAAGTCCCCGTAAATCTTCGCTTCTGTGATCGTCCCTTTGTTCACGTTCAAGCGGACATCGATTGTACCGATCG
This sequence comes from Exiguobacterium algae, assembly GCF_018617875.1. Lineage (GTDB taxonomy): Bacteria > Bacillota > Bacilli > Exiguobacteriales > Exiguobacteriaceae > Exiguobacterium > Exiguobacterium algae. Next base: position 639,261 of record NZ_JACSKZ010000002.1, read on the forward strand.
GGAAGCGACGCTTCGATTCAACATCAAACTTCGGTGACTTCCCGAAGTTCCAGTCCCAGTTCGCATAGCGTGCCTTCGAGATATCCTGGACGATCTCCCAGTCTTCGTCGCGAAGCACATAGCGTTCCGGCTCTTGCCCATCATAAATCGAGTGAAGCAACGCCTCGACAAAGTGTTCCATTTCCATTTCCCGCTCTAAAAATTCGGTAATGTTAGCCACACGGCTCCGGACCGATTTGATTCCTTTAGAACGCATTTTTTCTTCTGAAACATTCAATGAATTGACGACTTCTTCAATGTTCGAATTGAACATGAGCGTTCCGTGGCTGAACATACGGCCACGCGTCGTAAATTGGGCGTTCCCGCTGATTTTCCGTTGTCCGACCTGAATGTCGTTTCGTCCCGTCAATTCAGCTTCCACTCCAAGCTGCTTGAGCGCGTCGACGATCGGTTGCGTGAATTTCTGGTAATTGTTGAATGAGTTTCCGTCATCTTTCGTGATGAAACTGAAGTTCAAGTTCCCTTCATCGTGGTAAACGGCACCCCCACCAGAAAGGCGTCTGACAACATCGATTCCATTTTGTTCGATGTACTTCAAGTTGACTTCTTCTGATGTGTTCTGGTTCTTCCCGATAATGATTGACGGACCATTAATATAGAACAAGAAGTAATCCTCATGGTCTACATTCAAATGTTTTAAAATATATTCCTCGACCGCCAAGTTCAGTTTCGGGTCCCGGATGTCCGGATTAAAAATAAATTTCACTGTGTGTTTCCTCCTAATCGGATGTTCGTTGCTTCTATTATACGAAACACTTTATCAGCAGGACAAATGGTTTACTTCCACTCACCTGTCATAATGCGTTTCAATGCCTTCGCGACGCCATACTCGTCATGTTTTTCCGTGACGTGATGACTCACCGCGATGAGCTCTTCGTGGCTGTTCCCCATCGCGATCGCTTTTCCGGCAACTTTGAACATCGGAAGGTCGTTCAAATTATCGCCGATGACGACCACCTCGGATAAGTCGACCCCGTAGTACTCGGCCAGCTTCGCCACACCGTGCCCTTTATCCGCACCGTGCGCCATGATTTCGATGTTGTCATTGCCTGATGAAGTAACATATACGTCACGGACTTGGGTTTCGATCTCGTTCCAAAGCGCGGACATCTTCTCAAAATGACTGGAGAATGCGATGAATTTGTACACCCGTCCTGCTTCTTCCCGAATGAACGCTTCAATATCTTCGACGAGCTTCACGTCCTCGTTGACGTAGTAGCGATTTTTGAAAAACTCATACATCTCGAGCGAACGGTCGTCACCATTCGCTTTCAAGTTCGCCATGGATGCCTCAATCAAGTCCCCGCGACTCGCAACGAGCGCTCCTTCTGTGTACATTTCGTAAAACACATCGGCGTATTTATGGTCCTGGTGAAGCACTTCAATGACTTTTAGCGCATCTTCTGTCGAGAGATTCACTTCCTGAAGCGCTTCTCCCGACTCATTCACTACGCGGCCGCCATTGGATGAGACGATGGGACACGTGATGCCTACCTGGTCAAGTATTTGTTTTGCGTTGACATAGTCCCGTCCTGTCGCAATAGCGAAATGAATCCCGGCTTGTTCCGCCTCGCGCACGACCTCTGCTGTCTCTTTCGCGATCGTCGTATGGTTATGCAAGATCGTTCCATCCATATCCGATACAAATAGTTTATACGTTGCCATCTTCCATCACTCCTTTTCTCTTTCGCCTCCTACTATATCAAAAAGGGAGGTAATCGGAACAATCCGACACCTCCCTTCACGAAAACTCAAAGATTTTTACTCACTTGTTTCACTTGTTCACGGACACTCTTGATGCAATCCGGAATTCCGATCCCATCATAGGCGATGCCCGCCAAGGTCACGCCGGGATAGACGCGACGCATCTCTTCGCGGAGTGCCTTGACACGATCTGCGTGGAATACCCCATACGGCGGTAATCCATCGTGCAACCGGCTCACAATCGTCTGTACCGGTTCACGTTTAATGTTCATCAATCCACGGAGATCTCGAAGTGCCGTCTCGACGATTTCGTCGTCTGGAGCATCGACAATCGCATCTGCCCCCGGACGACCTAGAAAGACACGCAGCACATGATATCCTTCAGGAACGGCGTGTGGCCATTTTTGGTCGATGAACGTACAAGCTGTGATGGTGACATCCGCCTCTTGACTCGCCACAAATCCAGTCCCGACAAACGGAAGTTCGAGATCGTCCTGTTTGAAAATGAGGGAACACGTGGCCGTGGCGTGCGGCTTCATGTCAGCCAAGAAATCACTGTCGACCTCCGGCAAGAATTGACGAATCAAACGCGGTGGCACGGTCAAGAGTAAGTGGTCCGACTCGATTGATCCGCCACTCGTTTGCAGTCGATACCCGCCTTCCACTTGTTCAATTTGTTCGACGGTGCAGTTCAACACAATTTCAGTCCGTTCCAACCGTTCCGTGAGACGATCGGTCAAAGACTTCAATCCTCTTTTCAATGAAGCAAATTGACCAACTTTTTTCGTGCCGACTTCCGCGACGCGTTGCTCCGGACGGAGATGACGCATGCCTTCATACAAGTTGCCATATTTCTTCTCCCCTTCAATAAATTGAGGGAAAGTCGACAAGGCACTCATCTCATCGATATCTCCAGCATAAATTCCAGAAAGCAATGGCTCGATCAAACGATCCACGATTGGATCACCGACCCGCTCTCGCAAATATAAACCAAGCGAGACGTCCGTATCCGGTGTCGCCACGTCCGGCGGTGAGAGCAGCATCGTCCGGAGTGCCGCGTGCTCTTCCTCGGATAATAGTGTGGTTTCTTGAAAAGCATCGATATCGAGCGGGATGCCCATCACGGTCTGCTTCGGAATCGGATGCAAACCGTCATGATGGAGCACATAGGCCTGACCGACCCCATTGCGGACCAACTCGTCACCGAGCCCGACCTCCTGAATGAGCTCGGTCATCGCTGTTTTACGGAATACGTAAGAATCCGGTCCTCGTTCGACCGCGAAGTCACCCGTTTCAAACGTATCAATCTTTCCGCCTAACCGATCCGTCCCTTCGAGGAGCGTGATCGTGACGTCTTCCGGCAAGTAACGCTCTGCATAAAAAGCGGCGGTGAGACCTGTGATCCCACCACCGACAATCGTGAATTTACGCATGATGCACAATCACGCTTTCCATTCGATCCGCGATGGCTTCAATGAAGCTCCGCTCTGCGTTTGGCATAGCTGGACGTGCGTAATGTACACCGAGACGATCGCAGACGACTTTACATTCCACATCGTTATCGAACAGTACTTCGAGATGGTCCGCGACGAAGCCGACCGGCGTGTATACGAACGCTTCATAGCCATGTTTTTCATACAACTCAGCTGTCAAATCTTGAACGTCCGGCCCAATCCACGGGTCCGGCGTATTTCCTTCTGATTGCCAGCCGACTTCATAGTTCGGAACGCCTGCCGCTTGGGCGATTTTGTCCGCTGTTTCTTTCAACTGGTCCGGGTACGGGTCGCCACCAGCCAAAATTTTCTCAGGAAGGCTATGGGCTGACACGATCAGGCAAGCTTTTTCAGCAGGTACCGGCAAGTTTGCGAACGTTTCTTTGATCGCTTCCGCCCACCATGCGATAAATTTCGGCTCATCGTACCATGAGTCGACCGAACGGATCTCAATCCCATATTTCGCGGCTTCTTCATGCGCGCGTCCGTTATACGATTTCACACTAAACGTCGAGTAATGTGGCGCCAACACGACAGAAACCGCTTCTTTGATGCCATCCTCCGCCATTTGCGCGACTGCGTCCTCGACGAACGGCTCAATATGTTTCAAACCGATATACAATTTGAATTCGATTTCACCGGAATGACGTTCATTCAAGATATCCCGAAGGGTTTCGGCTTGATCGATTGTGATTTTTGCTAAAGGTGACACACCACCGATCGCCTCGTAGCGTTCAGTCAAGTCTTGAAGCGCTTCCGGGGACGGCTTACGTCCGTAACGGATATGCGTGTAGTAACGCTCGATGTCTTCCGGCTTGTACGGTGTCCCGTATGCCATGACGAGTAGTCCGACTGTTTTCATAATGATTTGCCTCCCATTTTTTCACGTGAATACTCATGAATGAATGCTGTCAACTTGACGAGCACGGCTGGATCGACTTCAGGGAACACGCCATGTCCCAAGTTAAAGACGTAGCCTGGTTGCTTCATTCCTTCATCCAGAATCTCTTTGACTTTCTCCTCGATTACCGGCCATGGTGCGAGCAGGAATGAAGGATCCAAGTTCCCTTGAACGGCCTTCGTCACGCCACGGTAACGTGCTTCCTGAACAGAAAGGCGCCAGTCCAAACCGACTACGTCGAGTGGTTGGTCATGCCATTCTTCGACGAGGTGGCTCGCCCCGACTCCATGCATGATGAGCGGGATATCGAGTGTTTTCAATTCTTTAAAAATCCGTTCCGTCGTCGGTTTGATATATTTCGCGTAGTCTTTACGGCTGAGCGTACCGACCCATGAGTCGAATAGTTGGAATGCCTGGATCCCAGCTTCCGCCTGTGCCTTCGCATACGTGATGACCATGTCACCCAGTTTATTCATCAACGCGTCCCATACGTCCGGCTGTGCATACATGAGTGCTTTCGTACGGTGGTAGTTCCGTGATGGACCGCCTTCAATCATATAACTGGCCAAAGTGAACGGCGCCCCTGAAAAACCGATCAGCGGCACTTCAAGTCGCTCCCGAAGCAAACGAATCGTATCAAATACGTATGAGATGTCTTCCGGGTTGAGTGGTTTAAGCCGCTCGACATCTTCCATCGTCCGATACGGATTGTCGATGACCGGACCGATTCCGCTCTTGATTTCGACGTCAACTCCCATCGATGGCAGTGGCGTCATAATATCTTTATAAAGAATGGCCGCGTCGACTCCGAGTTGTTTGACCGGAAGTTCCGTGACGTAGGCACAAAGTTCAGGATCATGGGTGATCTCAAATAATGTTCTCGTCTTCTTAATTTCTCGGTATTCCGGTTGATAGCGTCCGGCTTGGCGCATATACCATACCGGTACATAATCCGTCGCCTCTCCTTTAAACGCTTTTAAAATAGTATGGTTCATACGTCGCGTCATTCCCCTCTAAATTTCTCCTACAATTCAATACTCTCATGTTTGTGAACTCAAAAACATTATACAGAAATTAATTAGAATTATGCTAATGTGAAGCATTTTCATTGTGTTTTCTTTGTGTCATTTCTTTGTCGGAAATGTATGGAAGGCCGAGTTCAACTGTCCACGAATCAAATCATCCCGTTGTTTAGCGGATAAGCGTCTTTCCCGTTCCTTAATATCCTGGATTCGCCAACCGTCCTCTAACTTGGAGGCGACTTCAATCAATCGTTCAACGTCATGGAAAGAATATTTACGTGACCCGCCTTTTGTGCGCTCCGGAAAAATCAATCCTTTTGACTCATAATAGCGGACTTGCCGCTCAGAAAGTCCTGTCAGCTCCGTCACTACGCCCATTCCGATCACTTTTTTCGATTTATAGTCCATCCTCCATGCCCTCCTCCTTTAAAAAACTATGTCAGATTATCTGACAAAATGCAATCCACCGTTGATTTTTCGTTTTACACTGAAGTCAACTTTTAAAAAAGCACCTAAGAAAAAGGAGGGCACAAATCATGGAAGACATTCTCTTTTATATGGACACGCTGTATGTACTCATCGCCGCATTGCTCGTTTTGACAATGCAATTAGGTTTTGGCCTACTCGAAACAGGGACGCTCCGCGCGAAGAACGCCGGTCATGTCGCTGTCAAACAAATCATCAGCCTCTCTGTGGCTGCACTCGCTTTTTGGGCGGTTGGATTTGGTTTATCATTCGGAGACGGAACAAGTTGGTTCGGGACAGAAGGGTTCTTCTTAAAAGGATCGTTCTCAAGCCTTGACTGGGCAAACGTTTCAATCGACATCAAATTCTTATTCCAATTGTCATTCGTTGCTGTATCACTCGCCATCGCATGGGGTGGATTCGCGGAACGGGCTAAACTATCTGCCTACGTTCTCTTCGGGATCTTCTTCGTCGCCATCCTCTATCCGATCATCGCTCGTTCAGTATGGGCCGGCGGAATGCTCGGGTCAATGGGAATGCAGGACTTTGCAGGATCAGCCGTCGTTCACTTACAAGGTGGGATGGCCGCACTTATGGCTACCATCATCTTGAAACCACGCCGCAAGACAGAATCATTGGCAGGCCACAACCACGTTCTCACGGTTGTCGGTGGTCTCGTCCTATGGCTTTGCTGGTTCGGCTTTAACGCAGGATCAACGATGTCTGTCGCAGACGGATTCTTCGGATATGTTGCTCTCACGACGATGCTCGCTACAGCTGCCGGTGCCCTGGGTGCCCTTGGAATCGTCATGCTTCATCGTAAAACAGCCGACATCCCTACTATCGTAAACGGTGTACTCGCTGCACTCGTAGCCATTACCGCGGCTTGCGCCTTTGTTGAACCTTGGGCAGCCGTACTCATCGGTGCGGTCGCTTCAATTGCTACGTATGGTACGAGCATCTTGATGGCGAAATATGTGGATGATCCATTATGTGCCTTCTCTGTACACGGGATTGCCGGAATCATCGGTACACTCGCACTCGGTTTCGTCGCTTCACCACGTTTAGTTGAAATCACAGGAATCGGGTCAGCTGGTCTCTTCTATGGTGGCGGCCTCACACAACTTGGCGTTCAAACACTCGGCGTCTTGATTGCCATGGTCATTGCAGGTGGCGGTAGCTACATCTTCTTGAAGCTTCTTGACGTCACGATCGGACTTCGCGTCACAGAAGAACAGGAAGACATCGGTCTCGACATCGCCGAGCATGGTGTTTCTGCTTACGGCGAAATCGAAGAAGAGTCGGACAAACCTTCGAAACTTCCAAAAATTCTTGGTTCAAGTGTATCGGTCATGTCACCGAAAAAATAATGTATACACGCAAGAAGGACATCCTGATGGACAGGATGTCCTTCTTTTACGTCAACCGGTTCAAATAATAGCGAATGACTCCAAACGATAAGATGAGTCCGATTGCCGCATCCCACGTCGCCCCAAATAGAAGGGACGCGAGACCGAGAAATAGCGCTTGGACTAAGAGGATCCGATACGTCCACCACGTGTAGCCACGCAACCGCTCTTCTTTTGTGATCGGGAGCCAGGATACGATTGACACAGCCTCCAGTCGTTTGAACAATGGCACGAGCTGAAGTGCTGTCAAGCCGACAAACAACGGGATCACCAACCCGACGTACCAACCGCCCGACATCCACATGACGACTAGGGCGACAGCTGTGAGGCGTATCACCAGGTCCAATGAGTCACTCGACCGGATAATACGGAGTCCATACACGTATTGTGACGCCTCGGCGCGGCGCAACACCCGATTCTCCAACATTTTCGTCAGGAAACGGCGCTCTTTCACATCTTCTCTCACGGTCGGTAAATCGATGAACCAACTGATGACACGTTCAAACTGTGCCTTACTCTTCTCTTCGAGCGCTAACCAGTGCAACAAAGGAATACGCTCATTCCGTTTCAAGTGAAGGGGCACGAACGGGAGGAACGCCGGTACGAACGACCACGATGCTAGCCCCGTTACGATCAATAGTCCACTGACGAGCGCAAAAGGTAAGACGATGCGCCCCGCTCCCTCCAGCTTGGCCAGTCGCCCCGCCACCGAGAGCAGCACCATCGTCACGACGACCGCAAGCACTTCTATCCCTGTATACGCCTCCGTTCGTACGAGTAACGGCAGGAGAATGAGCAGGACGAGCATTGCGCGAAGCCCCGCGAATACCACGTTGAAAGCTCTCACACCGACCATATATGAGCGAATCTCACCTAGCTCGGGAAGCAAAAACACCTGGTCCGCCTCCTGAATAAACGTCCTCGGACGATGCCCTAAAGGAATAAGAAGCATGATTGCTGCCGCAATCCATTCGCCAGGAAACGCAGAATCGATTCGCGTCAAAAAATCATTGTATACGAACGCCCCGTAGATGAGTGTGAAGTAGAGTGTAAAGAGAAGTCCGCCGTTCGCCACGTAGCGACTATATTTGACGACATCCTCCATCCAGCTCCCAAGCCTAGACGTAAACCGGCTCATGACGATTGCTCCTCAGACTCGATGGCCACCACGTAAATGTCGTCGAGCGTCGCGTCTTCGGGAAGTTCATATTGCTCGCGCAGTTCAGATGCCGTCCCGTTCGCAATGACAACACCTTGGTGAAGAAAGACGAAGCGGTCACAGTGCCGCTCTGCTGTCTCTAATATGTGAGTAGACATTAAAATTGCACAATCCTGCTTATATTCATCGAACAACTGGAGCAACTGACGAATCGCTAAAGGATCCAATCCAACAAACGGTTCATCGACGATGAGGAGCGGTGTCTTCGTCACAAGGGCACATAAGATCATCGCTTTTTGCCGCATCCCTTTTGAGAAGACCGATGGGAACCAGTCGAGCTGTTTTTCCATCCGCATCTCTTTTGCCAAACGTGTGGTTCGGGTCAATAATTCTTCTTGGCCGACATCGTACGCTTTCCCCATTAACTCGATATGTTCACGCAACGTCAGCGTGTCATACAAAATCGGAGTCTCCGGTATGTAACTCACTTTCTTACGATAGTTTTTCTCTGACGACTCCAACGTCTCGCCATCGATTTCCACTTTTCCGGACAACGGATCGAGTAAGCCTAATATATGTTTGATGGTCGTTGATTTTCCGGCTCCATTTAGCCCAATCAACCCAACGAGCTCACCTTTATTCACTTCAAATGAAACATTGTGTAATACTTGTTTACCGATATAACCGCCGTTCAATCGTTCGACGTGTAGCATGAAAACCACACCTTTCGTTTTCAACATTTTTTTGTGGTATATGTTTTAAAAGTTGTCACATGGGAATAATCTGAACTGTAAGGCAATTTTAACCCTTTATAATCAATACTTCCATTGTTCCACAGATGAATGAAGAAGAACAATGGGCAAACAGAGGAAGGAGAATGTTTTATGGGTTGGATTATCACACTAATCGTCGGGGGTATCATCGGTTGGTTGGCAGGTCTCATTTTAGGTAAGGACGTGCCGGGTGGCGTGATTGGTAACATCATCGCAGGTATTATCGGGGCATGGTTAGGCGGTCTCATCTTCGGAGACTTCGGACCAACAATCGGTGACATTGCGATTATTCCAGCATTGATTGGGGCCATCATCCTCATCTTGATCGTATCGTTCGTTATGCGAGCTATGCGTAAAGCGTAATTCATGTTTATGTAAGCGAGGGTTTCCTGCAACAGGAAACCCTCTTTTTTATTGAATCAACAAATACATCTGTGCATCCCGTTCAATAAATTGCTTTTCAGTTTGGAGTCCAAAGAACGTGAAGAAGGATTCAAAGAAGGACTTCCCGTAGTCCCATTCGGTGCCCATGGCGTGATCGTTCCGGTCTACGGGTTCACCGAGCAGCGCAATCAAGTCATCCGGACGTTTATCCAAATTGATGAGAATAGCGTCCACCCGCCCGTTCTCAAAGGAGATGTCCATCTCGTCGTACTGCCACTTCTCTTTCGTCTTGTCGTTCGGTTCACCAATCCGATCCAACACCGTCGCCTTTTTCTCTCCGACCAATCCATCGATTGTAGCTAGCTTGTAGCCTGTTCTCGCCTCTACTTCGATTTCGATCAATTCAACCCGCTTTAAGTCAAATTGACCCGCAATGGCCTCAGACTTTTCAGGCACTAACGTGTAAGCTAGATCGACTGCTTCCGTTAAGCTGATGTTCTCGCTTTCCGAAACCGTTTCACCATCCACGACAGCAACTGCCTTTATGTCATAACGACCCGGCATCCTTTCAAATTCAAAAGAACCCTCTGCCTCATCGATTCGGCCGACACGTTCACCATCTACCCAAATATTCGTCAACGGTGCATCCGATTTAACGTCGATGGTTTGAGGAAGCAATTCAATCCGGTAATCGGAAAAACCAAACTTCCCTTCCCCGGTATCGATCAGACGGAACAGCCCGTCCGTTTCCAGTCCCGAATCCCGATCCGCACGATCCCGCTCAATCTCAGCAAGCGCTTCGCCGCGTATCGTTTTTTCATCGTTCAACCATCGGATGAATCGAATGGCTTCCGCCCTTGTCAGGTTTTCACCCTGGTACTCGACCGTCTCTTCAAAAAATGCACGGTCTTCTTCCAGTAGTGCTTCTTTGAACCGGATATGAATCCGGTCTTTTTCCGCTGCGGGGAGATATCCATACATATAGAAGAGAATCGCCCCGACCGCGATGATTAAACTGAGACTAATGAATAGATATGATTTCTTTTTCTGATTCTTACTTCGCGAATACGTCATAACCCCCTCCTTTCTAAAGTGTATATTTCTATTGTAGAATCAATGTCCTGTATCGACAATCCTACTTGCGCCTGAAATTCCGTGGTATGATGAGAGCGAATCGACATCACGAATGGAGGAATCGATATGCATACTGATCCAAACTGTATTTTTTGTAAAATCGCCAACGAAGAAATCCCATCCTATCGTGTCTATGAAGACGAAGCAGTCGTCGCTTTCCTGGACTTGTCGCAAGTGACAAAAGGACATACGCTCGTCATTCCGAAACATCACGCTCGAAACATTTATGAATTGCCTAGCGAGGTGGCTTCAGACGTATTTCAGCGAATCCCGAGAATCGCCAATGCCATCCAGCAGGAAACGGGGGCGATCGGGATGAACGTCTTGTCGAACGCGGAAGAGATTGCCGGTCAGACCGTCTTTCATTTCCACATCCACTTGATCCCACGCTTCGGGGATGAAGATGGTTTCGGAGCGAAATGGGTGACGCATAACGACGAGTATACATCAGAAGCACTCCAAACGTTAGCTTCGCGCATCCACTCTCAACTTTGAGACAAAAGACCCGTCATCACTCGATGAAGGGTCTTCTTTTACGATTGATTGATTGAATCCCGATGACGCTTTCTCTCTTCTTCCAACTGCGCTCGCTCAACCTGCAGTTTAATCGCAGTCTCATATAATCGTTGCCGCGATGTGACAGACGTCGCTTGTTCAAATTCTTTTCGTAATTCGTTTAGACGGGCATCTATTTCGTGCATTCGCTTTTCGCGTACTGTGTGCTCTCGCTCCTGTTCATGTCGTTCAGCCTCTTCATACCCCGCCCTAAGTGTGTTCATTATTGTCTCGGCCCAAGTGTCATCTCCCAGTCGTTTCGCAGCGTTATACAGGTCGAGTAAATCATCCACCCAACGCTTTTGTACGTCCACTGAGGATCACCTTCCTTTACCTATATTCTAAAATAAAATGATTTTTCGGTCAAAATTGAATGTTCTGAAAAATTTTATTTGCGATATAGGTTTTTAATCACTCTTTTTTGGTAAAATAATATGAAAAGAATGTATTTTAGAATGCACTTGCTTGAGGAGGGGAATGGATTGTCGAGTCACCAACGTCGAGATTGGATTGCTTTCGGCTTTGTTTTAACGTTTTTAGGAGTCATGACGGTCAAAAAACTGGCACGTGGCACAGCGAACGATGCCGCTGCTAATCAACATCGCGCATCTACAATCGCTACGCTGAAAGAACAATTTGGGAAAGTGGCGAAACAAACGTCACACGTCATCAATGCTGGGAAGTTGCAAGGAAAAGAATTGACTGAACAAGTGAAAGCCGAAGTCGAAACCTACCAACAAGACATTCAGCCTTCGATCGAGCGAATCCAAGGAAATCTCCAGGAACTTTCGAATGTACAGTCTACCGCGACAGACAAAACCGTCAATCAGAGCCAATAACTGACTGCTGTCATCGTCCGTCGATTAAATCACTTTGTATCCGGAAAGGATGAATTGAGATGGAACACGAAAAAGAATTCACTGGCCCTGAGGCCATGCTCTATAGCCATAAAATCATTCAACTTAGTAAGGCTTTGTGGAAGACGGTCGAAAAAGACTGGCAAAACTGGATTAAACCATTTGACTTGAACATTAACGAACATCATATTTTATGGATCGCCCATGCGTTAGGCGGGGCATCGATTTCCGAAATCGCGAAATATGGTGTCATGCACGTCTCGACCGCCTTTAACTTTTCGAAAAAGTTAGAGGACCGCGGATTACTTACGTTTTCTAAAAAAGAGACCGACAAGCGTAATACGTATGTCCAATTGACTCCTGAAGGTGAGTCGTTGCTTCTTGAGACGATCCACGCGTTTGACCCGGAAGGAAACGGCGTATTCCGTGCTTCCCTCCCGCTTCAAGAGCTTTACGGAAAATTCCCTGACCTTACTGATATGACGGCAATCGTCCGCCGCTTATACGGGGACAACTTCATGGACATCTTTGCAGAAACATCGAAAATGATTACAGAAGAGGCAGGTCGTCGTCCTGACGAGGATGAACTCAGTCAAGAAGCCTGACCTGCCGATAGAGCGGTTCTGTAATATGCAATTCGATTCCTTGACGCACACACGCCCCTAAAATGGCTTTAGGGTGTAATCTTGCATCGAGCATTCCTACAAAATTGACGAGCAATGGCTCTACAGATGTAAATCCGTAGCGCTCTTGCTCTTTTTGTTGCTCCCCGATCTCGTGCAGGAGACTAAAGAAAGACGCCACTTCCTGTTTCGTCAAATTTGCTTTGATGACTTCATATTCGAACGGACGATTCGTCCAGTCCGCCAGTTCAAGCAAAATCTCCTTTTGATAAGACAGATGCTCGACCTTTTCTTCCAACGACACGTTCGTCACCCCATCATTTCACATTCTCTTTCATCATTATACGACATGATTGTATGCTATGATACTGTACAGACACGAGAACAGCTGTCATGATTAGGAAAATGTGATATAGTCGGATTTAGAAACTTTGATTTTGAAATTTTAGAGATTTATAGGGGTGGAATACATGTCAAACGGAATGAACAACGAACCGAAAAAGCAAGATAAGAAATTTTCAACAGGCGCACTCGTCGGCGCGTCTGCGCTCGCGCTCATCATCGGAGCAGGTGGAACTTACGCTGCAACGAACGCATCGAGCCCATCTGATGATTCAGCAGTCGTCACATACAAAGGCGGAGAGATCACGCGTGGTCAAATCGCAGACATGAGTTACGACCGTTTAGTCCCTCAGCTCGCTTTCCAAGAAACGATGAACGCGCTTCTTGAAGAGGAGTACGGTGACCAGGTTGCGAAAGAAAAAGTTGACGAAGAGTTCGATAAAACAGAAGAACAATTCGGTTCGACAGAAGAATTCGAACAAGCAATCCAACAAGCGGGAATGAGTGGAACAGATGAGTTCCGTCAAGCTCTCCGTGGTCAAATGCTTGTCGATGCTGCGAAATCAGAGTTGGTCGATGTAACGGACGAGGAAGTCGAAGCACAGTTTGAAAAAGAAAACGTCGAAGTTCGTGCAAGTCACATCCTCGTCGAATCTGAAGAAGAGGCACAAGCCATCATCAAGCAATTGAATGACGGTGCTGACTTCGCCGAACTCGCTAAAGAAAAATCAACAGACACAGGGTCTGGTGAAAAAGGCGGCGACCTCGGTTACTTCTCAACAGGTGCAATGGTCCCTGAATTCGAAGACTACACATTCCAAAAAGATGTCGTCGGAAAAATTTCAGATCCGGTTCAGTCGCAATTCGGTTATCACGTCATCAAAGTGACAGACCGCAAAGAAAAAGACTTGAAACTTGAAGATGAAAAAGACCGCATCCGTGAAGAATTGGCAACTGAAAAAGCTGCTTCGGTCGATGCAAACAAAATCTATGCCGAGTTGATTGAAAAATACAACGTTGATGTGAAAGATGCGAAAGCAGAAACACAATTTGACGCTGTCAAAGACGCATTGAAATCTTCTGAAGAGTCATCTGACGATTCTTCTGAACAATAATATGACTATACGAAACGGCACCCCATTCGGAGTGCCGTTTTTTTATAGCTTCGGTTTATAAAATGCCCGATTATCAAGCGCCATGATGCGTTCTGTGAATTGGCCTGGCTCCACTCCTTCAAATGCCTTTTCGAACATGTTCATGCGGGCGTCGATGTTGTCAATAAAGAACAACATTTCGGCTTCAGGCAGTTGCGGTGTATTGGCCGATCCCCATTCCGGTTTCCCGTGGTGGCTCAAGACGAGATGTTGCAACAGCGTCGTCACTTCCCGATCCGTACCGAGCTCGCGTGACACCACTTCGATTTCCGACGCCATCAAGGATAAGTGACCTAACAACTTTCCTTCGAGCGTATACTCAGGGGTGATCGCATCGGATAATTCGATGACTTTTGCCAAATCATGCAACAGTACGCCTGCAATGAGCAGGTCGCGGTTCAGCTGAGGGTACAGCGCACTCATGGAGTCAGCGAGCTTTAGCATCGACATCACGTGAAATGCCAGTCCCGAATAAACGGCATGGTGATGACGGACGGCCGCCGGATACGTAAAGTATGCCTCCTCGTGTCGGCTAAGCACCTCTTCTACGAGTTGTCGAATCTCTTCATGCTGTAGAGACGAAATAAATTCGCGAATCGTCGACTCGAGTTCTGTTTTTGGCACGGGCGCGGAACGGACATATGGGGAGATGTCCGTCTCCTTTTCAATAATTGAGATTTGTTTGAGCTTCAATTGAGTGCGCCCGCGGTAGTCCATCACTTCGCCTGCCGCATGTACGATTTTTTTCGTCGCGTATTTTTCCGTGTCGGAACTATCCCAAAGCTTCGTCTCGATTTCCCCGCTCTCATCACAGAGGATGAGTGTTAGATAGGGTTTTCCATTCCCGGCAAGTCCTTTATAGGATTGCTTGATCATGACCGTTTGATCTAATGTGTCGCCTACTTTGAGCTGACCGATTTTTGTCGCCAATGAAAGCACCTCTCTCTTCATTCAGTACCTCCATCTTATCGAAACTTTCCGTCAGATGCCAACATTCCCGACATTTTGGGAATACTATATAGCAGAAGCAAATTGGAGGAATGTTTAATGGAATGGGAATGGTACACGAGACCTGAAGAAATCGTCCACATCGATGAACGATATCAGGAAGCCTATACGTATTGGGTCGAGCAGCTCACGACAGCAGACGTCACGAAAATCATCGTCGAGGATGGCTTCATGTATGGGTCTCTAACGCTCGACTATGAAAAGTTAGAACGGGAGCCTCAAAATATCGGTCATTATTTCGTCGGACCAGACTTTTTATGGACGCTCGGTTTCGATGATGTCCACTGCGAGTCGGTATCAAGAAAAGGATTTGCGACACCGATTGAAGCATTTTATGAATTATTGGCTGAACGAATGGATCCTTATTTCCACGGTATTGACGAGTTCGAAGAACGTCTCCTGATTGCCCAGCGTGAGATGACAGGACAAGTACCTGCCACATTCATGAATGAAATCTTCGGTCTCCGTAGCGAGATTGAGCGCTGGTCCGATACAGTCACGCCGTACAAAGAACTCCTTATGGCAGGAAGAGAAGCCTTTCTTGATCTTGATTTGAATCAACTCAGATCATACCAGCTTGCAAACTATCGGGTCGAACGACTCCTTACATTGGTGGAGCACTATCAGGGAGACGTCATCGCCATGACCGACCTCGCTTCCACACTTTCGAATTTCAGGGGAAATGAAATCATGAAGGCCCTGACGGTATTTACCGCCCTGACCACACCGGTTGTGGCGTTTGGTGCCATTTGGGGAATGAACTTTAAAGTGATGCCCGAACTGGATTGGTCGTTCGGTTATGGTTTTTCCTGGGTGATGATCATTTTCTTCACGCTATTGATCCAGGTGTGGTTGCGACGAAAAAATTGGATGGGATCGTTACTGCAATTCCCGAACCAGACCATCCCCCCTCAATATCGTGAAGAAGAAAAAAATGAAAAAACGAACAAAAGTTCGGTATAATAGATGGTATTACGAGATATAGAAAGGTGATGTTATGGAACGCCTCATCATCCACGTCGATATGGATGCGTTTTATGCCTCTGTGGAGCAGCGCGACCGCCCCAGTTTGCGCGGAAAACCCGTCATCGTCGGTGGACCGCCTCACAGTCGTGGCGTTGTCGCGACTTGTTCCTACGAGGCACGAAAATATGGAGTGCACAGCGCCATGTCTTCCCGGAGAGCATTCAGTCTGTGTCCCCACGCGACTTTTGTGAAACCCCGATTCCAAGTGTACCGTCAAGTCAGTCAACAAGTGATGGACATCTTTAAGTCAGTCACGCCCCTCGTCGAGCCACTCTCTCTTGACGAGGCGTATTTGGACGTGACTGAAAACTCCTTGAACAGTACGTCGGGTCCCTTTATCGCCCGTTATATTTTAGGAGAAATCAAGCGGCGCACCGGTTTGACCGCATCAGCAGGTGTCGCTCCTTCCAAGTTTGTCGCCAAAATCGCGTCCGGTTTCGAAAAACCGAACGGTCTAACCGTCGTTTCGCAACCGAACGTCACAACATTTCTCGCCCCGCTCTCCGTCGAAGCGATGCATGGGGTGGGAAAAGTAACGGCACAGACGCTTTATAAACATCATTATCATACGATTGCCGACATTCAGAAAACCCGCCCCGAGCAACTAAAGGCCATCTTCGGTTATGACCGCGGTCAACAATTATACGAACTTGCCCACGGCAGAGACGATCGCCCCGTTGTCCCGACGCGTGAACGAAAATCCATCGGATCTGAAACGACCTTTGCATTTGATATCGATGATCCGGAAGAAGTGTATGAACGGGTATTACCTGAGATTGAAGACGTCCTTCGGCAACTTGACCGACGTGACCTCAGCTGCCAAACAGTGACAGTCAAGTTAAAGACGAGCGAATTTCAAGCTCGTAGCCACCAAATCAAGCTCAATCACCCGACACATGACCATGAAGAAATCAGGCGTCTCACAAGACGCTTGTTCGATGAAATGGAAGTCACTGAACCAATCCGCCTCATCGGGATGACGGTTTCTGACCTGATTCCCCGAAAAGAATCAGCCCGTCAGCTCACATTTGATGAAATCACGAAACGACCTCTTGAAGAATGAATGACCATTCATTACACTGTAAGAAAAGGGGGCAACAAAGATGGAGACCTATTCAGTCACCGCATTTGAGAATGACGGGACCATCGTCTTGAACGAATCGTTCGAAGCAAGCGATGATCAGTCGGGGAAACGAAAAGGATTGGACATGATACGAAAAGCCGGACATGAACACATAGGGGCACGAATTGTTCGCAGTGGCCAGCTCATTTATTTCGAGCGATGCAAATTGCCTGGAAAATTGAAAGGGACTGCATCCTAAAAACAAATGACAGACCGAGATAAATCAATCGGTCTGTCATTTTTATTCACTATATTTTTCTTCCCATGCCTCTCGCCATTCTTGAAGATCTGGGTAGATGTCTTCTACCGACTCTCCATTCAAACTATATCCGGTGCCCATCAGGCTTCCGTCCGAAAGCGGCATCGAGGTACCACCAATCACTTTCCCATCCACAACAATCACCGTCACGGCCGTTAATCCAAAATCGGATAACGCATCAATCGGGTGATTTTTCACGATGAAGTGTTCATAGTAAAGAGTTTTACCGATGTAAGCGTCAGGAGACACGAATTGGCGCGCCCACAACGACTGCTCATGATCCTCTAGCAAATTTTTCTTTTCTAACTTATTTGCATACTCTCCATTATACGATACGACTTGATAGTCCTTTTTTTCAAGGTACTTCTCAGCCGCACGGCCATACTTCCCAATCTCAGGCTCTTCTTCATTCCCGCAAGCAACAAGAAAGAGACAGAGAAATACCCACAACCATCTTTTCATCTTCTTCCTCACTTTCAAACAGGTTGGATTAACATTCACCTTGTTATTATCCCAAATATCGACTCAAAGTGGAAATAAAAGCAGGATCATGATAATTCCAACAATACCTGTGATCAGTTGAAGCGGAATCCCCACTTTCATAAAGTCGACGAACCGATAGCCCCCGATACTGAATACCATCGCATTCGTCGGGGAACCAAACGGCGTCATAAAAGCAAGCGAGGCAGAGATGGCGACCGCAACAACGAATGGGATCGGATTCACGCCCATCGTCTCCGCAAGAGACAGAGCGAGCGGCACAAATAAGACAGCAGTGGCCGTGTTCGAGATGATTTGACTGAGGAACATGGTCGCCGCAAATAAAGCAACCAGTACCCATACCGGTCCAGCTTCCCCAAACGTGGTACTGATCCAAGAAACGAGCCACGACATCACACCTGCATGATCAAGCGCTGTCCCAACCGGAATCATTGCGGCGATCAAGACAAGAGAGGACCACTGAATCGATTGGTACGCCACTTCAATATGACGAACCGCTCCCGTCAGGATCATGGCTAATGCAGCGATCCAAACGGCAACCGTCGGATCGACCCACTCCAGCATGAACAAGGCGATCATCGTCACCATGACGAGTCCTGCGGCCAGTTGGTGGCGTTCTGACACTGAGCGATTCGCCACATCGGTCACGCGTTCGTTTGCGAGTAACAATTGCGTCTCGCGCTCCGTCCGCTCCAAATCCCCCCACTTCCCTTGAACGACTAATAAGTCCCCTCTTTGAAGCGGCACATCCTTCAAGTGAATTTGGGCAATCTCTTCATTCGGCCGAACGACTTGCAGCACGTTTAACTGATAGTCATTTCGCAAGCGACTGTCACTCAAACGCTTGCCAACGAGTGAACTGTCAGGCGGTACAGTAAAGAGCGCGACTCCGGACTCTTTGTCACATAGTTCCGATTGGGAGAGCTGCTCATAGCGTAACCCCTCACGTCCGGTAAATGACTCAATATCCCGTTCCTCTCCACTGACGAGCAATCGGCCTTCACGAAGTACCGTGTCGGCGCTGGCCGCTATGAAGCGTTGCCTTACCCCACGGATTCGTTCGCCTACCACAATCAATCCTTGATGAGACCATTTTAAATCCCGTAATCGTTGGCCAATCAGCGGATGATTTTTATCAAGATGAACTGCGTAAATTTTCGGTTCAGGATAATTTCGTTCGGAAGAGACGGATGGGTCGACCGTCTCCTCAGGAGTTAACAGCTTGTTTCCGACAAATCGGAAATAGATGAAGCTGACGGCGGCAACCGCAAGTCCGATTGGGAACAATGCAAAAAAGCCGATCGATTCCCCTTCGATCCGACGCAACGCTTCAGCCGCAACCAAGTTCGGGGGCGTTCCAATCAAGGTCATCGTTCCGCCGATACTTGAGAAGAAGGCAAGAGGCATCAATAACACCGCGGGCGACTTCTTCATTTGTCTCGACATCGCTAAAGCCACCGGGATCAGAATGGCCACCGTCCCTGTGTTGGACATGACGCTCGAAAGGAGTGTCACTGTCATCATGAACAGAAAGAATAGCCGCATCTCACTCCCGTTCGCATAAGGAATCAATAATGACGCCAGACGTTCCGCCAATCCGGAATGGAACAAGCCGGCCCCTACGATGAATAGACCTGCAATCATCAGGACGACGGGGTTCGAAACACCGGCCATCGCCTCGGCGGGTGTCAATTGATTGGTCAAAACGAGCAATACTAGTCCAATCAACGCCACCAGGTCTGCGCGCATCCAGCCGCCGATAAAAAAGAGAATCATTAGTCCGAGAATGATTACCGTTACCATGTCGTCCACCTTCCCTTTCAGTCCACGCCTACACCTTCATTATATCCCGAATTTGTAAGCGCTTACTTTAAGGGTATGACAATATTTCCAACAAAAAAACGGATGGCACGTTTGCCATCCGTTCACATGATTTACTGAACTTCGTTTTCGTTCACCATCGGAGCGTAAAGCTCTTCAAGTGGTTTCATGATGATTTTCGTTACTTCTGTAACGAGTTGGTGCATGCGCTGCTCTTCTTGCATGAGCTCCATGATCAATTCGTTCTGTTGAACGTTCATCATTTTCGTTTGCGCATCCATCATCTCCTGCTCAGAGATTTCTTCACCTTGCATTTGCTTTTGTTGAAGCGTCATTTGGATGTTACGGAAGTCAGCGAACAACTGGTTCGCTTCCGCGTCCGCATTGACACGATCGTATAAAGAAGAGAGTGTTGTGAACTCCTCAGAATCGCGAAGTGCTTTCTCCAATTGGTAAGCTTGGTCGTACAAGTTTGTTTGTGACATGTAACGTCCTCCTAAATACTATTAGGGAATCCCCATCAAACGATGGCGATGAGCCCTTGAATCAACCCAATCATACCACCTAACAGCGCTCCAAGCCATGTTATTGCCCGAAACTCCCGTTTTGAAATGGATAATACAATCTCCTCCAGGTAGGACGTATCGAGTGACTGGACTTGTTCCTGCACGATTTGATCGATTTTCAAGCGATCCATGATGGTCTCCATCTGATCGGTAAAGCGCTCAATGACAAGGGTGACTCCTTTTGGTACGAGTTCTTCGACCACCTGGTCTTCAACATCACGTGTGTACGTGCAAACCGAACGGTCAAGCAATTGACCGATTGGTAAACGTGTGACCACTTCCGATACGACTCCGTCAACGAGACGTGCTTCTAAGCGTTCGTCAAGAAGAGTGTCCACCGACTTTTCGCTGAATCGTTCAAACTCACGTGTAATCATCGTCGTCATACCCGTCCGAGTCGAACTGCCACGTAGAATGTTCACGATTTCAGGTCGTACCATCTCGACCAGGTTCATATTTTGAATAAAGCCGGCGATGAACCCGAGGCGACGTTGCACGAAGGAGTCGACCATATGTCGTAACTGTGCCTCTCCTTCCGGGGAGTAAAAATATTCTTCCGATTTCACGAGTAACGCTTCGACGATTTCCGGAATGAGTGCACGGACACGATCCATCCCCTCTTCGCCGAGTAGCTCGTACAACTTTCTCGTCTTCACTTCGGCGATTACTTTAGTCAGTTCTTCACGCATTTTTTCATCCGCCAAGGCTAAAAATCGCGTTTCCGCATTCGGATAAAGCGGCTCAATGAGTGAGCGGACTGTTTTCTCCGAGCGAAGCATCGCATGGACCTCACGTTGCGCAAAATGTGTGATATGGCTGGAAATTTGATCATCTAACAACCGCTTACGCATTCCCTCAGGTGTCAGTAAATGCTTGACGACCGTTTTTCCTAAACTAGACGCAAGTTCGTCCCTGCGTTTCGGAATCAATCCCGGCGTGAACGGGATCCGAACCGATCCGATATACTTTGGTTCATGTGGCCGGAACAACATTTTGATGGCGAGGAAGTTTGTTACCCCACCGATTGTCGCTCCGATGACAATCATCACAAAAATTTTAATTAGACCCTCCAAACTGCAAGCCTCCGATCTGAAATATGATACATTGTTGAAGAGGTGATTGTGTTGACTACGTTTGAACGTATTAAATCGATTTTTCCGGCCGCCGTCCATCGGTCGGAAGACGCATCTGGTGACTACGACTGGTTTGAGACGCAAGACGGCACCACGTTCGGGTTGCCAAATACCGAGTTGAGCGAGCGGGAACGTCAGTTGCTCGATTGGTGGGCCACGCCTATTTTGACGTCAGTGGACGCCAATCAAAAAAAATGGCAGCAGCGATTCCAGGATGACACCTTCCGCTTTGACCACTCGTTCCGGCTTCTGTCGCTCACGCTACACGGAGCAGAAGCAGAATCGCTCGAACAATTTACCGAAGTACTCCACGACTTCATGCCACATGCGACCATCGTCGTCATGACGCGCCGGCATATCGAAGTGGTTGAGACCGATTCGTTCGTCGATCTCGTGGAATTCGAAGATGTGCTTCGTGCCATTGCGAGTGACTGTTATGTCGAGGCCCATGTGGTGTATAGCCAACGACCGGCCGGCGATTTGGCCACGCTCTATCGTCAGCATCAACTGTTGCTCCCTTTTGCGAAACTCTCTACTAAGGCTTACCCTGCTAGTCAATTATTATACCATTATTTGCTACAAGATCAGGAGTCATTTGATGAACGGCTTCGGGTGACCCATCCGACCATAGAGGCACTCGACCCGCCGACAATCGAATTACTAGAAGCCTTATTCAATCATTCGCTGAACGTCTCTCATACGGCCAAAGCGTTGTTCATGCATCGCAACACGTTAAATTACCGGCTAGATCGGTTATACGAGGCAACCGGATATGACGCTAGACAGTTCTTCGACGCCAGTTTACTCCAACTACTTGTCACGTTGCACAAATCCGATTAACGGTTTTTGTGCAACGTGTCCATATTCAATGCAAGCGGTTTCAGCGTATAATCTGTTTTGTAAGCGCTATTAAAAACATAAAGATTCTTTAGGAGGCAAACGACATGGCAGAAATTCGTTTAGAAAACATTGATAAAATTTACGATGGTGGCGTAAAAGCCGTCAGCGATTTCAACTTACACATTAAAGACCGTGAATTCATCGTATTCGTCGGACCATCAGGTTGTGGTAAATCGACAACACTTCGTATGATTGCGGGACTTGAAGAAATCTCAAACGGTGATTTCCTCATCGATGGAAAACGTATGAACGACGTCGCTCCTAAAGATCGTGACATCGCGATGGTCTTCCAAAACTATGCCCTCTACCCACACATGAGCGTATACGACAACATGGCTTTCGGTTTGAAACTTCGTAAGTTCCCGAAAGACGAAATCGACCGTCGCGTAAAAGACGCTGCACGCATCCTCGGACTTGAAGAATACCTCCAACGTAAACCAAAAGCCCTTTCAGGTGGTCAACGTCAGCGTGTCGCAATCGGCCGTGCGATTGTCCGTGATGCAAAAGTATTCTTGATGGATGAGCCGCTCTCAAACTTGGATGCAAAACTCCGTGTACAGATGCGTAAAGAAATCATCCAGCTTCACAACCGTTTGGACACTACGACAATTTACGTAACACACGACCAAACAGAAGCGATGACTCTTGCTACACGTATCGTTATCTTGAAAGACGGGATCGTTCAACAAGTAGGAACACCAAAAGAAGTATATGACACACCAGATAACATCTTCGTTGCCGGCTTCATCGGCTCACCATCAATGAACTTCTTCCGCGGTACACTCGCAGAAGGTAAATTCATTACAAACGGTGAAGAAGTAAACGTTCCTGAAGGAAAAATGAAAACGCTCCGTGACCGTGGTTACATCGGTAAAGAACTCGTGCTCGGTATCCGTCCGGAATCAATCCATGACGAGCCGATTTACATCGACTCACCGACGACACACACGTTCAAAGCACACATCGATGTTGCAGAGCTCATGGGTTCTGAGTCATACCTCTACGCAGAGCTTGGTGGACACCAGTTCACAGCACGCGTTGACGGTCGCTCAAACATCCACATGGGAGACGACGTTGAACTCGCACTCGATATGACAAAAGCACACTTCTTCGACGGAGAAACTGAACAAGTCATCCGTTAAACCATAAAAAACCTCGATTCGTTCGAATCGAGGTTTTTTATTTATCGAATAGCATATCGTTGTTCCAATTTATGCTGCCCTGCTTGAATCAAAGTCGAGAGAACCCAGTAAACCGATGCCGAGAAAAGTAGTAACGGCATGACGAGGTACGTCGTCGCGGCAATCTGGTCCGAGACATATGTCAATTCCTGCACTGCGATGACGGACCCGAGTGACGTCGACTTGATGATATCGATCACCGAGTTCGACACAGGCGGAATTGCACGGGAGAGTGCCTGCGGGAAAATAATGTCCTTAAACCGTTTCACTTTTGGGATGCCCAAAGCAACACTCGCCTCCACCTGGCCTTTGTCCACTGAGTGGATGGCCGCACGGAATGCCTCTGAAATATATGCCGCAAAGTGAAAACCTAGACCAAGGATCAATGCCTGCATGCCACTCAATTGGACGAACCCTGTCAAACCAACATAAAGAATCAACAGTTGGAGTAACAGTGGGGTCCCCCGGAAAAAGGAGATATATGTCCGCGTGAACAATCGAAGGACTCTGATTGGACTACTATGAAGTAACGCAATGATCAGACCGAGCGCCAAGGCGAGAAGAATCGACAGGACACTGGCGATCAACGTCATCTGGATGGCTTCAAGATAGACCGAACGGTTATCTATGACGGTCGTGATCAGTTCATTCATTGACTGATATCCTCACCGAAGTACTTCTCACCGATTTCAGTCATTGTGCCATCTTCCTTCATCTCCGCAAGCGCATCGTTCAATTTTTCAAGAACGTCGCTGTCTTTTCGTGTCATGAAACCTGCTTCGCTTGTGTTAAAGATATCGCCTACTGCTTTGACGTCGTAACCCGTTTTTTCAAGCTCTGTCAAAATAAAGAGACGGTCATTCAGTGCCGCATCGAGTCGACCGACTTCAAGGTCTTGAAGAACCTGGTTCGCCCCTTTATAGAACTTCACTTCAGCTCCTGCTTCTTCAGCCATTTGAGCATAGACCGATCCTTGTGTCGAACCGACCGTTTTTCCTTTTAAGTCGTCGATTCCCTGAATCTCATTGTTGTCCGTTCCGACAATCACTTGGGCACCGGATACCGCATATGGCGTTGAGAAAGCGTATTTCTCTTCCCGTTCCGGCGTGATGCTCATTTGGTTGGCAATCATGTCAATACGTTCTGCATCAAGCGCCGGGACAAGTCCTTTGAAGTCCATTGCCTCATACTCGACTTTGTACCCTGCGCGTTCAGCCGCCTCGTTTAATACATCGATGTCATACCCTGTCAATTCACCTTTATCTTTATATGTGAACGGTGGGTATGTCGCCTCTGTCCCTACCGTGATCACGGCTTCTTCCGAACCGCTTTCCGATTCATTTCCGCACGCCGCGAGCAATCCGACCGATGCGCCGAGTGCAAGTACAGTTGTGAATGTTTTATTCATGATGATTCCGCCTTTCCGATAATCCTTATATGATTACATGGTTTTTATTCAGCTACCTCATCATACTGTCGGAAAGTCTTTATGTCAAACAAAAAACATCATCCCATTTGGAATGATGTTTCATCAATCAGTCAATCGCTTTCGCTTGTTTCATCACATCTGCTTCAATCGCCTCTCGCTTCGCAGACGTCTTGTCGGCGCTGTCGGCGTGAACGCTGAAGTAGAATTTGATTTTCGGCTCTGTGCCGGAAGGTCGAAGGCAGAACCACGATCCATCCTCAAAGATAAACTTAAGAACATTCGAAGAAGGTAAGGTGATGTCTTCTGACGTGTTGGAACGCAAGTCCGTCGCCACTTGTTTTTTATAGTCCTCAAACCGCACCACTTCATATCCCCCGACCTCTTTCGGCGGGTTGGCACGGAATGCCTCCATCATGCGACCAATCTGTTCAAGACCGGCTTTTCCTTTAAGTGTCATCGATTGGAGCGACTCCTCATAGAACCCATACTTCTCATAAATCGATTGCAAGGCATCATACAAGGTACGTCCATGTTGCTTATGGAAAGCCGCCATCTCGGCTCCGAGTAAACAAGCTTGCACGGCATCTTTATCCCGGCAGAAATCACCGATCAAATACCCATAGCTCTCTTCATATCCAAACAGGAATTGATACTCTCCAGATTCTTCATACTGTTTGATTTTCTCACCGATGAATTTAAATCCTGTCAACGTATTCTCTAAATGAACACCATACGCTTTCGCAATCGCGGCGCCTAGCTCCGACGTCACGATCGTCTTCGCCACAAACCCGTTCGAAGGGAGCGTACCGGTCTCGCTTTTCTGTGATAGAATGTACTCCATTAATAGTGCGCCCGTCTGATTCCCTGTCAAGACGAACCATTCTCCGTCTCGATCGCGTACGGTCAATCCGACACGGTCCGCATCCGGGTCGGTTGCCATCAACAGGTCTGCCCCGACGCGGTCACCATATTCCATCGCCAACTGGAACGCTGCTTTTTCCTCTGGGTTCGGATAGCTCACCGTCGGGAACGCACCGTCCGGCTCTGCCTGCTCTTCCACAATCGTCACATGGTCGAATCCGTACGCTTTCAATCCATCCATTACCGGACGGCGTCCCGTTCCGTGTAATGGAGAATAAACGATTTTAAGCGGGTCTTCCCCTTGTACGTCTTTGTGGATACGAATCGACTGCAACGCCTCCATATAGGCCTCATCCACTGAAGCATCGACCGTTACAAGTGTCCCTTCTTGGCGAAGTGACGCTTCATCCGCCACCTCGATTGTCAGTTCATCTTCAATCGCATTGACATAACTGACCAGTTCATCGGCCTCAGCAGGCGGCAGTTGTCCGCCGTCAGCACCGTAAACCTTAAATCCGTTGTATTCAGGAGGATTGTGGCTGGCCGTGATGACGATGCCACCAAACGCATGAAGATGTCTAACAGCGAAGGACAGCTCAGGCGTTGCCCGGAGGCTTGGGAATAAGTATGTTTTGATTCCGTTTGATGCGAGTGTACGTGCCGCCTCGAGGGCAAACTCCGGAGAGAAATGACGGGAATCATGTGCAATGACGACCCCATGCCGTTTCGCTTCTTCACCTGATGCAGAGATGAAGTCCGCAAACCCTTGAGACGCTTTACGGATCGTGTATAAGTTCATTCGATTCGATCCCGGACCGATTTCGCCTCGCATACCACCCGTTCCGAATTCGAGCGTCTTATAAAACGCATCTTCGAGGGCCGTCCCGTCTTTCGACAATTCCTCCAATTCCGCCCGCAAGTGTGGTTCGAGCGCCTCGTGTTGATTCCATCGTTCATACGTTTGTTGCCAAGTCATGATCAGTTCCCCTTTCACCATCAAAAAATTCGTTCGAAGTACTCGCCAATTCCAGTCATCTTGTATACGATGGGAGTAACGAAACCTCGAGGTGATATTATGTTTCCAACTATGCGTGCCCAAGAATTAAAACATATCGTCCATACCAATTCGATCCGTTTTATCGATTGCCGATACTCATTGAACGATGCCTCTTACGGAAAATTCGTTTACCGTCAAGGTCATCTGCCGAACGCCGTCTTCCTTGATTTAATGGAGGATCTGTCCGGTCCGCTCAGTGAGCACGGCGGCCGCCATCCGCTCCCTTCAAAAGAAGCCTGGACCGCCACACTTCGGCGTATCGGTCTGAAGAAAGAAGACCTCGTCGTCATTTACGATGACGGATTTCCGTTTGCGGCTCGTGCCTGGTGGCTTTTCAAGTGGGCCGGTCATGAACGCGTCGTCGTGCTTGAAGGCGGTATTCAATCCGGCGTGACCTATTGTGGTGAGACGACAACTGACGTCCCGGACTATCCGGCTTCCGATTATACCCCTTCGTATCAAGACGATATGATTGCCTCGATCGAAGAGGTACGCGCCGCAACCGAGGCAGGTGGTCTATATGATTCCCGAACGGCTGACCGGTATGATGGTTCGCATGAACCGATCGATAAGAAGGCTGGACATATCCCAAATGCACTGCTCTGTTCCTACGCCGAAGCCATCACAGATCTTGGTACACTCCAAGAGTTCCACAATTTAAAGGAACTATATGCTGAAGTACTGGATGTACCCAGTCCGATTTTTTATTGCGGAAGCGGCGTCACCGCTTGCGTCAACATCTTGGCATTACACGCACTCGGTAAAGACGATGTTCGACTTTATCCGGGCTCCTATTCTGACTGGATCAGCTATCCAGACAATCCGATCCACCCGTAACGGGTGGATCGTTTTTATTTCACACTGATCGGTTTAATGTTCCAAACCGCATTCGCATATTCCGTGATCGTTCGGTCACTCGAGAAGATACCCGACTTCGCCGTATTGACGATTGAACTTTCTGCCCACCGCGCCCGGTCACTGAACACTTCATCCACTCTCCGTTGTGCCTGCATGTAAGAAGCAAAGTCCTTCAACACGAGGAAGTCATCGTTATAGACGAGAAGTGAATCAAAAATCGATTGGAATTGATATTCGCCGACCTTATCAAACGTTCCGTTCACCAGGCCATCCACGACATCTCTTAATTCCTGATGGGCGTGGTACAATTCAGCGGCGTGATATCCTCCGAACTTCTTATAATTCATGACCTCCTGTGGAGTGAGACCGAAAATGAAGATGTGGTCATCGCCGACTGCGTCACGGATTTCAATGTTCGCACCGTCTAACGTCCCGATGGTCAGGGCACCGTTCATCATAAACTTCATGTTTCCTGTTCCCGACGCCTCATAACTCGCAGTCGAGATTTGTTCGCTTAAATCAGATCCCGGGAAGATGCGTTCTGCCATCGAGACCCGGTAATTCTCCAGGAAAACGACTTTGATGAACTGACTTGCCCGTTTGTCTTTGTTGATCAATGTAGCGAGCGCATTAATGTACCGGATAATCTCTTTTGCATAGTGATACCCAGGTGCTGCTTTCGCTCCAAAAATAAAGGTTCTCGGTACCATCGTAAAGGTCGGGTCCGCTTGAATCTTCAAGTAGAGCGCATGGATATGGAGAGCGTTCATCAATTGACGCTTATACGCATGGAGACGTTTCACCTGCACATCAAATATCGAGTTCGGGTCGACCGTTATCCCGGTCTCTTCCTGAATATAAGTCGCCAAATCAAGCTTGTTCTGTTGCTTCACATCCATCACTTTTTCCTGGAAGCTCGCATCTTTCGAGACGCTCATCAATTTCTCCAGGTCATTCGGATGCTCGATCCAAGAAGACCCGATTGCTTCCGTGATGGCATTTGACAATCGCGGGTTTGACTTCAACAGCCACCGGCGATGTGTGATCCCATTCGTCTTGTTGTTGAAGCGCAGTGGGAACATCTCGTACAAGTAACGCATCTCACGTTGCTTTAGAATATCCGAATGGATCTGGGCGACACCGTTCGTCGAATGCGACCCGACGACGGCAAGGTTCGCCATATTGATCTGATTGTTGGAGACGATCGCGATTTCCGCCATATGAGATTCCAAATGCGGGTAGTTGACGAGGACGTCCCGGCAGAAGCGGCGATTGATTTCCTCGATGATCTGATAAATTCGAGGCAGCAAACGCTGATACATCTCCACTGGCCATTTCTCCAGTGCTTCTGCAAGCAACGTATGGTTTGTAAACGACATGACGCTTTTCGTGATGCGCCATGCCTCATCCCAACCGTATCCATGCTCATCCATCAAGATTCGCATCAACTCGGGGATCGCTACAACCGGGTGTGTGTCGTTAATGTGGACGGCATAGTAGTCCCCTAAATGCTTCAACGATTTGTTGTGATGTAAATAAGACGCAAGCATCGACTGAATGCCCGCCGAAACAAAGAAATATTGCTGTTTCAGACGAAGCACTTTTCCTTCATACGTCGTATCATCCGGATATAAAAATTCCGAAATGGTCGCTACGGATTGCTTATGCTTCAACAGGTCTTTGTAGGACCCTTTCGTCCGCTCCATAAACTCTTCGTCATCATACGGCGATTCAGCATTCCAAAGTCGCAATGTGTTGACGATCTCATTCTGATAGCCGATGACTGGCATATCGTAAGGAACAGCTTTTACGACTTCATCCGGATGATGGACGACACGTAACCGGTCTCCGATCTGCTTCATCTCAATCCAGCCGCCGAAATTGACATCTACCGCCTTATCGGCACGACGCGTTTCCCACATGTTCCCGTCACGGAGCCAGTTGTCCGGCAACTCCACCTGATACCCGTCCACAATCTTTTGTTTGAACAAGCCATACCGGTAACGAATTCCATTCCCGTGTCCCGGTAAGGCCAATGCGGCGAGTGAATCTAGAAAACAGGCGGCAAGACGCCCAAGACCACCGTTCCCAAGACCCGGTTCCGGCTCAAACTCGGTGATTTCAGTGAAATCAAATCCGAGTTCGTCCAGACCTTCCTTCACGACTTCGAGGACGTCCAGACTTAACAGGTTGTTGTATAAAAATCGGCCCAATAAGAATTCAAGTGAGAAATAAATGACTTGTTTACTATGTTTTTCATCCTGCTTTTCACGGGTGTGCACCCACTTGGGCATGGCGTGCTCACGTACCATGGTTGCCAACGTTTGATACACTTCCTGCTCCGTTCCTTCATCAATCGACTTTCCGTTTAAAGCAACGAATCGTTCCTTGAATGAATCGACGAAGCTTTTTTTATCTGTAAACATCATGTCTTTTGCTCCTTCCCGTCATGCGAATAGGTGGTATAACTCACGGTACTGTTTCGCGGATTGTTTCCAGCTAAAGTCCGCAGTCATCGCTTGATGGACAAGGGCATGCCAGTTATTTTCCTCATAAAAGACACGAACGGCTTTCTCAATCGTCGCCAACATTTCATGGGCATTGTAATTCATGAACCCAAACCCGGTCCCTTCCTGGGTGAATTCGTTATACGGCTTCACCGTGTCCCGGAGTCCCCCCGTCTCCCGCACGATCGGCAACGTGCCGTAACGCATGGAAATCAGTTGACTGAGACCGCATGGCTCAAATCGGGACGGCATTAAGAAAGCATCGGATCCCGCGTAAATCAAGTGAGCCAACTCGATATCAAAACCAATATACGAGCCCACTTTTCCTGGATGGGCCGCTGTCATGTCATGCACAATGCTTTCGTATTCAGGTTGACCCGACCCAAGAAAAGCGAACTGACAATTCAAATTGCCTAACTCCTCGCTCACCCCATCAATCAAGTCGAGACCTTTTTGGTCGACCAGGCGACTGACGAATCCGATGAGCATAAGGTCGTCCCGTACCTCGAGACCAAGCCGTTCTTGAAGGGCCCGTTTGTTTACGCGCTTCCCTTCTTTATACGTATCCAGATTATACGTCTGCGCAATCCGCCCATCCGTGTTCGGGTCGTTACTCGCTAAATCGATCCCATTTAAAATGCCCCGCACATCAACCGAACGATGGCGAAGCGCTCCGTCGAGCCCTTCTCCGTAGTAAGGCTCCATTATTTCATCGCGATAGGACGGACTGACCGTCGTGATTTGGTCTGAATGGACAATTCCGGCCTTCATGAAATTGACCAGTCCGTTATGCTGAATGCCTTCGGCCGTAAAATGTTCGTGACCAAACTGCAGAATCTCTCCAAGAATCTCTTCCGGGAAAATCCCCTGGTACTGTAAGTTATGGATGGTAAAGACCGTTCGAATGGACTGATACGCCTCGATATGCTGATAGTGGATTCGTAAAAAGGCAGGTAAAATCCCGGTCTGCCAGTCATGACAGTGAAGTACATCCGGTACTTCCTCGACCTTCCCAATCATCTCCAGGACAGCACGGGAGAAGAACGCAAAACGTTCCGCATCGTCGTAATGTCCATAAAGGACACCTTCACGTTTAAAGTAATATTCATTATCGATGAAGTAAAACGTGACCCCATCCCGTTCGAGCTTCAGAACCGCTCCGAACTGCTTACGCCACCCGACCGGAACAATCAAGTCGAATAAGTATTCCATTTCCTCAACATATTCTTGTGCAATCGTACCGTATTTCGGCATGACGACACTCACGTCTTCCCCTAAACCGGCCACCGCTTGCGGGAGGGAGCCAATCACATCGGCCAACCCTCCCGTTTTCATAAACGGTGCAGCTTCTGAAGCGACATACCAAATGTTCATAACATCCTCCTCACACTGTTGTCCGCTTCCCAATCACAATCGGCTCATCAACTGTTCCGCGAATGACCTGTCCGCGTTTAACGATCACTTCTTTATCGAGAATCGCGTTTTCTACGACAGCGCCCTCTTCGATCACGGATTTTGATGAAATGATTGAGTTCTTCACTCGGGCATGTTTTCCAATCGATACGCCACGGAAGAGGATACTATTTTGAACTTCACCATGGATTTTGCATCCGTTCGCCACAAGTGCCTCATTCACTTTCGACCCTTTTAGATAACGGGTCGGCGGCTCATGTTTGATCTTCGTATAGATGTGAGGGAAATCATAAATGATTCCTTCATGACGAAGTAAGCGCATGCTTTCGTTATAGTAGGAAAGCACAGAATGAATGACTTGCATTTTCCCGACATAGTGATACCCGTGAACATGCAAACGATGCAACTGAGGACGGATGACCCCGTCAAGCAAATCATATTCCCCTTTTGATGTCGCTTCGTCCACGAGGCGTAAGAATAGATTTTTCGACATAATGATAGTTTCAGTATAGGTGTACTCATCATCCGGTGAGAATCCACGTTCTGAGATGCCGACTACCCGATCGTTTTCTCCTAATCGAATCGGTCGACAGTAGCCGCATTTTTGTTCATGACTCGTATAAGCGAGCGTGATGTCCGCTCCGATAGATTTATGATGGTCAAGCATGTCTTGATAATCAATCGTCGTTAGCACATTCGACCCCGTGATGACCACGTAAGGTTGCTTACTGCGAACGAAGTGCTCCCGGTGCATCGAGAAGTTGGCCAAGTCGCCAAGGTAAGCCTCTCCATCCGATTTCAAAGCCGGTGGGAAGATGTGCAGGCCGCCTTGTGAGCGGTCTAAATCCCACTCTTTTCCTGATCCGAGATGATCCATGAGGGAACGTGAATTCTCCAACGTGAAAATCCCGACTTGACTAATGTTCTGTGTAATCATGTTCGTCAACGTAAAATCGATCAAGCGATAACGTCCCGAAAAAGGCACAGAAGCCAAATTGCGATGCTTCGTGAATTCCGGGAACAGTCCCTGCTCTGTCCCTAAGTTAATGATCCCTAATAGGTCGTTCGTCAAAAGTAACGCCTCCTTGCGTCCGTCTTTTTTTGTCTCAAGCCCGTTGTTTGAAGACTGTTCCACTTTCAATATTTTCATGTGGTTCAATGACAACAATCTCACCACCCGGTTCGCCGATCGTTGCACCATCTTCGATGACTGCACAGCTCGCAACAATGGCTCTATGAATTGTGACATCTTTTCCGATTCTTGCTCCCGGCATGATGACGGAATCTTTCACAAGTGACCCTTCTCCGACACGAACATCGTAGAACAGGACCGAATGCTGCACTTCCCCTTCAATATGGCAGCCTTCATTGATCACCGACTGCTCCACACAGGCATCTTTCCCAATAAATTGCGGCGTCTGGTTCGGGTTGACCGAATAGATCTTCCAATTCGGATCGTACAAGTCAAACGGCGGATCTTCTTTCAACAAATCCATATTCGCTTCCCAAAGTGACTGGATGGTTCCGACGTCCTTCCAGTATCCTTTAAACTTATAAGCGAACACATTCAATCCATCGATCAGTGTATTCGGAATGATGTTCTTCCCGAAATCAAAGCTGGATGTCTCGTCTTCTGCATCTTGAATCAAGTGCTCCCGAAGCACTTTCCAATTGAAGATGTAAATCCCCATCGAAGCAAGGTTGCTCTTCGGCTCTTCCGGTTTTTCCTCGAACTCGTTAATACGAAGGTCATCCTCCGTATTCAAGATGCCGAATCGTGAGGCTTCGTCCCATGGCACTTCCATGACGGAGATGGTCACGTCGGCTTGCTTCTCTTTATGAAACTCCAGCATCTTCTCGTAATCCATCTTGTAAATGTGGTCACCCGAGAGAATCAACACGTAATCCGGTTCATAGTCGTCAATATAGCTCAAGTTACGATAAATCGCGTTCGCCGTTCCTTCATACCAGTTTTTCCCTGTTTGTGCCTGATATGGCGGTAAAATCGCCAAACCACCATTCCGACGGTCCAAATCCCACGCCGATCCGATTCCAAGATAACGGTTTAATTCGAGCGGTTCATATTGTGTCAACACCCCGACTGTCGTGATTCCCGAATTCGTACAGTTCGACAACGGAAAATCGATAATGCGGTATTTCCCGCCGAAATGAACGGCCGGTTTCGCCGTCTTCCGCGTGAGAGGCCCCAATCGTTTTCCTTCTCCTCCTGCAAGGAGCATCGCAACCATCTCTTGCTTCATAAATAAAGCCTCCTCAATTCGTAATATACAACCTCTTTTACCCTTTTTCGCTGTTTCCTAAAGTATTCCTTCTCCAATTATTATATGATAACGTTTACATTTTTATTTTTTTCGAATTTGGACGATATAATGGAGGAAGAGAGGTGAAACGATGAGAGCATGGATAGGTACACTGTTTTTTATTGGCCTGATCATTTGTGGATGGGTGCTGTCCACTGCACTGAAAGAAGAGATTAACAAAACTGAAGAAATTCTGACGTGGGGGCAAGACATCGTGTCTGAACAACCGCTCTCATCGAAGCAAGCCGTCAAAATTGTTTATCATGGCGGGGAAGAATCCCTGTATTTAAGCGGCAGACGAAATGATGCTTCCGTAGACGAATTACCGGCTCACATCCGTGATGCGATCATCACGATCGAGGACCGGAAATTCAATGCACACCCCGGTTATGATTTGAGCGGGATTGCCCGAGCATTCATAAATAACGCCAACGAGTCCTCCGTTCAAGGTGGAAGTACGATCACACAACAGCTCGCACGAAACGTCTATCTGACACATGAGCGAACGTACGAGCGAAAAGTAAAAGAATTATTACTCGCCCGAGCACTCGAAAAAAAATATAGTAAGAAAGAAATTGTCACCGCTTATAGTAACGTGATTTTCTTTGGACATAATGTATATGGAATCCAATCAGCGGCAGACACGTATTTCTCCCGCTCGCTTGAGGATTTGAACTGGAACCAAATCGCCTATTTGTTGACCGTACCGAACAATCCGTCTCTTTACGACCCACTTAAGCCATCAGACGCCTATTTCGAACGGAAGGATCGCATTCTTACCCAACTCCTTGAAGCCAAACTCATTTCAAAGGCTGCTTACGACCAATATCATGGCGTGCGAATTGAAGCGAAATACCAGTCGCAAAACGTTCAGTATCCCGATTACATGGACATCGCGATCCGCGAAGCGATTCAGCTTGTCCGAACACGCTATGACTTAGATGACACGGAAGCGAGAGACTATTTAACGAGTAATGGAGCATCGATTGAAACATATCTTTCAACGGCAAAACAAGAAAAAGCGAAACAAGCAATGAGCGACCTTCCGTCCGGTTTAAACGGTGGCTACACGGAATTGACTCCATTGGGTCGAATCGTCGCGATGGTCGACTCTGAGATGTCACAAGTCGGTGAATTCAACCGGGCGACCCAGGCGTACCGTCAACCGGGTTCTTCAATCAAACCCATTTTAGTGTATGCCCCACTCATCGAAGAGACGGATGCGACACTCGACACCATCCTCGACGGCCGCCCAACCTGTTACGACTCTTATTGCCCAAGCAATAGTCACGACCGGATTTTAGGAGACGTCAGGTTAAAAGACGCTGTCGCCTACTCCTATAACACGCCTGCTCTCGCTGCTTTTTCCATGATTGATCAGCAACAGGCATACGAGACCGCAGATATGATGTTTAGTCAGTGGGACGAGGATCAAGATAACACGTTGGCCAGTGCCCTTGGCGGATTGACTCGGGGTGTCTCTCCAAAAGAAATGGCAGCAGCCTACACGCCATTTTTGAACAAGGGGACGTATACTTCCGGACACACGATTAAAGAAATCACGTTCCAGTCAGGCGAACCGACCCTCACTCCTCCTCTCACAGAAAAGGCTGTCTGGTCTCAGGAGACTGCAGCTATTATGAAGGACGCGTTGAGCGCGGTGACGACTTATGGAACGGGGCGCTATGCGAATCAAGTGAAAGAAGACTACGATTACCTCGGAGGCAAGACCGGAACGACGAACGACCATAAAGATATGTGGTATGTCGGTCTGACCGATCAAACCATCACGGCAATCTGGCTCGGCGCAGATAAACCACGCCCGTTTCCTGAACTCGCAAACCGTGCGTATCCTGCGATTGTTTGGACGGAAGCGCATCGATAAAAACACGGCATCGGATTTTTCCGATGCCGTGTTTTTATTTACAAGATAATATCTCCAACGGAGTTGAATAGTCGCAAGACGGACCAGCCGAGTCCGCTCAGTAAAATCGCCCACATAAGTGCCTGCATAAGCAACAAGCCGACCGCTCTCGGGACAGACATCGATTGACTGACCTGCCAAATGTAATAGAAGAGATACATAACGAATGTGCCGACCAAGACAGCGATCACAGCGAGCAACGTATTTAAGAATAGGAAGCTAATCCCTGAACCGACAAGAAAAATGATGGCTCCCGGTTTTAGACGGTGTAAAGAAATTCCGTTCGTTTCACGTGCAAAAAAGGCGAAACCCAGTTGATTGAACGTATCGGCAACTAATTTAAACGCACTAAACGACATAAAAAACAGTGTAAAGAATACGACAAGCACCAACACTTTCGTTTCTTGCACCGATAACAATTCGATGATTTCGCTATACACGCCAATCTGCGTGAGCCATTGGATGACGAATTCTGAGGTCGCAATCGCAAGCGATACAGAAAACAGGACGATGGCGATGAGTGGCGCATAACTTAATAAGTACACATTCGTTTTCATATTGATCTCCAATTTCACAGTAATTTCTTATATTCAGTGCAAATCTACTACCAAGTATATTATACTATTTATAGTTATGGAGAATAAAAGGGGGATTTTTAGATGGGCCTACTATTGATGATTGGAATCAGCGTCGTCTTCCTCTCAGCGATTTTGACAGCTGGATATAACCGCAAACCTGAAGGTAACCAATAAGAGCCGGGATTCTTACGAATCCGGCTCTCTTTTTTTACTTCAATCCTGCGTATCCTTGCTGGCGCAATGCTTCATAGACAATGATTGCTGCCGTATTCGAAACGTTCAATGAACGAACAAGGTTCGATTGTGGCAGACGGATGCAACGGTCAAGGTTGTTCTCGATCACTTCCATCGGGAGCCCTTTCGTC
Organism: Exiguobacterium algae; assembly: GCF_018617875.1. GTDB lineage: Bacteria > Bacillota > Bacilli > Exiguobacteriales > Exiguobacteriaceae > Exiguobacterium > Exiguobacterium algae. The sequence goes on from NZ_JACSKZ010000002.1 coordinate 676,127, forward strand.
TCGCGTCCAAACACGAAGAAATAGTCCTTCTCGACATCCGATACGTCTAAGTCACTCGGATACTGTTCTCCGTACTTTGTGATATAAAAGAATTCGCCATCCGGATGCTTTTCCCACAACTCATCAAGTGAGTCATGATAGCGAACATCAACGAATTGCCAATAATCCAAGCCCGCACGCTTTAACATTTTATCATCCGTTGAAAAACCGAGCGGACGAATCAAATGAAGAACAGCGTTTGTTGCCGCACATGTACGTGATACGTTTCCCGTATTTGCCGGAATCTCTGGTTGAAACATTACTACATGAATTGCCATGATTTATTCCCTCACTTCTTTTCGATTTCAAGGAGACGTTGTTTTTGGGAGAGTCCCCCCGCAAAACCCGTCAACTTCCCACTACTCCCGATCACACGGTGACATGGAAACAGGATGGGTAAAGGATTCCGATTGAGCGCCTGTCCGACAGCCCGGACCGCCTTCGGTCGCCCGATTTGTTCGGCGATTTGTTTATACGTCCGTGTCTCACCATACGGAATCGTTAACAACGCATCCCACACTTCCTGTTGAAACGGTGTGCCGTTCATTTCGATATACGCTCGATCGGCTTCCTGGAACCCATCGTGCTCCAAACGAGTCATCAAATCGTTCAGCCAACTAGGCGCTGACTCTTCTGAAGGTTCGTCTGCAAAATCTAACGCGATCAGTTTTCCTGCATCGTTCAATTGATACGCTAACGGCCCCCACTTAGACGACACGATCTTCATTCGCCCACTCCTCTCGGTATATCCGGATTTCTTCATGCACCATGTCGGATGGCTCGACTTGCTCGATCTCTTCAAAAATTGAATCCGCTTCTGGACCAAGGATTGCTCCAATTGCCCAAACCGCCGTCGCGCGCATATCTTCCCGCTCATCTTTTCGAATGAAGTCACGAAGCACTGGAATGGCTGAGGGCTCCCGATAATGCGCGAGTGCCAAAATTGCATTGCGCTGAATCGGCTTCTTCCCTCGCCACGCACCGGATAAGTGACCAAACTTTTGTTTGAATTCCCGGTTACTGAGCGTTAATAGCGGTTCTAGGAGTGGCTTAACGACCTCCGCTTCCGGCAACAACTCCTCGTGATGACGCCAGTCTTTCTTCCGGTTATAGGGACAGACCTGCTGACAGGTGTCACATCCGTATAATCGACCACCTAGCTTAGAACGAAATTCTCGGGGCATCAACGTCTTCATCTGCGTCAAATAGGCGATGCAGCGCTTCGCATCGAGCACGCCCGGCTCAACGAGCGCTGTCGTCGGGCACGCCGTCATACATTTATTACAGTCGCCACATCCATCTTCAATCGCTTCATCCGGCGGCAAATACGTATCTAAAATCATTTCACCTAAATAAAGATACGACCCTTTTTCAGGAGAGATGATGGAGCAGTTCTTCCCGCTAAACCCAATGCCGGCACGCTCAGCAACAGCCCGGTCAACAAGCTCGCCCGTATCGACCATCGAGCGCGTACGAACACCCGGAACCAATTCTTCAATATAAGTTTGGAGCTTTGCTAACCGGTCTCCGACAGCCCGATGATAATCGAGCCCCCACGAGGCGCGTGCGAATAACCCACGGCGCTCACCTGCGACACTTCGTGGTGCGTCTTTCAATTTACTTGGATAGGCGATGGCAATCGCAATGATTGATTGAGCCTCTTCTAAGAGCAGTTCAGGCGTCGTCCGCTTATCTAAATCGGGTTCTTCAAATCCGGACGCGTACCCTTTCTCCTGCTGACTGACAAGCCGTTGTTTCATAACGATGAACGGATCGGCTGTTGTCACTTTCAACTCATCAATCCCTATCGTTTCGGCATACTCTAGGATTTGTTGTTTTAATGTGTACGGATCCATACCGTTCATCACCTCACTCACGTATATTTTCGCATACAAAAAATCTCTCCGCCAGTCGGCAGAGAGATGTGAAGCGGGTGAAGAGAATCGAACTCTCGTCATCAGCTTGGAAGGCTGAGGTTTTACCATTAAACTACACCCGCAGAAAGTACCGGTGGTCGGAGTCGAACCGACACTCCAGAGGAACACGATTTTGAGTCGTGCGCGTCTACCAATTCCGCCACACCGGCATATTATGTTGGAGGCGCCAGTCGGAATCGAACCGACGATAAAGGAGTTGCAGTCCTCTGCCTTACCACTTGGCTATGGCGCCAAAGTCATTGGAGCGGAAGACGGGATTCGAACCCGCGACCCCGACCTTGGCAAGGTCGTATTCTACCACTGAACTACTTCCGCAAAGTTGGCTGGGCTGGAAGGGATCGAACCTTCGCATGTCGGAATCAAAATCCGATGCCTTACCACTTGGCTACAGCCCAATAATAATGGGGCGACTGAAGGGAATTGAACCCTCGAATGCCGGAATCACAATCCGGTGCGTTAACCACTTCGCCACAATCGCCATAATTAATTAAAACAGGGGTAGCAGGAATCGAACCCGCGCTGACGGTTTTGGAGACCGTAGTTCTACCGCTAAACTATACCCCTAAGTGGTGGGGGGGGGCGGATTCGAACCGCCGAACCCGAGGGAGCGGATTTACAGTCCGCCGCGTTTAGCCACTTCGCTACCCCCCCACATATGGTGGCTTTGGACGGAATCGAACCGCCGACACAAGGATTTTCAGTCCTTTGCTCTACCAACTGAGCTACAAAGCCATATGTAGTATTAGATTTTCAAAAATAAAAATGGCGGTCTCGACGGGATTCGAACCCGCGATCTCCTGCGTGACAGGCAGGCATGTTAACCCCTACACCACGAGACCGGACATTAATTGCGGGGGCCGGATTTGAACCGACGACCTTCGGGTTATGAGCCCGACGAGCTACCAGACTGCTCCACCCCGCGACGATATAAAATTAAATGGTGACCCGTACGGGATTCGAACCCGTGTTACCGCCGTGAAAGGGCGGTGTCTTAACCGCTTGACCAACGGGCCATTCTTGAATTGAAAAACTGGCGGAGAGCAAGGGATTCGAACCCTTGAGACGGTTTTGCCGCCTACACGAATTCCAATCGTGCTCCTTCGGCCACTCGGACAGCTCTCCAAAAGAGAAAGTGGCTCCGCAAGTAGGATTTGAACCTACGACCTACCGGTTAACAGCCGGTTGCTCTACCACTGAGCTATTGCGGAACGATCTTGCCTGGCAACGTCCTATCCTCACAGGGGGAGATCCCCCAACTACTTTCGGCGCTGAGACGCTTAACTTCCGTGTTCGGCATGGGAACGGGTGTGGCCGTCTCGCTATCGCCACCAGACAAGTATTATACTAACATTATTTATCGATAATGTCAATATAAATTTAAGAGATTGTTCTCTCAAAACTGAGGATTCATCAACACAAACCTAGACTAGATCAAAGCCTCGACCGATTAGTATCATTCAGCTCCACGTGTCGCCACGCTTCCACCCATGACCTATCTACCTCATCGTCTC
>NZ_JACSKZ010000011.1 GCF_018617875.1 Exiguobacterium algae
TCTATCTAAATTAAGCGAGAGTACTCCCACTTCTAAACGTTCAGGGCGAAGCCCTCGTGAAAGTGGGAGGTGAATCGCCAACCTTCCTTTCGGGTATAATGCCTTCAAGGAGGTGAGAAATCTTGCTAAAACACAAGGCTTACAAATTTCGGATATACCCGACAAAAGAGCAGGAGATCCTGATCGCCAAGACGATCGGTTGTTCACGCTTCATCTTCAACCACTTCCTGGCGAAGTGGGATGAAACCTACAAGGCGACTGGAAAAGGACTGTCCTATGCTTCTTGTTCGAAAGAAATCCCTTCGTTGAAGCAGGAGTTCGACTGGTTGAAAGAGGTCGACAGCCATTCTCTTCAATCAAGCGTGAAGCATCTGGCCGATGCCTATGGTCGCTTCTTCATGAAGCAGAATGACCGGCCTCGCTTCAAGTCGAAGCGGAACCCCGTCCAATCATACAAAACAAACATTGAGAAGAAAAACCAGATTCCTGAAGTCTCGATCGTCGGGAACAAACTCAAGTTGCCGAAACTCAAGTGGGTCCGTTTTGCCAACTCGAAACAGGTCGAGGGGCGCATCTTGAGTGCCACGATCCGACGCACGGCGTCTGGCAAATACTTTGTCTCCCTGCTCGCAGAGCGGGAAATCAACGAATTGCCCAAGACCGGCTCATCTGCCGGCGTTGACGTCGGGCTGAAGAACTTTGCCATCCTGTCGGACGGCACGGTGTACCAAAACGACCGTTACTTCCGCACCCTCGAGAAGAAACTGGCGCGCGAGCAGCGCAAGCTGTCCCGGCGGCAACTCATTGCCTTGAATAAGAAAATCAAGCTGTCCGAGGCGAGGAACTACCAGAAGCAGAAGCGGAAGGTCGCCCGCATCCAGGAAAAGATCTCCAACAAGCGCACCGACTTCCTACACAAGGTATCGACCGAGATTGTCAAAAACCACGACGTCATCGGGATCGAGACCTTGCAGGTGAAGAACATGCAGAAGAACCGCAAGTTGAGCAAGTCCATCTCCGAGGTGAGTTGGGCGGAGTTCTTCAACATGCTCGAGTACAAGGCGGACTGGTACGGGAAAACCGTCGTCAAGGTCGGGAAGACCTTTGCCTCGAGTCAGCTCTGCTCGAGTTGCGGCCATCAGCACAAAGACGTGAAGCATCTTGACTTGCGTGAATGGACATGCCCGGCTTGCGGCGCCCATCATGACCGCGATGTGAACGCAGGACTAAATCTCAAACAAGAGGCAGAACGAATCTTGGCCTCTTCAACCGTCGGGACGACGGGGTTAGCCTGATCAGGTTTCGACCGTTAGGTCGGATAACTCAGGAATCCTCCACCTCTAAGCGAAGCGTAGGTGGGGGTAGTTCAA
>NZ_JACSKZ010000012.1 GCF_018617875.1 Exiguobacterium algae
AGTCTGGTGGCGATAGCGAGACGGCCACACCCGTTCCCATGCCGAACACGGAAGTTAAGCGTCTCAGCGCCGAAAGTAGTTGGGGGATCCCCCCCTGTGAGGATAGGACGTTGCCAGGCTTTGTTTTTTCAAAAAAATTATTGACTTTGTCCCTATGGAGATTTAAAATAGGTAAAGTCGATATAATAAAAAACGGTCCCGTGGTGTAGGGGTTAACATGTCTGCCTGTCACGCAGAAGATCGCGGGTTCGAATCCCGTCGGGACCGCCATTTTAATTTAACTTAATAGGTATGGCTTTGTAGCTCAGTTGGTAGAGCAAAGGACTGAAAATCCTTGTGTCGGCGGTTCGATTCCGTCCAAAGCCACCATTTACAGCGCCGGTGTAGCTCAGTTGGTAGAGCATCTGACTTGTAATCAGAGGGTCGAGGGTTCGAATCCTTTCGCCGGCACCATTTTTTCATGGCGGTTGTGGCGAAGTGGTTAACGCACCGGATTGTGATTCCGGCATTCGAGGGTTCAATTCCCTTCAGCCGCCCCATATTATAATTAATGAGCCATTAGCTCAGTTGGTAGAGCATCTGACTTTTAATCAGAGGGTCGCAGGTTCGAGCCCTGCATGGCTCACCATTTCTCATTAATTTTTAACACATAATTTATAACTTGCGGGTGTGGCGGAATTGGTAGACGCGCTAGACTTAGGATCTAGTGTCTTTGACGTGGGGGTTCGAGTCCCTTCACCCGCATCTCTAAAAACGCGGAAGTAGTTCAGTGGTAGAATACGACCTTGCCAAGGTCGGGGTCGCGGGTTCGAATCCCGTCTTCCGCTCCAATTTAACATGCGGTCGTGGCGGAATCGGTAGACGCGCTAGGTTGAGGGCCTAGTGGTGGTTAACACCGTGGAGGTTCAAGTCCTCTCGACCGCACCA
>NZ_JACSKZ010000013.1 GCF_018617875.1 Exiguobacterium algae
CCGTTCCCATGCCGAACACGGAAGTTAAGCGTCTCAGCGCCGAAAGTAGTTGGGGGTTCTCCCCCTGTGAGGATAGGACGTTGCCAGGCTACATATTGGAGGATTAGCTCAGCTGGGAGAGCACCTGCCTTACAAGCAGGGGGTCGGCGGTTCGATCCCGTCATCCTCCACCATTACACCTGCCGGTGTAGCTCAGTTGGTAGAGCATCTGACTTGTAATCAGAGGGTCGAGGGTTCGAATCCTTTCGCCGGCACCACTTGATCTTTTTAAAAGTCTACCGCTAGAAATTATACCTTGCCGGGGTGGCGGAATTGGTAGACGCACAGGACTTAAAATCCTGCGAGGGTTTCCTCGTGCCGGTTCAAGTCCGGCCCTCGGTACCATTAATATTTTCCCTATGATGATTATTCGTCTCGCACCCTTAGCTCAGCTGGATAGAGCGTTAGACTACGAATCTAAAGGCCGGGAGTTCGAATCTCTCAGGGTGCACCATTTTTTGACGGGAAGTAGCTCAGCTTGGTAGAGCACTTGGTTTGGGACCAAGGGGTCGCAGGTTCGAATCCTGTCTTCCCGACCATCATCACTTTTATGGGGCCTTAGCTCAGCTGGGAGAGCGCCTGCCTTGCACGCAGGAGGTCAGCGGTTCGATCCCGCTAGGCTCCACCATTTTTATTTTTACAGACGAACTTTGAAAACTGAACGATGAGGCAAAAAAAGTTTTACAATTTTTGAATGAAGCGCAAGCTTCGTCAATTTAAGAGCTATAT
>NZ_JACSKZ010000014.1 GCF_018617875.1 Exiguobacterium algae
ATCTAGCGTCTAAGACACACGGTCCATTGCGGACCATATGTGAAATTGGTTTTTGATGTCTTGATGAATCTTCAGTTTTCAAGGAACAAAAGTGGAGCCTAGCGGGATCGAACCGCTGACCTCCTGCGTGCAAGGCAGGCGCTCTCCCAGCTGAGCTAAGGCCCCGTGTTTGGAATTGTTCATAAAAATGGTGGGCCTAAGTGGACTCGAACCACCGACCTCACGCTTATCAGGCGTGCGCTCTAACCGGCTGAGCTATAGGCCCTCATAGAGAGGTTTTGGTCTCTCAAAACTGAACGATGGGCAATGCCACATGGGCATTTTCCTTAGAAAGGAGGTGATCCAGCCGCACCTTCCGATACGGCTACCTTGTT
>NZ_JACSKZ010000015.1 GCF_018617875.1 Exiguobacterium algae
AAGAATTTGATATAGCTCGAAATTGACGAAGCTTGCGCTTCATTCAAAAATTGTAAAACTTTTTTTGCCTCATCGTTCAGTTTTCAAAGACCAAAAATGAAAATAAATGGTCGGGAAGACAGGATTCGAACCTGCGACCCCTTGGTCCCAAACCAAGTGCTCTACCAAGCTGAGCTACTTCCCGTAAAATGGTGCACCCTGAGAGATTCGAACTCCCGGCCTTTAGATTCGTAGTCTAACGCTCTATCCAGCTGAGCTAAGGGTGCATATGGTG
>NZ_JACSKZ010000016.1 GCF_018617875.1 Exiguobacterium algae
GACACGTGGAGCTGAATGATACTAATCGGTCGAGGCTTTGATCTAGTCTAACGGTTTGTGTTGATGAATCCTCAGTTTTCAGGGAACAAACCCTAAACTATATTGACACGTGTATGACACGGTGTTAATATACATTTTGTCTGGTGGCGATAGCGAGACGGCCACACCCGTTCCCATGCCGAACACGGAAGTTAAGCGTCTCAGCGCCGAAAGTAGTTGGGGGTT
>NZ_JACSKZ010000003.1 GCF_018617875.1 Exiguobacterium algae
TGATATAGCTCTTAAATTGACGAAGCTTGCGCTTCATTCAAAAATTGTAAAACTTTTTTTGCCTCATCGTTCAGTTTTCAAAGTTCGTCAGTTTAAATGGTGGGCCTAAGTGGACTCGAACCACCGACCTCACGCTTATCAGGCGTGCGCTCTAACCGGCTGAGCTATAGGCCCATAAAAATGGTGCACCCTGAGAGATTCGAACTCCCGGCCTTTAGATTCGTAGTCTAACGCTCTATCCAGCTGAGCTAAGGGTGCATATGGTGCGGTCGAGAGGACTTGAACCTCCACGGTGTTAACCACCACTAGGCCCTCAACCTAGCGCGTCTACCGATTCCGCCACGACCGCAACTTATTAAAATAAAAATGGTGAGTCATGCAGGGCTCGAACCTGCGACCCTCTGATTAAAAGTCAGATGCTCTACCAACTGAGCTAATGACTCAAATAAAAAGCTGGGCTGGAAGGGATCGAACCTTCGCATGTCGGAATCAAAATCCGATGCCTTACCACTTGGCTACAGCCCAACGTAAATGGCGGTCTCGACGGGATTCGAACCCGCGATCTCCTGCGTGACAGGCAGGCATGTTAACCCCTACACCACGAGACCAGATTACGTTTTTATTTGAAATGGTGGAGGATGACGGGATCGAACCGCCGACCCCCTGCTTGTAAGGCAGGTGCTCTCCCAGCTGAGCTAATCCTCCATATATGGTGACCCGTACGGGATTCGAACCCGTGTTACCGCCGTGAAAGGGCGGTGTCTTAACCGCTTGACCAACGGGCCAGTGTATGTGTCTTCTAAGTAATTTTTTAAGTGGCGGAGACGGAGGGATTCGAACCCTCGCACCGGTTTCCCAGCCTACTCCCTTAGCAGGGGAGCCCCTTATAGCCTCTTGGGTACGTCTCCAAAATAAAATGGCTCCGCAAGTAGGATTTGAACCTACGACCTACCGGTTAACAGCCGGTTGCTCTACCACTGAGCTATTGCGGAACGTTGCTTGAATTTATCGAAGTAACGATTTATATTGTAACCGCAAACCAGAAACCTGTCAATCACTTTCTTAGAAAAACTTTAATTTCGCATGCCGTCTCTCGGCGACTTCTATAAGATACCACGGTCAATTAAGGTCGTCAACACTTTTCCTGAAAAAAATCAGGCAAAACGAAATTCGTTTTGCCTGATTCGAGTTTCTTCTTATTTATTGTCAGGAGAAAGCATCGTTAAACTAATTCGACCACGGTTCACATCGACTTGCTCGATCCAGACAGTTACGATATCCCCTACCGCAACAACGTCTAGCGGATGCTTCACATAGCGATTCGAGAGTTTAGAAATATGGACAAGTCCATCCTGTTTCACTCCGATATCAACAAACGCCCCAAAATCAATCACGTTCCGAACCGTCCCTTGGAACTCCATTCCGACCTTCAGATCTTCTAAACTCATCACGTCGGTACGAAGCAAGGGTTTCTGAATGTCTTCCCGAGGGTCACGCCCTGGTTTGGCCAGTGATTTCAAAATGTCCTCTACGGTCGGCAACCCTGCCCCCAACTGATCACTCAACGCCTTGGGATTAACTGACTGAATTCGGTCCCGCAGTGCGGCTGTACCGACTTCATCCCTTGAGGCTCCGATTTCTTTCAAAATCGACAATGCAAGGTCATAACTCTCAGGGTGAATCTCTGTCTGGTCCAGAACATCTTTCCCGTTCGTGATCCGTAAGAACCCGGCTGCCTGCTCAAATGCCTTAGCACCGAGACGTGGAACTTTTTTAATTTGTTTGCGTGTCTCAAAGCGACCGTTCTCCTCCCGATAAGAGACGATATTTTTCGCCGTCGTCTTGTTCAGTCCGGATACGTAAGTCAATAGTGATTCCGAGGCACGGTTCACATCGATCCCGACCATGTTGACGACACTTTCGACGACAAATTCGAGGGAAGCTTTCAATTTGTTTTGACTGACGTCGTGCTGGTACTGTCCGACACCGACCGATTGCGGGTCGACTTTTACCAGTTCAGCCATCGCATCTTGAATACGCCGGGCAATCGAGACAGCTGACCGCTCCTCGACTTTCAACTCCGGAAACTCACTACGGGCGACTTCAGATGCTGAGTACACACTCGCTCCTGCCTCATTCACAATCGCATAGGCAATCTTCCGTTCGGATTTTTTCAACCAATCCGCAACGAATTGTTCGGTCTCCCGTGATGCCGTTCCGTTACCAACGACAATGACCGAGATCGGATATTTTTTCGCGAGTCTCGTTAACACTTTCTCCGCTCCGTCAATATCATGCTTCGGCGCCGTAGGATAGAAGACACCGACTTCTTCTACTTTTCCGATTTCATTCACGACTGCCCATTTACACCCTGTGCGATAAGCCGGGTCAATCCCTAACACAACGACCTCCCGAAGCGGTGGTTGCATGTAGAGTTGCTTCAGATTTTTTGAGAAGACGTCGATTGCCTGTTCTTCCGCCTTTTCTGTCAGCTCACCACGAATCTCACGTTCAATCGCTGGGAAGACCGATTTTTTATAAGCTTCTGTCACAGCCGTCTCGACAACTGCACGCTTTTCTTTCGGAAGTCGTTCATATGCACGAAGGGCTTGATCCATGAAACGTGTTTCGTCAAAAATGACCTTCACTTGAAGAACATCGTTACGTTCCCCACGGTTCAACGCCAGCACACGGTGTGGAACGATTCCAGCGATCTTCTCTTCATACTCATAGTACTGTGCAAAGATCTCTTTTTCGTCCTCAGCTTGTTTTTTCTTCTTCGAGCGCAACAATCCTTCTTTACGTACGCGGTCACGAAGCATTTGTCTCAGTTTTGCTTCTTCACCCCACTCTTCCCCAATGATTGCATGGACGAGCGGCAACGCTTCTTCTAACGCGACATCTTTCGAGAGCTCTTCGACAACATCTGTCGAATACGGCGACTTTTTACGGAACCAGTCCGCAAGTGGTTGTAGCCCTTTCTCCCGTCCTTGTTCCGCCTTCGTCCGACGTTTCGGACGATATGGTAAGTAGATATCCTCGACTTGTTGAAGTGTCGTCGCCGACTCTAACGCTTTTGTTAGTTCAGGTGTGTCCTTTTCCAACTCTTCTAACTTAGCAAGAACATCCGTTTTCCGTTTCAGTAAGTTTTCTTCATATTGAAGGGCGTCCAAGATGGCTTTGATTTCGACTTCATCCAGGTTCCCCGTCATTTCCTTCCGATAACGGGCCATGAATGGAATTGTCGCCCCTTCCGATGCGAGTTGCTGAACCGTCTCGACTTGACTCGTTTTCAACTGTAATGCGTTTGCTACCTTTGCAATCACTCGAATCACTTCCTTTTTTCTTCTCCTTCAAAGTGTAGCAAATATTCAAACAAAAAAGCGATGACTCGATTAGTCATCGCTTGAAAATACTTCATTGAGTGGGACTTTGATTGCTTCTCGCAGTTTCTCAAGCGCTCGCCGCTGCAAACGGGAGACGTGCATCTGCGAGATGCCGAGAAGTTCTCCAGTCTCTTTTTGACTCATGTTCTTATAGTAGGCGCATTCTAAGATGGCGCGTTCCCGTTCATTTAAGACATTGAACGCTTTCTCTAAAATGAGTCGTTGGTCGACTGATTCATAGCCACGTTCCTGGCTACCGACCAAGTCGAGTAACGTGACCGTGCTACCTTCGTTATCCGCTTCAATCGAACTATCGACCGACAATGCTTGATAACTCTTGCCCATCTCGAGCGTTTCGAGAATTTCTTCATCCGACACACCGAGGTGATCGGCAATCTCGTCGATTCGTGGCGAGCGTTGCAATTCAGTCGTCAGCTCTTCGACCGTCTTCTTGATTTTCGGGCCGAGCTCTTTGATCCGACGGGGTACATGGACACTCCATGTTTTGTCGCGGATGAATCGTTTGATCTCACCAATGATGGTCGGGACCGCAAACGATTCAAAGCTACGACCGAATTCCGGGTCAAATCGACGAAGAGCCGCCAACAACCCAATCATCCCAACTTGTACGAGATCATCGTGAATGGCACGTCCACGCGAAAACTTTCGTGCGAGCGCCTCGACAAGGTCGGAGTAACGATTGATGAGTAGCATTTGGACTTCTTCATTTTGATCGTCTTGTTGATAGCGTTCAATCCACTCTAATACCTCGTCATCACTGTGATGGCGTTGTTGAGATTTTGCTGGCACTCTGATCCACCTCGTCCCTGTTAAGGAGTTTTGTCATCGTCACTTTGACACCGTTGTCTTTATTGATCGAGACATCGTCCATTAACGCTTCGATAAGGAACAGACCAAGTCCTCCTTCGTGGAGCGATTCAATTTCCGTCGTCTCTTCGACCGGAGCAGCTTGACGTTTCACATCATCCGCGAACGTCTTGCCCGAATCTTCGATCGTCATTTCGAGACGGTCTGTATATACGCCACAAGTCAGCTTGACCTCTCCCTCTTGATGATCTTCATATGCATGCTGGACTGCATTGCCACATGCTTCCGAAACCGCGATTTTAATATCCTCGATTTCGTCGTACGTATATCCCATACGGTTCGCAATTCCTGAAACGACTAAACGTACCACACCGACATATTCCGGTTTGGCCGGGAACGTCATTACCGTCTGTTCAACATTGTTCATTGCGTGCCACCTCTTACGTTCGAATTGATTGAAAGAAGTTTATGGAGCCCTGTCAGTTCAAAGAGACGATTGACCCGCTCCGTTACCCCGACAAGCGATAATTCTTTTTCGTTGCGCGTCGCAATTTTAAGAGCGCCAACGAAAACGCCAAGGCCCGTCGAGTCCATATACTCCACTTCGTCCAAATGAACGACCACGTCTTGCTCACTGATGGCCGGATGCAACACTTCTTTCAGTTTTGGTGCAGTATATGTATCCACTTCTCCGGATACGTAAAGGTGTAATTGTTCTCCAATAACTTGTTCACGAATCGCTAAATCCATCGTCTATTCCCTCCTAAATGTCCGTACAGATAAATTGAGTACGATTAACTTTAATTCCCCTTAGGCAAATTTTTAAACCATTTTTTCGAAAAAACATTTTAAAAAAAGACCGATACCCGTGTATCAGTCTTGATCTATGTAAGGCTAGAGCGGGATTAATCCCATACTGATCTCTAGCGCTCGGTCAACTTTATGCATCGTCTCATCATCGAGATGCGTGACTTTGTCAGTCAGACGACGCTTATCAATCGTACGAATCTGTTCAAGAAGAATGACGGAGTCTCGTTCGAGTCCGTGCTTCTCTTGATATACTTCCACATGAGTCGGCAGTTTTGCTTTCTGAATCTGAGCTGTAATCGCAGCGACAATGACGGTCGGGCTAAAGCGATTGCCGATGTCGTTCTGGATGATAAGAACCGGTCGAACGCCACCTTGCTCTGAACCGACTACGGGCGACAGATTGGCATAAAATACGTCACCACGCTTTACGATCACTCCGCTCACACCCCACTTACTTGACGTAAGAGAGCATGTTCGGCCTCGGCTTCAATCGTAAGCATCTCTTCTGCCATATTCAAGTTAAACGCGGCCATCTCTTGATAGCCTTTCGCCAATTCTTCACGCAGTGTGTGTTGTCGATCAGCAATTTCTTTAGACAAGTATGTCACTACATCGTTCAAGGACAGTGTTTCACGGTCTTTCATCGAAATCGGACCCCCTTGTTGCGAGAACCGATCTGGGACGGACGCTAGCGCACCCGCAGTTCGCTGCTTCAACATCTTACACCTCCAGAATCGTTTCATGGACTGGCGGAAATTCTCCCGCGTTCTTTATCAATATAACACGCAGGGATGGGAAAATATAGAGAAATCGAGAAAGAATTCAGATAATTTCACACGATTTGTGATTCACACATAGTGTCGCGGAAGTCTGCCCGTGAACTCACAGACAATTTCATAATTAATCGTCTCGAGGTACATTGCCAATTCGTCAATCGCGATCGGTCCGCCGATGAGCGTCACGTCTGTCCCGACAGGATATTCTCTCGGGAGACGAATCATGAACCGGTCCATACAGACACGTCCGACAATCGGGCAGCGCTCCCCTTCCACGTCGACTTCGAAGCCACTCGCTTTGCGCAACCATCCGTCAGCGTACCCGACCGGCACCGTCCCAATCCATTCCTCAGTTGACGTCGTATACGTCGCCCCATAACTGATCGTTTGTCCCGCTTCCAGACGCTTCACATGCATCAGTTTACTTTTTAATGTGAATGCCGGGCGGAGGAAGGAGTAAAACCCTTGCATCTCCGCTGACGGGTAAAGTCCGTACATCGCAATTCCGACGCGCACGAGATTGTACGGCACATCCTGCCCGGCCATGCGAATCGCACCGGCTGAATTTGAAGTGTGCACATAGCGGAAGCGGTCATGTAACCCTTCTATTAACCGCTCGAACCGTTCCTGTTGCTCATAGTAAAGCTCACTACCCAATTCATCCGCCGTGGCAAAATGCGTGTAAATGCCTTCGAGGTCAAATGACTCATTTGCGGCATTTAGCATCGCATCCAGTTCTTCACGCGACCGGAGACCAAGACGTCCCATTCCGGTATCCACTTTAATATGAACGGTGAGCGTTTGACCGTTCAAAAACTGTTTCGCTTCTTCCAGCCACTCGGCTGAAAAGACCGATAGCGTGATCCCCCGCTCGGCAGCAACACCTGCCGCATCCGGGAACTGTGCTTCCATGACGAGAATCGGGGCAGAGATGCCCGCGTCCCGCAACTCGATGGCCTCTTCTAACAAAGCGACACCGAGCATCGTCGCTCCATTCTCAAGCGCGACTTTTGCGACTTCTACGGCTCCATGACCGTAGCCATTCGCTTTGACAACGGCCATGATGGCTTGCGGAATCCGTTTTCTTAATTCTTGTATATTATGGGCAATCGCTGCCCGGTCAATTTCAATACGACTCGGACGAAACATGATGCGCCTCCTTTTCAATGATGACTTGCGCAATCGCATAGTGTTCACTGTGACTGATGCTGACATGAATCCGCCCATCGGTTGGTGCGCTCATGACCGGCCGTCCCGTTTCATCCGGTAAGACCTCAATATGATGCCAAGACAGACCTCGCGCAATGCCGGTACCGGCCGCTTTTGCATAGGCCTCTTTCGCGGCAAATCGGCCAGCGATAAATTCGATTTGACGATGTTCCGGATAACTTTGCGCCAACTCGAGTTCGGCGTCTGTTAATAACCGCTTCGTAAACCGCTCTTGTTTCATCGAGCGAGCAATCCGATCAAGCTCGACGATGTCGATTCCAATTCCTACAATCACGAAACACTCGCTCCTTTCCTTTTCCACTCGTTTCCTTATACAATTGAGGAAAGAGGTGATGTTATGTTTAGTCGTACGGAAAATGTACAAACGTTTATACGGGCATATCCACTCGTAACGCTGTTCATTGTAATCCAACTCCTTGTGTTTGTCATCGATTCTTTCGCGCCAGGTTTACGAATCGTGGCGACTGGCGGATCGTTCCATTTAGCATTGGCTGACGGTCAATGGTATCGCCTGTTCACGGCCAACTTCATACATTTGAGTCTTGGTCACTTACTATTCAACTCGTTCGCACTGATTATTTTCGGACCGGCGATGGAACGAATGGTCGGGCATGTGAAATTTGCCTTATTTTACATGCTCGCCGGGGCTCTCGCCAACTTGTTCACCTATTTCACAGTCAGCAACTTGTTTTATCTTCAGGCCGGTGCATCCGGCGCCATCCTGGCGATTCTCGGTTTCTTTGTCTTCATCGGCCGATTCCGTCGCACGTTGATGTACACCCAGGACGCCCGGTTAGTTTATATTTTCGTCGCGCTCAGCGCCGTCTTCACGCTACTTGGGCGAAATGTGGCTTTATGGGGACATGTGTACGGCTTCTTGGCAGGCTTCCTGCTCGCCATCCCGCTCTCGAGATTCACAGTCCCTTATTCCCGTCCGGCACATCACGGTAAGTATCGCCGACGCTCCTATGCCCCTCCGATGATCCACTCGGGTGACGGAAAGTGGTTCTTTTATGTCATTGTCGGTCTGGCGATTATCGGATTGCTCGCCCGGTTTTTATGAGGAATTAGAAATGGCCAAGCAGATCTGCTTGGCCATTTCTTAGATTTGATTTTTATGACGCGCCTCTTGTAAAGCGTCCACCAAATCTTTTACGTCTTCGACGAGGTTTTGGATTGTATCTTGGTTTTCTTCATATAGTGCTTTCAAATCCATCACACGATCTTTCAAGTTTCCTTTAGAAGAAACCTGGAGACCGACCGAATGTGCTTCAGTCGACGTGTTCGATGACTTGAACTTCGATTTGATCCCTTTCAGTTGCTTCACTTGTTGATCACGCGTTTCGCTATGGAGAAGTGATGCCGCTGCTCCAATTACCGCACCTGCAGCCATCCCCAACCAGAAATAGTTCTTGTTCATAAAAATCCTCCCCTAACATGACGTTATCTTCATTATAGATTATCTGATTCATTGACGACATAGTGTTTTATGATCGGACCGGCCCCTCTATGTTCAATCGCCTCGTTCAATCGCTCTTGAAAGACCGCGTAATCAGGTGAATCCAAAAACGGTTGTGCGCTTCCTTCAAATTGAATGAAGAGAATCGCGTGTTCATCGTCCGGGTCGTACCCAAATCGATAATTTACAGAATGGTTCACTCCTGCGCCAATATGCACTTTCTCTTTTAACAGCTGGTGGAACAATAACTTTCTGGCGTTCGAATCGACCGGTACGTTGGCATATAAAATGCTCCCCCGCGAGGACAGCTGCCCCGACGATTCTTCAATTTCAAATACTTTTCCGCTCTGAAACGGGTTGTGCTCCCCTTCGGACAATAGAATCGTTTCACGGCCACTCGCCATGATGACACCCGGTTTTTTACTAATTTGATTCGCGACACTCCCTGAAGCGAACGTCATGTACAATTTAGACAACCTCTTCACACCCTTTCGCAAGTGTTATGTCTTTTGCCGTGATTCCACCCTCATCGTGAGTCGATACCGTCAACGTGACATTCCGATATTCGATTAAGATGTTCGGGTGGTGATTGATTGACTCCGCCAGATCCGCGACCAGATGCACGAATTGGATGGCTTCCGGGAACGTTTCAAAACGATACGTTTTTTGAAGTTCTCCTTCCACCACTTCCCAGCCGTCTAAACGGGATAAATGATCAGACAGTTCGCTTGATGACAGTAACATGTACGCAATCCCCTTTCACTGACAGTCTACTTCATCTTCTACCCGACCCACGGAAAAATAATCTTTCTCGCATGATGTATAATGAATTAGAATAAGAAAGATAGCCATATACCGATTACAGAGAGGAGCACCCCCTATGCGTGCATTGATTGTCATTGATTATACATTTGATTTCATCGCTGACACGGGTCGTTTAACTTGCGGTAAACCTGGGCAGGATATAGAAGAACGAATCGTCCAGTTGATTGAAACCTTCGCCGCAGAGGATTATGTGGTCATTGCGAACGATGTCCACGATGCGGGCGATACGTATCATCCAGAAACGACGCTATTCCCTCCACACAACATTCGCGGGACGGAAGGGCGAGAATTGTACGGTGACGTAAAAACGGCATCTAAAGTGGCGGATCACTGGATCGATAAGACGAGATACAGCGCCTTTGCCGGAACGGATCTCGACTTGCGTTTACGTGAACGCGGGATCACTGAAGTCCATCTCGTTGGTGTGTGTACAGACATTTGCGTCCTCCATACAGCGGTCGATGCTTACAACCTCGGTTATCAAATCGTCGTCCATGCCGATGCCGTCCAGAGCTTCAACCCGGTCGGACACGAATGGGCGCTCGAACACTTCGTCACGACTCTCGGTGCGACCGTCGTCGGAAAGTGACGTAAAACAGAAAGGAATTTATATGTTACATCGCAATTTAGCACTTCACACAGACCTTTATCTCCCACGCTGGATGTATATCTACTGGAAACAAGGTCGCCACAACGAAAAAGTCGTGTTTGACCTCTACTACCGCTCGAATCCGTTCAGTGGCGGTTACGTCGTCTTCGCCGGACTCGAAAACATTGTCCACTATTTGGAGAACGTCTCGTTCACGGAAGAGGACATTCGTTATTTGAAAAAGCAACTCGACTTCGAGGATGAGTTTGAGGACGTTTTACGGAACTTCAAGTTCACCGGTTCACTATATAGCGTCCGGGAAGGTGAAGTTATTTTCCCTCACGAACAAGTCGTCCGGATCGAATCGACAATCTTTGAAGCGAAACTGTTCCAAACGGCACTTCTCAATATCGCCAACCACGAATCGCTCATCGCGACGAAATATGCGCGAATTCGTCAATCGGCTCCAAACGAGACGTTACTTGAGGGAGGCGCCCGTCGTGCGCAAGGTGTTGATGCGGCGTATTACGGCACACGTGCTGCTTATATCGCCGGTTTTGACGTGACGAGCCTTGTGTCGGCAGGACGCGACTTCGATGTACCGACCGGTGGGACGATGGAGCACGCCGATATTCAATTTCACGATGACGAGTTATCTGCGTTCCGTTCATTCGCTGACATGTATCCGGACAATACGAGCTTACTCATCGACACGTATGACACACTCAAGTCCGGTTTACCGAATGCGATCAAAGTCGCCAAAGAGCTTGAAGCGAAAGGACATCGCCTGAAGTCGGTCCGACTCGATTCAGGAGACCTTGCCTATCTGTCGAAACGGGCACGCAAAGCCTTGAACGAAGCGGGGCTCGATTATGTCAAAATCGTCGTGTCCGGCGACCTTGATGAATATGTCATTCAAGACTTACGCATGCAAGGAGCCGAGGCCGATACATTCCTCGTCGGGACACGTGGGATCACGGCATATGAACAACCCGCGCTCGGCATGGTATACAAGCTTGTGGCACGGGAAGATGAAAACGGGGAGTTGAAACCCGTCATCAAAGTGTCTTCATCGAAAGTGAAAACGACAACCCCTCATAAAAAAGAACTGTATCGCATCATCGATAATGAGACGAAAATGTTCAAAGGGGATTATATCGCCCTCGCAGACGAGCCGGTCGAGTCTTACACTGAGATCGACCTCATCGATGTGCGGGACCCGGCCTTCAAAATCAAGACACGCAACTTCCATGTGAAGCGTTTGTTGGAACCAATCTTCCTGAATGGGAAACGGGTCTATGATTTACCGAGTGCACGTGAAATCCGAGACTATCACCACGAACAGATGAACGGACTGTGGGAAGAGTATAAACGTCTACGTCTACCGGAAGTCTACTCGGTCACGTTCAGCAAGCCGCTTTGGGATTTGAAGCTGGAAATGATCCGCAAAACGCGCGTACCGAAATAAAGAAAAGGCTGTGGGAATTCCCACAGCCTTTTCTTTATACTACCGTCATTTCTCCCGCTTGGTTGTGATCTTCTTTTCTCCGAAAGTAGAGCGCGGCTGTCAAAGAGAGCAAGATGAAGACAAAATAGACCGTCCGTTGCCAAAACGTCGCCTCCGTGTCGCCACGGAATAACGCGATGATATAGTCACTCCCACTGACTAAAAATAATCCGGCGAGCAGAAGAAAAATCCGGTAACCGGCTCGACTCCGCTCCCGTTTCACTTTGAAGAAAAGGACACCATAATAAACGATTGCGAGAATCGCCACATACCCGATTAACCCAACCATCCAACTCATGTTGATGCCTCCCTTACTCTCTATATTTTCTGTTTCTTCCCAGTTATCTTAACACATTCTTACCCTTCTACTGTGTTAAGATGGTCTAAAGAAAACGCGGAAAGGAACGATCTGATGAAAACGTTTCGCCTCGTCCAAGTCCGGCTTGTCCAAGATGAGTACGGCAACGAACTAAACTTACCCATCAACTTACTCGACGGCCTGATTATTTCGAAGGAACATGATAACGAGTGGCTACTCGAAATGCTGGTTCCCACCGAAGCCGCCGTCACGCTTCATCATTATTTGAACAAACGCATCCTGCTGCTCGCCGAGGCAGTCATTACGTCACGGGCAAATCAGCCGGCCGCAGTCGCACTGACCTTCACGAGTGAACGGGCGCTGAATGATCATCATACGTTCGTCGCCGAAGGACTGATGCTCATCCCGAAACAAGATGCAACGAAGCAAGTGCTTGATTCTCTCGTTGGTGAAGGCGTTGCGAAAGCCAATCTGAAACCCGCCTTTTTCGAGAAAAAAGTCGAGTTACAACAGTCATTCAGTCGTTCAGCTTTTAATCAGCTTGTCAAAACAGGGTCTTACGAGTAATCGTGGTCCCTGTTTTTCTTTCCCCTTTTTCGTAAACTTCTCAAACAAAAAGACGAAGAAGAAGCTCCTTCGTCTTAAATGTACATAAAGAATAAGATCACCATCATCGACATCCCGACCAACTTCAACAGCGTGCTACCGAGAAATGCAAGGACCGTTCCGACCCCGATGTCCCACGCTTCTTTCGTTTTCTTGCCTAATGTCAACTCGGCGAGAAACGCGAAGATGAATGGGAAAATCAGCACGCCGACCAGCGGAAAGATAAACGGTCCGGCAATGAGTCCGATGGTTGCTCCCCATTTTGCCCGTTCTGAGCCTCCCCGTTTCTCGACAGCCGCTCGAGTGACAAGATAATCCACCGCGAACAGGAAGACAAGAAACAGGATTTGCCATAACCAAAACGTCCAGGTCAAGGGATCAAACGAAAATCCAAATCCATAAATCAGATAACCGATGAATAAGAAAAGGACGCTTGGGATCACAGGATAAATCAACCCTGCGAAAGCGACGACAAACGATGCGATAATAAATACCCAAAGTAAGGTCGTCATGATTGTTCCCTCATTTCACAACGGTCGTATCTGTGATATGGTCAGCCACGTTGACCGCCTTCACATAAAATTGACCGTTTTCATAAGTGATATAGTTTGAACACGCGTTTCGCATCGCGTGACGGAACGTGTACGTCTCATCAACAGCCGATAAAGCCGCTTTGATAGCATGGGAATGACATACGACGATAATCCGTTTTCCCGGATGTGTCTCGACGAGGTGTTGCATCCCTTCAAGGACGCGACTACGCATCTCATCTTCTGATTCAAGACCCGGAATCCGCTCGCGGTCGTCAGCTTGCACGGCTTCGTAAATGCCTTTTACAGGCTTCCCTGAGGCGTATCCGAACTCCCGCTCAATGAACCGCTCATCCAAAACAATTCCTTCATTGTCCATTCCACACGCTTCCGCGATATAACTCGCTGTGTCGACCGCACGGGAAAGTGGACTCGCTACAATGACATCCCACTCTTCCTGACTTAAAAAAGCTGCACTCTCTTCTGCCTGACGGCGTCCAAGCGCATTTAACGGGTTGTCTTCTCTACCTTGAATAATCTCCTGACGGTTCCAGTCGGTTTGACCATGTCGAACCAAACAAAGTTCTGTCACGTGCTTCACTCCTTCTCTTTCAATCATTCCCCATCGTACCATCTTTCCAAAAAATCGCAACGTCACGAAATGCAATCGTCGATGAAACGGTCAATCCGCTCCATCAGTTGCCCCTCTTTAATCGGATTGTCTGATTGCAGGAAACTCGCAAGGGAATGTGTTCCATTCGGAAAAGAAATCAATTGTACATTCGCCCCGACATCACTGGCATGTTCGACAAAATGAAGCGCCTGTCCGAACGGGACAATCGGGTCTTTCTTGCCGTGCAGGAGCAAAATTGGGGGTGCATCCGCATACAGGTGTGTCACCGGCGAACATTTTACCATGAGTTCACGCCACTCCTCCCGGCTTCCTTCATAAAATTTTAAGTGGGCAAGCCAGGTCTGAATAAATTTGAACAACAAGAAATTTGTCGGCGGGTAGAGTGCGATGACACCTTTAATCTCGGGTAAGTCGTCCCCCAACTCTCCGATGAACTGTTGATGTCTGTCCAATGCGGTCGCGAGCATGAGTGCCGCTCCCGCCGAATCCCCCCAAACGACTAAATCGTCAGTATCGAGATGAAGCAACGACTCGTGCTGCTTCAAATAGCACAGTGCGTCGGACACATCGATAATATTGTCCGGAAAGTAGACGCCATCCTCAAACAGACGGTAGTCAATGCTTGCAACGGCAATCCCTTTCGCTAAGAAGTGATCAAGCAGCGGGTGAAACAGCGTCACCATATTCCGACTCCCACGAACGAACGCCCCACCGTGTGCATACACCGCGACCGGGAACGGTCCCTCACCTGGCGGAATATACAAATCAAATTGGAGCGGACGGTCATCAATAATTTTATACGTGTACGTGTGCCGCTTTCGCGTCGAAGGACGAACCGGTAATTCAGGTTCTTGCCATCTGACAAGTGATCCATACTGATTCCACACGCTTGCCCCTGCCGCTGTCGCGGCGGCCAATGCCGCACCACCGACAAACCAGGCGGTCTCCTTTCTCATACAATCCACTCCTCGTTCTTCTTTTTTTAATCATATTCCCGTTTTTTTCAAAAACCTATCCCTCGATGTGATGCTTGACGTGCATTGGGGAGAACACTATAATAATATTCGCAGATACAAAACGTAACAATTACGATTTAAATCGTATAATCTGAAAGGCAGATGATGATTGATGAAAAACGTACTTCTCGGTGCCGTTGCAGCCGGGACACTTCTACTTGGCGCGTGTGGCAACACAGAGGGAGATCGCTCTTCTGAATCAACAGAAGGGAAGTTGACCGTCTACGCCTCCACGTTTGCCCTGAAATCGATTGCTGAAGAAATCGGTGGCGACCGTGTCAACGTTGAAATGGTGATCCCGCCCGGAGCAGACCCCCATACGTACGAACCGACTTCTAAGCAAATGACCCAGATTGCTGAAGCAGATTTGTTTTTGACGATTGGCCACGACCTTGAGCCGTATGTCGAGGCAATGGAAAAAAGCTTGGACGGCCAACCTGTCCAATTTGTCAAAACAGCCGAGGAGATTCAACTCCTCTCTGCCTCTGATACCGTGCATCATCACGAAGAGGATGAACATGACGCGGATGAGGAGGAACACGATCATGGGCAGTACGACCCTCACGTCTGGCTCGACCCGACAAATGCGGTATCGATGGCCGAATCCGTTGAGATCGCCTTCAGTGAAGAGGCTCCGGATTATAAGAATGAATTCGCTGAACGTTTGAACACGTTCAAGGAAGAGGCAAACGCCTTGGATAGCGAGCTGAAAACCGCTGTCGAAAAGGGTTCAAAATCAGAACTTCTCGTCACGCACGCAGCTTACGGTTATTTAGCCGAACGGTACGGATTTGATCAATTGCCAATCACTGGTCTTACGCCTTCAGAAGAACCGTCACAGCAGGCGTTAAAGGAAATCATCGAGGAGGCGCGCCTGCACGATTTGAAATATATCGCTTTTGAAGAGACCGTCACCCCGAAAGTCGCGCAAGTCGTGAAAGATGAGATCGGCGCAAAAACCGTCACGATTTATAACTTGGAATCTGTCACAAAAGACCAGATGGAGAAAAGTTATTTTGACTTGATGCGTGAAAATGTCAAAGCACTCGAAACCGCTTTGAAATAAAAAAATCCCGGAATCTGTCATGCGCAGGTCCCGGGATTTTTCTATGCTTCGATTCTACGATCAAGTGTTTTCAAAGAGACGAGGAGCAAAAGGCTTAGTGCCATGATGAAACTCAAAGTCAGCACTTCCTGGTTCATCCATTCCCAAGTCCCCGTCATAATCGCTATCCATATGTGTCCAAGTCCATAACCGATGAAACCGATTAATGCCAAGCGAAGCCAAGTCATCTCCGGTACGAATCGTTTGCTGACCAAACAACTATTGAGCGCAAGGAGAAGAAGGTGAGACACCATCAGTGTCTGCCAAAGTCCTTCAACTATTCCTCCCGTCTCTCCCCCACTCAAGCGATAGCCCAAACCGGAAAGGAGAAAGATCAAAGAAAGCATGGTAATCCGGCCGAGCCACTTGTTCCCCGTCCGATAACCGAGGAAGGGGGCGATGAATATCCCAATCCAAAGCAACAAGCCGATGACATCCATTAGCGAACCTCCTGCATTTTTGTGAAATTATACCACAGTCGATTCCGATTACTCATAATAAATTAAGACAAGTTCTTCTTGCTCGGTCGCCGTTTCGCAAAATTGTTGCAACTGCGTCCAACTCTGCCAGATTTCTTCGAACTGATCTGTCCCAACGAAAGCCATATCTTTCACATCGCTTCTTTCAAAAGCATGTAATGTATCTTTTACGACGTGCAGGAGTTGTGGTGTGAGAATGCCGACGACAACCGCCTGGGCCTCATTGACGATGAGCTCTTCTCCGACGAGTGCCATCTCCATGTTGTATGTGTCCGCACCATCGATATACACCTCGATCTGGCTCAGCACTTTTTGAAACGGTTCGATGTTCGGGAGCGTCAACGTCTCATCTCGTTCCCGATACTGTGCATGCATATGGAGCAACCAGTCCAGAATCATCTCCGGGTCTTGATTAAACGATACCCACACTTCCGGGGTAACACGAATATAATGTGTCGTTTCCATCCATGAACGCCCCCTTTTTTTATCTGTACCCGTCTTCCGGACATGAAAAAACCGCCTATGGAAATCCATAGACGGTTCGACTTAACGACCTGTACCTGTTTTGACTTCTTCCGCTTCGCTTTCCCAAGCTTCCACGTATTCACGTCCCGGTAAGTTTTCAACCGAATCCACATAGAATACTGGATCGTCTCCTTGGCGGCGTTGTGCCAAGTAATCATCGAGTACAGCACGAGCCACTTTCGCAAGACGGAAAATCGCATATAAGTTCACGAGAGCCATGAGTCCCATGAATACGTCCGCAATCGACCAGACAAGACCCGCTGATCGGACCGCTCCGAAGAGGACCATCGCGATTACACCGATGCGGTAGAGCACGATGTAAATTTTCTTGTCCGAGATGAACTGGATGTTCGTCTCCCCGTAGTAGTAGTTCCCGAGAATCGAACTAAAGGCGAAGAGGAAAATCGCAATCGTCAAGAACGAAGTCGCGAAAGAACCCACTTCAGTCGTCAAAGCGGCTTGCGTCAACTCGACGCCCGCAAATGAGTCCGAGCCCGCCACACCTGAAATCAGGATAATCATCGCGGTCGACGTACAGACGAGAAGCGTATCTACGAAGACGCTGAATGCTTGAATCAAGCCTTGTTTGACCGGGTGTGATACTTCTGCTGTCGCCGCGGCGTTCGGGGCAGAACCCATACCCGCTTCGTTTGAGAAGAGACCACGTCGAATTCCTTGAAGAACCATCGCCCCGATTGCTCCGCCGAAGAGCTGTTCAATTCCCAATACACCTTCAGAGAAAATGAGGGTGAACACGTCCGGCAAGAGCGATACATTCGAAGCCATAATCCAAAGGGCGAGCAGGATATAACCGCCAGCCATGACCGGGACAATCACACTCGACAAGAGCGCGATGGATTGGATCCCCCCGAAAATGACAACCGCCGTCACGACGGCAAGGGCAAGACCGATCGTCGTCGTACTGACACCGAATTGATTACTCATAGATAAAGAAATCGTATTCGACTGAACGGAGTTGAAGGCAAAACCAAACGAGAACGTGATCAAGATGGCAAACAATACTCCGAGCCAGCGTTGTCCGAGTGCACGCTCCATATAGTAAGCCGGACCACCGCGCCATGTACGTCCATCACGTACTTTATACACTTGCGCAAGCGTGCTTTCAACAAATGCTGAAGCCGCTCCGATCAACGCGATCAACCACATCCAAAAAACAGCACCCGGGCCACCTAGCGCAATCGCTGTCGCCACACCGGCAATGTTTCCTGTACCGACACGCGCCGCTGTTCCGATTGCGAACGCCTGGAACGAAGACACCTGTCCTTTTTTACGCTCTGTTCCATCTTTGAACAGAAGACGGAACATTTCAGGAATCATACGAAATTGCACAAAGCCCATATGAACCGTGAAATAAAGTCCTAGTGCGACAAGTACGACAATCAACACTTGAGACCATAACAAATCGTTTGCAGACGAAACGAGATCCTCAATAAACTTCTCCATACGTCAACCTCCATCATTCTAAAAAACTAATCCAATTCGTCATGTTAACTTTTTTAACATGACTAGAATTATAGGAAAGTTATACGAAAATTGCAATATTTTTTGAAAGGTCCCGTTCTTCACACAAAAAAGCGACCGGCCTGGACCGATCGCTCATTCAAATACTTATGCTTAGATGAAGAGGTTTAAGTTACCGCCGTCTGCAGCTCCGAGGTATGCTGCCACACCACCGAGATCGACGCCGTCAATCAATTCTTCTTCTTTGATTCCCATAACATCCATCGACATCGTACATGCGACCATTTTGACGCCTGCCTCTTGTGCCGACTTGATCATTTCTTCAACAGAAGGAACGTTTTTGTCGCTCATGACTTTCTTCATCATTTTTTGACCGACTCCGCCGAAGTTCATGTTCGAGAGCGGAAGTTCTCCGGCATGTCCTGGCATCATCATGCCGAACATTTTCTCGAGACCTTGTTTCTTCACTTCAGGTGCGTCCGGTTTTCGGATGACGTTGAGTCCCCAGAATGTGAAGAACATCGTGACTTCTTTCCCCATCGCCGCTGCACCTTGTGCAATGATGAGTGAGGCAAGGGCACGGTCGAGATCTCCGCTGAAGACGACCATTGATGCGCCGTCTGTCGTCGGTGCGCCTGCTTGTGGTGCCGCAGGG
Source organism: Exiguobacterium algae (assembly GCF_018617875.1). Taxonomy (GTDB): domain Bacteria; phylum Bacillota; class Bacilli; order Exiguobacteriales; family Exiguobacteriaceae; genus Exiguobacterium; species Exiguobacterium algae. Next base: position 18,762 of record NZ_JACSKZ010000003.1, read on the forward strand.
CCTTGTCCTTTTTGAAGGATGGCTTCAACACGGCCATTCACAAATTGTTTTGAAACTAATTTGTTCCCTGTCTTTTTCGCCCATGCTTCGATATCCGCGAAGAATCCAGGATCACTCGCGAGCACTCGGAGCGACTCACCTTCACCAAGCTCTGCGACTTTTTTATTTACTTCTAAAATCGGACCCGGGCATTGTAGACCACAAGTGTCTAAAATCACCGGCTCGCCAACTGGTGCGTTTGTCATTGTTTGAGGTGCCTCCTCTGTTACTGTTGCTGCCGTTTCGTTCGTGGCTTTCGTGCCTTCTTCGATTGCTTCGAAGTCACGGTTGATCTGTGACCACGTTTTGTAGCCACCGCTCAAGTTTTTCACCTTGAATCCGTTTTGACGCAAAATACGTGATGCGAGATAACCGCGAAGACCGACTTGGCAAGTCACATAAATCGTTTCATTTTGATCAAGTTTTTCTAAGTTTTCGCGTAATGCGTTCACCGGAATGTTGATTGAACCAGGGATTTTTCCAAGTTCGTGTTCAGACTCGTCACGAACATCAAGAAGCGTCGCGCCGTTCTTCACGAGCTCATCGATTTCATCCCAGTGTACGACTTCGTTGTCACCCAAGACGACGTTCGATGCCGTGTATCCAAGCATGTTCACCGGATCTTTTGCCGAGCTGAATGGTGGTGCGTAACTAAGCTCGAGGTCCGGAAGATCAAGAACTGTCAAACCGCCCTTCATCGCTGTCGCGAGGACATCGATTCGTTTATCGACACCGTTGATACCAACACCTTGCGCTCCGTAAATTTCCCCTGTTGTCGGGTGGAACAACAATTTGAGTGAGATCGGTGTCGATCCTGGGTAGTATCCCGCATGTGAACCCGGGTGTACGTGGACCGCTTCGTATGTCTTACCTGCTGCTTTCAAACGTTTTTCGTTCCAGCCAGTCGATGCGACCGTCATATCAAATACTTTCGCGATCCCTGTTCCCATCGTACCGTTGTATTTGACGTCACGACCGTTGATGATGTCTGCAACGAGACGTCCTTGGCGGTTCGCTGGCCATGCAAGCGGCACAACTGTCGGCTCCTGGAACACATAGTCGAGTACTTCGACCGCATCTCCGATCGCATAGATGTTCGGATCAGATGTGAGCATTTTTTCGTTTACTCGGATTGCACCGCGTAATCCTGTTTCCAGTCCTGCCTCACGTGCGATTGTCGACTCTGGAACGACACCGATTGACATGATGACCATATCTGTGTCGATGACGCGTCCACTTGTCAAATGTACTTTCTTCCCTTTCTCAGAGAATGAAGATACACCATCTGACAATTGGAGTTCTACCCCATGGAGGCGCATGTGCTCATGAATTGGTGCGACCATTTCGCGGTCAAGCGGTGTCATGACCTGGTCAGCCATCTCGACGAGGGTTACGTCGACGCCGCGCTCACGCAAGTTTTCAGCCATTTCAATTCCGATGAATCCGCCACCGATTACAGTTGCGTGTTTCGGTGCTTTGTCATCGACGTAGCTGCGGATTTTGTCTGTGTCCGGAATGTTGCGGAGTGTGAAGATATCTTCTGCTTCATCAATTCCAGGAATGTTCGGACGAATCGGTTTTGCTCCTGGTGATAAGATGAGCACGTCATATGACTCGTCATACGTTTCGCCTGTTTGGACGTGTTTAACGGTAACCGTTTTTTCTTCGCGGTTAATCTTAATCACTTCCGTCAAGTTGCGGATATCGAGTTGGAAACGTTTGTTCATCCCTTCAACCGTTTGAACGAGAAGTTTTTGACGATCTTGGATGACATCACCGATGTAATACGGGAGACCACAGTTTGCGAATGAAATATATTCCCCACGGTCAAACATGACAATTTGGTTTTCTTCATTTAAACGACGAAGACGCGCTGCTGCAGATGCACCACCCGCTACTCCACCGACGATTACGATTTTTTTACTCATTGTTCATTTCCTCCTCTAACAACTTCTCCTGGCCAGCTCATCAAGCCATCATCTATATTGACCACTTTATAACCTTTCGCTTCCATTTGCCAAGTCGCTTGCATACTACGTGCGCCCGAACGACACATGACAGTGTATTCGACAGATGGGTCCAATGTATTAATCCATGATTCAATCTCAGACAACGGATAGTTTTTTGCACCTTCGATGTGCGCTTCTTGAAACTCGTCGCGTTCACGAACGTCAACAATATTTACCGGTACATCAAAATCCATTTGACGTTTCAAAGCAGATGCTTTCATAATATCTACCCTTCCTTTTCATCTAAATCTTTTTCAATTCAGTTTGGTTACTGGCGTTCAATAAGTTTGTGATTTATTGAACATTTCGCTTCCACGTCATTAATATACCCCCTTAGGTATCTAATTGCAAGAAATAAGTTTGACGAATTGGAGAACTTTCAGATTCAGTCGTTTTGAACGTTGATGCTCGACACATACTCCCCCACGTATTAAGATGAGACTACACAATAAATAGTTGGGTAACTGAATCTTTTTTAATTTTTACTATAGAGGTGAACGATATGGAACAGTATCAATATGATCCGAAAGTAATGAACCGTATGAAACGCGTCGAGGGTCAGATTCGCGCGATCATCCGTATGATGGAAGAAGGGAAGGAATGCCGCGACGTCGTAACACAGCTGAGTGCCGCCCGGTCAGCACTCGACCGTGCATCGACCATCATTGTGGCAAAAAACCTGGAGCAATGTATCATCACCGCTCAAGAAGATGGCGAAGATACGTCGGAAACGGTAGAAGAAGCCATCAAAATGTTGATGAAACGCTAGTTCCCCTTGCTTTCCCGCGCCAAATGGGGGAAAGTTAGAGTAACGACTTACTAAGGGGGATTTCCTTGTGAACTTCGAAGAAAAAGTAGAATCATTCAAAGCGCTTGCTGCTGAACGCAACATGACGTTCAAAGAAAGCGATACTGAAACACACGTCACGTTCTTGACGCGTGAAACGACTAAATCCGGGGCACAACCCGTTATGATTATCGCCTTCAACAAGAAGACGACAGACGCTGAATTATATGCTGCAACCGTGACGCATGTTCCAGACTACGTCGATGATTTACCGATTCTTAACGCTTTAAACGAGTTCAACCAAGAATTCAAATACTTCCGTTGTGTACTCGACAGCGACCGTGATGTCACGCTCGCGTCTACACTCGACCTCGATCTCGGTTTCTCACCGGAAATCATCATGCAACATTCATTCATGATGTTCCAAGCAGCCGACGAAGTGAATGAGTACATGCAAAAACTGTACACTCAAGTACAATGATTAAAAGCCGCCAGGAACTTATTCCGTGGCGGCTTTTTTGAATCCATTCAACTCTTCTATACGTAGGTAAGATAAAGGAGGTTCATGTTATGTTGACACGTTATACACAATACCTAGAGGCACTCGAGCAAATTCAGGCTGCGACAAAGTGGGAGCTATCCGACGATTTCCGTCGGCTCATGGCACTCCATTATGCTGTCCACCGCACGCCGTTCAGCGCAAAGCGATTCGCTTCCGCCCGGGAGACATTAAAGCAGAAGACAGGACTGTTCTCCAAGTTTAGAGGAAACCACAACCTCGTCTGGCTGTCGTTTCTCGATGCGAAGTACGAGGACATCGGTCCTGCCATCGACGAAGCGCTCCGGCTCGATACACTGCTCGACCGTAAGCACTTTCGCTTCAGCTCCTTGCGTCCATTTTTAGCAAATCAGTTGATCAACGTTGATGACCCTGAACGGTGTCTCAACGAAGCTACCGAGTTATATCAGACGTTTAAACAACACCATCCTTGGCTGACGAGCGAAGAAGATTTACTGTCCGCCCTCGTCCTCGTGCAAGTGTTTGACGACCCGATCGACTTGAACGAACGTATTGAGACGTATTACGAAACGTTGAAAGAGGAGCTCCCGAAATCAAATGAGCTTCAACTCGTATCCCACCTTCTCGCTTTTAGCGAATTGACTCAGGCCGCTTCCGTCGAACGTCTACTTGAATGGCGATCAATACTCGGGGACGCCGGTGTGTCAGTTAAGCGGGAACACTTGCCGTCTCTTGCCTTGCTCACGATTGTCGCAGAGCCAAGTTCCGCAAACGTACACGCCGTACTAGAAATTGTTGAAGCGGAAAAAGAAAAACAGCGTTGGTTTAATACACACAGCGTGATAGTCGCGTTGCAACTGGTCGCAGCGGAAAATATTACCGAAGAAGCGAGCGAGTTACTGTTACACGGTACATTTGCTCATCTCCTAGCGATGCAACAGGCGATGGCCGCCGCAACGACGGCCGCTGTAATCGCCAGCACCTCTTCCAGTCATTGAACTACAACGTCAAATACACGCCGAGACAAACCAATACAAATACAGAGTTCGCGATTTCAAAGATTCCGATTTTCATAATCGGGATCTTTTTGCCGTAAAACGCCATCGCACGAATCAGGCTTGGTGCGTAGGCGATTGCCAAAAGTGGAAATCCAAAGCCGACGAATCCGGCGACTAGAAGCAGATGATACCCCCAGGACAGATTCCGGTACGCTTTATTTTGTTTCTCCCGAATCATCGTCTTCACATAAAAGATACTCCCTAAGAAGTAAAGGAACGGCAAAAGAAATACCCAGGCGATCGCTCCTGTAAGTTCTTGTGCCCCCAAATAGTAACTGGCCATCCCACCAATACAAAACGACATGACCGCACTCACATCGTTCCATGGGTTACGCTCGTCTTTTTGTTTCGCAAAATAGGCATTGATCAGTCCGAATGGCATCATCGCCAGTGCGAATCCGATGAGCCGGGGTTCAAAAATTAGAACTGGTGCAATCGCGACTATGGCGATCATGAGATAGACAACAATCGTCTTTAGAAGTTCCCGTGATTTTTTGCGTTGTTTTATGTATTGAAACAAGAAAAATGTGCCCATATATACGAACAACCAGGCGATTGCGAAGGGCAAGTGGGCCCACGTCCATCCGCCGACCATCCCTCCTAAAACAAACGGTAAAATGAGCATGGACCAGGCGCCATGCTGTTTCGGAATCATCCATTTCATCTTCTTCACTCCTTCATCTCTCAGTGTAAGATAATGCGGCAAGAGATGCTGTGACAATATAAAAAACGATCTCATGCGAGATCGTTTTTTGGTGTCCAATTTGGCATAACAGGTGTCGCTTCCGGCTCATCGACGACAAGCATCTTGGTGACGACACGTCCGGCGATTGACACCGCAACCAGCGTATAGAGCGCATTTGCTAGCGGCAAATAGATGAGTGAGACGCCTAAGACGACTACATCCAAGACGATTAAAATCGTTCCGACCGACATGCCTGTCCACTTTGACAAACCAAGGGCAAACAAGTCATCTCCGCCGGTCACCCCACCGGACTTCAAAACGAGTCCGAGTCCGTATCCCGTCACGATTCCACTTGCGACCGCAGCAAGAAGTGTCGCCGGCCAGACCTGGACATTGAATGTCAACCACTCGAGTCTCTCCCACATCGCATAACTGAGCGATAATGACGAAGCCGCAAGCAGTGCCTGCCCGACAAAACGCCATCCTTTCCACCAAAGTGCAATGATGAAAAATGGGAAATCGAGCAAGATCATCGAAAGTGCCGGGTCAAAATCAAATAAATAACGACCGAGCAACGCGAGTCCGACGAATCCCCCTTCTGCCAATCCAAACTGTTCATTCAAATAACAATAACCGAACGCCATAATCAGCGTTCCGAGCACTATGGTAGCAACTCGTTTCATTCCGATTGTCCTCCCCGTTCTTGACGGAGAGGAGGATCCTCAGTCGTAGCTGCGGTTCCATCTGTTCCATCTCCGATCTTCCGATTGTTGATTGATACACGTCATTGTGATCGCTCAACGCTAGAAGTCCGGAAGCTGGAACAGAGGCCATGTCCTCTCGGTATCCATAAAGACCTTCCTTTCTTAAATTGCGCGTAATCTTGTACGTAGTTTACCACAGAATTGATTCAGTATATGAATCATCTGTTTAATGCATGTTACGTTTCGGTAAATTCGTTTTTCCGAACCACCACCAGTTCCAATCCCCGAAGAGCTTCATTAAAGAAGGAACCAACAAGATGCGGATAATCGTCGCATCGATGAAGATGGCGAGCGCGATCCCGACACCGAGCTGCTTGATCGGGCTGACTCCGGTGAAGGCGAACGCTCCCGTGACGACAATCATAATGATGGCTGCCGACGTGATGATTTTACTCGTTTTGGCGAGACCCATCTCTGTCGCATAGTCATTGTCTCCTGTCTCCCGGTAGTATTCTTCGATACGCGACACGAGGAACACCTCGTAATCCATCGACAACCCGAAGACGAGAGAGAAGATGAACACCGGCGTCAAAATGCCAATCGTCTCTGCGTCATAGATATAACCCGATTCAAAGATCAGAACGAGTAAACCGAACGTGGCACCGAGTCCGAGCACGTTCATGATGATTGCTTTGATCGGAATCAAAATCGAGCGGAACGCCCACATGAGAATGAAGAGCGTTGCCAAGATGACGGTGACGACAGCAAAAGGAATACTATCGTAAATCTCTTCGTAGATTTCTTCGTTAAAGGCTGCAGGTCCTCCAATCTCAAAACCTTGGTCGCGCCAATCACGTACGAACGCCTGCGCTTGTTTGTCACTCGGTGGGACGTCGAAACTGACGTTGAGGAGAGCCAAATCCGTGTTCCCTTCGAGCGTGACGAAATGATTGAATTGCTCCAGCTGGTCCGGAGCAACTTGAAGCAACTGACGAAATTCTTCTGGCGTGAGGTTCGCCACTGTCAGGAATGTCGAGACATTGTTGACTATGGACTCTTCCTCCAGTTCAGCCGTCAAGTCCGTCAATTCCTCAAGAATCATCGGGTCCGTCAAATCGTTCGCTTCAAACAGGATGACGGCGTCCGTGGAGTTCTCGCCGAACAACTCATCCCAACGCTCAAGAGCTGCTCGAGATTCATAGGATGTCGGCAAGGCATCCGCGTCCGGAATGTTCAACTCCAAATCTCGCACAAACCAAAGACTTGGCAATAACAGCAGTAAGGCGAAAATCGTCATCATGACAGGACGTTTCATGACAAAGCGGGCAAGCTTTTGCCACCGTTCCTCTGAACGTCCCTCTTTTGATTTGATCAATCGTCCTTTATTCAGCGCATCTCCGACCAAGTAGAGAGAAGATGGTAAAAGTGTGAGCGCCGACAAGACGGCTCCCGCGACGGCAATCAACGCACCGAGGGCTACTGCCTGGAATACGTCCACTTGAATGAACAGCAATCCGGCCAATCCAACGAACACGCATAATCCGGAAAACAGGATGGAACGACCGGCTGTCGCGACAGTGCGGACAATCGCTTCTTCACGGCTTTGTTCTTTCGCCAGCTCTTCCCGGTATCGATTGACGAGCAATAGTGAAAAATCAATTCCTAATGCAATGGCAATCATCGCGACGGCATTCAACACGAAAATCGACAGCTCCATGTTTTGCGCAAAAAAGAATAATGCCCCGGCCGCCACAATAAAGGTAATTAATCCTACAAACAATGGCATCAGGGCCGCGAGCGGCGTCCCAAAGACAACTAGCAAGACGAGTAACGCAACCGGAATCCCGATCAATTCCGCACGAATCAGGTCATTTTTCGAAGCCTCATTCAAATCTTCCGCAAAGACCGGTTCACCGGTCAGTCTCACGTCTGTATCGGAATCTTGAATCAACGCTCCCCGGACTTCTTCAATCGATGCTTCTGCCGATTCATGATCATCAAACTCGAGTAAAAAGTAAGCCACATCGCCGGAACGTCCCTCCGGATTTTCCGCAGGGGTGATGACACCTTTTACGTCACGTATTTCTTCTAGTTTTTGACGTTGTTCTTCCATCACACCATCCAAATCACCGCCTTCAAACAGCACAATCATCGTTGCACCCGCCCGGTCAAAGCGCTCGTTCAATGTCTCTTCAACCGATTGAAACCGGCCATCTTGAATGGCGAACCCATTTCCTTTCAACTCCCCAGGCAATTGCAGCCCAAAATAGACCGCCCCAGCAAGTAAGAGTGCCCACACAAGCAACACCCCATATCGCCAACGCACTAACTGCCTTCCAATCCACTCCATACCTTCACTCCTCCCTGTCTATCAAGACTGTTCCCGTTTCCTGTTTAAATCATCATCGATTCATAAAAAAATCCTGAACCGATCGATTGGTTCAGGAACGGGGGCGTTCAAATACTTGTAACCAGCTATGACAAAATCGCGGTGGCGCCGATAACACAACGAGGCGGTCTCCACGTTCATCCAATAGCATCACTTTCAACAACTGATAATCTGCGCAAACATCTGAACAAAAGATTTCCTGGTCCCGTTTGAACAGTTGAAACGAATTGGTCGAGGCGACAGCTGTCGTTTCCCCGATTTGATCCAGGATGACCGTATCCCGGTCGCCTGTGAACGGGATGGTCCAGCGTTCATTCGATTCTACGTTTTCGACTCGGAAACAAGCCTGTTCCGCATCATAAAGCGTGACGTACGCCTGTGGGGTAAATCGTTCAAAGTCATACGTTCGCTGATAAGCACGTTCGATGACTTCTCCGAAGCGCGGAACCTCCTCGTACCGACTATACCGAAACGTATGGTCCGCCACATTTAACGCCACGACATCTGATTCTGCAGAATAAAGAAAAAGGTCATCCTCTTGCCAATCATATAAATTGCTGAACCAGTCCTCGCTAAAGTGACTCGGAATCGCATGTGTTTCCATTTGTCCGTCCTTCAAATCGATTAACCCGTATAATTGTTTGTCTCGAAACCAGGCAACGGCACGTTGACAGCCCGGGTCGATGTATAGCGCACACGGAGCAAAGGCCCAATCCAGCTCCCAGCGAATTTGAGCCGATTCGTCAAATAACAGGAATCCTGTTTGCGCCAAATATAAGATCCATCCCTCACCAACACGTTCTAACCATTCGATTGTCTGATGAAATTGATAGTCTGCGAATTGTTTGTACATTTGATCACTTCCTACTTTCAGCTTAGCAACGGGGAACGACATTTTCGATTTTGAATGTGTTCAAGCAACACATTCTCCCCCGCTCTCCTTTTCCTGTATACTGACGGTAACGATAGTGAATAAAAGAAAGGAGAATGACCATGCGGCCCTTACAATTGTCACCGGAGACAGCTGTTGAGCTCTCTAAACAGTTAAACGTCCCACTCGAGGAATTGATGCATATGCCAAAACATATTCTCGTTCAAAAAATGATGCAACTTGAGGCATCAAAAACAGCAGAAGAAACAAAAAAGGAGACGGAATAAAAACGTCTCCTTTTGATTTGCCGTTACTTGCGTTTCCGTTTTTTCGCCACGTACCAGAGACCGAGGACAGCGAGCGCTGCACCTCCGGCTACCGCATATTTGCTGTAGTCCGGTCGACGTTCCGTCACAACAAAGGTCGAAAGTGGCGCAATGGTCACATGACGATCTTCGATCAGACGCGGCGCCGTCAAGTTCACTGCATGATCCTCGACGTTTACCTCAAACTTACCGGACGGGAGCTTCACATCCACCGCTTCTTCGAGCGCATTATGGTAGACAACATGTCGTTCCACATACCCTTCAACGTGACGGCTTAGTTCGAACGCAATCACGCCCTCTTCTTCGTCGAAGAAACGTAAGTGTTTACGAATCTGCTCCGTGTTCTCCAAACGGAACAACGGATACTGCTTCCGGAGACGAAGCAATCCTTTTACGTACTCCACACTTGGTGCTTCCTGTTCGGCACGGGTCCAATCCACACGGTTGACGACCTCGCCCGAATTGAAACTGTTCTCATCACCGTCTTTTGTCCGGAAAAATTCCTGTCCGCTATGCAGGAACGGAATCCCTTGGCTGAGCAATACAATCGAGGTTGCCAAACGATGACGACGGCGACGCGTCGATTCATCATCTTCCGGATTCGTGATCATCAATTTGTCCCAAAGCGTCAGGTTATCGTGACACTCTACATAGTTCACCACCTGGTTCGGTTCATCCGCAAAGCTTTGACTCGTGATTCCGCCAGCAATCCCCCGCTTCACGTCAGCCGTCATATCCGTATTACCGCTGATCCACCCTGGCAAATCTTCGATGAAGACATCTCCGCGAACACCGTCACGAATCGCATCATTGAACTGCGCAATCCGCGGCATTTTATGCGCATTATGCTGGTTCGCTTTTTTACGGACAGCGAGTGGCGTGTCTAAATCCCAACCTTCGCCGATAACGAGAATCGACGGATCGATGCGATCAAGTGCTTTTCGCACCTGATTCATCGTTTTGACGTCATGCAGCCCCATCAAATCAAACCGGAACCCATCAATCATGAATTCCTCCGCCCAATACGTGACACATTCAACGATCAATTTGCGCATCATCGCCCGTTCCGAAGCCGTGTCATTACCGCACGCCGAACCGTCGGCCAGCGTGCCGTCCTCGTTCAGGCGGTAATAATAGTCCGGTACAAATTGCCCGAGCGGTGTTGTCAACGCATCGTACGTATGATTAAACACAACATCCATGATGACACGAATGCCACGGTCATGGAGCGCTTGGATCAAGGCTTTTAACTCGACGATTCGACTGGCAGGATCGTCGGCAGATGAGGCATATGACCCTTCAACGGCGAAGTAGTTCACCGGGTCGTAACCCCAGTTGTAGTTGTCTTCACTCTCACGAGATTCATTGACCGACCCGTAATCAAAGATCGGCATCAACTGAAGATGCGTGATTCCTAGCGATGTGATGTAATCGAGACCGGTCGGGTAACCGTTTGACGTCGTCGTCCCGACTTCCGTCATCCCTAAAAACTTCCCGCGATGTGTGACACCACTTTCCGGATGACTCGTCAAGTCACGGACATGCGCCTCATAAATAACCGCTTCCTGCGAAGAATCGAATAACGGACGCTCTTTTATCCAATAGTCCGGATTGAGTGAAGATGGATCGAGAAGGCAACCCCGTTTTCCGTTCACACCAACCACTTTTGCATAAGGGTCGAGCGACTCAACGCGTTTCCCTTCAATAACCGCTTCAAACAGATAAAATTGTCCTTCGAACAATGTCCGGTCCAGTTCGATGACCCATGTCCCTTTTTCATCCTGTTCTAACTCAAATCGCTCAAACTTACGGGCACGAGCCGTCCGGTAAAGTTTGACCGCCATTTGTTCAGCCACAGGAGACCAGACGCGTAGTCGAATGAGCTCCCCATGAAACGTCACCCCAAGGTCTTTTCCGTGATAGGCAACGTGATCTAAATGCGCTTGCGTGTGTTGATCAATTGTACGTTCCATCTCTTCACTCCTTCACTGCTTCAAATCTGCTATCATTATAACAAAACCACACAAAGGATGGATGAAACATGGCAAAAGACAATTCTTTTGATATTGTGTCAGAAATGAATCTTGAAGAAGTGAAGAACGCGATCCAAATCGCAGAGAAAGAGATTTTAAACCGTTACGACTTTAAAGGATCAAAAAGTGAGATGTCGCTCGACAATGGTGACCTCGTCCTCATTTCGGATGACGACTATAAACTTGAGCAATTGAAAGACGTTTTGATCACAAAGCTCATCAAGCGCGGCGTCCCAACAAAAAACCTCGACTATCAAAAAGTGGAGGGCGCCCTCGGCGGTACCGTTCGTCAACGCGTGAAATTAAAGAGCGGAATCGATAAAGATGACGCGAAAAAAATTAACAATGCAATCAAAGAATCAAAATTGAAAGTGAAATCGCAAATTCAGGACGACCAGGTCCGTGTCACAGGGAAATCACGTGACGATTTGCAAGCGGTCATGCAAATGGTCCGTGAGCTTGAGCTGTCCGTTGACGCCCAATTCACAAACTTCCGATGAAACTCGCGATTATCAGTGACCCGCACGGTTCCTTTGATGATTTAAAAGCAGTCCTTGACGCCGTTCGCCATGAGACCGAGCACATTTTGTGTCTCGGCGACTTGTACGAATGCCACATCGGAAAGAAACGACGGCACGAACGGTTTCACCATGTGGAAGACGTCGTCACGTATGACCCGAACTACGAGGCGCTGTTGACCTTCCCTAGTCTGCGTGGAAATCAGGAGGAGCGAATCGATGAAGTACTCGTCATCGACCATCCTGTGAAGACACGGATTTCCTTGTTACCCGAACAGACGACTCTTGGGGAGGCACGATTTTTACACGGTCATCAAGTAAAGTGGAACGAAGACTGGGAACCGATCATTGAAAAAGGGAAATACCCGCTCATCTTTATCGGACACAGCCACATCCCTGCGATTTATCGAAAAGGAAACTCGATTCCGTGGGAAATTGGCACACCGTTCAAATTGAAAAAGAAACGCTACATCATCAATGTCGGTGCGGTCATCTTCGATCGGGAATGGTGTTTATATGACACCGAAGCCCGAACGGTGACACGGATGAAGGTGTGAAGTAGTATTCGCAATCAAAATTCAGGAGACTCTCATGAAAAAAGTCATGTATTTGATCGCAGGGGGCCTTATTGTTGTTTCCTTCGGATGGTGGGGGTGGGTCATGACAAACGATCCCACTCCGAGTAAGTCGGAAGTTCAAAACCTTGTCCGTCATTTTGCTCTAGAAGAGTTTGGTGATGTAGAAGGGGATTATTTTGAATCACCCAAAAACTACGCGTATTTCACCGATGATCATCTTTATGTGGTCGATCGGCTCGAGAATCCGATTCAGTCTTATGTCGTCATCGACCGCGGTAAACCCATTTCACTTCTTGCGCAAGATGAAGTACAACGAATACTTGACGAGTATGCGACGGTAGCCCAAGAAGACATAGAAGTCACAACGACGCACCAGGTAACCGTATTTGTAGCTGGGTCTCCACCTTACACGGAACAGCTGATTAAAGTAATCGTCCCATATGATGATGAAAAACATTTGTTGTTCATGTCGCCCGATCAGATGGATCGTCCTCGACTCAATTTCTTCACAGGCGGCTATGAAATGTTCTCTGACTTTTAAAGTTGCCAAATCAAAAGGACCTCAACGAATGAGGTCCTTTTTTGTATAGCTTACATTTCTTCCGGTGCTTGAACTCCGATCAAACGAAGTCCTTCCGTTAAGACGATCGTCACCGCTTTAACAAGCGCGAGACGGGATTGTTTGCCTTCATTTTCTTCAAGGACACGGACATGTCCGTAGTACTTGTTGAACGCTTGCGCGAGGTCGAGCACGTAACGGCTGATGATCGATGGCTCACGACGCTCGTGTGCACGTGTGATGACGTGCGGGAATGCGTTGAGCATCGTCACGACACCCCATGAATAGTCATCGTCTGCACCAGCGAATGTCGACCCATCATAATTCCCTTTACGAAGAAGGGAGTTCGCACGGGCATTCGTGTACTGGACATACGGTCCTGTCTCCCCTTCGAACTTGAGCATGCTGTCGAGGTCGAATTCGATGTTGTTGATGCGCTCGTTTTTCAAGTCGTGGAAGACGACGGCTCCAACACCGACCATACGTGCCACGTCTTCGGCATTGGCGAGATCCGGGTTCTTCTGCGCGATGTTGCCTTGTGCTTTCTCGATCGCTTCTTTCAATACTTCCTCGAGGAGGACGATACGACCTTTACGTGTCGACATCTTCTTCCCTTCCTGCAAGATCAAGCCGAACGGCACGTGGTGCATGCCATCGACGAAGTCATAACCAAGCTTACGAAGGACCGAGAACAATTGTTTGAAGTGAAGCGCCTGCTCGCCACCGACGACGTAATTGGCCTGCACGAAGTTGTACGTCTCATAGCGATACACTGCCGCTGCCAAGTCACGCGTCGCATAAAGCGTCGCACCATCTTTTTTCTTGATGAGGCATGGTGGCAAGTTCTCATCTTCGAGTGAAACGACCATCGCGCCTTCACTTTCGACAAGCAGATTCTTCTCTTCCAACATCTCGACGATGCGAGACATCTTGTCGTTGTAGAATGCTTCGCCGTTGTAGCTCTCAAATTTCACACCGAGGAGGTCATATACTTTTTGGAACTCTTTCAGTGACTCGTCACGGAACCATTGCCATAGCTCTGTCGCTTCCGCGTCGCCGTCTTCAAGTTTCTTGAACCAGGCACGGCCTTCATCTTCAAGCTCCGGCTGTGTCTTCGCCTCTTCGTGGAAATGGACGTATAATTTCAAGAGTTCTGCGATTGGGTTAGCACGGACTGCTTCCTCATCGCCCCACTTCTTGTAAGCCACCATCAATTTTCCAAACTGTGTACCCCAGTCACCGAGGTGGTTGACGCCGACGACGTCATATCCGTTTTTACGCGCGATTTGGTTGATGGCATTTCCGATCACGGTCGAACGGAGGTGTCCCATCGAGAACGGCTTGGCGATGTTCGGTGACGAGAAGTCCGTCACGATTGTCTCGTTGCGTGCTTCGTGTGTCGCGTAGTTCGACTTTTCTTCCAATACGGTATTGATGATTTCTTGAGAAACGACGTCACGACTTAAGAAGACGTTGACGTACGGTCCCGCCGCTTCGACTTTTGTAAATAAGTCGTCGTTCAATTCATTCGCAATGTCCGTGGCAATCATGACCGGCGCTTTGCGATATGCTTTTGCCAATTGGAAGCACGGGAATGCGAGGTCTCCATGTGCCTCATGTTTCGGCTTCTCAATCAACGCCTCAAGTTGGTCAATTGTGAGCTCTTCTCCAATGACACGTGACAACGCTTCTGCATACTTGCGTTCATAACTCATCTGTATTTCCTCCTTGTCCTGAATCAACTCATAAAAAAAACGCCCTTTGCACAGATGCAAAGAGACGGGAATTCCCGCGGTACCACTCTTCTTGCCTGCATGATGCAGACCGCTTTTTGGTGATAACGGTTCCCTCCGGCTACGCCTACTCTCATTTCGGATAGCATCTCAAAAGTGCGTTTCGCGATGTTTGTCAGCCTAGGCTCTCACCAATCCCCAGGTCGCTTTATTGACCAATTCATCGTTACTCTCTTTTTCATCGACGTTCGTCTATGTGGTTGAAAAGCAATTTCATTATAGAGGATATTTCTTATAGACTCAATGCTAGAATTCCTCCATTATGGGGAATAGGCAGGACTCACGCGAAATCGTGCCGAATCCTTACATATTGAAATTTCCCACGCTAGGAGGGAACGTATGACCCATTTCCGTAAAATGTCCGTCCTCGGTTGGAGTATATGGAGTATCTTGTTCATTTTGACAATCGGTCTGTTCATCACCGGCGTCTTGCATATCCCGACGCTCGACCCGTTGTCGCTCATCTTGATTTCACTCCTTGTCATTATCTTTCAACTCGATTCGATTGAGTTAAAAGGAGTCTATTTCACCTTCTCCGAAAGTATCGTGTTGATTTTATTTTTATTTTTCGATTTCGAGACGGCCTTGATCGTGAACCAAATCGGATTGCTCGTCTTTCAATTTGCCAACTTGACGCCGAAAGTGGCACTCCGGCGTTTCCGTTTCACCTATCCATGGAATGCGATTACCGCCTTTTTGGAAATCACGATTCCTGCTGTCGTCTATCTTGCTTTAGGAGGTGAGACGGGTCTCGACTTTTATTCACAGGACTCGTTCATCCCGTTACTCGGGCTCTTCATTGCGATTGTATTGAACACGGTCGTTCAAAAGTATCAAGTGAAGTGGTGGTTCCGCGTCGACATCTCCCTTCGCGACTTTTTAAGCATCGCGTTTTACACGTATATCGTCAGTCTCTTCTTTATACTCGCCGCCTCGTTCTTCCGCGAGACCAACTTGCTCGTCGTCAGCAGTATCGCGGCTGCATTAACGTTCTTCATCAAACGCCTGCTTATTCAAAAAGGACGACAGGATGCCTATAAATCCTTGATTGAACAATATGATGAAGCGAAGGAAGCGGTCTCGCTCTCACAAAGTGAAGCACAGGCCATCGAGGTGTTTTTAAGTCAATGTGAACAACTTAATCATTTCGATGAAGGCTACGTCGAATTCAAACTGTTCGAACGAACGCTGTATTTCGATTTAACATCCCGGCAACCGATTGAGCGCCCGCCCGTCTTCCGATTGTTAGAAATGACGCATCCGCTCGAACCTGTCCTGGAGTATGAAATGCGTTTTGAATGGGACATGCTTCTATCGGACGAATTTCACGACGATTACCACAGTTTCCTATCCATTCGCTCTGAGGAACACGACGGCATTCGCACATGGATCGTCATGACAGGTGAACAGGTTTACGGCTATCCCCGTGTCATTCAACAGGAAATCATTAAATTGTTGAAGTCATTTAATCGGACGATTAGCCGTTGCCATGAACGCGATCGCTTGTATACAGAAAGTCGGACCGACAGCCTCACTTTATTGGCAAATGCCCGCGCTTTTTATGAATACGGCATTCAACAAATATCAGATGTTTCGATGTATCCGATTTCGGTCGCCATGCTCGACATCGATTTCTTCAAAAAAATCAACGACACACATGGTCACCAAGTCGGCGACCAGGTTTTACAGGAGTTCGGCCGCCGCATCCGTCAAGTGTTGCGAACAGATGACTTTGCCGCAAGGTACGGCGGAGAAGAGTTTATCTTACTACTGAATCATTGCGACGTGCATCAGGCGATTGAAGTCGCGGAACGGATCCGGCATCAAATCGAAGCGAAGGCGTTTCAAGTGGATGACCTCAACATTCCGGTCACGGCCTCGATTGGCGTCGATACGATTCAGTCATTCGGAAGTAAACGTCTGGATGACACGATCCGAAACGCAGACCGCGCCCTTTATGTCGGCGGAAAATATGCCGGTCGCAACCGTGTCGCCCATTTCGATCATTTAACGACATGACTCCCGATTCCTTGATGGATTGGGAGTTTTTATATTGACAAGCTGATTTGAAACAGGTACGTTAGGGAACGTGTTTGATAACGATATACGACGACTTTTTATCTAGAGAGACGGAGGGACTGGCCCGATGAAGTCTCGGCAGCGGGGAACCTGTGCCAAATCCAGCGGACAGATGTCCGAAAGATGAAAAGGGCGATTCATGTGAAGGGCCTTTTTCAAAAAGGTCCTTTTATTTTTAGAGAGGTGATTATGTTGGAACAACCAAAAGCAAACAAATGGGCACTCTTGCCGTTATTCGTCTTCTTACTCTTCTTCATCGGCGCAGGTGTCTATTACGGGGACTTTTATAAATTCCCTGTACTTGTCGCAGCCATCATCGCATTGATTGTCGCGGCACTCATGACAAAAGGCAGTGCCACACAAACGGTTGAGCGCATCGCTCAAGGGGCCGGTAACCCGGGAATTCTCATCATGCTGTTTATTTTCTTACTAGCCGGCGCATTTTCAAACGTAGCCGAGGCGATTGGGGCCATTGATGCGACGGTTAACGCCGCATTGACGTTACTCCCTCCTTCGCTACTACTGAGCGGACTCTTCGTCATCGCCGCTTTTATCTCAATGGCAATGGGAACATCAACCGGAACCATCGCGGCACTTGCGCCGATTGCCCTCGGGATCCATGAAGAGAGCGGCGTCAATGTCGCGGTCGCCGCAGCTGCCGTCGTCGGAGGCGCCATGTTCGGAGATAACTTATCGTTCATCTCGGATACAACGATTGCGGCCGTTCGAACACAACGGACGAACATGCGCGATAAGTTCCGGACGAACTTCTGGATCGTTCTTCCGGCTGCCGTGATTACGACAATCTTGCTCGCTGTTCTCTCGAGTGGAGAGTCTACCGTCGATGTCGCCGCATTCGAGTGGTATAAATTAATTCCCTATCTTGCTGTTATCGGATTGGCATTGACCGGTTTAAATGTCATTATCGTTCTTCTTGGCGGCATCACGCTCACAGGAATCATCGGACTCCTCGACGGAAGCTTATCCGTCACAGCATTCGTGACTGCTATCGCTGATGGGATGATTGGCATGGCCGAAATCTCATTCTTGACGTTACTCATGGGCGGACTCGTTGGGCTGATTTCCCACAACGGTGGACTTACGTATTTACGTGATGCCTTGACGTCACGGATTCAAAAACGTGCCGGTGCCGAGTGGAGTATCGCTGGTCTTGTCAGTGCGACGAACGTCGCAACGGCGAACAACACGATTTCGATTCTCGTAGCCGGACCGCTTGCCGCGAACATTGCGGACGAATATGACATCGAACGGAGAAAATCAGCAAGCGTACTCGATATCTTCTCATGTGGTGTTCAAGGGATTCTCCCATACGGGGCACAACTCCTCATCGCCGCAGAGTTAACGAAGACCGCATCGCCGGACCTCGTTCCGTTCATGTTCTATCCGTTCTTGTTATTCGTATTCGGTGGCTTAGCCATTTTGTTCAACTTCCCGCGCTTCAAAAAACAATCGTAACCAAAAACACCCCTTCTCATAGGGGTGTTTGACGTTTATCCGTCAATTCATGTTTAAGCTGTTCATTCCGTTTCCTGAAGGCACGTCGTTTGAGTATCTCCTCAAGACCTCGACTTATGGCCCAGAGTGCAACCAATAATAAACCGAGCATCGATAATCGCAGTGGACTCTGAATAAATTCTTCCCACTGATCGCCGATCACCGAGAAAATTAAAACGACAAGCAGTTTCCCGAATCCCGCAGCCATGATGAAGGTACGAAGAGGCATCTGGATAAGCGCCAGTAAATACGTGATCAGACTGACCGGAATAAACGGGAGCGAGTACAGAAAACCAAGTGAAATCGGACTCATGTGATTGATGCGTTCTAACCAGTAGACAGCTGCTTTGTGTTTTTCAAGCCAACGGGTCATTGGTTTGCGGAACACATATCGAACTGCGGCAAAGACAACGATTGTCCCGAGCAAGTTGCCAATCCAGGACAAAAGTACACCAAGTAAAAATCCATATGTCGCCGCGTTCGCAGAGATAATTAAAACGAGCGGTAAAAATGGGAAAATCGCTTCTAAAAAAGGGGCGCCAAGTCCGGCCCAAGGACCTCCAGGCAAGCTTTGAAGCCAGTCAATCAATTGAAGAATATATTGCTGAAGTGTATTGAGCATAGTCGTTCCACCTTCAACTTTCGTTACTACTCTACTACCCCAATTCGGCTTGTCGGACGCATCTACCTGCATCCTTCAAAAAAAATTAAAAACCATTTGCGAAATTTCGTTGTGATATTTATCATATAATAATGGGCTTGTGGTTGCAGGCAAGCTCATTCGTCGAACGACACAACCCAACGTTCGTTTTCCTGCAAAAAACTGAACACAGGGGAGTAACAAAACATGGAAACAAAACCAATGCGGGTCTTACTTTACTACAAGTATGTCAACATCGAAGACCCAGAAACACTCACGCAAGAACACCTCAAGTATTGTAAAGAGCTCGGGCTCAAAGGACGGATCCTAATTTCTTCAGAAGGAATCAACGGAACATGTTCGGGTACTTGGGAACAAACAGAGCAGTATATGAATGATTTGAAGGCAGACCCACGCTTCAGCGACATCGAATTCAAAATCGATGAAGTGGAAGAACATGCGTTCAAGAAAATGTTTGTCCGTCACAAGAAAGAGCTCGTGACGTGGCGCTTTGATGGCGAGTTTGATGTGCCGAAACAACACGGTGCATACCTCGAACCAGCAGAATGGAAAGAGATGATGAATCGTGATGATGTCGTCATCCTCGACGTTCGTAACAACTACGAATACGAACTTGGTCACTTTAAAAACGCGATCAAAATCGATGTAGAGGCTTCACGTTACATGCCGGAATGGCTCGAAGAGAACAAGGACCTCTACGAAGGGAAAACACTTCTCACGTACTGTACCGGTGGCGTCCGTTGCGAGAAATTTACAGCATATATGCGTGACCAAGGTCACGACAACATCTTCCACTTAAAAGGTGGCGTCGCAATGTATGGAAAAGACGAAGCGACGAAAGGTGAAAACTGGGATGGTGAGCTATACGTCTTTGACGAGCGCATCAACGTTCCTGTTAACACCGTGAACCCGACTGTTGTTTCACAATGCATGCACTGTGGAACCGAGACGGTTCGTTACGTTAATTGTGCAAACCCGGAGTGTAATGTACAGCATTTCTGTTGTGAAGAGTGTGAGCCGAAACAAATGCGTTCATGCTCGAAGGAGTGTCAAGAACACCCACGCAACCGTTATATCATCGACAACATTGCAGAGAAACTTCAGGAAACTGAAGGAGTAGTCGGGTAACAAAAATCGACCGGAAGGTGCCATGAACTGATTGTTCATGGCACCTTTTCTTGATGAAAACTTAACGTCTAGCGCTACGGGGAATGGGGTATAGTGAAGGTACATGTCAGACAGGAAGTGAGTGAATTGATCCATGTTTAACGAACCCTTACTTGCCGCCATACTCGCCTGGTTCATCGCCCAGGCCGCCAAGCTTGTGACCGAACTCATTAAAACGCGAGATTTTGAACTTGAAATCATGCTCGCCTCAGGTGGGATGCCAAGCTCCCACTCCTCGACAGTCGTTGCCCTTGCCACTGCAATCGGTCGAGCCGAAGGAATTGATTCCAGCTTATTCGCTCTCGCCGTCGTCTTTGCGACGATTGTCATGTATGATGCGACGGGAGTCCGCCAAGCAGTCGGATTCCAGGCACGGCTGTTAAATGACTATTTCAAAGGAATTAAGCATGAGACACCGCTATTGAACGAACTCGTCGGGCATACCCCTTTCCAAGTCATCGTCGGGGCGCTCCTGGGACTCGTCATCGGTCTCTTTTTCCCTCTCTAACCCGCATAGGTATGTCATTCCTCACTCTCCCACCATCTTTTTGTGAAGTTTCACAAAGAAGAAGGTATACTCATGGAGAGGAGGAATCGACATGCCTTTTTTGCAGAAATCATATGAGTCGCTGGACACGCTCGCAGAAGCAATCGGTCAAGCGATTCGCGCCCCGATCACGATTGAAAATCGCCACCACCAGCTCCTTGCCTACAGTACCCATCCCGACTCGACCGATCCGGCCCGTATTGCGACCATCATTGGTCGACGCGTCCCCGAGACGGTCATTGAAGACTTGTGGGAGAGCGGTATTTTACAGGAAGTGATCGACCACGATGAACCGGTCGTCATTCCGGCTCGACTTGCGGTCGGACTTGGAGAGCGTGCTGCCATCGTGATCAAGCAGAACGAAGATGTACTCGGTTATATCTGGAGCCTTGCCCGGACGACACCTTTTTCAGAACAGGAGTTGACCGTTCTTCAAGAAGGCGCGAGCATCGCCAAAAAACTGCTCATGACCATCGCCATGCACGAACGTCGAATCAATGCTGAACTCGAACGATTCCTGTTGGATGTCCTGGCCTCGCCAACGCTAACAGACGCCAATCGAGAACGGTTAAACGAATTGGCGCCGATTGCCGTCGCCAGTCGATTGACGGTGATTGAGTGCCAACAACCCATCACACCGCAACTCGCCGAGCGCCTGCATTATGTGCTCGCTACACAAGAAGCCATCGAGATTGTCTTGCATGCAATCGACGGTCAACAACTTCTCGTTTGGCACTATATGAAAGCGGATTTGTCGGACGAAGAGACAGAACTTCTATCCTGGGCAGAGCGTTTTGAACAGCTACTTCAGGATAAGTTCGTCGACTCCGCCCCGTATCTCGGAATTAGCCGGCGCTTTTTTGAGAGTGACATGCTATACGCAGCAGCCGAGGAGGCAAAACGCGTGACCACCCTCCGGAAAAAGTTCCCGCTCGAACTCGTTCACGCCCGGGCGTTTGAGCAGATTGGGATTTATCAACTCGTTCCGGAACTCGCCCGCCGTATCGGATTACGTTTAGAGACGCATCCGACGGTTGAACGGATACAAAATTATGACCTTTCCCACCACACTGAATTGCTGACGACGCTCGAGTGGTACTTCTATTTCGATGGAAATGTAAAACGAGTCGCTTCACACCTGCATATTCACCCGAATACGGTCCTTTATCGTATCCGACGCATCGAAGAATTGACGAATATTACCCAGGTATCTTTACCGGAACGGGCTATGATTTACTTGGCCATTAAAGCCGGTCAATACCGATTACATGACTAGACGCTCACTTTGTGTTTTTTCACAAAGTGAGCGTCTTCATTTTTAGAATCCATGCTAAAGACAGCGTTTTCGAATGGGTCTATACTATGGGTGTGAACAATTTGTGTCAACGGAATGAAAGGGGAATGTTCCATGAAAATCGGGGTATTAAAAGAGATTAAAAACAATGAAAATCGGGTCGCCTTGACACCGATGGGTGCTTCTGTCCTTACTGAACTCGGTCACGAGGTCCTCGTCGAAACAGACGCAGGGATGGGTAGTGGGTTTACAAATATGGAGTATATCGATGCGGGCGCAACGATGATCGACTCGGCAAAAGAAGTTTGGGGAACAGTTGAGCTTGCATTGAAGGTAAAAGAACCGCAACCGTCTGAATATCAATACTTCCGTCGTGACTTGACGCTTTTCACTTACCTGCACCTCGCGGCTGAACCGGAGCTGACAAAAGCTTTAGTCGACTCAGGTATGACTGCAATCGCCTACGAAACAGTTGAAGTAGACCGAACATTGCCACTCTTGACACCAATGAGTGAAGTGGCTGGACGAA
This sequence comes from Exiguobacterium algae, assembly GCF_018617875.1. Classification (GTDB taxonomy): domain Bacteria; phylum Bacillota; class Bacilli; order Exiguobacteriales; family Exiguobacteriaceae; genus Exiguobacterium; species Exiguobacterium algae. Next base: position 41,423 of record NZ_JACSKZ010000003.1, read on the forward strand.
TGGCTGCACAAATCGGTGCTCAAATCCTTGAGAAACCGCACGGTGGAAAAGGCATCCTCATGTCTGGTTTACCAGGTGTGCCACGTGCGAACGTAACCGTCATCGGTGGTGGCGTGGTCGGAATGAACGCTGCACGAATCGCCATCGGTCTAGGGGCGAATGTCACGCTCATGGATATCAGTCCGGCGCGCCTTCGTCAAATCGACGATCAGTTCGGAAATACGATTCACACGCTGATCTCGAATAAATACAACATCGCGAAACAAGTCGCTGAAAGTGACCTCGTCATCGGGGCTGTCCTCATTCCAGGGGCGAAAGCACCGAAACTCGTGACAAAAGAGATGGTTCAACGCATGTCGCCAGGCTCTGTCATTGTGGATGTCGCCATCGACCAAGGCGGTATTTGTGAGACGATTGACCACATCACGACACATGACGCACCTACGTATGAGCGTTACGGCGTTCAACACTATGCCGTCGCGAACATGCCTGGGGCGGTACCTCGCACATCCACGATGGGCCTAACGAACGCAACGATGCCATATATCGTGGAATGTGCTCAAAAAGGCGTCTTCACAGCACTCCGCGAAAACGAGGCCCTCTTAAAAGGATTGAACGTGATCGATGGAACGGTCACATACGAAGCGGTCGCACGCGATTTGGATTATCCATTCGTTCCTGCCGCTGAGGCCGTCACGAAACAACTTCAAATGTAAGCATCTAGCCGGCACACACGCCGGCTTTTTATATCTCCTATTCAAAAAACGTTCAGGCCTTAGGGCCTGAACGTTTTTACGCGTTCTCAACAGTGATATCTTCACCGATGATTTTCACTTCTGTCTCGAGGTCGACTTCAAACTTCTCTTTGACCGTCGCTTGTACGTGACGAATTAAAGAAATATATTCTGTCGCTGTCGCCTCGTCGATGTTGACGATGAAACCGGCGTGTTTTAAAGATACTTCAGCGCCGCCAATCCGTTTCCCTTGTAATCCGGAGTCTTGGATCAGTTTTCCTGCGAAGTAACCAGGGGGACGCTTGAAGACACTTCCGCATGAAGGATACTCGAGTGGTTGTTTCGATTCACGTTTATACGTCAAATCATCCATCACTTCTTTGATTTCTTCATACTTTTTCGGTTCGAGTTCAAACGTGGCTTCTAATACGATCAATCCCTCTTTTGAGACACGACTCGTCCGGTAATCCAGCTCCAACTCGTCTTTCGATAGATGCAGGACTTGGCCTTCCGGTGTAAGAACCGTTGCGTTCGTAATGACGTCTTTCGTTTCCCCGCCATATGCACCTGCGTTCATATAGACCGCACCGCCGACAGTCCCCGGGATGCCGCATGCAAATTCAAGACCCGATAACTCTTCTGCGAGTGCTTGACGTGACACATCGATAATGGCAGCGCCCGCTTGTGCGATGATTCGGTTTTCTTCACGACGAATCGTGTTCAACTCGTTCAAATTCAATACAATGCCCCGGATACCGCCGTCACGAACAATCAAGTTCGAACCGAAACCAAGAATCATGAATGGCATCGCTTCCCGATGCGCAAGCTCAAGGACGGCTTGAACTTCTTCATACGAATGAGGGGCTACGAAATAATCAGCCTTCCCGCCTAATTTTGTATATGTGTGTGCCGACAACGGCTCGTCTTGAAGGACGCGCTCAGCCGGTAAAATACGAAGTAACTGCTCTAAAAAGCTCATGCGTTCACCCAATCCTTTACGTTCAATTTAATCAGTTTAATCAATGTCCCGGTCATTATAATCCATTCCGAGCACGTTACTGAAGGTTTTCAGTACGAGACACAGTATACAAATGTTTGGAATGGGTGACAAGCAACGTTTTTCTTACAATGACTGAATCAGTTTATAACAATAATGATGTTGCAACAGCCACCACAATCGGAATTGTTAAGTTATCCCAATCACGATACGAAATCGCTTCTACCAACGTAGCGATGATTGAAATGATAAATCCATAAGTTACCACTTGCCACAACGGGACATCATTCCACAAAAACAATAAAAATAAAACCGCGTAAGAACTTAAGAACATGGCGACACTTCCTTGAAACGATCGCTTCTGTCCGTACAAGTCATATAGAACCGTACCGTACTTACGTCCAATCAAGGCTGCCATGCCATCGCCCCATGCCAAAACGAGAGAGCCTGCCAAAAATGCAACCGGTTCTGTTTCGAAGTAAAAATAAAGAATGACCAATAAGGCAATCGGATAATACACGGTACCGAGTGACTTCCGCTCCGTTTGATGGACAGGAGACGGACTCTTATATAGTAATACCGCATTTGCAAATGTGAAAAACACAAGTGGGACAGCTGCGACCATCCACGAGTCCATCAACCATACGGCTAATAGCGACCAGTGCCCGACCGCGATATGTACACTTTTTCGAATCGTTTCATCTGTCCAACCGATCCGTTTCCCTACCTGCTCAAGTCCTACGAGAAACACAAGAACGATGACAATCGATAAAACTGAGCTAATCCACTCATTCATTGGTTGACCACCTTTAACTCCAGGATTCATACATTGCTATTATACCTTAATCCATGCATATCCTAGCTTCCTTTTCAAACATTTGGTAGAATGAGGTCAAATGACTGTATAGCCGGACGAAGGGTTCGGCGATAGAAAGGGTGGCTGTATGCGCGACGCAACTTCAATTCAAACTTTGGCAGATTGCCTTCATTATATGCAGGTTGGCGAGATTGATCGAGCCATCGCCCTCTTTCCTGAGGAAGTGCGTGACCACTTCCCTAAAGAACTTCGAAAAATCCACTTGTTTCATATTGAAAAGAACGGACTATCCATCAATCAAATCGTAGCGCTTGCGAACGCTTTGACAGGAGAGCACTTGTCCGCGACAACGATTCAAAACTGGACGAAGCGAGAAGTTCGAAAAATCATCGGGGTACCTCGAATCGGTAAAAAGTATTCACTCCACCAAGCTGCCATCATTTATTTGCTCGACGATTTAAAGCATTTATTCTCATTAGAAGAGACGAGCTCACTGTTGGCCCTTGTTTTCAACAACCCCGACCGTGATGAGGATGATTTGATTTCACCGATCGATTTTTATCGACTGTACGCCGAGTATGCAAAATCGACAAGCCCGATCGATTTGCTCGATACCCGGGTGAGACGGTCACTCGAAAAATCAGGGGACGCCCATCCGAACATCATTCATGTGCTTAAACTGTGTCTATACGCCCATCGCGTGACAACACTTGAATTAGAAGCGAAACACTATTTAAACCGTTTCATTTGATGAAGCGGTCTTTTTATATGCAAAAACACCAGTCGCATGGACTGGTGTTCGTCATGATTAGGATACAGATGCTGCAACCGGCATCCGGGATTTGACTGTGAGCGTCTTCAAGACCGATAGCAGTTCAAACATCGAAAGTTGATCTGCTTCCTTCGTCAAGCAGTACGTGTCGTGTCCTTGTTTGCGAAGTTCTGCGACAAGCTTGCCTGCTTTATCCCGTACACTGAATTTGTATCGTTCGACATCGTATTGAATCGTGAAGAGTCCGCGTTCATAGACGTTGTACTCGCACTTTTTCCCGAATAAAGAGAATTTATCTTTCAGCTGACCAATCGCCTGTCCATCATGGTTCATCACGACCCATTTTTGGCAGTTTGGGATGTACTTCCCGTGGGCGATTTGTCTACCAGACAAATTGTGCACTTGGACACTGCCTTCCGCGTCGCGGTGAACAGATCCGATCGCATCATTTGTTTCATCATAAATGGTTGCTTCGCCTTGTGTAAAAACGCAACCTTTTACATAAATTAATTTGCGCACCGCTTTTTCCTCCTAGCACGTTCCAACCGCTCTATTTGTATGTGTACGGTCGGTCATTCATTAAAAACCCCAAAAAAATATTTTTGTAGTTGTTTCTCTCTTCAACTACTACATATTTCATATGACGAAGATGATTATTGCATCGTTTAAAGAAAAAGACAACCCCTTTTTTTCGACATCATTTGTGATTCTGTCGAACTTGTGAACAGGGCCGTTCTTAGCGCTTGAATCCCGCTTCTTTCAACAGTTGTTCCAGCTCCGTTCTTGCAATCAGACGAACTTGATTTGGAGCAGCCAATTCATACGCACCATCTGTAAATGTGGAGTTGGTCACAACCCATCCTTCATGAACCTCATAATACGGAACGGCTGCCGCTATTTGTTGAACCGCCTCAAGGCCAACGACTTTTTCATACCGCTTCGCTTGAACGGCAATCGACCATCCATCCGGTGTTTCTAATAATAAGTCAGCACCAAAATCACGTGATGCCGGTGTGACCGTCACTTTATAACCGAGCGCCGTAAACAGCTCTTCTAAAAACAATTCAAAATCCCGACCGTCCATGCGATCAATCCGGTCGATCGTCGACAGCCTGACTTTCCACAGAAGCCAAATCACCCCGAGTAGAATTGTCACGCCAATCATCCAAACCGGGGCATCGGCCCACCATAAAAGGAGTGACACAACGAGGCTCAGTACCATTCCAAACATATCAATCGTTCCCTTCCCTATTCTCTCTATCACTTTACCGTTTCGAGGGCAGGAAATGAAAGGGGCATCTGTCGAATGTAATAGAGGATGTGCCCGATTGATTTACAGAAGGAGGGATTATCGTTCATGGAGAACAGATCGAATCTCCAAAGTGAGCTATTGCAAGCTTTACCCTACGGTGTCGCCCTGATCCAGAAAGATGGAACGATCGTCCAAGCGAACCGTCCTTTCATGGAGCAGTTCCCTGAAAACTTACAAACGAAATCAAACTTATTCCATATGGTGAACCAATCACCGATTACGATGGAATTATCGCGCCGCATGGAGCAAGGATTGCCTTGGATGTATGAATTGCCGACGATGCGTGTCCATGCGATTCCGTGGGAGGAAGGATATATCCTGTCAATCGAACCCCTCCCGCTCGATACACGTGTGACCATTCAACATAATGCCTTTGAGGCGATGATGCATACAGAACTCGATATGGCGATGATCATGACCGACGCCAATCTTTTAATCACGCGATTCAATCAAGGGGCGACCGAGCTATTCGGATATGCCCCCCATGAAGTTCTTTATGAAATGACTCCTTTTGCTTTATTCGAATCAAGAGAATTGAGTGAAAAACGGACAAACTACCAAGACGAGATGGAACGTCTTCTCTCGTTCGAACAAATGCTTCGCGTCGCGCTGGATAAAGGCGACCGGGAGTGGAAGTTTCAACGGAAAGACCGGACCCACTTTGTAGGAAAGCTGTTCATGCACCCGGTTTATGAACAAGAACAACTTGTCGGATTCTTCTTTTTCGTCTTCGATGTCAGTTCAGAAATTCAACTGAAAGGCGAGCTCCAACACAAGGAGCAACGGTATCGTATGTTCGCCGAATCGGTGATTGAAGCGGTGCTGTTTCATGAAAACGGCATGATTCTCGATGCCAACAAAGCGGCCGAGACCATTTTCCGCATCCCTGCAGATGAAATGGTCGGGAGACAGACCATCGAGTTTATAGCTGAAGGATACCGGGCTGACGTGCTCCGTCGTATCCGGAACCATATTCAAACGCCTTACGAAGTGATTGGAAGAAGAGAAGATGGGACATTTTTAGAGATGGAAGTGTACCCGAAAGAAGTCACCTACCAAGGACAAACACTTCGTGTTGCTGTCATGCGTGATATTAGTGACCGTAAAAAAATCGAGCGAATGCTCGAGCGGGAAAAGAATGCGATTGCCAGACAGCGAGACATCATCCAATCAATTTTACAAGCGTCGAACGAGGCGTTCGTCCTGACCGAATCAAACGGGAGTGTCCTCTTCATGAACGTGCATGCCAGACGGTTGATGGACTTGCCTGGAATCGCCCCGAACAAAATTCAGGAGCGCATCCCCCTCTTGTCCACGTTCCGTCCGCGTGACCGGTCTGAAATGCTTAAAAAAATGGACATCTTGCTCGATGGGACAGCTCGGGAGGTCTCGATGCGTTTCTCGATCCCACAACCGAACGACCGGGATGAACAATACTACGAGATGTATGGCACCAGTATGGATACAAAACGCCAAATCGGAATGGACAGCGGCTACTTGTTCGTGTTTCGAAATCGAACCGAGGAAGAACGTATGGACCAAATCAAAAATGAATTGGTCAGCACGGTCTCCCACGAGCTCCGCACCCCCCTCTCGTCATTATCCGGGTATATTGAGCTCATGCTCAATCGTGAACTGACACCCGACAAACGGGAACGATTCTTAAAGACGATGTCAAAAGAGGCCAAGCGACTCACAGATTTATTGAACGATTTCCTTGATATTCAACGTATGGAAGACGGACATCAAGAATATAAACGAAATCATTTCTCGTTGAACGAACTCGTGCGGGAAGTCGTCGAGCGATTCCGGGAAACCGGTGACCATTCCATCCACTTCGACGATGCCGAAAAACCGCTCTTCTTAATCGCTGACCGGGCACGGATTGAACAGGTTCTCGTCAACTTGATTTCCAATGCGATTAAATACTCCCCGAACAGTCATGAAGTCGAAGTGCGCATTCGTCATGAACGTAATCAGGCTCACGTGTCGATCAAAGATTATGGAATCGGGATTCCGGAACATGCGTTTGAACAGTTATTCCAAAAATTTTATCGAGTGGATAACTCGGATACTCGACAAATCGGCGGGACCGGTCTCGGGCTTTCGATTTGTAAGGAAATCATTGAATCCCATGGAGGAAGTATCGAAGTCGAATCGACTGTCGGAGAAGGATCGACCTTCACGTTTACGTTGGACATAGCGGAGGAGACACCATGAACAATTATGCCTTTACCGGATTCCCTGGATTTTTAGCCGGAAAAATGATTGCCCATCTCGCTGCTTTACCCGACCAAATCGGGACCATTTACGCGCTACATCTTCCCAATCAACGGGAGGACGCGCTCGTGTTACGGCAAGAATTGCTGACGACTACTTCATTAACAGAAGACCAACTCGTCTTAGTGGAAGCCGACATCACGTTGCCGGAAGTCATCATTGACCCGATCATGCGTTCCATGATTGAACGAAGTGTGACGCATGTGTTTCATTTAGCGGCCGTCTATGATTTGAGTGTGCCGTATGATGTCGGGTATCGAATCAACATACTCGGGACGAAACATGTGACCGCTTTTGCAAAACGTTCGGCTCTTTTGAAGCGATATGTGTATTTCAGTACCGCCTATGTCGCCGGGAGACGAAAGGGCACGGTCTACGAAAACGAGCTTTGGCACCGCGCCCAATTTAAAAACCATTATGAAGCAACGAAATATGAAGCGGAGGCACTCGTCTCTCGAGAAATGGGGACGATACCCATCACCATCATTCGACCGGGCATCGTCATCGGGCATAGCCATACCGGGGAGACAAAAAAATTCGACGGGGTGTACTTTGTATTAAAGTTGATGGATCAGGTACGCCAACTTGCTCCTTTGCCATACATCGGACGAGCCAATGTCGAGGTCAATCTCGTTCCTTACGATTATGTAGTGAGAGCGACCGCTTATCTGGCTCATGCGCCAGTTGGCGTAAAACGTACCTTCCACCTGACCGACCCGTTCCCACACGGCGCACGTGAGGTGTATCGTATGCTCCATGAAGCGATGTTCCAGCGTTCGCCGCGCGGAACGATTCCTCATGTCGCAGCGGAAACGGCCTTTTCGGCACTTCATCTTCATGACCGGTATCATGTCCCACAGGAATTGCTCGACTACTTTAAGCATCAGGTTCATTTTGATACCACACAAACCATTCGGGCTTTGAACGGCACCGGAATCGTATGTCCGGACTTACAAGACTATCTCACTTCAATCGTTGATTATTTCATGAAACACAAAACGCCCTGATCAGGGCGTTTTGTGTTTAACCAATCAATAATTTCTCTTTCGGATAGCGAAGCTTCCGATCGGCTTGACGTGCAACCGTGAACAGAATCGTCAGGGAGCCGACACGACCGAGGAGCATCATAAACATGATCAGCCCTTTCCCGAACATATTCAAGTCGGCCGTGATGCCGAGCGATAAGCCGACCGTACCGAAAGCTGAAACCGTTTCAAATAAAATGGCACTGGCCGGGAGATGACCGTTCGTCAAAATGACAAGTGACGTAATGGTGAGGATAAAGAAGAAACTTGAGAAGGCGACGACATAAGCTTTTTTAATTTGAAAAACATCAATCGTCCGTTCCAAAATCACGGTCTCTTTTTTCCCTGCAATAAATGCCCACATGTCTGCTAAAATCACAGCCACAGTGGTCACTTTGATTCCTGAACCGGTTGAAGCCGCACCCGCTCCGATATACATCAAAATGAGGATGAGACCAATGGAGACTGGGGCCATCGCGGCGATGTCGATGGTATTAAACCCTGCTGTCCGTGTTGTAACTGCTTGAAAGAATGTGACGTGCAGTGCCTCACTGAAGGAACGACCGTGAAGCGAACCCTCGTTTGACACCCATTCGAAGAACAAGAGAGCTAACCAGGCAATCCCGTTAATGATGACGAGTGACGCAATCATGATTTTTGAATGTAGTGCGAGACGCTTCCAGACACGAACCTCTGCCACATCGGCAATCGTCGTAAATCCGAGACCCCCGATGATTAAAAGCAAGGACACGGTAAACACAATGGCGGTATTCTGTTCAAAGGACATCAGATTATCCGGCCAAAGCGCAAAACCGGCATTGTTGAATGCCGAGACGGCATGAAAGAAGCCGTAATGGACGGCTGACAAAAAGGAATAATCGCCGGTGCTGTATAATTCAAACGTCAAAAACAGCATCCCGATCAATTGAACAATGACGGTTGTAAATACGATGTTCCTTACCAATCGAACCGTTCCACCCGGTCCCGACAAATTCAATGATTCTTGAAGCAGGATACGCTGTTTGAGACCGATTTTTCTTCCTAATACACTGAGTAACATTAACGCAACCGTCATAAACCCGAGACCGCCTATTTGAATAAGCGTCACAATCACTAACTCACCAAACGTGTTAAATGACGAGCCGATATCCACAGTGGATAAACCTGTCACTGTACCGGCAGACGTTGCAATGAACAGACAATCGATCCAGGGTACGGCTTCATTTTGCGAAAAAGGCATGTACAACAAAGTTGCCCCAATCAAAATAGCGAATAAAAAACCCGCCGCGATAAATCGAGCCGGTTTTTCAAAAACCACTCGATACATGGCTTCGATGCGCTTTAAGCGCAGTTCACGCGCCGACAGTCGATGTCGCATCACGAAATCTCCTTCATTCATAGTATTCTACGCATCATATTACGCCTCGGTTTTTAAAATGCCAATAAGAAAAATGTATGACTAACTCTTTTTTCGATTTTTTGGTATTATGGGAGATAGACTTTAAGAATGTTGAGGAGGTTGAATGAAACCGTGGACCCTAGTACGGTAGATCATTCGATAGAGGATGTCTCACGAAGGTTGGAGCGACAATCACAATGTATGCCCGCTCACCTTTATTTTCAGCTAGAAGAGTTACTCAATTGGTCACTCGAGCAAGAAGTCGTGAATCAATTGTACGCATTGTTAAAAAAATACGACGTATTAACCGATATAGAGCGTGAAGAAAGAAATATCAGCATCCAGATGCTGATCGATGAAAATGGCGCTTAATTATCGGGAACGCATGTTGCGGGAGACGAGTAGCGTCTTCCGCTTTTTTCATCCCGATTTTTTCAGAAAGGTGGAAAACAAAGACATGGATGTCGTTACGTTAGTCGGACTCATACTCGGGTTCTTCACCCTCGTCGGTGGAATGTTATTAAAAGGCGCGGGGGTTGCGCCACTGATCAACCCTGCAGCAATGGTCATTATTTTCGTCGGAACGATTGCCGCCGTGACCATCGCGGTTTCTAAAGAACAACTTTTTAATGTACCGAATTTATTTAAAATTTTGTTCAAAAAGCAGGAGCTACCAAGCAAGACCGGTTTATTAACGCAGTTTGTCGATTTATCAACACAAGCTCGAAAAGAAGGTCTTCTTTCATTAGAAACTGCACTCGAACAAGTTGAAGTTCCGTTCCTGCGGCAAGGCATGATGATGGTCATCGATGGCCAACCATCTGAATACATCGCTGAAGTCATGTCACGCGACATCGAAAACATGGAACAACGACATAAAGCAAATGCCGACGTCTTTACACAGGCAGGAACTTATGCCCCAACGCTCGGGGTATTAGGTGCCGTTATCGGTTTGATTGCAGCGTTAAAAGATTTATCTGATATCGAGAAGCTCGGACATGCCATCTCAGCCGCATTCGTTGCAACCCTGTTCGGGATTTTCACCGGATACGTCCTTTGGTTCCCGTTCGCCAACAAGTTGAAGCAGTACTCGAAAAGTGAAGTCGTGATTAAAGAAATGATGATTGAAGGGATTTTATCCATTCAAAGTGGTGAATCTCCAAAAACGCTAGAAGATAAGCTGTCTGTGTATTTGTCTCCAAAGGAGCGAGCTGACTATGAAGCGCAAAAAGAAACATGATCATGAAGAACATATTCCTGAAGGTTGGCTCATTCCTTATGCCGACTTATTGACGCTCCTACTCGCACTGTTTATCGTATTGTTTGCGTCCAGTAACATTGACCAAGTGAAGTTAGAGAAAATGTCCCGTTCATTCAATCAAATCTTCTCCGGCGGGATTAGCGTCTTCCAAGCATCTACCGCTTCGAATAGTGATATCGACCGTACAGATCGGAACAACACAACGAGTGCCAACCCGCGAACATTTGAGTTGGCACAACTAGACGAACTAAAGGATGAAGTCAATCAATACATCGAAAAGAACGGGTTAGAGAGCCAAATCAAAGCAACGATCAACTCTAACGGATTAGTGCTTACCATTCAAGATCGTGCCCTATTTAATGTTGGTGAAGCGACACTGGATCAGAGCGCGCGTGAAGTCGCCCGCAACATCAGTAACATTCTTGAAAAGGCCGGAAAACGGGAAATCGTTGTTTCAGGACATACGGATAATATTCCAATCAACACAGCCCGCTTCCCGTCCAACTGGGAACTCAGCTCTGCACGGGCCACAGCATTCATGCGCCAGTTATTAACGAATGACGCCTTGAATCCAGCCCAGTTCACGTTGGCGAGTTACGGTGAATATAAACCCATTGCGACAAATGACACCGAAGCAGGTCGATCTAAAAACCGACGTGTTGAAGTGTTGATCAAACCGCTCGTCGACTTGACGGAAGGTGAACCGCAAATGTTCGAAACAATTGTGTTACCGAACTAACCACACCCACTTCACGTATGAAGTGGGTGCTTTTTTTAACGCGTCCATTTGAAATAGCGCCGAGCCAGTTCGGTCAATGGGCTCTCGAAAAGACGTTTACGCCAATATAAGTCGCTTACTTTCTTCACCGCCTCGCTGCGGGCAGGATAAGGGTAGATCATTCGCGACAATTTCCCAATCTTGTCCCCCCGTTGCATCGCATAGACGACGATTTGCATCCAATCCCCCGCCGACTCGCCGACCGCATGCGCCCCGATAATCCTTCCATTTTTCTTCGTGATGACTTTGACAAAGCCCGCCTCTTGACGTTCTGCGATAAAGCGGTCCACTTCCGATAATTTTGCTTCGTAGACCATGATGTCATCACCGTATGAGGTTCGCGCTTCTTCTTCGGTCATGCCGACATGAAATACCTCCGGGTCGGTAAAGGTAATCCAAGGAAGTTTTCGATAATCGACCTTGTTTCGTAATCCGAAGAGTGCATTGGACACCACGGCTTTTCCTTCTTCACCGGCGGCATGTGTGAATGGCGGGGTTTTGATTGTGTCTCCTATAGCAAAAATGTGCGATTGGGACGTGCGATAGGAAGAAGACACATCGATATAGCCTTTCGTCACGTGAACACCCGCCCTGTCAAGACGAAGTGAATCAATTCGCGGTACGCGGCCCGTTGCCATGAGTAAACGCTCTGCTTCATAGATGAACGTTTCTCCACTGATTTCTGCCGTGACGCGGACGCCATTCTCTATTTTTTCGATGCGCTTCACGTTTACCCCGATTTTCAAACGCATCGCCATCTCCAGCTGAGATTTTAAATACGCGGAAACTGCCTGATCTTCTTTCGGCATAAACGAATCATGCGCTTCAAGCACCGTCACCTGACTTCCTAAACGGACAAAGGATTGAGCGAGTTCAAGACCAACTGCCCCGGCTCCAATCACAATCAGGCTTTCCGGTAATGTCGATTCCTCGAATACTGTTTCGTTTGTCAGATATGGAACTGTTTCCAGCCCTTCAATCGGGGGAACGGTCGGTTTGGACCCGGTCGCAATGATAAACTTTTTCCCGATTAACAAATCATCGCCTACCTTAAGTTCATACGGACTCTGAAACGAGGCTTCACCGATGTATACATCCACCCCGATTTTTTCAAACCGTTCCCTGCCATCGTGTTCTTGAATAATCGCACGGGCACGATCGACTCGAGCTTTCGTCATTTGATAATGCTCTCCAGCATGAAATGTCGTCCCGAGCACACGTGCAGCTCGCATCATCGCATTGGCTTCTTTCGAGGCGGCAATCAATGCTTTAGAAGGTACGCAACCGACATGCAGACAGTCTCCGCCTAAATGCTTGTTCTTCTCGACGAGGGCCACCTTGACTCCTAAATTTGCCGCTCCCGCAGCAACGGTCATTCCGGCCGCTCCTCCCCCAATGACAATCAGTTGATAATCTTTCATTGGATCAACCTCCGATAACGCGTACTCACGTCCTCCATCCGTTTGCGATTCACACCAAAATCAGAATAGCCGACCCGTGAGGCAGAGCGAAATTCGACCCGTCTCGTTTCATCGTCAAATAAAAAATGGACGTCATCTTTGAATCGCATCATTTTTGACGTCACGACATAATGCAATGTATGTTCTGCTTCATCTACTAGTTCGGTTCGAGGCATTTGCCCCATCGTCATCTTGATTGCTTCGATTGTTTGTTCACGACTCTCTCCATATGGAAGTGGATTCATCCGTAATTCAGGAATGGATGTCTGGGTAGAGACCGCATTCGGGTTTCCCTTCAACGGTTTTAACGACTCGTTTGACATAAAAAAACCTCCCTCAAGCTACATACAACTATATGTAGCCCGAAACAGGGAGGTCTAATCCTTTTAATGCAGTTCACTCGGGTCGAGCGGCAACAAGACCGTGACGGTCGTTCCTTGTCCGACATCACTTTCAATCACCAGTTTTCCTTCATGCGCCTCGATCAACTCTTTGGAAATCGCAAGACCGAGACCACTGCTTCCTTTTGTCACATGTGCCTGATAAAACATTTCGGTAATCCGTTGTAAATGCTCTCTCGAAATCCCGGGTCCTTCATCCATGATGGAAATGAAAGCAACGCGTTCCGATTGCACAAAGCGAATCGTCAACGTGCCGCCATCCGGAGAAAAACGAATCGCATTTTCCAAAAGGTTTAAAAACACCTGCTTCAATCGGTTTTCATCAAACAAACCGACTGATTTTTGAGGATATCGTTCAATCAATGTGATGTGCTTATCCTCAATCGATTGTTTGAGTTGAACGGTTACCTTGCGTAATAACGCCACAAGATCGAGCTCTTGACGATATAAAACGAGACGGCTTTCCTCAATTTTTGTATAGTCGAGTAATTGTTCGACCAGTCCAATCATGCGCTCCGTCTCAGAATGAATGATGCTCAAACCGAGCTCCGTTTCTTCAGACAACTTCTCATCGCCCCCTCGAATCGTCTCGGTCCACCCTTTTATAGATGTGAGCGGTGTTCGTAATTCATGGGAGACGCTCGACAAGAATTCATTTCTTGTCGATTGATGTTGCTGCACTTTCGCACCTAAATACGTCAAGGTGCGCGCAAGGGCACCCAATTCATGCTTTTCGTTTGAGTCGACAGTGACATCGAAATCGCCCTGGGCCATCTCATCCGCCGCTTCAATAACGTCTCGAATCGGCCGGACGAACCGGTCCGCGATGCGAATAACCGTATAAAGGGCGATCAACCAGACGAGTACACTGATTGTAATGACCGTCATCCAAATTTCCCGAATGAGCGTATCCAAGTCTGCCAGAGGACGAGTGAAACTGATGGCGAACTCTGACGTATCATCCGTCACAATCGGAGTCGTCACGGACAAGAAATGTTCATCCTCGACATCATAGTCCTGAATGATTGACTCGCCTGCTGCCAACTGGTCCAGTTGCTCCTGCGAAAACGAGGCTTGCTTCGTCCGCTGTCCCGTCGTTTTAACGATAGAACCCGACCGGTCAACAATCGTCAGATCGGTCCCGGGATAACCAAACGTTCGAACGAGTACGGAGAAGGCACTCGGGGTCTCAAATCCAACCTGTGCTTGAGGATATAAGTACGCACTTGTCGTCGCATGACTGAGCAAGGCATCTGATTCATACTCGTAATAATAACGATATGTCCCATATGACAGTACACTGATGAGAAGAAGCAGAACGAGCGTTACCACGGCCATCATACGGAAGACTAGCTGTTGTTTCATCCTTCATGTCTCCGCCATTTGTACCCATGTCCCCACAACGTCTCAATGTAAATCGGATGACTCGGATCGTCCTCAATTTTCTGACGCAAGCGTCGAATGTTCACATCGACGGTTTTCCGGTCCCCGAAGTAGTTGATTCCCCAAACCGCATCGAGTAGCGCATCCCTGGACAGGACAATCTCTTCATTTTGGACGAGGTGACAAATCAAATCATATTCTGTCGGTGTCAAATCAATGGACTGACCGTACTTCGTCACTTGCTTCGCCGCCAAATCGATGGCGAACGGACCTGATTTCAAACGCTTCGTGTCGTTCCGTTTCACTTTTTCGACGCGGCGTAACAACGCTTGAATGCGCGCAACGAGTTCACCTGGACTAAACGGTTTTGCGATGTAATCGTCCGCACCTTTTCCGAGCCCCTCAATTTTGTCTTCTTCGAGTGTTCGTGCCGTCAACATGATAATGCCGACATTCTCATCGAGATCACGAATCGCCGCACACGCCTCGAACCCGTCCATCTCCGGCATCATGACATCCAACAACACGACATCAAACGGTTCCCGGTCAAATGCGGTCACTGCTTCCCGTCCATTCGTTGCTTCATGTACTTCGAAACCAGCACGTTTTAAATTAACGATGATAAAGCTGCGAATCGCATGCTCATCCTCGGCTACTAATATCCGATTCATATTTCCACCTCTTCTAGAGTTCACTTCTCTACATTATAGTTACGTTTTTGCGACAAGGTTGTCAATTGACCTTAAAAAGGTTTAGGATGTAATCATTAGATTCTGAAGGAGGACCCCCTACTACTATGAGTTACAAGATGATTGTGTTGGATATGGATGACACGCTTCTCACAAGCGATCATACAATTTCCCTTAAGACAAAAGAAGCGCTTCTCGATGCGCAAGAACGCGGCTATAAAGTCGTTCTCGCGAGCGGTCGCCCAACATTTGCGATGTGGGACGCTGCCCGTGAGCTCGAACTTGCGAAATATGGAAGCTATATCTTATCGTTCAACGGTGCGTCGGTCATTGACTGCTCGACCGATGAAGAGATTTTCTCAAGCACGCTTCAACCGGATACGGTCGCCCATCTCCATGATATCAGTGAACGGGAAGGAATCGCGATTCATACGTACGTCAGTAACGAAATCGTAACCGATCGTCCGAACCCTTACACGGACATTGAAGGTGAATTGACAGGGATGCCGGTCGTTCACGTCGAGGACTTCAAAGAAGCAGTAACCGAACCGGTCGTCAAATGCTTAATGCTTGCTGATGGCGACACACTCGCTCCGATCGAAACGAAATTGCAACAGGAACTCGCCGGAAAACTTGCTGTCGCTCGTTCGAAGCCATTTTTCTTAGAGTTCACCGAAGCCGGTGTCACAAAAGGCACAAGTCTCGCATTCTTAGCGAAGCATATTGGAATCGAACAGAGTGAAGTCATCGCTTGCGGAGACGGAAACAATGACTTGACGATGATTGAATGGGCCGGACTCGGCGTCGCCATGGGAAATGCGAACGCAACGGTAAAAGGGAAGGCTGATTTTATTACGAAATCGAATAACGAAGATGGGATTGCTCACGTGATTGAAACATACATGTCTGAGGCACTCGTCACCCAGTAAATTTCTGATTTCGTCGGTCAAAAGGAGGAAGTAAGATGAATAAAGGGTTGAAACGTGCTGGAGTCGGATTGATTGGAACAGCGGTCGCGGGAGCGGCTTACGTGTTCCTTTCACCTAAACCAGCAACACGTTTAATCAAAACTTCGTTCGCAGGGGGGAACGAAGTGGAGATGAAGGGATTCGAGGAAGTCGTTCAAAAGACGTCTGTCCGTAAAGACATCGATTACTTGTCTTCTTATGAGAATGGGACGTTTGATTTAATCCGATACGAGGGCAGCCAACAAATTGTTCCGACAATCTTTTGGCTCCATGGCGGTTCATTCGTCGGAGGAGATAAATCGGATGTATTGAAGTATGTGACATCTATTGCAAGCAACGGCTATAACGTCGTCAGCATCAATTATGCACTTGCTCCTGACGTCACATATCCCGTACCGCTCCAACAAATCGAAGAGGCGTATTCTTTCATCGCCGAGAACAATGACCGTTTCCGTCTCGACTTAGACCGTGTCTTTTTTGCGGGTGATTCGAATGGCGGTCAATTAGCCAGTCAGTTTGTCGGCATTCAGCTCAATGATGACTACGCACCTTCCGCTGAAGTGAAGCAGGTCGTACCGAAAGAATCGATTCTTGGTGCGGTTCTCTTATCTGCACCTTATGATTTGAAACGTGCGTTAGTCGACTCAACAAAATCGGTCAACCGCTTCTTGTTCAAACGGATTGGATGGGCTTATTTCGGGACGTACAACTGGGAAAGCCTCCCGGCTGTGTCAGAAGCCTCTCCATTACTCAATGTCCCGTCTACGTTCGTACCGACGTTCATCGCAGACGGGAATGACAATTCGTTTGATGAGCAGGCAAAAGAGTTTGCTACGATCCTCTCAGGGCGTACAGACGTCACGACGGTATTTTATGATCGCAATGAGCACGAGCTCGGACATAATTATTTCTTTGAAATGGATCGTCCTGCCGCAAGCTCAACATATCGTCGTTTGATCACCTTCTTACGTGAAACGACCGCTAAATACCAGGCATAAACAAAAGCGACTTTCTCCGATGTTGGAGAAAGTCGCTTTATTTATATTTCTTCATTCTATTCTTATCAGTTATCCGATACACCAATCAATTGAGGACTCCCCCCATTCCTTCAATTGCTTGTTCACTTGGGAGAACGGTTTTGAGCCGAAGAAACCGCGATGTGCCGACAGAGGACTTGGATGAACAGAGGTGAGCACGGTATGTTGTTCGCCAATCCACTTCATTTTCTTTTTGGCATCGTTCCCCCATAGAATGAACACAATCGGCTTCTCACGACTTCCTAATCGCTCAATGATGGAATCGGTAAATTGCTCCCACCCCTGTTTCCTGTGAGATCCTGCTTTCCCGGCTTCCACTGTCAGTGACGTATTCAGAAGTAACACCCCTTGTGTCGCCCACTTCTCTAAGTTTCCGCTCTTCGGTGTATCACATCCAATATCGTCTCTCAACTCTTGAAAGATATTTCGTAAAGACGGGGGGAAACGTACCCCATCCTGTACTGAAAAACTGAGTCCGTGTGCCTGGTTCGGCCCATGATACGGGTCTTGTCCGAGAATGACACATTTCACGTCCTGAAATTTCGTATATACAAATGCATTCCAAATATCTTCCCTTTGCGGATAGACAGTCGTTTGCTCATACGCCCGGTCGACAAATTGTTTTAACGTCTGAAAATACGGTTTGTTTATCTCAGACTGAATGATTTCCGTCCAATCGCCGAGTAAACGATCCGATAAGTGCTGGTCCATACACTTCTCCCCTTCCCGTTCTTATCATACCCAAAATGTATGCATACAAAAAGACGAGTCAGCCGACTCGTCTTTCAGGATTATACTGTTACTGCGCCTGCAACTTCTTTTGCAAGTGCTTCTGCTTTCGCTTTCGCGTCCGCAACGATTTCTTCAATTTTGTCCGGGAATTGGCTCATTCCTTCAACCGCTACCGTTGTCACTTCCGATACACCGACGAACGCGAGCGCTTGGCGAAGGTACGCGTCTGCAAAGTTAAGGTCTGTTCCTGTATAGATTCCACCAGTCCCTTGGATGTGGACTGCTTGTTTGTTTTCAAGCAAGCCGACAGGACCTTGCTCCGTGTAACGGAACGTTTTGCCCGCCATGAGGACGCTGTCGAGGAACATTTTCATGCGTGCCGGGAAGAAGAAGTTCCACATTGGTGTCGCGAATACGTATAGGTCCGCTTCCATGAACTTCTTGAGCATACCGCTCATCGTGCCTACTTTTTTCGCTTCTACGTCAGTGAGCGCTTCACCTGATGCGAATTTGCCCCATGCGCTAAGCACGTCAGCGTCAATTTCTTGCACATCAACATCATAGAGTTCAATTGCTTCTACTTCGAATGCCGGGTTTTCAGATTTGAGCGTCGATACGAACGTTTCTGCTACCTGCTTGCTGTACGAAAGTTCAGTTGGTTTCGGGTTAGCCGAGACATACAATACTTTAGTCATTTGGGTATTCCTCCATTGTGAATTCTCTATTTTTTCAATAACAGTTAGAACTATATCATCTGTATATCTCATCGTCAATTATTTTAACTTCAAGATATTAATTGAAAAAACAGCAGGCTTTTATTTGCCCGCTGCGTTATAACCGACTCGTTTTAATAACGAAATCAACTGCTCCGTTTCGTCATCACTTAACGGTCCATATATATCTTTGAAGATTTCGATGTGCTGCGGATATACTTCATCCATTAACGCTTTCCCTTCTTCTGTCAAGGACGCATACGTCACACGCCGGTCGGATGGGCACGCGATTCGCTCAATAAGCCCCCGTTTCTCCAGCTTATCGATGACATAAGTCACGCTACCACTCGTAATTAAAATTTGATCCCCGATTTGTTGAAGCGGAGTATCTCCTCGTTTGTACAAGACCGATAATACACCGAACTCTGTTGAATTCAATTGGTGACGTCTCAAATCGTCTTTGACGCGGTCACTAATCGCGTCCATTGTTCGTGCGAGTACGACCCACGCCTTTAATTCGAGCGATTCAATCATGTCGGTTTCACCTCAATTCGTTCATCATATATTCTTAGTATAGCAGGACTTATGCAGTATAAGACGGGAAAAATCGTTCGTCAAGAAACTTCTGCATTGTCGCCCTTCGATGAAACGTTTAGAATAGTAGTATTGTGATTTTCAGAAAGGGTGGACCGTATGCGTGAGTATTATGAAATTTCATTGACAATCAAACGGGAGTACTTGCCCCCTGTCATTGATCTATTGAATCGAGAAGGCATCGCTCCAGACTATGCGCTCGAAAAAGAAGGGGCGGTCTTTCTATTATTCAACCATTTACCTTGGCCGAATGTGACTCGTGAACCGCATGCCGTAGAAAGATTCTTGCTGACGTTAGCACGTACCGACTATTTATTCGTCAAAACAAAGCGTAAATCACCGGTACCGGACCACGAACCAGTCGCCTGTATGGGTGCACTCGCCTCCCCCTTCAACGAACATTTACGAATCGAACTCGCCGTCGATGAGTCAGAAGCGAGCCATTTAGATATGTCTGCCTTTCGGCACTACTGAACAACGCATTTTGCGTTGTTTTTTTGTAGGACTAGAGTTTTCTGAGGAAGGGAATAATGGACAGTATCCGAACGAAAAAGGAGAAGTTATCGAATGGGTACAGCCATGCTAATCGTCAATCCATCATCCGGGAAAGAACAAGGAGAAAAACATGCCGCATCTGCAGAAGAAGTGCTTCGGGAACGCTACGGACAAGTGGACGTCCGTTACACCGAAAAAGAAGGCGATGCCACGCAATTTGCTAGAGAAGCCGCTGAGAAACATTATACAGCGGTGATTGCCATGGGCGGGGATGGAACCTTGAACGAAGCAGTCGCCGGACTTGCTGAAGCAGAGCACCGGCCGCATTTTGGAATCATTCCTCTTGGCACGGTCAACGACCTCGCTCGTGCGCTCCGTGTCCCGAATAAACCGAAGAAAGCGATTGAAGCACTCCGTGATGCCGAGCCCACACCAATGGATATCGGCAAATCCGAGCACGGTTATTTCATGAACGTCATTGCCATCGGTTTGATTGCCGAGGCAGTTGACGAAGTCAGCGTCGAAGAAAAAACAAAATGGGGGCCATTTGCTTATCTCATCGAAGGCATCAAAGCATTCCGCGAGCATAGCCCTTACGAACTCTCTATCCAGTCAGAGGATGGATCGTTTCAGGATGAAGCCTATCTGGTCGTCATCGCCTTGACGAATTCAGTTGGCGGCTTTGAGAACTTTGAACCGGATGCGACGCTAAATGACGGTCTGTTACACGTCTATATCTTTGAAGAACTCGGGTTGAAGGATGCCCTCCAGTTGACCCCGGCTCTCTTTACCGGAAAGTTGAAAGAGACAGATAGTGTCACTTCATTCACCACGAAAAAAGTCAGCGTATCCTCTCCTGAGTCGCTACCAGTGAACGCAGATGGCGATCCGGGCGGCTCTTTACCGCTCACTTTTGAAATACTTCCAAGTCATTTATATGTCTTAAGACCGGTTTGAAGCAGGATTTTTATTAAGGGGCACGAATGGTTTAGAGTCAGAAAGGAGAATGACTTATTCATATTTCGCTCGTCCCTTTACACCATGCATCTGATGCCATCACTCAAACGTTCAATCGCTGGAACAACGACCCGAAGATCGTTCACCTCATCCGTCCGAGTCGCTCGGAGGAAGAATTGAAAGCGATTCATGAATTGAGTACAGAAGACTTAGAAAAGCGACTCGATACACACGACATCTTTCTCATTTATGCAGATGACCAACTCGTTGGCGAAGTGAATACGATGTACAATCCCTCACATCTGTATCATAAAGAACCCGGAAGCGCTTGGCTCGGTCTCGTGATCGGGGAAGCGATTGGACGTGGGAAAGGCGTCGGTACCGAGGCACTCCGTTTGTTGGAGGCACACTTACGCCGTAAAGGTACGCCACGAATCGAACTTGGTGTTTTCGAGTTCAATGAAGCTGCTTATCGTCTTTATCAGAAAATGGGGTACCACGAAATCGGCCGGGTCGAAGATTTTACTTATTGGCGCGGAAAACTGTGGGCAGATATCCGAATGGAGAAACGACTCGACTAAAAAACCTTCCACGCGTGCGTGGAAGGTTTTCGTCAGTTATTCAAGTCTTCCACTTCGACGATGCGGAACCCTTTTTGTTCAAGCTTCGCAACAATCTTATCCTTCATCGACTCGTCACACTCTGGAGGTAACGTGAGAAGGACACGACGCAATACCTTACTTTTCGCATCAAGCGTCATCAAGCTCGCAATCGATGTGTATTTGTTGACGATTTTTGTGATTTTTTCGAGCGCCCCGCCTTGTTCGCTCAATGCAATCGTCACGACGTAACTGCCTGTGTCACGACTCCATGCCTCTTCTAACATGCCGAGCATTTTTCCGTGCGGCAAAATGCCATAAAATTCGTTGCTGTCGTCTTTTAATACAGCAATGTAAGGAAGTTCTTTAATCGAGAAAAACACTTTGAAAAAGCCGTCTGACTCATGAACGTACTTCTGTGTGTTTTTGATTAAAGTCATCACAGGCTCATCCATGCTCTCCCCGTTCATACCATGGCGGTAAATATGCATCTTATAAATGTTACCCCGGAAAAATGTTCCGGTTTCATCTAAAACAGGTACACAGCGATAACCCGTTTCTTCAAGTGTATTCAACGCTTCCCGTAATGTTGCTGTTTCGCGGATTGTAACAACGTCTTTCTTCGGGATACATAAGCTATGTACTAACATGCGTTTTTCCTCCTAGACAATTGATAAAGTGGTCTACACCCTATTCATTATTATTCCCCAAATATGATTGAATTCCTTCATCTTTTTTTAAAATACATGAATATCCGATAAGAAATCCTTGGATTTGTCGTAAACCAAAAAAGTCGTTATAGTGAAACTATCCAAACAGATAAAGGGGATTGAACGATTATGACAATGAAAAAAGCGTTAACCATTGCCGGATCTGATACAAGTGGTGGTGCAGGAATTCAGGCCGACTTAAAAACGATGGAAGAACTCGGTGTTTACGGCATGACGGCCTTAACTGTCATTGTAGCACAAGACCCACATAACGCATGGAACCATGAAGTCTTTCCGATCGACACAACGTTGATTGAAAAACAAATCGATACGGTACTTGCCGGAATCGGAGTCGACGCCGTGAAAACCGGAATGTTGCCGACACCAGAGATTATCGAACTCGCTGCACGTAAAATTAAAGAATACGGCATCGAAAATGCTGTTGTCGACCCTGTCATGGCTTGTAAAGGTGCAGACGAAATCCTGAACCCGGATGTGGCGGTCGCCATGCGCAAACATCTCGTACCTGTCGCAAAAATCATCACACCAAACTTATTCGAGGCGCGTATGCTCGCAGGACTCGACAAGACACCGTCGACGATGGATGAAATCAAAGAAGCTGCCCGCTTGATCCATGAGCTTGGAGCGGATATCGTTATCGTGAAAGTCGGAGGAAAACTTGGATTCGATACAGCGTTCGACGTTTTATACGATGGTAACGAGTATCGTCTGCTTGAAAGTGAAAAAATCGAACCAGCCTTCACTCACGGCGGTGGCTGCACGTTCTCTTCTGCCATCGCGGCATCGCTCGCCAATGGGCATTCTGTAGAGGAAGCGATTGAAATCGGGAAGCAGTTCATCACAGAAGCGGTACGTCACTCGTTCCGTCTCAACCAATACGTCGGACCGACCAACCATACCGGTTACCGTAAAAAATTAGCGACACAATCTTAAAAAAGATGACCCGGGACCACACGTTTCGGGTCATCCTTTCCATTGGAGGGAAAGGCGTGAAATCGATTCAACCTGACAAGATCCAGCACTATCTGGACGAACACGTCGCAACGCCACTCTATGTCCACGTTGAGACGACGAACGGGGCTTACGCGACGCATAACGACCCGGATTTCCACAATGCCGGGATGTTCATCCGAAATGCCAACATCGAATACAGTATCGGGCAAATAAAAGGGGAAGGGCCCTATCGCGTCGGCTTAAAACTCGACCATGGCTGGCTCTACGTCGAAGGGTTAACCGACTTCGAACAACACGGCGAACAGTTATTACTTGCCGGACATGACCGCCTAGGCCGTCTCGCATGTGCCTTGCATATGGATATCAAACCGCTCCCGCAAGGAGCTTCGGAGGTGGAAAGCCAATGAAGGGTCCTTTACTCGTCATTTTCCCACACCCGGATGATGAAGCATTCAGCTCAGCCGGGACCATTATCCAGCACCGAAAAGAAGGATGGCCTGTCACATACGTGTGCCTGACGCTCGGTGAAATGGGACGAAACATGGGATCCCCGATTTTTACGACACGTGAAGAGCTCCCGAAAATTCGAAAACATGAGTTAGAGGATGCTTGCGAGGTCATGGGGATTCAAGATTTACGGATGTGGGGGCTTCGTGACAAAACCGTTGAATTCGAAGATGAAGAAGAATTATCCGCACGTTTCCGTTCACTCATCGACGAAGTGAACCCGGCCACGGTCATTTCTTTTTATCCCGGCTATGCGGTCCATCCAGACCATGAAGCAACAGCCCGCGCTGTCGTACGGGCACTTCAAGAAATAGAGGACTCAAAGCGACCTGAATTTTTAGGCGTCGCCTTCGACCGACGCACTGAGGAAGAACTCGGACAACCACATGTAATCCATGATGTGACGGCTGAGAGCGAACAAAAGAAAGCCGCCTTATTCGCTCATCGTTCTCAGACTGAGGGGCTTCTTCGTGCAATTGATCACGCAGAAAACGCCCACGTCATGGAGTTACTCCAACGTGAGCGCTTCTATCATTATCCGTTCTCATGACTCGTATGCAAGTCGCGTCATATAAAGAAGTGTTCCTACCGTACCTAAGCCGATTAATGTTCCCATCACAACCACGATTTGTCCCATGCTTTCACCTCAATTTGATTTACGAGCATGACATACACTCGGTTTTCAGACAGCACAGCTTCGACTCGTGCTGTCTTTTTATGTACTCGGTTTGATTGTCTTCATCATACACCCATCCACTCTTTCATTTCTTCAGTCTTAAGATGTAAAAACAGGCATGGCTTATGACCCATGCCTGTAGCGCTTATCGGGAAATGGCGTGCACAATCCATACAACGAACCCGATGAGAATCAACGCAAGAAATAGAGACCACACTGTTCCGACGATGAAGACTACACCGAACAAGAGAATGCCCAGGTGCCATAACATCGACACGGATGACTCGGTCGTCGCCCGAATGGACGATGGAACCTGATGATGCAGGATGCCGAAATAAATCGGCTCCATTGCGCCGTACAGAAGAGCCAACAGTCCCATCACAACAATCCCGATTGGGCTCGGAAACATTCCGAGGAAGAGAAATCCTCCACCAATCGTCCAACCGAATCGTTTCAACCAACGTTCTGAAGGCGCAAATCGCACGATGACTCCTGCGAACAATTGTCCTGGTAACTGAATCAAGAGCAATCCGCTTGAAATGACACCAAACCAATAGACGGGAATCGACACATCGCGTGCGTATAGTTGCCAAAACTCATCGAGGAAATTAAAAGCAGACACTGCTGCCAAGAAGCCGATGGTGACATGGCGAAGTTGTTTTTTCGACCAGATGAATCGGAAGCCTTTCAACAAGTGCCCCCACGTCAAACGCTCCTCCACCTCTCGCTGAGTCGGCTCGACGAGAAAGAGGCTACAAACGGTCGCCATCATCAAACTGACGATTGAGAGCTTATAGTTCCACTCCATGGGAAAATGCTGCGCCAGCAGACTGCCACTCAGTGCCGCCGTGACCGCGGCTACGATGCCAATCGCGTTCAACCTTCCGAGGATTCGTTCGAACTTCCATTCGTGACCTTCCTGTAACGACTCATACAGTAACGCATTCTCTGCCCCGCTTCGAATGACCGATCCGACGGCTGAACAACTGATGGCGACAAAGAAGCCGGTGAACGTGAACGAATACAAGAGGATGAAAAACGACAGCCACTCTAACCCGACACCGATTTGAACGAGTCGACGTCGCGTCGTTTGGTCTGCCCATACGCCGGTCGGCACTTCCAACAAAACGATGATCCCAGCATACACCATCTCTAAATAGACGACTTCTTGAATTAAGATTCCCCGTGATTCCCAAAACAATCGTTCAATCACGTAAGCGGGAATCAAGCCTTCAAACCAACGAATCCACCCTATCCAAACAATATTTCGACGAACTTAACTTGGTGAACGTGCTCGTTTTCTCATCTGAATCTCCTCCTTACCTTCCTATTCCCGAAAACAGAAAAAAACCACGAGATACATCTCGTGGTGGCGTGTTATTTCAATAGGTTGAGAATCTCGCGATTGAATGCCGGAATATCATCCGGTTGACGGCTCGTCACGAGCTGGTTCTGACACACGACGACTTCTTTGTCCGCATATTTCGCACCGGCATACTCCATATCGACTTTAATTGATTTGTATCCGGTCGCGTCACGACCTTCTAGTGTCTTCGCCGTAATCAACAGCTGTGGTCCATGACAGATGGCAAACACGGGTTTCTTCGCATCCATGAACGCTTTTGCGAACGAGACGAAACGTTCGTCTTCACGCAACAAGTCAGGAGAGAATCCGCCTGGTAAGAGAAGGGCATCAAAATCTTCTGGTGATACATCGTCAATCGATTGATCGATGTTCACTTTCGCCTTTCCTTGCTTCCCTTCTACCGTATTGCCCGCTTTCTTCTCAATCGTCACGACGTCATGTCCCGCATCCACCAATGCGTCACGGGGACCCGTGAATTCTACATCTTCAAACATATCCGTAATGAGCGTTGCTACTTTTGCCATATTCGAAACACTCCCTTTGTTTGTTTTATGCACATAGGGATAGTTCCACTGGCATGAATCACTTAAACATCATTTATACATTCAACGGAACTTCGAAACATACGGATTGTCGCGTTCGAAGAAACGATATGGATAATCCCGTGCCTCTCCCGTATTCGGGATCCCGACACGCGGCCCTTCTTCGATTGCTGTCACGCCTGACCCCTCGGTAATGTACAAAGGATCCTGTTGAAACGAATGACCATACAAATCCATCGTGATCCCAAGTGCTTTCGTCAACTTTCCAGGACCGTTCGTCTGATCGTACTGCCTCACTCCAGGACGATTTGCCTCAATCAATTCATGTCCCTGAACTGGTTCGATCGCTCGAATGAGGATGGCTTCCGGTGATCCGACCGGTCCACTGACAACGTTCAGGAGTGTATGGGTATGCATCTTATACATATAGACGTGTCCAGGCTTTCCAAACATGACTTCTGTTCGCTTCGTCCGCCTTCCTCCAAAACTATGGGCAGCACGGTCGATTGCTCCCAGGTAAGCCTCCGTTTCGACAATCTTCCCAATGATTTCTCCATTCGGGTGTTGATGAACGAGATATTGACCAAGCAATGCCTTCGCCAAATCAAGTGTCGGTTGTTCGTAAAACATCTGATCAAGCCGCTTCATCCTCACACCTCCTTTGTTCTATTTTCTCAAAGCGTTTTCGACGACACAAAAAAGATGCCCTGAATCGTCTCAGGACATCTGATGGATTAAGAAGCCAGTTTCAACATCTCACGTTGCTTCCCCAGTTTCACATAACCGAGTAACACAGAGAAGATTGGACTGAGCCATAAGAAGAATGCAAATGGTGCATATTCAAGAACCGGTACTCCGAGCGTCGCCGCGAAGAACGCACCGGATACACCCCAAGGAATGAGCGGATTAATGACTGTCCCGCCATCTTCAAGCGCACGTGACAAGTAACGCGGATCAATGCCCCGGTCGACAAATCCTTGTTTGAAGGCCTGACCTGGAAGCAAAATCGAAAGATACTGTTCTCCTGCGAGTAAGTTGACTCCGATGGAGCTTAAGACAACGGATAATACCGAACTCCCGGGAGACTGCAAGCGTTTGAGAAGAGACTCCACGATTGCTTGGAAGACACCGAGTTCACGGAGCAGACCACCGAAAGCGAGGGCGATCAAGACGAGACTGACTGACCAAAGCATCGACTCGAGACCACCGCGGTCAAGTACTGTCGCAATCGTTTCATTCTCGACACCCGACTTGAAGCCAGACTGCATGACACCGAGCCAGTTCGAGATGCTCCAATTCCCTTGAACGAATCCAGTCGTCAACACGCCGGCAAACATCCCGACGA
Source organism: Exiguobacterium algae (assembly GCF_018617875.1). GTDB lineage: Bacteria > Bacillota > Bacilli > Exiguobacteriales > Exiguobacteriaceae > Exiguobacterium > Exiguobacterium algae. Next base: position 68,947 of record NZ_JACSKZ010000003.1, read on the forward strand.
GCATTGTCGGCAAGACCGGAATCCGTCGAAAGGCTAAAATCGCAACAAGTGCCGGGGCAAGAAGTGTCAGCCATGACAGATTAAAACGGCCAGCTAGTGCAGCTTGCGCTTCCGCAATTTGTGTCGTGTCAGCAGTTTGACCGCTCCGACCAAGAAGCATGAATAGAATCACCGTGATCACAAATGCCGGGATTGTCGTCCCCATCATAAAACGGATGTGGTCGAACAGTTTGACGCCAGCGACGGCCGGTGCAAAGTTCGTCGTATCCGATAGCGGGCTCATCTTGTCTCCAAAGAGAGCACCCGACACGATGGCGCCTGCAGCAAGAGCTGGCGAGATGCCTAGAGCCGTACCAATTCCAAACAAGGCGACACCGACCGTCCCGACCGTCGTAAAGGCACTACCCGTGAATGTCGAAACAATCATGGTGATCAATAGCACACTCGGTAAGAACCATTCTGCCGAAATCGTATTTAAACCGATGGAGAGAATCGTCGCGACCGTCCCGGACATTTGCCATACCCCGATGAGCATCCCGATCATCAACAAAATAAGTACCGGCATGATGGCTTCGCGAATCCCGTTGATCATCGCCGTCTCGATTCGTTTGAAATCACGCGTCCGATAATACGCGTACACACCTACCATTATTAGTGTGCCAAAGATCGCCATGTGTGGCGTCGCTTTGGCTAAAAACATCAGTGCGAGCAGCGTAATCCCGCTCATCAACACGACGAATACAGCCTCTTTTCCTTTCATCTGCATCGACGTCCCCTCCTTTCATGTTGTTAATTATTATTTTGCCTAACCGCTTAAACGCTTTTATGCATAAAAGCATGTCAGGGATGTTTTTTACTATACTCGCTCCAAACCTCCCTGTCAAACCGATTTTTATGATAAATTATATGCTTGAGGGTGACCTCCGGAGTTCGTAACCTCCTCCGACATCAAAACTATCGAAAAAGGAAGTGTGCATGATGCAACACGAAAAAGCATTGGTCGTCTTCAGTGGCGGTCAAGACTCAACGACTTGCCTGTTTTGGGCAAAACAACAATTCTCTCATGTGGAAGCCGTGACGTTCGCTTACGGGCAACGCCATGATGCGGAAATCGAGGTCGCAAAAGAGATTGCGGCTGAACTTGATGTCCCGCACCACATCCTCGACCTGTCCCTACTTGGACAACTCACGTCAAATGCGCTTACAAGACATGATCTTGATATCGACAGCAAAAGCTCGGAACTCCCGAACACGTTCGTCGATGGACGCAACCATCTATTCTTATCCTTTGCGGCCGTGATGGCCAAACAACTCGGTATGCATCACATCGTCACTGGTGTATGTGAAACGGATTTTTCAGGTTACCCGGACTGCCGAGACCAATTCATCAAATCCTTGAATGTGACACTCAATCTGGCGATGGACTACCCATTCGTTATTGATACGCCTCTCATGTGGCTTGATAAAAAAGAGACATGGGCGCTCGCCGACGAGCTCGGTGCATTCGACTATGTCAAAGAGCGTACACTCACATGCTATAACGGCGTCATCGGTTCAGGCTGTGGCGAATGCCCGGCATGCAAGCTACGTCAAAACGGTTTGACAGCTTATGAGGAGGTGCGCGTATGAAACATACACCATTCCTCGCTCCGACCAGTGTTGAAACGAAACAAGAAGGGTCGCTCATTTACTGCCCACATCGTGTCCAAATCGTCAAAGAAGTGACGTTCGATGCCGCGCATCACTTGTTCGATTACGACGGCAAATGTCGTGCATTACATGGACATACGTATAAATTACAGATGGGTGTGAGCGGATTTCTCGACAATCGCGGGATGACGCTTGATTTCGGTGATTTAAAAGCCATCTTCAAAGAAGAGTTGGAGCCTTATCTCGATCATCGATACTTGAACGAATCACTCCCGTATATGAATACAACTGCTGAAAACATGTGTTACTGGATTTTTGAACAACTCGCCAAACACCTTCCTGATGAGCGCGGTGTCCGCGTGGAATTCGTTCGTCTCTATGAGACACCGACTTCTTACGCCGAATTCCGTCGTGAATGGTTGGTGGAATCGTGAAAATCCCAGTGTTAGAAGTGTTCGGTCCCACGTTCCAAGGGGAAGGACGCGCCATTGGACAAAAGACGATGTTCGTCCGGACCGCCGGTTGCGATTATCGCTGTTCATGGTGTGACTCAGCTTTCACTTGGGACGGCTCTGAGAAGCCGGACATGTTGACGGCTGACGAGGTCATCACGCGTCTGGATGCGTTAGGTGCATATGACTACGTCACCATTTCCGGTGGCAACCCGCTCCTCATCGCCGCGATGCAGGACCTCGTTACGAAGCTGAAAGCACGTGGTGTCAAACTCGCAGTCGAAACACAAGGAAGCCGTTATCAGGACTGGCTCCAGTCAATCGATGACGTCACGCTCAGTCCTAAACCCCCTTCATCCGGAATGAAGACCGATTGGGAAAAGCTTGACGCGATTGTGGAAAAATTACGCCCGGAGCAGACGACGTTCAAAGTTGCCGTGTTTGACGAGGTCGATTTGGCCTACGCCAAAGAAGTGCAAGAGCGCTATAAACCCGACGTCATGTATTTGTCAGCCGGAAATCCAGAACCGGGAGCTGACGGTGATATCACCGATGCGCAGCTCCGACGTTTGAAACAATTGTGGGAAGATGTCGCACGCGACCCGTCATGGCAGAGCGTTCGTGTCCTTCCCCAACTACACACATTACTGTACGCCAACGAACGTGGCGTGTAAGGAGAGAATCACCATGAGACCAGAAGACTTACAAGACCTTTCGTTACTTGGACAAAAAAGTGTCCCTTACATTTTTGAATACACACCGGATGTTCTTGAGGCGTTCCCGAACCGTCACCCGGAGAACGACTACTTCGTGAAATTCAACGCACCGGAGTTTACGTCTCTTTGCCCGATCACGAACCAACCGGACTTCGCGACGATCTATATCTCGTACATCCCGGATGAGAAACTCGTCGAATCGAAATCACTTAAACTGTATTTGTTCAGCTTCCGTAACCACGGGGACTTCCACGAAAACTGTATTAACGTTATCGGAAAAGACCTCGTCAAATTGATGGAACCCCGGTACCTTGAAGTGTGGGGCAAATTCACGCCACGCGGCGGGATCTCGATTGACCCATACTATAACTACGGGAAACCCGGTACAAAATATGAGAAGATGGCGGAACACCGTTTGTTCAACCACGACCTCTACCCGGAAACAGTCGACAACCGATAATGAAAAAGTAGGCTTCCTAAAAGGAGGCCTACTTTTTTTGAAAACGATGAACTTGTCGCTTAATTGGTTCACGAAACACAGTCGCTACAAGCGTCAGTATAATAAACACCCCGAATGCAATCGCAATCATTCCCCAATCGCCGCTCGCAATACTGCTCCCGAGGAAGTTGTTGGCAAAAGCACCCGGTATCATCCCGACTACAGTCGCAAGCAGGTATGCAGGAAGACTTACTTTCGCAAGTCCTGAAGCGTAGCTGACCAAGTCAAAGTTGACGAGCGGAATCAATCGTAAAATCAGGACGTAAAAAAATCCATCTTCTTCGATTTTATGCTGGATTTTCTCATAATCACTCGACTCAAAATGACGAAGGAACCGATCTCCAAAACGAATGGCGAGATAATAAGCTACGAGCGCGCTTAACGTGGCACCAATCACTGTATACACAACACCGGGCAAGGTTCCGAATGCCAACCCGCCGGCGACGGATAATACGGATGTCGGAAATAAAATTAACGGACGAACCGTGAACAACAGGATATAGACAAGCGGGGCAAGCCATCCAAACTGGATGATGTAATCCCGAATCTCACTTGGTCGTAAATCAATCCACTGATAGAGGAGTGTCGCCGTCCCGAAAACGAGTACAACGAGCGCAATCATCCATTGTGTCTTCCATTTTTTCATCGACTTGCCTCCTTTCTCTTACCTCCATTCTATTCCGAACTCACATGAAAGTAACGTTCAACTTTTTAAGACGGAATAGATGTGATACGGTTATGAAAAGCAGAAGGAGGAAGTCCATATGAACCTTGCAGATGCCAACACATTAAAACAGCTGCTCCATGAGCAGATTGATACATTAACCGAAGAAGTTGAACACGTCGCATTCATCCTGCTTGAATCCGGTGAGTCCCTTCCTACTATTCAATCCCGTTCACTACAAGACATCGAAATGGAGCTCGAGCGAGTACGCCTTGATTTACGACAGATTGACCGTTTGATTCAAGAAGCCAACTTGCGTGCCATCGTCGATACACATGACGGTCCGCTCCCTCTTGTTGAAGCCATCGAATTATCTGTTCAATTACGCGTACAAGCACGCCTGTATAAAAAGTTGTCGCTACGTCCAAAGCGGGAGTTCATTCGCGGAGCAGAAATTGTCAAACATGCGCTATATGACCCTGAGCTTTACCGATTAAAAGCACAAGACATCGAAAAACGGGCCAATCAAATCGACCGTGCCATCCAGTCCGTCTATTGTCAGACAGAAATCGACTTTGATGCGTCGCGCTATATGTAAGTATAAAAACGCGAAGGGAATTCCCTTCGCGTTTTATGTGTGGTGATGGTGATTATGGTGAATGTCATGATGGGCATGCGTCGAATTCCGGCGTGGTGCCGGCTCATCCGCATACTTTTCTCCTTCGAGGATCCCGAGACGTTTATATTGGCGATCGACACGCTCTTTCGTCTCATCCCGAACCGATTCGGATTCCATCACGAGGCGATAGCAGCCGAGGGCCACTCGGAACGGTTCCATGCGCGTGCGCTCGATTGAAAAGGAATCGACTCCACGTAAATATTCTCCTAACCGTTCAGCCGTGTCGTCATCCGGGGCATCCGCGAGTTGTGAGGCAAACTGTTGCAAGTCTTTCAATGTATTCGATGTTTTCGAATGATTTATGATCCCTTTCACGATGGCAAACACGATGATTCCGAAGATCGTCATGAAAAAAATCGGAAATACTGTGAAGACACCGTCAAAGAACAGGTCTCCGCCGAATCCAAATACGTTCATCATTTATTCCCCCTTTAACTACTGTACGTGTGCCCACTCAAAAAGTTTCAACCAAAAAAAGCCGCAATCTGAATGATTACGGCTCCCGGGTTAAGCGTTCAATTGTTTCTCCATCATAATACGTGGTTCACCGTCTTCAGTGTACGCACCCATAATGTCGTACCCGCACAGTAAGTTTAAAATGATGACACCCTTATTCGTATTGCGTGCTTTCGTCCGAATCGAATGGAACCCTTGGCTTTGCACCCATTCGAGTTGCGTGTCCATCAGCTTGCGACCAATTCCGAACTTTTGGAAATCCGGATGGACCCCGCCGGCCCAGCTATAAAATCGATACGGTTCTGCCTCGTATCCAATTTTAAAGCCTACCAGTCGGTCCTCAGAAAATGCCAACAATACTAACGGGTTGGCGTGGCGGTACAGTCGTTCCTTGAAGCGAAGCTGATCGATGTCCCCATACAATGTCCGATACAGGTTAAAGAAATCTTCCTCAAACTCTTTAAATTGGGTCGTCACATCTTTCACGATAAATGAACTCGTCGTACTCATCGTTCCATCCCCTTTCAGTCCGTGAACAAAGATTCCGTACGTCTGTTCAATTCGCCACTTACTTCAATTCTCCTGTTTCCCGTTTAAACGCATCGATCCCTTTTTGTTTATACATCCCGAGTGAGCGCTTCGGAAGGCTTTTTATCATCCAGTCTTTAAAAATTCGAGCTTGATCGTCAACCGGGAGACGATACCCTTCCGACACGATATGTCGCGCCCGTGTCGTCACATCATATAACGAGATGGCTGCTGCGACCGAGATGTTCAAGCTTTGTACATATCCTTGCATCGGAATGACGAAATTTCCGTCCGCTTTAGCCAGTGCTGTGTCCGAGACACCGCTATGCTCATTTCCGAAAAGAAGGACGGTCGGCTTCGAGACATCGACGTCTTCGAGCGGGATCGCCTCTTCGCTGAGCGCAGTCGCATACACTTGATAACCATCGGCTTTCAGGCGATCAATCGCTTCTTCAATCGAAGCGTGTTCCACGACATCGACCCAGCGGTCTGCGCTTTTGGCAATAATCGAATTGGGTTTAAATGGAGCACGTCCTTCAACCACATGCAACGTTTGAACACCGAATGCATCAGCCGAGCGCAGTACCGCCGATTGATTATGAGGATCATCGACCCCTTCAGTCAAAATCGTAATATGGTTCGTCCGGAGGTTTAGCACCTCATACATTCGCTTCACGCGATCCGGCATCAGCAATTCATATAACGGTCGATCTTCAGGCTTTAATACGCCCGTTTGTAACAACTCTTCTACTAATTCAATTTGTTCTTCTTTCGTCAGTGCAGATGTGGTCTGTCTCCAACCCATTCGCTTTCGCTCCCTTCAACCTTACATATTGTAGCGAGATTCGATTCGACTGACAAGTTCGGGACGGAGCCTCGTCTAAACAATCAAGAAAAATAACGAAATCAAGGAAAACGGTTGCACAAATCCATGCAATCGATTACAATCATTCATGCAAGCGATTGCACTATTAGCAAAATAATAAACAGAGAAAACTCCCTTGGTAGGAAGGAAGCGTATAGCATGAAAAAACTGATTTCATTTGATTTCTGGCAAAAACTCGGTAAGGCCTTGATGGTCGTCATCGCGGTCATGCCGGCTGCCGGTCTCATGATTTCGATTGGAAAACTAATCGGAATGTCTGCTGGAGACATCGGTATCTTTTTAACAACAGCTCGTATCGTCGAGGATTTAGGTTGGGGCATTATCGTCAACTTACATATCTTGTTCGCGGTCGCCATCGGGGGCTCGTGGGCTAAAGATCGCGCAGGCGGTGCATTCGCGGCACTTCTCGCGTTCATTTTGATCAACCGTGTCACAGGTGCCATTTTCGGTGTGAATGGCGCGATGTTACAAGATCCTGAAGCAACGATTGAATCTCTCTTCGGTGCAAACCTCGTCGTTTCTGATTACTTCACATCGGTTTTAGGGGCACCTGCTCTCAACATGGGTGTCTTTGTGGGAATCATCGCCGGTTTCCTTGGTGGCGCTTTATATAACCGTTACTATAACTTTAACAAGTTGCCGAACGCACTCTCGTTCTTCAACGGGAAACGCTTCGTACCGTTCGTGGTCATCCTCGGTTCGGTCGTGGCTGCAATCGTGTTGTCGATTGTTTGGCCAACGATTCAAGGCGCACTCAACAGCTTCGGGGAATGGATTGCAACTTCACGCAACACGGCTCCTGTTCTTGCTCCATTCGTCTATGGTGCACTTGAGCGTCTACTCTTACCATTCGGTTTACACCACATGCTGACTGTCCCGATGAACTACACAGAGCTCGGTGGAACTTATACCATTTTGACTGGTGCCACTGCCGGTTCAGTCGTTGCGGGACAAGACCCGCTCTGGTTAGCTTGGGTAACGGATCTGGTCAACCTACGTGCGGCCGGTGATACAGCCGCCTACAACGCGCTTTTGGCTGACGTGGTGCCTGCCCGCTTCAAAGTCGGACAAGTCATCCTTTCCTTTGCTGCTTTACTCGGTGCTGCTTACGCGATGTACCGTAATGTCGATGAAGAGAAAAAAGCACAATACAAGCCGATGTTCTTGTCGGCGGGACTTGCCGTCTTCTTGACGGGCGTTACAGAACCAATCGAGTTCATGTTCATGTTCGTTGCACCTGTCCTCTATGTCGTCTATGCCATCCTGACCGGGGTAGCATTCGCGCTTGCGGACCTCATCAACCTTCGTATTCACGCGTTTGGCGCCATCGAACTGTTGACTCGTGTCCCAATGATCATCAAAGCCGGGTTGCTTCAAGATTTGATCAACTTCTTACTCGTATCTGTCGCGTTCTTCTTCATCAACTTCGGTGTCTTCCATTTCTTCATTAAAAAAATGAACCTGCCGACACCAGGACGAAACGGCAATTACATGGAAGAAGCTTCAGAAAAGACATCTGTTGTGGGCAATGATCAAGTGATGGGTATTATCGCGTTGCTCGGCGGGGAAGAGAATATCGAAGATGTGGATGCATGTATGACTCGCCTCCGTGTCACAGTAAAAGATATTTCCCTCGTTTCGGATGAACAGGAATGGAAAAAGAACGGTGCAATGGGTCTTATTTTGAAAGACCGTGGCGTTCAAGCCATTTACGGACCAAAAGCTGACGTATTGAAATCGGATATTCAAGACGTCATCGGTGCATAAATCTTCAGACCAACTCGCTCGAGTTGGTCTGTTTTCCAAAGGGGGATGCTCATGAATATTTTGACGCTAAACTGCCATGCCTGGCTGGAAGACCGGCAGCAAGAAAAGATTGAATGGATCGTCGAGCGGATCGCGAGTGAGGAGTATGATTTGATTGCGCTTCAAGAGGTAAATCAGCATAAAGAGGCACCGATCCTTGAGAAAAACATTCGTGAAAACAACTTTGCACATGTGATTGTGGAACGTCTCAAACAACTCGGTCTGAATTATTATCTTTTCTGGGACTTCGCCCACTACGGATATGACATTTATGAAGAAGGGCTCGCGATTTTATCTCGGACGCCATTTCTGTCCACAGACTCTTTCTTTGTCTCAAAGACCTCGGACCCAACGAACTACAAATCACGGAAAATCGTCAAAGCCGTGGTAGAAGGACATGATTCACCGACTACCATCTATTCCTGTCATCTAGGCTGGTGGCATGATCCGGAAGATCCTGCGAAGCATCAGCTGGATGAATTGATTCGACATGTCCAGGATGACGACCGCGCCCTGCTCTTAGGAGACTTCAATAATGATGCCTTCGTCCGCGGGGAAGGATATGATTATATGATTGAAAATGGCTTACAGGACTTGTTCCATCTTGCGACCGAACGTGAGGGCGATGCGACCGTACATGGTAAAATCGCAGGCTGGGATGAGAACAAAACAGCTTTGCGCATCGATTTAATGTTAACGAATGCCCCAGTCCATGTTTCCCGTCATGCGGTGGTGTTTGACGGTGAAAACGGCCCCGTCGTGTCAGACCATGCCGGTGTGGAAGCTACGATCTTTTGGCGCTGACTTTCCTTTTTCTTTCAAGTTGAGAGAAAAAGGTTTTTCTTTTGCATGAAATCTTGTAACGTTATAAAGGACTGATGTCTAACCACTAAGTATTGAAAGAAGTGACTTGACTTGACGAATGCTACAAAACTCAGTCGCCACGACTGGACACTCATATTATCTTTAGCTTTATTGACATTCGTACTCGGTACGAGCGAATTTGTCATCGTCGGAATTTTACCGGACATCGCAGACGGTTTAACAATCTCAATCGCGACCGCGGGTACACTGGTTTCCGCCTTTGCGATCACGTTCGCCATCGGAACACCGATCACGATGTCGTTGACGAGCCATTTGCCAAAACGTAAATTGATGCTCGGCTTAACCCTGATTTTCACGATTCTGAACTTATTAAGCAGTTTGGCGCCTGTGTACGAGATGTTGCTTTTCTTACGCATGATGACGGCGGTTGTAACCGGTGTATTAATTTCATTGGCCATGTTAGTCGCCAGTGAATCTGTTCCCCCGTCCAAACGAGGTGTCGCCGTTTCATTCATCTTTGGTGGATTTACGATGGCGAACGTCTTTGGCGTTCCAATCGGTACATTCATCGGCCAACAGGCTGGTTGGGCATCCACCTTTGTGTTGACCACCTCATTAGGTGCTGTCGCGTGGTTTGCGATTTATCGTGTATTGCCCACTCATTTGTCCCAGGAAAAAGCATCCTTGCGTGAGCAGTTGACACTCCTGACCAATCCGCGCATCCTCATTGCGTTCCTCATTCCGGCTTTCGGATTTGGGGCAACGTACGTTGTGTATACGTATTTAGTACCGATTTTGAAAAATGTACTCGGTGTCCCGGTCGCTTGGGTGAGCCCGATTTTATTCGCATATGGCTTTATTTCAATCTTCAGTAACATGGCTGCCGGAAAAATCGCCAGCCATAATCCGATCGGCCGTTTGCGATTCGTCTTTCTCATCCAGGCACTCGTTCTCGCCGCGCTCTATTTCACGACATCGAGCCTGACACTTGGTTTGATCAATATCGCACTCATGTCGTTCATGGCGATCTTACTCACGACGTCGACACAAATCTATTTGATTGATTTAGCGGAAGCGTTCAATCCGAATGCGAAAGGACTTGCTTCGTCACTCATGCCTGTGGCAAGTAATGTCGGAATCGGCCTCGGATCAGCGCTCGGGGGGCTTGTCTATTCAACGACTCCCATCATGACACTCGCCCTCGTCGGAGGAGCGGTCGCACTCGGAACAGCCGGGTTAACGACCCTCAGTCATCATCTCGATCAACGATAAAAAATAAGCGCGCAGCCTTCGAAGAGGTGCGCGCTTATTTTTATAACCATTCTAAAATTTTCCCGATTGCCTCATCCATCTGCTGTTTGGAAGTCAGTGGACTGTCCTGGTCTCCTTTTTGAGGACCGTACATGCCAAAGTTGGCATGATTCCCACCTTTAATCTGATAAAACTCACTGTCTGCCGGGGCGTCATCGCGACTTGCCTCGATGTCTTCCGGTACCGCGAGTCCATCTTGCTCTCCTGAAATCGATAACACCTTCAAATCACGATCTTTCATTGAACGAATCGGGTACGAAGCGAGAAAAATGACCCCCTCCACTTGGGATACGTGTTCGAGCGCAAATCCGGAAGCGGCTGACCCTCCGAGTGAATGCCCCGCCACGTACCACGCCTTCACATCTGAGTACTTTTCAATAATGGGTTCGGCCGCATCGATATCTAATATCCCCAGATTGAGACGCAGTGATGGAATCACGACGAATACCCCTTCTTCTGAAAGGCGCGTGCCATAGTATGCGTATGCTTCTTTCTCCACTTTAGCTCCTGGATAAAGGACCACCCCGACTTCACTCGCCGGGTCCCCAAACGCGAGGTATCCCTCTTCCTCTACCGCCTGTGCGGCGTATGTTTCTGCTTCATCTGTCGGACCGTATGTAAACTGCGTCCAAACCAAAAAACCAATGACTGCGACGAGTAGCAGTGCCACGATGGACAGTGCAGTCCACTTCAAAAATTTCTTCATTATATACCCTCCATTTGCATCGATTTCTTCATAACGGTACACTAATAAGAAAAAAGTATGATCAGGGGGACACCATGACCAAGAGTAACGTAACCACAGCCATTCAGTGGTTTATTTTTATTTTAGCTACAAATATTGTACCACCGCTTTCGATTGCCGCCTTATTTGAACTCTCACCAGATGAAACGATGACGTTCATCTCGCGCTCGCTCTTCATCTTCGCACTTTTTAGCATCATTCAAACTCTGCTCGGCCACCGCCTCCCGATTCTCGAGGGGCCGGCAGGTATCTGGTGGGGCGTCTTCACCTTGTATGCCTCGATCGGACCTGCCCTGTACGGTAGTCAACAGGAAACACTTCAGGCCTTAGGCTTCATGTTATTTTTAAGTGGTGTCATCGGTGTCTTGCTCACAGTAACGGGCATTTTAAGACGGATGCTCGCTTTGTTCACTCCACAGGTCCTTGGCGTCTATATGATTTTACTCGTCCTCCAACTTTCAGGGGCCGTCATTAAAGGAGGCTTCGGTGTATCGGATGATGGAATCAATAGTATCCAAGCGATTGCGACAGCCGGATTGGTTCTCTTTGCGCTGACGTTGGAGCGTAGCCGCTTTAAACAATACGGTCTCGTACTGACGCTAATCGTCGGCTTCGGACTTTTCAATTTGCTCGGACTCGGAACTCCGATTGTCCATTCCGAGTCATTCTTCCTCATCCCTGAATTATTCCCGTTCGGCGGTTGGGTATGGGATTGGAATTTGCTTCCGACGGCATTCGTCATTACACTTCTTCTGATGACGAACGTCCTGGCAAACATCAAGCTAATCGAACGAATTGTCAGTTCACGTGAAAAACGCACTGTCAAAGGGAATGTCCCGGCTTCTGGCGTCGTCAGCGGGATCAGTCAAATACTCGCCGGTCTATTCGGCACGCCGGGTCCCGTCGCCATCTCTGGAACGGCAGGCTTCTTGTCTTCAACGGAAAGTGTCCATCGTAATCCACACCTCGTCGCCCATGTCTTGATGCTCGTCCTTGCGTTGTTTGGACCGTTCGTATCGCTCATCGCCAGCATTCCTGCGGCTGTCGGCTATGCCCTCGTCACCCCGCTCATCGCGACAATGATGATCATTGGTATTAACGAGGCTGCATTCGAGTTAAATCAAAAAACCGCTTCCTTAACGGTCGGACTCCCGCTCATCATCGGTGCAGGGGCAATGCTGTTACCACCCGGCTCCATGAATCAGCTCCCACCACTACTCGCAACCGTCTTCTCGAACGGACTGGTTTTAGGAACCGTCGTCGCCCTGACGACTGCCATATTGAGTCGAATTCGAGATTGAAGAACACGATAGTCTAAAGCTCTCACCCGTTATTCGGTGAGAGCTTTTTTAAGACTTCATATTACGTAAATGAGCCTTCTAAATCATGAAAATTTAACAAAGAAATGATGATAATCTTTTCATAACACCGCTATTTCCCTGATTTTCATATGAACCATGATTATCTGACCGAGATAGTGGAATATGTAGTTGTAGAAGGAGGCGTCTTTACATGAAATGGATAAAGATTCCGCTTTGTGTTACATTGCTGGCTGGTTGTTCGCTGTTTACGCCAAAAGATGACATGACGTCCTCCATTCAAATGTATCCGACCTTTGATAGTGCGTATCCGACAGAACAATTCATCCGTACCTTTTTATTGTCTGAACAAGGGTTGATCCGAACCGATTTATTAAAACGGCGAAATGAATATTTATCTGAATCGCTCGGGTTATATATGCTCTTTTTAGTGAATGAGGGACGAAGTGATGAATTTGCCGCCCAAGTGAAAGTATTGCGTCACTATTTCTTACACGAATCCGGGATGGTGTCATGGGAGCTTAAAGGAAATACGATGTCGATTGAAGCCAACCCTACGAATGCCTGGATTGACGACGCCAGAATTTGCCGCGCACTGATTCGGGCTGCAGAAACTTTTTCAACTCCGAGTTATGCACTGCTTGCTGAAGAGATTCAATCGGCATTAGACTCCTATAGTTTTGTGGACGGACTTCCAGTGGATTTTACCGATTTAAATACGAAGGAAGTGGGAAGCCGTGTCACACTAAGCTATCTCGATTATGATATGCTCAACTCTCTTTCGAACGAGCGGGTCGTGGCGGCCAAGCGGCTATTAGAAAATGCACCAACAGATGGACCCTTCTACGCCAAATATTATGATACCCAACATAAAACATACCACTTCGACAATACAATCAATCTTATCGATCAATTATATGTTGCTCTCCGGTATGAACAATTCGGGCTAAACACTACCGAGTTTTTCACTTTTTTAGTATCAGAACTTCAAAATGGAATCGTCTATGGCCGCTATGACCGACGTACCGAACAACCTGTCGTTCAGTATGAGTCGCAAGCGGTATATGCTTTAGTTATTTTTTACTTGATGGAACGAAATGAAATGACACTCGCCACCGAAACGTTGGAACATTTATACGAATTATCCGTACAAGATGATGCCTCTCCTTATTATGGCGGGTATATAGACGTCATAACGAAAGAGACGCATTCGTTTGACAACCTGCTTCCACTCTTAGCTGAAAGGAGAATCGCACATGGGGATATTGCACCGTAAAACGACATTTTTGCTATTGAATATTTTATTCCTCATCGCTGGTGTGATCGCATTTGTTCTTTTTATGCCCTCACTCGGAACGGTTGATTTAGAGGCACATGCCCTTGTCGCGACGGCGGTCATCGTTGCTCTCTTCTTCGGACTGCGGGGCGGGCTGATTACCACGCTCGTGATCCTGTTCTTATTCGGCAGTTTATATTTTTGGAATTTACTGATTCGACCACAGGAAGACTTTCTTTTATTCAATGATTCTTCTTTATTCATCTTCGGAGTCAGTATTGTAGGTTTAACGGTACTGACGGGTTCAATCCATGATCAAATTAAAGGATTCCAAGTTACCAACTCTCAACTTTCACAGCAAGTTCATGATCTGGTTGCTGTCGATGCTGAAACGGGATTTGATAATGAGGAGCGATTCCAATTGGACTTACAGATGGAGATGGATCGAATAAAACGACATGGCGGTATTTTTACTGTTTTGTTACTGAGGATTGATTATTTGTCGACATTCTATGATTTGTATGGGGAAACCGAATATAACCGGTTCATCCGTTTCTTTAGGCAACAACTGTACGAATCAACGAGAGCTACAGATAAAAAGTTTCGTCTATCGCAAGAAGATTTTGCGTTCATTCTCCCACATACTGCCGAAGAAAACATGGAGATCTTATATCACCGTTTCAAAGACATAATCGGAGATTTCGAGCTTGAGCGTGGAAAGGTTGTCACGTTCTCAAACCATGTCGCGCACTATACGATTTCTGAAGATACTAAAGTTATCGAGCCTAAAGAGGTTCTCATTCTTTTACGAAACGAGTTGAAATCCAATGCTCTATAAATTTTTTTTACTGATCGGAACGCTCTGCCTCCTGTTTTATGCTTCACCGGCTTCAGCGAAGGAAACGCCTCACGTTCTGATCATCTACACTTCGGTTGACGAAGAAATTCCGCCGGATGTTCTGAAGCTGGAAACGCTTGTTTCTCGATTTTCCGATCAGATTCAGGTGGTTCGAGACCGTAACCTCGAGTCTGATTCATTTGAGGGAGCAACCCATCTTTTTGTTTATCATCAGCAAGGTCAGCTGCTTCCAAAAGCCAAACAACTCATCGATGAACAAGAGATTCCGTTATACGCCATCGGACAATCCGCAACGGTTTTACAAGCATTCGATGCACTCTCTTTCAAACGAATCGTGTCCGTCTCCCATTTTGAGCAGGAACGATCGGGCAAACAAGTTGAATTCGAAGGCAACGAACCTGTAATCGTCACAACAGACCTCCAAAAAGTCACACCACACGCCCTCACATTATCCAACCAACACTTACCAGTCATCTTCTCCTATCAACACAACTACTACGCAGGACTATCCACTTTACTCAACCGCTCACACCTTCTCTTTTCCGATACACTTTTTGATTTTTTTGATGTACAGGCCAAAGCAGAACATGTCGGTTATTTGCGCTTAGAAGATGTTAGCCCATCTGCCGACCCGGAATTAGTAGACGAAGTCGGCACTTATTTACTTGATCACCACGTTCCCATACTGATGGCCGTCGTCCCAATCTATACGGATCCCGAGACAGGCAATGTCGTTCAATTCTCCGACAGACCTGAATTACTCCAAGTATTAAAAAAATTAGAAGACCGAGGGGCCACCGTGTTACTACACGGCTATACTCACCAATACCGTTCTTCCGAAACCGGGGAGGGCTTTGAATTTTGGGATGTAGAGAACGGTCAGCCGATTTTTGGACCTGCAAGTGAAGAAGCCCCTATTCTTCAGTCAAAAGAGGCATTTGCGAATCATAACGACTATCAATCTTATCAAAAGGAAATGCATGCCCGCGAAGAAGCTTATATCCGCGATAAACTAGAGCGTGGCGTGAGGGACCTGACTACGTTAGGTCTCCATCCACTTGGGTTTGAAGCACCTCACTATGCGATGTCGCATACGGGATATGAATTAACTGCTGATTACTTCACGAATATATTCGGGCAAGTCCAGTGGGGACAGGAAGAATGGGATGTCATGACGAGCGTACCGTTTGTGACAAATCCTCCTTTTTTGAACTATATGACGCTTTATCCGGAAACGATTGGTTTTGTCGATCCACAACTGTCTGATCCAGTAAAAGTAATGGAACAAGCTCGCGACGAAATGTTACTTGTTCGGGAGTCGATGATCGGAGCCTTTTATCATCCTTATCTAGGAATCGAATACGTACCGGAGATTGTCGAAATGATGGAAAGTACCCCCCATTTCCGGTGGTTGTCACTTCGAGAAACCAACCCGACAGTTACTACTTCTAACCTGTCTATTCGAGTAGATGCGTCCGGTCAATTCATTGTAGAGGATCAGCGGAGCGTATGGAGTGCCTGGGTACAACGTTTTGCCCCTCACTCTTTCCTTGAACAAGCCTTGTTCCTTCTCGCAGTGGTCACATTTTTAGCCGTGGCAGCCTTCAGTCTCTATACTTTCTATCTGAGAACTCAACGAAAAAAACGATTATTTAAGGAGCGTGCACCTCGTGGCTAACATGCTATTCGTGTTTTCTCTCATCATGATTTGGACGATGCTCCTCTATCACATGTTTTTGATGCAAGGTGGATTTTGGCATTTCATGACCTATCGAAAGCCGATTCCGGAGTGGCAAAAGAAGATGGTCAACTTACCAAAAGTGTCTGTGCTCATTCCTGCTCACAACGAAGAGGTCGTGGTGGCCGCCACGCTTCGGGCGATGTCCCGGATAAACTATCCGAAAGATCGACTCGAAGTCATTCTAATCAATGACAATTCTTCTGACCGCACCGGGGAAATCGCTCAATCTTTCGCCGACGACTTCCCCTTCATTAAAGTCGTGAAGACGACGCCCGAATATGCCGGAAAAGGAAAGTCTTCCGCTCTCAACTACGGACTGACTCAATCCAGCGGAGAAATACTGGTCGTGTATGATGCGGACAACACACCGGAAAAAGACGGGGTTTATTATCTCGTCATGGGGTTATTGAACGACCCTGACGCGGGCGCCATCGTCGGAAAGTTTCGCGTGACAAACGCGTACGAGACACTTCTCACACGGCTGATCAATATCGAAACGATTTGTTTTCAGTGGATGGCACAGGCCGGGCGTTGGAAATGGTTCCGGATTGCCACTATACCCGGTACAAACTTTTCAATCAGACGTTCCATCATCGACGAGTTGGGAGGGTGGGATGAGAAGGCATTGGCCGAAGATACAGAGCTGACGATTCGTGTTTACGAACTCGGTTGGCACATCCGCTTTTTCCCAGCTGCGATTACGTGGGAACAAGAGCCTCAAACCTTAAAAGTGTGGTGGAAGCAACGCACGCGTTGGGCCCGGGGGAACCAATATGTTGTCCTCAAGTTTATGGGGCAGCTATTCGAATTGAAACGTAAAAAAATCGTATTTGATATTTTTTACTTCTTTTTCACCTATTTCTTATTCTTCTTCGGCGTCATTTTGTCGAATTCACTCTTTGTTCTCAACCTATTTTTCGATATCGGGTTAGAGGTCGGGAATATGACCATGGTTTTATGGATTCTTGCCTTCCTTCTGTTTGTCACAGAAGTCTTTGTAACACTCAGTATCGAACGATCTGAATTTAATCTCCAAAATTTTTTCACCGTCATTCTTATGTATTTTACGTACAGCCAACTATGGATTGTGCTAGTAATTTATTCGCTTTACCTTGAGATGAAACGCGTCCTCTTTAACCAGGATGTCAAATGGTACAAAACAGACCGATTCGGTTGATTATTGAAAAGGAGAATCATCATGAAAAAACGCATCGTTCTCGTTGCTTTAGGAATTCTTCTCACTGCAACGACACCTGCCTTTGCCACAACAGTGTCTTCTTCTCTACCCATCTCATCTGCTAATACAAGCAGCGCCATTTCTTTTTTGGAAATGGATGATGTGTTGCCTGGCGAAAAATCAGAACGTACGTATACGTATACGGTACTCACTGACGAAAAGCCGGGGAAAAATAAGGTGTTATCAATCGATTGGACACACTCTGAACTACTCATTCCGCCTTCAGCTCTCACAATCAGAATTGACGGGGAGCCGGTTAAATCAACCGCATTATCTGAAGCGACGACCGAAGGAAATGTGACGATTCCCTTGACCACTTCCCAATTAACAAAAGGGACGCATGAGGTGAAACTCGCATACACCGGTATCGTAAAAGGGCGGTTATGCGACGAAGGGGATACGAGTGGGAGTTGGTTGACGATTCACCCTTCCAGTTTCGTCGGATTAAGTGAAAGTACCTCTTCCCTCTCACTGGAAGATTATCCCCACCCTTTCGTACAAACGTATAATGACCCGTTAACAATCGTGCTCCCGCAACAAGCGAACACGGAAGAGTTAGAGGCGGGACTATTGCTCTATCGCGAATTGAAGCGAGATGCGCAAGATGGTAATAATGTTTCGCTCCAATACGACCGGTCCATCGATACGTTGAAAGGTCGCTACATTTTCGTCGGTGAGATCGATTCGTTCTCAGGAGAGGTCGCCAAATGGATTGAACAACTGAATCCGGATTTACAAAACGAAGATGTGTTATTTGAACGGGTGACCTTAAAAAATCAATCCGATCAAACCGATGCTTTATTCGTTTTAGCTCAAAATGGAGAAGCTTTTGAAGGGACACTGGATTATCTTCTGGATGAACAACAGCGTGCTCAATTGAATGGAGAACGCCTTGTATTAAACAGTGCACCTGCTCCACGCCCTGCTCAGACGAACATCACCTTGAAGACATTAGGGGCAAAGGACCTTTATTTGAGTGGTAGCGAACCTGCGAGCACACGCTATTACCAAGCGCTTCCTATGCTTGATGAAAACGCAACAGTCAAGATTGAACTGAAATACAAAGTCGCCGATGAGTTGCTTTCGAACAATGAAAACGACATTCGTCCCGAGCTCACAGCATGGATTAATGAAGTCCCTTACTCGATCCCCCTCCAGCAGTCGACTGAGGAAGAAGCGTGGTCAACCCACACCATTGACATCGACAGTACGACACTGGGCCGCAATCCTTCTCTCGATTTCTCGTTTGAGGCGACCGGACTTCGCTCTGAAACATCCTGTACCTCGACCGATGCTGACCGGTGGGTGTTCATTTCCGACGAGAGTCAAATTTTGATCCCGCCCGCCAGCAATGAAAAACACAACGAAACATTTCAAAATCTAACTAGTATCTTTGAGGCGGATGAAGGTGTTGTGATCGTAACGGACCCTCAGCTCAATCAACTCGGACTCCAAAACCTAGGAAACATCATGGAAGGGTTGTCGGTTCCGCCATCCACGAAAAAAATTGATTTCGTTTCCGCAGACGCTTTTTCGAAAGACATGGTTGAAGAGCGCTCCATCCTTATAGTAGGTGATCCAGAAAGTTATCCTTTCATGAAAGAACGTCAATCCGACTGGGTCATTTCGAATAAAGGAGAAGTCGACTTGACGACATTTGGTTTTATACCAGAAACGACCGAACAAATTGCCTGGATCCAACCATCTCTTTGGAATAAGGATGAGGCACTGATTGTCATTTCTCCAAATGACCAGCCTGTGGACTCGTCATTGATGCAGTCGCTCATTGCACCGAAAGAGACGTTCAACATCGCTGTTCAAAACCAGAATGGGTCGGTATTTACAAACAGCGCTTATTTCGAAAAAGCCACTTCCGGCGTCAGCAACTTACCTGAATCTGCCGAGGATAACCAATCCATCTGGTATATGGTAGGGTTTGCGGCTCTCGTTGTCGTCATTCTCTCCGTCCTTTACCTGCAACGTCGAAAAAAACATCACTCCTAATCGGAAGATTTAAACTACACAAAAAAAGTCGGACATTCATCCGACTTTTTTTGTTTGCCTACCATGATGTATTTAACTCATTGACTCATCCGTTGCATCATGCCGGAGGTCAAAATCTCGACACCTTCGCCCTCTTCAGATGCCATAATCAACGATCGGGCGACATGCAAAGCTTGAATCGGCGCGACGTCAGGCGTCTTTTCAAGTAAAATCGACTGAAACGGTCGACTGACCCATTCCGCGGCTTTCTCCCCGAATCGGAACGAATCACGGTTCCCAAGGAGCAACGATGGACGCGCGATGATTAAATGCTTGAAACGGAACACTCTTAACCCGTTCTCCAATTCCCCTTTTACGCGATTGTAAAAGAACGGCGAACGAAGGGACGCACCTTGAGCGGACACGACCGCATAACGGGTCGCTCCGTGTGCTTGGGCAATGCGTGCGACTTCAAGAGGAAGCTCCAAATCCACTTGTTTGAAAGCGTCTTGTGATCCCGCCACCCCGATCGTCGTCCCGAGAGCGCAATAGACATCATCGAGATGCGGTAATGTTTCATCCATCTGTTCAAATCCGACAATTTCATGCAACTTCGGATGACTCCAGCGCTTTGAACGACGAACAACAATCCACACCGCGTCGTAACGGTCATTCTCCAGCAATTGCTCCACGAGCTCTCGTCCAATCAATCCAGTCGCTCCAACAACTAATGCCGTTTTTCCCATTCTCGTCTCCCCTTCATAGATCATTTCTTTCAGTTTAGCTGAAGCGACTATAAAAAGTCGATAAACGTACGTTTGCAAATCAGTTGATTCGCGGATTTGGAATACTCGCGATTTCAGAAACTACTGTATACTGTATATATTGGAAATCAGAGAGGAGCCTTGCTGCTATGAAGCTATTCGTATTAGGCGGAACCGGACGGACAGGTCATCAATTCATTGACCAGGCAATTGAACATGGACATGACATCACGGCCTATGTGCGCGAACAAAAAAAACTAATCCCAACCCCTCAACTTGAAATCATTGAAGGTGATTTACTCGACAGTAATGCGCTAAGCGCCGCAATGGAGGGGCATGACGCCGTCATCAGCTGTCTCGGTACCGACTTAAATGAGGACGATTTCTTAGCAAACGTCGTCGACAAGCTCGTACCGGCGATGAAGACAAACGGCATCAATCGCGTCATTTATTTAGCATCCGCGGGAATCGACTACGAACTGCCTGGTATTCTTGGAAAAGCCATCGCATTTATGCTTCGCAAGACGCTCCGCGAACACCGTGCAGCGGCCGACTTGATTAAACATTCTTCATTTGACTACACGATTGTACGTCCCATGCAATTGACAGACGGTCCACGGACATCCGAATACCGCACTTCTTTTGATGGGGTGCCCGACGGGGGCAGCCGGATTTCCCGTGCAGATGTCGCTCAATTCATGCTTCATACAGTTGAAGAACATGAACATATTCGTCAGTCAGTCGGACTGGCGTACTAATTTGATTTAATTCATGCTACAATATCGGATAGTTTACTTTGAAAGGAACGAAAACGAATTATGAGTATTTTAACGGTACAAAACTTAAGCCATGGCTTTGGTGACCGCGCGATTTTGAATGATGTTTCCTTCCGCCTCTTAAAAGGCGAGCATATCGGGCTCGTCGGAGCGAACGGAGAAGGAAAGTCAACGTTTATGAACATCATCACACGCAAGCTCCAACCGGATGAAGGGAAAATTGAATGGGCGAAAAATGTCCGTGTCGGTTACCTCGATCAACACGCGGTGCTTGAGCGCGGGATGACGATTCGGGACGTCTTGAAAGGTGCCTTCCAATACTTGATCGACATGGAGACGCGCATCGGCGAACTCTACATGGAAATGGGAGACGCGACACCTGAACAAATGGAAGACATGCTCGCTGAAGTCGGTGAACTTCAAGAGACGCTCGACTCAAACGACTTTTATATCATCGATGCGAAAGTAGAAGAAGTCGCACGCGGTCTCGGCATTTTAGATGTCGGTCTCGATCGTGACGTCACGGACTTGTCAGGTGGACAACGTACGAAAGTATTGCTTGCGAAGTTGCTTCTCGAGAAGCCAGATATCTTGCTCCTCGATGAGCCGACCAACTATTTGGATGAAGTGCACATCGAATGGTTGAAGCGCTACCTTCAAAACTATGACAATGCCTTCATCTTGATCTCACACGACATCCCGTTCTTAAACAGCGTCATCAACTTGGTCTACCATATGGAGAACCAAGAATTGAACCGCTACGTCGGAGACTATGACAAGTTCATGGAAGTGTACGAGATGAAACGTTCGCAGCTTGAAGCTGCCTATAAGCGTCAACAAGCCGAGATTGCCGACTTGAAAGACTTCGTCGCACGAAACAAAGCGCGTGTCTCGACACGAAACATGGCGATGTCCCGTCAGAAGAAGCTCGACAAGATGGATGTCATCGAATTGAGCGCAGAACGTCCGAAACCGGAATTCCGCTTCTTGCAGGCTCGTACGTCGGGACGTCTCATCTTTGATGCGAAAGGTCTTGTCATCGGATACGATGAACCGCTCTCTCGTCCGCTCGACCTTCAAATGGAGCGCGGTCAAAAGATTGCCCTCGTCGGCGCGAACGGCATCGGGAAGACGACGCTCTTAAAGAGCTTACTCGGCTTAATCAACCCGCTTGAAGGAACAGTCGAACGCGGTGAGTTCCTCGAAATGGGTTACTTCGAGCAGGAAGCAGCATCGAGCAACAACACATGTATCGAAGAGATTTGGAGCGAGTTCCCATCACTCAACCAACAGCAAGTGCGTGCGATGCTCGCGAAATGCGGTCTCATGACGAAGCACATTGAAAGTAAAATCTCTGTCCTCAGTGGTGGGGAAAAGGCGAAAGTCCGCCTTTGCAAACTCTTAAACAACGAAACAAACTTGCTCTTACTTGATGAGCCGACGAACCACTTGGACGTCGACGCGAAGGAAGAGTTGAAGCGCGCGTTGAAAGAGTACAAAGGAAGTGTCCTCCTCATCAGTCACGAACCAGAATTCTATGAGGATATCGTCACAGACGTTTGGAACTGTGAGTCTTGGACGACGAAAGTATTCTAATTCAGTAAAGGACGTGTCGTATGGCTGGCCCAATTCAACCGAATGAACGGATTATCCTGTATGATATCATCCGGGGGTTTGCCCTCTGCGGCATTTTCCTCGTCAATATCCCAAGTATGCTCGGGAGCGACTGGATTTTCGGTCGCCCGGTTTACGAAGGAAGTGACCTGCTTATTCGAACATTGTTTGATTTGTTTGTACAAACAAAGTTTTATACGATTTTCTCTTTTCTATTTGGAATCGGCTTCTCGATTTTCCTCGAGCGCACGTATGCGCGCGGGGAATCGGTTAGCCGTTACATACGTCGGATTGCCATCCTCTTCCTATTTGGAATCATTCACCTGACGATCTGGTCCGGCGACATCTTACACACGTATGCGATGTGGGGATTATTGCTCCCTTTGTTTTATAAACAGCGTAACCGCTCCCTCCTCGCTTGGGCGTGGGGACTGCTCATCGGAAGTGTGTTCCTCCTTTATGTGACTTCCGCGCTCGACGAATGGCGCATGGGCGGAACGTATTATCCGGGGTGGCCATTCCCGGAGGCATTTAATCAAGGATTCGGACCATGGCTTGACTATCGGCTCACTTACGAAATCTTTAACGCGTTCTCGAACTCGTTCCTCGTTGGATTTGAAATCCTCAGTCTCTTCTTATTTGGCCTGTATATTGGACGGGAGCGAAAGTTATTGACGTGGAGTATTGAAGGATTGGCACGAACAGCAATCATTTGCAGCTTGTCAGCCTTGCCTTTCTTCGCCATCATCATCTGGCATCATTATGGGAATGGGTACAATTATGTATGGGTGAATCTATTAGCTGTCTTGATTTCCGGTAAACTGCTTGCGACGACATATATCTGCCTCTTCACGATTGCTGTTCGCAAAGGATGGACGTTTAAACCGCTCCAGGCACTGGGACGGATGGCACTGACGAACTATTTAACGCAAACGTTCTTCGTCTTTCTCCCTGTCATCGCACTGGGGGCTTACGGCCGATTATCGTTGACTGAAGGATTGTTCCTCAGTGTCAGTATCCTACTCTTGCAGGCTCTCCTCTCCATGTGGTGGCTGAGAAACCATCGCTACGGACCGTTTGAGAAACTGTGGCGATTTGGGACATATGGGGTTCAAAAGAACAAATAAAATAGAGGTCGAAGCGCCTGCTTCGACCTCTATTTTTTATGATTCGTGGCACGTGAGCCATGCCTCAAGATCAGGACTCTCACGTCCACACACATCAAACAGGTATGTGCAATATTGACTTCAAAAAAGAGCCGCTACTTAAGCGGCTCCACTTTTATTATTTTGTAGCCGCGTCTGTCAACACCGGCACGATTTGTTTTTTACGCGAGACGACGCCAGGAAGCGTCGCCACCCCGTCTTGAAGCGTCACATTAAACGCCTTCTCGAACAATTCCGGTTTCGATCCGACAACTACAGCTTCTGAGTCGTTCGTCAAAATATTCGTGATGGCAAAGACGAACAAATCGAGATTTTTCGCTTCAACCGTGTTTTTGATTTCAGCTTCGACTTCATCTTTACGGTTTAACACTTCGTTCGCATCGACCGTGTTCACTTGTGCGATTTCGACTTTGTAGTCACCCATCGAAAATTCTTTTGAATCGAGCGAAATGAGTTCTGCGATTGTTTTTTGACTGAGGTCGGCACCTGCTTTTAGCATCTCGAGACCATATGATTCCGCATCGACGCCAGCAATTTCAGCGAGCTCTTTTGCCGCCTTCACATCTTCGTCCGTGCACGTTGGCGATTTAAAAAGGAGTGAGTCTGAAATGATTGCCGAAAGCATCAATCCAGCCATATCCGACGCGATTTCAATTCCTTTTTCTTTATATAGCTTGAGTAAAATCGTTGCCGTACAGCCAACCGGTTCCGCACGATAGTAAAGCGGATCCGCTGTTTGGAAGTTGGCAATCCGGTGATGGTCGATGACTTCAAGAATGCGGACGTTCTCGATGCCGTCTGCACTTTGTTGAAACTCGTTGTGGTCAACCAGGATGACTTCTTCTGCTTCTCCGTTCACGCCATCGATCATGCGTGGTGCTTTCACACGGAAATGGTCGAGTGCATATTGTGTCTCCCCGTTCACTTCACCAAGACGAACGGCTTCTACGTCCATTCCCAATTTCTTTTTCAGCTCTGCATAAGCGAGCGCTGAACAAATCGTATCCGTGTCTGGATTCTTATGTCCAAAAACAAGTACTGTACTCATCTTTCATTCTCCTCACTATGAATAGTTTTCCCTTATCCATTATAACGTCAATAGCGCTTGTTTCAATTCCCAAAAGAAAAGAGCCTCACCTGGCTCTTTATGCTTGTTCGTCTTCATCTGTTTCCTCGAGATCGGAATGATCACCTTTTGAATCCTCTTCATGGGAGATATCCGGTTGATCTCGTTTTAAGTCTTCCTGCTCACGTTTTTCTTTATCTGTCATACATGTCATCCTTTCAGAAATCCGGCTTGTCTTTCACCTGTTCCCGTTGGAGATTCGTATGAAACAACGATTCATCGTCCGTAAACAAACTGAAAACTTAGGCTTGGACAAAAACGATTTCTTCTCCACGGATTTCGACTTTCACATCTTGCCCTTGGAATAACCATTCATCTTGTTCCGCTACGACAAAACGAATGCCGTCCGCTTCTGTCTCGACGGCTGCATTGTCGACCTCTTCGGTGATGACCCCGACCGAAAAACCATGCGTCAAATCCGTCGAACCCCCATATTTTGCAAATAAGCGAACCGTCTGACCTGATTCGACTTCCATCTCGTTTTTGAACCATTGAAGCGCTTCTTCTGTAACATGAATCTTCATTCGGATTCCTCCTCTCGACTACTAAATTCATTCTAAACGTTTCGTAGTGGTCGAGCGAGGAACTTGCCTAAAGGGTCGTGCCGGTTTGATACATCACCGTCATCGCCGTTGTTTGCGGGGATGCCCCTTGCATCTCAGCGAGCGCTGTTTCGAACAATTGTCGACCGATTGTCTCATTCGGGGACAGCATGGTGGAAAGACCAAATGCTTTCCCAATCGGATTTCCATCAAATCCTAGAATCGCAACCGTTTCCGGAATGGGGAGTTGTCGACGCTGCATCTCCCCTAGAAAACCGAGCGCCACATAATCCGACGAGAAAAAGAGCGCTCGAGGACGCTCTTTTTGAGATAGGAACTCATCCGCCAGGCGTATACCGTCCTCACTCGTCAAATAGCCGGTCCAAATCCATTGCTCACGCGCAGACGCTACTTCGTCAAAATAGGCCTGCTGACGCGCAAGGGAGCTCGGACTATGGCTTCTCGACAAGATAATTCCGATTTCTTCGTACCCATGTTGTTGCAGTACGTGAATACCTGATACGAACGATGCATAATGGTCGACGTGAATTGAGGAAATACCTTTAGGTGCTCCGACGGTCGCGACAGCGATTGGACCATAGGCACGATAGGAGACCATCTCTTTGAATGACATCTCATGTGACAGAATGATCGCGGCATCGACTTCCCGATGTTTTAACAGGTCGAGCGCTTGCTGTTCTTCACTCAACTTGTATTCCGTTTGCCAAATGACAATCCGGTATTGATTCTCGAGTGCTGCTTTCGCGATCCCATCCACAAAAAAACTATAATACGGATGATCCATATAAGGAAGAATCACGACAACCCGTTGTGTTTTCCCCGTCGACAACGTCAACGCTTGCTGATTACGCAAATAGCCTAATTCTTTCATCGCTGCATGAACACGATCCCGTTTTTCTTTCGATACATAAGGATGATCGTTGATCACGCGCGAGACAGTCGTCACCGAAACGTCTGCATATTTGGCGATGTCTCGAATATTCGCCATCCTGCCTCACCTCAATCAGTCAGTCTATGCATATAGTGTACCCACTCGTCTTGCTGACTGTCACCTCTTTCGATTACTTGGCAACGGATCGCCTGAACAAGACGGAAACGCTCCTCGATTGACAGATGAAGAAACTCCTCCCGGAATCGGGCACACAACATTTTCCCGAGTGGTGTATACAACTGATTGATGACGAGTTCGTATACGATGCCACTACACCATGTCTTCCACATTGCTGGTTTCATATCGGTTCCCCTCCCTTTGTCTATACCGTATCTTCTGAAACGCGTTTCAGAGCAAGCTTCTTTTTGAAAAAAGTTTATTTCCGAACATTTTTTATCGTTGATTCTCATTTTTGATGTTTTTTGCTTAAAACAATTGACGCGAATCCAACATTTTTGTATAGTCATCAAGTTGATAACGTTAATTTAATCATTTTTTTCAATTAATGTTCGGAAATAGACCTTAATAAGGAGTTTTATCGATGAATATCTTTCAACTGAAACAACATGGAACGAATGTTAAACAGGAAGTGACAGCAGGGATCACAACGTTCGTGACGATGGCGTATATCTCTGTCGTCAACCCGGCGATTTTGTCTGATGCCGGCATCCCGTTCGCACAAGCTTTCACGGCGACAATCATTGCCATCCTCATCGGAACGGGCTTAATGGCGTTTTTTGCGAACTTGCCGATCGCTGTGGCACCCGGGATGGGACTCAACGCCTTCTTTGCTTATACACTCGTCGCCCAGGAACAAATCGCACCATCCGCCGCGCTTGGTGTCGTCTTCGTCTCGTCTGTGTTCTTCTTGATCTTGTCGCTTTCTCCGATTCGGACGAAACTGATTCAAGCGATTCCGACTTCGTTGAAACATGCCATCACGACCGGAATCGGTCTCTTCATCGCTTCGCTCGGATTAAAGTTATCGGGCTTAATCGTTGCCGATGAGGCAAACTTGGTGCGTCTCGGTGACGTCTCTTCACCGGAAGTCTTGCTCGTCCTTGGCGGCTTGATCGTCTCGGCACTTCTCTTCTCGCGAAATGTCCCAGGATCACTGTTGATCGGGATGGTACTCACTGGAATCGCGGCTTACTTCATGGACATCTTACAAATCAACGGTGTCACGGCGATGCCGACACTTCCAGAAGGACTCATGGTCAACCCGGTAACAGCATTTAGTGATGTCATTCAATATGGATTGTTCGGTGCCGTCCTCTCGTTCTTCCTCGTCACATTGTTCGATACGACAGGTACACTTGTCGGTGTCGGGAAACAAGCCGGGCTCTTAAAAGAAGACGGAACGATTGAAAATGGTCACCGTGCACTCTTTGCCGACTCGCTTGCCACAATGGGTGGTTCACTTGTCGGAACGAGCCCTTCGACGGCATACATCGAGTCTGCAGCCGGTGTCGCACAAGGTGGACGTACGGGTCTCACAACGGCCGTCGTCGCTGGTTTGTTCGGATTGACGCTCTTCTTTAGCCCGCTCATCGGTGCCATCTCTGGCGTTGCGGCGATCACAGCTCCTGCACTCATCATCGTCGGGGCTCTCATGTTGACGAACGTCCGTTATATCGACTGGAGCGACTTTAGCGAATACTTCCCGGCCTTCATGACGATTTTGATCATGCCGCTTTCAGGAAGTATCGAACGCGGGATCGCATTCGGGTTCATCTTGTACCCGATCTTCAAAGCGATGAACAAAGAGACGGTTCACCCGCTCATTTATTTGTTCGGGGCACTCTTCATCTTGGAGATGTTTATCCTTTAACTGACGAAATAGCCCCCTCCATCCGATTGGACGAAGGGGGCTATTTTTGGTTGATTAGATTGTTTAATAGTCCGTTACGATGACATTCCCGTTCCAACTCGTCAACATCACTTCGTTCGCTCCATTGCCCGCAGCGTATTCATTCGTGCGTGAGCCGAACATCTCAACTCGACCATTTTTCGTTTTTCCTCGAATCGTGGTATTCGTCGGTTTTTCTTTCAACTGAAGTTCAATTTTCCCGTTTTTCGTATCCATATTAATCGGGTGAGTAATGGTATCTGCAACAAGTTGCACTTTCCCGTTTGACGATTTGGCTTTAACGGCTCCATCAATCTGTTCAAGATCCACTCGTCCGTTCGACGATTTGGCCTTGAGATTCCCTGTCGTTTTTTTCACCTCTACCCGACCATTCGACGAAGTCACTTCCCATTCACTCCCGACACTCGAAACAAGAGAGACTCTGCCGTTACTTGATTTGAGGAAACCTCGATGAACCCGCAGGCGTTCCCCTTCGACACGTCCATTTGCATTTTGGACCTCAATTTCCCGCGCGACAATTCCCTTTATGTCGGTCGCTCCGTGACGGTTTTCAACGTATACCCCATTGAATTCATGTTGAGGCAGCTCCACCCGAAGAGTCGGTGTCTTATTAACGAACAAGGTCAGCAAGTCGGTCAAGCGAAACGGCCGATTGGTTTCAATCCGAATTTCTAACGTCCCATCCACGATATCCATCAATACGCCAAGGTCATCTTCCGTTTCCAACGTTGCGTGAGCATACTGATCGGTGGAAGGAACAATATGAACGTGCGCATTTTTTACTTTGATTGATACATTCTGAAATGCGACTTTCGAACTTTTCATCACCGTAGTCGGCTCATGATGTTCAGTCGTCAACGTTTGCACGGTCTCCCGTAGCTCGTTCGCGAACGCTTGCGGGGTCCCCAGTTCTTCAATCATGTCCTCATCCTGTTTTCCCTCGACGCGACCGCTCGCGAAATATTCTGCGACATCTCTTAAAATATCTTCCCGGTCCGCCTCTTGCACATCCATCAGCAATTGTTCGAGTTCAAGTAAATATTGTTGCTCCGTCATCTGTCGTCTCCCCTTTTCATCAGCAGTCAAATATAGTTCGTTCACTCTTTCAATTCGGCACAAAGCCCGGCCAAATTCCATTCCCTACATTTACAGAACGTCTGCTACGCATCGATTCGCTTTTGCGATGCCGTGTCGTCAGCCAAACACGTTCGGAGATTTCGAACGGTCTTTCGGCCAGGGCACGTGGTTCCCCTAACCGCCTCACGGTTTCGTCTGCGCATTCCCCTGAAAGTTCGGCTCGTGTGAAGTACATCGCCACTTCTTGTAAGATTTCAATACGTGCACGTACTCCAATCCCCATGAGCAAATGCTCGAGTTCAAGTAAATACTGTTCATCCGTCATGATGGGTCACTCCTTTGAATCAACGCATTGACACCTGTAGTGAACAACTCCCATTCCGTTTGCAGTTCATCTAAATGAGCCTTCCCTTGGTCGGTGATCGTGTAGTACTTTCGCGGCGGTCCTTCCGCCGATTCTTTTAAGTACGTCGTAAAATACCCATCCATGGTCAGTCGGCGTAGTAACGGATACACGGCTCCCTCTGAAATCGAAACATTTGCTGAGATGGCCTGGACGAGTTCGTAACCATAGCGGTCTTTTTGCGCGACGAGTGCCAACACACACAAATTCAACACGCCTTTTTTAAATTGAGGATTCATCATTTTCGCCTCCCCTCTACTATACATTGAACAATAGCATACAATTCACTACTGTTCAATGTATAATAGATATTTTTTCACTTTTTATGTGTGGAAAGTATGAAATCGAATCGGTACAATAATAGTAAACATATGGTAAGGGCTCTTTAACCGAAACTTACATAGTTCCAGGAAGGAACGATTTTCATGAAATCATGGATTGATGAACGAATTGGAAGACAATTCTTATTTGTTTTTTACTTATTTACCGCGCTAGTCCTCCTCACATCGATCGCTGTATATATGTATGCGGAACAGCGAATCGAACAGACCACCTCCGCTCTCGAGCAAATTAGCGAACGTCGGACGAATGCGACGGAATTATTTGAGACGTGGCAGTCGATGCAGTATGAGATGCGGGGTTACGTCCTTCTCGGAGACGAAGAGATGCTCGCACGAGTCAAAGAGAAGCAAGCGTTAATCCATAAACAGACATCGTGGTTCGAACGCCACGCGCGTACCGACCACGAACAAACTTACGCCAACAATGCCCGCACGCTTTTTGCGGCGTATCAGGATCGGGTTATGCCGAGCTTAGAACGCTACGTCGACGCCAAGCATGAGGGGCGTGTCACGGAACCCTTTTTAAAAATGCCTACTTTGGACGCTGTATACCCACAAGACACGCCGCCGGCAGATCGAACTTTTGCCATCAATTCAAGCAGCGCGGCTGACATGAGTGAGAGCATTGTCGATATGGAGAAGATGTTCACGGATTATCGGAATGCGTTGAATAGCGATGAAGATGCTTTACGAACACAGCTGGCGACACATACGAAATGGGCCCAGGCGCTTTGGCTCTTCTCCCTCTTCCTTGTCCTGCTCATTTTATTTTTCATTGCACACCCGTATGTAAAACGACTGACTGGACAGCTCCAAGATTTAATTGAAAACAGTAAACGCCTCGCAGGTGACAAGCCGTCCATCTATCCTGTAGCCCCTCAATCACGAAACGAAGTCGGGCAACTGGCCAACTCATTTCGGCAAATGGCTACTTCGTTGGCGACACAGCGAACCCAGGTAGAAGAAGAGCGAGAAAAGACAGCACGTCTTCTTCACTCCATTCGGGATGCCGTGATTTATGTCGAACATACAACGAATGAGAAATGGGCAAACCAAGCACTGTTTGTTCTGTTCAATCAACCGATCACCCACTGGAACGAGGTCGATCTATGTCGAGTCGATATCGAATTGGATGAATTGGGACTACAGGTCGATCAAAAAGAAAAATTCTTTTCATTCATGCGCCGATCATTTGATGGGCAATGCAAAGAAGAGAGTGTCACGTTCTCTATGAATGAAGAAGCACGATTCATTCAGATGTACGCTGAAAAAATCTACTTGCGGGGCACACGGCATGGAACGATGCTCGTGTTTCGAGATATCACACATGAAACAGAGGTCGATCGTCTGAAAACGGAACTCGTCTCCACCGTGTCTCATGAACTCCGCACACCGCTGACCAGTATTATCGGATTTACCGAACTGCTTCGATTCCGTGAACTTCCGGCGGAACGCATGAAAAAGTACATCAGTTTGATCCACCAGGAGACCTTGCGTCTTGAGGATTTGATTTCTAACCTACTTGATATCCAGCGAATGGAGTCCGGAAAACAAACCTATGATTTCCAAAGAGAAAACGTACGTGACCTTTTAGAGCAAGCCATCTCTGTCCAACAGATTTCAAGATATCATCACCTTTCTCTCCAATGCGAGAAATCAGTTCATGTATTCGGGGACCGCACACGCCTCCATCAACTGTTCACCAATATCATTCATAATGCGCTGAAGTATTCTCCTTACGGTGGAGACGTTCGAATCAATGTAACCGATATCGGAACGAATCACCTTGAGATCACGGTTCAAGATTTCGGAATCGGCATCCCGGCAACGGCTATCTCCAAGGTGTTTGATAAGTTTTACCGCGTCGATAATTCAGCAAGCCGAAAAATCGGAGGCACCGGTCTCGGTCTTGCCATCTGTAAAGAAATTGTGGAAGGGCATGATGGAACAATCCGTGTTGAATCTTCCGTTGGCGAAGGCTCGACTTTCTTCATCACATTGCCGGTCGCATAGTCAGCGCTTCATCAAAAAGAGGAATGCAGATCGCATTCCTCTCTTTCCTTATTGCACTTTATTTTCAGGTCCGAACGATGGATAGAGCGACAGTCCCCCATCTGCGAATATCGTGGTCCCTGTGACATATGACGATTCATCCGAGGCGAGCCAAGCCGCAACAGCTGCAATCTGTTCAGGTTTTCCGATTGTATGGGAAGGAATGAGTGCCTTCAATCCTTCTTTTTCTTCCGGGTCACTCATCGTCTCCTCGTTAATCGGTGTATCGATTGCACCCGGCGCGATTGCATTTACACGAATATGGTTCGGCGCATATTCAAGAGCGACCGACTTCGTGAACATTTTGACGCCCCCTTTACTCGCAGCATAATGCGTGTAACCCGGACGTGGAATCATTTCATGCACCGAAGACATGTTGATGATGTTCCCCTCGATTTCGTTTTCCACAAAATATTTTAAAGCGGCACGAACACCGAGGAACGTCCCATTCAAATTGATGTCGATGATTTTTCTCCAATTGTCGAATTCCATTTCATGCGTTTTGGCCTCAACCTGGACCCCGGCGTTGTTGACAAAGACGTCCATCTTCCCAAACTCCGAGATGGCCTTCTCAATCATTTTTTCGGCAAGTCCCTCTTCCGAAACGTCCCCTTGCACGGCGACCGCACGTCCTCCATGTTCTTCGATCCCACGGATGACTTCTTCCATTTCTTTCTCACTGCTTCGATAATTTAGGACGACGTGCATCCCTTCTTTCGCATAGCGCTCCCCGATGGCACGACCGAGACCTTTCGAACTACCGGTGACGACTGCTACTTTTCCTTTAAGCTCTGGATAGTTTGCCATTTCATTTCCTCCTTCGTCTTCTCGGTTTGTAGTTCCCGCATTCCCCTCTTCATCAAACCTCATGCACTGCTTTTTGAATAATCACGATAAATCAACTATACTGAAACAAACTATTCGTTTTCAGGATGTGCCTGAAAGACGTTTGATTCTATTTTGATGGAGGTGACTCCCCGATTTTTGGGGGAATTTTTGGACAGTCCCATGTTACTCAGCTTATCGATCGTCGCTTTACTACTATTTTTGACCGCTTTTTTTGTTGCAGCGGAATTTTCTATCGTCAAGGTGCGAAGTGCAAGGCTCGATCAACTCGTCCTTGAAGGAAATAAACGCGCCGAAAGCGCAAAAAAAGTGATTGAAAATATTGATGACTCCCTCTCGGCCTCGCAGTTTGGAATCACGCTCTCTGCATTAGGACTAGGGTGGATCGGTGCCGATCAAATAGAAGGGTATATTCACCCGCTCATCAACCGGTTGAGTGTCTCACCCTCGGTTGCAACCTTCATTTCTTTTTTAATCGCCTTTTTACTGATTGCCTTTTTACATGTCGTCATCGGTGAACTCGTGCCAAAAACGCTAGCGGTACACGAAGCGGAGAAATTAACGCTCTTGGTAGCACGCCCACTTCATGTATTCACGAAATTGTTTTATCCTTTCATCCGTGCGTTAAACAGCATGGCCCGGCTTACGCTTCGGTTGTTCGGTGTACAAACGACCGCTCAGGAGACGGCGCACTCAGAAGAAGAGCTGAAAATCATTATGACGGAGAGTTTCCGGAGTGGTGAGATCAACGAAAACGAGCTGGCTTACGTTCAAAATATTTTTTCATTCGATGAACGAATCGCGAAGGATGCGATGGTGCCACGAATGAACATGGTCACAATCGATGAAGAAGACTCAATCGAGGAAATCATCGCAGTTGTAGAAGAGCACCAGTACACACGCTATCCGGTCACACGAGACGGCGACCGTGACGATGTACTCGGCTTCGTCAACGCGAAGCAACTGTTCACTGCACAACTTTCAAAAAATGAATCTCCTTTTGAGTCCTTCATTCATCAATTACCACTCGTCACAGAGTTCACTCCGTTACAAGAGGCAATGGTCAAAATGCAAAACGCCCGCACGATGATGTGTCTTGTCATCGATGAATATGGGGGAACGGCCGGTTTATTAACGATCGAAGACATTCTCGAAGAAATCGTAGGTGAAATCCGCGACGAGTTCGACCGCGATGAACAAGCTGAAATCACAGAAATCGGACCGGGTCATTATCGCCTGTCCGGCCTTGTTTTGACGCAAGAGCTTGAAGAACGTTTCGGGATTGAGATTGAAGATGACGTCGACACGATTGGCGGGTTTGTCTTATCCCAAAAAGCAAATGCCCGAACAGGGGAGCGGTTTATTCTTTCGCACGGCCACGAATTGATTGTTCGTGAAGTCGATAACCACCGCATCGTCTTTGTCGACTTGATTTTGGCTCATAAAAACGACTTGGAACTCCCATCTGAATGATGAAATGATTTCTCCCTTCTCATACTTTTGAGAAGGGATTTTTAGTCTCCGCTTCGAACTGTCGCTATATTTTCCCCTCTTGTCGTGATATACTGCACATATGTTGCTTATTTGAGTGCGTTTCACTCAATGACACAACATCACCGAATGATCGTAGAATGTTCGGTTTCAAAAAGAAAGATAATAGAAAGAAGGTTACGCATGGAACGTAAACTATTTTTGATTGACGGTAACTCCATGCTGGCCAGTGCCTACTATGGTGCCGCCGCGAGCCGAACGAAAAAAGGACGCGAGGTATCCAAAAATGATCGGAGTGCCGTCATCGGAATGACCGGCCTCATTCGGACGATTTTACGCAGACATCGCCCGAGCCACTTTGTCGTTGTCTGGGACGTCTCACGTGAAACACTATGGCGTCGTGAGTTTTATCCAGGCTATAAGCGACGTCGCCGCCAAACACCACCTGAGCTAAAAGCACAGATGGAACTCATGCGACAACTCCTCGAGGATAGTGGAATTCCACAATTCCAGGTAGAAGGCTACGAAGGAGAAGACTTAATCGCTCATATCGCACGCAAATTCAGCTGTAGTGCCCCTGTCGTCATCATGACAAAGGATAAGGATTTACTGCAGCTGGTGAGCCCACGCATCACTGTGTGGCTTCAAACACAAGAGCTTCAGCAAATGCAGGCTCGGTGTGCGATTCGCGACAACCGTCCTCTACCCTTGAAACGCCATCTTGAAATCCGTCCAGAGGAGATTGCGGCACTTTATGAAGGGTTAAAACCAAAACAACTTTCAGCAGTCAAGGCGTTAACAGGGGACCGTTCGGATGGAATCCCTCCTGTAGCAGGACTTGATGAAAGCCAATCCGTACAGTTGATTAAACGATTCGGTTCGCTCGATAAGCTGTATACTGCCCTAAGCATCAAAGGAGACAAGCGACAACAAATCAATGAAACGATCGCGGCACTGACGTCAGAAGAGGTGCCCCGTAATTTGAGACGAACACGCAAGAAAGCAGAGCGAAATATGAAGCTCGTCCGTCTCGATGTTACGGTGCCGGAGCTCGACCATTTGAAGCTGGCTCACCTTGAGCTCAGCATCAATCCGAAACGGGTCGAACAAGCGTATCAAAAACGTGGACTCCGTCTCTCATTCAATGCAAATCAAAAGAAAATTTCAGCACGTTAAAAAAGCACGGATGATATTATTCATCCGTGCTTTTAATATGGACTGTGATGCCGTCCGGGTCCGTTAAAGTTAACGTATGACCGTCTCCCCCAAGATCCTGAATCGTTTGTCGATCAACGTAGAGTGTCCAGGCTTCCAATCCTGCCTCCGCTCCCATTGGCTCAACTGGCCGCGCCCATACGTTCGTTCCGATGTGGTGATGATAGCCATCCGCTGCTAAGAAGAGTGCACCCGGATACGAATCGGTCGTAATCGAAAACCCAAGATGCTCATGATAAAATTGTCTGGCCGACTCAAGGGAACGTACTTTGAAATGAACATGCCCCATCGTCGTCCCTGGCGGCAACCCTTCGAATGGTCGATCTGCCGCCGAACGAAGCATCGACTCATACTCAACAGGCTCGGTAGCCATCTTCACATGACCGTTTTCTTCATATTCCCACTGCTCTTTTGGACGATCCGCGTACAGCTCGATTCCGTTCCCTTCCGGGTCACTCAAATAGAACGCTTCACTGACCAAATGATCCCCTTGTCCGACATCAATCCGACGTTCGATGAGATGCGCAAGCACGCGGCCGAGCTCGATTCGATTCGGCAACAAAATCGCCATATGGAAAAGTCCGGCTGCCCGGGGATTCGGTCGCACACCTGATTGTTCATGCAGTACGACCAACTCCCGTTCCGCTGTCCCGAGCGTGACCTCATTCGCCGCTTCGTTCAACACGCGCATCCCAATTACTTCTGTATAAAATTGTTTCATCCGCTCTAAGTCACTGACACGTAATGTCACTGCACCTAATTGAATATTACTTAGTTTTTTATCCACTTTAATCACCTCTCTTTCACTATACCCCCGATCGGATTGAAGCAGAAGTAGGCACAAAAAGGTGGTATAGTTACTTAAAAGATACTAATGAAAGGATGAGCGATGTGACGAAAATAACAACTTGCGAGGTCGATACAGCGCTCGATCTCATCACAGGGAAATGGAAGCACTCGATTCTGCTACTCCTTATAAACGGAGAATCATTACGCTTCAGTGAATTGAAGCGCGCCCTCCCAAAGATTAGCCAAAAAATATTGACGGCCCAACTCCGCGATTTAGAAGAACAGGAGGTCATTGTCCGCACCGTCTATCCGGAAGTTCCGCCTCGTGTGGATTATCAGTTGAGTGAATATGGGAAAACGCTCATCCCGGTCCTCGAGGCAATGAACGAATGGGGTATCCGTCATGCCGAAAAAATGCGCACCCGGTAGTTGTCCACATGTGGACAACTATTTTGAAACGCCCTACCAATCACTTATCCACAGGAGGCTAACATGATTCGCTATCCACATCTATCAGACCACCGCGTTGGCGTTACCGCGCCTTCGTCAGGAATCCCGACTGAATTACACCAACTACTTCATCAATCTGAACGAATCTTCAAACGTCACGGCTTCACGCTCCAGTTCGAACCGACTGCCTGGACGCAACACCGTGGCAAGTCCGCACCGGCGTCCGTCCGCGCAGAAGAACTCGTACGACTCCTCCACGATTCGTCCGTTGATCTGATCATCCCTCCATGGGGTGGTGAACTATTGACGGAGATTTTACCTTACATCGACTGGGAACACCTCCCCGCGAAATGGATGCTCGGTTACTCGGACACAAGTCTTCTGTTATTCGTCTACACATTAAAAACCGGGATTGCGTCCGCACACGGACCGAATTTGGTCGATTTAAGAGGTGAAGAATGGGACGCGACGAGCGCTCGCTGGCTGGATGTTTTATCTACATCTGAAAATGAGACCATCACGCAGCAGTCGTCCGAGAAGTTCCAAAAGGAATGGCAACATGATAACCCGACGACGCAACTTTTTCATTTGACCGAAACGACCAAATGGAAAACCATCGGAGGGACCGAGATGTCAGGACGTCTTCTCGGCGGGTGTATCGATGTTTTATTACATACCATCGGCACTGAGTATGGTGACATCGCCTCCTTCCAACAGGAAAAACTTCGTGACGAGCCGATTTTTTGGTATTTCGAGACCGTTGAATTAAATGTCCCTGCATTAAAAAGGACCCTCCTTCAAATGAAGTGGGCCGGATGGTTCGAACGGACGTCAGGGATTTTATTCGGACGGAGTGATGCTCCCCGTGACTATCAAGGCTATACTGTCGAGGAGATCTATCAGGAATTACACGACATGCTGGGGGTTCCTATTTTTTATGAGGTCGACTTCGGACATGTCCCGCCTCAAATGACGTTCATCAACGGCGCATACGCTACAGTTCAGGTCAAAGACGGAAAAGGAACACTCACACAAACGTTCAAGGGCTGAAACATCAGCCCTTGATTTTTTGAATCAATCCCATCAGGTGTTGGTGATACCGGCCAGGCGGGAATTGGTGGACGATTGTTTCAATGTCGGATAACCACTCATCTCCACATCCATACAAGGTACCTAAAAGTAGTCCTTCCAAATAAATCGCCTGGTCAATCAGACTATGATTGATTTGCCACTCCGACCGTGCCTCCCACAAGTCACCAAGCGACTTCCGGGCAGTCTCCTTTTCACCAATCATTGCGTGATAGACACCTTTAAACAAATCGAGCGGCGCAATAAATTTCTTCTTCCCTACTTCATCGTCCAAGATTTGTTCTAATCGTCTCACATGATACCCAAGTTCTTCAGCATTCCCTCTCATCATAGCGGTCAGCGCCTCGGAAAACATTAACCGCCCTTTTGCCGCACGGTCCTCTGTGAACTCAACATATTGTCTCGCCTTCAGATTAGCCAATTGAATTAACGAATCATTTTGAAGATATAAACCGCAAATAATCATCGCCCGATAGACATCATCTGCCCGGTAATAGGTCCGTGTCTGTTTCATATATTCCAAAGCCTCTTCAAGGTATTCTAAAGCTTTGGGAATGTTGTCGTCGTAGAGCAACTCTTTGAAGACGAGTAACATGTAGTATTCGATGCGTGTTTTCGGTTTCATACTTTGTAAATCCAACATCTCAATCCACTCCATTTTCTCGCTCGCTTCTTCAAAGCGATTCCAATGAAGCAGATAATAAGCCTGTCCGATTCTTGTCATGGCGACTTCATCTTTTTCTCCTAAACGTTCAAAGAGGGTAATGGCCCGGTCATAAAACTCGAGTACGAAATCATGATTCTCCTCATTCAATATGGCATCTCCATACAATACGTAAGCACGCCCCTGCCAAATCGACTCCATCTCTTCTTCCATGAACGGACTCAAAACACGTTGAATATCTTCCCGTTTCCACTTCTCGAATCCTAAATCGGCATATTCGATTTGCTCGACCAAATCTTGGAGTTCAGATTCACGTGGATCCGTCAATAAAGATTGCACGGGCACATCGAGCCTCTTGGCAATCTCACGCAGACTGCGCATCGAGGCCTCCGCTTTCCCATTTTCAATCATACTTAACATCGATTTCGTGATAATCCCTTCAGAAAGCTGAGTTTGCGTCAATTTTTTCTCTTTTCGTAACGTTTTTATCCGTTCCCCTATCATCTTGTACCTCCATATTGTAAAAAAGTTAAATTAAATTGAACTTAACTGTTTACAGATTCCCTCTTTTGCTTTATATTAATGTTAAATCACATTTAACAAATATGCAAAGGAGATTTCTTATGAAAACGACAAATTCAAACCTCCCCGTGCTGTTACTCGGTAAATTCATGTCCTTGTTCGCGTCGAGTCTCTTCACGTTCGTTGCTGGTCTGATCGTCTTAACATCTTCTGGTTCCGGACTTCAATTCGCACTCGTCCTCTTAGCCGGAACATTGCCACGTGTTCTTTTGTCACCATTCGCCGGAGCGTATGCCGACCGGTTAAATCGAAAAAAACTGATTATCTCGATGGAATCACTGAACGGGTTATTATTTTTAATCGCCGGTGTCGCCAGTCTCATGTGGACATTCGGAGCGCCTGTCTTCTTACTCATCACCGCCATACTATCCATCTTCTCAACGTTTTTATCGGTCACGATCTCAAGCTCGATCCCATTGTTATTTAAAGAAGACGAATTGCAGCGTGTGAACTCACTCGTTCAAAGTATCATTTCTTTCTCGAGTATCGGTACCCCACTTCTTGCCGGAGCGTTGTTCAAACTATTACCGATTTCAGCATTTCTATTCAGTTCAGCCGTCTTGTTTGGGATTGCGGCATTCTTCGCTTCTCGCCTAACCTTCTTATCAACTGAATCGACTGCACCAACTCAAGCCGCTTGGGAAGATGTGAAGTCCGGCTTCCATTATTTAAAAGGAAAACGCGTTCTTTGGACCATCACCATTCTGGCTGCGTTTCTTAATTTCTTCTTCGTCGCTTCAGAAGTGTTGTTCCCGATCGTCACACTCCAAAGTATCGGGGTGAGTCCGTTCCAGTTTGGCTTCCTGCAAAGTATGTTTGCCGTCGGTTTCTTGGTCGCTTCACTTCTACACGCCTTACCATTTTTCAAAATCAAATATCAACTCACGACGTCACTTCGTTCATTGACCATGTTAAGTTTAATTTTCATCGGACCAGCGATTCCGGTCCTGCTCGGTTTTTCTGTCTTCGCTTCCATTATTTTCTTGACAACCTTCGCTTTATTGACAGGTTTTCTGGTCATTCGAACGAACATTCCGCTTCAAATTTATTTACAATCGAACACCGATCCGAAATACCTCGGACGTGTGATGGGGGTACTTGAATCATTGGCGATGGGAATGACGCCGTTCGGATTCATCTTATTCGGCATGTTGAGCGAATGGATGCCTGCATCCGCATTGTACGCAATTTGCATGGTTTGCCTGCTCTCGCTTACTCTCTCTTCAATGTATCGCATTCGTCACGATATCCGTGCCGAAAAAAGCACTACGCCATTGAATTCAGACATTACCGCCTCATAAACAGAAAAAGACATCGAACAAATTAGTTCGATGTCTTTTCTATAGACGGGAGTACCCGCTTTTCTAATAAGAATGGTCCAAATGGAATGACAGAAGCGATGACAGCCAACGCGAGCACTTTAAAACTCCAACGATGGCGCCAAGCCATGTATACAGCTGCGATGACGTAAGCGACGAACAAGAATCCGTGTGCCGCTCCGACGATGCTCACGGCGAGCGGGATCCCGGCCATATACTTTAATGGCATCGCAATGAACAACAGCAATAAGAATGATACACCTTCTGCATAACCAAGCCGTTTAAAATACGTCATATTCATGTAGCGTTCTCCTTTGTTTCTCTAGGCTATATCTATCGTAGCCGAAACGTGAGAGATTTGTCACAGGAGAACACCGGGTGTTAAGAGGCTATTTGACGATTTGGTGAACGATGAGTGATTTTCGTCTCAACGAAGCGACGGAGGAATAATCCATCCACACCAATTTTACCTGCGTTATGTCCAGCAACGAGAATCAATACAGACACGATCAACATCGTCGGGTTCGTACTAACCGTTCCTGAGAGCAAGAACGCCATATTCATGACAAGTCCGAAGAATGCTGCGCTACGTGTCAACGCACCGAGCAATAGACCAAGACCAACCAAGAACTCACCGTAAGGAACAAGAACATCGAAGAGAGCCGAGTTTGGAATCGCGAAGTTTTCTAAGAACGCTGCCCACCAGCCTGCTACCGCTGGGTGTTCCCCTGTAGCAAGTGTCAACGCGTTATTTAAGAATCCTTCTGTAGCGAATCCACCAGTGATTTTACCCCATCCTGCTGTGAGCCAGTGGTAGCCGAGCCAGACACGGAGTACCGTCAAGATCGCCGTAGCGACTTTGTTGTTTTGCCAAAATTTCGTGAACATGATAATTCCTCCCTTTTAACAAATGTGAAATAATGAATAATGTGATTACATTCACAATATACCACTCTTGTTCAGTTTTTCACATATGTATATGAAGAAGTTTCCAATTGTTCATCGTTCGTTCATATTGTCGTCACGTGACAGACACTTTTAAAGCATGAAAAAAGATGCCCATTTGCAGGCATCCTGATTCATTTAAAGTTGTACTTCCTGGGGTGACTCCCCCTTCTTGTTCATCACCCAGATCGATTCCGGTTCGATTTTGAGGATAATGAGCTTCGGATCATCGGGTCCGTCAAACCATCCTTCGAGTTTTTCATTCCATACTTTTTCTTTCATGGATTCGTCATCCGAGACCGTTGCCTTCCCTAGTATTTCTAAGTACGTGTCTCCGACCCCGTCCCCATCGTATCCAATCAAAATATGCGTATACGGATTTTTTTCCAATTCATCTACTTTGTCCGAATCGTTTGAAGTTGCCGTATAAAGTGTGAACTCATCGTGGAAAAAGGTCATGTATCGACTGTGGGGTTTCACTCTATATACCGTCGCCATCGTTCCTACATCACTGGAATCTAGTATTTTTAACGCTGTTTCCTTTGCACCCATTCCGAATTCCTCCTTCATGATTTGTTGCTCATATACTGTTCCCTCACAGGGAGCAAGTAAACACAAAAAAACCTGCTCGCCGAAGCGAGCAGGCTATCTCATTCCTCAAAGAGGAAAATTAGATTTTTTCAACGTTAGAAGCTTGTGGTCCACGAGCTCCGTCAGTGATTTCGAAAGTTACTTCTTGGCCTTCTTCAAGTGTTTTGAAGCCGTCGCCTTGGATTGCTGAGAAGTGTACGAATACGTCGTCTCCGCCTTCCATTTCGATGAAGCCGTAACCTTTTTCTGAGTTAAACCATTTTACTTTACCTGTGTTCATGAATGAACCCTCCTGAAATAAACGCTATGCGTTATAGTAGTGCCTTACTAGAAAAAACTTGACCAAAA
Source organism: Exiguobacterium algae (assembly GCF_018617875.1). Taxonomy (GTDB): domain Bacteria; phylum Bacillota; class Bacilli; order Exiguobacteriales; family Exiguobacteriaceae; genus Exiguobacterium; species Exiguobacterium algae. Next base: position 111,591 of record NZ_JACSKZ010000003.1, read on the forward strand.
AAAATACAAGCCTCTGGATTATCTAATGAAAAATAATCCCAAGCACTTGTGAATTATGATTCCAGCTATTCTTAATTAAGCACATATGTAATATACCATGCTTAAATGCTTCTGTCTAGTAAATACTTCTGATTGCTAAAAATCGAGCTGGAACGGGTACAACCTAGTGAAAGAATCGCCAGGAGGGATAGACGATGACAACACCCATTAACCGACAAGACATTCAATCGACGATTCATCATTATTCGAACTGGTCTTCCGATCATACGTTACCCACCACGTTGAAGTGGCTCGAAGAGATGCGGGAAAAGAACTATCCACACACGAACTTGACCTATCCGTGCCGTATTCTGCTAACCGAACGAATCACCCCCATCAAAAACGCACTCCCTCTCGAACTTGTACATGGGGTGGTACGTCCTGTTTGGATGAGACGCTTGGACGCGGAACACTTAAATTTAAAGCAATCCATCCGGCAAGAGGTGGACGTGACCGATTATGGTGCTGTCGGTGACGGGGAGACCGATTGCACACTCGCCTTCCGTCTCGCGCTTCGGTCGAATCGCCATGTCTACGTTCCCGCCGGTACCTATGTCGTCCGCGGAATCCGACTGCCTTCAAATTGCATCCTGCATGGAGCCGGTCAACAACAGACGATTCTCAAACTTTCGAATCGCGCACCGAAACATCGTCGCCTCCTAAGAAATGCGACACCGTTCGCCGGCAATCACCACATCGAAGTGGCGCACCTCACGCTGGACTGGAACGTCGATCGCCTCGATGCTTCGCAACGAACCACGAGCGGAGACACGACTTCCAGCGCCTTGACCTTCGCTCATGTGACGTACGGTTGGGTGCATCACGTGACGGCAAAAAATGCAGGGCTGCATGCATTCGATGTCACCTCCCCCCATTACCACTACTTAGGGGACGGATTACGTGCCGCCAACGGTAGTCGATTCATTCACCTCGACCACTGCGAAGCAACAAACTATGGCGATGATGGAATCACGACGCACCATAGCGACGCCGTTTATATCACGAACTGCTATTGCCATCATCCTCACGGACGAACGCATACGAAAGGATTCTCGAATTCAAACGGGATTGAAGTCGATGACGGGTCACGACATGTCACGCTCGTCAACAACATGAGCGAAGGCTGCTTCGGCGGAGTAGAAATCAAAGCGCACGGCACCTCTTCAGCCGCAAGTGATGTGCATATCTTCGGTCATTTGTCGTACCATGACAACCGCTCCTTTAATTTCCGTCATATCGGCCATCATTTAGCAGACGATCCGGAGTCCCAAACAGCAAGGTTTATATCCGGAACGAATCTCGTTTCGATCGAACCCATCCGCACTGACTTGTACAAAAAATCATCTCCTCGAAGTCTTGTCGTCTCTGCGTATCGTGACGTATTCATAAACGGCTTCACGGCCATAGGAAATCCTCATTACGACTATCAAAATTATCCTGCGCTCGCCATTCAATACAAGTCGCGAAACGTGAACTTAACGCGCGTCAAGGTGACGGGGTTCACTTCCGGAAGAGCCGATATCGAAATATTCGGAGGAAAAAATCGAACCGATGACATCGTGATTGAAGAGATTCAATGCCATGATTCCGCTCCAATCGCCTTAAGAATCGGAAGGAACCTTGAACGGATTCGTCTTCAAAATATTGAAGCCCAACAAAAAAGTGGAGATGCACTCATCTCCACGAGCAGTCCGATTGAAGCTCACGATTTGTTCGCCTATGGATTTTCAGAGCGGGTCCGGGAAGACGTTTGAGCGGTTTTTACTAACCGCTCCAATTTTTCTTCATCCAAATCAAGGGAGCTCCCGGACTGTTTGGCCATCATCCGGACAATGGCCTTATCAAGGAATCCCATACGCTCGAAATCGTATCCGTGTCCTACCACTTCCACAAAGTAAGCATGCGTACGCAACTGTTCATTGTACGCTTCCTCAAGCTCACGACGACGTTCCGATTCAGTCGGGGTTCCGGCACATAAATACAAACCGAGCGGTCTCGCCAACAAGTTTGCTTCATGCTCCTTTAGCCATTCCTTCATCTCCTGTTGAATCGCCCCCATCCGAATCGAACTTCCGACAATGACATGATCCACGGTTTCCCAGTCAATGTCCGGTTGTTCGACGATGTTTTGAACACGAATCGCTCCGTCTCCCTTCAGACGTTCCGATAACAAAGCCGCGACTTTTTCACTCGTACCGTATCTTGAGGAAAAGACAATTAACGTATCCATCTCGCTTCCCCCTTTTCACCAGACTTTCTTATCTTATTCCCGAAATAATGGGATTTTATAGCTGTACATACAAAAAGTCCGCCACGATGTTGGCGGACCTTCGCAATTAGATTTTAAAGACTTGTGCTTCGTATGGACGTAGAACGGATGGGTCTTTTGTCTCCATGTTTCCGATAACATGTTCCTTTAACTCGTACGGGAAGCTGCGTTCCTGCGTCTCACTCGAGAAGTTACAGAGGACGAGCCACGTCTCACCTTCATACGTACGGGTAAACGCATAAACCGCCTCGTCTTCTGGTAACAAGAGCTCATACTTTCCGTACACAACAAGCGGATTGGCTTTACGCAGTGCAATCAATTGGCGATAGTAATGGAAGAGCGAATCCGGGTCTTTTCGTGCCGCTTCCGCATTGATGTCGACATAGTTTGGATTGACATCAATCCAAGGTGTCCCTGTCGTGAAACCGCCGTGTGCCTCACTCGACCATTGCACCGGCGTACGTGAATTATCACGCCCCCGCTCGTGGATTCCGCGGAAAATCTCTTCGTGTGTCAAGAGCCCCTTCGACGTATAATCCCGATAAGCATTCAACGTCTCGATGTCGCGATACTGATCGATTGAATCAAACGCGACGTTCGTCATCCCGAACTCTTCTCCCTGATAAATGTATGGCGTTCCTTTCAGCATGTGCAACAGCGTTGCCAGCATCTTCCCGGAGCGAACACGATATTCAGGCGAGTCGTTTCCAAAACGCGAGATGGCACGAGGCTGGTCATGGTTACTCCAATACAAACTGTTCCATCCTTCCTCCTCGAGCCCTTCTTGCCAACGTGAGAAGATTGTCTTCAACTCGGTGAGCTTCCAGTCCGTTGGATTCCATTTTCCGAAGCTTCCGTTCCCGACGTCCACATGTTCAAAATGAAAGACCATGTTCAATTCGTGACGGTCTTCCCCTGTATAAAGCTTCGCTTCTTCCACACTGACCCCTGGCATCTCACCGACCGTGATTGTGTCATATTTCGATAAGACTTCTTGATTCATCTCCTGCATGAATTCATGGATACGTGGCCCGTTAAAGAAGAATGGTGTCCCGTCACCATACCCGGTTCCCTGCGTCTTCCCATCCGGATAGCTCGGATCTTTTGAAATCATATTGATGACGTCCATCCGGAACCCATCGACTCCTTTATCGAGCCAATACGTCATGAGGTCATACACTTCACGACGAAGCGTCTCACTTTCCCAGTTCAAATCCGGTTGTTTCTTACTGAAAAGGTGAAGGTAGTACTCATCGCTCGCCTCATCATACTGCCAAGCACTGCCGCCGAAGAAAGCGCCCCAGTTCGTCGGTGGCTGACCGTTCTTCCCTTTTTTCCAAATATAGTAGTCACGATATGGACTCTCTTTTGAAGAGCGTGACTCCATGAACCACTGGTGTTCGTCAGAAGAGTGGTTGACGACGAGGTCCATCATGATTTTAATACCATGACGGTGCGCTTCTTCAAGCATCGCATCAAAGTCTTCCATCGTACCAAACTCGTCCATGATGGCGCGGTAATCACGAATGTCGTATCCGTTGTCGTCGTTCGGCGAATCGTATACCGGCGACAGCCAGATGACATCGATTCCGAGCTCTGCCAAATAAGACATCTTTTCTGTGATTCCTTGAATATCGCCGATTCCATCTCCGTTTGAGTCATTAAAGCTACGTGGATAAATTTGATACACGACTGCTTCTTTCCACCATTGTTTCATGCTACATCCTCCTTAAAGCTCATTTTCTGTTTCAACGCTTTCATCGTACTGCCTGCAACTAGTTATGACCATTCATGATATGATTAACGTATGCACAATCTGGCTAAAAAGAAAGGAAGTTACTATGGAGATTGGCTTTTGTGGCTATTCCTATCACACAACGACATATACTTTTCCGTTTCCGAACGTGTTGGATACGTACTTGATCCGCTTACAAACTGAAGGGACCGCTCGCGTGGTCGTCAATGGCGAGACGATGATTGCACACCCCGGTGATCTTCTGCTCGTCCGTCCCGGCGATGCGTATGAATTACATGTCGATACCCCTGCAAGCGGAGATTATCACTTATTTTGTAAAGGGGAGCAGATCGACAGTTGGTGGCAAGCGACGCCCCGTCCCCACTTGTGCACGATTTCAATCGATTCCCGCATGTTATCGCTTTGGCAACACATAACCGAAGAAGCGCGGCGTCCATTCCCCGAACAAGAAGAGGCAATCATCGAGACACTCATTCAAGCCCTCCTCCTCCTCCTCGACCGGGCTGCAAAGGAAGTACGCACGGCATCGCGCCCCCCCGTCGTGTCTCGGATGATGCGGTACATCGAAGGGCATGCAACCGAAGATCTCAAAGTCGCCGATGTCGCAGAAGCTGTCGGATTGAGCGTGTCTCGTACGGTTCATCTTTTTAAAGAAACAACCGATATGACAATCATCGAATATGTACAATCAATCCGATTACGGCTCGCGGAGGAACAAATGCGATACACCAAGCATTCCCTCGAGACCATCGCCGAGTTATCCGGATTTCGGACTTACCCGTATTTTCATCGAATCTTCAAGCGGAAATACGGCGTCGCCCCCGGGATGTATCGGAAGCTTCAACAAAATGAAGACGACTAAAAAGAGAGCCGTCTGCGATTGCAGAACGGCTCTCTTTCTCTTATACGAAGCAAGGAATCTGCGGGTTGAACGTCTTGTTGTTCTCCGTCATGACTTGCTTTTTAATTTTGCCTTCCCCGAGGTAGACGATGCGGTCAGCGAGTGCCTCAGCATCTTCCTCGTCGTGCGTCACAAAGATTGTTGTAGTACCGGTCTGTTTCAAGAGGCGACGAAGGTCGTCCCGAATTCGATGCTGGAGGGACGTGTCCAAATTACTGAACGGTTCGTCTAAAATCAATAGCGACGGCTTTGGTGCGAGCGCACGAGCGAGCGCGACGCGTTGCTGTTGTCCACCGCTCAGCTCATACGGATAACGATGGCGGAACTCCGTCAAATTGACAAGAGCGAGCATCTCCTCGACCCGTTCATTCCGTTCTTTACGACTCAACTTATGAAGTCCGAACCGAATGTTCTTTTCAACGGTCATATGCGGGAAGAGCGCATAGTCCTGGAACACCATCCCGACACCGCGTTGCTCGGGTGGCATGAACTGACAGTCGTCACAACAAACACAGTCGTTCACGACGACGACCCCTTGATTCGGCATCTCGAGTCCTGCAATCAAGCGAAGAATCGTACTTTTCCCCGATCCACTATCTCCTAGCAGGGATACGATTTCGCCTTTTGTAATCGAGATTGAGAATCCCTTAATCGTTTCTTCGTGCGCACCTTTATAGCTAAAATGTAAGTCATTGATTTGAACGAACATTAGTCGGCCTCCTTATCCAGCACCTTGTGGAAAACAAAAATTAACAAACCACTCATGAGGACGATGACAATCGAAGCGAGTGCTGCTTCGTGTATCTTCTCGTCACTCACATATTTGAACGCTTGTGTCGCAAGCGTTGAGAAGTTAAACGGTTGTAAAAAGAGCGTAAGCGGTAGCTCTTTCATAATATCAATAAAAACGAGGATGAACGCACTCATAATGGCCCCCTTGATCATCGGGATGTCCACGCGGAAGAACGTCTGGACCGTGTTCCATCCAAGCATTCGGGATGCTTCGGTGAACGATTTCCCGACTTTCTCAAAGCCACTCTCAATCGAGTTGAAGCCGATGGCGAGGAAGCGGATAACGTAAGCAAAAATGAGCATGATGAGTGTCGTACGGAATACAAATGTCTGACCAAGATCGAGCGCGAGCGCCACATCCAGCACTTTGGCATCGAGCCATAGAAACAGCGTGATGACCGCAATCGCGATGGCCGCTCCCGGAATCGAATAACCGAGCGTCGTCACTTTCGAGATGACGCGCGTCATATTTGAAGGGAAGAGACGCGTATAATTCGCGATGATGAGTGCGAATAACAAGATGATAATCGTGGCGATCAATGCCACACGTACTGTATTCCAGACGAGCTGCCAAAACGCTGCCGTAAATACCGTATCAAACGTCAGGAACGTCCAGGCAGCCAGTTGCGTAAACGGGATGATGAAGGCGACGGCAAACACGAGTGCGACATAGGCGAAGACGACATACCGTTGCCAGCCATGCAGCGGTCTCGGTTTGAGCGGCTTCACTTTCGTCGAGGCATAACTGAACTGTTTCCGTCCCCGCACCAGCCGTTCCATCGTCAAAATGGCGATGACGAGAATCATTAGCGTTCCGGCCAACTTCAAAGCCGACGACGTATCCTTCATTCCGAACCACGTACTAAAGATCGCGGTGCTGAATGTCTGAATGCCGAAATATTTGACGACCCCATAGTCGTTCAAGACCTCCATCAACACGAGACTCACTCCGCCGATGACGGCGACACGTGAGATCGGGATGACAACGGTGAAGAAAATATCCCAAGAGCCCCGTCCGAGGATACGGGCGTTTTCAATCATCGATGAAGATTGATTATGCAAAAATGCCCGTGTGATTGTATAGATATAAGGATATAAGAACAAGGTGAAAATGAACACGGTGCCTTGAATCGACATGATATTGAAATAGGCCTGGTCCACCGTGATCCCAAATTCGTTTCGTAACGTCGTTTGGATGACGCCGGTATAGTTCAGGATTCCGTGATACGTGTATGCCCCGATATACGGGGGAATCGCGAGAGGCAAGATAAGTGCCCATTTGAAAAAGCGACGTAACGGGAAATCATAGACGGTCACGAACCAGGCAAGGCTTGTCCCGATGATTGTCGTCAGCGCACCGGTCGCGATCATGATAAACAAGGTATTGCGGACATATCGTGGCAGTAAATACTCCTGGATGTGTTGCCAATTTTCGTTGACGGGGGCGAATAATTCTACGAGTACAACGACCCCGGGTAATACGATGAACAGAATCGCAAGGAAACTGAGCACTGCCCATCCATTCAGTTGTCGTTTCACCACGTGCCAGTTCATGTCGTACCGCTCCCGTTCTATCGAATCAATTTCTGTCCCATCATACCAACTTCTTTTCGTTCTGTGTAGCGTAGAGAAGTTAAGAAACGCAAAAACCTCCGGCCTGAACGTTCGTTCAAGCCGAAGTCATCTTACTTCCAGCCCGCTTCATTAAAGATGCGGATTGCTTCTTGTTGATTCTCACCGAGTGTCGATAAGTTGATGTCTTGCTCTTTGAACTCACCCCACGATTGAAGCAATTCGTTCGGTTCAACCGCTTCATTTACCGGGTATTCATAGTTCACGCCTGCGAATTTTTCCTGAGCAGACGGGTTGGACATGAACTCCATCAACTTCTTCGCATTGTCTGTATGCTTCGACGCTTTCGTCATAGCGATCCCAGAGATATTCACATGCGTCCCAGTCGTTTCCTGGTTCGGGAAGAAGACGCCAAGTTGCTCGGCAACTTTTTTCTCTTCCGAATCTTCAGAGTTGAGCATGAGACCCAAGTAATACGTGTTCATGATGGCCACATCACCTTCACCTGCTACGACGGCCTTCGCTTGGTCCCGGTCGTTCCCTTTCGGGTCACGTGCCATGTTGTTCACCAAGCCTTTCGCCCATTCCTTCGCCTCTTCGGCACCATTCACTTCGATGAATGAAGCGAGCAGGGAAATGTTATACATGTTCTCAGACGGGCGGACAAGCACTTTGCCATTCCACTGATCTTCTGTTAACGCCTCATACGTTGACAGGTCTTCTGGATTCACACGGTCTTTAGAATAGACGATGACACGTGCACGTTTCGTCAATCCGAACCATTCGTTATCAACGTCACGATATTTTTCCGGGATGTTTGACGCAAGCACATCGCTATCGACCGCTTGAAGGTGTCCCGCTTCCTTCGCCTGATACAGGTTCCCCGCATCAGATGTGATGAAAAGGTCCGCTTCTGTGTTGTCGCCTTCTGTATTTAGACGCTCCAACAGTTCATCGCTTTTCCCCTCTACGACATTGACTTGAATGCCCGTTTCTTCTTCGAACTGCTTATATAACTCTTGATCGACGTCATAATGACGGCTTGAGTAAACGTTGACGACTTCAGTCGAGTCGGATCCATTCTCAGGCGTCGCGTCTTCTGTACTCGCGCATGCTGCAAGCAATGATGTTGTCATGGCCGCTGAAAGGCCCAAGGCTGCATATTTTTTGTTCATCGGTCATTCCCCCACGTTCTTTTGTTTTCACCGGTAATGATAATTACTCTCAATGACTATATTCAATGATAATCATTCTCAAGTCAACCTTTTTCTCGTAATCGCTTCCTTCAATCTGTTGGATTGCAGGTTTTCTCCCTCCTCTTTCTTGACTTCAAAACAATCAGAAGTCTATAGTGAAATCAAACAAACCGTCTGGTCGGTACAGAAACGAGGTGAGTCCAATGTCCAACCGATCGAATGTCACAAAACAAAAGCTGCTTGATGCGGCGACCACCATCATTATGGACAATGGGGTGCACCAACTTACGTTGGATGAAGTCGCGAAAACAGCAGGTGTCTCCAAAGGTGGATTGCTGTACCATTATCCTTCAAAAGAAGCCCTTTTAACAGCCATCGTCGAACGCCTTCAACAGGAAGAAAACGAATTGTACGAGTCACTCCAGCGTGAAGGATTTGGTCCCGTCGAGGCATTTGTCCGCCTGTTCGATGAAACCAAGCTTCATCCCGAACGGTCACCCATCCAAATCGATGCCGAAAAAATGATTTCCTTTATTACATTATTTGCAGTCGATCAGGAATATGCTGCCCGTTGGAAACGAGATCTCGACGCGTTTTTCGAAACGTTCCAAAAAACAAGTGACCCTGCTGAGACGATGATCATTCGCTATGCCTTAGAAGGAATGATGATGTCCGAACATTTCGGGGTCGGCGTCCCACCCGCTGAATTAAAACAAGCAATCATCACACGTTTGATTGAACGCGCGAAACACATCGATACGAAACCATAAAATGAGATAGAGGGGAATCCAACACCATGCAAAAAATTACTTCGTTCTCCGTCAACAACAAGTTCGCTGTCTGGTTGATGACGATTATTTTGACGGCCGCAGGTCTTTATGCCGGTCTCACCATGAAACTTGAGACGTTACCGGACATCACCACACCGACCGTCTCCGTCACCACGATCTATCCTGGCGCTTCGCCTGAACAGGTACTCGAGGAAGTCAGTACCGTTCTTGAGGAACGTCTGCAAAGTCTGAACGGAGTCGAACAAGTCCGTTCGTCCTCCTTCCAAAACGCATCAAACATTCAAATCGACTATGATTTCAGTACCGATATGGATGAAGCCGAACAACAAGTAAAGGATGCCCTCAGCAACGTCGACTTGCCTGAGTCCGCACAGGAACCACAAGTATCACGACTCAGCTTTGATGCCTTCCCTGTCATCGGGGCTGCTATTTCAGATGAGAGTATTGATTTGTCTGAATTGACGAAACGTGTCGAAGAGGAGCTTCAACCTGCTTTAGAAGGGGTGGAAGGTGCTCAAACCGTTCAAATCGCCGGTCAGGAGATTCGCCGCGTCGAACTTCAGTTTGACCAAGAGGCACTCGCGGAATACAACTTGACTGAGGACACGGTCAAACAGTTGATTCAAGCCAATGATGCCCGAATCGCCCTCGGTTTATATGAACTCGGCGACTCGGAACAAGCTGTTGTCATTGATGGGAAATCAGAAACGTTAGAGGCATTCCGCGACCTTCAAATCCCATATTCACCCGCACAAACAGCCCCGACGCCTTCTGCGCCGTCAGAATTTCCAACAGGAGAAACACCGGCAACGGATGCTCCAACAGATCTTCCGGCGAATGCACAGCTGACCGTTCCGACGGTTGCGTTAAGTGAACTCGCGACAATCGAAGATAAAGGGATTGAGGAATCGATCTCGCGCTCGAACGGCGAACGCTCGATTGGAGTGCAAGTCACTAAAACACAAGACGCCAATACAGTGGACGTCGTCAATGAAGTGAAAGACATTTTAGATGATTTTAAGGCCGACTATGATACGGCGAACATTTCCGTCACGCTTGACCAGGGCGAACCGATTGAAGAGTCGGTCAACACGATGCTTTCGAAGGCATTACTCGGTGGCCTGTTCGCAATCTTGATCATCTTGGTCTTCCTGCGTAACTTCCGTTCGACAATCATCGCGGTCATCTCGATTCCATTGTCGCTCCTCATGGCACTCATCGTGTTGAAGCAACTGGATATCACATTGAACATCATGACACTCGGTGCGATGACCGTCGCTATCGGTCGCGTCGTCGATGACTCCATCGTCGTAATTGAAAATATTTACCGGCGTCTCACACGCACAAATGAGCCATTGCGCGGTAAAGCGTTGATTATCGCGGCGACAAAAGAAGTATTTATCCCAATCGCCTCATCAACCATCGTGACGATTGCGGTCTTCTTGCCACTCGGTTTCGTCACCGGTTTCGTCGGTGAACTGTTCTTACCGTTTGCTTTGACTGTCGTCTTTGCACTTCTCGCTTCTTTACTCGTAGCGATCACGGTCGTGCCGATGATGGCCGATTCATTCTTCCAAAACCGTGACAAGCTCAAGCCTGAAGAAGGTCCGGGTAAGCTGGCGGAATGGTATCGCGGCGTTTTAAACTGGTCACTCAATCATAAGTTGGTCGTGTTCGGTCTGGCGACGCTCCTTCTTTTCGGCAGTTTCGCACTCGTGCCGGCAATCGGGGTCAACTTCTTGAACCAGGAATCGGAAAAAACGCTCTATGTCACGTTTGATCCTGAACCAGGTCAAACGCTCGATGACTCCATTGCAGCAGCAGAAATCGCAGAAAAATACTTCATGGAAGATCAGCCGGACGTCACAGATGTTCAGTTTACGGTCGGCGGCGAAAATCCATTAAACCCGGGTAACAACAAGCAAGGAATCTTCATTGTTCAATACGATCAAGATACGGAAGATTTCGCTGATGTGAAATTGGCCGATATCGAGAAGTTGAATGAACTGGCTTCAAGTGGTGAATGGAAAGAGCAAGACTTCTCAGGCGGCGGAGCGACAAGCGGTGTCACCTACAACGTCTATGCGAACTCCCTCGAAGATTTAGAAGAAATCGTCCCGACATTTGTAGAGACGATTGAACAAGAAACAGATTACGTTCGCCAAGCAACTTCCGATTTACGTGAATCGTATGTGCAATACACGTTTAACGTCGATCAACAAGCCGCTGCAGAAGCTGGCGTTTCTGCCGGTCAAATCGCTCAAGCCATCAGTCAGTTCCAGGCTCCTGAGAGTCCGCTCGCCAGTGTGACGGTTGACGACAAACAGCTCGATGTCATCATTCCGACAGAACAAGTCACATATGACAGCATTGACGACTTACAGGCACGTGAAATCACAACGCCGTTCGGACCACGTCCAATCTCAGACTTCATCGAAGTCGAAGAAGGGACGACACCGGATACGTTGGTTGAGAAAAACGGAAAGCTGCTAGCTCGAATCAGTGTTGACTTAAAAACAGATAAAGCCACGGAAGCTTCCGCAGCGATTGAAGAACGTGTATCTGACCTCGACCTTCCATCAGGCGTCTCTTATGATGTCGGAGGTGTAACGGAACAAATCCAAGAATCGTTCACACAGCTCGGTCTCGCCATGCTTGCGGCCGTTGCCATCGTTTACTTGGTACTTGTCATCACGTTCGGCGGTGCCGTCACACCGTTCGTCGTTCTCTTCTCGCTTCCTTACGCGATTATCGGTGGACTCCTTGCTCTCTTGATCACAGGAGAAACGATTTCCGTCTCCGCATTGATCGGGGCACTCATGTTGATCGGGATTGTTGTGACGAACGCGATCGTCTTGATCGACCGTGTCATTCATAAAGAAGAAGCCGGTCTTTCGACACGTGAAGCCTTGTTAGAGGCAGCGGGTACGCGTCTCCGTCCAATCTTGATGACTGCTCTTGCAACTATCGGTGCCCTTTCACCACTCGCACTCGGTCTCGAAGGCGGTGCCCTCATCTCGAAAGGTCTCGGTGTGACCGTGATCGGCGGACTCACAAGTTCGACGCTCCTCACGCTCCTCATCGTCCCAATCGTGTATGAGTTCTTCGCACGATTCCGTAAGAAAAAACAAGCTTAAATAAAAGAGAGTTGACCGATGAATGGTCAACTCTCTTTTGCGTTCAATAACATTGCATGATGATTTCTGTCTCTTCAAATCGTTTGTTAAGGAGTGCATCTGTCGGAATAAGAAAATAAAGGATTCCAGCGTCCCCGAACATGACGTCTAATTCTTCAGAAGTGTCCATTTGGAACAGGAGAAACGGATTTTCAAAGCGTTCTCCATATGTATATTGTGCTTCTTCAAAAACATCACCTTGTACTTCGTTCGGATGGCCGCCGATTGCATGAAGTTCCCCATAATTAAACAACTCTTCAAATGATTCGTACACTTCTTCATCCATGAGTTCATACAAATCATATCCATTCTCCGCGTAACCTTCTTCAAATGTAACAGCACGTTCATTCAATGCTTCCCCAACTCGAACTCGTTCAAGTTGTGTTTCTTCCGTATACAGAACTCGCCAAAAATGACGTTCGTCCACACCGCCCCAAGGTTGTTCCTCTAAATCATAGAAGAAGGAGAGCAAACCTTCTTTTGGGAGTTCTCCTACGGATTCACATTCAGCAAAATCACTCAGCCGAAACTGGGCAAGAAGCGTCAGGTGATCGCCTGGATGATTCTCTGCGTTTGGTAAATCCGGATATCCACCGAATTTTGAATGACCGATTGGTACCTCTTCCCTCGTTGTCCGTGGCACGAGATTCAAATTAACTCGCTTCGTGAACGCATTTAAAATGTCTTCCCCGTTCTTTAGTCCGCGTTGTTGAATAAACCGTTCAATCGTTTTTAGTTCCATCTCGACACCCCGTTTGTTTATGATGAATGTAGTGTAGCATACCAAACGTATGTACCCCTTTTCTTTTTTGTTCTACCTTTATCTTGACCATCATTGGAGAATCTGAGAAAATTCATACGTTTTGAAAGATGTGAAAGGATGTCTTGTAACATGAAATTATTGAAATGGGTGATCGGGCTTTCCCTTTTATTTGGCCTCAGCACGTTCGGAAACTGGATCGTGCACACATTCTCCTGGAAAGTACCCGGCAGTGTCATCGGAATGGTCTCCCTTCTCGTCCTCTTGATGACAAAAGTGATTCGTGTCGAGTGGATTGAAGACAGTGCTGGCTTTCTGACGAAACACCTCGCTTTCTTTTTCATCCCTATCGCTGTCGGCTTGATGGCATATGGGACTTTATTGAAAGTAGCAGGCGTTCCGCTACTGATCACATTGCTCGTTAGTTTGACGGTCGGCCTCCTCGTGACGGCCCTCGTCTCCGGAAAGGAAGGGGAAGCCTCATGACGTTCTTTTGGATCGGGCTCACCGTCCTTATCTATGCATTGAGCCGTCGTTTATCTGTGAAGTGGGCATCACCGTTTACGAATGTCGTCTTTTTAAGCACGGCGCTCTTAATCCTGATTTTACTGTTATCCGGTCAGTCATATGACACTTACGAACCGGCGAGAGATGTCATCACGACATTACTCGGTCCGGCGACCGTCGCCCTCGGCTTGCCGTTATATCGGAATTTACCGACCTTGCTTGCACGTGCAAAACGCGCGCTAGGAGCGATTGTCCTCGGTTCGTTATCGACCATTTTCGTCGCGGTACTGTTCGGAAAATTATTTGAACTGACCAATCACGTATTGATTGCCTTATCTGTAAAGTCAGCGACTTCGCCGATTGCACTTGAACTCGCCCGGCAGTTAGAAGGCGATGCGACGCTCGCCGCCTCGATTGCTGTCGCGTGTGGGATTCTCGGGGCCATGCTCGGACCTGTTATCTTAACTGCGTTCCGCGTAACTGACCCATTCACACGCGGACTCGCGCTCGGCACGATCAGCCATGGAATCGGTACCGCCCAGGCGGCAACCGAACACCCTCTGTCAGGAGCAACCGGTGGTGCTGCGATGGGACTGACAGCAATCTTCACCTCATTCGTATTGCCTTTTCTTTATCCCATCCTCTTTTAAATCGTCGTTTCACACAGTTCTAGCGAATTGTGCGGAGCGACTTTTTTGTTTCGCTTCCCGACGCGCGTGATAAACTAAAGTGGATGAAACTTTTTCGAGGAGGATACCTGCATGCAAGAGAAATTGATTCAACGCTTGATGACATACGCAAAAATAGACACACAATCCGATTTCACGAGTGAAACAACCCCTTCAACCGCAAAACAGTGGGATTTGATTCGTCACTTGGAAAAGGAACTGAAGGAACTTGGACTGACAGACGTCGAGACGGACGAATACGGCTATCTATTCGCTACACTTCCAAGTAACGTCGATCATGATGTACCGACGATCGGCTTCCTCGCCCATGTCGATACGGCGACCGATTTCACAGGAACGAATGTCTCACCTCAACTCGTTGAGCATTATGAAGGTGGCGACATCGTCTTGAACGAGGCACTCGGTGTCGTTCTGTCTCCGAAGGATTTTCCTGAGCTAGACGGATACGTCGGTCACACGCTCATGACAACGGACGGGACGACACTCCTCGGTGCGGACGATAAGGCTGGAATCGCTGAAATCGTCACAGCCGTCGAATACTTATTGTCCCACCCTGAGATTCCACACGGACCGGTTCGCATCGCCTTTACACCGGACGAAGAAATCGGACGAGGTCCGCATAAATTCGACGTCGCACGCTTCAACGCCGACTTCGCCTATACAATGGATGGCGGTCCTCTTGGAGAATTGCAGTATGAAAGCTTCAACGCGGCTGGTGCAACCGTCACGTTCCACGGCACGAACGTGCATCCGGGTAGCGCCAAAAACAAGATGGTCAACTCGATGAAGCTCGCAATGGCATTCCAAAATCGCCTGCCTGCCGACGAAACACCGGAGCGGACGAGTGACTACGAAGGATTCTTCCATTTGAACGGATTCTCAGGAGATGTGGAGAAGACGACGCTTCAATACATCATCCGCGATCATGATAAAGAGAAGTTCGAAGCGCGCAAAGCGTTGATGGAGAAACTCGTTCTCGAATGGAAGCAAAAGTACGGGGAAGAGCGGATTGAGCTGAAGATGGAAGACCAGTACTACAACATGGCGGAAAAAATCGAACCGGTCAAACATATCGTCGATACGGTAGCTGACGTCATGCGCGGCCTCGACATCGAGCCGAAAATTGAACCGATCCGTGGCGGGACAGACGGATCGCAGTTGTCTTACATGGGACTCCCGACACCAAACATCTTCACTGGTGGTGAGAACTATCACGGGAAGTTCGAGTATATCTCTGTAAACAATATGGAAAAAGCAACGACGGTCATCATCGAGACACTTCGCACATTTGCAGAACGTGCCCGAGCATAACAAATGCGCCTCCAACGATTCTCTTCTACACTAGAGACATTGGAGGCGATTTTTTTATGAAGCATTCTTTTCAAATGAACCTCGGGTGGGACGGTGGACGAAACGACGTCGGCACCCTTGAGGCCGAGCGGTTAAAGACTCAAATTTCAATTCCTCCGGAAATGGACGGTCCCGGCATTGGGACAAACCCGGATGAGATGCTCCTTGGCGCTGCGGCGACGTGCTACATCATCACGTTGGCCGCTATGCTCGGACGAAGCGAGCTCACACACCGCGGAATCTCAATTGACGCGGAAGGGATTGTCGACGTGACGAACGGGGTTTTCACATATGAAATGATTCGTTACAACACAACCATCCATGTTTCCTCGATGATGTCGGATCGCGAAGTCACACTCGTCGAACGCATCGCAAAGAAAGCGAAAGACAGTTGTATGATTTCGCGTGCATTAGAAGGAAATGTAGCGTTTGATCTCCAAACAACCATCGTTAAAATCGATTAAAAGCCATCCGTCTACGGATGGCTTTTCGTTTCAGCCCAACCCTCATCCTCCCTGACGGTCGATGACTTCTCCATCTGACGATAACCCTTGAACGATGGAATCTTCTCCGATGTGGAAGTAATAGCGGTACGGTCGGATGATGGTGGCTTCTGAAAACGACTCTTCCTCTGAGGATTTCGTTTCGACTTTTACAATCTCCGGATTATGAATTTCACCGAATCTCACATTGAACACGTGCCTCTCGGATCCATCGTCCTCATATTCCCTTAAATAATTGTTATAGAGGGTGAAATGATCATTTTCATGATGCTCCCATCCTTCATGCCCAATTCCGACCCATCCCTCCTCATCATTTCCTTCAAAGTACCGAACGGACACCGCTTCGAAGTTCGCATTCAGAAAATCTTCCGGGCTCGGAGTCGTCGTATACATGACGATTGTCACGCCATTATGACTTGTTTTGTAGATGAGTTCATTCATTTCATAGGCAAGTCCCTTGTCAAGCGCCTCTTCAAAGTCATCATACTTGCCAAATTCAAACTTTCGAAGTTCGTCCGCCCATATCGAAATCGAAAGAACAAGAGTCATTGCTGCAAGCAAGGTAACGATCCAAATTTTATTACGCTTCATCGTATGCTCCTCATTATTTTACATGTTGTCCTCGTCTACTTATTTCCAGTTCATGATGTAAAACCCCTTCTTTTTCATCCCTTTCCCACCCTACTCCTCTCCCTCAAAACATCTCCTCATTATGGGACACTGCGCATTTTTAGAAAACGTGATACAATACACGTCGTAAACTAATCAGAAAAACGAGGGATATCATACATGATTACAGTAAATAACGTCAGCCTCCAATTCGGTGGCCGCAAGTTGTTCGAAGACGTGAACATCAAGTTCACACCAGGCAACTGTTATGGATTGATCGGTGCGAACGGTGCCGGGAAATCGACATTCTTAAAGATTTTATCAGGTGAACAAGACACGACGACAGGTGATGTCAGCATCACACCGGGTGAGCGTCTCGCCGTCCTCAAGCAGGACCACTATGCTTATGAAGACAAAGCGGTACTCGAAACCGTCATCATGGGGCATGAGCGTCTCTACAACGTCATGAAAGAAAAAGATGCCATCTATATGAAAGAAGATTTCTCAGATGAAGACGGAATGCGCGCAGCTGAACTCGAAGGCGAATTCGCCGAGTTGAACGGTTGGGAAGCAGAGTCGGAAGCCTCGATGGTCCTTCAAGGTCTCGGGATCACTGAAGCGCTTCACCAGAAACAAATGAGCGAGCTCACAGGTGGGGAGAAAGTCAAAGTACTTCTCGCCCAGGCACTCTTCGGTAAGCCGGACATCCTGCTCTTGGACGAGCCGACCAACGGACTCGATCTTAAAGCGATCCAATGGTTGGAAGAGTTCTTGATTAACTTTGAAAACACGGTCATCGTCGTTTCCCACGACCGTCACTTCTTGAACAAAGTCTGTACGCACATGGCAGACCTCGACTTCGGTAAAATCCAGCTTTATGTCGGGAACTACGACTTCTGGTACGAGTCAAGCCAGCTTGCGACACGTATGGCAGCTGACCAGAACAAGAAAAAAGAAGAGAAGATCAAAGAGCTTCAAAACTTCATCGCCCGCTTCAGCTCGAACGCATCGAAAGCGCGTCAAGCGACGTCACGTAAGAAGTTGCTCGATAAGATCACGCTTGACGACATTCGTCCGTCATCACGTCGTTATCCGTTTGTCGGCTTCACAATGGAACGCGAAATCGGAAACGATGTTCTCTATGTCGACAACGTTTCGAAGACGATTGATGGCGTAAAAGTGCTCGACAACGTCACGTTCTCACTCAACAAGACGGACAAAGTCGCATTCGTCGGTCGTTCTGACGTTGCAATCACGACACTATTCAAAATTCTCATGGGTGAGATGGAACCAGATACAGGTTCGGTCAAATGGGGCGTGACGACGACTCAGTCGTACTTCCCGAAAGACAACTCGGAATACTTCGAGGGCTCGGAAAAGAGCATCCTCGACTGGTTGCGCCAGTTCTCACCAGCCGATGAGTCAGACACGTTCCTTCGTGGCTTCCTTGGTCGCATGCTCTTCTCAGGTGAAGAAGTTATGAAGAAAGCGTCTGTCCTCTCTGGGGGAGAAAAAGTTCGTTGCATGCTCTCGAAGATGATGCTCTCGAATTCGAACGTGCTCGTCCTCGACGATCCGACGAACCACTTGGACCTCGAATCAATTACGGCACTCAACAACGGTCTTGAGTCGTTCAAAGGCGTGCTTCTCTTCAGCTCACATGACCATCAGCTCATCTCGACGATCGCAACGCGCATCATCGAAGTGACACCGAACGGCATTGTGGACAAGGAAGCGACTTACGATGAGTACCTCGAAAATGAGGCGCTTCAACAACAAGTTGAATCACTTTACCAAAACGCATAAATAAAAAATCGGCTCAACGCGAGCCGATTTTTTATTGGACGTTTACTGTCTCCATCACATGTTCATGAATGTCATCACCTTTTGTGACATGGATTTGGACATTGTACGTACCGGTCTGATCAAACGTGTACTCCCCTTTGTACATACCGGCTTCGATTTCCTCAAGTTTGACCCATTCGTGCTTGTCCGCTCCATCTTGGAAGATTTCAAGCTGTACTTCTGCATCCGACAGCATCTCTTCCTCCACCATGACATGCGTCATGAACATCTTGGCCTGTCCTGCCGTGGCTTCTTTCGAATCCAATGTAATCTCCGACATTGTATGATGATGTTCGGATTCATCCATCGCTTCAGCTGGATTTCCAACTGTCACTTCGGTCGTCGGCATCGTATGCATTTGCCGAGCAGTTACGTGAACTTGAACGGTATAGACCCCATCTTCTTCAAACGTCGTTTCGGCTGTATACGTACCGTTTTGATCGAATGATGATTCTAGCATCTCACTATCTTCTTTCGCATCATTTTTCCATACTTCGAACTTGATTTCGTCCGCATCGTCCACCGCTTCCCCGTCTTGCGTGACGTTCACTGTCAGTGTCACCGGCGCACCCACATCTGCCGTTTCGACCACTTGTAAGTTCGCTTCAACCGGTTCCATAGATTGATGGGCCGTCACATTCTCTGTTTCTTGCTCCGTACCACATGCTCCTAAAATGAGCATTCCAACGAGACCGATTGTTGCCCCGAATCGTGTCATTGCTTTTTTCATCATCGTTCCTCCTAATAAATCGCTTACATCCTTCACACATTTTTCATGATACCACCCTTCCACTGAAAGTGTGTGAGCATTCTGTGAGTAATAGCACGTCGCGTTCTCACAAATTTCACACATATCCTCTGAAGGAGTAACGTGACGCTTCTTTCAGTCAATGAACGTTCCATAACGAAAATCGGGTATATAAAAACTACAAGGAACGACATGGTCACAGCAGGTCTAAGCTTCATGATGGGAGGCGAAATAACATGACAAGCAGGGTTGTTCGCGTGTTCATGGCTTTGTTGATTTTACTCGGAACGTTCGTTGTCGCACCGAGATCTGTCGCTGCAGCTTCTTCCACATTCATCACCAGTGTCAATACGACAAGCAAAATAGTGGCTCTTACATTTGATGACGGAGCGGACGGGGCAAACACGAACAAAATCTTGGACATTCTCACAAAATATAACGTAAAAGCCACGTTCTTTTTGACAGGATCAGGCGCAAATCATCATCCGCAGTACATTAAAAACATTGCTGCAAAAGGTCATCAGTTAGGGAACCATTCCTACAGTCACCCTTATTTCACTCAGTTGAGCACAACACAAATGAAGTCCGAACTCGACCGCACTGAGTCTTTAATCAAGTCCCTCACCGGAAAAACAACCAAACCGATATTTAGAGCCCCATATGGCGCAGTAAACAATACCGTCTTGAGCGGTGTCGGCGCGGCAGGATACAGCTACACCATCCAATGGAACATTGATACGGTCGATTGGAAAGGCGTCTCGGCAAGTCAAATCAACACGAAAGTTCAATCGAATATCAAACCCGGGTCAATCGTGTTGATGCATACGGGGGCTGGTGCACCCGGAACCCCGCTCGCTCTACCGACGATGATTTCACAACTCAAAGCAAAAGGGTATCAATTCGTGACGATTTCCCAACTTCTCGCGTATCAATCGAATTCCACCGCAAAAACGTATACGGTCAAATCGGGAGATACGCTTTACGGCATTGCCCGGACGTACGGCGTGAGCGTTTCAGCCCTCGCTTCTGCGAACAACATCACGAACACGAACTTGATTTATGTCGGACAAGTGCTCGTTATCCCCGGAACGACAACACCTCCAGCCTCCACGACTACCTACACTGTCAAATCAGGGGATACGCTCTATAAGATTGCGGCATCGTATAATACGACCGTCTCGAAAATCGCTTCCGCAAACAACATCACCAATGTCAATTTGATTTATGTAGGACAAGTTCTCACCATCCCCGGAACGACAACACCTCCAGCCTCCACGACTACCTACACTGTCAAATCAGGGGATACGCTCTATAAGATTGCGGCATCGTATAATACGACCGTCTCGAAAATCGCTTCCGCAAACAACATCACCAATGTTAATTTGATTTATGTCGGACAAACCCTCACCATTCCACGCTAAACAAAAAAGATGATGCGGCAGACGCATCATCTTTTTCTTCCCTTATTTCACTTCAAACTGTTCTGCTTCTGTCGATCCTGCAAGTGCCGTCGTAGAAGATTGGCCACCCGAGATGACGAGTGAGACTTCATCGAAGTAGCCGGTTCCGACTTCACGCTGGTGACGTGTCGCCGTGTATCCATGTTGTTCAGCATCAAATTCGGCTTGTTGCAATTCAGAATAAGCTGCCATCCCACGGTCTTTGTAGCCACGAGCCAACTCGAACATGCCAAAGTTGAGGGCATGGAATCCAGCGAGCGTGACGAATTGGAACTTGTAACCCATCGCTCCGATTTCTTGTTGGAACGTCGCGATTTCTTCGTCGGTCAGTTTCTTTTTCCAGTTGAATGATGGCGAGCAGTTATAAGCAAGAAGTTTTCCTGGATATTTCGCATGAATCGCTTCTGCGAACTGTCGCGCTTCCTCTAGATCAGGTTCTGATGTTTCACACCAAACGAGATCCGCATAAGGGGCATACGCCAATCCACGTGCGATTGCCTGATCGATCCCCGCTTCCGTGCGGTAGAATCCTTCCGGTGTTCGTTCGCCGACAATGAACGGATGATCGACTGGATCGATGTCACTTGTGATCAGATTCGCCGCGTGTGCATCGGTTCGTGCGACAATAATCGTCGAAACTCCCATCACGTCTGCCGCAAGACGTGCCGCAATCAGATTTTTGACCGCTGTCTGTGTTGGAAGTAGCACTTTTCCACCGAGGTGTCCGCATTTCTTCTCAGAAGATAACTGGTCCTCGAGGTGAACACCGGCTGCTCCTGCCTCAATCATCGCTTTCGTTAATTCAAATACGTTCAGCACCCCACCGAATCCGGCTTCCATATCCGCCACGATTGGTGCGAACCAATGCGTATCGCCCTTTCCTTCAGCGGTTTGAATTTGATCGGCACGTTGAAGCGCTTGGTTGATCCGTTTGACGACGCTCGGCACAGAGTTCGCCGGATACAAGCTTTGGTCCGGATACATATGACCGGAAAGGTTAGCGTCAGCAGCCACTTGCCAACCGCTCAAGTAAATTGCCTCAAGCCCCGCCTTCACTTGTTGGATCGCCTGGTTACCCGTCAGCGCCCCCAACGCATGAACATAATCCCGTTCGTGAAGGAGATTCCAAAGACGCTCCGCCCCTTTTGTCGCTAACGTGTGTTCAATCATGATTGAGCCACGTAGCTTCATCACGTCTTCCACACTATACGGACGTTCCACTCCTTCAAACCGATCTGATTGCCAGCTGTTCTCCAATTCCATACGTTGATTCATATCGCATTCCCTCCTGTATTATATTAAATGCATTTTTTGGTTTTTGTTATATAACAGATAGAGCATAATTAATCGAGATAAGCACAGCATTCGAGCGCCGCTTTAAACGTCGAATGCTCCATTCCGCAGCAGCGACACACGTTCTCTTCGTCACGATCTTCCGGTTTGCGGAAAACGACCACTTCATCGACCGGTTCTTTCATGATTTGAAGCGAACCATCCGTCCGGTCTAAAACGAGACGCATCAAATCGTTCCCATAAACGAAAGCCGTATTCGCAAGTGTAGCCGTCGATTCTCCAGAAACGATCCGACGGACGACCCAACGTTCAATCAACTGTTCACTTTCGATTTTTTTCGTAGTCATAATGATGATCCTCCTTTTAGATTCAACTCAAGTGTTTGCCGTTTAATAAACTCCCGCCGACGTTCATGTAAAATCGGCTCCGTGTATCCATTTGGTTGTGCCAACCCTTTGAAAATCAAATCACGCGCCGCTTGATAGGCGATGGATTGATCTACGTCTGGTGTCATCGGACGATAGTTCGGGTCATCCCCGTTCTGTGCATCGACAATTTCGGCCATCCGGTACAATGTTTCTTCAATTTGATCCGAAGTACAGACCCCGTGGTAGAGCCAGTTCGCCACGTGCTGACTCGAGATCCGGAGCGTCGCCCGGTCTTCCATCAGTCCGATGTGATGAATGTCGGGGACTTTCGAGCAGCCGACCCCTTGCTCAATCCAACGGACCACATAACCGAGTAACCCTTGTAAGTTGTTTTCAAGTTCCTCCCGAACCTCCTCGTCCGAGTACTCCATTGTCGCCAGTGGAATATCGAGTAGTCGTTTTCTCGCCTCTTGGGAGGAGAAGGTTTGTTGCATGAGCGCTTTTTGAACGGTGAACGCATCGACTTGATGATAATGCATCGCATGCAGCGTCGCCGCGGTTGGAGAAGGTACCCATGCCGTCGTCGCACCGGACTGCACATGTTTGATCTTTTCGACCATCATGTCATTCATCCGGTCCGGCATCGGCCACATCCCTTTTCCGATTTGCGCCTGTTGATGGAACCCTGCGTGAAGACCGGTCTGCACATTGAGTTTTTCATAGGCATCAAGCCAGTTCGATGTCTTCATTTCTCCTTTTCGTCTCATTGGACCAAACGTCAGAGAGGAATGAATCTCGTCACCGGTACGGTCCAGAAAGCCTGTGTTGATAAAGACGACCCGGTCTTTCACTTTCTCGATACAATTTTTTAAGTTCAATGAAGTTCGCCGTTCCTCATCCATCACGCCAACTTTCAAGGTATAACGAGACAGGTTGAGTAAATCTTCCACTGCATTGAACAACTCATTTGTGAACGCCACTTCATCTGAACCGTGCATCTTCGGTTTCACGATATAAATCGATTGCTCCCTGGAGTTGAGCCGATTGTCCAGATGCCGCCCCGCAATCAGGGAGGTGAAGATTGCATCGAGGATTCCCTCGGGTACTTCGCGCCCTGTCTCATCGAGAATCAAGTCAGTCGTCATCAAGTGACCGACGTTTCGAATAAATAAGAGTGAGCGTCCTGGCAAGACGACGTCTTCCCCATTTTTCCCGATCAACTGCTTGTCCTGATTCAACTGACGGCGCAACAGCTTCCCATTCTTCATGAAGGAGGCTTCGAGCGTCCCATCCATGAGACCGAGCCAATTCTCGTACAGGTGTACCTTGTCTTCAGCATTCACTGCTGCGACCGAATCTTCGCAATCGACAATGGCGGATAAGGCTGCCTCGAGTTCAATATCCATCAGTCCCGCCCGGTCGAGTTTACCGATCGGATGCGTCCGGTCAAATTTCAGTTCTACGTGTAGACCATGGTGAACGAGGAATAAACTGTCAAGTTCTTCCGGCTCCCCGACATAGCCAATGAGGTCATCCCGAACGAATGCAACCTGTCGCCCATCAATTTTTGCATAGGCGGCCCCGTCAATAATCACGTATCCATCTGCATCCTGATGAGATCCTGATTGAAGTGGGAACGTCTCGTCTAAAAATTGTTTAGCTGTCCGAATGACTTCATCTCCACGAATCGGATTATATCCCCGACCTTTCTCTTTGCCGTCCATCTCATCGATGACGTCCGTGCCATAGAGAGCATCGTATAGACTCCCCCAACGCGCGTTCGCTGCGTTCAGTGCATAGCGGGCGTTGTCCAATGGAACGACAAGTTGTGGGCCTGCTTGATGTGAGATTTCGGAGTCCACTCGATCCACTTCGATTTGAAAGTCTTCAACGATCGGCTCGATATACCCGATTGCTTCCAGAAAACGCTCATACTCAGCAGGATTGAATGGAAGGTTGTGTGTGCTATACCAATCCTGTAACAACTCTTCAAACTGTTTTCGGCGTTGTAACAGTTCACGGTTTTTTGGAATGAACGTATCCAAAATCGTTTCTACCCCATCCCAAAAGTTCGTGGTATCGCCGTTTGTCAGTACTCGCTCATTAATAAATCGCAACAGTTCCTGATGAACCAGATAAGTACCCCGTCGTTCATAATGTTCCAAGCGCTCACATCCTTCCTTTGATGTTGTTATATATCAGTTGATTACAATATAGACTATTATATAACAGTTTGACAACCCATTTTCTAAAACTTTTTATTTGAAATTTTGAGAAGAAGGCGTTAGGATAATTTATGTGACCTATCAATGATTGATTCGTCAATGATATAGAGGAGGGATGTGCATGCGAGATTCTTGCTCGCTAAGCGACCAGATTCTCTATCACATCATCACTGTACAAAAAGAACTCGGGCAGTTATTTGATTCGGAAATGGATGGATTGAGTTTGACCCGCTATGACATTTTGAGCAATTTGTATCATGTCGGAGCATTGCGGCAACGCGATTTACAACAGCGTGTCGACGTCGATCACGCCGCCATTACGCGTCACTTAAAACAACTGGAGACACAGGGCTTAATCGTACGCAAACGCTGTGAGAAGGATAACCGTGTCATTTATGTCGATTTGACCGATCGTGGTCGTGAACAAATTGCACATTGGACTGAGCAAAAAAAATGCTTATCCGACCGACTTTTTGTCAACATGAAGGTAGAGGAACAACAACAACTTTTGACGTCTTTGACGTCGTTACAGAATAACATTGAACACGAAAGGAAGACTTTAATATGAATACTGCTATTCAGAAAGATTTTATGGAGATTGTGAAAGGCCGCCGCTCAATCCGCGTATATGATGAAAGTGTTAAAATTTCGAAAGAAGAAATGACACAGATTTTAGAAGAAGCGACAACGGCTCCATCTTCTCTGAACCTTCAACCGTGGCGCTTCGTCGTCATCGATAGCGAAGAAGGAAAAGAAAAGCTTCTCCCGCTCGCGAGCTTTAATAAACGACAAGTCGAGACATCGTCTGCAGTCATTGCCGTTTTCGCCGATTATCAAATGGCTGACTACACAGAAGAAATTTTCGATACAGCCGTCGAACGTGGCTTGATGCCAACGGAAGTCCGTGACCGTCAAGTTGACATGATCAAAGGCATCTTCAAGGATGCGCCAAAAGAAATGGTCAAAGACAGCATCATGCTCGACTCAGGACTCGTCTCCATGCAACTCATGCTCGTCGCACGCGCCCACGGATACGATACAAACCCAATCGGTGGATATGATAAAGCGAACATCGCTGAAACATTCGGACTCGACAAAGAGCGTTATCTCCCAGTCATGCTTCTTTCAATCGGGAAAGCCGCAGAAGAGGGATATCCATCTGTTCGATTCCCAGTCGATCGCATCACAGAATGGAAATAAACAAAGGCTCAATCGCTTAAGTGCGATTGAGCCTTTTTTCATCCAATATATTTGACGACCTCATTAAAATCACGACGCGTCTTCGGTGCGAAATCTTTCGCCCGGTAACCAAAAGCAACCATGACCGACAGTGACCACTCACCACGTTCCATGACACCTTCTGAAATCAACAGTTCATCCATCTCTTCCTGATTGAACCCTTCAATCGGACATGAATCCACACCGATTTGTGCGGCTGCCGTCATCATATTTCCGAGAGGAATGTAAGTTTGACGTTTCACCCATTCCTGGAAGACGCGTTCATTGTCCAATAGACGATAGTCGTTCTCCTGGAAATCGTGCACACGTTTGATTCGTTGATCGTACTCTTCTTTCGTTCTACCCTGCACTTCCGTCACAATATGCCGAATATAATCTGCGTCGTAGCGCATCGCTTTCGGTGTTCTCGCTAAAATCAGTACAAAATGACTAGCCGTGAGCGCCTGCCCTTGTGCCCCCCATGCGTGATCTTTGATTTTTTGGAGCAAGTCCTCGCGACGAACGACAACGAATTGCCAAGGCTCAAACCCGAACGAACTCGGGGACAGACGCCCTGTCTCAAGAATGAATTCAAAATCTTCTTCTTTCACTTTTTTGTCCGCATCAAACACCTTTGTCGCTTGGCGCCAACGGTATGCTTCCAATATGTCTTTCTTCTTCATCGTACTCACTCCTCCGTTACCAAGATGACTCCATCATATCAAAACGATAAATCAAAAATCGCTCGTGAAGATTCTTTAAAGGTAACCGGACTTCCTGTACGAACCGAAACGGTGTTTCGTCATTCAAAAAGTGTAGATAACCGTCCTCCGGATAATACAGGATGATGTCCACCTGACGCGGGTTCCCTTCCACAGATTCCATGATGTTCGACACTACTTGACGAAATACATTCACAGAAAACGGGTTAAAAAAGTAAAAACGATTGGCATCTGTTGGAATAGGGATCTGTTCGGCATAGGCATGCTCGAACTGAACACTTCCGCGATTCCGGTGTTTTTTTGCATAGTTCATCCAATTTTGCATGGCGTCCTCATGAAACCCGCCGTCCATCTCCACACCGATGGCGCGTACGCGAAAAGTATAGGCCAGATAGAATGGGAGTCGTCCTTTCCCCGAACCGAAGTCCATGACGGTGTCGGTCGGAACTAACGGATACGCATCCCGCAGTAAATCAAGTGCTTCATATGGAGTCGGCTCGTAACGGTGGTATTCGGCAGTAGCCGGAAATCCTTGTTGCGGCTTGGCTGTCTGAATGTGGAGAAGTTGTTCATATTGTTGTTCGTTCATCTAACTGTCCTTTCTATAACGAATCAAGTGATGAGAAAGAAGTCATTTGCATCTGTTTGTGAGGTCCAAAGAGACTAAACGTGCATGAAATGTTTTTAGCGAAATCCGCCTGCTCCCTTCAATACGGTCCGCTGAAGCGAACTACGGACACGCTCGCTCCATGCCACTTCACGTTCGAGGTAAGATTGCCGGGATAGCCACCCTTCCCCGATCCACATGGCATATGCGACGAGTCCGCTCCCCATTACCACACGGAGGAACGCCATGTCGGCAAATAGACTGTACAAACAACCGAATACAAACAGTTCCATCAGCAGCTGTTTCACCCAATGATGACCACGAATCACTTGTTGGTATCGAATCCACATGTGGAGCCAGGCGATGAGTGTCAGATTCAGCCAAAGCGTTAAGGTATCCAATGCACTCCACCCTTGTGCATGAAAAATGGGTACAAATAAAAGGAGGCAGCATCCATACTTCAGAACGAGGAGAAGTGTGCGATATTGAAGTGAGTAATGCTTGATTTGACGAATCAACCGCTTCGTCGAAAGCAGCAGGACATCTCCTTGTTCGAGCCACACAACAAATCGATCGCGAAGAAAGAGCAGAAAGAAAATGAACACCCATACGACCTTGAAGTGACCAATCCACTCGAATTTTCCTTGCCAAAGGAAGACATAGACAAATCCCATATACATCAAAAACGGAACTAGGATATATACCATCACGGTCCAGTCAATCAACAATCGAATCGTCTGCCAATTCTTTCGCGCATCCATGACGACCCGTTCTTGGAATAGACTTCTCGCCGTCATCAGACCTCACATCCTCACAGGTTGATTCTTCTCAAATGATTTCGTATTTCTCTTATTATAAAACAAGTTCCCCTTCGTTGATTTTTTATACGGGATGTCGACAGGAGGCAGTTCATCATTTACTTTGCCAATGGAAGATGAAATGATACATCTATCAGGTAATTGAAATCAAAGTATCCGATTCATCGAGGAGGAAGCAGGATGAGTGCTTGGATGGAAATCATTATGTACATGCTCATCGCAGCAGGCGTCAGTCTCGCCATTATCGTGTTGCGTAAAATCACAAAAGCATAAAAAACACCCCATAAAAGTTGGATTTTCATGTCCACCTTTTATGGGGCAGTTCAGTATGGCCGTTCTTTTACTTTACAGTCTCATTTTCATACAGGCTGGCTCCCTGAGAACGAATCACATCTTGGTACCAGAAAAATGAATCTTTCCGCATTCGCTCCAACGTCCCTGACCCATCATCATGCTTATCCACGTAAATGAATCCGTAACGTTTACGATACTCGCCGGTTGACGCACTGACCAAATCAATACATCCCCAACTTGTATATCCCATGACCTCGACCCCATCTTCGATCGCCTCCATCATCCCTTTCAGATGATCTCTCAGGTAGTCAATCCGGTAGTCATCATGAATCGCCCCATCCGCTTCCGGTTGATCGTAGGCTCCTAATCCGTTTTCAACAATGAAAAGCGGAATCTCATATCGTTCATACAATTTGTTCAAAATGATCCGAAGTCCTGTCGGATCAATTTCCCATCCCCAGTCGCTCGCTTTCAGATAAGGGTTTTTGACACCGCTCATAATATTTCCGGCTGCTTCATCCTGATTTTTTTCAGCTTTTTCTGTACGGGACATGTAGTAGCTTAATGAAAAGAAATCAACCGTGTTTTCTTGAAGGATATCGAGGTCGTTCTCTTCGATTTCGAGTTCGATTCCGTGTTCTCGGAAAAATCGTTTCGCAAAAGTAGGGTATTTCCCGCGAACATGTACATCTCCGCAGAAGAAGTTCATCATCCGTTCCGCATCATGCGCATACCAGACGTCATCCGGGTTCGAACTATACGGATATACCGGAGCTGCAATGAGCATGCACCCAATTTGCATCGTCGGGTCGATTTCACGCGCTGCTTTTGTGGCCAGTGCGCTCGCAACAAATTGATGATGCAACCCTTGATAGGTGAGTTGCAAAGTATGTTCTTCTTCTCGAATGGCAACCCCAAGGCTAAGCATCGGCATGAATTGGGCGCCGTTGATTTCGTTAAATGTCAACCAATAGTTCACTTTTCCTTTATACCGTTCAAACAGCACGCGGCTATAGCGTTCAAAGTATGTCACAAGACGCCGATCACGCCAGCCTCCATAAGTTTTCGCTAAATGAAGCGGCATTTCATAGTGGGAGAGCGTGACAAGTGGCTCAATTCCCTGCGCTATGAGCTCATCGATGACCCCATCATAAAATTGCAGTCCTTCTTCGTTTGGTTCCAACTCATCCCCGTTCGGAAAAATACGAGACCAAGCGATCGACATTCTGAACGTCTTAAACCCCATCTCTTTAAACAGTGCAATGTCTTCCTTGTAGCGATGATAAAAATCAATGCCTTCATGGTTCGGGTATGAATAGTTCTCATGCAGTTCAAAGTCAAAGGTCGGGTCATGGATGATGTTCATCCGTTCCTTGCCACCTGGCATGACATCTGCAATCGAGAGACCTTTCCCGCCTTCACGGTAACCGCCTTCCAACTGATTCGCTGCCGTCGCTCCACCCCATAAAAAGTCTTTGTTCACTTGTTTCATTTGTTCTTCCTCCCTTTTAAACGATCACGCGTAACACATCATGATTCACGTCGACTGAACCTGTAAAAGTTGGTAGTACATCTAAGAAAAATTCGGTATTCGTGACGATGATCGGGGTGATCGTGTCATACCCTTCTTGTACGAGCGAATCTAACTCAAATTGAACGAGGACGTCTCCTTCTTTAATCTTCTGTCCGTCTCTTACAAACGCCTCAAAATACTTTCCATCGAGTTTGACGGTATCCAAACCGATATGGATTAAGACTTCCACTCCTGTGTCTGACCGAAGACCAATCGCATGTTTAGATGGATAGAGTGTAACGACTTCCCCGTCAAACGGTGCATAGACCACGCCTTCTGTAGGTAAGATTGCGACTCCTTTTCCCATTGCTCCGCTTGAGAACACTTCGTCTCGCACATGATTTAACGTCACGACTTCTCCTTTTATTGGAGCGGTGACCGGGAAGCCGACTTGAGCTGATACAGACATGGCAACCTCTTGTTCAGTTGATTCGACCGTTGCCTCTTCCTTATGCAACATCATGGTCAACACGAGTGCTACTACCGTTGCGACCGCCATCCCAAGGAATGCACCGTAAAATGCTACATCAATCCCTGTAGGAGCAATCATCACCGGGATACTGAATACACCAAGTCCTCCCATCGCATAAGCTGCTGTCCCGAATAGACCACCGATGACACCACCCGCTGCTCCGCCAATCATTCCGAAAACGAATGGCTTTTTGCGCGGTAACGTGAGTCCGTACATCGCCGGCTCTGTAATTCCAAAAACACCCGCAATTGCAGAAGAGGTGCCAAGCCCTTTCACTTTTGGATTTTTCGTTTTCCACGTGATGGCAAGCGCTGCCCCAACCTGACCAAATGTGGCCATTAATACCCCTACGACGATCGTATCGACACCGGCAACTGTTAAGTTATTGATAATAATCGGGACAAGACCCCAGTGTAGACCGAACATAACGAGTACTTGCCAGAAGGCACCAATGAATGCGATCGCAATCGTCGGACTTAAGTCATACAGGAATGAATATCCGTTCGCCAGCCCTTGACTCGCATAAGTGGCAACTGGGCCGATTGCTAAAAACGTCAGCGGAACGACGAGTAACAACGCCATCATCGGTGTCGTGAAATTCCGCACCGATTCATGTGTGTGACGGTTAAAAAACGTTTCAATTTTTGATGACACATATGCCGCCAAAATAATCGGAATGACCGAAGACGCATAACTCATCAAAACAACCGGGATGTGAAGGAACGTCAACGACTCACCTGCTCCTTGTATCGCGACAATCGATGGATAGACGAGCGCCCCACCGATAATCATGCCAATATACGGATTTCCGCCAAACTTCTTCGCTGCAGAATGCCCGAGAATCACAGGTAAGAAATAAAACAGGGCGTCTGCCGCAGCATTTAAGACGACGTATGTGCCCATCTCCGGGGTAAGCAACCCAAGAGCAACCAGAATCGCTAGTAGTCCTTTCAATAATCCGCTTCCGGCCATCGGCCCAAGAATTGGCGTGAAAATTCCGGCAATCACATCGATCAGGCGATTGAAAACACCTGTTTTTTCATCGTCATCTGTCGCTGCGGCTTGAAAACCGCCTAATTCGACGACTTCTTTGTAGACATACGGGACGTTATTTCCAATCACGACTTGAAATTGACCGCCACTTTGAACAACGGTAATGATGCCATCTTGTTGTTTTAAAGTACTCGCATTGGCTTTCTTTTCATCTTTCAATTTAAAACGCAATCGCGTCGCGCAGTGAAATACACTCTTCACGTTATCTTTTCCGCCAACATGCCGAATAATCGTTTCTGCTAGCTGTTGGTATTGCTCCATTGTCCTCACTCCTTAATCTTTTTTGTAAAAAGAAAAACCTAAATCACTACACACAAAAGGTGTAGTCATTTAGGTTTGGCCTGCATCATCAGTAACCATCCTTAGGATCGACGCTCTTTCATTAAATTTTCGATGTGAATCATCATATACAATCGCTCATCCGTTGTGACTTGGTAGTGATACTTGTTTGCAATCAACCCGGCGATTTTCTCCACACACTCAAATGCCTCCGGATACCGTTGCTTCACCATCATAAACAAGGTTTCATCTCCGGCTGACTTCATTACTTCGCCGGAAGCAAGGCGTTGCACAAAATATTTCAGGTGCGTTAAAAATCTTGAATAGGCGTACGACTCCTCATCCAACTCAATTTGAAAATGGTACGTGATGATTGTCAGAATGGCCTGTGTCGCTCTCGTCATCTCCGTTACAAGATGTAGATTCTCCCCTTTGACCCCTGACATGGTGGCATTGACGAGGTGAAGCGCAATCGCCACGGCCTCATCCTCATCTAGCTTGACATGGTGTCGTTCATTGATTAGTTCAACTGCTTCTTTTCCAACTGCAAACTCCGGAGCATAAAATCGTTTGACCTCCCAAACGAGAGGATTTCGGATTAGAATCCCATCATGGTAACGGCTGAGTGCGAAATGGAGGTGGTCTGCTAGCGTCACATACAATGAATCATGAATCGATTGATTCAATCTTTTTTCCGCCAACTTGACGATTTGCTTCACTGTCTCCATCTCTACAGTCGGCATTTCATTTAAAAAGTGGACAAAACGTTCATAGCTTTCTTTACTCTCGAGCGTAAAGATTTTTTCGACACGTGTTTGGTCAACGAGATCGCCGGGTCGCTTTTGAAACGCGATTCCGCGTCCCATCACAACCTGTTCTTGACCGTTCGCATCGATGGCAACGACGTTATTGTTGAACACTTTTGAAATTTCCATGGATTCCATCACCTCTACTCTCATTCAACTGGACTGAAAAGAAAAAAACCTAAACTCATACCAAGCTCCAACATGGAACCGTGGTATCAATTTAGGTTTTGCCTGCATCACCAGTAACAATCCCAAAACGGATTTTCTTCTTTTCGTTATTAGCATACTCTCTTGAAATCTTGACGTCAATATAAAAATAAAACGCTTACAACGTGACTGTTTTTCTCACTTCTTACAAACGATCCGTTTTTGATTCATCCATCCCGGATGACCTGCTCTAACTTCTCGATGAAGAAAACTCAGTCCCATTCAATCCAAAATGTCGCCCCATTGTCTGAATCGACTCCATAGGATAACCCTTGTGCCTCCAGTAATAGTTTCGTGATTGCTAGACCGAGACCGTGCCCGTTTGAACGGTCCCCTTTCACGTACATATCCCAAATCGATTCCCGCATCTCTTTTTCAATCCCTGGACCTTGATCTGAAATCGCTAAGCGCCGCTGCGACAACGTCACCGTAATCACTCCGCCAACCGGACTGGCATCATAGGCGTTCTTTAAGAAATTGGTCAGAATCCGCTCCATTGCCAGATGATCCGCCTGGACGGTACCAGGTTCGATATCGAGTTGAACCGATACTTGTTTTTGTTGGAACCACTCTTCCATTCGCGTCACGATGTTCCGGACCATCTCGTCGAGTTGTATCGATTCCATTTCAAGCGGGATTCTGCCTGTCGACAACTTTGAGTACTCAAGCATTTGATTGACAAGACGGTCAATTCGGTCTACCTCTTCGGTGATGCTTCGCCCAGATTCAGAGACCGCTTCTTTATGAACAACACCGAGTTCGAGCATTTCTGCCTCGTTTCGAACGATTGCGAGTGGCGTACGGACGTCATGTGTGATTCCGGAGATGAATGATTTTTGGAGCGCTTCTTTTTCTTGAAGCGAGTGATTCATTTGTTCGACCGCCTCCGTCAGATCACCGATTTCATCATTCGTGACCGTCGGCAGGGCAATATCATGCTCCCCATTCATAATAGAAGTCGTCGCTTGTCTTAAATCGACTAACGGCTTCGTCAAACGACGACTCATCCAAAACGTGACGGCAACCGCGACGAACAGTGCGAAAAGGAATCCTCCTGCTAAAATCACGTAAATCTGTTGAAATTGCGGATTCGATAACGGGACCGGTGTATACGTCACGATTTGCAAGCTTCCCTCTTCACGCAAGTACGTCAGTAAACGCGTCCCATTCGCACTGACTTCATCCCGTTCAGATAATGCGTCCGGGTCGAGGGAGAGTGGCATCATGCGATGCATCCGGCCACCGCGTTCCAATTCGATTTGACGCCCATTTTGAAAAAGGAGGACATCAATTTGTCCCGGTATACCCCGTCCTTCTTGAATGGCATCATAAACAATGGCTGCTTCTTGCTCAAGCTGTGTGTAACTTTCCCCTTCTGCAAAACGGCCGATTAATAAGGACGTCAGGCCGAAGGTCAATACCGCCATCGCGGCAAGTGGCAGAATCGCGGTCCACAGTAACTTCTTCATTAATCGGTTCATAGGATTTCCTCAAGCCGATACCCGACACGGTGAACAGTTTTTAATTGTTGTTTAAGTGTAGGGGATTTGTCTCGGAGTTGCTTTACATGGGTATCCACCGTACGGGTGTCTCCGACGAACTCGTAATCCCACACTTCGTCCAACAAACGATTTCGGTCGAGCGCCTCCCCAAGATGCTTCCACATGAACAGCAGCAATTCATATTCTTTATTTGTCAGACGAAGCGGGTTTCCGTTTTCTTTCACGGTACGAGATTTCTCGTCGATGACAAGATTGCCAAACGTGATGCCTTCCGTATGCTTTACCAGTCGCTTCAACCGAATCTCCAGTTCTTTTAACACGATCGGCTTAACTAGATAATCGTCTGCTCCAAGCTCCAATCCAAATATCCGGTCGTCCGCCTCACCTCGCGCGGTCGTTAAAATGATAGCGGGTTTAGGTTGTAGAGATTTTAATTTCGGGATCAACGTCCATCCTTCACCGTCAGGTAATCGCACATCCAACAGAACGGCGTCAAACGGTTCCTGTAGAAAGGTTTTCGCTTCCGACAACGTCGTCGCAACCGTTACGTCGAATCCTGCATATGTCAAAAAGCGCGACATGCCGTCCGCTAATTTCATTTCATCCTCTACCACAAGCACGTTCATCTCTCATCGCCTCCATCTTCCATTATATCGCATGAAATTCGCATCCCATCGTTTCCCAAAGACAATTTGCAAAAACCTTGCAACTCCTTCACAACTTCAATTGGCCTACGTTCTAAACTTGAAGTATCAAAGGAGGAGATAATCATGAAATCAACAAAACTTGCACTTGCCTTGGCCGGTCTTTTAGCCGTCTCAGGTACTGGCGTATATGCCGCAACGAACGACACGACGACAGATGAATCGACAACGACAGAATCAACAGAATCAACACAGTGCGATCGTGGAGAACGTGGTGGTCACGGAATGTTTGGGGATCGTGAAGCGGGGCACACTGCTCTGATCGAAGCACTCGGTTTAACCGAAGAAGAAGTTGAGACAGCTCGTGAAAATGGTCAGTCCCTTCCAGAACTTGCTGAAGAAAAAGGCATTTCTGTTGAAGACTTTATCGCAGCGATCATGAGTTCACATGAAGAGAAACTCGCGACAGCAGTAGAAGACGGCAACTTGACACAAGAACAGGCGGACGCGATTCTTGCCGAGCACGAAGATCGCTTCGCTGATGTGACAAGCTACGATGATTTAGAAGGATTACGTGGAGGTCCCGAAGGTGGACGTCACGGCCACGGTCGTGGACACGGTCCTCACCATGGTGGACAGTTCGATTCTTCAGATGACGATGCTTCAAGCGAAAGTGACAGCACAGTCGAAAACCAAAGCACGAATTCCTTGTAAGCAAAGAGGCAACCGGTCACGGTTGCCTCTTTATATGATTAATAACAGGAATGCGTAACCGAGTAACCCCATCATGAAGGCGCCGAAACTGCTTTCCCGTTCTTCCGGCAACTCCTCTTTCATGACGTTTAAGATGACGCCTCCCGCTAAAAAGGCGACTACAATCGAAAGTCCCAAGTCATCCACTTCCGCATACGTCCCGACTCCCCATCCGACTAAGACAGCAAGCGATAATAATATACGGCCGCGTTGATCGTACAGCGCTTGATGATGATGACGCAATCCCTGGTCCACTGTAACAAAATGAATGCCTAGCGCCAAAAAATATAACGCCATTGTGGCATTGGATTGAAACGTACTCTCGGCCAATACATAGCCGATACTAAACGAATAAATCGTGAACGAGAAGATGTGAATCCAAAAGACGTATGGTTTTTCCTTTCGCTTGTTCGCCGTCGCAAAACGTTCCAGTCCGTAAAATACAGCGAGTCCAAGCATACTGATGATGAGGATGTGATTCTCGACGGAAGCAAAAACCCCGTTCTCAATCTGACCCTCCAGTTCACGTTGATATTCATTCAATTCCGGTAACAAGTGTAAAAAGACATATGCGACCGCAATCCCTCCGGCTACCGATAAAAATCGACTCCGTGGAATTTCACGCACGTGAATCAGCTTTCCCGAAAAGAAATGAATCATCGCAAAACCGACTGCAAACCAAAAACTTAGGTCAACCATCCACCATCCTCCTCAACGAGCGGCTCAATCAAAAGCCGAGTTATAGCTTACTACTCCAGATAATCTTGTTTTACCCGTCCATTTGACACGATAAGCTTCTTCCGGACAGTCAAAAGGGGCAGCAACCCCATATTGACTTGCTACTTCAAAACCGAATTTCGCATAGTAGGCTGGATGACCCAATACAATAATTCCCGGTTCCACACGGTGCTTTGCCTGTTCAATCATCTCATCCACAAGAAGATGCCCGATTCCCTGCGACTGATAGGCAGGTAAGACGGCGAGTGGCGCGAGCGCAATCATCGGGATATCATCAAGCACACATCGGGATGCCATGATATGACCGACCACTTTGCCCTCCGTTTCTGCCACAAAGGTCAACTCTGGGATCCAATCCGAAGAAGCACGGATTTTCATGACCAGCTCGTTCTCATTTCCTGTGAACGCCTGACGCAGTAACACATCGATTGCTTCGTGATCTTCTACTTTCTCTAAACGAATCTTCATGATTGCCCACCTTTCTCCCGATTTTGCCGTTGACGGATCTCTTTTTCAACGCGACGAAGCGCTTTTTTCGAACCGCGAGCAAAATCGTGTGCTTCTTTTCGTTCCTGGTACGTCGTGAATAACGTCTCCAAATCATAATCAGCCGGATACAATTCGGTGGCGCGCGCTTCTAGACGGACACGCCGAGACGGGACTTCGACCAACTGCTTCTCAACAAAGACGGTAACATGGCGACGTGATGCATCAAATGAATACACTAATCCAATCTGATCGGTTTCTAATAATCTGACCCGGTCTCCTTTGTGGAACTGTTGCTCCGGTTCAAGTGGCGTACTCGTCGCCTCTTTCATCACCTTCGATGAATCGAGACGCGTCAAATCATATTCTTTTTCTCGCATATACCGGGATGCCTGCTTGAGTATGGCTTCCGGTAACTTCATCTTTTTCGCGATGAATAAGGCGTTACTATCTCCTGATTGTCCCATCAACAACCGGTATCTAGGCTCCAGTGTCTCCGGGTCAAACTGCATCGCTGCATTCATGAAGTCCGGATGCGATTCCGAGTAAGCTTTGATTTCACCGTAGTGCGTCGAGGCAATGACAATCGAACCGTTCTGATAAGCCGCCTCTAAAATGGCGATGGCGAGTGCTGCGCCTTCATTCGGTTCTGTACCACTCCCGATTTCATCAAAAATCAGTAATGAGCGCTTCCCTGCTTTTTGCATGATCGCGGCCACGTTATGCATATGCGCAGAGAATGTGCTGAGCGCCGATTCCATATCTTGATTGTCACCGATATCGACGAACACTTCTTCAAATGTTGAAATAACCGTATCCGGATGCCCGGGAATGTGAAGGCCGCTCATCGTCATCAGGCTGAGCAGTCCAATCGTTTTCAAAACGACCGTCTTCCCGCCTGCGTTAGGTCCGGTGATAATCAATCCTCGATACGATTCGCCGATGGTGAAGTCGAGCGGTACAGCCGACTGCAAGAGAGGGTGTCGCACTTGTTTCAAATGAATGCGACCGACTGTATTCACTTTCGGAGAAATTCCGTCGATCGTTTGACTATATTTTGCTTTCGCGAACACCATGTCATATTGGGCAATCACGTCAAGCGTCGATTCCAAATCAGAGAGGGTTTCCGTCACAGCCCCCGTCAATGTCGCGAGCACCTGATAGACTTCCACCGCTTCCTCGGTCCGTTTAATAACGAGCTCGGCGTTCAGCTTTGAGATGGCTTCCGGTTCAACAAAAACCGTCGTCCCCCGGCTCGATGTATCGACGATTGTGCCTGCGACTTTGTGTTTGTATGAGGCTTTAATCGGAATGGTAAAGCGATCCTGTTTTTTCGTCACAAATCCATCCTGAATCATTTCACGGTTGGCGGCACTTTTCAAAAACTTGTTCAAACGTTCTTCGATTCGACCTTCCAGAATATCAATCTGTTTACGAATTCGCTTGAGTTCTTTTGATGCCTCGTCGACGACCCGACCCGCGCGAATCGCTTGTGTGATGTCCTCTTCGAGCGAGCGCCACTCTCCGATTTCATTGGCATAGGTCGATAAAAGCGGGGCGAAAAATGCTTGTTCCATCATGAAACGTTTCAATTTACGGGTTCCTCGAAAGAACTCGGCCACCGCCTCCAGTTCGTCTGCTTCCAGTTGCATCCCCCGCTGTAGCTTCCCGATAATCGGTTCCATGTCCGATACCCCAATGAAGGGAACGTGCGACGTCGCATCCAGTATCGTTCGGGCTTCTGTCGTCTCCTGTTGACGCTTGTTGACGGTGCTTAGATGACTTGTCGGTCGCTGCTGGCGTAACAATCTTCTTCCAAAACCACTGATGCAAAAGCGTTCGACGTGTGACATGAGTTCGTTGTATTGTAATTTTTCAAATGTTTGTTCGTTCATATGTGTCTCTCCTCAAAATTAGAATCGAGATACCGCGCAAACAAAAAGCGTCGGCCGATGACGACCAACGCAAAAAGACAGACCGGTGTCTGGCAGTTTTTGATGGGCGGTATCTGTAACAGAACATGACGGCATGACAAAAAGACATGTCATCCGACATTTTTCAGTTCGTTAGGCAGATACAACCTCACTCATCAACATGCAACACCTTTCTCACTTAGATTCGACTCCACTATACATCAAATCCTTCATTCTGTAAAACGAATGGATAGCGCTTTCAAAAAAAGTCTTGTATCTCCTATGCCCTCATGATATGTTGAAGTAGAAGCGAATATTGATCACATGTGACTGATTCGATCAGGCATGGGGTAAGACCACAGGTGCGAGCACCGGTCTATACTCCATGCCTGTTTTTGTTTTCCCACAATCATATTTTTGCCGAAAGGATGAACGAATCATGTTATGGAATAAGTTGTTGAAACAGCCATCTCTGACACTACACTCACCTATGGAAGGAGACGTCATTCCGCTCGAAGACGTACCCGATCCCGTCTTCAATGAAAAGATGATGGGAAACGGAATCGCCATTTTGCCGACAAACGGTCGGGTGGTGGCTCCATGCAATGGAACGGTCATTCAAATCGCCCCTTCAAAACATGCGATTGGCATTCGTTCTGAGGCAGGAGCTGAAATCTTGATTCACATCGGTTTAGACACGGTCGAACTCGAAGGTCGTCCGTTCACATTACATGTGAAAGCGGGCGATGAGGTCTCAACCGGTCAAGCCTTGATGACAGCAGATTTAGAATCTATTCATCAGGCTGGGAAAGACTCGGTCACGCCAATGGTCGTCACCAATGAGAAGACACTCTCTCATCATTACACTTTCCACACGAGTAAAGCAGCCATACCAGGAGACACCTTAATCGCCCGAGCGGAAGAATGACTCCAAATAAGGAGGACGTATGATTAAAATCAAAAAAATTTTAAATAACAACGCCGTCATCGTCTCAGACGACGGAGAAGAAAAGATTGCGATGGGACCTGGAGTCGCATTTAAGAAGTCTAAAAATGACATCGTCAATCCGCTCAAAATCGAAAAACTGTTCATCATGCCGGAGAATGACAAATTCCAACAATTGTTGAGCCGGATCCCAGTCGAACATTTCACCATTTCTGAGGAAATTATCTCGTATGCGGAGAAACGGCTCGAGACGACGTTCAATGAACACATCCACCTTGTACTCACCGATCATATTTCATTTGCAATCGAGCGGGAAATGGAAGGCATCTCGTTACGCAACAAGTTATTGAGTGAGATTAAAATTTTATACCGGAACGAGTATGAAATTGGGTTATGGGCGATTGAACAGATTGGCGAGAAATTAAACGTACACATGCCAAAAGATGAGGCGGCGTTCATCGCGCTGCACATCCATACGATGAAAGTGAAAGGGGGTGATTTACGAAAGACCGTCAAACAGACAACAATCGTACGCGACATGATCCAATCCATTTCAAGACAACTTCAAGTGTCGATTGAAGAAGATGACTTATCCTACCAGCGTTTATTGACACATTTACGGTTCGTCATGGATCGGGTCAATCATTATGACCATCATACGATTGACGAAGACATGCTGGAGATGATTCAAACGAAGTTTTCGTCAGCCTATGCTTGTGCGTATCGTGTCGCAAAAGAAATGGAAGAGACTTATCACATCATACTACCGGAGTCAGAACTCGGGTATATCACACTTCATATTCAACGTTTACAAGATCAGCACCATCGAAAAGGAGGAAATCAATCATGATGAATTTCTTACAACGCCTCGGACGCTCGCTCATGTTACCGGTTGCGGTACTTCCTGCTGCTGCGATTCTCATGGGAATCGGGTACTGGATTGACCCGGTCGGTTGGGGATCCGAAAACATCGCCGCCGCATTTTTGATTAAAGCAGGGGCCGCGATTATCGACAACATTCCGATTCTCTTCGCAGTCGGGGTCGCTCTTGGAATGGCAAAAAACCGCGACGGCTCAGCCGCTCTCAGCGGGCTCGTCGCCTTCTTAACGGTCACGACGTTACTTTCAGCGGGCACGGTCGCTCTATTCCAAGGGGTCGACGTGGAAGCCGTGAACCCAGCCTTCGGGAAAATCGCCAATGCGTTCGTCGGGATTATTTCCGGGCTCGTCGCCGCACAAATGTACAATCGATTCAGTCATGTCAAACTTCCGGACGCGCTTGCCTTCTTTAGCGGAAAACGACTCGTCCCAATCATGACTGCATTCTCGATGATCCTCGTTTCCGTCGCACTCTACTTCATCTGGCCGGTCGTTTATACCGGACTCGTCGGATTCGGAGAATCGATTTCTAAACTCGGGGCATTCGGTGCAGGATTGTACGGATTCTTTAACCGACTTTTAATTCCAACCGGTCTTCATCACGCCCTCAACTCTGTATTTTGGTTTGATGTGGCGGGAATCAATGATATCGGGAACTTCTGGTCCGGTGAAGGTGAAAAAGGTGTTACAGGTATGTATCAGGCCGGATTCTTCCCAATCATGATGTTCGGTCTCCCGGCAGCCGCACTTGCGATGTATCACACGGCTAAAACAAAACGTAAAAAACAGGCTGCCTCACTTCTTCTCGCTGCAGCATTTGCCTCATTCTTCACTGGGGTAACCGAGCCGCTTGAGTTCTCGTTCATGTTCCTCGCACCAGTCCTTTACTTGGTTCACGCTGCACTCACAGGGATTTCACTCTTTATTGCAGCGACGTTTCAATGGACGGCCGGATTCGGATTCAGTGCCGGCCTCGTCGACTTTGTTCTCAGCTCGCGCTTACCACTTGCGAATCAACCGTATATGTTACTCGTTCAAGGCCTCGTCTTCGGAGCAATTTATTA
This sequence comes from Exiguobacterium algae, assembly GCF_018617875.1. GTDB lineage: Bacteria > Bacillota > Bacilli > Exiguobacteriales > Exiguobacteriaceae > Exiguobacterium > Exiguobacterium algae. The sequence goes on from NZ_JACSKZ010000003.1 coordinate 153,414, forward strand.
CGCAATCTTCCGCTTCATGATTGTAAAACTCAACTTGGCAACACCAGGTCGTGAGCCGGAAGAAGTTGTCGATGCGGTATCAAGTGAGCCGACCGAAGGACGTACGCCAACAGCACCGGTCGCTTCAGGCGGAGAATATTCTGCGATGGCCGCCATGATTTACGAAGGACTCGGCGGTGACCAAAACGTCACGGGCATCGAATCATGCATCACGCGTCTTCGAGTCGATGTAAAAGACATGGACACGGTCAACCAGGACCGGATCAAACAATCCGGTGTTCCTGGCGTGAAAGTAGTCAGTCCAAACCACATTCAAGTGATTGTCGGAACGAACGTTCAATTCGTTCTCGATGAGATTGAAAAAATCCGGAGTCACCGTGCCGGATAAACGTCAATAGCCGCCCCATATCCTATGAGGCGGCTTTTCATTTGGACGCATAGTGTTTGTAAAATCGAATGAAGTAGTAAAGAAAAAGCTGACCATCCCGTGGTCAGCTCTTTTACATTTGGCGTAGTCTTGAAATTCGTTCGACAGGATCAGGGTGCGTCGAGAACAGTCCGCTCACTTTTTTCTTTAACGGATCGGAGAAATATAGCGGAGCCGATGCTCCAGATGCTTGTTTGACCGGCGTCTCGACGTTTGCGATTTTCTCAAGCGCCGAAGCGAGCGCGTCCGGATTCCGCGTCAACTCCGCCCCACTCGCATCCGCTAAAAATTCACGATTCCGTGAAATCGCCATGTTGATGAGCATGGCAATCAAAGGAGCCAGGATGAGCAGCACCAAACCGACAATCATAAAAATAGGATTTTGATTTTGATCACGCTTTCCGCCGATGCTTCTGAAAAATAACATCCTCGATCCGATATCACTCATGATGGCGATAACCGATACGAGTGCAAGTGTGACGGTAGAGAGTCGAACATCATAATTTTTAATATGGGAGACCTCGTGGGCAATCACACCTTCGATTTCTTCACGCGACAACCGTTCCAGTAAACCGGTCGTCACGGCCACGGCTGCCTTTTCGGGTTTCAATCCCGTCGCAAAGGCATTCGGGGACGGATCGTTGATGATAAAAATACGAGGCATCGGTACACGTGCGACCATTGCCATGTTCTCAACGGTATGCCAGAGGAACCGTTGCTGGTCGACCGACGTAATTTCTTGGGCCCGATTCATCTTCATAACGATATTCGTGCTCGACATGATGACGATTCCAACATAGAACAAGGAAAAAACCGGCGTGAAAATAAGCCCTGGTATAGCATCCCCATAGTTCACATAAGAAATTGCCGCCCCGACTAGCAGGACGAATAAAACGAATCCGGTGACGATGAACACCGTCTTCACTTTATTCTTTCGAATTTGTTCATAGAGGAGCATTGGCGCCACCTCGTTTCATCAAAACGATACGCGAACGTTCTCGCGCTCTTCCGCACGCGCCTCAAGCATGTCGCGTTTCTCAAAATGATGCATCGATGCGATGATATTCGTTGGCACCGACTCGATTTTTGTATTGTATTTCATGACGGTATTATTATAGAGCTGACGCGAGTAGGCCACTTTATTCTCGGTTTGCGTCAATTCTTCTTGCAGCATTTTAAAGTTTTCGTTCGCCTTCAAATCCGGGTAGGCTTCCCGCAGGGCGAATAAGTTTTTAAGCGCGCCACTCAGCTGGTCGTTGACCGCCATCTGTTCCTGACGGTTTGATTTTTCTCCGAGTTGATTCCGGAGCTCGACCACTTTCGCCAACGTCTCTTGTTCGTGTTTGGCATATCCTTTCACCGTTTCGACCAAGTTCGGAATCAAATCGTAACGACGCTTCAATTGTACATCGATTTGCGCCCACGCTTCATCCACCCAATTCCGATACTTGACGAGTCCGTTGTACATCGAGAAATAAATGAGTACAAGAACCACAACGACCACAATTGCAATAATCCACCCCATGGTGACACCTCATTTCATGATTTTCTCCTGTATTAATTCCCGTTCCTCGTATACGATAAGCTTAACTTTTGAAAATACATGAAAAAACATGCTTCCCCGGGAATTTACGGGAAAGGAATAGAAGGACGGTTAGGGAGAAGATTGCAGTTATACATCACATGTCGATTGGAGTGTACTTTATGTTCACCACACATCTTGAATCCAGACTGACCGAGCTATACAGTGAGATGGTTTCGCTGAGACGGCATTTTCATCAATATCCGGAAGTGTCGTTTCAGGAAGTGGAGACCCCAAAAATGATTGCCCGCTATTTGCGCGAACTCGGGATTGAGGTCCGTGAGAAGGTAGGCGGAAATGGTGTCGTAGGGAGAATTCGCGGTGGAGACGGGCCGACCATCGCATTACGTGCTGATTTTGATGCGCTTCCCATCCAAGACGTGAAGGATGTCCCGTATCGCTCAAAAGTAAATGGGGTCATGCATGCGTGTGGGCATGATGGACATACCGCCATGTTGCTCGTCCTCGCCAAAGTACTGACCGAAACCGACTTGCCGGGAGATGTCGTGCTCATTCATCAATTCGCCGAAGAATTAGCCCCCGGGGGTGCCAAACCGATGATTGAGGATGGCTGTCTTGATGGGGTGGATTATGTGTTCGGTGCCCATTTATGGACGCCTCTTCCTTTCGGTACAGTTGGTGTGAAACATGGCCCCATCATGGCGGCCTCAGATCGGTTCGAGCTAATCATTCGCGGAAAGGGCGGACACGGTGCGATACCTCAACATACGGTCGACGCGCTCATGGTCGCAGTCAATGTAGCCGGGCAACTCCAACAAATCATCAGTCGCCGGACCGACCCTCTTGAACCAGCCGTCTTAACAATTGGAACGTTCTCTTCCGGACAAGCATTCAACGTCATTGCCGAGGAAGCCAGACTGTCTGGTACCGTACGTACCTTCACGACCCATACACAGGAGCGCATCATCAAAGAAATGGAGCGCGTCATCGCAGCCACTTGTGATGCGAGTGATGCCACGTATGAACTCGAATATATACGAGGATACCCGGCTGTCGTCAATCACCCGACTGAAACCGAACTGATTCGCCGGGTCGCCAGTAACGTGATCGGGGCAGACGGCGTGGTTGATTTGGCGCCGCTCATGGTCGGCGAAGATTTCGCGTATTACTTACAACACGTACCGGGTTGCTTCTTTTTCACCGGTGCAGGAAATCCGGAATGTGCAGCCGTCTTTCCTCATCATCATCCCCGCTTCGACATCGATGAACGTTCCATGCTCCACACCGCTCAAATTTTACTCGGTGCCCTCCGGTCGACTTGGACGGCGCATGAAAAAGAGGACTGACAAATCAGTCCTCTTCTTCCGGTTCATTCAATTTTGAGATCAGAACCTGGTCGACGCGCTTTCCATCCATATCCACAACTTCAAAACGCAATCCGTATGCCTCGATGATATCTCCTCGTTTCGGGAAATCGCCGAGCGCGTAGATGACAAGTCCGGCTAACGTATGATAAGAATTACGTCCTTCTTCAAATCGGTCGTCCCGAATCCCAAACGTTCGCTTCAAATCCTCAATGCCGAGTAAGCCATCGGCCAGATACGATCCGTCCTCCCGACGGACGACCTCAGGTGTATCTTCCTCAATCATGACCTCTCCGACGATTTCCTCTAGAATATCGAACAATGTGACCATCCCAAGGAAACCACCGTACTCATCGAGCACAAACGCGATTTCAACACCGTTTTTTTGCATCATTTGAAGCACTTGACTCGCCTCGCGTTGTTTCGGGACGATGAGCGGTTGTTTGATTCGCTTTAATATTTGCGACGGTTCACGCAACGCAGATAGCGTTAAGATGTCGCGAACATCGATATACCCGACGAAGTCATCGAGCGAATCACGCCCGACCGGAAGCTTGTTATGTTTGCTTTCATAAATCGCTTTTTTGATTTCATCCATGTCATCTTCTAAATCAACCCACTCCAACGTCGTCCGCGGTTGCATGAGCTCATAAATCAATTGATCATGGAAGGCAAAAACGCGTTCGACTTGCTGCACTTCCTCGTGAGCAAACTGACCTTGTTGCGCCCCTTCAAAAAGTAGTTGCTTAATTTCCAGTTCTGTCTCACCGCTTGTCTGTTCTGCTTTCAACCCAAGCAGTTTGAACAGGAACAGGGTGGATTTCGATAAGATCCATATGAACGGGCGCATCACCTTACTAAAGACGTCAAGCGCAGGAATGATGGCCATCGTCATGCGTTCCGGTGCAACGAGTGCGATTCGCTTTGGTACCAACTCCCCGATAATCAACGACAAATAAGTGATGATGGTGACGACCACGACATACGCCACAGTCCCCGCATATTGTGCACTCATTCCGAGTTGTTCAAATCCAGTTGCCAGCGGCGCCGAGAAACGGGCACCCCCGTAAGCACCGTTAATAATCCCAATTAACGTGATCCCGACTTGCACGGTCGATAACAAATCTGTCGGGTCTTTTGAATAGTGCAAGGCGATTTTCGCACTTCGCTTGCCACGATTCGCTTCGACCTCAAGTTTTGCCGGTTTTGATGAGATGAGCGCAATTTCTGTCATCGCAAAAATTCCGTTCAACACAATCAATAACAAAACAATCAACAAATCAATCACTATGGAAGAACCCACTTTTTTCATCACCTCAGTTAACTTTTAAAACCAGATCACTTCATTTTACCAAAAAATCATTACTCATCTGTACCCGTTTCCCTACAAAAATAGCCACTCAAATCGAAGTGGCTTCTGTCGCGGCTTGATTTTTTAAAGCGGTCCCTTGGGATTGTTTGAACACCACGACACCCGTCAACAAGACAATCATGCCAATCACCTGTCCTGAAGATAATGTAATCTGAGGCATCCCGAACGCACCGTACAAGTCAACAAGAAGAGCCCACACTAATTGTGATACCAGGATGATGGAAACGGATAACGTCGGACCCAACAGTTGAATACTTCGCATGACGCAGTACACGACGCCGACACCAAGCAGTCCGCCGAACAGATAAATTGGAGAAAGATCGCTTACTCCACTCAAGTTTCCACCAAATAAAGCGAGCGGTACAAGCGAACCGGCCAAACCGACAATAAAGACGAGAACCGTCGTCGCCCACGCACCTAAATGCGTATTCATTTTGGCATTGACCGCCGCCTGCACGCTAATAAACGCCCCCGCAACTGCAGAGCATATGATTCCAAACATCATTCGCAATCCCTCTCATTCATAAAACATGCCATTTGCACGTTCTTTTAATTTTTCGCTATCGATAATCACGACTTCTTTTCGTGTACGCTGCACTAAGCCTTCCTCGACGAACGCTTGTAACGTTCGATTCAAATGACGATAGCTCGTACCGAGCCACTCGGCAACTTCTTTCCGTTTCAACTGACTCATTTCAGCTTGAAACAGCTCATTCCCGGACTCACTGAGCGAAATCAAATAACCGGCAAGTCTTTCCTCAAGCGTGGACATCAAATGATTGGAGGAGGCATTCGCTTCGATAAACAATTTTTCGGAGACCCCTTTTAACAGATGCTCCGTAAAATCCACGGTACGATTGTAACGGCGAAGCGCCTCAAACGGAATCTTCAAACACGTCACCGTCCCAACCGCTTCCACCGTATGCAACACATTTCGTCCACTCGCGTACTCGATGTCACCAATCAATGTCGGAGCCGCCTTCAACCGAAGCAATCGAAGTTTTCCTTCCTCGCTCAATGTATAGATTTTCACACGGCCTTCCAAGACAACGAACAGCGAGGTGATTGTCTGGTCATTGGAGCACAACATCGTTCCGGATGTATACGTGACAACCGATGAGGCCTCAAGCGTCTCCTTCGAAAATAAATGATCCCACTTCAGTCGTTTCAATGTTTCTATACCGGCCACCCCCTCATTCTTCACGCAAATGTATAAATTCCGATTCCGATGACCATCAAGGCGAGTCCCATGACCTGTCCTGCGTTCACCGGTTTTCGTTTCACACCCAACCACCCATTCACATCAATCAAAAAGGCACCAATCAACTGCGCAACAAGTAAGATACAGATCGCCCATGTTACGCCGAGCTGTTGAATGGCGGTCAATTCACCAAACACAACGAATACGCCGAACAAGCCACCTAAACTATAGTACCAAGGTACACGACGGAAGGCTCCTAAATCTGCATCTCGTTTAAAGAAATAAATCGCCAGCGCCAAAATGAGTCCGACAAAGTGAACAATCGTCACAGACAGCCACGGACCCACTGCATAACCGAGCTTTGCGTTAAAGATTCCTTGTAGCGCGATGAACGTTCCGGATAACACAGCAAAGATAATTCCCATTCAAATCCCCTCTCTTCTCTTCGTCTGACTGTACGAGAAGTAGAAAAGACTGAAAAGGACATATGTCCAAAAAGAGACAACTTCGCACATGGCAAAGTTGTCTCTTAGCATTATCCGAGTAGTTTTACTAGTTCTTTCCCTACTTCCTCAGATGATTGTGGATTTTGTCCTGTCACCAAACGACCGTCGACCGCCACATTCACAGACCAGTTATCCGCTTCTTTAAACTGTCCGCCTTGGTTGCGGAGCGCGGTTTCGAGTAAGAATGGCACGGCTGAATCGAGTTGCATCTCTTTTTCCTCCGCGTCCGTGAATCCAGTGACACGCTTGTCTTTGACAAGCGGCTCATCATTGCTCAACTTCACGTTGACAAGACCGATCGGACCATGGCAAACGGCACCGACGACGTTCCCTTTCTCATAAACGTTTCGAACCACTTGCTGCAGCGTCTCATTTCCCGGGAAATCGACGACTGTTCCGTGCCCGCCAGGTAAGAAGACCGCATCATAGTCTCCATCCGCCACCTGCTCGAGACGAGCCGTGTCTTTTAGAAGATGTTTGGTGTTCAATACTTCTTCTGATAAGTCGCCTTCCAAACTGTTCGCATCGATTGGCACGTCTCCACCCTCGATACTCGCGACGGTGACTTTGTATCCTTCTTTCTCAAACAAGAGATAAGGCACCGCAAACTCTTCTAACCAAAGTCCCGTTTCATGACCATTCGCTAACTGGTTCGCTGATGTCGTGACGATGAGTACATGTTTCGCCATATTGAATTCCTCCTTCAGTAAATCATTCACGCCTCTAGTGTTCCCGTTTCCGCATCACTTAAACACGTGAACACGTTTTTGAAGGGGAAATCCTTTATATTAGCTGGTTCATTTTTGTTATCCGTCTGGCGAATAAACCATTCTATACTAATCACATCTTATGCGAAACCGGGGGACTAAAATGAGGAAACGAATCATGGACTGGGGATTTATCGTTATTGTGTTGATTCTGTTGTTGCTCGTTTACTTTGGGGAGCTGATCCCCACTCTCTGAACAGAAAAAGAGCGAACGTTATTCTGTTCGCTCTTTTTTCGGTAAGTAAGACCACATAACCCCAATCACCATGCAACTCACAGTCAGTAAGAAGAATGTTAATTGATTCATGTAGATGATGTTCGTGAACTGGTTCCAGCCTTCAGAAAAACGAGCATGTTCTGAAGAACGAATTGCAGCGCGTAACGATTCCGCCTGCGTCAAGTTGGTCGTCCAGGATATCATTGCCATGAGGATGAGACCGAGCAAAAGTCCAATTTTCCCTAACGGATGGACAGAAGCCACCACCGTTCTCGTCAAACGAATCGTAATCCATATAAACAGCAGGATGAAGGGCCAGCCGAGGATCAGCACCACCCAATACAAATTCCCCTCACTCGCCGTTCCATCATAGGTCGTCGTCATCACCTCACCTAGCTTAAACAAAATAAACGTGATGAGTGCGACGATAAACCAAGCTTTCATCAACTTTTCCATATCAACACCTCGTCCCTAGTATAGCAAAAACACCATGTGCCGTAGCACCTGGTGTTTATTCTCGAGGACGAATCACATAGTAAATCAAAATGACGAGCCACGTCCAAACGCCCGTAAAAATCCCGATGATCCCGACAATGAAAAATCCAAGCGGAATCATGGAATTTGTCCGATTATAATCCTTCCACATATTCGACAGACCTTTGATGTTAAAGTACAAAAAGGCCAGGAATAGGACGAGCAACAACAGAGGTAATCCGATAATGGCTTCCATACGCTCACTCCTCTCTACGTTCAATGATTCCTTACGTTTATTTTATCGCGTCTCAGCAATCGATACATCAGCCCCCGGTCGTATCCTCCTAAGAACGAGAGGTTGATTTTCGTGTAAGTTTTCCTTAAAGCGGGGAAGGAGTAATGAATTGATTTATAACAGGGGGTTCTGTCCATGAAGATGCTACGAATACTGCTCGTCTGTTTGCTTGTTCTCAGTACCGTACCTGCTGATGCCGCATCGCCCACTCTCAAGAACGGATACACCGTAAAAACCACAAAATTGTACTGGCGCGCCATGCAATCATCTCCTGTCGCCAAAACATTGCGGACGAACGTCCCCGTCCGATATGTGCCTTACAACCGAAGCTGGTCGAATGTGTATATCGGGAGCACGCGTTATTTCACACCTTCTGTCAATTTAAAAGCGGGCATTCCGAAAATGACTTCTTCTGAACGATTGCGTCTCGTCAACAAACAGCATGGCCTCCCGTCTACTTATCGTTCCCCTCAGCTCACGACGTTAACCATTCCTACGGTCTATCAAAAAGGAAGTGAAAAGACACTCATGACCGCCGAGGCAGCATACGCATTGGCCAAGCTGTATTATGCCGGGCGGAAACAAGGGCATACTCTATATGCGCTGAGTGCCTATCGGTCCTATTCGACGCAAAAATCAATCTATAACTACTGGGTCAGTGCCCGCGGAACGTCTTACGCCTCAAAATATGTCGCAATCCCGGGGCATAGCGAGCATCAGACGGGTCTAGCCGTCGATATGACGAGTCGCCGGATGCGTCTCGGTCTTTATGAATCGTTCGACCAATCACCCGAAGGGAAATGGATGCTTCAAAATGCTCATCGCTATGGCTTTATCCTCCGCTATCCAAAAGGAAAAGAACGAATCACGGGCTACAATTACGAACCATGGCATCTTCGCTATGTTGGGGTGAAAGAAGCCACATTGATGAAACAACAGAACTGGACACTCGAAGAATGGTGGCGTAAACGCTAGTTGATCGAGCACCCTTTTCTAAATTTCTTTCGAGCAACGTTATAATAGTGTCGTACTACATGCGGGAAAGGGGATCAATTTCATGTGGATTGTAATGAACCAATTAGATGTTGAAAAAGGGAAAGCGAGCGCCGTCACGGCACGCTTCGAGACAACAAAAGGCATTGAGTCAATGGATGGTTTCATTCGAATGCAAGTACTGACGGACACCACTAACGAGGCGATTGACCGCGTCATCATCATGACAACTTGGCGCGATGCCGGGAGTTTCGAAAACTGGCGCGAGAGTAATGCCTATAAGCATGCCCATAAAAAAAGAGACGACGGCACTTCAGAAGTGAAGCCCATCGTCTTGGGAAATACAGTTACTCAATATGAGGTCGCCATCGAGCACGCCGCTTCAAGCGAGCGCGTATAACACATCCTGTGGCCGGATGATGCCGAGTAACGGTTCATTCGGGTCGCCTGATTCGGTGATGAGAATCGCATCATAGCGTGTCCCTTCTTTCATGTGGGTGAAATGATGCTGCGCCTCAATAACCGTTGCCTGCTTATGGATAAAGCGATACCGATGAATATGTGGGTCGTAATGCAACACGTGTTTCACACGCACACCTTTGAGTGATAAGTTGGTGCCGTCGACCGTTTCGGCGAGCCAACTGGTCACTCCTTTTTTTGTGAGCAGTCCACGCCACGTTCCATCTGCGTGATAAACAGGAAATTGAGAATAGTTGTTATCCCGGATTTCGCGTAAGACGTCGGTCAAAAAGTCTTCCGACTGAAATGTCGTTACGGATTTTTGAAATAAGGGAATCACGAGACGAGGATGCAATAATTCCTTTTCAATCTCCAAAATCAATTTCACAATCGATTCGTGGGGTTCTGCGATAATGAAGTCCGGCTCCCGGCGTTCATGCACAATGGCATTTCGCAGTTGACTCATCTGATGTAAATCTTCTTTGTACCGCTCAATGATCGGATTATGTTTGGATAATCGATTCACCATATTACTAAAACTAAAATGCTGACCGTCCCCCATTTCACGGCTCAAATAATCCTCAATCCGATGATAAGATGCAATAAATTCTTCAGCTCTACTCATAAAGATGTCCTCCTTAACGGTATTTTTATACCCATTTAAAGAGACTGATGACACATTAAACTTATATTATTCGCTATGCAGAGATTGCGTCACGGCGCAATTGTACAAACACATCAACAAAATCTGCATCCCACTGTGTACCACGACCACTTTCTAAAATCGCTAATGCTTTTTCCATCGGCATCCCTTTACGATACGGTCGATCGGATGTCATCGCATCGTATGCATCCGCAATCGCCATAATTCTTCCGAACAAGGGGATGTCCTCTTTGATTAGACCATCCGGGTATCCTTTTCCGTCAATTCGTTCATGATGTGATCGGACCCCTTCTAAGATCGGTTGTAAGGACTGTGGGAGCGTGACTTGATTTAAGATATTTACTCCAATCGTTGGGTGCTCTTGAATCTGCGAAAATTCGGCGTCCGTCAATTTTCCTTCTTTCAGCAATACGTCATCACGAACACCAATCTTTCCAATGTCATGTAGAAGTGCTGATTTGTTTAACAGCTCAATGCTAGCCTCAGGAAGATTTAATGCACGAGCCAGTTCAGTAGAATATGTCGCTACCCGCTCAGAGTGACCTGCTGTGTAAGAATCACGTGCATCCAATGTCGCGGCAAAGAGAATAAATAAACTGTTTAATAACGCCTCGTTCTCACGCTCTCTCTCGTTTACATTCTGCACCATTTGATTGAACCCATGAATCAGTTGAGAAAACTCGTCGGAATAAGGGTTGTCGATTGTCTGTAATTGTCCGGAATCGATTCGGGATACTCCCTCGGACAATATCCCGATCGGACGTTTGATGTTGTCATACAGCAAGAAGCTACAAAAAACCGCAATGCCGACAATCACGATTAAAATCACAAGTGCCCATTTCCAATAGTCGTCTGTTTGACTAACCGAAGAAAGTTGTACACTGGACGCCAACATGAAAAGCATGACGGGAAAGACTCCTGTAATTAACAGGCTAATCAATAACTTTGTCCGGACACTTAGCGATTGATAAGTGGGGTGCATGGTTTGTTGGGGTGAGGATGACTTCATTTTTTGTAAATGGATCATTAGCGGTTCGACTGAACGTACCGTCAAAAAGAATTCAATCAACGCATGTAAAATCGCAATCATAACCGCACCAATAGATGCGAGTCCGATGAGACGGTACGAAAGATCGAGCCAGCCGTTTTGAATAAACAGGACTGTCAAACTGATAGCAGGAACAGACAACCCTAACAAGTGGGGACCAAGAATTCGTCTCACGGTCAGAATCGGAAATCGACTTGCTTGATCGTATGCTCTTTGTAAAGTTTGATTTGATGGCTTGCTTTCAAGAAATGCAAGGTGAATTGGACGTACATGGTGACGATACATGATTAATTCGGCAGTAATCATCACCATACCTGAACATAACATGATTCCAAATAGCGAAATCACTTCCCGTTGCGATAAATTGAGCGTCTGGAAAATAAAAACACCACCTACGCCAAATACAGCAAGTGTGGATCCTACAATATAATTGATAACAAGCGTACGCTGGAATTGCTGAAACATATACTCACTCCCGACCTTCGATGACCTTTCGTCTTACTTTTAATATCGACCATTCCAGATCAAGCCTTAATAAAAACGGATTTCCGTATAGGAAACCCGTTTTTATTCAACCTTTTATCGTCGTGAGGAATCGTCTGAATCATCCATCGAACGGTTGTCCGGATCCGGTGTAATGTTTTCGTGGAACGGGTTTGGCTCCGGTCCTTCCACATTCGAATCATGTCCAGACTGTTTCATGTCTTGTTTTGCTTGTTCAGCATCCTGCTTCGATTGTTCAACGCCTTGTTTGGCCTGACGTTTCGCAGCTTCTGCTTCTCGATTCATTTGTTGCTTCTCTTGCTCAAGTCCCTCTTTCGAGACTTCCGTCTGATCGATCCGCTCCTCCGCTTTTTTCAAGTAACGAGCGGCTGTTTCACGACCTCCGAGTCCGAAGGCGAGACCGAAGGCAAGCGCCACAGCCCCAAGAATAAGAAGGAACGCCGTATTTACAATCATCGGTGCCACACCAAGTTGGCTGATTGCCATGAAGAATGCGAGACCTAGGATGGCATATTTTGCGACGTATCGGAGGATACTCGGTTGTCCAGCACCATCCACGAGAACGCTTCCGACAAGGCGTTCTGCCATGTTGGCAAGCCAGAAGCCGACCGCCAGGATGAGGATGGCCGCGATGACCATCGGCAAGTACGCGAAGATGGCTGTCGCAAGTGACGCCATGAAATCAAGATTCGCGACTTGAAGCGCTTCTGAGACGAACAACAGGATGACGATGACTTGAACGATTACACCAATCACTTGTGCAATCGACATCGAAGAAGCCCGCTCCCCGAAGCCCATTTTGTGTGCAAGTGAATTGATACCAAGGTTTTCAAGTAGCGACACGACCACACCTTTTAGCCATTTCGCTACAAACACCCCGACTAAGATCAAGACAATCGCGACCAGAATGTTTGGTATCATCGCCAAGACATCGTTCAGCATCGCAATCGCCGGCTCTGAAATCCCTCGAATATCAAGTGCTTCGAGCGCTGAAATGGTGACCGGAATCATGATCAAAATAAAGACGATCGTTCCAATCGCTTTTGCCAGGCTCGACCCTTTCACGTAATCTGCTAAATGAAACTTCTCAGCCAGTTGATTCAGCCCGGCTGCTTCCAGGAATTTCGTTAAAATATCCCGAACGATTTTCGCTACGACATACCCGATTGCAAAGATGAGGGCTGCCGCCACAAGTTTTGGAATAAATGCGAGGAAGCTGTTCAACAAGTCCTCAAAAGGACCACTTACGCCCCGAAGTCCAAGTGCATCCAAAACAGCCGGAAGTGCCAACAATAACACGAGGTAGAAGACGATATTCGCGACCGTATCAACCCATTTCGTCTGATTCACACTTGTTGAGTCTTGTCCCGTCTTCTCCATTAACTTGCTCAAATTCAAGCGGTGACCCGCCATCTGAATTCCTTTTTTCAGTAACGTTGCGATAATCCAGGCTACGAGCAAAATCAGACCTGCTTTAATCACACCAATGATCAAACCAGAGAACCCTTCATAAATTTGACTGAACGGCTCCGTGATTGCCGGAACGTTCATAAATTCAAAAATAATGAGGAAAGCGAGCAGTAATACGCCAAAGAAGACGACTTTTCCTATAATGCGTTCAGGCGTCCACTTCGTCCCTTTCCCTTCTTCCTTTTTAATCCCCGCGCGCTCATCCAGTCGCGCTTTCTTCATTACTTTTCGCGTGAAGTTCTCCAAAACTTTTGCCAAAATATAACCGACTACAAGAATAACGATTGCTAGCAAAAGTTCCGGCAACCACGACATAAAACCATCCCAACTATACGTCGTATTGTTCATCCACTTGTCCTCCTTTATTTTTTTATTGGCATCATGCAGTGACAGTGTCTATAAGTTAAATACCTATATTTCAAAACCATCAAACCTAAGGCACCTTTTGTCCGCGATTGTTCGAATTCATTTTTATGATTACAAGGAAACGGGTACGATAGTAGAGAAAGAAATCGTGTCAAACCGATTAAAATATGTTACGAATACACTAATCGTCATTTTAGGAGGAATCGAAATGAACATCGCTTTGATCGCGCACGACCAAAAGAAAGATGATTTGATTGTTCTCATCAAGACGTACGTCCACATTTTGGAGAAACATCAATTGTTCGCCACCGGGACGACCGGTAAAAAAATAGCGGATGCGACCGGTTTACCCGTCCATTGTTTTCGTTCCGGTCCTTTAGGAGGCGACCAGGAAATTGGTGCGGCTGTGGCTCGAGGCGAGATGGATATGATCATCTTTTTCCGTGATCCATTGACCGCTCAGCCCCATGAACCTGATGTGAGTGCATTAATGCGCTTATGTGACGTCTACTCCATCCCGCTCTCGACCAATATGGGAGGCAGCGAGATTTTAATCCGTAGTATTGAACAAGGCGATTTTGATTCTCTCAAGCTATCTCATAACGACGAGCCTCCTGCTTGAATGACAACTAAAACGAAAGGAGGGGACTCCTTCTGGAACCGAAAATGATTCACGACCCTCATTTACAACAGTTTTTTAACCAAGTTCGTACACGATTGATCGAACTGCTCGATGACGAGGCAGAAGCAGATCGCCTTCTACTGGCACTCGCCGGATACATCAGACAGGCTGAAAAGAGCGGACAATCATTGGAGGGGCTTCTTAGCCAAGACCCGAATGAATATGCGCGTTTTTTAATCGAACAACCGACAACGAATGAAGAATACCGTCGCCGTTATCACGTTCTCATCGACGCATCAGACGATTTGAACGCACAGGAGAAAACGCAAGCGAATCGCGAATTCGATTGGGCGGTCAATCAACTCGATGAGGCCAATTTGTCGTTGCAGGAAATCGAAGTTCGGGATGTGGCATTTTTGGCCTATACGAAGATTGAGGCGATGAAGTCGTCACGCACGATTTGGAACCGATTCGGCTGGCTCCTTGGTATGGTTTTAGCGTTCGCCTATGCAAATTTGTTGCTCGTGGTGGACGATTTATTCAGTGGCCGATTGTTCAGCGCCCCGACGACCACATACCCGGTAGACTACTTAGGATTCCTGCTACCCGTCTTGTTGACAGGTGCGGTCTTCGGATGGCTGAGTCGATTCCGTCATCACGTCCACACAATCGGACGGCGAATTGGATTTGTACTTCTCATCATTGCCGTCTATACGCTGTTCGTCCTGGGCACTCATCCCCTTTTATACGCACTTCAATGGTCCTTTGTGATTCAATTGACGC
Organism: Exiguobacterium algae; assembly: GCF_018617875.1. GTDB lineage: Bacteria > Bacillota > Bacilli > Exiguobacteriales > Exiguobacteriaceae > Exiguobacterium > Exiguobacterium algae. The sequence continues at coordinate 168,489 of NZ_JACSKZ010000003.1, forward strand.
CGGTTTACGGGCTCATCCTGCTCGCAATCAGTGGGTTTATGGCAATGTGGACGTTAATTGAATTCGTATGGAAAAGTACACGGTGTGCGCTCGGAGATGAACCCCTCAAGCTCTATTATTAAGACGCCTCTCCCTTTCGGAGATGGCGTTTTTTGTTTCAATCGATTCAATAACGGAAATTACTTATAGCGTGACGATTCGTTTTCATCACATTTGATAAAGGGGGAATGGAATGAGTGTGAACACGGATCCAAGTGAGGACAGGCTACACAACTAGAGAAACTTTAAGGTTCAAAACGTAGCATCGTGATCGATATAAGGAGGAATGTTCGTAATGAATGAGAAGCGATTTATTAGTATGCATGACACAGAAAGTGCCGCAATGGGGAAAATCGAAGAGTTACGGGCAAAAGGCTATCACGACTCACACATTTATGTCGTGACCAAACACGAGGACAACGTTTCTATTTTACGACGGGATACCGATGTGCACACCGAAGCCACTTACCACGGGAATTGGTTCGATAAAGTTCGCGCCTTCTTGAGTGGACATGAGGACGTCCATGCCGGATTAAAAAGCATGGGACTAAGCGAGGATGAGGTCAAGCGACATTACGAAGATGTCGAGAACGGCAAAATCCTGATTTATGTCGATGAAGAGTTTGAACATCGTCATAATGAAGGCCTGGCTGTCGATTCAAAACCTTATCAAGACTACAATCCTGACGGAAGTTATGTTGACTCCCAAACATCTGACGGGTTAGAGGTTGATTCTGAACCTTTTAACAAGCCAAAAACAACGGGTACTGACTATCCAGGAAGTCATTCGACAGGTGACGTGGAAATTGATGGAGAACCTAATAATGAACCGAAGTCCAAGGACTCCAGTCATCCGGGACATCATACAGCGGATGGGTTGGAAGTAGATTCAAAACCCTATCAGGAGTCGAAGCCGATTGACCCGAATCGTCCTGTCGACCCCGAGCAGGAAAAATTAGATGAAGAAACAGCACGGAATGAACGAGAGAAGAAACTTCGAGGGTTGGATGACAGAGCCTACCGCAATGATGTAGAGGACCCGGACAACGTACGACGCTTTTAATAAAGATGCACCAGGTCTAACTTGACCCGGTGCATTTTTATTAGGTAACTCGATTTTTCGGTTCTCTTCCTTCCAGCACGTTCGCAATCGCCTCTCGATTCATCGCCATCATCGCAAGACGTGTTTGAATCGACGCGCTGCCGATATGCGGTAGCGTCGTGACGTTCGGAAGCGTCAACAACGGATGATTCAAGTCAATCGGTTCTTTCGCAAACACATCCAACCCGGCTGCCCAAATCCGGTTTTCTTTTAGTGCCTCATACAGCGCTTGCTCATCGACCATTTCCCCACGTGCGACATTAATCAAAATCGCCGTTTTTTTCATTTTGGCGAGCTGTTCCGCGCCAATCATTCCTCGCGTCTCCTCTGTCAACGGTGCAAGTAACACCACGAAATCGGATTTTTCCAGTAATCCGTCCAAATCGGAATATACAAAACCGAACATCGACTCGGACTCGTGACGTCTCGTGCGATTGTGATAGAGAACGTTCATATCAAATCCGCGGGCACGCCGTGCGACCGCTTCTCCGATTCTTCCCATCCCGATAATCCCAAGCGTTGCTTGATGTACATCCATCCCGACGTACCCCATCGGTAGCCAGGATTTCCATTCACCTGCTCGTAAATCCCGTTCTGCCTCTCCGAGCCGACGTGCTGTCATCATCATGAGTCCAAAGGTGAGGTCGGCCGTCGTCTCTGTCAGAACATCCGGGGTATTGGTGACGATGATTCCCCGCTCTCGAGCCGCCTGTAAATCAATGTTGTTATACCCGACAGCCAGGTTTGAGATGACCTCCAACTCGGTCGCCCGTTCAAACACCTCTTCGTCGATTGTGTCACTGAGCATCGTCCAAAGTGCATGAACCGATGCAACCTCTTCTAATAAGACGTCCCGCGGTACACTCTCTCCCTCCAAGTCCCACATTCGCACATCGAACTGTTCACGTAATGGTGCGACTGCTTCCTCGGGTAATCGGCGTGTGATGTAAATCCGTTTTTTCATCGTTTCCCCTCTTTTCATTCTCACTTATCCAGGTCGTTATGAGGTGCGATCTGTCTCTGGATTTTGCTTTAAAAACTTTTCAAATAGTGTACTGAAGTCTTGATTCAGCAACTGTTCAATCGTTTTTGAGGAATCCATGGCATTTCGGTAAGCGACTTCATTGATCGCCAATCCAATCGCCCAGGTGATGCCTGATGCTACCGTTGCATTGATGACGCCCGCTGCCGCATTCGCACCGGGGAAGAATTTCAGCACGTTCAGCAGAATCGTTTTGGATAAGGTACGCCCGATTTGTGGAATGATCGTACTTCCAATCAAGGTTCTTAACAGTTCATCGCTCGCATTGATTCCCCAGTATCGGAATAAATGGACACTCATCGTCACTTGGATCGGTGTTAAAGCAATCGCATCTGCAAACGGAAGCGGTACCGCAGCCGCTGTTCCGGCACTCGCCACATATCCGGAAATGATACGCTGCGCTTTTTTCCGTTTCAGATCCAACATCGCTTTACTCTCTGCCCGTATTTCCATCAACAGCCCTTCTTGCAGGGATCCATCCAATTCTTCGACCGACCAACGGATTAGACGCTCCCAATCCAGGTATTGCTGGAACGCCTCCTCTTCCAGTAATTCTTTGGCGACACTCACTTGAAACACGGAATCGTCCGAGATGACATCGTTCAGTTCTTGCCGAAGCGCTGTCAACTCCTCGAGGTCCACCTGATCAATCTGAGTGAAGACGACCGCAACAGACGTCCACTCGCTCAATCGCTTGATTAAAGACCGGTCCAGTGGTGTGACCCGCTTCGTTGAGGCGTTAATCGTATACCAGACGAGATGAATACGTGCCGCGGCATCTTTCGATTGTGCCGATTCGACGAATCCAATGACTTCCTCTTCGTAGGCCCGCTGCCGTTCGCTTCCGATTTCATATCCTTCACTGTCATATAAGATAACGGCGACATCATCACTTTTGTACTCATGGATGCCTCGCGTGACCGGTTCACCGGCGGCCACTTTTGTTAAGTCCCGACCAAAGACATGATTGACGACCGAACTCTTTCCGGCCCCCGTTGCCCCCGCAATCAAGATGTTCGGTTTCTTCACATTCCCGCGTAATCGTTCCAGTTCACCCGCTAAATCGTAATCGCTTAAGTCAAATCGTTTTCCCGTCGCCACTCAAATTCCCCCTTCTGGATTCAGCGTCTGACCAAGTCGACGCATTTCTTTTTCAAACCCTCTCCTTACATCCTCTTCGATTGTCTGACGAACTGAATCATATTGCTGCGCTACAGCCTTTTTTATCCCCCGTTCGGCGGTTCGTCGTTTGAACGCCCAATAAATAAAATGCACCACCGGAATCATCCCGAGCACCATTTTACGAATGGTTTGTTGAAACGAATAGTCAAATCCGAGTTCCACCCGTTTGGTTTTGAATAGTTGATCACGCTGCTGTCCGACCAATGGGTACCGTTCCATTAGTTGAATATAATGCAGTACGCCTTGAGCCATCGCGTCTTCCGTGGTGAGCGCCGCCTGTTCAAGCGTTTTAGACAGGTCTTTCTCAATTTTTCGAGCTTTCCAGCTAATCATGGCTTGGGGAGTCAGCATGCGGATGGTTTCTGCAGATTGATTGCTTCGATCACGCCACGCTTCGACTTCTTCTAACAAATGATTCGTCAAATTGATTGGCAGTTTCCGTTCAATGTCTCTCCAAAGATTCGTTCGATTCCGTTGCCAGACCGCTTCATAACCGCTCGTCGGGACGACTTGTCCCGTTAGTAACTTTTTCTCCACACTGTTTACCCGAATGATGGAAGACTGGTCAATCGGTAGCTCACGGATCAACACCTGCTCCATCGCATTCGCTTTTTCAATGCTCATTTCGTTTTCCGCATTAAAATTCGTCAAAATAATCGTGACGTTACTCCCTTTTGCAAATAGCGGTTTTAAGATGGACTCGATTTCGTATGCTTCAACCCGACCTGACTGTACAGACAGCAAATAGTATATGGTGTGAAACCATTCTGATATGTCGAGTGCCCCTTCCCGTTCATTCACCGTCGCCAGAACAGATTGGTGCCACTCCTCAGACCGATCCGCCTCCAGCCCCCATGTATCATAGAAACGAAACAAAATGCCCCGCTCGAGGTCATAATAATCATATTGATGGAGTCCTTCGTCTGTCACCGGACTCCCTGCTCGTGATTCGGCGACATCGTGCCCGTAGATATAGTTGATGAACGCACTTTTACCGACCCCGGTCTTCCCGGCAATCAAGATATTGGAGACGAGCCCTGTTCTATCCATATGCTTCCCCCTGACTTCGTTGTATAGTTCAATTATACAGAATGGACTGTTTTCAAACGTCCATCGAAAGGAGGATTCCTATGATCCACCATGTCGAATTGTACGTATCTGACCTGGAAACGAGTATAAACGCCTGGGAATGGCTACTCTGTGAACAACTTGATTACACGCTCTATCAGAAATGGGAAGAGGGTAGAAGTTATCGTTTCGGTGACACATATATTGTGTTTGTCCAAACGGAGCAAGATCACCTTTCCCCACCCTATCACCGAAAAAAGACCGGATTGAATCATTTAGCGTTTCACGCAAAATCGATGACGCAACTTGAAAGCATCCGTTCACAGCTTACCTCACACGGCTTTCAGGAGCTCTATTCTGACCGGTTCCCTTACGCCGGCGGACCAAATTATACGGCTCTTTACTTCGAAGACCCGGACCGAATCAAGGTCGAACTCGTGGCGACGATGTGAACGAACGTGTGAGAACTTCTTAAAAGTTTGTGAAAACGATTGCAAACTTTTATCCAAACTCCTAGACTGAAAGGGTCTAAAAGGAGGTTTTCTTGATGGAAAAACAAGTGATCGATTATATGGAAGAAGCCGCGTATAAAAAATCTTCAATGCTTCATCACTCATTTCGTCAATACGTACTCCGGTCAATCATCGCCGGATTTTTAATCGGAATCGGTGTCGTCTTTTCCTTCACGGTCGGAAATATGTTTATCGACGTACCCGGCACGATGTTGATTGCAGGAGCGAGTTTCTCTGTTGCACTCGTCTTCATCGTTTGGATGGGTGGAGAACTATTTACGAGCAACACAATGTACTTATTCACCGGCGCGAACCGTGGTCGCGTTTCTTGGAACGACTTAGCTAAGATATGGAGCGTCAGCTGGCTCGGTAACCTAGTCGGTGCAGCCCTACTCTCTCTTCTTGTCATCGGAGCACATAGTATGGGTGAGGTGTCCAGTGAGCATTTACTCGCCGTCGTCGCAGCCAAAAAAATGAGCGGTGACGCGCTCGCAATTTTCTTAAAAGGAATCTTGTGTAACGTCCTCGTCTGTATCGCCATCTTCATGCCGCTCAAGACGCAAAACGATGTCGCCAAAATTTTATTAACAATGATTCCGGTCGTCGTCTTCTTTGCTGCCGGGTTCGAACACTCGATTGCAAACATGGGCGTTTTCGCACTAGCTCTCCATTACGTCCCATCGGATCTCATCAACTTTGGTGGCGCAATCCACAACTTGATTTTTGCGACGCTTGGAAACATTGTCGGTGGCGCGCTATTCGTTGCCGGAAGTTATCTCTATTTAAACAAACCAGATACCGAGACGATCAAACCGATGCGTCAAAATGCATAACATAAAAAGACAGGGACCCCGATGCGCAGGGTCCCTGTTTGTTGCTTTTCACGTATTATGATTTTGAAGTGTCAGCTGCTGCCGCTTGGACAGTTCCTTGTGCCACTTCGTCTTCTTCCACGTCCCAACATTCTGTGTTCTCAATTCCGAGTTTACGAGCTGAGAAGCGTGGGTTGAGTCCTTGTGCACGTTGGTCTTCGTAGTCTTTGAGGACTTTGAAGGCGACGCCACCGAGCAATGTGATTGCCGTGATGTTGATCAATGTCATCCCTGCCATGAAGAGGTCGGCAAGGCTCCATACAAATCCGAGACTCGAAACGGCTCCGATGAAGACGAAAGCCATTGTTGCGAGACGGAAGCCAAAGACTGCTTGTTTGCTCTTCTTGATGAATTCGATGTTCGTTTCACCGTAGTAGTAGCTTCCTGCAATCGAACTGAAAGCGAACAAGAAGACGCTGACTGCGACGAATGCTGGAGCAAGTGCTCCGATTTGTTCCGTCAATGCGTTTTGAAGAAGAACAATCCCTTCACCATTACCTGAAGCATAGCTGTCAGAAAGAAGGATGATTGCTGCTGTCGCCGTACAAACGATCAACGTATCCAAGAATACACCGAGTGATTGAAGGAAACCTTGTTTCGCAGGGTGTGATACTTCAGCTGCTGCAGCCGCGTTTGGCGCAGAACCCATACCAGCCTCGTTCGAGAAGAGACCGCGACGTACACCGTTCGAGATAGCAGCACCGACTGCACCGCCGACTGCTTCATCTAAACCGAATGCACTCTTGAAGATCATAGCGAATACTGCTGGAAGTTCAGCGAAGTTCACGACAACAACGTAAAGTGCGATGACAAGATAGAGCACGGCCATAACTGGAACAACAACGGCCGAGAAGTTCGCAACACGTTGAACACCACCGAAGATAACGAGACCTGTGAGAACAACCAAGATTGCCCCACCAACTGCAGCATCGATACCGAACGCATTGTCAAACGCTGCTGCGATTGTGTTTGATTGAACCGAGTTGAAAATAAGACCAAATGTTAAAGCGATGAGAATCGCAAATACGATACCAAGTGCGCGGTTGTTCAAACCTTTTTCGATGTAGTAAGCCGGACCGCCACGGTATGCGACGTCATCTTTTACTTTATATACCTGAGCGAGTGTACTCTCGATCATCGCTGTTGCTCCACCGAGGAGGGCGACAATCCACATCCAGAATACTGCTCCTGGTCCACCGAGTGTAACGGCTACTGTGACCCCGGCAAGGTTACCAGTACCAATCCGAGTTGCGGCACCGATGAAGAATGATTTCATTGGTGTGATGCTCTTACCATCTTTTGATGGAGTTACGTCTGATTTATCCGTAACAGCTCGGAACATTTCTTTTAAATAACGGAATTGAATGAAACGGGTTTTTACCGTGAAGTAAATCCCTGCTCCAACGAGTGCGACGATCAAGACGTATGTCCATAAGATGCCATTTAAGAAATCGACGCTACCTTGCAATAAATTTTGTACAGCTTCCATAGAATAAGTTCCTCCCTGTTGTGTGAATCTAAAGTTGAAGATTTTTTATGATCTCTTAGTTTTGAATTATACAAAGATTCTGACAATTTGCAATATTTTTTTTACAGGTTAGTTCACTTTTTCTTCACAAATTAACATGCATTATTCCCTATATACCAACGATTAAAACGCTTACATAAATTTTTAAAAAATTTTTATTTCTTTATTTTTTCTGCCACACGAATTTAAAAACAGCCACTCATCGTGAGCGGCTGTTGATTAAATACCAGTACGTTTCTTCTGGTTATTCGGCTTTTTCGTCAACTGACTCGTCAACGGTTTTTGCTTCGTTCCATGAAGTCCTGTTGGTACTTTCGTTTGGTTTTGCTTTTTTTCAGCGAGCTTTTGCTTCATTGCCTCTTGCAAACTTAATTTCTTTTCACTCATATCATTCACCCCCAGCTTCGATCACTTTCACACGACCGACCTGTCCATCGTTCAAGCGTACTTTGATGCCATGTGGATGCCGCGGCGAGTTCGTCAAGATATCTTTGACGACCCCTTTCGTTAACTTTCCACTGCGTTGATCTTGTTTCAAGACGATTTGGACGTGGAGTCCTGGGCGAATGTCCGCACGTTTTGTTCCATCCATGCCCGTCACCCCTTTTCATTTAGTCATCCTCTATCATATGCCCTTTTCCCTTATTTGTCACAGCCTATTCCCAGAGTCCGACTTGGCGAACGGCTGTCGTCAGATAACTTTGATCGGTCTCCATGCTCTTTTGACCGTCACCCGGGAAGAAGGTCACTAAAACTTTTCCCCTTCGAAGTGTCACATCGAGGACCGTCTGCCCTGTCCGGTTTTCTAAGCGTGCTTTCCCTTCCAACCGTTCATAAGCCAGCATGAGGTCTTGACCGAAAATCAGGTAGCTTTCAATCGGCACCATCTCGATGGAGTGATGAATAGAAAGGATCAGCGTCTCCCGATTTGCTTCGAGGATGACGACTCGTTCCGTCGTATCCGCATTTTCAAATTCAATGATGTGCATCCAATCCCTCCTGAAAAGCACCTTCCGAACGGAAGGTGCTTACTGATTCAAAGACGATAGAGGCGTGCTGCATAGGGTTTCAACATGAACGTCTCCGTGTCAATCGACTCCGGATCCATCTCATTCGTCAACACGAGCGTCGCCGTGGCGATGTCAGCTAACGTCACTTCGGCCGGGTTGGCCGTCATGTTGACGACGATCATAAATCTGTCGTTTTCGAAAGCCCGCTCATACACAAACGCCTGTGTGTGTTCCGGCAGGACGTCACGGTAGCTTCCATAAGTGAATGTTTTTTCTGAACGGCGAAGACGGATCATCGCTTTATAGAACGATAGTACTGAATGCGGATCATCTAGTTGAGCGGCTACGTTCAACGTTTCATACTCTTCATGAATCGGCATCCAAGGTGTTGCTGTCGAGAACCCGGCATGTGGGGAAGCGTCCCATTGAATCGGGGTCCGCACGTTATCGCGCGACGTTCCCCATACTTGTTGCATCGAGTCCGTCTCGCTCATTCCATTGGCAATCCGTTCAAAATACTCGTTTTTCGTCGCCACGTCATCATAATCATGAATCGATGGAAGCGGAACATTTTTCATCCCGATCTCTTGCCCTTGATAAATGAACGGTGTGCCGTGCATGAAGAAATACATCATCCCGAGTGCTGTCGCACTTTCCCGCCAGTAATGATTCTCGTCGCCAATGAGCGATACAGCCCGCACCATGTCATGGTTTTCGATGTAGAGTGCATTCCACCCTGTCTCGAGCAAGCCTTGCTGCCACTTGTCGAAGACTTGTTTTAGCGCCACGACATCAAGTGAAGACAGTCGTGAACGGCGCATAATGTCGACATGATCGAAATGGAACGCCATATTCATCGCACCGTTCTTCGGTCCCATCCATAAATCGGCTTCTTCCGGCTCAATCCCATTTGTTTCGCCGACAGTCATAATGTCATATTTCGCAAACGACTCACGTTTCATTTCCTGGAGGTAGTCGTGAATGCCATCGATATTCGAATACATCGAGAAAGCTGTGACATACGGTTTCCCTTCCGGAGAAGGCAGCATCGTATCAGCCGGCATTTTTTTAATATGACTGATTGCATCGACACGGAAGCCATCCACCCCTTTGTCGAGCCACCAGTTGATCATGTCATATACTGCCGTGCGAACTTCAGGGTTCTCCCAATTCAGGTCCGGTTGTTTCTTCGAAAAGACGTGCAAATAGTATTGGTCCGTCTCTTTGTCGTATTCCCAGGCCGATCCCCCAAATATACTCGCCCAGTTGCTCGGCGGCTCACCATTCTTGCCGTCCCGCCAAATATACCAGTCGCGTTTCGGATTATCTTTTGAGCTTTTTGATTCTGCGAACCATGCGTGTTCGTCAGACGTATGGTTGACGACAAGGTCTAACAACAGCTTCATCCCTTTGGCATGAACGGCTTCGAGCAAGGCATCAAAGTCCTCCATCGTACCGAATTCATCCATAATATCCTGATAGTCGCTGATATCATATCCATTATCGTCATTCGGGGATTTATACATCGGACAAATCCAGATGACATCAATCCCAAGGTCTTCTAAGTAATCCAGTTTATCGATGATGCCACGAAGATCGCCAATTCCATCTCCGTTAGAATCGTTGAAACTACGCGGATAAATTTGATATGCGATGGCTTCTTTCCACCATGCACGGGCCACTTCAGGTTGTTTTGTCTGACTGAACGTCGTTTCCATTTGACGCGCGCCTCCTACAGTAAAGGTATTGTTCTAGTCTTACAATAGCATTAGTGCAAGCGTTTGCAAAGAATTCAAAACATAAAAAATGCAGTCGTCAGACTGCATTTCGTTGAAGCGTCGAAACTTGTTCACAGAATGTCCCGATCAGCATGGCCAGATAGTTCTTATCATGATCCATCGTTGCCACATGGTATGCATTTTGTAGCACCGCATATTGTTTCGGCGTTTGAATTTGTTCATATAACCAAATCGAGTCTTCCGGGGGGACGACATTGTCTACGGCCGAATGAATGACGTAAGTCGGGACTTGAAGTTCCTGTACACGGGGACGAATTTCCTGAATTAACGACAACAATTCGCGAATCGCTTTCGTCGGAACGCGGTCGTAGATGATCTCATAAACATCCTCGGCCAAAAGGTCCGGTGCATCTTCGTCAATGAATCGACAAGTCGTCTCCGCCTCATGGCAAGCATATCCCGGTACAGACATGGCTGCATTAATGGTCACAATCGCATCCACCTTGTGTTCCAATGCGGCCTTGATCGCCAGAAGACCGCCCATCGATTGTCCTGCAACGATGACGGTGTCACACGTCTCCCGCAATCGCTCAATTCCCTCCACAACACTTTTATACCAACATCGATTCGTCGAACATTCAAAATCTTCCGGAGCGGTCCCATGACCCGTGAGTCGGGGGGCGTAGACGGTAAACCCTCGTTCCATCAAATCGATTCCTACGTCACGCACACTTTGCGGGGTCCCATTAAATCCATGACACAGCAAAACGCCGGTTTCATTTCCTTCGAAGAAAAATGTTCCTGCCCCAGGAATGACAGGATAGATTGTCTCTTTCATGAACGCCTCCTAAAAAACAAACTTAACATATAAAATTAGTCAACATTAAAACAGTGTAGAATTTATATGTTTAATCGTCAAGTTTAAAAATCCCATTCACCTTGTAATCAAAATGTAATCATAACTTCGTGTTTAGACGATTGAGTTCCGACGTCTGCTTGGTTATGTTTAACATGTAGTCGAAAAGTTGGAAGATGGTTTCGCTTTCTTTACAAGAGATGAAAGAATCCACATAAATTTGTGGCAAGTCGTTTAATGTAAGCGCTACCATTTTGTTTTAGACGTAAAGGGGGCACGTCTATTCGTTAATAGGTACAGCGAACGGGGCACTTGTATCGGACTTTTAAACTAAGGGAGACAAGAACATGGGGAAACAACATGCACGTTCATTCAAGAAAGCGACCGGTCTCGCATTATCTGTCGGACTGATTGCCGGCAGTATGACGCCGCTCGCGACAACTGTCCAAGCTGAGGGGTTACTGGACGCAACTGATTTATTTATTTCTGAATATGTGGAAGGGTCAAGTAACAACAAAGCGATTGAGTTGTTCAACGGAACGAACGCGACGATCGACCTTTCCGCTTACACAATCGAATTGTATTCAAACGGAGGCACCACTGCAGGGAACACGTTGAATCTGACAGGAACGTTAGCACCCGGTGCTACATACGTCATCGTAAATGGCAGTGCGTCTGACGCATTAAAAGCAAAGTCGAATACAACGAGCAGTGTGACCAACTTCAACGGGGATGACACAATCATATTGAAAAAGGGCGGAACGGTCCTCGATGTATTCGGGCAACTCGGATTTGACCCGGGATCAAAATGGGGTACAACTGTCGCTACTGCCGAGCAATCGCTTATCCGTAAAGATACGGTGACACAAGGTGACAGTGATGGCAGTGATGCCTTTGACCCAACGGTAGAGTGGACTTCGACACCGCAAGACACTTTCGATAATCTCGGGAAACATACATTCCACGGCGTCGAATATGGGGATGGTGGCACCGCTGAACCACCTGCACCGGTCACGCCGATTTCAATCGCAGATGCACGGGCCACTGCAGAAGGCGAAAACGTCACCGTCAAAGGGGTCGTCACAGCCAAACTCGCCAATACGATTTCGATTCAAGACGCAACGGGCGGTCTTTCAATTCGTCCGACGTCCCTCGCGGTCAATGTCGGTGACGAGATCGTTGTCACAGGCGTTGTCGGTTCGTACCGTGAACTTCTTCAATTGAACAGTGCCGTCGTCGTTTCAAAACAAGCAGCGACACTCCCAGCAGCACAAGTTTTGACTGGGGAACAAATCAATGAGGACGTCGAGTCGGAACTCGTAACCGTTCAAAACGTCACGCTCTCGGGCAGTGGACAAAACTTAGTCGCGACAGACGGAACGACGGACTTCATCGTTCGGGACGAGCGCAACATTCTTGATTTGCAGACAGACGTGAACTATTCATCGATCACGGGAATCGTTCAGCAGTTCGATGATGCCTATCAAATCATCCCACGCGACCCTTCCGACACGTTAATTGACACGTCGGTGCTCCGCCCTGCTGTGGCGACACCAGGCGCTGGCGTATTCATCGGACCTCAAGACGTCACGTTGGCAACGACGACGGCGGATTCAGAGATTTTCTACACGTTAGACGGTTCAGATCCGAAAGTGAGCGGGACACGTTACGAAGCACCGATCCATATCGATGCGTCAACGACTTTAAAAACAGTCGTCAAAACGGGCGAAACGTTCAGTGCTGTCACGACTTACGATTATAAAATCACAGATAAAATCCGGATCCATGATATTCAAGGTGCTTCTCATACATCTCCGATGAACGGACAAACAGTAGAAGGTGTCGAAGGCGTCGTCACATCGACGTTCGTCTCGAGCGGGACAACGTATTACTTCATTCAAACACCGGATGCAGAAGCGGATCAGGACGCACGGACCTCGGAAGGAATCGTCCTTTACGGCGGACGCTCGATTGCCGGAATCCAAGTCGGTGATTTGGTCAAAGTGAAGGGGAAAGTCAGCGAATACGCCATCGAAGGGTATAGCGACCGTCAACAAACAGATATGAAGATGACAGAACTCGATGTGCGCTACGGGTCGGTCGACGTGCTTCAAAGCGGTGTCACCCTCCCCGCTCCGATTACGATCGATGCGTCGAACCTGCCGACGGAATTCATCGACAGTGACAACCTTGCTGTCTTCAATCCGGACAAAGATGCCATCGATTTCTGGGAAAGCCTCGAAGGCATGCGTGTCGAGACGAACAACTTGAAGTCGGTCGGACCACAACAATACGGTGATTTAGTCACGGTTCTTGAAGAAACGCCGACGGAAACATACAACGGCGGGATTTTACTCAAGAAAAACGATCCGAATCCTGAGCGTATCCAATTCCGATTGGAACCGAATGCAGAGGCGCGTGATTTCGACGTCGCGACAGGCGACCGCTTCAACGGCCCGATTGTCGGAGTCGTCAGTTATTCGTACGGCAACTATAAAATTCAAGCTTCTCTCGAAGAGATGAAAGCCGCCTTCGTGAAGGGCGACGCTCAGCGCGAGAAGACGTTCATTCAGGCAGAAGAAGATCAATTAACGATCGCTTCATACAACTTGGAGAACTTCTCAAACAACGTCAAAGAGACGTCTGACGAGAAAGCGCTCAAATTGGCAAAAGCATTTGTTGAAGAGTTGAACAGTCCGGACATTATCGGAGTCACAGAAGTACAGGATAACAACGGTCAAGATGCTGGCGACTCTTCGGCTGACCAAAGCTATCAACGCTTAATCGATAATATTGTCGCGGTCGGCGGGAAGACTTACAAATACGTCAACATCGACCCTGAGAACAACCAGGACGGTGGAGCTCCAAACGCCAACATCCGTGTCGGATTCCTGTACGACCCGGAACGCGTCTCATTGACGGAAGGAATGCCTGCCGGTGATGCCACAACGGCTGTCGGCTATGCGGATGGCAAGTTGACGCATAACCCTGGCCGCATCGATCCGACAAACCCGGCATTCGACAGTTCTCGTAAGCCGCTTGCTGCACAGTTCGACTTCCAAGGCGAAAACGTCATCGTCATCGCGAACCACTGGAACTCAAAAGGTGGAGACACCGGGTTCTTCGGTTCACAACAACCGGTCATTCTCGGCAGTGAGGTTCAACGTAAACAAATCGCACAAGTCGTTCATAACTTCGTTGCCGACGTGAAAACGAAAAATCCAGAGGCGAACGTCGTCGCACTCGGTGATTTCAATGACTTCGAATTTTCAGAGGCGCTTCAAATCTTTAAAGGTGATTTGATGACGAACATGGTCGAAAAAGTTCCTGCTGTAGACCGTTATTCCTATGTCTATCAAGGAAACTCGCAAGTACTCGACCACATTCTCGTTTCGAACCACCTTGCCGCCTCAACGAAAATCGATATGATTCACGTCAACTCCGACTTTACAGAAATGTCAGGCCGTGCAAGTGACCATGACCCGGTCCTCGCACAAATCGACTTTACTCCTGGTCCTGAATTGACACGCTATACGGTTGAGAACCACCCTGCTGCACGCCTTGTCCTTCAGGACGATTTCATCGGGGTGACGATCGGCAGCGGGACACACTTCAAAAACGGAATCTTCGTACGCGGAGCTTACACGGAATTGACAGGTGACGCACTCAAAGATGTCGTCGTCCAGGTCAAACCGAAACAGGCTGGTGCCGTGATCGACTTTGACGGAGCTGTGGTAAAAGAAGTCATCGTAGATGGAGAGAACCTCGCTGAGATTCATGGAGCGAAGAACGTCCAACGAATCACCTATGCAAAAGGGGCAACCCCTTCATCGGTCGTCATTAAAAAATAACTTTTGGACCGCAGACAGATGTCTGCGGTTTTTCTATTTCCAAATTTCCTCTTTTTTCAAAAAAGAGGGTTTGTTTATAACGTATAGGGAACATCCATACAGTAGGTCAAATCGGGACTTATAGGGTCAGTTATACTTAAGGGAGGAAATCATATGGGAAACAAGAAAGAGGAGCAGTTAAAACAACATACAATTAATAACGAGCAAAAAGCCGGATTTACGACAAATCAAGGGCTAAAGATGGCAGAAGACGAATTCTCGCTTAAAGCAGGACGTCGGGGTCCGACATTAATTGAAGACTTTCACTTCCGGGAAAAAATGACGCATTTCGACCATGAACGAATTCCGGAGCGGATTGTTCACGCTCGTGGTGTCGGAGCCCATGGAGAATTTCAAGTATATGAACCTCTTGCCGAGTTCACAAAAGCTGATTTCTTAAACGATCCATCGAAGACAACACCGGTATTTGTTCGTTTCTCGACGGTCCAAGGGTCACGAGGTTCTGGAGATACGGTTCGCGATGTTCGGGGATTCGCAACCAAATTTTATACAGACGAAGGAAATTACGATCTGGTTGGAAATAACATGCCGGTCTTCTTTATCCAAGATGCCATTAAGTTCCCTGATCTCATCCATGCGGTCAAACCTGAACCACATACAGAAGTTCCCCAAGGCGGGAGTGCGCATGATACATTTTGGGACTTCGTTGGACAAAATCACGAAACGGCACATATGGTTATGTGGGCGATGAGTGACCGCGGCATTCCCCGCAGCCTTCGCATGATGGAAGGATTCGGGGTGCATACGTTCCGACTCGTCAATGCAGAAGGTAAATCTCACTTCGTCAAATTCCACTGGAAACCAAAGCTTGGTGTCCATTCTCAAGTGTGGGACGAAGCCCAAAAAGCACTCGGAAAGAATGCCGATTTCCATCGAGTTGATTTGTATGAAGCAATTGAAAAAGGGGATTATCCTGAATGGGAGCTTGGTCTGCAACTTGTTCCTGAAGAAGATGAATTCAAATATGATTTTGATTTACTGGACCCAACTAAGCTATGGCCGGAAGAAGACATTCCCGTTAAACTTGTCGGCAAGATGACATTGAACCGAAATGTCGATAACTTCTTTGCAGAAACCGAGCAAGTCGCGTTTCACCCAGGACACCTCGTCCCAGGAATCGACTTCTCAAACGACCCACTCCTACAAGGTCGCCTATTCTCGTATACCGATACACAATTATCACGTCTTGGTGGACCAAACTTCCATCAAATCCCGATTAATAAACCGGTCTGTCCGTTCCACAACAACCAACGGGACGGAATGCATCAAATGACTGTCCATAAAGGTCAAACCAGCTATCACAAAAATGCCCTCAATGACAATCAACCCGAGCCGGTTCCAGTTGAACAAGGCGGGTTTGAGCACTATCAAGAAAAGATTGAGGGACATAAAATCCGAGGACGAAGCGACAGTTTCCTCGATTTTTATTCACAAGCAAAACTCTTCTATAACAGTATGACCGACGTTGAGAAGCAACACATTCAGGACGCCTGCAGCTTTGAACTCGGGAAATGCGAATCTGACATGGTGAAAGAAAATGCCGTTGATTTGTTAAACCATATCGATCGTCATCTCGCCGAAGTCGTCGCAGACAACTTGGGAATAAGTGCACCTGAGGAAAACCATGAAGTTGAATTGGACAAGACCTCTCCTGCCCTCTCGATGGCGAACACGATCAAAAAAACGGACACGAAGAGCGTCGCACTTCTCCTTGTCGGTGACGTTGATGCGAATCAAGTGAAACAATGGGTTCAAACATTGGCAGACAACCGGATCAACTATAGCCTCATCGGCAAAAAAGCGTATACGCTGGGCGATTTAAAAGTGAAGGAAACATATGACACCGTAGACTCTAGTTTATTTGATGCTGCCTTCTTAGTGAGTGCAGCAGAAAAAATTGAAGACGACGTGCTCGAATTTATCGAGAATACGTACAAACACTATAAACCGCTCGCTCTTCATGTGCATCATAAAGAGGCACTCTCCACGTGTCGTGTGAAGAGGGACCAACCTGGTGTCTTCAATTTTGCTGAGCATAACCTCGATGGATTCGACTCATTTATCGACGCGATAGCTCAAGCTCGTTTTTGGGATCGCGCTTGACCCCCAACCCGACCTTTTATTGGTCGGGTTTTTTCATTCTCCTTTCTTTCCCCCTCCTCTGAATATATACTAAGGGGGGTATATCGTTATTAAAGGGGGAGTATCCTTGAAACAGACAATCGAATCATACGTAGCAGATGTGGAAAAACAACGACGACTCTATAAACGAACGCTGGTCATTGTCGTGTTATCACAGATCTTCGGAGGAGCCGGACTTGCGGCCGGCATCACGGTAGGCGCCTTACTTGCACGAGATTTATTGGGCACCGATGCGTACGCCGGTGTTCCGACGGCATTATTCACGCTTGGGTCAGCCGGCGCCGCCTTTTTGATCGGCATGATGTCACAGCGCGTCGGACGCCGGTTCGGACTCGCTACGGGCTTTATTACCGGGGCAATTGGGGCGTTCGGGGTCATCATCGCAGCGACGGCCGAGAGCATTCCGCTCTTATTTTTCTCACTCCTCATCTATGGGGCCGGGACGGCGACGAACCTTCAAGCCCGCTATGCCGGAACAGACTTGGCAAATTCAACTGAACGAGCCACAGCAGTCAGTATCGCTATGGTTTCCACAACGTTCGGTGCAGTGGCAGGACCGAATTTAGTCGGACCGATGGGGCGCATCGCAGATACCATCGGTTTACCTACGTTATCGGGACCGTTTCTTCTCGCGGGAGTCGCCTATTTGTTAGCCGGACTCGTCTTATTGATCTTTTTAAACCCGGACCCGTTACTCGTCGCACGCGCCATTGAACATTCTCAGCGAACTAAGCATCAAACCTCCCTCTCTGACGGAAGTGAGGTTTCCGATTGCCGGGGAGTCTATGTCGGTGCCTTCGTGATGGTGCTCAGTCAAATCGTCATGGTCGCTATCATGACAATGACGCCTGTACACATGAGACAGCACGGGCATGAGCTGGGTGCCGTCGGTCTCGTCATCGGATTCCACATCGGGGCCATGTATCTTCCGTCTCTCGTCACAGGTGTGCTTGTCGATAAGATTGGCCGGGATGTGATGGCAATCGCCTCCGGTGTCACGCTCTTTTTCGCGGGTGTCGTGGCGGCGTATGCACCGGCAGACTCACTTTTCCTATTGATCATCGGTCTTGTATTGCTTGGCGTCGGTTGGAATTTTGGTCTTATCAGTGGAACTGCCATTCTCGTAGATGCCACCACACCTGAGACACGGGCGAAAACGCAGGGATCTGTGGACGTTTGGATTGCACTATCCGGAGCTTCTGGAGGGATGTTGTCCGGTGTGATTGCGGCACAGTCCAGTTATTTAATGCTCTCCTTGCTCGGCGGTATCATTTCCCTTGTTCTGGTTCCGCTCGTATTATGGTATCGAAAACACCCTGTCTCTTAATGAAGTTAGCCGGCAGCTTGAACTGTCGGCTTTATTAATACCTGAATCAAGACAACGTCTGAACGTATCTGTTATACTCCTTTAGTTATGTTTATTAACTATTTAGTTTCAGATAAACAAGGAGGCGTCATTTCAGATGCAACACCAGGTACAAAAACTCTGGACGAAAGATTTTTTAATTATTTCTCTCGTCAACTTTTTCTTGACGCTCATCTTCTTCCTTCTCATGGTCACGATCGGTGTTCATGCCGTTGAGGCTTATGGTGCGACGACAAGTCAGGCTGGTCTTGTGACCGGCATATTTATTATCGGGACATTGACGGGACGACTGTTCATCGGGCGACTCATCGATTCGATTGGTCGAAAACGAACACTCTTGATGGGACTTACGTTCTTCACGCTGACTATCTTACTTTACTTTTTACAGTGGGGCGTCGGATTCTTGTTGCTGACCCGGTTCGTGCACGGTCTCGGGATGGGGTTATCAAGTACGGCGACGGGAACGATTGTTGCCCAAGTCATCCCTCCCGCACGAAAAGGGGAAGGAATTGGTTACTACAGTATGAGTTCGACGCTCGCGACCGCAATCGGTCCGTTCGTCGGCCTGTTACTCAGTCAGCACACCAACTTCTCGGTCATCTTTATTCTGTGCTTTGTAATCGGGTTGATCAGTCTGTTCAGCTCTCTTATGGTTGACGTCCCGGAAGCGAATGAGCCGGAGCTGGTCCGCGGATTTTCTTTAAAATCATTCGTCGAACCAAAAGCCCTTCCGATTGCACTCATCATCGGGCTGGCTGCGCTCAGTTATTCGAGTGTTCTTTCATACATTAACTTTTATGCCAACGAACTCGATTTACTTGAGGCGGCGAGCGTCTTCTTCCTCGTCTACTCTGTCGCCGTCCTGCTCTCCCGCCCCATCACTGGAAAACTGATGGATCGGCGCGGAGCGAATGTCGTCATGTATCCGGCCATCGCCCTGTTCTCTATCGGATTACTCGTATTGAGTCAGGCAGACAGCGCCTGGACCTTGCTATTATCCGGTGTCCTGATTGGTCTCGGATTCGGCAATATCCAATCCGGTACCCAAGCGATCGCCGTCAAAGCGTCCCCTCCACATCGGATGGGGATGGCGACTTCGACGTTTTTCATCGCCCTGGATGCAGGACTCGGATTTGGGCCGTACTTTATCGGGCTCCTCATCCCGTTGATGGGTTTCTCACAACTTTATCTCGGTCTCGCCGGTCTCGTCTTCGTCACCTTGTATGTATATTACGTGATGAACGGACGCGTCGAACACGAAAAAATGAAGCACGCCGCCTGACAGGATTGAATTCAATCCTGTCTTTTTTTGAAAGTTCACACATTTGCATCTCGTTACGGTAAGATAAAAATGACGTGTAAAAAAGTAATGAATGAAACGAGGGACATACATGCAAGCTGACCACACACTCCAACACAATACTTCGATTTTACTTCGAACGTTTGATAAAATCTCCGACTTTGTGTTTTTCATGGAAGTCGACGGCTCAGCGTATCGCTATGTCTTTGTGAACGAACCAGGGAAGCGGGCAATCAACTGGTCGGATGACGATTTCGGAAAGTCGATTGATGAATTGGTCCCTTCCGAGACAGCTGCTTTGATCAAAATGCATTATGATGAGGCTGTGCAAACAGGGAAAAGTGTCGTGTATGAAGATTATCGACTCGCCGACTCATTCTATACCGACACGGTCGAATCAAATGATGTCTTAACGTTGCCACTCGATTACTTCGAATCTGAAGTGACACCGATTTTTGACGAGAGTGGCACCTGTACCCACATTGTCTCGGTCGTTCGGGAAGTTACGGAACGAAAGCGCCGTGAATTGGAGTTGTCCATCTTACGAGATCACCACGAGTCACTCCGCCGCTATTCTCCGCACGGAATCTTTGTGCTCGATCATAACTTGAACATCAAATCCATCAACCCTGCCGTTTCAGCGATTACAGGCTATGATGAAAACGATTTGGCACATCGTCCTTTTTTAGGTTTGCTACCACAAGAGGAGCGGGCACGCGTACATAAAAGTCTTCAATTTGCATTGACCGGTATCCCACACAAGTACCACATTTATGCCTACAAACAATCCGGAGAACGACTCGACCTCGCAGTCCTGAACATCCCGATTGAAATTGGCGGCAATATCACGGGCTTGTTCGCGATTATTATCGATTTGACACCGGAAAAAAATGCGGAGCGCGCGACAAAGGAAAGCGAACGCCGCTATCGTCAACTGATTGAAACGATTCCGGAAGGGATTATTGTCCATCGGGAAGGACAGATTCTTTACGCGAACGCGATGGCACTTCAAACAATCGGAGAAACGTACCTCGAGAGTGAATCAATCTTCTCGTTCATCGCGGCAGAGTATCATGAGCAGACAAAGGTCCGTTTGGCAAGACTCGCCATCGGTGGCCCTGTACATGATACGGAAATGATTGTAGTTACTCCGAAGCAAAACCGCCTGCACATGGACATCAGCAGTCTATTGATCGATTATGAAGGCACGACGGCCGTTCTGACGATTTTACGGGATGTGACTGAGAAGCGGGCAATGGAACAAGCATTGAAGCAGAGCGAGACGCAGTATCGTTTGATTACCGAGAATATGAGCGATCTCGTCTGTATTCTCGAACGAAACGGCCTCGTCCGGTACGCATCCCCTTCCCATCGTGCAGTATTAGGTTTTGTCCCGAACTACTACGAAGGAAAGAACTCCCTGGACTTCATTCATCCGGAGGATGTCGACGCAGTGAGAAGACAACTCCGAAAGTTGACGGAAGAAGATGCGCCGTTGACACTCGAATTTAGACACTTCCATGCGGATCAGCGATGGATCTGGCTCGAGACGAAAATCCAAGCCATCTATGACGACTTCGGAAATTTGTTGCACTACTTAACCGTCAGCCGTGAAATCATGCAACGAAAAGCGTTAGAAAAACAGTTGAAACATATGGCCTATCACGATACGTTAACCGATTTGCCGAACCGACGCTATTTCCTCGCTTATCTGGACGAGGCCATTTCAACAATCAACCAGAGCGAAGAAGAACTTGCCGTCCTCGCCCTTGATGTGGACCGGTTCAAACATATCAATGACACGTTCGGGCATGATGTAGGGGATGAATTACTGCGTCAACTCGCACATCGATTAACAAACGTACTGCGAAAACAGGATATGATTGCCCGGCTCGGGGGCGATGAATTTGCGGTCTTGATTCGTTTTACTGACATCTCTGCCCTGCATCGCGTCTCCGAAAAGATCATTTATGCACTGCAGCGCCCTTGGCAGATTGAAGAACATACCTTCATCACCACTTCAAGTGTTGGGGTTGCCCGGTTCGTGAACGGTTTGTCAACGAAACAACTATTAAAACGTGCCGACCTTGCTTTATACGAGGCCAAAGCAGGCGGTCGAAATCAATATGCACTAGCTAAAGACCACTGTTGAGTGGTCTTTTTTCACGTGAAACATCTTATTAATACCTAATAATCGAACATTTAACGGCTAAACACTTCATAACATTCTTTTTTAAGTTGGGAATTCTGCTAAATCCTTTGACTTCTTTTCATTATTACGTTATATTACCGAATGGACGAAGTATTATTACAAATAAAAACCGAAATGTTCGGTATTAGGGGTGTTCCGAGTGGATAAAGTATTTGATTATGAAGATATTCAATTAATTCCCGCAAAATGTGTCGTAGATAGTCGTTCAGAGTGTGACCCAAGCATCGAATTGGGTGGATTCACTTTTCGACTACCTGTCGTACCGGCTAACATGCAGACCATCATTGATGAAAAAGTAGCCCTAATGCTTGCTCAAAACGGATATTTCTATATCATGCACCGCTTCAATCCCGAAGCACGTCTTGCTTTCATTCAAGACATGCATGAACGAGGTCTTTATGCCTCGATCAGTGTCGGGGTCAAGCAAGAAGAATACGGGTTTATCGAAACACTGGCGAAGACAGGTCATACCCCTGAGTTCATTACCATCGATATTGCCCACGGTCATTCAAACGCCGTCATTCGCATGATTCAACATATTAAACACCATTTGCCGGGGTCATTCGTCATTGCGGGGAATGTCGGGACACCCGAAGCCGTGCGCGAGCTCGAACACGCAGGAGCCGATGCGACGAAAGTTGGGATCGGTCCGGGGAAAGTGTGCATTACGAAAATCAAAACCGGATTTGGCACGGGCGGATGGCAGCTTGCCGCACTGCGTTGGTGTGCAAAGGCAGCTACGAAACCGATTATTGCGGATGGGGGAATTCGCACGCACGGTGATATCGCCAAATCGATTCGTTTCGGTGCCTCGATGGTGATGATTGGCTCACTTTTCGCCGGACATGATGAATCTCCGGGGGGGACGTTCGAACAGGACGGGAAAGTGTTAAAAGAGTACTTCGGGTCTGCTTCTGAATTCCAAAAAGGGGAACGTAAGAATGTGGAAGGGAAAAAGATGTACGTTGAGCATAAAGGGGCATTACAAGACACCTTGACAGAGATGGAACAAGATCTCCAGTCCGCAATCTCCTATGCTGGAGGAGACAATTTGGACGCGTTACGCACCGTGGATTATGTCATGGTCAAAAATTCAATCTTCAACGGGGATAAAGTATATTAAAAAGGCGACTCGCGTCGCCTTTTTATAGTGATTTTGTCATCATGTAATAATCCGACCCGGGCGGGAAATCATGTAAAACACCAGCCACTTCGTAACCGAATTTCTCGTAAAATGCTTTCGCCTGAAATGAAAAAGTCGTTAGTTTAACGTATTTCGCCCCAAGTTGAATCGCTTGGCGCTCCCCTTCTTGCAGAAGCCTCGTGCCAATTCCTGTTTTCGCGTGATCCGCGTCCACCCATAACCGGTCGAGGTCGAACCATCCCCAGTAGACGCTTCCGAACAATCCCCCAATCACTTCGCCACGCTCTTCCACTTTCAATTGAATGACGGGTACGTTAGCATTGCGAATCTGACGATGATGGAAAGAATGGAGATCGTTATAGGCGCGTAGTTTCCCGGTTAAAAAGTGTTGAAACGCTTCATTTTCTTCGTGAATTTGAATGATGTCACTCAACGGGAACCCTCCGATCCATTTGCAAAAAAGGTAATCAACTCCTGCTCTTCTTCATCGGTTTTCCGATTGACCAGACGTTCGTATTCCGTCGTGATACACTCTTTATTTCCCGGGAAATTTATCGTGATTTCCGCAATTTTTCGAAGTGCATCACGATCTTTCTCATACGCGGCACGATGGACGACTTCCCCATGTGACCAGACGTAATCATTGGCATCAAATTCATCAATCGCGTCCAACAAGCGCAAGGTTTCAGTCGCTGTCATCCGCCAGGAAGAGGCATACAGATTGGCATAGAGCGCATCTCCTAAAAATAATATCTTTTCCTCCGGAATATAGACGACGACTGCGTCAGCCGCATGATCTCCTCCGACATGCTTCAACACTGCCCGTACGCCGCCAAGTTCAATCGTCACGGATTCATTGAACGTGAGTGTCGGCAACGTAATTCGAATTGATCGGTCTGCGCCATACTCTTTTCGAATGGCCGCCGCACAAAACTCAATTTCAATTCCCGCCTGAACCCGCTCTGTTAGTGCATCATCATCCCATGTATAGGGAAGCAGATTTTCCATTTCCCGCTTTGTCGCTTCACTTGAGATGGAAAGAACGTTTGGCAGGGCGGACAACCCGAAAATATGATCCCAATGCCAGTGGGTCAACGCGAGAAAAGAAGGCGAGCTGACTCCTTGCCGTTCAAGTTCCTCGATGAAAAAACGGGCATGGGCCTCAGAATTTCCCGCATCAATCATCAATGTGTACGTCTCCCCAACAACTGCGCCCAATATCGGACGATCGGTTTCTTCAACAGGCGTCATGTACCAAAAACGCTCCGAATGACGGATTAATCGTTGCATGACGGGACCTCCAGCATCTTTTTCAGTCCTTCTAAAGAGCGACGCTCATCGTTTGGAATCACGAGATGATGCAGTGCCAATCGATTCAATAGCTTCATCTCACGCTCCTGACGTTCCTTTAAGATCTCAATCGTTCCGTCGACACCCTGGTGGTTACAACGTTTTGCATAATGCTGACTCGTATAATACGCAACGAATCCTGTCTGCCACCCTTCCGGACGCTCAGCATACACCTGCCGAAACACCTTTTCCACATTCTGTGTCTCTAAATATATGACTGTTGGTGCAAGCGGTCTGACGACTTCAGCAATCTCAGATACATATGCCTCGATTTGCTCGTGCGGGACATCTTGTGCGACCATTCCGATTGTAAAGGGATTCTGCAGAAACGCACATTCAAAAATATAGCGCTGTCCGTTCTGCTTTACCTGTTCGACAAACTGACGCCACCGCGCAAGCATGATTCGAGCATGCTGTTCAAACGGTAGCTCATATACGTCTGTCCCGGCAATCGCATCCCCTGACCCATACCGTACAAGCCATCCGCCATCCGCTTCACCTAAAACTTCGCCCTGCACCGGTTGCTCCTGCAACCAGTACACACCATGAACATCGACCGGATGATTCGCATCGACCTCAGAATAAAATGTGGCTTTATTCTCAGCATCACGTAGCGCCTCGCAAAATGTCGACTTCCCGCTTCCTGGTAATCCCTCAATCAACCATAGCTTCCCCATAGAGAATCTCCCTTACTGTCTTTGATAAGTGTCATACACGTAATAATGGTTTCCGCCATTGTTTTTCGCGACATACATGGCAGCATCCGCCTGATGGATCAACTCATCCACCGATTCCAAATTGGATGTCGATGAGATGCCGATACTTGCAGATAGCTTGATTAATTCGTTGTTGGAACCCCTTATTTCCCCGGAAATTTCTTTGTTCAACGTCTCGATTTCTTTCGAGGAGAACGCTACTCCGGCTTTTTCATGAACGATTAAAAATTCATCTCCCGCAAAACGGTAGGCCTTGCCTCCGAAACGTTCTGTGAAGGACACGATCCGATTCGCTGTTTCGATGAGTACTTCATCTCCAATCAAATGACCATACAAATCATTCACCCGTTTGAAATCATCGAGGTCGATGAACAGAAGCGTCGCCGCCTGGGAACGATTCATTTTTTTATAAAGATCCGTCATAAAGGCATGCCGGTTTGCCAATTTCGTCAGCGGGTCTTGTTTGGCTAAACGTGCAACCTCTTGATGTTTTCGTTCTTTACGAATTTCATTCTCCATCCACCGGGTCACGAGAAGTGTCGTGTCCGTCAATTCTTGAATCACGTCTCGGTCAACGATATCGTTCAGGTTTCCCTGCTCCGCTAAGAACACCACCCAGCCGAATGTTTGACGATCCTGCACGAGTGGCAGACTGATCATCGAAGCGAATGAAATATCCTGGATGACGAGTTCATCTTGTTGCAACTTTTGATGACCGGTTGTCGTCAGCCGATGGAGTTGACGCAACGCCTGTTCATCCCATTCTAATTGGGAGACCCCTCGCTCAGACAGGAGTCGGTATCCTTTCTCAACGGAAAAAACGATGGCATGGGAATACCCTACCCATTCCATAATTACGTCTTGAATCCGCTCCAATTGCTCTTTGAACGGAATTTGCAGAGACGTGACTTCATATAATGATTCGAGTGCCTGCTGTCGACTGCCATGACGGCGCGTTTCTTCCGACAACTCCACTTCCGCCATCACCCAGTGCGAAAATTCTTCGAGCGTCCGCAACGCATCCGCATCAAACGTCCGGGCTTGATTGTCCACGACACAGAGGGTTCCGATGACATGCCCCCCTTTCGTGATGAGTGGGACACCCGCATAAAAACCGACCTTCTTCAGCCAAGGACTGTCACTTTCCAGATTGGCTGCCGCGACATCCTCCATCACAAATGGCGCTCCACTCGACACCACCCGATTACAAAGCGTCCATTCCCGTTTCAAATAAGACGCCTCCAGCTCGATTCCTTCACATGATTTAAACCATTGCTGATCCGTCGTCATGATAGAAATGAAGGCGATTGGCACTTGCAGTGTTTTCGTCACGAGTCGTGTGATTCGGTCATAGCGTTCTTCCTGGGGCGTATTCAGTATCTCAAGTCGCAGGATTGTTTTTAAGCGCTCTGTCTCCGACTCATTCAACGACGGTTTCAAGAGGCGTTTTCCCACACTGGTTTTCGATAGCACGGCGTGTTGTGCGTGCAGAATGTCGAGGGCGGGAGCGATGTCTGTTGGCAACATCGGACGACTGAAGAAGTACCCTTGGACGTCATCACAACCAAGTTGCTGCACGACCTGGTATTGCGCCTCCGTTTCTACCCCTTCTGCCGTGACCTCAAGGTTCAATTTTTTCGCGAGCGAGACGATGAGTTTGACGATTTCATATTCTTTCAATCCGTTTTCTTGATCGAGCTGTGAGATGAAAGACCGGTCAATTTTGATTCCATCGATTTCAAACATTTTTAAATAGTTCAACGAGGAATAACTGACGCCGAAGTCATCAATTAATAATCGAACCCCTCTGTTTTTCAAAGACTCTACCGTCTTGATGGCCGCAACAGGTTCTTGCATGAGCGTGTGCTCTGTCACTTCAAACTCGAATTGTGTCGCTTGCAACTGATATTGCGCGATGACATCCATCATTCCGTCCATATAGTCCTGACGGAACAGCATCGGTGATATATTGACCGCGACGCGTCGTTCACCGAAGACCGAAGCGTGTTCACGAATGTTCTGGCAAACACGATGCATGACAAATTCCGTGACGTCTTCGATTAGCAAGGACTGCTCAGCGATCCGGATAAACGTTTCTGGTGACACGTTTCCGAGTATAGGATTCGTCCAGCGAACAAGTGCCTCGAAATGAATCGTTCCGTCCATCGAAACCTTCGGCTGGTATACCATGTACAGCTCATCTTGTCGCAACCCTTTGACAAGCTCTGCTTCAATGGTGATTTCGTCGATGTATCGTTGAACATAGTCATCGTGTTCATATAACCGAATGGTTTGTTTCCCGGCATGTCGCGCCTCGACCAAAGCCGTGGAGGCGTTCAAAATGATGCGGTCCGCATCTACTGTCCCCGCACTGATCCCGATACATCCTGAAAGCGGAAACTCCGCTTCCGCAACTCGGTAAGCGTTTGTCGCAATCATCTCAAGCAACTGCTCGGCATAGATATGAGCCTCTTTCAACGATACATAGGGCAGTACCGCGATAAAGTCTTCCCCGTCGACCCGGCCAATCAGTGAACCTTTCGGAAGCGTATTTGCCACTTGGCGTGTGATTTCCTTGATCAATTGATTTGATCGCTCTACCCCCTGTAGCGACATCATCATTTTAAAGCGGTTGATGTGGAGTCGCATGACACTCGTCTCCTCATTCCCCTCTGCTTCAAACAACTTTTCGAGCTCCAGTTTCACCTTCATCAAGTTCGGCATTCCGGTCAAATAATCAATATGTTCAATACTGCGGAGTAATTTAAGTTCGGCTTCTTCTGACAAATCCGTTGTTAGCCCGATGACATAGCGGACTTCTCCCTCTATGTCTTCAACCGGAACCAACATCGACGAGGCAAAGCGCGCCGTATTGGCTTCGATGTTCATTTTGGACATGAAATAGACCGGTTCACCTGTCAAGACAACCTGATCGTAATGATGAATCAGTTCATCTGCTACCTCCGTCCGATACATCTCATGTAAATAACGACCCGCCACATTCTCAGGAAGCGAGGAAGCAATTCTTGCCTGTTCACTGACTTGGACGTAGCGGTACCCATCCGACGTAACTTCCATCAAAAATACCATTCGATACAAGCGAACAAACAAATCGAACAGATATTGTGGGTCCCCTTTCATATGTTTCATACACTACCTCCATTGATACAGTTTCCTCTAGTGTAGAACGTTTTTACGCTAATGTAGAGAAGACCTTTCAAAAAAAGGTAAAGTGTTTTTTGAATTATTGAAAAACTCCTTCCCCATAACGGAGAAGGAGCTTAAAAATCAAAGCAATTCGTTTGCGAGCAGGCGATACACGTTCAAACGGTCACGCTGCTTATGTTGGATACTGCAAATCATCGCTTCATCGAAACCGTATCGTTCGGATTCGTCTCGAAGTTGCTGGGCGATCTGTTTTGGCGTGCCGACAAGATGAATGGCCCGGTTGTTGGCGATATGCATGCGATCGACTTCCGTGAGCGGATATTCCTGCGCGGCTTCCGGAGTCAATAGTTGGCGCAACTGCCCCCGCATTAAAAAGAGACGGGATAAATCAGACGGACGGGCCAAATATTCCGCTTCTTCTTCCGTTTCGGCTGTCGTCACCAAATACGTGACGCTGATGTCCGGTTTCTCCATAAAATCAGACGGGGTGAAGTGGTGGCGATACGTATCAAGCGTGTCGGCACTCAGTTCCCCGTTGAAAAATTGAGCAAACGAATAACCGAGACCCATTCGTCCCGCCTGTACGGCACTACTTCCGCTTGAACCGAGCAACCACGCCTCGGGAAGGGTGATGCCGGTCGGAGCGGCCGGCGTGTTCTTATACCATCTCTCTTCAGGCGCTTCATCTTTGATCAATTGAAGCGTCGTATCGAGCTTTTCGTAAAGACCGTCCATCATCGGTTTTTGCCCTTGAGACATCGCATAGATGGCGTTCGCGTCTCCTCCCGGTGCACGACCAACGCCAAAATCGATTCGGCCTGGAGCCAGAGCGCTGAGCGTTTTGAACACTTCCGCCATCTTCAGTGGCGAATAGTGCATCATCATGATGCCGCCGGACCCGAGACGAATCTTGTTCGTTTTCGCCGCCAGATAGGCCGTGATGACCTCCGGAGCCGAACTCGCAAACGACATGCCACCGTGGTGCTCGGCCATCCACATGCGGTAATATCCTAACTCCTCTGCGACTTGCGCAAGCTCGACAGCACTCTTCAATGCATGCTCACCCGTATGACCCGACGTGACCGGTGCCTGGTCTAACACACTCAATCTCATGATGCATTCTCCTATCTCTATAATGAAGTTTCTAAATATCTTGAATTTGTTGGACTCGCCGTCATCATACTAAATGCCTATAGGGAATACGAATGTTTTGCCTAGTGCCTCACAATTATTTTTAGAAAATTCACGCATTTGGTTGATAGCACCTGGTCATATTTTTTATACTGAGAAAGAAATACGTTTTAATAAGGGCTGGATGTGTAATGGGGATACATAGACAGCACAAACACTTCGGGGAAATGGGGAATGCATCATGAATGGTTTATCAGCACCAGACGGAAAGAAACCTTCTTTTTCGAGTCGAGACTTTTTAAAATTCTTGATTCCATCGCTCATCGGCATCATGTTTTTCATCGTACCAATCTCATCAGAGGAAGGCTTTACGATTCCGGTTGCCTTCTTGTCCAATCTATTGATTGACTGGATCGGGGATTACGTCCCGACACTAGCTGTCATCATGATGGGCGTCTCGATTTTCGGATCGTTGCTCTATTTCACTGCTCGTCCGGCATTCATCTCGAATAGCGCCTATCTAAGCACGTTATTCAGTCCGACGCCATTCTGGTTTGTTATGCGTGTCATCGGCTTCATCGTCGGGCTCCTGACGCTACTCGTCATCGGACCAGAAATCATTACGTCGGATAACACGGGTGGATTACTGTTAAACACGCTCATGCCGATCCTGTTCGCGACATTCTTGTTCGCCGGGATGTTACTGCCGCTCCTATTGAACTTCGGCTTACTCGAATTTGTCGGGACGCTTCTCATGAAAGTGATGCGTCCGCTCTTCCGCCTGCCGGGACGGGCCTCACTGGACTCGCTCGCGTCATGGGTCGGTGATGCGACGATTGGAATTCTGCTTACAACGAAGCAATATGAGGAAGGTTATTACACGAAGCGGGAGGCCTCCATCATTTCGACAACGTTCTCGGTCGTCTCGATTACCTTTACGATTGTCGTCCTCCAGTACATGAAGCTTGATGCCTACTTCCTGCAATATTACGGGGCCATCGTCTTTTCAGGGCTTGTCGCAGCCCTCATCATGCCACGGATTTATCCGCTCGTGAAAAAAGCGGATACGTCGTACGAGAAGGTCGAGCTACAACCGGAAGAACCCGTACCGTCTAATGTGTCCTTGACGAAATGGGCGCTCTCGCAGGCGTTGAACAAATCACAATCGAGTAAAGGTGCCATGGCCACGGTGAAAGACGGACTCAAAAACGTCCTCGATATGTGGGTTGGTGTCTTGCCTGTCGTCATGTCAGTCGGGACAATCGCGCTCGTCATCGCTGAATATACACCGTTCTTCACGATCATCGGGAAGCCTTTCGAGCCGATTTTGATGTTCCTTCAAGTCCCTGAGGCAGCCGAAGCGGCACAGACGATGGTCGTCGGATTTGCCGACATGTTCCTGCCTGCCGTGTTAGGGAGTGGGATCGAAAGTGAGTTGACACGTTTCGTCATCGCGACGGTATCGGTCACACAGTTGATTTACATGTCTGAAGTCGGTGGTTTGTTGCTTGGTTCGAAGCTACCTATCTCCTTCCTCGACCTTGTCTTGATTTTCTTATTACGTACTTTTATCACGCTTCCGATTATTGTCGGGATTGCACATTTAGTCTTTTAACACACTGACCCTTTCTCCTTTGTATGAGAGAGGGTCTTCTTTGTATACTGAAAGAAAAGGAGGTGGACAGGATGGAGCGTACGTATGCAGGGCAGTTAGAGGTGGCCAATAACGGCTATGCAGGAATCGTTGACCCGGAAGCGTATGTCAACGACCGGTATCATGGCAGTTGGACGCTCAAGCGAACCGTACGGATTCAAGGCGTCCCCGTCCTCCTTCAACGGGAGTTCGAACACGGAAAAAACAACTGCACGTTGACGTCGATTACGGCCGTCTTTCGTTTTTATCGCGACCAGGGATTCAACCATATTCCGGAGGACGTCAATCAAATTCAGCAGGACGTCCGTGACATCGCGATTGCCAATTATTTTAAAGATGAAAAAGGCACTCCTCCGACCCGGATCGCCACCATCGTCACAAAACTATGGAAGCGGTATGGATACGAGGGACACGGAAGTTCACGTTATTTATGGAAATGGTCGACATTCGAACGGGAATTGAGTGCCGGGCGCCCCTTCATCTTGAATATGGCCAATGGCTTCTATAAAAACCATTCTGTCACCGGGGTGGGCTATCTCCTCTTTGAGAAGCCGGGATTTCCAGATGTCGTTCTGCTTCAGGTCCTCGACAATCGTGTGAAGGAAGTTCGCTATATCGACTTCAATGAATTCAATTTTTGGGGCAGTATCACCCGCGTCTACCCTCCGAAGCTCGACTAAACGGAACCTGTTCGTTTCTTGTTTTCAGCTATGTAGAAAATGCGTTATAGTGAGAGGACGAAGCCAAACAAAGGACGTGTAATCATGCGCATCAATAAATTCATCAGTGAATCCGGCAAGGCGTCCCGCCGCCAAGCCGACCGCCTCGTCGAAGAGGGTCGGGTCACCATCAACGGGAAAAAAGCAAAAATCGGCGATCAGGTCAAACCAGGGGATGAAGTCCTCGTCAACGGTTCGATCGCCCGGGTCGCACGGAACAACGTGTACATCGCCGTCCATAAGCCGGTCGGGATCACGAGTACGACAGAGAAGAAGGTAAAAGGAAACTTGGTCGACATGGTCAACCACCCGCTCCGCATCTTCAACATCGGTCGTCTCGATAAGGACTCAGAAGGTCTCATCCTCATGACGAACGATGGCGATATCGTCAACGAGATTCTCCGTGCCGAAAACGAGCATGAGAAGGAATATATCGTCTCGGTCGATAAGCCGATCACACCGGAGTTCGTCGAACAGATGGAAGCCGGCGTCAAAATCCTCGGACAGAAGACCCTTCCGTGTAAAGTCCGTCCGCTCTCGAAGTTCGACTTCAACATCACCCTCACGCAAGGGCTCAACCGTCAAATCCGCCGCATGTGTGAGGCGCTCGGTTATGAAGTGTTTCGCCTCCAACGTGTGCGTATCATGAACATCACGCTCGGTAAGCTCCCGCCAGGCCAATGGCGCGACCTTTCGAAAAAAGAGCGTGAGCAGTTGTTCCGCGAATTGAATTACGAACCGAAAGAATGGTACTAAAACAAGCCCAGACGCGTCGTCCGGGCTTTATTCATGCAGTTCGAGTGATTAAAATTTATTCGCATACAAAAAATGAGCACCTCTCACTAGAGGTGCTCTCGAAAGTCTACCGCGACGGACCACGCTCCACAACGTGTTCCTCAAGGGAATGTCCGCCGTCTTACATAGACCAGCTCATCGCATGTACTCAACTATATGCGAAACCTACGTTCCCGTCAATCTTTTCTTCAAATCCGGTTGACATCTTCCTAATTTTTAGGATAATCAATAATGTTAGCACTCTTATGTACAGAGTGCCAAAATCAAACGGATAAAGGAGAACGATCATGACAAAGAAACAGTTTCAAACCGAATCGAAACGAATTTTAGAGTTGATGGTCCACTCAATCTATACACACAAGGACATTTTCCTGCGTGAGCTCATCTCGAACGCGAGTGATGCCATCGACAAGATGTACTACCGCGCCCTCTCGGACGAGACAATCGAGTTCAACAAAGACGACTACTTCATCAAAATCGAGCTCGACAAAGACGCTCGTACGATCACAATCCGTGACACAGGTGTCGGGATGACAGCGGAAGAGCTCGAAAACAACCTCGGCGTGATTGCGAAGAGCGGCTCTCTCGCAATGAAACAAGCGACGAAGATGGAAGAAGACCACAGCCTCATCGGTCAATTCGGCGTCGGTTTCTATTCCGCCTTCATGGTCGCCGACCGCGTAACGGTACGTACACGCTCTGTCGATAGCGACCAAGCGTATCTTTGGGAATCTGAAGGAGTAGATGGCTATACGATTGAACCGACAGAAAAAGAAGACATCGGTACCGAAATCACGCTTCACTTGAAAGCCGACACTGAGGATGAGACGTATTCTTCCTTCCTCGAAGAGTATGAGATTCGTTCCCTCATCAAGAAACATTCGGACTTTATCCGCTACCCGATCAAACTCGATGTGACGAAGCATCGTCAAAAAGAGGATTCAGACGAGCACGAAGACTACGTCGAAGAAGAAACAATCAACAGCATGGTGCCGATTTGGCGGAAACGAAAGAGCGAGTTGACGGACGAAGACTACAAGGCGTTCTATCACGAGAAGCATTATGGGTTTGATGAGCCACTCAAGCACATCCACTTGAATGTCGATGGAACGATCCGTTACCAGTCGATTCTCTATATCCCATCAACCGTCCCATTTGACTATTACACGAAAGAATTCGAAAAAGGACTCGAGCTTTACTCGAACGGTGTCTTGATCATGGAGAAATCGCCTGACCTGTTGCCGGACTACTTCGGATTCGTCAAAGGAATGGTCGATTCAGAAGACCTTTCGCTCAACATTTCCCGGGAAATGTTGCAACAAGACCGCCAACTTCGCGTCATTGCGAAGAACGTGAAATCAAAAATTAAAGGCATGCTCGAGAAGATGCTCAAAAACGAGCGCGAGGACTACGAGAAGTTCTTTGAGGCGTTCGGACGTCAATTGAAGTTTGGCGTGTACGACCAGTTCGGTGCAGCCAAAGACGAGTTGAAAGATTTGCTTCTCTTCCATTCTTCTCACGAGAAAAAGCTCGTTTCGCTGAAAGAGTACGTCGAGCGAATGAAAGACGACCAGAAGTATATTTATTATGCGACAGGTGAATCGATTCATCGCATCGACCTCTTGCCACAAGCAGAGCGCTTGAAGGAAGAAGGCTACGAAATCCTCTACTTCACAGAAGAAATCGACGAGTTTGCGATTAAGATGCTTCAGTCGTATGAAGATAAAGAGTTTAAGTCGATTGCGAGCGGCGACCTCGGTCTCGATGATGAAGAAGCGAAATCGCTCAACGACGATAACAAGGATTTGTTCGCCTTCATGAAAGAAGAGCTCGGAGACCGCGTCAAAGAAGTGCGTGCGTCGACACGCCTCAAGTCACATCCGGTCTGTCTGACGGTCGCCGGTGACGTCTCGATTGAGATGGAGAAGATTTTGAACGCAATGCCAAACGGCGGCGGTATGAAAGCGGAGAAAGTACTTGAAGTGAACGCCGACCATGCCATCTTCCAGACACTCCAACGTGTTTATAAGGAAGATGAAGCAAAAGCGAAACAGTATACAGACCTCTTGTATCAACAAGCCCTCCTCATTGAAGGGTTACCGATTGAAGATCCGGTAGCGTATTCGAATGCGGTGTGTGCGTTGATGGCGGAGTGACTAAGAAAACCTCTATCCCACCAAAAAACACAAGGTGGGATAGAGGTTTTCTTATTTAAAGTTATTGTACGTCCCCAACAGTTGCATCTGTCTCACTTCATGCAGAATGTTGGTAGCATCTTCTTGCTCATGAATCTCGGCGATTCGATGGCCCATCCGCTCAATCAAACCGACGACGAGCGCATTCCCCATCGTAAAGTATCGTTTGCGATCAGTCATCGTCGACGTCCATCCATATGGGAAGCCATTCAATCCTTCACACTCTTCTGGACGCAAATAGCGCAATTTCTTCGTATACGGGTCTTCGATAACATGGCTCGAGCGGTTACACGTTCCTTCGCTCGTCAACATCGTTCTACCTGGCAGGTCCAATGAATCCGGATAGGACATGCCACCTTCGGCATAAACATAGACGTGTCCGCTCGCAGAAGTACGCTCGATTTTTTTCGGCCCTTTCATGTAAGCCAATTCCTCTTTTTCCGTACGCCCAGATTTTTTAACCTTCTCTGTATCTAGATAGTACTGTTCTGGGGCAGGGCCAAACTGCTCATATACCTCTTGAACGACCTCTCCAAGTGTCTTAGGTGTCTCTCGAACCGGAATCGTTTCAAGCGTCGTCACTTGGTCCCCCGTCATGATACCGGCATTGCGATAAGTCGCAGAGAACGTGTCAGAAATCTCAACGATGTCTTTCGGCAACTCGAATGTTGAACCTGGGTGTTTCTCACTCGTCGTCTCAAGCACTGGGAATGATGGCGCAAAGAATCCTTCTTCTAGCAACCATTGTTCAGGGTTCGCTTTCCCCGCTCGGCTTGAGTGATTCAAGTCAGACCGTGTCGCGAAGATGAAGATGCGACGGCGACGTTGGGCAAATCCATAGTCCGCCGCATTGATGACACGCCATTCGACTGTATACCCTTGATCGGCAAACGCACGGAGCATGACACTGAAGTCACGTCCGCGCTGCTTAGCCGGTGACTTCATCAGGCGATCGACATTCTCGAGAAGAACGTAAGGCGGCTTCTCCTGCTCGATGATGTTCATGATTTCCCAGAACAAGACACCCTTCTTCCCTTGGATACCCTGCTCGTTCTTCAAACTTCGCGACACGCTATAATCTTGACACGGGAAACCTCCAACGAGTAAATGGTGCGGACCCGCCTCCATCCAAGACAAGGCAATGTCTTCATTCACATGTTGGCCACGTCCTTTAAAACGTTCAGCATAGCAATCGAAGGCCGGTTGCACCTTCGTCGCCGGCTCCCACTGATTGCCCCAAACCACATCGAATTTATCGGATGTAGGCTCGGCATTCACATCTTTAATTCCTTCAAGCGCGATGCGGAAACCTCCTACACCGGCAAATAACTCAACTACTTTAATCAATGGGAACACCCTTTCGTATTTTCTAACTTAAATGTACTTCATTCGGCAGTATTTCTCAATGAGAATAGTTTAACAGAAATGGTGAATGGGATCAACGATTAAGTTATACTCAATATATATGTAAATTTATAGGAGGTTTTACTTTGCGTTACGAGACAGTTCAAGAGTTGATGGATAAAGCGAGAGAAGCCGAAGGAAAAACATTTGGTGAGATCGATACGACAGGGCGCATCAAAAACGTCCGGTCAAAAGGAGCACTTGGTCACGTCATCGAGGAAAGCCATTTCGGGTATCCCATCAACTCGGACGCCCGTCCCGACTTCGAGGAACTCGGTATCGAGTTGAAGGTCACTCCTTTCAAGAGAAATAAGAATGGCACCTATTCATCGAAAGAACGACTCGTCTTGAACATGATTGATTACCATAGTGAGCACGAGTATTCATTCGAGACCTCCAGTTTCCTCTCAAAAGCGACGAGCATGCTCATCATGCTCTATCAGTATGAGCCTGAGATTCCGATGGATGACTATCGTATTTATAAGGCGTTCTTAAACGAGTTCTCAGAGGAAGATCTTGCCGTGATGCGCCAGGACTGGAAAACAATCGTTACTAAAATCAAGAACGGAGAGGCGCATCTCATCTCAGAGGCGGATACCATGTATCTGTCCGCCTGCACAAAAGGGGCAAATGGTTCGATTGTGCGTACTCAACCATTCTCAGATGAACCCGCCAAACCTCGTGCGTTTTCTTTGAAAGCCTCCTACATGTCTGGGTTGATTCGTAAATATTTGACCCCAGAATTAATGGAGTCCATCGCGAACCAGGGCGAGTTAAAAAAAATCTCAATCGAAGAACTTCTCAACTCTCTCCTCTCTCCACATTACGGCAAGTCGTTGGTTGATTTGTGTAAAGAGACCGGGGTCCCCTATAACCCGAGGAATAAAGCAATGGTTCCTCACGTTATGGCCAAATTATTAGGCGTAAAGAAAACAGACCTCTCCAGTATCGAAGAGTTTGCAAAAGCGAACATCAAGTTCAAAACGGTCGCACGAGAACCCGACGGAACGATTCGCGAACATATGTCGTTTGGCAAAGTCGATTTTGAAAACCTATGCCAAAGCGACTGGGAAGATTCCGACCTCTACAATACGTTCGCG
Organism: Exiguobacterium algae; assembly: GCF_018617875.1. Taxonomy (GTDB): domain Bacteria; phylum Bacillota; class Bacilli; order Exiguobacteriales; family Exiguobacteriaceae; genus Exiguobacterium; species Exiguobacterium algae. The sequence goes on from NZ_JACSKZ010000003.1 coordinate 205,746, forward strand.
GAACAGAAGTATCTTTTCTTAGAATTTCAATATGATGAGGAACACGTCCCGAAGAAAAAGCGAGTCCCTCGCTTTGTCGGCATTCGACTGTGGAACATGCCGCTCGAGACAATCGATAGCGAACTATATGAGATGTGGTCTGAGGCTCGAAAGGTCGTCAGAGAAGGGGTTGAGTTGATCCCTATGAAAAAGAGAGTGAAGAATAACCTGCCCGGATCAACATTCAATCAAGTCGCACATGTACGTTCAAAAGGAGCGGATGGAGATGACCAAGTCCGTCTCCCCGATGGACAATGGATCACAAAGCAGGCGTTTTGGTTAGACCGAAACTACATCCAGCAGATTCTAGACGCTTAAAAAGAGTACTTCTCCCTCTCAAGTGGAATCTTCCTATATAGAGGGAGGTGAGGGGTATGGCCAAAAACGTACCAAAAGCATCAAGTCCAGCCGTGTTCAAAACGATGAGCGGCAACCGTGGGAAAGATACGAAGATGGAAGTCAAAGTGAGAAAAGCGCTGTGGGCGGCCGGATATCGGTACCGCAAAAACAATCGCAAACTTTACGGGACACCCGATATCTCTTTCCCAGGACTTCATGTCGTCATCTTTTTGGACTCTTGCTATTGGCATGGCTGCCCCCTCCACTTCAAACTACCGAAGACGAACACCGAATTTTGGCGTCAAAAAATCGGACGTAACATCGAACGGGATGCCGATGTCACACGACATTACGTAGAGGAAGGCTGGGTCATCCTCCGATTTTGGGAGCATCAGGTCAATGAGGACTTCGATCATGTGATTTATACCATCACTCATTTCGTCGACCAAGCCAAGACTTCTCGTCATCACAAAAGCGGATGACTCTTCAGTCCAATTCTTCCTCGAATAACGGATCATCGTAGTTTACTAATAAGTCATCATCAAGGCGTGTCGTGTAGATTTCTTCTATGCGACCTCTTTTTTTATTTGCGGCATTCACATACTCTTCGACTTTAAACGTTTCTGGTGCTTCTAATCCGAGGATTACAATCGGAACCGTCAATTGATTGTTTAGAGGTTTTAAGTGGTGCACATATTTCTCAAAAGTTCCAATCGCATTATCAAAGTTACCTGCACGTTGTAGTTGTTGTGTGGCACAAATAATAACACCGATTTTCGTTTGAATCGCTTTTTTCACGTGATTCAACTCGCTAGCAAGCACGGGTTTCAAAAGATTCCACGCGATAGTACCAGAATGATTGAACGCCACCTCGATTGAGAGGTTATCCTTCGCAAAATCCAGCCGCCAAACATTCTCACGATACTCTCCCTCTTGGAAAATTGGACTTTCACTCGCCCAACCCCTTCTCACAAATTCAGATTTGAACAAATCGTTCAATGTCGAGGATAAACTCTTATTCTTTTCAGCATATTTTTCTTTAAATGTTTTTATGATGTCGTCATCACTAATCGATTGAATGATGTCATGAATCTCAGTCCAAATTTCTTTGAACTCCTCATCATTTTTTAATATCGTTTCTCCAAATCGATGAGAATGAATACGGTACTTCATAGACTACGCTCCTTTTTTAAATGATAATCCGGAATGCCGAGACGAGAAATATGATAGATTTTCACATTCTCTAAACATCATTATAATCCATTTAATATTTTTTAAAGATACTACTTAATCCAGGAAAATAAATAACGTTTGTAATCGCTTTCAATACTTATTTATAGGCAATCCCTTGTATCTCATTCATATGCATATAACTATTTAAGCAAGCAAACGCCTTGACTTTTATCACTCGTTATATGAAGTTAGTATTACATTATAATTATTCTAGATGAGAAAATCGCTAGGATAAAAAAACAAGGAGGACATAACCCATGTCATTAATCGGCAAAGAAGTACTACCATTCAAAGCACAAGCATTCCAAACAGGTGAATTCCTCGAAGTCACAGAGAACAACTTCAAAGGTCAATGGAGCGTTGTTTGCTTCTACCCGGCGGACTTCACATTCGTCTGCCCAACGGAACTCGAAGACCTTCAAAACGAGTACGCGACACTTAAAAACCTCGGTGTCGAAGTATACTCTGTCTCAACAGACACACACTTCACACATAAAGCATGGCACGAAACATCTGAGAAAATCGGAAAAATCGAATACATCATGATTGGTGACCCATCACACGTCATCTCACGCAACTTCGACGTCTTGAACGAAGAAGACGGCCTCGCAGACCGTGGTACGTTCATCATCGACCCAGACGGCGTCATCCAAACTGTCGAGATCAACGCTGGCGGCATCGGCCGTGACGCGAGCACGCTCGTCAACAAAGTCAAAGCAGCACAATACGTACGCAACAACCCAGGCGAAGTCTGCCCAGCGAAATGGGAAGAGGGTTCTGAAACACTCCGCCCAAGCCTTGACCTCGTCGGTAAATTGTAAGGAGCGATTGCATGTTAGAAGCAGCGATTAAACAACAGCTCGACCAATATCTCCAACTCATGGAGGGCGACGTCGTCCTCCGTGTCAGTGCTGGAGAAGACAATGTCTCTCGTGAGATGCTCGAGCTCGTCAACGAGCTTGCTAGCATGTCATCACGCATCTCTGTGGAACGCGCGACACTCGAACGTACACCGAGCTTCAGCGTGACAAGTCCTACAGAAGAGACAGGAATCGTCTTCGCGGGGATTCCACTCGGACATGAGTTCACATCACTCGTCCTCGCCCTCCTCCAAGTGAGTGGGCGCGCACCGAAAGTCGATGCGGACACAATTAAACAGATCCAAAACATCGAAGGTACGTATCACTTCGAGTCATACATCAGCCTCAGCTGCCACAACTGTCCTGACGTCGTGCAAGCGCTAAACGTCATGAGCGTCCTCAATCCGAACATCACCCACACGATGATCGACGGAGCCGCGTTCAAGGATGAAGTGGAAGCGAAAGAGATCATGGCTGTTCCGACGGTCTTCTTAAACGGAGAAGCGTTCGGTAACGGTCGGATGTCACTTGAAGAGATCTTGGCGAAACTCGGTACAGGTCCTGACGCCTCTGCATTTTCGGACAAAGACCCATACGACGTCCTCGTCGTCGGTGGCGGTCCGGCTGGTGCGAGTGCGGCCGTATATGCGGCTCGTAAAGGAATCCGTACCGGAATCATCGCCGAGCGCTTCGGTGGCCAAGTGATGGACACGATGGGTATCGAGAACTTCATCGGTACCGCTTATACAGAAGGTCCAAAACTCGTCGCAAGTCTAGAAGAGCACGTCAAAGAGTATGGCATCGACGTCATGAACCTTCAACGCGCGAAGCGCCTCGAGAAAAATGACCTCGTCGAGATCGAACTCGAAAACGGCGCTGTCTTGAAGAGTAAGAGTGTCATCCTCTCAACCGGTGCACGCTGGCGTAACGTCAACGTCCCGGGTGAGACGGAGTTCAAAAACAAAGGGGTCGCTTACTGTCCACACTGTGATGGTCCTCTCTTCGAAGGGAAACGTGTCGCGGTCATCGGTGGCGGTAACTCCGGCGTTGAAGCGGCAATCGACCTCGCAGGAATCGTCAAGCACGTAACCGTGCTCGAGTTCGCTCCTGAGCTCAAGGCGGACCAAGTGCTTCAAGACCGTCTCCACAGCCTCCCGAACGTGACTGTCATCACGAACGCTCAGACGACAGAAATCACGGGTACGGACAAAGTGAACGGCATCTCGTATGTGTCTCGTGAGACGAACGAGTCCCATCACATCGAACTTGAAGGCGTCTTCGTCCAAATCGGTCTCGTTCCGAACACGGACTGGCTCGACTCGGTCGAACGCAACAACTTTGGAGAAATCATCGTCGACCGTCATGGCGCGACGAACGTCCCAGGTGTGTTCGCGGCAGGAGACTGCACGAACAGCGCCTACAAACAAATCATCATCTCGATGGGTTCTGGTGCGACAGCAGCACTCGGTGCCTTCGACTACATGATTCGCAACTAATGAAAAAATCGTCCTCTTAAAGAGGGCGATTTTTTCTCACGTTTACGATTTCCCCAGAGTCCGGAAGAAACAGAATGCGTTTTTCTGACTCGATTTCAAACAGATAGACACGTTTCGGTTGGAATGGATTCCATCCCTCATTGCTCACCCCAATGTCGTCTATATACCGCACGTGCTCATATTGGTGCTGGAGCAATTGCTCCGCCTCGATGACAGAATAAGTCGGGATAGCATATATAATGGTCATGCCGATTAATAATGCGAAGAACAATCCGAATTTGAGGCGCTGTTTCTGCTTCAAATTTTTCATCCCAATCAACGTTGCCACGATCATCCCGGCAGGTGTTCCAACCGCCGCAGCGTCCCCATACCAATTCTCATTGATAGTTAATAAACCTCCAATGAGAATAACTCCGCCAAGCCACCACCACTTCATCCCATCACCTCTCCTTCATTATCCCAGAAACAGGAAATGAGGCAATGGATTTCTTCAGCTTCAACTACACAACCCGTCCCATCAAATCGGATGCTTCGCGAAATACTCCGCAATATGTTGCTTCATTGCCTCCCGATTCTCTGCAAAGATCCGGTGGCGGTGTCCGTTCCCGCCGGACGGATGCGGAAACCCACTGACGACCCGGTCACCGTCCAGAAGTCCCCGCTCGACGAGTTGTTCGACGGCCCGCCTCACGTTCACCCCCGTCGGTATGATGAGCGCATCCTGCAATTGTGCCATTTCTTCAGCGAATACACCTTCCACGTATGGTTTGAACAGCTCTGTTCGGATCATGTCAGGGCTTGAACCGTTATAATTCTTCCCTTTATAAAACACCGGGTAAGGTAACACTGCCGTGTTCTGCACGAGATGATTCGCCGAACCGAACAAATCGAGCGTTGTCTCAATCCCCAAATGACGATGTAACTCCAAATCATCGAGCATGGTCACCAGATTCTTTCGAATCGGACCAGAAAAACTCCCGCGCTGTTTGACCGCACGGAGCGCCTCTTCATCCGAGGCGTCCTTCAAATCCCGAATCGCTTCGAAAGACTGGCGCATTTGATACAGTCCTGGCGAAATACCCGCGATGACGACTTTCGCATTTGGATTGATGTATTCAAACGGCGCATAATAAATCGACAATTGCTTTTTTTCATCATGATCCAGTAAAAATGTTTCACTCTTCAGTGTGTCTTCTTCTAAATTTGAAAGTTTTAAAATTGCCGGTTTATATTTGCGGAATAAATCAGTTCTCGTCATGTTTCCTGTCCCCTCTTCCCTTACTGTGTATTAATTAATATGCTCAAAAACCTTTATGTGAAAAAAGTTCATACTCTAGACATAACAATTGGAAAATAAAGCGTTTTCATAAAGCGTTCTATGTTATTCTGACTGTGTTGATTTGGAAATTCAACCATACGAGTTTCCGTATACTTTTCACAAGGAGTGTGTTCAGAAATGAAAGCAGTCGTTGTTAACTCATCAAGTAAAGCAAATGTCGAGGTCGTCGAGAAAGAGTTACGTCCTCTACAATCTGGAGAGGCGCTTGTCGATGTCGAATATTGTGGCGTGTGTCATACTGACTTACACGTCGCTGCCGGTGATTTCGGTGATGTCCAAGGTCGCGTCCTCGGCCATGAAGGTATCGGGATTGTGACCAAGATTGCAGATGACGTCACGAGCCTTAAAGTTGGAGACCGTGTCAGCATCGCGTGGATGTACCATGCTTGTGGACGTTGCGAATATTGTACAACAGGTCGTGAGACGTTCTGTCGCCATGTGCAAAACGCCGGCTACAGTGTCGACGGCGGGATGGCCGAACAAAGTATCGTCTTTGCCGACTATGCGGTCAAAGTTCCCGAAGGACTCGATCCGGCTCAAGCTTCGAGTATCACGTGCGCGGGTGTCACGACGTATAAAGCCATCAAAGTGGCCGATGTAAAACCTGGTGAAACGATTGTCATCTACGGATGTGGCGGACTCGGAAACCTTGCGATTCAATACGCGAAACACGTCTTCAATGCTCATGTTGTAGCAGTCGACATTAACGACGACAAACTCGAACTCGCTAAAGAGAGCGGCGCTGATCTGACAATCAACCCGGCTACTGAAGGCGACGCAGCCGACATTATCCAGGAGAAGCTTGGAGGTGCCCACTCAGCGGTCGTCACTGCCGTTTCGAAAGCCGCCTTCAACTCTGCAGTTAACGCGGTTCGCGCTTGTGGTAAGGTCGTTGCGGTCGGTCTTCCTTCAGAAGAGATGGACTTGAACATCCCACGCCTTGTGCTCGACGGAATCGAAGTCGTCGGTTCCCTCGTCGGAACACGTAAAGATTTAGAAGAAGCCTTCCAATTCGGAGCCGAGGGACTCGTTGTTCCGGTTGTCCAAAAACGTTGTCTCCACGAAGTACAAGACGTCTTCGAAGAAATGGAACAAGGTAAGATTCAAGGCCGGATGGTCATCGACTTCAAAAATAAAGATTGTCAGTAAAAAACGGGGCCTTGTGCCTCGTTTTGTTCTGATTTGGCGTTGACTGGGTATAGTTGCTTTTGTATAGTTAGGAACGTCTAAAACCTGGAAACGAAAGAGGAGTGACTTGATTTGACTCCATCAACGTCAACACGTCTACTTGATTTACTGACAGAACGAAACGATCAAGTTCGACGCATGAGTGAACGATCCTGGAATGAGCAGAGTGACATCCATATCTCAAACTCCGAATGGTATATACTTGCTACGCTTTATCAAGCAAAGACGACCATCGCCGAGGTCACACGAAACGTCCATATCTCTCGGCAAGCGATTCATAAATTGATCAAGAACCTAGAAAGTAAAGCGCTCGTCCTTGTGACAGATCATCCGCAAAATCGAAAGGACAAATGTATCGAGTTGACCTCACTCGGTCATACTTGTTATGAACAAAACGAAGCGCTCAAAGCGCAACTCGAGCAGCAAATTCAAGAAAGCATCGGACAAGATGCCTTCGATCAATTGAAAATCATTCTACGAATGGACTGGAAACTATAGTCGTGACGGATTAAATCCGTCACGATTTTTATGTGCACACCTTTCACCATGCGTCAACCGAGTTGACATTTCACATTGTGAATGACTATGCTTGTAGTTAAGGAAGAGGTGATCGACTTGTTTAAAGCTGGAGATTTAATCATCTACTCGACCCATGGCGTATGTTGTATCGACGACATTTCGGACAAAACGGTCGCAGGAGAAACGAAATCGTACTATACACTTCACCCAATCAACAACTCACAGAAGTTACAGATTAGCATCCCGGTCGATAACGACAACGTGATGATGCTGACGCTGCTCGAAGCTGACGAAGCATTAGAGATTTTAGAGTCGTTCCGCTCGCCTGGCGTTGAATGGAATCCACATTCGAACAATCGCAATCGCGAATTTTTAAATGTCGTCCATTCAGGAAACCGTCAAGAAATCGCTCAAGTCGTAAATACGTTAAGCCGTCGCCAAATTGAGGCACTACAGGTAAACAAAAAACTGTACGAACAAGATCGTAAAATATTAGAGAACGCGAAAACCATTTTGGTGAAAGAACTCTCGCTCGCCCTCGAACGCTCAGAGAGCGACATCGAACGTCGTATTGGCGAATACTTACATGAAAGTATGGCGACACTCACACCTTGACCCCTTCCTTGTGGAAGCGGTCTTTTTTTTGTGTTGCCCTGCTCGAACAACGGGTTAAAATGTTCAACAAAAACTAAAGGCTTCTTGCCCTGCTTCGATTGAACGGTCTTTCTACATGTAGGAATTCAAACGCTCTTTTTACGTCTAAATAATTGCACAATTGAAAGAATCAACATAATCGCAAGTATTGGTAAAATAAACACTAAATCTGCGCGAATAATAGGTCCGTCCTCGGTCTTTGCCCAGTCATAAACAAAAAACTCCCAAACACCCCACGCAATAAACAATACAATCGTCGTGATTTGGATTTTTGTAAGTTTCATTCCGTCCCTCCTTCAGTTGTTATGTTTTTTTACCCAATCGATATATCGAGTAAGCTAGGCAATGAAAAAGCGAGCATACGATTGTATACTCGCCTCATCCTCTTCAGTTGTGGACCATGTCTTTTTCTTCTAAACCAAGCGTGACCGCTGTCGATTCGTGAATGGTCTTAAACAAGTCCGGATGCTCCGACAGTTTCAAGCCGTATGACGGAACCATCTCTTTGATCTTCTCTTCCCACTCCGGCATACGTTGCGGGAAACACTGCTCAAGCACCTTCAGCATGACGTGAACCGCCGTCGATGCGCCTGGTGAAGCACCCAGAAGGGCTGCGACCGAGCCATCTTCTGCGCTCACGACCTCCGTCCCGAACTGAAGTGTGCCTTTGCCTTGTGGTGTATCTTTAATGACTTGGACACGTTGTCCCGCCACGACAATCTCCCAATCTTCGTTCTTGGCACTCGGGATAAACTCGCGTAATTCATCCATTCGTTTATCATGAGACAAAAGTACCTGCTCGATTAAATATTTCGTGAGCGACATTTCTTTTGCGCCTGCTGCCAGCATCGTCACAAGGTTATTCGGTTTCACCGAACGGATCAAATCCAGGTTCGAGCCCGTCTTCAAGAACTTCGGTGTGAAACCGGCGAACGGTCCGAACAACAACTCTTTGCGTCCGTTAATAAAACGTGTATCCAAATGCGGCACCGACATCGGTGGTGCCCCGACCTTCGCTTTTCCGTATACTTTCGCGTGATGCTGCTCAACTACGTCCCGGTTTTTACAGACGAGGAAGAGTCCACTGACCGGGAACCCACCGATCTGCCTCGACTCCGGAATCCCTGTCTTCTGTAAGAGTGGCAAACTGCCACCGCCGCCTCCGATGAAGAGGAACGGTGCCGTGTGCGTTTCAATCTTGTTCGCAGACAAGTCTTTCACTTTCACTTCCCAGTGACCATTTTCGAGACGTTTCACGTCTTCCACGCTATGTTGATAATTCACCTCGACCCCGTTTGTCGTGAGATGATCGAACAACATCCGTGTCAAAGAACCAAAATTCACATCTGTCCCGGAATCGATTTTAGTCGCAGCAATCGGTTCCTCCGATGTACGACCTTCCATAATGAGCGGGAACCACTCTCGAAGTTGTTCCGCATCATCCGAAAGGACCATCCCGTCAAACAACGGGTTTTTTGTGAGCGCTTCCAAACGACGTTTCAAGAAATCGACGTTCTTCTCACCTTGCACCATACTCATATGTGGAATCGAGCGAATAAAATCACCCGGATTTTGAATCAGTCCTTTATTGACGAGATGCGCCCAGAATTGGCGTGAGATTTGGAACTGCTCGTTGACGTTGACCGCTTTCGAGATATCAATCGTTCCATCTTCCTTCTCTGTCGTGTAGTTCAATTCGCAAAGTGCGGCGTGCCCTGTCCCTGCGTTGTTCCATTCGTTCGAACTTTCTTCCCCCGCTGAACCGAGTTTTTCGAACACTTTGATGTTCCATTCCGGCACGAGCTCTTTAAAGAGCGATCCGAGCGTTGCGCTCATGATGCCTGCCCCAATCAAAATGACGTCTGTTCTCGTTTGCATACTGCTCATGAAAACCCCATCCTTATCCCCTGAATTTTTAGCACGTCCCGACAAATCCCCATTCATCGAGCGTGTCCTATTTAATCGTTAGTTCGATTATAACTCTTTTGTGATGATTTATAAGGGTTAAGTATGAATTTTTGCGTTGAAACTTTTAGACGGACCATATGACGAATAGAATACAAGAAGATTCTATTCAAAACATGGCGTACAATGCGTAACCCGGATGTGTGTCGCCTTGATTTTTGACGACCGCACTCCTGTCATCGAGCACGTCTGGCCAAACAAATAAGCCGCCTCTTGGAGAGACGGCTTCAATCAATTTTCTACGAAATACATCGAGATGGCACCAAGCCCGACGTGCGTTCCGACCGAGACACCCATTTGCATGAGGTAGATGTCGCCGTCGAACGTCGTTTCTGTTTGAATTTTCGTTTTTAGGTTTTCTGCAATCTTGAGATCGGACGTATATCCGATGATGATAAAGTTCGTGACGTCGAGATTCACGCGTTTCACGAACTCATCCGTATAATGCTTGAGTACTTTCCGCGTGCCCCGCTCTTTCCCTACGATGGCGCCTCTTCCGTTCTTCATGCTCATGATCGGCTTGACCATCAACAATTTCCCGATGATGGCGCTCGTATTGGAGATGCGTCCGCTCTTGATCAAATGGTCTAAATCGTCGACCGATAAAAAGTGTTTCACTTTCGTCTTATACGTTTCGTTAAAGGCGACGAGTTCATCAAATGTCGCCCCGGCTTCCCGCATTTGCGCGCTCTTCATCAACAGCCAACCGCTCCCGTGACTCATCGAGCATGAGTCCACGACATGAATCTTCACGTTCGAATCCGGATGCGCTTCTTCGAAATATTCTTTCCCGATCACAGCCGACTGGTAAGACCCACTCGTTCCGCTCGACATGCAAATACATAAAATCTCATCATGTCCCGAAGCGACAGCTTCTTCCATCAAGGTTAAGAAGGTTGCAGGACTAGGCATTGCGGTCGTCGGAAACTCAGGGAGCGCCTCCAGCATGCCGTAAAATTCATCCGGTTGGATATCCACCCGGTCTTGATACGATTTGTTATCGATTGTAATGATCAGCGGCGCAATCCCGATTTCATACTTCTCGAGTATGTCATCTGATAGATCACACGTTGAATCTGCTAGTAGTTTAATCATGTCTTCCTCCAAAAAATATCCACAAGTGACGGGAATCATCCTATACCTTCGTCGATTCCGACATCACGATAGGATCTCTTCTAGTGTAGCAGATTTGGAGGGGCTTATGTTTTTTTACTGGGTCTGTTGTACAATTCGTTGTTCGTGACGTAATAGCCATTCTTTCCGCCATAGTCCTCCGGCATAACCGGTCAAAGCACCGTTCGATCCAATGACACGGTGACATGGAACGACGATGCTCAAACGATTTCGGCCGTTCGTACTGCCGACCGCACGAACCGCCTTCGGTCGGCTCATCTGTTCTGCCAAATCACGGTAAGAGGTCGTCTCTCCGTATGGAATTGTCGTCAAGGAGTTCCATACCTCGCACTGAAACGGTGTGCCGGTCTGTTCAATCGGGAACGTAAACGTCGTCCGTTCCCCTCTAAAGTATTCATCCAACTCTCTTTGACACCGCACCATCACTTCAGGGAGCTCCAGCTTCGGCGTAGTCGAAACGTCCGCTCGCTCGACAAATAAGATCGATTGGATGACCTGTTCGGTTCCGACTAACTCCATCACCCCGATAGGCGAATTGTAGTCCAGCTTATACGTTCCCATATAATGACCTCCATAAATAAAAGGTAGCGTAACCTCCCCAACCTTCCCACTGGGCTCCGTACCGTTTCACTTCTTCCTGTGTCGGTTTACGGGACAACCCTAAGTGATACATAAGTGCCTGATGTAAACCCGCATCTGCCACCGGGAAAGCCGATGGTTCCTGAAAGCATTTCATCAGCACATAATCAGCGGTCCATTCTCCCACACCACGAAGTTGTAAGAGATGTTTTCGAATATCCTCGGTAGGCAGCTGACGCAAAGCCATTTTGGACAACGTGCCTTCAACTATTTCCCGTGCAATATCGCATATATATTCAGCTTTTCGGTAACTGAATTGAAGGGGGCGTAACGCTTCCGGCTCAAGAGTCGCAATGACTTCTGGCCGCGGGAACGTCCAGTAAGTCACACCCTCAATGGTCTGACTTTCCCCGTACTGTTCGACGAAACGACGCTTCAGCGTGTAGGCGAATGACAAGGTGATTTGTTGCCCGATAATGGCCCACGTCAATGCTTCAAATAAATCAGGAAATCCGATCAAACGTAGCCCGCGATACGATTCGAATATAGGACGTAACACGTCGTCTTGCTGAGCGAGTTGTTCAAACGGTTGTAAATCGCGGTCTAAGTCGAGCCAATCCCGGACCTCCCGTTCAATCACGATTCGTTCTTCCTCCGAGACGTCTTGTTCAAACAACAAGACCTCGATTCCTTCCGGGTCCCATTTGAGCTCTACTAAAACAAAACGATTTCCCAAATAAAACAGTTTACGGACGGACTCGTCTGTTGTGACGTGCATCACCTCTTGTTTGGAGCGCTTCAAAAATATCAAGCATTGTTGAAAATCAAACGGTTCTTGTACGGGGATGATGAAAGGCGTCACACTAGCACCCCTTTCCTGTATTCATTTGGCGTACACCCCTTGATTTGACGAAACACACGATAAAAATTAGATGGCGTCTGGAAACCCGCCTCATAACAAATCGACAGGTTACTGGCGTCTGTCGTCCGTAGCAGGTGCGCCGCATGGTCGACCCGGATCCGTTCAAGAAGTTGTCTCGGTGTTTTCCCTGTCGCCTGGGTAAAGGTGCGCTCCACATGAAACGGACTCAACTGAACATGTTCGGCAATCTGTTCGAGCCGGACCGGTTGTTTATAACGATCGAGAAGAAAGGCTGTCACACGTTGGATCAGTTCATGATGGGGTGAGCGTTCGACTTCCGGCTGACATCGTTTGCATGGTCGAAACCCGTTCGCTTCTGCTTCACTTCGTGACGGATAAAAATCGACATTTTGCTTTTTCGGTTTACGCGAGCGACAAGACGGACGACAATAGATTCCGGTCGTCTTCACCGCCGTATAAAATTGTCCGTCATAGGTCGCGTCGCAAGCGATGATCTTTTCCCACATTTCTTCAAACGTCAGCATGTCCTCTCCCCTTTCTCCCCTCACTGTAGCAAATCTTCTGCATGGAATGCGTCCTGATTCTTGCGCTTATGGTCGCACTATTATACCAAACTTCACCGCCATCGCCTGATCACGGACCAATAGAAAAGGGACTCATGACGAGTCCCTGATCCCCGTTATTTTAATGTGATGCTCACGTTGTCGATTACGATATCATGCGCACCAAGTGGTGAATCACCTGTGTGACCCATCAAGAATTTCAATCCAGTCATGTCAGTGATCGGCATTGTCAATTCATAAGTGAATGTTTTCGTTTCCGGACCGACTGCAGCTACCTCGCTCAAGTAGCGATAGTAACCTGCATTCTCCACTGTCACTTCGAACGTGCGAGCGACCGTTGAAGACGCATCAAACTGAACGACGTACGTTTGGTCTTTATGCAACTCAAGTCCACCTTGTTCCATCAAGACGCTCCACGCTTCTTGTCCTTCTTGTCCGATTGAGACAAGTGCCGCTTCATTCACGGCTTGAATCGCTGCTTGCGCGTCAAAGTGGATATATGAACCCCAATTCGTGAATCCATCCGCGAACGTACCGTTTTTAAGCGGAGATGGGTCCATGTAGATTGGCGTCACATCAAACATTTCAACATCATCAATCTCAATGACGCCTTTGTCCGAGCCAAGAACGAATTGTAATTGACTCATCAAATCAGTAGCCGACTCCATCGTGAATTTCACTTCATATGTGTCGAACTCATCTGTCAATGCGATGTTTTGGAGTGGGAGATAAACATCTCCGTCTGCTCCGACGAATCCGACTTGAAGACCATCTAGACGTTCCGCACGTGCATTGAAGCGGACGACATATTCACGACCTTCAGTCAATTGAATTCCTTTTTGAACGAGTGTAGCCGGTTCACCTTTTTTCTTGTTCGTTTCGAAACGGAAGTGACGGGCGGTCGGGTCAACTGTGCCCGTTCCTTTTGTCACGCCAGAATCGAACGTCCAATACGTCAACCGGTCCATCGCACCTTGGTCGAATGTTCCATTGTATACGAGGTTGCCGTCACCAAGTGCCGGTTTCGTCGCATCTGGGTCGAACGCTTCGCGTGGTGCTTGCTCTACGCGCACATTTCCGATTTGAACACCGGCTGTGCTGAGTCCGACGTTGAACTCAAGGCGTGCCGCAAGGTCCGTTTCTTCCGTCATGTCGAACGTGAGTGAGTATGTTTGGACGTCTGTTGTTAAATCAAACGCACCTTCATCAGAGTACTTCGCATATCCACGTTCTGCACCACCGCCTACTTTCACAGCGATTGAGCGTGCCTCGTCCGCACTTGCATCAAACGTCACTTTATAATGTCCACCTTGTGCGAGTGACACGTGTTGAATCAACTGATGCGAGTATGGCTGGCTTCCAGCTTCACTGATTGAAATATCCGCAAAGCGTGAACCTGCTAAATCAATTACGTCTACTGAACCTACACCGCCAAAGTCAGGAAGCGCGACATAGTTCCAGTATGTCGGATCGAGTGTTTGTGAACCGTTCGTCACGGTCGTGATCGGTTGGGCGTAATCTTCATCATAGATGAGGTTTCCGTCTTCTAACGGTTGTTTCGCGCCTTCCGGCAACACGATGGCTTCATCAGAATATGTCGGTTCGACCGCTTCACGGTAGTCACGGTTTTTCAAATCAAAGACACGTACGTAGTCGACTTCCATTTCAGCAGGGAATGGTGTCGTCTCATCAACGTCTCCATCGAACCAACCACCGACTGCCAAGTTCATGACCAAGTAGAAGTCCTGGTCAAACGGTGCCGGGTAGCTGAATTTCGTCGCCTTGTTATTACCTTTGGCATACCAGTCGTTTTGTGTTTGATAAAGGTTTCCGTCTACATACCAACGAATTTCGCCTGGCTCCCATTCGACCGCGTATGTATGCCAGCTGTCGATGCCGTCTCCTTCAGCGAAGTGATAATCTTTTCCTGTATACTTGTTGTTCGGCCAAGTCTCACCATAGTGAATCGTGCCGGCCACTTTATCCGGTTGGCTTCCCCAAGATTCCATGATGTCGATTTCACCCGATGCAGCCCATCCACCGTAACGGTCTTCTTCCGGCAGCATCCAAAATGCCGGCCATAACCCTTTACCTGTTGGAAGTTTGGCTTTCATCTCATAACGACCGTACGTTTTATTAAACAAACCTTTTGTCGACAACTTCGCAGACGTGTAATCGTACGTCCCTAACTCATCTGTCGTCTGTTCCCGTTTTGCACGAATGACGAGCTTCCCGTCTTCTACGAAAGCGTTTTCGTTTTTGTCCGTGTAATATTGCTTTTCGTTGTTTCCCCAACCAGGTGCCACCGGATTGCCGTCTTGATCAATGATCCAGTTCCCCGTTTCAAAGTTCCACTTGGTGCGGTCGATTTCATTCTGGTTGAATTCGTCTGACCAGACAAGCTTCCACTTCGTGTTGTCGGGCTTGTTACCTTGGTTTTCAGCAGGTGCATCTTGAGCGAACGAGAGGGCCAGTCCCGTTCCAAGTGCGAGTGCGACCCATTTCTTCATTCCATTTCCTCCTTCAACATGAAAATAGGCAGGGACGAACGATCGACCTTGCCTGACTTGAGTAACATACTACTATTCCGAGCAACTTACGAAAGCGCTTTCGTAAGCGTTTTCATGGCTTCATTATAAATTTCTTCCATTCTTCGTTCAACTATTTTCTGAATTTGCAATCAGTTTGTCACAAAAAAACCATTGCCTCCTGATTCGACAATGGTTCCACGTTTATTTTCCTTCAAAGTGAGCAATTCCGCCCCATTGTTTTCGCATCGCAAACAAGGTGGAAATGAGCGACCCATAGTACGGAATAAATGTTCCTTCCTGGATCATCTGAAGGATGGTTTCCTCATCTGCCCATTTCACGGCTTGTACTTCAGATTCCTGAAGGGTCAATTTCTTCAAGTCCACTTCTGCTTCGACAAGGTAGATGTCATCAAATCCTTCCTTGAAGTTCACCGTGAGATGCGGGCGTGTCTCCGACAAATCAAGCCTCAATCCAATCTCTTCCTCGAGTTCCCGCATCGCCGCTTCCTGGCTCGAATCTCCAACCGTGGCACTCCCACCCACCGTGAGATCCCACATGTTGGCCCACCCTTCTTTGAACGGTTGACGCTGTTGAATCAACATTTGGCCTTTATCATTAAATACACAAACGTGAATGACGAGGTGGTAATCTCCGGCCGGCAATCGACTTCCCCGTTTCCACGTACGGTCTGTCTTCTCCCGGTCGACCGTATACACATCCCAAAATTCCATTGTGTCCTCTCCCTTACGTTGCAGCACTTGAAGCGGCGGCTTGATCGGCTTTCGCACAATCGATTGCCACCACGATGGCAATTAAAAGATGTTCCATCTCCGATTCTTCGACCCGAATTTCATAGCTGTCTCCCCAAGTGAACCATTTCTTTTGTACACTGCCTACCGAGCGCCCGTTTTTCGTCACTTCAAAGTCCATATCCCACCAGTCTCCCTGAACGTCCACTCCGGCGGCATCAATCGCATACCTCGGTTTGAAGAACGTGAACTCTTTGGAGATTGTCAGCATGTCCCGGCCGTCGACCTCAACAAA
Source organism: Exiguobacterium algae (assembly GCF_018617875.1). GTDB lineage: Bacteria > Bacillota > Bacilli > Exiguobacteriales > Exiguobacteriaceae > Exiguobacterium > Exiguobacterium algae. Next base: position 222,113 of record NZ_JACSKZ010000003.1, read on the forward strand.
AAATTGCGGCAGGAAGCTGAAGACTTTCTTCGTGATGATGGCGACAGTTTGATCCGACACATCATTGATCGTAAACGACTTCGGGAATTTCATGAAACTCCCTTCGACAAAATACAAATCGTGCCCATCCGCGTCTTTGATGGTGAACCGTCCACGTAAACTGAACACTTTTTGTTTCATGTATAACGTTCGCATCGTGATCCCTCCGATTTTCTTCATTACCCTTTATACGGGAACTCATCCCGAAAAGTTTCGATGACCATAAAAAACCGCGCGATGATTCATCGCACGGTGAACTCAATTATTTGTTTTTAATTCGTCCATGGTTTTTAAGAAGATCAAAGATGCGTTTCGCTTGGTCCGTATTGTCACTAAATCCGACAAAGTTTTCTTTTTGTGGTCCAAACGCATATACCGGTACATCGTCACCTGTGTGACCGCCTGTCGTCCAACCTGTACCTGAACGCGTATCAAAGATTTTCTCGATTGCATTATCGATTTCTGTTACATCGTTTGTTGTTGCCGCTTCTTTCACCGATTGAATCTCTTCGTCTGTCAAATCAAGATCGATATACTTGTTCAAGACCGTCTCAACGTCCTCACCTGCTTCAATTTGTTTTGCCATGAAGTCTGGTGTCCGTTTGGCAGCTTGAATCGGTGCCGGATTCCAGTTGTACTCCCCATCTGAACCGATTGAGATCCCACCAGTTGAGTGGTCCGCTGTGACGATGACCAATGTCTCACCGTTTTCTTTTGCGAAGTCACGAACAACTTCAAACGCTTTTTCAAAGTCTTTCATCTCACTCATCGCACCAACGACATCGTTATCGTGGCCGGCCCAGTCGATTTGACTACCTTCGACCATAAGGAAAAAGCCGTCATCGTTGCCTTTCAAGCGATCGAGAGCAGACGTTGTCATATCTGCAAGGCTTGGCTGCGCCTCGTCACGGTCAATCATTTTGTCCATGCCTTTCTCAGCGAATAGACCAAGTACTTGCTTGTTCTGATCCTGTTTCATTTCCTCCGCTGATTTCACGTAGCTATAGCCATCTTGTTGGAATTGTTTGGCAAGGTTACGGTCTGAACGTTCGAAGAATTTCGTTCCGCCACCTAACATGACGTCCACTTTGTGTTCTCCATTAATGAGTTCGTCATAATAATCGTTTGCGATGGCATCCTCGCTCTTACGCGACTCTTCGTGCGCACCGAATGAGGCAGGTGTCGCGTGTGTAATTTGAGATGTCGCGACAAGACCTGTTGACATCCCATTCTCTTTTGCTTGTTCAAGCACTGTCTTCACGTCTGTCAAATCGTTATCGACAGCGATTGCGTTGTTATATGTTTTTACCCCGGCACTCATAGCAGTCGCTGCCGCTGCTGAATCGGTTACGTTCTCTTCAGCATCTTCCGGATAAGTAGTCTGCATACCAACCAAGTGCGAGTCAAATGCTGTCGGTTCCATTTCAACTGTATCTAAGTCGTCGTTCATGTAACGAAGCCCCGTCATGTATGGCGTACCCATTCCGTCTCCAATCATGAAGATGACGTTTTTCGCTTTGTGATTATTGGAATCCTTCGCTTCTGCTTCTAAGTTTTGTTGTTGAACGCCTACCATTCCACCAAGTGCGAGTGTCGAGACAACTGCGAGCGGAACAAATTTCTTCATTGTGTTTTTCATCGGTGAACCCTCCTGAATTTGTACTACCCTTGTAGCGTAACGAAGAAATGTAAAGAACTATTTTCAATAGCAATACAGCACTGTATAGATTTTGTAAAAGAACAATTGAGAAAATGGGTGACCTCATTTGAGGTCACCCATTCGTCTTTACCCTTGTTTTATCTAAATCGAATCCGATGAAGCAATTGCTACATAAACAATATCATTCATTAAATTAACTTTCTTTCGTGAACTCAAACGATTATCCCGCTCATACGGATTCACTTTCTGATTGGTGGTCTTCATATTCAAATAAAGTCGTTCGGTTCCGTCCATACAATTTTGATTGATACATTGCCATGTCAGCTCGTTCGATGATCACGGTTGACGAAAGATCCGTTTCTTGAGAATCCGCCACACCGATAGAAATGGTGATTGGTTTCCCTGTCGGACTTGGCGTTTTTGATACGGCTTCCCGCAAACGCTCCGCAATCTCATACGCCTCATAAAGATCCGTATGAGGGAGCCATACCGCGAACTCTTCTCCTCCGTAACGGAAACTAAGCGCACCCTCCACCTCGATTTCGCGCAAGTGCTCGGCAAGTTGTTTGATGACTTCGTCTCCAATCAAATGACCGTATGTATCATTAATGAATTTAAAATGATCAATATCTAACAGGAGAAGCGAGGCCTGTGCCTGTTGGTGAAACGCCTTTTCAATGACCTGGTCAAACATCTTCCGGTTAATCAAACCGGTCAATCCATCGAGTTGAACCTGATTGCACAGCAATTCATGATAATCGTTCAAGTGGTAATAAAGCTGACGAATCTCCCGGATTGCAGCGTAATGTTTGGAGCGGTTCAACTGTTCAGTTCGACTCATCATGCCATGCTCTTCTTCGGTCATCTGTTTCAACCAATCCGATGTTTGGCGAATCGGATGAATAATCGTCCGATTGAAATAGAGATAGATAAACCATGACAGGAGAAGCGAAACCACGACCACCAGAATCAAACTGCCGTACACCAACTGTTTGATGGAGGCCGTTTCCTCTTTATTATTGTTCAAATGTGCCGTCTCGATTTTATTTATCTGGTTGATCAATTGCGTGATATCTGATTTCGTTTCGCTCGTCATCGTGGTGAGCGTCTGTAGTTCCTGATCCGCATTCAAATTTCCGCTTGATGCAATAGAGAGATTCAAACGATCAATGATTTGTTCATTTTCTTCGCTCCATTGATTGAGCGCTTTTTTCAATTGATAGACCAGTTCTTTTTGTTCCGGCCGATTCGTGACGCTACTCGTGACGGAGTGAATCGCTTGCTCAAATTCACGTTTTGTCTTATCTAGAACGACTTGAGGGTCTTTCGAGAGAAATTCGCCATTATGTATGAGCTTTTTTCCTGTCTCGACTTCGACTAACGAAATATGGTCGAGCGTAATCTCATGTGCCGCCATCATCTGATTGTCCGATACATTCCCAAAAGCGAATACAAGCTGGACAGATGGATCTTGTGATTCATTCATTTGAAACTCAATTGAATATTGCTCCATTTCACGAGTGATGGGGACGACATTGACATGATATTTATTGTAGTAATTGCTGTTTTCAATCATGATTTGGATTGGCCGCTCGACGGTCGATGCGGCATCAAATGTGAGCCGGTACTGCTGTTGAGGATTCAGCGTGAAGGACCCCTGCATGACCTCCACTGACCACGGCAGCAACCCGCTCGAATTGACCGCTACGTCGAGTTGCTCGTTGTCCATTCTAAATTTCGCATCCGCTCCTTGCGTCGGATCCACAAAACTCTTCCAACCGTTCCCCGAAAAATGTTCCCATATGTCGCGCTCCACTTTATTCGCTGACTTTTCGATAAAATCCATTTTCATCAAGACATTATAGGAATCATTCGTCAATTGATTCATTTTACTCAATCGTTCAATCCCGAAAAATGAACTCGCTCCAATCAGCACCATCATCACAAAAATGAGAAAGAATGCTGATAGCATGATTCCTTTTATGTTTTCTGTAAATGACCTGAATAGTTTTCCTACTGTTCGGCTCATCCTCATTTCCCTTCCGTCCCCATCTATTTTCATCAAATCTTCTATGTACGTTCGTCGCGGTATAGCTTTAATCGTTACACTGACTTCTACACTTATTATAAAGCGCTTTCACAAGGAATCCAATCTACTTCCCCATTTTATCCTTTCATTTCTTGATTGACCCGATCAACAGGAAAAACCTGCCTCCTATTAAGAGACAGGTTTGCTGTTTCGTTAAAACTTATCCGTTTTTCATACTAAACTCGTCTGCCAACGTGAACGAAATTTCTTTCACTTCCAACCCGCTGAGCGCGAAGTAGAGTTGAAGATAGTTGTGTTGGTTCAGGAAGAACAGTTGTTTTGTCTGCGTCACCCATTCCCCGTCTGTACCGTTAAAGGTGAAGGTTGGTCCCGGGATGTTGTTCGCAAACAACGTGACCGGCATTTGCGCCAACTCCCCTGCATTTGAGCGGGCTGTCAACGTGACGTCATACGTCCCTGTCTGGTCGACCGAGATAGCAAACACATGCTTGTTTCCTGTTGCCGTGTCCACTTGCTGCAAGTCGACACTTTCGCCGCTCTCAAGATGCTGATAATCCAGGTTGAAATCAAGCGTCTGGTCTGCATCATCCTCGAATCCGATTACCTCGACGGATCCGTCATGGAGCCCAAGTACGCGTTCCATCGCCGGTGACTTCAAGATGAACGAGCAAATATTGTGCGCACTGCGTAATAGCTCGCCGCGCGTCACGATTCCTTCTGCTAACGAAGCCATCGTGTTGTCCTCGAATGAGTTGAGGTCTGGACGGTCCACAACCATATACAAATCATTCTGTGAGCGAACCATCGCTGCCGTATTTTGGCGATTCGCCGACTCGTCTTCGCGGAAGTTCACTTTGGCCCACCAGTCTGTCATGACGATTCCTTCGAAGCCCCACTCATCACGGAGGACGCGTGTGTTCTGGTCATACAATCCGGCGGTCCAGATTCCGTTGACAGCACCGTAGGTTGTCATGATCGAAGAAGCCTTCCCTTCTTTGACCGCCATTTCAAATCCTTTTAAGTAAATCTCACGCAATGCACGTTCCGATACGACCGAGTCGATATCATGGCGGTGTGCTTCCTGGTTGTTGGCACTGAAGTGCTTCAACGTCCCTGTCACACCGACACGGTGCATCCCGTTCAATTGGGCGACCGCCATTTTTCCAGTCAAATGCGGGTCTTCTGAGAAGTACTCGAAGTTACGTCCGTTGAGTGGGTTCCGATGAATGTTCATTCCTGGTCCAAGCAACGTATCCACACGGTTTTTACGCATCTCAAGACCTGTCATCTCGAACAAGTCTTCCACGAGTCCGGTGTTAAACGTTGATGCCAAGAGCGTTCCGTTCGGCAAAGCGAACGCCTTTGTTCCAACATCCATCCGAATGCCGGACGGACCATCCGCACAACATGCCGCCGGAATATCGAGCTCGTTCAAGCGATCCGATACGCCGCCAAACGCAGCTGCCGTACCCGGTGTGACACGCGGTGAGTTCATCCCTTGTCCACGGACGATACAAGCCAGATCCTCGTCAGTCAGTTGGTCGAGGAATGCGTCGAGCGCAACCTTCCCATGATGGACGTCACTCAGTTTGTGACCGTTGTCACCAGAATACGCACGTTCAGCAGGACGTTCTTCCAGGTAACGCGTCTCGATATCAACTGAACGAAGCGGTGTCGCTTCATACCCGACAGTGAAGTCTTCTCCTTCCTGGACAGGCTTCATCCGTTCGAACGGAAGGACTGGAGCCATGTTCTCGCTCAACGTTTCAACGACCTGTAAGTCTTCAAGTTCATAATCCAGGACGGCGGAAGCAACGCGGACATCGGTTCCAGCATAAATTCGATACGTCCCTGCTTCGAGAACGAAACTTGATTCGTGCCCCGTCACACCTGAGTCATCATAACTCGCAAAGTCGGTTACCGGTACATGGAAGTCAAGCGTCTGTTGTTCACCCGGTTCGAGTAATAACGTCTTCTCGAATGCGATCAACGCGCGTGACGGATTTCCGAGACGTCCTTGTGGTTTCTCGACATACAATTGAACGACTTCTTTCCCGTCACACGCTCCTGTGTTCTTGACTGCAATCTGTACAGAGATGACGCCGTCACGCTCAGTCGCTTCGACTACATCTGTTTCAAACGATGTATACGATAAACCGAAGCCGAACGGATAGAGCACTTCATCCTTGGCGAACGTTTCAAAATAACGATATCCGACATAAATGTCTTCCTGATAAATCCCTTTGTCAGCATGTCCGAAGTTCTTCGTAGACGGATAATCTTCAATCGAGCGTGCAATCGTGTCCGTCAATTTCCCAGACGGGCTGACGTCCCCGACCAATACGTCGACAAGCCCTTTACCACCCTCGATTCCACCTTGCCATGCATACAGTATCGCAGTCGGTTGATCGGCCCATTTCATATCGATAATGTTCCCGACGTTCAAGACAACGACCGTCTTCTTGAATCGTTTTGAGACGCGTTCAATCATGGCTGATTCGATGTCTGTGAGCAAATAGCTGCCCGGGTCGGCCGTGTTATCACGGTCTTCACCCGCCGTACGCCCGATGATGATGAGGGCGACATCTGATTCGTTCGCAGCCTGCTCGACGAGTTCTTCCGAGACTTCCATTTCCTGTTGTGACCATGGCTCGCCTGCCCAGCCTACACCCTGATCGAACGGGTTCTCGTTCACCCATGCTTCGTACGTCTCGAAAAGGGATTCATTAATCTGAATGCCTGCTTGACCTTGTAACGCTTCGAGCGGTGTCGTGACATGTCCAACGTTGACCATCCCGCCTGAACCTGTGCCGCTCTTATAGTAATGGAATTGGCTGCGCCCAAATACAGCCAGCTTCGTGCCTGTCTGTAATGGAAGCGTCGCTTCTTCGTTTTTGACCAATACAACGCCTTCCGCGACAGCCTGACGTGCCAACTCTTCATAACGATTCCAATCTAACGTGTACGTTTTCATTTTACGATCTCCTTTAGTCCTTTAGCGATTTCGTTCATACAATCTTCTGCCTGAGGATAGTCCCCCAGTTTGTCCATGAACGCATGGTCCATGCCCCGATATTGAATCAATCGGGTTGCTACGCCGTCCCTTGCCAATTTTCGAGCGTACGCCTCACCTTCCAGCCGTAAGTAATCATATTCGGCAGTGACGATGAGAGCGGGTGGTAGTCCGGATAAATCATCCGCCAGCAGCGGCGAGACAAGCGGATGGGTGACATCGGCTTGTCCTTGCAGATACAGGTCGTTTAGTAACCCGTCCGAGTCCGCAAGTGATAACACGATCGATTGAATCAAATCGTGATGGTGACGAATCTCATACTTTTCGATGTCCCACTCAAAATCCTCCGTCGGAATCGAACCAAGATTGACGACCGGATAGACGAGCGCCTGGTAATGAATCCAATTCGTCCCTTGCGCCCGGTCCATCAAGCAACAGGCGGTAGCCAAATTTCCTCCGGCGCTGTCTCCGGCTACGCCAATCCGGTCTTTCAAAATATGGAGTGCCTCTGCCTGCTTATGCGCCCATTCAACCGCCCGGAAACAGTCATGTAAACCTGCTGGGAACGGGTGCTCGGGCGCGAGGCGGTAATCGACCGAGATGACGACGGCATTCGCTCTTTCTGCGAGAATCTTGCACGGGTTTTCGACCGTGTCGAGTGACCCGCCGAAGAAGCCGCCACCGTGGAAGAACAAAATGGCCGGCAATGCTTCAGTGGAGTCCGGACGATATAATCGGACCGGGATATCCGCTTCAAGATGCGAAATCACATGTCGTTCGGTCGTCACGTTCGTCGTTGTGACATCATGGTTCGGCCAGCCCATGCTGGCACGGACTTCTTCTAAATCAAACGGCGGTGGTTCTTCATCCTGATTTCCCGAGAAATCATAGGCAGACACGACGTCGAGCACACGTGGGTCGAGGTCTCCGGAGACGTCAGAATCCGGAATCGGTTTCATAATGACGTCCACGCCATCTTCCATCGAACCCGTCGCCTTTTCTAGCTGATGGACCAGAGATGTATATTGTATTTTTTGCATTTTCACTTTCTTCCCTCTCTTCTTCTGCAACATTTCCGTTGCTTTATTCGCTTTATGGAATCAAATCAGTCATAATGAACTGTATTCGAAATTGCGATTGAATATTTTTCCTTGAAAAAGGTTTATGAAAGAATGAGGTACACGAATGAATAAACAACAATTCACTGATTACCGCCTAAGCGACGAGATCACTCGCGCGTTAGGCATTATGAAATACGAATCACCGACCGAGGTGCAACAGCAGGTCATCCCGCGTGCGCTCGAACGCGAAGACTTGATCGTCAAAGCGCAGACTGGGAGCGGGAAAACTGCTGCTTTCGGGATTCCGGTCATCGAACTCATCGACTGGGCCGAAAACAAACCACAGGTCCTCGTCTTGACGCCGACACGCGAACTTGCCGTTCAAGTCCGGGAAGACATGACAAACATCGGGCGTTTCAAACGAATCAAAGCGACAGCCGTTTACGGGAAAGAACCGTTCTCGAAACAGCGTGAAGAATTGAAACAAAAGACACATATCGTTGTCGGGACACCGGGTCGCGTCATGGACCACATCGAGCGCGAGACGCTCTCCCTCGACAAAGTCGAGTACTTGATCATCGATGAAGCGGACGAGATGCTCAATCGCGGCTTCCACGCTGACGTTGAGAAGATCCTTCAACAGTTGCCAAAAGAGCGTGTCACGATGGTCTTCTCTGCGACGTTCCCTCAAGATATCGAACGTCTCTGTCAGAAACATATGAATGCTCCAGCACGTGTCGCCATCGAATCGAAAGGCATGACCGCGTCAACAATCGAGCACCGCTTGCTCCCTGTTCATCGGAACGAGAAACTTGCTGTCCTCCAAGACATCACGGTCGTTGAGAACCCGGACAGCTGCATCATCTTCTGTCGGACAAAAGAGAACGTCGATACGGTGTACGCTGAGCTCGACAAAGCCGGCTATTCGGCTGAACGTCTTCACGGTGGACTCGAACAGGAAGACCGTTTCGCCGTCATGAACGGCTTCAAGATGGGGAACTTCCGCTATCTCGTGGCGACAGACGTCGCAGCGCGCGGAATCGATGTCGATAACGTCGAGCTCGTCATCAACTATGACGTTCCTGTCGAAAAAGAAAGCTATGTGCACCGGACAGGTCGTACCGGACGTGCCGGCAAACAAGGGACGGCCATCACGCTCATGACGCGTCAGGAAGAACGCCTCATCGGAGCAATCGAATCATATGTTCAATTCGAGATTCCGATGATGGATGCCCCGACTGAAGCGGAAGTAGCCGCTAACCAAGAGGCCTTTGAGCAAAAGTTGAGCGGACGACGCGTCGTTCGAAACAACAAGACGGCTCGCATCAATCAGGACATCATGAAGCTTCACTTCAGCGGTGGGAAGAAGAAAAAACTTCGCGCTGTCGACTTCGTCGGAACGATTGCCAAAATTCCTGGTGTATCGGCTGACGACATCGGGATCATCACGATCAATGACCAGATGACGTACGTCGATATCCTCAACGGAAAAGGATCGATTGTCCTTCAAGCGATGGAAACGACACCGGTCAAAGGCAAGAAATTAAAAGTGAGTAAAGCGCGTAAATAATAATCAGCAAGGACCTCAAAGCCAATTCGTCTTTGAGGTCCTTTTCATTCCTACTTGCTTATGGTTGGAACGGGTTAAAACCTTCAATCGCATAAATCAACCAACCTGTCCCAGAGACAGATTCGACACTCTTCATTGTCCAATATCCATTGTTCGTACCGAGTAATGAGTAAGGAACGCCACCCGTTCCGTAGAAGTCTTGAATTTTGATGATTTCATTGAGGAAGTAGTCCGCATCAGCCGTTCTACCATCCATTTTGAGCGAGACAACCATTTGACCTTGTCCCTCAAACCAAATGTCGTTCGTATCACCATTGAAGTCGAATCCTTCGATTGTGATCGTGCTGCCTTTCACTCGCTTCGTTTGTGTATTGCGATGGGTATTCATGACGTACGTCAAACCGCGGTTATAATCGTGGGTGCCAGTCGTACCAAGCGCTTGTACTCCCCATGCATTCGTATCCATCGGATTGTTCGGGTCATTGCGACCTGCCCAGAAGAACCCTTCTGTGTCTTGCCATGCTTCTGTGTCTAGGAACGTTTTGACTTCAGCTGCTTCTTGCGTGTATCCGTAATGAGATAGCATCGCGTACGCATCCTGGTTATGCTCAGTCGATGCCCAAGTGAGCACACTTCCTGTCGTATCCAATCCACCGTTGATCCCGCCGTCCGCTTGTTGGAATTGAAGCGACCAATCAATCGCACGTGTCGCCATATCGCGGTACGTTACCGTATCGCCTGTGTCGACTTCATATTTCGCGATTGCCATGACCACCCAAAGTACAGGACCGACATGTTGGTTGAACTCTTGCACCGACAAACTGTTGCAGTAGTAAGCTGTATACCAAGATCCTTCAGCCGTCTGTAAACCTTTTAAGGCGTCCAAAACGGATTTAGCACTCGCCGTATCACCTTTTAACAAGAAAGCAATCGCAGCAACCGCTTGATCGTATGTATACGAAATCTGTTGCGCGTCCGAAAAACTATCGACAAGACCCGTGGTGCATTGCTGACTCTTCAACCAATTGTAGGCGTTATCTGAGGCAGTTGCGGTATTGGTCACAGCAAACGATGACGACGGGGCAGCAAAAATCACGACAAAGCTAAGTAAAGCGAGCAAGACGTTCTTCAACTTGAGCATGGTAGACCTCCTAATGTGAGTTTCCGAAAGCGCTTTCGATAAACCGCAAAAAAAATACTTGGTCCCTATTTATAAAAAAACGATTAGAAAACGTTTTCATTAGCATCATAACTGTTAGCGATAGAGAATTCAACCTTCGTCACCTTATTGTTAAAAAAAGCTCAAGGGGTGCCTTGAGCTCAATCTTCCTGATACGTTGTCGTTCCTTGTCGAATCGTAATTCGTCTGATGAATCGATTGGTCGCGGTCAACAAGTTACATATACGCTGTATTCATTTCCAGCAATTCAGTCGGGTGCATGCAACCTCTTCCCTGACTTGATTAGTCGAGTGATTCTTCAGAAATCAACTTGAATCCTTCGATTTCCATGTCTTCCTCTACCTCAATCAATAAGCACCGTTTCCCTTTATAATTCACTTGTTTCACGTACTTCAAGTCTTGTGGGCTGATTGCGATATTCGCTACTTTCGTGTTGATTTTAATCGATTTTGACGTGTATTTCGGGACGACACTGGTTGCTTTCATCTCGTACTTCTCATCATCGACGACTTGTTTAAAGGCCTGTTCGACTTTCTCTGTCGTGACGTCCTCGACACCGCTTGCTCTGAGCACGACTTCGACCGCGCGCGCGTCCATTGTCGGGATTGTCTCTTCTTCTTGTTCGCTTTCTTCCTCTGCAACGATCATCTGATTGATTTCATCGTAAACGGTCGCAAGCGTCCGGGCGTCCACTTCTTCTCCAATCACCGCTTTGACAACTTCTTCAAAGACCGCCTTCTCTTCGACAGCTGTCACGATTTCCGACCCGTTCAATACGTTCTCGATGAAATGCATGTCGGGCTGATGCGCCTTCGGTGACGCATACAAGACGTGGTTGACGTCGGCCGCGTTGTCTGTGAAGCAAGGGAACAAAAAGCCACCGACCGGTGATTCGAGCTTGATGACCGGATTCATGAACAGGCTCGCCTTGAATTCACGCTCGATGAAGTCAAAGACGAGTGATTTTTTCGGAAGCTCGGTCGGGCTGAGACTCCCGAGGATGAATTTCGTCGTATATACTTCGTCGTTCGCATGAATCTCCGACTCTTCCGAATGACGGTTCGTCGGTTTGTAATAATTCCCCCGAATGAACGTGACGACCATATCCTGCTCAAACGGTACTTCTTTCACCATCTTCAAGGCAATCCGTTGCATATAGTCCGTCCACTCTTCTGTTTCCTCTGTTCGGAGTCCTTCATATAGTAAACCTTGCGTGTGATCAACCTGACCTTCCTCCGGATACTGAAACTTCACTTCGAACAACTTCTCATCCAGCTTTCCGCCGAGTACTTTTTTGAAGTTCGTCAAGAAGAGTTCCTGTTGCTCTTCTTCAAGGAACGGGAACGGACGTAGCTCCTCATAGTAAATTTCATTCGTCTCTTGCCGGATGTAGATCGTATAAATATCAGCAATCTTCAGCTTGGTCGCATTGATCTTGAACTGTCGCCGAAGCGCCGCGATGTCTTTTTTGTTCATTTGTTTCCACTCCTTCGCTCCACAATAAAAAAGCCGAACCGCAACGATGGCGATTCGACTTTGATTATACCAATTCTTTATCTGTTAGAACCAACCTTGTATTTCTCGAGCAACGTTTTCGGAATATGACAATAATCATCTGGGCATCTTGTCAGTCGATCCTGATGCTCATCTGCGCTTCGTACGTAGTTTGTGAGAGGTTTGACTTCAACCGCGATTCGTCCTGCATCCGACCGGCCATCAATAAACGCTCGGGCCTCTACTAAATGGTGAGGGACTTCACTGTATACACCGGTCCGATACTTCTCCCCAATATCGATGCCTTGTTGATTGACGCTGTAAGGATCAATGATTTCGAACAAGTAGCGCATCAACCGTTCAACCGTAACGATGGTCGGGTCGAACGTCGTCTTGACGCACTCCGCATAGCCGTCATAATCGCCCTCAAGCGTATCGGTCGTCCCGTTCGCACGGCCCGCTTCTGTTGAGAGGACACCGGGTAACGTCTTCACAAATTCCTGGACACCCCATAGGCATCCGCCGGCTAAATAGATCGTTTCGATTCAAATCACTCCTGTCCCTTATGCGCCACATGATCCGGAATATACCCAAGTCGCTTCAAGTCCTCGTAAACGAGCGTAGACAGCAACTTCCGGCCTTTTCCGTTCAAATGGTCCGGGTTGTGAAAATACGCTCTTTTGTGGGCAAACCGCTCATCGTTCATGTAATTCAAAAACGGTACATCGAGATTCAACTCTTCCAGATGTTGAAACACCATCTGTTCCATCACCGCATCGTCAAAATAGCTTTGATACGAGGCGTGGACGGGCTCCATCGCCAAGACGACATGGTATCCACGCTCTTTACAGTACTCGACGATATCTTGCAGGTGAGCCATGTTTTGTTCAATGTCACGATGCTTGACCGCCTCTTCGTATTGAGCCGCAACCGACTCATACTTTCGTTGCGAATAGTTGAGACCGTTATTCACCCAAGGCTTGTGAACGTCCCATCTAAAGTCTCGAATTTCCCGGGAAATAGCAGCGTATGCACTCCCGCTATTTAACGCCGGAAGGGCGGAATACGTGTAGTAATCGAACCAACTGACCGGCTCAATGTCCTCACGGTCCAATACATGATAATAGTTTTCCTTGTGACTGACTTCCTTGTTGCTGAAGGTGATTTGAGAGAGCGAAACGATGACGACCCCACCTGGTTTGAGCTGTTCATCAAATTCTTTCAGCATCTTCAAGTCATATTCAATCGTCTGGCTCGGTAACGCTAAATCGAGATGGGACAAGCCGGAAGGTTTAAAATAATAACCGAACATCGCATGCGATGTCCCCAAGTTAATAATGTCAACGGGATATGGCGATTCTTTAAACGCCAATATGGCACGATTATTGTTATATGCCCACGACTCTTTCACGAACTCGTTGACGGGAATGAAGATTACAATCATGACGAGTAACACGACGACGATTTTGATTCCTAAACGCTTCATGCTAATTCCTTTCCATCCATCTTAAAACCCACCGTATACAAATCCTTGGCTCGACACGCCAAACAAGAAAGCCGAGACAATCAAGAACAAGTTGATGGCCACACTCGTCACAGGAGACTGACGTGCCATCCAATCCCATGCCGACCCTTTTGTCCGTTCAACATGCTGGAACAGATGGACGGTGAGAAATACGACCAAAAAGATGATTAAATCGAGTAATGAAAACATCTGAATCGCCTGCATCATGCCTGACGGTGCCCATGAGGCTGGGGTCACATACAATTTGGCATGTGAGAACGCTTCTCCCATCGAATGCGATTGAAAGAAGACTCTTGAGAAACAGACCAACTGGAACGTCACGGCGATTTTCCACCAATGGTGTAACGTCGGTATGCGATTTATGCCAACCCAAGCGGCCATTTTTTCACGTTGCTGTCTCGTATGGTCCCCAAACACGCGGTAAATCCCATGAATGAGTCCCCAGAGCACAAAGTTCCATGCCGCTCCGTGCCAAATGCCGCTCACTAAAAACGTCATGATGATAGCCACGTAAATCTGTTGCCGCTTTTTCTTTCCTTTGGCTAACGGCATAAAGATATAGTCCCGGAGCCACGTCGACAGCGTGATGTGCCACCTGTTCCAAAAGTCTGCAATCGACACCGCGAAGTGCGGTTGTTTGAAGTTTTCCGTCAGCTTGATTCCGAACAGCCGCGCGGAACCAATGGCGATATCACTACACGCTGAAAAATCAGCGAACAATTGAATCGAGAAGAGCATGGTCGCCAGGACAATTTCTGATCCTGTCGGGTCCGGACTATTAAACACACTGGAGACGATGGGTGCCAAGCGATCTGCAATCAAAGTCTTTTTGAAGAAGCCCCAGATGATGCGCTGAATTCCATAACGAACATTGTCATAATCGAGATGCTGTTCTGTTTTTAATTGAGGCAGCAGCTTTTTCGCACGCTCGATCGGACCCGCCACAAGTTGCGGAAAGAAGGCGAAATATACCGAGAAATACCCGTAATGACGCTCTGCCTTTTGTTTTCCCCGGTAAATGTCGACCACATAGCTGATTGCTTGGAATGTATAAAACGAAATGGCCAACGGCAGGATGATTTCTTTGTATGGAACGTCATAGTTGAACCCGCTCCAGTCAGCAAATGCCCGGAGCGAGTCGTTGACGAAATTAAAATATTTGAACCACCCGAGGAATAAGACGAGTACCGACACGCCGACCCACATGAGTCGTTTTTTCTGCTGCTTTCTTTCCTGTCGCTCAATCAGAATCCCGATGACGTATGTGAATGCCGTACTAGTCAACAACAACGGGATAAATTGAACACTGAGCGCGGCATAAAACACATATCCTGCAAAAAGTAACAGAAGCCATCTGAATCGGTGTGGGATCGCATAGTAGATGGCTACAATCATTGTTAAAAATAAGAGAAATTCAATTGAAATAAAGCTCATGTTTATCACCTGACTCATTTAAACGAACGAATGCGATGAGCGTGTCGATGTCCCAATAGCTGAAATCAGGTAGTCGCCAATTCTCGCTTCGGTAATTCGGCGTACAGAATTTTTCCAAATCGATTCCGAGGAACTTGCTCAATCTGCATCACGTTGACGCCTTTCACGTTTAATTGTGCTTTCACGATTTTTTTTATTTCTGAGGTTTCATCTTGCAGCGTGTAGATGATCAGTTGATCGTCCTCGCCTGCACAAATACAGTCATGACCGTACGACTCGAGCAACGACTCGACCTCATCCAAACTGATTCGACTACCATACATTTTGATCATGCGTTTCATACGACCAGCAATAAAGAAGTAACCGTCATCGTCCATATAGGCCATGTCACCCGTACGGAGTACCCCATGATGTTCGTCTCCGTTGGCGAGATCGGTCAACGAGTGCGCATACCCGAACGATACGTTGTCCCCCCGGTAGATCAATTCTCCGGTCACGTTCGAATCGACAATCTCGTTTCCGGCTTCATCTTGTAAGGATAAGCTTCCTCCGGGAATCGGGATGCCGATGCTTCCCGCTTTCTCCAGATTCATCTCATGCGGTAAATAAGACATGCGGGCGGTCGCTTCCGTCTGACCGTACATCATGAAGAACTGAATGCCTTTCCGCTCGCAAACGGTCGCAAAATGCCGCGCTAGCTTGGGGCTCAATTTTCCGCCTGCCTGCGTCAATTTCTTCAAGCTCGGGATGTCATACGTCTCAAACTTCAAGCGCTTTAACATCTCATAATGGAAGGGCACCCCACCAAACGTCGTCGCCTCATGCGTTCGGCACAGCTCCCAAAATTCTTTTTGAACGATCGAGCGGTCTGTCAAAATCACACTCGCTCCCTGAATGAGATGGCTGTTCAGGATTGAAAGTCCATAGGAATAATTCATCGGGAGCGTCGTGATCGGCTTATCGTCCCCTTGGATATCGAGGTACTGCGCAATCGAGACAGCGTTCGATGATAGGTTCTGATACGTTAAACGCACGAGCTTCGGACTGCCCGTGCTCCCGGATGTCGTCAACAGGAGGGCCAATTCTTCATGAAGGTCGTGCTGTACGTTCGTCCCGCGTTCAAATAACGCATAATCCCCGAAGGTGAATAACACATCCATGTTTTCTACCAAATCCTCACGCTCGGCACTGGCCCAAATGTGCGTCGGTTCATAAAGCTCGATCAATTTCTCTAATTGTGCGCTCGGAATCGCCGCGTCCAACAAAACCGGGACGACCTGCCCGCGAAGAAACCCGACATACCCGAACAATGACTCTTCGTTGTTGGTGCATAAACTAAAAATGAGGGTTCGTTCGCCGACTGCACGACCAATCGAATCCGCGGTTTCCAGCATTTCAGAGTACGTATACTGTCGATTCGTATAAACGGCAGGCCGATCTGCATACTTCTCTAAATCTTCGAAAAGCATCATGAACGAAAGTCCACCCCGAGCCGTGTCAATAACTCCATTCCAGTTTGATATGAAGTGAACTCCGTCATTTCATCCGAGTCGATATACACGTCAAAAGCATCCTCAAGCTCTGCGATCAACGTCATATGTCCGATGGAGTCCCATTCTTTCGTCATGCCGAGTTCCAGGTTTTCGTAGACTACCGACTCGTCTAATTCCAGTCCGTTCATAAACGCCAATTTGTATTTCTCAATATTCGTCATCGTATCCATCCCCTCAATCTATCGTGTACATCCTAATCTATCTATTTCATTCATTGATAATGATAATCATTTACCTTCGTGATTTTATCACAGCCCTTTTCAAACGGTCAATCTCACCTCCTGCATGTAGCAACGGACTGCATAAAAAAACTGCAGAACCCTGTCTGCAGTCTAAAAATTCGATGACGTTGTAAGTGCTGTGTTTTTGCTCCTTACCACGGCAAGGATAATGTCTTGATTTTTGCTTCCCATAAAGCACGGAGCGCTTTCAACTCGTCTTTCGATAGTGTTCCTTCTAACGCGGCCAGGTTATGACGCAGTTGTTCCACATGTCTTGCCCCTGGGATTGTCGTCGAGACTTCTTCATAGGCAAGGATATATTGTAACGCCGCCTGGACCATCGAGCGGTCTTCTCCAATTAGATGACGGATGCTTTCGACTAAATTCGCACGTTGTTGAATTTGTTCTTCCGTCCATCTGCCCCGGATACCGGTGAACGTGCTGTGTCCATCATATTTCCCGGTCAACCACCCGGAGTCGAGCGGGATTTTCGCGATAATGCCGACACCTTTTTTGTGGGCTCTCCGAATGGCTTCGAGCGGTTCCTGATGTAGTACGTTGAACATGACTTCAATGACCTGACTATCCGTCTCGTTCAGCAACGCCTCGACTTCTCTTCCCGAATCGACCGAGGCGCCGTACGCACGAATCTTTCCTTCTGCTTTAAGCTGTTCGAGCAACTCAAACTGTGGAGAATGGCTCAGCGTTTCAAAAGGAGGATTATGTAGTAATAAGCAGTCCAGATAATCCGTCTGCAGACGTTGCAAGCTTCCTTCTACAGAGGCACGTAACGCATCCGGCTCAAAATTCAATCCCCCGTCTGCATGATGTCCGCACTTACTGCTGATGACGACTTGATCGCGTTTTCCTTGAATCGCCCGTCCGATGAGCGTTTCACTTTTTCCACCCCCATAGTTCGGAGCCGTGTCAAAGAAATTACACCCTTTCGCCATGGCGGTTTGTACGAGTTGAATCGCTTCCGCATCTGTCATCTGGCCCCAGTCCTTCTCGTTACCTAACTGCCAGGCGCCAAATCCAATTTCGGATACTTCGATGCCTGTCTGTCCTAATTTACGTTGGTTCATGCGTTGCGTTCACCCTTTCCGAGATCATATTCCAATTGTAAATCGAGTGGTTCATGCTCGTATACGTCTTCCACGATTTCTTCAGCCAAAACACAACCCATCGCGTCATAAAAGTGATACGTATCGATGGCCGGATTCGCTCCGATATATAGTTTTTCCGCATCCCGTAAAGTCGCTTCACGGCAAACCTGATCAAACAACACCTTCCCGAGACCTTTGCCCCGGTGTGGTCGGCCGACATGGATAAAGCCGAGGTTCACATACTGACCGCGGCTTCCGAGCGGCTTGCCGTTCAATCCGGCGAAGCCAAGCAACGTCTCATCAGACTGGATTGCGATGACGACACCACCAAGGTCGATATAGTAGTTGAGGATGTCGATGACTTGCTGCTTCTTCTCGTCATCCCACTCATCAATATAATGCTCGTCTTTTTGCTGCAATTCACCTGACGCGTCTACGTAATAGATACGGGTTGTTTCCTGGAAACGTTCGAATGTGTTTAGAAAATCGGGATTGATTGTTTGAGTCAGGGTTTTGATGGTGTAATTCGTCATATGGGTCACTCCTTTATCCCTATTATGCAATGTTAGGCAATGAAAGTGACCGTTGACATGAAATAACGGCATAAAGAAAAAGACGACCATCCGAGAATGACCGCCAGCATCCAATCCGTTTAAAAGAACTCAATCGTCACATTTTCGTATCCATTTGTCTTTAAGAAGGTGGTTAAGAGTTCTTGAATTCTCTTATCTGCTTCGTCCAAGAAACCTTGATCAATTTTTTGTTTCTCTATGCGCTCTTTTTCTTTATTGATATCATCAATAATTTGCTGAGAAGAGTAGTCTAAGAAAATATTACCTTCATAACTATATCATTAAACACTTTGAGTATTATCGATTTGAGTTTTTAAGTACCTTACACATTTCACTAATAGCAAGTTCTTTTAAATGTATTTCTGTCCTCCAGCGACGAGGGTGTGAAAAGCGTTTTTTCTCGTCTATTGCTACTATTAATCTATCGGCAATTACTTGTGACCAACTTATTAAGTCTGAGACATTTTCAGAAAAAACATTATTTACAAAGCCCATAATAATAAAATTTGATGACTTACAAGCTTCTAAAAAGGCTTGTTCATTGTTAGTAGCAGGATCGTGTAAAATGCTTAGGTCGACACTATTACTTTTTTCTATGACATCTTTCACTTTTTTATGGTATTCTTCTGCTTTCTTTCCCTTTTTCTGAACAATATTGGAGATGTTAAAAATCTGCACGATTCCATCAGGAGATCCTAGGTTAGCCTGCTTGTAGCCTTCCCGAACTACTTCAATAAGGTTCTGCATTGTAAGGTCAGCATAATCTTCAGTCTCTAACACATTCAGGAGACCTTTTCCACTTTTGAAATCTGCCCAACCCTCGGTGTGCTTAAAATCAAATGAACCAGGATTAGTCATAAAAACAGTACCTATTATAGCATCAGATGAACCAAACTTAATCTTTGTATTTTGACGAATGAGTAGAACCTCATCTTGATTAATTATTCGTGTCATTCGTGCAGTAATACGCTCAGGATATTTCCTTACCATGAAAGCACCTCTTTAATATTTATCTTTCTGGTCTATTGAAACTAATTGATCACACCTACAAATCTCACAAACAATTAACAATTCTTCCGTATCCTTCTGTTCTCCATCAGGACTATATACTCCAAAGTTTCTACTGTCGCATTTCTTGCATCGATGGTTACCAAATGGATCATCTTATTTAGCTAAAAGATTTTCAAAAGATGATGCTACTGTGGCACATAAAGTTAAGCATATGTGAACGCTAGAATAAAATTGACAGTTTTTTCTCGATACGATTTTATACTATTGCCGAAGAATCAGAACAGCACTGTCAACAGCGTTGATTACACAGCACTCCGATAATACAAAAATTATCAGAAAAATACATCCACCTTTTTCTAATTATATGGAATAATTTAATTAAATTCATTAAGGAAAATGGAGGATATAGATGATATATTTAGAAATTAGGTATCTAGAATATGATGTTGAACAATTAGTAAATGATTCTTCAAATTCAATTGTGAAATTTAGAAATACCTATGATATTAATATTGATGCAGACAAGCTTTACAATGATTTGAACAATTTAATTTGTGTTAAAAGACAAGATGGTTTTTATATAAGAGTTAATAAAAGTCTTAATGACATTCAAGTGATCATTGAAATTAATATCTACGAACATCTTGATGAAAATTACAATAATCAAAACGAAAGTGAAAGTTATGAACATATCTTGAGTTACTTTGAAAACTTAAATATGCAGAACGTAGAGGAACAAATCAATGAATGCATCGACCCAGATATGTTGATTTACACTCATGAGTTATCAGAGGAAAAATTCGCAGAACTAAAACAAGAGTTAAGTAAATATGACATTGACGTAGTAAAATTAAATAAATCTATTCATAGACAAGAGCAAGGCGCAGGTGGTTGGTGGGAAGAATTTATTATTGGTGTCATTTGTAGTGGGGTAACATATGATTTATCTAAAAATCTAGTGAAGTCCATTATTACAAAAGTGCTTGAATCACCCTATACAAGTGAAGGTTTGGATGTGCAAACATTATTAGATAGTGTTACTGAGGTAATAGACACTAATCGCACTAGCTTAAAGATAAGCGAATTTAAATTACGTGAAGATGGTAAATACAGTGTAGTTCTTTATGACAGGTATGATACCTATTTGATAGTTTGTAAATCTTCAGGAGAAATAGAACAGATTAAAAAACAGCAAAATTCTTATACACACATCTAATGAATATTATTAAAATCACATTTTGATTAATTTATAACTCAAGAAAAATCCTACTCAAGAAAATATTGAGTAGGATTTTTTGTGCATGGAAATCTCATTTACTTATGATACGGTTCTCCGTATCGCATCTAAATGAGGTTATTCATTAATAATTATTCTAGATTTATATAAGATTCAATTATGTGTGCTGACATGAAAGCAGGTCCAATCATCAATGTTCTTATATATTCCACAATATTCTTAAGCGCAGTTTTAAACTCATTTCTATCACCATCAAATAGTACTAACACCTCCCATTCGTCCCCTTCTTCTCTACCGTCACTTAAAAAATCTTTTATTGCACTATTATCCTGCTTATATGCAAATCGACCGTAATGATAGTTTTTCACTGTCTCTCGAAACTGTTGATGAGTCGCACGCAGTAAACCTAAAACATCGTAAGTGGCATTTATCTCATGTTCATCAATCCAAATTCCTATACCTAGTAAGTTTTTTAACAGAAAAGGACCCATGACAATTGTTTCGAACGGCAAATAATAATTACTATTAACTTCTAAATATCTTGCCATATCATCAAATCCACGATTTGGGGACATATACCATTCAAAATTTTGTGACTGATAACTTCTATTCCTAATTTTAGGTTTAGTGATCACTTGTTTTAAAACCAGGTAATTTTTGCTTTTAATCAACGACATACATATGCTATGAAAAACGTATTGAAGAGGTAGTTCTTTAACTTTCAATAATATGGTGTTACCATCCCCTGAAGAAAGAATTGTTAACCGCTCCAATGAGCTAATCAATAAGTCTTTATAGGAATCCGCTTGGTAATATGCAATTACAGTTAGTAGACAAACTAACTCTCTTGATTGTTCTTCTACTTTTGGAACCCATTCTTTCACCAATTCATCGCTAGATTTTCTTTTTTCATTGGCATTAAAACTTTTCATATTCTCGATAAGAACTTCTGTTTCACTTGTTATAAAATCATTAATTTCAATAGTTCGGTTTTGAGTTAAAAGTTTTTTAAGTCTACTAATTTTCATTGCAAGCGTATCAGGATTCAACTTTTTATTTTGATTTATGCTTAAAACATTTTCTTTTAATTGGTAAAAGAAAATGTCTGCGCCTCTGTTATCTACAATTACATGTGCATCTCTAAATTCAACTACTTCATGTGCCGCCGGGTTAAGATGCTCATTAAAGTTATGCCAATACCAAGAATATCTTCTTCCTACCACACTCCGAATAGTATGTTTGAGCGCCGTATCCCACTCTGCAGACCAACCCGAAACAATCATTCCATAGTCATTAAAAACTTGCTTCAGTAACCCTTTAAGTTCCGGGGAGTATTCCTTCAGCTCATCCGTAATATTTTTAAAACGCATATCACGATAATCGCCATGTACTTTAATGATTGTACATTCCGCGTGTGTAAGTGGTCTCATTCCTTCGATATCTGAATCATGATAAAGCGTTTGATATTGTACATTCAAGGCATCTAACGCTTGTTCCATTAGACGGTCAAAGTTTGTCGTTACAATTACTTTAATAAAGCCGTCATGTACTAACTCAGCAATAGCTTTATGAGCTTGAGTAGGGACTTTAAGTCCATGTTCTTGATCGTCTTTTGAAGGTTCAAAAAACTCTCTTAACAAGCCATTTCGATCCGAAGAAGTCTTCGCTAGCAACTCGATAACTTCATCGTAAGCAGGTTGCTTTCCGTACTTTTCCTCGTACCATTCTATTGCATTCGCTTTATCACTTCCTTGTACTTTCATTAATCTCCCGCATAGCGTCTCCAGTATGTGCCACCCTGTTGGTATGCCTGCTGAATAAGAAACTCCAGACCCAAGTAATAGTGCATACACCCCTTTATTTGATTCCATAGAAAACGATAGAGATACCATTTTATCGTCCATTGCCATCCTCCTCGACGTTTCAAGACTTCCTCACTATAAACAATTAGTTTATTTGACCTTGCTCTCCTTCTCTATTATTAAAAATAAACCTTGTTTCCGGGTCCTACAGTAAAAGCCGCTTAATAGGCGATATACGCGACTTTCGTTGATATAGAAGTCCATTTAGTCGTATCATGGATAAAAGCTGTTTTAAATGTCTATTCGGACGTGTAGAATCGATTTATCTTAGTTCGATGAGCCATCCTGAATATAAAGCAATATTCACTAAAAACAAAAAAGCGGAGGTGACCCCTCAGGATCATCTCCGCTTTTGTCCAAAAAATCGAATAACGTCTTCGTTTTATCATTTTCTGCGTTTAATAACTCGGAATATTTACAGGAAGAATAAAATACTATAGTTGAAAGAAATTAAAGCTTATTTACTTATCGTACGGTTCATCATAATGGAGATAAATATGATAATTTGATTTTTTAAATACAATAGCTTAGGCGATTATTTCAAACCAAGCTTCGAAATTGGGACTTCCTAATTGACAAGCAAAACTACCATTTACAATTACTCCTTCTTTATCAGAAGCATTAAATAGTTCCCCTTGCCTCACTTCATATCCATTTACTTTGAAATCCGCTCTCGCTCTAACAATCATTAGTTCGTCATCAGGTATAAAAATTTTAAACATACCTTATCAACCTCTTTGTTTAAGTTTTTAATATCATAATACATTTACACTAATCTATTCTTAAAAAATTAGATATAAATAGCATGAATAATAGGATTAGACGACAAAAATGCTTTGGAATAACGCTGTTTTTTATAATAACCTCATTTATTTATGGTACGGTTCATTCCGATTGATCCGATACGCCCGATAAATCTGCTCACACAAAACAAGCTTCATCAGCTGATGCGGGAACGTCATCTTCGAAAATGAGATCGTATCGTTTGCCCGTTTCATCACATCGTCAGACAAACCGAGCGATCCCCCGATGACGAAGGCGATTTTACTTTTCCCGTACGTGGCGAGTTGATCGAGCTCACGGGCGAACTCCTCGCTCGTCCGCTGCTTTCCCTGAATGGCAAGCGCGATGACATGCGTATCTGGGGATAACTTCGCCAAAATCCGCTCGCCTTCCTTTTGTTTTACTAGTAACATATCTGCCTCACTCAAATGCTCGGGTGCTTTTTCGTCTGGAACCTCGATTTCCTGCACTTTCGCGTAGGCAGAGAGCCGTTTCGTATACTCTGCAATTCCTTGCTTCAAATATTTTTCTTTTAATTTTCCGACCGTGATAATTGAAATATTCATCCAATTCTTCCTTTTTCCACAGTTTTTTTGGAGTTATCCATAGGGTTATCCACAGAGTTATCCACAAATCCACATGTTGATGATCACTTTTTGCTTGACACAACATATGTTGCGTCGGCCTCACAGAACTCACAGGTCACTTGTCCACTTGTGGACAATTCTTCGAGCACTGGGTACTCACCCGTTTCATCAACGATGATGTCTAGAGCCAATTCAACATGTTCCTTGCATACTTTTTTTTCCACAGTTTTTCCTCCTTAAAAAAGAAGCGTCGCCGCTTCTTTACGTTGCTTCAATTAGTGTCGCTTCGGTTTCTTTTACTTTCCCTCGGCGTTTAAATTCAATCGATACCGTGTCCCCGACCGTCGCGTCCCGATATAAGGCATCCCGTAAATCGACATAGCGCTTGATCTCCCGGTCGCCAATTTTCGTAATGACGTCTCCGACTCGGAGTCCCGCTTCTTCAGCCGGGCTTCCCGGCGTCACTTCTTCGATGAAGACACCGTCCTCATTATCGAAAGGGATCCCGTATTCTTCACGGACATTCCCAGGCACGGCAATCACTTCCTGGATTGTGACCCCAAGCTGTGCCCGTGTCACCTTCCCATCATGTTCTAGCATGTCAATGACCGGCAGCGCCACGTTGACGGGAATCGAAAAGCCGACCCCTTCCACGCTCGCCTCAGCGATTTTCATTGAGTTAATGCCGACGAGTTCGCCTCGGATGTTGATTAAGGCGCCACCGGAATTCCCCGGATTGATGGCCGCATCCGTCTGGATGACTTCGGCATTGTAATCCATCAGTCCATCGCTGTTCGTATCGACCGGTACGGTCCGTTCGACACCACTGACGATACCACGTGTGACCGAGTTTGAGAAGACGCCGAGCGGATTCCCGATTGCCATGACCGTCTCTCCCGCTTGTAACACGGTCGAATCTCCCAACACGATCGGTTTCGCGTCAATTTTGTCCGGCAGCTCGACCTCGGCCACAGCCAAATCATTGAGCGGGTCTTCCCCTAGGATGGTCGCGGTCGCCACCTGTCCGTCCGAAAAAGCGACGTTGATTTCATCGGCTTCTTCGATCACGTGAAAATTCGTGACGATATACGCTTTGTTCCCGTCCACCTTATAAATCACTCCGGATCCGGCTCCCGCTTCCCATTGTGAGTCGGAGGTGAAGGCCTTCTGGATGTTTGTGATGCTGACGACGGACGTTTTCGCACTCAGGACGGCGGTTGTAATATCCGACTCCGTGACCGTAACGGCCTGCTCCGTCCGAATCAACTCGTTTGTGACAAAACGAGAGGTCGGTGAATCCCAGAGCATGATTGTGAGAAAGAACAAAGCCGCTCCTAAGAATCCACCGACCCCTCCAAGTAGTAAAGGTTTTATATTCGGTCTCGGCTTGTGACGCACGTGTTGAGCTTCTTGCTTCGGTCGCCATTCGCTCCGAGATGGGTACGTTGATTGTGTTTCTGTTTCGTCTGCTTCGTGCGTTAAAGGTACGACGTCTTGAGGTTCATACTCATGGTGTCTCTCTTCGTTCACGACGCGTCCCCCCTTCAAGACAGTGTGATAACTGTCTTTTCCCAAGTTTTCTTATAAAGAAACGAGTGAAGTTGGGATTGTTGGGTCCGTGTCGCACAATTTGACACGTTGCAAATCGATGTCCCGTGTTCCCAGTGTTTGCGACACACTCATTTGAGCAAGCTCTTTCATATTGTTGTCTTTGCTCAAATGCGCCAGGTAAATCCGTTTCGTCCGATCACCGATGACTTCGCTCATCGCGATGGCGGCGTCCTCGTTCGATACGTGACCATAGTCTCCAAGGATCCGTCGTTTGACACTCCACGGATAACGCCCCATCTGGAGCATCGAGACGTCGTGGTTCGATTCGAAGATGAAGTCGTCCGCTCCGCGAATCACACCTTTCATCCGGTCGGAGACGTATCCGGTATCGGTGATGTGGGCCAAGCGTTTGCCGTCATGGGCGAATTGATAAAACATCGGGTCCGCCGCATCGTGACTCACATTGAACGATTCGATCTCAATGTCGCCGAACTGTTTGACGTCGCCGACTTCCATGTGAAACTTCAGCGCCGGGTCGATCTTTCCGATGTGGGCTTCCATGGCTTCCCACGTCTTCGCGTTCGCATAAATCGGGATGTTGAATTTTCGTGCTAAGATCCCGACTCCTTTAATATGGTCGGAGTGCTCATGGGTGACGAGCAGTGCATCGATTCCGTCAAATGAGCGTCCGATCGCATCGATTCGTTGCTGCATCGCCTTCCCGGTCAATCCGGCATCGACAAGTAATTTTGTCCGTGCCGTCTCGATATAGAGGGCGTTTCCCGTCGAACCGCTCGCTAACACACTGTATTGTAAAGTCACTCGATCACTCCTTTCATGTTTCAATATCAAACTCTACACGCTCGACGGTGCCATCGATGGCATTGACGAAATAAACCTGGTTGTCAATCGTGATGGCCCATAGCGGCGGCATGATGATCAGGCTGCCTGAACTATCGAGCGGGAGGCTATAAAATCCGGCATTGATGGCTCGCATCTCCTGATTCGGTTGGAAGTACTTCCGACCGGCAAGCTGCGAGATTGCCTCGCTCGCAGTCAAGACGAGGTCATCCTGTGTTTTTGATGATAAGTTCGTCAAATGGCGCTGTTTATAATCGGTCACTTCGAATGCATCGTTCAATTGGAGCAGCAGAAGTGAAGGCCCGATATAGGTCTCGCTGTCCCCTTCGACTTCCGGTGTCGAGAAAATCCGGTGCCCTTCGTACGTTTGGACGAAGGCGATCTGTTTCGATTGCTGATCATAACGCCAGTAGGAATACTCGGCTCCAAAAGGAACGTATTCGCCCACAAAGGTCGTCGCGGTGTTCCGTAGTTCTTTCGCATCGAGAGGGACCGGTTGCTTCAGTTCCACCTCGAGTTGCATGTTTTCTAACGTCGTCGCCAATTGCGCGTCCCGGTTTTTCGTGATCATCGCAGCCGTCATCTGTTCCGATGAACCGGTCAAATACCCGATGTCACGACTCATTCGTGGTAATTTCGATGGGTCGACATCCCGCTGGTCTAAAATTTGTGCAATCGACGTATTGTCGTTTGAAACGATTTCAGTGGCCCATGTCTCCGTCAACAGTTGGTACAGCAAGTAGATGTTCAGCGCGAGGAAGGCGAAGATTAAAATGGTTTTCGCTTTACTCCAATCCACGGTACATCATCCTTTCTGTCCAATCTCCTGGTTTGTTGTATGGGACCCACCGACCGGCTTCACGAACGAACCAATTCGGTGAAAACGTCACGTAACGACTCGCGTCCTCATTGTAATCAATCTCGTAGCCGATGCGAATCTCTGTCACGTTCTCGAAACGTCCGGATTCGACTAACGTGTTGATCACGTCCTGAGCATTGGCCAGCTGCTTCGTCCCGACGGAGATGAGTCGGTCGACTTCAAGATGGTGCCGCGTGATGGATCGGACTTGCGTCCCGTCATTTTCGACTCGGACTGTGGATAAGTCGATTGCGTCGTTATTGATAAATGCTTCGCGTTGGCTAAATACCGGATATCCTTTCACGTGAAAGCGGAAGACGGTCGTCTCAAAGCCTTTGTTTGCTGGTGTGATCGCATCGAAACGGAGCGATAACCCTTGGCTTTCTGAAGACTCATCGACCCATCCCCCGTGGAAGTTCACGAACTCGATGATTGAGTCCAATCCTAGGGCAGATTTACGATCCGTACTGTTTCGGGACAAGTTCCGGTAGCGGCTCGCATTCAACTTCGCATCGTATTCGGCGACGCTGATTCCGTTCGTCAACGCCCCTACCGAGCTTGTAGGATCGACTTCCTGCACGTTCGGGTCTCCCGGGAAATAAGTGTCCCGCATCCAATCAAGCCGCGTATCGATTTGAATGGAAGAAACATCATACGCAAACAGTTCGTTCATTTCAGGACCGATGACCGGAATGTAGTTCACCCGATCGTCCGTATACGTCACGCGACGCATCGCATTGCTTGAATTTTTCAAGAAGAGGCTGTTTATATCGCCCGTGCCGACTTTCGTCAAACGCCCTTCCCAAATGGACTGGTCGCTCATGATTACACGCACACGGAAAGCCTTCTCTTCCATGTGGACGAGAATTCGTTGTGGTACTTTCCCGGATAAGCTGTAAGACCCCGGCAGCATATAGCTGAGCGTGTCCGCGTAATACGCTTCCGGCATGATCAATTCCAACGCCTCATTGATCCCTGTATAGAAACTCGGAACATTCTTGGAAGCAAGCGGCTTGAAATCACTCGCTTCAAACGTCTCCCGAATGATACGCATCAATTGTTTCGGCGTATTTTTTGAAGCAAACACGGCATTGTTTTCATGCACGACGGCCTGGACAGGCACGATGACTTGATTGGCTCGTCGTTGCAATGAAGGGTCGACCGCTGTCAATTGCGTTTCCGATTGGACAGCCTGATATTTTGGGTGGTAGTCCCAAAGAATAATCGTTTGGACAATCGATGAGACGATTAACGTGAGCAAAACGAACGACTTCAACAGTTCCGGCTTTGCAACCTTCAATCGTTTCATCAATCATTCACCTCCACAATCGTATCGAATGGGATCGTGAAGTAAATCGTCGTTCCGCGCCCGAACTCACTTTCTGCCCAGATGTCGCCGCCGTGTGCGGAAACCACTTCTTTGGCGATGGATAGACCGAGTCCGGTTCCACCGATATTTCGAGCCCGCGCCTTATCGACCCGATAGAAACGCTCGAAAATTTTCTTCAAGTTGGATTTCGGGATCCCGACCCCTTCATCTTTAATTCCGATGACGAGACGTTTCGCCCGCAACATCGTTCGGAACGTAATCGTCCCACCTTCCGGCGAGAATTTGATCGCGTTCGTGATGATGTTGTCGATGACCTGGGTCATCTTGTCCTGATCCGCGTGGACGTAGACACGACGCTTCATGAGTTTCCGGCGGAATTGGATGGCATCGCCCTTTGTCATCTCATGACGGTCAATGATGTCGTTAAAGAACTGGATAAAGTCAAACTTCACTTTTTCCATCTTGTACTCTTTACTGTCCATCTTCGACAGCTGCAATAAGTCGTTGACGAGTCGAATCATCCGCTCCGTCTCGTTTTGCGTCGTCTCTAAGAAACGGGGTGCCAATTCATCATCCTGATAGGCCCCTTCAGCGAGTACTTCGAGATAGCTTCGCATCGTCGTGAGTGGCGTACGGAGCTCGTGACTGACGTTCGCAACGAACTCACGGCGGTCCTGCTCGACCTGCTCCTGCTCGGTGACGTCGTGGAGGACGACAATCAAGCCGGTAATCGGTCCGCTATGCTTTTGAATCGGCGAGAAATACGCACGAACGAGGAATAACTCTTCATCCGTACTCAGGTCAATCAGCTTCGTCGGCATCGTTCCGTCTTCCGGAATGACAATCTCCTCTTCGAACGCAAGCAGGCTCTGCAGGTTCATCCCCATCGCCTCTTCTTCCGCCACGCCGATCATGTCGCGGGCCTGGTCGTTCATCAAGATGACGCGCAGTGAACGATCGGTCGCCACCACGCCATCTGACATGTTTTCGAGGACACTCGTCAATCGGCGACGTTCCGCTTCCGTTGTCGCATTCGCCTCCATCAACTCATCCGTCAGTTCGTTGAACGCGTAAGCGAGTTGCCCGACTTCATCGTCCGAATACACTTTAACTTTTCGGGAGAAGTTCCCTTTTCGCATCTCGACCGCTTGTCGGCGCATATCGGCAATCGGTCGGGTGATCGTCCGCGACAGCAGGATTCCGAGAATCGACGTGATGATCAACGCGATCAGCGTACCGGTCGCCAGAATGCGCGTCACTTGCTCCATCTGATTGTAAATCGACTGCATCGACGCCTCGATATAGATCATACCGGTCGTCGTACCATCGACTTCAGACTTGATTGGCACCGCGACGACACGCATCCGATCATTCGAGTCTTCATAAACGAGCGTCTCCTGTGCCCCGTTCGTCGCAAACGATTTTTGTATGAACGTACTCGCGGTCCGTTGACCGACGAGACTTTGGTTGTTTGGGTTCGAGGTCGCCCGTACGACATTGTTCGTATCGATAATTTGGACCTCTCGAATGTCGTCAGCTAGCGTTGTACTCTCTGTAAACTCAGACAGCAGCTGATCCAGTAACTGGTTCAACTGCTGGTCCGAGGTCGAGTCGCTCTCGTTCGCCGCGATGCCCTCACTGACGTTATAACTCAGTAGGTTAGCCCGGTCGACGAGCGACTGCGAAAAGTTGTTGATGTATTGCCGTTCAAGGGAGCGTACGAAGTACACCCCGATGACTTGCATCGCAACAAGAATGAGCAGCGCATAGATGACGACGAGCTTCCACTGGATTGATTTAAAGAAGTTCGTCCGTTTCATCGCTTAATCTTCTTCTCCTGCCTTCAAATAATACCCGACACCACGACGCGTAATAATATATGACGGTGTCGATGGGTTATCTTCTACTTTCTCGCGTAAACGACGTACTGTCACATCGACCGTACGCACGTCACCGAAGTAATCGTAACCCCATACCGTCTGTAACAAGTGCTCACGTGTCATGACTTGACCAATGTTTTGGGCAAGATAATGAATGAGTTCGAATTCACGGTGCGTCAATTCGATTTTCTCATCACGCTTCGTCACCATGTAAGAGTCCGGGTGAATCGTCAAATCACCAATCACGATGTCATTCACGTTCGCACCCTTCGTCTCTTGCGCAGGTGCTGTCGCATGACGACGCATGTTCGCCTTGACGCGTGCGAGAAGCTCTCGTGAACTGAACGGTTTCGTGACGTAGTCGTCCGCACCGAGCTCGAGCCCAAGGACTTTATCGATCTCAGAGTCCTTCGCCGTCAACATGATGATCGGCATGTCATATTTTTTACGAACCTCACGACAGACTTCCATCCCGTCTTTGAGCGGAAGCATGATGTCGAGCAGGATGAGGTCCGGATGAAGCTCCTCTACTTTTTCGAGCGCTTCTTCCCCGTCATAAGCGACGTGGACCTGGTATCCTTCTTTCTCCAATTTAAACTTCAATATATCTGCAATCGGTTGTTCATCGTCTACCACTAAAATCGTACGATCCATTCAGTGAGTCCTCCTCTTGTCATTAAACGTACATGTCTACATTGTAACTCTTTTTATGAAGGTTAGAAAGCACGGGCCATTGCCTTGGAAATGGAACAAAAAAGAGAGCCCGCAGGCTCCCTGTCTTATGCTTCGTAAATGTCACGCAAGATGACGGTCTGCTCGCGAGCCGGTCCGACGGAGAACGTTAAAAGTTCCACGCCTGTCAACTCTTCGATTCGACGTACATAGCGTTGTGCGTTTTCCGGCAGATCATCGAAGTTACGGACACCCGTAATATCTTCTGTCCAGCCCGGAAGTTCTTCGTATACCGGTACACATTTCTCGAGGACGCGGAAGTTCGGCGGATACTCGTCAAGATGCTTCCCTTCATACTCATACGATGTACAAATTTTGAGCGTCTCAAGACCCGTCAACACGTCAATCGAGTTGAGGCAAAGGTCTGTGATCCCGCTGACGCGACGTGAGTGACGAACGACGACCGAGTCAAACCATCCGACACGGCGCGGACGACCTGTCGTTGTACCGTATTCTTTCCCGACTTCGCGGATCGTATGACCGACTTCGTCATCGAGCTGCGTCGGGAACGGACCATCCCCGACACGCGACGTGTATGCCTTACAGACGCCGACGACGTGATGAATTTTAGAAGGACCGATTCCGGCACCACTCGATACGCCACCAGACGCGGCGTTCGACGATGTGACGAACGGGTACGTTCCGTGGTCGATGTCGAGAAGAACACCTTGCGCACCTTCAAACAACACTTTTTTCTCTTCGTCGAGCGCATCGTTCAGAACGACCGATGTATCACATACGTATTTGGCGAACTCCTGGCCATACGCATAATATTCTTCGAAGATGTCGTCAAACTCAACCGGGTCGACCTCGTACATCTTCACGAACATGCGGTTTTTCAATTCAAGGACTGTCTTTAACTTCTCTGCAAACACTTCTTTATCGAGAAGGTCAGCAATCCGGATCCCGATTCGTGCCGCCTTGTCCATGTAGGCTGGACCGATTCCTTTCAACGTCGTCCCGACTTTTGCATCCCCTTTTGCTTCTTCTTCGAGCTTGTCTTGAAGCTGGTGATACGGCAGGATGATGTGCGCGCGGTTCGAGATGCGAAGGTTATCCGTGCTGACACCACGTTCGTGTAAGTATGCGAGTTCTGTCACGAGTGATTTCGGGTTGACGACCATCCCGTTCCCGATGACACACGTCTTATCCGAATAGAAGATACCAGACGGAATGAGGTGAAGCTTATATTTCGTATCATTGAAGACGATCGTATGACCAGCGTTGTCTCCCCCTTGATAACGCGCGACGACTTCGGCTTGTTTCGATAAGAAATCGGTGATTTTCCCTTTCCCTTCATCGCCCCACTGCGTTCCCACTACGACTACTGATGACATAATGAATCCTCCTTATTGATCAACGTTCTGTTCAAACCATTCGTAAGTGTACACTTGAAAAGCAAGAAAGTCAATCGAATACCGAACGTTTTATATGGTCTGTAACCTTTCGTTCGTTATTTTGATTATGATTACAAAAAACACCACCGACTCACATCGGTGGTGCAAAGGCTTGCGTCTCCATATTGACGAACTTGTTGTACTCTTTCCGGAAGGAGAGTTTGACCGTACCGGTCGGACCGTTACGTTGTTTCGCAATGATGATTTCAATCGTGTTGGCATCCTCACTCTCTTTATCGTAATAGTCATCACGATAAAGGAAGGCCACGATATCGGCATCCTGCTCAATCGCTCCCGATTCACGAATGTCCGACATCATCGGACGCTTGTCTTGACGGCTCTCAACACCACGTGAGAGCTGAGACAAGGCGATGACCGGAACTTGGAGTTCACGGGCGATGGCTTTTAGCGTACGCGAGATTTCCGATACTTCCTGTTGACGGTTCTCGCCAGGCTTGCCGTTCCCGACGATGAGCTGCAAGTAGTCAATCATGATCATGCCGAGACCGTGTTCTTGCTTCAACCGACGACACTTTGCCCGAATCTCGTTGACGCGGAGACCCGGCGTATCATCGATGTAAATCCCCGCTTGGGAGAGCGATGACATGGCGAGGGACAGACGGCCCCAGTCCTCCGCTTCAAGACGACCTGTCCGGAGGCGTTGGGCATCGATGTTGCCTTCCGCACACAACATACGCATAACGAGCTGCTCCGCTCCCATCTCCAAACTGAAGATGGCGACGTTTTCTCCTGTCCGGACGGCAACGTTTTGTGAAATGTTCAGTGCGAAGGCGGTCTTCCCGACCGAAGGACGGGCCGCCACGATAATCAGGTCATTTCGTTGGAATCCGGCCGTCATCTTATCTAAATCGGTGAACCCGGTCGCAATCCCGGTAATCTCACCGCTCGATTGATGCAGCTTTTCAATCGTCGAATACGCATCCGAAAGCACCGAACCGATTGGATGGAAGCTCGACTGTCCTTTCCGCTGTGAAACTTTTAAGATATTTCGCTCTGCGTCCGACAGGACCGAGTCGACCTCGTCTTGCCGTTCGTAGCCGTCTGAGACGATATTCGTCGCTGTTCGAATTAATCGCCGCAACGCAGCCTTTTGGTCGACAACGTTCAAGTAGTAGCCGATATTTCCGATGGCCGGGACCGATTCAGCGACTTCCGCTAAATAGTTGAGGCCACCGACCTCTTCTAAAATACCTTGCGCTTGAAGTTCTGAACTGAGCGTGACCAGGTCGACCAATTCTCCCCGGTCGTTTATTTTTAACATCGCTTCAAAGATGCGTTGGTGGCTGACACGATAAAAGTCGTCCGGGTCCACCCGTTCCGAAGCCGTGATCAAACGGTCGGAGTCGAGAATAATCGCCCCTAGGACGGCTTGTTCCGCCTCAACGCTATGTGGCGGTGTGTTGACTTGTATCGCATCACTCATCCGTCTCTACCTCACCTTCAAGCTTCTTGTACATGAACATTCAACGTCGCAATGACGTCATGGTGCAACTTCACTGGCACTTTCGTGAAACCGAGTGCTTTAATCGGGTGTTCGAGCTCGATTTTGCGTTTATCGATTTTGTATCCCATCGTTTTTAACGCTTCGGCAATCTGCTTGCTCGTAACTGAACCGAATACACGGCCGCCTTCACCTGATTTTGTTTTGACGACGATCGTCTCTTTTTCAAGTTTTTCTTTCAACTGCTGCGCTTCTTTCAACTCTTCAGCTGCTGCTTCTTCGGCGCGACGTTCCTTCGCTTCGAACGCTTTTAAGTTGCCTGGTGTCGCTTCAACAGCCAAGTTTTTCTTAAACAAGACGTTTTTTGCGTAGGCATCCGCTACGTTTTTCACTTCTCCTGCTTTTCCTTGTCCTTTTACATCAACTTTCAAAATGACTTTCATTCTAATTCCTCTCCTTCTATCTCATCTGTCAAATAGTGATCAACCGCTTCTTTCAACAAGATTTTCGCTTGTTCACGAGTCATCTCTAATTGAGTGGCCGCGTTTGTCAAATGTCCTCCCCCATCTAACATTTCCATGATGACCTGGACATTGACATCCCCTAATGAGCGGGCACTGATTCCCGTGCGCCCATCTGGTAAGACGGCGATAACAAACGAGGCTTTCACACCTTCCATATTGAGCAGTTGATCTGCCGATTGTGCAATCAACACTTGATGATGTGCTTCATCATCAGACGCGACGGCAATCGCCATCCCATCCGCATAAATCTCGGTGTTCTCTAAAATATGCGACTGTTCGATATACGAGTCCAGATCCTGACGCATGAAATGTTGAACGAGTACGGTATCCGCGCCCTGAATTCTCAAGAATGAGGCCGCATCAAACGTACGTGATCCGGTCCGCAAGGTGAACCCTTTCGTATCGACCATGATTCCTGCCAGAAGCGACGTCGCTTCTAGAATCGATAGTTTTCGGCTTCCTGCCTGATATTCGATCAACTCCGTCACCAGCTCACACGTCGAAGAGGCGTACGGTTCCATGTAAACGAGAACCGGGTCCTCAATAAACTCTTCCCCGCGTCGGTGATGGTCGATGACGACAACGCGTTCCGTTCGATCCAATATATCTCGCGAAATGACGAGGGAAGGACGGTGTGTATCGACAATGACAAGCAAGGTTTGTTCATCGATGAGCGGCTGCGCCTCATATTCCGTCAGAAACTGACGGCGCAGGTCTTCATCATTCTCCACTTCATGGACGAGGCGCTGGATCCCGATGCTCGTTTCTCCAGACGGTACGATGACGTACGCTTCACGTCCAACGAATTCCGCAAGTTTCATAATCCCGATTGAAGCCCCGAGAGAGTCCATATCCGGATTTTTATGCCCCATGATGAGGACACGGCTCGATTCTTTGATCAAATCCCGCATCGAGTTTGAAATGACACGGGCCCGGACACGCGTTCGTTTCTCGGTCGGGTTCGTTTTCCCACCGAAGAAGCGGACCTTTCCGTTATGGCGCTTCACAACGACCTGGTCGCCTCCGCGTCCTAAACTGAGGTCAAGACTCGACTGCGATAAGTTACCGAGTTCGGTCAAGGTCGTGTCTCCACAACCTACTCCAATCGATAACGTGAGCGGGATCTTTTGATCTTTCGTCGCTTCACGGACCTCATCTAAGATGGAGAATCGATTGTTCTCGAGTTCAGACAGCGTCCGCTCGTTCATGACGAGGAAGAAGCGGTCGGCAGCCGTCCGGCGCATGTAGACGTTGTAGTTTTGCGCCCATTGATTCAGTAAGACGGTGACACGACGGTTTACTTCGCTACGGACCTGTTCATCCACAGCCGTCGACATTTCATCGTAGTTGTCTAAATAAAGGATCCCGATGACGGTCTGTGCTTCCGCATACTTTTGCTCAATTTCCGCCTCTTCCGTCATATCAAACAAATAAATCGCTTGATACGTCTGCTTGTACAGCACACGATAGACACGATCTCCGACTTCAATCGTCGCCTCGTCCTCTTCTTCTTCAATCAGTTCGATAAAGGCAGAATGGAGCGCATCCAGCGGAACGCCGATCGCCATATCCAACTCAAAAATCAAACGGGATTGTTCGTTGTACCAGCTGATTCGGCGTTCCTCATCAAATACGAGAATCCCAATCGGCATGCT
This sequence comes from Exiguobacterium algae, assembly GCF_018617875.1. Classification (GTDB taxonomy): domain Bacteria; phylum Bacillota; class Bacilli; order Exiguobacteriales; family Exiguobacteriaceae; genus Exiguobacterium; species Exiguobacterium algae. The sequence continues at coordinate 258,322 of NZ_JACSKZ010000003.1, forward strand.
CGTTAGCGCTTCTTTGCCGACTTCCTCGATTTGATGGGATAACGACAGAATATATTGTTCCCAATTTTTCCGTTCCCGGCGCATGATGACCTGCTGATAGATGAAAAAAATCAGCGTCCCCACGAACAGGGTGATTGCCGCTACAATGTTGTAGAACGCCAATCCTAACGAAACAAGGATCCCAATGATAAAAGGAATCGACTGTCGTGCGTATTGGTTCTTCACGGATGTTATTGCTTCACCACTGTGCATGTATGCCTCCTAAAATGAGTAATTGTCACTCATGGAATCGTAAAGGTTTCTGCTCTATCATACCATATTCGCCGCTTTCGCTTACACTCTTACCATAACAAAAAAACGACTTATCCATAAGGATAAGCCGTTCGTCAAAGATTACTCTGCAACGTATGGAAGCAAAGCCATTTGACGTGAACGCTTGATAGCGACAGTAAGTGGACGTTGGTATTTCGCTGAAGTACCAGTCACACGACGTGGAAGAATTTTACCACGCTCCGAAACGAAGCGTTTGAGCAATTCTACGTCTTTATAATCGATATGAGTGATGTTGTTCGACGTAAAGAAACATACTTTACGACGACGACGACCTCCTGGACGACGTGCCATGTGAAGACCTCCTTTATCATTTAATGTTGAATCGAACGCGATCAGAATGGTAGATCGTCATCCGATAAGTCGATTTTTCCGCCACCCGAGAACGGATCGGCTTCAAAACCTTTATTCGAGGACTGAGATGAAGTCGAAGAGGCTGCTGCGCCCCATCCTGATCCACTTGATTCGCCGCCGCTGAAGACATCTCCAGACGGTGCTTGTTCACGTTGCCCTGAGGCTCCGCGCGGTTCAAGGAAGCGTACGCTGTCGGCGACTACTTCTGCCCGGTAACGACGTTGGCCATCTTGCCCCTCGTAACTACTGATTTGAAGGCGACCGTCAACGCCGGCCATGCTGCCTTTTTTCAAGTATTGTGCTACGTTCTCTGCTTGTTTGCGCCAAACGACACAATCAATAAAGTCCGTCTCGCGCTTCCCATCTTGTCCAGAAAATGGACGATCGCAAGCGAGAGTAAAGCGTGTTACGGCGATTCCGCTTTGCGTGTAACGCATCTCCGGATCACGTGTCAATCGACCAACTAACACAACTCGGTTAATCATCTCAATGCTCCCCTTTCACGATACGAAGCGTTAAGAATTAACGCTCGTCTTTTGTTGTCATTTGACGGACAACGTCGTCAGAGATCTTCATGAGACGCTCTGCTTCTTGAATCGCTTTAGGTTCAGCAGTGATGTTGAGAAGAACGTAGTATCCTTCGCGCATCTTGTTGATTTCATAAGCGAAACGACGTTTACCCATGTCTGTTGTTTTTTCAACAGTACCACCGTTTTCAGTGATGACGTTGTTGAAGCGCTCGATCAAAGCTTTCTTCGCTTCCTCATCAACTGATGGACGGATAATGTAAAGAAGTTCGTATTTACGCATTATCTTTCACCTCCTCTTGGACTAACGGCCCCTACCGGTTGTAGGAGCAAGGAGCAAACAATTGTTTTACTCACGTCATAATATACTATCAAACTTCCTCGATTTTTACAACACGTTTCAGTAAATCCGCTTATACATTGAAGCGGAACGTGACAACGTCGCCATCTTGGAAGACATACTCTTTTCCTTCTGAACGAAGTTTACCTTGTTCTTTCACCGTCGCCATGTTTCCGGCAGCTGAAAGATCATCGTATGAGACGACTTCCGCACGGATGAATCCACGCTCAAAGTCCGAGTGAATGACACCGGCACATTGTGGTGCTTTCATTCCTTGCTTGAACGTCCATGCGCGAACTTCCTTCTCACCTGCAGTGAAGTACGTAGCAAGACCGAGTGTTGAATACGCCGCACGGATCAATTGATCGAGTCCTGACTCTTCAATGCCGAGATCTTGTAAAAACTCGAGGCGTTCTTCCGGTTCGAGCTCTGAAATTTCTTCTTCGATGCGTGCACAGATGACGATGACTTGCGAACCTTCTGTCGCCGCATGTTCGCGCACAGCTTGGACGTACTCGTTTGAGTCTGCATCCGCCACTTCGTCTTCACTGACGTTCGCCACATAAAGCATCGGCTTCATCGTGAGCAATTGGAAGTGTTTGACGATGGCGAGTTGATCGTCTGAGAGCTCCGCCACACGAGCCGGACGCTCCGATTCGAGGACTTCCTTCACGATTTCAAGTGCTTCTAGTTCCTGAACCGCTCCTTTGTCTTTCGCCTTCACCATTTTCTGCACACGAGCAATCCGCTTATCGACTTGTTCGAGGTCAGCTAGGATGAGCTCAAGGCTAATTGTCGTGATGTCATCGATTGGCGAGACGCGGCCTGCAACGTGCGTGATATTCTCATCTTCAAAACAACGGACGACCTGACAAATCGCATCCACTTCACGGATGTTGGCCAAGAATTTGTTTCCGAGCCCTTCTCCTTTAGATGCCCCTTTTACGATTCCTGCGATGTCTGTGAATTCAAATGCAGTCGGTACCGTCTTTTTCGGTTTGACGAGTTCTGTCAACCGGTCCAAGCGTGCATCCGGCACTTCTACGACACCGACGTTCGGGTCGATGGTCGCGAATGGATAGTTAGCGGCTTCTACACCCGCTTGCGTAATTGCATTAAATAAAGTCGACTTCCCTACGTTCGGCAATCCGACAATTCCTGCTGTTAATCCCACTAGTAGTTCCTCCTCATCCGGTGTTTCCCGGGAAATATTAAACCGTCTGTGGAGTGGGTACATTCAGTACACCACACCGTCACATCCTTCACAATTATAGTTAGTCCACGGTTAATCCGCAACTCACGTTGAAAAGACATAGAAAAACGCCACTTATTCAGCGGCGTTCCCTTGCTCAAGCACTTTCTTAAATCGTTTGTCAAAATCCCGTCGTTGCATCAGGACACTTGCCCCGCAACCTTGACATTTGATTCGAATATCCATTCCTACACGTGTGATTTGCCAGCGATTCGTCTTGCAGGCATGTGGTTTTTTCATTTCCACAACATCGTTCAACGCATAAGTTTTACTTGGCATGTTCTGTCGTTCCTCCTTCAGAAGAAGAATTTGGTGGAAGCATGACGGTACGTGGATATGGAATTTCGATACCACGCTTATCAAACCCTGCTTTCAGCTCTTTATGCAAGATCCGTCCGGCAGCGAAATGCTGTGTCGGCGGCACTTCTGCCATTAAACGATAGACCACTTCCGAAGCACCAAGGGATTGGACACCAGCCAACATGATCGGTTCCACGAACATGTCATGGTACTTCGCTTCAACTTCTTTCGCAATTTCCTGAATGGCATCTTCCACATGGTCCATATCTTCTTCATAGGCGACACCCACATCGACGACAGCGACGCTGTTTTCAAGTGAATAGTTCGTCACCTGCATGATTTGACCGTTTGGAATGATGGACACTTGACCATTCAAACCTTTCAATTTCGTCGTCCGGATGCCCACTTCGATGACAATCCCTTCAACCTCTTGGTTCAATTTGACGTAGTCTCCATTTTTGTATTGATTCTCAAAAATGATGAAGGCGCCGGTGATGACATCTTTCACCAAACTTTGCGCCCCGAACGAAATCGCGAGACCGGCGACCCCGGCAGAGGCAATCAAACCGGCAATATTGACGCCGAACTGACCAAGTACGGTAAGTACCATGATCAAGCCGATGACGTAGCGAATCGTATTTTGCGCCAGTTTGGATAACGTCTCATTTTGACGTTGCGCGACAATGCTTTCTTCTTTCAACTTCCGTATCGCGAAGACACGTTGGACCATCGACGTCAAAATGCGTGATGCCACATATAACGCAACAATGATAAACGCCACACCGAGTAACTTGATCCCAAGCCCAATCCACATATCTGTATCTTGGAAATAGGCGACGAATTGATTGACGCTATCCATCGTTTCGTCCGCCACGGTGCTTAAATCTTTTTCTGTATTTTGCGAAGCCATATATTCACCCCAAAGTCGTAGATTCTAAATCATCAAAACATATTTTTCGACTTTTCTCAAACGAAGTATCTGAACGTTAGAAGTTTTATCATTTTGGGAATGGGTTAATACGAGACCAATCCGTAACACACCTTTGACTTGCACCTTAGAAGAGAGGATGAGATTCATGCCGTTTCGCTTAAAACACCATAAACCCTACTCATTCTTCATCGAACACACTGAGCGGAGTGGATCCAAGCTCTTCGCAGACCAACTTCACGAGCAATTGGAGAATGAACTCCATCGCCCCATCGTGCTCGTTTGTATCGGTTCTGACCGTTCTACGGGAGATTCGCTTGGACCGCTTGTCGGAACTTTTCTTGAAGAACGATCGATTCGTAATCTACACGTGTATGGGACGCTCACGAAGCCCGTCCATGCCTTAAATCTGGTGGAGACACTCCATGAAATCCAAACGCGTTTTCATCACCCGATGATCATTGCGATCGATGCTTGTCTCGGTCGTCTCTCAAGTGTCGGGTATGTCTTCTTCTCCGAGGGACCACTCGCACCTGGAGCGGGTGTCCAGAAGGAACTGCCTGCAGTCGGTGCCTACAACATTAAAGCCGTCGTCAATGTCAGCGGCTTTATGGAAATGATGATTCTACAAAACACACGACTGCATCTCGTCTATGAACTGGCACGCTTCATCACAGACGGGTTTGTCGATTTCGACTCACGCATCGGAAGACTTCATCAGGAAGAGGCTGCCATCACCCGGCTTCGTCAATCACGAAACGAATCAAAATCTTGAGGTGATAAGAGGGCAAGCAGTTGCTCCAAGTCGTCTTGAGAGAAATACTTCAGTTCCAAAACGCCACCTTTTCGTCGGGGACGAATCGATACGTCCATTTGAAGACGCTCTGCAAGCACCGCCTCGACCGCCTCAATATCCGCGTTCGATCGCTTGAGCGTCTTTTTTTCTGTCCGCTCTTTTTGTAAGTACCGCTCCAGACGGCGGACTGTCCAATGTTCCGCAATGACACGGCGTGCAATCTGCTCCATCGCCTGTTCCGACTTCATCCCTGTGATGGCACGGGCGTGACCCATCGTCAAATCGCCGACCATGACGGCATGCTGGACAGCACTCGGTAATCGTAGCAAGCGTAAGCTGTTCGTCACGTGACTGCGGCTTTTCCCGACACGGTCCGCCAACTGCTGTTGTGTCAGGCCGAGCGTTTGCATCAATTGCTCATAAGCGAGCGCCTCTTCGATTGCGTTCAAATCTGCCCGTTGGATATTTTCGATGAGTGCCAATTCCATGACACGATCCGAATCAGCCGTGACGACCAAAGCCGGAATGTCTTCTTTCCCGGCTAATTTGGCTGCCTGATAGCGGCGTTCTCCTGCGATGATTTCATAATAGCCCGTCGACTTTCGGACGACGATCGGCTGCAAGACACCGTATCGTTCAATCGACTGTCGTAATTCTTCCAACTTTTCCGCTTCGAATTGTTTTCGCGGCTGGTTCGGATTCGGGCGAATAAATTTTAAGGCTAATCTCTCCAACGTGTCTCCCCCTCTATCTTTTTATAAAAAAAGCACGGACTCACTTTTGTGGCCGCGCTTTCGGGATTCGAATTCGTATTTCAACAAACTCCTCTTCGTCTACTTCTTCAGTTTGGACGTCGATTCCTGTCTTCCCGATTAAATCGATCGAATCACGGATCGTGTTGAGCGCAATTCGCGTGTCTCGCGCAAAGCTCTTTGTCCGACGACGTTGTTTTTTCGGTTTACGCTTTTCTTCCTCAATCGGAGTCGTCAAAAAGGCGACGCGTTCTTCAGTTTCTTTTACGTTGTAATCTTCTTCTAAAATCTCCACGAGAACTTGAAGTTGCAGCCCTTCTTCTTTCAATGGCAACAAAGCGCGTGCTTGACGTTCGTTAATGCGACGATCGCGCAAACACTGCTTCACATCATCCGGTAATTTCAGAAGACGTAATTTATTCGCAATCGTCGACTGACTTTTCCCAAGGCTCTTGGCTAAAGCATCTTGCGTCAAAGCTTTCATCGTCAGCAAACGGTCATAAGCTTCGGCCTCTTCAATCGGACTCAACTGTTCACGTTGTAAGTTTTCGATGAGTGCGAGTGCTGCCGTCGTATCATCATCCATCTCACGGACGATTGCCGGGATTGCAGACCACCCTAAAGACTTGACCGCTCGGAATCGTCTTTCTCCAGCAATGATTTCATAGCAGTCCCCGTCTGCTTTCCTGACCACAATCGGCTGGAGTAATCCATGCTCAGAAATGGTAGCTGCAAGTTCTTCGATTTTAGCTGGTTCGAACACTTTTCGCGGCTGATACCGGTTCGGTCGCAGACGTGATAACGTCAATTCCTGTACCGTATCATCCGGTCGAACCGCCTCGATTTCTGTCACTGCAACTTCATCTTTCCGATTCACTCCGAACAGTTTCGCAAATCTATTCTTCAACGTCGGCACCCCTTTATGTAAAAAAATAAGCAGATTCCACCACCGGAATCTGCTTTTGTTTCACGTGAAACGATATTGCTCAGATTAGTGGCTCTTTCGCCGGTGTACCCGCTTTCCGCGGATATTTCCCGGGTGTTTTTCGTAATTTATCTACAATTACGATATTACGCTCACTCATCTCTCCTGGCAATAGGAACTGGTGTGTTGCTTTTTCTTTTCCACCTAGTACAGCCAATGCATTTTTTGCGTCTGCCATCTCGTCCGATACTTTTGCCGCTTTGAGCGCGACAAAGTTACCGCCAACTTTTGTAAGAGGCAAACAATACTCTGCAAGCACAGTCATCCGGGCCACCGCTCGTGCCGTGACAACATCAAACTGTTCGCGGAATTTTTTATTTTTCCCAAACTCTTCGGCACGTCCATGATGGAAGGCGACACCTTCCAACTCCAGTGCAAGGGCAAGTTCATTTAAGAATGTGATTCGTTTATTCAAGGAATCGATTATCGTGACATGGAGATGCGGGAAGAGGATTTTTAAAGGAAGACTCGGAAACCCTGCTCCTGCTCCGACATCACATACGGTTTCCACCTGTGTGAAATCAAAGTGGAAAGCAGCACTCAATGAATCGTAAAAGTGTTTTAAATACACTTCTTCCTGATCGGTAATGGCTGTGAGATTCATTTTCTCATTCCATTCAACGAGCATCTCAAAGTATCGTTTGAATTGAGCCAGTTGCTTCTCGCTCAATTCAAACCCTTTCTCCTGTAACGCTTCAACAAATTGGGATTCGTTCATCGTTTCACTCCACCGTCGCGTACTGACCCTGCTCAATATACACTAACAAGATTGAAACATCCGCCGGGTTTACCCCGGAAATACGAGATGCCTGTCCAATCGAGAGCGGGCGTACTTGTTTTAGTTTTTGTTTTGCTTCGGTAGCAAGACCACCGATTGCATCGTAGTCTAAGTTTTCCGGAATACGTTTTGCTTCCATACGACGCATTTTTTCCACTTGCTCAAGCTGTTTCGAAATATAGCCTTCATACTTCACTTGAATCTCGACTTGTTCTTTTACTTCGAACGACAACTCGGTCGGAGCCGGTGCGACTGTCATCAACGCTTCATAAGTCACTTCAGGACGTTTCAACAAAATGTTGGCGTGCGTCGCTTCTTTAAGAGGATGAGCACCAACTGACTCCAACATCGCATTTACTTCAGGAGTCGGCTTGATCACGAGTGACGCAAGTCGCTTCACTTCTTTTTCAATCGCTTCACGCTTCTCGTTGAGATGTGCGTGGCGTTCTTCTGAGAGCAATCCGATGTCATAGCCGATATCACTCAATCGTAAGTCCGCATTGTCATGTCGGAGCAAGAGGCGATATTCTGCGCGTGATGTGAGCAAACGATACGGTTCGTTCGTTCCTTTTGTCACGAGGTCATCGATTAAAACACCGATATACGCCTGCGAACGATCTAAAATGACCGGATCTTTGCCGAGCACTTTACATGCGGCGTTAATCCCTGCCATGATGCCTTGACCAGCCGCTTCTTCGTATCCACTCGTTCCGTTGATTTGACCCGCTGTAAAGAGTCCAGGCACTGCTTTTGTCTCGAGTGTCGGCCAGAGTTGCGTCGGTACGACCGCATCATACTCAATCGCATAACCTGGGCGCATCATTTCTGACTGTTCAAGACCCGGGATAGTGCGAAGCATTTGATGCTGCACGTCTTCCGGCATGCTTGTCGAGAAGCCTTGTACATAGATTTCTTCCGTGTCACGGCCTTCCGGTTCAAGGAAGATCTGGTGACGCGGCTTGTCGTTGAAACGGACGACTTTATCCTCGATCGATGGGCAATAACGTGGGCCTGTTCCTTTGATTGCACCCGAATACATCGGGGAACGATGCAGGTTCTCGTCAATCAACTGATGCGTACGTTCAGAAGTATAGGTCAACCAACAAGGAATCTGTTCGATTGGATCCAAATCCGTTGAAGTGTAAGAGAAGAATGACGGATTGTCATCTCCCGGTTGGATTTCCGTTTTCGAATAATCAATGGTTTTCCCGTCGATTCGCGGTGGCGTACCTGTTTTGAAGCGAACGAGGTCAAGTCCAAGCTCTTCTAAATGCTTCGAAAGTTCAACAGACGGCATTTGGTTATTCGGACCGCTCTCGTAAGCCAATTCGCCGATGATGATTTGACCACGCATGAACGTTCCTGTCGTCACGATGACCGCTTTTGCGCGATACTCTGAACCCGTGTTCGTTACCACGCCGCGTACTTCTCCCTCTTCAATCAATAACCGTTCAACGAGCGCTTGACGAAGCAACAGGTTCGGTTCATCTTCAAGTACTTTCTTCATATGATTTTGATATTGGAATTTGTCCGCTTGTGCACGCAATGCCCGCACCGCCGGACCTTTTGATGTGTTGAGCATCTTCATTTGGATATATGTCGCGTCAATCGCACGGCCCATTTCACCACCGAGCGCATCGATTTCACGAACTACAATTCCTTTTGCCGGGCCACCGATTGAGGGGTTACAGTACATAAACCCAACCATATCCGGATTCATTGTAAGCATCGCCGTCTTCGCACCCATTCGTGCTGAAGCGAGCGCTGCCTCAATGCCTGCGTGACCGGCACCGATGACGATTACGTCAAATTCGCCTGCCGTATAAGCCATATTGGTTCCTCCTTATTATTTACCAAGACAAAACTGTGAGAAGAGCTGATCGATTAAGCTCTCTTGTACCGTGTCTCCATTGATCTCTCCAAGCGTATCCCACGCCCGTCGTAAATCAATTTGGACCATATCGATCGGTAAATTCATGACCGCACTACCGAGTGCTTCATCAATTTGCTCAATCGTTCGTTTAATGAGTTGAATGTGTCGCGCATTCGAGATATAGGTCATATCCTGCGACTCCACACCTTTTGCAAAGAACAGGTTCGCAATTGCCGCTTCAAGCGCATCGATTCCCTCTTCAAGCAAGAGCGACGTCGCAACAATCGGACGACCTGCCGCTAGTTTCTCTAGCTTAGAAGAATCCATGTTTTGTGGCAAGTCCGTCTTATTAATGATGATAATTGCGTTCATCCCTTGAATCGCTTCAAACAACGCTTCGTCTTCAGCCGTCAGACCCTCATGTCCATTCAAGACAAGGAGTACTAAATCTGCTGCTGTAAGTGCTTTCCGCGACTTTTCGACCCCGATTCGTTCCACGATGTCTTCCGTTTCACGAATTCCGGCTGTGTCGATCAGTTTAAGCGGTACACCTTTGACGTTCACGTATTCTTCGATTGTATCGCGTGTCGTTCCGGCAATCTCTGTGACGATGGCTTTCGTTTCCTGGACAAGGGTATTCATAAGAGACGACTTCCCTACGTTCGGTCGACCGATGATGGCGGTTGCCAGTCCCTCTCGCAAGATTTTTCCTTGGCGGGCCGTTTCAAGCAATTGCTCGAGAATCTGTTTCACCTCGCCTGCCTTCTCTTCGACGATGGCCTGCGTCATCTCTTCCGCGTCGTATTCCGGATAGTCGATATTGACCTCGACTGCCGCAATCGTCTCAAGTAACTTTTGACGTAAATCACGAACGAGGCGCGACAGACGACCCTCCATTTGAGACATCGCCACATTCATTGCGCGATCTGTCTTCGCTCGAATCAAATCCATGACCGCTTCGGCCTGCGATAGATCAATTCGTCCATTTAAGAAAGCACGTTTTGTGAACTCCCCAGGCTCAGCCAACCGAACGTTTGGTTGTTCAAGAATGAGCTCGAGCACACGATTGACCGCGACAACGCCTCCATGGCAGTTGATTTCAACGACATCTTCTCGCGTGAAGGTCTTCGGAGCACGCATAATGCTAACCATGACCTCATCTACTGTTTCTTCTGTATCCGGACGTTTCAACGTTCCATAATGAATCGTATGTGAATCAACCGTCATTAAATCTTTCCCAGAAAATACGTTGGCTACCGTCTCGACTGCCAAATCTCCTGACAAGCGGACGATTCCGATGGCACCTTCACCCATCGGCGTCGAAATCGCTGTAATCGTGTCAAACTCTAACATCTTTCTCCCTCCAAACCTGAAACCTCTTCTATCCTATGCATAACGAACCTACTATACACGATATTCGACTTGAACGAAAGCGTTCGGTCATGGAACAAACCGTTGCTTGCCCGCTCTTTGTTTTCGTACAATAGAGGAAGATATTTACAGTGATTGAGGAGTGTGAGAGATGCTACAAAATAAGGCCATTCAACTACTGACAAACAGCTTACGCAAAGACCCAGCAGTCCAATCCATCTTTTTGAAGGGCTCTTTCGGTCGTGGTGAGGAAGATCCATATGCCGATATCGACATATATGTCATCGTCGAACCCGAACAATTACCGGGTTTCCTGACAAGGCGTGAACATCATGCTCGAGCCTATCGCCCCATCCTGGTGAAAGACGAAATCGACCTCATCGCTCCGCAGCTGATTGTGGTGTATGACGACTTTTTACATGTTGATTTGTTTACGGTCACAGAAAGTACTTTGAACCACTATGACAGCATTCACGTACTTTACGACCCGAACCATCGATTACGAAACTATGAAAGTACCCTTCGTTTAGAGGATGATGCGTTGTACAATCATGCTTTCGACGCCATTTGGTTCTTTTTCAAATATACAAAAGCACGGGATCGTGGAAATGCGATTTGGGCCACCGAGATGCCCCGGCAAGGCATGGTGCATTTTGCTTATGTTCTGGCAGCACACTACTTTCCACAAAGAACCTCGCTCGGCTTGAAAGATCTTTCTCGACGAAACGAAATGGGACTCACTGCTTTCTATGAAGATTTGACTCCCTCTCGCCACCCTGAAGCAGCTCGAGTCTACAGTCGGTACTTGAGTCGGGAACGCCCTTTCTTATTGACCATTCCCGGTTCTGAAAACTTCCGGATTTTTCTGAATAGCTTGCTGGACCATGAAAGGAACCGCTCAACTGATTGAGCGGTTCCGGTCGTGTCAGCGTGCTTGTCCTTTTACAGAACGGATCGTGAAATAGAGTATGAGCTCGAGAATGCCGATTGCAATGAGAATGCCGCCGAACAGTTGGAATAGAATTAATAGACTGTCGAAAGGGTTCAGCAACATGAGAAGTCCGACCCCGATCCAAAGCAGACTGCCGATTAAAAACCACATCCACCGGCTCGACATCGAGGTTCGATATCCGAACGCCTGGATTAAGCGAATGACTCCACCGAACAAAAACAGTGCACCAATCAAAATCGGTAACAAGCTCGCGAGGGTCTCTGCAAAGAAAAAGACAACGAGCGCCAAAATCACATAAATGATTCCCATAAAAAATCCCGGGGGCATGCCGTTTTGACGTTGTCGTAAACCTTGGAAAATCATCCACAGCCCCATCAGAGCCAAATAACCGGCAATCAAATAGACCATGACATCAAAGAAGAAACGTGGATACAGTAAAATCAAGACACCAAGCAGCAAATACACTCCAGCCTGTAGCAATGTAGAACGTTCCAATCGTCCAATAAACGCTTCCATTTCGTGCCTCCCTTCGATCCGTTCATATTTATTATTCCCCCCTCTCTTGTTCGCAATCCATAAAAAAAGCCGAGAGCACATGTACTCTCAGCTGCCGATCTTATTTACGTTTTTTCTTCTTGTTTTTCTTCTCTTCTTCCGCGAGCGCTGTACGTTCAGCTTCTTTCGCAGCAATCTTCGCTTCTGCTTCAGCCTTCATTTTCTCACGCATCGGGAGCATGATGGCCATCGTAACGATGATTGAGATGATGTAACCGACGACCCAGTAAAGAGAAAGTGCTGCCGGGAGGTTGATTGACATGATAAAGATCATGACCGGGAAGATATAAAGCATCATCTTCAATTGTGGGTTCTGGTCTTGACCTGCCATCGAAATCTTCTGCTGGGCAAAAGTAAGAATGGCCGCAAGGATTGGCAAGACGAATGTCGGATCCGGTGCGCCAAGGTCGAACCATAAGAAATCTGCTTCAAAGATTTCAGGCGTACGACGAATCGCATCATAGAAAGCAAAGAGAATCGGCATTTGAATCAAGATTGGCAAACAACCTGCGAGCGGGTTGATTTGGTACTCTTGGTAAAGCTTCATCATCTCTTCTTGGAGTTTACGTTGTGTTTCTTGGTCTTTTGAGCTGTACTTCTCACGAAGCTTCAACATTTCCGGTTGCAAGACTTGCATCGCACCCATGCTCTTCGTCTGCTTGATCATAAGCGGGAGAATCAACAAACGGACAATGATTGTCGCGATGATGATTGAAATCCCGTATTGCCACTGTCCGCCAACTAAGTATGCGACTTCTTTCAAAAGCCATGCGAGCGGCCAGACAAAGTATTTCGCCCAGAAACCTTCTGTGTCAGCTGTGATTGGTTCGGATTGGATGGTAGATGGATCCACACAGCCTGCCATCAGCATGATGACTGCGGTCATGGCAGCGAGTAATCCTAATTTTAGCTTTTTGCTCATAGTTCCTCCTACACTTTCTTTATCAATTCATTATTAACGCACACGTCTATCGGGCAATCTTATAAGACTCTAACTTATATGAGAGAACAAATTCAGATTGTCATGGTCACCGGCCTTGCTTTTGCCAAACTTTTGCACGTTTGAATACATGTTTCAGACTCTCAGTCACTTCCGACTGCGTCAATGCAGTTGCGGGCTTCCGAGCGATGATGACGTAATCATTCGGTGCAACGTTCGGTTCGAGCAAGCGAAGCGACTCACGCATCAATCGTTTCATGCGGTTCCGTTCCACAGCATTACCAAGCTTTTTGCTGACGGAAAGACCAACTCTGAAATGCGCTTGATCCGCTTTGAGCGTGTAGACGACAAACTGACGATTGGCCACGGAGCGTCCTTCACGAAACACCGCTTGGAACTCTTCATTCTTTTGCAGGCGGTATTCTTTTTTCAAAATTCTCACTCCATCCTTCGCTTCAAAAATCGTCAACTAACATCATATCATATCCTTGACATTTCAACGAGAGAGAATCGCGGAAATGCTTCGAATGTGTGACAAACTAAAAAAATTGCCCGGGGACGGATCCCCGGGCAATTGATCATTCTTATTATACAGTCAAGGCTTTACGGCCTTTACGACGACGAGCAGCAAGAATGTTGCGACCGTTTTTAGTCGCCATGCGAGCACGGAATCCGTGAACTTTCTTACGCTTACGGTTGTTCGGGTTGAAAGTTGGTTTCATGGTTACAGCACCTCCTCAAGATTAACGCTCTATTAGCAAGTTATAGTTTCATTTAAGGCAGTCTTTAAGATTATATAAATGGGGCAGAGAAATGTCAATGTCTTTTCTTTCAGTTTTCGTTACACTAGGTTCGATCCGGCGAGTGAACGACAGAAATAAAACAAAAGATCGGGTAGGGAAGTCGTATCGGAAGGATGGAGGGGAGGAAATCAACAAAACCTTATGCGATTTTTTAAACGGTCTTTACAAATAGCATTGTTGAGCCATTTTATCCACATTCATATAAAGTTATCCACATTCTTTTGTGAATAACTCGCTTCATTTGAGTTTCGACACCTTCTCATTTCATTTTCCTCTTTTAAAAAAATATTTCGGCCACTCCTCTTCTTCCTCTTTTGTGTATAACTTTTTCATTTCTTTCACGACTCTTTGATTTTATACACAACATATCCACAGGTTATCCACAGAAAACACAGCATGTGGATAAGTGCCTGTGGATTATTTTATCTATCTGTGGATAAATATCAAAAACCGTTGCCACGTCTATTTTATTTTGCTAAACTGAATGTGCACAAACTTGTGGATGAACTTTTTGTGATTCCGAGATATACACAGGCTGTGGATAACTGTTATCCCCATATGAAGTGACGTGTGGATAACTTTATCCACAGTTTTTGTTCTCTGGGGATAACCCTAGTTTCTACTATAGAATAGTGTATGTGTATATCGTGTGAATAAGTTTTACCGAAAATGTGAGTAAAGGAGGTCTTTCATTGAAGAATGCTCGCGAAATTTGGAGAAATGTCTTGTCCTTGATCGAAGAGGAAGAACGAACACCAAAAGCCAGTTTTGATATGTGGTTAAAATCTACAGAAGGTGTTTCATTGATGGGGACAACACTCGTTGTCTCAGCTCCAGCTAGTTTTATCGTGACCTGGTTAGAACGTCAGTACTTGTCCTTATTGCAAGAAACTGTTGAAGAAGTAACGAACAACAAGCTCGAAATTCACTTTATTGAAGAATCTCAAGCACACAAGTATGCACCAGCCGAAGGGTTATCGACTGAAGACTCGGTTGCTGTCACAGAAACGAAGGAACAACCGCTTCCGCTCCCTTCAAAAGAGGAAGGGGACTTAGGCCAGTTAAATGACAAATACATTTTCGAAACATTTGTCATCGGATCTGGAAACCGTTTTGCTCACGCCGCCTCATTAGCTGTCGCAGAAGCACCGGCTAAAGCGTACAACCCATTATTTATCTATGGGGGAGTTGGATTAGGAAAGACACACCTGATGCATGCGATCGGACATTATGTCAAAGGGCAAAAGCCTGGCGCTCGCATCGCGTATGTATCCTCTGAAAAATTCACGAACGAATTCATCAACTCGATTCGTGATAACAAAACAGGGGAGTTCCGCAATCGCTATCGCAACATCGACGTCCTGTTGATTGACGATATTCAATTTTTAGCAGGAAAAGAACAGACGCAAGAAGAGTTTTTCCATACTTTTAATGCGTTACACAATGACCAAAAACAAATTGTGATTTCCAGCGATCGTCCACCAAAAGAAATCCCTACATTAGAGGATCGGTTACGTTCACGGTTCGAGTGGGGACTCATTACAGATATCACACCTCCTGACCTTGAGACCCGAATTGCGATTTTGCGTAAAAAGGCGACTGCGGAAGGCTTAGATATCTCGAACGACGTTATGCTTTACATCGCAAATCAAATCGATACGAACATTCGAGAACTTGAAGGGGCCTTAACGAGAGTAGTGGCTTACGCGAAATTGGTAGGTAGACCAATCGACCCGGACGTAGCAGCAGAAGCGCTCCACAATATCATGCCGGTTCAAGAAGCGAAAAAAATCGTGATTCGCGACATTCAAGAAGTCGTCGGTCAACACTTCAACATCGAAGTGGAAGAGTTAAATTCAAAGAAACGAACGAAAACATTGGCTTTCCCGCGTCAAATCGCCATGTATCTATCTCGGGAGATGACAGAAAGCTCTCTGCCGAAAATCGGGGAAGAGTTTGGGGGACGCGATCATACTACGGTCATCCACGCTCATGAAAAGATTAGTACGCTTTTAAAGAACGACGTGGAGATGCAAGAGACCATTCAAACATTGAAGAAGGCACTTTCGAACTGAATGAATTTCCTTTGTGGATATCCTGTGGATAAGTAAGCCCAGTTATCCACAAGTTATTCACAGGCAGAATGGCTTTATACGAGTGCTTAAAGGGAGTTATCCCCAGTATCCACAGGCCTTATTACTATTATGACTTAATTAATACTATTATATTTACTATAAATGGACTCATTTTACCTGAGGAGGAACTATCCACATGCATTTAACGATTCAACGAGATGTATTCATGCAAGCTGTACAAGACGTATCAAAAGCTGTGGCGTCACGCACAACGATTCCAATTCTAACGGGCTTAAAACTAGATGCCCATGCTGATGGACTCACACTTACAGGAAGCGACACAGAGATTTCAATCGAACGCTTGATTCCGATTGAAGAAGGCGGGATTGAACTCATTCAAATTCAACGGGGCGGAAGCGTCGTCTTAAATGCCCGTTTCCTTGGAGAAATCGTTAAAAAGTTACCGACAAACGAAGTGACACTTGAAGTTTCACCGAACTTCATGACACGCATCGAGTCTGGCCAGGCAGAATTCCATTTGAACGGTCTCGACCCGGACGAATATCCGCGTCTTCCTGAACTATCAAGTGATCGCCGATTCTATTTGCCGGCTGATTTGCTTAAAACAATCATTCGTCAAACAAGCTTCGCTGTATCTGCTCAAGAAACACGTCCGGTTTTAACAGGGGTTAACTTCTCAGCCGAGAAAGGATTCCTAACGTGTGTGGCCACAGATAGTCACCGTTTGGCGCTGCGCCGTGCTCGTTTTGAAACGGATAATGATTTATCGTTCCAAAATGTTGTCGTACCAGGACGTTCCCTTAACGAATTGGCGAAGCTGTTGGACCGCGAAGAGTTACCGGTCGAAATTGTGTTGACGGACCAACAAATCTTGTTCCGTATGAAAAACCTTTCGTTCTTCTCACGCTTACTCGATGGGGCATATCCAGATACGTCTCGTCTCATTCCGGAAGAATATCGTACAGCGGTGCGGATGAACGCAAAAGAATTTTTACAAGCCATTGACCGGGCTTCGCTTCTTGCGCGAGCCGACCGCAACAATGTCATTAAATTTGTAGCGGAAGAAACGACAGCTGTAGAGGTATCATCGCACTCACCAGAAGTCGGAAAAGTATCGGAACGCGTCAGTATTTTGTCGTTAGAAGGGGAAGAATTGAAAATTTCTTTCAACTCGAAATTTGTGATGGATGCTCTTCGTGCACTTGATGCGTCCGAGATTGAAATCCAATTTACTGGTTCGATGCGCCCGTTCATTCTACGTCCGGTCGAACAAGATAGCGTTCTTCAACTGATTTTACCAGTCCGCACTTCGTGAGGAAGCAGCGGGTAGGGATGATGAGGTGTCTTACCTTGTCATCCCTCTTTTTGCCTTATTCGACGATTTTCGATAAACTAGTTAGTATGGCGATTTTTTCAGATAAGTATGTAGGAAAAGGAGTGACGACATGGAAAAAGTGTCGATTACAACCGAGTATGTGACACTCGGACAATTTTTAAAGTTAGCTGATATCATTTCTAGCGGTGGGCAGGCGAAGTTCTTTTTAGAGGACGTTGCGATCAAAGTGAACGGCGAACAAGATCAGCGCCGCGGCCGCAAATTGAGAGACGGAGATACGATCGAAGTCGAAGGCTTCGGCGAATACCAAATCGAGGGAAACTGACGTGCATTTAAAGTCGATCCGATTAAAAAATTATCGCAATTACGAATCTCTCGAGTTAGATTTCTCAGAACAGACGAATGTTCTTATTGGAGAGAATGCACAAGGGAAAACGAATCTACTCGAATCGATTTATGTACTTGCGCTCGCAAAATCACATCGGACGACACAAGACCGAGAGTTGATTGGGTGGGAAGCAGAAAATGCGAGCATTGAAGGACGCATCCAAAAAAGAACCGGGGAGTCAGTACAATCGCTTTCGTTTTCGTCAAAAGGCAAAAAAGCGAAATTGAATCACTTGGAACAACGTCGTCTGAGCGACTATGTCGGTGCTTTTAACGTTGTCTTATTCGCCCCGGAAGACTTAGCGATTGTGAAGGGGAGTCCTCAGGGACGACGCCGATTTTTAGATATGGAAATCGGACAAGTCAGCCCCGTGTACTTACACGAACTGAATCAGTATTTGAAAACATTAAAACAGAGAAATGCGCTGTTAAAGCAGTTATCCACAAAAGGTGGGGACGAAACCCTACTTGAGGTGTTGACTGACCAACTGATTGATCTTGCAGTGAAGATTGTGACGAGACGCTATCACTTTATCGACCAGCTTGAAAAGTGGGCCAACCCAATCCATGCAGGCATCACACGCGAGCTTGAGACGTTGAATATTCAATATGTTTCTGACACGTTCCAAAAAGAACGTTACCCAAAAGAACAGATGTTTGAAACGTATCGTCAAAAGTTTGATAAAATAAGAGAGAACGAACGACGAAGAGGTGTAACCCTGTTTGGTCCACATCGCGATGATTTCGAATTGTATGTAAATGATCGAAATGTTCAAACGTTCGGTTCACAAGGTCAGCAACGTACGGCGGCCTTGTCATTGAAATTGGCTGAAATCGAATTGATTCATGAAGAAGTCGGCGAATATCCTCTTTTATTGCTAGACGACGTCTTATCGGAGCTTGATGATCATCGCCAAACCCATCTTCTGGATACGATGGGGAAGAAAGTACAAACGATTTTGACGACGACAAATATTGATGGGATTGCACATGAAACGATTCAACAAGCAAAAGTGTTTCACGTGAAACACGGAGAGGTCGAAACGGAATCTGTGTAATGAAGTCGATCATGAACACCAAATTATGCATAGTAGGTGAAGAAAACCGATGAGTAATGAAAATGAAAAAGAATTGCAAGCGTACGGCGCCGACCAGATTCAAGTCCTTGAAGGATTAGAAGCGGTTCGTAAGCGTCCCGGAATGTATATCGGTTCTACAAGTTCGCGCGGTCTCCACCATCTAGTGTGGGAAATCGTCGATAACTCGATCGACGAAGCGCTTGCTGGGTATTGTGACACCATCACGGTAACCGTTGAACCAGGGAACTCAATCGTCGTTGAAGATAACGGACGTGGGATTCCGGTAGATGTTCAAAAGAAAACAGGTCGTCCTGCCGTTGAAGTTATCTTTACGGTGTTACACGCCGGCGGTAAATTCGGCGGAGGCGGATACAAAGTATCAGGTGGTCTTCATGGAGTCGGGGCGTCAGTTGTTAACGCCTTATCGACAAAACTTGAAGTGTTTGTACGTCGCGATGGCAACGTTTATTACCAATCGTTTAAACGTGGCGTTCCTCAAGGAGAGCTCGAAATCGTCGGAACGACAGATACGACAGGAACAACTGTCCGTTTCTTCCCGGACGGTGAGATCTTCCAGGAAACGCTTGAGTATGACTTCGATTTGCTCGCGACTCGTCTTCGTGAGCTCGCATTCCTGAACAAAGGTCTACGGATCATTGCGAAAGATGATCGTAGTGATGAGACAATTGAACGCAATTATCACTACGAGGGCGGAATCAAGTCTTATGTGGAGCATTTGAACCGTTCGAAGGCGTCGATTCATGAAGAACCTGTGTATGTGCACGGAACGAAAGACGGAATTGAGGTAGAGATTGCCCTTCAGTACAACGAAGGTTTCGCAAGCAACATCTACTCATTCACGAACAACATCCCGACGCATGAAGGTGGGACACACGAGACTGGATTTAAGACAGCGCTCACACGTTCGATCAATGACTATGCGAAGCGTTTTGGTTTGATGAAAGAAGCGGATGGCAGTTTGTCAGGTGATGACGTCCGTGAAGGACTAACCGCGATTGTCTCGGTGAAACACCCGGCACCGCAATTCGAAGGACAAACGAAGACGAAACTCGGGAACGCAGATGCGCGGACAGCGACAGATACGTTATTCAGTGACACATTCGAACAATTCCTTCTAGAAAACCCATCAGTCGGCCGTCTCATTGTCGACAAAGGCTTGATGGCAGCACGCGCACGCCTTGCTGCGAAACGTGCCCGTGAGATGACACGTCGTAAAGGTGTTCTCGAAGTCAGCTCATTACCAGGGAAATTGGCCGACTGTTCGTCGAAAGACGCTTCGCAATCTGAACTCTACATCGTTGAGGGTGACTCAGCGGGTGGTTCGGCGAAATCTGGCCGTGATCGTCACTTCCAGGCAATCTTGCCGATTCGAGGGAAAATCATCAACGTCGAGAAAGCACGTCTTGATAAGATTTTGGCCAACCAAGAAGTTCGGACCATCATCACGGCGCTCGGAACAGGGATCGCAGACGAGTTTGATTTATCGAAAGCGCGTTACCATAAACTCATCATCATGACCGATGCCGACGTCGATGGTGCGCACATTCGTACGCTGCTCTTGACGTTCTTCTATCGTTATATGCGCCCACTTGTCGAAAGTGGATATGTTTATATCGCTCAACCGCCACTCTATGGTGTCAAACACGGTAAGGAAACAGTTTACGTTCAAAACGAACGGGAGCTGCAGGAGGCAATCAAACAACTTCCTGAAAACGCGCGCTACAGTGTACAGCGTTACAAAGGTTTAGGAGAGATGGATCCTGAACAGTTATGGAACACAACAATGAACCCGGAAACCCGTTCGATGCTACGTGTTGACCTTCAAGATGCAATTGAAGCGGACGAGATTTTCGAAACATTGATGGGCGATAACGTTGAGCCGCGCCGTGACTTTATTCAATCTCACGCACATTACGTGAAGAACCTCGATATTTAATAAAGAAGGGTAGGCAATAACGAATGGCAGAACAAGAAAATATCAGGGATATAAATATTAGCCAGGAGATGCGAACGTCGTTCATGGACTATGCGATGAGCGTCATCGTATCACGTGCCCTTCCGGACGTGCGAGATGGATTGAAGCCGGTTCACCGCCGTATTCTGTACGCGATGAACGAGCTTGGGATTCGTGCGGATAAACCGCATAAGAAGTCCGCGCGTGTTGTCGGGGACGTCATCGGTAAGTACCACCCACACGGTGACTCAGCCGTTTACGAGACAATGGTTCGTATGGCTCAAGACTTCAGTTATCGCTACGAATTAGTCGACGGTCACGGGAACTTCGGTTCAGTCGATGGCGACTCGGCCGCTGCGATGCGTTACACCGAGGCGCGTATGTCTAAAATTGCGATGGAACTCGTACGAGACATCGGAAAAAATACAATCGATTACCAGCCGAACTTCGATGGTGAAGAAAAAGAACCGGTCGTTCTTCCAGCTCGCTTCCCGAACTTCCTCGTGAACGGAACGAGCGGGATTGCGGTTGGGATGGCAACCAACGTTCCTCCGCATAACTTGAACGAAGTAATCGATGGGGTGTTGGCACTTTCTCATAACCCGGACATTACGATTGCTGAATTGATGCAACACATCCCGGGTCCTGACTTCCCGACAGCCGGAGAAATCTTAGGTCGCAGCGGAATTCGCCGTGCCTATGAGACTGGACGTGGATCAATCACGATGCGCGCGAAAGCCGAAATCGAGACATTGAAAAACGGTCGTGAGCGCATTCTCGTTCATGAGATTCCATATCAGGTCAACAAAGCGCGCCTCGTCGAGAAGATTGCCGACTTGGTCCGCGATAAAAAAATCGAGGGAATCACAGACTTGCGAGATGAATCGGACCGTAACGGGATGCGGGTTGTCATCGAGGTTCGTCGGGACGCGAATGCGAGTGTCATCTTAAACAACTTGTATAAGCAGACACCGATGCAAACGACGTTCGGGGTCAACATGCTTGCACTTGTTGGCGGACGCCCGAAAACGTTGAACATCAAACAAGCGATTTATTACTACATCGAACACCAAAAAGAAGTCGTGCGTCGTCGTACGCAGTTCGACTTAGATAAAGCGGAAGCACGGGCCCACATTTTAGAGGGGCTTCGTGTTGCCCTTGATCACTTGGACGAAGTCATCGCCATCATCCGAAGCACGCGCACAGGTGACGAGGCACGTGAAAAGTTGATTGCCCGCTTCGGACTTTCTACTGAACAAACGCAAGCGATTTTAGATATGCGTCTCCAACGATTGACTGGTTTGGAACGCGAGAAGATTGAAGGCGAATATCGCGAAGTGAAAGCGTTGATCGATGAGCTTCGTGCAATTCTCGGTGACGAGGAACTTCTTCTTCAAATCATCCGCAACGAATTGATTGAAATTAAAGAACGTTATGGTGATGCACGTCGCACAGTGATTCGTACCGATATTGTCGAACTTGAAGACGAAGATTTAATTCCGGTTCGCGATATGATGATCACGTTGACGAGCGAAGGATACATCAAATCGATTCCGACAGACTCATACCGCGCGCAACGTCGAGGCGGTCGAGGTAAACAAGGAATGGGGACAAATGACGAAGACTTCGTTCTTCGGCTATTGTCGGCGTCAACTCACGACACAATCCTGTTCTTCACTAACTTCGGACGCGTATTCCGCTTAAAAGGATATGAAATTCCGGAGATGAGTCGTACTGCCAAAGGAATGCCAATCATCAACTTGTTGCAAATTGACAAAGGTGAAAAAGTTGAAACGATGATTCCAGTCGATTTCAATAGTTATTTAGCAGACAAAAACGTGAATGAAGAGTCACAGGGTGAGTCAGAAGAGGAAGTAGCAGATGAACAACTCTCACTCGTCTTTATCACGAAAGAAGGATTGGTTAAGCGCTCTCCACTCTCCGCTTATGCCCGAATTAACAAAAATGGACTTCGTGCAATTAGCTTGAATGAAACGGATGAATTGGTAACGGTTCGTCTGGCGAAGAGTGATGACGAGATGTTGATTGTGACACGACAGGGAATGTCAATCCGCTTCCCATTAGAAGGAGAAGTCCGATCTATGGGACGGACGGCTCGCGGTGTTCGTGCCATTCGACTTAAGAAAGATGATGACCGAGTAGTTTCTATGGAAATTGTTCGTCCGACACAAGATGTCTTGATTATCACTGAAAAAGGATACGGAAAGCGTACAGCGATGGATCAGTTCCGTTTACAAGGTCGTGGCGGTTCCGGAATTATCGGAATCAAGACCGACCGTGGTGCGGTTGTGGGCATGCGAATTGTCGATGAAGATGATGACATCATGTTGATGACTGAGCTCGGCGTCGCGATTCGAATTGATTCACAGACGATTTCCCAAATGGGCCGAAGTACTCGTGGTGTCAAAGTGATGAATATCGAAGAGGGCGATCGTTTAGCGACGATTGCTAAATTGAAAAAAGATGAAATTGAAGAGGAATCAGTAATTGATGTGGAGAATGGGTTTGAAGGTGAAGCACCTGAATCCGATCAATCGTCTGATGTGACCGAATAAGGCGAAAAGGTCGAATGGGGGCTCCCGTTCGACCTTTTCATATTTAGGAGGGATTCGTATGCGCTTGGATTTGTCGACTGTGCATGTAGGGATGACACTATTATCGCCAGTTTCTTCATTAGAGGCAGGGATACGCTTAACGAATGAGCATTTACGCTTACTCCGCTTTTTGAAAGTAAAAGAAGTAGATGTAGCACCGGTTGATCGACGAACACTCACTTTAAAAGAAGAGCATGCGTTATGTGAGAAGGTGTTTCAATACGAAAAACATTACAATCAATGGGAAGAACGAATTTCGCCGAATCCATATGAAGCACTGGAATTTATTCATCAACTGTTTCGATATGACTTTCCGCTAGCGGCCATTGTTCAATTCTTTACTAATCAACCATTGCGAAAAAACCATGTCATCTATCATGCGATTTATCGTGCGCTGGTCGCTAGAACATTATCGAAATACCGGGGAGATGAACATCAACTCCAATTTGACTATGGAATAGCATCATATTTTGCAGACGCAAGCTATGCGAAAATAAGAAAATGGTCACATATGCGCTATTTTACAAAGATGGAACGGGAACTTTTATATCAACACCCGATCGTATCGGCCTCTATGTTACCGAGCAACCGAACTTTGCGCGGTCGCGTCTCCAAATTAGTGCTAGAACATCATGAACGTTTAGATGGATCAGGTTTTCCAAACCGGTTGCTAGAACGAGACTTAAATCCGGCGACGCCTTTATTCATCGTTGCAGATCGTTTTTGTCAATTGACTGCACCACGAACGTTTCGGAAAGCCTTAACACCAGAGGAAGCTTACTTCTATATGTGGCAAAACAAAGCATATGATGAAGAAGCACTCACGCTACTCGCAACATTGTTAGGTTTTTATGAAGTAGGGAGAAACGTATTACTTAGCAGTGGAGTGAAGGGTAAAATTCAAGCGTATACTCCGAAGGTAGAGCAACCTATTGTCATTGCAGAAGCGAATCAACAAAGCTATGATCTGATGCGTTTAGAAGAAGTAAAAATTGTGGCTTTTCAATAAGTAACCCTTAGCGAGTCTTTCGGTTCTTTTTCCGTTAGGATCGCTTTTTTATATTCTTTTAAAAAACTTTATTTTTATAGTTGACGAATATAAAGTCAGGTGCTATTATTAATGAGTCGCTAAGAGCGGCAGACGAACTTTGAAAACTGAACGATGAGGCAAAAAAAGTTTTACAATTTTTGAATGAAGCGCAAGCTTCGTCAATTTAAGAGCTATATCA
>NZ_JACSKZ010000004.1 GCF_018617875.1 Exiguobacterium algae
CTTCCTGCGCTCGACTTGCATGTATTAGGCACGCCGCCAGCGTTCGTCCTGAGCCAGGATCAAACTCTCCAAAGAATTTGATATAGCTCGAAATTGACGAAGCTTGCGCTTCATTCAAAAATTGTAAAACTTTTTTTGCCTCATCGTTCAGTTTTCAAAGTTCGTCTGTCGCTCTTGGCGACTTCATTAATCTATCACGTTTCGGCTCATCTCGTCAACAACTTTTTTCACAAATTGTTTTTCTGAAATAATCTTTTGTCGTGACAACGTTTATAACTATAATCTCTATTTACCACTTCGTCAATATAAAAAACGACAAAAATTAAAAAAAGATTTACTTTTTATTCACGTAATAAAAAGTAAATCTTGATTCCGTATTCTATCGAAGACGAACATATCCCGTCTTTGCCACGAGGGTTTGTCCATCCTCTTCTGTCATCCACTCCAGGAATGTCGCATATTGTTTTGCATTTTCTTCTGTTGTCACCGCATAAAATTCTGAAGACAATGGATAGGACCCGTCTTGGATCGATTCAACAGTGGGTTCAATTCCCTCTATACGAAGTAATTTAATCTTGTGATCGCTTACCATCTCCGTTGCATAGTACCGGAATGAGAACCCGATCGCGTTCTTATGATTTTGATAGGCAGAAGTCTGTTGAATAATCCCACCCATGCCCTCAGGTACATCTTCAACAGGAGCTTCCATTAGTTTTCGTTCTCCCATCATTTTCTGAAGGGCGGTTTGACTTCCACTGTCTTCAGGTCGCTGAAACGCGCGAATCTCTTCCGATTTCCCACCGACCTCATCCCAGCTGCGAATGTCTCCTGCATAGATCCCTCGAACCTGTTCCATCGTTAACGAATCTATAGGATTATCTTCATGGACAAAAAAGACGAACGCCTCTCTGCCAATCGGAGTCATATGTAGTGACACTTCTTTTTGCTCAGCCAGCTGTAACTGACGCTTTGAAGGACCCGCGACAAAAATGATGTCCGTTTGCCCATTTAAAAGCCGGTTGTACGCTTCAGGTGTTGTCGTCGAGACGACAGTACTCGTTTGTACATTATAAGGATTATATTCTACCAAGTCCGGATACAGTGCTTCGACGAATGAAGCATATACAGGATAGAGCGCTGTTGCACCATCTAACTTTGGAAACTTTCCTTCGAGCTCAATCGATGTTTCCGAATCAAGTTTAGCCAGTTCAGGTGAGTTCGTGAACGGTTGATAATCCGTCAACTCCACCCCACGTTCTTCAATTTTCAAATGGTCGAGGTATACATAGTAGCCTTTAACAGAGGCAAAGATGACGACCCCCATTAACGCTCCCCAACCGAGTATTCGCCGAACTCTTCCGTTAGAAAGTGATGAAAAATCATAGAGTCCCATGCACACAATCAGTAAAGCGCCCATATACCAGATCGTCCAAAGGATTGGGCGACCCATGGATATTGGTTCCATCATGGTAAAAAGAGCGGCAATAAAAGAAAGGACGACCGTGACGAAAAGAATGAAGATTGTTCCTATGCTAAATTTCAGTAGTTTCATTTCGAACGTTTCCCTCTCACGAATGACTTCAATTACACTTAGGTAATTTCGTATAAAACCGCCTCAACCCCAACGCCTTTTGTCGGACGTGTGACTGAACGGATATATCCTTTCTTGACTAAAAAACCGATGATACTGCCCAGATCGACTCTTAACTCTTGTAAATTAGGATGCTCCATGAGTTCCGGGAATCCCCAAGGTTCATCTTTTTCTTGCATTGTCTGAAGCAGCAGTAGCGTACCCGGCAAGACTTTGGATTGGATTAAATGCTCCATCCCGATGACGACAAGATGAATTCTTTGTTCCAACGATTCATGTCCGCCAACCAATTCTTCATGAAGTTTATAAATCTCTAAATCGATGGCACGTACTTGTTCCCACAGGACAATTTCCGGGTGAATCCCCGCCTCTAAAATCGAGAGCCTCGCTAAATGTGTGAGAGCATGGTGAATTTGCGTGAAGGCATCTTGAAACTCTCCTTGCAAAAATAGACTGCGTCCATCTTCGAAACGTCTCAATAATTTCGCGAACGAGAGCGACAGCTGAAGGCGCTGTTCACGATTGGACAAATTACGATTCCGTTGGCGTAGTTCCAAGATATATTCGTTTCGTTCAAATAGAACAATCCCATCTTCAAGCCAATGAATCGCGCGTCTGTTCTCATTCAACACAATCCACCGATCCATCATTGAATCACTCACGACATGTAGGACAATCTTTTCTTTACCTACTTGATAATGTTTAACCGTCCAAAATGGATCTTCTTTTGCTTCAATGACGATCAGCAATCGATCCGATTGATCTGTCAGTGGATCACGTGGACGTTTTTTCTTCACTTCAATGATTCCAAGGGTTGATTTTAGTGCAGCATATTCTGAATAAATTGTTCGAGTCGCATATTCCATCGTCATGAGGACCCCTTCTTTCTAAATCGTAAAACCTACAAAATCTGTGTACAAAAAAGATTCGCTTTCTTTTTTACAATCTCCTGCCCCAAAAGCATAGTAACTTCTCAGGCATCACGAGATGAGCTATAGTAGAGGCAGACATGGAGGGATTCATAAATGAAAAAACGGGGGAATAAAATCAACCGCGCTCGAAATATTGCATTACTTCTGATTTTTGGCGGCATCGGAGTCATGTACCTTGGACTTCTCGCTAAAACCATCACTTGGCTCATGATCACATTCATGCTCCTCGGCTTCGTCATGGTGCTCGCAAGCTCTGCCCTTTACTTCATCATCGGGATGGCTTCTACAAAAGCGATTGTCGTTACGTGTCCGAACTGTGAGAAAGAAACGAAAATGCTCGGTCGTGTCGACCTATGTATGCACTGCGACGAACCACTTACCATCGATCAATCACTCGAGGGAAAAGAATTCGATGAGAAGTATAATAAACGACAATCCCATCAACAAGACTAAAAAGACACATCCGCACGACGGATGTGTCTTTTAATGTGTATGCGATTGATCAGCCTGACATGTCGGGCATGTCCCGTACACCTCGAGACGGTGACGGTCCACTTTAAAACCAGTCAACTGCGCCGCGACGGCTTCAATCTCGTCCAACACCGGATAATTGAAATCCACGACTTTCCCACATGTATCACAAATGATGTGGTAGTGCTTGGATGTCACAAAATCAAAACGGCTGGATGCATCCCCGTAGTTCATCTCCTGAACGAGGCCAACGTCTTTGAATACGCGCAAATTGTTATAAACAGTCGCCACACTCATATTTGGGAACCTTGCAGCAAGTGCCTTGTAAATGTCATCCGCTGTCGGATGGCTATGCTCCGTGACGAGGTACTCCAAAATGGCCTGGCGCTGAGGCGTCATTCTGACTCCATGTTCTCGGAGCGACTGAACAGCATGGTCAAGCATTTCGCTTCCCACGTCAATCCCTCATTTCTTCTATAAAATTCATGTGAAGTGTCAGTTAAAATTAACTTATTTCTTACATAGTAATCTTTATAAATAGTGTACTGATTTCTCAACTACTCGTCAAACGTTGAGCTTATGCGGTTGACGGCTATGTTACAATAAATGCGAATTTGGATAAGGAGGCAATACATATGACTACTTCATCAAATCGAGAGTCATCTCATGAACTATATCAAGACGCACTCACACACATCGTCGGGGGTGTAAACAGTCCATCCCGCTCTTTCAAAGCTGTCGGCGGTGGGGCGCCTGTTTATATGGAACGCGGTGAAGGGGCTTATTTCTATGATGTTGACGGAAATCGTTACATCGATTACTTGGCAGCGTACGGTCCAATCATCACCGGGCATGCTCACCCACACATCCATGAGGCTCTAGTGAATGCCTCGCTAAAAGGTTTACTTTACGGAACACCTCATAAACTTGAGGTCGAATTTGCCAAGAAGTTGAAACAGGCGATCCCTTCAATGGATAAGGTTCGTTTTACAAACTCAGGTACTGAAGCTGTGATGACAACAGTCCGTGTCGCACGTGCTTATACGGGTCGTGAACTTGTCGTCAAATTCAGCGGCTGCTACCACGGACACTCTGACCTCATGTTAATCGCTGCCGGAAGCGGTCCCGCTACGCTCGGATCACCTGACTCAGCCGGCGTGACCAAAGCGACCGCCAAAGAAGTCATCACCGTCCCGTTCAATGACGTGGAAGCTTACCGTAAGATGATGAAAGAATGGGGAGACCAGGTAGCTTGTGTACTTGTCGAGCCGATCGTCGGGAACTTTGGAATCGTCGAACCAAAACCAGGATTCCTCGAAGCGGTCAATGAAATCACACACGAGCATGGCGCACTCGTCATTTATGATGAGGTCATCACAGCGTTCCGCTTCACATATGGTAGTGCCCAACAAGTGTACGGAATCGAACCGGACATGACCGCGCTCGGAAAAATCATCGGGGGCGGACTCCCAATCGGCGCGTATGGTGGAAAGGCAGAAATCATGGAGACGGTCGCTCCGCTCGGACCAGCCTACCAGGCAGGAACGATGGCCGGAAACCCAGCCTCCATGGCGACCGGGATTGCTTGCTTAGAAGTGCTAGAACAACCCGGTGTTTATGAAAAGCTAGATGCTCTTGGGGCACGACTTGAAGCCGGTATTCGCGAAGCTGCTCAAACACACGGTGTCACAATCACCATCAACCGATTGAAAGGCGCCCTCACCGTCTACTTCACAGACGAAGTCGTTACCGATTACGAAGGAGCAGAAAAATCGGACGGGGAACTGTTCGGACGCTTTTTCAAGCTCATGCTCGAGAACGGTGTCAACCTGGCTCCTTCTAAATATGAAGCCTGGTTCTTGACGACAGAACATACAGAACAAGATATCGATGAAACGATTGAAGCCGTGAACCGTGCTTTCGCTCAACTCTAACAATCAAAAGGGATGCCGCGGCATCCCTTTTCTTATACGCTCGGACGAATCCAAAGTTGGTCATATCGCGGATGTCCAAAGACATCTACCGGCACATTCCCTAAATAACTTGGAAAACGGCGTTCACGCGCCACGTGATATAGCGGAATCACAAGCGCTTCCTCAACGAGGTATTGTTCAACCTCCCGGTGAAGTCTTATCCACTCTTTCCTATCCGTCTGTTGATATTTTTCCATCATCGTTCTCAATT
Source organism: Exiguobacterium algae (assembly GCF_018617875.1). GTDB lineage: Bacteria > Bacillota > Bacilli > Exiguobacteriales > Exiguobacteriaceae > Exiguobacterium > Exiguobacterium algae. The sequence goes on from NZ_JACSKZ010000004.1 coordinate 5,179, forward strand.
CAAAGTCCCTATCTAACAACTTTCCGACGAGCGATAGTTCACTCGTCAAAAAAGACAGAAACGCTAAATCAACATCTTCACTCATCATTTCGCCACATAAAATAAGATCCGCCCGTTTTAACGTCTCTTCCCACAGGAGTGATTCAAGCGAATAGACATCGACTTCTACACAGAAACTGGCCGCCCGAAGTTGCGTCGCAAGCAAGTGCGCATCTTCCCGAGCTGTCTCAAACGGAAGATGTAAAAGTTTCAGCGGACGATTCGAATGTGCTTTTCCTGGAGTCAGCTCGATCGATTTGCTTGAGTCCGGAAAGAATCCGTGTGCCACTTGATGCCGCTCTCCTTCTAACGCGATAAAATCCTCTTTCGTGATCGCCTGTTGAATGGCATTCCGCACTGCTTTTTCATGTTTCAACCAGGAATGCTTCATATTGAACACCACATATCGCGCTCCCGCTTCTGCTACCCACTGCTTGATACGATGATCATCACATGTGCTCCACTTGACGTAATCCTGTTCGGAAAAAGTGACAAACTCGATGACATCGATAGAAGGGCGTGGTCTCAGTCCACGATCGAACGCCCGGAGCCGGAACAACTCTTTCGAAACAAGCTCCAGTTTAAACGGTCCCGTCCCAATCGTCCCCTCCGCCCCTTCATATGTAATCGAAGTCGGAGTCTGCGCAAGCAGGCGCTGTATGTAAGCCCGGTGTGATTTCGTATAAATGTCGACGACAAAGGGTGCCGGTGTCTCAACTTGCTCGATCGGTCCGAACAACCACGGCTGTTTCCCCCTCTTCAACAATCGATTCAACGAATAGACGACGTCTTTTGCCGTCAACGGCATCCCATTGTGAAAATACACCCCTTTTCGAATGTAACAACGCATACCAAACGATGTTTCTTCTATATGATGGGCGAGGGAGGGCTGTACCTTTGTACCATCCCACTCGAACAGTCGATCGAATACGTTCCGGGATAAAGAAGCCTCCATCGCGATATGAATATCGAGCGGGTCAAGCGACCCAAGTTGCCTCGTGCGCGGGAAGATAAACCGGTCTTCCCCGGTTTGGTCAAATCCGAATCTCCCCCACACCTGGAGTTGAATCATCTCTCGAAGATCTTGCGGCCAGTCCCATTCGAGCCACTTCGTCACCTGAACCATCGATGCTTCCGAAAATGAATCTACGCTCCACTCTGTCAGCTCCTGTTGAAATTGCGGATTGAATTCGATGATGGATTCATTCCCCCGGCCTTTTCCCGCCCGGTAAGTGACCCATCCCTTCTCTTCCCATGTTTTTACGTCCCGCTTTATTTGTTTCTCACTATACCCCGTTACTCCGACCGCCTCTTTTAATGAAAGAGAGTTACGCCCCTCTTTCCTACTCAAATGGAATAACGATACGATTTTCGCGTTCATCCAACTCCCCCTAAAAGTGGACACATCCTAATGAATTGTCTCTTTTTACAAGTGTAGTCCACGTTTAAAGTAGTGACAAGGAGGTGCTCACATGAAATTCAAAGATTTCCCATTAAATGTTCGTTTACGACTTCTTTGTGGATTCTTCATCCGCATCGTCGGATCTGCCATTTTTCCATTTATGGCACTTTATTTCTCAGAAGAACTCGGCAAAATCGCCGCAGGAATCATCATGACTTCATTCGTCATCGTCGGTTACCTAACCGGACTGTTTGGTGGGTACTTCTCAGACCGCTTCAATCGAAAGCTTATTTTACAGATTGGACAACTGATTCAAATTCTTTGTTTCATCGGGATGACGATTGCCATCCACCCATCGAATAACTGGGCACTTGTTGTGGCCATTCTCTACTTCGGTCATGCCATATCAAACGGATTGAATTATCCGGCTCTCGAAGCCATCGTCATCGATTCAATGGAAGAGTCGAATCGAAAAGCGATTTATGTGTACGATTACTGGCTCGTCAACTTAGCGATTGCTGGAGGCGTCATGCTTGGAGGAGCCTTCTATCGCGATCACCGCTTCGGATTGTTCGTCGGGATGACATTCGTCCTGATTGTCACAACAATCGTCCTACAAAAATATTTGATTGATCAGTATAAAGGCAACCGGACGACCCCTTCCAACCCGATTCGTGGAGTGATTGAAAACTATGGGATTGCATTACGCGACCGCCGCTGGATCACGTTCGTCTTCGGAGGGATGCTCGTCTTTTCTACTGAATTCCACATGGCAAACTATATTGGTGTCCATTTAGCAGAATCTTTCCACACCCAGAAGATTTTCAGTATTCCCTTTGATGGTGTGCGCATGATGGCATTTATGCAACTCGAAAACACGTTACTTGTCGTCGCCATCACGTTCGCCGTCACGGCATTTGTGAAGCAGTTTAAAGAAAAGAATGTCTTCTTCATCGGCCTCGCGCTCTATATCACGGCCTATGCCGCCATCACTTCGATGAATTCGTTCTTCATCCTGGCGGTACTCGCTGTGGTCTTCACAATCGGTGAGCTGCTCTACTCCCCGATCCGCCAAGTCAAACAAGTTGATTTACTCGACCCGGAGCGTCGCGCCTCTTATCTCGCCTTCGGTGGATTAACTTGGCACGGGGCAAAACTTGTAGCAGCTGCAGGGATCGTTGTTGGTGCCTTCATCGGACCGATTTTCATGAGCGGATACATCTTCTTCTTCGGGGCGCTAGGGACCTACTTCTATTATGTATCGCTTTATAAAATGCAGGATGTGCGCCAACTTGCCGCTTGAGGTTTAAAAGACCTCAAGAAAGGTAAAACAGTACGATGAAGGAGGCGGATGTCTTGCCTGCGATTGTTTTATTTGATGGGGATTGTCTGTTTTGTGATGCGAGTGTGCGCTTCATCATTCGCCATGACACGAGTGCCAAACTTCATTTTGCGTCTTTACAAAGTGAGATTGGACAGTCGTTACGTCGACGTCATCGTATCCCGACGTCGATCGACACCATCCTTTTCATTCAAGACGGCGTTCCTTATATGAAATCAGACGCGGCAGTTCGGATTGCGGAACATTTTGACGGCCGTTGGCGCCTGCTACGCTTTTTCCGATATGTGCCGAAACGATTTCGAGATGTAGGATATGACATCATCGCCAAACACCGTACCCGTTTATTTGGAAAGAAGGTAGTGTGCACGCTCCCTTCCCCAGATGAACGTAGACGATTTTTAGATCGATAAAAAAGCCAGTCCGGTTCAGATTGAACCGGACTGGCTTTTGTTATTCGACGACAGCTAAGTCTTGAATCATGTAGAGATCGTAGTAAGCTCCACGACGGCGCATCAATTCTTCATGCGTCCCCGTTTCCATGATTCGTCCATCTTCAACGACAACGATCTTATCCGCATCCGTAATGGTCGAGAGACGGTGTGCGACAATCAATGTCGTTCTTCCTCTCGTCAAGCGCGCCAGCGAATCCTGAATCATCGCTTCACTCTCTAAGTCAAGCGCACTTGTCGCTTCGTCAAGAATGAGAATCGGCGGGTTCTTCAAGAACACGCGGGCGATGGCGAGACGTTGTTTCTGTCCTCCGGATAGCTTCACACCTTTTTCCCCTACCGGTGTCGCATATCCGTCTTGCAGTTTTGAAATGAATTCATGGGCATTTGCCGCTTTCGCAGCCGCAATGACTTCTTCATCCGTCGCGTCCGGTTTCCCCATCCGAATGTTCATCGCGACTGACTCACTGAAGAGGACCGAGTCCTGCATGACCATTCCAATCTGGTCACGGAGCGCACGGAGTTTAAAGTCACGTACGTCGACGCCATCTATTTGGATACTTCCATCCGTCACGTCATAAAAACGCGGAATCAAACTGACGAGCGTCGATTTCCCCCCACCTGACATCCCGACGAAAGCCACCCGTTCACCTGATCGAATGTGCAAGTTTACATCGTTCAAGGCGCGGGTCCCTTCTTTTTCATAGGCGAAACTGACATGCTTGAGGTCAATTTCCCCCGCAGTCGCTACCGGAACAAACCCGTTCGGCTTCTCTTCGATATCGTACGTCTCATCTAAAAATTCGAAAACACGGTCCATCGAAGCGACCGACTGCGTGAGAGTCGTCGCCGAGTTGACCAAGCGACCAAGCGGTGCATAGAGACGATCGATATAGGCGATGAACGCGACGAGCGTCCCGAGCGAAACTTGTTCCTGTATGACGAGCCATGAAGCGGTCGTGAAAATAAGAATCGGTGCGATGTCGGTAATTGTTGACACAACGACATACGTTTTGGCGTTCCAGCTCGTATGTTTCAACGCTGCTTTCAAGAAGCCTCCATTTTGCTGTTCGAACGCTTTGTTTTCGTACGGTTCAAGCGCGAAACTGCGGATGACGGCCATGCCGTTCACACGTTCGGTCAAGTGTCCTTGCAGATCGGCGAGCGCAGCAGATCGCTCACGTGTCAATTGGCGTAAGCGTCCGTAGAAATAGCGGACGGCAAACGCGTAGAACGGGAGTGGCAAGATGGCAATCAACGTCAATTGCGGATCAATGCTGTACATGATCCCAATCGCAATGAAAATCGTGACCATGTCGAGCCAAATGTTCATTAACCCCGTAATGACAAAATCTTTCGTCTGCTCGACGTCATTGATGATCCGCGAAATAATTTGACCGGTCTTGTTGTTCGAGTAATAACGAAGCGACAATTTTTGAACGTGGTCGAACAACCGGTTCCGCACATCGAACAGGACACGGGTCGCTGACCATTGTGCCAGGTATTGACGTAAGTACTCGATTGGCGGTTTGAGGACCAGGAAGACGAAGAAGACGATACTGAATAACCAAACGAGTGTCGTGTAGTCTTGTGCCTGGGCATCTTCTGTCAAATAATTGTCGATGACATATCTATAAAGTAACGGTAAACCGAGCGGGATCGAAAACTTTAAAATCCCGACAAAAATCGTGAGTGCGATTTGTTTTTTATACGGACTGACAAACTGCATATAGCGTTTAATACTACCCATGGTTCCTCCTTTAAGAAAAAAAGCGGAGATGAGGAATCATCTCCGGTAACGTGCTTCGTATTCGCGATACCATTCATCGACGAATGTTGGGTTGAACGGCCCTTTCCGTCCTCGAATCCAGTTGATCAGCTCTTGCACGTTCTGCTTCAAGATTCGATCAATCGCTTTCGGATAATTCATCTCGCGACGATGCCGCTCATATTCATCTTCATCTAAAATCGTATACGACATATCCGGGAACACCTTGATGTCCAAATCGTAATCGATGTATTTGATGGCACGTTCATCCCCATCAAATGTAGTTGGCGAACCTAGATTACAGTAGTAGTAAATCCCGTCTTCGCGAATCATACAGATGACATTGAACCAATACTCAGATGAAAAGTAGCAAATTGCCGGCTCTCGCGTTCTCCATTGCCGACCGTCCGACTCACTGACCATGATGCGGTCATTGAATCCGATCATATCCGTTTTTGACGACTGAAGGACGAGCGTTTCTTCCCAAACGCGATGCAAAGTTCCGTTGTGCTTGTAGCTCTGTATCTCGATCTTGCTACCTGCTTTGGGAAATAAGCTCATAAGCTCCTCCTTTCCGCTGTGATGCTATACAATTCTCATATTTAATTATAGCGACTTTCAGAACCAATGAAAAAGGAAATCTCTTATTTTCACGAATTTAGTGTCTCACGGAAGGCACGGCCCCGTTCTTGAAACATCGGACGAAGCACAAAATACTCGACGAGTATGTTCGGAACATAACTATCAAACGTCACTTCATCGATCATTACGGCACGTCCGCTCCGTTCTTCCACACGATGAACATGGGTGAATCGTCTAAACGGAAACGGCAGTTTGATTCCTTGGTCGGCAAACGCATGCTTTCCAGAAATCGCAATCCGACTGTCCCACGGAAGTTGTACCGGCCCTACACCGACAAGCAGTTTCACCTTGTTTCCTTCGACCGATGCACCATCCCCGATCAATTCGACTTTCGGGAATCTCGTCAACTTCGTTAATAACGAGGCATCCTGTAGCAACCCCCATAACGTCTCTACGGATGTGTCATATGTCGTCTCGACATCAAATCGTCTCACCTTCGACACCTGCCAATCGCTCAAGTTTTTGTTGGGCAACAGATACCGTCTTCTCCTCCCGTTCTGTCGGAGTGAACCAAACATATTCTTCTTCAGGGAGCGTTTCGACCTGATATAAATCGATATACCAGATGATATGAGAGAAAACGTGCTTCACTTGACCCATGTATGTCCCGTTTAATTGTTCCCCCGTTCCCCGTTCAGTAAGCGGATATTGCCACATTCCTGCGAGCAACCCGTTGTCGGGACGCTGTATAAAAGCAATCTTCCCCTCTTTCTCACAATAGAGGGCATCATACATTTCAACGCGTGACGCCCCTTTTTTCGTTTTGACAGGTAGCTCATCTTGTACGTGATGGGCATAGGCATAACAATCGTCCTGCACCGGGCATAGCGAACACATCGGATTTTTCGGGGTACAAACCGTCGCCCCGAGTTCCATCACCCCTTCATTGAAATCTGAGGCATGGTTCGGGTCCATCAGCCGGCGTATGACTTGATCGAACACTTTTCGCGTTTTCGGAAGTGCAATATCCTCGTAAATCCCGAACTGCCGGGACATGACACGCATCACATTCCCATCGACTGCCGGCTCAGGCTGATTGTAAGCAATCGAGAGCACGGCTCCCGTCGTATATGGCCCGACTCCTTTTAACTTCTCAAACTTCTCTTTCTCTTCCGGCACGATGCCATCATAAGTCGCCACAACTTCCTGTACAGCCTCATGTAAATTACGTACGCGCGAGTAATAGCCGAGACCTTCCCAATACTTCACCACTTCATCCGACTCAGCCGCTGCCAAGTCCTCGATGGTCGGAAAGCGCTCCATGAAACGGTTGAAGTACGGGATCACGGTATCCACTCTCGTCTGTTGAAGCATGACTTCACTCACCCACACGCGATATGGATTTTTCGCATGTCGCCACGGCAAATCGCGCTTTTCACGATTGAACCAGGTGAGGAGATTTTCATTAAAATCATTAATGTTATAATTTGTGAATATTTTATCAAAATCAAGCATTTCAGTTCCCCTTAATTTAAAAATATTGTATGATAAATAGGATTAGAACCCGTCGTTTTTGCGTTTTCTTATGGAGGTGCTGATGCACATTGGATACAGCGACACACATCGGAATGGGACTCGGATTAAGCGCCATTGCAACGCTCAGCCCTGAGGTGTCGGGCGATGCACAGATGTTTCTAGCCATGACCGCAACTGCTCTCGTCGGCTCTCATGCGCCAGACTTTGATACGATCTTTAAACTAAAAGGAAATAGCACTTATTTACGCCAGCATCGCGGTCGTTCACACGGAATCACCGCGCTTCTTGCTTGGCCGATTATCGTCAGTGCCATCATCGGAGCGGTACTTGGCGTCAGTCCGGCATCCCTTTGGGTAATGGCGCAAATCGCCGTTATCCTGCACGTCACCGTCGACTTATTTAATGCCTATGGAACACAAGCGTTACAACCGTTCTCAAAAAAATGGATTGGTTGGGGTGTCATCGGTACGTTTGATCCTTACTTGTTCTCCGCCTATTACGGTGCATATGCATTATGGATGATAACCGGTGCAACTGTCCCTATTTTTGCATTGCTGATCGCACTTGTCATCAGTTACTATGCAATTCAATTTAAAATGCGTAACCGTGCCCTCGCCACAGTCGCACGACATTTCGCAGGGGCACATGAGTTGTTCATCTCACCTGGGATTGGCTGGGACGATTGGCATGTCGCCGTTCGTTTCCGTGACGGACTCGGTGCCGTCAAAGTGAAAAAAGGCAAAGTCATCGAATGCGGCCGCTTCCGTGACAAACCGATGCCAGGGGAAGAAGACATCCACTTCGTCGAGGCACGGAAAAATGCCGACCTTCAGGCATTTCTTGAGTTTTCAAAGATTCATACGTATACGGTCACCCGCTACAATGGGATGATTGAATACCGCTTTACGAATCTGCGTTACTTCTCGAAGAACATGTATCCTTTCGTTGCTGTCGTCATCGTTGATGAACAATCGAACGAAGTGCTCTCATCCTTTACCGGTTGGGTGTTCAGCGAAGACAGCCTTCAAAAGAAATTGGCTTTCGAACAATAAAAAGTCGCTCACTCCGAGCGGCTTTTTTTATGATCCCATTCCTGAAAAATGAAGCTCAAATTCATACGTCACCTTTTGTCCCACAAGGACACCGCCAGCCTCTAATGCCTGATTCCAAGTGAGCCCATATGCCTCACGATTGATGACTCCACTCCCGACACACAGAACAAGCTGTTGTCCGCCCGTCCCTTTTTTCACCCGTAAAATGGTTACGTCCACCCTCTCTTCACGTGTCTCCCCACGAATCGTTAAATTTCCGACAAGTTGGTATTTTCCATGACCTTTAGAATGAAACGCCTTGGATTCGAATGAGATGTAGGGATATTTATCGACATAGAAAAAATCACTCGAGCGCAGGTGACGATCCCGTTCCTTTCCGTGCGTTTCGATGGACGCCACTTGAATGAGAACGTTGACGTGCGCATCGTTTAAATTATGCGGGTCGCCCTTCGCCTCAATTTTGAATTGCTTAAACTCCCCTCTTACTTTGGACACTCTCATATGCCGCACACTGAATGAGATCTTGCTGCGTGTCAGATCGACGTGATACGTACCTGCCATGAGGACCAACTCCCTCGCTTCCAGTCTGTTTATACTAGATTGTTTACCTGAACGGAATCACTTAAAACCCGAAAGGAATTTGTTACGAATTATTGTCAAAAAATTTTGACTTTTGTCACACCAAACCGTTAGGATAAAAAAGGGAGCTGTTCGTTTACAACAAAATGTAAGCGCATACATAACTCCTCTAACTTGTAAAAAGGGAGGAACGAACATGATTTATGAAGTACCGAACTCAGCAGGAACGAAAGTACATTTTAAGGACCGCTATGAGAATTACATCAACGGAAAATGGACCGCTCCATTTAACGGTCAATACTTTGAGAATACGTCCCCTGTAAACGGTAAAGTATTATGTGAAGTCGCCCGATCCACAAAAGAAGATATCGATCTCGCTTTAGATGCCGCTCATGCCGCAAAAGAGGCATGGGGGAAAACAAGTGTGACAGAACGTTCTGTCATTCTGAATAAAATCGCTGATCGTATGGAAGAAAATTTAGAAATGCTCGCTTATGCCGAAACTTGGGAAAATGGGAAGGCGGTACGGGAAACGCTAAATGCGGACCTTCCTCTTGCCATTGACCACTTCCGGTATTTCGCGGGTGTCATCCGTTCACAGGAAGGTGGAATCAGCGAACTCGACCATGATACAGTCGCTTACCACTTCACTGAACCGCTCGGCGTTGTCGCACAAATCATTCCGTGGAACTTCCCTCTCCTGATGGCGGTATGGAAGTTGGCACCTGCCCTCGCAGCCGGAAACTGTGTCGTCCTAAAGCCGGCGGAACAGACGCCTGCTTCCATTATGGTCCTCATGGAGCTCATTGAAGACCTGCTTCCTGCCGGTGTCGTCAACATCGTCAACGGATTCGGACTCGAGGCCGGAAAACCACTTGCTTCAAGCGACCGTGTCGATAAAGTAGCCTTCACAGGTGAAACAACGACAGGACGTTTAATCATGCAATACGCTTCACAAAACATCATCCCGGTCACTTTAGAGCTTGGAGGAAAATCGCCAAACATCTTCTTCGCCGACATTATGGATGCTGATGATGATTTCTTTGATAAAGCAATCGAAGGACTCGTCATGTTCGCCTTGAACCAAGGCGAAGTTTGTACATGCCCATCCCGCGCCCTCATTCATGAGTCGATTTACGACAAATTCATGGAGCGCGTGATCGAACGAGTGAAAGCCATCAAACTCGGGAATCCGCTCGACTCTGACGTCATGATGGGAGCGCAAGCTTCAAATGAGCAGATGGAGAAAATCCTGTCCTATCTTGAAATCGGAAAGTCAGAAGGAGCGGAATGCTTGATTGGCGGAGAACGTAATATGATGGACGGTGACCTTGCTGATGGTTTCTACATTCAACCAACAATCTTCAAAGGTCATAACAAAATGCGCATCTTCCAGGAAGAAATCTTCGGACCGGTCCTTTCTGTCACGACGTTTAAAGATGATGCGGAAGCACTCGCCATCGCGAATGATACGTTGTATGGTCTTGGCGCAGGCGTCTGGACTCGAGACATGAACCGTGCCTATCGCTTCGGACGTGAAATCCAAGCCGGTCGTGTCTGGATCAACTGTTATCACCAATATCCGGCTCATGCCGCATTTGGTGGTTACAAAATGTCAGGAATCGGGCGTGAAAACCATAAGATGATGCTCAGCCATTATCAACGGACGAAAAACATGCTCGTCAGCTACAGCGAACAAAAGCTCGGGTTCTTCTAAGATGGTGAAACGAGTCGAGGCCACCCCCGCCGCGCTCGATTTGATCGAACGTCTTAAGTCGAAGCACGGTCCACTGCTGTTTCATCAATCAGGAGGATGCTGTGATGGAAGTTCACCCATGTGCTTTCCACGCGACGAGTTCATGGTGGGCGATCACGATGTGCTCCTTGGTGAAATCGGAGACACCCCGTTCTATATCCACGAGAAACAATACGATTATTGGAAACATACGCAACTCATCATCGATGTGGTCGATGGTCGGGGCGGGATGTTCTCTCTTGAAGGCGTGGAAGGAAAACGATTTTTAGGGCGTTCAAGAGTATTCACTGAAGAAGAGCGTGCGGAACTGAATCAAGTCTAAGAATAGGGCCCCGCTCCAATGAGCGAGGCCTTATTTTCATTTACTTTGCATTTTAAACTGCAAATATAACTCATTATAATAAGCGTTCATCCGCTTCCCTAAATTTTCGTATACTTCAAGTTCTTGCGTCACTTCGCGAGACGGATAGAATCGCTCATCTGACGTCACTTCTTCATCTAAAAACTCGAGTGCCGCTTCGTTCGGAGTCGAATAGCCTACATAGTCCGTGTTTCGCGCCGCAATCTCAGCATCTAACATGAAGTCGATGAATTGATGCGCACCATCCACGTTTTGTGCCGTACTTGGAATGACGAGGTTATCAAACCAGAGGTTCGTCCCCTCTTCCGGAATGACATACGTCAGTTCTTCATTTTCGTACATGATTTCCGAAGCATCCCCGGACCAGACAACGGCTGCCGCTGCTTCACGGTTCGCCATGAGCATCTTGATTTCATCTCCAACGATGGCTTTGATATTTGGCCAAAGCGTCGTTAACCTTTCTTCTGCCTCAATCAACTCATCTTTATTCGTCGTATTGAGCGAATAGCCAAGCGAGTTTAAGCCGAAGCCCATCACTTCGCGCGTCCCGTCTGCAAGAAGGATGTCGTTTTCAAGCGGCATCTTCCATAAGTCGTTCCACGATGTGATCTCACCATCGACTAATTCAGGATTATAGACGATCCCGACCGTTCCCCAGAAGTAAGGAACCGAATATTTGTTACCCGGATCGAACGATTTGTCGAGAAAGCGTGGGTCGATATTGTCGAAATTCTCAAGCTTGTCGTAATCGATTGGCAGCAATAAATCCTCTTCAATCATTTTACTGATCGCATAGTCTGACGGGACGGCTACATCGAACGCCGTACCCCCTTGCTCGATTTTCGTGAGCATCGCCTCGTTCGAATCGAATGTTTGGTAGACGACTTTCAACCCACTCTGCTCTTCGAACTCACCAATCAAGTCCTCATCGATATAATCTCCCCAGTTATAGACGACAAGCGTATTGTCGCCACCAAATCCTTGCGCGGCATTCAATTGCTGAATCCAAAGAAGGAGACCGAAGCTGACAATCAACGGGACAGCCAACATGATGATTAATTTTTTCATCGTCTAACCTCCTTTGCTCCTCGTTGCGCCAACACATAATATCCAATGACAAGGATGAGGGTGAAGACGAATAGAATGGCAGACAGTGCATTGATTTCAAGCGAGATTCCTTGACGAGCACGCGAGTAGATTTCTACTGCGAGTGTCGTGAACCCGTTCCCTGTCACGAAGAACGTAACTGCAAAGTCATCTAACGAGTACGTGAGCGCCGTGAAGAATCCGGCGAACACGCCTGGTGTGATATACGGGAGAATGACTTTTGTCAACACATCCCATGTACTGGCCCCTAAATCACGCGACGCATCAATCAGCGTCGGGCTCATCTCTTGAAGTTTCGGCAACACCAAGATGACGACAATCGGAACCGAGAAGGCGATGTGCGACAAGAGAACCGAATAGAAGCCTAACTGAATCCCGAGCATCGTGAAGAGAATCAAGAACGATGCCCCGATGATGACGTCCGGGCTGACAATTAAGACGTTGTTCAATGACAAGAGCGACGTCTTCGTAACCCTTTGTTTCGCCGTATAAATGGCGAGCGCCCCGATGACACCGAGCACAGTTGAAATCGTCGCGGATAGCAGGGCGATGACAATCGTGTTCAAGACGATGACGAGCAGTCGCGTGTCCGTGAAGAGTGACTTATACCATTCAAGCGTGAATCCCTCAAAGTTACTCATCGTTCCGCCACTGTTGAACGAGTAGAAGACCAAATATAAGATTGGCGCGTATAAAATGAAGAACACGGCCGCCAAGTATAAGTTTGATAATTTGAATCGTTTACGTTTCATCGACGGACCGCTCCTTTCGCGCCCCAGTCACGCGTAATGACCATGACGAGCACCATCGCCAAGATCAAGAAGACGGCAATCGTAGATCCCATCCCCCAGTTTTGCGTAACAAGGAATTGTTGTTCAATCGCTGTACCGAGCGTGATGACACGGTTCCCTGCGATCAGGCGTGTGATCATGAAGAGTGACAACGCCGGAATAAAGACAATTTGAATCCCTGACTTGACGCCGTCAAGCGTCAACGGGAAGATGACGCGTCGGAACGTCGTCCAGTTTGATGCACCTAAGTCGCGTGATGCATAGACGAGAGATGGTGGTAATTTTTCAATCGCGTTGTAAATCGGCAAAATCATGAACGGGATGAAAATGTACACCGAGACGAAGACGAAACTGAAGTCCGTGAAGAGAATCTGTTTCGTGCCAATCCCAATCGCTTCTAAAAACTGATTCGTGATGCCGTACGTCCCAAAAATACCAAGGAACGCATATGCTTTTAATAACAGGTTAATCCATGACGGAAGCAAGATGAGCAATAGCCAAAGCTGTTTATGCTTCGTCTTCGTCAACAAGTACGCCGTCGGATACCCGACGAGTAGTGAGAAAAACGTAATCAGGAACGCATACCAAAATGATGATAGCGTCATTGACAAGTACGTTGAAGAGAAGAACATCTGATAGTTTTCTAAGCTCAAGTTCCCATCGATATCAAAAAACGAGTAGTAGACGACGAGAACGAGTGGTGCGACAACGAATAAAGCAATCCAAATCCAATACGTCGTCAAATATACCGTCTTTGCGGTCTGGTTAGTTTGATTCATGAGGGACCTCCTCATAGGATTCGAGACGACGGTCGAACTCTTCTTCCGTCTCCCCTAATCGCATGACATGAATCGCTTCCTCGTCAAACGTCAATCCGATTTTTGATCCGACTGTCGACTTCTTCGTCGAGTGGACGAGCCACTCGTTCCCTTCCTGGTCGTAACAGCAAATTTCATAGTGAACGCCACGGAACAATTGTGAATCGACATCGACAATCAGTTTCGCAGAATCGACTGATGTCATTTCCAAGTCTTCCGGTCGAATGATAACCTCAACTTTTTCATTCCGGTCAAATCCTTGGTCGACACAATCGAACGTTTTACCAGCGAACGTGACGACATTGTCTTCGGGCATGACACCCGGCACGATATTTGATTCTCCAATGAAATCTGCGACGAACCGGTTGATTGGTTCATCATAGATGTCTGTTGGCGTTCCGCTTTGAATGATTTTCCCATGATTCATGACGAAGATCTCGTCTGACATCGCGAGTGCCTCTTCTTGGTCGTGTGTGACGAAGATGAAGGTAATACCAAGGCGTTGCTGCAATTCACGTAGTTCATATTGCATTTCTGTCCGAAGTTTCAAATCCAGGGCAGACAATGGTTCATCAAGGAGGATGACTTCCGGTTCGTTCACGATTGCACGGGCGATGGCGACCCGTTGTCGTTGTCCACCTGACATCTCATCGATTTCACGCGAACCGTATCCTTCTAAGTTGACGAACTTGAGGGCTTGCTCGACTTTCGCTTGAATATCTGCCTCTTTTAACTTTTTGATCCGGAGACCGAACGCCACATTTTCAAATACGTTCAAATGAGGAAACAGCGCATAATCTTGGAACACGGTGTTCACTTGTCGTTTGTTGGCGGGTACGTCGTTGATCCGCTTCCCACTGAAGTGAATATCGCCATCAGTCGCGTCGGTAAATCCGGCGATCAGACGTAAGATTGTCGTCTTTCCGCATCCCGATGGACCGAGAAGTGTATAAAACTTCCCACGCTCAATCTCAAAACTGATATCTTCTAGGACGACGGTGTCGTCGTAACGCTTTGACACGTGGTCAAAACGAATAATTGTCTCTGCATTCATGCTGTTTCCTCCTCTATTGACTTATAAATATGAATGAGTCGCTACGATGAGACATTCACTCTCGCCATCGTGATCGTTGACGAGTTGGTGCGAATCCGAGGCGACATAATACATCGTTTCCCCCGCTTTGGCAAAATACGTGTGATGACCTAACTTCAGAGCCACTTTGCCGGACAAGACATATACCAGTGTCTCTGAACGGGACGGTTCATATTGCTTGAATTCTCCGTTTTTGAAAAAGGTGACGAGAATCGGCTCCATCTCTTTTTCATTCGATTCCGGAATGAGCCATTCCGTTCGATATTTTCGTTCCTCATCCGTATATGTGGTGCGATCATCGACGGTGTATACGACTTTTTGATTCAAGTCTTCATCAAAGAACTCTTTCGGGGAACTTCCAAGGACGTTCAACAAATCAAATAATGTCTCGAGTGAAGGAGAGCTTAAATCCCGTTCAATTTGAGAGATATACCCTTTACTCAAATCCGTGCGCTCCGCCAACTCCTCCTGGGTCAATCCTTTTTTAATCCGGAGTCGCTTAATGTTTTGACCTACTTCCAACGACTGAACGCCTCCTTCTAGTTTAGTGAAACATGATTTCAACTAAAGAAAGTTTATTTATACTATACTTTAAAGAAAACCAATAGCGAACTTTATTATAAACAACTGTATGCGAATTGCAATAAAAAAATCACGTCGCAATGGACATGATTTAGTGTAAATTCCGTTTCGACATCAAGTGCTTAAACTTCTCGTTCTTCGTTCGGAACAAGTGGAGTTGTGCACCATATGCATCGATTTGTTGCATGACATATTGAAACGCTTTTGCCTCTCCAGGATAGGGTTCTCCCGCTTTCGCAAGCGTCGTCTCAAAATCTTCCCATAAAACCTCGACCCATGTGATGGCCTCGATGTCGCTTAATACATCATTTTTTTCTTTCAAAATCTCTGCCAATCGTTCGTATTGCTCAGTACGATTCATTTTTTCACCTCCGACAACTCAGACAGCGGAATCGCACGCTCGGTCATCTCACCTTCGAACATTCCCCAGCCCATCACACCATTGACGAATTTCAACTGGAACGGCCGGTTGTTGTAATTCACGATGTACGTATTCCCTGGTTTAAAGGACTTCGGATCGACCAAGTAACTTTCAGCGATGGCGATGCGACGAAGGACGACCTCAATCTCACTCACCATGCCCATCTGTTCAGCTTTCCGTTTGCGTTCATGCAGTGCCTGAATTTCTTGCTCTAACTCATATTTCGATAAGTCACTTAACCGTTTTTCCATTTCGTTCACCTCGATGTAAGCGTATCAGATTTTATGCGAAAAAGAAAAAGGCGAAATCGAATTCGCCTTTTCCTTAACTGATTGCCTGCTGCTTACTTTGAAGTTCGTGCATGCGTGCGTAGACGCCTCCTTGGTCGATGAGCGTTTGATGATTCCCCCGCTCGATGATTCGACCGTGATCCAGAACGAGAATCTGGTCCGCTTCCCGAATCGTAGAGAGACGGTGGGCGATGACAAACGTCGTTCGACCGTAGGTGAGCGTTTTAAGCGCTTCCTGAATGAGCGCTTCTGTTTCCGAATCGACACTCGCTGTCGCCTCGTCGAGTACGAGAATCGCCGGGTCAAAGACGAGTGCCCGTGCGAAGCTGATCAGCTGACGCTCTCCACTCGAAAGAGATGCACCCCGTTCAATGACAGGCTCATCTAACCCGTTTGGTAATTGTTTGACGAAACGGTCAGCACCGACAGCCGTAACGGCCTTCCAAATCTGTTCATCCGTAATCGACTCATCTCCAAGTGAGATGTTCGAGCGAATCGTTCCCGTGAAGAGGAACGGATCTTGAAGAACGATTCCGAGATGGTCCCGGACTGCCTGAGTTGGCAACGTGGTAACGTTTAACCCGTCGATGCGTAGTTCTCCTGCCGACGGATCATAGAACCGCATGAGCAGGTTCATGATTGAACTCTTTCCACTCCCCGTATGACCAACAAGCGCAATCGTTTCTCCCGGAGCCGCCTTGATCTCGATGTGTTGAAGGACAGGTTTTCCTGCCTCGTAACTGAACGATACATCGTCAAAGACGACTTCTCCTTTAAAGCGTGAAATCCGCTCTGTCGATACGGCTTCACCTTTCTCATCCAACAGTTGGAACATGCGGTCTGCTGAAACAAGTGCTTGTTGGAGCGGCGACAATTGGTTCATGATTTGCGTGACCGGTTCAAAAATACGGGACACGTAGTCAATGTACGCATACAGGATCCCTAGCGTTAAAATGCTTCCCGTGCCTAACGTTTGGGCTCCGACGACCCAAATCAGAAGGGCGAGCGCCATATTACGGAAGAAGTTCACCAGGTTATGCGACATGAGTGCATCCAACTTCAACAGCTTCCGTCGTGTCTCAAAATTATCCGTATTCTTCGTATTGAATTCATCATACACAAGGTCTTCCCGGACATACGATTGAATGATTGGCATGGTCTGAATGCTTTCGTTCAATTGGGCATTCATGTCTGCGACGAGGGCACGTACCCGGAAGTTATTCTTCGTCGCAAATTTTTGGAACAACCGAATCCAAACGATGACAACCGGAATAATGATCAGTGAGACAAGACCGAGACGGACGTCGAGGAAGAACATCGCAATCAGAACCCCAATCATCATGACGATGCTTTGGAACACGCGTGCAAGTACCCCTAAATATAAGTCGCGAATCGTCTCGGTATCGTTTGTGACCCGGCTGACGATTTTCCCGATTGGTGTCTGGTCAAAGTATCGCACCGGAATCGTTTGAAGGTGCTTCATCACATCAAGACGCATCGTCTTCACGATTTTATGTGCAGAACGTTGCAGGAGCATTTGCTGCCCCCAGTTCAATCCTGCTGCCATCAAGAGCAAGACGACATACAGACCTGATAATAATAGGACGGCCCTTAAATCGGTTTGATAAAAGCGGAACACTTCTGATGAAGAGAGGGGAATGATTCCCTCATAAGTTCTTGTCTCATCCCCTCTTACAATGGACAATTGATCCCCTTCTACTTCCCGCACGCCACCGCTGATGACAGCTTCGGGGACGAGAAAGTACCCATCGGTCGTTTGAACGATCGAGACGGGTTTTACAACCTCCTGTCCATCCAACCTTTTTTCTTTTTCATACGAGTCTCCTTTAAATGAGACGCTACCGCCGGACTCGACTTGAACCCAGTCCCGCTCGATGGCAACGATGTGCTCATCGATGATGATCTTGGCGATATATGGTCCGGCGAGTTCTGCGCCGACCGCTAAAAATAGTAAAGTCAATCCGAGGAATATCGATTGTTTCACTTGTTTGGCATACCCAAACAGCGATCGAATCGTTTTTTTCCGACGTACCGGATCTAATTCATATTGATCGATCATGAGAGATTCCCCCTTTCCCGGATTACTCCGACTCTCCTTGTCGAATAAATTGTTCATAGTACCAGCCGCGTCCTGCCATCAACTGGTCATGTGTGCCCCGTTCCGTAACACGTCCGTCTTGGAGGACGAGGATCTGATCGGCATGGGACACCGCGGACAGGCGATGCGCCACGATGAACGTGGTTTGTTCCTCACGACTCGAACGGACCGATTCGATGATTCGAGCTTCTGTTTTCGCATCGACTGCGGAGAGCGAGTCGTCTAACAATAGAATCTCTGGATTTTTAAGGAGTGCCCGTGCAATCGAAAGCCGTTGTTTTTGTCCTCCCGAAAGCATGACCCCTTGTTCACCGACAACGGTATCGAGCCCGTTTTCGAGATGTTCGATATCTGTATCAAATGCGGCGAGATGAATCGCCTGTTGCAATTCGTCTTCCGTCGCGTCACCCGCTCCGAACAGAATGTTCTCCCGCACTGTTTTCGAGAAGAGCAGGTGCTCCTGTGACACGTAACCACTCCAGCCCCGAACCGTTTCCAATTTGATGTCTGAGATCGGGATGCCGTTTACGACGAGAGAATCATCGATTGGATACTCTCTCAACAACTGACGTAGTAACGTCGTCTTCCCTGCCCCAGTCGGTCCGACGATTCCGATGGTCTCACCTCTCGATACATGGAGAACGATTTCTTCTAAAGCAGCCCGATTCGCCCCCGGATAACGGAACGACAAGGACTTGAACGTGATTTTTTCAGGAGTCTCAATATGTGCAGTCCCTGATGAGACGACATCCGGTTGTTCATTCATCGTCGCCTCAATCCGCTCGAGACTTGCTGTTCCGCGTTGAACGACGTTTATTAATTCACCGAATGCGTACATTGGCCAAATGAGCATTCCCAAATAGATGTTGAACGAGACGAGTTGCCCGAGCGTGATGTCATTCGTAAAGACCAGATACGTCCCAAATGACAAGCCGATCAAATAACTGAGTCCGACGAGTAATTTAATGACCGGCTCGAACAACACATCGATTTTAGCGACGTGCATGTTTTTCGCCATCACGTCATCTGTGATGTCATCAAACTTTTTCGTGTCCGCATCTTCCTGAACGAAAGAACGAACGACACGAAGCCCTGAAATCGATTCGACAACCTGGTCATTCATGACTCCGAACGAATCCTGCGCAGCCGTGAAACGCGCATGAATCTGGCGCCCGAGCTTGTTCATCGTCCATGCCAAGATTGGCATCGGCAAAAGCGCTGCCAGTGTCAATTTCCAATCGATGAACACGCCCATGATTGTCAGTGCGATGATTGTCATGTTGAACGAGTCAACGAGCGTGAGTACCCCAAACCCTGCCGTCCGCTCAACCGCTTTCAAATCATTTGTTGCAAGTGCCATCAAGTCACCCGTACGGTGTTGTTGATAAAAACGTGGCGTTTGCTTGAGTAAATGTCCGAAGAATCGTCCCCGTAACTTTTTCTCGAGCAGGAATGCCGTTCCAAACAGTCGTGCAATCCATAAATAGGACATGACGTACGACAGCACCATGATGCCAAGTAGTGAGGCCACGATGATTGTAAGCCGCTCTGTCGTCAAGCTTCCTTCACGAATCGCATCAATCGCTTTTCCGATGATCCACGGCGGTAACATGTCGACGACCCCTGTGATGATCAATAAGACGATGGCGATCAAATACGTTCGCTTCTGTTTCTTTATAAACCAATCTAATTGCTTAATCAGTTTCATGACTGATTTCCCCCTTCCGCCCTTTCCAAGCACGCAAAAAAGCGCACTCCACCTGATTGTGCAACCAATCGGATGAAGCGCGCTTGAAGTCTTCAGTCTTTTGCATGGTCAGGGAAAGGACACTACCCCTATCCAGCTGCCAAAGTCACGCAGTTAAATACGAGTAGCCATATGATGTTGTGTGTGTGTCTAAAACTGCAATGTAGTTCATCATGCTGGCTCCTCTCGTTTCATAGTTTTAAAATCTACTCAAACCTTAGCAGACTGTTCAGAAAATTGTCAACACTATTCTGTAAAAAAATTGTAACTTGATTTAGTTTAAGAAAAACATGCCCAAAATGAGACCAATGACCCCTGTCGCTGTCACGTAATAAATCATCGGCATGAGCGTATATCGAATGATTGTCCCTTCTTTTCCAAGGAGTCCCGCCACAGACGCGACCGCTACGACATTCAATACACAAATCATATTCCCTGCATTTGCCCCTGCCATCTGCATCGATAGCGCAAGTGATTCATTCAAACTGACCGATTCGGCTACATTTGCCGTCAGACTCGAGAACATCATGTTTGAGAACGTGGCCGACCCGGATACGAAAGCACCGAGTGCCCCGATCCATGGTGCCACAAGCGGCCAGACGCCACCAAATGTGTCAGCCGCCGCAGTCGCTAACTCAACCGGCATCGACTCTAGTCCTGCTCCACCGTTTTCCGAATGGATAAAGATCCGAACCATCGGAACAGACGCCGCAAGTGTAATGGCTGTTCCTACAACACCTAATGTCGTTGCTTTAAATACAGATGTGACTTGTGACCAACTCATATTGTGCAAGAAGAACGTCGCAATCATCGTCAAAATGAACATGAATCCCGGTGAATAAAACGGTTCCCACGAAGTCGAGATCCCTTCTACTCCTAAAATGTTAGGAAGACTGATGCGAACGCTGCGTGACAGCTCGTTCAAGAACGGGACGACCCGTGTCAAAATCAAGAAGATCGTCAAAATCAAATAAGGTGCCCATGCTTTCCATTGTGGAAGGTCACGTTTCCCAGATTTGACCGTCGCTTTTTCGACCGGCTGTTCTAATTCGTCCACGTACCCGTCGAATGACCACACGCGCTTCGGCATCAAAATTCCTTTGCGTGCCATCGTCACCAAAATAACTAATCCCGTCAATCCACCAAGCATTCCACCAAACTCAAATCCAAGAATGAGCGTCCAAATATATGCCGGCACACTGTAAGCAAGTGCCGCCACAATCGCAATCGGAAATACCTCTAAAGCCGGTTTGATCGACTTTTCTTTACTAAAGAAGCGTGTCAGCATCAAAATCAAAATAAACGGAATGAATAGACCGACAACCATATCAATCAATACAGTCTGTAACACGACATCTGTTAAGAACTCAATCGCCTCGGGCTGGTTGACGTCGAGTGAGAGGCCGTTCCCGATCCCGATCAACGCCGGTGTCCCAACCGCACCGAACGTAACAGCCGACACGTCAGCCGAGAGGGCGATGACAACCGCTGCAATCGGCGGGAATCCAAGCGCCATCAAGAGCGGTGCCGCCACCGTAGCCGGTGTCCCAAAACCTGACGCCCCTTCGATAAACGATACAAATAACCAGCCGACAATGAGAACCTGGATTCGAGGATCCGGCGTGATGTTGACGAAACCGGAGCGGATGGCGTTCATCCCGCCCCCTTCTTTCATCGTGTTCATCATCCCGATCGCCCCGTACACAATCCAGACCGTCGTCACGGCAATGACAAGACCTTGCAAAGTCGCTGCCATGATTCGAGTCGCATCAAGCTGCCATACAAAGAATGCGAGCAATGCGGTCATGACTAGCGAAAGTGGCATCGCTACCGATGCCGGTAATCGTAAAATAACCAATAAGATGAGCACTGCCACAATCGGCATCAGTGCTGTAATCCATTCTAAAATCGTCAATGTAGACCCACCTTTTCGTGTTTTCCCCTACCGTAAACCGATGTCCCATTACGATTCTTCTTCAAATAGCCGGTTTAACGTACGCTCGATCACATCGTACGGAAACCCTTTGCGTCGAAGCTGCATCTTCATCCGCTGATTTCGTTCGAACGCATCATATCCATTGAATTTTCGACTCAACTTCTCAGCTTGTTTCAGACAGGCCTCCAATTCGACATCCGTGTCCTCTTCTTCCCAAAAAGTTTGAATCGCCTCTGAAATAATATCAAACGAAAATCCTCTTTGCACCAGGGTTTGTTGAATTCTTTGTTGCACTTCTGTGGCAGAACGCCGATTCGTTTCCATTTGCTTCCTTTTCACGAACTTTCCGGCCTTCTCTAACAGTTCTTCATGTGTCAAATCCGATACGACCGATTCAACCACTTCCGGATCAATTTTAAGTTGCTCGAGCTCCCGTTTGATTTTGACCGGACCGCTCGGACTCGTATTAAATTTCGTTTGCACATAGGCCTTCGCAAATTCCGCATCATTCAAATAACGCTGGTCTTGCAGTCTAGCAATTGCCGTTTTGATGGCCGGCTCACTAATCTCCTTCTTCACCAGATAGTCCCGTACCTCTGAAACCGCCCGCATTCGATAGGATAAATAATTGATGGCAAGTTTATAAGCCTTTTGTGCTTCTTCCGCCTCGAGGACGTCTCGTACGAAGTCGTCCTCAAGTTCCATCCCTTTCGTCAATCCATATTTAATAAAGACATCGACGTCGATCGCGAAGGCGAACTCTTCACGTCCCTCACGTTCTATGAATACATTGAGCCGATCTTGATTTTTCTTTTGTGTGGTGAATTTGGCAATCTTCACGGAATCCCCTCCATTTCCTAGAATAAACATATCATGTTCCCCAAACGATTAGGATTTTTGATAAGTTTAAAGAAAGGGTATTCATTTGGATATATTGTGTTATACCCGTTTTAGAACGAACACATGATATCGGAGGGAATTTCATGAAAATCGCAATCACTGGCGGGACCGGTTTGATTGGTCAACCGCTCGTTCGTGCTTTGGCAGATGCCGGTCATCAAGTCGTCGTCTTGACGCGTCATCCCCGTCCCCGACATGGCGGCGTATCGTTCATTGAATGGCTGACACCGGACAGTCAACCGGAAAATGAACTGCAGGATGTCGATGCGTTCATTCATTTAGCTGGTGCGTCTATTAATGACGGCCGATGGACACATAAGCAAAAACAAGCCATTCTTCAAAGTCGTTTGGAAGGAACAAAAGAAGTCGTTCGGATCATCAAACAGATGAAGCAAAAACCGCAAGTCGTCATTAGTGGTTCTGCGATTGGCATTTACGGGGAAAACCGGTCCATCACCTACTCTGAATCGACACCGTTGCCGGACCGGACGAATTTTTTAGGGAACGTCTGCGTTCTGTGGGAAAAAGAGGCGGAAGCGATTCGGGACATGGGGATCCGGCTCGTCACGATGCGTACCGGAGTCGTCCTGTCGAATGACGGGGGAGCGTTCCCGCTCATGAAACTCCCTTATCAATTTGGCGTCGGAGGAAAAGTCGGATCTGGTCGACAGTGGGTGCCGTGGATTCACTTAGACGACCTCGTCCGCTTGTTCGTGCATCTGATCGAGACAGATTCAATCGAAGGACCGGTGAACGGTACCGCACCAACACCGGTTACGATGGATGAGTTCGGAAAAACACTGGGGAAGGTGATGCATCGCCCGCACTGGATTCCAGCCCCGTCCCCGCTTTTAAAGTTAGCCCTTGGAGAAAAGAGCGTCATCGTTCTAGAAGGCGCGAAAGTGGTCCCCACAAAAGCATTGAATCACGGGTTCAAGTTTCGTTACGAAACGTTGGAACCTGCATTAAAACAACTATTACATGAATCGTAAGGAGACAATTTCGTGAGTCATTTATTAATCCGTAACGCCCATATTTATCCGATTACCGCCCCACACTTTTACGGGGACCTCCGTGTCAAAGACGGAAAAATTACCGAAATGGCGGAGTTGCTCGAGCCCACTGAAGGCGAGACCTTCATCGAAGCGGAAGGGAACTTTTTATTCCCCGGCTTCATCGACGCCCACACCCATCTCGGACTCTATGATGAAGGGACAGGGTCGGTCGGGAACGATGCCAACGAGACGGTCGAGGCGATGACCCCCCATGCCCGTGCCCTCGATGGCGTCTATCCTTTGGACGAAGGATTTCATGAAGCGTTGATGGCCGGCGTCACAGCGGTCCAAGTCATGCCGGGGAGCATGAACGTCATCGGCGGTGTCACGAGTGTCATTAAAACGCATGGTCGATTCATTGAAGATATGGTCGTCCGTAGACATGCCGGACTTAAACTCGCCCTGGGGGAAAATCCGAAACGGATCCATAGTATGGGGAAAACCGGCGATTTGACCCGTATGGGAATTATGGGACTGTTACGCGAGGCATTCCGGACGGTCCAATCCACCAGCACGATTGGCACGTTCGGGAGTCAAATGATTCAGCTCGCCCTTGACCGCCAGATGCCGATTCGCGTCCACGCCCATCGTGCGGATGATATTTTATCGGTCGTCCGCCTGGCGAACGAGTTTGACCTCGATTATCGCATCGAACATTGTACGGAAGGTCACCTCGTCGCTGAAAAGCTTCAAGAACTCGGTGTCAAGCACGTGACGGTCGGACCGACATTCACCCGTAAATCCAAAATCGAACTCCAAAACAAGACGTGGGAAACATATCGCATCCTTCATGAGCACGGCATGATCGTCTCCATCACGACCGATCATCCGTACACGCCTGTCCAATACTTAAATTTATGTGCAGGACTTGCGGCTCGCGAAGGTTTACCGGTTGATGTTGCTTTACGCGGCATTACGATCAACCCGGCCGAATCACTCGGTGTGGATGACCGGATCGGCTCACTTGAAATCGGAAAAGACGCCGATCTTGTGCTCTGGAATCACTTCCCGCTCGACTATTTAGCGAAGCCGATTATGACGATCGTCAACGGTGAAGTCGTCTATAAAACGGACCGTGCGGAAACGCATCATGAGGTCGAATAATTTTCATTATTTTTCATAAGCGTTTTACGCATAATTTACTTGCTTTTTTAAAAATACTATATAAAATTATCTTGTAACTTCATAAAGCAGCCAAGGCGGTTCGAACAGCGAAGCCAGAAGTATGCTTTCGTTACGACTATTCTTCAGCGGTCTGAAATAGGAGGAGGAATGTAAAGGTGCTCAAATTTCGTGAGCTCACCGACTGCGCGGAGTTGTTCGAACTGATGCAACACCCAGATGTCTTTCCGTATGTCCGTCAAAAGACGGTCCACTTTGACGAATTTTTATTTAGCACGAAGCAAATTAT
Organism: Exiguobacterium algae; assembly: GCF_018617875.1. GTDB lineage: Bacteria > Bacillota > Bacilli > Exiguobacteriales > Exiguobacteriaceae > Exiguobacterium > Exiguobacterium algae. The sequence continues at coordinate 30,315 of NZ_JACSKZ010000004.1, forward strand.
CGAGCTAGAAGAGCAAGGAAACATCATCTCACGTACGATCACGAATGAGTTTGGTACCCCAATCGGGACAATCAGCTTGTTCGATGTTCAATCCGGCTATGGATTCCTCGGTACGTGGCTTGGCAAACCGTATCACGGTAAAGGTTATAATCAAGTCGCGAAGGAAGCGTTCTTCTCAGAACTTTTCTTCGAGCTTGATATGGAAAGTGTATTTTTAAAAATCCGAAAATCGAACGAACGGTCTATCGCAGCAGCAGAAAAGCTTCCTTATGCGTTCTGCGCGAATGAAATCCGTTCCGAGCTATTAGCGGAAATCAATCAGGGTGATGTCGAATATGTGTTGTATGAGGTATCCAAGTCGAGCTTCCAGCTTTACTTGCACTCTCTCCACGCACCGGAATTCGATGTCCCGTACGAGACACAACTCGAAGCGTAAGCCAATTCTGACAAAGGATTGGCTTTTTTGTGGCATTTTTGTGTGGATTTCATGTTGACAACTTGTCGAGCACGATTATATCTGTTCTAATTCGAAGAGATAGGTATGATAGAAGTATGAGGGAAAACTCACAACTCCCGTTAACCGTTTTGTAAAGGAGAATGACACATGTCAGATTCAGTGTTTCGGATTTTAGTGACTGACGACGAAGAACAAATGCGAGATTTACTCGTATCAAATTTAGAGAAGGAAGGCTATGAGACCGTCACTGCTACTAACGGACTCGAAGCCATCGATCTGTTAAAAGAGCAGACATTCCACCTCGTGCTACTCGATGTGATGATGCCTGAACTGGACGGATTGACAGCTTGTATGCGAATTCGGGAGTTTTCAAATGTCCCGATCATCTTGCTGACGGCACGCTCTGAAGAACTCGACCGCATTCACGGGTTGAAGATCGGTGCCGACGACTATATCACAAAACCCTTCAGTCCACGCGAGCTTCTTGCTCGCATCGAAGCGACACTTCGTCGGACCCACAGCTTCTCAAAAGAACAGGAAGCGACGTTCAACGTGGGGGACCTGTCGATTGACATCGAAGGCCGCGCGGTAAGTGTAAAAGGAAAAGCAATCAACTTAACGCGAAAAGAATTTGACCTGCTCTATCTGTTCATCACGAACGAAGAAAAGGTGTTCTCACGCGAACAGTTACTCGACCAAATCTGGGGAACCGAATATCACGGGAATCTCCGTACCGTCGACACCCACATCAAAACGTTGCGACTCAAGCTCGGTGAAGCCGGCGGTTATATCCAAACGGTTTGGGGCATCGGTTACAAGTTCGAGGCGAATGTATGAAGCGATATACGCTTCGGAAGCGGATTTGGATTACCATCTGGACAGCCAGCCTCTTCTCTGCGTTCGTCTTCATCATCATGACGTTTTATCTGTACGATAAATTTTATATTCAGACGCAAGAAGAACTGCTCATCAATCGTGGCGAAAAACTCGTCACGATTTATAAGGCTGACGGGTTCTCGGACGCATTCGCAGATAGTATGACCTATACGAATGAGTTGACGGAAACGAAAGTGTTTCTCTCCTCAGTCAGTGAAGAGAACCTCGGTTCAGGCAAGACGTTTCTTCGGCAACAGGATCTTGAACGTTTACAGGACGGTTATGCGATTTCCGTCACACGAAAGCACCCGACGGAAGATGTCGATATTTTAATGACCGCCTTCCCCCTCATCCGGGACGGCGAGCTCGACAACGCGCTGATTCTGTACATGGAACTGAATAAAATCAGCGAACCGTTCCAACCGATTCGTCTCATGATCACGTTTTTACTTTTTCTTATGATCGTCAACTTACTCTTGTTCGGAAAACAGATCATCGACACGATCATCCAACCGCTGATTCAAATGAAACGTGCCTCACAAGTATACGCCCAAGGCGATTTTTCACACCGTATTCCTATCGTCTATGACGATGAGATCGGTGAATTGGCCGACACGCTCAACTCGATGGCCGAATCCCTCGGCCTCGTCGAGGAGCAGCGGAAAGAATTTTTGGCGAATGTCAGCCATGAACTTCGTACCCCGCTCTCTTACATTCGGGGCTATACGGAGATGCTTCAAGACGCTTCGCTTGATGAAAAAACACGGGCCCAATATTATGACATCATCGAGAATGAAACGAATCGCCTTCAGCGCCTCGTTGCTGATCTGCTTGATCTCGCCCAACTCGAACGGGACTCTTACCCGATGACAAAAGAACCCGTCGTCTATTCACAAGTACTTGAAGATGTACTTTACCGGATTGAACCGATCGCCAAAGCGAAGGGCGTGACCATCGAATCCGATTTAGACTTTGATTTAATCATCCTCGGTGATCATGATCGACTCGAACAAGTCATCGGGAACTTGCTCGATAACGCTTTACGTTATACAGAGGCCGGCAAGACGATTCATGTGAAGACGTTCGCTGAGACGGATTACGCCATCACTGAAATTCGGGACGAGGGCCGCGGCATTCCGAAAGAAGATCTCGACAAGTTGACGGAACGATTTTATCGCGTGAACAAATCGAGAACTCGAAAAGATGGGGGTACCGGTCTTGGTCTAGCCATCGCAAAACATATTATCGAACGACATGACGGGTCGCTTCACTTCAGCTCGGAAGTTGGTGCCGGTACGACGGTCACGGTCGGTCTTCCCTTGTTACCCGAAGACGATTAAATAAAAAAGACAGCCGCGGCTGTCTTTTTTTATATGTCCTGCCCTTTATAGTATGCTTCTGACTCCTGTTCGAGCCGTTCCCGCTCCGCATGCGTTTGTGGAAAACCGTTCGCCTGCCAGTCGGCACGATGACTCGAGTCGAGTTGGGTGAGCCCTTTTTCGGCTTCGTCTTCGTCCGCATCCACACTCTCCATCTTATCCATTTTACGCCATGTATCTTCTTCCTCGTCGAGCGACAGCAACGCTACGACTTTCGGGGCGATGAGAACAGCTCCCGCAATCCCGATGACGACGCCCATCCAAACCTTTTTGTCCATCTCCATTCCTCCTTCACTATGACTTGTTGATTCCACTATTTCGATTCCTCAAAACCAAAACAGGCAGTTGTTTGCCCGGGGCCGGGATGTGGAATAGTGATGGTTAAAAGGAGGCGGAACCATGAATCAGGACAAACGTTCTTCCAAGCGTCGCTTCGATAACCCGGACGCTGTCGATACGGAGAAAGAGAGTATTTTTGACGAAGAAGGCATGCAAACCGTCGACCCCATCCCCGTTGAAGAATTGAATGAGCGGATGAAAGACGAAAAAAAGAAACGGCACTCAAAAGACGAGTCCGTGAGTGAGAAAAAATATACGGATCAATAAAAAAACTGCGGACGACTCGTCCGCAATTTTTTATGTTAAATCTTTCGGAGAAAATCCGTATGGTAACATTTCTTCTTTGGTCATCACTTTCGTCTCGCCGTCCATATTCGCGAGAATCAATGTAAAGTCATCTCCCGCGAATTCAGCGATTACTTGACGACAAGCACCGCATGGTGAGATCGGTCCTTCTGTGTCACCCACGACAACCACCGTTTCAATCTCCTTACTGCCTTCCGATACCGCTTTAAAAATCGCTGTCCGCTCTGCACACATCGAAAGACCGTAAGAAGCGTTCTCGACATTACAGCCCGAGATCTCTTTTCCAGCTTCATCGATGACAACAGCTCCGACATTAAACTTTGAATATGGTGTATAGGCATGACTGCGTGCTTCAATCGCTTTACCTACCAACTCTTGTACACGTTCTTGTGAAATCATTTGATGTTCCTCCACTTCTGTAGTCTTTAAGAAGTCTGACATCTGAACTATACCTTGAAAACGCTTTCTGTACAAGTGTTTTCACGAGGTCGTCAATATTTTTTCTTTTTCTTTTTCTCAAAGACGACAACGGACTCGACATGGGACGTTTGCGGGAACATATCATACGGTTGAACGTAATTCACCTTGTATCCGGCCTTCATCAGCTGGTCCGCGTCTCTCGCAAGCGTCTGCGGGTTACATGAAACATAGACGATCCGTTTTGTTTTGGATGAAATGATGGAGTTAATCAATTGATGGTCCATCCCCGTCCGTGGCGGGTCGACGACGACAACGTCAGGAATCCACCCGTCTTTCACCCAACGCGGGATCCAATGCTCGGCACGCCCTTCGACATACGTGACATGATTGTATCCATTTTCACGCATATGGTCGTTCGCATCTTCGACTGCTTCCGGCACGACTTCCATCCCCCGGATTTCTTTCGCGTGCGGCGCAAGCCACAATCCGATGGAACCAACCCCTGCGTAGGCGTCAATCACCCGTTCTTCTCCTGTGAGACCGGCAGCTTCGACGACTTCACGATACATTTTTTCCGTCTGGGCAGGATTCAACTGGAAGAATGCACGAGGCGACAAGTGATAATGTACATCGTCTAACTGTTCATCCATCTTCTCCTGACCGGCAATGTGAACAGTCCGGTACCCAAAGATCACACCTGAGCGATTGGCATTGATGTTGAGATGGAATGACACAACGTTCGGAAGTTCCATGATCCGGTCACTTAATTCATCCAAATCCGGTACGTCTTCGTGTCCGACGACGAGCACGACCTGAACATCGTCTGTCTTGTAGCCGGAACGGACAACGATTGTGCGCGCATAACCAGTGTCTCGACGTGCATCATATACGGGAATGTCCAGTTCGTTTAAAATCCGGACAATCGCATTGTTGATGTTTGTTGTATCACGTTGTTGAACCATACAGTGCTCAATCGGAACGAGGTGATTCGAGTTCGGTTTATACAGTCCCGAGACAATCTCCCCTCGTCTTGTGCCGAGCGGGAACTGGGATTTGTTGCGGTAGTACCATGGATCTTCCATACCGATTGGTTGACGAATGTCCGCTTTATCGACGTTCAATTTTGTTTTTTGCCGGAATGCATTGCGGACGATTTCTTCTTTATATTCCATTTGGAGTCGTGCGCTCATGTGTTGAATCTGACAACCGCCACACTCGTCATAAATCGGACAAGGGGCTTTGACGCGGTCTTTCGAATCGTTATCACGTTTGACAACCCGACCTTCCGCATAGTTTTTCTCCACTCGGGTAATTTCAATTTTTGCTTTTTCTCCAGGGAGCAGATTCGGGATAAACACGACCATACGATTGATGGTCGCAATTCCTTCCCCGTTAATACCGAGCCGTTCTGCGGTGACGCTCTTAAAATCTCCTACGATCAATTTCAATGTGATTCATCCTTTCGAGACGATTGGTCTAAGTCTTTGGCGTAACGTGCGACTTTCGCACGCAATGAATCAATGTCCTCTAACAGGCGGTGTAAATCTTCCGGCGTTGTGTGTTCGTCCAACGTATTGACAGATAGACACAGCAATTCTGTTCTTGATTTCAAGACATTCATCTTTCCAGCCGTGTCTGTTCGTGATTTACCCATGTTGTTATCGCTCCTTTGGTTCGTGACAAAGATTTGCTATTATAGCATACTATTTCGTGTAACTTGATGAAAAGGTGGAATCTACATGCAAAACATCTCCCCAGCTTTCGATCCGTGGGAAGCATATCTTGACCAGGTCGAACATGGTCGGCTCGTCTTATCTAACGTCGAAGTCACAACGACGAAACTATGCAACATGCGCTGTGAACATTGTGCGGTCGGATATATGCTCGACCAGACAGAAGAACCTACCGTTCCGCTCGACCTGCTCATTTCGAGACTCGACGAGATTGAACATTTGCGCGCATTCTCGATTACCGGAGGCGAACCGATGCTTTCGATGAAATCGGTGAAAAACTACGTCGTCCCGCTTCTTCGCTATGCGAAAGAGCGTGGTGCAAGGACACAGATCAACTCGAATTTGACGTTGCCGTTATCTCGATATCATCTTATTACCCCTTACTTGGACGTTTTGCACATCTCACATAACTGGGGAACAGATGAGGACTTCCTCGAGGGTGGATTTGCGATGATGGACCGCAAACCGAGTGAAGAAGCACGATTGAAAATGCTTCAGACGATGAAAGACAACGCCCGCGCACTTACGGCTGAAGGAATCATCGTATCCGCAGAAACGATGCTCAATAAACGGACCATCCCCCATTTGAAAGAGATACATGAAGAAATCGTAGCGCTCGGCTGTCAACGTCATGAAGTGCACCCGATGTACCCAGCAGACTTCGCGAGTGCCCTCGAAGCAGCTTCTCTTGCCGATACGCGACAAGCGATTCACGATTTACTCGACGTGCGCGATGAGAACGTCTGGATGCTTTTCGGGACGTTGCCTTTCTATGCTTGCTCCGATTTAGCAGAAGATCGTGCGCTGTTGAAGCGACTTCATGAAACGAAAAATGTGACTGTCCGAAACGACCCGGATGGACGCTCACGGTTGAATACAAATATTTTCGATGGGCAAATCATCGTCACGGACTTCGGTGATGAGCTCGGATCACTCGGCACGTTATTTGATACATCGTTCCAAGAAGCATACGAAACGTGGACAAACAGTGCATTGAACGCGTCATTGTCTTGTCACTGTCCAGCCGTCAAATGCCTGGGGCCAAATGCACTCGTCAAACAAGCCTATTACCCATCCGTCGATTTTCAAACGCGAGTCGCAAAATCGTTTTAATTATTTTTATCAGGGAATTATTCAGTAAACTAAAGAAATGGGGTGTGTAAGGATGACAGCCATCTACGTGTTCATCATTACAGTCATGGCCATCGTCATTTTCGGTGGCACGCTTAGTATTTTATTGACAGCCGCATTCGTTTCTGAAAAAGTAGAGCATGATGAAATGTTTAGTCAAGGTAGCTGGGATGATGAGTTGTTACATTTGAATCATTCTCCCCAACCTGTCGACGATTCTAAAAGCTGAGAGCCTTCTCGGCTTTTTACTTTGAACATGAATAATTGAGGTGTCAGTATGCTGCGTTTTCGCTTTTTGATTTTAATGTTGATCGTCTTCATCTCCGGCTTAATCCAAGGGGCACTCATCCCTTTATTGTCGACATTGATTGAACGAGACGGCGCCCCCGCCTGGTTGAATGGATTGAACGCGACCATGCTCTATTTAGGAGTCATCGTTTCCGCCCCGCTTCTCGAACGTTTCGTCCGCAAATACGGATTTCGACCGACGATCGTGCTCGGTATTGTGTTAACCGCGTTCGCAACGTTTGCCCTGCCACTCTGGCCGTCTCTGCTCATCTGGGCCATCATGCGCTTTATCATCGGATTTGGAGATTCAGCCTTGCATTACGGGTCTCAAGTATGGGTCACGTCTGCGAGCGATAAGAGAAGTTTAGGACGCGCAATGGCGTATTACGGCATGTCGTTCAGTCTCGGTTTCGCGGTCGGGCCGCTGATTGCCCCGCTGGTCGATCTTTATTTTTGGCTTCCTTTTTTGATTCTCTTGTTCTTCTGTCTCGCCTCACTTTTCCTTGTCTTTAAAGTGGAAAACGAGTATCCGGAGTCCGAAGTCACAAAGACAGACTCCAAAGGACGAATCCGTCTCATTTTCATCGGTGCAGGATACACCCTTTTGCCCGCATTTACATATGGATTCCTCGAAGCCAGTTTAAATGCCAATTTCCCGATTTTCACCGTCCGAAACGGGATGAGTTTGACCGAGACGAGTACATTGATTACGACGTTCATCGTCACCTCAATTATCGTACAGCTCCCGCTCGGCCGACTCGCGGATCGTTTCGGCAAGAAACGAATTTTGCAAATCGTACTAACGCTTGGAACGTTCGTCTTCGCATTCGCTAATCTGGCAATCGATCATTTCGCCTGGCTTCTCGTGCTCTTCGCTCTCGCAGGAGCAGGTTTAGGTTCGACGTACTCGCTCGGTCTTGCCCATATGACTGAAGTGCTTCCCCGTTCCCTCTTACCTACGGGAAATATGCTGTACAGCATCTCATTCAGTGTCGGTTCCATCACCGGTCCGATGATTGGTGCCCTCTGGTTATCTTTACCGAAAGAAGTTTATTTTTTCATGTACACACTCATTTTAGGCATTCTTGCAACGCGCCTGCTCACTTCGAAATCAAAACCCATCACCTTATAACAAAAAGAGACGGTTCACGCAGAACCGTCTCTTTTTCACTCTAATACGCTGTCGATTTTCACGTCGTTCAATTCAAGTGCTTGAATAAACACATCATCCAGTGCGAATGGTTCTGTCTCCAGACTGGCTAAAATATCAGAGCCGAGGGTGACCTCAATCACGCGATCATTGATATGCCACCTCGTCTGAATATCATCCCCTTGCCTGACAGCGAGTGTCGCTACTTGCCCGTGGCGTTTCTTCAAACTTTGACTTACGCACTTCATCACATACTTCACATACTCGTCCTTCGGTTGACGCGATATGAGGATGTTGCGGACAATCCGATTTCTTGTCATCTCTCTTCCTCCTTCCTTTGTCGTGTGCACGCAAGTCTTTACAGACGAAGACCGATTTTCTCATTCACCAAATTTCAGAATTTTTAATATATTTTGTCATGCCAACTCATTTCCGTCAACCTTACCTGTTCCTGCGTATCATCGAGTCGATTACCGTTTTACTTTCCGACCTTGGAAATAGGTCGAGAGATAAATACCCGCGACCACAAAGAACAAACCGACGATGGCATTCCACGGAATCGTCTCTCCGAGTAAAATTCCTGACAACATCACCCCGAACAAGGGAACAAAGAACATATAGAGAGAAATTCGACTGACTGGATTATGCTTCATCAACGTGTTCCAAAGTGTGAAGCCGATCGCAGAGAGCATCGCTAAATACAATAAAAATAATGAGGTCTGGAACGTATAAGGTAATGATGCACCAGACGGTTCAATGATCAGACCGATCACAAGTAAACCAAGCGAACCAATCACCATCGCCCATGCCGTCATCGGGGCGACATCATAGGACCGGGAATAATCTTTGGCGATCAGATTTGCAAAAGCCCCCGAAATCATCGCCATGATGAGCAGGATTTCTCCGGGGCCGAATCCGATTTCTGTACCGGAGGCGGGCCAGTTCGCAATCACAATACCAGAGAACCCGAGCGTCAACGCGATTCCTTTTAAGCGGTTCAACCGATCGTCTTCGTAGCGGAAGTGAGCAAGCAACATTTGAAAAAATGAAGTGGATCCGGCAATGATCGACCCTTGAACCCCAGTAGAAATCGACAGTCCGATGTAAAAGAATAGGTATTGAAGGAACGTTAAAAACGAACCGAGATGTGCGTAGGCTTTAATTCTTTGTCGGTCCAATCGAATCGACCGTTTCAACACGAAATGACTAATACCGAGCAACAACACCCCGGCAAGCAAAAAACGTTCCCCCGCAAAGAACAGTTGCTGACCGTATTCATTCGATTGAATGTCTAATTCGCGATAACTCAGTTTGATGAACGGGAACGCACTCCCCCATAACAATGTATTGAACAATGCTAAAAGCATGACTGTCCAGTTGCGCTGAAACACATTTTCCATGACACAATATCTCCTTAATCTTTTTGTTTGTGAACCACTTTGAGGAATGATAAAATAAACTTAGATAATAATTATTATAAATAAGATGAAGCTGACTAAAACTAAAAACACCTGTTTTGAGCGAAAGGATAATGATAATCATCATCAATCATTATCAATTAATCGAGATTCATTCTCATTTAGAAAGAAGGGACTTTTTATGAATGCACAAACCGTCTCGCAAGAAAAAGGCCACGTCTTCAAACGGGCCAGCTGGTTCGAGCATATCGAATTAATCATGGCACTCATCAGCGGTGTATTGATTGTACTCGCTTATATCGCTGAAACACAAGAAGGAGCCACTTGGACCTACGTTTCCCTCTACCTCATCGCGTTTTTAATCGGTGGCTACGCCAAAGCGAAGGAAGGCATCACAGATACATGGGAGACCAAATCCTTGAACGTCGAATTGCTCATGATTATCGCAGCGATTGGTGCCGCCTCGATTGGTTACTGGATGGAAGGTGCCATCCTCATCTTCATTTTCGCACTATCAGGCGCTCTTGAAACGTACACAATGAATAAAAATGAACGTGCCCTCGAATCTTTAATGGAATTGCAACCTGAACAGGCGACACGTCTTACTGCTTCGGATTCACTCGAAGTCGTTCACATTGATGATTTAAAAGTTGGGGACCGGATTTATGTCCGTCCCGGAGAACGGATTCCTGTAGACGGTCGAATCCTTAGTGGGAGTGCCTCTGTCGAAGAAGCGGCAATCACCGGTGAGTCCGTCCCTGTCGACCGCAACGTCGGTGATGAGGTGTTCGGGTCGAGCGTGAATTTAAACGGCGTCTTGACGATTGAAGTCACGAAGCTTGCAACCGAGACGTTGTTCCAAAAAATCATTCAGATGGTCCAACAGGCCCAGGAAGAAAAGTCACCGTCCGCTCAATTCATTGACCGCTATGAAGGACGTTACGTTCAGATTGTACTCCTGTCAGTCACGGCGATTATTCTCTTCGGACCTTTTTTGACCTCGTGGTCTCTTGAAACAAGCATCTATCGGGGGATGATTCTTCTCGTCGTCGCCTCCCCTTGCGCCCTTGTTGCCGCAATCACGCCGGCTGCTCTTGCCGCGATTGCATCATCGGCCAAACATGGGATTTTGTTCAAAGGCGGTGCCCATATCGAAAACATGGGCCGTCTGAAAGCCATCGCTTTTGACAAAACCGGAACGTTAACCATCGGTAAACCGATTGTTCAAAAAGCGATGATTCACCCTGAACTGGACACGGCGACCGTCTATCGAGTCGTCAGTCTGATCGAGGAACATTCGACCCACCCGCTTGCTGAAGCGCTCGTCGCCTTTACCGGAAAACATGAAGGAGAAATGCGTGATTTTAAAGATGTGACCGGTTCAGGGATCGAAGCGACGATTGACGGGGTGTCGTACCGCGTCGGCAAACAGAAGTTTGCTGACCGAAGCGGTGACTTTTTCCGTGAAGAGGTCGAGCAGTTGAAAGCCGCAGGGCATACCCTCGTCTTCATTAGTGACGAAACCCGCACGATTGGCGCGTTCGCACTCCGGGATACGTTGCGTCCCGAGGCAAAAACGGCCATCGAGCAGTTAAATAAGCTTGGCATTGCCACAATTATGATCACTGGCGACAATGAGGCTACCGCTCGCGCCATTTCTTCCGAGGCCGGCATGACACGTTTTATCGCCGAATGCCTGCCCGAAGAAAAGGTAGAGCAAATCAAGTCGTTGCGCGAAGAGTATGGTTCAATCGGCATGATCGGGGATGGGATCAACGACGCACCGGCCCTCGCCACGGCAGATGTCGGGATTGCGATGGGTGAAGGAACAGATGCCGCTCTTGAAACCGCGGATGTCGTATTGATGAAAAATGATTTAGTTCGATTAAGCGACGGTATTCGACAATCTCGTAAGTTGAATCGAATCGTGCTCCAAAACGTCATTTTTGCGCTCGGAGTCATTCTTGTCCTGATTGCAACGAATATCTTCGAGTTGCTTGTGATGCCATTCGCCGTCGTCGGTCACGAAGGGTCAACAATCCTCGTCATCTTAAACGGTCTCCGCCTCCTCACTTCTTCATGGAAGTGACAAAATTCGACAAACAGACGCAATCGAACATTGAAAGCATATGTCGATTTCGTTATAATTGAAACAATGTGTCTAACAGACGGAAACAGATCGAAAGATTGGCTAAAGGTGGTACAAGATATGAATACGATTGCAGTCATCGGCAAGGTGTTTGTCGATATAAAAGGAACGTCCTTCGCACCGCTTCATAAAGATGCGAAAAACGTCGGCGACATCACTTTCTCTAATGGCGGAACAGGCCGGAACGTTGCCCAAAACTTAGGTGTTCTTGGAAACGATGTCCGATTCGTCTCTACGGTTACGAACGATCAAATCGGTGTCGGTGTCCTAGAAGAACTTCGGGGCATGAACGTCAATGTCGAGCAAGTCGATATGCTCGAAGACAACGGTATGGGAATGTGGCTCGCCGTCATGGACAACAACGGTGATCTTCAAACTTCAATTTCCAAACAACCGGACGAAGCTCGTATGGAAGAAGCGATTTTACGTCGGATTGACACGGTATTCGAAGACAGCGATGCCGTCGCAATCGACTTGGATCTGTCGGTCAACGTTTTGAATGAAACGATTGAACTTTGCCGCGAGATGAAACTTCCCCTCTACGGTGTTTGTGGGCATTTGTCCGTCATTGAGCGGAATCGTCATTTACTTCAAGGCTTTACCGGCTTCATTTGCAGTCGTGAAGAAGCTGAAATCTTGTCTGATATGTCAATCGTTACCGTCGATGACGCGTTACGCGTCGCTGAAGTACTCGCGATGAAAGGCGCCCCACTCACGATTGTCACAATGAGTGAACTCGGTGCGGTATACGTCGACCTACGAACAAACGAGCAAGGACACGTCCCGACGACAAAAGTAAAAGTCGCAGACTCTACCGGAGCCGGTGACTCCTTCTTCTCAGCTGTCATTTCGGAGCTCATGAAGAAGCGTCCGATCGAAGATGCGCTTCGACTCGGCATGCGGGTGGCTGGCAAAGTGATCGGCTCGCATGAGAATGGATTGACAAAAGAAATGTATGAAACATTAGAACAACCTACTCGGGATTGAGACAAACGCATCGACGTCAAGTCGATGCGTTTTGTTCAAGTCACACTTGAAAGGAAAGGAACGATTGATTTGGTGAGAACAAAGCAACGTAGCGCGATCATCCTGATGAATGACCAGGATGAGGTCGCTTTAATTCGTAGAGAAAAAGAAGATGTATTGTATTATGTGTTCCCAGGCGGTGGTGTTGAATTTGGACATACGACTGAAGAAACCGCTGTACGGGAGGCTTTTGAAGAGTTGGGCGTTCATGTCAAACTCGAAGGAGTGGCAGCCTATGTCGCCTTCAACAATGAACTGAATCCTTATTATTGGGCAACGATGACCGGCGGCGAATTCGGGACCGGGACCGGCGAAGAATTCCAGGCCGAACAGACGAATGGCTCGTATACCCCATTGTGGGTGAAGCGTTCAGCCCTTCCGCATCTTCCGGTTCGTCCTCCTTCACTAGCAGAAAAGCTTGCTTCACACGAAGAACGCTTTTATGACTTGATGCTCGCTGAGGACTAATCATGTGTATCCTCTTGAGAAATAGGGAATCTGACTTCTAACGAAAGATGAATCAGGAGGACTGCACTATGGCAATGGATGAAGTGAAAGAAAAGAAAAATTGGCTCTCATTCGCAAAAGAACTTTTCCGCCGATTTAAAGAACACGATGTACAGGATTATGGCGCCACCCTCGCTTTTTTTTGGTTCTTGTCCATCTTCCCCGGCATCATCTTTATTTTGGCCTTACTATCATTCTTTGATATCTCACAAGACTCGTTTCAAGATCAACTGAACGATTTAGCGCCCGGATCCGCGGCCTCTGAATTTCTGACCGGAATATTCGAAGCGATTGGAGAACCTCGAGGTGGGCTCCTCTCACTCGGTGCGATTTTAGCAATTTGGTCTGCGTCTAAAGGAGTCGATCGATTGATTACGACCGCCCTGCATGCGTATGGGGAAGACAATGAACGTAACTTCTTCGTGAAAAAGGGACTGGCACTCGGCCTCACCCTTTTACTCGGCGTCGGCATGCTATTACTGATTCTTTCAAACGTGTTCGGTTCGCAAATTATAGAGTTCATCTCGAACTACATCCCGATTTCAGGAGCGGACACCGTGATGATCAACGTCTTCCGCTATACACTGACCACACTCGTCTTGATTTTGACGCTGTCCATCTTCTATAAAATTTCTCCGCAACAACATGTTTTTTGGAAAAGCACGTTACCCGGTGCGATTTTCGGAGTCATCGGTTGGCAACTTGTCTCTCTGGGATTCAGCCTGTATGTATCGAACTTCGGCAGTTACGACTCGACTTACGGTTCACTCGGAGGCATCATCGTCACGTTGCTATGGCTTCAACTGACCGGCATGATCATCCTCATCGGTTCTGAAATTAATGCTACATGGATGCGTTACTTCAAAACGCCGAGCGAACAAGAATATGAACGAGACTTTAAGAAAAACAAAAAGAAAGCGAAACATAAAGATCAGGAAGATGATTATCAGGACATCCCTACGAACACGTATGGATAAAAAACAAACGAGCGAATCCGTTTTGATCGGATTCGCTCGTTTTTATTCAGGCTTTAACCGGGTCTAACCGGCCTGTGTTCGGATCAATCACAAAGCCATACACATTTGTTCCGGGTGGCAACAAAGGATGATTGTTAATTAAATCAACCGAGTGAACGACGTTCGCTTCCACCGAGTCAAACCCGTGTAACCATTGTTCCAGGTTCACACCGGAAGCTTTCAGTGTTTGGAGCGTCTGTTGCTCGATGCCACGACGTTCCATTTCTTCAATGACAACGTTCGGTTCAATCGCAGCCATTCCGCAATCATAGTGACCGATTACGATGACCTCTTCCGCTCCAAGTGCATATAAGGCGACTAAGATTGAGCGCATCGCCGACCCGAACGGATGAGAGAGGACTGCCCCCGCATTTTTGATGATTTTCGCATCCCCGTTCTTGATCCCAAGAGCTTGTGGCAACAATTCCGTCAAACGCGTATCCATACAAGTTAAGATGACGACTTTTTTATCCGGGAATTTGTCTGATACAAATTGTTCATATTGTTTTTCCTGAACAAAGCGTTTATTGAATTCAAGCATTTCTTTTACAACTGACACGTAAACCCCTCCCCTATTCTTACATCATGTATTTCGAAACAATGAGTCCGACGACCATCCATGCCCCGAACAACGTATTTACTTTCGCAGTCATCGCCATCGCCGGCATGAGTGCGGCCGGCTCGGCCTTCTCCCAAAATTGCTTCACAGCCTGAATCATCATCGGGATGGTCAATAAGGCTAGCAGTACCCAAGGTGTCACATCGTACAGGACGACCGCAACAATGAGCCCTAATAAAGCAATCATAAAGAAACCGGCTAATACGAGGACAGCCCGACGGTGACCGACAAGGCACGCAATCGTCTTCCGTCCGTTTACTTTATCATTATCTAGATCCCGAATATTATTCGCAAGCAGGATTGCTCCGATCAATAAGGCCATCGGGAACGATACGAGCAACAATTCTGTCGTAACCTGTTCGATTTGAATGTACCCGGAGATTCCAATAATGACATATCCCATAAAGAGTCCCGCGACCAACTCCCCAAACGGCGTATACGCGATCGGAAGTGGTCCACCTGTGTAAAGGTATCCGACGAGCATCGACAGCACGCCAATCCAAATCAAATGCCAACTCGTTGTACCTGCGATATATAGACCGAGTAGCGCCGCCACCCCGTACATTCCAAGGGCAATTGTTAGGACCTGTTTCGGGGTGAAGCCGTCCCGAACAATCGACCCTCCGATGCCAATCGACCCCTCATGATCAAGACCGCGCTTATAATCATAGTATTCATTAAATAAATTCGTTGCAATTTGAATGAGCATTGAGGCGACCAACATCGCTAAAAACAGCCCCCACTTCAACTCGGTTTCATCGATGACGATGAACGTCCCGAGCAACACAGGGATAAAGCTCGCTGTAAGCGTGTGTGGTCGAATCATTCGCCAATATGCACTTTTTGATTTTTGTCTCATGCAGTTCCCTCCCTCCGTTAGTTTACGTCTCGATGAAAAAATCTGTCAACGACAGTCTCTCGCGCAGACATCAAACCATTTTTTCGAGCATTTCATAGACAGTTCTGTCCTGAAGTCATGATACACTAAAGGATGAGAATTCTATCGGATTGAGGAGGCTTTTCTTTTATGCCAGATACTCAAACACATATAAAACAACGAATCGAGCAGGCCCACAAACGGGCACGTGCATGGCAACGGCCCGTCCTCGCCTCATATACTTGGGAGATTTCTGAATTTGATGCTTTTCAAATCATTCAAAACACAGACTCCTCCCACTACTATTTCATGACACCGGACCGCTCGCTTGAAATGCTCGGTTGTGGAGACGCCCTAGTGCTGACCGCATCGGGACCGGAGCGTTTCCAACGGCTCCAGTACGATTGGAGCTTGCACCGTCGGGACGTGGACGCCAAGGTCTACGCCTTTTCAGGCTTTTCGTTTGATACATTTATCCGTCCCCAAAAAAATATGTGGGACTCTTTTGGGGAAGCTTCACTTGTCGTCCCTAAATTTTTATACCGTCGCCACAATGACACGTATACCTTAACGGTGGCAACGCTCGTTTCCGCGAAGCAATCTGTGGAACAGTACTTGATTCAACTGGCTGAACAATTAGCGTTGTTCAGTTCATTGCATTCCTCAGAAGAACAATATCCGGCTTATACGCAGGTGAAAGATGGAGTCGACCATTTCAAATCAAGTTTCCAGCAGGCGAAACAGCACATTGAGGAGGAACAGGTCGAAAAAATCGTCATCGCGCGCGAAGAGATTTATCAACGCTCCGATATCGACTTTCCATTTTCCCGTACGCTACGTCATTTGGCCGAACATCAAGAGGGGAGCTACGTATACTTATATCAACCTAAAAAAGATGTCGGATTTTTTGGCGCAACTCCGGAGCGTTTGATTCATAAACACGGTGCAGCCATTCAAACCGCGGCGATTGCCGGAACGGCGAAGCGACCGGACACGGAGATTGAAGCAGAAGCTACGAAAGAGCAGTTACTGCAAGACCCGAAAAATCGTGAGGAACACCAAATCGTCGTCAAAGACATCAAACAGGCACTCTCACCGTACGCTGCTTCCATTCAATCGTTTGAGACACCCCAAATTCTTGCGAACCGATCGGTGTTTCACTTGCATACACCGATTCATGCGGTTTTGGAGTCGAACACCTCGTTATTATCTCTAGTTGAGTCTTTACACCCGACACCAGCCCTTGGCGGTTCGCCAAAACGGACATCGGTCCGGTTGTTACGGGAAATCGAACGCTTCGATCGTGGATGGTATGGTTCACCGTTTGGTTGGATTGATAACGAAGGAGATGGAGAGTATGTCGTCGCCATCCGTTCTGCACTCGTCAATCAGCAATTCGTCTCAGTCTACGCAGGGTGCGGTATCGTCAAAGATTCACAACTTCACCTCGAGTTAGAAGAGACTGAGATCAAATTAAGTCCAATTAAACAAGCTTTACAGCTCGTTGAAAGTCAACCGGGAGGCGTCAGCCATGAATAATCTATTGACCGATTGGGTGGCATCCATGATGAACCGACTGATCGAATCCGGGGTCCGGGACGTAGTGATCAGTCCCGGATCGCGTTCCACCCCGCTTGCGATGGCGGCCTATGTACATCCGAATATCCGGCATCACATTATCGTCGACGAACGCTCGGCAGCTTTTTTCGCACTCGGACTTACCCGTTCAAGTGAAACAGTGCGTCCGGTCGCATTGATTTGCACAAGCGGAACAGCTGCCACTAACTACTATTCTGCGGTTGCAGAAGCCTTTATTTCACAACTTCCGCTTATCGTGTTGACGACGGATCGCCCACACGAATTACGTAATATCGGTGCGCCACAGGCCATCAATCAAGTTCGATTATACGGTGAACATGTGAAAGACAGTATCGACCTGCCCGTACCCGAAAATGCAGCGATGCCGTACATGCAACAGACCGTCAACCGTTTTGTTCAATTGAGTATGCAGGTCCCACTCGGCCCGGTTCATTTGAACATCCCGTTCCGGGAACCGCTTATTCCGGATCTAGAGCGATTAAAACAGACATTATCCGGCGAAGCACCGGTATTAGAGACGCCCTATCTGCGCCCGACTACAACAGACATCGAACATTTCATCGAGGCGGTGAACGGGAAAACACTAGCGTTTGTAGCGGGACCCAATGTGCCGACTCCATGGCTCGAGATGATTGATCAAATCGCCGCCACCTATCACATCCCGATTTTTGCAGATGCTTTAAGCGGCATGCGGAAGTATGACGCGGTGTTGACAAATTACGACACCTGGCTAGCGAGCGACCATCGAGATGAATGGTTACCTGACGTCTCGATCCGGTTCGGTGCAGCCCCTGTGTCTAAACGATTGAATCAATGGCTTTCGAAAACCAAGCAATTGGTGATCGATCAACCGGGATCGTTTCGTGACCCATCGAGTCTCGCTACAGTCCTCTATGGAGATGCCCGTGATTACCTTCGTTTCATCACATCAAGCAACGAACCGGCATACTCGAGCCGTTTACAATGGTTCGAACAAGTCACGGAGGCGGCCAAAGACGACCTCCAAGGCGAAAGCGGTCTGACACACCATCTGCTCGCCACCTCAATCGACCGTTTATTCGTCAGTAACAGTATGCCGATTCGGGATGTTGATACGGCATTATCGGCCGGCACGCCAATCCACATCCTCGCCAATCGCGGGGCCAACGGGATCGATGGTGTCTTGTCGAGCGCACTCGGAAGCTGTTACGAGACGGAAAAGGCCGCTCTTTTAATCGGTGACTTGGCATTTTATCACGACAGCAACGCGCTTCAATTATTGAAGACGCATCCAGGACGCTTTTCTGTCATCGTCGTGAACAATAACGGAGGCGGAATATTCTCCTTCTTGCCACAGGCCGAAATCGAACCGCAGCTGTTTGAGGATTTGTTTGGTACGCCACTCGACTTGAACGTGCGTGGCTTTGCCGAAACATACGGCCTGACTTATGAATTAATTGAACGCCCAGAGGACGTGCAGTCCGCCATCGAGGCCGGGGTCCAACTGATTGAGTTTCCGTCAGAAAGAACTCGAAATGTCACGGCTCACCGAGAATGGACACAGTCCATTTGTTCACGTCTCGTGAAGGAAAACGAGTCATGACAACAAATATCCGAGGACTGTCGTATGAAGTGATTGTCCGCGGGGAAGGAAATCCGATTCTTCTGCTTCATGGATTTACCGGAAACGCAGAATGGATCAAGCATTTTCCGAAACTCCAGTCACGTCTCGTCTCTCCTTCGTTGTTGCAACACGGGGAGACTGCCGCCTGCCCGGTGCGCCGTTCTTGTATGAGTCAACAAATATACGACCTGTCCCGTTTAATGGATCTGGACAATCGACCTTGGACTGTCATCGGCTACTCACTCGGCGGACGAATCGGGTTGACCCTAGCCGCCTGTGACGAGCGTGTCCATCATGTTATCGGAATCAGCACGACGCCGGGACTTCAGTCCACGTTTGAACGGAAGCTTCGACGGCAACAAGATGCGCAACTCGCTCGTTTGCTCGAAGAAGAAGGTCTTGAAGCATTTGTGGAGCGATGGGAGAACCTGCCACTTTGGCGTCAAACCGAAAGCATGAAGGCTGAGCTCCGGAAAGAAAGGCTCGCACAACGTCCGGATGCACTAGCGAACAGCCTACGAGCCATCGGAACAGGGCATATGCCTTCCCTATGGGGACATCTCAAGCGTTTGCCCCGAATCGATTTGATTGTCGGGGAGTATGATCACAAGTTTCAAACGATTGCTCGCGACATGAAACGAGAGCGTCCAGACATACAAATCCATGAAATTTCGGATGCCGGGCATGCTCCTCATATCGAGAACACCCAAGAGTTTGGTACAATAATAAAGAATTTGATTTTAGGGGGTAACTAAATGGAATCAGTAGCTAACTGGACATCAGTCCGTACTTATGAAGACATCAAGTATGAAAAGTGGAACGGGATTGCAAAAATCACGATCAACCGTCCTGAAGTGCGTAACGCGTTCCGTCCATTGACGGTCAATGAATTGATTGACGCATTCGCTCGTGCCCGTGACGACAAAGAAGTCGGTGTCATCATCTTGACAGGTGAAGGGGAAAAAGCCTTCTGCTCCGGCGGAGACCAAAAAGTCCGTGGCCATGGTGGATATGTGGGCGAAGACGAAATCCCACGTTTGAACGTCCTTGACCTTCAACGCTTGATCCGCGTCATCCCGAAACCGGTCATCGCGATGGTTGCAGGTTTCGCAATCGGCGGTGGTCACGTCCTTCACGTCGTCTGTGACTTGACGATCGCAGCAGACAACGCCCGTTTCGGACAAACAGGTCCTAAAGTCGGGTCGTTCGACGCCGGGTATGGTTCAGGATACTTGGCTCGCATCATCGGCCACAAGAAAGCACGTGAAATCTGGTACCTTTGCCGTCAATATGACGCACAAGAAGCACTCGAAATGGGCCTCGTCAATACAGTGGTCCCACTTGAAGAGCTCGAAGCAGAAACAGTCAAATGGTGCCAAGAGATCTTGCAACACTCACCAACCGCGCTTCGCTTCTTGAAAGCAGCCATGAACGCAGATACAGACGGCCTCGCCGGGCTTCAACAACTCGCTGGAGATGCAACGCTTCTCTACTACACGACGGATGAAGCCAAAGAAGGACGCGATGCGTTCAAGGAAAAACGTGACCCTGACTTCGGTCAATTCCCACGTTTCCCTTAATTCGTAAAAGAGTAGCGATTTCGCTACTCTTTTTTTGGAGGTTGATTTGATGTACGAATTGATGAAAAAACATCCTGCCTCAGATCTCGCACTTGTGTCTGAAGGCGTACAACTTACCTGGAAAGAACTGCTCATAGAAAGTCAGGAGCTCGCCGCACACCTTCAACGCGTCTCCAGTACAGCTAAGCATATCGGGCTATTCGCTTCGAACAGTAAGGACTACGTCGTTGCAGTTCATGCTGTTCACTTGTTAGGAAAGGTCCTCGTGCCGTTGAACACACGATTGACTTCCTTCGAAGTGAACCGCCATCTCGAAAAAGCGGAGATTGACCTCCTCCTTGTCGATGAAGCAATCGATTGTCCCGTCCATCAAGTGCTCTTGACCGAACGCGATGAATCAGGTTTCATTCCGCAACATGAGTGGAAAACAAATGAGGTCATGTCACTCATGTTCACATCCGGGACGACAGGGATGGCGAAAGTTGTACAACAAACATATGGAAATCACTACTCGAGTGCGATTGCCGCCCAGAAGTATCTTAGGTATGACCGCGCTGACCGTATGCTCGTCGTGACGCCGCTATTTCATATGAGTGGTCTGGCCCAAGTGTACCGAAGCGCCATTTATGGCTCAACGTTATTCATCGAACCGAAGTTTGATGTCGAAAAGACGATTCACCTGATTGAGACGGAGCGTATTACCCAGCTCTCGCTCGTCTCGGTTATGCTGCAACGCTTGCTCGATGCAGGATTATCGAGGCACGGGTTGCGGACGTTACTCGTCGGTGGCGGTCCGGTTCCGCAACCTCTTTTAGAAGAAGCCCAACGCCGTGATTTGCCGGTCGCCCAAACGTACGGGATGACCGAGACCTGCTCGCAAGTCGCAACGCTTCTTCCGAATGAATCGTTATCCCATATCGGTTCGAGCGGACATGCCATTCCACCGACAATGCTTCGCATCAATGCCCAAGGCGAGATCGAGGTGAAAGGACCTACTGTCACACCCGGTTACTATAAGCAGTCTGAGGCCAACGCATGGACCGAAGACGGATTTTGGAAAACCGGGGACCTCGGTACGATTCGTGACGGTTACCTCTATGTACATGACCGCAGAAGCGATTTAATCATTTCCGGGGGAGAGAACGTCTATCCTGCTGAGATCGAAGCCGCACTCTTACGATGCCGTGGGGTACGCGACGCCGGTGTGACCGGTATGACTGACTCAACTTGGGGGATGGTCCCAATTGCTTTTGTCGTCGGTTCTTTTGACGAGGAAGAAATGCAACAACTCTTACATGAACAACTTGCGAAATACAAACACCCTAAATCGATTTATTCGGTTGAACAACTTCCCCGTAATGCGAACGGGAAACTAATGCGCCATCGCTTAAAGGAGCTGCTTTCATGATTAAACGAGCCGACTTGTATATCGTTCCTTTGACATTCAAACATCCGATTGTCACCGCACATGCCGTTCTGTCCGTTCGACGCACCGTAATTTTGCGTCTTGAGACGAATGACGGGGCAATTGGTTATGGGGAAGGAGTGGCTTTTGAAACTCCATGGTATACTTCCGAAACGGTCCATTCTACGATTGATGTATCGAAATTGATCATACAACTATTGAAAGGGATGACTGTCTCGGCCGGTTCGTTTCACACGATTGTCTCCTCCATTATTGGTCACCCTATGGCGAAATCGATGTGGGAGCATGCATTGTGGGAAATCGAGGCGGCTCGTGCAAACGTGACGTTAAAGCAACACTTGCAGGCGAACGACCAAGTGGAATGCGGTCGAACGATCGGGATCGGTCTTCTCACCCAAACGATGAAATCAATCGAGTCTGCTCTTGATGCCGGATTTAACCGGATTAAACTGAAAGCGGCACCTTCCGAGTTACTGACCGCGTTACAGGAAATTCGAACTTTCTTTCCAAACGCACCGCTCATGATTGATTTAAATGGCAGTGCCGGGACACAGTCGCTCGATTGGTTCCGCCAAATGGACACTTATCAGCTTATGATGGTGGAACAGCCGTACCCGAGCAATCAATGGGTAGCGTCTGCTGAACTACAAAAGCACATCAAGACACCGATTTGTCTCGATGAGTCCATCTCCTCCCGTTACGATGTCGAAACGATGAAACATCTCGGTGCCGGTCAAATTGTGAATGTAAAACCTGCCCGCGTCGGCGGACTAAGTGAAGCACTGGCGATTCGCGAGAGCGGGACGCCCTACTGGGCCGGTGGGATGTATGAATCCGCCATCGGGCGATATCATACCCTTCTGTTCGCCTCCTTGAATGGGGCATCGTTTCCTGCTGATATGTCTGGTACGAGTGCTTATTTTGAGCAGGACTTGCTCGATACGCCACTTGAAGTGGAGAACGGAAAGCTCCACATCCCGGACCACGCCCGGCCCGACTGGTCAATGGTTACACAGCTGAGTGAACGAACAATTTCACTGATCTCATAAGAAAAAGTGCTCAGTTCAACGAGTGAACTGAGCACTTTTTATGGTCGGAAAGAACCGGTCAACACTTCAAAGCCATCTTCGGTCACGATCACGGTATGTTCGAATTGTGAGACAAGACTATTGTTCGGTGTGAACAGTGTCCAGCCATCCTCCTCGGATTGATACACGATTTCATCTTTTGTCGAGATGAACGTCTCCACCGCGATGACCTGTCCTGCTTTTAAAAGCTGATTCTCTTCACGACTATAGTAGTTCGAGATTGTTTCCGGTTCACCGTGAAGCGTCCGGCCAAGTCCGTGCCCCGCCAAGTTCCGAATGACGGTAAAGCCATTTTTTCGTGCCTCGGCGTAAATCGCCTTACCAATCTGATTGACCTTCACTCCCGCTTTCACTTTACTGAGCCCGGCTTCTAACGAAGTGAGCGAAACCTCGACCAACCGTTCATCCTTCGTTGACTTTGGCGTACCCGCAATAACCGTACGACCTGTGTCTGAATAATATCCATCCTTCACAGCCGATACATCAATGTTGACGATATCTCCGTCTTGAATCACTTGCTCACCCGGAATGCCGTGTGCCGCGACTTCATTTACCGAAATACACGTGTATCCCGGAAATTCGTACATTGTGATCGGCGCCGACGACGCCCCTTCTTCTTCTAATACACGTTGTCCGATCTCATCCAATTCCTTCGTTGTCATGCCCGGCTTGACGGCTTTTGCCATTTCATCTCTAGCCAATGCGACAATGCGACCAATTTCGCGCAAGGCATCGTAATCATAATCCAACATCATCATACCCCTCTCAATCTAATAGTCGATTTTGATACAAATATTCTGCCGATACGTCAGCAAATAAAAACATGCCATCTGGTAATGGATAGCTGAAGGTTCGGGTCACTTCATTTGAGCTAAAATCACGATAGTCTTCAGATAAGTACCCACGCCCACGAACGTCCATCGCGGCCATCGTCTGAATGAAGTACGGTCGGAAGCTCCAATTGTATCCACGAAACGTGTTATCGACCTTCCACTCTTCAGCGTTTCGATAAATGTTTGCACTCGTTTGGAAACCCGTTTCATCCGTCAAATAATAACGGACGAACACATCTTCCAGTCGCGATGCGATGTATAATAACCATTCATCTTTTTTGTCACGGGACCATTTTCCAGACTGGACGAGCTCACCGATTCGACGGTGTAGCTCAAACTCCAGTTCATACAACCGATTTACGCGCTTTTGATCGTGTAAAAAGAAGGAGGGAATTTCCTGCGTCAAGACGCTCATCCCTTTGATTTCATGTTTCGGAACCTCCTCTTCATGACCAAGCAATCCGCCCATATAATAACGTCCGCCGTGCTGCCATGCATAACGGAGTTGACCAACATGGTCGATTGACTTGTACAATAAAGGCGCCCCGAGCTTTGAGGCGATATATTCCATCGTCTGAAGCATGTTCGGATAGGTGACTGACAACGTCTTCTTCTCGACCATCGTTCCTAAATCAACGAGCAGAAGCTCTGGAGCAATGGTCATGATGTCTTCTATACTCGTTGACTCAGCGAAGTCGAGGGCAATTTTCACACCTGAAGATCGATAATATTGAACTACCCGTGCCAAGTGCTGAACATCAACCAGCTCCTTGCCTTGAAGCGTCACATAGATCCGATGAAGCGGGAAATTTAACTCACGCAATGGAGCCAAAAATGCTTCGCCGCCTTCTTCGAGAATCCATTCCGAACGACAACGGAAGGTAACGAACTGCTTCTCATCGCGAAGTTGTTCTGCCGCCATCCGTTCCATGCGCTTGGCGATATCCAGTTGATATTCTAACGGGACATCATCATCAAAAAAGAATGGCGTCAACGATTCACCGCGGAAACGTCCATGCACCATATACCCTTCCACTTGAAATGTCGCTGCCCCAAGAATCGGTTCATATGTCAATTCCACTTCCTCAGGATGTACCATCACTTCCACGGCATCCATTCTCATCACCCCATCCTTAAATGCGAAAACGAGCCACAATCAGCTCGTTCGCGTGTTCACATACATATAGGCGCCGAAACAAGCAATAAAATACGCAATACTCATTACTCCATATGCAATGCCCATCTTTCCGCCGACCCCGATGGCTAATACTAAAAAGATCATTGCTCCAAATAGTAATGTTGCCACAGGGATATAACGAAAGTTAGGACGGTCTGTCTTTGATATGATTGGCTTCAACGCAAAGACGCAAACGAGCAGTATGATTAGACCGAAACTTAATTCCACCATCCGTTGACACCTCATCCTTCCATCTCTACTCATTTAGTGTAGCATGACACAAATAAAAAAACCGCAAATCCACTTAAGGAAATGCGGCTCTCAATCATCATTAGTCACGCGGACGGCGTGGGCCACGGTCATCTGAGCGACGACGGTCGTCACCACGGTATGAGCCTCTGCGATCTCCGCTGCGTCCACCGTCACGGCGGTCGCCGCCACGTCCACCTCGGCGGTCACCGCCACGTCCGCCACCACGACGATCGTTGCGACCACGGTATCCACCGCGATCGCCACCACGGCCACCTTGGCGTTTCACACGAACTGGTTCAGCGTACGAGATTTCAACTGGTGTTGAATCTGGCTCTTTCGTCAATCCACGAAGGGCAGCAGCGAGAATCTCAACTGCTTCGTACTCTTCAAGGAGTTCTGTCGCAAGTTGCGTGTAAGCTTTGAAGTCGCCCGCTTGAACGCGTTCGATCAACTCTTCAGCTGCTTGCTTTTGGTTTCCTTCAAGTACTTCCGCGATTGTCGGTACGTGACGACGGTTCATGCGCTTGTTCGTTACACGTTCGATTGCCTTCACTTGTCCAAACTCACGTGGCGTGATGAACGTGAGGGCTGTACCTGTTTTACCAGCACGACCTGTACGACCGATACGGTGTACGTAGCTCTCTGGGTCTTGTGGTACATCGAAGTTGTAAACGTGCGTAACACCTGAAATATCAAGTCCACGTGCCGCAACGTCTGTCGCTACCAAGATATCGATTGTTCCGTTTTTGAAACGACGAATGACTTGGTCACGTTTCGATTGCGTCAAGTCTCCGTGAAGACCGTCTGCAGTGTATCCGCGTTTGATGAGTGCTTCTGTCACTTCATCTACACGTTTCTTCGTACGAGCGAAGATGATGCTGAGTTCTGGTGAGTCGATGTCGATCAAACGGCAGAGCGTATCGAATTTTTGACCTTCGCGTAATTCGATGAACTGTTGGTTGATGTTCTCGACTGTCATCTCTTTCGCTTTTACTTTGATGATTGTCGGTGATTTCATGAAACGCTCCGCAATCTTTTTGATTTGCGGTGGCATCGTTGCTGAGAAGAGAAGCGTTTGGCGCTCTTCAGGAAGACCAGCCAAAATTGTTTCGATATCTTCAACGAAGCCCATGTTAAGCATTTCGTCCGCTTCATCCAAGATGACTGTTTGAATGTCATCGAGTTTGATTGTTTTACGTTTCATGTGGTCCATGAGACGTCCAGGTGTTGCAACGACGATTTGCGGGTTCTTTTTCAAACCACGGATTTGACGGTCGATTTGCTGACCACCGTAAACAGGAAGTGCGTATACGCGCTTTGTTTCTCCGATTTTGTTTAATTCTTCTGCAACTTGAATCGCAAGTTCACGTGTCGGTGCAAGAACGAGTGCTTGGACTTGACGTGCCTTTGAATCGATTCGCTCAATTGTCGGAATACCGAAAGCTGCTGTTTTCCCTGTACCTGTTTGTGCTTGTCCTAATACGTCCACTCCTGTGAGTGCGACAGGAATTGTCTCAGCTTGGATCGGTGTCGCTTCTTCGAAGCCCATTTTGTGTACACCTTTTACTAACGCTTCACTTAATTGTAAATCTTGGAATTTTGTCAAATTATATTCTCCTTTGTTCATACAAAAAACGTCTGAGTTCAGTTTGACAGATCTACAGACGTTTTCTCAATGTTTCCTCATAGTCAACTTTATTAACTATAACGTATTTATTCCTAAAATGAAAGAAATACATTTTCAAACTTTTTCATGTCACCCGAACATGAGTTATCTTATTTCAATTTGTAGCCGTTGTCGAGTTTTTCAACTTGCTTTTCCTTCAACAACTTCCCAAGTGCCCGTTTGAACGCCGCTTTACTCATTCCAAACTCACGGTCGATCACGTCAGGAGCCGTCTTATCACCGTATGGCATTTGCCCCCCGCGTTCCTCGATATAGTCACGAATACTCGCCGCATCTCCATCGATTGCCTCGTAGGCTCGCGGTTTCATCGAAACGAGGACCGTTCCGTCTTGCTTCACTTGTGTCACCCGGACCGTCAATGGTTCACCTAGTCGTGGCCAACGTGTCATTTCCGCTTCATGTAAAAAGCCTAGTGACTCCTGCTCCACCCATACGTTCACACCGACATCCCGTTTATTAACGACAATCGCCTGAACGTCTTGATTGTTCCACTCTTCTTTTGACGGGCGCGCCAACAAGTTCAAGTAAGAATACGGTGCCGGATCACCGAGCAACCGGCCCTTTTGATCATATTTCAAACGAATGCACAGCTGGTCTCCTGCTTGAGGCCAGTATGAGCGATTCTCCGGAAGATCGTCCATTGATACGAGGACATCTTTTTGAATCCCGATATTCACAAACACCCCCGTGTTGTAGCGGACCCCCGTCACTTCAAACCATTCATATTCATCAAACGACACGTTTGGAATCGTCATCGTTGAAGCAAGACGTCCTTCAGAGTCATGGTACAAAAATACCCGAACGGTTTGTCCGACTCCGACCTCCTCAGTCTGTTCTTTCCGATGAAGAAGTACTTCCTCACGTCCATTTCCAATAAACACACCAAAATCAGCTGAACGTTCTGCTACTAAATCAACAACCTCACCTGCACGTAGTGCCATTAAAATCACATCCTTTTTTCCATCTATTACTGTCAGTATACCTACCTACACGCGTTCCTAATCATATCATGTTCCTCTTCAATATTCGTCATAAATATGAACAAATTGTGAACAAGAATGACATATATGTAGAATCTAAAAAAAGCCGAAGTGAAAATTCATTTATTAAAATTTTGTGACAATTTAGTGAACGGACTTTTTCCTCCTAGTATCATGCTATTGAAAACGTTATTATAAAGGAAGCGTTGAACATCTCAGGTTTCAACTTGGATCGATTGGGGGATTATAAATGTTTGATGTACAATCTCGTTCGTTTGCAAAACGATTCATGAAGGGCTTATTGATTGCCTTTTTTGCACTCCTCGCTTCGTTAAGTCTTATTTTCTCGAACGGTGTCGATACAAACGTATCTTCATCCGTCACGATGACTCAAGAGTAAACGCCTTTCGGACCGCTGAAGGCGTTTTTTTATTTGCCTAAAAGAAGACAGGGTTCTTTCTTCTTTTGTCGAATAGCATACATAACATCCTACCGTATTATGTTAAAACCTTTTTGAGAAAAGGAGTGTCCGTTATGCTATTTTATTTTCTCACTACGGTTCTTTCAATCATCGGATTATCCCTTTCCATTCAATCCGGCTTTTTTACAGAACCCGTCGGTACTTTTTTATTCGCCGCGCTGATTGCCATGGCCCTTTCATCTTTCAAACAGATGCTCAGTCATATGAACCATGTGTTGGTTGAAAGAAGGAATCAGAAACGGATCAAACGCGTCATCGCCCGAATGCATTCCACTTCACGGAAGCGCTCTACATAACACTCGTCTTAACCGGTCAGTTTTGGTATTCTATTGAAGACAGAACAATATCGTATAATGGATTTATATCGCAGGAGGAACACACACGTATGAATGAAATCCCCTTATCGAACGAATGGTTGTTACGTTATTCGCCCGTCATGGAACTTTGGTTAAAAGAAGACGGGATCTTACTGGTCGATGACGATAATCGCATTCGCCTCACGCTTGAGATCGGTAACGACCAAGCGATGCAGATCAAAAGTATTGAGCAAGATGGCGCCTATTTTGTTGTTGATCCGGTGAATAAACGAATCACGTTCGAACTCGAGGAAGAGGAAGAAGAGAGCGATTCTCGCTTTTGGGAATAAAGATTCATCGTAAAGAGTCGGATTCTCGTTATGAGAAGAAGACTCTTTCTTGTTGTCATCATGAGAGGAGAGAAACAAATGATTCGCACAGCTATATGGTTTTTTTCATTTTTTGCCGTTTTGCCCGTCACCGTTCCGTTTTTAAACAAAGCGAAAAAAATCGAAACTCCCGAGCGCTATCGGTACGTTCAGGATATCGCATATAAATGGGCTCGTTTTCTATTAAAGGTTGCAGGTGCAAACGTTCGAGTACATGGTCAGGAACACATCCCTGATGAGCCTGTCGTCTACGTGGCCAACCACCAAGGAAACTTCGATGTCCCGATTATGATTACTGCCACAAAGAGACCGAAAGCATTCATTTCTAAAATCGAAGTACAAAAGTTCCCAATCATCCCACGCTGGATGGAAATGATGGGTTGCATCTTTATCGATCGCAGCGACCGCCGCCAGTCCATCAAAGCCATTCGCTCCGGTGTCGACACGATTCAGTCAGGTCAATCAATGATTGTTTTTCCAGAAGGGACACGCTCTAAAGGCGGCCCGATGAAAGAGTTTAAAGCGGGTAGTCTAACCCTCGCCACGTCGAGTGGCGCAAAAATTGTCCCTGTCGCCATCCAAGGCAGCTATAAGTTGTTAGAAGAAAAAAACCGCATCACGCCAGGCACAGTCGACGTCACCTTCTTACCCGCGATCGATCCGGCTGACTTACCGAATAAGGAGATCGCTGCGACAGTCGAAGCAGCCATTCGTCAACAGATTGAAGGAGAGAACGCATGAGTTTATTAATGATTGAAGGCATTCATAAAGAGTTTGCCGACAAAGTCTTATTTGATGACGTGACGATGACGATTCACCCGGGTGACCGCATCGGAATCATCGGTGTCAACGGATCTGGAAAATCAACATTCATGAAAATCATCGCCGGTACCGAGACGGCAGACCGGGGAACGATGCAGCATCCGAACGATTATCGGATTCGTTATCTGACGCAAAGTGTCCAGTTCGATGAAGGACAGACGATTCTAGATGCTTTGTTCACGAGCGATACTCCGTCCGTACAAGCACTGAAACAATTCGAACGTGCCCGTCAAGCGCTCGAAGCAGACCCGACGAGTGAACAGTTACTCGAACGCTTCATGAAAGCCCAACAAGCTGTCGATGCCGCTGATGCTTGGGAAACAGAAGCAAAACTGAAGTCGATTTTGAACCGTCTCGGCTTACCTGATGTGACGGCTGACGTGAACGCCCTATCCGGAGGACAACAAAAGCGTGTCGCTCTCGCCGCAGCGTTACTTGATGAAGCGGACTTACTGCTCCTAGATGAGCCAACGAACGAACTCGATGCCGATACAATCGCCTGGCTTGAGACGATGCTGGCCGATTACCGGGGAGCCATCCTTCTCATCACGCACGACCGTTATTTCTTGAATCGTGTCACGAACCATATCTTAGAGATTGCGGATGGGACGAGTTACTTCTATAACGGAAACTATGAGCTGTTCCTTGAAAAGCGAGCCGAACGAAAAGCACGGGCGCAATCAATGGAACAAAAGCGTCAAAACATTTTGCGTCGTGAGCTTGCCTGGTTACGCCGTGGCGCAAAAGCACGTACAACGAAACAAAAGGCACGCATTCAACGCGTCGAAGACTTGAAACATCAGGAATCGTTGGCTGAAGAAGAAGCACTTGACGTATCCGTCGGTTCTAGACGCCTCGGTAAAAAAGTCATCGAGGTGGAAGACATGTCCTTCGGTTACGATGACTCCTTGCTCATTAAGCAGTTCAATTGGATTTTCGGCCGTCGTGAACGGTACGGCATTGTCGGACCGAACGGGAGCGGGAAATCAACGCTTATGAACCTGCTCGCCAAACGTTTGGAACCGACAGACGGCATAATCGTGCACGGGGAAACGGTCCATCTCGGCTATTACGGTCAACAAGTCGAATTTGAAGATGAATCACGACGTGTCATCGACGAAATCGAGCGGATTGCGAAAGTGATTCATACTCCGGACGGGGAAACAATCACAGCCGGCCAAATGCTCGAACGGTTCCTGTTTACACCTGATGCACAGTACAAGCCGGTCGCCAAATTATCGGGCGGCGAAAAACGCCGTCTCGTTCTCTTACGCATCTTGATGGATGAGCCTAACGTCTTGTTCCTCGACGAGCCGACGAACGATTTGGACACGGAAACCTTATCTGTGTTAGAGGACTATTTAGAATCATTCCCTGGCACTGTTATCGCCGTCAGTCACGACCGCTATTTCTTAGATCGTGTCGCCGGGCAGTTGATTGCCTTCGAGGATGGGATGATTCAGGTGTATCACGCAGAATACAGCGACTACTTGGCGATGCGCCAAGAAGAGGTTCGTCAAGTGAAGAAAGAGAAAGAACCGAAAGAAAAGAAAGAACGTGTGAAGTCGGAAGTCGTGAAATTCACCTTCAAAGAACAGAAGGAATGGGACACGATTGAAGAAGACATCGCCGCTCTTGAAGAACAGATTGAAGCACAAGAAGCGACGCTTGCGACAGCGGGGAGCGACCTCGGAAAAGTGAATGAATTGTACGCAACAATCGCAGAACTGAAAGAATCACTCGATGCGAAGATGGAACGTTGGACGTACCTATCTGAAATCGATGAACAAATACAAGCACAGAAAAAGGGCTGACCTAAATACGAGGAAGCCTCTCAAATAAAATAAAAAGGAGGTGGATTTCCGGTGCGTGTTCCGGAAATCTACCTCCTTTTTTCACTTCACTTTAACGAAAAGTACACCGCTCGTAAGGCGATGTGCTCAAATGGACTGATGTGTCAGTGATTTGTCATATAGCTATAGACATAGACGTCATGGGCTTGTCCACGCTGGCGCATGTAGTTATGTAGTCGACCTTCTTGAACGAATCCATTCTTCTCAAGCATGCGTTGCGATGCGAGATTATCGATATAAACAATGGCACCGATACGTTCAATCTCACACGTCGCGGCAAACTGAAGCGCCGCGTGAAGGGCTTCCGTCGCATAACCCGAACGCCAATATTCCGGTCTGAGTTCATAACCGATTTCGGCGCGACGGTGTGACGGTGCCCGATTGTGAAATCCGATTGTTCCGATTAACACTTTTGATTCACGATGTTCAATCGCAAAACGGATGATGGCCCCCGTCTCGATTTGAGCGAGCATGTGGGTAAGCATCTGCTCCGTCTCTTCAAGCGTTTGATGCGGCTCCATCCCATAATGCTGGAGCACTCGTTCATTTGAAAAGATGGCGAACACGTGTGGAATGTCCTCCATTTGGAGGGGACGCAGTCAAAGACGCTCTGTCTCAATCAGAGGGAGCTTGTTCATCCTTTACTCACCAAATTATGTTGAAACGCATAGACGACTGCCTGTGTCCGGTCATAGACGTCAAGCTTCGTCAAGATGTTCGACACGTGTGTCTTCACTGTTTTGAGTGAGATGAACAATTCGTCCGCGATCACTTGATTCGACTTTCCTTCCGCCATAAGTTGCAAGATTTCACGCTCACGGGCTGTCAAACTTTCATGAAGCGTCATCTCCGGGTGACGTAACCGCTCGAGCATCTTCCCTGTCACCTGCGCTGCCATGACAGGATTACCGGCAGCGGTCTGTCGAATCGCGTCGGCAATCTCGTTCGCGTTGGCAGTCTTCAAAACGTAACTCATCGCTCCTGCTTCGATGACAGGGTACACTTTCTCATCATCCAGAAAACTTGTGACGACTAAGATTTTTGCTTCTTTCCAGCTCGCTTTAATTCGTTTTGTCGATTCGACCCCGTCGACCGGTTCCATGACAAGGTCCATCAATACGACGTCCGGTTTTTCCGCAATGGCAAGTTCCGCACCTGTCGCACCGTCCGATGCCTCGCCAACCACTTCAATATCCTCTTGTGTCGACAAAAAGGCGGATACGCCAGCTCGGACCATTTCGTGATCATCAATTAATACGACTCGAATCATTGTTACCCCTCCACTTGTTGTTTCACGCGCACTTCGATCTGTGTTCCGACGCCCGGGACACTGACAAG
Organism: Exiguobacterium algae; assembly: GCF_018617875.1. Lineage (GTDB taxonomy): Bacteria > Bacillota > Bacilli > Exiguobacteriales > Exiguobacteriaceae > Exiguobacterium > Exiguobacterium algae. The sequence goes on from NZ_JACSKZ010000004.1 coordinate 63,410, forward strand.
GCGTAACGTTCCGCCCACTTCCGCCGTACGTTCTCTTATCGATTGTAATCCATACGAAGCGACTTGTGTATCGTCCACATTAAATCCGACCCCATCATCGTTGATTTTCAAAATGACGGTTTGCTGTACCGTACGCATCTCAATTTCCAATCGTTTTGCTTTGGCATGACGAAGCGTATTACTGATTGCTTCCTGCACGATTCGGAACAACTCGTTCTCCGTATGACGAGAGAGATGAACCTCCTCAAGACGCCAAATCAGTTCGGTTGATTGTTTTCGTGATAATTCTTCAAGTAAACGTTCGATTCCTGTTTTAAGGGTCATCCCTTCAAGTTCGACCGGGCGAAGCTGCAGCAGCAAGGAACGCATCTCGGCTTGGGCGGTCTGCGCCATCAGTTCGACTTGTTCCATTTGTTTGGTAGCTACTTCCGGCTTCGTCCGCATCGTTTGTTTCACCGCTGTCGTCATCATCGAAATCGCATACAGTTGTTGACTGACCGAATCATGCAGTTCTCGCGCGACACGACGTCGTTCTTCTACAACCGCTTCACTCCGTGCTTCCTCCACGCTGATGGGACGGTCCCCGACACGCTTCGCCATCTCAATCATTTCCTGACGTTGCTTCGCAATTCGCACAATGCGTTCAAGCGTATCCCGGTATGGAGACAACGGGCGGAATGTGATTTCTTTTTGGTTCTCCAGTTTCCATAAGGCGTTGGCCACCTCACGAAAATCTCGTCGTAAATAAAAGTACGAAGCGACTCCAAAAATACTTCCGATCAATACTGCGATGACAAGAATGGACAGACCGAAAGGCAACCCTTCTCCACCTGAAAATAAATCACTGAGTGAAGTCGAGTCACCTATAAGAAAGGCTAATGTGATGAAGAAAGCCGTCAACAGACTACTGAATAACTGGTGCCACACGACCGTTCTTGGATAGGAATCTTTTTTCATACCGTCATCACCTCGACACTTCCGCTCATGAGCACGATATGAATTCTTACTTTCCGAGTCGCATCCACATAGTCGTCTGACGCTTTATAGAAACGACGGTTAAATACCGGTGAATAGTTCGATTCGTCGACTTGAATTTTTCCAAAACCGATCGAGGCGTCAATCGAATAGTCGTAACCCGCTGGAATTAAAATCCGGATATCGCCCGCCAACCCGTTTAAAAGCAAGAAGGTCTCGCCTTCCGGAATAATCGCTTGCGATAAATCCATTTCGACATCTCGTAGTAAGAAAAATTCATTTGTGTCACGCAATACATAATGCCCTGTCTCTTTAGACCCAAATGAAAAGGCCTGCTCTTGACGAAGGTGTGTCCGGACTCTCGATTGGGCCGGACGGTTTTTGTATAAGCGATATCCAAAAAGGAGCAACATGCCTGACAAGACAAAGCCAAAGGCTGCGGATGAGAAGATCAATCCGATGAGCATGATGCCACCGATCGCATAGAAAACATAACTCGCGGACTGCTTTCCTTTTCGACTAAAACGCCGTCCGATGTATAACAGTAACAGTGGAAGAATCATGCTGAATAAGACGCCATTCCCACCCGTCACGATATCAATGAAAAGTCCGACTGAAAATAAAATGATCATAAATCCGATGATTTGACGTGTGTTCCAACGCTCCATGTCCCTTCCCCCTTTCTCAATATGTATCATCATTGAAGCAAAGAAAGCGATGACCTATATTTAATTAGGCCATCGCCGAACCGTGACGTCAATCTTGTTTAAAACGACGTTCCAGTTCTTTTAATTTTGCTTCAAAATCATCCTCATCTGATTCATCCGCTTGTTTTTCTGAAGCAGGTTCTTCCTTCTTCTCTTCATCTGTAAACGGATGTGACTGTGAAGCATTTTGACCGAAAATTTGGTCGAGTGCCCCTTTGAGTAAATCTAAATTCTCACGCATCGCAAACTCGTAACGTTTGTTCTGCATTTCATCCAGCTTCAATTTCATCTCAAGGGCTCGGCGTTCAAGGTCATCCAGCTCGCGTTCCCCTTCATCGATCAATCCTTCGAAGTAACGGTACTGTTCACCGTAATGTTTCGATTCTAAAGCCGCACGTTCCGCAAGCTTCTCTTCTCCCGCTTGTTTTGCGAGTTCTGTTTGCTCATAACGTTTATCCGCCATCTTCTTCGCTTCGTCTCGTTTTGACGCAAGTTCCGAAAGCAATGTACGTTGCCGTTCTACTAAGCGTTCAACGGAAAACGCTTCTTTTTCCGCGCCACGGATGTGACGGTTCAATTCAGCTTCTCCACTCGATCGCGGCATCTCTTTATCTTGGAACTTCTTCATTTCTTTTGAAATCTCTTTCGTTAACTCATTCGCTAATTCACGAAACTGATCAAACGGTGTCTTCATTATAGAATCCTCCTTATGAAATCTTAACGACGATTTACAAACTTCTGCCAAACTTGATCGAACTGTTGAAAGCTGCTGCGCCCTGCACGTGATCCGTCTGCATTCAAAATCTCGACGTCACGTTTTTCACCTGTATACATCATATACCCTTTGAACAACAACCATGCGACGACAATTCCAACGAGCGCCCAAATGTTCGAGAGCATCGTGGCAATCCCGATGATCGCCAGGATACCATAGACAATTTTAGCGCCGACATGTGTCACAGCCTTAAATCGAACTCCAGCCCAAAGTGTCAACAATGCCCCTAGTCCGAATAAGATCATATTCGGCAAAGAACCGAGCAACACGAGCACTAGCGCGACTGCGGCTATGATGAACAGCACCTTTTTCACTTGGTGATTCATCTGTCATCCCTCCTCGTTAAGTACACTCTAATCATAATACGTTATTTTTCATAGGTCGACGAGCGGAAGGCTTGTTTTGGCTCAGTCTGTAGACCGATATGTCAGCGGTTTCAAAAAGTGTGGTACACTCAGCTTATCGAACAATGAAAGGATGATGTTTTATGAGCAACTTGATGACTGTACACCACCTCATATCAGCGAACCGGAGGGCTGTCGTCCTCCAACATTAAAAGGAGGATTCTATTTGTTCCAACAAACTAAAACGGGACGTGTCACGGCACAGTTCCAACATCTTTATACGGTATCCATTGGAGAGAACGCTTATATGTGCGGAGTTTCCGGAAAGTTTCGGCATGACGCCGAAACTGAACGAGATTTTCCCGTCATCGGAGACTATGTCGAGTTTCAAATTCGCGAATACGATCAAGGGACGATTCACCGTCTTCTTGAGCGTCGGACGGTCCTTTCCCGGGCCGCCGCCGGCAACGAGACGCGCGAACAATTGATCTGCGCGAATGTCGACTACCTACTCATTACGATGGCTTGCGGACATGACTTCAACATGCGTCGCCTCGAGCGTTATACACTCGCCGCTTGGGATACCGGCGCCATCCCACTCATTATTTTAACGAAAGCAGACCAAACGGATGACATTGAGTCGCTCATAGAAGACGTCACCATGACCGCACCGGGAATTGACGTATTCGCCGTCAATTCCATCACGGGTGAAGGCGTCAATCACCTCCGTGCCTCCATCCCAAGCGAGAGTACGCTCGCACTCGTCGGCTCGTCAGGTGTCGGGAAATCCACATTGACGAACGCCCTGGCCATGAAGCCCTTGGCCGAGACACAGACCGTACGAGCGCAGGACGAGCGTGGAAAGCATACAACGACTCACCGGGAATTGTTCCAGATTGATGATTTTTATGTCATCGACACACCCGGAATGCGAGAATTCGGTCTATGGGACGGTGGTGACCATCTCGACGAGACGTTTCGTGATATCGAGACATTGGCCGCATCCTGCCGCTTCCGCGACTGTACCCACCTCAAAGAACCAGGCTGTGCCGTGCAACAGGCCATCACGGATGGAACGCTGGATGCCAAACGGTATGCCAACTATGTCAAACTCGAGCGAGAGTTAAAATATGTTGAAAAACGGCAAGCCGAGGCGACACGTCTTGCCGAGAAGAAAAAACGAAATCCTAAAACCGCATCGAAACGCACATAAACAAACAATCCAATTTAATCAGTTGAAGCCAGTTAAGGAGCTACGAATTTCCGTAGCTTCTTTTTTTATTCATCAATTGAATTTGACAGTTGCTCATTACAGGCATAATATTGCGTTATACAAATAAAGTTGCCTAAAGGAAACTTATTGGCTTACACACAAAAAAAGAAAGAAGGATCATGATGCTGAACGAAGCAATGACACATGATAGTCAACCATCTGTATTTAAAAAAATGAAAACATTACTCCCGTTTCTTGGTCCTGCCTTCGTCGCTTCTGTCGCCTATATCGACCCGGGGAACTATGCGACAAATATCGCCGCCGGTTCGCAATTTGGCTACTTGCTACTCTGGGTCATTTTACTCGCGAACTTGATGGCCGGTTTGATCCAGACGCTATCCGCAAAAATCGGCATCGCCACGGGGAAAAACTTGCCTGAAATTTGCCGAGACCGCTTCTCGAAGAAAACATCGATTTTCCTATGGATTCAGGCCGAATTGATGATTATGGCGACCGATCTCGCTGAGTTCGTCGGTGCCGCACTCGGAATCTATCTCGTATTTGACGTCACCCTCATTCAAGCAGCACTCCTTGCGGCGGCAGGTTCTTTCGCCATTTTAGAAGTACAGCGACGGGGATATCGTCCGCTTGAGACCATCGTGACCGGAATGCTGCTCGTCGTCGCACTGGCGTTCGCCGTGCAGACATTTAGTGCACATCCGGAAGCAAGACCCCTTTTGTCGGGATTATTGATTCCACGCTTTGACGGTTCTGAAAGTATTTTGTTAGCCGCCGGGATTTTAGGGGCGACGGTCATGCCTCACGCTATTTATCTGCATTCCGCATTGACGCAACGACGGATTGTCGGAAAGAACACAGCAGAACGAAAACGGATTATGAAGTTTGAACGAATCGATGTCACGATTGCGATGATTCTCGCTGGAGCCATCAACGCAAGCATGCTCATCATCGCTGCAGCGGTCTTCTATAAAAATGGTCTCATCGTCAGTGACCTCGAAATCGCACACCAACATTTTGAATCGTTCCTCGGTTCTCCGATTGCCTTACTGTTCGGCATCGGGCTGATGGTCGCCGGTCTTTCGAGTGCTTCCGTCGGGACGTTGGCCGGAGATGTCGTCATGCAAGGATATATTCGTAAGCACATTCCGATTTATTTACGCCGCGTCATCACGATGACACCGCCGTTATTACTGATTCTTTCAGGGATCAACCTCAGTAAAGCGCTCGTATGGAGTCAAGTCGTCCTGTCGTTCGGTATCGCGTTCGCGCTCGTCCCGCTACTCATGTTTACGAGCAACAAACAGTTGATGGGTAAACTCGTCAACCATCGCCTTACGACACTGATTGGATGGGTGATTACCGGAATCGTCATCGCGTTGAACCTCTTTTTGGTCGCGCAAACTTTCTTGTGATTTGTTCATTGAACTGACATGAAAATCCGGTCATAAGACTCGTAAGTAAGCGGTTTCTTCGTTACAATGAATTCGATTGTCAAAGACAAAATTGGATTCATTAGGGAGAGAAACATGAAGACATTGAATGAACGCGCTTTAGAGATGCATGCTTTACATCACGGAAAGCTGGAAACAACACCAAAAGTAAACGTCGATTCGAAAGAAGCACTCAGCCTCGCCTATTCACCAGGTGTCGCAGAGCCTTGTCGCCGGATTGCGGAAAATAAAGAACGCTCATATGATTACACACTCCGCGCCAATACGGTTGCTGTCGTTTCTGACGGGAGCGCCGTGCTCGGGCTTGGCAACATCGGACCCGAAGCGGCCCTTCCGGTCATGGAAGGAAAAGCTGTCCTCTTCAAAAGTTTCGCTGGTGTTGATGCGTTCCCGATCTGCTTGGACACCCATGACGTTGACGAGATTGTACGGACCGTCGAGCTACTTGCTCCGACATTTGGAGCTGTCAACTTGGAAGACATTAAAGCGCCAGAATGCTTTGAAATCGAAAATCGATTAAAGCAGTCGTTACCGATCCCCATTTTCCACGACGATCAACATGGAACGGCCATTGTCGTTTTGGCAGGTCTGGTGAATGCATTACGGTTGGTCAACAAAACAATGCCGGAGCTCCGCATTGTCATGAATGGTGCTGGCGCCGCCGGAATTGCCATCGCCAAGCTTCTCAAGCGATTCGGCGTCGAAGATCTCGTGATTTGTGATACGAAAGGTGCGATTTACGAAGGTCGTGTAGAGGGAATGAATCCTTTCAAAGAACAGATTGCCAAAGAGACCAACTCGAAGCGTCATGAAGGCTCCCTGGCCGACGTATTAGTGGACGCCGATGTGATGATTGGAGTCTCAGCAGCCGGTGCAGTCACTGAAGACATGGTACGGTCAATGGCTACCGATTCAATTATTTTCGCCCTTGCCAACCCGGTCCCTGAAATCATGCCGGACCTCGCCTTCTCTTCTGGTGCACGAATCGTGGCGACCGGACGCTCTGACTTTGCGAACCAGGTAAACAACGTCCTTGCCTTCCCGGGAATTTTCCGAGGAGCATTAGATGTACGTGCGACCGAAATCAATGATGAAATGAAAGAAGCGGCCGTCCATGCCATCGCCGATCTTTTGTCAGAACAAGATTTGGTGGAGGGCATCGTCATTCCAAGCCCATTCGATGAACGGGTTGCGCCAGCCGTCGCCATCGCAGTCGCAAAGACAGCCGTCGAGACGGGCGTTGCCCGACTCCCATTCAACCAGGAAGCCATTCATCGCCATGTGGTCGAGAAACATCTCTAAATCTATGAAAAAAGCGCAGACCCGCGGGTCTGCGCTTTCGTTTATACCGTTCCTTGCAAAATCCCTTCTGCCCACTCCACTTCTTCCGAAGTCGGTGGTTTTGTCCCTGCTAAAGGATAGTCGAGGCCGAGTGCCTCCCACTTATAAACACCCATCTCATGATAAGGCAAGATTTCTACCTTTTCCACATGGTTTAGCTTTTGAATAAATGCCGCCGTACGACGGAGGGCACCTTCTTCAAGTGTCCATCCCGGGACGAGGACGTGGCGAATCCACATTTTCGTTCCGCGCTCGGAAAGGTGTTCAGCAAGCGCGAGCGTGTTGGCATTGCTACGCCCAGTCAGTTTTTTGCACATGTCGTCATCGATATGTTTAATGTCGAGTAAGACAAGATCGGTATGATCTAATATCGCATCCAAGTTAGGAGGACGGAGGGCACCCGACGTGTCGACCGTCGTATGCAATCCATGCTTTTTCGCTTCACGAAGCAATGCTTCTAAAAACTCAGGTTGCGCAAGTGGGTCTCCACCTGAAATCGTGATGCCGCCGTTGGATGCTTCCATAAACGGACGATAACTGAGCGCTTCTTGAATGACATCCTCTGCCGAGCGATGATTATTCTTTTTGAAATCCCATGTGTCCGCATTATGGCAGTACAAGCAACGTAGTGCACAACCTTGTAAAAACACGATGAAGCGAATTCCCGGACCGTCAACCGTTCCGAACGATTCGACCGAGTGAACATATCCCATTGTCATCGAAATGACCTCCTAACGAATGAGCGGCCTTCCTTAGAAGGCCGCTAAGCCTTTACTTATAAAGAACCGTGGAACGTACGGTTAATAACATCGATTTGTTGTTCGCGAGTCAATTTGATGAAGTTGACTGCATAACCAGATACACGAATTGTGAGCTGTGGATATTTTTCTGGGTGATCCATCGCATCAAGGAGTGTTTCACGGTTGAACACGTTGACGTTCAAGTGATGTCCTTTATGCTCTCCGCTCATGTAACCATCAAGAAGTGCTGCCAAGTTGAGTTCACGTGCGACTTCTTCTTTACCGAGTGCTTTCGGTACGATTGAGAACGTGTATGAAATCCCGTCTTGTGCATCTTCAAACGGAAGCTTCGCAACAGATGAGAGCGATGCAGCAGCACCTTTCGTGTCTCGTCCATGCATTGGGTTCGCCCCTGGTGCAAATGGTTCGCCTGCACGACGTCCGTCAGGTGTGTTACCTGTCTTCTTACCGTAAACAACGTTTGAAGTGATCGTCAAAATCGATTGCGTGTGAAGTGAGTCACGGTAAGTTTTGTGTTTACGAACTTTCTCCATGAATGAACGAACAAGTTCTGCCGCGATCGAGTCGACACGGTCGTCGTTGTTACCGAATTTAGGGAAGTCGCCTTCAGTTTCAAAGTCAACTGCAATTCCTTCTTCATTGCGAATCGGTTTAACTGTCGCGTACTTGATTGCTGAGAGACTGTCTGCCGTTACAGAGAGACCGGCGATTCCACATGCCATCGTCCGTAAGATTTCCGGATCATGGAGAGCCATTTCAATTCGCTCGTATGCATATTTGTCATGCATGTAGTGAATGACGTTAAGTGTGTTGACATACAGTTCAGCCAACCAGTCAAGTGTACGGTCGAAGTCTGCATATACTTTTTCGTATGTGAGCACTTCTTCCGTGTTCATTTCCCAAGCAGGAGCAACCTGTGCACCACTCTTCTCGTCGCGACCACCGTTCATACTGTAAAGAAGGGCTTTCGCCATGTTTGCGCGCGCTCCGAAGAACTGCATTTGTTTACCTGTCTTCATTGGTGATACACAGCAAGCAATACTGTAGTCATCACCGAATTGTGGGCACATCAAGTCATCGTTTTCGTATTGGATCGCTGACGTCTCAATCGACATCTTCGCACAATATTGTTTGAACGACTCAGGAAGTTTTGTTGACCAAAGTACAGTCAAGTTCGGCTCTGGAGCAGGTCCGAGGTTTGAAAGCGAGTGGAGGAAACGGAACGAGTTTTTCGTAACGTTTGAGCGACCGTCTTCACTCATTCCACCGATTGACTCCGTTACCCATGTTGGGTCCCCAGAGAAGAGTTCATTGTAGTCAGGTGTACGCAAGAATTTGACGATCCGCAGCTTCATGATGAAGTGGTCGACGATCTCTTGTACTTCTGATTCGGTATAGCGACCTGATTCGATATCACGTTCAGCATAAATGTCGAGGAACGTCGATACGCGTCCGAGTGACATCGCTGCACCGTTTTGTTCTTTGATCGCTGCGAGGTATGCCAAGTAGACCCATTGGAACGCCTCTTGTGTATTTTCAGCCGGACGTCCGAGATCGAAGCCGTATGCTGCTCCAAGTTGTTTCAATTCTTGAAGGGCACGGAGTTGTTCATTCATTTCTTCACGGTCACGAATGTCTGATTCAGATAAGAATCCGCCTCGTTTTGCCAAGTCTTTTTTGCGCTCTGCAATCAGGAAGTCAATTCCGTAAAGTGCAACGCGACGATAGTCCCCGATGATCCGACCGCGACCGTATGCATCCGGAAGCCCTGTAATAATCCCTGATTTACGTGCTGCACGCATTTCTGGCGTGTATGCATCGAATACACCTTGGTTATGCGTCTTGCGGATATTTGAATAAATTTTTGTGATTTCGTCGTTTGGTTCGAAGCCGTATGATTCAAGCGCAGCGTCGACCATCCGAATTCCACCGTTCGGGTGAATCGAACGTTTGAATGGCTCGTCTGTTTGTACACCGACGATTTTCTCTAAATCTTTGTTTAAGTATCCCGGACCGTGTGAGACGATCGTAGATGGTGTGTTTTGGTCAACGTCCCAAACGCCACCGCGTTCACGCTCTTCTGATGTTAATTCCATGACGCGGTTCCAAAGAGTAGTCGTTGCTTCTGTCGGACCTGCCAAGAACGTATCGTCACCAGTGTACTCGTGACGGTTCAAACGGATAAATTCACTGACATTCACTTCATTTGCCCACTGACCAGGTACAAATCCTGACCAAGCTGATTTAATTTCGGTTGCCATGTTGGGTCACTCCTCGTTGTTGAAATAACTGCCTGCTTTCTATAATGTGAGTGTACGTGAAAACGTGAACAATTTGTTTTACATTCTTGTGAAACTTGTAACAATCTTATGAACGTTGCTCCAAAGCCGTTTTTGAAAGCGTTTTATAAACTGTTACATTCCACTACCGAGTAGAACTGAAACAGTTTTCCCGCATAGTAAAAGGGTTTTCGCTTACACTGTACTATCGCTTTCATTCTGTGACGAACTATACAGATTTAGCGGTGATATTTATCACAGAAATGGGATAGAACTTGAATTTTCAGCTTGTATCGAGCACAATGAAGGCAGAACAATGTATAAGAGGAAGGGGTTCTACCTATGACGTATGAACCATTGACAGTCAATCACACGTTGAAAGTCGGCGACCGGATCTCGCTTAAAGTAGAGGAAGCCGGTGAAAATCGTGACGGTTTTATCACAGAGTTTGAAGAGGATGGATTTTGGATTCGCTTTGACGACGACATCGAAAATGAGGATTTCATCGATTATCGTGATCAGTTGCTCGTCGCGCTCATCTCGCGCCCGATTGACGTGGCAACGACGTATCCGGAGCTGAAACCATTTGAACGCATGATGAAAGAATTACAGTACCGCGTCTATCAAGGGTTTACGATTGAAGGAGTCGAATTAACGGCGGAAGGTGCCGATGCGCACATCCAACTCGTTGAAGATGGTCAGACCTATACCCAGACGCTTCGTTCTTCGATGGAAGAAGACACAGAACATGTTCGCTATATTTGATGGAGGGAGCGCTTTCGCTTCCTTTGTTTTTGCTTAACGATAAGGAGAAATGATATGAACTTTACAAAACCTTTTATTAACGAAACGTGGGAACGGATGGGCTTCAAGGAACCGATGCCGGTTCAAAAAGAAGCATTCCCGCTCCTATTAGATGGAAAAGATGTGACGATTGAGGCACCGACCGGTACGGGGAAAACGCTCGCCTACCTGCTTCCGGCTATCGAGAAAATTGATCCGACGAACGACCGGATCCAAGTCGTCGTCGTCGCCCCGACACGGGAACTTGTCATGCAGATTCAGCAAGTCGCCCAGCGCTTCACAGAAAAAGGGGATGTCCGCATCGGCTCGTTCATCGGTGGCGTTGAATTGAAACGCCAAATCGACCGTTTGAAGAAAAAACCGCATCTGATTGTCGGCACACCGGGACGCCTTGTGGAACTGATTGACAAGAAGAAGTTAAAACTTCACGAGACGCACACTGTCATCTTAGATGAAGCCGATCAAATCATCGACAGCGGTTTGACGGATGCAGCCGAACGTATCATCAAACACACGGCGTTCGAGCGTCAACTCGCTCTCGTCTCGGCTACGTTGACTGATTCTTTAAAAGAATGGGCGACACCGTTCATGAACGACCCGGCCCATATTAAGATCGAACGTGCTGTCAGCGACCAAGTGACGTACGGATACTTGCTCACGACACGCCGCTATAAGCCGGAACTTCTGCGCCGTCTCTCGCACGTCGATGGTGTGAAGGCACTTGCATTCATCAACAACCGCTCGTTCTTGCCACCGCTCCGCGGAGAACTCGAGAAGTTGAAAGTGAACTACCGAATGCTTGACAGCTTGAAGGGAAAACGTGAGCGCGTTGAGACGCTTCGCGAGTTCCGCAAAGGAGAATATCCACTCCTGATTACGACCGGACTTGCTGCACGCGGACTTGATATTGAAGATGTGACGCACGTCGTCCATTTCGACTTACCAGAGTCAATCGATGACTTTATCCACCGTTCAGGTCGAACGGCTCGCGGAAATGCTGGAGGAACCGTTTTATCACTCGTCACGACAGACGACCTCCCGCACTTGAAGGGATTTGCACGTCAGCTCGGTGTCGAGCTAAAAGAACTTGAGATTTATCGTGGAGACGTGATCGAGAAACGCATCGAGGACAAACCTCCTGTTGTGAAACGACCAGCGAAACGAGGACCCCGCCGATGAAAAAAGACCGGAAAGTGATTCCATTCCCTTTGCTAGTCGAGGAGTCCGAATTGCTTGCCGAGCTAAAAAAGTTATACGAGCAAGCAGCACTCGCACGTAGCACACAATGGACGAACTATATTCAGGAAATCGCCTCTGAAGGAACGTGGCATTTAAAGGATGCCGAACTGTTTAGAGACTTATTCATCGACTGGGCTGTCTTCTTCGAGACGGATGAAGACGGTATGACGCCTCACGGTCGCTACTTGGCTGACCATAAAGGAGACATGTCACCTGCCCTATACCATGCGCTTCGCGGACTCGCCGTCCCGCGATGCAGCATTTACGAAGTGACGGAAGACGGACAGTTAAGAGACTGGGAGTCAAAAGAAACGTATTCGGTTCAACTGCCGGAAGTACGCGAGACCGGTGACCTCGTCCTCGGGAAGTTACTCGATATTCGGGGAAGCTGGCGTTTCGGCTCGGCGTTCCTCGCCTTACCTGCGAAGATGGCTGGAAATGTATCCGACTTATATATTGATTTCACCGATGAAGTCGGACCCGGTGCCTTCCTCGAACAATTCCCCGAGTTTTGCGCGGAATTGATCGATCTTTTACTTGATTTAGAAGAAGGCGTCATCATCCCGAAACCATCAAAATAAGCGAAGGGCCAAGTGCCCTTCGCTTATTTTATTATTTCCTCCACGTCTATAATCAGATTCGCATTTCTTTTAGGACAGGTGACTTTTTCATAGTATTCTTCCCCCGGCCAATAGCGTCGTCTGTATTTATCCAGCCGTTCCTCCATGTCCCCGATATACGTATCCCGCTGCAGGACTCTTTCATAACGCACTTCACGTGGACAGTCGAGGTACATCATGTAATCGAAATACGCACGCCATTCCGGACGTTGGAGAAAGATTCCTTCAATCACCACAATACTCTGTTTGGATACATCAACCAGTTGTTTCGTGATGACGTCTTGCTCCTTCGCATATTTCGGTAGGACTAACTGACTCTCCCCTTCATATAGAGGCTGAAATAGACCCGAAACCAATCCGGCTACATCCCACTGCATCTCGTAGTACTCCATTGCTTCCGGATGACCCGTCCCATATCGCTTCGATCGCTCGACGATGTAATCATCAATATGTAATATCACCAAATCGGGAAGTCTTGTTAATTCGGACATGAATGTTGTCTTCCCCGCCCCGCTCAAACCGTCAACGCCGACAATGAACGGACGATGCGGCTGATGCGCTTGATAGGCGTTCAAAATTTTCGTTTGGTATGGATTCAACTCATCCCCTCCCTCCTCTATTATGAACGGAAACATAAGAAAAAGTCAGTCTCCCGAAGAGACTGACTTTCATCAATTACCAGAGTACCCAACCTCGAGCTCCTGGAGGTGCACTTTCAATCAAGTGCCAGATTGGAACAGTGTAAGCAAACGCAATCAAGACGAATGTCACTGTAATCCAAAGCTTCCAGTTTTCGAAGTAACGCGGTGTTTCCATTGCTGCTTCTTCCGTTTCCGCAAGCGGGAATTCTTCTTCCCCTTTCGGAGCGAGGAATGAAAGGTTGAACATCGAGTAGACAAAGATGAGGACCGAGATGAAGAGAATCGTTCCACCGATCGCCATCATGATGTGGTAAGGAATCCATTCACGTGTCAACGCATCTGAGAAGTATGTTGCAGGACCCGTACGACGCGGGTTCCCGTTCAAGCCTGAGATGTGCATCGCATAAGACATGATGGCCATACCGAACGCCCAAGTTCCGGCCTGAACCAAACCAAGCTTATTCATCGCTTTCGTTAACGTACGTCCACGAAGCGTAGGAACGAGCCAGTACGCCGTACCGAAGAATGTCAACGCGACCGCTGTACCAACAGTGATGTGGAAGTGACCTGTGACCCAAAGCGTGTTGTGAACCATCGCGTTCAATTGGTGAGACGCGTTAATGATCCCGCCCGCACCGGCAGGAATGAAGAACAGCATCCCGATGAACGGTGCGAGGAAGCGAACGTCACCATACGGCATTTTCTTCACCCATCCGAACAATCCTTTTGCTCCAAGCGCACGTCCACGAAGTTCGAACGTCGCGAAGAGGGAGAAGGCAGTCATGAACGATGGAATGACGACCAAGAACGTCAAAATAACTTGAACGAACTTCCAGAACGGCTCAATCCCTGGCTCTGTCAACTGGTGGTGGAAACCAACCGGGAATGAGAAGAGCAAGAACAATAAGAACGCCATACGTGCGAGTGCATCTGAGAAGATTTTACCCCCGATGACTTTTGGCACGACTGTATACCAGACGATATAAGCAGGCATTAGCCAGAAGTATACGAGCGGGTGACCGAAGTACCAGAACAATGTACGTGATAACTCGATTCCAACTGTATCTGTCCAGCCGAGCGAGAGCGGTAAGAGCTGGAAGAGAATTGTTGCAGCGACACCGAGTGTTGCAATATCCCAAAGGAGCATTGTCATGATACTCATGTATGCCGGAAGTGGCGGATGAACACCTGGGTTTTCACGCTTATAGTCTGCATACATACGGAACATCGCAAATGATGACAACCATGTTCCGACGACAAAGAGAACAAGTCCGACGTAGAAAATCGGATCCGCCATGAGCGGTGCGTAGAACGTATAAAGAACTGTCCCTTTGTTCGCAAGTACCATGACTGTAACGAGAACCGCACCTAAAATCATTGTCCAGAAACCTAACCATCCGACTCGTGTCGGGAACGCTTCAAAGCGACCAAATGATTTAGCGAGCAACGCGAAAAGCAAACCGATGATAAACATTGTTGTGAACACGATTCCTAACATGATTCCGTGTGCAGTCAACAGCTGATAATATCCAAAAATCTCCGGGATGACACCCGTACGAATCAATGTTTGCGTCAATCCAGCTAACGCGCCAATCAAGATTGCGAGAACTGAAACGAAGACGTGACTGTAAGCCAAACGTGCTTCTTTCGCACCGATGCTCGGGACCGGAACGCCGCGTTCCATCTCCCATTGCTTCATTTTAGAAGATACGTCATTCATTTAGTCCACCACCTTAATTTTAGTCGACATCATGTGATGTCCTGATCCGCAGTATTCGTTACAAAGAATCAAGAATTCTCCTGATTCTTCAAATGTATAAGTAAGCGAGTTGATATGTCCTGGGACGACCATCATGTTCACAGGGGTCCCTGTCAATTGGAATCCATGGACAACGTCAGGTGACGTCACGAGGAACGTCACTTTTGCTCCTTTTGGAATTTCGACATTTCCTGGAGTAAAAGTAAACGCTTGAGCAATCATGACGAGCTCGTATTCATTGTCCCCGATTTGGTGAAGTCCAGGGTTATCGAATGGTGCCGTTTGATGTACTTTCGCCGGATCAATCAAATCCGCGTCTGACGCCGGTTGATTCCCTGCCGCGAAAGCGGAGACACCGAGTACAGTCAGGAAGACTGCGAGTAATATAATTCCGAATGTTAGCCAATACTTTTCAAGTTTATGAATATGCACTACGAGACACTCCTTTCCGTTTCATTATCGTGTGACGAATAGATAAAAGACTGAAGACCACATGGCGATGATCACGCCCGCAATAATCATGACCGACGTAAACGTTCCTTTTAAACTCGGTTCTTGTCCATCTTTCTTTTCCACGTGAAAGACCCCTTTCGCTTTAATTTCCATCTTTATTGTATGCAATCGCTCAGGTGATAATATGTGATATTTATCACTCCAAAAGTGACAATCACATCGAATTTGCGAAGTTTCAACACATAAAGTTCACATTTAGGGGATGAAGACACACAAATAAAAAAACCACCTGATTCCAAGTGGTTTAAAGGCGACATATTCCTGCGGGACATCCTTCACAGTGGCAAAGTTCTTTTAAGAAATCGACGTCGTGAATGATGATTGACTTCGGTGTCGTCGTTACGATGCCGTCTTTTCGCCATTGACTGATCAAACGGTTCACCGTTTCACGCGGCGCCCCGATCAATTGTCCGAGCTCTCCATCTGACGGGTGTCGGGGAATCACAATCGTCCCGTCTTCTTCAACCCCGTGCATGGCTGCCATGCGAAGCAGCGTCGATGCAAGCGCTCCTGGCTTCCCGTACAACAACAGATCCCGTACTTTCATTTCAGAATGCTTCCGCATCATCGATGTCCAGCGCAAGATTTCACCTGCAAAGCGAATGTCACGTTGCATAAGTGATTCGAGTTCTCGCTTCGAAATGGTCCCAATCATGCTGTCTTCCGTCGTTTCGATACTATATGAACTCGGGAACGTCTCGACGATGTCAAATTCACCGAAGAAGTCATCTTCTCCATACAAAAACATGACAAGCGGATTGCCTTTCTTCGTAATTTTCGTGAATTTCACAGATCCGCTCTTCAAGTAGAAGAACTTCTCACACTTTTCACCTTCCCAGCAAACGATACTGGCTTTTGGGTGGTGTTGGATCGTCATCATCTCAAGCAGTAATTGTTTTGTCTCGTCTGAAAAGACGAAGCTGTTCGGCTGGGTCGTTCCACATTGCATTGACATAGGTCGGTGCTCCCTCCACATTTCATTCGTACGTTCCAATTATGACTTTATTATACAGGAGTGTGACGATGCGTATCACAAAAGTATGTGACATTTCAAACAATCTTCTAATTTACAATAAAAAAGATACGCGTCACATGACAGCGTATCCTGAAATTGAATCTTTATCGTTGAATCAGTCGAATGATTTTTTCAGTACCCTTGAAATTCGGATAACGGACCGGCAAGTCAAAAGCGGTCGTGTTTCGTAAAATCGACTTGGCATGGCTGAACGTTTCAAAGCTATAACGGCCGTGATACGCCCCCATCCCGCTCTCACCGACTCCACCAAACGGCAAGTTCGGATTGGTCAAATGCATGATGACGTCATTCACACATCCTCCGCCGAAAGTTAGATGTTTCATCACGAGCCTTTCGACTTCTTTCGATGCCGTGAATAAATAGAGGGCAAGCGGATGCGGTCGATCTGAAATAAATTCAATCACTTCATCCAATTGACGATACGGGATGACCGGCAAAATCGGACCAAAGATTTCATCTTTCATCACGTTTGCGTCTCCCTGAATGTTCGTCATCACGGTAGGGGCCATCTTCAACGTTTCGCGATCTGTATCGCCACCGAAGAAGAGGTCTCCTTCTTCTAAATAACTCGTCAAGCGGTCAAAATGTGCCTCATTGACGATTCGCGTGAACCGTTTTGTTCCGACGCCGTTACCGAACATCGCAAATGCTTCTTTTTTGATTGCTTCAAGAAATGCTTCTTGTTGTGACTCATGGATGAGCACATAGTCAGGCGCGACACACGTCTGTCCGGCATTCATCCATTTCCCCCACGCAATCCGTTTCGCCGCAATGGAAAGATCGGCATCCGCATGGACGATGACGGGCGACTTTCCTCCAAGCTCTAACGTGACAGGCGTCAAATGCTCCGCCGCGGCTTTATTCACGATGCGCCCGACTTGTGTTGACCCCGTGAAAAAGATATAGTCCCATTTTTGAGCGAGGAGTTCTTCGGCCGTCTCCTTGTCTCCTTCTACACTGACCACATACCGGTCGGCAAACGCCCGCTCCAATATTTTAGTGAGCACTGCCGCTACATGAGGCGTTAATTCGGATGGTTTCACGACCGCCGTATTCCCCGCCGCGATGGCTCCAATCAGAGGCGCGACCGCAAGTTGAAACGGATAGTTCCATGGTGCAAGAATCAACACTGTCCCGTATGGATCGTATTGTATTTCACTCTTCATTCCAAGATGAATTGCAGTCCCACGTACTCGTTTCGGACGCATCCAACGCTTTAGTTCTCGTTTCGTACGAGTGATCTCATCGTAGATGAATCCAATTTCTGTCGTGAAGGCATCCAGTTCTGATTTATTTAAATCCTTGTGTAATGCCTCAATCAACTCCACCTCATAATGCTGGATGGACTCTTTTAAAAACGTCAACATGCTTAATCGAAAAGCAAGTGATTTGGTTGCTTGTGTTTTGAAAAAACGACGTTGTTTTTGGACGAGTTCTTCAATCGTCAATTGTTCAATCGGTGCCAGCATGAACGTTCCTCCTTTTGAATCACGTTAACCTCATCTTACCATTTTTGTGATTTCATATCCCGAGAAAACGCTTCCCTCATTAGCTTGCGCTGAGTGACATCAAAAAAAATCCCCACGGATTTGTTCCGTGGGGACCGTTCTGATTAATTTGTCACTTCTACTGCTGTATCGAGCGCGACGCGAATCATTTCATCGAACGTTGTTTGACGTTCTTCCGCTGACGTCTCTTCGCCAGTCAACAAGTGGTCTGAGATTGTAAGAATCGTCAAGGCGTTGACCTTGTGTTTAGCCGCAAGTGTGTAAAGACCCGCTGCTTCCATTTCGATTGCGAGGCAACCGAAGTCCGCCCACTTCTTGAAGTGGTGGAAGTCATCTTGGTAGAATTGGTCAGCCGTGAAGATTTGACCGACTTTTACCGGGATGCCCGCTTTCTCGGCGTTCATATACGCACGATGTAGGAGGTCGAACGTCGCTGTCGGTGCATAATCCATTCCGTTGAAACGAACACGGTTTTGTGCGATTTCACTTGAAGCGCTCATCGCGATGACAACATCACGCACTTTGACATCTTCCTGAATTCCACCGGCCGTACCGACGCGGATCAAGTTTTTCGCTCCGTAAGACATGATCAATTCGTTCACGTAGATCGACATTGACGGAACACCCATACCTGTACCTTGTACCGAGATCCGTTTTCCTTTATACGTTCCTGTGAAACCGTACATGCCTCGTACTTCGTTATATAACTCGACATCTTCCAAAAACGTCTCTGCGATATACTTCGCGCGGAGCGGATCTCCCGGAAGTAATACCGTTTCTGCAATTTGTCCTTCTTGAGCTCCAATGTGTACACTCATGATTGAATTCCTCCTTTAAGCTTGTCGTTGATACTGTTCCCGATATTCATTCGGAGTAACACCGACCTGTTTTTTAAAGACTTTCCGGAAATATTTATCATCCGAAAAGCCGACTGCTTGGGCGACTTCATAAATGCGCTGTCTACTCGACTCCAACAATCGTTTTGCTTCACACATCCGAATCGTGAGCAAGTATTCGGAAAGGTTGACCCCATATTGTTGTTTGAATCGCCGTGAAATATACTCACGACTTAAGTAAAAGCGTTCACTCATGCCTTGCAGACTGAGTTCTTCCGCATAATGTTGCTCGATATACGTCCCAATCTGAAGGATCGGGTCCGTCTCGGTCTCTTCCGGCTCAACATCCGCAAGAGCCCGTTCCAATGTATCGTTCAACATGTCTGGGTCAATCGGTTTCAATAAGTAATCAAAGCTGCCGAGTTGGATGGCTCGACGCATGTATGAATACTCATCATATCCCGTTAGGACGACGAGCTTCGTTGCTGAAGCTTGCTGATGAACCCATTCCATCAGCTCAATCCCATTACATTGCGGCATTTGAATGTCAGTCAATACGAGAGAAGGTCGCTCTTGTTCAATGAGCCGTTTCGCTTCATCCCCATTTTGCGCTTCCAAAAGACACGTCACACCGAGTTTGTCCCATTCTCCTAACAGTTTGACCGCGTCTCTTACCGGTGATTCATCATCGACGATTAACACTTTCGTCACGACGCCTCCACCTCACTAACTGCCGGGAAGCGCATTAAAATGCGAAATCCGCCCGTTTCAGGTGTAGCCAACATAAATTCTGCCTCCCGATTATAGTTTAACATGAGACGGTCTCGAATGTTCTTTAATCCTGTACCTTCCGTCTCATAAATTGATGACGTTTGATTTTCGATACGCGACACAATATTTTGCAGTTCTTCTTGCGTCACATGCCGTCCGCTGTTCTCGCAATGAATGAACAGAGACGTGCCTTCTTTCCATACATTTAACATAAAATGATTCGCCAGCATCGACCCATCTCGTTCAAATCCGTGCTTAAAGAAATTTTCTGCGAGCGGCTGTAAAATCATCTTCGGTACGATGACATCATGCAGCGCTTCAGGTACGTTCAAGTCGACTTGGAACTGCCCAGGAAAACGAACATCCTGTAAATGAATATACGACTTCAAATGATCCACTTCTCGTTTGAGCGAAACCATCGATTCCTCAGGGTGCATCGTGTAGCGCATCATCGAAGAGAGTTGTGCAATGAGTCGATAGACGGTCTTCCCATCGCCTTTTAAGGCCAATGTTCCAATTGATTGCAGGGCGTTAAACAAGAAATGCGGGTTCGTTTGTGCCTGCAAGGCGCGAAGTTCATTTGTTCGATTCTCAAGTGCCAACTTATATTCACGTTGAATCAGGTCGTCGATTCGTTCAATCATTCGTTTAAATTGTCTGCCTAACACGCCAAACTCATCATTTCCCAGGGAATCAAAAGATACCGTCATGTCCCCTTGTTCGATTCGCCAAATATTGGACGTCAACGTTTTGATTGGAGTCGTCAAGCGCATCGATGCATACGTCGCTCCAATCAAGGCAAGAATGAGCGACACGATCCCGACGATCAAAATGATAAAGGCTGTTCGTGAAGCCGGTTCCGTTAATAATCGGTCGGGAATGGATTTCCCGACGTAGAACTGTTGATTATCAAATTCGAACGTTTTGACGATCCGATGATACTTTCCGTCACTTGACATCGAAAACGGTGCAATCGTATCGGGGATTTCTCCGTCCCCTAAATGTGCAAAAACACGCTGGTCACTGCCCAAAAACCAGAGGTCCTCATCCGGATTATTTTGGAGGGACGCCAGTTGCCCGAGGAAAAGTGCCTCCGGTATATCAATCGAAAGAATGGCGAGCGGCTCATCCGTCTCGATTTTGTCTAGACGAAAATGTAGTGTGACGACATCTTCTTCCGAAACGATTGGTCCGAAATCATGATAGGGAACCAAAGAATGGGAGGCTTCGAGCAGCACCCGACTGGTTTTATCACGGAGCAGCTGCTGTTGAATGGCACTCGGCTCTTTTTTCGACCGTGGTGACACTTTCATTTTATAGGCTGCAAAAGAATCCATATCTTCTAACATCAGGAGTTGAATTTGCGTCACATCTTCCCGGGAGAGATACATCCCGAGAAGCGCACGGCGTACTTCGATTTCCGTTTGTTGCAACGACAAGCCCGGACCGTACTCTAAAATATCGAGTACGTCACGGTTGGCATAGAGACTCGTCGGCAGGCGACTCAAATCGGAAATATACCGTTCCATTTGACGTGTCCCCCGTTCGAGCGACCACTCCGTCAATTCCAATCCACGCTCCCGCTCCTGATCCTGCACATACCAAAACGACACAATTGTGGCCAAGATGACGGGGACGATAATCGTCAGCGCAATCATTCCCGTCAATTTCGTCCGAATACTGTTCACCGTCATCCCTCCTACTTGGATTAGTATATCACGATTCGTGCAAACGCTTGCAGAACTTTTAAAAAAAATCCTTGCCTATACGACATAGGCAAGGAACATGCTTTTATTCGTAAGAGTTAATCAAATCAATCACACGCCGACTTACTCCTGATTCTCTCGCAACGTCTGCCGGCATCATGCCTTCTTCGTTTTTAATGGTGACGTCGGCACCATTCTCTAACAGCATTTGTACTGTTTCATAGCTGACATTTTCATTGTACAGAAGGTTATGCAGTGGCGTATCGCCGTAGCTATCCTGCATATTCACATCCGCACCAGCCAACAACTCTGCTTCGATTTCTTCGTAACTCGCATTATCATACGTGAGTTCTTGAAGTGGTTCGTCCGTCCATTCACTTTCCCATTCATCCGAAAACTCTTCACCCACCGCTGCTGAAGCAAAATCCGTCAACTCATCATCAAGCAAGAGAACTGCAATCAATCCTCCGTAAATAGCAAGTTGGAAAGCAAGGATTCCAATGATCGAAGCTTTTACATACCCTGCAGTTTTAAAAGCCGGGACGTTTTCTTCATTCGCGTGAGATGCAATCGCTGCGATTCGCTTCGGAAGCGTCGGATGAGTTGAGATAAGTTGGCTATACGTCGCAATAAAGCCGTTTTCCCGGCTCGCTTCTTGAAGATAGTCAAATTCATCCACTTCTTTCGCAAGCGTGCCTCCAACAGCCAAGACAGTTAGCGCGCGCTTTGCCGCCTCAAAATCCTGAATATAGTGGGCCGCCATGTGGTCACAAGTATACTCACAAGCTCGAGAGTACGCCGCTCCTAAAAACGGGATAAACCTTCCTAGTAAAACAAGCCATTGCTTTTGGACATGGTGACGTTGAATATGCGCCAACTCGTGCGCAATCACAAATTCAACTTCTTTGGATTGTCCATTGCGAGACAACTCAACGATATCGGAATATAAAATGACCATATTTTTTTGAAAGAATCGTGTAGCAAACGCGTTCAATAAGCCACCTGCTTGCAGGATATACACTTCAGGTAATAAACGAATTCCCATTTCTGCACCGACACGCTGATACGTTTCGTGGAGATCAGAAAATTGATATCTCGTCACTTTCACCCCGTTCGTTCGGATGTAACCGATTTGAACCCAGTGAGCGAAAACAGACATCATCACAATGGAACCGACGATCCATAAAAATAATCCGAACGAGACGATTGTCAAAATGATTCCAATTAAGACCATTAAGACGCTCACAGCAATCAATACGTTAAACAGCAGTTTTTCACGTTTATGTACCAAGTTTGAATGATTCATGTAAGATTCTCCTTCATTTTCCAAATGTCAGTCTTAATTATACAGGTAAAACAGTAATAAACAACGAAAAAAATAGAAACTGATCAAGTCAGTTTCTATCGAATCGTAAGTCGATATAGTTGATCGTCTTCAGAACTTGGGTTCCCGCGACCGTCTGTGTTATTCGAAATGAAATACAATGAATCTTCTTCCAGCCACACATCCCGAATTCGCCCGACATCTTCGACGAGCGTCGTCACTTCTTTTGACTGCCGGTTAATTGCGACGAGTTGATTATGCCGCAGTGTCGCCATATACACGTATTCCTCATCCGCCGCAATGCCGGAAGGTGCCCACGACGTCTCACCAACCTCAAACCACGGGATGACCAATCCTTCTTTCGTTTGATCCCCTTCAATGAGCGGCCATCCATAGTTCTGTCCTTCTCTGATGACATTCACTTCATCATGCCCCGTGTCTCCATGTTCACTAGCATACAAAGTTTCCCCGACCAAGACGAGCCCTTGCGGATTCCGATGACCGCGAGAGTAAATCCATTCCGTAGGAGTCCCCTCTCCGGACACCGGGATTCTTAAAATTTTTCCTGCTAGCGACGTTTCGTCCTGGGCAAGATTCGGTACGAGCGCATCCCCGGTCGTCACCCAGATCACTTCTCCATCAAGCAACAAACGGCCGCCGTTATGGAAACGCGCGCCGGGAATTCCTTCAATCAGGACGCCCGTCTCTTCGAACCGCTCACCATTCCAAGTCAATTCGACGACCCGATTCTTCACCTGTCCGGAAGCTTCGTACGTATGATAGGCAAACAGTTTCCCCGTATCGTCGAAATCTTCAGAGAGTGCAATTCCAAGGAGACCGCCTTCCCCGACCTCGAGTACCTCTTTGGTCAGGTCGACTTCATGTCTTGTCACTGTCCCCTGATCGGACACACGGGAGATCGTGCCCCCTCGTTCAGACACAAGCCACCCGTCCGAAACTTTCGCAATGGACCAGGGACTATTCAGTTTTTGTGAAATCGACTCGACTTCCCCAATTGCCAACCCGTTCTTCTCAGTCGGCTCTTCCACAGGGGATTGCGACTCTTCCACCGGCTGCCCGTCGTTCGATTGCGGTTCCGTCATCTCCTCATCTGCTGGTTGCGGCGCACATCCAATAAGAAACAAAAGTGAAAGAAACAATGCACTGCGTTTCATCATGGTTCGCCTCCCTTTTCTCCATCATACTGCTAGCTTACGGGTGTTGTGAAGGTTCGGGTGGGCGTGCCGGAAGGCGTAGCGCAATCAAGAAAGCGATCACAGCCGCCAGCATCGCCCCAATGAACACACTGTTCAACCCTGTCGCAATTAATTGTTCCCCTTGCGTCCGCACGGTGAGACTCAACGTCTCCGTGACCGATTGATTAAAGAAATCCTCTAACGCGACACGTTGAAGCGTTTCATTGTTCTTAAAGTCGTTCAGCACGATAAAGTTAAATACCGCACCGAAAACGGCGACACCGAGTGTTTGTCCGACGGTACTTAAAAATGAATTTGTCGCCGTCGCTGTCCCCCGTTGTTTGTAGGAGACAACGGTCTGCAAGACGACAATAAACATCGGTTGAGATAAACCAAAGCCGACTCCGATGATTCCGACGGCCAAGTACACCCAAGCATCCGAGCTATCTTGCGTAAGCAAGGTCAATAGGAAGGTACCGAGAATCAAAAAGCCCATCCCTGTGATCGCACGACGTTTCGGTGACGCGACGCCAAGCGTACGTCCGCCGATAATCGATGTAAACGTCCAAGCCACGGATAGCGGCATCAGCATGAACCCCGCCTCTGTCGCCGTCTTTCCTAATACCGCCTGTGCCCAAATCGGAATATACGCTGACATGGAGACGAGCACCCAGGCGCCGAAAAACACTGCGCCGTTAATGGCTGCGATCGTTGGTTGCTTCAACAGATCCAGCGGTAACAGCGGGGTTTTCGCTCTTCTTTCCAATAGGAAGAAACTTGTGATGAACAAGACACTGCAAAGTCCGCTCACGATAATCGGAGTCGTCCACACGTTCGTTTCACTGTAACTGATTAACGCATACAAGAAAGCGGAGGTTCCTGCCGCAAACAGGAGCGCACCTTTCATATCAATTCGTTCCGCCGTCTCCGTTACCGTCTCTTTATAAAACATCACGATCATGGCAAATGAAAGAAGCGAGAAGGGGACGTTTAGTAAAAAGACGTAACGCCACGAGAGCGTTTCTACTAAAAATCCGCCAATCACCGGACCGAGGACACCAGAAATCCCCCATACCGCACTTAAGATCCCTTGAATTTTCCCTCGTTCTTCATATTTAAATAAATCTCCGATAATCGTCATCGAAATCGGCCATACCGCTCCTGCCCCGAGTCCTTGTAGGGCTCGAAAGACAATCAGTTGCTCCATCGATGTGGAAAGTCCACAAAGTAAAGAGGACAATGTAAAAAGCCCAATTCCAAACAGTAATACACGTTTTCTTCCGAACAGGTCCGCTAACTTCCCATAAATCGGCGTCGATACCGCGGTGAACAACAGGAATGCCGCGAACACCCAACTCACAAGCGTCGCACCATTCAATTCACTCGCAATCACAGGCGTCGCGACCGATACAACCGTCCCTTCGATTGCTGCCAAAAAGGTTGCCAATAATAAGGCAATCGTTACGTTTCTTCTCATCTGCTCCATCCCCCAAAAAAATAGTGGTGTCGGAAGGTTCCGAGCACCACTTCATCTGTATATTATTTTGTGGGAGCGATGTCCATTTGACAAGTCTCTTGTTCTGAACCGAAGAAAAATCGTCTCAGTTCCTCGTATGCCTGTCGCTCATCTTCGACAAGGATTTTACCGGTGATCGTTCCGGCTTCCATCGTCCACACTTCATCAGCTAATAGGGTTGCGACATCGAGTTGGTGTGTTGAAAAAATAATCGTGGCTCCACGGTTCGCCTCGTCGCGCAAGAGATGACGTAAGGTTTGCATCCAGATTGGGTCAAGCCCGTTCGTCGGTTCATCCAGTAACAATACGTCAGGTTGTGTGACAAGTGCTTGGGCGAGCAAGAGACGTTGACGCATCCCTTTGGATAATTCCGACACACGGAGTCGTGAGCGGTCATTGAGCCCTACTCGCGCCAAGTATGTCGAATCAGGTCGCCCACCTTGCAAATACGCATAATAACCAAACGTCTCCTGAACGGTCCACGAGGGGTCGAATGAAAAATCATCCGGCATATAACCGAACGTCGCATTATAGCGACGTCGCTGTTTCGGGGACACTTCTCCGATCAAAACTTCACCGACACTCGGCTGAAGGGTACCGTTCAACACATTGAGCAAGGTCGACTTACCTGCTCCGTTGCTTCCACATAAGGCGATGATTTTGCCCGAAGCAATTTCACCGTCAAAAGGTTGCAGGGACCATTTGTCGCCATAACGTTTTCCTACTTGATTAAATCGAATCATGTCCTTTTCCTCCAAATAGACGTGTTGAGGCAACGACCAGGAACAGAAAACTCATCAGGAGTAAATAAGTCCAGACCAGAGCATGACCAAACGGCTGATGAAACCACGTCAAGTAGTCGATATAAATCGTCCCGAATTGCTCCGGAGAGGACAACGCGACACTCACCCATACACGTAATAAATCAAATCCGTTCAAGAAGAGCGCCATCATCATTCCATTCACTTGCATCCTGTACGGCAACCAAGAAATGGTGGTTACTAAAATCGTCGGCCAAAGGAGAACAAGGACGACCCACGTCATAAAAGCGAGTAATATGGCGCGGAGTCTCGTTTTCCCGACTAGCCCCAGAATCGTGCCGAGAGCAGCCGCATAAAGCGTCAGTCCGTTCACATAGGCGAATAAACCGACCCACGTATCGCGGCTCAAATCGACGACGAGGGATGCAACCGTAAAGGCGAGAAAGGACAAAAGGAGTTGCGTTGCAACGAACGTACTATATCGAAGCCAAATAAGCTTCCAACCGGGGAACGTAAACGTCGATAAAAGTCGAAGACGTTTCGATTCCTGCTCATGTCCCCAATGCAGAGCTGTCGTAAGGAGAATAAACAATGGAAGTAACATGCCGAGCGCAGTAATGAGCGTAGCACTGACGTTTGTATATTCGGCAGCAATCGGTAATGCTTGGCCGAGTCCTCCTAATAATACAAGTACAAGTGTCCATGTGAAGAGGAAGACGTAATTTTCTTTCTGCCGGAGCGCGCGCCCCCACTCCATCCGCCATAAAGTCATCACTTATTGACCTTCTTCAGCGTCCATGTCCATATCGCCGTCTTGCTCCATGTCACTCATCGAGCCTTCTTCGTCCATCTTCATATGATTCATTTCCCCACGTTCCCAGGAGTGATCTTTTAAATCCTCGAAGTCCATGATTGTCCCACCAGTTTCTTCTGCATAATCCTCAGCGTCAGCTTCTTTCGCAAAAGAGACGATGTTATAAGCCATCGGTGTTTTTGATTCTTTATCGTAAACGAAGATCGCCTCGTCCAGTTCGACCCACGCCTTCGTATTAAAATCTTTTACGTACATGGCGGCAATCTCGTCTTCTTTTTGTTCCGGGTACCAGTCGCGCATCAAGCAACCGATGTCGTCAAACGCATACCCTTTTTCATTATCCATGATTGCTTCGGCGGCGAACTGTTCATCCATCACTTTCATTTTGCACACTTCACACTCTGTTTCGCCCCATTCGATATCGAACGGTTCTGCCGCTGCGCTTGAACAAGCGCCTAAAGCCAAAGTTAGTCCTGTCACTGTCATGAGTCCTGCTACTGTTTTATAAGATTTCATTTTGCTTCCTCCCAAAATTCCAAATCAATAAGATCACGAGTAAAATCGCACCTTGTTTAATCGAACCGTTCCATTCCCAACGACCTTCAGAAATGCGCGGCGCCTCATCTGTCAGCGATACATCGTCCGGACTCCGTAAGATGGTTTCCAGCATCACGAGACCTGGAGACCCGTACAGCAGTTCAAACGCTTCGTATGTATCCGTTAATGTGAACAGATAAGGGTCAGCACGAAATGGAATCTCACTTAATCCATCTCCATCCACATCGAGCGTTCTCCCGCCCCAAACATTCGCTTGCACCACGTTGTTGGCCGATTCGAACATCGTTACCGGGTATCGATTTCCCATCATATTGTTTTGAAGTATCGTCATATCATTTGCTTGCTTGAATCGTAATCCGATTTGATTCCCGTTTATGTCATTCCGTTGTAGCGTTGTCCATTCTGATTGTTCCGCATAAATTCCAATCCGGTTTCCACGAATCTCCGTCATATCGATTGTCGTCCCGACCGCCTCATATAACATGAGTCCCATCGCCGTTCCACCGATTTGGTCATGCACTTGACCGTTTTTAAAAACCACTTGATCCGTTCCCATAATCATGGCCCCGGTCCCGTTATGGTGAAGCTGTGGAAAAGAGATGGTCACATCCGTCGGAAACATTAAATGAATCCCGTATCTGGAATGGGACACGACAGGGCGAATCAATGTATGGTGCGAACCCTGTTCGATATAAATCCCATCCCGGACGTTTTCAACGACCACACCTTTTAATTCCGCTGCCTCACTATTAAATAAGGCGACGCCCTCTTTCGTCCCATCCCCTTCAATGTTGGTCCGCAGGATGCGCACCCCGTAACTATCCTCCACTTGGATTCCGACACCGGAAGCTTGAATGGATATGTCGAGAATTTGATGCCCCAGTCCAGACACTTGGATAGCCGGTACCTCTTCACCTGCACATTGTTCGATTGTTACATGTTCCAGAAGTGTCCCGGTCCCCCGCATGATGAAAGCGGGATGCCCACAACTTTCATACGTTCGACCTTCACCATCGAACGTTTCATTCGATTCAAGGATGATCGGTTTTTCTAAAGAAACCGGTTGCTCCTCTGCCTCCACCGCCCCGGTGAATCCGACTAGAAATAAGATGATAATAAATCGTTTCATGCCCCCTCCTTTTGACCAACGCTTACAATCCTCATTTTACGAAAACCCCTCGGGGTATGTGTGTGCTTTCCATGGGATTCCTGTGACAGTTTCTTCATAAAAAAAACACAAGTGGCGAAGGGGTCGTTTCGCCACTTGTGTATCGATTATTTCGCTTTATCCTGCCATACTTTTGTGAAGTCCTGAAGCATTTCTTCACCTGTTTTTTGGTTGCCGACATAGGCTTGCATTAATGCACCGTATTCGTTAACCGCTCCATCTGGATACTTGAACCAGTTCCAAGAGATTGTCTTGCCTTCGTTCGAATAAGCCAAGATGTCTTCAGCAAGTGGTCCGAGATCGTTTGCTTCGATCGACTTGAATGCAGGGATGAACTTGAACTTGTTCACCATGTAGTCTTTCCCAGTGTCAGATGTCGCCATCCACTCTAAGAAGTCTTTTGCTTCTTCTTTATACTTCGAGTTTTTGTTCACGACCCAGTTGTTCGGAACCCCTACAGGGAGGCGATCCATTTTTTCTTTGTCGTCGTTGATTGGGATTGGAACGAAGCCCATCTCCATATCCGGGTTCACGTCGAGGATCATTTGCTGTGCCCAGTTTCCTTGCTGGAGCATCGCTGTCTCACCTTGAGCAAACTGTGTGACTTGTGTATTGTAGTCCGTCGTCAACGGGTTTTTGTTTCCATACTTGATTGTCAAATCGAATAATTTCAAGAAGTCTTGGAATTGTTCGTTGTCTTCAAACTTCGCTTTGTTTTCATTCAATGCTTGAATGAACGCATCCGGATCGTCCTGCTGTGCCATCGGGATGTTCAACAAGTGGATACCGAGAATCCAGAACTCTGCGTAACCGACAGAGAATGGTGTGATTCCGGCTTTATCCAATTTCTCAGCCGCATCCGTCAACTCAGACAATGTTTTCGGCAATTCACTGATTCCTGCTTTTTCGAATAACGCTTTGTTGTAAATGAAGCCGTAACCTTCAAGGTTCATCGGCATACCATACAATTTGCCATCCATCGTCATCGGTTCTTTTGCGACCTCAGTTAAGTCACCAACCCATTTCTCGTCTGACAAATCTTCCAACTTATCTTTCCAAGTTTGGGCTTCCGTGAAACCACCGTTGTTGAAGATATCCGGTTCATTGCCTGAAGCGAATTGCGATTTAAGAGCCGCACCATAGTCCGCTCCACCGCCGACTGTTTGCACTGTCACTTTGACGCCTGTTTCTTCCTCATATTCTTTCGCCATCGCTTCAAGATCTTTTGCGATCTCCGCTTTGAATTGGAAGACGTTCAATGTCACGTCTTTTTTGTCGTCGTTGTTTGAGTTTCCGTCAGACGACCCTTCATCTGTCAGTGACCCGCCTCCGCAAGCTGCTAAAGATAAGACCATCCCCGCTGTCATAACAGCTGTAGCTAATTTCCACTTCCGTTTCATTTCATTTCCTCCCTTGATCTGATCCATTCATTACAGTTTCACTTTAAATGAAAACGCTTCCATCATGTAGGTGTCAAAATTGACGAATAGGGTGGAAAATGTTGCACAGAAAAACAGGACCCGTAGTTTAGGGTCCTGCTCGCGTTTCTTCTATATAGTATTACAACAAGCTGATTCCAGCCTCCTCACACGCCTGCATGACCGCCTCTGGCCATACGGATGTTTGAACTTCACCGATATGACGCGCACGGAGTAAGTACATTGCCATACGGGACTCACCGATTCCGCCACCAATTGTGAGAGGCAGCTTGCCCTCTAAAATCGCTTTGTGGAAAGGATACGCCCGTTTCTCTTCAGCACCTGCTTTGATCAACTGTTCTTCAAGCGCTGTTTCATCGACACGGATCCCCATCGATGAGAGCTCAAACGCCGTTTCCAATGCTGGATGCCAGACGAGAATATCTCCGTTGAGCGACCAGTCATCGTAGTCCGCCGCACGCCCATCATGCTTCATTCCCGAGGCGAGCAAGTCCCCGATCTGTGAGATGAAGACCGCGCCATACTCTTTACAGATTGCATGCTCACGTTCTTTCGGCGTCAGGGCCGGATAGCTATCCTCGAGTTCCTGGCTCGTGATGAAATGAATCGTCGGCGGTAACATGGCTTTGATCCCGAATGATGCTTCGACAGCCGATTCAGTTTCCCGGATCGCCTCATAGATCGAGCGAACCGTTGTTTTCAAATAATCGATTGTTCGATCTTCACGCGCGATGACACGCTCCCAATCCCATTGATCGACAAACAGTGAGTGCGTCGCATCCAACTCTTCATCCCTGCGAATCGCACGCATTTGCGTATATAAACCTTCACCTACACCAAAGTCATAACGTCCGAGTGCTTCCCGTTTCCATTTGGCAAGGGATTGAACGATTTCAAGTTCATGTCCCGGGTACATCGTGTCGAACTGGATGATGCGCTCGACACCGTTCAAATGGTCGTTCACACCGCTCGCCGACTCCACGAAGAGTGGGGCTTGAACCTGGGTAAGTTCGAGCTTGGTGCTGAACTTGTCCTCAAATAATGCTTTTACCGCTGCGATTGTTTGCTGTCTTTCTTTCATCGTGCTTGTTGCTGTTGTCATTTTCCGTTTCCTCCAATTGTGGAATATTTGAAAATGAAGCCATGAAAAAAAGCCCTCCATTCCCATCGAACATGGGACGGAAGACTTCGGTTCCGCGGTGCCACCCAAATTAGTAGACGAATCTACTCACTTTTTCGAGACAATCATCTCGTAACTCCGATAACGGGGAGCGGTCCGGCTACGTCTACTGGCAAAGCGTTCGGGTAGCGACTCCAGGAAGTTTTTCGACGAAGGGTTAAGACCGGGCTCCCACCACCCCCGGATCGCTTGGCTCACTTCCTTCGTGTACTCGTCCTTTCGACGTCGTTCACAATTGAATTGAATTCATTATTAAAAATTTTCAGACTATTGTCAACGGTTTTTTTCAAAAAAATAATCCTCCGTGTAGCGTACGGAGGATTCCCTTGGGAAGGGTTATTTGATCGAACCGCTCGTGATCCCTTTGATGATATGCTTTTGCATACCGAAGAAGAAGACCAGAAGCGGGACGATTCCAAGCACTAAACCAGCTAACGCCAAATCCCATTGTTTCGTGTATTGCCCAAAGAAATAGAACGTCGCGAGCGGAATCGTGCGCAGTTCGATATCTCGCAGGACGAGCGATGGGAGCAGGAAGTCATTCCAAATCCAAAGGCTGTTCAAGATGACGATGGTCACCGTGATCGGTTTTAAGAGCGGGAAGACGATGCGCCAAAACACACCCCATGTCGAGCATCCATCGATGATGGCCGCCTCTTCAATCTCTTCAGGGATCGACTTCATAAACCCGTGGTAAAGGAAAACCGAAATCCCCGATCCGAATCCGAGATACATGATGATCAAGCCCCAATGGCTGTTCATAAGACCAATATCACCTGCCACCCGGACGAGCGGAATCATGATCGATTGGAACGGGATGACCATCGCTGCGACGAACAAGAAGAAAATCAGTGTCGACACCCAATGCTTCGTCCGAACCAATTTCCATGCCGCCATCGAGGTGAAGATGACGATGACGATGTTCGCTCCGGCAGTGATCAGGAGCGAGTTCAGGAAGACGCGACCGAAGTTCATCGCCTCCCACGCTTCCGTATAATTTGACGTCAACCATTCATTCGGTAAGGCGGACGTATTCGTAAAGATTTCTGCCATCGATTTGAACGAGTTGACGACGACATAATAGAATGGCACGAGGTAGAGTAACCCAAGTAAAATGGCGACGAGTTCCACAAGTCCGAGATTCGCTGAATAACGACCGTGCCGTAACGGTTTTTGAGGAAGGACGTTGTTCGGTGTCTCGTCTATTTTAGATTCGAGACGTTCAATTTTTTCCGTCGTCATGCTTCCACCTCCCGTTTTTTCGTGACATATACTTGCGTGACTGTGATTGCGGCCACGACGAGGAAGAAGATGACCGCCTTCGCCGATCCGAGACCATAGTTATTATTCACGAACGATTCTGTGTAAATGTTAAGCGCCAGCATTTCCGTCGATTTAAACGGTCCGCCGTTCGTAAGCGAAAGGTTCGTATCAAACACTTTGAACGACCATGAAATCGTCAGGAACAGACAAATCGTAATCGACGGCATGATCATCGGCAGCGTGATATGACGAAGCATCTTCAACCGGTTCGCCCCATCGATGCGAGCAGCCTCCATCAAGTCGGTCGGTACGTTTTGCAGTGCGGCAATATAGATGACCATGACATATCCCCCACCTTGCCAAATCGCCACGATGACAATTCCCCAAAAAGCCGTTTGTGCGTCCCCGAGCCAGGGTAATTCAAATAGACTCCATCCTGTCAGTGCTCCGATGGATGCGAAGCCTTTCACGTAAATGAATTGCCAAATGAATCCGAGGATCAATCCGCCGATCAAGTTCGGCATGAAGAAAATGGTGCGCAACATATTTCGCGTCTTAATGTTTAACGTCAACAGTAGTGCCAGTGAGAATCCGACGATATTCGTCAGCAGCACGGATACGATCGTATATTTCGTCGTGATCCAGAACGAATCACGGAACTGTTCGTCTTCGAATAGTAATCGATGATAATTGTCGAATCCAACAAAGTTCAACTTTTGAGTTACCCCATTCCAGTCGGTGAAACTGTAGTAAATCCCATTAAAGAACGGAATGAGTACAATTACGATGAACGCTAATAACGCAGGACCTACAAACGCGATAAAGCTCGCTGGTTTTCTCCAATTGCGTCTACGCGATTTTCGTTTTGATGTTTCTGTCATGTATATCGCCTCCACTATCAATGTATCGGTTCCGACCTTAAATGAAAACGGATACATTTGACGGAAAGGGTGGAAAATATTGAACTGAATTAATGAATTCTTCTCGGTCATGCGTTATGATAAACTCAATGACAATACGAACGAGTGGCACACAATGGTTATTTCTACACTCTTTCGACCAGAAAAAGCGAACAAAAGAATACATTAGACAAAAAATGTTCGAAAATGGAGGGACTTTTGCATGACGACAACGAAGCCATTATCCGACCTAACGATTGCCCAACAAGCGGAAACATTACCAATCAAACAAATCGGAGAAAAACTCGGACTACAGGAAGAGGACCTTGACCTTTACGGAAAGTACAAAGCCAAACTTTCTTTTGACGTACTCGAACGGGTCAAAACAAACGAAGACGGAAAGCTCGTTCTCGTCACCGCGATCAATCCGACCCCGGCTGGAGAAGGAAAATCGACAGTTACTGTAGGGCTTGGACAAGCTTTGAACCAACTGAACAAACAAGCAATCGTCTGTCTACGTGAGCCATCCCTCGGCCCGACCATGGGATTAAAAGGTGGAGCGGCTGGCGGCGGGTTCAGTCAAGTGCTGCCGATGGAAGACATCAACCTGCATTTTACTGGTGATATGCATGCCATCACGTCGGCCCACAACACGATCAGTGCGATGTTAGACAATCACCTTCATCAAGGCAATGATTTAGGGATTGATGTGCGCCGGATCGTTTGGAAACGCGTGCTTGATTTGAATGACCGCGCCTTGCGCCATGTAACGGTCGGCCTCGGTGGCACCGCGCACGGCATCCCTCGTGAAGATGGCTTTGATATCACGGTCGCATCTGAAATTATGGCGATCCTTTGTCTCGCCGATTCGTTGTCGGACCTCGAGGAGCGGATCAAGCGTATCGTCGTGGCCTATGACCATCAAAACGAACCGATCACCGCTGAACAAATCGGAGCAGCCGGCGCAGCGACCCTCTTGTTGAAAGAAGCGTTCAAACCGAACCTCGTTCAAACACTCGAGCAGACTCCTGCGCTTGTCCACGGGGGACCATTTGCGAACATCGCCCACGGTTGTAACTCGTTGATTGCGACGAAAACCGCATTGAAGCTCGGGGAATATGTCGTCACCGAAGCTGGTTTTGGGGCAGATCTCGGGGCTGAGAAATTCTGTCACATCAAGTCACGTGTCGGGGAGTTAAATCCTGATGCGGTTGTACTGGTTGCGACAGTGCGAGCATTAAAAATGCACGGCGGCGTTCCGAAAGACAAGCTCCATGTGGAAGACATCGAAGCGGTAACAGAGGGGCTTAAATTACTAGCCAAACACGTTGACACGATGAAAAAACTCGGTCTTCCGACTGTTGTCGCATTGAACCGCTTCAACTCAGATACAGAAGAAGAATTGTCTACCGTCCTCAATTGGTGTGCCTCAAACAAAATCCGCGCCTCCCTCAGCGAAGTCTGGGCAAGCGGCGGACTCGGGGGACAAAGCCTGGCTGAAGCCGTCATCGATGCGGTCGAGTCAAACGAAAGTCAGTTGACACCACTTTATGAGTTGACGGACACGATTGAGCAAAAAATTACAACGATCGCGCGCGAAGTATATGGAGCTGCCGATGTAAACTTCACTCCAAAGGCGAAGAAACAAATGAAAGATATTCAGGCAAACGGCTGGGCGGATCTGCCGATTTGTATGGCGAAAACACCATTCTCATTATCTGATGATCCGACTAAATTCGGTTATCAACAAGGATTCACGATCACAGTCCGTGAGTTGAAACCGTCTGTCGGTGCCGGATTCCTTGTCGCCCTAACCGGAAATGTTTTAACCATGCCAGGCTTGCCAAAGCAACCGGCTGCCTTGAACATGGGGATTGATACGACCGGAAAGGCGATTGGACTCTTTTAAACATTGGAGGGAATGTTCGTGGATGAAATGAAACTGATTTATCCGGATGGGTACGAGACAGATGTAATGTTCATGAGGGCTGAACATCCGATAGGGAATATATTCCTGTTTCACGGGATGTTGGAACATTATCGAAGATATATTGAATTCGCTCATTTTCTTACAGAAAATGGATTTAACGTGTATGCCTGCGACTTGAGAGGGGCAGGTCCGGCCTCTCACGAGCAAGACTATTACGGTCACCTCGAGCCTGAAGAAGGGTTTCAACAAATGGTCGAGGATGCCCAGTATTTCATAAATCAGTTTCAAGACGAGCTACCGACGTTCGTGCTTGGTCACAGCTTCGGATCGTTGCTTGCCCGTCGCCTCGGACAAGTGATGGGACAAGTTCTGGCGGGGGTCATCGCCGTCTCGCCCCCTCCCCATTCCGGAGTAGCCGGCTTGTTAGGACATTCCGCCATTTCCACCGCATTGAAACGAAAAGGCAGCACCCATCGCTCAAAATTATTCGAACGTCTTTTGTTCGGTCGATACAATCTGAAGTTCCTGCCGGCAAGGACGAGCAGCGATTGGATTTCCAGCTCTCCCGAAGAAGTCGACGCCTATCTAACAGATCAGCATTGCGGCGGCCTTCCTACCCTCGGCTATTTGTATGAAGTGACGAAAGCTTCGCTCGACGTCACCACGTCCGCCCGCATTCACGAGCACCCGAGAGAGGTCCCGATTTTGTTTGTCGTCGGTGCGGAAGACCCTGTTATTTTTGACGGGGAACGGCTAAAGGGCATCATCAAAAAATACCAGGCCGCCGATGTAGAGATCTGCGTCTCTTCATATGATGGTGCGAGACATGAAGTATTGCGCGAAGAGCAGCGTGAACAGGTATGGGCTGATATCTCATTGTGGCTCGAACAAACTTCAAACCAATAAATGGTCTAACCTCCTTTTTAAAGGAGGTTTTTATTTTGCCATTTTCATACAGACCGCTCAACCATTTACCTCTTTTGAAAATCTTCTTCTTCTTTCCATTTTTTAAGTAAGTTATACTTAGACCGCAATCATTATTTCTCAAACATTGAAGCAACCGAAAGGGGTAACATATTGAAACACACACTCTCACGATTCGGTGTGGCGGCTCTTGTATCCAGTACGATTTTAAGCACACTTGCCCCCATCCAATCATACGCAGCAACATATGCAGGAACGGTGAACACGCCCATCCTAAACGTTCGTTCAGATACTTCTACAACTTCAGACATCGTCGGAAAGTTAACGGAAGGGACAACAGTTGACGTTTATTCGGTCAATGACGATTGGGCGCAAATTGAATTCGAGGGACAAAAACGCTACGTCTCTTCGACTTACTTGACTGTCGATACGACTACACCATCAGTAGAGCTTTACGTCGCGGACACTGACGTCAATTTACGGTCATCTATGTCAACTACATCGTCAGTAGTGACGGTCGTACCAGAAGATGCAATTGTGACATTCGTCTCTGCACACGGGGCGACGGATTCTTGGTTTAAAGTGACTTATGGCACCTACACCGGCTATGTCGCCGCTCGCTACTTCAATTCAATCAGTACTTCATTTTATGCGAAAGATACCTCTGTCCTTTACGACCAGACCGGGACAGGCGCTTCAAAAATCGCTACCATCCCCGCTGGTGCAAAAGTGACGTATTTAGATTCATTAGGCGCAACCGGTTCTTGGTTTAAAATCGAATATGGTTCTCTCGTCGGTTATGCGCCGGCCCGCAATTTTTCGAGTACTTTGTTAACTGCTCAAGCAACGACAGCTTATTATGCGACTCGAAACGCCGCGCTTTATGATCGTTCCGGCACGGGCGCTACGAAAATTGCCACGATCCCACTCGGCGCCCAGGTACAACGCATTTATGTGAACGGGCTGGCTACCTCGTGGTTCAAAGTTCAATACGGAAACATCACAGGTTATGCTTCGGCCCGAAACTTCTCTACGACAAAACCGGAAACTGTAGTCAAGACGACATACTACGCGGTTCGAGATTTAGTCATGTACGAGTCTTCAGCATCTGGTGCAGCACGTCTGCGTACGATTAAAGAAGGCACGAAAGTCTCGCAAATCTCTGACAGTAACCTGTCGGATTCTTGGTTTAAAATTGAATATGATGGACTTACCGGTTACGCGGCTGCTCGCCACTTCTCCACAAATCCGCCTGAGGTGATTACGGTGACACCGTATTATGCATCAACAAATGTGGCAATGTATGACTCATCCGCTTCCGGAGCAACAAAAATCGAGACGATTCCACTCGGCGCAAAAGTCGAGCAAATCTCACAAAGCGGGTTATCCGATTCATGGTTCAAAGTAAAATACAATGGGAAAACGGGTTATGCCGGCTCACGCCACTTCTCGACCACCCCACCAGAGGTGATCACCATCACACCATATTACGCGACGACGAACGTGGCGATGTACGATTCTTCTGCCGCAGGGGCGACGAAAATCGATACGATCCCGTTCGGTGCGAAAGTCGAGCAAATCTCACAAAGCGGATTGGCCGATTCATGGTTTAAAGTGAAATATGACGGAAAGACAGGCTACGCAGGTTCAAGTCACTTCTCGCTCAAAAATCCGGATGTCATCGTACGATCAGACTATTACGCTACACGAGACATCGTTCTCTATGACCGTTCTGATGCGAACAAAGCAAAAATCGCTGTCATTCCTTACGGCACGAAAGTTGTACAAGTATCCGAATACGGTTTATCGAGCACACTCTTTAAAATTGAGTATGGCACTTTCACAGGTTATGCAACGGCAGAGTACTTCTCGAAAACGCAACCGCCGAGCGAACGGTATGATACCGAACGTCAGGTAAGAATAGAAGTAGACGGGGGCGGTCCGCTCAACGTTCGTTCAACGCCAGAAATATTAACAACAAACAAGGTCGGATCCCTCGATACCGGAACACTGGTCAACGTGAAACCGATCATCGGTTCGGCTTGGGGACTGTTGACGAGCGGAACTTACGCCGGAAACTACATTCATCTAGGCTACACTGTAACCGTTCCGACGACGCCTCCGGCCACAGAAATCACAAAAGTCGTGAACTATACAAGTTATCCGATGACGGTACAGGCGATGGCAGATCGACAAGAGGCCGAATTTGCTCAAACAGACTTTCATCTGTACGATCCTGCCTACTTGCCACGGGCTTGGGTATCGGTCAGCGGCGAGACTGGAACAATCGTCAAACCGGAGCTAAAGGTCGTCTCCGGGTTAGGCACCGCATTAAAAATGTCAGCTTCTTCAAGTGCCGCAACGCTTATAACCGTTCCTTCCGGGGGTACCGTATCTTACGTGTCTCGCTCAGGCTCTTGGTATAAAGTTAAATATGGCACGATGACCGGCTATGTCACATTCAGTTCAGTTATGGGAACTGCTGAAATTTTAAGCAAGCCTCTCTTATCATCTCACGTGTATGGACTAATCAATCCAGGTGAGCAAGTGAAAATTACCGGACAGGACGGGAACTATTACACGGTTTACTACAAGCGTCCGGCAGGCTACAGTAGACAAATTTATGACTACCAATGGCGACTTGCGTCTCCTGAAGAAATCCTGACGTATGTGGATCCGAGTCGAATCGATCCAAACTCCCGTTCGTTCTATCAGTTCTTAGACTTATCGAAGAGTGCGGGTACGACGGCGACGATCCTGAATAAAATGCTCACGTCAAAAGGATCACTCAGCGGTCTCGGACAGGCATTTGTAGATGCAGGTAAACAGTATGGGATCAATGAAGTGTATTTATTGTCACATGCTCTCCATGAGACCGGGAACGGAACGTCTCTTCTCGCATCAGGCG
Organism: Exiguobacterium algae; assembly: GCF_018617875.1. Classification (GTDB taxonomy): domain Bacteria; phylum Bacillota; class Bacilli; order Exiguobacteriales; family Exiguobacteriaceae; genus Exiguobacterium; species Exiguobacterium algae. Next base: position 102,590 of record NZ_JACSKZ010000004.1, read on the forward strand.
TACCGGTCGACAAAGATGGAAACGCCTTGATCAACATTTATGGAAATCGTATCTATCCGGAACGAGAAGTCGCAGCAACGGTCTATAATATGTACGGCATTCAGGCTGTCGACAGCGATCCGCTCGGACAAGGTGCAAAATACGCATTCCAACAAGGATGGTTCTCACCGAAACAAGCCGTCATCGGCGGTGCGTATTGGATTGGTGCAAGCTACATCAACCACTCAACATACAAACAAAATACGCTGTATAAAATGCGGTTTAACCCAGCTGCTCCTGGAACCCATCAATATGCGACGAATATCGCATGGGCTGCTCTCCAAACGAAACAAATTTATGATGTCTATCAACTTCTTGATGCTTACACGCTCCACTTCGATGTACCGAAGTATCAGTAATCGAAAAGAGACACGCGCCACTCTGGCGTCGTGTCTCTTTTTATACCCATTCGATTGAATCAATCATGGCTTCGATTTCTACTTTCTCATTCGTCACCTGGTCCGCTACATACGTCAAGAACAACAAGCGCGTCCCGTCCGTAAGCGACCAGACGTCTAAATGCATGTCGTCCTCAATGCCGCTCGCGTAAGCCGTCGTCATATTTCCCGACTCATCCGTCACACTCGGGGCGACTTTCACATCAATCGGGAATTCACCCAAAAAGGTATTCAACTCCTGTAAAGCTGCATCTCGAGGAGCTTGAGCTTCCTCTGCCTCATAAATCGAAATTTGGAGGGTACCTTGTGCGTCCGACTCCGTAGAATAAAAACTCACATAGTCTTCTTCCTCACTGTATTCGTAGTGCTCGGGGTAGGACAAACGGAACCACCCGTCGATTTCGTAATCTTTCATGCTGTCTTCTCCTTTACTTGCTTAAATGACAAACCAGTCACCATCCGACCTTGAAGCGCTACTTTCATTCGCTCGGTCACATAAAAGCGCTGGCTATTTAAATCTTGAGCAATCATATGGCCATATAAATTCATTTGGACCGTCTGATTGGATAAAAAGTAGAGCCGTTCCGAATTGATCGGACGATACTCGTTTGAATGTTCAAGGTGTTCAATTTCAAAGCGGCGTAATACGTTCAGGGCACAGTAACGGTCTGTCTTTCCCGTACTCGTGTGAAGTTCAACACGAACAAGCTGGATATCGTAAGGACATAATTTCATAAAAATCGGTCCAACCCGCTCATGGATCAATAAAATCCCCATATCGGTTTCGAGCACGTCCGGTAACGAACTTTCATCTTGGGAAATGCTGAGAACGACATATGGCCGGTCTTTAGGTGCGAGCAATTCGCCTTTATAAAACCGAAAACGCTGTATACCTGTCAATACACGAGCTCGCCATGCGCTCCCACGCGCTTCGGCTTCCAGTCGATATAGCCTCTCCTCACTCACGATTACTCCCCCTTCACTTGTTTAAGTGCATCGATGAACTTTCCCCATTCTAGATTGTCACAAACAATCTTACTTTCCAATCCCCATTCTTCATCAATGGTCAAACGTACCTCGTTCGTTTCTTCATGACGAGTCAGTTGAAGGTCACCAATTTTCACTAGTGTTTTTTCAATTTGGAACGTATCGTTCGGTAATCCGATCCACTTGATCCGCTTTGCCCGTAGAATCACGAACCATCCCTGATCTTGTTTGATTGAAAAAGTCCATCCCCGGAGAGCGATCGTCGATTCTGTTTGTTTGGACTGTTTCATCATTTGAAATCCTTCGCCCAGCAGTTTTAAATAAGATTTACGTTCACTCATACTTGATTTCTCTCCTTTTTTCTATTATCTTCGTTTCAGTGGCGACTTCGCAATAAAAAAAGTTTTTTCAAAAAAGGGTTTGCAATTCGTATCGCATATGCTATTATATTACCGTAACGTTAAACGTTTCGCGGGTGTAGTTTAATGGTAAAACCTCAGCCTTCCAAGCTGATGACGAGGGTTCGATTCCCTTCACCCGCTCCAATTATTTTATTCACTCAATGCGGGTGTAGTTTAATGGTAAAACCTCAGCCTTCCAAGCTGATGACGAGGGTTCGATTCCCTTCACCCGCTCCAATATCGACATATACGCGAGGCGGTCTCGCACACATAAATCGCATGGTTTGAACCTTGCAAAAGCAGAAAGTCAATCGACTTTCTGCTTTTTTTGTTTCGCACCATAATGATTATTCAAAACATAATCGGGAAAAGAAAGAATGATACAGATGACAATCCGAGGAGGAATAACGGTGATTCAAGCGAAACTACAGTCTTTCACCATCTACGAAAGCGCCTTGATGCGAACGACCTCTACATTAATTGAAGCTGACGACTGTCTCATTCTAATCGATCCAAACTGGCTACCTGAAGAAGTCGCTACAATCCGGCGTGATATCGAATTGAAACGCGAAAATAAAGAGTTATATGTCATTTATACCCACCATCATTTCGATCATATCATCGGTGCATATGCTTTCCCTGACGCAACAACCATCGCCTCAAAAGCATTCGTTGAACAGGACTCATCCGAACAATTGGATGAAATCCAAAAGTTCTACGAGCAGTATTACATCAATCGCCCGATACGGAAACCATCAATCGATCTCGTCATCCAACAAGAGGAGACGCTCGAAATCGGTTCGGTTCCCATCACATTTTTCCTGACACCTGGTCACGATGCCACACACATGTCGTTAATGATTGAGCCGATGCATCTATTAATTTGCGGAGATTACGGTTCAAATATTGAACCGCCTTTCATTGAACATGATTCGGCAGCTTATCTTCGGTCCTTGCAAACTCTCCAGACCGCCATATACGAGTACGAAATCCGATGGTTCATTCCAGGTCATGGGGACCTCTGTGATAACCGAAGCGATATGATCAAGCGTCTTAGTGAGGCAGAAGAATACATCCTCGCTCTCCCACACGAACGTCTATGGTCCCCATCTTGGCCGGAACACGATTTTTTTGACCGCGTTCATGAGCGGAATCGCAAAATGGTCGAGCAACAAGAGGCGGATCGTCAAGCTAGACAACAAGACTATTAAAAAAATCGCAACGTCTCCCCAAGACGTTGCGATTTCCCCCTATGTAAACCTATTTCTTTGTGACGCGTTCTGAGCGGACCGTGAACATACGGTCAACTCCATAGACTGTTATCCCTGTAAGAGCTAACAATCCAATCATTGCTGAAGAAAACATTGACCATACCCCCATTGTTCACAGTTTCGTCATAATCACCCCGTGATTTCATTATAGAAGAGTAATTTAAAAAAAGAAAGCGTTTTCTTCAATCTTTTTTCACATTTTAATCTACTAAACACATTGATATTCCTTCCGATATTCTCTACAAACTCCTTACTCGTTTAAACATGTGTACGTTTTGTGGAATGTGGGAATACACTCAGTAAGGATAAAAAGAGACAGAAAGCTGTTCGCCGAGGAGGAAGAGGCATGATTAAGTACGGTACATTGGTAAGGATCGAGGGTAAATATGCCGTATTGAGATGGAATAACGGCTCAAGTTTTATCCCTCGACGGTTCCTGCCATCCGAAGCACGTGTTGGTGATACAATTGTTCGAGATAATCATCATTATTACCTCGAAGAAGACATGACACCTAACTTTGATGCGCTGATTAAACAGCACTATAAAAGTTAAATTCCTTGCCCGAAATGTCGGGCAAGGAATTTTTTATGTTCCTGCTATACAAATCTCAACATGTAAACGATCACATAGGACGTTCGAAATATAGAAACTCGCAATCATGACTATGTAACCACGTGTTCGACTTTCATCCGTTACATTGGATGCTTTTTCATTTTAAAAATAGGTGAATGAAAAATATTTTTGTTACACTTTAGTCGAGCAATCGCTATTCACGTACTCCTCGTTGAGTCATTTACAATCGATCATGGCAAACCTACTGAAAAGTAGCGACGCAAAGCTATAGGGGCTAAAGACAACCTGTCCACGCCAGCCAGTTACCGTTACAAGTACATCTCCTTGTTGACGGAGGTGTACTTTTTTTGAAGAAAGGAGGAAACAAGTGCGCCATTTATTGACTTATGTACTTTTGTTGCTCACAAGTACATTACTCGCAGGATGTGGAGAGGACACCCAAACTAGCTTGCCACAAGAAAACCGAGTAGCTATGTATACAAACGAATCAAACGGAATCACCATTTACGAAAATTCTGAATGGCAGTTCGATTCGGAGAATGTTACGAAAAACCTAAATATCAAACTGAGTCACCCTGAAAAATTAAATGCCCTCATTACAACGGTTACACCTGAAAAAACGTTTACCATGATCAAAGATGAGTTACGTGCAAGTACTGGTGACATTGAAGTAATCGAGGAATCCGACCATACCTTTTCTTTCAAATCAACATTAGAGAATGCAGTTCAAACAGATGTATATTTCAAAACGAACAATGGACGTAAACACGCTCTTATGATTTTTATGTCCCCTGCTTCGACGCACGAAGAAGTTACACCTTACATAGACAGTCTACTGAACCATGTGGAATTTAAAAACGAATAGGAGTGTTTTGAATGAAAAAAGAACTAGTCACTTTAGTATTAGGAACGAGTATGTTCGTCGGAGGCCATGCTTTCGCAGAAGAGGCCGAAACGGTCATTAGCCCTGATTCAGAACTTTATGATACAACGAGAATGATGGAAGAAATCGAATATGAGTTGACAGAAGATGCTAGCGATCGCGCAATCTTACAAGACCAATACGCGACAGAACGACTTGAAGAATCTGAAGTTGCCATTGAAAACGGGGATGTGGAAACGGCAGAAGAATTGCTAGAAGAAGCAAACGAAAGTGCCGAGCAAGCCGACGAAGACTTGACTGAGGCTAGCACTTCAGAAGAAGAGGATGCTGAAGAAGTTGAAGAAATCGAAAAAGAATTTTCGAACAGCATCGAAAAGCACGCCCTCGTTTTAGAAAAATTGTTGGCTCACAAACAACTTTCTGATAAAACGAAATTCGGTATCTCAAACGCCATTAAACAACTCGAGCGAATCATGGAACGTGCTGAGAAGCGTGAAGAGTTAAAAGCTCAATATGCTGCAGGCGAAATTACAGAAGAAGAATTCGAAGCTGGAATGAAAGCGATCGCGAAAAGCTACAAAAAACACGGTCGTATGACAGAAGAAGATTCTACAACAGATGAAGCCACAACAGAAGAATCAGCTGAGACGACAGAAGTAGAAGACATGGATACAGAAGAAGTCGATACTGAAGAAGTCGATACTGATGAAATCACAGAGGATGCGGTAACTGAAGAAGACGTCGAACTCGAGGACGAAGCGTCCACTACAGAAGAAGCAGACCTTGAAGACGAAGAAGAAAAGACAGAGGCTGAAAAGCAAGCCGCACAAGCTGAAAAAGAACGTCAAAAAGAAGCTCGTGAAGCTGAGAAAGAGCGTCGTCAGGAAGCCCGTGAAGCTGAGAAACAACGCCGTGAAGAGGCTCGTGAAGCCGAGAAAGAGCGTCGTCAAGAAGCTCGTGAAGCCGGAAAAAAAGGTAACTCTGAATCAAAAGAAAATAAAAAGAACCGCGACTAATCCATTCAAAAAAGGAGCTTGCTACGAGGCAGGCTCCTTTTATTCTTGAGAAGATTCTCCTGTATGCTGTCGTAGCCACTTCCCATCGACTGGTCCCGTATGTTTCGCCACGATCACCCCGTCGCGATCAATCACATACGTGGTAGGTAGCGCCACAATTCTATACGTTTGTTCAACCGAGCCGGTACGGTCTAATAATATCGGAAACGACGCCGGAACTTCTTCTAAAAACACCTCTACGTCCTCCACTCCACGCCGTTCGTTTTTAGTGACATTTACTCCGAGGACCGGAATGCCTTCCTCTTCCGAAAATGTAATCAGCTCCGGAAACTCCTCACGACACGGCGGGCACCAGGATGCCCAAAAGTTCAATACAATCGTCTCTCCTCTATATTGCGACAAGGCGGTTTCTTCCCCATCAATGGACGCTAATTCAAAGTCGGGTGCTTTTCGCCCCACTTCAAGACCGCCCAACACATCCTCATTCTCCACTTGAGAAGCCGTTTGTTCTGTTTTCAAACTCATCATATATTCTTCATAGCCTTTGTATGCCAAGCCGGCTATGAACAGCAGGAGTAACGTACTGATTAGGATTCTTTGTAAATTCATCATTTACCTCTTGTTTGTTTTACTTAAGATTTCTACACTTAACTTATCACATTTGTCAAAGGAGCGGATGAATTGTGCAACTTCAAAATGATCACGTACGCATCACGTTAAAAGCTCAAGGGGCGGAGATGACGAGTTGGAAAGTGAAGGACACCGAACTATTGTGGCAGGGCGATCCAACCTACTGGGGACGACAAGCCCCTATTCTCTTTCCTATCGTCGGCCGATTACTAGATGACCGCTACCTTTATGAAGGCTCGATTTATTCGATGAGTCAACACGGATTTGCCCGTGATGAATTTTTTGAAATCGAATCAATTTCAGATTCACATGCCCGTTTCATCCTTGAAGATACACCTGAAACACGCACACACTATCCTTTCCCATTCAAATTGACAGTCGAATACCGGTTAGTCGGTGAAGAATTAACCGTGACCTATCATGTCTATAATTCAGGACTGTCTCCTTTACCATTCAGCATCGGTGGTCACCCTGCCTTCAACGTTCCATTTGCCGGCGGTGATTTCGAGGAGTATGTCATTGATTTCGGAGAAACACGTACGCTCGATCGTCTGTTGTTGGATGGTCCCTATTTAACAGGCGCCTATCAACCACTCGGTGAACGCCGGTTCCTGCCTCTTACACGATCGCTTTTTGACTACGATGCGTTAATTTTTGAGAATATCGAGTATGCCGCGATCCGTCATCAACCGACCGGACAAGCAATCGTGATGGAAAGTCCCGGTTTCACCCATTTCGGAGTCTGGTCACCACCGCATAAAGACGCCCCCTTTGTTTGTTTGGAACCATGGTTTGGCCACGCAGACTACAAAGGACATCGAAAAGATTTGTCCCAAAAGGAAGGGATTCAGCTGTTACCCCCGAAAGAATCATTCGAATCCACCTATACACTTTATCTCGAATCATGAAAAAGGCTGGTCGACTCTTGTCGGCCAGCCTTCGATTTATTATTAGAAACGCTCTTCTTGCTCCACTTCATATTCTGAAGGTGGTTTTTTCATGATAATCGCGAGCACAATATAGATTAAGATCCCCGGACCACCCAGTAGGGCAAGCGCGACAAACAACAAGCGCATGATGGTTACATCTACCCCCAAATAACGTCCGAGACCAGAACATACCCCGGCAATCATTTGATTGGACGGGTCTTTATACAGCTTCCGTTCCATATCATCTTCTCCTCAACTTATATTATCGTTGTGGTCGGCGCAATGTCGTTCTACCACCCTGCGCAACCTCTCCACGTCCTTCAAAATCAAGTGCTTCATTAATCGGCGTACTGCCTGATTTGATTTCGATTCGACGACCATATAATCCACGGTTGTCAAGCGCTGCAGCAATGACTGTCGCAACATCCGTTTCTGAGATTGTAGCCCCATCGGCGTCTTTCAAGTCTTCAGACGCTTCAATCGAACCTTTACCTGACTCATCGACAATGGCCACCGGACAAATGATTGTATAGTTCAAACCGCTATGTTCGATGTATTCATCAGCCGCATTGTTTGCTGACAAAAAATTAAAGTGTTCTTTCGGTGCTGCGTTCGGTTGATCTGCACCGTAGGCACTTAAAAGTACTACGTGGCGTACACGTTCTTTTTTCGCTGCATCAATTGCTTTCATGGCCACATTGCGGTCAAGCAGTTCGATTTCCGTACTGGTTCCATCCGCACCTGCAGTAGCAGCAATAATCACAGCGTCTTGCCCCGATGTCGCCTCGTGAATTTTTTTCTCCAGTTCTTTTTCGACATCAACTGTCAACACATGTGCGCCCATTTTCTCATACTCTGGTTGTAGTTCAGGATAACGAATTAAAGCGGTCACTTGATGATTTTTCGCTAAACTTTTTAATACACGTTTACCGATCTTTCCTGTTGCTCCAATGACTAATACTTTCATTCAAATTTCCCTCCTCAAAAGAGTAGTTCATTTGATTAAAATTCCTCTTTAGCCATCGCCTCAAACCCTTTTCTCGAAATTATCTGGTCGTCCCCCAAATTGTTAAATCGAGCGCATCTTGAATTTCTTTCACACTCTCTTCGGCCGGCTGATAATAGTACACGTTATTGATATAAGCATCTTGTCCTTCAACCTGCATCTTGTTCACTTCAGGACTCATGATCATCGTCAACCCAACAGACGCCATCTGTAGCACGTTCATCTCCAGTCCCATCTCCTCTTTCATAAAACGATACGTTGCTGGAATTTTAGTCCATCCAGAGGGGCTTGCGAGCTTCTCAGCTACGGCGGTCATCACCTCGGTTTGACGATTTGACCGCGCTCCGTCCGTATCGGATTTCCGGTGACGTGCATAAGCAAGTGCCATATCTCCATCCATCGCGTAAGAGACACCTTCTGTATACTCATACGTTTGATTGAACCCTTTCTCGCTGAACGTGTGCGTCGCGGTGACATTGACACCTCCAATCAAATCAATGAGTTCCATGAAGGATTCAAATGTGATCACAACTTGACCGTCAATCGTTGCATTCGTTAACCCTTCGACAGCCCCGATTGTACAATCAGCCCCGCCATAGGCGAACGCATGCGTGATTTTGTCTCCTTCCCGCTCCGGTTCACAAGGAATCGCCGTGTACGTATCTCTTGGAATCGATACATTTTGAACGGTACGTGACCGTGGGACAAACTCCATCAATTGAAGAGAATCTGTGCGCGATCCAGACAAAGATTCCCCGACACGGGCGTCACTTCCCATCACCAAGAAGGTGAATGGCGAGGTTGCCAAGTAACCGACGAGAATGAATAAAAGGAGGAACAGCATGAACGCTTTTCCTTTCCATTTTCGCTGACGTTTCACTTTTTCAGGTTTTCGGTCTTCTGCTCCTCTATTGGCGGCAGATGAAGTCCGGTCCGGACGCTGTTCTCGTTTCGGACGCTTTCTTCCTCCACTTTGACCGCGAAACAACGACCGGGCGTTCCCGCGTTTCTTCCGGTATTGATCGGACTCTTTTCTGACAGAGGTTTGATCGATCGTGCCTTCTGGCGATTGGTATGCATCTGGACCCTCTGACGGAGCATCCTCCACGAAAGCTGAATCACCTTCGTTTCCTGGAGCGTCCGATTCTGATGTTTCTTTATATTCTTGATCAAACGCTTGTTCACGTTTCTTTCGTTCGACACGCGAAAGCTTTTGTTCATCCTTCATCTCATATTACCTCAACTTTTCTGATTTTCTTTATTATCATGGACCGTCACGATTCTGACAACGATTCTGCAAAAAATCCGCCTCAAGCATGAGTTGCGTGGGTTGTTTCAAACGAAAAGGGGGAAAGGAATAATAATTGGTGTATGCCTAAATACAAAAACAATGATAAATGATGTTTTAGAAAGGGGGAGAGAGCTGATGCGCATCGGGAAATTACGCATGGTGTTAGAACAGTATGGCGAAGCCACGTTACGTGATTTAATCGTTGAAATGTATCGTCAAATGCCTAAACAAACCATTGAAGAACACGATATTGATTTTATGATTGGTCAGTACTTGCGCTATAAAGAGAAAAAATTGTCAGAAGAACGCCATTCGCTCTCACAGACCATCACACTCGCTGAACGTTTTGTCGATCTCGCCTATGACCAACTCTATCTTCGACCCAATCAAATCATGAGCGAACGCGATCAGAAAAACTGGTATATCCATGCAAAAAAAATCATTCGCGATTTATCTCACTATGCGGAAGATAGTATGGAAGCCCGGACGATGTATGAAGAGATGTTTTATCTCCTCTCGACATCAGCCGGCGAAGAACCGTTGTTCTCAACGAGCGATCCCTTCCGTCTGTTGAAACTTTCGCAAGTGGAGATGTTGGCAAAACTGATCCACTATTACCAGTTGGATGCTCCGACGGATGAAGTGTGGATTGACCGCTCACTTTACACCGCTCTTCATGTGCCAAAGGACGTCGACTCTACACGAATCGATTTATTGGATACGCTGTTAATGGAACCGACCTCGCCAACCACACGTAAAATCTTACATCTTCGTCTGTTGGGCTTATGTGAACGAATGCTTGAAAAGTCACAGACGGATGAAGCGGCGCTTGAAAACTATCAAGCCTTAAAAATGTTAGAATTGCGCTTACTCGTTGAACAAGGTGATTTGACAGAGGCGGAGCAGAAATTTTTCTCTGAGTACATTCCATTCTTTTCACATCGGTCTGAACCCTTTAAAGTCTACGTGGACTTTTTGGAAAGTCATGGTCATTCAGATGAAACGAAACGCTTAAAGCGGCTCGCTAAAGAGAAACGAATCCAGTTTTAATGGTTCCCGTCTCAAACCGTATATCGTCCGATTCACTCAGAAACAAGATGTCGACTGAAGCATAAAAAAAGGGAGCCAATCGACGTCGTCGATTGGCTCCAATACATGATATGAACGAGGGGTGTTCATCTGAAAAGGAGGACAGAAAGTTGGTGCAGAACTTCCTTCCTACAAAACTAGTATAAAATATTTATTGAAACCGTTATCATGGAAGATATTGCATTTTTGTGAACGTTTTCACGTTATTCGATTGAATTGATGATCCCGAGCCCAATGACTGATAAAAATACAATGAGTACAAAGATATAGACCATTTCATTCGGGGAGCGGAACCCTTCGTAGATCTCTACTTCTTCTTCAACAACAATATTCTCATGTACCACGATTGGCTCTGTTGCTGCTTTAGCGATAGAGGGCGAACCCACGAACAATAACAAGAGGACAAGGCAGGCACTGTACATGTATTTCATATTTCGACTCCTATCTGGCATTTTCATTGTCATTAAGTATAGCACGGAACAACCTGTTTGAATGTGTTCTTCTAGAAAGCTACCTCTTCATCCGACCCTAATCTGACAAACTCTCCCTCTAATCGATTGAATCGAGCGATGCCACCAACTCTAACTCGGACAAATCCCTCACGTAACGTTCATAAGAACGACATGCATCTTACGATATGGAAACATTTACAATTTATATGGAGAACCTATTTTATTTGAAAGAAGGAGTCTGCTTGAAGAGAAAGTTACGCTTTACAGAGTGTCGACAAATGTCTCCTAAAGAACGTATTTCCATACAACAGTTATATCTGGATGAAGAAACCCCCATGCTATTACCTCCGAAGCCTATGCATAATATTCATGTCGCTTTAGACGACGATTTCCCACTGGCGGCTATTATGGCGAACTTTGAGGAGTACGAACGGGCTCAGATAATCCGGTTATCCAAACCAACGTATCGAGATCGTCATGTGTTTCGCAGTCTCGTAGATCGTGTCTGTTTTCAATGGAGTCGAACGAGTTGTGACTCCGTCCTTTTCTCACTTCGGCAAACGCAACGACACAATCAGGATGAACTGAAAATCTTTCGGGAATTGGGATTCGTGCCTTATCATGAAACACTAATCTATACATTACCACTGCTTCCGTTTGAAAAATCTTCTTACCGGAACTGGTACCTGCAGCTGGGTGATTACGCTTCCCGGAATGAGTGGCTGAGCCTTCGAAATCAGTTTTCCCATCTACTCAGCGAGCCCTTTACCATGACGGGGGAACAGTATCAGAAGTCATGCCGGCTTCAAACTTTATTTTATACCCTGATCTGGTGTGAACTTCCGGTCGGAATCGTCAAGGCTTGTATTCATCAAAGCCAACTCGTCATACAGGAAATTCACATTGATGGAGATGACGCTTTCTTACGTGAAGCCCTCTCCTTCCTCCAACAGAAATTCTTTTGTTCGTTCCAGGAATTAGACGAGATGCATCTCGCCATCACGACCCTGCAACCTGATTTACAATTTGCCGCCCGCCAACAAGGAGCAAGCCATCAACATGTCGGCTATTTTACGATGACCAAACAAACATCCCCCACAATGCAGTTCTAACGAAAAAAGACGTCGATTCGCAATACACTTTCTCTAAACAGTGTCATGCGTTTCACGTCTTTTATTCGGCAGCGGTTGTCGATTCCATCGCAAGAGGCGGCATTCCCTTAAACAGTTCGGTCCGTAATCCAACATCTCTTAAGTCCAATGTTTCCGTTCGATTAAACTCGATTTTTCGATCGATGACACTAAACCAATACGTGATTTCCGGTTCATCTTTAAATCGAATCGCATAATTCGAGCCGTTCAAATGAAAATCGACTTCTGTTGAAAGTAACTCGGTAGGACCGATTGTCTTGTGTGTCGTCAGCCGCTCGAGGACGACTTGTTCTTCATGAATTCGATAATCGACAAATGTCGCAAGCGAGAGTCCAAACACAAATGACACTAAAGCGAATGCGCCAATCAAGCCAGTGGTGATTTTTCCATTCATTATGCCGTCCCTCCCTTTACCATTATATCGGATTTGAACAAAACGTTGTGAAGTGACATTTTGTTCAAGTTTAGGCAAACTAGGAGGAAAGGAGGGGTTTCATTGCATATTGACCATACTGGAATCGCGGTACGAGACATAGAAGAAGCGATTTTATTCTATACGACAGTCCTACAAGGCACACTCGTCGACCGTTATACTAACACCGCACCTGGTGTCGAGACCGAGCTCGCAGTCATTCATGTCGGAAACGACGTCATCGAACTATTGCGCCCAACGAGTCCAACCAGCCCGATCGCCCGTTTCATGAAAGCACGCGGAAAAGGCGTACATCATATCGCATACCGCGTAGATGATTTGGACGCATCCATCGCAGAGTTAAAACAAGCCGGACTCACGTTCTTAGAGGATACGCTTCGCACGACAGCAAAAGGAAGACGATTAATTTATATGGACCCACGTCACTCTGGCGGTGTGATCACCGAACTATGTGATTATCCGAACCAAAATCAGTAAAGGGATAGAATTCCCTCTACTGGTTTTTTATTGTGCGATTGATCACTTCACGATTCTTTTCTGTTAATCGCTCGTTGTGAGAAGACACCATCGCGACCTGTTCCGCTTTTGGATCGATGAAGGTTTTCGCCCGGTTGACTGCGTGGACAGCATCATGGAAAGCACCCGCAAGGAGGTGAATTTTCCCCTCATGACGCAATACATCCCCGGCTGCATACAATCCCGGAACAGATGACTCACTATACGCGTTTCCTCTAATCACACCATCCTCTACTCCCTCAACTACCAGTTCACTTTTTTCAAGGAGGGAGGCATCTCGCTCATATCCATGATTTACGATGACCTCATCCACTTCACAGTATTCCGTTTCTCCCGTTGACATATTCGTGAGTTCCACCTGTTGAATGAACTCGCCATCCTCGGATTGTAAATGACTTACTCTCGCTTCCGGTCTGAACGAAACGTTCCCCTTATTCACAAGTCTCTCGACTTGAGCCTCATGCGCGGCAAGTTCTGTTTTTCGATAGACGAGCGTGATATGTTGTGCAAACGACTGAAGTTCGCTGGCCCAATCAACTGCACTATTCCCACCACCGGAAATCAAAATACGCTTTCCTTTGAAACGATCAAGCCGCTTCACAGTATAGTGTAAATTTGACACTTCGAACCGATCGGCCCCACGAAGTTTGATTTTTTGCGGTTGCACGATTCCACTTCCGGTCGCCATAATGATGGTCTTCGACACATGACTCCCTTGAGACGTGTTCAAAATAAAACTCCCATCCGCGCCTTGCGCAATCCTTTCAACTTTCTGCCCGAGAATCACTGTGGGATGAAACGTCAAGCCTTGCTGAATAAGTTGCTCTGCTAATCTTGACCCGGTTGTCGGTGTCAAACCACCCACATCCCAGACTAACTTTTCGGGATAAATATGTACTTTCCCACCAAGGTGGGGTTGGGCTTCAATTAACTTCACCTTCATTCCTCGTAACCCGCTATAAAACGCTGCATATAATCCTGCCGGTCCTCCACCGATAATCGTCACGTCAAATACCTCTTGTGATGACACGATATCGCCCCCTTTTCATTATCAGTGATAATCGTTCTCAATTAATATATCGTGATTCCCCTCTTTGCACAACCTATCTCCCCTTTTTCTCTTGGCAGTATCGAGTTTTTCACTTCATGGAGGAGGGTATCTATTCATGGAAGGACCGAGGGGGTGAATGATGATGAACTGGACAGACTGGATGTTGATTATAATTTCAATCTGTTGGTTAGGTGAGATGATTATTTTTCGTAATCGGCAAGAATCGTCCGATAGTCAAAGTGAACATAAAAGTTTTTATACCGTTTCATTCATCATTTTATCTGTCTTTCTCGCTTCCCTTATTTTTTCTGGGATGTCACATACGATTCCATCTACTTCTCAACGTATCATCGGGCTCATCTTCTATGGTCTCGGGGTCAGCTTACGTTTTTGGGGAATCACACATTTACGTAATCAATTTACACGACATGTCGTCGTTCAACCAACAGACGAACTGGCAAGTTCCGGACCTTACCGTTTTTTACGACATCCGCTCTACACCGGTCTATTATCAATCACATTCGGTTTTTCCTTATACTTTTTAATATGGTGGTTGGCCATCTTTGGGGCCATTCTGACATCCATCGCATTACTTCAACGTATTCACATTGAAGAACAAATGCTGGTTACCCATTTCGGACAAAAATATGTTAATTGGTCCAAATCCCGAAAGCGCTTATTCCCTTTCATTTATTAAACTAAATCTTGCTACTTATCAAAAAAACAAGCGAGTCCTCAAACAGGACTCGCTTGTTTCAATCAGACGGCGTATCTACTCAGGAATCGGACTACGATGACTCCTAACAGGAACGACAAGACACTTAAAATCCATAATCCGGTGGAAGCCGGCAAACTAGAGGCAGGGAAGACAACCGCTAGCGAACCCGCTACCATACCAATGATGACTGAAAACGTCATACCCGGATAGTTTGCCAACAAGTGACGAATCACTTTACTGCTGACGATAAAGCCAACCGCAACCCCCGCACCGACAATTCCAATGATGAGGAAATTAAAGTTTGAAATCGCACTGATGACGGTTGGATAGACGCCGATCAGTAATAATACGAATGAACCACTAATACCAGGGAGTAACATCGCCATACTACCTAACCACCCTGCAAAGAACAGTAATAGCGCTGTTGTGAAATTGACATCCGTAATAATCGGTGTCTCCGTAGGTTTTATAACCGCCATGCTCGCAATCAACAGTGCAGCGATCCCCATCACGACAAAATGAATCGGACGGACGGTCGCGCGCGATCTGATTTCGACAATCAGCATCGGAATGATACCTAAAATCAATCCAAGAAAGAAGAACTGCGTTGGTGCATAATATTCACGAAGTAAAAACTCAATCAAATGACTCAATCCGATAATGGCCAATCCGACCCCGATGGCGAGCGGAATCAAAAATCCGAGGTATTTTTTCCAGTAGCGACTGAACACCCCGCTGATCGCCTCAATGAGTCGATCATATATCCCTAAAATGACCGCAATCGTTCCACCGCTCACACCGGGTATTAAATCACTCGTCCCCATCGCCATGCCGCGCCATATATTTTTCCACTCCATAATCGTTCTCCTTTTCGTATGACTTCATCCAAGCATTTAGTATAGCTGAGAAACCTGTAAAATGCATCGGCTTGTAGACTGAGACGGACACGCATCAGCACGTTCGACTCATGTAATCAAATCGCTCCCCGCAAATCTCAATCTCCTGCAGCTTCTGAAATCCAAGGCGTATGTACAGTTTCATTGCAGCCTGATTCGTCTGATCGACGTTTAACGTGACGGCCGGGATATCTCTTGCTTGAGCGTCACGGACAACCTGTTGAATCAATTGTGTACCGATGCCTTTCCCAACGTAGTGCTCATCGACAGCCAAAGAGTCAATATAAAGAACGTCTCCTCCCGTCTCCACATCCAGCCGGTCTTCACTTCCTTGAGACCGGAGCCACGCTTGAATCGGTTCATCTAACCGCTCAGCTGCCAACCCGTGATACGAAATAACGACCCCTACAATGGCTCCACACGCTTCCGCCACCCACATATTTTCATAACTCAAACGATTATCGGTTTGCTTCACCCACATATCTAATCGATCAAATACAAGATTGAGATTGGTCGTGGCTGTTAAAGTGTAAGCAATCTCATGAATTGCCCGATAGACAAGCGGGACGATTTGTCGGCTCTCGCTCGGAACTGCGCGTCGAATGTTCATGTTGATCCCTCCTCTACCAGTGTATCACGCATGGTTTGCAACCATCCGATTTGTGGCATCATACAGAGAGAAGGGAGCGAATCAAAATGAAAGCCATCCTAACCGGAATGAACGGAACGGTAGCACCTGTCGTCGCAAGGGAACTCCTTCAACACGGAATCGAGCCTGTCGCCTGGGATCGGGAAAAAGTTTCGACTTCAAAAGAAGAAGAGATGCGTCATTTTATCGAAGAAGTCAATCCGAACTATTTTCTTCATATCGGCATGGGTCCAGCCGAATGGGCTGGAGCGCTGGCACGTCTATGCGCCGAGTATCAAATTCCTTTTCTATTCACAAGTACGGTTTCTGTCTTTTCAGATCAAGTGACTGGCCCCATTCCGCCTGAAACCTCTCCTGACGCTGAAGATGAGTATGGTCACTATAAACGAGATTGTGAGGAGGTCATTTTTTCAAACAATTCGAGCGCTCAAATTGTCCGGCTCGGCTGGCAAATCGGGAATGAAGCAGGTTCGAACAATATGATGGACTATTTCGTCAATGAGATGAAACAAAATGGCGTCATTTCTGCCAGTGACCACTGGTATCCGTCCTGTTCATTCTTAGAAGATACGGCAAGCGCATTAGTCGAAATCCTGACAATGCACGGACCCGGCCTCTACCATCTGAATGGAAACACACGACATACCTTTTATGAGATCGCAGTTGGGCTAAAAGAATTACACAACTTGGATTGGCAGATTGAATGTGTCGATTTACCAAAACAAGATCATCGCATGATTGATTCAAAAATCTCCATCCCCTCCATCACGAAGCGCCTTTCTCTCCATACTAAATAAGTCACCCAAGCGGGTGACTTATTGTAGACAATCCATTTTTTTGTTGATGAGCAGGCAATCACTTTATGCGCTTCACGAACACACATCATTTTGAAACGAAAGGAGAGGGAGACATGTTACCATTCTTACTTACACTCCGACGGATTGTTCGAGGAATTTGGCGAGGACTTCACGATCCCGAGTTTCAAGTATTATTTAGTCTCGCTTTCATCACCATTCTCTCGGGCACACTCTTTTATGCCCGCTTTGAGGCGATGCGTTGGCTAGACGCCCTTTATTTCAGCGTCATCACTTTGACAACAATCGGCTACGGGGACTTCACGCCGGCAACAGATATCGGAAAAATCTTTACCATCGGATATGTACTGACCGGGATTGGAATCACTGTCGGCTTCGTCACCAAAGTGTTCGATCATTTACAACAAGCTCGTTTAGATGAGCTTGAAGCCAAACGAAAAACGCCACCCTCTCGGTAAGAGCGTGGCGTTCAAATCTTTTTATGAAACTTTCCGATTTTCAATCTCAAGCTGTTGGTTGAATCGCTTCGTTTCCGCGATGACAACACCCGATAAGAACAGCAAACCAATCAAGTTTGGAATCGCCATCAGTCCATTGAATACATCTGACAACGCCCACACCAAATTCAAGTTTGTCGTCATCGCCCCAAGTCCGGCGACGAGCACAAATGCAATCCGGTATGGAAGGATTGATTTTTGACCGAATAAGTAATGAATCGAACGCTCCCCGTAGTACGACCATCCAAGAACGGTTGAATACGCAAATAAAACGAGTCCGATGGTCACAATATAGCCTCCAGCTGGACCGAGGAATGCCTCAAACGTTGTTGAGGTCAGTTCCACACCCTCTAATCCGGTACCAATTTTGCCACCCATGACTAAGGTAAGGCCTGTCACCGAGCAAACAATGAGTGTATCTAAAAAGACTTGCGTCATCGAGACGAGCGCTTGACGACCAGGCATATCCGTTTTCGCAGCAGCAGCCGCAATCGGTGCAGAACCAAGTCCGGCCTCGTTAGAGAACACGCCGCGGGCAACACCGTACCGAATCGCGGCACCGATAGCCCCACCACCGATGGCTTCGGCACTGAATGTACTACTGAAGATTAAACTGAATGCGTCCGGAATGAGTGTATAATTCATGATCATGATCAAGAGTCCACTTCCTAAGTAGAAGACAATCATGATCGGAACGAAGTAGCTGACGACCTTTCCGATTGAGCGGACGCCACCTAAGATGACAGCTCCTGTAAAAATCATAAGTAATATACCTGAAACGTATAATGGCACGTCAAACGTCGCTTTCAATGCCAACGCGACCGAGTTGGTCTGTACCCCGTTCCCAATACCAAATGCCGCAAGCGAGGCGAACGCCGCGAACGCAACCGCAAGCCAGCGTTGATTCAACCCACGCTCTAAATAATACATCGGCCCCCCTGCCATTTGTCCGCGCTCATCTGTCACACGGTATTTGACAGCAAGAACAGCCTCCGCATACTTAGTCGCCATTCCGAAAAATCCAGATACCCACATCCAAACGATTGCACCCGGTCCCCCTAGAACGACAGCGGTCGAAACGCCGACGATATTCCCTGTACCGACGGTCGCCGCGAGCGCAGTCATCAACGCTTGGAAGTGACTAATGTCGCCACGGGACGACTGGTCTTGATTTTTTGAAAACGCGAGCTTCAAGGCATACGGTAATTTGGTAACTTGAATCCCGCCTAATCGCACCGTCAAATAAATGCCTGTCCCCACAAGCAAAATCAAGAGCGGTGGCCCCCACACGAAGTTCGATGCTGTACTTACCCAATCACTGAAAGATTGCCCCATTTTATGTATCCCCTTCCCCGAAATTAGTGTACACTCCTATTTTTTCAGAATACTTGGAACAATGCAAAAGTATTGTGCTAAAACAACCAACGCGAAAAGAACCCTGTAACTGAAACAGCGGGACGTTATGAACCGTCCCGCTGAGAAAGTGGTTTTTCACGCTGTAATGGAGCTTTCCAATCAAACTCATCCGGCACATAGTCCAACCCGCCTGGATGAAACGGCTGACATCTCATGAGGCGTCGCGCAGTCAAATAACTGCCTTTTGCTGCGCCATGTTTTTCAATCGCCTCAATCCCGTAATGGGAGCAACTTGGATAAAATCGGCATGTCGGGGGTTTTAATGGAGAGATGAATCGTTGATAACCGCGAATGCCCTTTACTAATACTCGCTTCACATCATTTCGCTTCACATCATTTCGCCTCACTCTGTTGAATTAGTGCCATCATAGCCCGTTTTTTGCATTTTGTCATGCCCGCCACCTCTAGGCGGAATCCACTCAACTGAGCAGGATAGGCGAATTTCTAAAAGGTGTTTGTTATGATAGTCAACATAACTATGACCGAATCTATTTGAAGAGGTGACGAATCATGAAGAACTTATTAATGGTCGGGGCAGGTTCAATGAGCGAGGCACTCGTACGCGGTTGGATCGACTCAGGGATTGCTCCAACGGATATCACGATGACAAACCGAAGCGACCGTGAGCGTTTATACGCGTTGAAAGATGAACTCGGTGTCCAAATTGTAGAAGAGGAAAACGTCAACGACTACGAAATCGTCGTATTGGCGATGCAACCAGATGGCGTCATTCCTTATGTCGAGGCCAACACTTGGGAAACGCCGCTTCTCATTTCTGTCGCAGCCCATATTGAACCGCATCAACTCGAAGCGGCTTCAGGTCTCCCGGCTGTGTGCGCGATGCCAAATACGCCGGTTGCATACCGGAGCGGGATGACCGGTCTATGGTTCGGACCCGAAACAGACGAAACAGACCGTGCCAAGGCCACTGCCTTGTTTGAACGCGTTGGCCGAACGGCCGTGACAGACGCCAAGTCAATGTCCGCCTTCATGGCGGCTGCCGGGTGCAGTCCTGCATTCTTCTACGAAATTGTCGGGGCAATGACTCCTGTCTTAACGGAAGCTGGATTCGACCAGGATACCGCCCGACAAATTGTTGCCCAAGCGATGAAAGGATCCGCTGAACTCCTTTCTCACGAATCGCGGGAGACAGATGAACTCATCGCAGATGTGGCCGCTCCAGGTGGTCCGACCGACCGCGGTGTCGGCGTATTGCGAAAGCGTGATTTGGCAGACGTTATGGCATCTGCGTTGCGTGAAAGTGCAAAAGAAGACCATGAATCAATCGAAAAAGCTTGAACCACTAGCCATCTCCCTTGGAAATGAAAGTCCAAGGGAGATGGCTTTTTCGTATGCTAATAGACACCGGCGTTCAGACGATTATCAACAACCATCCCACTACTTTTTACGTTCTTACGAACTTATTGATTATGAATAATAAGTTTTTTATGTGATATATATTTCACTTTCTAAGTGAACATGATAAGATAGCGAATGAGAATCGTTATCAACAAAAGATGGGGAAGATTATGATGAATCAACTAATCAATATCCCGTTGAACCAATCGGTGATCGTCTCGGATTTAACACAGATCGATGATCGGTTGCGCCGACGTATGATCGCTTTAGGGTTTTATGAAGGCTGTTCGATCAAAGTAAAGCGTAAAGCCTTTTTTTCTGGCCCGTTGACGATTGAACAAACGGAGCATCGGCAAATGATTGCCATTCGCCAAAGTGATGCCGAACAGATTGGAGTAATCGTACCGTGAATCCACGTATTGCACTCATTGGAAATCCGAATACCGGGAAAACGTCTCTTTTTAACCGTTTAACCGGTTCATTTGCTCATGTAGGAAACTGGGCCGGCGTCACAATCGAACAAAAAATCGGTCAACTGCATGGGGAAGCGGGTCAATTGATCGATTTACCCGGCGTCTATGATTTAGACCCGTTATCTGCAGATGAAGCCATCGTTTCACGCTTCTTATTACATGAATCATTCGATGGTATGATCAATATCATCGATGCTTCGCAACTCGAGCGAAACCTGCAACTGACGTTGCAGCTGTTAGAAATGGGCAGACCGATTCAAATCGGCTTAAATATGGTCGATGTAGCTGAAGGTCGAGGGATGCGTGTCAATCTCGAGCGCTTTGAAGAATTGCTCGATGTCGACGTCTTTCCCATCACGGCTCGCACCGGAGCGGGCTGTGAAGTGTTACTTTCTTCCCTTCAAACAAAAGAGCGCCAACCGTTCGTGCTTGATTATGGGGCAGACACGGAAGAGGCCATACAACAAATTTTAGAACTGACTGGTCGGTCCAAACAAGATCGGTGGATTGCCGTACAATATTTAGCAGGAAATCGTGTCATTTCTGAACAATTGGAAGCCTCGATGCCTTCAATCAGTGATATTCGAAAAACACTCGAAATAACACTCGGTCGTTTCGCCCATGCCCATATTACAGAACGTCGTCGCGATTGGGCCAAGCTGATCCGTCATCAAGTCATTGAAGAGAACAACGCAAATGAAATGACGATGACGGACCGAATCGACGCCGTGGTGACCCATCCCATTCTAGGCTTACCGATTTTCTTCGCGGTCTTGTATAGCCTGTTCCATGTGACGTTTAATTGGGTAGGCGCTCCTCTCTCCGATCTGTTGGACGGCTTCCTGTCCGGTTCTTTGACGACAGGCGCCGTATGGTTGTTACAGGCACTCGGAGCGTCTGAATTCATTCAGGCCTTGATTGTAGACGGGATCATCGCCGGTGTTGGGGGCGTCCTCGTCTTCGTCCCGCAAATATTCGTCCTCTTCTTTTTCATCTCATTTTTAGAGGACTCAGGGTACATGGCCCGTGTCGCCATCGTCATGGACCGTTTCATGCAAATGGTCGGCTTGAACGGGAAAAGTTTTATTCCGATGATCATCGGATTCGGTTGTAACGTACCCGGGATTATGGCAGCACGCACTGTCGAAGAAGAACGTGAACGACTCGTCACCATCTTCATTTCACCGTTCATGTCCTGCTCGGCACGATTACCGATTTATGCTGTTTTTGCAGCAAGTTTCTTCGCCTCGAATCAAGCGTTAGTCGTGCTTTCTTTATATATTTTAGGCATTGTCCTTGCCTTACTCGCTGCAAAACTATTCACCAACGTATTGGCAGCGGAAGACAAACACAGTTTATTCATCGTCGAACAACCGCCTTACCGCGTCCCTCAAGGATTAACGTTGTGGCGCAGTACGTGGCAAAAAGCGAAAGGCTTTGTACGTAAAGCCGGGACATTTATTTTCGGAGGATCCGTGTTCATCTGGTTGCTTGCTTACTCAGGACCAGACGGATTTAATGTTCCAATGAACGACAGCTTCCTCGCCATGATCGGTGGCGCCATCGCCATCTTCTTAGTCCCACTCGGATTCGGAACCTGGCAGGCGGGGGCTTCCCTCATTACAGGTTTTTTGGCTAAAGAAGTCGTCGTCTCAACGATGGCCATCATTTATGCTGTCAGTGAATCGGATCTGTCTGAATCCTTATTGCCGATTTTCACACCGCTTAGCGCATACAGCTTTATGGCGTTCGTATTGCTCTATGTCCCGTGTCTCGCGACTGTCGCCGTCATTCGCCGGGAAGTCGGAAGTGCGAAGCTCACCTGGTTCGCCAGCCTATATGGTTTAGGGGTCGCTTATGCGGTTTCACTCATCATTTATCAAATCGGTCGCTTGCTCGGATTCGCCTAAGGAGGAAAGAGGATGTCATTGTTTGATTTACTCATCGGTTTCGCTATTTTCGGATACGCCGCATTTTCACTTTACCGTTACAGCCGAAAAGCGAAAGCCGGAAAATGTGCCACATGTGAGATCGAGCCGACATGTACAACAGCTTGTGATGCGGCAGACTGGGATAAAATTATCGCTGAGGCATTGCAAACGGATCGTTCAAAATCATAATGCAAATAAAAATGGAGTGAAGCAGCTGCTTCACTCCATTTTTCACATGTTATGTAATACCGACACAATGATCCCGACCACTAAAATCCCCGGCAACAGATTCGCTACGCGAATTTTTGTGATGCCGACCAAATTCAACCCAATCGCGACAATCATCACCCCGCCGGTTGCCGTCATTTCTAAAATAAAACTGTCCATGAGCGACTCAGGAATGAATTTCATGATTTGAATCGCGAGAAGTGCAATCGCGCCTTGATAGATGAGCACCGGGATTGCCGAAAACATGACACCAATCCCGAGAGTGGAGCTTAGAACGAGCGAAGTAAATCCATCAATTAACCCCTTCGTATACAAAACATCGTGGTCCCCACGAAGCCCACTGTCGAGCGCTCCGATAATCGCCATCGCTCCGATGACAAAGATGAGTGTCGCCGTGACGAACCCTTCTGCCACACTTGACTGACTCCCGAGTCGTCGTTCGAGCCGATAGCCGATCTCGTTTAATTTTTCATCTAACTTCCACCACTCACCAAGTGCGGCTCCAACGACCAGACTCCCGATGACGATTAAGAAATTCTCACTCTTCATTCCCATTTGAATGCCAAGTAAAATGACCGCCAACCCGATTGCAGCCGTGACGGTTTCTTTCATCCGCTCCGGGATTCGGTGGAATAACAGCCCTAACAACGTGCCGATGACAATCAGCGCCGCGTTGACCAGTGTCCCAGTTAACACCATATCGCACGCCCCGTTTCCTATGTATTGAATGGAATATATCAATTCCAGATCTTCTCTGTCAATGAAATAAAAAAAGAGCCACTTCTCGCAAGAAGTGGCTTCGCGGAAACCCATGTTCCGATGGGTTTCTCGAGGGTTTGGCACCCAAGTGATTCTGACTGGGCTCGAACCAGCGACCTCTACCCTGTCAAGGTAGCGCTCTCCCAGCTGAGCTACAGAATCAGGTCGTGTCCTCTCTTAAGGACACTAATAATATATCAAGAAACTAATGAGTTGGCAACTGTTTTTTTAACTTTTTTTATTTTTTATCGAGTCATTTGCTGGCGGATCATGTGGCGACATAACCGTTCCAAATCTCCTGCATACACCGATACAATCATGCCTTCATATTCCGTATCCCGGTCCCAGTGCAATCCATTTGCTTTGGCAACGCGTTGCGAAGGAATATTGTCAGGGTGAATGAGGGAGATGATTTCTTTTTCCCCTTGTGAAAATGCATATTGCATTAATCTGGCTGCCGCCTCTCGACCGTACCCCATGTGCCAGTGCTTCGGTGACAACCAATATCCCACTTCCAGTTCCATGCTCCCATCTAACTCTTGTAACAACGTACCGGCATGACCGATCGGTTCGTCCTTGTCATGCGTCATCAACTTTAACAAACCCGTCTGTCTTCCTGTTTCGTACCGTGCCAATTGTCGCTCGAACCATTCAATGGTTTGTTCATCTGAATAAGGCTTCCCATCAGGACTGATGAAGCGCATCACCCGAGGATCTTGGAGAAGCGATTTAACGAAGTAAAAATCTGAAATCGTATACGGCTCGAACCGCAAGCGCTCTGATTGCAGCTCAACATGACTCATCGTTTCCCGCCCCTTTCTTTCACAGTCTGAACTATTCAATTCCCGGTTTATTCTTGTTTCAATCCTACTACGAAATGACTTTTAAGCCAATCACGCTCCCGATTACTAGAATTAAATAGACAACCCGCCGCCAATCTTTTGATTCACCAAGATACATCATCCCAAGAATCACGCCTCCGGCCGCTCCAATCCCGACCCAGATCGAGTAAGCCACACTTAAAGGGATTTCTTCAAATGATTTCGACAACAAGTAGAAGCTAAGACCAAACATGAGAATCGAGAGAACTGACCATTTCAGCAACTGATATCCTTTCGATTTTCCCATGAAAAATACAGCGGTCATCTCAGCTATCCCGGCCCCGATTAAAAAAATCCAGCTCACTCTGCATCGCTCCCCGTCACTTGCTTCAATCCGATGATCCCAATCAGCAGTGTAGTGATGAATAACCATTTCCACCCGTTCATCGCCTCTTCAAAGAAGAATGCGCCGACTAGTACCGTCCCAACTGCCCCGATTCCCGTAAAGACAGCGTAGCCAGTCCCCGTCGGTAATACGCGAAACGCTTTTGCCAGCAATCCGAAACTTAGAGCAAGTAACACAACTGTTAAAATGGTCGGGACGAGCTCAGTAAATCCGTCTGACAACTTCATTGTCGTCGCCCAAACAATTTCTAATAACCCCGCCAATACCAACGAGACCCAAGCGCCTGTCTCTCGCTTCATCCCAATTCCTCCTGTCAGCCATTCCCATCGATTCTCTTACAATGTATCGAACAATCCGGAAGTAGTCGAATCGTATGATTGTTTTCTTCTTTCCGATTCTCCACAATCAACTTAAAGATGAAGTAAAGGAATGATGACGATGATTGAACAGTTTCTATTTTCACTCCCGACAGAAGCCATCTCTACCCAGAAGCGAATCGTTCGTGTTTTTCGACCCGATTGGGTAGAAGAACATCAGGCGCTTCCGGTGCTATATATGCACGATGGACAGAATGTATTTTCCGGTAAAACGGCAACCCATGGAGAAGGGTGGCAAATCGATCAGTGGATTGACGAACTGCGTCTCCCACTCATGGTCGTCGCGATCGCGAGCCCTCCTGACTGGTTATCCCGTTATGACGACTATTCATTTTACGAAGATCCAATGATTGATTATCGCGTCGGACCTGAAGTCGCGAAAACAAGAACGCGTATCGGAGGAAGAGGTCGCCCATACACCGACTGGCTCATGCACGAATTAAAGCCGTGGGTCGATCAACAGTATGCAACAGACCCTGAGGACGTCGGTGTGATGGGGAGTTCGATGGGGGGCGTCATCTCTTTATACATGATGGCGACTTATCCGAACATCCGACGTGTCGGTTCTCTTTCTACAGCCGCCTGGTCAAACCTTGACCCGCTCATTCGTGAGTTGAGTCAAGCATCCCTGTCAGCAAGGCTTTACATGGACATCGGTACCAATGAAACAAGCGGGCCGATCACGCCAAGTGATTATGTACAAACAAGCGCTCAACTCGCACATACGGTGTCCCGCTCCGGCATTGCATTCCGTTATGAGGTAGAACCCGGGGCAGAGCATAACGAAATCGCCTGGCGCAGACGTTTACCAAACGCATTACGTTTCTTATACGAGCTCACTTAAAAAGCGACGGGTTCCGATTTTCGGAATCCGTCGCTTTTATTTATTAAATGACCCAGTTTCCGTCACGCATGATTGCTTCACGCGTGCCGTCTTCTAGTTCACCATCAATATTCATTTCAGCCGATCCAATCATGAAATCGACATGCGTCATGGAATCATTTGCGCCATTGGCAGCAAGCTCTTCCGCCGACATGGAAGGACCGCCTTCAAGACAAGTCGAATAGGCACGGCCCAATGCCAAATGACATGATGCGTTCTCGTCGAACAACGTGTTATAGAAAAGAAGTCCCGAGTTCGAGATCGGTGAATCGTCCGGCACGAGTGCCACTTCACCAATTCGGCGTGCGCCTTCATCTAAGTTCAATAGTTCATCGAGGGCAGCCTGTCCTTGCTTCGCTTCCGCTTTGACAACTTTTCCGCCTTCGAACCAAAGCGTGAACTCGTCAATCAAGTTTCCACTGTAGCTAAGTGGTTTTGTACTCGACACATGTCCCTCAACCGAATCTTTATCGGCAAGCGTGAACACTTCTTCGGTCGGCATGTTGGCAATAAAGTCGATTCCGTCCGAGTTCGGTCCACCGCCACCGAGGAAAACATGTTTCTTCGGAAGCCCGATTGTCAATTCCGTTCCAGGTGCTTTGTAATGAAGTTTTGCATATTTCTTTTCTGTCAACAGGTTGGCACGGCTACGAAGCGCCTGATCGTGCTTGTCCCACTC
The DNA here is from genome assembly GCF_018617875.1 of Exiguobacterium algae. Lineage (GTDB taxonomy): Bacteria > Bacillota > Bacilli > Exiguobacteriales > Exiguobacteriaceae > Exiguobacterium > Exiguobacterium algae. Next base: position 129,614 of record NZ_JACSKZ010000004.1, read on the forward strand.
TCCGACGACATCTTCCCGGTCCATTCGTGTAGCCGCAAAGATTGCCTGCCATAGAGCCGCCACCGCATCTTCGCGGTCCGGGAATACTTTTTTAGCCCATGCCTCAGACGCCCCCGCAACGATTGACCAACTCACATTGTCACTCATCACGTATTGACGCCATTTCGCGAGCGCTTGCCCTGCTGCGCGGTTCGCATCGGCAACACGTGACGATTCGACACCGTTCAACGCATCCGGGTCGTCACTCACGATTGAAAGGAATGCGGTTTTCTCCTCTGCCAGTTGTTCATAACGTGCCTTCAACCAGTCCGGGAAATCTTTGAAAGATTCTGCCGGTGCGTCAAAGAAACGAATTTTTGATGTTTCTTCGTCACTCCAGTTGACGAATACCTGCTTCGCTCCCGCAGCATATGCCGCTTTGACGACGTGACGAACGAGCGGCGCTTGACTGATATCTGCCCGAACCTCAAGCTGTTGACCAGGTTGAAGGTTCACCCCTTTTTTCACCGCTAATTCTGCATACCGGGCAAAGTCTGCCTCGGTTGGCATTGAAATCATTCCCATATGTATCGCTCCTCCTTTTTTCACTTATCCTTATCTTCTTAAATTTCAGGAAAAGTTGCAACCAAAGCGCAAAAACGGGCATATTAATAGATGAGGAAAGAAGGAGGAATTACTTATGGCAGATTGGAAGACTACCTACTCTTATTTTTTAGAACAAGCCAAACAAGACATCACAGAACAGGAACAACTCGGTGACCTACTCGTTCAAGGTGAACGCGCACTTGCGAAATTGACCGTCGATGTCGCATCGAATGAAATCAGTAATATCGAACGAGAAGAAGAACTTACACTGTACTTTCAAATGAAGCAGATGTTAAACATGTTGCGTGCACTGTATCATCAGCAATTTGAGATGCAGTCTGACAAACGTCACGAACTGATCGCCGCCATCCTATATTTCGTTTCACCATTTGATGCCATCCCGGACGACTCACCGCTCGGGCTATTCGATGACGCACAAGTCATCGACTATGTACATGAACAATTGGCGAGTGATATTGACCGGTTCCATAATGAATTATGACGAGATACTTGAAATGAATTTCGAGTAGCAGTACGCTTGCATGAGACTTTATCATTTAAAGGAGGCGTATGGCGCCTAGCCATCACTTATGTACGCAAAATCACGAAAACGAGTTGCTCTCGAAACCGTGCTCTTTATCATCATCGGGACCATCTTACAGTCTATTTATGTCAGCTTACTGCTTAAACCGAACGAAATCGGTTCCGGCGGGATTGTCGGGATTACGCTCATCATCAATGAGCTTTTCCGTACCCCAATCGGGTTGACCCAACTCGTATTAAACATTCCGTTATTCATTCTCGGGTTAAAATATTTAGGCAAGCGGTTTATCTTCATGACAGGGATTGTCGTCGTCTTATCCTCGGTTTTAATTGATACGCTACCGATCATCATTCCACCTACTCCGCTCGACGACCCACTCGTCGCGTCGGTATTCGGCGGACTCGTATCAGGACTCGGACTCGCACTTTTACTATTCGCCGGAGCCTCTACAGGTGGCCTTGATATTCTCGGGAAAACGATTTTCATCAACAATCGCAATCTTTCACTTCCAAAGATTTTTTTGACACAGGACTTGATCGTGTACGTACTCGTTTTTATCGTGTTTGACATTAAAGCCGTCATGTACGCGCTAGTTCTCAGCTTTGTTCGTTCACGCACCCTATTGACGATTCACAAGTTTTTCTCGGCTCAAAAACAATGCTTCATCATTTGCGAAAAAGCCGAAGAAATTAACCTCGTCATCAAACAGAACTTGAAGCGAGGTGTCACAATCATGGATGCGACCGGCGGTTATTCGAACGATTCGAAGAAAATGCTGTACGTCGTCGTCCAAAATAATGAGATTCCCCGACTCCGGCATATTGTTTCTGAAATTGATTCAGAAGCGTTTGTCACGGTTTCCGAGATTGATTCGGTCGTCGGTAACTTCAAAGAACACTCTTATACACTCTAATCGTACAAGATTCGACAGCATTCTTTTTTTTGCTGTCGAATTTTTGTGTAATAAACCGTTGTTTCAACCGATAATAGTAACGAGCCTCAGATACATATACAGAAGGAGGTGCATGAGTTGTCTATCCACTCGCTGCGCCATTATGTTCCCGCCATGCTCATCGGGACTTTTTTTACGGGACTCATCCTTTTATTACTGAGTCCAAGTGAACTTAGAGAATTGACATTATTGATTTACTTTTTGGTGATTTCTATTGCGGCTACGGTGTTCAGCGGTCTCGCTGTTTTCTCTCATCAAGGAATGCGACGCTTCATCCACCTGCTGATCAGTGCTGGAAACCTATGCTTTATCACTTATTTGACGCTCCAACATTTTGTGCAGTCCATCGATTTCCCGAGCCATTCCGTTTTGTTTTTACAGAACTTTTTTTATTTAATCATGGCACTCGTCGTCATCACGCAATCGATTGAGATTCGTACGCTAAAGCTACGTACGTTTGATTTGTTCGCCCTACTCAGCTTTTTCGTGGTTGCCGTCCTCCATGCTTGGTTGACTTTTATCCCGAATCAACAAGTCGTGCTTCAACTCAGTGGATTTGAAGAACAAATGTTGTTGCTCAGTCTTTATATGATGCTAGGATTTTTGTATTTGAATCGAATCGTTTCATCCGGTCAACTCTTCCGGGTCTTTCTATTGATCGGTGTCCTTGGATTCACAGCTGCTTCAATTGTTAATGAGTTGTATTCCTTTACCGGAATCAATCATGATTTGGTCCACCTGATTCAGGCATGCAGCATCCTGATGATTTCCATCAGTTTCATTTTTGATGAAGTAAAGAAGGATGTGCTCGTATACGATTCAGTAATTGACTACGTATTGTATAGCATCGTCGTCATGATGTTTTTACTTGCCTCCGATCGACTACTCGGTGCTTCCATGCTGGACTCGATGATCACAAACGCCGTCTTGTTGTTACTGATTCGCCAGTTTGTCGTCTCAAAACAAAACGCGCTGATCAGTCACCGTCTTCATTCCGTCAACACCGATTTGGAAGTAGCGGTCACCACTAAAGCGCATGAGCTTGAATTTCGCGAGCAACAATATCGTTCGTTGTTCGCCTATCACTCCGAGCCGATCTTCCTGTTTGATTTACACGGAGAAGTCTTGTCCGTAAACGAGGCCGGAAGTTCCATTTTAGGCTTATCAACCGAGATGCTCACCGGCTCAAATATTTTGGATATCATCGTTCCGGAAGATCGCATGGCCTATACGGCTGTACTACAGGAGTTAAAGAACGGGCGTCCCCAAACGATTGACGTTCATGTATTGACAGAAAATCATGAAAAACGGGTGTGGCAACTCGTCAACGTCCCGATGATCATTGACGGTGATGTTGAAGGGATCTATGCCATCGCAAAAGACATCACGAAAATGATTGCTCAGCAAGAACAAATTTTGTATCAGGCAAAATACGATAGTTTAACCGGACTCCACAATCGATACGCCCTGCAAGAACAGATCGAGCAGTTGATGGAAGAAGGAAGAACGTTCACCCTCATGTTCTCCGATTTAGATGGATTTAAAGATATAAACGATCAATTCGGACACCACATGGGCGACCAGTTACTGCAACATATCGGGAAACGCCTCAGAAGCGCCCTCCTGCCGAATGAATACGCCGGGCGACTCGGCGGGGATGAATTTATCGTCGTCGCAGAACATGGTGACGTTGAAATTCTGACGGAGCGGTTACGCCGTCTCGTCTATCGTCCTCCTTACTACATGGCAGGCACTCTTGTAGAAGTACATGCCTCCATCGGAATCGTCCGTTTCCCTGAGCACGGAAAAACTTTGAAGCATCTTCTTTCGAACGCGGACCTCGCCATGTATCGAGCGAAAGACAAAGGGCGAGATGAAACCCTCATGTTCTCACCGGACTTACGCGAGGACAAAGAAGAGCGGAAGTTGTTGATGGAGGGACTCGAAACCGCATTAGAAAAAGGCGAGATTTCATTATTCCTTCAACCACAAGTCGACGCTTCGACGAAAGCAATCATCGGCGCGGAAGCTTTGATGCGTTGGCAACATAACGGAACCTTCATCCCACCAAGTCAGTTCATCCCAATCGCGGAAGAAACAGGACATATCCACGACCTCGGAAGATGGATGATTCATGAGACGTTCCAATTGATTCACATCTTCGAGCAAGGTGGTATCAATTTGCCGAAGCTGTCGGTCAATTTATCTGTCCGTCAACTGTTCGATGAGCATTTAATCGAGTATTTAAATACATTATTCGTGCGTTTCCCAATCGATCCCGCTCGTCTGAACTTTGAATTGACAGAAACCGTTGCCGCACATCAATCGGATCGTGTGTTGAATCGGATTTTAGAACTGAAAGCGCTCGGAATCAAGCTATCTATTGATGACTTTGGGACAGGATACAGTTCCCTCGCTTATCTTGTGCGTTACCCGATAGACGAATTGAAAATCCCGCGCGAGTTTACGATGCAACTCGAAGAAAACCGGGAATATCAAACGGTCACGGCGACCATTGTCGCGATGGCTCGACAACTGGGTATGGCTCTCGTCGCAGAGGGGGTCGAAACCGAATATCAGGAATCGTTCCTGCGCCGCATCGGCTGTGATTCGATGCAAGGGTATCGATACGCCAAACCTATGCCGCTCGACGAGTTTGTCATTTTCTATATGAAGCAATCTTCTTAACAAAAAGCGCCTCGGACCATTTTCTAAATGGTCCGAGGCTTTTGTTATTTCATTTCATATATTTTCACTTCACCAGGTTTTAAATCAATCCTTAAATTCCAATGCTCGTCAAATGCATGCTCGGCATATGGCCAGGAGTTCGGTGAGTAAATCATCTCAGCGAACCGACTCGCGTTCCAGTTTCTCCGGCGAACCCCGTCCAATCCGACGACCCCATGTAACTGTTCAAACATATTTGTATTGGCGAGCACGAGTAAAGTGTCCGTGGTCTCAGGGCGAAGCCAGGCAAACCCGATGAATGGTGTAGCCGGGCCTTCGAGCACCAACGGCTCAAAATGACTTGGATTGACAAGCACATCAAGCCAGCGACGACGGATTTCCGCCACTTGATGCATCAATTCAATCATCTCGTCCCGATTCGGGTGATCCCAATGAAATTGATACGCATCAAAAAAGGCGAGTTTTCCGAAATAAGGATCGGTCGGAAAGAGTTGATACGCCTCTTCCGGACGGCAGTCCAATCCGGTATTCATCGGCTGGGTCTCATAAAGTTCCAGTCCTGAGTTCGTTAACGGCACACCGTTTGGCATGAATCCGTTTAAGACCGTCAACAACCGGCTCGCCTGTCTGCCCCCATCCCGCGTCGCCAATCGTCGTGTATCTGCCGTTTCTCCGGAAGCAAACACCGGGAGCGGAAGAAAGCGCGAGTCATACAGGAATTGATGCGTTTCATGGGAATGGAAACGCGGCTCCTTATAAAATCCATATCCGATGATCATATTGTAACCCGCATCTTTAGCTGCCCATGCTCCCGCTTCAATCAATTCTTCTGCGATAAAGCTAAAGTTCGGATCCAACTCGCGGGGACGTTCTAAAATTCGTTGCGCCAAATCAACCGGGAGCGCATGTCCCATATCAATTCGCGCTCCATCAATCCCATATTCCCGCTGATAGTAGGGAATGATATCGGCAAGCATCGCCCAAAGCGGTTCATTGATTTGCTCCCCTCTGAATTGATTCGCTTTGATTGAATCAAACAGGATATAAGGGGCCAAGTTCGCTTCACTGACGAACGGAGCTGCTGCTACAGGATGATCTAGGAACAGACGGAAATAGGTCACATCCGACCAGGGAGGTTGCGGGTCGTTGATGCAATCCGAAAATGCAGGCGCCGTCGTCAATCCAAATTCTCTTTCAATCACGGCAAGTACGTTCTCTGTCGGATTTTCCGATAAGAAAGTACGTACACCCTCCCACTTCTCCGCATCTATCAGGTTAGGAGCCATCGAGAAGCGTCGCAAGTGCTGCCAGACGTCTTCTGAATGATACACCATCGGTAAGAAGGCATGTTCCGGTTTCACGTTTTCACCGATTCCTGGAACGTGTGGCGGATGATAATAATCCACTTCCGTCACCGGAATCCAATAAAACCATTCCGGGTTCTCGAGAATCAAACGATTATCCCGCGCACATGTTCTCGGGATGACGTCAATGACGACACGAATCCCGACCATATGACACGCTTCTACAAATGCCGCAAATTCCTCCTCGACTGTCAGTTCATCCCCTGTCAATGATTCCTTCAATTCTTCGTCGATGGCAAAAAAATCTTGAACGGCATACGGTGACCCAAATTCACCTTTTTTATCTTTATGACTATGTTGCGAAATAGGGAGTAAAAAAATCGTATCGATCCCCATGTATAACAAGTGAGGAATCAAGGCGAGCGTTTTGACAAACGTACCCGTATCTTTCATCCCGTCCCGATTCTCCATCTCGACATATCCGGAGTGATCATGGTCCCACGCCGTCGATGTCCGTACCTGCATCGAGTACACGGAAGATCGTTTGATCCAATCACCATTTGTTTGAAGGTGACCGTCTGCCTGTGCAACCGATGAAGCATAATCACGTCCTTCTACAGCGTGCGGTAAAATCGCTTTTTCAATCGTTTCGATCAAAAAGTCATACGGATTGACACGTTCTACTCCGTCTCGAACAGCATCCGATTGAAATTTCATCCGATTCCATAAACTCGGGATTTCGTAAAAAAGCTCGACACGTTTCTTTTGCAGCGTTTGATGCAACTTGTGTAACGATGAGGTCTCTGTCATCACCTTGTCTCCTTATGATTGGACTCACGCCTTCTATTGCCACTTGGTCATAGGGGCATATCTCTTAATTCATTACACATTTACCCGTTTTTTCCTTTTTTCAATAAAATATTTGTATGTTGTATTCAAGAAAATATTGTACGATGGGGTGAGAGAGGAGTTTGAAGATGTCTCAACGAAAATGGCTTTCTTTATTGATTGGCCTGTCTATTTTAACCATCCTAATCATCAGTATTTTCATCTTTCAATTAAGGGAGACGAATGCACGGATTGACGGGATTCACGGAAAACAACTCGATTCTTATGAAGCGATTGAAGATATTATGTATTTCAATGTGGAGCGTGCCAATGCGATTCGGGGCTTATTAGCATATGAAGACCGCCACTTCCTGGAAATGTATTATAGTATGTCACAACGCGCGAAGGAGTTGAAACGCTCCATCGTCGAAAATCCGGATACGCCAAGTTCCTTGCTCGATTTGCTGCATCGTGACGCCATTTGGGAAAAAGAGGCCGACCGCGTACTCGTCCTCTACGAAACAGGGAACCTGCAACAGGCAACGGCGGTCGCAGAAACGATGACCGATCAACGTCAGACCATCTTGGAAGATTTACGCGCTCTGAAGAATATGCAATATAAAGAAATTAAACATCAACTAGTCGTTGCCGAGCATCAAGTATCGTTCCTGACACAAGTCCTGTTCACAATCGCCTTTTTACTGATTGCCGTCATCGTCATTTTAACGTTCCTATTGATCAAGAGACGGTTACATAAAGACCTGACTGAATAAGAAAAAGGGGGCAGCCTTTGCTGCCCCCTAACTTATGCATTTGATACCGAACGAAGTAAACGAGATGCATTCGCAATCGCAATCAAGGCAACTCCGACATCTGCAAACACCGCTTCCCACATTGTCGCAAGACCGAAAACACCAAGGACAAGCACGAGTGCTTTCATACCGAAGGCGAATAGGATATTCTGCCACACAATCCGCTTCGTTCGTTTTCCTAACTCGATGGCGCGCAACACGTCAGACGGTTGATCATTCATCAACACAACATCTGCAGCCGTCACCGCTGCGTCACTTCCAACGCCACCCATCACGAGACCGACGTTTGCTCGTGCCAAGGCCGCCGCGTCATTCATACCATCCCCGACGAAAGCGACCTTACTCGAACTCGCGAGTGTCTCGACTGCCTGCACTTTCTCATGCGGGAGTAATTCCGCGAACACTTCATCTAACCCAAGCTTGTTTCCAATCGCCGAGACCACTTCTTGACGGTCCCCTGACAACATAACCGTCCGGTAGCCGGATCGCTTCAACATTTGAATCGTATCGACAGCATCAGGCTTGATCGTATCGATCAATTCAATCCGCCCAAGCCATTCCTCGTTTCTCATTACATGAACACTTGTTCCAAGCGAGGCATCCTCCACTTGTTGTCCCAGTCGTTCCATATAACGCGCACTTCCAACGTAAATCCGGTCCTCACCATCCACAGCGCAAAGCCCGTAACCCGGTTCTTCCTGAATAGACGTAAACACCTGAACTGTCTCTGCCTGATCGACGATAGCCCGGGCGAGCGGATGGGTCGAGGCTTTCTCCACTCTTGCCGCTAAATGGAGAAGTTCGTCCGCTTCCATGATGCCATTCGTCACAATCTGATTGACCGTAAACCGTCCGGTCGTAAGTGTGCCGGTTTTGTCGAAAATCACAGTATCTACTTCCGTCAACGTGTCTAGATATTCTCCTCCTTTGACGAGGATTCCACGTTTTGAACCTGCCCCGATGCCGCCAAAGTAACCAAGCGGAATCGAAATGACCAGGGCACAAGGACAACTGATCACAAGAAAGATGAGCGCCCGATACACCCAGTCACTTAAATTCCCTACAAATAACGGTGGTACGAAGGCAACGAGTGTGGCCATGATGACAACAAACGGAGTATATACTCGCGCAAGACGCGTAATCATTTGCTCGGTCTTGGCTTTCTTCTCATTCGCCTGTTCAACAAGGGCAATCATCTTTTGTACACTCGATTCTTCTGCGAGTCGAGTCGTCCTCACTTCAAGGCGACCATCCAAATTGACCATTCCGGCAAGTACTTCATCTTCTTTCCCTACTTGTCTGGGCACCGACTCTCCGGTCAATGAAGCCGTATCCAGTGAACTCGAACCCGCCTGAATCACTCCGTCCATCGGTACCTGCTCACCCGGTTTAATCGCGATGATGGCACCCACCGGTACTTCTTCCGGAGTTCGTTCCACTTCCTGCCCATCGATTATGACACGGGCAAGGGTCGGCTTCATATTTAGTAACGATTGAATCGACCGACGCGAAGCCCGGACCGCTCGACCTTGTACATATTCACCAAGTTGATAGAATAACATGACCGCGACTGCTTCTGGATATTCTGCTATCAAAAACGCGCCAACGGTCGCAATCGTCATTAAGAATTTTTCATCGAACCATTCCCGATGCCACACATTCCGGATTGCCCCGTACACAACGTCGTAACCTGCAACGGCATAAGCGGCGACAAACCCGATGAGTGAATCCGTCAAGATCGCGACAATAAACAATACCGCCGCTACACCAAAGCGCCATAATGTGTAGTCACGTGTCTGTTCTTCATTTTCTTCCTTCATGAATTTCGCCCCCGGCTCAATCCGTCCCATCGTTTCTTCGATCGATTGCAACATCTGGTCCCGGTCGGTTGGGTCAATCCATTCAATCACCATACGACTGGTGGCAAAATCAATTTGGCAGGATGCCACTTCGGCACGCTGCGCTACATCCCGTTCTATTTTTGCCGCACAATTGGTGCACGTAATTCCTTCTACTGGTAAAACATCTCGTTTCGACATCATCATCCCCCTTATTCAAATGAACATTTGAATATATCGTAACGTGAACTTCACTTCATGACAACAACAAAATAACCAGCTCATATTCTGAACTGGTCAAAAATCATAAATTATTCTGCTTTTTGCTCTTCACTATGCGTCAGAGCGATTTCGACAAGTTGGCGCACGTGATCGTCATCTAACGAGTAGTAGACAACCTTTCCTTCTTTTCGATATTTGACAAGACCTTGCTCCAGCAAAGTTCGCAAGTGATGGGAGGCCGTGGCATTTGAATGGCCGATAATCGCAGCGACATCACAAACACATAATTCCGGTTCTAGCGTGAGTACGTACAATACTTTCAAACGCGTCGGATCCGCAAATGCTTTGAACAATCGGCTGACTCGCGGTGCGTCCAATTGTGCCAACGCGCCCTGTAACGACGACACCTCTTCCGATTGAATGGCGATTGTTTCACATTGGGGTACTTTCATGATGGGTCACCTCTTCTTCTATACATACAGTTTAGCAAAATACGCCTTCAAAATCTGTTATATATTATTATTGACTATTTAACTACTGTTATAATACAATCAAACTAACAACAATCGTATCGATGTACTTACACAAAACAGGAGGCGTTTTGAATGAACGAATGGGCAAGCAGACTCGAGTCTTCAGTTGAATTTTATCGGAAACTCCCAGATAAAACGTGCCAGGAATGCGGAAAACACATGGATGAGCAATGTGAGTCATATGAATCAACCTGTGCAGAGTGCACCGAAAAACTTCAGCTTTCTGAATAAAAACAATCTCCCCCTCGAACAATCGAGAGGGAGATTGTTTTTATAAATGCCATCCTATATATGCCGCAATTAAACCGAAAAGATAGGTCGCCATCAAGTACATCCCAAAATGAAACCAATCTTTAGACGTAAAACGCATCAACTCTAATTTAAGTGTTGAGAACGTGGTAAGTGAGCCGAAAAAACCGACGCCAAGAAACAACAAGAGCGATGCGTATGTGGTATGGCTCGATAAGTACCCTAATCCGAACGACCCGGACACGTTAACGAACAAGGTCGCCCATGGAAAGGCAGAGGCCGACCACGCTTTCATCAACTGCCCGACCCCGAATCGCGCGATGGCTCCTAAAAAAGCACCCGCCATGATGAGTAAGATGGTCATGTCATCTCCTCCCCGCGTTGATGCCGAAGGCGCTTCGTACCGAAATGATAGCCGAGATACGAGCTATAGAGGCCCAGTCCTGCACTTAATAACACATATCCGATCGCTTGATCTGCCTTCCCCATGTCAATCAATTGAATGGTTTCGACACTGAACGTCGAGAAGGTCGTGAACGAGCCGATCATCCCCGTCCCAACTGCCGTCACGACTTGAGGGGTCAGTTTACCCGTTCGGAATAAAAAATGAGTCATCCAGCCCAGTAGAAAGCTCCCGATGAGATTAATCACCAGCGTTCCAATCGGAAACGTATTCGTCCACACTGCACCAATCGCCGTACCGAGGCCATATCGCGCCAAAGCTCCGAGCGCCCCCGCAATCCCAACATACAAGTACAACACGACGTTCCTCCTTTACAAAAAAACACCTGCGGCGAACACATCGCCTTGCAGGTGTCTGTATTTCTGAACTCATTATACCAAGCTGACCCCGATTACGAAATAGGGGCCGGTGCGAGGACTTCCTCGATTGCTTCAAACGCCTGGTCGAGTTCCTCTTTCGTAATGACGAGTGGTGGTGCCAAACGGATGACCGTCTCGTGTGTTTCCTTACATAGTAAACCTCGGTCTTTTAAGGCCTCACAGTAAGGACGAGCCGCCTCTGTCAACTCGATACCGATAAATAATCCACGCCCCCGTACTTCTCGGATCATCGGATTATCGATGGCTTTTAAACGGTTCATGAAGTACGTCCCTAATTCAAGCGAACGTTCCGGCAGTTTTTCTTCCTCCAATACCTCAAGCGCAGCAATCGACACAGCCGCGGCCAACGGGTTCCCGCCGAACGTCGATCCATGTGATCCCGGGTTGAAGACATTCAACACGCCTTTGTCCGCTGCGACACATGATACAGGGAAAACCCCTCCACCGAGCGCTTTTCCGAGAATATACATGTCCGGAACGACACCTTCCCACTCCACTGCGAACCACTTCCCGGAACGCCCGAGACCGGATTGAATCTCGTCAGCGATAAACAACACATTGTGCTGTTTGCAGAGCTCTGCCGCACGCTTCAAATACCCTTCTGGCGGGATGATGATTCCGGCTTCACCTTGAATCGGCTCTACGATGAAAGCTGCTGTATTTTCTGTAATGGCAGCCTCAAACGCTTCAAGATCTCCGTAAGGCACAATTTTAAATCCTGGCAATAACGGACCAAAGCCACGCTGATATTCTGCCTCTGTCGACATCGAGACAGCCGCCATCGTGCGACCATGGAAATTTCCTGAACAGACGATAATTTCAGCTTGACCCGGTATTTGCTTCACTTCGTACGACCAACGGCGCGCTGCCTTCACGGCTGTTTCAACTGCCTCAGCCCCCGTATTCATCGGCAACACCATTTCTTTCCCTGTAAGCGCTACCACTTTGTCGTAGAGGCGTCCGAGCTGATCGTTGTAAAATGCGCGTGACGTCAACGTGATTTTGTCAGCCTGATCTTTTAATGCCTGAATGATTTTCGGATGACAATGTCCCTGGTTGACTGCTGAATAGGCGCTCAACATATCCATGTAGCGATTCCCCTCTGGGTCCGTCACCCAGATCCCTTTTGCTTCTGAAATAACGATTGGAAGCGGATGATAGTTGTGTGCCCCGAATTTCTCTGTCAATTCAATCACATCTTGCGTTTTTGACATCTTGATTCCCCCTTATTCCAAACTATCTTACCATCTCAGTATATGATGACCGCCTTTCTTTTGACAACGCCGAACTTAATCGTATCGTGAGGTCAGAAAATCAGGTACACTGACAGTAGTATATGCATGAAACATGACAGATTGGGGGAAACGAAGTGGCTCCATTACGTGATTTTCCAGTAAACGAATTCATTGATGCGATTGCGGTCCCGTGTTGTTATGTGGCAACCGACGGAAGCGTCTCATTGTGGAATCAAGCGGCAGAGCGGTTACTCGGTTGGACACAGAGAGACGTGCTTCAACACCCGCTTCCGATTGTTCATCAACTCGCCCAAACTCTGGAGGGATGGTCAACCCAACTTTTACACCGTCCGTATTCCACGACTGTAATGACACCTTTTCTACATAAAGATGGAACGACCGTTTATGCGACTGCTTACATACAAGCCTGCTCGATCGAGAAGCAGAACGGGTACTTGTTGGCGTTCCTTCCTAAAGGGTTTGGTCCATTGATGAGCAATGAGCAATTTAATTTCTTGCACCACTTCCAAGAAATGATTAAACAGTCCACACATTACTTGGCGACAAACGACAAAGGTGAAATTATTGACGTCAACGCCATTTTCTGTCGGCTGTTTGACGTGACCGATCAGCAATTGCTCGGGCGCAACTGGTTTGAATTGCTGGACCCATCACAAGAGAATCGCATGATCGAGAACGAGGTTTCCGTTGCTTTAGCGACCGATAAAATCTGGAACGGCGAAGTTCCCGTCGCTTGTTCAAAACACACAGACAAGCCTTGCTGGCTCAACCTGACAGTCGTCCCGATTTTGAGTGACTCAGGTGAAGTCATTCAATATACCGCCTTCGGTTTTGATGTGACGGAAAAGAAACGACTCGAGCAAGAAGTAAACGACCTGGCCTACCGAAATGACTTGACCGGTTTGTTGAATAAAAAAGGATTTCTCCATCAATACGAGGACTTCTTTAACCAATTTGATCAACAGGACCGATACTTGCATGTTGCGTTACTGGATATCGACCGTTTCAAAATCATCAATGAATCCTTCGGTTCCCGCATCGGAAATGAGCTACTCGTACAAATCAAAGACCGTGCGGTAAAACTTCTTCCCGAGTCGACTGTATTCTTCCACCCTTCCGGTGGGTTATTCGGTCTGTTGTTCACTGAAGAGTCGAAAGAAGAGGTCTTCCAGTTACTGCGGCAATTACAGCATGAGCTACAGCGACCATTCCGCGTGTACCACCATTCGATTATGGTTTCTCTATCAATCGGATGTGTGTACTACCCGTCTGCGACGACCTCATTGGACGACTTATATACGCGAGCCGAAAGTGCGCTGTTTAAAGGAAAACAAATCGGGGTCGGGACCATTCAATTTGTGACGAAAGACATGGACGCCGCCTTTTCAAGACAAATTCATATTGAAAAAGCCTTGTATAAAGCGCTTGAAGAGAAGCACTTCTACCTCGAGTATCAACCAAAATATAACGTGAAAACGGATCAACTCATCGGGTTTGAAGCGTTGCTTCGCTGGCATCATGCTGAGCTTGGACAAATCCCGCCTGCAGAGTTTATCCCGCTTGCGGAAGAGATGGCATTGATCGTCCCAATCAATAACTGGGTCATTTTAGAGGCGGCAAAACAATTGAAACAGTGGCAATCCCAGTTCAACCAACCGCTGTCGATGGCCATCAACATCTCACCGAACCAATTTCGGAGTGAGAGTTTCTTGAATACACTCCGAAACATTAAACAGCAACTCATGCTCGACCCATCCGATCTTATTTTAGAAATCACGGAGAATCTCGTGATGCAGCAGACGGATGAGATCATCGAACGAATGAATCAAATCAAGCGTCTGAATTACCGTCTATCCATCGACGACTTTGGAACAGGTTACTCTTCACTCCAATACTTGAAGTCTTTCCCGGTTGACGAACTCAAGGTCGACAAAGTATTTCTCGACGATTGGATGACCTCAAAATCACACTTGTTAGATGTCATCATCCACCTCGGGAAAGGGTTGAACCTTCATGTCGTCGCGGAAGGTGTGGAAGATGAAGCCATGCTCGAGCATTTAAAAACGACCGACTGTGATGCTTTCCAAGGCTTTCTTTTCGCCAAGCCCTCTTCGCCTGCACAAATCGAACAGTTGCTTCACAGTAAAAAAACACCGGATGCATAAGCATTCGGTGTTTTTGCTTTATAAGGAGATACTCGCTGTCCAGAGGCCGTATATGCCATATGTCGCCGCTAAAAGAATGAGGAGGGCCACAATCGATTGAACCCGGTTCAAATACGGACGTCCTTGCTCCCGTTCGGCCAACATGAACACGAACACACCTGGTGCATATAAAATCATCGCAATGAGGACGTATTCCAAACCGGACGCATACAACAACCAAGTCGCATAGACAGATGCCACACCTGAAATGACCATCATTCGTTTGGATGCCGCATGCTTCGCTTCTTTCCATCCAAATAATGCGGAGAAGAGGTACGGGACAAGCGCAGCAATCCCCGCAATGCTTGAGAGAACCAAGTATGTTTGTTCCGAATATAAGGCGATCGCCGTTACAACCTGAGTAAACGCTTGCGTAATGAAGAGCGCATTGACAGGTGTATCATTCTGATTGATTCGTTTGAACACTTTCGGGAAGACCCCATCGCGACTTGCCACGTACGAGATTTCAGTAGCCAAAATGGTCCACCCTAACAAGGCGCCCGCTAGCGAGACGAGAAGCCCCAAATTGATGAGCGTTGCTCCGACCGGACCCACTACCGCTTCGAGGACGTAGGCCATCGATGGTTCTTGCAAACTGGCAAGCTGATCTTGTGTCATGACACCGAATGAAAAAATTGAAATCATCATATAAATGAGTAACGTACCAATCAAACCGATCACCGTTGCGCGCCCCACATCTTGTTTATGCCGGGCACGTGAAGAGAGTACAACAGCCCCTTCAATTCCAACAAACGCCCAAAGTGTGACGAGCATCGTCGATTTCACTTGAGGAAACGCCTCTGACCATGAAAAGCCGGTCTGTCCCCATACATCCACTTGGAACGTTTCTACTCGAAAAGCAAATAGAACCAGCACGATAAATAAGAAAATCGGAACCAGTTTGGCAATCGTCGTCACGATGTTCAGGATTGCCGCCTCACGCATCCCCCGTGAAATAAGCCAATACAATCCCCAAATTAACAATATACTGGCGAATAAGCGAAACAGGCGATGCTCCGCCGAAAAGACCGGGAAAAAGTATCCGAGTGTACTAAAGATTAACGTGATGTTTGCAACCGTCCCGATCCAGGCAGACATCCAGTAACCCCAACCACTATTAAACCCGACAAATTTGCCGAATCCTTCCCGAGCATAGGCATAAATCCCGCCTTCCAGTTCAGATCGGGTATTCGCTAAAAATTGAAACACTAAGGCCAGCATAATCATCCCAACGCCTGTGATGCCCCATCCAATTAAAACCGGTCCTACTCCTGCCCCTTGTGCCATCGCACCCGGTAAATTGAAGGCACCGCCTCCAATCATCGTCCCGACAACCATTGCTGCCAGACCAAAAAAGCCGATTCCGGCTGAATTTTGTTTCATTATTACTCCTCCAACATCCTGACAGTAAACGAATAACTATACAAGGATACCGTATATTCATTCGTCGATTTTCTCATTCTACTGAATAAAAGGTTTAATGAACAGTGATTTCCAATATGTTTATATTTTCGAATAATTATAAAAATTTCATTGCGTATTCACCGAGTTTGTAGTTTAATTGCAATATATTCGAAAGAATCAGAATTTTCGGGAGGTTTTATGATGCGTAACAAAAAATGGCTAGCTTTATCGGGGGTCGCACTTCTTGCGACGGCAGCTTGTAGTACAGGAGACGATTCGTCGAGTACAGACGGTTCTTCTTCGAGTGACTCATCAAAAGAAATCACGATGGTATCGGCAACAGACTTGCCACAGCTTGATCCGACACTTACAACGGACTCGACGTCAATCATCGTGACAAACAACGTATTCGAAGGGTTGTACCGTCTCGACGAAAACAACCAACCGACACCAGGAATTGCGGAAGATGTCGAAATTTCTGAAGATGGACTTACATATACGTTCAAACTTCGTGATGCAAACTGGTCTGACGGCTCGCCAATCACAGCCGAAGACTTCGTCTATTCTTGGAAACGTGCTCTCACACCAGAGACAGGCGCAGAATATGCGTATATCCTTCAAGACTTGAAAAACGCGAACAAAATTCTCGCTGGTGAGATGTCTGTTGACGATCTTGGCGCAAAAGCAATCGATGAGAAAACGCTCGAGGTCCAACTTGAAGCACCGGCTCCTTACTTCTTAGGACTCACTGGTTTCCCAACGTATATGCCACAAAAACAAGAGTTCGTCGAAGAACAGGGAGAAGAATTTGCGTCTTCTGTTGATAAGACTCTCTTCAACGGTCCATACGTCTTGAGTGAATGGCAAGACAACGCTGGCTGGGTATATAAGAAAAACCCGGAATACTGGGATGCGGACAACGTCAAGATGGATACAATCAACGTCAAAGTCGTCAAAGATGTAGCGACTGGCGTCAACTTGTTCGAATCAGGTGAAGCCGATTACACACTTCTTTCGTCTGAGTTCGTTCCACAATTCCAAGATAGCGATGAGTTTAAGACTCGTGCCGATGCACGTATTAACTTCCTTCGTTTCAACCAAAAGAACGAAGCACTTAAAAACGTCAATATTCGTGAGGCACTTGCCAAAGGCTTTGATAAACAAGGGGTAACCGACGTCATCTTGACTGACGGTTCACAACCGGCAAACTTCATCGTCGCAAAAGATTTCACGTATACAGAAGACGGTGCTGACTTCCGCGAGAAGTATCCGGATCTCATCAGCTACAACGTGGATGAAGCAAAAGCTGCTTGGGACAAAGGATTGAAAGAACTTGGTGTTGAGACAATCGAACTCGAGTTCCTCTCACGTGACGAAGAAGCCTTCAAAAAAGTTAACGAGTTCATCAAAGGTGAGCTTGAGAAGAACTTACCTGGGCTCACGCTCAACATCAAACAACAGCCATTCAAAAACTTCCTCGACCTCGAAGGAAAAGGCGAATACGATGTATCTGCTGCCGGCTGGGGACCTGACTACCAGGATCCAATGACTTACCTCGACATGTGGATCACAGACGGACCGTTCAACCGTATGCAGTATTCGAACGACGAGTATGACCAATTAGTTCAATCAGCGAAAAAAGAAGCGGATCAGATGAAGCGTTGGGAAACGATGCAGGAAGCAGAACGAATCCTCCTTGAGGAAGACTATGCGATTGCTCCAATCTACCAAAAAGGTGAAGCTTACCTTGAGCGTTCATCAATCGAAAACATGTACCGTCACCCGTTCGGTGCCGATGCGAGCTTCAAATGGCTTGATGTAAAATAATGACCAGAGACCCTGCACATTTACTTGTGCAGGGTCTCTTTCTGTACCGGATCCGGCAGTCTCAAAGTGTGATTTCCCATCATGTCCGTTAACATTTGTCTGTCTGATTGCCTCAGATTCGATGACCAAAACGTTCTATTATTCTTTGTCCCCCGTTCATATTCGAATTGAGGCACTTTGAATTTCTTCACGTACGATTCCCTTTGCTCCCGTTTCACAGTCAGATCGAGTTTGCATCGAACACATCGGACCACAAAAAAAGTGACGTTCATCCGTGATGAACGTCACTTTTTCTTTTTGATTATGCTTCACGCTCTGAACGAAT
The DNA here is from genome assembly GCF_018617875.1 of Exiguobacterium algae. GTDB lineage: Bacteria > Bacillota > Bacilli > Exiguobacteriales > Exiguobacteriaceae > Exiguobacterium > Exiguobacterium algae. Next base: position 148,028 of record NZ_JACSKZ010000004.1, read on the forward strand.
GTCAGCCGGAACCTTCCCGCGTTTCGAAATAACTTGGGCAATTCCAACCAATACGACGAATGAGATGAGAGCCGCAAAGAAACCGATCCAAATCGATGTCGTGATTCCGAGTACCAAGTAGCCGATTGCCGAAACAATCGCTGCAAGAAGCGCGTATGGCAACTGCGTCAGAACGTGATCGATATGGTGTGACCCCGCCCCTGTCGAGCTAAGGATTGTCGTATCAGAGATTGGAGAACAGTGGTCTCCGAATACAGCACCCGCAAGTACTGCCGCTAGTGAGGCAAGGAGCAACTCCGGCTCTACCGCCATCACCAAGTCTGCACCGATCGGAAGCATCAATCCGAATGTTCCCCAGCTTGTACCTGTTGAGAACGCCATGACGCCTGCAATCAAGAAGAGCAATAATGGTAAATAAGATGCTGCAATCGTGTCTGTCACGAAGCTTGCCAAGTATTCACCCGTTTGCATATCACTGATGACTGCGATAATCGTCCAAGCGAATAAAAGAATCAATACTGCCGGCCACATCGCGCGAATCCCTTCCCACGTTGCTTTTCCGTAGTCTTTTGCCGGGATTTTACGTCCTGCAAGGAGCAAGAGGGCAACAATCAAACTGATGACAACACCGGCCACGAGTGAACGTGTCACGTCAGTCGATTCAAATGCACCGATTAGCGAGAAACTTTCTCCATCTGATGCGAGCGCCTGACCACCTGTATAAAGCATGGCGCCAACTGTTGCGATAATCAACGTGATGATTGGAACAATCAAATCGCGAACTTTTCCGCCTTCATGTTCATGTAAGTCTTCACTCATACCCATCGGCTTCCCTTTAGCCGAGTCATACAACTCCCCTTGCAATGCACGAAGTTCATGTGTACGCATCGGTCCGAATGCAAGGCCCGTAAAGGCAACATACGCTGTTAACATCAATGCGAACACTGCATAGAAGTTCATTGGAATGATTTGAATGAACGCTGAGAACGATGAATAGCTGTCAATCGAATACTTCGTTAAGATCCCTGCGATGATCGCGATGATATAGGCCCCCCAACTCGAAAGCGGGCTGATGACACAAACAGGTGCTGCCGTCGAGTCAATCGTGTAAGCCAATTTTGCACGTGAGATATTTTTACGGTCCGTTAGCGGACGGCTGATGTTCCCGACTGCCAAACTGTTGAAGTAATCGTCAATGAAAATCAAAATACCGAGTCCGAATGAGACAAGACGCGCCCCACGAGCTGTCTTCACGTTTGCCGCTGCCCATTCACCGAATGCACGCGCGCCGCCAGACGTCTGGATAATTGAAGACAAGATACCAAGTAACAACAAGAATGCAATCAACAAGACATTCCATTCATTGATGGCCCCTTCCGACCAGAACAAGGCGACAATGTTCGACCATAAGTATTGAATCGAATCAATCGGATTGAAACTGTGCAAGAGAAGAACCCCTGCGATAATCCCGACCCCAAGTGATGGGATGACCTTTCTTGTTGCGATTGCCATAATAATTGCGAGTAAAGCTGGTACTAATGAAAGTACCGAAGTTGAATAATCTACCATGCTGAATTCCTCCTCTTTGATTTAAGATGAGGCCCCCCAATGCTTAAAAAAACGCAAAGCGAGGGCATCGGCAACAAAGCCGACACCCTCGCTGGATGTTCCGTCTTTCTTAGCCGACTTGGAGCGCTCCATACGTATAATATGTATGGCAGTCTGACGGGTGTTTCCCGTCAGCCCAGCACAAAATCAGAGACATGACTTTGCACTTCGGCGATCTTGCCTTTCCGTAGTCCTCATCGTTGTCATCCTCCGACTACTTACTCATCAGCATCGCACCTCTACCTCATCGATAGCACGAATATTCATTTAAAAGTTACGTCTAAATTATCACACATCGACGTCACATATCAATAGTTTTTTTCATCACGAATAATTTGCTTTAAAACAGCAAGTGCTTCTTGATCATCTGCCTCTACCGCTTTAAAGAAGTCATTGAAGAAGTGATATAACACGAATCGGTCAGCGTGTGACTTCGTCTGTTCTTTAATCGTAGAGAAAATCAGCCGGCGCAGACGACGTTTCGTCTGTGTTTCTTCCGGCAACTCTTCACATCGGTCCTTGAAGGCACGATATACAGAATTGATCAAATCTTCATGCTCATCATATGACCGATTGTAGGCAACTTGTTCCATCTGTAATATCCCTCCTTTCAAGATTGACCCAATGAAACTTGTCGTAACTATACCAACTTCCGATTGGTCATTCAATCGTTACGCGCTGTTCTTAACAAAAATCATACATTGGACCGAGTCATTCTCCGATGAATGAGAATGTCGTCACATCGAATAGTCCCATATCCGTCAATTTCAAATCCGGGATTACCGGAAGGGCGAGGAATGACATCGTCAAATATGGGTTAAAGTGACGGTGTGCACCGACAACGTCGAGCGCATCATTTAACTGTTCGAGAATATCTGCCACTTCATGGTAAGGACGTTTCGTCATGAGACCACCGATTTCAAGTGGAAGTACCGCAAGCACTTCTCCTTCTGATACCGCCACGACGCCACCGCCAACTTTCTCTAACGTCTTCGCTGCGAGTAACATATCCTCCGGGCTGACTCCGGCGATGACAAGATTATGACTATCGTGTGCCACAGTAGCAGCGAGCGCGCCCCGTTTTAAACCAAATCCCGTAACCGGTGCCAGCGCCATATGCCCTGTCCCGTGATGTCGTTCGATGACAGCGAGCGTCGCGATGTCTTGCGACAAGTCCGCACCTGATTCGTCCGGACGGAATACGAGACGCTCACGCTTCGTCAATAAGCTGTTCGGAAGCACTTGAATGACGTCTACTTCTTCCTCAGCCACCGGGAGACGGAACGAATCAATCGTCAATTCCGGTAAAGCGAGCTCCCCTTTCATCGGCTTAGGAACTTCAATTCCTTCCGCCTCAAATGTCGCCTTCCCGTTTTCCGCTACCAGTTCCCCACCGACGTATACTCGTTGAATCTCTACTGATTCGACGTCTGACAAGATGACGAAGTTTGCCTTCTTGCCCGGTGCGATTGCTCCGACTTCTTTCAATCCGTAAGCTTCGGCCGCATGCAGGCTTGCCATCGCATATGCCGTTTCCGGTTTGACCCCTTGTTTGATGGCCATTCGAATATTGTAGTCAATTCCGCCTTCCGTGACGAGGTCGTCCAAATGTTTGTCGTCTGTACAGAACAAGAAACGATGGGCATTGCTTTCCGTGACGGCCAGGCTGACTTTCTCGACATTTCTCGCAACCGAGCCTTCGCGAATTTGAACATAGAAACCGCGTCGTACGCGTTCAATCGCTTCTTCCGCAGTCGTACACTCGTGATCCGTCATGATTCCAGCCGAACGATAGACGTTCAATTGATCCGGACCCAGACCCGAGGCATGTCCATCTACAACTTTTCCGGCATGTTCGGTTTGTGCAATCTTTTGAAGCATATCCTCACTACCCGCTTCGACTGATGGATAATCCATCACTTCACCAAGTCCGTGTACACCCGGGTCACCTAAAAACGGGGCCAAATCTTCTGCATATAATTTGGCGCCTGCGTGCTCGAACGGGGTCGCAGGGACACAACTCGGCAGCATCATTCGCACATCAAGCGGCAATCCCTTGGCATCTGCCAACATGTATTCAATCCCGAGTGCGCCGTTCACATTGGCAATTTCATGCGGATCCGCAATGACGGTCGTGACCCCCAGCGGCAAGACAGCTTTGGCAAACTCATGCGGTGGGACCATCGATGACTCGATATGGACGTGAGAGTCAATAAACGACGGGGCAAGTGTCCATGTAGGGTCATGATATTCCGTTTCTCCTTCATAGCCTTCTCCAATCGCCACAATGTAACCCGCATCGACCGCAACGTCAGTCCGAATCGTTTCACGGCTATACACGTCAATCACCGCGACGTCTTTAAAGACGATGGCCGCTTTCTTTTTCTTGGCGGCGATGTCAATCAAATGTTGTTTTTCCATCATTTTTGCTCCTTACTGGACGTATTTTATCCATCTTACCAAGAAAAATCTTTTCGTTGCAATTTCTTTTTCAAGTTGTGCGACAATGATAACATATTCGTTTGAAAGGGGTTACACTATATGAAATATCAACTAGGAAAACTCATCCCAAAGGTCGATGACACGGCATATATTGCACCTGGTGCACACGTGATTGGAGACGTCACGATTGGTGAACATTCGGGGGTTTGGTTCAACACCGTCATCCGTGGTGATGAAGGACCGATTCAAATCGGATCGTATGTCAACATTCAAGACGGTTCGATGATTCATCAATATGAAGGATCGCCGACAATCATTCATAACCGGGTCTCGATTGGACATATGGCCATGATTCACGGATGCGAGATTGAGGAGAATTGTTTGATCGGCATGCACGCCACCGTGCTTGATGGGGCAAAGATTGGGAAAGGTTCATTTGTCGCAGCTGGTGCGCTCGTCACACCAAATATGCAGATTCCTGAAGGCGTGATGGTCATGGGGGTCCCTGCTAAAGTGGTGCGTCCGTTAAATGATGAGGATCGCTTTATTATGGAACGGACCGTTAGAAAGTACGCAAAACGAGCCGAACAATATCGTGAGACTTGCCAAGCTTTAGACTGAATCCATAGTTTGTGAAAGCGTTTACAAGGTTCATAAATTGTTAACGTTTATCCCGAATTTTCTCCACATTTCCTTTGTATACTGAGGATGTAGTCAAGCCGACGTATTGAAAGGAGCCAACTGTATGTACCCGAACCACGATCAGCTCATGTTAGACTTGTACGCTTCATCCATCAACCCGAGTTACGGTCTCCATATCGATGATTCATTCGATGACACGCTTCACGGCACGCACCGAGAGGTTTGGGAACGCATGCATTCGGATAATATGAATAGTGAAGAAAAACAAAACGGGGGAACGTGAAGAAGATGATTCCAACTAACGTCATTCAGGACTGGCTCGCCACCAAATTAAAACGATAATCAATAAATTAAACAAAGACGCGTGGAGAAATTTCTTCACGCGTCTTTTTCTTATTCAAAAATCGCCAAATGAGCATCCAATGATTGGCGTGGCTTTTTCGAAGGAATCGCTGCTTCATCATACTTCCCGATTTGTAGCAGACCGACAAACGTCTCTCCTTCTGCCCCAATCGACTCCTTCATGCGGGCATCATCGAAAACACCGCCCGTTCGCCAAACGATGCCGAGATTCTGTTCGGTACATAACAGTTGAAGGTTTTGGATAAACGCTGCCGTCGCAAGCAGTGCATCTTTATTTCCTTTTTCCGTCTCAAACGCTTTGGCTGTCACGTAAAGACAAGCTGCCGCATTACGGATATGACCGGCCACTTTCTCCCGTTGTGGCTCTGCCATCTCCGAGAAGGCCGGTTCAAGTGCATCCAATAGCACATGCTTCCCTTCCCCATTAAACAGATACACGTTCCACGGTTCTACTTTGTTATGAAACGGCGCATGATGCGCTGAGTTCAACAGGTCGTACAGTACTTTCGTCTCGATTGGCTCGCCATTGAATGTGCGAATCGTTCTTCTTGTTTCAATGAGTTGTTGTGCTGTCGTTTTGGTCATAACCGTCACTTCCCCGTCTATAGTCTACTTATTTATCATAATTGTTCGGCCCAATTATTCAAAATGACGTGCATCAAAAAAGACTACAGCATACGCTGTAGCCTTATGTCGATTGACTGACAATCTCACATGCCACCAGGTCTTCCAGTGTTTGGCGTCGAACGACGAGACGGTGTTTCCCGTCTTTCACAAACACCACTGCCGGTCGCAACATCTGATTGTAGTTACTTGCCATTGAGAAGTTATACGCTCCCGTTGCTTTGACGAGTAGCAAATCACCCGGTGTGACCGGAGGGATCAACGAGCGGTTCGAGATGACATCCCCCGACTCACAGCACGCCCCGACAATTTTCGCCTCAAGCGTCTTCTCTTCGTTCATCCGTGTTGCGGCTACCACCTCGTACTCGGCATTATACAATGCAGGTCGAATGTTATCCGTCATCCCTCCGTCGACAGAGACAAATGTACGAACACCACTCACTTCCTTCACCGTCCCGACTTCATACAAAGTGGCTCCTGCATTCGCGACCAGCCAGCGTCCCGGTTCAATTCCGACTGTTGGAAGTGGCAGGTCACGCAAAGAAACCTCTTCCGTGAGCGTCTCCATCACGAGCTCCATCGTATTCGCAAAGTTGAGGCGCTCATCCGCGTCGAGATACGCGACCCCAAATCCCCCGCCGATATTCAGAACATCTGTCGTATATCCGGTCTCCGTACGAATCGTATCGATAAAACGAACCATCGTTTTCACGGTATTCACGAACAGTGTCGGATCTTGGATTTGTGAACCGACATGACAATGAATCCCTTGTAAATGCAGGTGTTCAGCCGACAATGTCGCTCGAACGGCTTCCAAATACGTGTCATCATGCGTCGGGAAACCGAACTTCGTATCGACCCCGCCCGTTTGGATGGCCTCATGTGCCCCCCCGACGACCTGAGGAACGATACGCAGTAACACATCGACTTCACGATTGTATTCGGCCGCAAGACCGGACAACAGGCTGATTTCACGCATATTATCAATCGTGAAATGAGTGATTCCGTTTTCGAGCGCGAATGAAAGGTCTTGAACCGTTTTGTTCGACCCATGGACATGAATACGTTCTGCCGGCACACCCGCATGAAGGGCCACGTACATCTCACCTCGAGAGACCACGTCGATGCTAAGACCTGCTGCCATCACTTTTTCATAGACTGCCGCAATCGATAATGCTTTCGAGGCGTATAGCGCATACGTATTGGGATACTTGTTCAGGAAAGCCTCTTGTACAATCGTAAGACGTCGCTCGAGCTCCGGCTCACTCATAATATAAAGCGGTGTCCCATATGTCGCCTGCAATTCACGAACGGATACGCCTTCGATCAAACATTCTGACTGGTTGGTGGTGTACATGTAACTCCTCCTTCGAAGCGATGCGGCACACGCCATGAGCGCGCACAGAGCTGCTCTGAATTGTTCGCATGACCAACTCGCGTCACATCATCAATTTTTATTTCTCGTCCATACAGGTTGACCCGGTCGCCAATTTGTACGTCTTCGTCCACTTTGATAAAGCTATGACTCATAAAGATATTACTGACGAACGGGTAAGCTCGACCTTCAATGTGCACCGGTAAAAATCGACGGGCCCGCATGAGACCATCCCCATATCCGACAGGTAAGACGGCAATCCGTTCTTTCGTTTCCGCGGTATATCCCGTTCCGTATCCGACATGAGCCCCCGCTTCAATCTCGTGGACGGCAATCACTTCCGTCTCCCAGTAGAAGGCAGGGATTAGCCACTCGACCGGTTCTACGGACGAATAACCATAAAGGAAGATGCCAACCCGGACGTGTGTGCAATGATGCAGGCGCGGGTCATCTTGAAGCGTCGCTGCACTGTTTGCGGCATGAACCAGTTCAAACACATGGCGTTCCATTAGACGTGTGGACCAATCCATAAAACGTTGGACGTGAACACTATGTTCCACTTCGGCGTTATCCGCATCAGCAAGTGGAAAATGCGTGCACAATCCGACGAGATCGAGTCCTTCATTTTGACAGAAGGCAACGATTTGAAGCGCCTCTTCAAACGACTTTGCACCGAAACGATTCATCCCGACGTCTAACTTCAAATGAAGACGAACGCCTCCGAGTTGAGAGCGGTTGGCAACGAGCCAGTCGTACGAACCGATAGCCACATCCAAACGATGCGCATGAACTTTCTCCCATTCGTACACGGGGTTCATGACCAACACATGTGCCTCTTCGGCATATGTCCGGACTTCCGTCGCTTCTTCCAAGGTCGTCACCATGAAATGGCGAACTCCCTCGTCATATAAGGTCGTCACAACTGGCTCCATCCCCAGGTTATAGGCATTATTTTTTACGACGGCGAACACCGGTCGGCCAAGCGCTTCAATCCGACGTTTGTTCTCGCGAATCGCATTCAAGTCAATTGTGACTCCCATTTACAAAACCCCTTTACTCTTTTACTGCTGTTTGCACGAACGTGATCCAATCACGGTGCTCCGGAAGTTGTCCCGTGACGGCTTCGCGGTATCGCGTCAACATTTGAGTCGCGACTGTTTGTCCACCGCCTCCGATTTGAATATGGTCGACTTCAATCACACTCGTCACTTCAGCTGCCGTACCCGTCAGGAAAATCTCATCCGCAACGTATAACTCATCACGTCCGATGTGACGCTCAATGACGTCATAGCCTTCTTCACGGGCAAGCTGCATAACGGTTTGTCGCGTAATACCATCAAGCACCGAACAGTCGAGTGATGGTGTCGTGATCGTATTCCCTTTGACGAGGAAAATGTTCGCCACACTCGCCTCACTGACATTTCCATTCACATCAAGGGCGATCGCTTCATCGAATCCGTCACGAAGCGCCTCCCCTTTTAACAATTGTGAGTTCATATAGTTCGAAGCCGCTTTTGCCTGCATCGGCATCATTGTCGAAGACACACGACGGTATGAGGCGACTTTTGCGCGAATTCCGACTGTTTTATTGAAATATTCTCCGAGTGGCCAACATGCGATGGCAACATGGACTTTCGTTTCTTGTGTCGGCATGAGTGCCTGCCATGGCGTACCGAGGAAGACGAACGGACGAATATAACAAGCATCGAATCCGTTTCGTTCAATCAATTCCATTGTCGCCTGTTCCAGCTCTTCTACCGTGTAGGGTAGTTTGACGTGATAGTATGCACACGAGCGAACGAGTCGCTCCAAGTGTTCACGTAGGCGGAAGATGGCCGGACCCTCTTCCGTATGATACGCACGAATTCCTTCAAAGAACCCGCTCCCGTAGTGAATCGCGTGTGTCATGATACTCGTGTTTGCGTCAGTCGGCTCAATCCACTCTCCGTCTTTCCACATCCATTGTCCATACTGTTCCATAGTTCAACTCTCCCATTCATTTGTTTATATTTTCTGTCTATTATACGTTAGAGAGAGCGTAAATCATCAACGAGTTGCGTTTTTTCTGAAGTTTTCTCGTCTTTCTGCTTGATGACGCGGGCTGGTGTTCCTGCTACGACAACGCCTGGAGGAACATCTTGTGTGACGACACTTCCAGCCGCGACGACCGCATTTTCCCCGACGCGCACGCCTTCCAAGATGACTGCGTTCGCTCCAATCATGACCCCGTCTTCAATGATGACCGGGTCTTTTGAAGGTGGCTCAAGGACACCTGCGACCACGGCACCTGCTCCGAGGTGAACGTTTTTTCCGAGCGTTCCGCGCGCTCCGATGACGGCGTTCATGTCGACCATCGAACCATCTCCGATGACCGCACCGATGTTGACGACAGCACCCATCATGACGACGGCATTATTCCCGATTTGAACATGATCCCGGATGAATGAACCCGGTTCGATGCGCGCATTTAATTTCGTCGTGTCGAGCATTGGGACGGCACTGTTGCGACGGTCGTACTCAAGATGCGAATCCGTGATGACAGACGCATTCGCTTCAAGGAACGCTGCCGCACGCTCGGCTGTCGTCAAGAACAGTTTCGATTCGTCCGTACCGAACGCTTTGGCTTCTTCAATCTCCAGACCAGCCAACTGACCGTTGACGTAAAGTTTAACCGGTGTTTCTTTCTTAGCATCTTTAATATATTGTGCAATTTCATAAGCGTTTGTGAGTAACATGAGTAGCCTCCTCGTATAAGTTCGTTAAATTATATAGTCCAGCCGGGCGATCGAGTATCGTCGCCGCCGCGGCGAGTGCTCCATTGGCGAAGACACGCTTCGAAAGAGCCGTATGCTTCAGTTCAATCATTTCATCGTCTCCGGCAAACAGGACCGTATGTTCACCGAAGATGGTCCCGCCCCGGATCGAGTGCATGCCGAGCTCATCCGTTCCTCTTGCCTCTCGGCGTGAGGTACGTTCATAGACCGGTGTGACGTCCCGTTTTTTCTCAATGGCACGAGCGAGGAGTTCGGCCGTCCCACTCGGGGCATCCACTTTTTTACGGTGATGCGCCTCGATCACTTCGATATCATAGCCGAGCGTGAGCGGCACGAGCTGGTCAAGCAATTGCTTCAACAGCGCGATTCCATATGACGTGTTGTAGGACTGGAAAATCGGAATCTCCTGTGATGCCGATTCAATCGCTGCCAACTCGTCTTCAGAGAATCCTGTCGTCGCGATGACGAGCGGAATGTTCTTTTCTTTTCCAAAAGTGAGGACGTCGCCCAGTAATGCCGGATTCGAAAAATCGATAACGACATCGACCGGTGTATCCACTTCCTGTAATGATGCAAGATGCTGATCACTCCCCGGTGACACGATGGCCGCAACATTCAACCCTTGGGAAAGTGCGACTTCCTCGACGATCCGCCCCATCGCACCATACCCATGAATGAGTACATTCATTGTCTCACCTCATTAAACTGTTCCATCGCCGAAAGAAGCTTCGCTTCTGCTGTCGCACTCATCGGGACGAGTGGCAGACGTGGTGCGCCGAATGCAAATCCACGTGCATTGAGCGCCGCTTTCACCGGAATCGGGTTCACTTCCGCAAACAATTCGTCGATGACCGGTAACAGGCGAATTTGCCACGTACGCGCTGCCTTCAGGTCTCCCGCTAAAAGCGCTTCAGCTAGCGCCACAGTTGCGTTCGGATAAACGTTTGAGAGGACCGAGACGACCCCTTGGGCACCCCACGCCATATAAGGGAGGATTTGATCATCATTTCCGCAGTACACAGCGAATCCTTCAGGAACATGTGCCATCATTTGGGCCATGACCGAAATGTCGCCGCTCGCTTCTTTTAAAGCGGTGATACGTGGATGCTCGGCTAACTCACCCACTGTTTCCGGGGCGAGTGCGACGCTGGTCCGTGACGGGACGTTATAGAGCATGAGCGGAATCGGTGACGCGTCCGCAATCGCTGTAAAATGGGCGATGAGTCCTGCTTGCGTTGATTTGTTGTAGTAAGGAGTGACGACCATCGCCATCTCCGCACCAAGTTCAGCGGCACGTCTCGTTTTTTCGATGCTGAGAGCCGTATTGTTCGACCCGGTACCGGCGATGATTGTCGCTCGACCGTCCGTAACTTCTACTGCCCGGACGAGTAACGTTTCGAACTCTTCATCCGTCAACGTCATTCCTTCCCCCGTCGTACCGCCAATCACGAGTCCACGGATCCCTTCTTGAATTTGTTCTTCAATCAATGCATCCCAAGCCGCCAAATTCAGACTTCCGTCCGTGTGAAACGGAGTCGCCAGTGCAGTTGCAACACCTGTAAACATGTCATCTCCTCCTTATTTTGCAGTCGTTTGACCAATCATACATTGTGCAATTTGAACAGCATTCGCCGCTGCTCCTTTTCTGACGTTGTCCGCAACACACCAAAGATGGAATGTGTTCGGTTGCGAATCGTCACGTCGAACTCGACCGACATACACCTCGTCTTTCCCGTTCGTATCGAGCGGTGTCGGATACAGCAGTTCAGTCGGGTTATCCATCAGCACGACTCCCGGTGCATCTGCGAGCACGGCACGTACTTCTTCAAGTGTCGCACCCCGCTCAAGCGTCACCGTGATGGAGACCGCATGACTGTTTCGAACCGGCACCCGGACACATGTCGCCGTCACACCGAGGTCTGGCGCATTCAAGATTTTCCGCGTCTCATCGATCATTTTTTGTTCTTCTTTCGTATAGCCGTTTTCTAAGAACACATCGATGTGCGGAAGGACATTGTTGTAAATCGGATACGGATAATTTTGCGGTGCCTCGCCTTGTGCCCCTCGTTCCAAATCATCGATTCCTTTTTGACCGGATCCGGATACGGCCTGATAGGACGTGTAGGCGACCCGCGTCAATCCATACACGTCGGAAAGTGGTGCCAATGCGACGACCGATTGAATGGTTGAACAATTCGGATTCGCAATCAACGATTTGTCCGGACTGAGCTCGACCCGATTCACTTCGGGTACGACGAGCGGGATTCCTTCTTGCATCCGGAAGGCGCTTGAGTTATCGATGACGATGACCCCTTGCTCGCTTAAACGTGGCGCGTATTGTTCACTGATGCTCCCGCCTGCCGAGAACAATGCAATATCAATGGCGTCCGTGTAAATCAGGTCAGAGAGTTCACGAATTACGATGTCCTGTCCGTTTACCTGAACAGTTTTTCCTGCTGAACGAGCGGAAGCATAAAGTAACAACTCATTGATTGGAAATTCGTATTCCGTCAATACCTCAATCATCTTCTGGCCGACTGCACCGGTGGCACCGACGACGGCTACGTTATACATGCTGACTCCCCCTTATAAGTTGAATCGAGCCGCAATGGCTGCGACCGCCGCTTCGACGTCTTGTTCTTGAATCGTGTAAGAAATGCTGATCTCAGATGTTGTGACTTGATAGAATGGAATCCCCATCTCGCGGAATGTCGCGAAGAGCTCGGATGCGACGCCTGTCGCGTCCCGCATGCCGATTCCGACGACCGAGATTTTTGCGTGTTCCGTGTGACGATCGATTTTGATTTGTGGCAAGGTCGCTGTCAATTCTGCAAGTGCCTCTTCTAAAAACGCCTCTTCATCGAGTGGGCATGTGAACGAGAGGAACACTTCGCCGTCGAACGCCGTTTGCGAAATCATATCGATGTTGACATGGCGTTCTGATAATCGTTCAAAGATGTCCGCGACTCCGGCTGCAGTGTGCGGGATATGTTTGATCGAGACACTGAGTACGTTTTTGACGACACTCACGCTCGTGACCGCTTTCTGTTCCATTGCTTGCGTTGTATCCATGATCCATGTTCCTCCTTCATTTGAGAGCGTCTTCCCTACAAAGATGTTTACATCATATTTTTTTGCGAGCTCGACACTTCGCATCTCCATCACTTTTGAACCGAGTGCACTCATCTCCATCATTTCGTCATAAGAGACATTGTCTAGACGTTTCGCCGTCGGATGGATTCGCGGATCGGTCGTATACACTCCCGCCACATCGGTATAAATCTCACAGCGTTTGCTCAGCACGGCAGCAAGTGCCACAGCCGTCGTGTCCGAACCGCCACGCCCGAGTGTCGTGACGTCTCCAAATTCATTCACACCCTGGAAACCGGCGACAATCAACACATCGTGTTGTCTTAATTTTTCTTGAAGTACTTCTTTTCGAATCGCTTTGATTTTACTTTTTGTATGAATGCCCATCGTATCAATCCCGGCTTGCTGTCCCGTAAGCGAAATGGCCGGGACGCCTCGTGAGTTCAAAGCGATACTTAACAGACTGATGGTCTGTTCCTCGCCGACAGCTAACAGGCGATCGAGTTCCCGAATCATCGGGCGCTCCGTGATTTGTTTCGCGAGCGAAAGGAGTGAATCCGTCGTTTTTCCCATCGCCGAGACGACGACGACCAGTTTTTCTCCGGCTGAGACTCGCGTTTGTAAGTAATCCGATATAGCTTGTATTTGTTCAATTGTGGCTACAGAACTGCCACCAAATTTGAGTACGGTTGTCATCAGGTTCCCCACTTTCAAGATGTCCACCAACAGAAAAAGCGGCAGACCGGTAGGAAGCACTCTCCCTACGGTCTGCCGCTTGTACGCGCAGTTGAAAAACGATTAAAAAATCGTTCCGTAGATAGCGCTCCATGGTAGTTGACCATGGCAGTGTAGGCGTTATTCACGACTACCCCAGCCTTCGTTCACACGCACGTGAACGTCGACTTCGGCGAATTTCCCCTTTCGGCTCGGTCCGGAGTGCGTCCGTTTCAACCAAGCTTACTCATGTCATTCGCAACCTCTATCTGTCAGTTGTTAGTATTAGTTATAACAAAACGAAATCTTCTTGCCAACCTTTTTTTAGAAAAATGGGATATTTCAAAAAAAGCTCACCACGTCTTCTTCATCATGCGATGAGGCAAATCAGCGTCTAGAAATTCCGGTCCGTATGCCTCATATCCCAACTTTTCGTAAAATGGTAACGCCGTCAGTTGCGCTCCCAATCTCAACTCATGCAAATGATGATGCTTTGCCACTCGTTCGATTTCAAGCATGATTTCTTTAGCGTATCCGTTCCCTCGAAAATCCTGGATCGTGGCAACGCGCTCCACTTTCCCCACAGTCTCCTCAATCGGACGTAATCGTGCCGTGGTCACCGGTGAATCACCGATCGTTCCAACAAAATGGATGCATTGCGGGTCAAGCGTGTCGTATTCAAGGTCCGGGTCAATCCCCTGTTCTCCGATAAACACCTTTTCCCGAACCACACGTGCCTGGGTAATCAATGATTCGTCTTGACCGTTTTGGATAATCAACATGGTAAAACCCCTTCCTGTAGCCGACGTACAATCTCTTCCATCGCTTTCTCTAATTCAATTAACGAGTCAAATCGCGCCTGCGCCTGCTTATTGCTTCCACCTCCCCGGCCAAACCCTAACTCATGAAGAACCGCCTTTAAGCATTTTCCGGTCGCCAAATCATGCGTGCCGTCATGGACGACAAATAATTTTTTCGTGCCGTAGTTCACACCAACCGCAATTTTCCCGGACGCCGCCACCCGCTCCACGATGGCCATAGTCAAGGTTTCCGCTTCGGTCTTCCCGATATGGATGGCGACATAGTCATCCTCTTGTAAAACAGCCTCAACCTTCGCTTTGGCAATTCTCAGTTCCAGTTCTTTAATCTCCCGTTCACGCTCCAAACGAATTGTCCGTTCTTCCAACACCCGCTCTGCTACCGTCTCATTTGTTGTCGAGAGCGTTTGGTGAATGGAGCGTAACGCAGCCCGTGACGCTTGAGTCATCCGCAAGGCGCGGTTTCCTGCTACGTAGGTCAAACGAATATTTCCCCGTACTTTTTTTATACCAGTTACGTGAATGGTTCCAAGTTGCGCCGTCGTCTCCACATGTGTACCGCCACACGCATTGTAGTCCAGTCCTTCGATTTCGACAATCCGGATCATCCCCGTCCGGTCAGTCGGTTTTCGTAAACGTGTCCGGTCAACTTCGTCCTCCGGGAGCTCCATCTTGCGAATCGGTCGATTTTCAAAGATGATATGCTGAAGCTCCTTCTCAAATTGTTCGACTTGATCCCAGTCCAACTGTTCTGTCCCGATTTCAATCGAGGCATCTTCTGCATTGATTCCAAAGCTGAGCGTCTCGATCCCGTGACGATCCTGCAGGATGGCTGTCATCACATGCTGAGCCGTATGTTGGATCGAGTGATCCTGTCTCACTGTCTCGTCAATTTGCGCTTTGATCGTGCTTCCGACTTCCAGCGATTGATCGAGTAAATGCCACGTGGTCCCTTCGACCGTTTGCACGTCTTTTACCTCATATTGATCGACCCAGCCGCGATCGGCTGGTTGTCCGCCCCCTTCCGCATAAAACGGGGTTTGCGCGAAAACGTGCCAATAACCTGATTGATCTTTTTTGACTGCCGTCACGACAGTCTCTGTGATGACTTTCTCCATCTTCCTGTCCACCTTTTTTCTATAATCTGTTCAGACATCTAGTCTAATTTCGTCTATAATAGGACATACTACTTCTCGGTTAGGAGCGAAATTGATGTTAGAAATTGATAAACAATCCCCGCTTCCTATTTATTATCAAATCGAAGCGTACTTAAAGCAACAAATAGATAACGGAACGTTAAAACCAGGAGATGTCTTGCCATCTGAACGGGAATTCTCCGAGCAATTCAATGTGAGTCGGATGACCGTCCGGCAAGCCATCATGAACCTCGTCAATTCCGGCTATTTGAACCGCCAAAAAGGTCGTGGCACCTTTGTTGCGAGTCAAAAAATCGCGATGACGCTGTCCGGGTTAACCAGCTTTTCTGAAGAAATCAAACACCGGGGCATGCGCCCTTATAGCCGCCTTCTTTCTTTTGACAAGGTCCCGGCCTCTGAACGGGTTGCACAGCAGCTCCGGGTCCCGAATCAGACTCCTGTCTACGAGATGAAACGACTACGCCTGGCCGATGACATCGTACTCGCCTTAGAAACTGCGTATGTTCCCGTTGCCCTGTTACCTGACTTAACGGAAGCTGATGTGACGGGATCGATTTACGAATACGCTGAGCAATCGGGGTTACGTTTGAAAAATGCGACCCAAACACTCGAGGCGAGAAGTGCCAGCCCTGAAGAAGCCGAGCTGTTGACCATCTCACCGAATGCGCCTGTCCTATTAATCGACCAGCGCACCTATCTTGAGGAAGGTGACATGTTCGAATATAGTCGTTCGCTCTTCCGTGGGGACTCCTATTCGTTCACTGTCTCCATGGAGCGTATATAAAAAAAGTTTGCCCAAGAGGCAAACTTTTTTTATTATTGCGCTTCGTAAGTCACGCCGTTCGGGTCAAGCGTGTACGATTCTAGTTCTGTGTCTGACATCGGTTCGACTTTATTCCCGGCGTCTGCTTGTTGGACGCGATAGCGCACTTCTTCAAGAAGCGGCTCGTTCAAGAAATAATAGAAGTGTCCATCTTCAGCCCGCGCGCCTTCACCGGTCAATTGATATTGTACCGTGTTGTGTAGTGCGCCGACGTCCTCGATCAAACGCATGTAATCGTTCGGTCCGAGTGTCGTTTGCATATTGTCGCCAACGGCTTTTAACACTTTATCATAGTTGTTGATCAGTGACGTACCGAGTGACTGCTCCAACACAGCATTGATGACTTCCATTTGCCGTTGTCCGCGGCCGATGTCTCCTCGAGGATCATCGTAGCGGTTACGGACATAAGCAAGTGCCTCTTCACCACTTAAGCGTTGTAAGCCTTGTTCGATTTGAACCGTCTCTCTTGATGCGTCATAACTGTTCTGTTGCGATGAAAACGGGACATCGATTTCGACCCCACCGACCGCGTCAATGAAATCGACGAAACCTTGGAAGTTCACTGATACGACATGGTCGATATCGATACCGATCAAGTCTTCAATCGTGCTCGTCGCCACGCGCATCCCGTTATTCGGATTCGATTCATCCATCGATCCGAAATAGTAAGCATGGGTGATTTTATCCTGGTCGAGCCCTGTTTTCCCGTAAGGAATGTTGAACCCTGAGTAATCGATATTGACATATGAATCACGCGGGATACTGAGCATCGTCGTTTGTTTTTCTTTCTTATTCAAAATCACCATGATCATGACGTCGGAACGGCCGTATTCACCTCTCGCTTTTTTCTGAGGTGACAAATCTGTTCCGAGAATCAAAAAGCTCTCGGTGTTTTCTTTATCGAAGCGGGTCGGTTCGACTGTCGGGTCATCTTCTAATGTCACCTGTGTGCCTGACAGCATGTTATGGGCTTTATAAAATGCCATCCCATACATACTCGATCCGACGATGATGGCAATGAGCAAAATGGAACTAAATACTTTATAAAACGCAGACGGTCGCTTGCGCTGTCTGCGAGCATGGGTTCTAGAATTCATGATGTTCTCCTTCAAGTCAAAGATGTAAGCTTCACTCATTATAGAGGAAACCTCAAGGTTTGTCGAAAACGTTTTGATGACAAATCGATTTCTTTACAATTTCCCATAGTTGAAATGAAAAAAACCTAGAGAGCTGTTTCTCTAGGTCATGCATTGGTGCGTATGGAGAAAAATCGGTCGGCAGCCTCACGCCCACGGGCTTGCCGGGCATCGTCGCATCGAGATGCCGCCTCGACATCAAGGACGATGGTGACGCTCGGATGTGCTTGAAGGATGGTCGCCGGCCATTCCACCGTCGGTTCCCGTTCAATCATATGATGCACAGCCTCTGCTTTTCGTGTACCGGTCGCCACCAACACAATTTCACGGGCATTCATGATGGTGTCCAGTCCCATCGTAATCGCATGGGTCGGGACATCACTCAATTCGTTAAAAAAGCGACGATTGGCTTCCCGTGTTGATGCCGTGAGCTCGGTGACGTGTGTTTTCGCATCGAGAGCCGTTCCGGGCTCGTTGAACGCAATATGACCATTTTCTCCGATTCCGAGTAACTGCAGATCCACACCGAGTGAGCGGACGAGTTGTTCATAACGCTCTGCTTCTTTCTCTGCGTCAGGCGCATCGCCCTGCGGCAAAAAATGTTCTTTAAACGGTACCTCGTCGAACAACCGCTCTTTCATGAAGTGATGGTAGCTTTGTGGATGATCCGCTCCGAGACCAATGTACTCATCCAAATTGACACTTGTGACATGCCGACAGTCTAACGCATCCTGTTTAAACATTTTGTACATGCCGACAGGGGTGCTCCCGGTCGCCAATCCGAGCACAAACGCATTCTTCCCGGCAAGCCGTTCTTTGATGATGGTATAGGCGATGCGCTCTGCATCTAGTGCATTCTTTGCAACTAATACGTTCATCCTCGTCCCTCCCGTTTGTACGCTATTTGTCCTCGAAACACCGTGTATGTGACTGTCATGGCTTCATCCCAGATCACAAGATCGGCATCAAATCCGGGTTTGATTTCTCCTTTTGTCTTTAATCCGAACTCACGGGCGGCATTCGTCGCCGTCATTTTGACCGCTTCCTGTATACTGCAACCGGTAAAGGATTGGATGTTTCGAAATGCCGCATCCATCGTCAGCACACTTCCTGCCAAATTCCCCGCCTCCAGACGTGCCGCGCCCTGCTCCACGATGACCGGTTGACCCCCGAGTTCATACCGTCCATCCGGCAATCCTTTCGCCCGCATGGCGTCTGTAATGACCACCAGTTCATCCGCTCCTTTTAAACGATAGGCGAAATCGATCATCTCCGGACGACTATGAATCCCGTCCGGAATAATTTCGGTCATCACCCCTTTTTCCAACAGACAGTATCCAACCGTTCCCGGCTCTCGATGGTGAAGTCCGCGCATCTGGTTGTAGAGATGCGTACCGTGTTTCACGTCTCCCAATTGATTTTCCTCAAACGTCGCACTCGTATGTCCTGTTGAGCCGATTGCGCCCGACTGTTTCATTGCACGCTCGAATTCACGTGCGCCTGGACGCTCAGGAGCATAGGTGACGAGACGAATCTGCTTTCCGGCCAACGCTTGCCAACTGTTGAACTGCTCTGCGTCCGGGTCAAGAATGTATTCCACCGGTTGAGCCCCTGCCATCTCCCGATTAACGAACGGTCCTTCCAAATGAATCCCGATGAGTGTCGAATCCCGTCCCTCAATCACGTTTCGAGCAGCGCTCAGCGCCTTCTCAATCGATGTCTTCGATTGCGTGATGGTCGTGGCAAAGAAAGAAGTGACCCCTTCCTGCAACATGTTTTCACTCCATGTACGTAATCGTGATTCGTCGGCATCCATTGTATCAATCCCATATCCACCGTGCACATGAACATCAATCATTCCGGGCGTCACCAAAGCTCCTTCTACGTCCAACGTCACTTCTGACGGGATCGGTTCGTATGTGTCCATTGATCCGACCTGTTTAATGGTGTCCCCATCCCACCGTACGTACCCCCGCTCCCAAGACGCATCCGCTGTCACGATGTGGGCATTAATTAACGTTTCCATCGACGAATCACTCCTTCTCTTTTCTTCTCTTCCATCCTATCATAACCAAAATAAGTATAGTTGTATAGACCAATTTAAATATAAAAGAAATTGTCCGCCTCAGCGGACAATTTACGCTTTACTGAGCGTCGCCGGATCGTATCGTCTGACAATCCACACGAGTCGAATGAAGAGCAAGACTGCCCCGGCCGCAAGACCGGCAATCAGTCCAATCCAATATCCGTCCGGTCCGATTCCTACCAGTTCTGCCAACGTGTAACCGAGAGGCAGTCCGATGACCCAGTATGCGATCAACGATAAGACGAGCGTCACATTCACATCCTTGAATCCTCGGAGTATTCCCTGAATGGGTGCTGCAACCGCATCAGAAAGTTGGAAAAACACCGCAAAAATCATGAAGTGCGAGGCCAGTTCAATCACTCTCGCATCATTTGTATAAATCGCAGCGACTTGTTCATTTTGCCAGAACAAGAGCGCACCGGAAAAGAGGGATACCGCCAAACATAAGGCGATGCCGATTTTCGCATAGCGCACCGCATCCTTCAGACGACGGGCCCCCAATTCATATCCGACAACGATGGTCAATGCACTCGAAGCCGAAAGCGGAAGCATGTATACGAACGAGGCGAAGTTGATTGCCGCCTGGTGAGCCGCCACGATATGGTCGCCATATGAGCTGAGAAGTAACGTAACGGCCGCGAAAATACTAACCTCGGCAAAAATCGCCAACCCGATTGGGGCACCTAACTGCAGCAGTTCTTTTTGCTTCAGCCAAACCATCCGTTCGGGCACTCGTAAAAATTGATAGTTCCGAAACGGCTTCCCGTTTCTTACGAAACCGAATGCCAGGAAAAAGAGAAACCAATACGTCAAGCTCGAAGCGATGCCTGCTCCAATTCCACCAAAGGCAGGCACTCCCAGTTTTCCAAATATGAAGATGTAATTTAATCCGACATTAATGGGTAACCCTAATAGTATGAGGATCATCGAAACTCGTGTCTTTCCTAACGCGTCCATGAGTGTGCGCAGGACGTTGAATAAAAACATCGGTAAGACACCAAATCCGAGGGCGAACAAGTAGTACGTCGCAATCCTCTTCCCTTCATCGCTAAGCCCCATTTTTTCAATCGCCGTCGGCACGAACAGAAGACCGAAGAGAATTGTTCCGACACTGATGGCAATCGCCAAATAAATACCTTGGAACAACGTCTGTTGAATTTGTTTATGGTCTCGGGCGCCTAATGCTTGGGCAACAATCGGGGCGACCGCAAGAAGAATACCGCTCAACCCCGTATAGACCGGCATCCACAGACTCGACCCGACACCCACGCCAGCCAAATCAATCGCGCCGGCGCGGCCCGACATGACCGTATCAAAAAAGCTAATCAAATAAAAAGACACTTGCGTGACTAGGATCGGGAAAAATATTGTTAAAAATAATTTGATCTTTTCATTCATTGAATGTGTCTGGAACATGTACAACCTCATCTCTTTTTTCAGAAAGGAAACGATAAAATGAATCAACGGAATGCAGAAAAACTAAAGTTTGAACTTTTGGAAACGTGGAACACATTCAACCATTATGTGACCGAGGCGTTGACGTTTCAAAATTCAGAAGACATCCACCGTGCTCGTGTTCATTTGCGGAAATTGATCACGTTCATGCAGGTGTATGAAACGAAGCCGGCAACGTTCCGTCAATTGAAACAGCTGATGGAAGCGCTCGGGCATGTACGAGACAGCGATGTGCTCATCGAGAGTTTTGATGTATCCGATGATCTCGATCAGGCTTTTCTCGAGGAAATGGAAAGACAGCGTGCCGCGAACAGAACCGTTCTGACGACCCGTGTCGGAGAGAAAATGACGCCTTCCCTCGACCAGCAACTGCGGCGGTTCATTGGTGGCCAGCTATTTCGTGCGTTCAAAAAACAAGATGCTTCGTCTTTTCTGGACAAAGCCAAGGCCGAGCGCAAAGAGCGCATCCGCGCTTCCAAAAACACCACGGACAGCGATACGCTTCTCGAAACCTTGCACAAAGTGAGACTCGCCGTAAAACGTGAACGTTATTTGCATGAGTATTTATTAAATTATGAGAGCGATGCCTCCATCGAAGTGGTGCGCAAATTGAAACAGATTCAAACGACGCTTGGAGAGATGAATGACACGCACCAGTTACTCCTCCAGTGGGAGGCGTTCACCCCTCCATCGTATTTAAAAGAAGCGTATGCGAAAAGAGTGACGACGCTCCGGTCTACGCTTGAAGAGTCTATCCATCACGTCTCCCTTTAGCGTGATGTATACCGTTCGACGAGGAGCTCCAACAACTTCATGCCGGCAATCGAATTTCCTTTTGAATCAAGTGCAGGACCGAAAATCCCGAACCCGACATCACTTAACTCCAGTTCATGCTTTCCGGTCGCTAAGATGGCGCCCGAAACACCACTTTTTCCAGGTAACCCGACACGAACCGCAAATTCACCGGACGCATCATACATCCCACACGTTGTCATAATGGCTTTCACAATTCGAACGACACGTCGTGGTATTAACTCTTCTCCCGTTTCAGGGTCTTCTCCATTTCCTGCTAAAATGCGACCAATCCGTGCTAAGTCGAAACAGTCGATCTCGATGGCGCATTGTTTCGTGTACACATCGATAATCTCATCAACGTCCCCTTCTACAATGCCGTGGTGACGCATAAAGTATAATAAAGCCCGGTTCAAGTCGGTCGTCTCATATTCCGAGCGGGCGACTTTTTCGTTGTATGTCACCTGTTCGACAGGAACATTTAATAAGGTCGCTAAAAACTGACGGAATTGAAAAATCTTTAACTCCGCCGTCTCCCCTAAGATCATACTCGTCACCGCAAGTGCACCAGCGTTGATCATGGGGTTCAACGGTTTGGAAGGCACGGTCTCTTCAAGCTTCGCAATCGAATTGAAGGCATCCCCTGTCGGCTCCATCCCGACTTTAGAAAATACATAGTCTTCTCCAAATTCCATCAACACATAGCAAAGGGCAAGTGCTTTGGAGACACTTTGAATCGTAAACTTGTGATGCACATCGCCCGCGTGGATATAAGTACCGTCCGGAAGGCAGATGGCCACCCCGAGTAAATCGCCTTTCACATGTGCCAGTTCAGGAATATAGTCGGCGACTTTCCCTTGGGCGGTGTACGGGCGACATTCGTCGACTAAATGCTCCAATTGTTGTTGTAGTACATTCATTCGATCACCTCGTTTTCCTTCGATATAAAACCTGTTGGTCGAATCGGTTAACCGTCATAACCGTCAGGCGGTCCATCTCCTTTATACCACTCTTCGTCCGCCCAAATCATCGGTGGCGATTCTTCGTCCCCTTCAAGCTTCTCCCCTTTTTGATTCATCACCATGATAAAACTCACCACTCCGAACACGACAATGCCAGAGAGTATGGCAAACCAAACCATCTTCTTTCTCTCCTTTCGAATTCGTGACAAATTCGTCTAGAACATCGTGATACTTATCCTATGTCTCCGTCAAAATTCTCGGTAACGTTGAACAGAAAACTACTTCATGAAATGGGTGAATCGATTGAACAAGATTGCAATCATCGGCGGAGGCATCACTGGCCTCGCAGCTGCCCACTATGCAAAACAGGCGGGTGCTCACGTCACATTGTTCGAAGCAAGCGAGCGAATTGGTGGAAAAATCAAGACGGTCTATCAAGACGGATTTACGTTAGAAGGTGGACCGGATGGATATATGGCAAGAAAACCGACACTGACTGAACTGATTACGGATCTCGGCCTTGAAGAGCATCTCGTTCGTTCAAAAACAGGGACGTCCTATATTTATGTGCGCCAAAAGCTTCGTCAAATGCCGGCGGGATCTGTCATGGGCATCCCGACAAAATTTTGGCCGATGGTCAAAACCGACTTGTTTACATGGCGCGGGAAACTTCGGGCGGGATTCGATTTGTTCCTTCCACGTGTGTATGAAGGAGAAGACATCTCCCTCGACCGGTTTTTCCGTACACGTCTTGGTTCTGAAGTCGTCGATGCGATGATTGAACCCCTTCTGTCAGGAATTTATAACGGTACGCTCGAAGACATGAGTATCGAATCTACTTTCCCTCAGTTTATCACGATTGAACAGAAAACACGCAGTCTGATCCTTGGCATGAAAGCTCTCACACCTCCTGTTCAAGCGGGTGTGAAACCGAAAGAGGCTGGAAAGTTCTTATCACTTGACCAGGGACTTGGCGCATTGGTCGAAGCGTTGCGCCCATCCATTGACCGGCTTGAGACAAGCACGCAAGTGCAGTCGATTCGTCCACATGAAGTGACCTTGTCCAACGGTCACGTCGAGCAGTTCGATGGCATCATCATCGCAACGTCTCCGAACGCTCTCGGAGGACTGTTGCAAATTCCCGAAGCAGAACGTTTGTCGCAACTGAAGCGCACATCCTCGATGACGGTCCTCGCAGCATTCGAAGAAGGTGATGTGCAGGCACTGGACGGAACCGGATATGTCATTGCCAAGGCGGAACACAATGCGTTGACCGCTTGCAGCTGGATGCACAAGAAATGGCCGCACATGGCACCGGAAGGCAAAGCATTGCTTCGGATGTACATCGGTTCTGACCACGTCCCTCACTTGCTTGAAGAAGATGATGAGACAGTCGCCGCATTTGCCCTAAACGAACTCCGCCGGATTCAACAGGTCGGGACACCGCTCTTCACGAAAGTAGAACGCCACATTCATACGATGCCGCAATACGAGGTAGGCCATAAACAATCCGTACGTGCGTTTGAAGAGGCCATTTCAGCAATGGATGGGATTGAAGCATGCGGGGCCATCTTACACGGCGTCGGACTACCGGACTGTGTCGATTCGGCCAAGCGTGCCGTCGAGCGACTCCATATTACTCAAGAGGTGACAGTATGAGACAGATTGACTACAACCAAAACCCATTCATCGTCATTTGGGAAGTGACCCGTGCTTGCGCATTATCCTGCGTCCATTGCCGTGCCGAAGCACAATTCCACCGTTATCCGGATGAGTTGGATACCGAGCAAGGAAAGGCCTTGATTCGGGACATTCATGCGATGGGAAACCCCATCCTCGTCTTCACAGGGGGTGACCCGCTGATGCGTGAGGATTTGTTTGAACTGACAGAATATGCGGCCTCACTCGGCATGCGCGTTTCCATGACCCCATCAGCTACCCCCCGCGTCACGCATGATGCCGTGAAGCGAGCAAAAGCTGCCGGACTTACGCGGTGGGCCTTTTCTTTAGATGGTCCGGATGCGGAGTCGCATGACTATTTCCGGGGAACACGTGGTAGTTTCGACCGGACCATTCGCGGGATTTCCTATTTTCGTGAGGAAGGCATGTCCTTCCAAATCAACACGACCGTCACGGAGTACAACGTCGATCGTTTACCCGAAATCGCCAAGCTCGTCGAAGCGCTCGGTGTTTCCGTTTGGACGCTCTTCTTCCTCGTTCCGACAGGACGCGGCTCTTTACTGCAGCCGATTTCACCGGAACAGCATGAAGATGTGTTGAGATGGGCGTTTGCCCTCCAGGAGACGGTTCCGTTCATCATCTCCACGACAGAGGCCCAGTTCTATCGCCGGGTCGCCCGCCAAGAGAATCAAAAACGAAAAGAAGCCGGACTCCCTCCGATTGGTCATCCACATGATGATTTGGCAAAAGCACCGCGCGGGACGAATGACGGGAATGGCTTCGTCTTTATCTCGCACACGGGAGACGTTCAACCATCCGGATTTCTTCCAATCAAGTGCGGTAATGTCAAAACGACTCCCCTCGCTGAGATTTACCGTCATCATCCGACGTTCAAGGCGTTACGCGACCCCGACACCCATCACGGTAAATGCGGGTATTGTGAATATCGCTACCTTTGCGGTGGATCACGGGCGCGGGCATATGCCGTCACAGGGGACTATAAGGAAGCAGAACCATATTGTATCTATCAACCGGAACGACCAATCGTTCACGCATAACCGCACGCTTGGTTATTCATTGGGCGGCAAGAACAGACACGTAAAAAGAGGAATCCCGTCATTGGGATTCCTCTTTCTTTATGCATTGACCGTAGTAGGCCGTAGCGTCAACGTATCGTTTTCGACATCGATGACGACCGTTTGGCCATCTTCGATCTCACCTGCCAAAATACTGCGGGCGAGTTTCGTTTCAATCGTCCGTTGCACGTAACGATTGATTGGTCGCGCACCGAACTGCGGTTCATACGCCTCATCGGCGACGAACGCTTTCGCAGCGTCTGTAATCTCGATTTGGATCGAGCGTGTCGTGAGACGTTGACTCATCCGGTCGACCGCCTTCTCAACGATTTGACCGATCTGATCTTTCGTGAGCGGATGGAAGAGGATGGTCTCATCGACCCGGTTTAAAAATTCCGGTCGGAAATGACGGCGCAGTTTCTCGAGGACTTGTCGTTCCTCCGCCTCATCGATTACCCCGTCTTTTGCCGCTTCGAGCAAAATGTCCGCACCGATGTTCGACGTCATGATGACAATTGTGTTTTTAAAGTCGACGATGCGACCGTGCGAATCGGTCAAACGACCGTCATCGAGCAGTTGCAACAAGATGTTGAAGACGTCCGGATGTGCCTTCTCGACTTCATCGAGCAGGAGAACCGAATACGGGTTTCGACGGACGGCTTCCGTCAACTGCCCGCCTTCCTCATATCCGATATAGCCCGGAGGTGCACCGACAAGTCGTGATACGGCATGTTTCTCCATATATTCACTCATGTCGAGTCGAACGATATGATCCTCCGAGTCAAACATCGCTTCGGCGAGTGCTTTCCCGAGTTCCGTCTTCCCGACACCGGTCGGACCGAGGAATAAGAATGACCCAATCGGACGGTTCGGATCCTTGATTCCGGCACGGGCACGAATCACCGCGTCACTCACCAGTTTGATTGCCTCATCCTGACCGAAGACACGTTTATGCAAGATAGTCTCCAGATTGAGTAATTTATCCCGTTCGCCTTCTGTCAGCTTCGCGACGGGAATACCCGTCCATTTTGACACCACTTCAGCAATTTCTTCTTCCGTCACTTCTTCACGAACGAGCTCCCGTGTGACCGCTCCGGCCAATTCTTCGGCTTCCTCCAGTTCACGTTCAAGTTCAGGAATTCGACCGTACTTGAGCTCGGATGCGCGGTTCAAATCGTATCGGCTTTCTGCTTCTTGTAAGTCGAGCCGCACTTTTTCCAGTTCTCCCCGAATCTGTTGTACGCGATGTGTCGACTCTTTTTCATTCTCCCAGCGAAGTCGCAACGAGTCTGACTGTTCCCTTAGGGAGGCCAGTTCTTGTTGCAAGGCGTCGAGTCGTTTCTTCGAGGCATCGTCACTTTCTTTTTTCAGTGCCGCTTCTTCAATTTCAAGCTGCATGACACGACGGACCAGTTCATCGAGTTCGGCCGGCATCGATTCCATCTCGGTTCGGATCATCGCACACGATTCATCGACGAGGTCGATCGCTTTGTCCGGCATGAAGCGGTCCGTAATATAACGGTTCGATAACATGGCGGCTGCAACGAGTGCGTTATCATGGATCCGGACCCCGTGGTGAATCTCAAAACGCTCTTTCAAGCCACGCAAAATCGAAATCGTGTCTTCAACGTCCGGCTCATCAACGAGCACTTGTTGGAAACGTCGTTCGAGCGCCGGGTCTTTCTCGATATATTGTCGGTACTCATCCAATGTCGTGGCCCCGATACAGTGTAACTCTCCACGGGCGAGCATCGGTTTGAGCATGTTTCCGGCGTCCATCGCCCCTTCCGATTTGCCGGCGCCGACAATCGTATGCAGCTCGTCGATAAACAGGATGATGGTCCCTTCCGCTTCCTTCACTTCATTCAAGACTGCTTGCAGTCGCTCTTCAAACTCCCCGCGATATTTCGCACCCGCGACGAGCGAACTCATATCCAGACTGAAAATCGTCTTATCCTTTAAGCTTTCCGGTACATCTCCGCGAACAATCCGCTGGGCAAGCCCTTCCACGATTGCCGTTTTCCCGACCCCTGGTTCCCCGATGAGGACCGGATTGTTTTTCGTTTTTCGGCTTAAAATGCGGATGACACGCCGGATCTCACTATCGCGCCCGATGACCGGGTCGATTTTTCCGGTCTTCACTTCCTGTATGAGGTCCCGTCCATACTTTGTCAAAACATCATATGTCGCTTCCGGTGATTTCGACGTGATGCGACGGTTTCCACGAACTGCGACGAGTGCTTCCCGAATCCGTTCTTCCGTCACACCTTTTCGCTCGAGCATCGCCTGCGCTTGGCTGTTGTTTAATAAAATCCCGAGCAAAATATGTTCGACCGACACATATTCGTCGTTCATTCCGGTCGCTTCGCGTTCTGCCGTCGTTAATACGTTTAACAAAGAAGAAGAAATCATCGGCGTCGTCGGATTTTGGAGTTTTGGCGCGTTCTTCAGTGAGAGCGCGACTTCCCCTTCAATCTCTGAGACGTTGACCTCCATCTTTTGAAAGAGGAGTGGCGCGATGCCATCAGTTTGTGAAATCATCGAGGCGAGTACATGCCATTCATTGATTTCGCTATGATGATATTGTTTCGCCAACGCTTGAGAACTGACAATACATTCATGTGCTTTATCTGTAAATCGATTAAAGTCCATCACGATTCCTCCTATTCCTTAATGTTCAAGTTGCTCATAAACAGAACGGTGCTTGGCATCTAACGGGAGTTCGACTTCTAACTGGACAAACAGGTCAGACCGTACTTTTGTAGTGGTCATAAACCCGCGTCCCGGAATACGCATCCGTTGTCCGGGGCGAGACCCCGGTTTCACTTTCAATTTGACGCGGCCCCCGTCCAGAGTCGAGACAATGACATCTGTCCCGTCTAAAAACTCGAGTGGACGAAGTCGTTTCACCGTGATGACGTTCGACCCTTCACGACGATACGTATCATCATCCGTGAAATGAAGTTCGACATATACGTCCCCCCGGTCTCCGGCTTGACCGACCCGGCTACTCTTTCCTTTCAGACGCAGTTTTTGACCTTCATACGCCCCTTGTGGAATTTTCACGTTGACGGTCCCCGTTTGAAGTCGAAGACTCACTTTCGAATCTCGGGTGAGTTGACTGAGCGGAACGTTCACCCGTACAGTCTCGTCCAAATCCTCTTCTACTGCTTGATTGAAAAAACTACCGAACATGTCTTCAAATCCGAACGTACGGGACGTTGTTCGAGACCCGCCACCGAACTGACGGAACAAGTCTTCGAATTGTGCCGATCCTTCCCCGTAACTTTCACCGCCACCGAAGCCTTGCCCGAACGTCGGTCCGTCCGGACTGCCATAGCGGTCATAGTTCTCTTTTTTCTCGGGATCGCTCAATACGTCGAACGCTTCTTGAATCGACTTGAACCGGTCCTGCGCGCCCGGGTCTTTATTCACGTCCGGATGATATTGTTTCGCTAGTTTTCGATATGCACGTTTAATGTCTTGCTCGGACGCCTCCTTAGAGACTCCGAGCACATCATAATAGTTTTTTGCCATCTCGAATCACCTCACCTATCCCTTTCCCGTTTCTGTTAAGTCTATTCTACTCAATTGGTCAAATAAGGTCAAAGATTTTCATCTCTACTCCTCATACGAAAAAAAGGAGGAATTCGTTTCAAAACGAACTCCTCACTTCTTTAGAAATATACTTTTGGACTATCCATTCCATCCTCATACACAATCGTCACTTCCGGGTCGCCCCCAAGCGATGTGACGTTGATTCGGACAGGTACGTTACGGTTATACTCCCAGCGATTCTCTAAGAGCCCTACGACATGTTGAGTGAAGCCTACCAGTTCAGCTCGACTGTAAAACTGGATCGGAATATCGATTTCCAGTCGTGTCAAATCTCCGTTTTGATAGAATCCTTTTCCAATCATACCGGAGAAGTCAGGGAACACATCCGCGATTCGGTCACTAAACAAGGAAAACTTCTGAGCGTCTTCGCGCACATCATTCGTCGCAGTCTTCGATGGGAAGTAATAATACTTCTCGTCGATCGCCTGCCAGTCTCCAGACGTCACTTCATTGTCCGAACCGACGAATGCCGACTTGATGTAATTTCCGGGAGTCGGAGATCCTTGTGTCGACTTCATATAGAGCGCGATGTTCACATCGAGATCTTTGAAATCCTCCCGTTTACGCAACTGGGCTACGAGTTCGTTTGCCATCCGTTCTCCTTCGGCAATCACTTTCTTTGTATCCAGCTTCACCGTATATGTCGGACCATAGTTCGGCGCTTGGAACACGTATTCACGGTTCAAGATCAAAGCAAACGACACGCCGGCTAGCTGATACCCGTTATCCCCTTTGGTCATATAATCCTGCTCGACAATCGAGGCCAGGTACAAAGGCGATTTTTTATTCGCCTCGACAAACTTATCGTCTGACACTTCCGCTTTGCCATCGGCGTAGGCCGGGTTCAACGGCGTGAGTTCTTCATCTGGCGACTTGTCTTTACGTCCGAGTAGTCGAAATACGTCCGAAGCATCCAGCAGTTGCCCTTCCTGGTAAGCAAATTTGTCCGGATCGAAAGCATCCGTCGAATGACGCATCAATCCGAGCTCCACTTCTTCCAGTTCTAATGACGAACTGACTTGTCGCTGGGCAAGACCACGTGCCGCTGCCGGTTTGAACGGAATCACCATTTGGTAATAGGAATCTCTTGCCTCAATCGCTTGCGTCACACCTTCTGCAGCTGTCTCTTCGCCAGTCGGCGTGCTTTCTTCTTCCCCCATCGGAATTTTCATTGAACACCCGCTCAACAAAATCGCCGAGGCGACAGTCGGGATGACGAGTTGTTTCCATTTCATCTATGTGTAGCTCCTTTAAACAGATCAATTGTTTCAGCACTTCGTTCATTATAACAAAATCATCCCGTGAGAAAAGTGTCGAAGCGGAATCAGTCACCATCGGCACCTGCGAAACTGCTGAAGGGGCGAGAATCAGTCTGTTGAGGAATGCTGGCTACGACGCAGCATGACAAGTAATCCAAACGCCAACATCCATAATCCGACCATGAAACGCCACTGCGCACCAGAAGCATCTGTTGCCGGTGAAACCTCTTCTTGCTTGGCGGTTAGCGGACGGACAGACGAGACGGTTGCGGACTGGGGCATCGGTTCTATCATCTCTGAAACTCGTTGCATACGCCCCGTAGTGGATGGTTGACCGGACTTGTCTACATTCAAAAGTTCGATTTGGTCCACGGGCTCATCCCGCTGCTCCTGCTCCTGCTCCTGTTCCGGTTCTGCTTGTATTTCAGGCGTTTGTCCGTCTTGTACTTCATATATTTTCTCTACTTCTTCTGTTTCGTCTGTCTCTTCTATTTCTTCTTTTTCTAAAACATTCGGTTTTACGGCAACGGATGTAACGATAGACCGCGTGACTGTTACCGTTTCATTGACTTTGAGAGTAAACGTCGCCTCGTTGATCAATTCGGCACCGGCCCGAACGTCATAAGATGGGGCAAGCGGTTGTTCGAAGGAAAAGACGATCTCTTCACCGGGACCAAATCCGCCTTCAAAAACAGGGAGGTCCCGAAACATCTGCATGAAACGTTCGCTCGACGTCCGCTGTTCATCCGTCGTCAAGGCACCCGATGACCAGTCAAGAGAAACATCTGCGTAGTAGAGCGTGACGTCCGATGTGTTCACCAACGTATACGTATAGCGAACGGTATCTCCAGGAAACACAGGACTGACCGCCTTTACCTCGTTCACTTCGAAATCAGGCTCCTGGAGCAAAATAATTTGCGGACTCTCTGCTTCAACGGTGCGTCCCGATTCATCTTTCGCTTTGACATGAAAGATGCTTCCGATTTCCGGGGCGGTAAATCGGGAGTAGGTAGCCGGAATGTTCAACTCCTGTGTGACTTCCACTCGTTCATTCGGGGCGAGACCATCGTCTCCAATCAAAGCGGTCAACGATGTCTGCAACCGATCATTGAATCCTTTCACTGCCTGTTCGGTCAAATCCCCGAACAGGAACGAATGATCGAGTGATGTGACGAAAAGGGTCACATCTCCAGTATTCTCAATATAGAATGTATACGGAATCGTGCCGCCGACTACTGCCTGGTCGACCCCCGCTTCATTCCCTACATTCATCGTAAGTTCGGGTAACGGGAATTCTTCAGGCGCTGCCTGGACGACAGGTTCCGCAATCGGTTCAGACGCTTCGGGGGCCGGTTCACCGTTTACTTCCTCAATAAGCGGTAAGGCGTCTGAAATCGAAAACTCAGTAAAACTATACGGGACACCGTCTGCACTATATAAGGTGATGTGTTCAATCAATGGATCATCTACCGGTCCTTCATCAATCAAAAAACGCCAAACATCCGCAGCCTCACGGACACCGTAATATGTCGTACCTTGATAAACAAGACTCGCCTCAAAGAGGATGTCTACTTCAGTTTCATTCAATTCGACTTGTACGTAGCGAAATGGATTTGTTTCAGCATGGACGGATGGAATGGCTATCCCGATGAGGAAAATAAGAATGGTGACAAATACGGCGAATCGCTGCGTGTTGTAGATCATGATGTCGGTCCCTCCCTAAGCTGAATGCGCACGTTCACACGGTAAGCCCAATGACCACTTTCAGCACCTGAGAGGAATGGAGAGGAGTGTGTGTAAAAGTCATGATGTCATTGGGTTCTCTTCCAAAAAAATATTTTGAAATTTTGTTGTTAGTTATAGATACCCGACAACCGCTTGTGCGAACCCGTTCATCAGGACATCGTTTTGAAATTTAGGTCAATAAAAAAAGAGCCTCGCCGAAGCGAGGCACCTTATGCCTGTTGCTTTAAAAATTCAAGAAGTGCCGCCTCATCCCACACTTCAACGCCGAGCGATTCAGCTTTCGCCAATTTAGAACCCGCTTTCTCGCCGGCAACGAGTAAGTCTGTATTTTTACTGACACTCCCCGTCACACTTGCGCCAAGAAGCTCTAGTTTCTTCCCGGCCTCTCCTCGCGTCATTTCATGCAGTTTTCCGGTCAGGACGACCGTCTTCCCAGAGAGCGGGGCGTCATCTGAAGCAGGTCGCTTCGCCCCTTTGAATGCCAGGTTGACCCCTGCTTCACGGAGTTCACGCACTAAATCACGCGCTTCTGGTTTTTCAAAATACACGACAATCGACTCTGCCATCTTCTCTCCGATTCCGTCGATCGCTGTTAACTGTTCGATCGATGCATCCATGATTGCTTCCATCGTCTCAAATCTTTCGGCAATGAGAGAAGCTGCCTTTTGTCCGACAAGACGGATTCCAAGTGCGAACAACACCCGTTCAAGGGAATTCTTTTTGGACGCTTCGATGGCCGAGAGTAAATTCGACACCGATGTTTCGCCCATCCGTTCAAGATTCAACAGGTTGTCCCGGTCGAGCCGATAAAGATCGGCCACGGTATGAACGAGACCCGCCCCGTGCAGTTGGGTGATGACCTTTTCCCCTAATCCGTCGATATTCATCGCTTGTCGCGAGACGAAGTGAATGAGTCCCTCGAGAAGTTGAGCCGGACACTCCGGATTCACACATCGGTGGTCCGCTTCTCCTTCAAGACGAACCAACTCTGAATCGCATGCCGGACAGTGGGTCGGGAATTCGATTTCACGTTCTTCCCCGTCCCGTTCATTGACGAGCGCCGAGACGACGGCCGGAATGACGTCCCCTGCTTTCTTAATGACGACACGGTCTCCGATATGAAGATCTTTTTCTTTAATAAAGTCTTCATTGTGAAGCGTCGCATACGTGACGGTCGAACCTGCCACCGTCACCGGCGCGAACCGGGCCCGCGGTGTCACTTTACCTGTACGGCCGACACTGAAATCCACATCCTCGATCGTCGTCACGACTTCCTCTGCCGGGAATTTATAGGCGACGGCCCAGCGTGGACTTTTCGCCGTGAACCCGAGCTGTTCCTGTTCCTCATAGCCGGCCACTTTAATGACGATTCCATCGATTTCATAAGGAAGTTCATTTCGTTTCGTCACATACGTTTCAATATAATTCCATAGCTCATCCGCCGTCTCACATGTCGTGTAATCGTTACTGACCGCCACTCCGAGTCGTTTCAAATAAGTCAATGACTCATCATGGGACGCGACAAGATCATCTTGCGAAACCAGTCCGTAAGCGAAGAACGCCAGGTTACGTGATGCCGCAATTTTTGAGTCGAGTTGGCGAATCGACCCGGCTGCCGCGTTCCGGGGATTGGCAAACAACGGTTCGCCGAGTCGTTCCCGCTCGTCGTTCAACTGTTCGAAAGAACGCTTCGGCATGTATACTTCCCCGCGCACTTCAAACGTCGCGTCCTCCCGTAATCGTAACGGGATCGAGCGGACCGTCTTCAAGTTTTGCGTGACGTCTTCGCCTTCCGTCCCGTCGCCTCGTGTCGCCCCGCGAACGAAACGCCCATCCTCATATTTCAAGGAAACCGCCAGTCCGTCAAACTTCAGTTCGGCGACAAATTTCGGCGTATAGCCGAGGTCTTTTTCAATGCGTTCGACCCATTCGACGAGTTCTTCTTTTGAAAACACGTTGCCAAGGGAGAGCATCGGTGTATCATGTGTCACCTTGACGAAAGCATCGAGCGGTGCTCCACCGACACGCTGTGTCGGAGAATCCGGTGACCGTAGTTCCGGATAGTCTGTCTCGATTTGAATCAATTCATTCATGAGACGATCATACTCCGAGTCCGGTACACTCGGACGATCCAGTACATAGTACTCGTAACCGTATTGGTTCAGCTTCTCCCGTAATTCCTCTACACGTTCTGTCATCTCCATACGCTCACCTCACGCCTTTTCGATTGGGGCGAATTTCGCCAACAGCCGTTTGATCCCGACAGAAGGAAACGCGATATCGAGCTCGAGTTGATCTCCTTCACCACGCGTTTGGACGACCGTTCCTTGTCCCCACTTTTTATGATTTGCTTTATCTCCGACTTTCCAACCGACTGTCTCCGCCCCTGAAGATTGGGCGAGCTTTGGCTTCGGTTTCGAACTGAACCCGTTCACCGGTAATTTCCCTGGTGATTCGACGGGGTTCCACGGCATCGGTTTTCTTGCTTTCCCTGAGCGCTCGAGCAACGTTTCCGGCAGTTCATGCAGGAAGCGGGACTCCGGATTGTTTTGGAAGCGGCCATACAGCATACGTGACTGCGCACGTGTCAAATAGAGACGTTTCTCAGCCCGGGTAATGCCAACATATGCGAGGCGGCGTTCTTCTTCCATCTCTTCTTCATCGTTTAGAGCACGGCTATGCGGGAAGAGCCCTTCTTCCATTCCGATCAAGAAGACGACCGGGAATTCGAGACCTTTGGCCGAGTGGAGCGTCATGAGCGTCACCTGATGTGACTCGTCGACTTCATCCAGCGAGTCGAGATCAGAGACGAGGGTCAAGTCTGTCAGGAAGGCCACGACGGTCTGTTCGTCGCTTTCTTTCTCGAAGTTTTGAGCGACTGACAAGAATTCTTGTAAGTTCTCTAAGCGACTTTCCGCTTCAAGCGTCTTCTCGATTTTGAGCATCTCTTCATAGCCCGTCTTCTTCAACACTTCTTCAACGAGCTCTGAAATGGACAAGTAGTCCGCCATCTGTCGTAAATCCGTCATCATTTGCCGGAACGCTGTCAACTTCGCCGCCGTACGAGGGGCGATACCGGAAAGTTCGATATCCCGGATCGCTTCCATGAGCGAGACGCCCTGCATGTCAGCGAAATCTCCGAGCTTATCGATGGTCGCTGCCCCGATTCCACGTTTCGGTTCATTGACGACACGGACGAATGAAATGTCTTCATCCGGGTTGGCGATCAGTCGCAAATACGCGAGAACATCCTTGATTTCTTTTCGTTCATAGAACTTCGTCCCGCCGACCATCTTATACGGAATATTGGATTTGAGGAGCATTTCTTCAAGTCCACGTGACTGTGCATTCGTCCGGTAAAGGACGGCCATCTGCCCGTAGTCCATTCCTTCCATCTTCAATTCCTTCATCTGGTTCATGATGAAGAATGCCTCGTCCCGGTCATCCGATGCAACGTGAAGCAACAACTTCTCCCCTTCCACGTTTTCGGTCCACAAGTTCTTCTCCTTGCGGGAGGCATTGTTTTTAATGACATTGTTTGCAGCTTCGAGGATTCGTTTCGTTGAGCGGTAGTTTTGCTCGAGCAAGATGACGCGTGCACTCGGGTAGTCCTTCTCAAACGTCAAGATGTTCGCGATATCCGCCCCGCGCCAACGATAGATCGACTGATCCGAGTCGCCGACGACGCACAAATTCTCATGTGCCTCAGCGAGCAGTTTGACAAGCGTATATTGTGCCCGGTTCGTATCTTGATACTCATCGACGTGAATGTATTTGAATTTTTTCTGATAGAAAGCCAGCACGTCCGGCGCTTCCTTAAATAAATGAATCGTCTTCATGATCAAGTCGTCGAAGTCGAGTACATTGTTTTGTTTCAACTTTTTCTCGTACGCCGTGTAGACGTCAGAGATGATTCGTTCGTACGGATTGCTTCCGACGAGTGCCGCCGCGTCTTTCGCCGTCCGCAGTTCATTTTTATGGTTGGAAATCATGCCGAGCAACGTACGCGGTTCATACTTCTTCGGGTCCAGATTCAACTCTTTCAATACTTGTTTGATCGCCGTCAACTGATCTGATGCATCTAAGATCGAGAAACTACGATCATAGTGAATGCGATCGATATCACGACGTAAAATCCGTACACACATCGAGTGGAATGTCGAGATCCAAATATCTTCCGCTACCCCACCGACCAGACGGGCGATTCGGTCTTTCATCTCCCGGGCCGCCTTATTTGTAAACGTAATGGCCAAAATATTCCACGGTGCCACCTGTTTGGCTGCCATCAGGTAAGCGACGCGATGCGTCAACACCCTTGTTTTCCCTGACCCTGCACCGGCCATAATCAATAACGGTCCGTCCGTATGTTTGACCGCCTCTGCCTGCTGAGGGTTCATCCCTTTGACTAGTTCTTCGCTCAAATTATACATAGTTCGTTCCTTCCTTGTTGCAAACGTTTGTTCTTATTTTATCGGAGTACTTCCACCGTCGCAAGTGCTCCTTGCAAGTCATCATATATGACATTTCCAACCACAATCGTATCGACGAAACGTGCCGCCCGGTGTGCCGCTTCCGCTCCATCTATGCCGCCTCCATAAAACAAATGAGCCTCAGGGAGCGCCAAACGGATCTCTTCGACTACATTCAAATCGCCGAACATTCCGCTGTACTCAATATAAAGGGAAGGCAGCCGAAACAAATGATGCGCTACTTCAGCATAGGCAACGGCCGCTTCGACCGACAACTCGCAGTTGGCTTGCGTCACGTGAGCCACTTTTGCATCGGGATTTAACACGATATAGCCCTGTGCTGTCACCTGATTTGCATCGAACTGATGGCCGTAACGTTCAAACGCCTTCGCCTGATGCCCGATGATCCATTCCGGTGAGCCCGCGTTTAATACGGTTGGAATGAAATAATGGTCAAATCCTTGAATGACATGATTCGGATGGCTCATTTCAAGCGCGAGCGGGACACCACAATGCCGTAGCCGGTCATATAAAGCAAATGTATTTTCAACGTTGACCCCATCTGTGCCACCAATTAAAAAGGCGTCTGTTCCCGAATGAATAAGCGCTTGAAGCGCGTCATCCTCGAGTGGTTTGTTCGGGTCCAATTTGAACACATGCCGCCATCCTTGAAACTTCATCCCATCCCCTCCTATCGATACCTTCTCTAGTGTATCGATTTTTACCGAACCGTGCATCTCTTCCACAAAAAAAGACTTGCCGAGGCAAGTCATGAACGTGCAGTCCGATTACGTTCCCGTTCAGTCAACCATTTCGCCAACAGGAGCGCGAATACCCCATACACCGGAACGAACCAAAGCGGGTTCGCCAAAAAGAATCCGAGCACGGGAACGTCAAGAAGCGGCGAGTCCGGCGAACAGAGTGCCGTTCCGTTGACGACAGCAATGAACGGTAACACCGGGACTATGAAAATGTAACCAAAATTCACCCAAAATGCTTTTTCTTTCATCATGTAAACTCCTTATCCTAGGATGATCGATTCTTTTGGATAGTTGTACATCCGTTTCGGCTGGCGGCGTTGTAAGAGAAGGATGAAGGCGATGACCCCGATTCGTCCGATGAACATGAGAATCGTCAACACCCATTTCCCGACATTGCTGAACTCCGTGGACAACCCGACAGACAAACCGGTCGTCCCGAACGCCGAACAGGCTTCGAATAAAATCCGCATGATTGAGGCGTCTTCGAAGAAGGCAAGGATCATGACTCCTGTCAGCAAGACTCCTAGTGATACGGTGATAATGACAAATGCTTTCCATATGTCCTCGAGCACGATTTCCCGACCAAAAATTTTAATCGAAGAATCCCCTCGAATGAACGCCACGACACCCAGGACGGCTACCGCAAAGGTTGTCGTTCGAATCCCTCCTCCGACAGATGACGGCGAGGCACCGATAAACATTAACATCGCAAGTAAGAACATACTTCCTTCAGAGAACAGGTTAACGTCGACGGTAGACAGGCCTCCGTTACGTGTGGTGACAGATTGGAAGAGCGAGTCTGAAATGGCAAGCCACAACGGTAAGTCTTTGAACGCATTGTTGTATTCAAAAATGAACAGTCCGACGGCTCCAATCGCAATCAAAATAAAAAATGTCGATACAGTGAGCTTCGTAAACAAAGAGAACCGGCTTGGGAACGTATGGCGTTTCCGCATAATGCGACTTGTCAAATACGTCCGGATCTCCACGAGCACCGGAAAACCGATTGCTCCCCCGGTCAACAAGATCATCTGTGTGATGATGACAAACGGGTCTTCACGAAACGGCGCGAGTGAGCTACCGGTAATATCAAACCCTGCATTCGTCGTCGCACTGACCGCGCCAAACAACCCTTGAAGGAAGGCTTCACCGACCGTGTCAAAATAATTTAAGTAATGAATGCCGAGAATAATCGCCCCTACTGCTTCAATCGTGAGTACCGTCACTACGATTTCCGTAATGTACTTTACAATCCCGGACATCGAGGACTGGTTTTGGTCACGAAGGATGAGCTGACGTTCTCGAAATCCGATTCGTTTCCCGAGCAAAATCCACATGATGACATGGAGGCTGATCAAGCCAACCCCACCGATTTGAATGATAAATAAAATGGCGAAATAACCAAACGTGGAAAACGTCTCCGTCACCGCGACAGGACTCAGCCCCGTCACACTGACACAACTCACGGCCAAAAAGACGAGGTCAGTGAAGGATAACTTCACCCCGGGCTGATGCGAAAACGGTAATGCGAGTAACGTGACCGACAGCATTACGGCCGATACGTAAATTAAAACAAGCGTCTGGACCGGTGTTAACCGTCGAAAGAACAATTGGATATTTCGTTTCATGAATGCCTGTTGCATCTCACCCCTCCCCTCCATCAAAAACAAGATGACTCTTACGAGTCACCTTTTGTTTGTTGTAGACGTTCGAGGGCTAAATCATACCCACCCGTCCCATAGTTCAAGCAACGTTTGACGCGTGAAATGGTAGCGGTCGAAGCCCCTGTCGCATCTTCAATTTTATGATACGTATTTCCTTCACGAATTTGTCGTGCCACTTCAAGTCGCTGGGCAAGCGCCTGGACTTCATTGACAGTCGCCAAATCATCGAACAATTGATAACAATCTTCGAGTGTCTCGAGCTTCAAAATCGCTTCGAACAATTGATCGAGCTCCCGACCTCGTAATTTATCGAGTTGCATCCGCAAGCATCCTCTCTTCTCGTACTTCTTAATCATTCTAAAGCACGGTCGCCTCGGACTCAACTACTCATCGCAAAATTGCTGGAAATAGTACTTGCTTTTTCATCACTTCATAAATTCCAAGCGGTGTCGCCCGAACATAAGGTAAGTGCGTGGAAGCCAGGAACAGCAACGTATAAATCGGGTCTTCAAATTGATAGCCCCGGGCCCGCAGCTCTTTTTGGAACTGCTTTTCCTGTACAATCAACTGTTCAATCGGCTCAATAGAAGTCATCCCGCAAAGCGGTAACGGGATTTCGGCAACAATCTCGCCCCGGTCGACGAGTACAATTCCGCCTCCGAGCTCTTTCATACGCGCAAACGCTTTAAGCATGTCTTGTTTGCACTTGCCTAAAATCAAGTAGTCCCCGCTGATGGAATACGAGCTGACGAGCCCGCCGAAATCTTTTGCAAATCCTTTCAACACCGTGTTCAAACGCCACTTTCCTTCTTTATCTAGGAGCATGAGGAACGACTCATCCTCGTCACGCGGCAGTTCATCCTGACCGGTGTCATGCGTAATTTTAAACAGTTTCATGATGACCGAGTTCACCATATCCAGTCCGACCGGCATGCTGAACGATAAATCTTCAGGCATCAGGTCAATCGCCACGTCAGTCGCTGGCATTTTTTCAAAGATGGCTTCTACTAACTCATCTGGGAATAACGAAACGCCGTCCCGATAAATCCATTGCCCTTTTGCGATGACGGCCGACGGTCGCGGCTCATCGATTGCATCCAGGATGTTCAGATGCGCGATCCGTCCCGGTGCAATCGATCCGAGAACATGATCTAAGTCAAAGTGTCTAGCGACGTTGAGCGATACAATTCGATACGCCTCAATCGCCGGAAGCCCTGCCTCCATCATGATCCGGATCAAGTTGTCTTGCATTCCACCCTCATAAAATCCTGGAGTGGAGCCGTCTGTCGTCACCATCAAGTGGTCGAACGCTTCTAATCCGGATTCGAGTAACCCTTTCAGCATCTTCGGTAAGTCAGGGCGAATCGAGGAATGACGTAATGTCGTCGTATATCCATGCTCCAGACGGCAAAGTGCTTCTTCCGTCGTCATTGCCTCATGGTCGCTGTGGACGCCCATCAACGCCATTTTTGTCAATGTCTTCGCCGAGGCTCCTGGAAAGTGCCCTTCAACCGGTAACCCGCACGTTTCGGCATCAAGCATCCATTGTAAAAGCTCATCGTCCCCTTGTAATGTCCGTGGCCATGCCGTTAATTCGCCTGCCATGACGACATCCGGATGGTTGAACCAGGCGTGGACCCGTTCGGAATCAACGGCCACACTTTCCCGGTCCAGTTCTGTTTGCGTATCAAGCCGGGCCCACCAATACGTGCTCGTCGGCAACTGTTGAATCAAATCGAGTTGAGCAAACGCTTGCTCCTCCTCTTGTAAAAAAAGAAGCATGTTGTCATTCACGAGAGTCGTCGTCCCGCGTTCACCCGCATACTTCGAGAGTGTCGCCGGGTTATACAGCTGGAACGGGTGTGCGTGCGGTTCGATATATCCCGGTACAATATATTTATCTGAAACATCGATCATCTCAACGGCTTGGTCCGGTAACTCCGGACCCACGTAGACGATTCGGTCCCCTTCAATCCAAATGTTTGCTGTTTTCCATTGCTTCACGTACATATTCAAATACGTGGCGTTCTTTAATACGAGCGAAGGTGGTCTCACTTGATCTACAACTTCTAGTTGTGAACGAATCATCACTTTTGACCACGGTGCCCGCGCCGATCGTTTTACTGGCATCGAACCCAATCCTCCCTTATCCGCCTATCACATTTACTATAAAAGAATAGCAATGTAAGCGTTTTCTTTCTTCTGTTTCAAGTTTACCTTTTCTCTGAAACGGTCGCAAGTTATGTTACCTATTGTAACAAACTTCACATATATTTTTTCACAAAAAACAAGCGACTCTGAACGCAGAGTCGCTTTTGTCATGATTATGTCACAACTACTTTTTCCAAATAATGTTCAAGTTGATGTAACGGGATCGGTTTACTGTAATGATATCCTTGTATTAAGGAGCTACTATACTCCAATACGAACGCCAGTTGCTCAGGTCGCTCGACGCCTTCCGTCACAATTTCAAGACCGAGTGTTTGGAAGGTTTGATAAAGTCCTTCGAGCAAGGCTCGGTCAAATGTGTTTTCCGGAATCCCTTTAACAAAGTTTTGGTCAATTTTCACGATATCGAGATGGAGTGATTGTAAATAGGACAAGGAAGACGTCCCGACACCAAAGTCATCAAGCGAAATCTTCACACCCATTCTTTTCAGCACGTGAATAAACTGTTGAAGCTCAAAGATATTGCCACCGACTTCACTTTCCGTGATCTCTACGTGAAGAAGGGTCGGATTAAACCCGGTCTCCTCTAAAACATTCTTCAGTTCCTGCAAGAACGATCCGTCTAAAATTTGACGCTTCGACACATTCACCGACAAGAACAAATCAAAGTGCTCGACATGATTCATGATTTCCGTGATTGCACGTCGCAATACCCATCGTCCGACTTCAGAAATGAGTCCTAATTGTTCAGCAACGGGAATGAACACTCCCGGCGAGATAAACCCTTTCGTCGGGTGTTGCCAACGTACGAGCGCTTCGACACCACGCACTTGGAACGGGTGCGGGGAGACGATTGGTTGATAGTATAATTCGAACTCATCATTCCGTAAGGCATGCCGCAAATCCCGTTCCATCTCAAGAGCTTGCAAATAATGACTGCCATTTTCAATTTCTTTATACGAAAGGATATTGTTCTTTCCTGATACCTTCACTTCATGCAACACGACATCCAGACGTGACATCATCACTTCGTAGGAGAGCACGTTTGGATCAAGTAACTCATCGATTCCGATACTGAGTGTCAGACCGTTCATCCCTTGTTTCAAACCCCACTCACGCAAGTCCTTGATCAGTTGATTTGCGACCAGTGTCAACTCTTCAGTCGCCCAATTCGGGTGAATGAAGATAAACTCATCCGCACCGATTCGTGCCACAAAACCGTCTTCCTTGTAGAACATCAATCGTGAAGCGAAAAACGTCAACATCGCGTCTCCGGTCCGTTGACCGAACTGATCATTGATTCGACGGAAGTTATCCAAATCGATCCCCATGACGCCAATCTGACGGGACGAAACAGGTAGATTGGTAAACATTTCTTCGACCGCCAGCCGGTTCGGAAGTCTCGTCAACGAGTCACGGAAAGCTCGGCTGAGGGATTCTTTCTGTGTTTGTTCGAGCGCATCGAGCACTTCGTTCATACTGATGGCCATCTCTTCAATCTCATCCCGTTTACGCGGTTTTATCGGGATGCGAAGGCGACTGTTCCGCTCCATCGTGATTCGCTTCAACTCTTTCACGATTTCAAACAGTCGTTTCGTCACGATTTGGTTGATGGTCCAGAAAAGTGTCAATAACAACCCGACACCTAAAACGAGCAATCCGAGCATGCCCGTCTCGAGCATCGTTTGCGTATTCGTATAATACGTACGTTTCACGGAGAAATTTACTTCCCAGTTCGCATCCTGGTAAATCGCTTGAAGCGGTAACGAGACACGAGCAAACTGTTCGTCCGTTTCAACCGTCAATTGTTGATGCGATAAAGGACTGATTGATAAATTTGTCTTAGCCTGAGCACTCATGGCCGCTAAGAAATCCGGTCCGATTTTTTGAATGACGATGAGCGTTCCCGCTGGAGGGCCCGCCCCGTCGCTCTTCACAATCGGATGACTCATAAACACAACCGGACCATAGTCGGTTCCATATACCGCATGCTGCTTCATTTCCGACTTGTTGGAGAACTTTACGATTTCTTTCGTGAACGCATCTTTTTCAGCATCACTGGTCAAGTGCGCAAACTTGTTGAATTCGGAGTAAACGACTTGGTTGTCTTCATTCAAAAAGATCATTGCCCCGACACCGAGGTTTTCCAGTGTTTCATGCCCCATATTGTTCGCAACAAATGCATCATTTTTCCCTAGAACGAAATCGTACGCGTTGCTCCAGACAGC
The DNA here is from genome assembly GCF_018617875.1 of Exiguobacterium algae. Taxonomy (GTDB): domain Bacteria; phylum Bacillota; class Bacilli; order Exiguobacteriales; family Exiguobacteriaceae; genus Exiguobacterium; species Exiguobacterium algae. Next base: position 191,559 of record NZ_JACSKZ010000004.1, read on the forward strand.
CCAGTCGACCAACGTTCGCTCCTGCATCATACGTTGATTGGCGAACACTTCAGTCACACTTTCAATTTGTTCCTGTGTCATGGCCTGGTCTTGTTCTATGCTTTTTTCAATAAAGTACGGTTTGATAATAAATAAAATGACGCCGATGAAGAGTACGATGTTAACGGCAATCGCTAAAAATAATTTAGTTTGTACACGCAGGCCGACCACCCTCTTTCTTCAATCTACTTTCTTTATTGTAGTGCAGGATGTGCAGATTCCCTTTTTTTCGCATGAAAAAAAGGATAGGTTGACCCATCCTTTAAAAAATCTGTGCAAACGCTCGCGCCCCGATATCGCTTCGATAAAACGTTTGCGGTATATCCAGTTGACCGATGGCATCATAAACGGCCACTTTCGCTTCGTGCAATGTCGGTCTCGTTGCCGTGACGACAACGAGTCTGCCACCGTTCCCAATCATCTTCCCTTCAAAATGTGCTGTGCCTGCATGGAACACGAACACATCCTCAGGCAGTGTATCGAATCCGGACAACACTTGTCCTGTCACCGGTTTACCCGGATACCCTTCGGCTGCAATCACTACCCCAATCGTATAACCCTGATTCCACTCAATCTCATAGGATTGATCGTTGACGACTGCTTCGATGACGTCTACTAAAGGGGATGTCAGATTCGGAAGAATGACCTCTGTCTCCGGATCCCCGAACCGGGCATTGAATTCGATGACTTTCGGTCCACTTTCCGTCAAAATCAATCCGGCGTACAAGAAACCTGAAAATGGTGTGCCACGTTTCACCATTTCTTGAGCGAGCGGCTCCAAAACGGTCTGCACCGATTTTTCATAAACGTCCGTCGGCAGGTGCGGCATCGGGCTATACGCCCCCATCCCACCAGTGTTTGGACCTTGGTCTCCGTCAAACGCCCGCTTGTGGTCCTGAGAAGTGATCATCGGGATGACACGTTCTCCCGAGACGAACGCCATAAGTGAGAACTCTTCTCCTTCCAAAAACTCTTCAATGACGACCTGTGACTGGTGTCCGTATTTATCGGTACCAAAAATATCGCGCACAGCCGATTCGGCTTCTTCAAGGGTGAATGCGACCGTTACACCTTTTCCGGCGGCAAGTCCATCCGCTTTGACGACAACAGGTGCCCCGGTTGCTCTCACATAGGCAAGCGCCGCCTTTTCATCGGTAAACGCTTCATAGGAGGCGGTCGGAATCTGTGCTGCTGTCATCACTTCTTTAGCAAACGCCTTACTTCCTTCCAACAAAGCCGCTGCTTTTGTCGGACCGAAAATTTTGAGCCCTTTTTCCTGAAACGTATCGACGACACCGGCCATGAGTGCAGACTCTGGACCGACAATGGTCCATGCCACTCCATTCTCTTCAGCGAAACGAGCGAGTGCGTCGACATTTGTTTCATTGATGTCGACACACGTCATCCCTTCCATGAATGGATTTCCCGGTGCGACGAACACTTGATGCCCGTCTTGTTTCAATTTCCAGGCGAGCGCGTGCTCGCGCCCGCCTCGTCCGATGACTAATACGTTCATGAAGCCGCCCCTCTCAATGTTTAAAGTGTCTGACTGATGTGAATACCATCGTAATTCCATGACGATTTGCCGCTTCGATGGATTCATCATCTCGAATCGATCCACCTGGTTGGATGATGGCCGTAATCCCTGCTGCAGCCGCTGCTTCGACCGTGTCCCCCATCGGGAAGAAAGCATCACTGCCGAGGGCGGCACCTTTTGCCCGCTCACCAGCTTGTTCGAACGCGATTTTCGCCGCTCCGACGCGATTCATTTGCCCTGCACCAATCCCGATTGTCGTCTCATCTTTGGCGACCACGATTGCGTTAGACTTCACATGTTTGACGACACGCCATGCCAACTTCAAGTCTTCCCACTCTGCTGCGGTCGGGCGACGATCCGTCACGATCTGACAAGTTGCGTCATCGAGGGTCATATCATCCCCGTCTTGTACGAGCAGTCCACCGGCGACGGCCGTCAACCGCATGCCGGTCATCGGTCCCATATCGAGCGTCAACAAACGTAAATTTTTCTTCTCTTTCAAAAGTTCAAGTGCTGCCTCGCTGAAGGACGGCGCAATTACAATCTCTAAAAAGATTTGACGAAGTGCTTCGGCCGTCTCGAGGTCGACTTCACGGTTCAAAGCGACAATCCCGCCGAAGATCGAAACCGGATCGGCTGCATGCGCTCGTTCGAACGCTTGGCTGATTGTACGTCCCACAGCCACACCACATGGATTCATATGTTTGACGACGACGGCTGCCGGTTCGTTCAACTCGCTCAATGCTTCAAGTGCTGCATTCGTATCTTGGATGTTGTTGTATGAGAGTTCTTTTCCGTGCAATTGTGTGGCATTGGCTAGCGTCATGCCGTCGTAGAGCGGTGTCTTATAAAACGCCGCCTGTTGGTGCGGATTTTCCCCGTAACGAAGATCTTGTACTTTTTCATACGTCACCGTCAACTGTTCAGGGAATGTCTCTTCGATCTGACGACCCAAATAGTCCGCAATGAGTGCATCGTACGCTGCCGTGTGACGGAACGCCTTCGTTGCGAGACGTTGACGGGTTTCAAAAGACGTGCCTCCGTTTTGAACTTCTGCCGCAACAAGGTCATAATCGAGCGGATCGACCACCACCGTCACACTCGCATGATTTTTTGCAGCTGATCGAAGCATACTCGGTCCGCCGATATCAATATTTTCAATCGCTTCTTCGTAAGTCGTCTCTTCTTTGGCGATTGTTTCTTTGAACGGATACAGGTTGACGACGACAAAGTCGATTGGGTCGATGTGATGTTCTTTCATTTGCGCAACATGTGATTCCAAATCGCGACGTCCAAGCAGACCACCGTGAACGAGCGGATGCAGCGTTTTAACACGTCCATCCAACATTTCCGGGAACGCTGTCACTTCTGAGATGTTTTTGACCGGTAACCCTGCTTTTTGAAGCACCGCTTCCGTTCCGCCTGTTGAAATGAGTTCAATACCTGCCTCGTGTAACGACTGGGCTAACTCCACAATGCCTGTTTTATCTGAAACACTCAATAATGCTCTCACTTGAAAACCTCCTGTTGATTTAACACTTGTTGCAGGACGCGTGGATACAATCGATGTTCAACCGCTTGGATGCGTGATGTGGCTTCCGTACGGTCACATTCCTCGATTTCGACGGATTCCTGCGCAATGATGGGGCCGGTATCCATACCGGCATCTACGTAATGCACCGTCACCCCACTGACGGAAACGTTCGCGGCAAGCGCCTGTCCAATGGCGTCTTTCCCGGGAAAATGAGGAAGGAGAGACGGATGGATGTTGAGGATTCGGCTAGGATAAGCGGACAGCAATACCTCTCCAATCAGTCGCATATAGCCTGCTAATACAATGTAATCGACGCGAAGCGATGTCAGCAGAACAAGAATTTCTTCTTCAAAATCTGCCTTCGACGCGTACGATTTCGGTATAAATGAAAAGCTCGTTATGCCGTAGCGCTCCGCTCGTTCGAGAACTTTCGCTTCGGGCTGATCTGTCACGAGGAGAACGCACTCGGCTTCCAAAACGCCTCGTTCAATCGATTGCCAAATCGCTTCCGCGTTACTCCCTGATCCTGATGCAAAAATGGCAATTCGTTTCATTGGTCGACTCCTGAGATTCGGATTCCTGGACGATTCTCGACTTTGCCAATTCGGTACGGGGTTTCTCCGACACGTTCAAGTGCCGCTTCGACGAGTTCCACATCTTCAGCGCGAACCGTGATCATATAACCGATTCCCATATTGAACACGTTGAACATCTCCTGTTTCGAAATGTTTCCGACTTGTTCGAGCCAGTCGAATACAGGAAGACTTGGCCAATTCGACGCATCAAACGTGACACCGAGTCCTTCGGGCAACATACGTGGCACGTTTTCATAAAAGCCGCCGCCTGTGATGTGTGCCATCCCTTGTACTTTTCCAGTCGAAATCGCTGCTTTCGCCGCTTCAGCGTAAATTCGTGTCGGGAGCAACAAGGCGTTGCCGAGTGTTGTATCGAGCATGGCGATTTCGTCCGTATAGTTCAATTGTTGTGCCTCGACGATATGGCGAACAAGAGAAAACCCGTTCGAATGAACCCCCGAAGAAGCAAGGCCGAGCACCACATCACCTGCCTGAATCGTGGAGCCATCCAACAAGTCTTCTTTTTCAACGACACCGACAGCAAAACCTGCGATGTCATACTCCCCATCCGGGTACATGCCTGGCATTTCCGCAGTCTCTCCCCCAACAAGCGCGCATCCGGCCTGGACACAACCTTCCGCGACACCCGCCACGATTCGTTCCAGTTTGGCCGGTTCCGCTTTCCCCGTCGCAATATAATCGAGGAAATAAAGCGGTTCTGCACCATGGACGAGACAATCATTCACGCACATCGCCACACAATCGATCCCAATCGTATCATGTTGATTGAGGGCAAATGCCAGTTTCAATTTAGTGCCAACACCATCTGTTCCGCTCACGAGGATTGGATGTTTCATGTTCATCGACCCAAGGTCAATCATGGCGCCGAAACTACCGAGACCGGTCATGACTTCCGGTCGCATCGTCCGTGCAACATGTCGTTTCATTCGGGATACAGCTTCATATCCTGCTTCTAAATTCACACCCGCTTGTTCATATCTTACGCTCATCGGTCATCCCCCTCAAGCTTTCGTCTCTGTCATAAGTTCTGCCAGTTCTGTCGGATAAAGCCCGGTGAAACAGGCAGCACACTGCCCGCGTAACGCTCCTTCGAATGGACGGTCAATCGCTTCGACTGTCCCTTCTAATGTGAGGAACGCCAGTGAATCGGCACCAATCTCTTCTTTAATCTCTTCAACTGATTTGGTTGCCGCAATCAATTCCTCTTTTGTCGAGGTGTCAATCCCGTAATAGCACGGGTGTTTAATCGGTGGAGACGTAATACGAACGTGTACCTCTGTCGCGCCCGCCTCCCGGAGCAGACTGACGATCCGTCGACTTGTCGTCCCCCGGACAATCGAGTCATCGACCATGATGACGCGTTTCCCATTGACGACACCACGTAAGGCGGATAACTTCATTTTGACCCCGCGTTCTCTTAATTCCTGTGAAGGCTGGATGAACGTCCGTCCGACATATCGATTTTTAATGAGCCCCATCTCATACGGGATGCCGCTTGCTTCGGCATATCCGATTGCCGCCGAGATACTCGAATCCGGAACTCCGGTCACGACGTCCGCCTCAACCGGTGCCTCTTCGAACATCTTTTTCCCCATCGCTTTTCGTGCCGTATGCACATTGATGCCATCGATGATCGAGTCCGGTCGTGAAAAGTAGATGTATTCCATTGAACACATCGCGCGAACCGCCGCCTCACTGTAACGTTCTGATGTAATCCCGTCCTTTGTAATCATGAGCAGTTCACCCGGCTCGACATCCCGGACGTACGTCGCCCCCACGACGTCAAACGCGCATGTTTCCGAAGCGAAAACATAAGCACCGTCCTCTGTTTGTCCAAGCGATAACGGGCGCAGTCCATGAACGTCGACCCCGACATAAAGCGCGTCTTCCGTTAAAAAGAGAAAAGCAAACGCCCCGACGAGTCGTGCCAGACTATCTGAAATGCGTTCTTTCAACGTATTCCCGCGGCTCCGTTTGATCAAATGTGCCACGACTTCCGTGTCAGACGTCGTTTGGAAAATCGCTCCTTCTGCCTCGAGCATATGCTTCAACTCGTTCGCGTTCACGAGGTTCCCGTTATGCGCCATCGCCAGGTCCCCGGTCAAGGATTTAAAATGAAGGGGCTGTACGTTTTCTAACGTATTGCCCCCTGCCGTTGAGTAACGGACGTGCCCGATGGCATGGTGTCCTGTCAATGCATCCAACGATACCTCGTCAAATACTTCCGCAACCAACCCAAGTCCACGTTTCGCATGGAGACGCTCGCCATCAGCCGTCACGATTCCCGTTCCTTCTTGACCACGGTGCTGCAAACTGTGAAGTCCGTAGTAGGCAAGGTGTGAGGCGTCGATGTGACCGAACACACCAAAAACGCCACACTCCTCGTTCATGCCTCGGATGTCATATAACATGGAATAGCTCCTTCCCATACACGTTCCAACTCTTGCACATCCATTTCAATCAAGCGATCGCTCGCGCGAACGACAACGGTTTCCGCTTCTGTGACCGTACCTATTTGTGTTCCTTCCGTCACTTTCTCAAATGCTTTCGCTTGCGCCTTGTCGACCGTCACGAGGAAACGTGACTGGGATTCACTGAATAGTGCGGTGACGAGATCTGTATCGATTGTCACATCAACACCGAGCCCTGTTCCGAAAACGAGTTCCGGTAACGCTGCCGCAAGACCACCTTCTGACACATCGTGTGCCGCCGTTACAAGGCCTTCACGAATGGCTTGAAGCAATGCTTTCTGTGTCTGACGCTCTTCCTGAAGATCAAGTGTCGGCGCATGTCCGCTCACTTTTCCGTCCTGTAACATCTGAAGGGCACTTCCACCAAATTCCGCTTTCGTCTCACCGAGTAAGAAGACGACGTCTCCTGCTTGTTTCGCAAACGAAGTTGTAATATGCTCCGGTTTCTCAATGAGTCCGACCATCCCGACGACCGGCGTCGGGTAGATGGCTTGTCCGTTCGATTCGTTGTACAACGATACGTTTCCACCGATGACAGGTGTATCGAGTGTCCGGCAAGCTTCCGCCATCCCTTCGACGGCTTGGTCGAGTTGCCAGAATCCTTCCGGCTTATCCGGGCTTCCGAAGTTAAGACAGTCCGTCAAAGCAAGAGGCTCCGCACCACTTGCGACGATGTTACGCGCCGCTTCGGCGACAGCGATTGCCCCACCGACACGTGGGTCGAGATATACATATTTCGCGTTACAGTCGGTCGTCATTGCGAGCGACTTCTCCGTCTCACGAATGCGAATGACCGCGGCATCACTGCCTGGTGCGACGACCGTTGATGTTTGAACCATATGGTCGTATTGCTCATATACCCAACGCTTCGAGGCAATGCTCGGCATTGCAAGGACGTCTTTCCATGTCGCCATCACATCTTCGACGATTGGTGTGACAGGTTTCATCGCTTGGAAAGCTTCGTAGTAGGCTGGTACTTTTGAAGGTTTATGATAGACAGGAGCGTCTTCCGCGAGCGCGTCGACTGGCACCTCTGCTGCCACTTCTCCCTGATGAACGAGACGGAGTACTTTCTCTTCAATGACCTCTCCGACCTTGATCGCATGAAGTCCCCACTTCGTGACGATTGCTTCAATCTCGTCTTCATGTCCGGCTTTGACGACGAGCAGCATGCGTTCTTGCGATTCGGACAACATCATCTCGTAAGGCGTCATGCCTGTTTCACGTTGCGGGACGAGGTCTAGGTTCATCTCGATGCCCATGCCGGCTTTAGAGGCCATCTCCGCTGACGAAGAGGTCAATCCGGCTGCCCCCATGTCTTGAATCCCGACGAGCGCCGGGTGTTTGATGACTTCAAGACACGCTTCAATCAACAGTTTCTCCATGAACGGGTCTCCGACTTGGACGGCTGGGCGTTTCTCGTCAGCGTCTTCCCCGAGTTCTTCAGAGGCGAACGTGGCACCATGAATCCCGTCGCGCCCTGTCGTCGCACCGACATACATGACTGAGTTTCCGACACCTTCCGCGATTCCTTTTTGAATGTCTTCGTGACGGATGAAACCAACGCACATCGCATTGACGAGCGGGTTTCCAGAGTAGGCCGGGTCAAATGCGACTTCTCCGCCGACAGTCGGGATTCCAACACAGTTCCCATAACCGGCAATCCCTGATACGACATGACCGAATAAATGTTTCACACGTGATTCGTTCAAATCTCCGAAACGGAGTGAGTTTAATAGTGCAATCGGACGAGCACCCATCGAGAAGATGTCACGGATGATTCCGCCCACCCCAGTCGCCGCTCCCTGGTAAGGTTCAATCGCTGACGGGTGATTATGACTCTCGATTTTGAAGGCGACAGCTTGACCGTCTCCGATATCGACGATTCCTGCCCCTTCTCCTGGTCCTTGTAAGACGTGCTTTCCGGTTGTCGGAAACTTCCGGAGCACGGGTTTCGAGTTTTTGTACGAACAGTGTTCAGACCACATGACCGAGAAGAGACCGATTTCTGTATAGTTTGGCTCCCGGCCGAGTAGTGAGACGACGAGTGCGTATTCGTCGTCCGATAATCCCATCGTGGCATAGATTTTTTCATCACGGATTTGTGTAGCTGTCGGTTCAGTTGTAAGTAACATGTCGTGCCCCCCATTTTACGATTGACGTGAATAATCGTTTACCGTCTTCCCCACCGAGCAACGCTTCGACCGCACGCTCCGGGTGTGGCATCATGCCGAGTACGTTTCCTGTCTCGTTCGTGATACCGGCGATATTTGCGACCGATCCGTTCGGGTTCTCTTTATAGGTGAACGCGATCTGGCCGTTTGCTTTTAATGCCTCGAGTGTTGCGTCGTCACAGTAGTAGTTGCCCTCACCGTGTGCGATTGGGACACGAATCGTTTCCTGTGCCGCATAATCACTTGTGAACATCGTCTGATTGTTTTCGACGACGAGCTCGACTGTCTTACACATGAATTTCAAATCACGGTTTCGCATCAACACGCCTGGTAAGAGTCCCGCTTCGACGAGTACTTGGAATCCGTTACACACACCAAGCACCGGGCGTCCTTCTTCTGCGAAACGCTTTACTTCAGTCATGATCGGTGAAAACTGGGCGATTGATCCGCAACGCAAGTAATCTCCATATGAGAAGCCGCCTGGTAAGAGGGCCCCATCAAATCCTTCAAGTGAGGTTTCTGTATGGAACACGTATTCCGCTTCTTCCCCGAGCACGTCTTTTACCGCGTGATACATGTCGAGGTCACAGTTTGATCCTGGAAAGACGATGACCGCGAACTTCATGCAAGTACCCCCATCTCGATTTCATAATTCTCAATGACCGTGTTGACGAGTAACTTCTCACACATTTCTTTGACCATGTCTTCAGTCGTGTCGTCAGCGACCTGAAGTTCGATGACTTTCCCGATGCGCACCGATTCAATTCCAGAGAATCCAAGATGTTCGAGCCCGCCTTTCACGGCAACTCCTTGTGGGTCAAGTACACTTTCACGTAATGTCACATACACGTTTACTTTTTTCATTGTTCGTTTCCCCCTATGCGTGTTAGCAATTGTCCATACGTCTCTGTCAATGAACCTAAATCGCGACGAAATACATCTTTATCTAATTTTTGTTTTGTCGCTTTGTCCCAAAGTCGACACGTGTCTGGCGAAATCTCATCTGCTAAGATGATGGTTCCGTCTACTTTTCCGAACTCTAATTTGAAATCGATGACGTCAATGCCATGTTGTCCGAAGAAATCAAGCAACACATCGTTCACCCAAAGGCCGAGTTGTCGCAATGTTTCGACTTCTTTATGTGTGGCGACTTGCAGTAAACGAATATGATCTTCGGTCAGAAGTGGATCGCCTAAAGCATCATCCTTGTAGTAAAACTCGACAATCGGAGCAAGAAGAGCTTTTCCTTCCTCCCACCCTAGCCGTTTCGCCAAACTTCCTGCCGCTACGTTTCGGACAACCACTTCTAACGGAATGATTTCGACACGGCGAACGAGCTGTTCCCGATCTGAGATTTTTTTGATGAAGTGCGTCGGAATCTTGTTGTCATGCATCAATTCAAACAGCTGAGTCGTGATAGCGTTGTTCAGGATCCCCTTCCCATCAATCGACTCTTTCTTCTCACCATTGAATGCTGTCGCATCATCCTTATAGTAAACGCGAAGCACACCCGCTTCTTCTGTTTCAAATAACGCTTTCGCCTTGCCTTCATAAATTGCTTTCATCTGAACCGTCCCCCTTAAAAGTGAGAGGGGCTATTCGCCCCTCAACGATTACAAACCACAGCGTTCAAAAATCGTATCGACACGGCGTACGTGATAACGCGGGTCGAACAACTCATCGAGCTCCTCACTTGTGAAAAGTGCACCCATCTCTTCATCTTGTTCGATCAATGTCCGGAACATCGTCTCTTCTTCCCATGCCTGCATTGCTTTTGGTTGAACCGCATCATATGCAGCTTCACGCGACCAGCCTTTCTCAATTAGACCGAGTAGAATCCGTTGTGAGAAAATGATCCCGAATGTCCGGTCCATGTTCCGGCGCATGTTGTCCGGGAACACTGTCAAGTTCTTCAAGATGTTACCGAAGCGATTCAACATATAGTTGAGGAGAATCGTCGCATCCGGAATGATGATTCGTTCAGCTGAAGAGTGCGAGATGTCGCGCTCATGCCAGAGTGGAACATTTTCGTACGCCGTCATCATATGACCGCGAATGACACGCGCAAGACCTGTCATGTTTTCAGAACCGATTGGATTCCGTTTATGCGGCATCGCCGACGATCCTTTTTGCCCTTTTGCGAAAAACTCTTCCACTTCGCGTGTCTCTGTCTTTTGAAGGCCACGAATCTCGGTCGCCATCTTTTCAATCGATGTCGCAATCAAGGCGAGCGTCGACATGTACTCGGCATGGCGGTCACGTTGGAGCGTCTGTGTCGAAATCGGTGCAGCTTGAATGCCGAGCTTGTCACACACGTATGACTCGATGAACGGGTCGATGTTTGCAAACGTCCCGACGGCTCCACTCATCTTCCCGAATTCAATCGTTTCGCGTGCTGCCATGAAACGTTTCTTGTTACGTTTCATTTCTTCATACCAAAGGGCGAGCTTCAAACCGAACGTTGTCGGCTCTGCGTGTACACCGTGCGTACGTCCCATCATGATGTCATATTTATGTGCTTTTGCTTTCTCTGCAAGAATGCCGATGAAGCGATCTAAATCGGCCTCTAAAATATCGTTCGCCTGTTTGATTAAGTACGAGAGTGCCGTATCGACGACATCCGTCGAAGTTAGTCCGTAATGTACCCACTTCTTTTCTTCTCCAAGTGTTTCTGAAACGGCACGGGTGAAGGCGATCACATCATGACGTGTCTCTTGTTCAATTTCTAAAATACGATCTACATCAAACGACGCCTTTTCCCAAAGAACTTGAACGTCTTCTTTCGGGATGATCCCAAGTTCACTCCAAGCTTCACACGCGTAAAGTTCGACTTTCAACCAAGCCTCGAACTTATTTTGATCGGTCCAAATGTTTGCCATCTCTGGGCGGGTGTAACGTGAAATCATAAAACGGTCTCCTTCCAAATTGCCAGTTGTTCGATGGTATGAAGCGCATCTTCGACCGTGTCGCCAAGAACATTCAAGTGTCCCATCTTGCGACCCGTCTTCGCTTCATCTTTTCCATACAGATGTAGTTTAACATTCGATGGCAATGCTTTGACATTGAGTCGTTGCATATGTTCGCCGAGAAGATTGACCATGACGACCGGAGTGTTCAATGTCGTTCGTCCGAGACGCATCCCCGTCACGGCTCGAATGTGTTGTTCAAATTGTGAGGTCTCACATGCATCAATCGTATAGTGTCCAGAATTATGTGGACGTGGTGCGAGTTCGTTTACGTAAAGGCGACCATCTGGCATGACAAACAACTCGACAGCGAGTGTTCCCATCAATCCGATGTGGTCCGCGAGTTGAAGTGCGAGATGTCTCGCATCTTCTTGAATCTCACCTGCAACACGAGCTGGTACGATGGATAGATGTAGAATGTTGTTGTGATGAATATTTTCACTGATTGGGAACGTTGACGTTTCTTCTTCTCCTCGTGTCACAATGACCGAGATCTCTTTTTCAAACGGCAACCAAGCTTCAGCGACATATTCTTGTTCGGTGAACTGTTCAATGAATGCCTGAACATCCTGTTCCGTCCGAATGACTGTCTGCCCTTTTCCGTCATAGCCGAAGCGACACGTTTTGATGACAAATGGCAACCCAAGCTTCTCTTTCGCCTCCCGAACATCTCGAACGGTACGTACTGAAACATAAGGTGCGACTCGTAGCCCTGCAGATTCAATCATTTGTTTTTCTAAGAGGCGATGTTGCGTCGCTTTCAATACATCCATTCCTTGTGGACATTTTTCTTCAATCGCAGCAATCATTTCGGTGTCGATATTTTCGAATTCGTACGTCACGATGTCAGAACGATCGGCGAGTTTCTTTGCGGCATCGACATCATCAAATGAGGCAACAATTGAATCTGCCACTTGCGCGGTTGGTGCATTTGGGTTTGGATCGAGACAAAGTGTCGTATACCCCATTGCACTCGCACTAAGAGACATCATCCGTCCAAGTTGTCCTCCACCTAAAATTCCGATTCTCATCAAACCAACTCCTCCGTTCCCCGCATCGCCATCTCTTGTTTTTGCTCACGGAACGTCTCAAGTCGCGTTGTAATTTCTGTGGAATGTATACTGAGGATTTGAGCAGCAAGTAATCCTGCATTCGTTGCTCCCGCTTTACCAATCGCAACAGTTGCTACTGGAACTCCTGCAGGCATCTGAACAATCGAGAGTAGCGAATCCATTCCATTGAGTGCTTTCGACTGAACAGGGACACCGATGACAGGAAGTGTCGTTTTCGCAGCTACCATTCCAGGAAGGTGGGCTGCTCCACCAGCACCCGCAATGATTACTTGAATGCCTCTGCCTCGTGCCTCTTCAGCATATTCGAACATAAGGTCTGGTGTACGGTGAGCTGATACGACTTGTTTTTCATATGGAATCTGTAACTCATCTAACATGTCACATGTATGTTTCATCGTCTCCCAGTCAGATGAACTACCCATGATTACTCCAACTACTACGTTCATTCCAAATGTCCCCCTTACAAAAAGAAATCCCTAAACCGAGCAATCAGTTTAGGGTATAGGCATGACAAATACACGTCAGCTACACCCCATAGTCTGATCAGAATCGGTGATCAGGTAGAAACTTGCAAGCCATTTCCTTGCGATTATATGGAGCACTATTTATTTTTCCTATCTCACACGCCTATCGTACCTTGTTCTTTGAAAACATGTCAATAAACTGCGAACATTTTAATTGTCTGAATATTTATCGTTCGCTTTTTGGATATAAGAAGAATCTTCTCTGTATATCCTGTATTCTATTAAAAAAGGGGGAGTTAGATGAGTTACATATCGAGTCTTCGGGAAGTGATTGGCAACCGTCCGATCATCAGCGTCGGAGCGACCATTTTGGTCATCAATCAAAAACAAGAGGTACTTATGCAATTCCGATCGGATACACTTGACTGGGGTTTACCAGGAGGATCGATGGAGCTTGGGGAAACGTTGGAAGAAGTCGCTGCACGAGAATTATAAGAAGAAACTGGACTTTTTGCTAAGCAATTTGAATTAATCCAAGTCTTTTCCGGTGCAGATGGTTACTTTAAGTATCCGAACGGAGACGAAACATACGGTGTCATCCATTTATATAAGGCAAAAGGAGTACATGGGGAACTTCTTATGGAAGACGGTGAAAGTCTGGCTCTTGAATACTTTGGTAAAGAGAATCTTCCTATAAAGATAGAAAAACGGGCTCAAACTATATTAGATGCGCTTGGAGACCGATGCTTTGAACGCGAGCATTCGTTTTAAATCAAATCAAAAAGCCGTCACACAGATTGTGTGACGGCTTGGCATTAGGATTCTTTAGAGACGCATTCAAATAAAATCGATTGATGGGAATGGACAGGTTCATCTTTGGCTCCCGTTTGCTCAAAGACGGGCTTTTCAATGCGGCGTATAGGACGATAACCCATTTCATTGATTCGATCTAAACATTCGCTGACCGTTTCATTTGGTTCGACATATACTTTGATCTTCTTAGCCATTTCTTACGTCCTCTCTTCCGCTAGACTAAATCGATGATAAGAAAAAACGGCGGCCCTTGAGCGAATGCTCCAGAACCACCGTTTGCCTGGCAACGTCCTATCCTCACAGGGGGAGAACCCCCAACTACTTTCGGCGCTGAGACGCTTAACTTCCGTGTTCGGCATGGGAACGGGTGTGGCCGTCTCGCTATCGCCACCAGACTTTACAGGGCTTGTTCCCTGAAAACTGAGGATTCATCAACACAAACCTAGACTAGATCAAAGCCTCGACCGATTAGTATCATTCAGCTCCACGTGTCGCCACGCTTCCA
>NZ_JACSKZ010000005.1 GCF_018617875.1 Exiguobacterium algae
CCAGGCAAGATCGTTCCGCAATAGCTCAGTGGTAGAGCAACCGGCTGTTAACCGGTAGGTCGTAGGTTCAAATCCTACTTGCGGAGCCAAAAATGGCCCGTTGGTCAAGCGGTTAAGACACCGCCCTTTCACGGCGGTAACACGGGTTCGAATCCCGTACGGGTCACCATTATGGAGGATTAGCTCAGCTGGGAGAGCACCTGCCTTACAAGCAGGGGGTCGGCGGTTCGATCCCGTCATCCTCCACCATTTTTTCAAACCATATATGCCGGTGTAGCTCAGTTGGTAGAGCATCTGACTTGTAATCAGAGGGTCGAGGGTTCGAATCCTTTCGCCGGCACTCCTCGGGGGGGTAGCGAAGTGGCTAAACGCGGCGGACTGTAAATCCGCTCCTTCGGGTTCGGCGGTTCGAATCCGCCCCCCCCCACCAGGTTTGAGCCATTAGCTCAGTTGGTAGAGCATCTGACTTTTAATCAGAGGGTCGCAGGTTCGAGCCCTGCATGGCTCACCATTTATGCGGAAGTAGTTCAGTGGTAGAATACGACCTTGCCAAGGTCGGGGTCGCGGGTTCGAATCCCGTCTTCCGCTCCATTATATTTTCCTAATTTAGGGGCCTTAGCTCAGCTGGGAGAGCGCCTGCCTTGCACGCAGGAGGTCAGCGGTTCGATCCCGCTAGGCTCCACCATATGTTTTTTTCTTAAGTTAGTGATGACTTAAGTTTTTTTTTGCCTAAAACCATGAACCATTCACTTGAGAGTACAGAGAAAGACAGCCTGCCACCATTCAGGCTGTCTTTTTGCATGTTTATACATCAATGTGACGAGTTGAACCACACAAATGATAGCGTTTACAATTTACTTATTACGTAATCAAGGGGGAATGGGGATGGAATGGTCATACATTGAAGTGCCGTTACGTTACGGACAGGGGAAATTAGGGGTGGATCAAGGACCTTCAAAGTTAATAGAACTAGGAGTAAACGAATTATTACCTAAAGGAACAACGCATCACACGATTCGAGTGTTACCTGAAACGGAGATTCGTGAAAATGAAGAACATCTGAAACGGGTAGATGGAGTGCTCTACTCGGTTACAGAACTGGCTGATATTGTTCATCAGGAAATAAAGGCAGAAAGATTTCCGCTGATCGTCGGGGGCGATCACAGTATGGCCATTGGCACATTGGCTGGTTTGGCGAAAACAGGACCATACGGCGTCATCTGGGTAGATGCGCATGCCGATTTGAACACGGGCGAAACGTCTCCGTCGGGTAATATTCATGGCATGCCTCTCGCTGCTGCGATGGGCATGGGGGACATCCGACTGACGGAAGTTGGAGGACGGGAACCAAAATTGCTGCCGGAACATCTGGTTTATATTGCGCTCCGAGATATCGATGAAGGTGAAATGAATGAGATCAACCGTCTCGGAATCAAAGTGATTACGGTTGAGGAAGTGCGTACCCGGGGTGTCGACGTCATCATGAATGAAGCGCTGGCATATCTACGTGAACGTGTCGAACGTTTTTATATCAGCTTTGATATGGATAGCTTAGACGCTTCGCTTGTACCTGGAACGGGAACACCTGTCGATGGTGGATTGACGGAAAACGAAGGGAAAGCTATTTTACGTGAAGCGATGAAAGCCGAGGACTTGCTTGCGGTAGAGTTAGTTGAGTTAAATCCAGCACTTGACCGTGAAGAGTTAACAGCCCAGCTAGCCTATCGATTAGTTGATACAGTAATCAAGACCAAAGAAAACCTGTTATTGGAAGGCGAAACTGTCTAATCGCCTTACAGTTTCCAAACCCGTTTGCTACAATGGGGTTGGAAACTTTTTTTATTGATTTTGAAACCAGATAGAGAAATGAACGTATATAGAAATGACCGCATAGAGAGCGGAGAGGGGAAGTGGATGAATGGAGCGGTTGACTACCCGTTTGGTTGATGAAGTAAAAACGGGGAATCACGATTCGTTTGCTGAACTGGTAGAACTGTATAAGGATGGCGTCTTTGCAATCGCTTATAAGGTATTATACGATCGCGGCGAAGCAGAAGATGCGGCTCAAGAAGCGTTCATCAGGGCATACACTCGAATTCATACGTATGATTCACAGTATAAGTTTAAAACGTGGTTATACCGAATCACGACCAATGTAGCGATTGATCGGCTTCGGAAAAGAAAACCTGAATATTCGATGGATGCTGAAATCGCCGGTACCGAGGGCTTGACCTTTCAAGACCATTTGCCAGACAATACTCCTCAACCCGATGACCAAGTCGTTCACCGCGAGATTCGAAGCGAGATGCATGAGGCAATCAAGCAGCTCCCTGACAAATATCGAATTCCGCTTTTACTCAAGTATATGGATGATTTGTCTCTAAAAGAAATAAGCGTGATGACCGACATGCCGGTTGCAACGGTTAAAACACGAATCTTCCGGGGAAGAGAAATGTTAAAAACAATCTTTCAAAACAGGGAGGGGTTCAATTGACTCCTGAAGAGAAACTACAACAATATTTGGAAGATGGCGTACTGCCCGAAGAATCTGAAGAATTACGTCAGTTACTAGAGGATGAGAAGCTATACCGGGCTTACCTCCAGTACGAACGGATCGATGCAGAACTGAAAGCACTGCCTCGCCCAAAATTATCTGCTGATTTTACGTCCCGTGTCATGGCTTCCTTGCCTGACCAGCAGACGGTGAAAAACGTCGAACCGATTTCGAATGCACATACAAGACGCGGGAAAATAACCCCCCCACGTTCAAGACAGATGGTGTGGCTTCAAAAACACCCCGCACTTATTGCGGCCGTTCTCTTTTTCAGTCTGATGTCGAGTGCGACATTGGGGCTGTGGAACAGCTCCACAGAAACGATGACCTATACGAAAGCACCCGGAATCATCGTGACGGATAATGAAGTCGTGGTACCTGCCGGGGTGACAGTCGACCGAGACCTGACCGTTCAAGGTGGGAATTTACGAGTCGAGGGAACGGTCAAGGGAAATGCGACGGCCGTCCATGGCCGGGCGTATTTAGCCAGTGCAGGTGAGGTGACCGGGGACCTGGAGCAAATCGATCAAATCTTTGAATGGGTTTGGTACTCCATCAAACAATTATTTTAAGGCGCCCTCGAGCGTCTTTTTTCGTTTCAATCTGGTTTCGTTTTTACGTCCGTGTCATGCGTCCTGACAGAAATATGATATAATGTAAATTGCACGAATCGGCTAGGTAGTTGAGGAGGGGAGCATTTGCCGCTACTTGAACAAGTATCATTTTTATCATTTTTTAGTCTTTCAGAAAACGTACATTGGTATGATTATTTGAACGACGTTTTAGATATTCTTGTCGTCACGTATGTCATCTATAAACTCATGATGATCGTACGAGGGACAAAAGCAGTCCAATTGATTAAAGGAATTTCAATTATTCTGGTCAGTTGGTTCCTGAGCGGCTTTTTCGGATTAAAAACGCTTCAGTTCTTATTAAATCAGGTCATCACATACGGTTTGTTAGGGATTATCATCATCTTTCAACCTGAGTTAAGGCGAGGACTTGAACATTTAGGGCGGACGAGTAATCTGTTTGGACGAGCAGGGACGAGTGATGAAGAACAGCAACGCCAGATGATTGAAGCAATTGTCAGTTCGGCTCAGTACATGTCGAAACGTCGGATTGGGGCATTGATTGCCATTGAACGGGATACGGGGTTAAATGAATATGTCGAGACCGGGATCCGGATGGATTCTTACATCACATCCCAACTCATTATCAACTTATTTATTCCGAATACACCGCTCCATGACGGGGCGATGATTATCCAGGACGGAAAAATCGCGGCTGCCGCGTGTTATTTACCGCTCTCGGAAAGTCCGCACATTGATAAAGCGCTTGGAACCCGCCACCGTGCAGCAATCGGGGTGAGTGAAGTGACCGATAGTGTGACCTTGACTGTTTCCGAGGAAACAGGAGCGGTTTCGCTCGCGATCGCTGGACGTCTGTACCGTGAACTCGATGAGGAAGCGTTGCGGAACAAGCTGATTCAAGAACTCGTTATCGAAGAAAAAGAGGCGACGATTTCGTTCTTCGGTAAAAAAGGGGGGGACAAGTAAGTGATCGATCAGTGGTTACAACATAAATGGTTTCTACGTATCATCGCACTTGCTCTGGCCGTCCTTTTATATTTAATGGTCGCTGAAACGAGTTCTTCCAACAATTCGTCCAGTGCGCTTCCGATTGTCGGACAAAGTTCGATGACACTGGATGTTCCGGTGGAGGTATTCTTTGATGAGGTGCAATATGTTGCGTATAACGTGCCTGAAGAAATGAGTGTCGAACTGCAAGGCCCATCGAGTAGTTTAACGATGACCAAATTGGTGAAAGATTATCAAGTGTTCGTTGATTTGACGAACTTAGGAACGGGCTTTCATCGTGTGCCTGTCGAGGCACGCGGGTTTGGTGGTGATGTGAACGTCAAGCTGGAGCGGGAAACGGTCGAGATTTATATCGACCGGAAACAAACGGTGGAGGTTCCGGTATCGGTCAACTTATTGAATAAAGACCAGTTACCAGAAGGGAAAGCCGTAGGAGACGCCAAAATCGAGCCGTCGTCTGTCAAAGTTTCTGGAGGCGCCAGCCGTATTCAAAACGTGAAAGAAATTACGTTGAATGTAGATGTCTCCAATCAAAATCAAACGTTCACACGGGAGATTCCGCCGACCATTTTGGATGCGAACGGCAACCCGTTGAATGTTTCCGTAGACCCGAACATCATCAATGTGACCGTTCCGATCTATGAGGAAAGCGCAGTCGTCCCAATTGAAGTCGTGACAAGCGGTGATGTGGCGGAGGATTACCGGCTCGTCGATACGCTGTTAGGCGAAACGGAAGTTCGTGTCTTTGCGCCGAAAGAAGTATTAGACGAGTTAGAAATCATTCGGACGGAGCCGATTGAATTAGATGAATTGAACAAAACCACAAAAGTGACAGCGAAACTTCAACTGCCTGACGGGGCAACTTCGTTAGCGGAGGAAGAAGTGGAAGTCCAATTGCTGGTTCGTCGAAATGACGACACCCGTGATGACACGGGCGAGTTGACAGAACGTGTCCGTTTGACCGTACCGATCAATGTCCGGGGATATGACCGGACGAATTATACGTTAAAAGCACAAGACATCGTTAGCGTCACGTTGTCTGGCAAACGTTCGCTTCTCGAAAATATCTCTTCTAACAGTATTAACGTCACATTAGATTTAACAGGATTGCCGAGTGGAACCCACGCTGTGGATGTGGACTACGAGGTACCAAAAGGCGTGACCGTCATCTCGCCGAAAACAATCGACGTCCAATTGACGGGCGTGGAGGAAGAAACCGAAACGTCTTCGATTCAATAAGACGTTCAATCATACAAAAGTGAGGATTCAATTTTATGGGTAAATATTTTGGAACAGATGGAGTTCGCGGTGTTGCTAACTCAGAGTTGACTGCAGAATTAGCGTATCGTTTAGGTCGTGCCGGCGGGTATGTGTTGTCGAAGCACTTGCCTGAAGGCGAGCAACCGAAAGTGTTGATTGGTCGTGACACGCGAATCTCAGGACATATGCTTGAAGGGGCATTGATTGCAGGACTTCTTTCAATTGGTGCTGAAGTGATGCGTCTAGGTGTCATTTCTACGCCAGGTGTCGCTTACTTAACAAAATCTCTCGATGCGACAGCGGGTGTCATGATTTCTGCGTCTCATAACCCGGTTGCGGACAATGGAATCAAGTTCTTTGGCAGTGACGGCTTCAAATTGGACGATGCGACAGAACAGGAAATTGAAGACATTTTAGACGCGTCGGAAGATACTTTGCCGCGTCCGACCGGGAAAGACCTTGGATTTGTCTCAGATTACTATGAAGGCGCGCAAAAGTACCTTCAAATGTTAAAACAGTCTGTTGAAGAAGACTTCGAAGGACTTCATATTGCCCTCGACTGTGCACACGGTGCAACGAGCGGTCTCGCGGCACGTTTATTCGCCGACCTTGAGGCAAACGTCTCGACAATCGGTAACTCACCGAACGGCTTGAACATCAATGATGGCGTGGGGTCGACTCACCCTGAGCACTTGGCAGAGTTCGTCCGTGAAAAAGGCGCAGACATGGGTCTCGCATTTGATGGAGACGGAGACCGTTTGATTGCAATCGATGAAAACGGTGACGTCGTGGACGGCGATAAAATCATGTACATTTGCGGGAAGTATTTGAACGAAAAAGGCCGTTTGAAGGACAATACGATTGTCGCAACGGTCATGAGTAACCTCGGCTTCCATAAAGCAGTGGAAGAGGCGGGTATGACGGCGCTACAAACAGCAGTCGGTGACCGTTACGTCGTCGAAGAAATGAAAAAAAATAACTATTCACTCGGTGGGGAACAATCCGGACACTTGATTTTCCTTGACCATTCAACGACAGGCGACGGGATGCTCTCAGGAGTCCAACTCGCTCAAATCGTCAAGTCGACGGGACGTAAATTGTCAGAGCTGGCAGCGGAAATGCCGGTCTTCCCACAGAAGCTCGTGAACATTCGCGTGACGGATAAGAAGGAAGCGATGAACGGCGAACGCGTCCTCGCGACGATTCAGGAAGCGGAAGCAGAGATGGCCGGTAACGGTCGGATCCTCGTGCGTGCATCGGGAACAGAACCACTCGTTCGGGTTATGGCCGAGGCGCCAACTGAAGAAGAGTGTGACCGTTATGTCGAGCGCATCGCTCAAGTCGTGCGCGAAGATTACGGTGTAGAAGGATAAAATCTCCTGAATGGGGGAATAACACAAGGGAATCCACTTTCGGATTCCCTTTTTGTTTCCGTTTTGTCATCGGGAAATCGGACGATTTTCTTGACGAAAGGGGGTGTGATTTGTACTATTAAGGGCGTGACCTTAGAAACGGAAGGACACCAAAGTACGAACAAGCGCCAGAACTCTACGGAGTTGACGAGGACGGAGGTTATCGAGATTTCGGCGGATGCCTCCTCGTCGCCTGTCACGACGACAAGTACTCTTTACAAAACGCCCGGGTGACCGGACGGACAAAGGAGAGTGCACTGACAGCTCTTTGAAAAAGCCCGTTTCCTTTTTCGAGAAATCGAAGAATAGAGGAGAATTGTTTATGTGTGGAATTGTAGGAATGATTGGGAATACCGGAGCGAAGGAAATCCTTCTCAAAGGTCTAGAAAAACTCGAGTACCGTGGCTATGACTCGGCAGGTCTTGCGTTGATGCATGATCAGGTCAACGTTCATAAAGAAGTCGGTCGCATCGCCGCGCTACGCGAAATCGTCCCAGCAGAAGTAGACGGCACGATTGGAATCGGCCACACACGTTGGGCGACACACGGGGTACCAAGCGTACCGAACGCCCACCCGCACCAGAGTACGACAGGACGCTTCACACTCGTCCACAACGGTGTCATCGAGAACGACGAGCAGATCAAGAAAACGCTTGACGTGCCGTTCCTCTCAGAGACGGACACGGAAGTCATCGTCCAGTTGATGGAGAAACACTTCGTCGAGCTCGGCGATGTCGAGGCGGCGTTCCGCAAGACGCTCGCTGACCTTCACGGCTCATATGCGATCGCGATGATCGACTCAGAGGACAAAGAACGCCTCTATATCGGAAAGAACAAGTCACCACTCCTCGTCGGACTCGGTGACGGCACGTTCAACGTCGTCGCATCAGACGCGATGGCGATGCTCCAGGTGACGGACCAGTACCTCGAGCTCCACGACGGCGAAATCGTCATCCTCACACGTGAGACAGCGACGATCAAGACACTCGACGGCGAAGTGCTCGAGCGTGCACCGTACACGGCTGAGATCGATGCGTCAGACATCGAGAAAGGCACGTACGCGCACTACATGCTCAAAGAGATGGACGAGCAGCCGGCCGTCATCCGCAACATCATCCAGCACTACCAGAACGAGGACGGCGACATCGAGCTCACAGAAGGCGTACGCGAGCTTGTATCAGAGTCAGACCGTGTCTACATCATCGCATGTGGAACGAGCTACCATGCCGGTCTTGTTGGGAAGCAATTGATTGAACGTGTTGCAGGCGTACCGACAGAAGTACACGTTGCGTCTGAGTTCGGCTACAACATGCCACTTTTGACAGAGAAGCCACTCTTCCTCTTCATCTCACAATCAGGTGAGACAGCGGACAGCCGTGCTGTTCTCGTCGAAGTGAAGAAGTTGGGTCATAAAGCCCTCACATTGACAAACGTTGCCGGTTCAACGCTCTCGCGTGAAGCGAACGAGACGATGCTCCTCCACGCAGGTCCGGAGATCGCCGTTGCCTCGACGAAGGCGTACACGGCTCAAATCGCAGTCCTCGCGATTCTCGCATACGACATCGCGCGTGCGAACGGGAAGAAACTTCCGTTTGACCTCATGCAGGAGCTTGCACGTGTCGCGACGATCATGGACTCGGTCATGGCACAAAAAGAAATCTTTGAAGAGCTTGCTGATAAGTTCTTGAAAGAATCACGCAACGCGTTCTTCCTCGGACGTGGTTTGGATTCTTATGTTGGTCTTGAAGGCGCATTGAAGCTCAAAGAGATCTCATATATCCAGGCGGAAGGCTATCCGGGTGGAGAGCTCAAGCACGGTCCGATCGCGTTGATCGAAGACGGGACACCGGTCATTACACTCGTCTCACAACCAAACACGCACCTCAACATCCGTGGTAACATTAAAGAAGTCGTTGCACGTGGTGCGATTGCATGTACGATTTCAATGGAAGGCATGGAACACGAGAACGACGCATTCGTGCTTCCACGAGTAGAGCCGCTTCTCACACCGCTTGTGACGGTTCTTCCACTTCAACTCATCTCGTACTATGCGGCGCTTGCACGCGACTGCGATGTCGATAAGCCACGTAACTTGGCGAAGTCGGTAACGGTTGAGTAAGTAGTATAAACCATCTATTCAAAAGCAGGGATCCAATTGGATTCCTGCTTTTTTGCGCTTAAAAAATCTATTTATTATAATTTTTTGGGATTCAGTTTTGAATATTCTGTTAAAAAAGGGTTTTCATAACCGATATAAATTATTGAAAAGGTTTTTATCAATCGGGAATAAAGGTGATGCATCGTATGAAAAAATGGTCTTTTAAAAAACTGGCTACGAAAATGAGTCTTTTATTTATCGGCTTGAGCGTGATTCCATTGGCGTTGGTCAGTGTAATCAATTATTTCAATACAACAGGTGCCCTTGAATATGAAATCCAGCAACAATTGACAGCAATTCGGGACATCAAAAAATCACAGATTGAAATGTACTTCAACGAACGTCGGGAGGACATTGATGTATTAGCGAAACGAAAAGCGATCCGGGAAGCACTCGTGGACTTTGACGCGGCATTTACAACGAGCGGAATGGATAGTGAGGAATATGAAACAGCACTGTCGGACCATAGTGAAGAATTGATTGATTTCAATGAGACGTATGGATACTATGATTTGTTCTTGATGAACAATCAAGGGGATATTGTGTACACGGTCGCGAAAGAAAGTGACTTGGGAGAAAATTTAGTGAGCGGTCCCTTGAAAGATACGAACTTAGCCAAAGCCTTTGAGGACGGGAAGACAGGGACGAGCCTAAAGGATTATGAGTACTATGAACCGTCGAAAGCCCATGCGGCTTTCTTAAGCTCTCCAATCAAGGATGAGACAGGAAGCGTAGTTGGTGTATTGGCGTTGCAGTTGTCAGACGAAGCGATTGCAGGCATTATGGGTGGACGGACTGGAATGGGAGAATCAGGTGAAACTTATTTGGTCGGCAGTGATCAGATGATGCGCTCGAATTCCATTTTCACGACGGAGTCTGATATTGGTGTGAAAGAAGTCAGTACGGTGTCTGTCGAAAAAGCACTGGACGGGGAGAGCGATTTTGCTGTCATTGAGGACTATCGTGGTGTTCCGGTGTTTAGCGCGTATACACCCTTATCGATTGAAGGACTCGATTGGGTATTGCTTGCTGAAATTGATGAGGCAGAAGTAAAAGAACCGATTGTAAAAAATGGAGAAGAAGCCATTCTGATCTTAGTGATTTCCGCGGTGATCGTAGGAGTCGTCGCGGTGTGGTTTGCCACAAAAATGAGCAAGCCGATTGTGCTGGCGAGTAAACGACTCGAGGCAATCGAGCGGGGACACCTCTCTTATGAGCCACTTCCTGTGAAGACGGCGGACGAGGTCGGCGTCTTGACACTTTCACTCAATCGGATGAATGAAGAACTGCATCAACTCGTCGAAGGGATTCGTAATTCAGCTATGGAATTGACAAGCGGGTCTGAAGAGACAGCATCTTCTGTGGAGGAAGTGACAAATTCGGTCGAAGGGCTGCATCAAGTGGTTCAGGAGCTGGCCGAAGACGCGGCGGTGGGGAATGAAGTGGTCATGGAATCGACAGAGGCACTTCAACACTTGGCGACACTCATTGAATCCGCCAAGCAGAAAGCGGAAGACGGGAAAGAGAGCTCGCACGTCACGTTGACTGCTGCCACACAAGGCGTACAGCACGTACGTGAGACAGTCGAGAAGATGGAAAACATCGTCACAAAGACGGAAGGGACGCAGCGATTGATTGAGGAACTTACGCAACATTCCAAACAAATCGAAAACATCGCGGAAACGATGACCGCAATCGCCCAACAAACCAATCTTCTTTCCTTGAATGCCTCAATTGAAGCAGCCCGTGCCGGAGAGCATGGAAAAGGGTTCGCAGTTGTGGCCGAAGAAGTCAGGAAGCTGGCCGAGCAGTCCAACCGAGGTGCGGAAGAAGTGTCGCAACTGACAAAAGAAGTGATGGATTTAACGAAACACACAGCCCACAGCATGCAAGAGAGCAGTGAGATTGTGCATGAAGGGGTCGTGATCGCCCAGGTCGCGGGTGAATCGCTCGAACAAATTCTAGATGCCGTGAAAAGAACCGGGGCATCGATTGATGAAATCGTTCAGATCACAACTGAAGAAACCGAAACGTCTGAGGTGCTCGTTCATGTGACGAAGCGACTTGCAACAATCATTGAGAAGACGGCTTCGAGTGGTCAAGAAATGATGGCTTCCTTTGAGGAGACATCGGCGGCGATGCAGAGTGTGAGTGCTGTTTCGGAAGAATCGGCAGGGATGGCGACCGATCTATCGCATTCTGTCGAAAAGTTCCAATTGGATTAAAGCATTGCAGAAAAGGACACGAACGGTGTCTTTTTTATTATTAATCAACAATTATTTGTTGTTTTTCGATAAAAATCTGTTATGATGAACGTATCAAACTGGAACGAGGTGATTCGCTTGAAGCGAGAGACGATTTTCTTGAGATTGGCTGTGCTGGTCATTGCGATTCCGATCATCGCGATTTGTGTGTTTGCCTTACCGTTCATCTGGAGACAGACTGCTGAAAATGGAGGATGGGTAGAAGCGTCCATTCATCCAATCATCATTGGTATGTATGTCGCAGTAGTGCCTTTTTTGATTGCATTGTATCAAGCGATTCGGTTGCTTGGATTGATTGACCGGGACGAAGCATTCTCGTACGCTTCGGTGAGATCTTTGCGTTTCATCAAATACTGTGCGCTCTGCATTACCGTGGTGTATATCGCGACACTCCCGTTCTTTTATCAATTCGCGGAGCGTGATGATGCACCGGGATTCATGGTCATTGGGCTCATTCTTGTATTTGCATCATTTGTGATCGCCGTGTTCGCGGAGCTGTTGCAAAAATTGTTGAAACGGGCCATCGACCTGAAGCAAGAAAATGATTTGACGGTTTGAGGTGAGAGACATGGCGATTATCGTAAATTTGGATATCATGTTGGCCAAACGGAAAATGAGTGTGACCGAATTGACGGAACGGGTCGGGATTACGATGGCAAATTTGTCGATTTTAAAAAACGGGAAAGCGAAAGCAATCCGTTTCTCGACACTGGAAGCCATCTGCCGGGCCCTTGAATGTCAGCCGGGTGACATTTTAGAATATCGGGAAGATGAGGAAGCAGAGTGAACGCTCTGCTTTTTTAGTGACAACATGGCATATTGAAAGTCCGGCCCAAAAGGCGTGCCGTGCTACAATATGCATGAAAAAAGGGGGCGTCACATATGAAAATTGGCATTGTTGGAGCGGGGCTGAGCGGCATCATCGCCGCCCGCGAGTTGATTGAACGGGGACACGCTGTCGAATTGATCGAGAAAAGCAGAAGTGTCGGCGGACGACTCGCGACACGGCGCATCGGAGAAGGAAAAGCTGACCACGGAGCGGTGTATTTCACGGTACGTGGGGAAGACTTGAAACAGGATGTCCAAGCATGGATGGCGAACGGTTGGGTCACTGTCTGGTATGCGGATCCGTATCCGCGATATGTGGCGACAGGCGGGATGAATCACCTCGCCAAGCACTTGGCAGAAGGGCTGCCCGTTCACTTGAATGAACAGGTGGAAGCAATCAAAGCGGAGAATGGAATGATTTCAGTCCATACGAACAAAACAATCCGCCACTATGAGAAGCTACTCGTTACGACCCCGCTTCCGCAGACGTTTGAGTTACTCGGTCAGCTCTCACAAGATATGAATCAGTCGTTACGCACATTATCCTATGCCCCGACATTCGTCGGACTATTTGAGTTCATGGATCCAATCAAAGTGGGGACAGAGGGGATCATCGACCAACATCTGGAACGGGGGTTATTGAAAGTAATCAATAACCGTCAAAAAGGAATCTCGACGACGAATCTCGTCAGTGTGTATATGGACGAAGCGTGGAGTGAGTCCTGGTATGCGCGTTCAAGTGAAGAGACGCTTCAAGAAATCGAGCGTTTATTAAAAACCGTGACCGGAGAAGCGAAGATTGCATCGAAGCAATTGAAGCGGTGGCGCTATGCTCAGGCGAGAGAAGTTTGGCGTGCCCCTTATGACCGTTTGAAGCAACACCCGGTCTTTTTGGCGGGAGACGTCTTTCTCGAACCGGATGACCCATCCGGCAGAACACGCTTCGAAAGTGCCTATATCTCCGGTCTACGTGCTGCAGAAGCGATGGATACCTAAAACCTTCTATGGAAGGTTTTTTTTAGTTTGTGCCGAATAATCAGGCATAGACGATGGGGAGGGGAATGCTGGAATGGGTATGGTTGGGTCTTACATGCAGTTATCTGAAGAAGAATTGGCCAGGGTGCTTCAAGACTCCGGGCAAATTGAGGAATGGCTGGAAGATGAAGAACGCCAAGCGGATATCGACAAAGCATGGCACGGGCTTTATTTCTTGCTGACTGGAGAAGCGGACTTAAACACGATTGAACGTCATTCGCTCGGTAAAACGATTTTTGGGACGGCGGTAATCGATGAAGAGTCAGGGCTGGCTTATTTGAAGTCTGACGAAGTGGCGGACTTATCTCAAAGGCTTCAATATATCGACCTGTCGGCGCTCGAGGCGCGATACGACGCCGATTCAATGAATCGATATGAGCTGTATCCATTTGAACGTGACTGGGGAATGGAGGAGAAAGAATATCTGCTTGAACAGTTCGAAGAATTGAAACAAATTTTCCACCGTGCGACACAACGGAAGCAGGCGCTTGTCACTTGGATTAGTTGATCTGTTCATTATGTAAAGAGAGCAGGCGGAAAATGAGGCGGACGTTCCTTCAGAAAGAGGACGTCTGTTTTGGTATATATTTCTGTCGTTTCGGGAACAGAAGGTCAGGTCAACTATTCGAGGAGGGACGAACTTATGGAAATCGTCATCACAGCGATATTAAAAGCACACCCGGGAAAAGAAGAGGCGTTGCGTCAAACGCTGAATCGAGTCATCCCGCCATCGCGTGAAGAGGAAGGCTGTTTGACGTATGTACTACATGAATCCATCGATACGCCGGGAACGTTTGTGTTTTATGAAAAATATAAGCATGCGGAAGCGTTAGATGCTCATATCAATTCCCCGCACTATCAGGCGTATCGGGAAGAAGCGGGGGCACTTCTCGCTTCCCGGGAAGTTTTCCGTCTGCACGAGGTTTGAAAGGAGAGGAACGTATGATTACCCAATCCATTATTCCATGCATTTGGTTCAATGAAGATGTTGAAACGATTGCAGACTGGTATGTTTCGATTTTCCCGGATTCCTTTGTCGACTACACGACGAAGCTGACGAACACCCCGGCAGGTGAAACGACGGTTGTCACGCTCTCGATTGCGGGGCAATTTTTTCAATTTTTGCAGGGGGAACCGTGGAAAGAACGAAATCCGTCCATGTCCTTCATGGTATCAGTCGGAACGGTAGAAGAAATCGATTCCTTATGGGAAGCATTATCCGATGGTGCAGACGTCCTGATGCCACTCACATCCTATGATTTCAGTGAACGCTATGGCTGGTTAAAAGACCGCAACGGCATCTCCTGGCAAATCATGCATGATGGCGGGATGGAAATGCAAACCGTGACGCCGTGTCTTTTATTTACCAGGGAATCGTTCGGACGAGCGGAAGCGGCGATGAACGATTGGATTTCTATTTTCCGCGATTCCTATCTGCTCGATGGACAGCTGAGTCGATACGGAGAAGAGCATGGCGAGGAACTCGAAGGAAAACTGAGTTACGCGCGTTTCGTCTTGTCGGGTCGTGAATTTGTTGTGATGGACGGCGGAGGAGAGCATGACTTCACGTTCAATGAAATGCAGTCGCTCATCGTCTTTTGCAATAAGCAGGAGGAGGTTGATCACGTTTGGGAGCAACTGTCTGCGGTACCGGAAGCGGAGCAATGCGGGTGGTTGAAAGACCGGTACGGCGTATCCTGGCAGGTGATTCCGTGGGAGATGGAAGAGATGATGACCGTGGGTACATCTGAACAGCTTGAACGGGTGGTCGAAGCGTTCTTGCCGATGAAGAAAATCGATATCGCGACAATCAGAAAAGCGTATTAAAACAATCCCGGGGCATTCGCCTCGGGATTTATCGGGATGGCTGTAATTGATTGAACGCATTTTTCTCGATGATCGTATCCGATAGCCGAAGCTGACTTTCTGCGATCTCGATTTGAGGTTCACATTGTTCGAGGGGGATCATCTGACCGGTTCGAATCGAGTAGCACATTCCTTGACCTGTTGCTTTCGTTAAGTCGGGTACGTAATAACGGTCCTTATATCGGAATGACCCATCCCGAAAGACGGTCAAATTGGGTTCATCGTTCAATAGTGAATCACCGAGCACGTGGGAAGAGGTCATGCCGAGTAAATGAAGAATCGTCGGTGCCAGATCAATCTGTCCACCGCTCGCCTCCATGAATTGACCCTGTTTTTGCTGCGGCGTCTTAATGAAAAGGGGGACGGTTCTGTCGAGGCGGAACAGGTCTACAGGAGAACGGGCGTCCATTTGGATGGCCATTTCTCCGTCCTCATTCGTCAAACCGCTGTCGTGGTCACCGTACATGACGACCAACGTATCCTCCCACAGCTTTTTTTGTTTCAATTGATCAATCATTTGCCCGACGGCTGTATCGACGAAGTGAACGGTATGATAATAATTTTGAAGGAGCGGGTCTTCAACCCCGGTCAGGTCCAACCGTTTCTGGTCCTCCGGAATGTCATACGGGGTATGACTCGATAAAGCGACGAGAAATGCATAAAACGGTTGCTCCAACCCTTCCATGAACGTGACCGAGGTGGAGAGGAAATCCTTATCGTTCAATCCCATCCCGACAACAGGATTGTCAGGGTAATCCGCTTTACTGAAGAATCGGGTGAAACCGGTATTTTGATAGAAGTCGTTCCGATTCCAAAAATCTTTTTTGAAGGCGTGCATGGCAGCTGTCTCGTATCCGGCGTCTTTCAGCGTGGTCGACAAGGTGTGATAGGCATGGTCGGGGAAGCGTGTATAAACCGATCCAGATTTGAGCGGATAGAGCGATGTGTTCGTGATGAACTCAGCGTCAGACGTACGCCCTTCATGGGTCTGGTGATAGAAGTTCGGAAAATAGAGAACCTCATCACGGAGGCGATTCAAATTCGGGGTCAACGCTTGCCCGTTGATTGACTGCCCGATGACCGAGGTTTGGAATGATTCGAGTTGGAGGACGATGACGTTCGTACGCGGGTTTGACGCACTGACGGGTTGGAAAGATAACGACTGAACCTGCTGTCGTTCTTCTAGCGTCAACGTTTGGTTTACGTGCAGCACGCTCCCGAGGCCTCGTGCGACATCCAGACCGTGATACCCCCAAAACCCGAGATGATAGTATTCACGCATATTCGAGACGGCGTCCCCGGTCAACCAGGCTTCCTCCCGTTGGTGACTCAACACAAGTGGAAGACTGAAGAGGAAGAGCCCGAGAAGCGAACCTTGAACGGCAAGACGATGTCTTCTTTGTTTGTTTTCTTGTACAGGGTGACGTCTCATATAGAGCAGAATGCCACCATAAATAAGCAAGTCGATGAAGAATAAAAAATCGATTGGACGGATCAATGTCAAAAAACCGCCTTCGACGTCCCCCATCTGGCCAAAATCAGAAAGTAGTGCGACAGATAGGAAGTCATCGAAATAGCGGTAATACCAGACGTCGGAGATCAATAATGTGCTGTGAAGAAACAAGGACGTATATAAGATCCAGCGCCGCCATTCGTGTTTCACCGCAAGTGCCCATCCCGTTAACAGAAGAACGGTCGACAGGTTAAGAAAGAACAAAGACACATTGAAGGCGGTCGCGGTCAGCCAGCTAAAGAAAAAGAGTTTGCTCAGTGAGAGCAGGACGTAACTCCAATAATCTAAAAATTTCATAATTCCCCTCCAAACGAACAAGACTTATAAAAGTTTACCTGTCTTATAAAAGTTTACCTGTTTGGAGAGGAGTGAAAACGTTCGGGTGTGCCCGAGGCGACCGTCATTGAATCAAGAACGTGTCGCGGAGTTCGATGATCGTACCCTCGGGTGCCTGTACTTTACTCAAATGCCCGTCGACGACAAAGTAGATGTTCCCGCCGTGCTTCGGTAAGAACGTGACACCGAGCGTCTCGAGACGTTGCACTTCGGCCGCCAAATCTTCGACGTATAAGGCGAAATGAACAGGTCCGGCGGCGTGCTTTGTATAACCGGTGAGCGTTTCATCGGTTTTCGCTGTTTGGAGCTCGATATAAAAATCACCGAGCTTGAGCCAACTGTTGAAGTCGCGGGTATGGAAGTTTGGCGACTCTTGGACGAGTTCGAAGCCGAGCGCCTCGTAAAAAGACTTCGAAGCGTGATAATCAGTCGTTTGAATACAGATATGGTGAATTTGTTTCATAAAAATCGTCCTTTCACATACGGTTCATCGTGTGTGGGGAATGGGTTGAAGAATCATCTGTTTCGCCGGTACGGAACGCTTTCATATAGAAAAGGATCCCGGCCAAACCAAATAAGGAAATGAACCCATTGTGGGATAACATATCCATAAAATTAGGGGGATACGTCGGGAAAGTACCTGTTTGTACCTGTGCCGCCCAAAGGGTGTTCGCGGCGATGCGTTCGAGTGTATACAACAAGCCAGACAGGGCGAGACAGGACGTGCCCCACAACAGTAGCGTATGACGATTCAACTGACATTCCTCCTTCACTCAGATGATTTATTTTACCATACAACCGGACAGGGATTCGTACACCGGACGAGGAAAGAAGTCATCGAAAGATGGCGGAATGTGAGATGAAAACATCGTATGGAGGGAATCAATGATGGAGTTTTGGGAAAATGAGTCGGAACGGCTTCGGTTTCTGCATTGGATTGAAGCTGATACAGCTTGGTCTGTCGTGAAAGATACGGATTTGACCTATTTGATGAAAAGAGAAGGTGCATATGCCAAGGCGGTCACATTCATCAGCAAAGGGGAAGCGAAATTATCTGAAGCATTGGCAGCTCGATTCCCTGAGCTTTTGCCAAAGGTAACTGCCGTCCACCCGACGGAACCGTGGTTCATCATGGAGGAAATTGCAGGAAAACCGCTCCGCGAAGAACCGAACGAAGCGCAGTATAAAACGGCATTACAGGCATATGCCCGTCTGCAGCAACAAATGAGTCGTGATGTAGACGTAATGGTACAAATGGGAATCCCTGATCGTCGTCCTTCCATTCTGAAAGATGAAATCCGTCGCTACTTGCCGGAAATGTGTGCGGGACTGGATTCGGAAAAAAGAGCGGCAGTACTTGCCTTGCAGGAGGAACTGTCCATGATGTGTGAGGAACTCGAATCGGGCATTCCGATGAGTGTCGATCATGGAGATTTACATGGCGGAAACATCTTTTGGCAGTCGAAGACCAATACACCGTGTATCCTCGACTGGGGAGACGCGACGGTCACCCATCCGTTTTTTAGTGTCCGTGTATTTTGGAATGCGTTGTTTGATCTACTCCCCGAGGAAGAAGACCGATTGTGGATGCAGAAAATTGAAGTGATGCGAGCCGTTTATTTGCAGGAGTGGCATGATATCGCGCCTCAGGAAGTGCTCGAACGGCATCTGACGATTGCAGAAGAGCTAGGGTGCGTGTATCGGGCAATCTCCTGGCACGTCTACATCACCAAAAACCGTCGGAATCAAAAAGATTCCAGCGATAAACCGGCGCAATGGCTCAGTTTATTGCTGGAATACCGTGAACTCGTACATGACGATGTTGGAAATTGATTGTCACGAAAATTGATCAATCAGTTCTTCATACGTTTTTTCGTCCCAAAACAGTGATCGAGACGTATCCGGTGGTTTTAACATGTCTCCTCCGAGATCGAAAATGACGGCGTATCCATCTTGAACTTGGAACAAGAGGAAATCGACCTTATGTTCGACCCGCATCTCAAAAGAAATCGTCATGTTCCGAATCGGTTCGCGAAACAGCTGAACGCCGGCTTCGTCCAATTCGATTAACAGGGCGGAGGTATAGACGTGGCGATTGTAGATGTCTTGAAATTCGTCTTTCGTTAACACGACGCCTGGCGGGGGTGCACTCGTACCGTATTTCCGGTTCTCGATTTCTTCGACGAACTGCTGAAAGGACGTTTCCTGCCAAAATAAAGGGGCGACCGATTCGGTCCCATTGGCAATCGAACCATCTGCCCCTTCGTAGATGGTCGCATACGTGCCGTCATCCAGTTGGAACGGATAGATGTTGGCATACGTATGCTCCAAACCGTGCGCCGCAATAATGACACGTTCAAACGTTTCACGGAACGGGGTGATCCCGTTCTTTTTAAGTGCATCGAGAAGCGGTTCGACTTGGTCATATTCGTCGTATATGTCCTTGAAATCTTCCCGCGTCCATTCTTCGATGGGTGCAGGAGGGAGTTCAGTCGGGAGTGGGGATGGGGTCAGCGGGTTTGTACAACCGGAAAGGAAGAATATCATGCTTCCCAATACGATCCATCGCTTCATCTCACCACCCCTTTCGACAATGTCATTTTTAACCATATTATCACTATTCAGCGAAATGAAGAACCTGTCAACATTCTCACTCAGGGTGAGGACGTGCCGCATAGTGGTCGAGCGTATGCTGGAAGCGAGCAATGTCTTCTTCAGAAACCGGTTCGCCCCATGAAGCACCATAACGGATCGCATAATAGACAGATGACTCGTTCATGGGCAGTTGGATTCGGCTGAACCAGTCTTGTAATGTCTCGTGAGAACGCAAGCGTTTAGCTGGTGTAAGGGATTGATTGAATGTAATCAGCGCATCGCGAATCGGCACGTTTGTAAGTCGCATGAGCGGAGACGGAGCGTCAGTGCCCTTGTTGTGTCCGACTTTCTCAGGGGGAACAACACGGTTCGAATGAGAGTCATCCGTTCGCTTCAGACGCCGTTTTCGCTTCCAATAGACATATAGGCTGAAGAACAGGAGTGCTGTCAGTCCGACCAAGAACCCTAGATTTCGTGTCGCTTGGCCAGAAGATGTTATCCTCTCGAAGAGTTCGAGTTTTCCTTTTCGGGGATCAAGTTCAAATGGGAAATTCGATTTCGTCTTGCTTAAGAGCGTTCCTTCTTCCGGATCTGTATCAATGTCTGATGGAGAACTGGCATGTTCCTCGACAGGTAAAATTTCCGGAGCATAGAGCCACTCGAATATACTCGTCGTGACGACAAACAGCGTAAACGTGAACAGAAGTGCGGCAACGATTGTAAGGAGTAATTTGGTCGTCCAGCGCAAGATAGTACCCCCTTTTGAATTTTCAAACTATTTGTTGTTTATCTTACCATAAAAAGGTAAAGTTTGATTAAGACAAAAAGTGGAGGTCAACATATGGGCATGGAGACAGTCATTAAACAATTGAACGAGGTCTATTTAGGGAAGGAGGACGTGGTACGGCTATGCTGTACGGCGTTATTGGCAGAGGGACACATCTTGCTTGAGGATGTGCCGGGAACCGGGAAGACGTTACTCGCCAAGACGATTGCGGCAAGTTTTGACGGGGCGTTCTCCCGGATCCAGTTCACGGCCGATTTGTTGCCGTCGGATGTGATTGGCGCGGATTACTTCAATATGCAGACGCAGACGTTTGATCATCGGCAAGGACCGATTTTTGCGAACATCGTCTTGATCGATGAAATCAACCGAGCGGTTCCACGAACGCAGTCCGCTCTTCTCGAGGCGATGGAAGAGCGACAAGTCTCCATCGGGGGCGAGACGTATCCAATGCCGAAACCATTTTTCGTCATCGCGACGCAAAACCCGATTGAGTCCGCTGGAACGTTCCCGTTACCGGACGCCCAACTCGACCGCTTCCTCATTTCGATCCCGGTTGGCTACCCTAATGTCGCCGAAGAGCGGGAACTCCTGCTGCAAGTCATGCGTCAAACACGGAAAACCGTGGAGGCGGTCGCGACGTTAGATGAGTTACGCCGCGCCCAAGAGGAAGTGAAGCAAGTATCAATCCAAGAGGACGTCCTCGATTATTTACTCGGACTTGTCCATGCGACACGGGAACATGTATCCGTCGAGGTCGGCGTCAGCCCACGCGGTGCCATCGCACTCATGCGGGCCTGTCAAAGTTATGCCTATCTCCGAAATCGTCTATACGTCATTCCGGAAGATGTGAAAGCTGTGGCACCCTATGTATTGGCCCATCGGCTGACGTTGACACTTGAAGGAGGCATCAAATCAACGAAGCAGGACATCGTGCGTTACATCTTAGACACGGTTCCGGTTCCGGTCGAGGGTTGACGATGATTTTCTCAACGCATAACGTCTTTCAGTGGAAATGGATGCCGGCATACACATTCGCCGGGGTCGTGCTTGTATTTGTACCGTTCTTGGAGGTATTCGGTTATTTGCTCTGTTTACAGGCAGGCGTCGTCTGGTTGCTCGAGCACACGCGGAGGCAGTTAGAACGACAGTTACACCTTCAAGTTCATACACACGAATCGCTTCTCTTTGTCAAAGACGAGACGGAAATATACATCGTCTTGGAGGGGAGCGAGTATTTAGAAAAGCTAGGGCTTCCCGTTCGCATCCGTTTGAAGTCGAATACGGCGCTCAGTTTTATCGAACATGAGCAATCGCCGAACAGTTTGGATCTAACGTTACGAACGGAGCAACCACGTCACACGATTCGCGTGCAAGCCGAATTTCGGGGGCCCGCCTATATTGAGGAATGTGTACTTGCCGTCGGACTCCCGTTCCATCTCGGGACGTACCTTCTCGAGTGCCCGATCAACCAGCGCTGGACGGTATTGCCTTCGCTCAAACTACACCCGCCGGTCGGCACGAAACGATTGGCACTGGGAGAAAGGCCGATGACGGCATCACCACTCCGAAACCCGTTACAGATTCTAGGTTCCAAGTCTTATGAAGGGGAACCGGTCAAAGAAATCGATTGGGTCGCGACGGCAAAACTCGGGCGCGTCCAGTCGAAAGTGTTTCAAAAGACATCGCTCGATACGTTCACGTTCGCCGTGGACTTAAGTGGTCCGTCCGGCTATACACTTCACCACGACTTTGAATCCATCATCAGTCAAGTCGCGTATGTGACGTCCCGGCTCTTAAAAGAAGAATGTAAAATCGAGTTGTTTATCAATCGCTTCAACGGTAAAGGAAGAATGGAGCATATCTCCCTTCAGGAAGGAGAACGGGGGACGCGCGTCATTCTCATGATGCTCGCCGATCTGCATCCGGGGAATCGCTTCATCTCAACTGATGCATTCGTTCGTATGGTCGAACGGAAGCGGTTGAAGCAAAGTCATCTCGTTTGGTTTAACCAGCATAACCTGTATGACTAACAAGGAACTTTCCTAGGGTTGGCGAACTCATTTAAAAAGAGACGACCAAAAGGGGAGACGCGTATGCCAAAGCGGAAGTATGCCAATCGAAGGGATTGGGGGCGGATTTTAAAGAATCGATACGTACAACAGTCAGTTCACGATCATCGATTTTCAGGGACCGTTGCCTTGTTTCAAATTGACGAAGTACGGGCACCGCAGTACAAGACACATAACGGGAAAGAGTTTATCGTGGCCGATGCCGGATTCGCATGGCTTCAATATTTCCCTGAAAATGAGCCGTTCGGGGTCACGGTCATGTTCAATCCGGAAGGTGAGATCGTGCAGTGGTATATTGACCTCGTCGACCGCATCGGTGAAGAGGACGGGATTCCATATATGGACGACCTGTTGCTCGATATTCTCGTCTTCCCAAACGGGGACATCGTTAAAAAGGATGAGGATGAGTTCGAGGAGGCGACCGAGAGCGGGGAACTGACGCCTGAACAGGTCGAACGGGGCTGGCGTGAGTTCGACGCCACGCTTGACCGCATCAAACGGGGAGACTTCATCTATTTTGAGTTAGCAAAAGAGCATTACGCCGAATTGAAGCAAAAACTATGAGACAATCTTCCCCTCTGCTACAGTAAAAGCGTAGAGGGGGATTTTTATCTAAACTCCCGCTCCTACACGTCAAGGGTGAAGCCTTAGTGAACGTAAGAGATGAACCTGGCGCGTATGCCGGTAAATAGGATCAGTTGCTACAACAATGATTGGATGGAAACAGCTACAAAAGGAGTGAACCCATTGTGGAAGATTTGTTTTTAAAAGCCGTTCGCTTGCGCGAGGAAGGGCAGCTTGAACAAGCAAAACAACTGTTCTTATCCCTGCTTCGACAGGATGAAAAAAATCCAAGGCTACATGCCTACTGTGCCTGGTGCTATGACTCACTCGGTGAAGAACGTCAAGCCGTCCCGCATTATGAACGTGCGATTCGTTTAGGTTTGACAGGAGAAGAGTTGGGTCAATCGTATCTCGGGTTGGGTAGCACGTATCGGGCCTTGGGGCGTTATGAGGATGCGGAGGAATTATTTGCCGAAGCAATCGAACACTTTCCGGACATGGGGGCGTTAAAAGTATTCCAAGCGATGACGCGCTATAACTTAGGGCGACACGCGGAAGCGACAGGTGCGCTACTCGAGCTGCTTGCTGACCCGAAGCCCGATCCGAGCATTGCCAGGTATCGGCGTGCAATCCATTTTTATGCGCGGAATTTAGATGAAACGTACGAATGAGACAAGGTGACGCTTGTCTTTTATGTTTGAAACAAATCAATTGACGAGATGAAATCCGCGTGTTATATTTATCTCGAATTAAAGATACTTAGTTTAGAGGTAAATCTCTCTTGTCCATAAGGGGGGAGACAAATGGAACAATCAGAAGTGTTGAAGACAATCACGGTGTTGTTACGGGCTTCTCAATCGTTACAAGAACTAGTGAAACAAGAGGTCGGGTGTTTCGGGTTAAATGCAACGGAGTTTGGGGTGCTGGAATTCCTTTATCATAAAGGGGATCAGCCGATTCAAATGATCGGGAAGAAAATTCTATTATCGAGCGGTAGTATGACATATGTCGTGGATCGCCTCGAAGCAAAAGGATATCTCGTTCGAAAAGCCTGTCCGAGTGACCGCCGCATCACATACGCCTCTTTGACAATGGAAGGGGAGGAACTCATGCGAGATATCTTTCCGAAGCATACGGCGCGTATGGATGAACTATTTGATGGTTTAGAACTGACTGAAACAATCGAGCAACTGAAACAAATCGGGAAGCGGGCAGAAGCCGCAAAAAATTTTAATCATGTATCTTGAAATCAAGATTTATAAGGAGTGAGCAGGATGAATCAGGTAAAAGGAATTCACCACGTGACGGCGATTACGAGTAGTGCCGAGAAAAATTATGATTTCTTCACAAACGTGTTAGGGATGCGTCTCGTCAAAAAGACAGTGAACCAGGATGACATTCAAACCTATCATCTGTTTTTCGCAGATGACAAAGGGCGTCCAGGAACGGATATGACGTTCTTCGATTTTCCCGGCATCCCAAAAGGAAAGCACGGCACAAACGAGATCGCCAAAACCTCGTTCCGGGTGCCGACGGACTTGGCACTCACTTACTGGGTGCGCCGATTTGACCGCCTCGGAGTGAAGCATGAAGGCATCCAGGAGCAATTTGGGAAGAAGACATTGCCATTCGTCGATTTTGATGACCAAGCCTATCAACTCATATCAGATGAGTTCAATGAAGGCATCGCATCCGGGGAACCATGGAAGAACGGCCCGATTCCGCTCGAATATGCGATCACGGGTCTTGGTCCGATCTTCATCCGGATCTCGGACTTCACATATTTCAAGCAAATGATGGAGCAGGTCATGTTGTTCCGAGAGCTCGCACAAGAAGGGAATCATCATCTATTTGAAGGAGGTGAGGGTGGAAACGGAGCACAAGTCATCGTCATTCACGACGAGACGTCACCACAGGCACGACAAGGATTTGGTACGGTACACCATGTCGCGTTTCGGGTCGAAAATCGAAGTGTGTTAGATGAGTGGACAGCACGTCTACAACAAATCGGTTTGCCGACATCAGGATATGTCGACCGCTTTTTCTTCGAATCATCGTACGCACGTGTCGCGCCACAGATTTTATTCGAATGGGCGACAGATGGTCCGGGATTCATGGGTGACGAGCCATACGAGACGGTCGGTGAAAAATTATCGCTCCCGCCGTTTCTTGAATCGAAACGGGACCAGATTGAAGCGATGGTTCGACCGATTGACACGGTCAGAAGTACAAAAACGTTTGAGAAAGAATATGAGGGTATGAAATGAGTTTATTCAATCGCTTGTTCAGAACATCAAGTCACTTTACAAACAATCAAGGAGGAAAAAATATGTTAAACATCGGAATCGTACTCGGATCAACTCGTGAAGGACGTGTCAGTCCACAAGTCGGAGCATGGGTGAAAGAACTCGCCGACAATCGTGGGGACGCGAACTATGAAATCATCGACATTGCGGATTACAGCTTGCCACTTTTAGGTGAACCAGACGGAGACGCGTCAGGAGTTGCAGCATGGTCTGAAAAAATCGCTGAAATGGATGGCTTCGTTTTCATCGTTCAAGAGTATAACCATTCGATCAGTGCTGCCCTAAAAAACGCGCTCGACTACTTACGCGTTGAATGGAACGATAAAGCGGCTGGAATCGTCTCGTACGGTTCAGTCGGTGGTGCACGAGCTACGGAACATCTACGTGGCATCTTGAGTGAATTGTCAATTGCTCACGTTCGTGTCCATCCAGCACTTTCACTCTTCACTGACTTTGAGAATGGCACGCATTTCGCACCGAAGGACGTACAAGTTCAGTCGGTGAACGACATGCTCGACCAACTCCTTCCGTGGACGGAAGCGATGCAGTCCGTTCGTACGAAATCAACATCAGAAACAGCATGATCACAAAAGCCGGTCTCTTGATAGACCGGCTTTGTGCGTTTTCAGAACGTTTCAGGTAGAGTGGAGGGGAAAGAATGAAGGCGAGGGAATGAAATGATTCGAACGAAGGTGATGACCGCTTCATTCGTCCCACCCATTTATGCTTGGCTATTGGCATGGCTGGAGATCGTGCAATCCCCGGGGACCGGAACTTTTTTAGCGAACGTGCCTGGTTTTTTGTTGCTTCAAACGATTTATTTAGTCTATAGCTTCCCGATTTTCTTGACCTACGGCTTACTCTCTTCATGGATCAGTGACAAGTTGGCCAATCGATTCTCATCAGAACAAGTGAGTCGCATCGTGTCGTTCATCTTACATATGTTATTCGGGCTGATTTTGTCCTGGTTGAGTGTGCTGGCGGCAATCTTGTTTTTTATGATGAATCGCCTGATCGACCGGTGGCTGGTCCGGAGGAAAATCGTACTAAGTAAACGATCCGCTTTAAACAGTCTCGGGATTCCGGTCGGTTGGTGTCTTTTACTTGTGAGTGCCGTGTATGTGAGTGGAGTGATTCAAGATTTTTTTCAGCGTGTTAACTAACAGACCGCGGATCAGGGAATAAATCGAAAAACATCTTTTATAAAGGGGGAGACGATATGAAGTGGATGATTTACGGGGCAAATGGTTATACGGGTGAGTTGATTGCCCGCCATGCAGTCCGGGAAGGGATGAAGCCTGTGTTGGCGGGGCGCAATGCGCGTGCGATTCAACAACTGGGTACCACCTTACAGTGCGAAACGTCTGTGTTCGCATTAACCCGTGAGGCGGCGATTGAAGCACTACAGGAAGTCGATCTGGTATTGAATTGTGCCGGACCGTTTATCGATACGAGTCGTGTCATGATTGAGGCATGCCTCGAAACAAAGACGCATTACCTGGATATTACCGGGGAAATAGAGGTGTTTGAGTACATTCATTCCAAACAAAGGTCGAGACAAGCTCAAACGAATGATGTCGTTCTCTGTTCCGGGGTCGGGTTTGATGTCATTCCAACCGATTGTGTCGCGCGAAAATTGAAAGAGTTATTGCCGGATGCGACGACACTCGCCCTCGGATTTTCGGCAGCAGGCGGCATCTCGCCGGGCACGATGAAAACCGCGATCCGCAGTCTTGGATCCAGTAGTGTCGAACGGAGGGAAGGTGAATTGATGCCGTTCCCGCTCGGTTCAAAACGGAGACAGATTGATTTCGGCCGCGGGAAACGGACGGCCATTGCGATTCCTTGGGGTGATGTATCAACAGCTTATTACACGACAAATATTCCAAATATCACGACATGGGTCCCCGTGCCGAAAATGTATGCCTATGGAGCGCGTCTGTCTTCCTGGTTTGGTCCAATTCTTGAATCAGAGACCGTCCAACATCGACTTTTACGTTATGTCGACGA
Organism: Exiguobacterium algae; assembly: GCF_018617875.1. Taxonomy (GTDB): domain Bacteria; phylum Bacillota; class Bacilli; order Exiguobacteriales; family Exiguobacteriaceae; genus Exiguobacterium; species Exiguobacterium algae. Next base: position 27,159 of record NZ_JACSKZ010000005.1, read on the forward strand.
GCATGTATCTGGACCGGATGAAGACGAACGGGAACGCTCATCCACCTACGTATGGGGCGAGGCGATGAATGACCGTGGGAAAAAAATCGTTGTCCGCATTAAGACGGCGAGTACTTATGCCTTTACTGTGTACGGGGCATTGGCGGTCGTGAAGCGATTGCTCGGGTCAGGGAGTATGCTTTCTGGAAGCTTTACACCGGCGATGTTATTCGGGTCGCATTTTATCGAGGAGATTGAAGGGTCGTCTACGTTTGTTGTAGATGAAATTCGTATTTGATGGAGGTTGTGTCGTGTTCAAACGAGGCCTGTTACTCTTTGTAGGCGTTTATCTCCTGGTGACCATCTGCGTTATGTTTACTGGAGGAGTAGTCATTGATTGGGTGCCGGAAGCGACGCTTTTTCAAAAGATTCAACAGTATACGATGCTTGGATTGGCACAGTACCCCGTGATGAAGCTTGTCATCACCGTCCTCATCACAGGAAGCATTCTATTGTATGTGGAAATGAGGAAGAACAAGCGCGGCAAAGAAGACCTGTGACTCTTTCATGATCTTTTTCAAGATGTAAACGAATCGTTCGAGGATCTGTGATAAACTCGAATCGATGACAGGGAGGGATGAAGCATGAAACGACTTGAAATGGCAAGGCGGATTGAACGCATTAAGGCGGATGGCACCTCCGCTTACATTCGATATCGAAAACAGAATCCTCCCTATGAAGGTGCGGAGCTAGTTGTCGAAAATAAAGGGCATGTCTTTAAAATGGGTAACATGAGTTTTGCGGTTGGGTTCGGGCTGAACCGGCCGACAAGTTTTTATGACCTTCACCAAATGGAAAAATGGGTGCGAGGCAAAAACGTGTCGCGTCTGCATATCGAGGTGTGTCCACTTGCCGATGACTCGTTGCTTCGATTGTTACAGGAACGAAACTATACACTCGACCACTTTTTAGACGTATGGGTATTGGACGTACAAGCGTTTGAGGTGTCGGAAGCGACGACGTCTCAAGTCGAGGAAGTTCAATCCGAAACGGTTGACGAATGGGCGCGTGCGATCGCAGCCGGCTTCGCAGAGTCGGGAACCGTGCTTCAAGAGACGATTGACACGGCCAAGGGATTTTATGCGTTGCATGAAAATAAAGCATACCTCGTCCGTGAGGGGGATGCCGTGGTCGCTGGAGGGATTTTAGCAATCCAAGACAAAATGGGCGAGCTCTTTTTGACGAGTACCGTGCCGGCGTATCGACAAAAGGGGTATCAGACCCAACTGATCTTAGAGCGGATCGCACAAGCAAAAGCAGCGGGGTGTGAAACGGTGACGGTGACAACGAAAGTGGATTCGGCTTCAGGACGAAACATGGAGCGTCTCGGATTTCGACCGTATTATCAAAAGGCCGTCATGAAAAGCCCAATCCTTAAATAAGGCAGGTCGTTCCCGGAACGACCTGCCTTTTGTTCATAATAAAGATTCGGCGCCATCGACGTATACTTCGGATCCTGTGACATGGCTCGACATGTTGCTCGCAAAAAATAAAGCGACATCGGCAACTTGCTTCGCGGACCCGGATTTGCCTGCGAGCGGCTGATTCCCCAATGGATATTCGATCGGGATTGTGATCTCCTCCAGCAATGCATCATCCCGGGTTGTCGAGTCATCAATATTTGTATCGATGGCTCCCGGGCAAATCACGTTGACGCGAATCCCAAATTGAGCAAGTTCAGCGGCAGCCATCTTCGCGAAGCCATTTTGTCCGGCTTTCGTCGTCGCATAACCGCTGAATCCGAAATTTTTGAAATAGCGATTCCCGTTGATGGAAGAGGTAACGATGATACTTCCGCCTTGATCCTTTAAATGCGGGATGGCATGCTTGATCGTCAAGAAAGTACCTGTCAGGTTGGTCTCGACCACGCTGTCCCAATCTTCGAGTGACAAATGTTCAATCGGGGTGATGGTTCCGTTTCGCCCCGCGTTTGCAAATACAATATCGACCTGACCAAATTGTTTGACGGTCCGGTCATAGGCCTGTTTCATCTCTTCTTCGTTCGCCACATCAGCACCGATGCCGATTGCTTTCTCTTCTCCAACTAAACTGGCCAATTGTTCCGCATCATGTTCATGTAAATCAACAATCGCGACTTTGGCGCCCGCTTGAATAAAACGGATGACTGCTGCGCGCCCGATACCGGAAGCAGCCCCAGTGACGAATGCGACTTTTCCAGATAACAGTTTATTTGAGATCATCCCATCACTCCTTTAACAGTTCTGTTCTCATATTCCACTGTTTCAGAAAAGCTACGCTTGTTTCTTGAAAAATTATTCGGAGGTGACTTCGATGGAACGTGCGATTTTTAAGTTTGCATTCGGAACAAGTTCAATGATGATTCGTTGTCCCATCCGTAAGTCTTGAACACTATCCGCGATTCCGGTCACTTCGGTTTGGTCGTTAATGAGGATGACATGTAAGTTTTTCTCTTCTCGGTCTTCAGTCGGTCCGACTAATAGTTGTGGGATGTCGACGCGCTCGATTCGTCCTTCCAGCACGTTATCATCCCAGGTGCTCACCCAGTATATAGCGACCAAAAAAAGACTGAGGAACAAAAGTGCGAAAATCAGCCGTGTTTTCATCATCATCCTGCTCCTTTGAGGCACCCTTATTTAATTGATTGTATTGTCTATTTACCCGAAACTGACAAAAAGCGTTCGATTTTAGTAGGAATTTTCAGTGAAATAGGGAATAGACATAAAACTACTACAACATAAAATGGAGGCGTTGCTCGTGATGATGATGGGAACGATTAGTTTTGTTGCGTGTGCGTGGGTACTATTCGGACTGTGGACGATCGGACACGCCAGACGCCGCGTAATCGGGGGTGTCGTGGTGGTTGGTCTGACCCTTCTGTTTTCTCCGTTCTTTCTTGTACAAATGGGACAACAGTACGGATTTTTAGGCATTCAATTCGGGCTGGCCGTTCTATTTATGTTGTTAGGAGGCGGTTTCTTTTATACGGCGCTCGGGTGGGCAGGAAGACCACGTAAAATAAGGAAAGTACGGACGCTCTCAGAAGACCCGGATTTATTTTAGAAAAGAGGAATGACATGATTGAACAGCTTACAGTCGTGGATGCATCACGACGACCGATTGGCAAGAAGGACCGGGACTCGGTTCACTTTGATGGAGATTGGCATGAAACCTTTCACTGCTGGTTTTGGAAGGATGACAATCTTTATCTTCAACTGCGCAGCCCCGAAAAGAAAGATTTTCCGGGAAAACTGGACATTACGGCAGCCGGTCATTTGGCAGTAGGTGAGGACGCAACAGACGGTGTACGTGAAATTGAAGAAGAGCTCGGCATGCGAGTTGAATATGAGCAACTGCATTCCCTTGGTGTATTTGAAGATGTCATTGAGGCGGACGCGTTTACCGATCGAGAGTTCGCCCATACATATGCCTATCGATACAGAGGAGAATCGTTTCATTTGGATACCGAAGAAGTAACGGACATCGTCATTGTAAAACGAAAAGATCTCATCCGGTTGATACAAGGTCAAGTCATCCAAATCAATGTCCAATCCGTCTTGTTACGTAATCATTATCTGATTTCAACAGATGCGTTGGTCCCGCACGCTGAATCATACTGGGCACATGTTTTGGAAGGATTGACCCGCCTGGCTTCCAGGAGTTGATCTACCTTGAAGGTTTGAGCGCAAAAAATGATTGAATCAGCAACTCCATTTACATATGAAAGGAAGAACATACGGATGACACAAACGATTACATATAAACAAAATCCGCCGATTTCTGACTTATACAAGGCGTTCATGGACGGGTTCTCAGACTATATGATTCAATTCCAACTGGACGAACCCGGATTTGAGTCGGTGTTCCTCGTTCGAGACCAGAATCAACCGTCTCGCTCCATTGTCGCATATGCGGACGGGCAACCAATTGGCGTCGTATTGAGTGGAATTGCCAATCTGGATTCGGGTTTCCGTACCCGCTGTGGTGGATTGGCCATTGCTCCTGAATACCGTCATTTAGGAATCGCGAAGGAATTGATGCGTCGTTTTGAAGAACAGGCCAAAGGGGTTCGATTATTGGAAGTCATAAAAGGGAATGACCTGGCGCTGGCCTTATATAAACGATTAGGATATGAAGTAGTGCGCGAAATTTTTTATTTTCAATCGATTCAGACAGAAACGAAGGCCACGTTTGAAACTGAGCCGATTCAAACGTTATTCGAGGAGGCGTATTCAACGAGTGGACATGTACCGATTTGGCAACAAGATGCGAGAGTGACGCAACAACCGGCAGATGTGGAGTTGGTTCGAGTGAAGGAAGGGGAAAAAGAAGGGTTGTTGTTATATCGTGGCAATGTGCTACTTGATGTATTTGGCGAGGATGACGATGCGGAATGGATTCTGCGAGCGGCAGCGAGTCGTCACCCAATCCAGTTGACGATCACTTCTGACCGTTCTTCTCTGTTATCCGCAGCGAAAGCGTTAGGCTTTAAACAAGGGGAGCTCTCCCAATATGAAATGGTGAAAGTTTCGGCATGAGGTCAGTCCTTGTATTCTGTATCCTATTGCTGTTTATAGGAAATACACTGACGCTCATCGGTTTGACGACCAACATCACTGGATGGATGCTAAGCCTTGCGGTCATTGGAGGACCGGTATTGACCGGGGTGGCGATTATCGGAATTCTTGTGATTTTTGTCTATTTGAAACGACATTCTCATCTGGAGAGGAAACAAAAGCGGGACAATAAATAAGTCTTCACAGACGGTTGATGTTTTAATACACCAACCGTCTGTTTCATTTCCCTCGTCAACCGGCTGGATAAGTGACTGAATGAGATGTGAGGTCGCTGTGAAGTGGGATAAACACGTTTCCCACGACCTTGTAATCTGTGCAATGAAAATGAAATACTTCATATATTGAAATTTTTAACCCCTGGTGGTATATTCGCACATGTAGATTTTTAAAGAAGGCAGTGCATGATTTCATCTGGAGGTTTTACCATATATATGTTTAAGAAATTAATCCTGACAGCTGGTGTCGGTATCTTACTGTTTAACGGTCAGACGGCATCGGCGAGCAGTTTGACTCCGAACGACCTCGTTAATACGAAACAATCCATTCGAACAGCCACGAAACAAAAACATGAAGTGAAACAATCGATTCAAGCAATCAAAACGAAATTAAAACAACTCGATCGCCAGGAAAAAGCGATCCAAACCAAGATCAATGGGACTTCAGAACAACTCGAGTCATTCGACGAGCAGTTGAAGCCTGAGGAAACATCCCTCTTTGCAAAAGTCGTCTCCTCTGTCTTCCCAAGCGCGAAAGCGGAAGCCGCTGAAGCTGAAGAAGAGCGGAACGAACTGATGAAAAAGAAAGAGGAAGCGTCAAAAGCATTGAACGAATTAGAAGACAAACAACAATCCATCGCGAAAAAGCGCGAAAAATATAAAACCGCTTATACCCAAAAGAACAAGCAATATAAAAAGCAATCGAATTATTTGAGTGAATTGAAGAAACAATACCAATCGATGGTACCGGATCGCTTTTTGATGCCGGCTACGGGGCGGCTCTCACAGGGATTCGGAGCGGCTGGCGGCGAAAACGGCTATACGTTCCATAATGGACTCGATATTGCTGCGAAGACCGGTACACCGATTTATGCTGCGGCAGACGGAAAAGTGACACAGGTCAGCTCAAGCGGACCTTACGGGAAGCATATGAAAATCGAGCATACCATCGATGGACAAAAATGGACGACGGTATATGCGCACATGAATCGAATCGATGTGAAGAAAGGGCAGACCGTCCTTCAAGGCGAGCAAATCGGCCAAATTGGGACAACGGGTAACTCGACCGGGCCACATCTTCACTTTGAAGTGCACAAAGGAAACTATTCGTTCTCAGCCACTTCGGCTGGTCATGCCATAAACCCGATGAAAGTTGCGGAACGTGTAGGCGGTGCCTCACCTGTGAAACAAACACTCTAATCGGGTCGGAACTCATACAAATTGGAGACAACCTCCAAGGCGTATGAGTTTTTTTATGCGAAAAACATCCCCTGCGCCCAAAATAGGGTGCAAGGGATGGCAACATGCGTAGGTCAGGATTCACGAGTTGGGTCGTGATTCCCTTCGCTGTCGGCAATCGTATCTGAGCTACCGAAGTCTTCGACCTGACTGAACGCATCCGTTTTCTTACCGACCTCATCGGTTCCGTCCAATTCTTTTCGCCGGGCGGTTTCATCGGGATTTAATACGTCTTCCTCGACCGGACGGTTCAAGTCGCCTTCGTGTTCCATTTCATCACGTTCCCGTGCGTGCTCGATACATAATGTGGCTTCCGGCACGACTTCGAGGCGATCGAGCTCGATGTCTTTTCCGCACACTTCACATTTCCCGTATGTGCCTTTTTCGATGGCGAGTAACGCTTTATCGACATCGCTCAAGAAGTCTTCATCCAGTTCATTTAACGCTTGATCTCGTTCACGCAAAAACAATTCTTCCCCTGAATCGGCCGGATGATTGTCGTAGTGAGACAATTCCCCTTCATCGTACGACTCTTCCCGATTCTCCATATATCCTTCTGTCTTTGCTTTTTCTTTCAATAAACGTTTTTTGAACGTTTCAATCTGTTCTGGTGTTAGCATTCGATTCACTCTCCAATTCTCAGTTCATTAGTATGAGGTTTCCCATTTTGGTTGGAGACAAACCTTTTGGCTGACAACGAAAGCTGCCGGAGGACTGTTAAAAAAGGGTATGATGGCTTTAGAGATGCTTGAGGATGTGAGAAGGAGGAACGAAATATGCGAAAAGTAGAAGTGTTGACGTATGACCCGTTGTGGCAAACACGGTTCGAGGAGGAAGCCGGAAAACTGACACGGTTGTTCGGGGAAGAGTTGGTCGCGATTTATCATATCGGGAGCACATCGGTGAAGGGGCTTGCCGCAAAGCCAATCATTGACCTGATGCCTGTTGTTCGGGATATTGAACGTGTGGATGCCTATGCGGAACGGATGGAGGCGCTCGGTTATCGCGGACTCGGTGAATATGGTATTCCGAAACGCCGCTATTTCAGAAAAGGGGAAGACGTGCGAACGGTACACGTTCATATTTTTGAAGACGGCAGTCCCGATGTGGTGAGGCATCTTGCGTTCAGAGACTACTTGAAGGCATTCCCGGAAGTGCGGGACGAGTATGGAGCGTTGAAACAGCAGCTCGCCGAACAGCATCCTGATGACATGGAAGGATATATTCAAGGAAAGCATGATTGGGTCGTCGAGACAGAGCGTTTGGCGTCCATCTGGTATGAAGAAAACCAAGAAAAGTGAAACCTCTCTTCGGGACAGACGTATGGTAAAGAAAAGGATAGGAGAGGGAGGATGAGGGAATGAAACGAATCTTCGGTAAATTGATTGAATACGGATGCGCGGCGCTACTTTTCATGGGCTTGTTTTTCGTGATGCGTTATGTAGTGGGGCAAACCGCTGATGAAGTGCGCGGTGCTTACATTTTATTATTTGGCACGGCCATCCTGGTGTTCCCGTTGTCTCTCTTAGGGGGCTACTTCATCACCCGACCGATTCAACGCCGGTTGAATGGGAAAACGAAAAAATCAGGTTCGGGACATGCGCTTCAAGGCTATGAAAAACCACACGGGGTGACGGAGGACCGATCTTCGTTTCAAGACATGTCATGATGAATTGGATTCAATTTGTCCCAACGACAGACGCCCATCTCATCGCCACGTTGAATCGATCGATTCATGAGCATCATGTTGCCATGAATCCTCACTTCTTCGCACCGTATGATGAGGAGAACGTGCGCGAGGCATTTGAACCACTGATGACAAAGCCGGAGCACCATTTCGAATGGATTCACGTCGACGATGAGCGTGTTGGATATGTATGGTTTGAAGAGAAAGTGAGTGAGGCGAACGCATTCCGTCACGCGGTACGAGTCGTACACATTCGTCACATTAGCATCGAACCCCGCTTCAAACGAAAGGGCTATGGCCGCCTCGCCGTGGAACGGGTCGAGCAGTTTGCTAAAGCGCACGGTTTCGAGTCGATCGAACTTGACTACTGGAATCAAAATGAACAGGCTGCTCTGTTTTATGAGGAGCTTGGATTTGAACCGAAGCGACAAATCGTTACGAAGTCAATCAAGGGGGAAGGTTGAATGGATCTATTGATGACCGGATTAGGGATCTTAGGTGTGATCTCTCTACTATTGTTCTTCAACAATTATTGGATGGGATACAAAAAAGGGAATATCGTGATGACGTTGGACGAACATTACACGAACTTGAATGAATATGTCCCGGCAATCCTCGCCAAGCTTTACGAGGAAGGGAAGGCGGCCCATTACTTAGGGGACCGTAAATTCGAGGTGGAAGGGAAGTCGTACGTACTGGTGGAACGAACGGTTTCGATTGGACGAGTGCCGACACAGCAGACGGTGTTGACCCCGGAAGAGTCCTCATAAAGTGAAAACAGGAGACCCTGTGCCATAGGGTCTCCTGTTTTCTATTCGTTTCGTTCAGCGGGGGGACCGAAAACGCCGGCGTGATAATCCCGAAAGGCTTGGCGAATTTCTTCTTCTGAATTCATCACGAATGGACCGTGGGCCACGTAGTCTTCTCGAAGCGGTTTGCCTGAATAGAGAAGGAGGCGAGTCCTCGAGGTGGCGTGTAGACGGATGCTGCTAAGCGTATCCGCTGTCTCATCGAATGTGAGTGTTGCCGCATCGGTTTTTTCAAGCTGGACGCCCGATGTCCCGACTTCGACCGAGCCGGCAAGGACGTAAAGAAAACTGTTATGGTTCGTCGGAAAGGCATGTTCATAGGTTGCCCCTTGCTTTAAGCTGATCTCACTCATTGTAATCGGCACAAGGCTGTCCAGTGGTCCGCGAACCCCTAAAAGATCACCGGAATACACACGAACTTGTCCACCATCGATGGGGACGACCGGTGCATCTTCGATGTAGATGTTTTGATAGGACGTCTTCGTCTTCTTCAAAGATTTCGGCAGATTGAGCCAAAGCTGCAACGTGTGAATCAAATCATCGTCAACGGCCTCTTCAGCATGGCGGGCCGCCCAACCGGCATTCATATACTGCACGTCCCCAGCATCCAGAATCGAATGTCCGCCATGGTTGTCGATGTGCTCGAGTCGTCCGTCGATGACGTACGTGATCGTTTGAAAACCACGGTGCGGATGATCTGAAAAGGTGCCTCGCTTGAACCAATCTTCGGCCATTAAGATAAACGGGTCGAACTCCTCTTTTCGCTCAGGAGGTAAGACCCACCCCTGTTGAACGTGGGGATAGCCGTTTTGGTTGTAAGTGACGCGCCAATGCTCTTTGATGTCCCGCTCAAAGCGTTCCGTCATGTTCATCCTCTCCCTTCGTCTCTATTGTCCCACATGAATGGGGATTTTCGACTGGAAGTGCTCGAAAGCCACAAACAGGCAGATGAGAGTCATCCTCTCACCTGCCTGTTTCGATTAATCGAATAGTTTATGCCACTGCTCTGCGTCCTCTTGGAGGAGTTTGAAGTGAGAATTCGTCTTCGAGTTGGTTAAGAACACATCGTCTTTGTAATAGCTAACATCGAATGTTTGGGCGCTGACTCCTTCGAATAGTGTCAGATAGGGCATCGGTGCGGGAGAACCGAATTGGGAAGTCGAATTGGAACGTTCGATCGCCTCAAATAAGAAATCATGGTCTTTGGCGGGTACGTGCTTCAGAAATGACGTATCAGTTGATTTTGTGCCAATTAACGCCAGCTCATGGAACACGGCATGGCGCCGGTTAGCAAATTGTTGGTGCATCTTTTTTTTCAATTCATCGCCATGCAATAATTTGTTCGCCTTATAGGTGATCGAAACATACTGTTGATGTGGCTTGCCGTCTCGCATATAAGACACACTGAAGAGGGGATACTGTTTCCCAGGCTCCAATGTCGAAGGCAAGTCATTCAATATCTTCGCCCCAAGCAGACGCGTGATGAAAGCGTCTTTTGGTTGTAGGGCATCGGCATACTTTTCTTGATTTGAACTTGTGTAAATGGCGTACTGCATACCTGCGTCGGACTCTTCAGTACCGAGTCCAAGAGACAGGTACGGGTCACGAGAGGTTGCATTGATCGGATAGGTGACGTTCTCCTCCTCGTCATCAGCCTTAAACGTGAAAATCAAACTGCCCTCAAAAGGCATCGTCACGTGAACAAGGGTTTGCTCCATTCCGGTTCGGATCGGGTACGGCTCGTTTCCGATTGGTTTTTTCAATTCTTTAAGAAATTGTGCCCGTTCAAATGATTGTGCCACACGTAATTTTGCGACAGCAGGAAAGTCGTCAGCTGTGTTGGCGAAATTCAAAATGCTTCCGGGTGCGGCATCGATTTGTTTCACATATGTGATTGACTCTACATGACACTGTACGAATGATTGCTCGTTCACATTGAAAAAAGTTGCTGTCGGAAAAGCAGGCGTTGAGGTGGTCGCTGTGAGAGGTTGCGTCAGTGTGACGGTCCCTAACCACCGCCGGTCACCTTCGGGCAAATCGGTCACCGCGTGATCCGGAGCACATGACTCCAGTACGTGCGAACGATCGACCTCTGGTAATTCGATTTGTTGTCCATTCGGTAACATGGCACGTCCTTGATAGTATTCAGGGGCTGTATGTAAACGGAGTGCGTGTTCTTCCTCGCATCCGAATAAGAAGAAAAGGATTGCGAGGGTACTAAAAACCAGGTACTTTTTCACATCGGTACTCTCCTTCGATGAATCACTTTCATCATTCTAGCACCATTTTTTTGTGACTTTAGTCTTAGGAAAATTAATTTGTGATTTTAAAAAAAATACAAAAATCCCGTCCAACTTGAACTGGACGGGATATAAAACCAAAAATGTTTAATTAAGGTAATTCTCATTTTTCATCTTGTCGATTTTTGATGAAAAAAGATTGATATGAGTGGGTTTTGAAAAAAGTCGAAATTCCTCTAATTTGTTCACATAGAACGGTGAGGGATATATTGGTTTTTTAAACCTTTAATCGACATCTCGACCGCGTGCCGCCTTCAAAATTTCGAACCATTCTTCTCGACTGAGCTCGATGTTGAGTGCATCGACACCTGTACGGACACGGTCGATTTTACCTGATCCGATGATTGGAAGGATGGTTGCCGGATGTTTCAACAACCAGGCATATACAATCGCATCGATTCCGCTTGCGTCGTGGCGTGTACGGATTTCTTCAAGTTTTTCACGAAGTGGAGCGTAGTGTTCTTCCTTGAACAAGCTACCGCCTGCAAGGGGGCTCCAGGCCATGAGCGGCATGCGTTTCTCATGACAAAGGTCGACTGATCCGTCTTCGAAATGCTTGAGTTGCATCGGAGACAGTTCCAGTTGATTTGTCACGAGCTGGAACGGCAGACGCGACTGGAGCAAGTTTTGCGTTGACGGGACATGGTTGGAAATCCCGAATTCACGAACTTTTCCACTTTCCCGTAAGGCGATGAATGCCTCTGCGACTTCATCCGGATTCATGAGTGGGTCCGGGCGGTGAATGAGCAATGTATCGATTTGCTCGATGTTCAACTCCCGTAGAGACCGCTCGACTTGTGAAAGAATGTGTTCTTTTGACGTGTCGTAGTAGTTCAATTTCTGACCCGGGTTGTAATCACCTGTCAATTTGATTCCGGTTTTTGTGACGATCTCAATTTGATCGCGCAGGGACGGCTTCAATTTCAAAGCTTCCCCAAACAACCCTTCACACGTGTACCCTCCGTAAATATCAGCATGATCGAATGTCGTGATACCGAGTTCGATACACTGCTCGATGAATTCGAGACGCTCCTGCGGGTTCATGTCCCATTCGGCGAGACGCCACATTCCATGAATCACACGCGAAAATGATAATTCTTCTGTTAAAGCGATTCGTTGCATAATCGTTCCTCCTTTGTCTACAGTCGCTTTTCATTATACGTGTTTCAAGTAGGGGCGTCACCTTGTAAGGGGGGAGGCGAGTCGGGTAAAGGGGTGTTTTTTCTTTTTGGGATAGGGGAACAGAAATAGCGTGTCGTTATCACGGATTAAGAAGAAAGGGGAACATCGAAATGGCTCATCGGATTTATGCGAATGAACTGGAAACGTTACATGAATGTGTGGAGACATGTAATTTTTGTCTCGAATCCTGCTTAGAGGAGCAGGATGTGAAGATGATGGTCGACTGTATTCGACTCGACCGGGAGTGTGCGGCTGCTTGTGCCTTTCTGGCTGAAGCGATGACGCGTGATTCAGCATTCGTGCCTGAGCTCGCTCAGGCCTGCGCCGTCATTTGTAAGGCATGCGCTCAGGAATGTGGAAAACATCAACATGAACATTGTCAGGAATGCGCACGTGTCTGCAACGAGTGTGCCTCGATGTGTGACCGTCTAGCATCATAAAAAATCGGCTGGTCATTGGGCCAGCCGATTTTTCGTGTGTTTTGGACAGGCAATTCGTATAATAAGAAAAAACAGAAAGTGGTGCCGCTATGATTCGATTCTGTCGTCGTGACGACTTGCAAGCCATTTTACATATTTATAATGATGCGATTGTGAACAGCACCGCCGTCTATCATTATGAGCCGGTGACGATTGAAAATCGAATCGCCTGGTATGAAGAGAAAAAAGAGCAACAACTTCCAATCCTCGTCTGGTCAGAAGGGGATGTCGTCATGGGCTTTGCCACGTTCGGCCCATTTCGTCCGTGGCCGGCCTATCATTATACGGTCGAACATTCCGTCTACGTTCATCCGGGTTACCGGGGAAAAGGGATTGGAAATAAGCTGTTACTTGAAATCATCCGAATCGCTGAAGAACGGGAGTACAAAACAATCATCGGTGGAATCGATGCCTCGAACGTTGGAAGTATTCGAGCCCACAAAAAGGTAGGATTTGTCCACTCCGGAACGATTCGTCAAGCGGGCTACAAGTTTGGGAAATGGTTGGACCTTTCCTTTTATCAACTGGAGTTGAAAGGGCCTGACAAGCCAAAAGAAATTTAAGCGGGTGCTGTCGCTTGTTCGGAAATACGATATACTGACAACAGTGAATTGAATGGAGGAATAAGTATGTCAGCAATCCCGAACTGCCCGAAATGTCAATCTGCCTATGTGTATGAGGATGGATCGCTTCTCGTTTGTCCAGAGTGTGCTTACGAGTGGTCGCCAAGTGAACAGGCCGAAGCAGAAGAAGCCGCTCAAATAAAAGATGTGAACGGAAACGTACTAAGCGACGGCGATACGGTCACGGTCATTAAAGATTTGAAAGTAAAAGGAACCTCACTCGTCGTCAAACAAGGCACGAAGGTAAAAGGAATTCGTTTAGTAGATGGAGACCATGACATCGATTGCAAGATTGATGGACTCGGGGCCATGAAACTAAAATCAGAATTCGTGAAGAAAATCTAAAAAGTGTTTCGGTCCATTCGGACTGAAACACTTTTTGTTTAGGAGAAGAAAGGTTTGTATTCCCGGCGTTCATGCATGACCGACACCCATTGAAGCGTCGTGAACTCTTCAAGCACCCATTCCCCGTTGAATCGGCCGAGTCCGGAGTTCTTCTCGCCCCCGAACGGCATATGCGGTTCATCGTTGACCGATTGGTCGTTAACGTGGATCATCCCGGTTTCGACTTTTCGTGCGAAATTAGTCGCGCGGTATACCGAACCATGGACGGCACCGCTCAATCCATACGGCAATTCATTCGAGAGACGTAGCGCCTCCTCCTCATCCTTGAAGGAGAGAATGACTGCGACAGGGCCGAAGATTTCATTTTTCGCGAGCGGCATGTCATTCGTGACGCCACTGAGGACGGTCGGTTGAAGGACATTTCCGTCCGCTGACCCGCCGGTATGGACGGTGGCGCCGGCGTCGACCGTTTTCTCGATTTGGTCTAAGAGGCGATCGATTTGATCGTGGTCGATAAGCGGTCCGACTTGCGTGTCTTTATCGTTCGGGTCACCTGCTTTCAACTGTTTAACGCGCTCGACATAACGTTCGACGAACTCGTCATGAATTGATTCAGCTACGAGGATGCGGTTCGTCGACATACAGATTTGCCCTTGATGGTAGAACTTGCTGTATACTGCCGATTCGACAGCGCGGTCGAGATCGGCATCGTCGAGCACGACGAACACGTTATTCCCACCGAGTTCAAGTGCCGTTTTCTTCAAGAGGCGACCTGCCTTTTCCGCAATCCCTTGACCGACCTCGGTCGAACCGGTGAACGAGATGAGGCGTGGGATTGGGTGCTCGACAATGGCATCCCCAATTTCAGAACCCCGTCCGACGACGACATTCAGTACGCCTTTTGGAAGTCCTGCTTCTTCAAAGAGGGAGGCGAACAGGAGACCCCCAGTGACCGGTGTCGCGGTAGCCGGTTTGACGACGACTGTGTTGCCGGTCGCAAGCGCTGTTACGATTGAACGGACAGCCAAATGGAGTGGGAAGTTCCATGGACTGATGATGCCGATGACACCAAGAGGTTTGCGATACACGCGGTTCTCTTTATTCGGCACAATCGATGGTTTAATGAGACCATCCATACGGAATGGGAACGTCGCGGCTTCTTTGATGATGGCCATCGATGCGGCAAATTCGCCTTCTGCCTTGATGCGCGTACTGCCGGACTCTTTCACGAGCCAATCGATGATGAAGTCTTTGTGATCCATTGTCAGCTGGGCAAACTTCTCAATCAGCTCACGTCGTGCTTGCGGAACCATGTCCGCCCACTCCGCCTGCGCATCCCTGGCTGCTTCGTAGGCACGGTTTAAATCCTCTTCACCCGCTGATCGAATCGAGAATAGTGTTTCGTTTGTGAACGGATTGACGTTGTCGATCGATTTTTCACTCGATCCTTCTATCCATTCCCCGTTAATGTACATATGTGTAAAATCTGTATGCATCGTAAACACTCCTTTATTTTTTCTTCACCATAGGAACTATTCACGTTCAGTCGAAAATGAAACCTTTTGATGTACGTTAGGATGTAGAAGTAAAGGAGGAGTCGTTTGGATACCGGGCAGGTGTGAACAGGAAAGGATGATTGAATCTCATCCCTTTTGCTGTTCGGGGAGACTTGCGGTAGAGTAAGGGTCAGAGAGGGGTTTGAAAGAGAAATGAAACGATATGAAGCCATTTTATTTGATATTGATGATACGTTACTCGACTTTAAACAGAGCGAACATGTCGCATTGGAGCAACTGCTCGCATCCTACAACGTCCGGATGACGGATGAAGTGAAGGAACGGTATGTGCGGATTAACAGCGAACTGTGGCGGGCGTTTGAGCGCGGTGAAGTCGAACGGGACGAGGTGCTCGTCGGACGCCATACAAAATTATTCGATTCGTTAGGCGTGAGGATTGATGGACCACGCGTCGAGCAACAGTACCGGGACTTCCTGCATGCCGGTGTTCACATGGTCGACGGGGCACTTGAGATTGTCCGGACACTAAGCGAACAGTATCCGCTCTATATCGTCACGAACGGCGTGACGGAGACGCAGTTCAAACGGTTAGAGTCATCTGGACTATTGCCGTATTTCCAAGACGTCTTCGTATCAGATGCGACCGGATCGCAAAAACCGATGAAGTCGTTCTTTGACTACGTCTTCGAACGAATCCCAAACGTAGCGCCAGAGAAAGGCTTAATCATCGGCGACTCAGTAACGGCAGATATCGCCGGGGGACGGATGTATGGTCTGGACACGTGTTGGTTCAATCCGAACGAAGTGGCGGCGACGATCGAGTCGACGTATGAGATTCGACATTTACATGAGTTGAAATCGTTGCTTTGAGTTATGTAAGGGTGCGTGAATGAGTCGGCAAGCGATTCGGTAGCTGAGCGAGCACTTCTGGATAGAGTGTGATGTCTTGAAGACGGTCAAGTTTTTGCCAACGATAGATGAGGTGGTCTCCTTCCGGTCCGTAAAAATCTCCGTCTTGGAGCGGGAGGTCACCGTCTACATAAAAATAGAGTCCGATCTCATGAAACGGTTGGTCGTTGTAAGTAAATAAGTTCTCGTGCACGAAAGCGAACGAGGCATCGGTCACACGCATGTTCAATTCTTCATGTAGCTCGCGTGCGAGGGCGGTTGCAGCTTCTTCACCGAGCGTCACGCGACCACCGGGCAGTGCCCAAAAATCATCCCGGACGTTTCGATGAATCAATAAGTGACCGTCTTTTACAAAAATACCGGCGACGCGGTAATTGAAGACGCCGTTTTCAGTAGGGAATACGAGATCCATCTATATCACTTCCAATCTTTGTCATATGTTCTAGTATACCTGAAGGAGGGGTCAAATGTTTCAACCACATACGCAATATCGAGATGAAGATTTCCGCGAGGTGACACTCCGTGACGAAGAACTGTCACACGTCACGTTCGAGAGCTGTCGCTTCACGTACGTCGATGCGACGGAACTGCAAACGGACCGCTGTCAGTTCATCAACTGTGATTTTACCGATTCGAAATGGAATGCGTCCCGGCATGTCGGGAGTTCATTTTTGAACTGTCAATTCCATGGCGCTAACCTGTTCACGAGTGAGTTTGAGCAATGTAAAATGACGGGGTCTTCATTTGAAGAGAGCCAGTTTGAGGGCGTCCGTGTAACAGAAGGCGACTGGTCATTCGTCAACCTTCGTCACGTGTCGCTCAAGAAAATGGATTGGTCCCACGTTCGGTTGGTCGAGGCGGACCTGTACGGTGCCGACTTGAGCGAGACGGTGTGGCACCAGGCGGATTTGTCACGGGCGACGCTCCAACATGCGGTGTGCCGTGGTGCCGACTTCAGAGGAGCGCTCGTCGATGGGGTTGACTTCTCAAACGTGACGTTGCACCAAACAAAACTAGACGCGATGCAGGCGATTCAAGTCGCGCGCTCATTGGGGGCGATTATAGAATGAAACCAACGGAAATCATCAATCAACTCTTGCATTATGCAGAAGAACGCGAAATGATTCGCACGGTTGTGCTGAACGGTTCGCTCGTCAATCCGAACATCAAATCGGATCCTTATCAGGATGTGGACATGACCTTTTTTGCTACAGACGTCGCTTCGATCGCTCAGGACAATTCTTGGATCAACGCGTTTGGGGATGTGTTAATCATGCAAATGCCGGAGACGGCGGATGCATCACGTCACGTAACCTTCCTCGTCCAATATGCGGAGGGGCACCGCATCGATCTGACCATTCGCTCCACGGACGATTTGTTGGAAACGCTCGAGACAGACTCGTTGAGTCGTGTCTTACTCGACCGGGACGGACTTGCCGGACAACCGTTTCCAAGTGAAAGGTCGTACCGGGTGATGCGTCCGTCCGCCGAACAATATGCGGCGTGCTGGAATGAATTTTGGTGGGTGTCTTTGTACGTTGTGAAAGGGATCAAACGCCATCAGGTACTTTATGCACTCGATCATTTGGAAATCATGCGGAACATGCTTCGGCAGATGATGGAGTGGAATATCGGGTATGCCACGGACTTTACCGTTAATCTCGGAAAATCCGGGGACGGGATGCGTGAGCATCTGCCTGAGGAAATATGGGACATGCTGTGTGCCACGTACGCGTCAGCGGAACTGAGTGCATTGGAAGACACACACGACCGGCTGATGTCCCTATTCTTCTTCTGTGCCCAGCGTGTCGCCGAACAAGGGGAGTTCTTCTTTCCTGAAGAAGAGGCGCGTCGTGTCCGTAGCGCATGTGCAACGTTGTGGCATTCAAACGATTAATTGCTGAGTGGGCAGGGAACTCTGTTCTATAGAGAAAGGAGCGTTCTGCATGAATCCATATACAACGTTCATCGCCCTCCTCGTCGGAAGCCTGCTACTCTTCGTCGGGATTCGCTTGAAAAAGTGGCCGATTATCCTCGTCGCGCTCATTCCACTCGGTTTGGTTGCCGTCAATTTATTTTTCCTGATCACAGGACGTTAGAAGACTGCATGTCAGTCTTCTTTTTTGTACATCGATTTGATGAAGAAGGCACTCGGTAACAAAATGCCGATGGCGCCTTCGATGATGGCGAATAATCGGGTCAAACCAATTGGCAACAAATCACCAAAGCCAATCGATAGTAAAGTGACCCCGCTGAAGTACAGGAGATTTTCCCAAGTCGGTTCGACGGCATTCATGGATTCGAGTGAAGTCACAAGAATGACTGAATCACGAGATAATGCATAATAAATTAACGTGAATCCTAACATGACACCGAATAGGCTAACGAACAACTGAGCGAACAATCTCCCATCAAATCCTGTTTGCTTGTACGTTTGACGTTTGAAAAACCAAAACACGTTCAAGCTGATGAAAAGTAATGCAATGGTTAATAAAATCGTACTCAATCTGGACACATCCTTTTCATGTAAATGAGTTCATTTATCCATTCCCGAAGCGAAGAATGAAAAACGGAATCGGAAAAGGTTTGCAATTGATGAAAAGATTGATAGAATGTGGTCGAAGACGACTGAATTTCATAATGTTTGCCACTAGGGGAGTCGCGTCACGCGGCTGAGATGGACAAGGTCCAGACCCTTCGAACCTGATCTAGTTCACGCTAGCGTAGGGAAGTGGGCGAGACGACTCATATGGCTTCACCTAGATATGACTGTTCGAGACGCCGCTTCCGTTATGGGAGGCGGCGTCTTTTTATCTGTTATAAGGGGGAGTTATTATGAAATTTACAGATCACTTACGTCAGGAAGCGGATGGATTGTTTGAAGCAAGCTTTTATCATCCGTTCGTCCGTTCACTCGGAGAAGGAACGCTCGATGAGAAAAAGTTTAGACATTACGTCATGCAAGACTCGTATTACTTGAATCAATTCTCGAAAGTGCAGGCCAAAGGGGCGACGCTTGCACCGACGATGGAACTATCGAGTCGCTTTTTGACGCATGCCTTACACACGATTGAGGCGGAACTCTCACTTCATCGTGAGTTCTTTACGATGCTCAACGTGACGGATGTTGAACTGGCGACATTCGAGCCGGCACCGACTGCTTACGCGTATGCACTTCATATGCAACAGGCAGGGCCGACACTCGGTGATGTATTGGCGTCAATCCTCCCGTGTTATTGGGTGTATTACGAAATCGGTGAACGTCTAAAAGACAAACGACCCAACCATCCGATTTATTCAGCTTGGATTGCGACGTACGGTTCGGAGTGGTTCCGTGAGTTGGTGGAAGAACAGATTGATCGGTTGGATGAATTGGCTGGACAAGCGACGGAAGAAGAGCGCGTGCGTTACACAAAACTCTTCTTGAAGAGTTGCTATTACGAAGTCGCCTTCTGGGAAATGGCATGGACACTCGAATCATGGTCGTTGTCACAGGAGGTCAACCAATGAGGCATGAGATTTGGAGTGAGATTCGAAAACAATCGCCATTAATCCACAACATCACAAATACAGTCGTCGCCAACTTTTCGGCGAATGGACTGCTCGCCATCGGTGCCTCTCCTGTCATGGCAGATGCGATTGAAGAAGTGGCAGAGATGACATTTGTGAGCGATGCGCTCGTGTTAAACATCGGGACACTCGGTACGATGACTGAGGCGACGATGATTCGTGCGGGGCAGGCGGCGAATGAAGCGGGATGCCCGATTGTACTCGATCCGGTTGGAGTCGGGGCGACGTCGTTCCGCCGGGATGTTGTCGAGCGTATTTTGCGTCACGTCCGTGTCACGGTCATTCGGGGAAATGCAGGCGAAATCGCGACATTGATAGGTGTCGATTGGGTAGCGCGAGGTGTCGATGCGGGTGACGGGGCGTGTGAACCACGCCAATTAGCACTCGAGGCGGCGAAACGATACGGATGTGTCGTAGCCGTGACTGGAAAAGAAGACGTGGTCAGCGACGGGAATGTCGTCATGGAAGTACGAGGTGGGACAAAACGGATGACCGAGACAACCGGTACAGGCTGTCTACTCAGTGCGGTCGTCGGAGCATGTCTAGCGGTCGAAAAGAATGCACTCAAGGCGACGGTGACAGCCGTATCAGGATATGCCTATTGCGGGGAGTTAGCGAGTGAACGGGCAGAAGGACCAGGAGATTTTCCGATTCACTTTTTAAATGCCCTCCATCAATTGACGCAATATACAATCCCGACGAATCGAATCGAGGTGTCGACATCATGAGACCACAAGTTTTGACGATTGCAGGTTCTGATTCAGGGGGCGGAGCGGGTATTCAAGCTGATTTAAAAACGTTTCAAGAACTCGGTGTATTCGGAACAAGTGTACTTTCCGCCATCACAGCCCAGAATACACTCGGCGTGCATGGGATTGAAACGATTTCCGTTGACATGATTACTCGGCAAATCGATGTAGTGGCCAATGACTTTCAGATTACAGCATGTAAGACAGGCATGTTGGTAGATGCGGAGCGGATTGAAGCGGTAGCCGCAGCACTTGAACGTCATCGTTTCCGACACGTCGTCGTCGATCCTGTCATGGTGGCGAAAGGGGGCGCTTCTTTGTTACAAGTTAGTGCGATTGAGGCACTTCGGACGAAATTGTTACCATATGCGACGGTCGTGACACCGAATATCCCTGAGGCGGAAGTGTTAGCCGGAATCGAGATTCGGACGAAGGCAGACCGAATGAAGGCCGCCCAACAGATTCGCTTACTCGGCGTTGATGTCGTCATCATCAAAGGTGGACATATGGAAGGTGTGGAGGCCGTCGATTTGATTGTGTCCGAATCTGAAGCGTTTCAAGTGAGCGCACCCCGCGTTGAGACGAAAGACACACATGGAACGGGATGTACGTTCTCTGCAGCTTTGACGGCTGAGCTGGCATACGGGAAGACACTTCGTCAAGCCGTCGTGGATGCGAAACAATTTATCCATCAGGCGATTACGCATGGATTATCGATTGGACAGGGGCATGGACCGACGAATCATTGGGGACATCGTTTAGCGAAAGAAGAGGTGATTACCGTTGACGTCATGTACGAAACGAGCGATCGCTAAGCAACTTCGTCTTTATTTTGTGTGTGGGACGACGGATACATCTGATTTGGTGGGGACACTCGAAACGGTACTTCGATGTGGTGTGACATGTTTTCAATTTCGCGAAAAAGGTAAAGGTGCATTGTATGGAGATGAAAAAGAAGCAATGGCGAAGGCGCTCCAACATGTATGTCGACAAGCGAACGTTCCGTTTATCATCAATGACGATGTGAACTTGGCGCTCTCGATCGATGCAGACGGTGTGCATGTCGGACAAGACGATTTGCCTGCCGAATGGGTTCGTAAACAATTAGGAACTGACAAATGGTTAGGGGTGTCCGTCCATACGATGGAGGAAGTAAGTGCGGCTCTTCCATTTGCAGATTATGTCGGGATTGGCCCGATTTACGCGACGAAGAGTAAGTTAGATGCGGGACGTGTGCGCGGGACGGAACTGATTCAGCAGGTTCGTCAGCAATATCCGCAGCTTCCGATTGTGGGGATTGGAGGTATTCTTCCGGAGCATGTTCCTTCAATCGTTTCTGACGGGGCAGACGGCGTTGCCGTCATCTCTGCCATTGCTTCTGCACCGGACGTAGCAACAGCTACCCGGCGTTTCGCTTGTCTCTGAATTTAATTATTGAGGAGGAAGACAGATGAACGTATTTGTAATCGGTGCAAACGGTCAGATTGGCCATCAGTTGGTGGAAAAGTTACACAATGAAGGAAAGCATCACGTCACGGCGATGGTGCGTAAAGAAGAACAACTCAATGACTTCAAGTCAAAAGGATACAACGCCGTACTCGGTGACCTCGAAGGATCGGTAGAAGATTTGCAAAAGGTGATCGATGGGATGGATGTCATCGTGTTCGCAGCAGGTTCTGGTGGAAGCACCGGGGCAGACAAGACACTTTTAATTGACCTAGACGGTGCAGCGAAGAGTATTGAAGCGGCACAAGCGAACGGGAACATCAAACACTTCGTCATGGTCAGCGCCTTAAAAGCAGAAGACCGCTCGGCTTGGCCAGACTCAATGAAGCCGTACTACGTAGCGAAGCATCATGCCGATCGCTTACTCGAACAGAGTGGACTCACATACACGATTGTTCGTCCGGGTGCGTTGACAGACGATGCAGGTACGGGCAAGGTGAACACGCAATTCGAAGGAAGTGGTGAGATTCCACGTGAAGACGTG
This sequence comes from Exiguobacterium algae, assembly GCF_018617875.1. Lineage (GTDB taxonomy): Bacteria > Bacillota > Bacilli > Exiguobacteriales > Exiguobacteriaceae > Exiguobacterium > Exiguobacterium algae. Next base: position 49,368 of record NZ_JACSKZ010000005.1, read on the forward strand.
GCATCGTTCTTGGTACACGTGCTCCATAATCATTCAAACGTCAAGAACAAAGCGATTGATTTAATCAAAGGCGATACGCCGATTGAGCAATCGGTTTAACAGAGAGCGGGGTGCATCGTCATCCCGCTTTTTGAATGGATGGACCGCGTTACAAGCACCGGAATAACGGGAACAGAGAAACAGTTGAATGTTTGAGAGGAGGAAACGGGAAATGTCTGAAAAACCACTTGTGACGATGCGCGCTGAAGGCGAGGCGGGCGGCGTCAAGACGACGGTACGTGTTGGCGAGCATACACCATTTATCGTTGACGAGCCGGAACGGCTTGGGGGGACGAACGCGGGACCGAACCCACTCGAGTATCTGCTCGGTGCGCTCTCGTCCTGTACGACCATCATGATTGCTTATGTGGCACAAGATTTGAATTTTGATTACGAAGGCGTCTCCTTTGTCACGGAAGGAAAACTAGACCCTCGTGGTTTTCAAGGGATGGAGGGTGTGCGCACTTATTTTGAATCCGTCCATGTGCAGATCGTGTTGGATACGAAAGAGTCAGGTGACCGGATTGCCGAGCTGCAAAAAGGGGTCGAAGCGAGATGTCCGATTCACAACCTGATGCATGCGGCGGACGTTCACATCACATCCGAGTGGAGCCGAAAGTAAAAGATGGGGTATCCCATCTTTTTTGTGTGCAAAGGAATGAAGGAGAGGTATACCGAATAGACATATAGAAAGGGGGGAGAGAAATGAAAATCAAACCGATGACGCGAGGTGACGCGCAAGTCATCCAATCCTGGACGTATCTCCCGCCTTATGACTTTTACAACCAATCTTCGTCTGAAGAGGGCATCGAGGAACTGATGGCCTATCACGCAATCTATCGGGATGAGGAGCTGATCGGATTTTATTGTCTCGGATCGTTTGCCCAAGTCCCGAATTCGACCTATTCGTATTCAGCGGACTATACGGATGTTGGCTTTGGGATGCGACCGGACTTGACCGGTCAAGGTAATGGGCGTGTATTTGTCGAGTACGTGATGAGCATGGCGGAGAAAGGAAAACGGCCTCTTCGTCTGACCGTCGCATCATTCAATCAACGTGCCATTCGTCTCTATGAACAAGTCGGATTCCGTACACTGACGGCGTTCGATTGAAACGGGACGGTGTTCCAGGTGATGACGCGATAATCATCCATATTTTTTCTGATGGGCTTTTTTTCGGGTGATGTAATCCTCGTCGGCGCGGACCCGGTCCCAATACGTTTTGAAAATCCGGGCCGATTCGGCCTTTTCTTCGTCAATGTGCCGTTCGTGAATCGCACCATCTTCTTTATATTTCCGACCACCCTTGTAATTGGCATAACGACGGGCGCGTGTGTAGCCCATTTGAATAAACTTCCGTGCCATGTCCATCCCGACAAAGTCGTCGTTCGCCCGATACTGTTCAAATAACGCCATAATTTCCTCAGCTGATTGTTTCGCAATCTCCGGGGTTTTAAACCGCCAATGGGGCAAGATTTCACTTTTGTACGGTTCGACCAGCAGGACACCTTGTTCGCCACGACCGACGCGATACAGTTCCGGCTGCTCACGAAAATTGATGTTCTCAAAATCCAACTCATAATCAAAAGGCATGTGCATTCCTCCTCTCGTAACGTTTTCCCACAAGAGAGAGGTCAGAAACAAGATAGGAAGAAGGGATACGATGATTCAATTGGAAACCGAACGTTTGCGATTGAGAGAGTTTACTTTAGACGATGCCGAAGACATGTATCACTACGCAAAAGATGCGCGTGTCGGACCGATGGCCGGCTGGGCGCCCCATCGGTCGCTTGAAGAAACAAAAGAAGTCATTCAACTCTTTATTGCTGAGCAAGACGTATGGGCAATCGTGCTGAAAGACACGGGACGCGTCATCGGAAGCATCGGATTACATGAACGGAAACCGGACCCAGCGGTTCAACATGAGGCGCAACGTGAAATCGGGTACGTGCTCAGCCCGGACTACTGGGGGAAAGGATACGTGCCGGAAGCGGTACGTGAAGTACAGCGTTATGGCTTCGAACAATTAGAGCTTGAGCGGATTTGGTGCGGTTATTACAGCTATAATGACCGATCACGTCGGGTCGTCGAGAAATGCGGATTTACGTACGCCTTTACGAAACAACAGCAGTTGACTCGATTAGACGGTCGAACCGTCGATTTTCTAGTGTATATGATCCAGCAGCCCACACCTTGACGTTTCAATCATCAAGGTGTTTTTATACGGAATTGAAAAAAGGGCTTGATATGTAACCGGTTACACATTAAGATGACATTGTAAGCGTTTCCAGAATAGGAGTGGGAAGATGGCAACCATTAAGCAAGTGGCCAAGCAGGCGAACGTATCGGTGGCGACCGTGTCACGGGTGATGAATAAAAGTGGATACGTCAGTGAGGATGCGCGGGAAGCGGTCGAACGGGCGATTGCAGAACTGAATTACTCACCGAATCGGGTGGCGCGGTCGCTGTACAAGAAATCCTCGAATTTGATCGGGCTCATCATGCCGGACATTACGAATCCTTTCTTCCCACAACTGGCTCGCGCGATCGAGGACGTCGCGAACCAACATGGTTATCAAGTCGTGCTCTGCAATACGGATGAGCAGTTGGAGAAAGAACAGACGTATTTAGTGGCGCTTCAAACGATGCATGTGGACGGATTGATTATCACAACGAATCATTCCCACAACCCGAACTACGAAACATTGAACTTACCGATGGTCGCATTGGACCGGATTGTCAAAGCCGGCATCGATGCGGTCATCTCGGATGGTTATGAAGGCGGTAAATTGGCTGCCGAGACGCTTCTCGCAAACGGGGCGACGCGATTGGCCCATATTGCAGGTCCGGAACATTTGAAGACGGTCAAGCGCCGGACCGAAGGGTTCATGGAGGCGGCGGGTGAACATCTCGTCGGAATGACGCAATCGACGTTCACATTCAAAGAAGCCTTAACCGCATCTCAGGAATTGTTTGATCACCATTGGCCGTTCGATGGGGTTTTTGCAGCGAACGATGTCATTGCGGCAGCTGTTTTGCAAGAAGCAGTGAGACGGAATATCCGCGTGCCGGAGGAGTTGCAGGTCATCGGTTATGACGGAATCGAGTTAGGAGAGATGACCTCTCCACCACTAACGACAATCGTACAGCCGATTTATGAGATGGGACGGCTGGCGACGGAACGTCTCCTCGACTTGATTGAAAAGAAAGATACACAGGCAAAAGAGATGTTGCTGCCTGTATCGTTATTGGAGCGTCAAACGACAAAGCGGAAGGAGAGATAGAGCATGAAACGCATTGTTGTCATTGGGAGTATTTCGATGGACCTCGTCGTCACATCAGACAAACGACCAAAAGCAGGGGAGACGGTGATTGGGGAGGCGTTCCGCACCGTACCCGGCGGGAAAGGTGCCAATCAGGCGGTCGCGGCGGCCCGATTGGGAGCACAGACGCAGATGGTCGGATGTGTTGGACAGGATGGGTTTGGTAAGGAAATCATCGCGAACTTTGAACAGAACGCTGTCGATGTGAAGCATGTTCGCCAATCATCTGACGAAGTGACGGGAACGGCACATATCGTGTTGGCGGAAGGGGACAACTCGATCGTGGTTGTCCAATCTGCCAATAAGAACGTCACGTTCAAAGAGGAACAATTGAACGAATTGCTGGACGAAGAGTGTTTCGTCCTCCTGCAACTCGAAATCCCGATCGAGACCGTGCGCCAAGTCACTGCGCATTGTTACGCCCGGGGTATACCGGTGATGTTAAATCCGGCGCCATCCCGACCGCTTCCGGACGAAGTCGTGCAGCAAGTCACGTACATGACCCCAAACGAACATGAGTGTCACGACTTGTTCCCGAATCTTTCAGTGGAAGAGGCACTTGAAATGTATCCGAATAAATTACTCGTCACGGAAGGCGTTCGCGGAGTGCGCTTCCATGATGGGACGGACGTGCAACACGTTCCGGCAATTCAAGCAAATGTCGTGGACACGACAGGAGCGGGCGATACGTTCAACGGGGCATTGGCGACGGCGCTCGTGGAAGGAGCGAAGCTTGTGGATGCGGTCCGGTTTGCAGTCGTCGCCTCAGGTATGAGTGTAGAAGGATTCGGTGCCCAGGGCGGTATGCCGACACGGGAAAATGTGCAACAACGATTGGAGCGAGTGCGATGAAAAAACAAGGGATTTTAAACAGTCATTTGGCAAAAGTGTTCGCTGACCTCGGTCACACGGATCGCGTCGTCATCGCGGACTGTGGTTTGCCGATACCTGATGGCGTAAAGCGGGTGGACTTGTCTTTACGACTAGGTGAGCCGTCATTTCTGGACGTGTTGACAGAAGTTGAGAACGATTTGGTGATTGAACAAATCACGATCGCTCAGGAGATGCTCACGCATAATCCAGCAATCGCGGAACGATTACAGGATACATATGACCGGATTGAACAATGTGACCATGAGTCGTTCAAACGTGAGGTCGAGAAAGCAAAAGTGGTGATCCGAACGGGTGAAGCGACACCTTATGCGAACGTCATCTTGCACGCAGGCGTCATCTTTTAAGGGGGGATTCGATGCACATTCAGTTGAAAAGAATCCATAAATCGTTCGGACCGGTCTCGGTTTTGAAAGGTGTGGATTTTGAACTCCTGCCTGGAGAAATTCATGCCTTGATGGGGGAAAATGGCGCAGGAAAATCAACGCTGATGAAAGTGATGACAGGACTTCATGCGCAGGATGAAGGAGATATCCTGATCGATGGGAAGCCTCGACAGTTCAAACATCCGAAAGAGGCGGAGTCGGCCGGAATCGCCTTCATTCATCAGGAGCTAAACATCTTACCGGATCTGTCTGTCACGGAAAATTTATTTTTAGGTCGTGAATTGACCGGTCCGTTCGGACTGATCAAACAACAAGAAATGAAACGACGGGCACGTGAATATTTGGCGGAGTTAAATGTTTTCCTGGATGTCGACCAGTTGGCACGGAACTTATCCGTCGGACAACAACAGATGATTGAGATTGCGAAGGCGCTCATGACGGATGCACAGGTCATCGTGATGGATGAACCGACTGCCGCATTGACCGATCGGGAAATTAAAGCGTTGTTTGCTGTATCGCGCGCTTTGCGTGAACAAGGAGTCTCGATCATTTACATTTCACACCGAATGGAAGAAATATTCGAGTTGTGTGACCGGATCACAGTGCTTCGGGACGGCCAGTCGATCTCCACGCGCATGATTCGAGAGACGTCATTTGAAGAAACGGTCCGCGACATGGTCGGACGTGAGATCGGTGAGCGTTATCCGAAGCGGGATGCGAACATAGGAGACGTCGTACTAGAAGTCGACGGGTTGGTAGGTAACCGGTTCCACAATGTTTCCTTCAATGTTCGGGCAGGTGAAATCGTCGGATTTTCCGGGTTGATGGGAGCGGGACGGACGGAAGTGATGCGGGCGTTATTCGGAGCGGACCACCATCAGGCGGGTGTGATCAAGCTGAAAGGAAAACCGATTCGCATAAAAACCCCCTCCGATGCCATCAAACATGGAATCGCCTTCTTGACGGAGGACCGAAAAGGGGAAGGACTGTTGCTTGATTTCTCTTTACGAGAAAATTTATCGTTACCGACTCTCGGACAACGTACAAAAGGAACGGTCATTTCGAAAAAACAGGAAGAAGCGTTTGCCGAAACGTACTTACAGAAACTGCATGTCAAACACCACTCGATGGAGCAGAAGGTCAAATCGTTGTCCGGAGGCAATCAGCAAAAAATCGTCCTCGGGAAATGGCTAGGGGTCAAACCGGATGTCTTGATCCTGGATGAACCGACACGAGGCGTCGACGTCGGGGCTAAAAAAGAAATTTATAACATCATGTGTGATTTGGCGGAAGCGGGCGTTGCCATCATCCTCGTTTCGTCCGATCTACCGGAAGTACTCGGAATGAGTGACCGGATCGTCGTCATGCGGGAAGGGGTCGTCACAGGGACGGTTCCGAAAGAAGAGGCGACGCAGGAAAAAGTCATGACGTATGCGACAGGAGGGCAATGAAATGGAATTACAGGCACCAACCACATTAAAACGTCCACACCGCCTAGGGTGGGGGCAAAAACTCGGTCCGCTGTTCGGGCTACTCGCCATCGTCGTGGTCGTGACCGCGCTCGAACCAGGTTTTTTATCACTCAACAATATCTTTAATGTGTTACGACAAGTCTCCATCAATGCTTTGATTGCATTTGGGATGACGTTCGTCATTTTGACCGGTGGCATTGATTTATCTGTCGGCTCGATTTTAGCTCTTTCGTCCGCGCTTGTGGCCGGAATGATGGTCGATGGACAGCATGCGGTCATGGCGGTCGCGCTAGGATTAATCGCGGGAGCAGTGCTCGGTGCATTCAACGGGGCGGTCATCACGTTCGGAAAAGTGGCACCGTTTATCGCGACACTTGCAACGATGACGATTTATCGGGGGCTGACACTCGTCTATACAGACGGTCGACCGATTACAGGACTCGGCGATTCTTCATGGTTTGAAATGCTCGGTCGTGGTTACTTGTGGGTCATCCCGATTCCGGCGCTGACGATGATTCTGGCGTTCGGGGTATTGTACTTCATTTTGAAGAAGACGACGTTTGGGCGCCATACGTATGCAATCGGTGGTAACGAAGAAGCAGCCAAGTTGATGGGAATCGGCGTCAACAAAGTAAAAATCATGATCTATTCTTTGTCAGGGATGTTGGCGGCACTCGCCGGTATCATTTTGACCTCACGTCTCAACTCCGCCCAGCCAACGGCCGGGGCATCGTATGAATTGGATGCCATTGCGGCAGTCGTTCTCGGGGGAACGAGCTTAGCTGGCGGTCGCGGTTGGATCGTCGGGACATTAATCGGGGCACTCATCATCGGAACGTTGAATAACGGATTGAACCTTCTCGGCGTCTCATCATTTTTCCAACTCGTCGTAAAAGGTGCAGTTATATTATTTGCGGTATTACTAGATCGTCGACAAAACGCTTGATGAATGAAAGGGGAAAAAGAAGATGAAAAAATGGGCAGCTTGGCTACTCGCACTGACAATGGTACTTATGGCAGCATGTTCGACGGAACAACCGGGGACAAGCTCGGAAGCGGAGACGAAAGATGGGGATTATAAAATTGGTCTCTCCATTTCAACGTTGAACAACCCGTTCTTCGTCGCATTGAAAGAAGGGGCGGAAGAACAAGCGCAAGAAATGGATGCAACGCTCACGGTCGCGGATGCACAAAATGATGCGGCTAAACAAATCAATGATGTTGAAGATATGATTCAAAAGGGAATGGACTTAATCTTAATTAACCCGACCGACTCGGAAGCAGTCGGAGCAGCGGTCCAAGCGGCGAATGATGCTGGTGTACCGGTCATCACAGTCGACCGTAACGCTGCAACGGGCGAAGTTGTGGCTCACGTTGCATCAGATAACGTGGCAGGCGGTAAACTTGCCGGTGAGTACATGATCGAGTTGATTGGAGAAGGCCAAAAAGTCGTTGAATTAGAAGGGATCCCGGGAGCTTCTGCCACGCGTGACCGTGGTCAAGGATTCAATGAAGCGATTGATGGCAAGCTTGAAGTCGTAGCGAAACAATCAGCGAACTTCGACCGTGCGGAAGGGCTCACGGTCATGGAGAACATCCTTCAGGACAACAAAGACATCGTCGCCGTGTTCGCGCATAACGATGAGATGGCACTCGGTGCTGTCCAGGCGCTCGATGCAGCGGGGATGAAAGACGTAAAAGTCATCGGGTTCGATGCGACAGATGATGCAGTCAAAGCGGTCGAAGAAGGCACGATGGCAGCAACGGTCGCACAAAAACCTTCTGAAATTGGAAAACTTGGCGTTGAGGCGGCAGTCAAACACCTGAAAGGCGAGACAGTGGAAGAAAACATTCCGGTCGAGCTCGAATTGATCAAATAATAAGCAAGCTCACCTTCGTTTCATGGAAGGTGAGCTTTTTACATACACCAAAAAAGACAGCCTGTTGCAGGCTGTCTTTACAGTTACATCGGGCGCATCAAAGCGCGGACCGGGCTCCCGTCACCTTCTACGAGTGGGAGCGGCACTGCGACCAAATCATAGTCGCCCGGCAAGAGATCGTCCAAGACGAGACCTTCTAATATATGGACCCCGTTACGCGCAAGGGCATGATGGGCGGCCATTTCCTTACTGTCAATTGCATCGACAGAAGGCAAGTCGAGCCCAATCAAAAAGATGCCGAGTTCTCCGAGCTTGTCTGCCAAAGAAGGCGTGAGCTCCGGAATCGCATCCGGGAAGACGCTTTTGTCCGGCCAGCCATCTGTTTTTAAAATCAGTCGTTCGACCCCGGTCAAGTCAAAGCCTTTTAAATCGTCTGCCTCGATTTTCATCTTGCCCGGCAAGTGAATGACACGGGCCGGACCGATATAGAGGGAAGGGTCGAGGTCAATCACGCGCTTTCCGGCGTCATCAAAGTGAAACGGGGCATCGATATGCGTGCCCGTATGCAGACTCATCGTCACTTTCCCGACGTTGACCGATCCGCTCTCGGACATCGGCCAAGCAATCTCATATTGGAATGTGGTGTCTCCCGGCCATGTCGTTACATCGGCATGGAGCGGTTGTGATACATCGATCCAAGTCATCCGAATCAACTCCTCTTATAATGAAGTTCGAACCGTCCAAAGCTCAGGGAAGAAGCGGTGGTCGAGAACGCGGCGCAAGTAGTTCACACCCGATGATCCGCCTGTCCCCATTTTCTGACCGATGATCCGCTCGACCGTACTCATATGGTTGAAGCGCCACATCTGCTGCTGACTCCCGATGTCGAGCAGTTTCTCCCCGAGTTCGTACAAGTCCCAGTACTTGTCGACGTCCCGATACACCTCGACCCATGCTTTCTCCACACTTTCGTTCCATTCCCAATCCTGTGTCACGTCCCGATCGAGTACGCTTTGGTCAATGTGAAGGCCACGACGGTGCATCTCGCGAACTGTGACATCGTAAATGCTCGGTGCCTGGAGCGATGCTTCGAGTAATGGATAAAGTGTCTCGTCATGGGCGTAGACGCTGAGTGTGCGCGCATTTTTAAAACCGAGCGCAAATTCGATTTGGCGGTTTTGGTACGATTGGAAGCCGGATGACGACCCGAGCTGGTCCCGGAACTCCAAGTATTCGGCCGGTGTCAATGTCGCGAGGACACTCCACGATTGAATGAGCTGTTGCTGGATCTTGGAGACACGGGCGAGCATTTTGAATGAGCGTTCGAGTTCACCGTTCGTGATGGCACTCGTCGCCGCCGTCAGTTCATGTAAAATCAACTTCATCCATAGCTCGCTCGTCTGATGGATGATGATGAAGAGCATTTCATCGTGATGATCCGACAGGCGATGCTGGCTCGACAAGATCGGATCGAGCTGTAAATAGTCCCCGTACGACATTGCTTTTGAAAAGTCGGTTTGAATCGATTTTTCTACGTTATGTTCAATTCGTTCACTCATTGGTGGACCCCCTTATGCGACAACTTCACGGACGTTCTCGAACGCCTCGTATTCTTTGTCGTCCATGATTTTCTTCAATGTCATGATGACGTCGTACACGTCCGTGAACGTGTTATACAGTGCGACCGGTGCGAGTCGGATGATGTTCGGCGCACGGAAATCCGGGATGATCCGGTGCTGCTTGAGCGCCTTACAGATGCGGGCCGCCTCCGGGTGCTCGAGACTAAGGTGTGCACCGCGCTGGGCCGGTTCGGTCGGACTGCCGATCACAAAACCGTGCGGACTTAAATACTCTGTGATCAACTCCATCATGTATGACGTCATGGCGAGCGACTTCTCGCGAATCGCCTCCATGCCGACTTCGTTGAACATCGCGAGCGCACCAAGTTGCGGTGCGAGACTCATGACATGCGGCGTCCCGATTTGGAACGCACCGGCATGCTCGGCAGGTGTCATCGTATGGTCCATATCAAACTGCTTATCCTTGCGTGAGCCGAACCAGCCGGCAAGTCCCGGCGTCGTGCCGAAATGCCGCTCGTGAACGAACAAGCCCCCGACAGTACCCGGTCCACCATTCAAATGCTTGTAGTTGCACCAATAAGCGAAATCCACTCCCCAGTCGTGGAAGTCGTGCGGAATGGCCCCGACGGAGTGACAGGCGTCAAACCCGATGAGAATTCCGCGCTCGTGCGCTGCTCGTGTCAGGCGTTTCATATCCAGGATTTGTCCGCTACGGTAAAGGACGGTCGGGAGCACGATGAGGGCAATCTCGTCCGTCATCGCCGCGATTACGTCTTCTTCTCGTAAGAAACGTCCGTCCGGGCTATCCACTCGGATTAAATGTTCGTTCGGGTCAAGTCCGCGAAGCGCGAGCTGACTTTTCAAGGCGTAAATGTCAGACGGAAACGTGAGCGTGTCCGCCAAAATTTTTTTCCGTTTGCCTTCCGGTTTAAAGAAAGAAGCAGCGAGTTGATGCAGGTTGACCGTCGTCGACCCGGTGACCATCACTTCTTCAGTCTTGCCCCCGACGAGCGGTGCATTGAGTGCTGCAAGTTCCTCAGATAAGTTGAACCAAGGATGACGCCCGTTCATCCAGCCGTCGATTCCGAGTTCCCGCCAATCCGCGAGTGACTCGAGTAAAGCCTTTTCGGCCCGTTTCGACAATAGACCGAGCGAATTCCCGTCCATGTAGATCCCGTTTTCCGGCAAATAAAACTCGTCACGGTAAGGCGCAAGCGCATCCTGTTCGTCCCGTTGTTGTGCGTACGCACGTGTGAAATCGTTCTTCATCCCCATATCCCCCTTTAAAGCAAACAAGCGTTGTCAAAAGCGTAGCAATCGGGTCGAGGGAAGTCAATATACGGCAAGGCACGCGAACGCTTTCCCAAGAATTGAAACGTTCGGCGTGATCATCCCGTATGGAATAACAAGGAAAGAGGGGGAAGCATTATGGAATTATGGAAACAGGGATTAATCCGTGGAACGAAGATGGGGTTGCTGTTTGGTTTACTTGCGTTATTTCATCAGTGGAACGGGCAATCGGAGGCGATACGCAGTGATGCCCTCTACGGAGGAGTTGCATTTTTTCTCGGTCTGACGAGTGTCATCTATCAAATGGAAGAGTGGACGCTTCGAAAACAGGCACTCGTTCATTATGGCGTCATGCATGTGACGGTCTTACCCGTTTTAATGATCAGTGGTGCGTATCCGCTTGAAACGTTTCAGGATGTGATGGCGGTGTACCTCAAGTTCAATCTGGCAGGTGCTGTGCTGTTCACGGTGACCTACTTCTTTTCAAAAGGAGTCTATATGTTTCGAAAATCGAAAACCGAATGAGTAAGGTCGGGCGATGGATGCGACAGATGTTGGATGATGCGCCATATCGGGAACAATAAGGGTGAATGAAACAGGAAAGGAGAGAGAAGATGAAACTGATTGCCATCGATTTGGACGGGACGTTATTATCCCGATCGGGTGTCATCTCGGAAGCGAATCAGCAAGCGGTCCGGCGTCGCCAAGAGATGGGCGACCTCGTCACATTTTGCTCCGGACGGTCGATTCACGATATGGAAGAACTGTCTAAACGGAATCAGCTGACCTGTCCGATGCTATCGGGGAACGGGGCGATTGCGTTTTACGAGAACGAACGTATTTATTATCATGCGATGCCGGGAGAAGTCGTTCGGGAGCTTTGGGAAATCACACGGTCGCATGGGGCGTACGTCGAGTTTTACACGAATAAAGGGGTGAGAGTGTTCAGGTCCGGGGCGGATTTGTTGATGCATGAGCTGGCTGAAGTTCTGCCGCACGATCAATCCTTTACCCGGGAATGGGCGAAGCGCGAAATCGAAATTCAAAACGAGCAGTTCGGACTGACCTATATGGACTCGATGGAGGACATCGACTTTGATCGGGACGAAGTATATAAAGTGTTCATTTACTCGTTTGACCGCCAAAAACTGCACCGCTTGCGTAAACTGTTCGAACCGCGTGATGATATTTTAATTACGGCGGGAGGATGGACGAAAATTGAGATCGGGCATCCAAAAGCGAGTAAAGGGCAGGCACTTAAACAACTGGCTGAGCATTATGGCGTGGCGGCAGAAGAAATCGTCGCAATCGGGGACAATTTGAACGACATCTCCATGTTTCAGGTCGCGGAAACGCGAATTGCGATGGGAAATGCGGTGGACGCGCTGAAAGACATCAGTACGCATATTACGAAAGACGTGGAAGAGGATGGTGTCGCCTATGCGCTCGAAAATTACTTGTAACTTTTTGAAGATATGGTGAACAAGGATTGAGTTTCGTGAAAAACGGATATTGTACTAATGTAACCATTCACTTACCAAAGTTGATCGGGGAACGATGGAAGAGTCGAGGTTGGACCCGATTTCAACCATAAGGCAACTTCGGGGGTGTATGGGAAAAGTCCATTCGAACGTGAATCATATTCCGATTGATGAACGGTCGGCCGCTGTAGACGGTAACGTCATACAAGTCAGACAAAAGCAATGAGATGGAATCTCAAATGATCCACGTCGCATGTGGACGAATAAGGTGCCAAACATTGTGGCAGCACATTTCAATCAACGGGTCGATGAGTCAACTGTTTTTCTGTCCTCGGGTCGAATGAGTACAGGCAGTTTGACCGATAGACAACATTAGGCTGAAATGAGATCGCCCTTGTTTGGACGTCTCTAGGAAACCAAATTGTAATTGGGACGGTCGATTAAGCGGGGCTTGATTGGTTGAGAGTCCGGTTCCTAGAGAATGCAAAAAAAGCGCCACGAGTTGGCGCTTTTTTTGTGATAGAATATGGCAAGATAAAAGCGGTTTGGAGGGAAAGGATGCCGAAAATCTATTGGTTGGGGACGCTTTTAAGTGGAATCCTATTAGTCACAACAGGACATATGGAAGGAATCTATCGATGGCTTCCCTATATACTGATGACGATTGGAATCATCGGGTTGATCACACAAAGCTGGTTTGATCAAAAGCGACGCCCAGACTGAATGGGGCGTCGCTTTATTCAGAGTGATTCGAGAATCTTAGTCATCAAGTCATCCATTTCACTTTGCATGGCATCGGCTTGTTGCTGGAGTGTCATCAGCTCTTCAAGATCGTTCGTCTCATTCATTTTTTCGAGGAGATGACGATGTGCTTCTTCGAGGCGATTCAATTGTTCTTCCTCTGCAGCAGTCTGTACTTTCGGATCAGTTTTTTTCCGTTTCTCTTTCAGTAAAGGTAAAGTGATCTCCTCGCTGAAAGACTGCATCCGCTTATTGAGCGCATAAGCGACAGAACCTTCAAAGCGGGTCATCGTCCCGTCCAACCAGTACGTAATCGGGAAGAGCTTGTTTAGGAAATAACGGTCATGGGATACGGTGACGACGGTTCCGGGGAAACGTTCAATCGCCTCTTCGAGTGCCTCACGCGACTCGATGTCGAGGTGGTTCGTCGGTTCGTCCAAAACGAGCACGTTGATGTCTTCATGGACGAGGATGGCGAGCATGAGCCGCATTTTTTCACCGCCGCTGAGCGTACTGACCGGTTTGAAGACACTGGCCCCGTAAAAGAGAAACCGGGCAAGCAAATGTCGCGCTTTCCCTTCATCGACCGCAATCCGGTCGCGGAAGGCTTCGATTAACCGGTGTGTCTCATCGAACTCGATGTGCTGGGACAAATATCCGATTTTCGCACGCTCTGCCCGTCTCACAATCCCTTTGTCCGGTTCGAGCGTACCGAGTAACAGCTTCAACAGCGTCGATTTCCCGCTCCCGTTCGGTCCGACGATGGCGACCCGTTCCCCGTGTCCGGTGTAAAACGTGACGTCATGGAAGAGGGGACGATCAAACGCGACGGTCGCCTGTTGGACCTCGAATACGTCCCGGCCGGTCCTTCCGTTCGCCGTGAACTCGATATCCGGTTGGATGGCTTCGAGCTGCGGTTTTTTAATCCGTTCAATTCGTTCGAGTGCTTTTTCCATGGATTTGGCGCGACGGTAAAACTTTTCGTTCGGCGGGTTGCCTTCGTTGGCCCATTGCCGCAGCTGGCGAATCGTCTCTTTCATCTTTTTAATCTTTTTTTGCTGCTCGGTATAGGCATGGAATTGGTCGAGCAGACGTTTTTCTTTTTGGGCAGTGAAGTCTGAATAGTTGCCGTTATAGCTCGTCAGCTCCCCGTCCTCACATTCGACAATCCGCGTCGCGACGGCGTCCAGGAAGACGCGGTCGTGTGATACGACGAGAAGCGTCGACGGATATTCGCGTAAATAAGATTCGAGCCAGGCCATCGCCTCTAAATCCAAGTGGTTCGTCGGTTCGTCTAAAATGAGCAGCTCAGGTTCCTGCAGCAAGGCGAGCGCAAGACCGATTTTTGTTCGCTCCCCACCGCTCAATGTGTCGAACGACTGATCGACGAACGGGGTGAGTCGAAGCCCTTCAATCATCGCGTTCACTTTCGATTCGATGACGTAACCGCCTGCATTCTCAAAACGTGTCTGGATGGCCCCATACAATTCAAGCAGGCGTTCCATCTCACCGCCAGTAGCCATTTCCTGCTCGAGTGCTGTCATTTTTTCCCCGAGGCGCATCACTTCTTCAAACGCCGTGTATAAGACGTCTCGTCCGGTGCGTCCTGGATGGGCGGGAATTTGGGCCAAATAGCCGATATGGAGTCGTTGCTTCCGATAGATGGTGCCGGCGTCCACTGCGTCGCTCCCGACGATGAGGCGGATCAACGTCGTCTTGCCGCTCCCGTTTCGTCCGACGAGTCCGATTCGCTCATGGTCGTTTACAAACAGGTTCGCATCAGTCAAGACGGCATGGCCGCCGAATTGTTTTTGTACGTGTTGCAAATCAAGTAACATAGTAGGTTCCTCCTAAGGATGAGGCCTATCAAAAAAACCGAGCGCAAAGAAGCGCTCGGTTTAGAGAGAGAGGCGCTTTGTCGTATATTCAGCAATGTCTAAAAAAGGACAGACGGGTCCCTTGATTACGCGACATCGTGAAAAATCGCACGCAAAATGTACAAATGTTCAGTTGTCCAATGCGTACGTCCGACAAATTTCACCTTTCTCCCTCCTTTCATTCATCTATGCCTCGATTGTAAGCGTTTTTGTGAGGAATGACAATGAAAATAGAGGAGAATCCCTGACAAGCGTCGTATATAGTCGCCATCAAGGAGGGGGAGACATGCGAAAAGAATGGCTGGGGGCACTCAGTTTGACACTGGCTGCGAGCATTTGGGGCGGGATGTATGTCGTCAGTAAATATGCGCTGGATTATATTGAACCGTTCACGTTCGTCTGGTTACGCTATGCGGTGGCCTTCACGGTGTTATGGTTGCTTTGGTTCAAGTTCGGGCGAGAACCGATTCGTCGAGCGGATTGGAAGTGGATCGGGCTGATTGGTATCATCGGATACGTTGCGTCAATCTCGTTTCAGTTTATCGGAACGAAGCTGTCGGATGCACATACCGGGTCACTTGTGACGGCGGCGACTCCTGCTTTCATGGTGTTGTTCGCGCGTCTCATTTTAAAAGAACGACTCACGCCGGTGAAAGTCGGCTCGCTCGTCCTGGCCACGCTCGGGGTGATGATTGTCGTCGGTTGGCAAGTGGACCGGACTTATATGCTGGGAAGTGTCGTTCTGGCGCTGGCTGCTGTCACGTGGGCACTCATGTCGGTATATGTGAAAGTGGCGACACAGACGTTGTCCTCGCTCACCATCACGACATTTGCCATCGGCATCGCATTCCTTTTGATGACGCCCCTCATGGCGATGGAAGTGGCACAAGTCGGGTTGCCCCAGTTGAACGGTATCCTGTGGCTCAGTGTTCTCTATATCGGAGTCGTCTCGACAGCGGGTGCTTTCTTCTTTTGGAACAAAGGGTTGGAGCTGATGGACGCGAGTGTCGGATCGCTCTTTTTCTTCTTTCAACCGCTCGTCGGCGGATATCTCGGGTGGCTCGTCTTGAAGGAAGATTTGAACATCCAGTTCTTTATTGGGGCAGCCTGTATCATGACGGCGGTGACGTGGTCGACGTTGGCCGAACGTCGTCAAAACCAATCAATCCCCGTAACACATCTCAAGCGCCATAACGGATAAAGCAAGCGGTCGAACCGATGTCGGTTCGACCGTTATTTTAAAACCCGTGATGCTCGATTTTGTCTTGCTCTCGTTTCATCTCGAGTTCCATCCGCTTCAGGGCGAGCTTCTCTTCCTCGATTTTTAAACGTTGCTGCTCAACGCGGTAGGCGCTCGTCCGGATAATGGTATTGGCACCGATTGCCGAAACGACAATCACCATAGCCGTCACATAAAAAAAGAAATCCATAAATGTGTCCCCCTTAATTGTGTTCATCGATTGGTATTTACGCGTTTTACTTGAATTGAACCGTTCTGTAAAAGCAAATTAAAATAAATCAGTGAGAAGCCGCTGCGTCTCCAATGCCTCGCGACCGTCTGTCGTGATTGGCGTGTCGTGAACAAGCGCCGAGATGAAGTGATTGATGGCTCCTTGGAATCCGCGCTGTGTCAAGAGCGTGTCCCATGAACCGAACGTCTCAACTTGATGAGAGCCCGCCTCGAAGCGTTGGAGCGTAATCATTTCTTCTACCGTCAGTCGCTGTCCGTCCCGAATCGTTGAGACAAGTTCGTGATTGACGCCAGCTTTCCGATGCATCATTGTCGTATGGAGACCGTGTTGGTCTTTCCACAGATGTCGTGCGAAGTGCAGTTCGTTCGCCTCTGTTTTTTCGATATGACCGGAGACGAGCTGCAGCTGATCTCCCGCCAGGAATCGAAGCGTATCGATGACGTGCAAATAATCATCGAGCAAAGTCATGTCATAACGGACGGGACGGATCCCATCCCCGCGGTGTTTGGCGATATCGAGCGTGTGGAATGGACCTTCTTCTTTTACGCGTTGATACATCGGGGCGAACCGGCGATTGAAACCGACCATCAGTTTACGTCCTTGACGTTCGGCCTGTTCGACGAGTTGTTCTCCTTGGTCGAGTGTCGCGGCGAGCGGCTTATCGACGTAAACATCGATGCCCTTTGATAATAAGTACGAGACAATCTCGAAATGGGTTTCAGTCGAACTATGTACGAAGGCGGCGTCAATGGATGAGGCGAGTTCGGGAAGTCCGGTGAACGACTCCATTCGAAACGCCTGACAAATTGTTTCCCGTTTGGACGCTGTAGGGGAATATGCGCCGACTAGTTCATACGTCGTGCTGTTCGTCAAAATCGGCAAGTACGCCTTTTGGGCGATGCTGCCGAGACCAATCATTCCAATCTTTGGCTTTCTCATGATGCGTCACTCCTTTGTTTCATCATAGCAAAAAAACCGAATGCGGCGATTCGGTGATTGTTACGATTTTTGTATGGTCGTGGAACACGTTTGGGATGTGGCGGGTAAGTGTTTAAAGAACAGCATTCGAAGGCGATCCAATGCGAAATAAGCCGTGACGCTGAACAATACTGAAGTCAAAAGGGTACATAAAAATGGATAAGGAGAAGGGAGGAACGCTCCCCATAGCGAAAAGCTCCGCAAACCGAACAGGAAAACGAAGACGAGGGCAAAGCCCATGATGATTCCGCTATACTGACAGTAATATCGACTGAGTCGTTGTTTCATCTGACATCCTCCTCTGTATACGTTCACTATACGGCAAGGGGTATGAAGACTCAAGGGAGGCTAACTATGAAACGATTTTCACAGCAGGGAAAGACACTTCTTTGCTTCGATTTTGACGAGACTTATTTTCCGCACGCATGCACGAGTGAACAACTCGCCCATTTACGAGCACTTGAAAACTTTTTAGAGGAACGGGCCCATCGGTTTTCTACAATCTGGGTCACAGGGAGTTCGGTTGCTTCTTTACAGGAAAAAGCGAAGCGGGGAGATTTGCGCTACTGGCCCCATCGGGTTGCAGCAAATTTAGGGACGGAGATGTACCAGGTGACTGAGCAGGGGGAGTGGGAGCGAGATGATGCCTACACGCAAGGCTTCCCGATTGATTTTGCGAAGCGTGTGGACCGGCTGGTAGAAGAGTGCGGGCTTTTCGACATTCAACTGGAGCGTCAGGCGGGCTTTGGGAAAAGTAAATGGATTCGGAGCTATTACTACAAGGGGGACGACCCGCAAGTCATCGAGCAAATTGCTAAACGGGCATCCGTTCATGCGATTCAGGTCAACATCAGTCAATGTAACCCTCGAGCCGGAGACCCGGAGGGAGCATATGATGTTGACTTCATTCCGAAAGGGGCGGGGAAAGCGGCGAGCATCGAATACGTCAGCAGACGATTTGGTTTTGCGCTTGATCAGGCATATGCGTTCGGCGACAGCGGGAACGATTTAGAGATGCTTCGAACGGTGAGACACGGATATGTTCTTCAGAATGGTACGAGTCAGGCCAAACATCTCCATCGTCGGGTGACGAGTCAGGCGTACGCGGCCGGGATTTTAGAGGTGCTGCGACAATCTGATTTTTCATAAAGGCACGCGAGCATGCTGGCTTGTCATTTAGAATGACGTATAGCATTTCGGACAGGTCTGCGTATTGCCCGGAGCACGTCTGAACGTCGTCTTACAATGGGGACAAGTGACCCGTTCGCTCTGCTGGTCGAACAAATTTCCTCTGTTGAACAAAATGTTGCGCAGTTTTGGCAGCGCCATGGCAGAAAAAATCATGCCTCCAAACAAAAATAAGGCCAGGACGACTAATAATAAATAAGTCATGTGGAATCTTCCTCTCTTAAACTTCGATGCGTATTCATCATACGGGAAATCAGGCGAAACGAACAGCTTGTAACTGGATATAGGAACATACGTTCTGTATAATAAGAGTAAGGAGGGGAACAATATGAGAGAAGAGTTGATCCGATGGATGCGTTCAGGTCGTGTGACAGAATTGATGTATGTGGACCGCCATGGTGTATTCACGAAACGGCGGGTGAAACTGATTAAAATTCAAGGACAACACGTCATCGCCTGGGACTATTCAAAGCACGCCAAGCGAACATTCTGTATCGATCAGGTTCTCGCTTGTCTCCCCGCTATCGATCGAAGAAAAAGTCGGATGGAAGAAATCAGTTGAGTACAACGGGGGATATGACGGATTCGATGTGACAGTCGTGTGCTATACCCTTTGAAACTTGAAACAAATATGAACTTCTTGTTGCAATGGAACAACCTGGCGTGTGAGAAACCGCTAGGTTTTTTTAGTGAAACGATTGTTTTCTCTTGAAAACGGGAAGTAATATACTTGTCATCTCAAATGCCATTCAAATCTAGTACTATGACGATAAGGTGAAAAGCCTAGAAACACCCATGAGAAAGGGAGTACGCAGCATGAGAACGAAACGTTTATCCGCCATTTTAGGAAATGAGATGGATGACATCGGGCATGATCCATGGGTGACCGGAATCGAAACAGATTCCAGAAAGGTCAATTCAGGGGATTTATTTTTCTGCATTCGCGGCTACACGGTTGACGGACATGAATTTGCGGAAGACGCCGTCGCAAAGGGTGCGAGTGCGGTCATCTCGGAATATCCACTCGATCTTACAGTTCCGAATATTGTCGTCCCGGACACGAAACGGACGGCAGGAACGGTTGCTAGTGCGTTTTATGACCATCCGTCTCATCGGATGCGTGTTTACGGTGTCACAGGAACGAACGGAAAGACTACGACCGCGACATTGACGTATGACTTACTTCGTCTGTCGGGACGTCAAGTGGGGATCGTCAGTACGATTGGTGCCCGATATAATGAAAAAACGCTGAAAACGGCGAATACGACACCTGAAGCAATCGTCTTACATCGAATACTCGCCGACATGGTCGATGAAGGTGTGACGGATTGTGTACTTGAAGTGTCTTCTCACGCCATGATGGAAGGCAGAGTGGAAGGGATTCACTTTCACGCCGCAGCCTTCACGAATTTGACGCATGATCATTTAGATTACCATCGGTCTATGGACGAGTATGCCCGGGCGAAAGCCCGATTGTTCGAACAGGTCGAATTGACGGATGGGGATGCCATCATCTTGAATGCTCAAGATGATGCGAGTCGCATCATGGCTTCGTTTGCCCCGACAAGGCATCGCATCATGTACAGTACGACAGAAGAAGTGCCGGCGGATATTCAGGTCATCTGGCTGGAAGACACGGTACTTGTGAAAATGAAAGAGTTTAAAATTGAAGTGCCGATTCGCTTCATGGGTGCTTTCAATGCGGCCAATCTGGCAGCGGCGATCGGACTTGTCACGACATCGGACATGGCTCTGCGGACGATTGTTTCAAACGTGCCGGCGCTGACTTTGCCTAAAGGACGATTGGAACGCTTGGATACGGAAGATGTCGAGATTTACATTGACTATGCCCATACACCGGACGGACTTGAAAAGTGTTTATCGACGCTTCAAGGAGAAGATCGGTCATTGGTCGTTGTGCTGAGTGCGGCAGGAGACCGTGACCCGACAAAGCGCGAAGAGATGGGGCGGATTGCGAGCTTCTATTCCAATGAATTGATTGTGACGGTACATGACGTACGAACAGAAGATCCGAAAAAAATCATTTCGGATTTACTGAAAGGTATCGACTCCAACACGCGTTATGTCACATTTGAAGCCCGAGCAGACGCGTTGCGCCATGCTGCGCTTCAAGCGTTAGAAGGAAAGCGTGTCGTGGTCGTCGGGAAAGGACACGATCATGTGGAGCGGGTCGGTCGACAAGCCATCCCGTTCAATGAATCCGACATTTTGCTTGATGAACTAAAAAAATTAAAGGGGCAGGAACCCGCCGTATGAACAAGGAGTTAGACTGACGGTGTTCCAAGTAAACGCCCCTCCTAAAACAGAGCATAAAAAAGGGCCGAATCGAACGATTCGGCCCTTTTTTCGATTAACGAAGTCTAACAACGGTTCGCCCACTCAATTCACCGCGCATCATGGATTCTGCATGACGCGGGACATCATGGAGCGGAATTTCGTGCATCATATCATTCAACACGTCAACACTGACTAACTCATGGAGTCGTTTCCATGCATCGGTTCGGCGCGTCATCGGTTGCATGACCGAATCAATCCCGATGAGCTTGACACCGCGAAGAATAAAGGGATAAACACTCGTCGGAAGGTCGGCTCCACCGACAAGCCCGCAAGCAGCGACGGCCCCCTCATAACGAATTTGGCTCAAAATGTTGGCGAGGGTGTTCCCGCCGACTGAGTCGATGGCGGCATCAAACCGTTGTTTGGCAAGGGGACGAACGGCTCCTTCCAATTCGCTTCGGTCGATGATTGTTTCGACACCGAGTGCCCGCAAGTACGAAGAGTCCGTTTTCCCAGTCGAGGCGATGACGTGATACCCGAGTTTATGAAGCAAGGCGATCGCAAAGCTGCCGACCCCTCCCGTAGCGCCGGTGACGAGGACTTCCTCGCCCGGGCTGACTCCTGCCTGTTCCAACGCATCGATGGCGAGCATAGCAGTTAATCCGGGAGTCCCGATGGTAATCGCATGGCGCATGTCCATCCCTTTCGGTAATTTGACCAGCCAGTTACCCGGCACTTGGGCGTATTGACTGAACCCGCCGAAATGACGTTCCCCAATCCCGAATCCGGTTGCGATGACCTCATCGCCCACCTTCACATCCAGATGATCGGAGGCGATGACCTTACCGACAAATTCGCATCCTGGAATGAATGGATATTGGTTGATGATTTTTCCTGGCTGTGTCAGACCGAGGGCATCTTTATAGTTGAGGGCAGAGTAATACACCTCGACGAGTACATTGCCATCCTCTTCTTTTGGGAGGGCGTCCATTTTCACTTCTTTTACGTTGGCATGGAGCTGATCGTCTTGTCTGTCTAGGACGAGCGCTTGGAATGATTCGTTCATCTTCATCTACCTCTTTTCTTTTGAATTCTTCCACTGTATCACTGTTTCCCCTTGAGACGAAATATATGCACGAATGTTTAGGTTGTGAGGTGGGTGGAATGGTATAATGAAATAGATTCAACTAGAGTGAGGAGGAATGTAGCATGCGGCACGATGACTATGAGTTTGATGATGTAGATGTGGAAGAAGAAGGCGAATTGTTTAACGTGTACGATATCCTACCGCCAGACGGCACGATTCTTGAGATGGCGACTGCCGAAGAAATGGTCCGTGCAGCGGAGCTCGAGGCGAAGCATCATGCGCTTCAGCGAATCCAGGACTCAAACTTCCAGCTATCCGGGGTATCGTTCAAAGAACTCTTGTCGGAGTTTGAACGATATGAGCAAGAATCGATGGAATTCTGGACAGGCGTATATAGCCGATTGCGCATTCCTTGGGCGTGGACGATTCGAATCGATGTGGCCAATGGCCCGATTCATGTCGTCAACGACCGTGACATCTTTATCGATGAAGAGGACTTCGAAGAGTATGATGTCGATGACTTGTTAGATGAGTACGAAGAAGATTGAATCAAAAACGTCTTTCCCTCATTTTGATGGGAAAGACGTTTTTTGGTCGTGAAGCAAATCGTGACGGACACGGGCGAGCTCGGTCGCACCGAAAAAAAGACCGACGCTGCTTAGTAGGGCGACCCCGCTCACCATTGCCCCGACAATGGCCGTGTCTCCGATCATTGTGAGCGACAAGGCGAGACTGAATAGACCGAACAGTAGTAAGCCTCCAGCAATTGTTTTCATCATGTTCCACCCTTTCTTCGTTCATTTGACTGTAGTGTAGTCGGTTTGAACAGGGAAGGGTGGTCTTTTTTTATACCTGGTAAATTACTTGATCAAGTCGTGAATCGAATACGTCTTCCCATTCTCGAAAGGCTGGTCGATCATCGCTTCCACGAGCACGCGACCGACGGTTTCCGGAGAACGTAATTTTCCTTCCGTTTCGTAGGAACGAAATTGCTCGACGTCGGCGAACGCCTCTTTTGTGGACGAACGAATCTCAGCCTGCATCGAGGTATCCATCACCCCTGGATTGAACAAAGCGGCTCGATGAGGTGTTCCTTCTAATTCGAGGGCAAGCGTCTCTGTGAAGCGGTCGAGCCCGGCCTTCGTCCCGCAATAAGCGCTCCAGCCCGAAATCGGACGCTTGGCAGCTCCGGACGTCACGTGAATAAAGGATGTGGGGATGTCGAACGAAAGGAGCGCATTGGCCAATAGCATCGGTGCGAGCAGATTTGTATGAACGTGTGCCGTCAGTTTTGTTGCATCCAACTCCCCGACACGGTGGACCGGCTCGATCAAGGCGGCGTTTTGAACGACAAGGATTGATTTTGCCAGCTTGAGGACGGGGCTGATTGTATCGAGAGCTTGTTCGATTCCGCTACTGCTCGATAAATCGACCTCCACCTGACGATAGCTGACGTCTTCCGCACGCGAACGGGAAAGCCCGACGACTTCAAAGCCTCTCGTTTGTAATTCTTCTGCGATGGCACGGCCGAGGCCGCGAGAAGCGCCTGTGATGAGTGCAAGCTGCATAACCATTCCTCCTATTCTTGAATCGTTTTTCGAAATCCGTAAAACGGTCGGAACTTCAATTGTTCGTAGTAGGTGTGAGACGACGAACTTGCGAGCATCTCGAGACGTGTATCGGGATAGAGCGCATGAACGTGTTGGAGCAGTTGTTCGCCGAGACCCTGTCTCCGATGGGACGGGGCGATAAGGAGCTCGCATACGTACAGGCTGACTGTCGTATCCGTCAATCCGTGGAGATACGCGACCACGTCCCCTTCATGTGACTCGATGACAAAGGCGACGTTCGATTGGCGCCAGGCTTCTTTCGTCAAGTCGTTCTGTCGGACGAGCTGGTCCCATCCTTCAGCCTCGTTCAATGCTTGAATCTGTTCAAAGTCATGTTCTGCATAGGGGCGAATCCGTGTCATACAAATGGCACCTGCTCTCTAAATTTATAGGGGTACATATCGTTTTTATAAAAACTGAAGCATCGAGGTCGCCACGGTGAAGTAGATGATCAGCCCGAGGTTATCCATCAAGGTCGTGATGAACGGACCGGAGGCGACGGCCGGGTCCAACTTCAACCGGTTAATCAGGAGCGGGACGAGGGTGCCGATGATGGTGGCGACGCTAAGGGCTGCAAAAATCGATACCCCGACGATGATGCCGATCAACGCGCTGTCATACAAGACTGTGATGACGCCGAAAATGACGACCATGCAGGCGAGTCCTAAGATGACGCCGGTGCCAAATTCCCGCCGAATCATCTTCGCAACATTCTTCCGATTGATCGTACCGAGCGCGATGGAACGAACCGCGACGACAAGGGACTGGGTGGCCGCATTACCGGCAGAACCCATGACGAGAGGCATGAAGACGGCGAGTAGCACGATCGTTTCGAGCGTGTCCTCAAACCCTCCGATTGTCGACGCGGTGATCATCCCGAGAAACATGAGGCTCACAATCCACGGGGCACGTTTCTTCGCTGCGGCGAACGGGCTCATGTTGATGTCCGACGATCCTTTCGTGGCGGACAGTTCTTCAAAGTCCTCGGTCGTCTCACGCTCGATGACGTCTAGCACATCGTCGACCGTGATGATCCCGAGCAGTTTATTTTGGTCGTCGATGACCGGGAGCGCCAACAAGTCGTACTTTTGAACGATGCGCGCCAGGTCTTCCTGGTCGGTCATGACGTTTGCCGATACGACACGAAAGCCCATGATATCTTCGATTTTCGCATCGAGGGCAGCGACAATCAAATCCCGAAGCGAGACGACGCCGACGAGCTGACCGGTCGCATCGATTACGTATAAGTAATAAATCGTCTCGGCGTCCGGTCCGAGCTCGCGAAGTTCTTCAAGTGTCTGGCCAACGGTTTTATTCGCCTGTAAGACGACAAATTCCGTTGTCATGATGGAACCGGCAGTATCTTCAGGATACTGCATCAAATCTTTGACCTCGCGTTCTTCCAGGTCATCCATTTTTTCAAACAGATTTTCCATGAAGTCGTCCGGGAGCTCTCGCATCAAGTCGGCGGCGTTGTCTGAATACATCTCGTTCAGGATGCGGACCGCATAAGGCAGGGGCATCTCTTGGATGAACTGACATTGTTCATCGAGTGTCAACTTTTCGAATAAGTCGGTAAACACTTCCGGTGAGACCGTCCGATACACGAAATGTCTTGCCGCTGAATCGAGTTCGATGAATAAATCCGCTTGTTCCCCCGGGTGAAGCGAGAGGAACAAGTCACGGAAATCTTCGGGATCTCCTTTTTGAATGAGCACATGCAGTTGAGCCTGATGCTGATTTTGTTCCGTCTCTTCCACGTTCATACGTTCACTTCCTCACTCCAAGATTTCTTATATTATGTCATGACGCGTCCCAAGAAAAAAAGTTTTCATCATTTTTTTGGCCAAGTGTATGCACTATGCATACACCGATTTATACCCTGTCACGCCCCTGATTCATCGTTCCTTGTTTGTTCATTCACAATCCTGTTCATTTATGCACCGGAATGTGGAATACCCCACACCGGGTGCGTCGGATTAGACCTTCGCAAATTTGGTAAAGTGATAAGGTAAGGGTAGTAACACACCCGAATCACAAGGAGGAAGCGAGATGATCTCAATGACGAATCAACCGATTTCACAAGATACGACGCTGAAACATCCGATTCATGTGTATTCAGAAATTGGAGAACTAAAAACGGTCTTACTGAAGAGGCCGGGGAGGGAACTGGAGAACTTGACGCCAGAGTATTTAGAGCGGTTATTGTTCGATGATATCCCTCATCTTCCGGTCATTCAAAAAGAACACGACTACTTTGCAAGTGCACTCCAAAATCGAGGTGTGGAAGTCCTTTATTTAGAAAAACTGATGGCTGAGACGCTCTCACTACCAGGTGTGCGTGAGAAATTCGTCGCCGACATCCTGTCGGAGTCAAAATCCAACATCAATGGTTCATATGAGACGTTGAAGGAATATCTACTTGGTTACGACAATGAGAAATTGATTGAGACGGTCATGGCCGGAATCCGCAAGTCGGAAATCAAGCCGGAAAAACGCCGCCATCTTCATGAGATGATTGAAGATACGTACCCCTTCTATTTGGATCCTATGCCAAACCTCTATTTCACGCGCGACCCGGCAGCCGCCATTGGCCATGGTCTATCGATTAACCGGATGAAAGAACCGGCGCGGCGACGTGAATCACTCTTCACGCAGTATATTATGCGCTATCACCCACGTTTCGCGAAGCATGACGTACCAATCTGGTCTGACCGGGATTACCGGTTTGCCATGGAGGGCGGAGACGAGCTCGTCCTGTCCAAAGAAGTCGTCGCAATCGGCATTTCAGAACGGACGACGGCCCAGGGCATTGAGCGGGTCGCGCTCAACTTGCTCCGGCACGGGGACAGCTTCAAGAAAGTCATCGCCATCGAAATTCCGAAATCACGAGCGTTTATGCATCTCGACACCGTCTTTACGATGGTCGACCATGACAAGTTCACGATTCACCCGTTTATCCAAGGACCTGAAGGAAAAATGAATATCTTTGAGCTTTCTTTGAATGCAGAAGGAGAGCTTCACATCACGCAGCATACGGATTTGTTAAAAGTCTTGAAAGATGCGCTCGGTCTGGACGATGCGACGCTGATCCCATGTGGTGGCGGCGATCCAATCGCGGCTGCGCGTGAGCAATGGAATGACGGGTCGAACACACTGGCCATCGCCCCAGGTGTCGTCGTCACCTACGACCGGAACTACGTCTCGAACGAACTACTTCGCAAAGAAGGGGTCGAGGTCATCGAAATCATGTCGAGTGAACTATCACGTGGCCGTGGGGGCCCACGTTGCATGAGCTGTCCGATTATCCGCCAAGATATCTAATCTAGCTACTTGATAAGGAGGAAGCAGTATGTCCACAACGTTCAATTTTGATTTGAAAGGTCGTCATTTTCTATCGTTAAACGAGTTTTCTGGTGAAGAAATCAATTATTTGATCGACTTGTCTGCTGCATTCAAACGTCAAAAAAAACAAGGGATCCCGCATCGGATTTGTGAAGGGAAAAACATCGCCTTACTGTTCGAGAAACCATCGACGCGTACGCGTTGTGCGTTCACAGTCGCGGCCATCGACTTAGGCATGCACCCTGAGTATTTAGGAAAGAACGATATTCAGTTCGGTAAAAAAGAGTCGGTCCGCGATACGGCCATCGTCCTCGGTCGCATGTTTGACGGCATCCAGTTCCGTGGCTTCGCACATGAGACCGTCGAGGGGCTTGCCCGGGACGCGGGTGTGCCGGTTTGGAACGGGCTGACCGATTTGTACCATCCGACACAAATTTTAGCCGACTTCCTGACGGTGAAAGAACAAAAAGGCGATTTGGCCGGCACACGTTTCGTCTATGTCGGCGATGGCCGGAACAATATGGGCAACACCCTTCTGATCGGTGGTGCCAAAGTCGGGATGGACATGCGTATCTGTGCTCCGAAAACATTATGGCCGTCTGACGAAATCGTCGACTATGCCCGTTCTGTCGCCACCCAGACCGGTGGAACGATTACGTTGACAGAAAGTATCGACGAGGCGGTCGCAGGTGCCGATGTCATCTATACCGACGTTTGGGTATCGATGGGTGAGGAAGCGGAATTTGCAGAACGGATTGAACTGCTCCGTCCTTATCAAGTGAATATGGACATGTTAGAGAAAACAGGGAACCCGGACGTCATGTTCCTCCACTGTTTACCGGCTTTCCACGATTTAGAGACGGAAGTGGGACGTGCCATCCATGAGCAATATGGTCTCGCTGAAATGGAAGTGACGGACGAAGTCTTCCGAAGCCGCCACTCTCACGTCTTTGACGAAGCGGAGAACCGGATGCACACCATTAAGGCGGTAATGGCGGCAACGCTTACCGAGACGCGCGAATGGCTTGATCGTTGAGGAGGGGAGGGGCTCTCCCTCCCATTCAAACTAATCGAAAGGGATGAGTTGAATGTCTATGAAGCTAGAGCACGATTCAAATGGTTCGGCTGGAGTACATCCTGCAAAGAAAGATCAACGTTTAGGTCTCGGTGCGTTAACGGCCCTTGTCGTCGGATCGATGATCGGTGGGGGCGCCTTCAACTTGGCTGCCGACTTGGCACAAGGTGCAAATGCGGGTGCTATCTTAATTGGATGGGTCATCACCGGAATTGGGATTATTGCGCTCGGTCTCAGTTTTCAAAACTTGACGATGCGGCGCCCCGATCTGGATGGCGGGATTTACAGTTATGCCAAGGCAGGGTTCGGTTCGTTCGTCGGATTTAACTCCGCTTGGGGCTATTGGCTTTCCGCCTGGCTTGGAAATGTCGCCTACGCCACATTGCTGTTTAGCTCAATCGGCTATTTCTTCCCGGTCTTTGAGGGAGGGCAAAACATTGCCTCCATTATCGGAGCCTCGATGATGTTATGGCTCGTTCACACGTTGATTTTGCGCGGGATCCATGAAGCCTCCATGATCAATATTGTGACAACAATCGCGAAGCTCGTTCCGATTTTTGCATTTATCACCATTACATTATTCTTCTTTAACCTCGAAAACTTCACCTTCGATTTTTGGGGACAAAGCGGTTTCTCATGGGGAAGTGTCCGGGACCAAGTCGTTTCCACGATGCTCGTGACCCTTTGGGTGTTCATCGGTGTCGAAGGGGCGGTCGTCCTGTCGGGTCGTGCCCGCAAGCGTTCGGACGTCGGAAAGGCAACCGTCATCGGCTTGCTGGGGACACTCGTCATTTACTTGTTGATCTCGGTCATGTCGCTCGGTCTCATGACACCTGAAAATGTGGCAAACGCTTCGCAGCCGGCGATGGCCTATCTATTGGAATCGGCGGTCGGTCCGTGGGGCGCGATGCTGATCAACGGCGGTCTGGTCGTCTCGGTTCTTGGAGCCTGGCTTGGTTGGACGTTACTTGCCGCTGAAATCCCGTTTGTCGCAGGGAAAGACGGCGTCTTCCCGAAATGGTTTACAAAAGAGAATAAAAACCAGGCTCCGGTCAATGCACTGTGGCTCACCAATGGTTTGATTCAGCTTTTCTTGTTCACATTCCTGATTTCTGACGCCGCCTATAATTTTGCATTCTCACTTGCTTCTAGTGCGATTTTGATTCCTTATGTCTTCTCGGCCTTCTATCAAGTGAAAGTCTCGAAAAACAGAATCGGGTATAACGCCGGTGAACGCCGGACACTTGATTTGACTGTCGGTCTCGTTGCTTCAATCTACGGTATTTGGCTCATCTATGCGGCCGGTATCGATTACTTGCTGCTCACGACCCTTCTCTATGCGCCGGGCACATTGCTTTACGTAAAAGCCCAGCGTGAGAATGGAATCAAGTCGTTGTCTAAAACGGAGTGGATCGTCGCAGGATTACTGACGGTTCTCGCCATCTTCGCAGTCGTTCGGATTGTTTCAGGTAACATCTCAGTCATTTGAACGGGGGAATGAGATATGGAGAAGAAACGAGTGGTCATCGCTTTAGGAGGCAATGCGATCCAACAAGGGAAGGATGCAACGGCGGAAGCTCAGATTCGTGCGGTCGAAGCGACGGCTGAATCGCTTGCCGCGCTCGTCGCAGAAGGTGTGGAAGTCATCATCACACACGGAAACGGACCTCAAGTCGGGAATTTGATGTTGCAACAGGCTGCTTCAGACAGTCAGGCGACCCCGGCCATGCCGCTTGACGTTTGTGGCGCGATGACACAAGGAATGATCGGCTACTGGTTCGAAAATGCGATGACAAAAGCGCTCCGTGCGCGTGGGCTTGAACGTTCTGTCGCTTCGCTTGTCACACGAAGTGTTGTCGACCCGAACGACAGTGCGTTCCACCATCCGACAAAACCAATCGGACCGTTTTATTTGGAGGCGGACGCCCTGCATTTGGAACGGACGACGGGACTTGTATTCAAAGAGGATGCAGGACGTGGGTATCGTCGTGTCGTTCCAAGTCCGGTCCCGATTGAAATCGCTGAGCATGCCGTCATTCGCGACCTCGTCGATGCGGGTCATATCGTCGTCGCATCAGGCGGAGGCGGCGTACCGGTCATGGAGACGCCAGAAGGGTATATCGGAATCGAGGCGGTCATCGATAAAGACTTTGCCGCCGCGAAACTGGCTGAACTCGTCAATGCGGATGTGCTTCTCATTCTGACCGCCGTGGAGAACGTATACGTCAATTTCGGCACACCGGAACAGATGGCACTTCAAGAAACATCAAAAGAACAACTGGAGGCTTATATCGCCGAAGGACAGTTCGCGCCGGGCAGCATGTTGCCGAAAGTTCGGGCGGCCTTACAGTTCGCCGAGTCGGGGCATCAACGGATGGCGATTATCACATCACTCGATCAGGCGCTGGCGGCCGTATATGGAGACGCCGGGACGCGTGTTCGTCTCGCACCCAGCCTCCAGCAATGAATGAAAGTCGTGAACGTATCCCGTTCACGACTTTTTAGTTTTTCGAGACATGTCAACGGGAAGGATTGTTGTATGCCAAAATGAAGCTTGCTATCATAAATAGTGTAAACGTTTGCACTAAACTCGGAAGGAAGTGACGGAGCGGAAACGCTCAAACCTATGCGCCTATTTGAAGAGGATCATGTATACCAGCCATGGATGAAGCCGAAAGCGAAAGAAGAAGCCATCGTACAGGGGAGTTGCTATCGTTTTACCGTCTTGACGAGTCAATTGATTCGAATGGAGTACGCCGAGGACGGAATTTTTGAGGACCGGGCGACGCAAGTTGTTTGGAACCGGGACTTCGATGTTCCTACTTTTCGTGTGATTGAAGATGAGTCTGAACTGCAGATCATTACAGACCATGTCCATCTTTACTACACGAAAGGACCGTTCGCACCGAACACATTATACGTAGATGTGAAAGGGAACTTTAGCACATATTATAGCCGCTACACGTTCAATGGTCCGAAACGGACGTTGAAAGGGACAGCGCGAACGCTTGACCATGTGGATGGGGCGACGGAGCTCGAAGAAGGGATTCTGTCGAAACAGGGATACGCCGTCATCGACGACTCGACCTCGTTTCTCATGACCGAAGACCACTTTGTGGAACCGAGACGAAAAGGGATGCATGACTTGTACTACTTCGGCTACGGACATGACTATAAAACGGCGCTCCGAGACTTTTATCAGCTGACCGGACCGACACCGATGCTCCCGCGAAAAGCGCTCGGGAATTGGTGGAGTCGTTATTGGCGATATGATGAACTCGAATACAAAAACCTGATGAAACGATTCAAATCAGAAGACGTCCCGTTCTCGGTCAGCGTCATCGATATGGATTGGCATGTGACGGACGTACCGGAGGAGTACGGGAGCGGATGGACCGGCTACACTTGGAATAAGAATTTGTTCCCGGACCCGAAAGGCTTTTTGAAATGGTTGAAGGATGAAGAGATGATGGTCACGTTAAACTTGCATCCGGCGGACGGGGTGCGGGCGTTTGAGGAACAGTACGTGGCGATGGCGGAAGCGATGGGAATTGATCCCGAGACGAAAAACCGGATTCCGTTCGATTTTTCCGATAAGCAGTTCATCCAGGCTTATTTCGACCAGATGCACCACCCGCATGAGGCGGATGGCGTCGACTTTTGGTGGATCGATTGGCAGCAGGGGTCGACGTCGAAGATGGAAGGATTGGACCCGTTGTGGATGCTCAATCACTATCATGCCGTCGACATCGCGAGGGACGGAAAAAGACCGCTCATCTTCTCGCGGTATGCGGGTCCCGGCAGCCATCGTTACCCGGTCGGATTCTCAGGAGATACATTGATTTCTTGGGCATCGCTCGCATTCCAGCCATACTTTACTGCGACGGCATCAAACATCGGGTACGGCTGGTGGAGTCATGACATCGGTGGTCACTACCGCGGCTCAAAAGATGATGAGCTTGCCGCGCGTTGGGTCGCGTACGGGGTCTTCAGCCCGATCATGCGTCTCCATTCGACGTTTAGTATCTTTAACGGGAAAGAACCTTGGCGATTCGGTCTCGAGGCAGAGCGCTCGATGAAACAGTTCCTGCGCCTGCGTCACCAGCTCATCCCGTATCTGTATACGATGAACCGCCGAAACCATAAAGATGCGTTGCCGCTCATCTTGCCGATGTATATCGAGCATCCGGAGGACGACATCGCGTATGAGGTTCCGAACGAATATTATTTCGGTAGCGAGCTCGTCGTCTCACCGATTGTCGAACCGATGAACCGACAATTACACGTCGCCTCATCGAACGTTTGGTTACCGAAAGGTGACTGGTTCGACTTCTTCACCGGACATCGTTATGCCGGGAACAAGTCGATTCGCGTGTTCCGTTCGCTCGATGAGCAGGCCGTGTTCGCCAAAGCAGGAGCAATCGTACCGATGACGAAGCATCAGCCAGGGAGTAACGGGACACTGAACCCTTCCGAGTTGGAGGTGCTCCTGTTCCCGGGTGCGTCCAATACGTTCACGCTCTATGAGGATGAAGGGGAGAACCGGGATTATGAAAACGGTCGATTCGTCGAGACGACCTTTACGCTCGACTGGGACGAACGGAAACTGCACGTCCAAGTATCCGGAGATCAGACCTTGTTGCCTTCAGACCGGACCATCACCCTGCTCGTCCGCGGGGTGACGGGAGAAGGAGCGTACGACGTTGAGACGCAGACGCTTCGAATCGAACTAGGTAAGGTAGAATCAGAACGGATCGTGGAGTTACCAGTCGAGGTGACAGAGAATGCCCATCGTCTCGACCGTCTATACCGTTTCCTGGACCGGGCTGAAATCTCGTATGACCTGAAAGATCGCCTGTATCAGATGACAGCGGCAAAAACGCGTTTAGAGGCGTGGTTGTTCGATTTACACGCACTTGAACTCGAGCGTGACCTTCAAGATGCAATCATGGAACTGATGCTCGATTGACGGGAGAGGGGAAACCCTCTCTTTGTCATGTCAGAAAACTGTCGGAATTTGAAAGCGTTTTCAAAAAAAATTCCTTTATACTGAAGAGGAGAGATTTTTGTGGAAGCGAGGAAGTTGAGATGAGACGAAAATGGACGCTAGAAGATTTACGGCGGCTCCCTCTCTTTGAGACATGCCCGAGCCGGGAATTGGAGCAATTGCTCCCCTATGTGTATTGTCGGACTTACCGGAAAGGTCAACTCTTGTTCATGGAAGGGGACCCGAGGGAGCGCGTGTACTTCCTGATGAGCGGATATGTGAAGTTGGAGCGGCTAAACGAGAATGCGACCCATCAATATGCTGATTATTTGAAGCCGAAACAGTTCTTCCCTTATAACGGATTGTTTTCAGAACCGGGTTATCGTCACTCTGCCGAGGCCGTGACGGATATCGAAGTGATTTACATCCCGACCGACCGGTTCGAGCAATTTGTCTCACGTAACGCCACGATGTTGTTGTATGTCATCGGACAGATGAACCGGATCTTAGACCTTCACGAACGACGCGTTCAAGAAATCATCACACCGAGTGCGAGTGAACGTGTCATCAATACACTTCATTTCCTGATTGAAGACTTGGGCGAGCCGGATGAAAAAGGGGTGCGTGTCCGTTGTCCATTCACGGCTGTGGAAATATCCCGCTTATCCGGTACATCGCGTGAGACGGTATCCAGCATTTTATCGAAACTGCGGAAAGAGGAAATCTTGCAGATGGAAGCCCATCAACTGGTCATCGGGCACCCAGAATATTTTGAACAGGATTCAGTTTGACGCCACGCGATCGCGCTGGCGTCTTTTACATGTTCGGACGAGCGCAGGGTTCGCTTAGCTTGCAGACGTATTGTATAATTAGTGATGAATCTCACAAAGAGAAGACAGGGTTAGTAAAGAAAGGATGAACGCAGTGAAACGACTGCAAGCACTCGCGTTTGCTGAAAAACGGCATATGCTCGGCCTGGTGGTTTCTGCCATCATGATCGGGTTGTCGATTTTGGCGCAAGCTTATTTGATCGTCGACATCGTCGACCGCATATTTTTAAAAAAAGAATCCTTTGAATCGATTGTACCGGCGCTCGGTTGGCTCGTTCTGGCTCTACTGGTGCGGACCTTGTTCGGGTACGTCTCCGGCAGAATCGGAGCGAGTTTATCCGCGAAGGCAAAGCAATCGTTACGTCTTCAATTGATGGACCGTTATGCGACGAACCCGATGGAGTCCTCTTTATCCGGACAATCCGGGAGAAAGGTGAGCGTCTTTATGGACGCGGTCGATGAGGTGGATGCCTATTTCAGTCAATATTGGCCACAGGTGATCCAAACTTCCATCATCCCGCTCCTTATTCTCGTCGTTGTCTTTAGCCAACATTGGATCTCCGGGGTCATTATGATGGTGACGGCACCGTTTATCCCGCTCTTTTTCATTATCATCGGGATTGCGACCCAGAAAAAGTCGGAAGAACAGATGGAGAAGATGAACCAGTTCTCGGGTAAATTTTTAGATGTTCTTCAAGGATTGACGACGCTCAAACTGTACAACCGTACGGAATTGGAAGCGAAAGCGATTGAAAAAAGCAGTCTTGACTTCCGTGACGCGACGATGGTCGTCCTGAAGACCGCATTCCTTTCGGGATTGATGCTCGAACTGATCTCCATGCTGAGTACGGGGGTGGTGGCACTGGAAGTGGCACTCCAAATGGTCGTCTGGGAACGTCTGACGTTCTTCTCGGGCTTCCTCATCCTCGTTCTGGCACCAGAGTATTATTTGGCCATCAAGGACCTAGGAGGGGCCTTCCACACAGGACGAGGCAGTGTCGGGGCAGCCGAACGGATTTTTGAAGTACTCGATGCACCCGACGACCGGATGACATGGGGAGACGTGCAACTTGAAACGCGGACTCCGGACATCGAGTTGAAAGATGTCTCGTTTGAATATACAGGGGGGCGCTTCACGTTACAGGAGTTGAATGGCCACATTCCGTCCGGCACGCATCTCGCTCTCGTCGGCGCGAGTGGTTCCGGGAAAACGACCGTCTTGAATGTCTTGTCAGGACTTTTGAAGCCGAAAACCGGAGAGATTCGGGTCGATGGGAAAACACTTGAGTCTTACGATGAAAGCTCATGGTATGGAAACATCGCTTATATTTCACAAAACCCGTACTTGTTTGCCGGCACGTTGGCGGACAATATCGGACTCGGAGAAGTGGTCGAGGAAGAGGCGTTATGGGAAGCGGCGGCAGCGGCAGGTTTGACAGAGCTGATTGAAAAGTTGCCAAACGGTTTGCGAACAGAAATCGGAGAGGGTGGCTATGGGCTGTCCGGCGGGGAACGCCAACGGCTCGCGCTCGCCCGTGCATTTTTGAAACGACCGGGTATCCTGCTGTTCGATGAACCGACGACCGGACTGGATCTGAAGACCGAGCGCATCGTGCGTCAGTCGATGGAGACATTATCACAAGGGGCGACACTCATCACCGTCGCGCATCGCCTGCATACGATCAAAGAGGCGGATCGCATCTGGTTCATGGAAGACGGGATCCGGATTGCAGAAGGGACTCACGAACAGTTGCTTGGCGTCCCGCAATATGCCGAACTGTTTACGATTCAGAAAGGAGTGAGAGGATGAACTCGCTATGGACGATTACGAAATGGATGATGCGAGAGAAGAAAGACATCCTCCTCTCGATTTTCTTCGGCTATGCGGCAGGATTGGCCGCCGTGGCCTTGTTTGCGGCGAGTGGGTATCTCGTCTCGCGCGCCGGACTCGTGCCACCGCTCTATGCGCTCATGGTACCGGTCGTCCTGATCAAATTGTTCGGTGTCATCCGGGCAGGAAGCCGTTACCGTGAACGCCTGTCCTCACACCGGGCGACGTTCACGATTTTAAGTGAGCTGCGTGTCCGGTTTTATCGACAACTTGAACCACTCGTCCCGTCGATTTTTGCGAAGTATCGCAGCGGGGACTTGCTCGCCCGTGTCGTCGGGGACGTGGAGAGTCTGCAAAACTATTTTTTACGTGTGTTTTATCCACCGATCATTTTAGTGCTCGTCTTTTTAAGCACCATTTTCTTCGTCACGTACTTCTCGATTGCAGTGAGCGTCTGGATTCTTGTCGGGGTGCTTGTGACAGGCTTCTTGATTCCGCTCGGATTTGCCCGTGTCCGCGCCCGGCATGACCAAGCGATTCGGTCACTTCGAGGGGATGTCTCGACGCAGTTGACGGAAATGATGTACGGGTATCGCGATTTGAAACTTCATCACCGGCTCGATCGGACGAAGGAGGATATCCTTGAACGGAGCCATCGGTACATGGAAGCGGAACGACGTGATGCGACGAATCAATTTTTCTATTCTTCTCTGGTCGTGGCGGCGTCCCTCCTTGTTTCTTGGGGCGTATTGGCGATTGGGGCCTATCAAGCGGTCGAAGGGGATTTGAATGGCTTGTTCCTGGCGATGCTTGTGATGATGTCGCTCACG
This sequence comes from Exiguobacterium algae, assembly GCF_018617875.1. Classification (GTDB taxonomy): domain Bacteria; phylum Bacillota; class Bacilli; order Exiguobacteriales; family Exiguobacteriaceae; genus Exiguobacterium; species Exiguobacterium algae. The sequence goes on from NZ_JACSKZ010000005.1 coordinate 85,859, forward strand.
GCATTCGAGAATACGACGCCGATGGCCGTGTTCCCGGGTCATTTTGCAGATAGCAAACAAGCGGCGGACCGGCTGTTCGAAGTCGTGGAGCCGAGTGAGCACATGGTAGAAGCCGAATTGGCTCGAACCGACGTGACATTCACCGCAGCACCAGCCCTTTCATTTGAATCGGTTCGGTACCGGTACCCGAATACGCTTCGTGACGTCGTGCGGGATGTGACCTTGGAAATCCCGAGCGGAACGAAAACCGTCATCGTGGGACCGAGTGGTTCCGGGAAATCGACGCTTCTTCAACTGTTGCTCGCGTTCGTTCGAACGGAGGATGGTCAGATTTTGATTGAAGACCACCCGATTCAGGACGTGACCCAGCAGTCCATTTGGCATCATGCGAGTGTCGTGTTACAAGAAAATCACTTCTTTTACGGGACGGTGCGAGAGAACCTCGCCCTCTCCGGTGACTTTTCGGACCGTGAGCTCGAGGCAGCGCTGGAAAGGGTCAGGCTGCCGGTTGCGCTCGATGATCCAATTTTGGAAAAAGGTGCAAATCTATCAGGGGGCGAGCGACAACGCCTCGCGATTGCGCGGGCCCTCCTTAAAGACGGCTTGCTCTGGATATTGGACGAACCGACGTCGGCGCTCGACGCACGGACAGAGGCGGATGTATTCTCGGAATTGTTCCGCCAGGCGGGGGACAATACCCTCATCCTCGTCAGTCACCGTTTGACTGGATTGGAGCGGTTCGATCAAATCGTCGTGATGGAAGCCGGACGGGTAATAGAAACCGGATCTTATGAAGAACTGATGGCGAAGCGTGGAATGTTTTATGAGTTGAAACAAATCGAACGCGAAGTGTTCGCCTGACATGAAAAACGAGCGTCCCCGTCAACGGGGGCGCTCGTTTTGTTTTAATCCGTATGGATGCAACAAATGGGGATTGTCGCGTTGCTTTCAAAAAGTATGTCGTGGAGGGGGTCCACGTGGCGTGATGAGTTTGGGGAACGTACACGCCAAGCTCTTGAAGAGCTACATCCACAGTATAAATGATAACGATTATCATTGTCAACGAAGGGCGAAAAAATACCACAAACGACATACGTTTGTGGTAGCGAGTGTTCTGCTCAGTTTGAAGGCACGCCTTTTCGAACTGTAAATCGAATAAGGCTGAATAAATACCTCGTATAAAAGAGTGCAAATGCATAAAAAATCGCAATCACCGGAGACTGGAGTTCAATCCCGGGAATGTTCGTGAGAAACTCTAAGATCAGGACTGAGAACAATGCCACATATAGCCCGGCATCCAGATAAAGTGGCATCAACCGACCACGTTGGTGCCAAAATGTACGAATGAGCGGCGCGACAATCATCCCGATGATTCGTTCGGCGAACCCAATGCTGAGTACAGCAATGATGAAGGCTGGAACGGTGTGAAACGCCACGAGTTCCGGAAAGGCAAATCCAGAGATGAGAAGAAGTGGTCCGATGAAAATCATCATCGAAATCGATGTCCGTAAAAAGATGAACACATTTTGTTTAATCGATCGGACTCCCCCAAGAGCCGACTGTTGTAGTGTCTTTCCACGCTGATACTCGAGAGCGAATGCTCCCAAGAACATAATTCCAAATAAAGATAACCAAACTGACATGAACGATGCTTCCCCTTTTCTGACTAAATCACTGATGTATCTTGCTTATATAAACCAAAGTCTAGCCTAGTTTAACGATTCAATCAGAGAAAGTAAAGCGAGAGTGCACGAAAAAAATCCTCGCTTCACGACGTCACGAAGCGAGGATGAAACGATTGCGTCCTGATTCTTTTGCGTGGTATAACGCTTCGTCCGCATGTTTTAAGACACTGTCTGTCTCGATATCGTTCGAATGACAAGCACCAAGCGAAACCGTAATGTGTAACGTTCCTGCACTGGTTTCGAACGGGTAGGCTGAAACCTTTTCTCGAATAGATTCAGCAAGGTGTGACACTTCTGCGACATTCGCATGGGGCATAATAATTAAAAATTCTTCTCCACCGAATCGACCGACAAGGTGACGTTCCGCACTCTCCGATACGAGCAACATGCCGAGCTCACGCAACACATCGTCTCCGACATCGTGTCCATAGGTATCGTTCACGCGTTTGAAATGGTCGATGTCGACTAAAATCAATGCATATTCTTCTGCCTCGACCGTCAGATTCGCCATTGCCTCATTTAAAAGCCGGCGATTGGCAATTCCCGTCAACGCATCTGTACGTGCAAGTTGTTGCTGATGCTGCACACTTTCAAAATGTCGACGAAGCTCAAGCAATAAGCGGTACGCGGCGCACGCGCCGCCATATGACATAATGGTATAGACGATTAAAACAGGATAGAACAGGTTGGGCGGTAGGGCGAAATAGATCGCCGAACCGAAAATCGCAATACTGATTGTTGTGAAGATCAAAAGCGTACGGCGGGTATTATCCAACCATTTGCGAAGAATCCCGGTCGTCCCGACTAAAGCAACCATGGTCAAAATCGCAAGGTATAATCCAATCATCGCCCCATCGGTCAACGTGACGACGACAAACCGGCCGATGAGAAACAGGAGACCGGCGACTGCACCGCTGACCCAACCGCCGAACAAGACGGCGAGCATGATTGGGATGGCGCGTAAGTCAATCAGCACACCTTCGAGCGATAAAGCGTTGCCCAGAAGCAGTAAAGCGATCACTGCAGACTGTACGCCAAGTAAGACACGTCCTTTGAGCGGTGACTGGGGTGTCAATCTCGGACGGTTGCGGAAAGGTAAGAAAGAAATCGTGAAGAGTGTGAACAAGATACATAGGTTGATGAAGAAGGCATTCGTGATTGTGAGCATCGCAGCTCCCCCCTTATTCCGAATGGAAATATTTAGTTACAGTATAAATCATTTCATATTATATCGATAGTAATGAGTTGTTTTTATGGGGAATGCCCCCACAGATTATTCCCTTCTAACACTTCAAATCCCTTGTTTGCTTGAAGATTATGTGGATTCTTGCGCGAACAGTCCATCCTAAAATCGAAAGTTTGGTATGATATAAGAAAAGGAGGACTGTCCGTGCGTTACTGGGATCATTTTAAGCGAGCGTTTATTCCGATTGCGCTCATCTTGATTGGATTAGCGATCTTTTATACTTTATCGGCTCGAAATAATATGGCGTTGACCGTATTGGGGGCGGCTATCGTCGGTGTCATTTTATTTTTAGTGATGCGACATATGAATCAAGTCGAAGAAGATTGAAACGAGAACATTTGCCGTTCTCGTTTTTTGTTGTCTCGGAACATTTTCGGGTACATTACAAAGTAAGGAGGGGTTTATGATGGCAAAAGCGACATTTGCGGGAGGCTGTTTTTGGTGTATGGTCAAACCGTTTCATAAATATGAAGGGGTAGAGAAAGTCATCTCGGGATACACGGGAGGTCACGTCGACAATCCGACGTATCAGCAGGTGTGTTCGGAGACGACAGGTCATTTAGAAGCGGTCGAAATCACGTTTGACCCGGAAGTCATTTCTTATGAAGAGTTACTCCGAATCTATTGGCGTCAAATTGACCCGACCGACGGAGGCGGGCAATTCAACGACCGGGGCGAATCGTATCGTCCTGCGATTTTTTATCACTCGGAAGAACAACGGGATGCGGCAGAGCGTTCTAAACAGGAGGTCGAGGCATCGGGCCGTTTTGAACGTCCGATTGAAGTCGAGATTCGACCGGCGAAGACGTTTTGGGAGGCTGAGGACTATCACCAGGACTATTACAAAAAGAATCCGTTCCGTTACGAGATGTATCGCGTCGGGTCAGGCCGTGCCAAATTCATTAAAGAGGCATGGAGCGATAAGAAGCAACAGAAAGAATTACGGGAGCGCCTGACACCAATTCAGTATAAAGTGACGCAGGAGAACGGGACAGAGCCACCGTTTCGAAACGAGTATTGGGACGAGGAGCGAGAAGGATTGTATGTCGACATCATCGACGGCACCCCGCTCTTCACGTCTCATGACAAGTTTCAATCCAATTGTGGATGGCCGAGCTTCTCTCGACCGATTGAAGAGAAACGGGTCGATTTGAATATGGATACGACGCATCATATGGTGCGGACGGAAGTTCGGTCCAAGCACGCCGATAGTCACCTCGGGCACGTGTTTGACGACGGTCCGAAAGAGCTCGGCGGTCTGCGGTATTGCATCAACTCCGCGGCCTTACGCTTTATCCCGGTAGAAGAGCTCGAGGCAGAAGGGTACGGCGAATATAAACGATTGTTCGACCAGTGAAGGGGAGGACGGTATGTTCACAGCAATCAAGCAAGAGATTCGCAGTCAAACGATTGGAACCGTTCTCGACTTTTATGACCAGTCGATTCGGCACCTCTCTGAAGAGGCGAGGCGAGAAAAATACGCCAAGATGAGTACGAGTCCGTTCTCTTTCTTCCGGGGAAGTTCCCATCTGTTTTACTACGATTTCGCAAAGGTCCCGCTTGCCTTTGATACCGGACCATCCCACCCGACATTCATTCAAGGGGACTTACACTTTGAGAATTTCGGGGTGTTTGAGGACGGTGCGGGAACGATCATTTATGATGTGAACGACTTTGATGAGGCGTATATCGGCTCGTACTTGTTCGACTTGCTCCGGATGGCGGTCTCGGTGGACCTCTTTGCGGCGGAATCGGGATTCGATGGCAAGGCAGCCATCGAGACGTTTGCCAGTGCTTATGCGGATGCAATCGAGCAGCATGCTCGCGGGCAGAGTGAAGACATTCAGTTCACGAAGACGAATACGTGCAAAGCGATTAAGAAAGTAATCAAGAAAGCAGAGAAGAAAAAAGATGCATTTTTGGCGGAACGAACGGAAGTGCGGGATGAAGTCCGCTATTTTTCTACGAGTGAGGATTTGATTCCCGTCGACGAAGCGACACGAGAAAAAATCAAAGCGGCGTGGGGCAGTTATTTGTCGTCGTTATCCGACGCACATCGTCACCATGCCGATCATTACGCGATCAAAGACATCGCCATCAAATTGCAGAGCGGGACGGCATCGATCGGATTGGAACGGTACTATATTTTGATCGAGGGGGCAGATGACGAACACGACGAGGATGTCATCCTGGAGATGAAGGAAGCGCAGTCCGCTGTCCCTTCCTTGTTCCTGCCGACTCATCCGTTGTTCGAAGACGGGTTGTCCCACCAAGGTGCCCGTGTCGTCGCGGCGCAGCGGGTCATGGTGCATAGTCAAGACCCGTATCTCGGATACTTGACGATTGAAGAAAAGGAATATTACGTCCGTCAACGTTCTCCATACAAGCGTAAAGTGAAGGCAAAACATATAAAAGGTGAGGAATCGCTGATCGAGACGCTACGCGTTCAAGCGCAAATCACGGCTAAAATCCATGCGCGTGCGGATGCCAAGTCGAACGTGCTCGAATATGGTGCGAGTGAGCATATTAGTCAGGCGATCGGGTCATCAAAGTCGCTGTTTGTGCACCAACTATCGAGATGGGCGGATTTCTACGCCGCCCAGGTCCGGTTTGACTACAAAGCCTTTTTGAACTGGGTGGCATCGCGACCGAATGAATGACACTTGCGGAGGGAAAGGCAATTCCTGCACAATGGAAAGGAAAAGGATGTGTACGAACGATGATTACAGAACAACAAGTCATTGCCCGAATGCGTGAGGTGATGGCACAGATTGAATCGTCAAATGGTGAGGTACAAAAGCGTCATTTGGCCAAACTGATGGGCTATTGTGAACTGTTGCTGGCGGAAACAACAGAATCCCCGCAACCCCCAATACAAGCGGCCCCACAACAAGCGACCAAGCCACCGCTGGACCGTCAAATGGCGGCATTTCTCGGAATCCCGGTTGAAGAGGAAGAGAAACCAAAATCGGATTCGTTGCTGGATTTTTAAGTCATGCCCATGAGGCATGGCTTTTTTTAAAGGCATACGAATTGACTTATATACCATAGGGGGTATAATGGATGTATGACATTGAACAATGGAGGCGTAGACATGCTCGATTTTCTTTTTGTAGCCGTAGTGATCGGATTGATTTACTTTTGGTGGAGTCGTCGGAACAGCGTCAAGACTGTATCGACAGACGAATTGAGACGAAAAATCGCTGAAGAGCGAAACATTCAACTACTTGATGTACGTGAACCGCACGAATACCGTGGTGGGCATATCAAACAAGCGAAAAATGTTCCGTTGTCAGGTTTCGGAAATGCGCAAGCGAATTATCCGAAGGACAAAGAACGTCCGGTATATGTGATTTGTCAAAGTGGCATGCGCAGTCAACGGGCTGCGGCCATGTTGAAAAGTGCCGGCTATACAGATGTTTATTCGGTTAAAGGCGGAATGAGCTTCTGGCGCGGATGATGCAAACGGCTGAACAATACGTTCAGCCGTTTTTTTGTCACGACGTTTTCACTTTTGAATTTGAGGGGATTCTGCTACGGTAGGGGAAGAGTAAGAAGGAGGAGAACGAGACAATGGCAGTGATTTTGTTTGATATTGACGGAACATTGGTCGACACGACCGGTCCGATGACAAAGGCAATCCATGATGCGCTGGATGAGCTTCCACACTTACCAAAACCAAGCGAGGAAGCCGTACGCTCCGGATATGGATTGGCAGGAAATGCTTTCTGGGAGCATGTCATCCCGGAGGCGACACTCGAAGAGATTCGGCTCATTCGTAGACTTCGTCATACAACGTTAGAGAAATCAATTGAAGGTCAGAATGTCCTGTTTGATGGGATTCGAGAGCTGTTAGAAACCTTGCATGAGCAAGGGCACACGCTCACGACAGCGAGTAATTGCGGGGTCCATTACATGAACCTGATTTTGGATACACAGCAGATTCGCCAATATATGACCGCACCTGAATGTCTGGAGTCAGTCGGTGGCGAGAAAAAAGCGGACATTTTGACGACGCATCGGGTCCGTCACGGAGAGGCCGACTATATCATGGTCGGGGACCGCAAGTCCGATGTCGAAGCCGCACGTGCACATGATTTTCCGGTCGTCCTGACAGGGTTCGGCTTTGGAAATGAAGAAGAGTGGGCCATGGCTGACCATGTGATCCAAACGCCAAAAGATTTGATTGAGTGGATTAGCGCATAAAGAAAGGTCTGTCGCATCGTGCGACAGACCTTTTTTATAATCCGAGCGAGATATATTTTACTTCTAGAAACTCATCGATTCCGTGGTGTCCGCCTTCTCGACCAAGGCCACTTTCTTTCCACCCGCCAAACGGCGCCTGTGGTGTCGAAGGAAGACCGTCGTTTACCCCGACGATCCCATACTCGAGTGACTCGGCCAAATAGACGGCCTCGTTGATGTCTTGGGTGAACAAATAAGCGGCTAGGCCAAACGGCGTGTTGTTTGCGCGCTCGATGACTTCTTCGAGCGTATCGAACGTCGCAATCGGGGCGACCGGTCCGAACGTTTCCTCATTCATACAGAGCATGTCCTCGTTCGCGTATCGAATGACGGCGGGCCGAATAAACAGTCCTTCGATATGTTCACCACCCGACACTTCGCCTCCGCGAATTTCGGCGTCCTCGATATGCTTTTCGACTTTACTGAGCGCATCGTCATCAATCAACGGGCCGATATCGATGTCTTCGTCCAATCCGTTCCCGACGTTGAGTGCCTCCACTTCTTTGATGAATCGTTCCGAGAACTCGTCGACGATGTCACGTTGTACATAGAGGCGGTTCGCGCAGACGCATGTTTGCCCGCCATTTCGGAATTTCGTGGCGACGGCCTGCGGGACCGCTTTATCCAAGTCTGCTTTCGCTGTCACGATTAACGGGGCGTGCCCGCCGAGCTCGAGAGAAATCTTTTTCATCGTATCCGCAGCGTCACGCATGAGCATCTTCCCGACTTCCGTTGACCCGGTGAAGGTTAATTTCCGGACCCGGTGGTCTTGTTGCCACACGTTGACGATATCGGACGCCTTTCCTGTCACGAGATTGATGACGCCTTTCGGGAATCCGGCTTTCTCCGCCAGTTTGATGAGCTCGATTGCGGTAAGTGGTGTCGCCGAAGCGGGTTTCATGACGACCGTGCAACCGGCGGCGAGAGCGGGGGCGACTTTCCGGGTGATCATCGCGGCCGGGAAGTTCCAAGGTGTGATTGCGGCAATGACGCCGACCGGCTGTTTGATGGCGAGGATGCGCTTCGCATTCGACGAAGCGGGAATCGTTTCCCCGTACACCCGTCTTCCTTCACTGGCATACCAATCGATGAAGCCGTTTGCGTATTTGATTTCTCCGATGGCCTCTTTCAACGGTTTTCCTTGCTCCTCGACCATCGTTTTCGCAAGAGATTCTGTATGCTCGTCAATCAGACGATGCCATTCGTTTAATAAAGCCCCGCGTTCTTCGGCTGTTTTTGCCTGCCAGTCCTTCAGTGCATCGTAAGCCGCATCGACGGCTTGGCGGGCTTCTTTCGGTTCACTCTTGGTCACGACGGCCATCACGTTCCCGGTGGCCGGATTCCGCACCTCCAGCGTTTCTTCGGTTTCAATCCATTCCCCATTGATGAAGTTTTTCTCTTCACGCATTTTGATATCCCCTTTCCGAAAAATGCACAGCTAATTAGAGGATACCCGTTTTCCTGAAGCGTAAGACAGAATCCTCTCTCGGGATTGAAAGGTAAATTGCGGCTGTTTGATCAAAAAACCATCACCTCGTAAGGTGATGGTTCGGTCATACACGGAAATCCTGGCGCGCCAAGTGACGAATCTTACGGCCGATGCGCCTCGAATTGAAGTAGGTGAGAACAGCGACCACGCCACCCGACCAGAACAGCCAATCATCAGGCTGTACATAGCCGAGAAGTCCGACAAGAAGTCCGAGAATCATGAGCGCGGAGTTGAACGTTTGTCTATGGAGCAGTTCTTTTGATTCCAGCTCACGTTGGAACATCGCTTGTTCGGAAAGCCGCTTTCTTGTCGGTTCTTTTAAGTAATTATCCAGTAGCGGCGGGACATTCAATAATTTCTTCGCATAGTTGATCCCGGTCGTGACGTAACGGTTTTGCAACGTCGTCCCGTCTTCCTCGAGCCACTCGATGACAATCGGTTTGCCGAGTGTGAACAAATCGATTTTCGGGTCGAGGATTTGGAGGATTCCGAGTAAGGTCGAGGCGGCCCGGCCGAAAAAGGCGAATTCGGCGGGCAGTTGAATCGGCTCGTTCTTGACGAGCAGTTGGATATCCTGCAGCACCTTCTCAATCAATTTTGTATCGACGTTGTCGATATCGGTCTCTAAATAAAACGTGACGGCTTTTTCTAAGGCTTGCCGGATATTTTGTTTGTTCGCAGTCGGGAGAAGGAAGCGTAAATCCTCAAGTCCGTCAACGACGCTGTCATAGTCGAGCGAGATGAAGGCCTGAAGAATTTTACGGATCGTCGCCATGTCCTGTGAAGTAGTTTGACCGACCATACCGAAGTCGAGCAGGATGATGGTGCCGTCTGCCCGAATCTGGACGTTACCTGGATGGGGGTCCGCATGGAACTGCCCGCCAAAAAGAAGTTGTTCTGCGGCGAGGGTGAAGAGCCGTTCGGCCAGCGGTGTCCGCTCAATTCCGTGCTCTTTTAGAAAGGCAAGGTCGGTAATGCGGCGTGCATCGACCCAATCCATTGTCAAGACCCGGTTGGTGCATAGGTGGTCATGATAATCCGGGATGTACACATCCGGGTTATCTGCATATTTCGCTTTGAAATAAAGGGCATTTTTTAATTCGGTTTGAAAATTTAGCTCATCCCCGATGACAAAAATCATTTGACGATATAAGCTATCTAAGTCGGTTGATTTTGAGAGGGAAGTGCGCTTCAACATTGTCGTGACGATTCGCATGGCGCGGAAGTCGGTGCGGATGATTTTTTCGATGTTTGGGCGCTGGATTTTTAAGGCGACCCGCTTACCGTTTTCAAGTAACGTCGCCCCATATACTTCCCCGATTGAAGCGGAAGCGACGGCATCGATGCCGACGTCTTTCACGACTTGCGTATAAGGGACGCCCCATTCCGCTTCTAAGATCGCGCGTGATTTTTCCCAACCTGAAGACGGGACGCGGTCGACGAGTTCAGACAGCTCGTTCAAGACGGCAGGAGGCAGGAGATCGGCACGGATGGATAAGAACTGTCCGAGTTTGATCAACAAGCCCTCGAGCCGGAGTGCGTTTCGTTTATATTCACGGGCCAGCTTCAGCATGAGCGCCTCATACTCTTCTGTCGTGGCGAGCCCTTGCTGTTGCTTACGGGAAAAAGCGTAAAGCCGGATAATAAATCGGGCGAACATGGAGACGATAATCCATATACGGAACAAAGCGATTCGTTTCATAAACATACCGACATCCTTTACAACAGTCGCTCGACTGATCAGATTTTTTGTAACTTAACTTTACCATAGATTACGTGTCAGAAAGGGCAAGGGATGTTCATGGAGTGGGAATTACTAAACGTCGTCGGAACGATTGCGTTCGCGGCGAGCGGTGCCATCATTGCGATGGATGAGAAATACGATATTTTTGGGGTGTGGCTCCTCGCATTTATCACGGCCTTCGGCGGTGGTGCGATTCGAAACGTCCTGTTAGGGAACCCCGTCAGTTTGATTTGGCAACAAAACGACTTGTTTGTTTTATGTTTTCTTGTCGCGCTCCTCATCTTCCTGCTTCCGAGCGTCGTCTTGCCGCATTGGGAGCGCTGGGGGGTCATCGTCGACGCCATCGGTCTGGTCGCGTTTGCGTTTCAGGGAGCGCAAGTCGCGATTAAACTCGACCTTCCGCTATCGGCCGCGATTGCGGCGGCCGTATTAACCGGTGTTGGCGGTGGTGTCGTCCGCGACTTGTTGGCGGGGCGAAAACCACTCGTGCTGCAGTCGGAAGTGTATGCGATTTGGGCCATTTTGATTGCGGTCATCACCTATTACCTCAAACTGGAGGGTGGGCTGCCTGTATATGGTCTATTAATTGTCGTAGCGACGTTACGAGTGATATCCTACTATCGGAAGTGGAATTTACCAGCTCGCAGAGTGAGATAAGGGGGACATAGGATGAAAGGGTTGTTAATGATCGGTGCCGGGTTGATGGCACTTGGAGTGGCGTTCGGTGCGTTCGGTGCACATGCTTTGAAAGAGCGGTTGGCGCCAAATATGCTCGCCAATTGGCAGACGGGTGTGTTATACCATATGGTCCATGCACTTGGAATCATCGGGATTGCGTCGGTACTCATGCGCGTCAGTATCAGTCAATTTAACATCGCCGGTTGGCTCATGTTTGCCGGGATTGTATTCTTCTCAGGAAGTTTATATGTCATGGCGTTGACCGGTATTACAAAACTCGGTGCTGTCACACCGATTGGCGGAGTATTGTTCATCGCAGCCTGGGTTTTTGTCATCGTTGGCGCATTCAAATTATAAGACCGCAATCGAATAAAATGACCTGTCCCGAATCATGTTTCATTGATGAAAGGGGACAGGCTTTTTTTTATTCAACCTTCGCTCTTCATCTGCCGATAAATGGTAAAAGAAGAGAAAATGAAGGTGATTATTATTTGAAAATAAGGTAAAGTGTTTTCTTTTCTAATAAAACATTACGATAGCATTTCAAATATCGTGTTTTGATAACATATTGATAAATAAAGAGTTTTATCATTTCCTATGTATTTCCCAATTTTCAGCGTAATAAAATTGAAATATAACTTTAACAGGAAAATTTCTAGCAGTTAGATATAATTAGTTTTGTTGAATCTCAACTCTTTATCGTTTTTGTTACATACTGAAGCGATTGAAATAAGTAAGTTGTCTGGCGCACGGTTTTGTCATTTTAGAAAGGATGTACCCCGTTCATGAACTGGAAACGCACGGTATCGACACTCACACTCGGAGTGATGCTCATTGGCACGCACACGGTGGCGGATGCTTCGACCTCAATTAAAGAAAAGCAGGAACAACAAAAGAAAGTTCAAGAAAAACGTAACGATGTGAAGAAGAACCAGGCTGACACTTCTTCAAAAATCGAACAAAATAAGAGCGAAATCTCGAAGGTTCAAGCAGAAGTGAACAAAATGGACGCGCAATTGCAGGACATCATCAATGATGTCGCGATGAAGCGTCAAGAGATCAAGCGCACGGAAATGAAAATCGAGGATTTAGAGAAAGACATCAAGTCTTATCAGAAGAAGATGAAAGCGCAAGAAAACATGATGAAAGAACGAATGGCCACAATGCAAAAGAACGGTGGCGGTTCGATCAACTGGGCAGAATTCATCTTCGGTGCGAAGAACTTCTCCGACCTCGTCACGCGGATGATTTCAGCGGGAACGATTCAGCGCAATGACCAAGAATTGTTTGATGATTACGAAGCGACGCAAGCGTCTTTGAAAGCAGCGCAAGCGGACTTGAAAGAAGAACGTGAATCACTCGTAGAACAACAAAAAGTTCTCGAAGTCCGTCAATCTGAGCTCGAGAAGAAAATGAAAGAGCGCGAAGCGCGCATCAAAGAGCTCGAAGAGAAGAACATCAAGTTTGAAACACAAATCTTCGACCTTCAGGAAATCGAAGCGACGTTAGTGGCGCAAGAAGAGGCAATTGCTGCCGAAATCGAAGCACAACGCCGTGAGGAAGAAGAAGCTCGTCGCCGTGCTGAAGAAGCGGCACGCCAGGAAGCGGCGCGCAAGGCGGAAGAAGCGCGTCAAGCCGAGGCGGCACGAAAAGCTGAAGCAGCACGTAAGGCTGAAGCGGCTCGCCAAGCAGAAGCAGAGCGACAAGCGGCAGCGTCACGCCAATCAGAGGCGGCGCGTCAGGCAGAGGCAGCACGCCAAGCAGAGGCAGCACGTAAGGCTGAAGCGGCACGAAAAGCAGAAGCAGAGCGAAAAGCAGCGGCTGCGGCAGCTCAGAAAAAGCAGAGCAGTACTTCTAATACCCAGTCTTCTTCAACTTCAAACAAGACGACTCAAAGCAATGTGACGACTTCGACACCGGCTCCATCGAGTGCAATGTTCATCCAGCCGGCTTATGGCCGTTTCTCACAAGGTTGGGGACCGGCAAGTGGGGCGTATGGTTATTCGTTCCATAACGGAGCGGATATCGCAGGTCCTGTTGGTACGCCGATTCGTGCTTCAGCAACAGGTACGGTCATTCGTGCCGGATGGGGTGGTGCATATGGAAACCACGTCATGATTGCCCATGTCATCAATGGTCAAGTGTGGACGACAGTTTATGCGCATATGAGCTCGGTCTCAGTCAGTGCAGGACAACGTGTCACACAAGGAACGAATATCGGAGCTATGGGAAGTACAGGAAACTCGTCAGGTTCACACCTACACTTTGAAATTCATAAAGGCGGCTACTCTTACTCGGCAACGAGTGCAGGTAGCACGGTCAACCCGCGTCAGTTCTTCTGATCAACGACCCTTCAAGTCCCTTTCGATTGCGAAAGGGACTTTTTGTACAGAAAAAATCCCCCATCCATTGGAGGGGGATTAGAATCAATTGGCCTGATCTAAGTCTTCAGGTACACGGTTTGCTTGACGCAACCGCTCGCGTACGAAGTAAATGACGGTCAAGCCGATCAACCATGGGATACCGAACTTGAGTAAAATGTTGAAGTCGGTAAACCATGTCGTGATCATTAAGCTGAGCAATAATACCGCTCCGAGAAGCGGGAGGAACGGATACCCCATCATTCGGACAGGAAGTTTGCGTCCTGTCCATTTTTTACGGAAGAACAAATGAGAGACGAACACCATCAACCAAGTGAAGATGGCTCCAAACATCGAGATCCCCATCAAGAATGGGTATGACGACTCCATGAAGAGTTGTAGCAGGGCTGCCAAGACGATTCCGCCTGTTGAAACGAACAATGCAGCTGTCGGAATCCCGTTTTTGCTCACTTTTTTAAATACGTTTGGTGCATCGCCCGCTTCAGCGAGTGAATACATCATGCGCGTTGAGGCGTAAAGTTGTGCATTCATCGCCGACAGAGCGGCAATCAAGATGACGAAATTCAAAATGCCTGCTGCGCCAGGAACGTCAAATCGTTCCATGACGAGGACGAATGGGCTTTGGTCAATCCCGGCCTGTTGCCATGGGATGAGCATGAGCATGATGGCAAGTGTGATCACGTAAAAGAAGGCTAGACGGAATACGGTTGCGCGCAAAGCGCGTGGAACCGCCTTGTCCGGGTCTTTTGCTTCTCCTGCTGTGACGGCTACGAGTTCCGTTCCGAGGAAACTGAAGAGGGAGATGAAAATTGTCACCCACATCCCGTAAAATCCGAAAGCGAAAAAGCCTTGATCGCCAGCTGTTAACGATTCGACTGGAGAACCGGGTTCACCGAATAAAGCCGCTGCACCAAGGATGATGAACAGCATGATTGCAGACACTTTGATGAAGGATAACCAGTACTCGGTCGTCCCGAACGTATGAACGTGACGGGCGTTAACGTAAATGAGTAATCCACCGAACAGGGCGACCCATACGAATCCGTTCACATCCGGAAACCAGTATTGCATGTAAATGGCGATGGCACTGACTTCGACACCAATCGCAAGGACGTTCGCCACCCAGTAGGAATAGCGAACCAAAAATCCGGCGAGCGGATGGATATATCGTTCGGCAATCGTCCCGAATGATCCCGAAGTTGGGTGGGCGACTGTCATCTCGGCGAGGGCACCCATGAGTAACAGGACGATGAACGCGCCGATTGCATAACTGACGAGGACGCTTGGTCCTGCTGTTTGAATGGCGAGACCGCTTCCGAGGAAGAGTCCTGTCCCGATCGCACTCCCGAGAGAAATCATCGTGAGCTGTCGCGTAGACAGTTCTCGTTTGAGTTTGTTTGTTTCCACAATCGATTCTCCTTTAGCAAAGTGAAATGTTGATGGGAACGACTATAGCAGACACAAAAAATACGTGTCAATTCGAAAAAATGAGAAGGTGGACGGTTTTTGAGTGGCACATATAGAGGCAAAGTTTTTTTAATTTTTTTATTTGACAGGCTTGGGGCGGGCCTGTATAGTACGAGTTAACTTAACTGAAACGAACAAAGGCGTCGACGAAGAGAAGTAACGACGAATCTTGTATGACAGAGAGCTGATGGTTGGTGTGAATCAGTATACAGGACGTCGCGAATGGACTTCTGAGCTCTAAACCGAACTTTGAGTAGGCTTTAGCGGGTTACCCACCGTTATCACGGGGAAGCGGATGATTGTCCGTGAAGTGGGTTCTTAGGAACCAACGAAGGTGGCACCACGGGGTTACTCGTCCTTCTTGTAGCGTAAGCTATGAGGAGACGGGTGACCCCTTTTTCGTTTCAATAACACAAATCGAGGATTGAGAAGAGTAGCGCGAGAAGACGTTTCGTCCAGAGAGTCAGGGATGGTGGGATCCTGACCGAGGCGTCCGCGTGAATGGACTCATGAGAGCATGACTGAAGGAAGAGAGTAGGTCGTGACGGCTTCCCCCGTTATCGGGATACGATGTGATTGCATCGGAGAGTGGATTCTTCGGAATCAACGAGAGGTGGCACCGCGGTCTAGAACCGTCCTCCATACGACGACTGTCGTATGGAGTTTTTTAATACACATTTTTAGAGGGGGAACAGACGATGATTCAACAATTGGAGACAAACGCATTATCAACAGCAGATATGAAAGTGGCAGCAAGCGAAATGTTCCAAGCGGATGAGGCCCAAATCGAACGGGCGCTGCTCGCACTGAAAGAACGCGGGGAGACGGCAGAAGAGATGGCGGGACTCGCGGCGTACATCCGTGAAGCGGCACAGTTCCCCCCAACGGATTTACCGGTACTTGATGTGTGCGGCACTGGCGGCGACGGGGCGCACACGTTCAACATCAGCTCGACCGTCGCGTTCGTTCTGGCCGGTCTCGGTATTCCGGTCGCCAAGCACGGGAATCGAAGTGTATCGAGTCGATCGGGGAGTGCCGACGTCCTCGAGGCATTGAACGTTCCAATCGTGAAGACGGCGGAAGAAGTACATGCCGACTTAGGAAGGACGAACTTGAGTTTCCTGTTTGCCCAGCATGTACACCCGATCATGAAGCACGTCATGCCGGTCCGGAAACGACTGGCGACGGCGACCATCTTCAACCAAATCGGACCGCTTACGAATCCGCTTCGTCCGAAAAGACAACTTGTCGGTGTCTATCATCCATCCCTAATCGAGAAGATGGCAACCGCAATGCGTCATCTCGGCGTGGAGCGTGGCATGGTCGTCCACGGTGCAGGTGGTCTCGACGAAGCGAGTCTTGCCGGTGTGAACGACGTGTACTTCTTCGATGGGGAACAGACGGCGCGCTACGCGGTCGACCCACGGGATGTCGGCTTGATGCGGGCACCGCTCGAAGCATTACGCGGGGGCACACCGGAAGAGAACGCTGCGACACTTCTCGCCGTGTTGAACGGAGAAACAGGTCCGGCGCGAGACGTCGTCTTATTGAACGCAGCACTGGCTCTTTGCACGTATGGGACGACTTCAACGCTCCGTGCGGGAGTGAACGAGGCGAAACGAAGCATTGATGAAGGACACGCCTTGCGCGTATTACAACACTTACAACGTACGGAGGTAGAGGCATGAGTTATTTAACAAAAATCATCGGAACGAAAATCGAAGAGGTTAGTCGCATGCAGCCAATCGATGTGGCTGTGACAAAGCCAATCGCTCTCTTGAGTCGAATGAATGAAGGGTTCCACATCATCTCGGAAATCAAACGATCGTCTCCCTCGAAAGGAATGATTCGGGAAACGGTCGACGTCGCCGAACGCGCTCGTCAATACGAACAAGCCGGTGCGACGATGATCTCCGTTTTGACAGACACGACGTATTTCAACGGGTCCTTTGACGATTTGCGACAAGTCGCCGAGGTCGTCACGATCCCGGTGCTCTGTAAAGATTTCATCATCGATGAACGACAACTCGACTATGCGAAGCATTACGGAGCGAGTGTGGCCCTTCTCATCGTGGCGGCCCTTCATCCGAAGCGTCTCCACGAATTGACGCGATACGCTCGCTCCATCGGTCTCGACGTCTTAGTTGAAATACATGACGAGACGGAGTTGCGTATCGCACTCGAACTTGATGACGTATTGATCGGCATCAATAACAGAGACTTAAAGACGTTCGAGGTATCCCTCGAGACATCGATTGATTTGATGAAACGCTATCCCGACGTCACCTTCGTCAGTGAAAGTGGCGTCAGTACGGTCGAGGCGGCTGCGCGCCTACAAGAAGCCGGGGCAAGCGCCATTCTCGTCGGGGAAGCACTCATGCGTGAAGAAAACCCGACCCGGTTACTCGAGGAGTTGAAAACATGTTCGTTAAAATCTGTGGAGTAAAGACAGAGGAAGCTGTCCAGGCAGCGGTTGAAGCGGGAGCGGATGCCGTCGGCTTCGTATTCGCACCGAGTTCCCGTCAAATCGACGTGACAACAGCAAAGGAACTAGCGGCACAAATTCCACAATCGGTACGAATCGTTGGTGTGTTTTTAAGTCCTTCAATGGAAGACATCGAACAAGCGATGGAAGTAGGGCTGACGGATTTACAAATTCACCATCGGACGCAATCAATAGAAGACCTTCGAATCTTCGGAATACCGATTATCGATGCATCGAGCGAAGAGGAGGCAGATGTGCGGTTGATGGACCACCCGACCCCGGGAAGTGGGCAAGTATTAGACTGGAGCTCAATGGTCCGACCACAGCGTCCGTTTTGGCTAGCGGGCGGGCTATCTCCAGATAATGTGAGACAAGCGATTCAAACGATTCAACCAGACGGCGTCGATGTCTCGAGCGGTGTCGAGACGGACGGTGTAAAAGATATTGAAAAAATTCGCACGTTCGTTCGACGTGCCAAGGAGGAAACGAGATGTATGCACAACCAGTGAACGGGAAATTTGGACAATACGGTGGAAAGTACATTCCGGAAACGCTCATGCAGGCGGTCGAAGAATTAGAGGTCGCTTACGAAGAGGCGAAGCAAGACCCAGTGTTCCATGAACGGTTTGCGTCACTGCTAAGGGAGTATGTCGGACGTGAGACACCACTTTATTATGCGTCGAACTTGAGTCGCCGTCTCGGGACGAACGTCTATTTGAAACGTGAGGACTTGAATCATACCGGCGCCCATAAAATCAACAACACGATCGGGCAGGCGCTCCTTGCGAAACGAATGGGGAAACAAAAAGTCGTCGCTGAGACGGGTGCCGGTCAACATGGTGTCGCGACTGCGACGGTGTGTGCGTTACTCGATTTGGAATGTACCATCTTTATGGGGGAGGTCGACGTCGAGCGCCAAGCGTTGAACGTGTTTCGGATGGAATTGCTTGGTGCGAAAGTCGTACCTGTCAAATCAGGCAGTCGCACGTTAAAAGACGCCGTCAATGAAGCGCTTCGTTATTGGGTCAAACATGTCGATGATACACATTATGTGATGGGTTCCGTACTTGGACCGCATCCGTTTCCTCAGATGGTACGTGATTTCCAAAGTGTGATCGGGACAGAGACACGCCGTCAAATCCTCGAACAGACAGGGCGTCTACCGGACGCCGTCGTCGCTTGTGTCGGCGGAGGGAGCAATGCCATGGGGATGTTCTATCCGTTCTTAAACGATGAGTCGGTCGCGCTCTACGGTGTCGAGGCGGCAGGAAGCGGCATTGAGACCGATAAGCATGCGGCGACCCTTACAAAAGGGGAGGTCGGTGTCCTGCATGGTTCGCTCATGTATGTGTTGCAAGACGCGGCCGGACAAATCGAGGAGGCACATTCGATCTCAGCCGGGCTCGATTATCCAGGTGTCGGACCGGAGCATAGTTTTTTGAAGGATATCGAACGGGTGCGTTATGCGGCCGTGACGGATGACGAGGCACTCGATGCGTGTCTCGCCCTCAGTCGACAGGAAGGAATCATTCCAGCACTTGAGTCTTCGCACGCCCTCGCTTACGCAGAGACGCTCGCGCAGACGATGGGAGAAGAGGAAATATTGGTCATTTGTTTATCGGGACGAGGAGACAAAGATGTCCACACAATCCGGGAGAAGGTGGCGACACGATGAAACTAGAGATTGCGATTCGACAGAGAGAAGGGGCGGCCTTCGTCCCATATATCATGGCCGGTGACGGCGGGCTCGACCAACTCATTCCGACGATCGTCCGATTAGAAGAGATGGGGGCGACGGCGATTGAACTAGGCATCCCGTTCTCCGATCCGGTCGCAGACGGACCGGTTATCGAGGCGGCGGGAAGGCGTGCCTTGTCTGACGGCGTGACGCTCGAAAAAGTATTGAACCATTTAATAGAAGGAAAAGGTCAATTCAACGTCCCCATCGTCCTCATGACTTACTTGAATCCGGTGTTCCGATATGGGATTCAACCGTTCTTTGATCGGGCCGCAGCGTGTGGCGTGAGTGGGGTCATTATTCCGGATCTTCCGTTCGAGGAAGGGACGCGCTTATTTGATGGAATCAACCGGCATGATGTCGCCGTCGTCCAATTGGTCACCTTGACGAGCAACCGCAAACGGACAGAGGAAATGTTAAAGAAGGCGGAAGGATTCGTCTACGCCGTGACATTGAAAGGGACGACGGGGAAGGCGGATCGGTTTCCGGAGGAACTGCTCGATCATCTGAGAGGGCTGGTCGAACAATCCCCGGTTCCGGTACTTGCCGGATTTGGTGTTCATCGCGCTGAGCAAGTTCAAACGCTCGGAACGGTATGCGATGGGGTGGTCGTCGGCAGTTTCATCGTCGAGGCGTTACACGAAAATCGGATGGAGGAAGTCGGTGCTCTCATTCATTCAGCGAAACATGTTCCGGTTTAATCGAAAGACCCTTAACTAAATTGCGCTCTGCAACAAGTGGAACGACACGACTTGCAATATGACGAGTGAATGAAATATCGATTCATTAGAAAAGGTCACGCTTTTTTGGCGTGACCTTTCGTGATTCCTTTTAAGGATCGATTCGTTCAAGACCGTCTTCGCCAAACTTTTGGTCGAGTTGGTCATGGCGATACGAGGAGGCGAGAACATATAACAGGTCACCCGGTTCAATCATCGTCTGCCCGTTCGGGGGAATCAAATAGTCATTCCGAACGATGGCGTTGACCACCGTATTCGGGGGTAACGTGATATCCGCCAGCGTCTTTCCGATCATCGATGACGCGTCTGTGACGACGTAGGCGATCAGCTGATACTGAGACCGCTTGCTCGAAACGAGTGCAATCGTATAAGGGGAACGAATTTTCTCCGGACCCAATAGACCTAGCCGGGAAGCGAGCGGTGTGAGCGTTGTTCCTTGAATCAAGGCGCTCGTGACGACTACGAAAAAGACGGCGTTGAAGATGAGTTGCCCGTCTTCGATACCGGCGATGAGCGGGAACGTCGCCAGGACGATCGGGACCGCCCCTTTTAATCCAGCCCAAGAGATGAAGAGTTTTTCTTTTGATGTGAACGCCATACCGAGTGTTGACAGGTAAACCGCAATCGGTCGAGCGAGGAACATTAAAACGAAGGAGACGAGTAGCCCTTTCCACATCAAATCGGGTTCAACGAGCTGTCTTGGGAAGACAAGCAGTCCAAGAATGACGAACATGATGATTTGCATGATCCAGGCGAGAGCTTCTGAAAACTGGACGATTGTCACTTCATGAGCGGTATGTGCATTCCCAATCGTCATGGCTGCCAGATAGACGGCCAAGAGTCCGCTTCCTTCAAAGTAAGCGGCGACCCCGTATGTCAAAAAAGCCATTGAGATCATCAAAACGGCATGCAGCCCACCAGAATCCAATTTCAAGTGGTTGATCATCCAGCGTGAGAGTTGACCGAGCAGGATACCGGCAAGTGCACCGACAACGATTTGGAGGAGGAACATCCAGATGCCGTCCCATACCGTTGTATCCGCTGTGGTCATGAAATCGAGTGCGAGAATGGTCAAAAACATGGCCATCGGGTCGTTGGAACCAGACTCCGCTTCCAACGTGGCTCCGACTTTCGGCGAAATGTTCTTTCCTTTAAATGCCGAGAAAACCGCGGCCGCGTCAGTAGATCCGATGATCGCACCGAACAAGAAGGATTCGATCCAACCAAAATCAAACACGAAATGAACGGCGGTGGCGACAACGGCCGTCGTCACCAACACCCCGAACGTCGCGAGTGAAATCGCTGGGGCCAGGACGCTTCGAATAGACGACCATTTCGTCTGCAGCCCACCTTCGAACAAAATGACGACAAGTGCCGCAACCCCGATGAGTTGAGCGAGGTTGGAATCATCAAAGAAAATAAACCCGGTTATATCACTTCCGACGACCATTCCAATCCCCATGAAGAGGAGAAGGGCGGGGAGTCCGAAACGAGAGGAAATCCGGGTGGCCAGTACTCCGGCAACGAGTAAAAGGCCGTATAACAAGATCAGGATGTCTGTACTGATCGTAGGTCCAGGCAAAAGAAACACTTCCTTCCGATACGTCACGTATTCCTTTCATTGTATCATCATGCATGATGTAGATTCAGGAACAGAGATTGTTGATAAAGCATATTGGAATTGTATGTTATAGATGTGGTAAAGTAGGGACATCTATAAAGGGGGATGACGATGTCAAAAATTCATGTGTTGCATGAGAATGACGAATGGACGAACCATCTCGTCAAACGTCTCGAACAATTAAACCTGCCTTACGAGTTGTGGCATTTAGACCGCGGTGTGATCGACATTGATTCGCCGCCACCAGAAGGTGTTTTTTATAATCGGATGAGTGCGTCGTCCCACACACGCGGTCATCGCTATGCACCGGAACTGACAGAAGGCGTGCTGGCTTGGTTAGAAGCGAACGGCCGGAAGGTGTTGAACGGTACGCGAGCGATTCGACTTGAGGTCAGTAAGGTGAACCAATACACAGCCCTTCGAAAAGCAGGCATCCGGGTGCCGAAGACAATCGCAGCTGTCGGAAAAGAACAGATTATCGAAGCGGCAGAGCGATTGGGCATGTTCCCATTCATTACGAAGCATAACCGGGCCGGAAAAGGTCTCGGGGTCCAATTGTTCCATACGATTGAGAGCCTCCGTCAGTACGTCTACGGTCCCTCGTTCGAAGATTCGATCGACGGCATCACGTTGATTCAGCAGTATATCGAAGCGCCGGAGCCGTATATCACGCGATGTGAGTTCATCGGAGGAAAGTTCTTGTATGCGGTACGGGTCGACACTTCGGAAGGGTTTGAGCTCTGTCCGGCAGACGCTTGCTCCATCGAAGATCAATTTTGCCCGGTCGGAGAGACGCCACCGGCCAAGTTTGAGATCGTTGAAGGGTTCGATGACCCCATCATTCCGCAATTGGAACACTTCTTAATGAACAATCAAATCGACATTGCCGGAATTGAAATCATTCGTGACCGGGACGGCGAGGTCTACGCCTACGATGTCAACACGAATACGAACTACAATTCGGACGCGGAAGCAAGAGTCGGGCAGTTCGGGATGCTCGAATTGGCGAAGTTACTCGGAGAAACGCTCAAAGTCGGTGTCGAAAAATAAGGGTCAGGCGTTTGCCTGACCCTTTTGCTGTGTATGTGTATGTTTCAATTGCTCTTCAAATCGATGTTGAACCAATTCTGCTGTCGGTGCCATTCGTTCGATGAACGAATCTAAACGTTCCGCAGTGTCTCGATCTGATTCTTTGAACACGCGCATCGTTGTTCACCTCGTTGATCATGATAACTTGCCTTCACTACTCATGATTCCCGAGGTGTTATACACATAAACCTTTAAACAGTAAAGAAAGTGCCGAGCTCTTCTTTCGGAAGGATGTTTCCGACGTAGAAGTCTCCGAACTCGCCATACTTCGCGCTTACTTCATCGAAGCGCATCTCGTAGACGATTTTCTTGAATTGGAGCGAGTCCTCTGCGAAGAGCGTGACGCCCCATTCCCATGCGTCGAATCCGGTAGACCCGCCGATGAACTGTTGAATTTTACCTGCGTAGCTACGACCGATCATGCTGTGGCGGTACATGAGGTCTTTGCGCTCATCCATGGAGAGCATGTACCAGTTGTCCCCGTCGCGGCGTGCTTTACTCATCGGATAGAAGCAAATGTGAGCTGCCTTCGGTAACGTCGGGTACAAGCGTGCGCGGATATGCGGGTTTTGATACGGGTCTTCTTCACCCGTACTACGGTACATTCCGAGCTCGATGACCGAGACATAAGAATAAGATGGAATCATATAATCATATAGTTTTGTTTGGCGGAACGCGCGCTCCACTTCCTCGAGCTCTTTGAACGTCGGGCGGAGGACCATCAAAACGAGGTCCGCTTTTTGACCGAGGATCGAGTAGAAAGCATGACTCCCTTCTCCACGAGTCTCGACTTCTTCAAGCGAAGTAAGGAAATCCGTGAATTCCTTGATCATTTCCTGACGTGTTGCCGCATCGACGAGCTTGAGTCGGGCCCAATCGATGGTACGGAAATCATGAAGTGAATACCAACCGTCTAATGTGGCGGCGGCGTGTTGCGTATTGGTTGTCGGTACTGGACGTTCTGACATAAAAAAACTCCTTTCGGGACTTGGCTTCGCTGTTTATTTTATCATACAGACTTCGGACACAGGCAAATTTGAAACACTGTGAGGGTAATCACAATCGGAATCGGGTAAAGAAGTATTGGAAATGAAAATGAAAACGGCTTCAGAATAAGCTGTATCAGTGGTTTTGTCGCAACTGTTCTATCCATATAATGATTGATTTCAAGCGATTTATGACGAAATGGGCAGAATAGTTTATTTTGAAAAGGGTACTGTGTATAATTGAAAACGCGTAAAGACACAAGTCAACAGCAAAGCCAATAGATTTATTGATGTAAATTGAGAAAAGGGGTCCATTCGTTATGAAATTATTTGAAACGTTGAAGCAGAAAGTCAGCCCGGTTCGTCCGACCATCGTCTTCCCGGAAGGTGTCGATGAGCGTGTTCTCGGAGCCGCTGTTCGATTGAAGGCAGACGGAATGGTCGAGCCGATCGTCGTCGGCGCGAAAGTGGACATCGAAGCGGTCGCTGCGAAGCATGGATTTGACCTTTCAGGTTTGACACAATACGACCCAGCGACATACGAAGACATCGATGTCCTCGTCGAATCGTTCGTTGAGCGTCGTAAAGGAAAAGCGACGGTCGAACAGGCACGTGAGCTTCTTACTTCAGACGTCAACTACTTCGGAACGATGCTCGTTCACACTGGAAAAGCGGAAGGGCTCGTTTCAGGAGCGATGCATGCGACAGCCGATACGGTCCGTCCGGCTCTCCAAATCATCAAGATGCAACCAGGCATCAAAAAAACATCGGGCGTTTTCATCATGGTCCGTGATGATGAGCAGTATGTCTTCTCAGACTGCGCAATCAACATCGCTCCGGACGCAGCCGATCTCGCTGAAAATGCATTCTTATCAGCGGCAACGGCAAAAACGTTCGGAATCGATCCACAAGTTGCCTTACTCAGCTTCTCGACAAAAGGTTCAGCAAAATCACCTGAAACAGAGAAGGTCGTCGAAGCGACTCGCCTTGCAAAAGAAAAGTCACCGAACCTCCCAATCGATGGGGAACTCCAGTTTGATGCGGCATTCGTCCCTAGCGTAGCGGCGAAAAAAGCACCAGGTTCTGACGTTGCGGGGAACGCAAACGTATTTGTCTTCCCGAGTCTCGAAGCAGGGAACATCGGGTACAAGATGGTCCAACGCTTTGGTGGATTCGAAGCGATTGGTCCGATTCTTCAAGGTCTCAACAAACCGGTGAACGACTTATCACGTGGCTGTAACGAAGAAGACGTCTACAAGTTGACGCTCATCACAGCGGCTCAAGCCATCGACGAGCGTAACGAAGCATAAGATTCAAGCATCCTTCTTTGAGGAAGGGTGCTTTTTTTATGTTTTTTCACGTTAGGACTGAGGTAAACTAATAAAGGAGTTTCTATTTGAAAGGGGAATCATCATGCAAAGCATTCATGCGACAGAATTACGGGAAAAGTTGGAGAACGGGGAGTCACTTCATGTAATCGATGTACGGGAAGAGGACGAGTACGAGGCGGGGCATATCCCGAACGTGCCGCTTTATCCGCTTTCGGAGTTTCCGGACGTGACCGAAAAGTTAGCGAAAGATAACGTCTACCACGTGGTCTGCCGTTCAGGAGGTCGCAGCCAACGGGCGTGTGACTATTTGGAATCTCAAGGGTTTCAGGTTGTGAACGTGGAAGGCGGCATGCTTGCGTGGGACGGTGACGTGGAAGCGTGATGTTAGAAAATCCGTGGGTCGTCATTCCGCTCTTGCTCGTCTTATTCGGAACGATATACGCTGTCATGAAGCGGGTTGATTGGAGAACGTGGCGGCTCGTCTGGGCGGTTTGGGTCATGCTCATCATCGTCCTATTGACGGTGCAGCTCGTTTTAAATACATGAAAAACGAGTGTGGCCTTTGAGACCACACTCGTTCTTTTAGTTTTCGCGCTTATCGAACGTAATCGATGCGATGGCATCGTGTTGGTGAATGGATTCTTCATTCCGGCACTCGATGAAGAAGTTGACGACTTCTTTCAACTCATAAAGGTCTGCTGCAATCAAGCGCACCATGTCCTCGACGAAGCGGGGATTTTCGTAGGCGATTTCTGTCGCACGTTTCTCATCAGGGCGTTTGAGGACCGGATGGAGCGGTGCCGAGGCGTTTGATTCCGCTGCATCAAGCAACGCAACCCGCCAGTCAAAGCCGTCGAGCGATGTTTCGTCGAGACCGGCTTCGATCGTGATATAGCCGCGCTGGTTGTGCGCACTATACTCGCTGATCTCTTTCGAGCATGGGCAAAGGGTCGTCACGTTGATGATGAGACCGACCGTGACGCTCGCAGTCCCTGTCTCGAGGTTGTATGTCACACGGTGCATGACATCTGCATTCATCAACCCGCTGAGACCGGTAGCCGGTGCTTTACGCGTGAAGAACCATGGATAGCGGACAGTCAATTGACCTTCCGTTTGTTCCATACGTTCTGCGAGCTCCTGGGCGAACTCGATCAAAGTACGGTTCGAGATCGTCCAGCCTTGCTGGTGGTAGGCATCGAGTTGTTCGGTTAAACGGGACATGTTGATTCCTTTGCGGTCCTGGACGAGTGATGTCGTCAGCTCGAACGTTGCGACCGTCGATTGTACGCCGTTTGGTGTCTCAATGTTGACGGGGTGTTTAACGTTTGAGATGCCGACGCTGTCGAGCGCGAATAAGAAATTTTTCGGTGTATTTTGTAAATCGACCATTTGTTCTTTCTCGGTCGGTTTTGTTCCTTTAATCGGTGGGACCGACCCGAACAATTTATGTCGTTCTGCTTTTGTAGGTAAAGCAACATGGCTTGTAGACATATTCGGATTCTCCTTTTTCAGAGAGGTACAAGGTACCACTCGTTCTTGTTAGGATTTTATCACGAAACCGAGGTGGACCGGGTATGAATTTGCTCTCCAAACATGTTTTGAATCTGTAAAACGGAAAGAAAAAACTTCATTTATTGAAGAACGAGGATTGATTTACAGGAAAAACGGGAATAAAATGGTCCTGTGAACTTAAAAAATAGATCACTGTTAAATATGAATGAATTGAGATAAAGGAGAGGTTTTAATGGATTGGCAGTTACTTCTGCAGTATGCCTGGATCGTCGTTGTACTCGTCGGTCTCGAAGGCCTGTTGTCTGCAGACAACGCGCTCGTCTTGGCCGTCATGGTTAAGCACTTGCCACGTACCGAACAGAAAAAGGCACTATTCTATGGATTGTTAGGGGCGTTCGTATTTCGTTTTATCGCCTTGTTCCTGATTTCATTCTTGATCGACGTCTGGCAGATTCAAGCGCTCGGTGCCCTTTACTTGATTGGTATGAGTGCGCGTCACTTGTATAAAACGCACAAGGCGCGAGGGGTGGATCCGAAGCAAGACCTTCCGATAGAAGCGAAAGAAGAGGCGGCGGTGACAGAAAAACCGGTGACGAAGAAAGAATTTTGGTGGACGGTCGCAAAAGTCGAATTTGCAGACATCGCGTTTGCCATTGACTCGATTCTTGCCGCTGTAGCGCTCGCTGTCAGTGTGAAGCCACTTGGACTCGGAACAATCGGCGGGATCGACTCGGGTCAATTCTTCCTCGTGTTGACGGGTGGTCTCATCGGTGTCATCTTAATGCGGTTTGCAGCCCGAATCTTCGTCAAGCTGTTACATCAACGCCCATCGCTTGAGACGGCAGCCTTCGTGATCGTCGGCTGGGTCGGGGTGAAACTCGTTGTCCTCGTGCTCGAACATCCGAAGTTTAAAGCGATGATTGAAGGGACGCCGTTCGAGTTCATGGGCCTTCCGGACGGATTTGTCCACTCGACGGGATGGACGCTCTTCTTCTGGTCTGTCATGGTTGGAATCGCCGTATGGGGCTGGTTCTCTTCAAAACCAGCTGCGGTCAAACACTAAAAAAATCCAGCTTCTCCATGGAGAAGCTGGATTTTTTTATGCTGAAAGAATCTCAGGCTTCGCGAGTGCCACAGACTGACTATTGTCTGTCCTGGGCGGATGACCGACTCATGGATTGAAACAGATATGTCCCACCGTTTGTTTCCTGCAAGAACGTTCCGGTTGATTCAAATCCACATGCTCGATAAACACGAATGGCCCGTTCATTAAATGTGGCGACAGCTAATGTGACAGTTTTCGGTCCATAAGTTGTTTCAATCCAATGTAAAATGGAGGTGATGAATGTTCTTCCTTGCCCATTCCCCGTCCGGTCTGGGCGCATCCCGAGTCCGATTTCGACGGTTTGTGCATCGGAAAATTGAAGGATGACGAACCCGACTAGCTCATCGTCATCGAAGATGGCGAATGTCTTGTCACCACGTTGTTTGGCATCTAAGAAAGCAGCTAAATCCTCTTCGTCGGCGTCCATGTTGTAGAATGCATAATCGTCATCATAGCGCCACTGGAAGGCGATTGTTTCAGCTTGAACTTGGGACATCGGTCGAAAGGTATAGGTCATTGACTGATTCCATCTCCTTTATTTCTAAATCAGCATGGTACACTCTTTATAGTATCAAGAAATGGAATAGGGGAGTGAGATGGATGACAGTCAAATTAGATATGGTTGGGGTTGTCGTGACGGAAATGAAACAGTCTCTCGATTTTTACCGGACGCTCGGTTTTGATATCCCGGAATCAGCGAATGAGGAAGCGCATGTCGAAATCGACCAGGGTGGCGTCCGCCTCGCGTTTGATACGGTGGAAGTAGCCGAATCCGTGTACGGGGAATGGAAGCCGTCTGAAGGTCACCGGATTGAATTAGCCTTTTTGTGTGAGAGTCGCGAAGCACTTGACCGTTTACATGACGAAATCGTGGCGAAAGGATATCGTTCTTATCGCGAGCCGTGGGATGCGTTCTGGGGGCAACGCTATGCGATCGTTCTCGATGCAGACGGAAACTTGATCAGTTTGTTCGCTTCATAAAACAATCCCAGCCGGATTCGGCTGGGATTTATTTTTCGTCATGTGATTCGCCCCACGAACAGAGCGCATTCATCGCGGGTTGCAGTCCCCGGGCTTCTTCTGTCAACGAATACTCGACATGGAGTTGTTTTTCGGTTGAATAGTCGATGCGACGGACCATCCCGAGCTGTTCGAGCTCACGCAATTGGTCAGTCAACACTTTGCGGCTGACGTCCGGGATGGCACGTTGAATCTCAGAAAAACGGCGGGGACCATCTTGCAGGGTACAGTACACTTGCGGTCGCCATTTGCCGCCAATAATCTCAAGAGCACGGTTAACAGGGAACGATGTCGTCATGTTCAGGATGCCTCACTTTCGGGTAGTTACTTCAATGTGCGTACTTTTTTTATTGTTTCGATGAAGGTATCTTATCGTTATCCACCAAAATGAGCAAACAAAAAGAAAAGGAGCTAATCAACTATGACGTATCCAAGAATATTTTCACACATCGGCCTTTCTGTACCGAGCGTAACAGAGGCAGTTAAGTTTTATGAAGAGGTCATGGGATGGTACACGATTATGACGCCATCCGATGTTGTCGAGGATGATTCACCAATCGGTGTGATGTGCACAGACGTTTTCGGACCAGGTTGGGGTAAATTCCGTATCGCCCACATGTCGACAGGTGACGGGATCGGAATCGAACTGTTTGAATTCCCGAACAATGAGACGCCGGAGGATAACTTCGAGTTTTGGAAGACTGGGATCTTCCATTACTGTGTCCAAGACCCGGATATCGAGGGGCTTGTGGAGAAAATCGTTGCCCATGGCGGGAAACAGCGCATGCCGATCCGGGAATATTACCCAGGAGAAAAACCGTACCGCATGGTGTACTGTGAAGACCCGTTCGGCAACCTTGTCGAAATTTACTCACACTCTTATGAGCTCACGTATTCGGAAGGAGCATACTAAATGATGAAAGCTTGGTTGTTGGATGAGCCTGGTCTTGAACACTTGCACCTAGGTGAGATAGAACGACCAGAGCCTGAGGCAGGTGAACTGTTGATTCGGGTGGAGGCGGTCGCCTTAAACCCTGTCGATTATAAAGTCGGTTCGAACGGGAATCCGAATTGGTCATATCCGCATATATTAGGGGTCGACCTCGTCGGAGAAGTCGTGAAAGTCGGCTCAAGCATCGCCAACATCATTACAGGGGCACGCGTGGCCGTACACACGGATTTGACGAAATACGGTGGGTTCGCTGAATATACGGTCGTCGATGCCCGTGCCTGTGCCGTCGTCCCGGAGACGGTGAGTGATGAAGCGGCTGCTTCGATCCTCTGTGCGGGAATGACGGCATATGAGGCCATCATGCAGAAGTTGAACACACGGGATAAAGAAACGATTTTAATTCATGCCGGTGCAGGTGGTGTCGGCGGATTTGCGATTCAGCTCGCAAAACGGCTAGGTTTGAAAGTATTCACGACAGCATCTCCGGAAAACTTCGACTGGGTCGAATCCCTCGGTGCGGATGTGATGATTGATTACAACGTCGAGGATGTCACAGAACGGATTATGGAAGAGACCCATGGCCGTGGGGTCGATTTAATTTTGAACACGGTCGGACGTGACGTCGCGACAGCCGACTTGGACCGCCTCGCGTATAGTGGACATCTCGCGCATATTGCAGGTCCGCCTGATCTGTCGAATATGAAAGGGTTCACGTTGTCTCCGTCGATTCATGAGGTCGCACTGGGCGCCGCACATGCGAGCGGGAATGAGCATGCGATTCGAAACTTATCGTATATGGCGGAAGAACTGCTGGCACTTTTAGAGGCGGGCGAGTTACAAGATCTCGTGACGGACGTGTTGCCGTTTGAACAATTGAAAGAAGGGTTGGAGCAGTTGGAGACACGGAAAGTCCGTGGGAAACTGATTGTTCGCGTCCGGAACTAAATCGTAGACTTCCTGTTATACTGACAGGGAGTCTATATTGCATTGGAGGGGAAGGAATGGAACAGTTGGCCGAATCGTACCACTACGCAAGCGTCCATCTGAACGGACATGGGAAGCGCGAAGTCGGGATGTTGAAACGTGCGTTGGAGCAAGTGAGTGATGAAGAGCCGAGCGATCAGTATGGACGGGGAAAAGTCATTCGGCAGTTCGAAGAAAAGCTGGCCGGTGACCTCGGGAAAGAAGCGGCGGTCTTTTTTCCGAGCGGGACGATGGCGCAACAGATTGCGTTACGGATTTGGTGCGACGAAACGGGGAAACGCACGGTCGCTTACCATCCACTCTCTCATTTAGAAATTCATGAGCAGGATGGATTAAAAGAACTCCATCACATCGAACCGCTTTTAGTCGGTGAGGCGAACCGACTCATGACACTGGAAGAAATCGAAGCGTTGCCGGATATTGCTTGTCTACTCCTGGAGTTGCCGCAACGTGAAATCGGCGGTGAACTGCCATCGTTTGATGAACTGGTCGCCATCAGCCGTCATTGTAAAGAGCGGGGCATCCATCTACATTTGGACGGGGCGCGATTATTCGAATCTCTCCCCCACTATCAAAAAACGGCAGCCGAAGTATGCGCGTTGTTCGATAGTGTGTACGTCTCGTTCTATAAAGGCATCGGCGGAATCGCGGGGGCCATCTTAGCCGGACCGACTTCATTCTGCGACACGTCGAAAGTTTGGAAGCGCCGTTACGGGGGTGATTTGATCAGCCTGTATCCATATATTCTGTCTTCCGATTATTATTACGAGCTGCGTAAGGATCGGATGCAGTCGTATATGGAGCAAGCACAATCCTTGGCTGAACGGCTAAACGCAATCGATGGAGTGTGGACGACCCCGGGTGTACCGGTCACCAACATGTTCCATCTTCACTGGAATGGAGACGCGGAAACGGTCGCACGACGCATTCAGGTTGCGCAGGAAGAGACGAGTATTGGACTGATTGGATATATCGTGCCGAAAGACGGCTATTGTTCAACTGAAATTAGTATTGGAGATGCGTTCGGTAAAGCCTCAGAAGAAGAAATTGATCGCTTGATCGACGCGCTTGTCCGCCTGTGAAACCCTTTCTGAAGAAACAAACGTTTCTTCAGTTTTTTTAATTTCTTCATACCTATATATTACACTTATTATACCTGGTGGGGTATAATGAGATTGAAGTTAAGATCATGAATGAAGACATCTCATGACCTTTTGTGTATGCGCTTTCAATATTGTTATGAAGGGAAAGACGTGTACGGGTTAGGGAAGAACAACATGTGTGAAATTGAAGACGAAAGGGGAATTGCGCTATGCGTAAACATTATCGAGTCGTCATCGTAGGAGCAGGAACCGGGGGGATCAGTGTCGCTGCTCGAATGCTTCGTGAAAAACGTCATTTGGCGGATGATATCCTGTTGATTGACCCTGAGACGAAGCATTATTATCAGCCGCTTTGGACACTTGTCGGAGCTGGCGCCGTCAAGAAAGAAGAATCCGTTCGGGAGATGATGTCACTCATTCCTGACGGAGCCATCTGGTTGCAGGACCGTGTGGTCGGTTTTGACCCTGAAGCCAATCAAGTGGAGACGGCAGATAACGGTTCGATTCAATACGACTATCTCGTGGTTTCTCCCGGAATCGAAATCGACTGGGAGCGAATCAAAGGGTTGAAAGAAGCGCTCGGTACGAAACAAGTGTGCA
This sequence comes from Exiguobacterium algae, assembly GCF_018617875.1. Classification (GTDB taxonomy): domain Bacteria; phylum Bacillota; class Bacilli; order Exiguobacteriales; family Exiguobacteriaceae; genus Exiguobacterium; species Exiguobacterium algae. The sequence goes on from NZ_JACSKZ010000005.1 coordinate 118,060, forward strand.
GTAACTATTCATATGAACACGTGGATTACACGTGGGAAACGTTGCGTGGTTTTGAGGGCGGAACGGCTCTGTTCACCCATCCGGCGTCTCCAGTGAAGTGTGGAGGCGCACCGCAAAAAATCATGTACTTGGCGGAAGACTACTTCTCGAAATCGGGGGTACGGGAAAACAGTAACATCGTCTTCGGTTCGGCAAACCCTGCTATCTTCGATGTCACTAAATATCGAGAGGCGCTTGAGAAGGTGTTGGACCGAAAACGAATCGAGACCCATTTCCGCGTCAATTTGACGGAAATCAAAGCAGATGAAAAGGTCGCCGTCTTTGAAAACCTGGATTCGCATGAGACGTTCGAGATGAACTATGACATGATTCATGTCACGCCGCCAATGCAGGCGCCGGCATCGATCCGTGAAAGCAAACTAGCGGACGCGGGCGGATGGCTGGATGTGGACAAGTACACGCTACAGCACAAACGCTATGAAAATGTGTTCGGCCTTGGAGATTGTACGAATTTACCTACTTCGAAGACCGGGGCTGCCATTCGCAAACAAGCACCTGTCGTCGTGCACAATCTGCTCGACCAAATGTACGGAAAAGTCCCGGTCGCCACATATGATGGCTATTCGTCCTGTCCGATCGTAACAGGTTACAACTCACTAATCCTTGCCGAATTTGACTATGAAAAAGTACCGCAAGAGTCGATGCCGTTCAATCAGGCGAAAGAGCGCCACAGCATGTACATCCTGAAAAAAGATTTTCTTCCACTTTTATATTGGAATGGCATGCTGAATGGGACGATGTGAGAAAGGGGAGAGAAGAATGGAACGCTCAACAACAGAAGAACAAACCGTCGAAACCGTGTTGACACGACCGGATGTCGAGCAGGCGCTCATCTCCCTCGTGGATCGCTTACCGAAGATTGAACAATCCTTACGACGCTTAGAAGACGCGGTCGATTTCGGTATGGCGACAATTCAAGACGAAGAAGTGAAAGATAAACTCGATCGCGTGATGGATTCCTCGAACATTCAAGTCGAGACGCTAGAAGCAGCGATGCAGTTAATCGAAAAATTACCGATGTTACTGCAAGTGACGAACCAACTCGAAGCGATGTTCGACTTTGCGAAAGACGTGTACCAGGATGAAGAAACAAAAGAATTGATCGGACGACGCGTCGAGGAATACGTGACACCTGCAAAAGAAAAAGTCGAATGGTCTCGCGCTACGTTCGAAGAAGTGCAGCGTCGTGTAGCGGAAGACGATCGACAAATCACCTTGTTCTCGCTCATGAAATGGCTGAAAGAGCCGTCTGTCCAGCACGGACTCAAATATATGCAGGCGACGATCGACGTATTATCTGAACGGTCAGCGAAGCGGTGAGTCCTCAAAAGATGAACGCTCGCTTTTCAAACTAAATCGAGCTCCATGTTGTCAGTTTTTCGGGCGTGATGTGATCACGTCCGTTTTTTTTATGGGAAAAGCGGAATGGTTGGCATCGTTTACCCCTAGGGGTATGATGAGGGTAAAGACTGATTCATGGAAAAGGTGAAGAAAGAAGGAGAAAGAATGAAGTTTGATTTAGAAAAGACGATCGATTCACAGTACATTCAACAACACTTGGCGAATGAGCGTACGTTCCTTGCCTGGATTCGTACAGCCATCACCGTGATCGGGATTGGCTTTTTAGTCACCAATTTTCACTACTATCGAAGTGAGAATTTGAGTGCGATGGAGCATCAAATCATCACCGTGATCGGCATGTTGTCCATCTTATTCGGTATTGCGACGATTCTCGTCGGGACACGTTCCTATTTAAAGAAAGTGAAAACCATCAACACGCAACAGTTCAAATCGGCGAAGATGAGTCTCGTTGCCCTGGCAATTGGGATGGTATTCATCTTTTCGCTCATTTTGATTGTGAGTTACTTTTTGTTTTAAACATGACAACACCGCCACTTCGGGAGTGGCGGTGTTTGTTGTTTATTGCGAAAGGATCGCGTCGAGACGATCGAGCTGAGAAGAATAGCCTTCGATGGAACCCATATCGATTATTTGTTTGAGTGTTTTTTCATCTGGGAGCTCAGAACGGCTGATGAGCAACGTTCCTTCTGGCGTCTCGACGAACTCATTTGTAATCGTCATGACCGGCATGTCCGGATTCACGTGTCCGCTCGCGTCCGAAAAAGCATCTGTATAGACGATTCGGGCGTATGGGTCGATGTCGATGAACGTCGACTTGCCCCACGACTCCATGCCGTAAAAATCACCTTGTTCCTTGTCGATGCACGTCATGCAATAATGCCAAATGCCGCCGGGTTTGAATTCAAACGCGTGGACGTCGGTTTTCCATCCGGCTGGTCCCCACCAGGCCTCAAGGTGGGCCGGGGTGGAAAACGCCTCAAAGACGAGTTGCCGTGGCGCATTGAAAATCCGTTCGATCACGAGCGTCGTGCCTTCTACATGTGATTTGACAGTACTCATTCTAAATTCTCCTCTCGGTGTGACTCCTCTAAAAACGCCTCTAACCGATCGAGTCGTGACGTTTCCCGTTCGATGTACGTCCGCCATGCATCCATTGCTTGAAACGCTTGACGATTCAAAGCGTACCGCCTGCGATTCGCATCGATGGTGACCGATACGAGACCTGCCTCATGAAGAATACGCAAATGCTTGGACGTCTGTGGTTGACTCATGTTCAGTTGTCGAGCCATCGCCCCGACCGTCCATTCTTGTTCGCGCAACAAATCGATGATTCGCAGACGATTCGGGTCGGCTAACGCTTGAAACAACGATACAAGTTGCTCCTCCATGTTTCGTCACCGTCCTCTTATTTATATATTCCCGATTTGGAATATTCCAAACAAGGAATATTGTTAAGAGAACAACAAGTCGAGCACTTTTTCTCCAATCGGTCGTTCGGTCCCCTCATGAGGATAGGCATGGATGTGAATCGCAGGATTGAAGTTCAGTTCGATGATGCCGTAATCGATCGATTCGTCCGTGAGAGAAGGGATCATCATATCGACGCCGCATATGGTCGCACCGATCGATTTTGCTGCATCGACCGCAATTTTTTTATACGTCTCAGGCATCGAGTCCGTGTAGTCGATGCTGTCACCACCCGTACTAATATTGGAGTTTTCTCGTAGGAAAATTCGTTCACCGTGTTCAAGAATGTCATCCGGGGTTTTATGCTGTGCATGCAAAAACGAGATTACGATGTCATCGATCTCGATTTTTTCAAGCGGGGTCTTGTACCCCTTTCCCCGAAGCGGGTCTTCGTTCTTCTTTGTGACGAGTTCGCGGATTGTCGACACGCCGTCTCCGGTCACGTTCGCCGGGACGCGGTGGAGGACACCGGCGACCTCATCCCCGATGACGAGAAAACGATATTCTTTACCGGGTATGAACGTCTCGAGCAAAACGACCTCGTCGAACGACTTCGCATGATGAAAGGCGGCAATTACCTCATCGCGTGTGGCACCGTCTTTGAAGATGTGGATGCCGATGCCGAAGTTCGTCGATTTTGGTTTTAAGACAATGGGGCGCTGCTCGTATGCATTCCACACCTCGAGCAGGTCCTGAACCTGTCTCAACTCGACGCCCTCAGGCACTCGAATGCCTCGCTCGGCCAAAATGTGCTTTGTCACCGTTTTATTTTCCATCATGAGGACGGACACATAGTTGTCCTTCGAGGTTTTCGTCGCTTGTTTGACGTACTCGACGTGTTGACCGTGGCGAATGCGAATGAACTGATCGCCCCGATCGATGACGTCGACCCTATATCCCCGCTTCAAGGCGGCTTTCATCAACACCTGGGTCGACAACTCCAAATCGAGATAACCATGGACACGGAAACGGTTGGCGTAGGCGTCCTGGTAGAACGTTTCCGCTTGACGGAGCGACCATTGCGTATAGCCGTCTTTCGTCATGGCGGCGGTGGCTTTGGATGAATAGGTCAGGTCAATGTCCTTGATGCGCGCTTGCATGGCTGAGAAGACGTCCTCGAGTTCGGGAGAAAGCGAGTGAAATGCCTCGATCTCATCGAGGAGCTCCTGTGCATATAATTGCAGGGAAACCTCATTTCCATCACGATGCAACATCAAGTCAGGAGACAACCCTTCCTTGGCGACGCGTTGCTGATTAGAAAACGCCTCGGCCTGCCAATCAGGAAACGAAGTCTCCTCCTTGAACGTCCAGTAGAGCAGGCAAGCATGGAGAAATTGTAAATCCTTCCGGGCGATGCCTGTCTTCTCGAACGGATTCAGGTCGATATTACGAATCTCGATATAATCGATCCCATCGTGCTCAAGGTTCGATAAATCATTTCCACCCCGTGAAGTCTTCAGACGGACCGGCGAATACAATTCGTTTGGGGTGACGATATCGCCTTGCGAAATAAAGTGGCGTACACTGCTCGTATAACCTTGAAGAGACGAATAGTTCGGGTAAAGCGGTTCGATGTTCGTATAGCCGCAATCGCTGTTTCGGTAAGAGAGGGCAATCTGGTTCGAATACACATCTTCGTTTACTGCCTGCATCCGGCTGACACACCGTTCTTCATAGCTCGTGTGGACCGCGGGGGTCGCACCGAGTAAATACACGATCAACCAGCGGAATCGTAAATAGTTACGGACGAGTTTGAGATAGAGTGAATTTTTAAAGTGCGGGTAACATTCGGGTGACCCCTCGTGTAAGGCGGCAATCAAATCATCAGAGAATGAAAAGTTGAAATGAACGCCCGAGATCAACTGCTGTTTCGCCCCATATTTATGAAGGAGGTGTTCCCGATACATCCCGGCATCCGGCGCGAAAGTTCCGAAGTTGGCGATTGGAATGGCTTCACCGTCCGGTAAAGGGCATGGCATCGACTGAGGCCATAAACGTTCATCCCCGATATGAAGAGCCGTAATGTCATAGAGCGTCTCTAAAAACTGATGTGCCGCCTCGAGGGTCGGGAACGGGGGCGTGATCAATTCAATCTGACTCTCGGAAAAATCGGTCGTGATATACGGGTGGGTGGCCTTGTCTCCGAGAGACGAAGGGTGTGCCGTCAAAGCGAGCGCCCCGTCTTTCGTGACACGTAGCATCTCACGCTCGAGAGCGAATTCACCGCTCATGCGCAAGTGTTTCGGGAGTTGTTCAAACCGTTTCTGCAAGGGAAGTCACTTCCTTTTTCGTAAATTGAACATAGAGAGCGGACACGAGTCCTTTGATCACGCTCGAGAGCGCGATACTCCACCAAATTGCATCGATCCCAAGGTAAGGTTCCAGTAGCAGTGCAAGGGGAATCCGGGCGACCGTAAAGACGATGGAAATGGTGGCTGGAATTTTTGGCAAACCGAGTCCGGAAAAGTAGCCGTTTCCTATCATTTCAAGGGAAGCGAACACGAGAGAAAATCCAATGATTTGAAGGTAACTGGCTCCGATGTCGATCGTCCGGGCATCCTCCACGAATAACCCGATCAGAGTATCCGGAACGAGAAGGAAGACGAGCATGATGAGTCCGGTATACAGCATTCCAAGACGGGTGGTGACCCGATATCCTTCATGGACGCGTTCGACTTTTTGTGCCCCGAGGTTTTGCCCGGTATAGCTGGCAATCGCCCCGTTCAGCCCTCCGATCATCATATAGGCGATCGATTCGATTTGAAGACCGATCCGTTGAGCGGCAATCGCCTCGGTGCCGTACGTACCGATCATCCGGCCGAGAATGATGCCGATGACGGTGAAGAGGACACGTTGCGTCGCCATCGGGAACCCGAGCCGTAGAAGCTCTTTATAATCCTCAGATGTCGGCATGACCGTCTTTTTCCATTGAAATAAGGCATGGGCACGATGCCAGAAGAAGCCGAACATGACAATGTTTGCGACAAGTGTCGCGATTCCCGCCCCGAGAACGCCGAGACCGAGCGGATAGATGAAAAGCGGGGAGAGAACCATGTTCAAAATGACTCCGGTCGCGTTAATCCGCATCGCCGTCGTCGTGTTGCCGTAAGCGCTGAATAGACGTGCGAACAGCAGGTTGAAGAAAGAAAAAACAAGCATCGGTGCGCTGACGAGTAAGTAACGGTAGGCGAGTTCTTCGACGCCTTGGTCCTGCATATTTAAAAATCCAATCAAGTACGGACCGGTTGAAACGAGAACTCCGGCGAATAGAAGGCCGAGCATCAGGTTCGCGCGTCGTCCGGCCCGAACGTAACGCTGAATGCGTGAGTCATCACGCTTTCCGACTGCCTGAGAGACTTTAATTCCTGCGCCGACGACAATCAGTGACTGAATCGCCTGTCCGAGTAAGATATAAAAACTGGCCGCCCCGATACTGGCGACGGCATCACTTCCGAGTGCACCGACCCAAAACATATCGACGAGACTATACGTGAACTGTAAGAGTGAGCTACCGACGAGCGGCAGGGCGAGCGTGAGAATGACACGCTGTACCGATCCGGTCGTCAAATCAACGGTTTTCACAAAACAAGACCTCTTTTCTACTATATATAACCATTTAGTTATATATAAGCACGATGGAAACAGATTAGCAATCGAGAGAGGTGACTTGATAAAAAATCGACACAAAAAAAGGAATTCAGGGCGAATTCCTTAATGTGTATAGGCACGAATCCAAGTCGTCATGTAAACGAGTATCGCGATGATCAGCGTTGAAGCAAGGGCGTAGATTGGATAAGTGGGGAGGGCATCTTCAAACAACGGATAGAACATGAACGACCCCATAAAAATAGGTACGGATATACCAAATGAGACGCTCGATGCACACGGTATCAGTCACTCCGGTCTGATTGACCGCTACTATTTTCAGTCGATTTACTTCCGCGAACCGAGCGGGATCTTAGTGGAACTGGCGACAGATGAACCGGGGTTCGCGACGGATGAATCCATCGAAGCACTCGGAGATCGACTCGCCTTGCCGCCGTTTCTTGAGGCGGGACGGGCGGAAATCGAAGCGAAGTTAAAACCGATATAATCGAAAAACCCGACGGCCTATTTTCAGTCCGTCGGGTTTTGTATGCCTAGTAGCATGCCGAGTTCATTCGTTCGATTGGCGACGAGATCGGCAATCGTGTATCGGTCGAGCACATGAAAGAACGCCAGCATCGCCTCATTCAACACACTTCGTAAATCACATGCAGGTGCGATGACACAATGCCCTTCACCAAAACACTCGACAAGTTCAAGTGGTTCCATCGTCCGGACGACATCTCCGACGTTAATCTCTGCCATCGGACGAGCAAGTCGAAAGCCGCCGCCGCGGCCACGCACTGACTCGAGATAGCCGTGCTTTCCAAGTTCATAGACAACTTTCATGACGTGGTTCTTCGAAATTTGATATTGGTCTGCCACTTCTTGAATCGTGACAAGTCGATGCGAAAATGTGGCGCTATACATAAGTGTTCGGAGTGCGTAATCGCACGTTTGCGTGAGTCGCATAATCGGTCACCTCTCTTTTATCATTGTACAAGACAACAGGGGAATGTGCGATTTCAACAAATGTGAAAAAACATTGACCAAAACAAGTCGAAAGGGTGAACGATGTTTTAAAGAAGTATTTAATATATTGATTTAAAGGTGATATACCTCACATAATGTACATGTACTTAAAAAAGGGGGAATCACGATGTTAGATCAACAAACAATCGAAATCGTCAAATCAACCGCTCCTGTGTTAAAAGAGCATGGGGTCACCATCACGAAACATTTTTATAAACGCATGTTTGAAAACAATCCTGAAGTTCGTCAATTCTTTAATCATACAAACCAAAAACGTGGACGTCAGCCGGAAGCCCTGGCGAATACCGTTTATGCGGCAGCGCTACATATCGACCGACTTGAAGCGATTTTACCGGCCATTCAACCAGCTCTTCACAAACATAAGAGCTTAAACATTCGAGCGGAGCATTATCCGATTGTCGGAGCGAATCTACTTGGGGCAATTCAGGAGGTGCTCGGTGAAGCGGCCACTCCGGAAATCATCGATGCATGGGCGAAAGCATATGGTGTCATTGCAGACATCTTTATCTCATTAGAGGAAAAGCTCTACGATGAAGCACCATGGCTTGGTTTCAAATCATTTTCGATAGCGGAAATCATTGAAGAAACACCCGAGGTGAAACGGTTCCGTCTCGTGGCGAACGATGGAGTAGTCGGTACGGCAGTGCCTGGGCAATATGTGTCGATCCAGGCACGCATCCCGGGAGAGGAAATCTTGCATCATCGTCAATATAGTGTTGTTGAAACGACAGAAGATGGTTACTGGATCGCACCAAAAGCAGAAGGACTCGTGTCGAACTGGCTCCACAATCAAGTGATTGGCACCGAGATTCCCGTCAGTGCGCCAGCGGGAGAGTTCGTCTTAGAACAGACAACCCGGCCGCTTCTATTGATCGCGGGTGGCATCGGTATCACACCACTTTTCAATATGGCGAAGACAGCAGTGCGTCAAGGGCGTTCGGTCACACTTTTACATGCAGTGCGGAGTATGTCGCTCCGTCCACTTGGAGACGAACTCGATGAATTGGTGAACGAAGGACTTCAATTGCGCACACATGTGGATGAAGTATCAGGATGCTTGAGCGAGAAGCAACTCGAAGAACTCGACTTCGAGGGACACGATGTATACACGTGTGGTCCGAATGCCATGATGGAAACAGTCGTGCGTGTCATTCCAAATGCACGTTACGAATTTTTCGGACCATCAGCAAACCTTGTGCAGGCATAATCACAATTCGCAATCACTTAAAAAAGCCGTTCAGAAGGGAAGCCTCCCAAACTGAACGGCTTTTTTATCAGACGAGGAGGAATGTATTCGCGAATTGACGAATAAGACCAGATTCGATATCAGGAAGAGAGAAGGGGAATAGATGATTCACTTTTTAGGGACGGTCAGACTGGAGACCGAACGGTTACATCTTCGAAGGGTGAGAAGAGACGAGGCGCAAACGATCTTTCATCATTGGTTGAGTGACGAACGGGTCATGGATCATTTAATCAGGGGGGCGCATCAATCGATTTCAGAAACTGTGGACAGAGTGAATGAAGTGGTTGACTCTATGATTCATTGGAGTTTTGCTATTGGGGTATGGAATTGAAGTCCACGGGGGAATTGATTGAGGCCATTGATCTTTTTAATTTTGATTCCCTGACGGAGAATTGCGAGGTGGGGTATGCCATCGGCTTCAATTGGTGGAACAAAGGTTATGGGACCGAGGCGTTGGGAGCCGTGCTAGATTTTGGTTTTAAAAAGATGAACATCCATAAAATATCTGCAGCACATAATATTGATAATCCGGCATCGGGCATCATCGTGCGGAAAAACGGGATGGAGCAAGAAGGAATGGTGAGACATATGATTCGCAATGCCAAAAATCAGTATAAAGATTGCGCGATTTATGGTCTATTGCAGGAGGATTATGTAAAGGTATGAATTAAAAATGGCCCACATCCTGACAAACGGGATGCGGGCTGTTTTTAGTAGGTCAAACTCGCGGCGACGATGATGCCGACGACGATCGAAGCGGAGAAAAGACTGAAGCCGATGGCCATGTTCCCGTTCTCTACTTCTTTCTCCAGATTGACGCCAGGGGTGAGGATGTATTCAAACACCCAAAAAGCAAGTACCTGGGCGATAATTCCGACGATGCCCCAGATGAAGGCGTCAAGAAGATTGATGCTGTTCGCCCAGACGGTATAAATGACGATGGCCAGTCCGAGCGCCTTGCCCCAAAGCTTGAGCGCGACGGGGAGATTGCCTTCTTTGATCAATTGGCGTTCTGAATACTTGGTCGTCAGTGCGAAAATGATGAGTCCGGCGAGTACAAGGCCGAATCCTGTCCCGAGATGGGCGAGGAAACTCAAAATCGAATCGAGTGTGATGAGTGTCATGTTTTATGCTCCTTCGTGTGATGGTGTGCCGACGGCTAAGTAATACGAATGATTATTGGTGATTTTGCTGCCGGCGCGGACGCCGAGTGCGGACGGACGACCGTTCAAACAAAAACAACCGACCATAACGTGCGTTTCCGTTAAGCCTTTCATCGTTTGGGTCATTCGTGTCGGCAATTCGATGAACTGTTGATAGACGGCGGTCTCTTCTGCGTACGTTTGTAACGCTTCTTTATGAAACGGTCGTCCGTCTTTTGTATAGAGAATGACCGAATCGCCCTCGCGTCCGAAGGCTGGTTTCTTGACGTAGTCGGCCTGTCCGAAAAATGGTGCCGCTTCTAAGTAAGTCGGTAAAAAATACGTATGAATGATGTCCCGCTCCGCTTCATCGAAAAACGTCTCTGTCTCATATAATTCCCAGATGAGCGCCTGAACCCCTTTGGACTGCATGAGAAACGCAGAGAGGGGATTGAGGAGCGAGACGACTTTTTGTTGATTGAGTTCGAGGAGGCGAATGCCGATTCGATCCCCGTCAGGAGAGCGGTCGTCGACGAGATGTTCAATTGGGTACGTCTGGCGGTATAAGATGTCAATTCGTTCGCCGGCCGGTGTGTACACGCCGTCCTGGTCAACGAGTAACAGGTGAAGCGGGACGAATTCGGACGGCAAGTCGAGCGTCTCCTGTAAGAAACGTGACGTCCATTTGTCCTCGATGTCATCGTCATGGGCGGTGAACACGATTTTCGGTGTGCCTTCCCGCTTCAGTCGTTGCCAGGCAGCCACGATCGCTTTTCGCAGCTCTTCTTTCAATTGTAGGACGGACTGTTTGTTCGGATCGTTCAATCCGAACGCATCGGTGACGTAACCGTTCACGTCAAACAATTCTTTGATGAACGTCGGCGTGTCTGCATTGAACTCCATCAATTTGAGTTGATCGTCTTTTACAATCCAATCATAGCGACCGATGATGGTTTCTTGCGGAATGGCCTTGTCACGGATGAAAGGCAGACTCGCTTCGGGATAGCCGAGGAGCAGGAGCGTTTCATCCGGCAGGGTGCGCAGCAGCCGATTGGTTTTTCGAAAAATGGCATCGACGGCTCGGGTCGCCTCCCGAATCAAGGAAACATGTTCCGCCGTCATTTCGAAACAGTCGTAAAGCGCATACTCTTCATCGTTTAAATCGGGCCAAAAATAAGGGATTCGGCCATATAGCTCGTCGCGCGTCATCCGCCGAATCCACCTTTGGAGCCGGAACCGAGTCCTGACTTCGACGTGCCTGAATTGAAGCTGGCACCGGTCGCGCCGCCATTTGCTTTATAGGTTTTATAGGAAGATGAGTTCTTCAATGCACTCTTGGAACGGAATAAACTGCCGAGGAGAAAGTAGCTCCCGTAATGAGGGGAACGGTCATCATCACAATAATACGATTCGGTCACGTCGTCCCAGTCCCAATCATCACATTCGTACCCGGTTGGCTCTTCCGGGAGAGACGCCTCTTCGTAGCCATCTCCACACGCGGCGAGCGATGTCGTCAAGACAGCAGCGGAAAGTCCGCTCAAAATTTTGTTGCTTCTTTTCATGATTCTTCCTCCAATTCATACCCAGTCGGTGTGACGTAAAGGACATAAACCCCGCGGTCCTCGTCCGTCTCTGCCGAATCTCGTTCGTATTCCTTGCCCGCGACGTAAACGTATTGGCTCCCGAGCATCGCGAGGGCGTCAAGATGACGGTCTACATAATAGGCCTCGAGCAACGGATTGTCGAAGCGGTCGTCGAGCGTCCGGATCTCCACTTTGATTTCATCCGTCTCTTTTTTGTCGGCGGGTCCTTCTGTGTACCGGTCTACATAAATCAAAAAGTATTGGTCGCCCTCCAAGGCGGAAGAACGCTGTTTGTAGGTCATTCCGTCTTTGACGAAAAATTCACACTCGCGGCGAGCAAGCACTTCGTCGAGCCCGAGTGACGTATAGTGGTACAGTGGCTCGAAAGCCAGTTCATTTTTATAGAGACGATACTCTAGTACGATCGAATGCATAGGTCAGTCCTTCCTTTTTCTATTTATACGGGAGAAATGTCACAATGGTTTCGTGAATCTTTTTTGGTATAGGTTTAGTATAGAAGAGAGAAGGAGGCGGAAACAGTGCAATTTGTATTTCGAATCTGGCGGGGGTTGTCCCAATTATCGTTTTTAAGTATCGGTTTGACATCCCTCGGGATTATTTTAATTGGAACATTCCTCGGGTACATAGTAGAACCGGAGACGTTCGACTCGGTGTTTGATTCATTTTGGTGGACGATGACGACGCTCACGACGGTAGGGTATGGTGATTTTTACCCGACGACCGTGGCGGGACGATGGCTCGGGATTTTCCTGTTCATGTTTGGGATCGGTGTCATCGGGACATTGATCGGGAGATTGGTAGAAGTCGGGTCTACGTATAAACGTTTAAAACGGGAGGGAAAGCTAGTGTATCGCGGAGAAGGGCATTACGTATATATCGGGTGGTCCCCGAAAACGAAAAAAGCAATCGACGAGGTGCTCATGCATGAGCCGAAGACGAAGATTGTCTTGATCGACCAGTTGAAAGAAGAGCCATACGTGCACGAAAACATCCATTTTGTGAGTGGCGATGCTTCGGATGAAGCGGTGTTGCTCCAGGCGAATATTTTAAAGGCGCGTCGCGTCGCCATTTTTGCGGATGCACGAATTACAGAGACGCTCCTCGCAGACGGGAAGTCATTACTGATTGCGTCTGCGGTCGAGGCGTTGGCGACGGAATACCAGATCGACTTGCATACAATCGTCGAGGTATGCGAGGAGCGGAACATCTCAAAGTTCAAGCATGTGGATGTCGATGATTTTATTTTGGCGAATGACTCGGTGTCACTGTTGATGGCGAAAGCGACGCTCCAACCGGGGACGACCGCCATTTTCCGTCAGTTGCTCAGTAAAGAATCCGGCGGGAACATTCATGCGCTGCATGCGAAGCCGGAATGGGCGAACGTGCGCCAGGCGAACGAGGCGTTGCTCAACCAAGGGGTGACGTTAATTGCGATCAATGACCGGATGGACGTGGCGGCCATGTTGAATGAACCGGTCGCGCCGTCTGACATGCTTTATGTCGTCTGCCACGATGATGTGTTTGAACGTTTGTCTTAAAGAAAGGATGATTTTATGCATAACGGTACGTTTATCCGGAAGATGACGCGGATGCAAAATGTGCAGCGCTGGGATGAGTATGCACCGCATTACCACGATAATGCAGCCAGTCACAGTTTCCGTGTCGCCGTGTTCAGTCTCATGGCCGCTTTTTATGAAATGAACGAAGGACATGAAATGAATTTATTAGATGTGCTCGGAAAAGCGATTTTCCATGACATGAATGAAGTACAGACCGGACCGATCATGCACCGGACGAAAAAAGAACCGACACTCATCGGGCATATCGAACGGATGGAGCGGTCGGCAAGCCTCGGTCTCGTAGAGCTGTTATCGCAGTCGCTCCGCCCTCACTTTCATCGTTTTCTCGTCGAAGCAGAAGATGACTCGCTTGAAGGCCGGTTGGTCGACGGTATCGATTCGTTCGACGCGATGTTGTTCGTCCGTCGGGAAGTGGCACACGGATCGCCACACTTCGATGAGAAATTTGAAGAGATGAAAGCATCATTGAGGGAGCATCCGGTAAACTCGGTGAGATGGCTCTTCGAGCAAGTCGAGACCGGGACGGGGGTTGCTGCGTTCATTGAGAACGTCATGCGCATGGACAGTGTCCGGCGTTGGAAGGGACGCTTCAACACGATTGATGACAACGATGCGATCCATGGTTTTCGTGCCGCTGCCCTCGGAATGTTCAGCGGACTGTTGGAACAGGAAAAATACGGCGTCAAAGTGGACGTGGTCGAACTGGTCGCGCGTCTCCTTTGTCACGACCTCGTCGAAGGCGTGACAGGGGACGTACTCGGGCCGGTAAAACATTCGACAGCAGAGACCGGGTCGGCGTTTGAGGCCTATGAAAAAGCAGAGAGTGAAAACTTGCTGGCCTTTCTCCCGTCCTATATGCAACCGGCATTCCGCCGTTACATGGTCGAATCAAAAGATGACACGTATGAAGGGATGCTCGTCGACATGATGGACAAGCTCGATGCGTTGATCAAGATGAATATGGAACGGAAAATGAATGGGGCGGAGTATGAGGTGACCTACCGTGAACAGCTGCGTAAAGTGCAGATGCGTTACGAGAACCCGAGCATGATTTTCTTCCTCGCTTATATTTTGCACGATTTGGATTATGTGACGAGTTGAAACAAACGGATGGCCATGGTCATCCGTTTTTGTTTTGGTCTACTGAACTATTTTTCATCGTTGAGCTAGTCGAGGAGAACCATTTTTCCATATGAGTCTAGGCAACGAATACAGAATGCGTCACAATAATTAATGCAAGCGCTTTCATTATATTTTATAGGAGGAAAATGGCATGTTGAAGAAACGTCAAGGCTTTGCTTTCGTGGCCGGGGTGACCTCAATCGCACTGCTTGCAGGGCAACCGGTCGCACAATCGGCCACACCACAGAACGGTACGATGATGCAGTATTTTGAGTGGTACGTACCGAATGACGGGCAACATTGGAATCGGTTATCAAGTGATGCACAGAACTTGAAGGATCTCGGAATTTCGACCGTATGGATCCCGCCCGCCTACAAAGGGACCTCTCAAAACGATGTCGGGTACGGAGCGTATGATTTATACGACCTTGGAGAGTTCAACCAAAAAGGGACGGTTCGTACAAAATACGGAACAAAAGCGCAGCTGCAATCGGCAATTTCAAACCTTCACGGAAAAGGGATTGGTGTGTACGGGGATGTCGTCATGAACCATAAAGGAGGCGCCGACTATACGGAATCCGTCCAGGCGGTCGAAGTCAATCCGTCAAACCGAAATCAGGAGACGTCTGGCGAGTACACGATTTCGGCTTGGACAGGGTTTGATTTTTCGGGTCGCGGCAATACATATTCGCCATTCAAATGGCGCTGGTACCATTTTGATGGGACGGATTGGGACCAATCACGAAGCTTGAGCCGGATTTATAAATTCCGGAGCACGGGCAAGGCATGGGAT
Source organism: Exiguobacterium algae (assembly GCF_018617875.1). Lineage (GTDB taxonomy): Bacteria > Bacillota > Bacilli > Exiguobacteriales > Exiguobacteriaceae > Exiguobacterium > Exiguobacterium algae. Next base: position 133,074 of record NZ_JACSKZ010000005.1, read on the forward strand.
ACGGAAGTATCAGGTGAGAACGGGAACTACGACTACCTGATGTATGCGGACCTCGACTTCGAGCATCCGGAAGTGCGCCAAGAGATGAAGGATTGGGGTAAATGGTATGCGGACTCACTCGGACTCGACGGCTTCCGTCTCGATGCGGTGAAACACATCAATCATTCCTACTTGAAGGAGTGGGTGACGAGTGTCCGGCAGGCGACAGGGAAAGAGATGTTCACGGTCGCTGAGTATTGGAAGAATGACCTAGGTGCCATCAATGATTATTTGGCGAAGACAGGGTATACACACTCAGTATTCGATGTGCCGCTTCATTATAATTTCCAAGCGGCGGGAAATGGTGGCGGATACTATGATATGCGCAACTTGCTGAAAGGGACGGTCGTTGAACAGCATCCGACGCTCGCCGTGACGATTGTCGAGAATCATGACTCACAGCCTGGACAGGCACTTGAGTCGACCGTCGCGAACTGGTTCAAGCCGCTCGCCTATGCGACCATCATGACACGGGGACAAGGTTATCCGGCCCTCTTCTATGGGGATTACTACGGGACGAAAGGGACGACGAACTATGAAATCCCGAACATGTCTGCGTCTCTCCAACCGATTTTGAAGGCACGAAAAGATTTCGCCTACGGCACACAGCACGACTATCTCGACCACCAGGATGTGGTGGGATGGACACGTGAAGGCGTCGGTGACCGGGCGAAATCCGGTCTTGCGACGATTCTTTCGGACGGACCGGGCGGGTCGAAGTGGATGTATGTCGGCACCCAAAACGCAGGTGAGGTTTGGAAAGATATGACGGGGAACAACAGCCGGATCGTCACGATTAATGGCGACGGATGGGGCGAGTTTTTCGTCAACGGCGGATCCGTATCGATTTACACACAACAATGAGTAAACAAAAGCACGTCCCGACACCAAGCGGGACGTGTTTTCATCGTTTCCAGACCCATTCGTCGCTCTCATACTTTTCGACGAGCCGGTCGATTTCTTTTTGCTGCTCGTCTGTGAAGACGAGTGGTTCGAACGTCAACTCGAATGCGTCACGGAATCCTTGCTCGAAAGCGGCTGCGACTTCGTCAAAGGCCACGTAGCGGTCCAATGTCTCGTTCAAAGCCACGGCTTTTTCACTAAAACGGATTTTGGCGTCTGCTTTTTCCGCATCTTCCATCGCGAAACAGTCAAACAACACGTCGTCATCGATGGAGAGGGGGATGGAGCCATGTTGAAGGACTGCGCCCTGATGCCTCACTTGAGCGCTGCCGGCAATCTTTTTGCCATCGACCGCGAGTTCATAGTAAGAGGCGGCGTCAAAGCAGACGGCGGACTTCGGTTTACGGAGTGCTTCCCGATCTTCTTCGGTGAGCGGTACCGAGAATTCGGCCGGGACGCCGAGCGCGTGATAACCGCGTCGGACGCCCTCGGTCAACAGGCGGTAGCTCTCAATCACGTTCGAGGGCAGTGACGGCGTCGATTCAGGAAGGATGACACTATACGTCAATTCGTCTGCGTGCAACACGGCCCGTCCTCCCGTCAAGCGACGGACGACCGGTATTCCGTTTGCAGTGAGTGCTTCCCGGTCCAAGTCACGTGTCGCGCGCTGGAAACGTCCGACACTGATGGCGTGCGGCGTCCAGGAATAAAAGCGAAGCGTCGGTTTTAAAGTACCTTCTGCGACCCAGCCGGCAATCGCTTCGTCAATCGCCATGTTCTCCGCCGGGGACTTTGATTCGGTTGTGAGTAAGTGCCATGTCGTTCCAGTCATTGTCTCTCTTCTTTCTTTTAATCGATTGGCAGCATCGTATGACGACGCGCCTTGTGTACTTGTTCATCCGCATGATACGACGAACGAACGAGTGGTCCGGCCTCACAGTGTGAGAACCCTTTTGAAAGCGCGATTTCTTTCAATTCGGCGAACTCGTCCGGGTGATAGTAACGTTCAACGTCAAGGTGCTTTTTCGTCGGTTGCAGGTATTGGCCGAGCGTCAAGATGTCGACGTTGTGCGCCCGTAAGTCATCCATCGCCTCGATCAACTCTTCTTTTGTTTCCCCAAGTCCGACCATGATGGACGACTTCGTCGGGATGTCCGGGTTCAACTCTTTCGAGCGTTTCAAAAATTCAAGGGTACGGTCATACGTCGCTTTGGCACGGACTCTCGGTGTCAGGCGGCGAACGGTCTCCAAGTTGTGGTTCATAATATCAGGACCTGCATCAATCAACGTCTGTAAGGCAGAAAAATCGCCCATCATGTCCGACGGCAAGACTTCGATCGAGGTCTCAGGATTCATGGCACGTACAGCGCGTACTGTTTCAGCGAATACGGTTGCCCCGTAATCGTTCAAGTCGTCACGTGCGACCGCCGTGATGACGACGTGCTTCAAGTTCATCAGTTTGACCGATTCGGCCACGCGTTTTGGTTCTTCCCAGTCCAACTCGTTCGGTTTACCGGTCGTGACCGCACAAAAACGGCAGGCACGCGTACAAATACTTCCTAAAATCATGAAGGTTGCCGTCCGGCGTACCGCCCAGCACTCATGAATATTTGGACACTTCGCCTCTTCACATACGGTATGTAAATTTTTCTCCCGCATCATGTTTTTGAGACCTGTGTAAGTTTCGTTCGTATTGAGTTTGATTTTTAACCATTCTGGCTTTCGCTTGAGTTCTCCTCTTGCCAAGATGATTACCCCCTTTTTGAAAGTTAACCTGTATCGAATTGAGTTTACCAAAAATGAAGGGAAAAACGAACCACCAATTTTTTATTTCTCTACTACGTAAAAGTGTGTAACAATTCAGAAATATTATTTCAAAATGGTTACGCTTTCACTCGAGTCATTGTTTCCCGAAAATGGAGTTGCTATACTGTTGTTGACCACCTGAATAAGCACCAATGATCTGAACCAATCAGACATGGAGTGGGCGGGCGTTGATGAGGCAACGCTCGTTCCTCCATGTCTTTTTGTGTCATTCGGATTTTGATTCTAAAGGTTTTGTAAAGCAACAGGGAAAGAAGAGACGGACATTCCATTTGGAATGTCCGTCTCTTCTTTATGCTTCAAAATATGCAATGACAAGTAGTCCTGGTCCGGTATGTGCACCGATGGCAGAACCGACAAGCGTTTTCGTGATCTGTGCCGGTTGGACTTGTTCACGGAGCAGTTGCTCGAACTGTTCGGCTTTTGGCACATCGTCTCCGTGACCGACGAAGAGATGACCGTTTTCGACGAGCGATTTGGATTCGACGACCCAATCGACCATGCGGCGCATCACTTTTTTATGGCCCCTGATTTTTTCGATTGGAACCAATTTCCCGTCTTCGACCGTGAGGAGCGGTAAGATGGTCAACAAGTCCCCGATGAATGCACTGGCTTTGGAGACCCGTCCACCACGCATCAAGTATTCGAGCGACTCGACTGTGAAGAGGTGGCGGATTTTCCCGACAAGGGACGCGGCATAGGCGACCGTCTCTTCGTACGTGTGGTCCTGACTGTACGTTGCGACCGTCTTGACGAACAAACCTTGCCCGACAGAAGCCGCGCGTGTATCGATGATATCGAAGACGCGGTCCGGATACTCCTCTTTTAGCATGTTCCCGACCATGACGGCCGTCTGATATGTACCGGAGAGCTCTCCGGAAAAGACGAGGTACAAGAAAGGCACGTTGGCTTCCAAGTGTTGACGGAAGCACTGCTCGATGCGGGATGCCTCGATTTGGAACGTTTTCGGTGTCTTGCCGTCCCGCATCGCCTGGTACACATCTTTTGACTGGATGGTCTCACCATCTAAAAACTCTTCATTGTCGATGATGACACCGAGCGGTAAGACATCAAGTCCGTATTCGATCACTTGTTCCTGTGTCAAATCGGCACCTGTGTCGGTGATGAGTTTGAACATCGGTTTCACTCCTCGGTTAGTTGTTGTTCGATCTCTCGAAGTCCTTCGTTTCGTTTCCACATGCGCTCGAGCTGACCGGCGAGTGTCGCTTGTTCGTCCGGTGTGAGTGTGGAAGATTGAAGGCTGCTCACAGAAGAAAGGACGCGATAGGCACGGGCTAACATATCCTGAACGGTGAGTGGGATGCCAAGCAGTTCTTCAAGGGAGGCCATCGTCTCCGGAACGATCGTTGGATAGGTGAACCGGGTCGGCTCTCCCTGGATGGCCAAGTCATAGAAGTCACGGATGATTTCTGCCCGTGCGCTCCCGCTTTGACGGACGCTCAAATAAATTTGAACAGCGACGCCCCCACGGACGCGGCGTTGGGAGATGCCGGCGAATTTTTTACCGTCGATCGATAAATCGAAACTGCCGGGACAGTAGGAGCCGACGATTTCACCAGGAACAATCTTCGATGTCACGTCTTCGAACATGCTCTGAATGAGCGATGTCATCGCCTCGTATCCGCTATCGATTTGAATTCCATCATTCTCGGGTAAAATGAGAGATAGGTTAAGGACATCTTCGTCAAGGACGACGGCGAGTCCTCCCGAGTTACGGACGACCGGACGAAAACCTTGCGCATGCAGATGGCGGACCCCATCTTTCAGGTGAGGGAGCCGGGCGTCCTGTATGCCGAGTACGACCGTGTTCGTGTGCACCCATGCCCGGAGTACGGCTCCGAGTTCGTGTGTCGAAGCACACAGCGTGTCGTCCGTCGCGAATGATTGCTCGGCCTGAAACATCATCCCGAGCGTGGATTGATCGATGACCCGGTAGGTCGGTTGTCGTAATAGTGGATGAATCATCTTTATTAATTCCTTTTCACAAATAATTTTCCTTCTCATTATAGCATGGAGGGAACCATTCGTTTGAAGTCGAATCTACAACATAACGAAACGTAGGAGGGCATGTCATGTATACGTCGCGCGGTCAATTGTCAGGGTCAAAGGTGTTTAAGGACCCGGTCCATCGTTATATTTACGTCTACGACCATCTGATTTGGGAACTCATCAACACGAAAGAATTTCAGCGTCTTCGCCGAATCAAGCAACTCGGGACGTCATTCTTGACGTTCCACGGCGCGGAGCATACGCGCTTTCACCATTCACTCGGAGTGTATGAGATTGCCCGTCAGCTGATTGATCAATTCCATCAGTACCCGGAGTGGGATGACCGGAACCGGGAGTTGCTACTGGCGGCGGCGTTGCTCCATGATGTCGGTCACGGTCCATTCTCACACGCATTTGAGCATGTGTTTTCAGTTCGACATGAAGTCTGGACAGAACAAATCATTTTGGGCGACACCGAGGTGAATCAGGTGCTGTCAGAGATGGGCGTCGGGTTTGCCGAAGAAGTCGCAGCCATCATCAATAAAACACACCCGAACCGTCTGATTGTGAATATGCTCAGTTCGCAGCTCGATGTCGACCGGATGGATTATTTGTTGCGGGACGCACACTTTGCCGGGGTCAGTTATGGAAAGTTTGATTTAGAGCGCATGCTCCGTGTGCTTCGTCCGGATGAGGATCAGGTCGTCGTCAAACAGTCGGGGATGCACACGATTGAGGACTATATCATGCGGCGCTACCAAATGTACTGGCAAGTGTATCTGCATCCGGCGACCCGTTCGAGTGACCTGTTGCTCAAAGCGATTTTGGAACGGGCCCAGGAGTTATATGAAGCAGGTTATGCTTTCAACATGACACCCCGTCATTTTCTTCCGATTTTCGAACGGAATACGATGTCGCTTGAGCAATATTTGAAGTTAGACGAGACGGTCGTGTATTTCTATTTCCAGGAATGGATGGACGAAGAAGACGCGATTTTGGCGGATTTGGCAAGTCGTTTCGTCAACCGGAGACTGTTGAAATATAAAAACTTCTCTGAGGCGAACCGGGTTCGTTATATGGAACGCATGCGCAAAACGATGGAGACGATCGGGTTGCCGCCGAAATACTATCTGCTGGAGGACCAACTGAGTCAGTTGCCGTATGACTTATACAAAGGGCAAGGGAAGTACGAAGGGATTTTCCTTCAGATGAATGACGGGGAGCGAAAGGAAATCTCGGAAGTCTCGATGCTCGTCCAATCGATTTTGAACTCCAGACAGTCGGATGAAAAAATCTATTATCCGGAAGACGTTTTACTCAATCTGAAAGAGCAGGCGACGGAGAAATCCTGGTTGCTGTCGACATTGAAAGGGGAATAAGCGCTAAAAGGGGAGTGAGACGATGGACATCGTGACGCTACTCGGCGGGATGGGGATTTTTTTACTCGGAATGACGCTACTGACGGACACCTTGAAAAATTGGGCGGGGATGAGACTGCGTCGTCGCTTGAATCAATTCACGGGCGGGGCCTGGTCAGGTGCCTTGTTCGGTGCGACATTGACCACGTTATTTCAATCGTCAACCGTGACCACACTCATGACCATCGGTTTTGTGAGTGCCGGCCTCATCACGTTCACGCAATCGTTACCGCTCATCATCGGGGCAAATGCCGGGAATGCGACGACGGGATGGATCATCGCATTACTCGGATACAACCTCGACATTAGGCAACTGTTCCTCCCGTTGATCGGGATTGGGATGGTGTTTCGTTTAAGTGGGTCCCGTTTTAAACGGTTCGGCATGTTGCTCGTCAGTATCGGCCTTATTTTTGTCGGCATCGGAACGTTACAGGAAGCCATGGGAGACGTCGTCACTTTTTCGTTCGGTCAAGAAGGGACGACGCTCGTTCAACGCCTTCTTTTAATTGGCATCGGGTTTCTAATGACGGCGGTGCTGCAATCATCGACTTTGGGATTGGTTTTGACGATGACGGCTTTGACAACGTCGACCGTGACCCTCCCGCAAGCTGCTCTTCTCGTGATCGGACTGAGTACGGGGACAAGTCTCGTCGTCGCCATCGGATCACTGGGAGGGTGGAAGTCAGCACGTCGCATCGTCTTGGGGCACTTGGTGTATCATGTTTCCATCTTGTTGGTTGGCTGGCTGACGTTTCCGATTTTATTCGCCCTCGTCAATCGAGTGGCGGACTGGTTTCAGTGGAACGATCTTCTGCGTCTCGCGCTGTTCCATACGACGTTCCTCTTGTTAGGGATCGCGCTCTTTCTCCCGTTCTATGAGTCATTCGCCAACCGGTTGCTGAAGTGGGTGCCGAGCCGGTCGGAAAAATTGATCCGCTTCCTCGACCCGAACATGTCCCAACTCCCGACGGTCGCGCTGGAGGCGGCCCGACGGTCACTCATTGAAATCGAGCGGTTCCTAGGGAAAGAGACACAGTTATTGCTTCGAACGGGTAAAATACGTGAAGACGAGTTGAAGCTTGTGGACAAAACGTTGAGTGACGTCCGCGTCTTCTTAAGTACGATTCAATTGGAGGGGGAAGCGAAACAAAATGACTACGGTCAGCATTTGTCCTTGCTCCACACAATCGATCATTTAGAACGCTGGCTTTATGTGATTCGTGAAGTGGAGCCGGCGACGGCGTTACGGGATACGGACTTTTCACCGGCGAAACAGCTTGTGCTGCAAGAGCTTGAGCTCGTCACGCGCTTGAATCATCACACACCGGCTGAGGATTCGAAACTGTGGAAACATGCATCCAAACAATTGGCTGAGTATCGAAAAATGCATCGATCCGAATTACTCGAAGAGACGGCTGTCTATCAGCTTGAAATGGAACAGACGATTCAAAAAGTACAAGTTCTGCTCTGGTTAGACCGAATCGGCTATCACATTTGGCGGGCGACACGACATCTAATCAAACCGACTGTGCCGAGTGAACGGTTTGAAGTGAATCTGGAAGACTAAACATCCCCGCTCCAGTTATGGAACGGGGATGTTGGGTTATTTTTTATCTGCGTGCATGACACCGGCCTGACCATAATGCGTTGCATCCATCTCTTCGATGAAGACCGTGATGTTCTCTTTCGGTGCGTTCGTCGTTTCCGACACGGCATCCGTCACTTTTTCAATCAAGGCACGTTTTTGCTCGACCGAGCGGCCCGGAAGCATTTTTACTGTTACATAAGGCATTGTCCGTTCCTCCTTTGTTGAAGTCTCTTTCATTGTATTGAATCTGTCCAATCGAGAAAAGAAAAATATGAACGGCTCCTTTTTCAGGACGCTCAATCCTTCCGGAAATGGGGTAATAACAAGGACAGACTAGTCGTAGGAGGTTCAAGAGATGAAATGGAAGGGCAGACAGCAGAGTCGTAACATCGAAGACCGCAGGGGGAGTCGGATCGGCGGGAAAGGAATCGCCGGTGTGGGCGGCGGACTGGGATTGATTTTAGTCATCGTCTTCACTTTACTGAACGGCGGAGGGACAGGTGATATCGTCAACAATATCGGACTGGGCGAACCTCAGACGGGTGAGTCTTATCAAGGGACAGCCCGGGAAGAAGAACTGGCCGATTTTGTGGCGGTCGTATTGAAAGATACAGAAGAGGTCTGGACCGACATTTTTGAAGAGAACGGATTGGTGTATCGTGAACCGACGCTCGTCCTGTTTTCCGGACAGGTCGAGTCCGCGTGCGGAATAGCCGGCACAGCGGTCGGACCGTTTTATTGTCCGGGTGATCAAAATCTGTACATTGATTTGAGCTTTTACGATGAGCTCAGTCAACGTTTCAATGCACCGGGTGATTTTGCAATGGCCTACGTCGTCGCCCACGAGGTCGGGCATCATGTACAAACACTGCTCGGGACGACAGAAGACATCATGCCGCTCCGGAATCAGATGAGCGAGACCGAATTCAATAAGTACCTGGTCCGCTTTGAGCTACAGGCAGATTATTACGCCGGCGTTTGGGCGAATCACGCACAAGGGCTGGGTTACCTTGAGGCGGGAGATGTGGAAGAGGCATTGAATGCAGCGCATCAAATCGGTGACGATACGTTACAAAAACAAGCGCGCGGCTATGTGACCCCCGATTCATTCACACACGGCACCTCGGAGCAGCGGGTGCGTTGGTTCAAAGAAGGGTTGCGGAACGGAACGATTCAAGGCGGTGACACGTTCAACGCGAATAATTTATAGGTCGGGCGAATGCTCGACCTTTTTTGGCGAAATTGGATTGTCATGCAAGAATCCGCTATCATAAAAGCACACACTAGTTGCAGGGAGGGAATGACCCGATGGAATCCTTACTTACAAAAATCGATCTGGCGAAAGACGATATGACGTCGGTTGAGAAAAAAATCGCGGAATACGTGTTATCGCATCCGACGCTGATTCCAAACATGACGACAAAAGAGTTAGCACATAAAACAGACGTCTCTGAAGCCAGTATCGTTCGTTTTGCACGTGTGATCGGAATTGACAGCTTCAAGGCGTTCAAATTGGCGCTCGTAAAGGACTTGGCCGTCACCGAAACGACGTTGACGGACTTTAATGTTCTTCAGCGTAAAGATACGCCGTACGATTCGTTTCAAAAAGTCATTCACGTGAACAAAACGGCGATTGAGGCATGTGCAGAAGCGATGGATAAGCGTGAACTCGAACAGGCGATTGATGTCTTTTCCCGCTCCAACCGGGTCGTCTTCTATGGGGTTGGCGGCTCCTCCACTGCAGCGATGGACGCCCAGTACAAATTTACGAAACTCGGCTTTGCCGCCACGGCGTCACCTGACTTTCACTATATGCTGTCTCTTATTCCGCATCTGGGAACAACGGATGTGTTCGTCGCCATCAGTACGTCGGGTCGAACGAAAGACGTACTGGAACTCGTGCGCTTCGCCAAAAAGAAAAATGTCCCGGTCGTCGCTATCACGAATTTGGATAAATCACCGCTTTACCGTGAAGCGACGATCCGACTTTGCACACCGAACGTGGAGAGCGACCTCCGCATTGCAACGATTGCTTCACGGATGACGCAACTGACCATCATCGACACACTTTACATGGGTCTCCTTCATCGGAAAGGGGAAGGACTCATCGACCGCTATACCGAAGCACGGGATGAGATGGTGAAATTACGCCGATGATTCGATTGTACACCCCCTCAGACCAGACAAAACTCGAAGCCTTTTTAGTGCGTCAAACCGGATTTGCCGCGATGAACGGGCAAACGGCAGAAGCGTTTCGTGATGAGAACGTGTCCGACTTTGAAGCGGAGGAGACGGTGAGCCTTCTGTTGGAGCAAGATGATCACATCGTCGCCATTGCGGATTTATTGAAGCGTCACCCGGTCGACGGCTCCCTCTGGCTCGGTCTGTTCATCATCGACGAGCCATTGCAAGGGACAGGTGCCGCCCAGCGTTTATATGAACAGCTCGAACAGGAATATATGCGACCATTCCATCATGTCTTTCGTTTAGGTGTCCTGCCGGAAAACGAGCGGGGACGTCGATTCTGGGAACGGAACGGTTACGTGTATGAGCGGGAATCGGTGACCGGACGCGGTGTATCGGTCCATGTCCTAAAAAAAGAAATCGAGACACCGTAACGTGTCCCGATTAAATGGTTTTTGTATCTGACAATTCTGATGTTCGGACAGGATTGTCTTTTTTAATCGTCAACTGATTGAAAAAGACATGTCCTCTTCACATAATGGTACTGGGTTACACGTATGTTTTAATACAATGCGTCCACGAACGGAAAGGGTGATGACGATGTTAAAACCATTGGCTACAGAACAGCGGAATGACCGGACGATGCACCTGGATCAAATGAAGGTGGAAGACCTGTTGCATGTGATGAATGACGAAGATCATTCGGTCCCCCTCGCAATAAAACGACAAATCCCGGTCATTACGGAAGTCGTCAAGCAAACCATTGCCTCCTTTCAGCGGGGCGGGCGCTTAATTTATATCGGAGCGGGAACAAGCGGACGGCTCGGTGTGATGGACGCGGCAGAATGTGTCACGACGTTCGGTGTCCCACCGGATCGGGTGATGGGAATCATTGCGGGAGGCGACGCGGCACTCGCTGGTGTCGTCGAATATGTGGAAGACCAGAAAGAGACAGGCAGAGACGATTTGCGAGAGATTCGTCTACAGTCATCGGATATCGTCATCGGCATCGCTGCCAGCGGAAGGACGCCATATGTGATGGGTGCTCTGGAATACGCACAAGACGTCGGGGCGACCACGATAGCTTTTTCATGCAATACACATGCGGCATTGAGTCAACTGGCCGATTTGAAAATTGAAGTGGAAACCGGTCCGGAAGTGTTAACCGGATCGACCCGATTGAAAGCGGGAACAGCGCAAAAACTTGTGCTCAATATGATTTCGACGGCATCCATGGTCGGTCTGGGGAAAGTGTATGAGAACTTGATGGTTGATGTTCAGCCGATGAATGAAAAACTGAAGTTGCGGGCACGACGAATCATCGCAGAGGCGACGGGGGTCGGGGAAGAAGAAGCAGGGATGTATTTTGAGCAGGCGCATGGCCAAGTCAAGGTGGCGATTGTCATGATTTTGACCGGAGTGTCTTATCCGGATGCGATTGCACGTCTAGATCGAGCGGACGGTTTCGTCCGGGATGCCTTATGAGGGGGAAGTAGACATGGTTCAGGAAGAGGTGTTAGCGCAAGCAATCCTCGAACAGGTCGGAGGGAAACGGAATATCCGTCAGGTGACGTATTGCATGACGCGCGTCCGGTTGACTTTGAATGATCCGACCAAGGTGACAATATCAGATCTTCGACGTGTGGACGGGGTCATCGAGGTTATTGAAGACGAGACCCTTCAACTTGTAGTCGGGCCGGGGAGGTCGGCGCGTGTCGCCGCGTATTTGTCTGAGACGGAAGGTGAGGCGATGAAACGACCGGATTCCCAAACAGAAAGGGGGAGTGGAGGTGAAACCCTTTCGACAGCCCGCTCCCCTTTTCGTCGCATTCTTCGTCAGGTCGGAAATATTTTTATTCCACTCATTCCGGGGCTCATCGCTTCCGGACTGATTAACGGCGGAGCCAACTTTGCGATTAATATGGGCGTCGACCGCTCCGTATCGTGGATGCAAATCCTACTCGTCTTTGGCAGTACGATTTTCGCTTACCTGGCTGTTCTCGTCGGTTGGAATACGGCGAAAGAGTTTGAGGGAACCCCGGTCCTTGGCGCAATCGCTGGAGGGATTTTGTTCAATCCGTTGCTTTCAGACATCGTTTTGTACGATGAACCGCTTGTCGTCGGTCGTGGCGGGCTGTTCGGTGTCATGTTCGCGGCGTGGCTTATGACGGTGGTGGAGCGAAGGGTTCGACGGGTCATACCAGATACGGTGGATCTTCTGTTTACACCTCTTTTGACGATGTTGCTTGTCGGTTTCATCTCACTTTATGCGATCATGCCGGTGGCAGGGGTATTATCCGACGGTGTCACGCACAGTATCGAAGTGATGCTTGAAGTGGGAGGACCCGTCGCAGGAGCGGTCCTCGCCGGTTTGTTCTTACCGCTTGTCATGGTTGGCTTACATCATGGATTGACCCCGATTCACTTGGAACTGATCCATACGGTCGGCAATACGGCCCTGCTTCCGATCCTGGCAATGGCCGGGGCAGGCCAGGTCGGTGCCGCGATGGCGATTTTTGTGAAAACTCGGAACGAACGGCTTCGGAATCTCATCAAAGGGGCGATCCCGGTCGGTTTCCTTGGAATCGGTGAACCGTTGCTATACGGGGTCACGCTTCCGCTCGGACGTCCTTTTTTGACCGCTTGTCTCGGGGCGGCGGTCGGCGGAGCATTTCAAGCCATGGTGAAAACGGCAGCAGTCGGCATCGGTGTGTCAGGCCTTACCCTCACCCCGTTGATCGATGACGGCAGATATATGGTGTATTTAACAGGACTTTTCATCTCATACGGGGCAGGATTTGTATTCACGTATCTCTTCGGTTTTAAAGAGGAGATGGCTGAAGGAATCTAACCATCACGTCCTCGCGATTGCCATCTCCCTGTTTCATTGTGTACAGTAAAGAGGGAGGGTGGAACATGAAAGACATTAATTTTAATATCATTTCAGACGATGCGACGGACGGTCATGGTGGTTTTGGCGTCGGTTCACTCAGTCTGAACAACATGTCCCCGGTCATCATTGATGCCGAAGCGGGGACGGCAGTCATCGATATGGGTGCGATGCATGCAAAATCCGCCGTCGAGAAACGGATTAAATTTTTGACGGACCGTGAAGCCGTGCCGAACGGGAAATTGTATTGGATTGTTTGGGTGACGGTTGGTCGAAAACCTGAAGGATTTTATTATGGCGGCGTAGCGGCTTGTGATATGCTGATTGACGTCGAGACGCGACGAGGTTATAAACTATTGCCGTATCACGTCAATCAAATGGATAAATCGTTGAAAGGACGCATGTTGATCGAGATGATGGACGCTCCATCACGTGAGGTCTTAGCGACATTCTTACAAGAGCATCGCCCAGAGATTTGGGAGCATTCGACAGAACTTCATCAAGAACTTGAGCGTTTACGCGCCGAGTAAAAGATTGGACGATTTCGTCTCAATCTTTTTTGCATCTATAATTTGGAAATAAAATGAAGAGATGTCACGAACATGATATTATTTTGTAATTGTAAGAAAATTCAGTAATATGGTATACTATCTACATTGTGAATAAGAAAGGGTGATACGATGAGCGAAACGAAAAAAATCTTACTCGGTCTCGCGCTCGGTATTTTAGTCGGTCTTGGATTGGCTGGATTGCCGGATAATGTTTATGAGGTTGCGAATTCCTACATACTGTCACCGGTAGGTACAATCTTTTTAAACTTAATTAAAATGCTGGTCGTTCCAATCGTGTTCTTCTCCATCATCTTGGGAGTAATGGGTCTTGGGGACCCGAAAGAACTTGGACGTGTCGGAACGAAATCGATTCTCTTCTTTTTGACGACGACAGCTCTCGCCATTATGTTGGCGATGGGAGTGGCGACGGTCCTTCAACCAGGGGAACGGGGAACCTTTGGGACAGAGAATTTACAGTTTGAATCAACTGCAACAGAAGATTCATCCAATATCGTGCAAACATTCGTGAACATGATTCCGACGAACCCGATCACGGCGCTCGCTGAAGGCAACATGCTTCAAATCATCGTGTTCGCTGCACTCATCGGTTTTGCCATGATTGCACTTGGGGATAAAGCGAAGACATGGCGTCGTTTCGTCAAACAGGGTGACCGGATTATGATGCACCTCATTCACTTGGTCATGAAACTCGCCCCATACGGAGCGTTCGCCTTGATCGCATCAGCAATCGGGGGAATCGGTCTGGATGCGGTGATGGCGATGGCCTGGTATATGGCTGCGGTCGTCTTGACGTTGTTCTTACATGCGACAATCGTTTACGGAGCCGCGCTCTACTTCATCGGGAAGATGAGTCCGGTCTTCTTCTTCAAAAACTTCTATGAAGCGATGACGTTCGCGTTTTCGACGTCTTCTTCAAACGCTACACTTCCGGTCTCAATGGAAGTCGCGCAAACGAAACTCGGCGTACCGCGTTCGATTTCATCCTTCGTCCAGCCGCTCGGAGCGACGGTCAACATGGATGGAACGGCAATCATGCAAGGGGTCGCCACAATCTTCATCGCCCAGGTATTTTCGGCGAACTTGACAACGGCCGAGCTGTTGACGGTCGTCGTGACGGCAGTTCTCGCATCGATCGGGACAGCCGGGGTACCGGGTGTAGGGCTCGTCATGCTCGCGCTCGTCTTGCAATCGGTCAACTTGCCTGTTGAAGGAATCGCGTTGATCATCGGTGTCGACCGGATCCTAGATATGCTCCGCACAGCGGTGAACATTACAGGTGATGCGACATGTGCGGTTGTTGTCACGAAGCTTGAAGAGAAACACCTTCCTCCAGTGGATGAAGAAGCATGGGATGAAGCAGGCGCGACATCTTAAGAAGCACTATGATACAGTAAAGGACCACAACAGACGTTGTGGTCCTTATTTTTGAAAAGAGAGGGATGCCTTATGGAATGGGAGCTCCTCCCGATCCCGTTATTTATTGTCGTCAGTATTGGTTTGAATAGCTTGATTGCTGTTTCGGGTGTCGTACCGAGCGCTTTTTTGACTGCAATCAACGTAAGTATGCTCGGGTTTGGTCCAGGTGTTCTCGTCTCGATTCTAGGAGAGGCGATTGGTGCCGTTCTCAGCTTTTGGCTTTATCGAACGGCGCTTCATCGGTACAGCTCACCTAAAGGGGAGCGGTTTAAACGGCTACGGGATACGCAAGGAGGAGAGGCGTGGTTCCTCGTCCTGGGGATGCGGTTGATGCCGTTCGTGCCGTCGGGTCTTGTCACGCTATCCGCTGCGTTCAGCCGAATGTCGCTTCTTTCTTTTGCGACAGCGAGTACGCTAGGCAAGGTGCCCGCGCTGTTCATGGAGGCGCTGGCAGTCAGTGCGGCATTGCGTTTGACCATCGGTTGGCAACTCATCCTCGTCGTAATTGTCGTCTGTGCATATTTCCTGTGGCGGACGCTTCAAAGGAGTGGCGAGAAGATATGACAGAATGCTTCAGCGAATCGTTTAACGGTTGATTTTTTCCGTAGCATTGCCCAATCCACCTGGATGGATTCTTCGAAGTCGTTTAAAAACGTTTCATGCAGTTCTTGGATGGAAGTCGTATCAAACTGGGCAATCATCATCTCGTGATTCAAATACATGCTGCGAAAATCAAAATTCGCCGAGCCGACGAGTGCAATCTTCCCGTCGATGAGCAAGGTTTTCGCATGAATAAAATGTCGGTTGTATTTATAAATCCGAATGTTGCGTTTCAGCAGTTCCTCAAAATAATACTCCGAGGCGTGGAAGCTGAACCATTCGTCTCCTTTTCCCGGGACGACGAGCCGGATGTCGACGCCGCTTTTACTGGCGACCTCGAGGATGGCGAGCAGTTCTGGTGGCGGGATCAAGTAAGGCGTCGTGATCCAAATGGACTCTTTTGCCTCCATCAACAATCGGATCAATCCGTCGCGAATGGTCACGTCCTGTCCCGGGGACGTCACGAGGAGTTGAGTAGCCCCGTTTTTCCCTTGGGGTTCATTCACAAAATAGCGGGGAAGGTTCGTCTCATCCGCAAACAGGTCCCATGTCTCCTCACGGGCACCATGACCGGCGTATAGCCAGTTTTCAACGAATAGCTGTTGTAATTCTCGGACGAGCGGTCCCTCCAAACGAAGGTGGGTGTCGCGCCAAAATCCGAGTTTTTCGTCTTTCCCTAAATATTCGTCACCGACATTCAGGCCACCCGTAAAAGCAATGCGACCATCGATGACAATCAGTTTTTGGTGATTGCGGAAATTGGCATTGAAGACGAGAAGCGGATGGACGACCGGATCGAAGGCCTCAACGTGAACCCGCGAATCGCGGAGGGGTCGAATGAAATCTTCACCGATTTCTTGACTGCCTAAACCGTCATACAAAAACCGTACGGTAACGTCTTCATTGGATTTTTTGATCAGTGCATCTCGAACTTTCAGAGAAATTTCATCTGTACGGAATAAATAGTATTGAAGGTGGATGTGGTCGGTCGCTTGTTCGATCGCTTGTAAGACCGCTTCAAATTTTGCCTCGCCATTCACCAACAGTTTTGTGGAAGTGTGTCCGTCGGCACCGGTCGCTCCGAGTTTTTCAAGCGTGCGTGTCAGCGGATAGGCGGTGACGAGGTCGGGCGATGTTTCGATTTGTTCACTCTCGATGGCCTGGCGCAACATCCGGATTTCTGTGGAGGTTCGTTTAATGCGGCGATGGCGACGCGGCGTTCTACCGAATAGTACCCAGGCGAACGCACCGAAATACGGGATGAAGAAGACAGTGAGCAACCAAGCTAACTTCCCTTGGGGCTGCACTTGATCAAATAAAATTTGCCAGCCGATGACAAAAGGCATCACGATGGCAATGAAGATGAGTATGGGAAGCAACGCATCGATCCAAAAGAGCACAATTAACAATAATATGAGGATGGCAATCGCTGCAATGAACTGAATGACACGACGTTTCAAACTGGACACCTACTTTCTGAACGATGAAAACGAGGGGAATCTCCCCTCGTCTTTTTAGTACACACTGTTTAGTACTGCGTTGATTTCATCAGCGTAACGGACGAAGAAGTAAATATTGACAGCAAATGAGAAGAGGACGAGGAAGAGGGCAAACTGCGCTTTTGCTCGATTCCGGTTCCAGTAATAAAAGACGGAGAGCAGGACGGCGAGACCGACAAAAAGAGCAACGATTTCGACGATTCCCCAGAGGAAGTCTTTTGATAAAAACATATCGACGATTGTCATGACGACAAAAATAAAGACGACAATTCCAAGGAGGACGACTAAAATCGCCAAAATAATGCTAATCCAATCCGAACTGACCGCATCGATGAGGTTTTCTACTGCCATATTGTATTCGCTCATAACCTTTCCTCCTTTCCAAGCACTGTATAACTATTCATTTCATACCCTTTTTCTTTACACTGAAATCAATTGTTTACCGGATGCTGCACGAATGCAGGTAGCGGAATTCGTGAGACGATGGCGACGATTCCGAATACATAGAGCCAGCTGTTCGGAGGAAAGAACAGGACGAGCAGAACAATCACGGCAAGAGGCTGACGCATGACGGTCGCCAGTAAGGCACTCGTGGCGATGACGACCGCTAGCGTGCCGTCCAGATTGAACCACAAACTGAAGAAGTAGCCGAGTGTGAAGGAAGAGAAGAGGAGTGGGTAAATGTGCCCCCCTCGCCAGCCCGTCGCCAAACAGAAGGCCGTAAACACGAGTTTCATTAAACTGAAGAAGAGTAGTGTGAACATTGGAATACGCGTCCATTCCTCGAAATACTCCAAGATCGTCTCTTCTCCTGAAAACAATAAATCCGGATAGAAGTAAGCCATCGCACCAATACCGATTCCTCCCAACAGTGCCAACGGGAAAATCGGGACCCGGGCGGACAATTGCAACAAGGCGTGCTCCCCGACCAGGTAAAACCATCCAAACGCCATTCCGGTAACGATGATGAGCAGGATGGCAGGGGAGAACTGGAAGGAGTCAATTGTCGGGAACTTAATGATGAAAGGGGGACGTTCGTCGACCCGGTTCAGTAAATAAAATGTCCCGAGTCCGGCGATTGTAGCGACTAGGTTGAGCATCGGTTGCTTTTTATGCTCGGTTTCCTCAGCGGCGAGGGCACCGAACAACGGGGCGTTGAATACAATCCCGAGCACGACCGAATGCCCTACTTCCTGCAGTTCATTCAATTCCCGCCGGACGTAGCGAAGTCGCTCGGAAAACCAGGTCGTCAGTCCGCCGACGATACCGACGAGGGCGGCTTCGGGACCGAGGCTCGCGCCGCCGACCAAGACGAGAAGGGCGGTCACCGTCGTAAATCCGATTGTGCGGTAGTCGATTCGACCGGAGGTTTTTCGTTCTTCTAAAATCTCGGGCATAAGTCGTGGCATTCGTCCATATCGCTGTTGCAGGGAACCGATCACGATTCCGACGAGGACAGGGACGAAAACAGCATAAAAAGGAATGTCGATTCGTTCGGGGACGGTATGCCAAACAAAGTGAATTCCTCGATAGACAACCAATAAGAACAACCAGCTGACCAATCCAATCAATATGCCAAGTAGAATGGCATACACATGTACGATCAGTGCCTTCACCAATCTCCCCCCTTTTTGACGGGCTCGTTTTGAATGTCTACTCCTCCTATCTCCTGAACCATCGGACCCGAAACATAAAAAACCACTCTTTCTCAGAGTGGCATTGAATGAGCTGGCGCTATGGAATTTGGTGCAACAGGTTTCCCGAAGAAGTACCCTTGTGCGAGGTCGAAACCGAGCTCGCGGCAAACGTCCACTTCCTCTGCACGTTCGATTCCTTCGGCCAGTAAGGTGATGTTCATAGAATGCGTCAATTGACGGACTTGTTTGAGAAAAGCCCGTTTCTCGGCATCCTGGTCGCAAAATGAGACATAGGACCGGTCGATTTTGACATAATCCGGTTTTAAGCGCTTTAACATGTCGAGTGTCGAAAAACCGGCGCCGACGTCATCAAGCGCCACTTGCATCCCGCGTTTCTGGTAGGTGGCAAAGACATGTTGCAGGTGAGCGACGTCGTGCACTTTTTCCGTCTCGACCACTTCAAAGATGAAACGGTCCGGGCTTAATCCGTAACGGTCGATGATGTCAAATGTGTGCTGCAGGCAATAATCCGGGTTATAAATCGTCGAGGGCAAAAAGTTGATGAACGTCTTTTCGTGTGTGGGGACGACATTCGCCGTAGCTTTGATGGCCTCGGCACGTGCCCGCTGGTCGAGTTTAGAGTGGAGGCCGAACCGGTTCGCCGTACGGAAAAGTTCGCCGGGGGAGACGTGATCCCGGCTCCGAAGTAAAGCCTCATAGCCAAACGTTTCGCCGGATCCAAGCGAGAGGATGGGCTGGAGGTGACTCTCGAACGCGCCGTGTTGAATCAACTCGAGGATGTTTCGATGACGCAGTTGCTCGATCAGTTCGTCAGCAGCCAGTACAGGTGTGGACTGGTGCGTCTGTTCATTCACGCACTGGACCGGACCTTCGACCTGAGTCAATTTTTCGGAGAGCTCATCATACGAGGCGTAAGGATAGCGCTTGTCGCCAGCGATTAATAGACCGGATTCAATGAAGGAAATGTGTAAACTGCAAGAGGGGCAAGAAGACCACATAACGTTCCGCCTTTCTAAAAATAAAATGAGTTCATTCAATATATCGGAATGACCTCACAAAAATCTCACAATCCTTACGTATTCAATAAAAAAATCGTGCAAAATGGGTACATGTTTTGTATACTTCCTATCGTATGATTAAGAAGCGCCTCAAAACGCCACTCGCATACGAACAACTTTTTGAATAGAAAGGGGTTCTATCGATGGACCAAAAATTAAAATTATGGTTTACGGAGCACCAAACAGAAGATTACGGAATCACGTTCCGTGTAAACCACGTTTATGAGAGCGAACAAACGGAGTTTCAACGACTAGAAATGGTCGAAACGGACGAGTTCGGAACAATGTTGTTACTTGACGGGATGGTCATGACGACGGATAAGGACGAATTCGTCTATCACGAGATGGTGGCACACGTCCCACTCTTCACACACCCGAATCCAAAACACGTGCTTGTTGTCGGTGGAGGAGACGGTGGTGTCATTCGTGAAATCATGAAACACCCATCAGTTGAAAAAGCGGTTCTCGTCGATATCGACGGGAAAGTCATTGAATATTCGAAGAAGTACTTGCCAAACATCGCTGGCGAACTCGACAACCCGCGTGTGGAAGTCATCGTCGGGGACGGGTTCATGCATATCGCTGAGTCGGAGAACGAGTATGATGTCATCATGGTCGATTCGACAGAACCGGTCGGACCTGCGGCGAACTTGTTCACGAAAGGATTCTATGCGGGCATTTCAAAAGCGCTCAAAGAGGATGGCATCTTTGTCGCACAGACGGATAACCCATGGTTTACTCCGGAACTCATTCAGACGGTTCAACGCGACGTAAAAGAAATTTTCCCGATTACGAAGCTTTACACAGCGAACGTTCCGACATACCCAAGCGGCATGTGGACGTTCACAATCGGTTCGAAGAAGTACGACCCGGAACAAGTATCAGCTGAGCGTTTCCATGACATCGAAACGAAGTACTACACACCGAAGCTTCACAATGCAGCGTTCGTCCTTCCGAAATTCGTGGAGGATTTAACAAAATGATTAAACGTTTTGACGAAGCCTACTCAGGTAAAGTGTTTATCGCCAGCCTCCCGGAGGTGACAGAGGCGAAGACGGTTCTTTACGGCATGCCGATGGACTGGACGGTCAGTTTCCGTCCGGGCTCGCGTTTCGGTCCGAACCGGATTCGTGAAGTATCGATCGGACTCGAAGAATACAGTCCGTATCTTGACGGAGATTTGGCTGATGCGGCAGTTTACGATGCCGGAGACATCCCGCTTCCGTTCGGAAACGCACCGAAGTCGCTCGACATGATCGAATCGTTTGTCAAAGAAATCGTGGAAGCAGGGAAGTTCCCGCTCGGTATGGGTGGCGAACACCTTGTCACATGGCCAATCATTAAAGCGATGCACGATGTGTATGGCGATGATTTCGTCATCTTGCACCTGGACGCGCATACGGACCTCCGTGATGAGTACGAAGGGGAGCCGCTCTCACACTCGACACCACTTAAAAAAGCGGCAAACTTGATTGGACCATCGAACTGTTACTCGTTCGGGATCCGTTCAGGGATGAAAGAAGAGTTCGAGTGGGCAGAAGAAGTTGGCTACAACATGCATAAATTCGAAGTCATCGAGCCACTCAAACGTGTGCTCCCGACACTCGCCGGGAAGAAAGTGTACGTCACGATCGATATCGATGTACTCGATCCATCGGCAGCACCGGGAACAGGTACGCAAGAAATCGGTGGCATCTCGACGAAAGAATTGCTCGAAGCGGTTCATGCCATTGCGAATGCGGACCTTGAGATCATCGGGGCGGACCTCGTCGAAGTATCGCCTGCGTATGACCAGTCGGATATGACGGCCATCGCGGCAGCGAAAATTCTTCGTGAGATGATGATTGGATTTGTGAAATAAGCAGCTACATGAAGCAGACGCACACCAATAAACGGTGTGCGTCTTTTCTGTATAGAAAGAAGTGCCCTCCAAAACGGACGGCACTTCCATGTAAACCGGATCCGTCAATCGAAGACGGATTTTATTATTGCGTCACTTTCTGCTCTTGCATGCATTTCAACGCGGCTGTCCAACTGCCGAACAGGACGTTGATGGTAGATGTACTTGGAACGTTTCGTCCCTCTGCCCACTTCCGATAGTGGAGGATGCTGAAATGGGGCAACTCTGTTTTAGCGAGTCGGAGTGCCTCAATCACATCTTCTTCGTCCCACTTCCGTTTCGGTGGCGCGATGTCGAGAACGAACAGGGCGTAACTCCATGATCCGTATTTGCGTGCGATAGTGGCGACTGTCGGATAGCCACGCTCTTGTGCCCACACTGCATAATGTTGTGAAGTCAATCGCTCGAGTTCCTCCGAGGCTTCAATCAAGGCCTGGATGATTCGTTCTTCACTGTTTTTGGCGGCGGTAGTTTGCAGTTTTGCTTCCCGAAGGGCATTTGACCATGATCCGAACCGGCTGCTGATGAGGGTGAGAGAAGGCGAACGGGTCACTTTAGACCATTCTCGATATGTCTGGCTGGTGAAAAGGGGTAACTCTTCTGCTGCTAGATTCAAGGCTTTGAGGATATCTTCGTCTGAATAGTATTGGAAAGAGAGTTGGATTTGTGCTGCGACCAATGCTTCACGCCATGACCCGAATTGATGGATCACGGTAGATAACGATGGCACATTTTTGTCTTGCGACCAAATGCTGTATCGTTTGGAATCAAGCTCGGCGAATTCTTGAGCCGCTAGCTGTAGCGCTTGTACGATCTGAGGGCGTGTCCATTTTTTCATGTTGGTGTCTCTCCTTTAGTAGGGACGTATACACGTCGCAGAAGATGTCGTGGTGTGAATGAACAAGATTTTGTTGTCGGAAGAGCCATTAGGCTGACAAGAAAGTCGAATCGATGAAGTTCCTCCTTTTTGACTAAAAACGGTTGTAAACAAAACCCAATTTTGATTGATATATTCTTTCCATTCCCGTCCGTATGGAAATTATTCATTATGTGAATGAAAAGATGAGAATAATTTTGTGAACTTATTTGTTACGGCTAGGTCATTAATAACAAAAAGCTCGAATAATCTTTAAATTTGTTGATTGGACTCGGGTAGTTTACTAGCATCACGGACTAATTCCAGTGATTGAACGGCGCTCAATCAGACCATCGGACAGGACAACTCGGAATCTTGGAGGTGCAAATGGGAATGGCTACACTCGTCAATGTATACCGAAAAAATCGAAGAAACGTTCTTTTCTTTTGTGCGGATATAGTGATCATGGCGATCGTTTTATTCGTGACCTTTGAAGTACTGTTCTCGAAAATAGCTATGTATTCAGCGACCACGTCCGACATGTTGACGATGGTCCTGATTAAAATGATGAGCTTTATAACAATCGGCGCCTTATTGAAGATTCATCGAATTGATTGGCGGTATGCCTCGATTCATGAAATGAAGCAAGTATCGATTGCGCTGTTGAGCAGTGACGTGGTGCTTTATGCATACAGTTACTCCACCTTCGGGGCAGGGTTGGAAGTGATGATGGCCGTACAAGCATTACTCGCCTTCAACCTGATTATATTCACTCGCTTTTTGGCCCGTCACCAAATCATGTCCATTTTGAAGCCGCAACAATCCCCCCGCGGTAAAAAAACATTGGTCATCGGTGCCGGAAACTCCGGTCAATTGATTGTGCGGGAGTTAAAAGAATACCGGACGAACGTGTTACACGTCGTTGGAATTCTAGACGATGATCCGATGCTCCAATCGCTCTACGTCCATGGGGTACCGATTCTTGGGTCGAGCGCAGAACTCGAACGGGTCGTTCATGAGCAAGCTGTGGAGGTGGTCATTTTAGCCATTCCGAGTCTGACTTATGCCCGTCGAATTGAGTTATTGAAACGAATCGAGAAGACCGGTGCTGAATCACACGCTTTGCCGATGCTATCGGAACTGGCCACCGGTAAAGTCTCAATCAACGAGATTCGTGAAGTGAAAATCGAAGAACTGTTAGGGAGGGAACCGGTCCAACTTGATATTTCCGGGATTTCAAAACATATGGAAGGAGCCACCGTACTCGTGACAGGGGCAGGAGGATCGATCGGATCGGAGCTTTGCCGGCAATTGATTAAATTCGGTCCCGCAGAAATGATTTTATTCGGTCACGGGGAGAACAGTATCTATTTAATTGAAAAAGAATTACGTGCACTTGGCACGGACACGGTGCTCTATCCGGTCATCGGTGACGTTCAGGATTTGGAGCGTCTCGAGCACGTGTTCCAGACATACAAACCTGAAATCGTCTATCACGCGGCCGCACACAAACACGTGCCGTTGATGGAAGACAATCCGCTCGAAGCAGTGAAGAACAATGTGTATGGAACGAAAAACATGGTCGATGTCGCTTCAAAGCATCAAGTGAATCGGTTTGTCATGGTATCGACGGACAAAGCTGTCAATCCCACAAACGTCATGGGATCTACAAAACGGATTGCGGAGATGATCGTCCAGGAAAAAGCGCGATCGAGCGATACGATTTTTGCGGTCGTTCGGTTCGGAAACGTGCTCGGTAGTCGTGGTTCCGTCGTTCCGTTGTTCAAGGAACAGATTGTACGTGGCGGTCCCGTCACGGTGACGGATGAAGAGATGACGCGTTACTTTATGACCATTCCGGAAGCGAGTCGGCTCGTCATCCAGGCTAGTGTCTTATCACGCGGCGGCGAGATTTTTGTGCTCGACATGGGAGAGCCCGTTAAAATCATGGACTTGGCTAAGAAAATGATTGAACTGAGCGGATTCACAATCGATCAAATTCCGATTCAAGTGACTGGGATTCGACCTGGTGAAAAACTGTACGAAGAATTGTTGGCATCGAACGAACTGGACCCTGAAGCGAACGTATTCCCGAAAATATTTGTAGGGTGTACACGTCCCTTCACATCCGTTTCACCGATATTGCGCTTGATTGAGCAGTTCAGAGAAAATGCAGGCGCGTTGACTGATGTTTTGTTATTCGTGGCGAACAGCCAAGACATTGATTCAGACCTTCGACGAATCTTTGCGAGCGGACTTGAATTCATTCCGGCAGAGAACATGCGCATGCGCGTCGTCGATGGAAATTGAGGGGAGGGGTGAAGATGGTGGAGCAAACTGTGATGGTCGTAGGTGTCTCGACATTCAAAGGGTTTCACCTGGCACGGCGTTTATTGAAAGAAGGGTTTGACGTGGTAGGGATTGATGATGAAGGAAAATATAAAACGCAGATCGCCAAGCAGCGCTTATACGTCCTCACCCATCCAAGGTTCCATCTCGTCCGTACGAGTTTGACCCAAAAAGCAAACATGAGACAAGTCTTGACCACCTATGAGCCGGCGCACATCCTACTATGTGCGGGTCCGTCAAAAGCGTATGACGGGCATCTGATGGAGCGGTATGAACGGATGAAACGCTACGTCTCCAGACAATCAAAACGCGTACCGGTGAACTCTCTGATCACGTTCGACCTTCCTGTTGAAGAGACCCGGCAGTCCACATCCGCCATCCATCTCGTCACAGAAGATGTATACGGCCCGTGGGATGATGAGTCCTCCATCTTCTCAAAAGCAATCCTGGCAGTGGATGGCGGGCACCGTTTTGTCGGTGCCTACGCTTCCGATATTGTGAACGCCTCCCATATCGATGATGTCGTCGAATCGGTCGTGCGTTTGCTCCGACTCCTCCAATCAGGTGTCTCCCCAATCGGGCAGTATCAAATCGAAGCATCAGATTATGTACAAGTCCAAACGTTACTCGCCGATATCGGTCAGCTGTTACATCGACCCGTTCGTGTGTCGTTGCCGATCCGTGACCCGATGTTCCATGAATATGACCTCCCGACATTAGAGACGTTGACGGGTTTTCATCCGAGTACGTCCTTATACGAAGGATTGAAACAGGTGCTCGATTGGTACGGTGCTTATCAAACGATGATGAAGGAGGGCATGAGTAAATGAACATCTTACTGTCTCAGCCGCACATGTCCGGCCGTGAAATGGCGTACGTGGAAGAAGCTTTTTCAAGCAACTGGATCGCCCCGCTCGGACCAAACGTGAATGCGTTTGAGCAAGAAGTGGCCGCCTATGCTGACCATCCTCATGCGCTCGCCACCAGCTCTGGAACGGCAGCCCTTCATCTGGCGCTTCTCACCTTGAACGTCGGGGCGGGAGATGTGGTGTTCTGTCAATCCCTCACGTTCGTCGCCTCTGTGAATCCGATTCGTTACGTCGGCGCGACACCGGTCTTCATTGATTCAGAAGCGGATACTTGGAATATGTCACCGGACGCGTTGCGAAAAGCGCTTGTTCAAGCGGCGACAAAAGGAAATTTACCGAAGGCGGTCATCGTCGTTCACCTGTATGGGGTCGTGGCAAAGATCGGAGAGATTCGTCAGCTCTGTGATGAGTTTGGGGTGCCTTTGATTGAAGATGCGGCCGAGTCACTCGGTGCGACGTGGAAAGGACATATGACCGGAACAATCGGGGACCTCGGATTTTACTCATTCAATGGGAACAAAATCATCACCACGTCCGGAGGAGGGATGTTGCTGCTTGCGACGGAACAACAGAAAGCGTTCGCTTTAAAGCTGGCCACGCAAGCGAGAGAAAATGTTTTACATTACGAGCACGAACAGGTCGGGTACAACTACCGGTTGAGTAACGTGTCGGCCGGAATCGGTCGGGGGCAACTGGAAGTGATCGAGCAACGTGTACGTGCCCGGCGCCGTGTATTCACTCGGTATGAACGCATGTTTGAAGGGATTGGGGTCAGCTATCAACAGGAAATCAAACACGCTCGAGCCAATCGGTGGTTGACCGCCATGCAACTTGATCACTTCCCAATCGGACGTGATCAATTGATTCACCATTTAGCTGATGCAGGGATTGAGTCGCGCCCAGTCTGGAAACCGATGCACCTTCAACCGCTCTATCAAGACGCAGAGTACGTCACGGTTGATGGGGAAGACGTGAGTCGCCGTCTATTTGAAAACGGAGTCTGTCTACCATCCAGCTCGAATCTGACAATTGGACAGCAACAAATAGTGATTCAAGCCGTGCTCGCTACACGCACTTTTGCAACAGAAAAAAGCGTGTAAGGGGGAAAAGACATGACGCAGGAAGCAGAGATCATCAAAGCACTCCAAACAGCCGCATCTCTGACTCCATCACTCACGGTGAAACAATATCAACTATGGAGCCGGGACCGGGATGCTCCGACGTTTCTCGACATTTTACATGCCTATGGATCATGGACGAGCGCATTGAGAGCATCAGGTCTATTGGAAGTGAGGCGATACGAGTCACACGAAATCATTCAATCCCTACGCCTCGCATGGAAGGAGGAAGGAAGACTGACGAGCACCCACTATCAACACTGGGCAGATGCTCGGGATGTTCCTTCATTAGGTGATATTATTACCCATTTTGGGTCTTGGAGTCTCGCCGTTAAAGCGGTCGAGCGATTGGAAGAAGAGCATTTTACGGTACAACCTGAACGGGAGAAAGCTGAAATGGTCCAGGCTTTGTTCGAGGCAAACCGCGTGTTGAGACCGTTCAATGCCATTACTTATCAAAAATGGGCCAAGCAATTTCATAAACCAAGTGTCGCCAAAGTATCCAGACGATTCGGCTCCTGGAAGCGTGCGCTTGATGAACTGGGCATTCGTGAATCGGCAGAGGTGAAGCCGTAACTAGAGGAGGGACATCCGATGGTGAGACCTATTGTTTTGCTCGTCAGTGAACATCAAACATCCCGTTGCGTATACCATGCGATTCGAAATCTCGGGGTCACGCACGTCATTCAGGAAGATGGACCGATTGAATATCGACCGGCTTCTGTTAAACAATGGTTGACCCATCTATTCATCCGTTTTGCGACCCCGCTCATGAAATGGACGAGCCGTAAACGAATCCATGAATTGAAACAGCGTTATCCTTTAGTAGAAGACCCGATTCCCCCGCATCATGTGATTCACGTCACTTCACTGAATGATGAAAAGACGGAGATGTGGCTCGATCGGTTAGCCCCTCAGTTAGTCGTCACGCACGAAACGGGCCCGATCGCGGACGAAGTATGGAGACGTCTGGCGTGTCCGGTCATCACGGTTCGCCCTTCGATGGCGGAAGGGCAGGTTCAAGCTTATTGGGCGGTCCAAGGGCGTCCGTCTCTCAACGAAGTCACGATTGAGCGTTGGACGCCACGTGGTTGGACCGTTCTGGATCAGGCCATCCTGTACAAAGGAGGCGACGATAATTTTGCGACCTATCCATATCTTCAACTCACCACCCTTCTGCCGATGTTACGTCGTCACATCGAGTCCGCATTGACGGCGACGGAGTCACCGGACCGGCGGAAAGCATGAAATGCGGTTAGCTGTTTGTGATGCAGTAGTACTGGATGGCCTCGTTGTAGTAGTGTGCGAGGCCTTTTTCATGTTGGTCATAAAAAGCGGTGAATCGTTCATCGGACACATACATTTGCCCGAGTCCGCTAAACAGATCGAGCGAGCAGTCGTAGAAATGCTGGTGAATGAACGCGTGATTCTGTCGTACGACCGTTTGGACACGGTCATCTTCGATTGGGACGCCTTCACGGAACAGGTGCACGAGCGGTTCGACGAGCGCCATTTGCTGTGCACTGAGCGACTCCCATTCTTCTTTCGAACGATTCGCTGAACGCGTACGGGTCGTTTGGTAGGCCTCGCTTTCACCCCAGCGCTCGATGACCTCATCTTCGTGTTTGGCCTCGTGTGCTTTGATTTCTTCAAACGACATTCCGTTGAACAGTGACTTGTCTTCCATATGAATTCCTCCTTTAAGTGAGGCGAGTGTTGCTTCGGCGGTATCGGCGAGACGGTCGAAATAATCGGCTTTCTCACGAAGTGTCCGCACTTGTTGTTCTAATGTGGCGGCCCGGTCAAATGAGGGGGCCACCAACATTTCCTGAATCGTCTCGAGAGGGAAGTCGAGAGTCCGATAAAAGAGAATGAGCTGCAATTGCTCGGCGTCATGTGTCGTGTAGCGACGATATCCGTTTTCATCGCGCTGGGGCACAAGCAGACCGATGTGGTCATAGTGTCGTAGCGTGCGTGTCGTCGTCCCGGCGAGTGTCGCGAGTTGTTGGATTGAATACATCTCCTCACCTCCTTGAATTCATCGTAAAGGGTGACGTCGCGTCAAGGTCAAGCCTGTTTTTCGTATAAAGAAAATCCGTCCTGTTCACCGATATAGCGAAAACCGAATTTAAGGTAGTATTCATTGAGGAAGGTGTTGTCTGCGACACAGTCCAACCGGATGATTGCCTCTGTATGGGAGAGGGCGTATTGGATTAAGCGCTCCCCGATGCGTTCGCCTTTCATTCGGGAGTCGGTGACGAGTCGATGCAAGTAGACAGCACCATCATGGGCGTTCCATAAGTTGTCGTCCCAGTCTGTCGGGGGAATCAGACTGACAGAACCGAGGATTTGATTATCGCGTTCGTAGACGTATACCGTTCCATTCGTTAAATCATGTCGGACATAATCCGACCGGCTCGGTTCTAAATACTTTACCCATTGCGATTTTCCGGCTGTCTGAAATTCCTGGGCTTTCAATAAAATCAATTGATCAATGGCTGTAAAATCAGCCTGTGTGGCCAAACGGATCATATGAGTCGCCTCGCTTTCATTTCTTTTCAAAATCGTGTAGGCTACACGATGAGTAAGCTGATGAAACATCTTTGTATCATCAAATGATTTTTGGTAAGATAAATTTATTGCATCGTGCAAACGATTGCGCTTATGAAGATGAAGTTCACAGCACGAATAATATGATTATATAAAAAAGCAGTGAGTTTTGGGATAAGGAGTATCAACATCACATGCAACTTTTAAAACGAGAACAACAAACACAAACGCTTAAACGCAACTGGTGGAAAGAAGCGGTCGCCTACCAGATTTATCCGCGCAGTTTTTATGACGCGAACGGAGACGGCATTGGAGACATTCAAGGAATCATCGATAAATTAGATTATTTGAAAGACCTTGGCGTTGACGTCATCTGGATTTGTCCGATGTATAAGTCACCGAACGATGATAACGGCTACGACATCAGTGACTATCAGGACATTATGGACGAGTTCGGGACGATGGAGGATTTCGATCGTCTACTGAAAGAAGTGCATAAACGAGATATGAAGTTGTTGCTTGACCTCGTCGTCAACCATACGTCCGATGAACACCCGTGGTTCATCGAATCGAAGAGTTCAAAAGACAATCCGAAGCGTGACTGGTACATTTGGCGCGACGGGAAACCAGACGGATCGAAACCGAACAACTGGGAATCGATCTTTGGTGGCTCGGCCTGGGAATTCGATGAAGCGACGGAGCAATACTACTTGCACGTCTTCTCGAAAAAACAGCCGGACCTCAACTGGGAAAACGCTGAGATGCGTACAGCCGTATACGACATGATCAACTGGTGGCTCGAAAAAGGAATCGACGGGTTCCGTGTCGATGCGATCAGTCACATCCGCAAGAATCCGACGTTCGCCGACTTGCCGAACCCGGACGGTTTGGACTATGTGCCATCGTTTAAGATGCATATGAACGTGGACGGCATTCACGATTATTTAGAAGAACTCCGCGATGAGACGTTCAACAAACATGACATCATGACGGTCGGTGAGGCGAACGGTGTCTCGCCTGACGATGCCCACCTTTGGGTCGGAGAGAAGGACGGGAAGATGAACATGGTCTTCCAATTTGAGCATATGGACCTTTGGAGTGAAGATGCCGAATCGAAACTCGATGTCGTTCACTTGAAGAAAGTCCTGACGAAATGGCAAAAAGGTCTCGAGGCTGACGGTTGGAACGCCCTTTACGTGGAAAACCATGACCAGACCCGGACCGTTTCAAAATGGGGAGACGACGAGCGCTACTGGAAAGAGAGCGCCAAGTCGATCGCGATGATGTACTTCCTCATGCAAGGGACACCATTCATCTATCAGGGGCAAGAAATTGGGATGACGAACGTCAAATTCGACTCGATTGACCAGTATGATGACATCGCGACACGTAACCGCTACTATATCGGTGTCGAACAAGGGAAGAGCCATGACGAGATGATGCGCATCACGTGGAACTCGTCACGCGACAACACGCGTACACCGATGCAGTGGAGTGACGCACCGAACGCCGGGTTCACGTTTGCGGAGAAACCGTGGTTCGGGATCAACCCGAACTATACAGACATCAATGTCGAATCACAGCTTGAAGACGAAGACTCGATCTTTAACTTCTATAAAGAGATGATTCAACTTCGTAAAGACGATGAGACGTTCGTATATGGGGCGTATGATGTCGTCTTACCGGATCATCCGGAAGTTTACGCCTATACGCGTACGCTTGATGAGACACAGTACCTCGTTGTCACGAACTTGACGGCGAAAGAGACAATGTTTGACATGGACCAAACGCTTCGTGCGAAAGATGTCGTGTTGCGTAACATGCCGATTGAAGGCGACGACGAGACGACACTTCTTCACTTGAAGCCGTTTGAAGGCCGTGTATATAAGTTGAGCTAAACAGGAAGTGCGACCGTAGATCGAGAAATCGACTACGGTCTTTTTGGTGACTGCATCACAGAACGGATTGATTTTGACACGAATAGACCGAATGGTCTAAAATGATGTTGTGAGGTTCAGATTTGTACGTCTATTCTCTTGAAAGCGGGTGTAAGGATGAATATTCTTGTCGCAGGTGCAACCGGCTATCTGGGTCGATATCTTGTGAATACATTACTGGCAGATGGACAACAGGTACGGGTATTGGTACGGGACGCATCAAAGTTGACGGGGGCGGGTCCGTATCATTCCCCTAAGATTGACCCTAATTCGGTTGACGTATTCGAAGGGGATTTAACCAAACCAGCGTCACTTGAAGGCGTGTGCAGCGGGATTGACGTCGTCATCTCGGCTGCTGGACTGACACGTAATTCCTATGGGCATTCTTTTCATGACGTTGATTATCTGGGGAACAAGCATTTATTAGAAGAGGCGGAGCGGGCAGGCGTTCAAAAATTTACGTACATCCACGTATTGCATGGCGAGCAGACGGATGCCGGTATTTTAAAAGCAAAAATCAAATTCTGTGAAGAACTGAAACAATCTTCGCTCCCGTCCGTGATCATCCGTCCGACCGGCTATTATTCGGATTTGACAAATGTATTGGATCTGGCGGCATCGGGATGGATGTTTCTAGTCGGGGATGGCCAGGCCCGGATGAATCCGATCCATGGAAAGGATTTGGCCGCATTCACGGTGCATCATGCGCTTCATTCGACAGGCATGTTCGATGTTGGGGGACCACGGGTTTATACGTATGACGAAATCGCGCTGCTGGCACTTCGCGTCCACGGGAAGAAAGAGCGCGTCATGCATTTGCCGGCACAACCGATTTTGGTAATCGCCTGGTTGTTGAAGTACGTTCAACCGCATAAAGCCGACTTGATCAAATTTTTTGTCCTGTCCATGCTGACGGACGGAATCGGTGAACGTTTTGGGGATGAGGACTTAGAGACGTTCTTCCATCAATACGCTCAATCGGAAGAAAGCGGGGAATGGACATGACGACGCAAAAAGCACGCGAAACCAAGCAACGAATTGTTCGAAGCACGCGTCAGCTCATCATGGAAGAAGGATTGGAGAATATTTCGATCAATAAAATCATCAAAACTGCGTGTTCGAGTAAAGGTTCGTTCTATTATCACTTCGATGGGCTCGAAAGTGTGTTGAAAGAAACGTTTTTATCCGTTTTGAATGAATCGCTTCAACCGTTCTCGTATGATCCATCGAAACCATTGAAAGAAAATGTAACCAGTTACTTCCGAGAGCTCATTCAATCAGCGGGCAATCAAAATGAACAGTATGCTCTTTTGTTCCTGTTCATCAGTAAATCGTTCCAGGAACCTTCATATAAGCGGTTGTTCCAAGAGATGAAGCAACAAATCATAGAAGAAAACATCATCTCCAAACAAGTCTTGGTCCATGCCCCCCATTTGGTCGAGTCACTCCAACTATTAGACATGATGACACTCGGTGTGATCGTGCATACGAATCTGAACCCCGACCACACCGAACTGTCGAACTTGGTCGATCGATGGATAGACGCAACGTTTGAAGGCATGTGATTAAAGTAGCGTATAGCGGTCAGTTTCGAGAAAATGTGGTACGATTACATGACGGAAAGGGGGATGAGCATGGCGATTGAACCATTACGCGTGCATGTCCGTCAAACGACCCGGATGAGCGACGTCGACGAAGCAATCGAGGTCTCGGCTGACGGATTGTATTATCCGCTGAAAACGGGATTTATCATCATGTTCGATCAGGAACGTGAAGATGGCATCGTGCCGACGACCGTGAAATATACAACGGACCGTCTGGCACTCATCTGCAAAGGACCGATTGAGATGAACCATTCATTTATCGAAGGGCGTTTCACGCAAAGTATGTATAAGAATCCATATATGAGCATGACGATGGCGACGACGACATCACGGTTGGACATTGGAGAAGAACAGTGTACCTTCGTGTATGAACTGTCCATGAACGAAGAGGATGTCGGGATCTATGAAGTTAATATTGCCTGGACGTTCGAAGGAGGAGAAAACCGATGAATTTCAAAGAGCGCGTCAATAAGATTGAAGAGATGCTGAACGAAGATTGGTTCGAGATGCTCGAGACGAATGAGGATGAATATGAAGAATGGCGCGGTCGCCTGGAAGACCATGCCGAACACGTCATCACACATTATGACCAAAATAATGGGGTAGAGATCGATTCGATTGATAAATTGCTTCATTTGAATGACGAGTTCCCGCTCCTTTACGGGGAAGACACAGTTCGTCTTTACGTTTCATTGATCGAAGCCCGTCCGGAGGACAAAGCGGTGTACGATCGTTATATCGATTATTTGGCAGCGATCGGTGATGCGGAGAATGAGCAATTTTTACTCTTCCACACCATCGTAGCAGCAGGACGACTCGAAGAAGCCAGACAGCTTGCGCCGCATATGCCAAAACGTTTAGGACTCGAAGAGTAAGACCGCATTTGATTTGCGGTCTTTTTCATACATATAAGGGGGAATCGGCATGTTGCGATTAGTGAAAACATCAGTCGAACAGAAAGAACAAATTTTAGAGTTCCTGCAGGAATGGTATGAGCGGGAGGAGCGAATCGTCCCGACATCGGTTGATTGTGACACATCTGACTTTGAGGCTTATGTACAAGGTTTGCGAGAGAAGGAAAGTCGGGAAAACGTGCAGAACGGATGGGTACCGAGCACGACGTATTGGCTAACCGACGGGGAAGCGCTGCTTGGAGCGGCGAACATAAGGCATGAATTGAACGACTCACTCTTGAACATCGGGGGACATATCGGGTACGGGGTCAAACCGAGTGCGCGTGGTCGTGGCTATGCGACCGAGCAATTGCGCCTCGCACTGGAAAAGGCAAAAGCGCTTGGCATTGAGCGCGCCCTCATCACATGTGACCGGGAAAATGTTGCGTCCCGACAAGTCATTCTAAACAATGGAGGCGTCGCCGATACGCCGTACGTCGGAGATGGCGGGAACGTGACGGACCGTTTTTGGATTGACTTGAACGAATAGGAAAGGGGCTTCCCTTTTCTTTTTGACAAATAAATGAATGACTGTTCATTCATAGTTTGGTATACTGACATCAAGATTGAATCCGTTTTCATAAGGGGGAGTATTGGGGATGTCTACATTTTTAGTCGTCAACTGGATTCTATTCTTGCTCGTCCTCAGCTATGGACTATATTTATTTGGAACGCTGGTTCATCAGCGCTATACGTTCATCAAGCTCGGGAAAAAAGCAGAGTGGAGCCAAACGAACAAAGAACGGCTCGAACAGGTCATGATCAACGTGTTCGGTCAGAAAAAATTGTTGAAGGATAAGAAAAGTGGCGCCATTCACGTCATGATGTTTTATGGGTTTATCCTCGTCCAATTCGGGGCGATTGATTTTATTTGGAAAGGGTTGGCCGTCGGGGCACGTTTCCCGCATATTCCGCTCGGTCCACTTTATCCGATTTTCACCTTCATGCAGGAAATCGTCATGCTGATGATCCTCGTCGCCGTTGTGTGGGGATTCTACCGTCGCTACGTCGAGAAACTCGTCCGTCTGAAACGGAACTTCTTAGCGGGTCTCGCTCTCATTTTCATCGGTGGATTGATGATTTCGGTGCTATTCGGGAACGGTTTTTATCTCGTTTATAAAGACGAACTCCCGATGTGGGGGGAACCGGTCGCGACACTCATCGGTTCGGCGTTCGCCTGGGTACCGGGTCCGGTCGCATTCGCCTTGTTCATTGTCTTTTGGTGGATGCACCTCTTGTTCTTGCTCAGCTTCATGGTTTACATTCCGCAAGGCAAGCACGCCCACTTGATTGCAGGCGTTGCGAATGTCTGGCTCGGCCGTACGCATAAAGTCGGTCGCTTGGCACCAGTCGACTTCTCTGCGATGGAAGAAGCCGAAGAGTCTGAAGAAGAGATCGTCTTCGGGGTCAACAAGATTGAAGATTTCAATCAAAAGCAACTCGTCGACTTATACGCCTGTGTCGAGTGTGGACGCTGTACGAACGTCTGCCCGGCGACAGGGACCGGTAAAATGCTGTCACCGATGGACCTCATCGTCAAACTGCGCGACCATATGAACATGAAAGGGGCGGCGGTCACACGGAAGTCCCCGTGGGCACCGGCACTCCTGTTCCAAAATACACAAGGGGCCGAAATTGCTGCAGCTGCTCAAAATGGTCAAATGCTCGTACCAGATGAGATCATCGGAAACGTCATTACGGAAGAAGAAATTTGGGCATGTACGACGTGCCGTAACTGTGAAGACCAGTGCCCGGTCATGAATGAACATGTCGATAAGATCATCGACCTTCGCCGTTACCTCGTCATGATGGAAGGGAAGATGGACCCTGAGGCACAACGGACGGTCGCAAACATCGAGCGTCAAGGAAACCCTTGGGGGATGAACCGGAAAGAACGCGAAAACTGGCGTAAAGACACAGAGCTCGTCATTCCGACAGCGAAAGAGAAGAAGAAAGCGGGCGAAGAGTTCGAATTCCTCTTCTGGGTCGGTGCGATGGGGTCATATGACAGCCGTAGTCAAAAAGTGGCTCAAAGCTTTGCGAGCGTCTTAAACAAGGCGGGTGTATCCTTTGCGATTCTTGGGAACGAAGAGAAAAACTCGGGAGATACGCCTCGACGGATCGGGAACGAGTTGTTGTTCCAGGAGCTTGCCGAGGCAAACATCAAGCTCTTCAACAAATACGGCGTGACGAAAATCGTCACGGTCGACCCACACGCCTATAACACATTCAAAAATGAATATCCGGACTTCGGGCTCACCGACGTGAAAGTGTATCATCACACCGAGTTACTTGCCGAATTGCTCGATACCGGACGAATTCAGCCAGACCTGCAAGTCAATGAACGGGTCGTCTATCATGATTCGTGCTATCTCGGTCGCTATAACGGGATCTATGACGCACCACGCTTCGTCCTCGAGCGCATTCCGGGTGTGGAGCTCGTTGAAGCGGCGCGAAACCGTGAAAACGGCATGTGCTGTGGAGCGGGTGGTGGTCTCATGTGGCAAGAGGAAAAAGTAGGGACACGTGTCAACGTGGCGCGTACCGAGCAATTGCTCGAGACGAAACCGACGGTCATCGGATCGGCTTGCCCGTACTGTTTGACCATGTTGTCCGATGGAACGAAAGCGAAAGAAGTCGATGAGGCAGTCGGGACGTTTGACGTCGTCGAACTGCTCGACCGCTCGCTCAAAGCAATCGAAGTACCTGAACCGATGTTACAGTAACAGTTGGAAAAGGATAGGCGTTCCTTTGAACAATCATCGAGAGACCGAACCGAGTCGAGTTCGGTCTCTTTTTATGGAAGATCAGTCAGGTTGCAAAAATAGAGTTGAGGAGTGATGGAGAATGGGTGCTTGGGGTACCGGAATGTTTGAAGATGATACGACGTGTGACGTGAGAGACGATTTTATTGATTACTTAAAGGAAGGGCAATCCGCGGAAGTTGCAACGGAAATCATCCTGGAAGAATACGGAGAAGCGTTCGATGAAATTGAAGATTTAGCGGAAGCGTCGTTAGTATGGATGGGACTGGCAGCAATCCAATTGAAGAAACGTTGCCTTCAAGAAAAAGTGCGTCATCAAACGATTGCGCTTATTGACAGAGGAGCGGATTTAGAGCTGTAGGAAGAGGGGGACGAAGAAGACTTGAAGGCAAGACAACACACACTGCAGGAACTGAAACAACAGTTGATTCATTATAAGTGAGAAGATCGACACTTTCATGAGAAGTGTCCCGATAATTCGGCCATAGAACGGGAATGAAAAAAATAGACTGGAATAGAAAGGCGATGACTTCATGAAACAAAGAATCATTCTTTTGACCATTGTCAGCGCGCTCAGTAGTCAAACCCTTCCCCCAATCTTGTTCTTATCGATTATGGCTGTAGGAGAAGGGAGCAGTCGATTGGTTCCCTTTCTCATTTTTTATGTAGCGAGCATGTCGGGTCTCCTGCTGTGGGTGTACATCATCGGACGCCTCGGTTCAAAACAGACGTTTTTGACAGCTTTGTTCGTTTTGGCGATCGGACTGATTTGTTTTCTGTTGCCGTTTGAGCGTGCCATCGAATGGAGCGCGTTTCTCGTCGGGGTGGGTTCGGTCGGAGTGGGATCGATCATGTCGACGATTTTATCGCAGTTGGATGAACTGGCAAGGGTGAAGAATCCCCAAAAGGAGAAAGGGAGTCCGCTGCCGCTTTTACTCGGTCTGATGATGTGGATCGTAGGGTTTGTTTATGCGCTGATGAAATCGAGTGATTTGGCGGTGATCCTCTTTTTAATCAGTTTGATCCTTCCGTGGCAATTTGTCCGCACCCTTCCACTGCAAAAAACAGCGACCTGGCAGTTTGAGACGAAGCAGTTCGTCCGGGCATTTATTGCCGTAACAATCTTTACATTGGCAAGCCGCTTACTCACTGTACTTGAAGGGGCGCGCGGTTTTGTGGAAGTGTTCAGTCTGATGGCGATTTTATTAGTCTATGTAGGATGGGTGTTGTTTCAAGAACGGACCACCTTGTTCATTAAAGCTACGAAAACCCGGCAAGTTCAGCTTCTTTCTTTTGTCGTTGGCCTGTTTGGGGGCTGGACGTTGATTGGTGCGGTGTTCATCCATTTGGCGCTTTATTCCCTCGAGGACCTGCTCTACTTTGTCTTTCTCCCATTTTTATTCGGGGTGGTCGGCTGGATTTTATTCAACCGGGTGTTTGATTTTATGCGTCAGCCTTATCTCGTCTTGTTGATTGGATCCTTGTTCTTCTTCTTAGGATTTTTACATCCGCTCGCATTTCTACCGGTTCTATTGATTAACGGATATACCCAAACGATGTATGCGAACGCGAGTCAGGCCTATCTGTATAAGGATTATGGTGAGAATAAAGAATTTGCTT
The DNA here is from genome assembly GCF_018617875.1 of Exiguobacterium algae. GTDB lineage: Bacteria > Bacillota > Bacilli > Exiguobacteriales > Exiguobacteriaceae > Exiguobacterium > Exiguobacterium algae. The sequence goes on from NZ_JACSKZ010000005.1 coordinate 171,254, forward strand.
CCCTGCTCGTTCAGTTGTGGAAGAAGTTCGGGATGGTTGTGGCTTACGCTTCTCTCATGATTGGACTGTTGGCATATGGATTGTACGCAGGGCAAACGGTTAATGCGGAGCTGTCCTTTCAAATTCCGCGAGGCTGGATGATTGGCGTGATGGGGCTGACGTGGGTGTTCAATATCGGGCTGCTCAGCGTCTACTGGTTCCGCGGGCAAGCGGATCGAGAGGAAACATCATAATTTCCTCTAGCTTTTTTATATCGCTTTTGTTTATAATGAGGAGTGATGTTTAACTAGTGACGGAAAAGGAGTGTCCTTTAATGAATAAATCGTTGATTGATTTCGTTTACGAGCTTCTCCAAGAAACAGGCGAGCAGCCTGTATCGTTTGAAGAGATTCGCGAGAAAATCAAACAAAACTATACGTTCGCAAGTGAAGAGGAAGAGCTCGAGAAAATCGCGCAACTCTACACGGATTTGAACATCGACGGATTGTTCGTCAACTTGGGCGCAAACCGTTGGGCGCTTCGCGTTTGGTACCCATTTGATAAGTCGGACGAAGATCTTGTCATCGAAGCACGTCAGCGCGGTGAGCTTGACGAGTTCGAAGAAGAGTTCGAAGAATCAGACGAAGGTATCGTGGATATCGAAGATGATCTCGATGTGTTTGCGAAAGTAGAAGATTACGACTCATCTGAATTCGATGAAGAAGATGAGGAAGAAAAAGTCGACGGCCTTGATGACTTCAAGGACGATGATTTGGATGAAGACGACGACCTCGATCTCGAAGACGAGGACGATTTATAAGAGACCGCAAAAAGCCGGGCATTTGTCCCGGCTAGGCGTGTCTCTTTTTTCTTTTTCACTTGTTTTTTGACGACTTGAAAAAAGAAAAAATAATGTCTTGACGGCTGTATCGACTCTGGCGTAAATTAGTCATGGGCTAGTTTAGCATGTAACGATACGGCAAAAGTGTCCCCCATTTTTCGTGGGGGCACTTTTGCTTTTTTGTTTTTCGTTTCCCGATGGTTGGTATTGATAGAGAGGAGAAAGAAACATGACAAAGTACATTTTCGTAACAGGCGGGGTAGTATCATCGCTCGGTAAAGGAATCACAGCCGCTTCACTCGCGCGTCTGCTCAAAAACCGTGGATTGAACGTGACGATCCAGAAATTTGACCCGTATATCAACATCGACCCAGGTACGATGAGCCCGTATCAGCACGGGGAAGTTTTCGTAACAGACGATGGTGCAGAAACTGACCTTGACCTTGGTCACTATGAGCGTTTCATCGACATCAACTTGACGCAAAACGCAAACGTGACATCAGGTCGCATCTACTCGACTGTCTTGAAAAAAGAGCGTCGTGGAGACTATAACGGAGGAACAGTTCAGGTCATCCCGCACATCACGAACGAGATCAAAGATCGTGTCTTCCGTGCAGGTCGTGAGACGAACGCAGATGTGGTCATCACTGAAATCGGTGGGACGGTAGGGGACATCGAGTCGCTCCCGTTCATCGAGGCGATCCGCCAAGTGAAGAACGACATCGGAAAAGAAAACGTCATGTATGTTCACTGTACACTCGTTCCTTATTTGAGTGCAGCAGGTGAGATGAAAACAAAACCGACACAACACAGTGTCAAAGAACTTCGCAGTTACGGGATTCAACCGGATATCATCGTCCTTCGTACGGAGCATGACATTCCGGATGACATGCGCGAGAAAATCGCACTCTTCTGTGACACACGGAAAGAAGCGGTCATTGAAGCACAGGATGCGTCAACGCTTTACGAAGTGCCGCTCAACCTTCAAAAACAAGGAATGGACCAACTCGTCAACGACTACTTCGGTTTCAATACACCGGTTGCCGATATGACAGCGTGGAAAGAACTCGTCCACACGGTCACGCACCTTGAAAAGAAAGTGAAGATCGCGCTCGTCGGGAAATACGTCGAATTACGTGATGCGTACATCTCGGTCGCAGAGGCACTCAAACATGCCGGCTATGCGTTCAATGCGGACATCGACATCGACTGGATCAACGCGGAAGACGTGACGGCTGAAAACGTCTCGGACATCCTCGGCAACGCAGACGGAATCCTCGTCCCGGGTGGATTCGGTGAGCGCGGGATCGAAGGGAAGATCGAAGCGACACGTTTTGCCCGTGAGAACAATGTCCCGTTCCTCGGAATTTGTCTCGGCATGCAGCTCGCGACGGTCGAATTCGCACGTAACGTCTTGAAGCTCGACGGGGCACACACAGCAGAGATTGACCCATCGACACCTTATCCGATCATCGACCTCCTTCCGGAGCAAAAAGATATCGAAGACCTCGGCGGCACACTCCGTCTCGGATTGTACCCATGTAAACTCGAAAAAGGGACGAAAGCGCACGCAGCATACGATCAAGAACTCGTATATGAGCGCCACCGTCACCGTTACGAGTTCAACAACGAGTACCGTGAAGCGTTCGAGGCGGAAGGCTTCAAGTTCTCAGGGACGAGCCCGGATGGCCGTCTCGTAGAGATTATCGAGATCCCGGAACACAAGTGGTTCGTGGCGTCACAGTTCCACCCGGAGCTCATCTCACGTCCGGAACGCCCGCAACGCTTGTTCCACGACTTTATCCAAGCTTCTCTTGGAGAATAACCAACCATTACACCACGGCCTTTGGCCGTGGTTTTTTTATACATCGGAAGAACGACGGGCAAGACTCCTTGAGCAGGATACATATTGTCCCGATTCTGGGTACACTAAGAGTAGAACTGGGAGAGGGCGATGGCTTATGTGGGAACGGAACTCAATTTATATTGGATATGGCTTGGCGCTCGTCGCGCTCAGCCTGTTGCCGTTTGTCGTGTTGCCTTCGCTCTTGCTTCCTTACCAGCTCGGCTGGACCGGTGTCGTCTTGTTGGCATTGTCGATTGGGTTGTTACGTGCCATTCGGGACGGATCGAGTACGATTTTAAGGCAGATGTGGAAAGTGACATTCTCCCTCTTTCTCGTCTTTGTCCTGGTCTATTACGTGTCATTCGGACTCGTCTTATATGATACGTATGGTCTGAATCGACTGCTCGAACGATACGAGGGACAAGCGGCGTGGGTGTACGCGGCGTTCAGCTTTTTACAACCGATTGCCTTGCCGGTCCCGGAGGCCGTCAGTATCCCGATTGGCAGTGTGGCACTCGGGCCATTACGAGCCGCCATCATCGGATGTGTGGCGACGACGCTCGGGATCGTGGTCATGTATGGCTTGGCACGCTTTGGGCGTGAACGAATCATGCGGTGGGTGGATGAAGAGAAACTGGCGACGTATGACCGGTACGTTGAAAAATATGGTTTGGGAATCTTGCTCGTGCTGTTCATCATTCCAATTTTGCCGGACGAAATCATTTGTCTCGCTGCGGGATTTAGCCGGGTGCCGTTTCCCCGGTTTGTGTTGATTGCATTCGGGGCGAAGCTTGTCACCTCATTTGGACTCGCTTACTCCGTATCCGTCGGTCAATTGTTCGTGACGGGATCGAGTCCGATCGCCATCGCCTCCGTCATGACGAGTTTGATTATACTCATCCTTGCTTTCGTGTGGCGAAAGCGAAAAAAAGGAAATCCGAATGGATGAGACGAATAGGGGTATGGAGAAACGATAGAGAGGAAGACAGGATGTTACGTGACGCAGAAGTGGTCATTCGACCGATTGAGAAACAGGATTTAAAGACACTATGGGAGCTCATTTATCGAGATGAGGCACCGGAGTGGAAACAGTGGGACGCGCCTTACTTCGAACATAAGGCGATGTCTTATGAAGAATTTCAGCAAATCGAACAATCACTCATCAAAAAACAAGACATGTGGGTCATTGAGGTCGATGGAAACGTATATGGGACCGTCTCTTACTACTTCGAAGATGCTGGGCGAGAATGGCTCGAGATGGGCATCATCTTGCATCAGTCCGACCGCTGGAACAAAGGGGTCGGGACACGTGCGCTTCGTCTATGGACCGAATATCTATTTGAGACGTTATCTGTCGTCCGTGTCGGTTTGACGACGTGGTCAGGAAACGAACGGATGATGCGCGTCGCCGAGAAAGTCGGGATGCAGCTCGAGGGTCGGATCCGTCAGGTCCGGGTCGTGAACGGGAAACGGTATGATTCGATTCGAATGGGCATGCTTCGGGAAGAATGGGATGAAAAAAGCGTTAAGACCAAGTGATGGTCTTAACGCTTTTGAATATGGAACAATTGACGATATTGTAAAGGCGTCATCTGCTTGAATGACTTGAACGTATTTATGAAAGCGGTACAGGTTGGAAAACAATAGGTTTCGGCAATCGTACAGATCGGCAAAGCGGTCTCTGACAAATCGGTAGTTGAAGCATCGATTCGTCGTCTGCGAATCCGTTCAGGAATACTTTCCCCGGTCTCTTGTTTGACGAGAGAGGAGAGATAATGGTTTGATAAACCGACAGTGGCGGCGATGGTCGAGAGCGACAGGTTCGGATCGACCAATCCTTCCTCGATTAAACGGATTGTGGTGCGAACACTTTCATTTGTCGAGATGGGCGACGCTAAAAAGGACAGCATCGTCGCTAATGACTCGGTGATCACTGGAATGGCATACATAAAATCTAAAGGGGACTGTAACTCATCTATTAACGTGAGAAGCGCACTTGTATACGTCAATGAAGTTTGAACATCAGGATTTGTTACGGGAACGAGTCGGCTGATGTGATAGGTCAAGCCGCGGTAGTAGAGAAGCACACCGCGATACTCGTCAGATTTCGGCAGTTTTAACAGATCAAGGGTCAATGATTCAAGCAGTTGTTGTGCGAGTGTGAGTTGGTTGTTTTTCAGTGCCCGAACAATCTGTTGGTCCAGTTCGTAGAAATTTTCAACGTGGTCGTAGTCACCGAATACGTGTTTATTATGAAGAAGATGGTGAAAAAATTGTTGCCTGATTTTGTTTTCCATTTGTCGACTCACTTCTTTCGTTAGAGGTTCAAACGCAAGTTACTCTTCAAAAGAAACGTGTCGTTTCGTAAGCTGCTTCAGTTCCGCGATTTCTTTGGCGATGGCTTCCTCACGGGATTGTGAAGAGGATTGGATGTGCTCTTTGATCGCTTTGCTTTGTTCACGAAATTCCTCTGTTTTACGTTTGGAATGTTTCTGATATTCGCTGAGCTGTTTAGTATGCAGATCAAGGTCGATACGCTGATTTGCCATACGGTCTCATGCCCCTTTCTGAAAAAAGTCAAACAGGCTGACCATTCAGCTGGTCAATATTAAGAGTAAGATTGTGAAAAAACAATGAAAAATGAAAAAGTAGGAATTGAGAATCTATATTGGATATAAATGTGTCTAAAATGTGTCTTTTTAGGAATGCATCACAAATAAAAAGAATCGACAGCTGAGGTGAAGCTGTCGATTCTTTGCATAGGGAACTGCGTCACGTTTTCGGTTGGTCTTTGATCGGGAACCAGCCGGCACGGCTGATGATTGCGTTCCAAAGTGGTGCCGGGACTGCAAGCTCGGCTTGCTTATTCAAGTCGAGTGCTGTCTCAATTTCATCCTCCCGGTCCGATTCCACTTTTTCAAGCCAATCAGGGTCGATGATGAGTTCGCGTCCGAGTGCGGCGAGGTCCACGACTTGTAAGGCATCTTCGACCTGGGCAGGGGTGTGTAACTGACCGACTCCGATGAGCGGGACAGCTCCGTTTATGCGCTTCGCGATGCGGTCGATGGCACGTTCTCTCACGTTTTCATCGCGCATCGAAGCCGTATGGAAATTCCAGAGCGAGACGTGGATATAGTCGAGCCCTTCTTCGAGCAGCATGTCGACCAAGACGTCTGTGTCATCGAGCGTGATGCCGGGCTCTTCAACTTCTTCCGGGGAGAACCGGTAGCCGACCAAGAACTGTTCAGCATCTTTCGCGGCATCCTTGACACGACGAATGACTTCGCGCGGGAACGTCAAACGTCCATGGACATCACCACCGAAACGGTCGGTGCGACGATTCGAATGCGGTGAGAAGAACTGTTGGATCAGATAAGTGTTCGCCCCATGAATTTCGACGCCGTCAAAACCGGCTTCGATGGCGCGTCGAGTCGCTTCTCCGAACGCCTCGATGATGGCCTCGACTTCTTCCGTTTCGAGAGCGCGCGGTGTAACGGCCCCTTCTCGAACGGGAGCCACGGCGCTCGCGCTTACCGGTTGATTTTGAGGGACGAGGTCTGGTGGCGACATGCGCCCTGCGTGGAAAATTTGAAGGATGGCTTTGGCACCCTCCGCTTTTAAACTTTCCGCCAATTGACGGAGACCCGGGATGAATTTGTCGTCATTGACTCCGAACGCGTTCGGGAATCCTTTGCCGTTCTCTGTCACATAGGCACAGGCAGTAATCGCGAGACCGACATTTTTTGCTCGTTTTCTATAATAAGTCAGCTCGTGTTCGGATACTTCGCCGGTCGGTTCCGATGAGTAATGTGTCATCGGGGCAAGGACAAGGCGATTCGACAATTCGACCCCATTCTGAAATTGAAATGGCTGTAACAGTTGTTTCATGAGAACTCCTCCTTCGACTTGGTATCTTGAAGTCTATGCTTCCTTCATTGAAATTGCGAGCGTGGTGCTTACACTTGGCACACTGCACATTGTTTATGCAGGAAAAATGATTGAACTGAAAAGAATAGGGTATAATACAGGAGAAAAGTTGATAACCGGTTAGAGATGACAGAGAGACCACAACAGGAGGGGTAAGCCTTGTTTTTGTTGTGGTCTCTTTTTGTATCATCGAACCGGATTCATTATAGGAGGGAATAAGATGGAAATCAGAAATTTCTCAGCAAAAGAACGTGCGAAGCGCTACGAGCAACTGACGGGAGAACGTCTGGATGTCCTTGTCGTCGGTGGGGGGATCACCGGTGCCGGGATCGCACTTGATGCATCGTCTCGCGGGATGAAGACCGGTGTCTTCGAGATGCAAGACTTTGCCGCCGGAACATCGAGTCGATCGACGAAACTTGTTCACGGAGGACTCCGTTACTTGAAACAGTTCGAAGTGGCACTCGTCGCTGAGGTCGGAAAAGAGCGGGCAATCGTTTATGAGAACGGACCACATGTGACGACGCCTGAACAGATGCTCCTCCCGATGCATAAAGGAGGCACGTTCGGACCATTTTCTACGTCCATCGGGTTGATGGTGTATGACTTCCTCGCAGGAGTAAAACGGGCAGAACGTCGGGTGATGCTCAAACCGGATGAAGTCATCAAGAAAGCACCGCTCGTGAAAAAAGACGATTTAGTAGGCGGCGGGTATTATGTAGAGTACCGGACGGACGACGCGCGTATGACAATCGAAGTGGCGAAAGAGGCAGCCAATCACGGCGCGTTGCTCATGAACTATGCAAAAGTGACCGGACTCATTTATGAAAATGGAAAAGTCGTCGGCGTGCACGTCGAAGACCAAATCGACGGCTCGACCTATGATGTTTATGCGAAGAAAGTCATTAATGCGACAGGTCCGTGGGTCGATGAGTTGCGTGAGAAAGACGGGTCGAAGAAAGGGAAGCAATTGCGTCTGACAAAAGGAATTCACCTCGTCATCGACCAATCGAAATTCCCGCTCAAACAAGCGATCTACTTTGACACGCCGGACGGTCGGATGGTCTTTGCGATTCCGCGTGGGGATAAGGCCTATGTCGGAACGACCGATACGTTCTTCGATAAAGATAAGGCACATCCACGCATGACGACAGAGGACCGGGATTATCTTTTAGAAGCGATTCACTACATGTTCCCGGACGTAACTGTCACGGCGGACGATGTCGAGTCGAGCTGGGCAGGGATTCGTCCTCTGATTTATGAAGAAGGAAAAGACCCGTCTGAAATTTCGCGTAAAGATGAGATTTGGCAGTCGGATAGTGGATTGATCACCATCGCCGGCGGTAAATTGACCGGTTATCGGAAGATGTCAGAGACGGTCGTCGACCTCGTGGCCAAGCTCCTCAAAGAAGAAGAAGGGGTCGTCTATTTGGCGAGTCGTACGAAGCATATGCCAATGTCGGGTGGACATGTCGGCGGCTCTAAAGGATTCAAAGATTTCATGACTGAAAAAGTAGCCACATTGAAAAATCACGGCATCGACGAAGAACACGCCGAGCAACTCGTTCAACTTTACGGTTCGAATATCGATCGTGTCGTGGAGCGTATGGACTCAAACGCCTATGACCTCCCTGAAATTGTGTACGCTCAACTGATGTATGGAATTGAAGAAGAATCCGTCGTCCGGGCAATCGACTTTTTGATTCGTCGAACAGGTGCGATGTTCTTTGATATCGATTTCGTTCGAAACTATAAAGACGGTGTACTCCGTTGCATGGCCGATGTGTTCAAATGGTCGGATGAACGGTTGGCCGAAGAACGTGAAAAAGTGGAAAAAGAAATCGATATTGCTGTTGTCCCGGTAGATGCTGAATAAACAGTCATCTCGTAAAGAACCGATTCTCGCATGAGAATCGGTTCTTTTTGTGTCACGCAGAAGTTTGAACTACGGGCAATCACGGTATAACCATAACGAACAATGCGGAATGGTGAAAGAAGGAATAAAGATGAAACGATATGTGTTTGGAATGATCTTGCTGGGAGGGCTCCTGCTGATTGGTTGGCTCGTAATCGATCCGAGCCGACTCTTTGCAGACGTCTACTACGTGAAGGTGCCGAATGCTGAAACGAGCATACGCACAGAGAAAGGATATCGATATGAGTTGATCGGGTATAACGAGGAAGGAAAAAAACGTCCGTTGACCATTTCAACATCTGAACTGTTGGCGGAAGGAGATTTTTTAAAAGTATTTGTGAAGGAAGAAGATCAGGAAGTGACTGATTTTGAACGAACCTCTTTATCCGAAGTGCCGATCCAGTTGAAAGAAGAGCAGTTAGACGATGCTTCCCCGACCACTTTCCCTTGAAGTCAAAATATTCCCATCGCAGAATGGGTGCGAGTTTGGTATGGTTAATATGTTGTATTATGGAAACCGTTGAAAGAAAGAAGGGACATGCATGTCACGGATGTTAATTGCGGATGATCAAGACGGAATTCGCACAATGCTCGCACAAGTGTTCAAAGGTATGGGAGTTGACGTCGACACGGCACCAGACGGGGTCGGCGCCTGGGAGCATTTAGAGAACAAACAGTATGATCTCGTACTTCTCGACATGAACATGCCACGGATGTTTGGCCATGAAGTACTGCGTAAAATGCGACAGCAGGAAATGGAGACGCCCGTCATGATCATGACGGCTTTCGGGGAAGAAACGATGATTGAAGAAGTGCGGCGTCTCGGAATCGCGGCTCAGTTTGAAAAGCCGTTCGATATTTATGGAATGATCGAAAAAGTGAAAGAAGTACTCGGAATTTAAGATTTCGTCACGAAGATGACATATGTAAACGCTTGCGTGGCGCCATTTCTATGCCCGAATAGCATAGGCACATGTTTTGCGGTGTGTTATAATGGGAACGAATTGCACGGGGGGATTTTTCTCCCGTGCATAATAGCGAACAGACAGGAGGATGTCATTATGCCATTAGTATCAATGACAGAAATGCTCAACAAAGCATTCGAAGGCAAGTATGCAGTCGGCCAATTCAACATCAACAACCTCGAGTGGACGCAAGCGATTCTTCGCGCAGCGGAAGACGAGAAATCACCAGTAATCCTCGGTGTATCAGAAGGTGCAGCGAAGTACATGGGTGGCTTCACAACAGTTGTCAAAATGGTTGAAGGTCTCATGCACGACTACAACATCACTGTTCCAGTTGCAATCCACCTTGACCACGGTTCTTCATTCGACAAGTGTAAAGCAGCGATCGACGCTGGTTTCACATCAGTCATGATCGACGGTTCACACCACCCGATCGACGAAAACGTCGAAATGACGAAGCAAGTTGTCGAGTACGCGCACGCTAAAGGCGCTTCTGTTGAGGCAGAAGTCGGTACAGTTGGCGGCGAAGAAGACGGCGTCATCGGTGGCGTACAATACGCTGACCTCGATGAGTGTGTACGTGTTGTTAAAGAAGCGAAAGTGGATGCACTTGCTGCAGCACTCGGTTCTGTACACGGACCATACCAAGGTGAGCCGAAGCTTGGCTTCAAAGAGATGGAAGAAATCGCGAAAGCGACACAAACACCACTCGTGCTTCACGGCGGATCAGGTATTCCTGAGCACCAAGTTAAAAAAGCAATCGAGCTCGGACACAGCAAAATCAACGTTAACACAGAGTGCCAACAAGAGTGGACTCGTGCGGTACGTGAGAAGCTTGACGCTGACTCGAAAGTATATGACCCACGTAAAGTTATCGGACCTGGGATCGAAGCGATCTACAACGTCGTAACTGGCAAAATGCGTGAGTTTGGTTCAAGCAACCAAGCATAATCCTGTTTGAACAAGTCGGCTCTCCTCTGGAGAGCCGACTTTTTTTCTATCTAAATTAAGCGAGAGTACTCCCACTTCTAAACGTTCAGGGCGAAGCCCTCGTGAAAGTGGGAGGTGAATCGCCAACCTTCCTT
>NZ_JACSKZ010000006.1 GCF_018617875.1 Exiguobacterium algae
GTTCCCATGCCGAACACGGAAGTTAAGCGTCTCAGCGCCGAAAGTAGTTGGGGGATCTCCCCCTGTGAGGATAGGACGTTGCCAGGCAACAGCGAAGACGACCGAGCATAGCGCTCGGTCGTTTTTTTGTTCTTGAAATTCTACTATTGATTTATTCAGGACGTTTCAACCAATGTCGTAATCCCTTTCCAGCGTGCGGTCCGTTCGTGTAACGTGGAATGACATGAAGATGTGCATGGGGAATGGTTTGGTTCGAAGCGGTTCCGACATTCCAACCGAGTGTATATCCGTCGGGGTGGAACCGTTCATCGAGATGTAATTTCGCAGCGTGGAGTAGTTCGTATGTATGCTGCCACTCTAAAGGAGTTAATTCGAACGTCGTCGCACGATGTTCTTTCGGAACGATGACGCCCGAGCCGACGAGAACGTCCTGCTCATGATCATGCATGAGGAAATAACAAGAGTCATTCTCAGCAATGATTGTTTGATGTGGGTCACGCATGGGGTGGCAAAATGGACAATAGGTCATGCTTCGTACACTTCCTTTCTCCATAACAGTGTATCAGAAAAGGTACTCAGACAAGGTTAAACCAGTTGATTGACTAGGATTAAAGAGAAACCGTACACAAAAACACCGCTCACGAGGAGCGGTGACTACGTAGTGTCTCTTGAATGCCGACACCGAGTTGTTCACGTTCACGTTCTAATTGGTCCCAGGTGAGGGAGCGATGTCGAAGCTCGACATCGTTTGCGATGGATTCAAGTGTACGTTGATGCTCTATGTTGTCCAGCCAATAATAGATGTCGACACCGTCTTCATCGAGGCGCCAGAATGATTTTACCACCTCGAACTCATCTGCCCATTCACCGACTGGTCTGAAGCCATATTTTTCAACAAACGGGTACGGCCTTTCTTCTCCGAGTGGATCAATGACATTTCGGACGAACATTGGCTCGAGCCCGGCATGTTCCGTTGCTTCAAGCAGCCGTTTCAGTTCAGGCATCGGCTCCACTTCAATATGTTCGAGAACGTCGAACCAGACACGTTTCGTCTCATTGTCCCATAATGTAGCTTCCACACTGTAAGGTGCGCCTGCTGTAGAAGGGGCATACATGGTCAGTTCAAAAGAAAAGGGAATATCTTCTTTTTCACCCGGCTCCAGCGCGGCAGATAGTGGAATCGGCACTTCTTGAATGTCGGCTTCCCGATTAAACTCGTTCCCTTCAATCGTAATATCTTTAAATGTCGTCAAAAAGTTGAGTGTCAACTCTTGCAGACGGACGACATTCGTTGTTGGATTCGAAACGTGTAGCGTACCCGTCACTTCTTGTTTTGGGATGAATGTCACCGGATCAAACGTGATCTCCGCTTCAATCTCTGAAAAGAACCATTTTTTAAATCGATTTCCCCATTTTGACATGATGGTCGCGCCCCTTTTTCTAATAGATATGACTCCTTTATGTGTTCCCGATTCCAAAATACGAAAAACATGTAGAAAAAGGTTGCATTTTATAACTGTCTCGCTTATTATAGAGGATGTCGAAACAATTCAAACCATCGCGGGGTGGAGCAGTCTGGTAGCTCGTCGGGCTCATAACCCGAAGGTCGTCGGTTCAAATCCGGCCCCCGCAACCAATTTTTATTTAATTTCATATGTCGTCGCGGGGTGGAGCAGTCTGGTAGCTCGTCGGGCTCATAACCCGAAGGTCGTTGGTTCAAATCCAGCCCCCGCAACCAATTTTTTAATGAGATAGCGAAACGATGGCGTTTCGTGTTTTTTTTTGCATAAAATGGAGTGTACAATGAGTACGTATCGCTACAACCGATAAAAAGGAGAAACATTCATGTATACATTGATAACCCATTCCGCGGCGGAGACGCAGGCGATGGCAGAGAAACTTGCCACGCTCGTCGAAGCAGGAACGGTCATTACGCTAAACGGTGATCTCGGAGCCGGGAAGACGACATTCACCCAAGGATTCGCAAAAGGATTAGGGGTGACACGTAACGTCAACAGTCCGACGTTCACCATCATGAAGCAATACAAAGGTCGCCTCCCTCTCTACCATATGGATGTGTATCGTCTCGAGGACACGGGGGATGACATCGGACTAGAAGAGTATATAAACGGAGACGGGGTTGCCATCGTCGAATGGTCAAACTTAATCGAGTCCTCCCTACCGAATGAGCGATTGGCGATTACAATCGAGCGGACTGGAGACGAGGAACGAAAAATCACACTCACACCGACCGGTACATCGTATGAACAACTCGTCAAGGAGGTGCTCGCATGAAACAATTGATGATTGATACGGCAACGACACGTTTATCTGTCGCATTAAGTGAGGCTGGAGAAATTCAAGCCGAAGCGACGGTCATGGTGTCAAAAAACCATGCAGTGACCCTTATGCCGATGATCGAGCAATTGATGACAGCCGTTAAATGGACGCCGAATATGCTGGAGCGGATCATCGTCACGACAGGACCAGGCTCTTATACGGGGATCCGGATCGGGGTGACAACGGCTAAAACACTTGCCTACACGCTCCGTATTCCACTCATAGGAGTCTCTGCCCTTCAATTGATGGCGGCGGCACCGAATTCAGATTTGCCCGTCGTCGCACTGATCGACGCCCGTCGTGGCAATGCCTATATCGGACATTATCAGAAGAATAAAGCAGTCACACCGGATATTCACGCTTCTGTATCCGATTGGCTCAAAGTGAACGGACAAGCGCGTTTCATGGTAGTAGGTGATGTCGAACCGTTTCGTGACACGTTGGCTGACTATGATTACGTCGAGGCACCGGCCGCGCACAGCTATGGCCGCGCCAGTGATTTAGTTCTGTTTGCCGATGAAACAACGGACGTGCACGCTTTTGAACCGGAGTACCTTCGTTTGGCGGAAGCAGAAGCGAAATGGTTAGAGGGACAAAACAATGGCTGACGTCACAATTCGCCGGATGACGTGGCTCGACGTGGAAGAAGTCGCGAAAGTCGAGGCGGCCTCTTTCTCCATTCCGTGGACGAAAGAGGCATTTATGAACGAGATGCTTCGAAATGATCAAGCGGTCTATTTCGTCGCCGTCCATGAAAAACGGGTCATCGGATTCGTCGGGGTTTGGAAAATCGTCGACGAAGGACACATCACGAATATTGCTGTCTTGCCCGAGTATCGGGGACAAGGGATCGGTCAAAAATTGTTAGCCCAACTCGTCGCTTATGCGCGGGAGAAGGACTTAGTCGGATTGACGCTTGAAGTCCGCGTTTCAAACGTCGGGGCGCAGAAGTTATATGAACAATTCGGTTTTCAACAAGCGGGTCGAAGAAAACGCTATTATCAAGATAATAATGAAGATGCCTTTATTTATTGGGTCAAGTTAGGAAGTGAATCAGAATGAACACATCACTCATCCTTGCGATTGAGTCGAGTTGTGATGAGACGTCGGTTGCCATCGTTCGTGATGGAAAAACCCTCTTGTCTAACGTCGTCTCGTCGCAAATCGAGAGTCATAAACGTTTTGGCGGGGTCGTGCCGGAGGTGGCGTCTCGCCATCACGTCGAGCGGATCACATACGTCATCGATGATGCGCTCAGTGAAGCAGGCGTGACGATGGAGGAGATCGATGCGGTCGCGGCCACGCAAGGACCCGGTCTTGTCGGAGCGCTTCTTGTCGGGATTAGTGCGGCCAAAGCACTCGCTTTTGCGCATCAATTGCCGCTCATCGGTGTCCACCATATCGCTGGTCACATTTACGCGAATGAATTGGTGGAAGAAATGGAATTCCCACTCGTCTGTCTCGTCGTCTCAGGAGGGCATACAGAGCTCGTCTATATGCCGGAGCATGGGACGTTTGAAGTCATCGGTGAGACACGTGACGACGCAGCAGGTGAGGCCTATGACAAAGTGGCGCGTACGCTCAAGCTCCCTTATCCAGGTGGTCCTGCAATCGACCGGTTGGCGGCTTCCGGGGAAGACACGTACAACTTCCCGCGTGTACGTCTCGAGCCGGGCAGCTTTGACTTCAGCTTCAGTGGTTTGAAGTCATCGGTCATCAATGCGGTCCATAATGCCGAACAGCGTGGTGAAATCGTAGTGCCGGAGAACCTGGCGGCAAGCTTCCAAGCAAGTGTCGTCGAAGTGCTCGTGGAAAAAGCGATCCGCGCGGTGAAAGAAAAAGGAGCGAAGCAACTCCTCGTTGCCGGTGGGGTTGCGGCGAACCGTGGCCTGCGTGCGGCGTTGGCGGAAGCGACCGAACGGGAAGGAATCCGTCTTGTGATTCCGCCGCTGGATTTGTGCGGCGACAATGCCGGGATGATCGGAGTAGCGGCACATCATGCGTATATGCGAGGGAAGCGCGATACGCTAGCGATGAACGCGGTTCCTGGGTTATCCTTAGAAGAGAGCATGTCAGTCTAGGGGGAAACAGAGAAATGATGAAACGCATCATAATTGGGGGACTCGTCGTCCTGCTCGTCATCGCGACATTTTTACAAGTACGTGAAATCATCCGTGCCTATACTATCGCCTATCAAGAAGAAATCGTCCCGGAAGAGACACGCGTGAAATCACTCACTGGGGAAGAGTCGCTTGAAGGAATCGGTCGCGTGACAGGTGAAAACACCCTCGTCGAGTCTTTATATGGCTATCGAAACGTGGTCGACCAGGAAACGAAGAGTGTCATTGTCGTCGACCGGAACCTTGGAGTACAGCCGAAGGCGAGCGACGCCTATTACGAGATTGAGTCGGGACGGGAAGCAACAGAAGAGGAAGCAGCGAAGTTTGACGACCTCGTCGAAGAACTCGATACGCAGCAACTGTTCGCTCAAGTCATTTCGACACATGAAGCACGTTATGTGACGAACCGGGAAGAACCGCTCACGTTCTATAAGGTGTTCGTCCGGGACGTGGATACGAACGAATATGTCTTCTTTATCACGGAAGACGGCATTAAACTTGATTTTCACCGTATCGGATTCCAACCGCTACGATACTTTTAATATGAAGAGAGGCCAGCGTATTAAAACGCTGACCTCTTTTTTCATGCCTTCAAGTTGGCAACGATTTTCCCGACGACGTGTCGGTCTGAGAGTTCGACCAACTTCTTCGGGATATCCGCAAATGGAATTGTCTCTTGAATCATCGGTTGAATCTCACCCGCTGCAAGCAGTTCGAGCATGTGCGTACCGATGCGGACGATGTTTGCTTCGCTCACACGGTCTTGTTGATGATGAATCGCATTGAGTGCGACCTCATGGTAGGAGATGACACGTGTGAAAGGTTTGATGACACTCATGTCAGGGGCTCCTGCGATATGGGCGATGTGTCCGTTGTAGGCGATGACTTGGAGGGAAGCGGTCGCCGTCTCACGACCGACGGGATCGATGACGGCATTGACACCGTGACCGCTCGTCAATTCCATCACTCGTTGTTGCCAGTCTTCCGTATTGTAGTCGATCGCTTCGTCCGCTCCGAGCTGTTTGACCCAGTCATGGTTACGCGCTGAAGCGGTCGTGATGACGCTTTTCCCGAGATACTTCGCAAGTTGAATGGCAAAGCCACCGACACCGCCGGCACCAGCATGAATGAGGATTGTATCAATCGCATTCATCGGAAGTTTTTCAAAAATGGCTTGATACGCCGTGAATCCAGCTGTCGGTAAAGCGACCGCATCAGCGAACGAGATCGATTCCGGAATCGGTACGACCATGTGCGCCTTTGCACGAGTGAACTCGGCGAAACCACCCCATTCATTCCAGTTGCTGTGATAGAGGACGCGGTCACCGACTTGTACATTCGTCACGTCATCCGCGACAGCGGCAATCGTACCCGCGACATCGAGCCCGAGGACGTGAGGGTATGACCATTCGGGTTTGCCGTTGGTTGCCGTTTTATAGTCGACCGGGTTGAGCCCCGCATATTCTCCCCCAATCAATACCTCGCCGGAACGAAGTAATGGTGCATCGACCTCCTCGATTTGCATCGTCTGCCATGTGTTCGGTTCATGTAGTAATAAAGCTTTCATCTAACAGCCACTCCTTATAAAATTATTTATCGATATATCCTTTAAACGTTATTTGTCTTATGATTTACTCCCTTTTATACTGAAGATAATGAATACAAAAGGAGTTTACACAGATGATTGATTTTGAATGGTATCGCAGCTTTATACACGTGTACCAACAACGTTCCGTATCGGCAGCGGCGCGTGTCCGCTTTTTGACCCAACCGGCTGTTAGCCAACATATCGCCGCACTCGAAGCAGAACTCGAAACGTCCCTCTTCACAAGGGCACCACGTCAGATGATTCCGACAGACGCAGGGAAGGAGTTGTACACACAAGTGGTCGGCTTGATCGACCGTCTCGAGGAACTATCGCTTGAGGTGAAATATGTCTCAGGGGAGCAACCGCGTCCTGTCCTCAAGTTCGGTGGACCGACCGAGTTCGTCACACATGAGATTATACCCGCTTTGCCGCTTGATGCTGCACAGTACATCGCAGATTTCGGGATGACAGCAGATTTAATTAAACGCTTAGCGGACGGTGAGCTCGACTTCGTCATCGCGACGAAGCGGATGGATGAGCCAGGGATCCAATACGTCCCGATTGCCGACGAATCGTTTTTGTTAGTAGCACCGAACGATTGGGAAATCCCAACCGACGAGTTAAAAGATTGGATGGATCGTCAGCCGTGGATCAGTTACGGATTGGAGCTTCCCATCATCCGTCGATACTATCAGACACAGTTCGGGGAACGCCCAGACATCCGTCCGGAGATGATCTTACCAAACGTCGACGCGATCCTTGCGGCAATCGAATCGAAGTGCGGCATCAGTATCTTACCGAACTATTTGATTCGACATGCACTCGAGCGAGGAAGCGTTCAAATCGTAGCACCGGAGCGTTTTGCGACGAACGTCATTTATCTCGCGCATCGGACAGAGTCGAAGCATGACCCCGTCATCAACCAAGTCATCCAAGCGTTGCAGGATGCAAAATGAAGTAGGACCCATGAGGGCCCTACTTTTTATAATGCATTTTTTAGGATTGTTGCTACGTCTTGTTGACGGAGCGGGACGTACTGACCGATCTGTTCGGCGACCATTGCCCGTTCTGCCATCAATTCGAGATGTGTGGCGTCAATTTCATAATCACTGAGACGTGACGGTGCGCCGATTGATGTCCAGAAGTCTTGTAACGCCTGAACCGTCTCCTTGACGAGCACGTCATCCGACTTGCCATTCACGTCAATACCGAAGACGCGTTCACCGAGTTGAATAATGCGCTCGGGACGTGTCTTCCCAACATAGCGAAGCCATTCCGGGAAGAGAATCGCAAGTCCGCCACCGTGTGGGATATCGTAGACGGCAGAGACCGCGTGTTCAATCATATGAGTCGCCCAGTCCGTCTTCACGCCCATCGATAATGTCCCGTTTAAGGCAAACGTTCCGTTCAACAACATCGTTTCCCGTGCGTCGAAATCATTCAAATTTTCGACGAGGCGAGGTGCCGTTTCCATCATGGTCCGTAAAATCGATTCCCCGAACCGTTCTTGGAGTAGGGCGTTCTCTGAAGCGTGGAAATATTGTTCGAAGACGTGCGACATGATATCGACGATTCCGTATACGGTTTGGTTCGCCGGTACACTCAACGTATAGGTCGGGTCGAGTACGCTGAATTTCGGATAAGTGAGGGGCGAGCCGAACGAGCGCTTATCTTGCGCCTCCCAGTTTGTGATGACGGCGCCACCGTTCATTTCCGATCCCGTTGCCGCTAATGTCAAGACTGTCCCAATCGGTAATGCATCTGTGACGGGGACTTGTCGTGTCACGATGTCCCACGGATTCCCGTCATATTTTGCACCGGCTGCGATTCCTTTCGCGCAGTCGATGACGCTACCTCCACCGACAGCTAGGATGAGGTCGATTTGATGTTCATGGACTAAGTCGATCCCTGTTTGAACTGTCGTTAGACGCGGATTTGGTTCGACACCAGAAAGTTCGACGACGGTTACGTTCATGTCGGCTAATAGAGCGGTTACTTCTTCATAAAGACCGTTCGCTTTGATGCTCCCTCCACCGTATAAGAGAAGGACGCGGTCCCCGTATCGTGGGATTTCGGTGCGGAGTGATTCAAGTTGTCCTTTTCCGAATAAGAGTTTGGTCGGGTTGTGATATTGAAAACGTTCCATTGATTAGTCAACCTCCTTGATTTCTTCTAAAAATTGAACGTCGCGACTAGCGAGAAGTGCCTCTGCTTCTTTGCGATACGTTTGATAGTGGGGTGAGGCGATATGCGCATCGAGTGCCTCCTTGTCGTCCCACTTTTCATAAAAGACGAACGCGTCCGGGTTGCCTTCAACACGATGTAGCGTATAGAAGACACAACCTGCCTCTGCGCGTGATGGAGTGACGACTTGACGTAAGTGTGTCTCGAGCGCGGACCCGAGACCAGGCTTCGCTTGAATCTGGGCTAAGATGGTAATCATCTTCATTCCTCCTCATCTATAAAACCCGCCTGTTCGAGAACAGGCGGGTCGTCCTCTTTCATCGATTGGCAACGAGAAAGAATCGATTAGTTTAACGTGTTGATGACGGCTTTTGCGACAGCAACGGTCGATTGTGGATTTTGGCCTGTTACCAAGTTTCCATCGACTTGAACGTTTTCTGTGAAGTTGTCTGCGAGCACGATGTTCGCACCGAGTTCACGAAGACGCGTTTCAAGTAGGAACGGCATGTAGATATCAAGACCTGTCGCACGTTCTTCTTCATCCGTGAACGTCGCAATCGTTTTACCGTTCACGAGTGGTGTGCCGTCAGACAATGTCGCACCGACAAGACCAGCGGGACCGTGGCAGACGGCAGCGACCGTTTTGTCTGCTTCAAATAGTGAACGGATAGCAACATTCAACGCTTCGCTTTGTGGAAGGTCGAACATCGTTCCGTGACCACCTGGCATGAAGATGGCATCGAATTGGTCGAAGTTTGTGATCGTCTTCAAATCGATTGTGTCTTCGAGAAGGGGAGCCGTCGCTTGAATGTCAGCAGGTACTTCTCCTTCTAAACTGCGTGCGTCGATTGGAGATTGACCACCGTTCGGGCTAGCGACCGTGATGTCATATCCTTGTTGTTTGAATTCGACGTATGCCTCACCAAACTCGGATAACCAAAGTCCAGTCGCGTGACCTTCCTTCATTTCTTTTGCGTTCGTCACGACCATTAATACACGTTTACTCATCTGTCATTCCTCCTAAGAAATAATCCGTTGTTTCGGTATGTGACTAGAATAACGCGCACTTTAACGAAAAACAAATTAAGAAAAAACACCTTATCTATAAATAAATTTATACATAAATGAAAAAGCCGTCCCCTTCAAAAAGAGGACGGACTGTTCAGGCTTTCGGTTGTCGAAAATTCTCCCGATGCCACGTGTTGATGCGGCTGATGATGAAGACGATTAAGGCCAGGATCCACATGAAGAAGGTCTCTTCATAAAAGTGGGCCCACACCGAACCGGGTGCATAAAAGCTGTAGACGGTGACGTCGACCGGCCAAACAACAAGACGGATGAAGAGTGTACTCATCAACATTCCGCTCATCAGGCTGATGATAATCCCGGTCCACGTCTGAATGACAAATCCGATTACGAGGGGTAAGAAATAAAACAAGATAGACGGCACGACAGTAGGTTCCCCGCGGATGAGTTCAGAAACGTACTCGGTTCCGGTCGGCACGATATAGGCCAGACCGGTCAAGAACGCCTGAATCCATTCGATCCGCATGGCGCGGGTTCGCATCATGAATGGAGTTCCTCCCATTCTGCATACAGCGCCGTGATGGATGCCTTCGCCGCATCGGATTCGGTCGACAGTTCCTGAGCACGGGCGAAGTCGTTAAAGACGTCAGGCTCACAGAGGAGCTGTTCGATTTCTTCAAGGCGGAGTTCATGTTGTTCAATCATCTGTTCGATTTCCTCGATACGCTGTTTGATGCGTCGTTCTTCCCGCTGCTGAATTTTATCGGCGCGTTGTTTTTTGACGACGACCTGCTTCGTCTCCTCGCGTGCGAGGCGGGCCAACTCTTCGAGCTCTTCTTTCTTCTCGACGTAGTACGAGTAGTCCCCGAGGTATTCATCGATGCCGTTCGGCGTGATTTCTAACACACGTGTCGCCAGGCGGTCGATGAAGTAACGGTCATGGGAGACGAAGAGGATGGTTCCCGGGTAATCCAGCAGGGCGTTCTCTAGAATCATTTTCGAGTCGAGGTCCAAGTGGTTCGTCGGCTCGTCCAGGATGAGTAGATTCGGCTGCTCAAGTTTAAGCTTGGCGAGCGTCAAGCGGGCGCGTTCTCCACCTGACAGTTCATGGACACGCTTCATAACGTCATCTCCGCTGAAGAGGAACTGTCCGAGGAGGCTTCGTACTTCCTGCTCGCGCATGAGCGGCCAGTCGTTCCAAATCTCGTCGATGACGCGGTTGGTATCGGACAAGTTTTGTTGCTCCTGGTCGTAATAGCCGATCTCGACGCCGGTCCCGTAACGGATGTCTCCGGTGAGGGCGGTCTGTTGCTTCGTCAGCACTTTCAAGAGTGTCGACTTCCCGACCCCGTTTGGACCGACGAGGGCGACCGATTCACCGCGCTGTAATTGGAAGCGAAGATTCTGGGCGATCGGTTCTTCATACCCGATGGCAAGATCGCTCGCACTGAGTACGTCGTTTCCGCTTTGCCGTTTGATTGTGAACGAGAGGACGGCGCTGCGCTCGTCTCCGTCCGGTGCCTCGAGACGGTCGACCTTCTCAAGACGCTTCCGGACGCTTTGTGCGCGCTTCGTCGTCGTCGCGCGGGCGATGTTGCGCTGAATGAAGTCCTGCATCTTCGCGATTTCTTCCTGTTGCGACTCGAACTGCTTCTTCTCCTGCTCATAAAGCGCGGCCTTCTGCTCGAGGTACTTCGTGTAGTTTCCGACGAAACGACGGCTTCTGTGGCGGGACAGCTCATAGACGACCGAGACGACCCGGTCGAGGAAGTACCGGTCGTGCGAAACAATCAGGACAGCACCTTTATAGCCACTCAAATATTTCTCGAGCCAGGCGAGCGTCTCGATGTCCAAATGGTTCGTCGGCTCGTCCAGGATGAGCAGGTCCGGGCTTTGGAGAAGCATCTTCGCCAAAGCGAGTCGCGTCCGTTGCCCACCGGAGAGCGTATCGATGCGGCGTTCGAAGTCCTCGGGATAAAAACGCATCCCATGGAGCACCGAGCGGATTGTCGCCTCGTATTGGTAACCGCCCCGGTCCTTGAACGTGTGTTGCTCCTCATCGTACGCGGCAAGCAAACGTTCATATGCGGCTGCATCATTTAGGATGCGCTCAGATCCCATGTCGGCTTCCATGCGGCGAAGAGTCTTTTCCTGTTCAATCAAGTCGGTGAAGACGGTGATCATCTCGTTCCAAATCGTCTCGTCCGACTCTAGCCCGGAGTCTTGGGCGAGATACCCGATTGAGACATCTTTCGGCTTCATGATGTCACCCGAATCGTAATTGTATTCGCCGGCGATGACTTTCAGGAGGGTCGACTTGCCGGCACCGTTCCGACCGACGAGGGCAACGCGTTCCCCTTCCTGGATTTCCAGTTTAACGTTCTCTAAAATCGGCTCAACACCGAATGATTTGGATAAGTTGTTAACTTGCAGTAGGATCAAGTGAAAAAACCCCTTTCTCTCTATTTAGTATACTGTATTTTTCAGTGTTTTTAGGTATATTCATTGAGTGCTTATGTGAATTCGTTTACAATCAAGGTGTATGAAATTTAGATTCGTTTGTAACGTGTCGTAAAAAGGAGGCTCTTTCCGTTGAGTCAAAACGAACCAAAGATTCCACAAGCGACAGCCAAACGGTTGCCACTATATTATCGGTTTATTCAAAGCCTACATGCATCAGGTAAACAGCGTGTCTCCTCTGCCGAGCTAAGTGAGGCAGTCAAGGTCGATTCAGCAACGATTCGCCGTGACTTCTCGTACTTTGGGGCGCTCGGGAAAAAGGGTTATGGCTATAACGTGCAGTATCTGTTAGACTTTTTCCGTAAGACACTGAACCAGGACGAGATCACAAATGTCGCCTTGGTCGGGGTCGGTCATCTTGGGACCGCATTCGTCAACTATAACTTCCTTAAAAACAATAACACACATATTGTCGTCGGGTTCGACGCAGACGAAACAAAAGTCGGCACGACGATGTCAGGTGTCCCAATTCATCACGTCGATGAGATGGAGCAAATCATGAAGCAAAATAAAATTGATGTCGCCATTCTGACGGTACCGTCGGCCTATGCGCAGTCGGTCGCGGATGATTTGGTCCGCTACGGCATCAAAGGGATTTTGAACTTCACACCGGCACGACTTACTGTACCGGACACGGTTCGCGTCCACCATATCGACTTGTCGATTGAGCTGCAGTCACTTATTTACTTTATGCAACATTATCCAACCGCTGAGGGGGTTCATCAATAATGGAATTACTATCATCATCACTCGTCGTCGGGATTCCGGGTGGTGCGAGCCTGTTCGTCATCGCCATCATCGCGCTCATCATCTTCGGACCGAAGAAATTGCCGGAGTTCGGGCGTGCTGCCGGACAGACGCTCCGTGAGTTCAAAAATGCCACGAACGGCATGATGAACGAGCACGAAGAGAACGACAAGAAAGCTATCGAAAAGAAAGAGCAGTAAGCCATGAATCATCAACCTGATCAAGAGCGGGAACTTACCGATCACTTGACAGAGCTGCGGAGACGACTGATGCTGTCTGCATTTGTCGTCTTTGCCTTCTTTTTGATGGCTTTGCCGAGTGTGAAATATGTGCTCGCTTATTTGCAAGAAGACCTCGTCGAGCGAGGACTCGAGCTGAACGCCTTTGGGGTAGCGGACCCGCTCATGATTTACTTGAACCTGGCGCTCATCATCGGGCTCATCGCGTCGAGCCCCTTCCTACTGTATCAACTGTGGGCGTTCGTCGCACCCGGTCTGCATCCGAATGAACGAAAAGGGACGCTCGCGTATATTCCAATCATCTTCGGGTTGTTCTTGATCGGCCTTGCGTTTGCCTATTACTGGCTGTTCCCGCTCGTTTTGGATATCTCCACAGACCTTGGTCAAGACCTTGGACTCGAACAGATCATCGGGGCGAACAATTACTTCACGTTCTTGTTACAACTGACGATTCCGTTCGGTCTCTTGTTCCAGTTGCCGGTCGTGACGATGTTCCTGACCCGGATTGGTGTCGTGACACCGTACTTCTTATCGAAGATTCGGAAATATGCATACTTTGCGTTATTCGTAGTCGCGGCATTCATCACACCGCCGGACTTGACGTCGCACCTTATGGTGTCATTGCCACTCTTCTTCCTCTATGAGATCAGTTTATCGATTTCACGCATCACCTACAAAGGGGTGCTCCGCCGGGAGAAAGAAGCGATGGTGCAGGAACAGATGGATTTAATGAAACAGATGAATGAGAAATAAGCATCGTACATTGTGCGGTGCTTTTTTGTATTTGAATGATGGGGGTTTTTCACAGTGAAAAGGCGGGGATTTGAATAGGGAACGTGATTCGTCGCTGTTGTATAAAAAAGGAGGAACTCCTATGGCCAAGAAGGAAAAACAACCGTATCATATCGTCACCTTCACCTTCCCGGAAGAGTCAATTTCGTATCAGGCGTTCAGCAAACTGAAGAAATACCATGCAGAGGGGCTCGTCGGTTTTGAGCAGCTCGTCGTGATCAAACGCGAAGACAACGGTGCGTTCTCGTTTGAGGATGCGGCTCAACTTGAACCCGTCAACAAATCGACGAAAGGGGCACTGATCGGCATGGCAGTCGGGATACTCGGAGGGCCGTTCGGTATTTTATTCGGGACGTTAACCGGTGGACTCATCGGCGGTTCGAAAGATGTGAAGCATCTCCAGGACATCCAAGACACGTTCAAGCGGACAGTCGGGAATATTGAACCTGGACAAACAGGGGTCATGGCGATTGGGGATGAGTTCGATCCATCGATTTTGGATGGTCTGGCAGAAGAGTTTGGCGGTACGGTGACACGGACAGACGAGGAGTTGTGAGCGATGAAGATTGGGATACTCGGTGCGGGAAAAGTCGGTCGAACGCTAGGACACCAATTTGAACATGCCGGTTATGAGGTCTACTACGGGACGCGCACAGAAGGCGAGGGAACATTGACGCTCCAGGAAGTCGCGACACAAAGTGACTTACTGTTTCTTTGTACGCCGTTTGCGGCTGCCGTCGACCTTCTTCCGTTATTAAAAGACATGGACGGGAAGGTTTTGGTCGATGTGACGAATCCGATTGCCATCGAATTCGATGAAATCGAGCGGCCGGGTGGAACCTCAGGGGCCGAACACCTCCAACAACTCGTTCCGAATGTGCGAATTGTGAAGGCGTTCAATCAGACCGGGGTCGAAAACCTGGAACAACCGAACGGTTCGATGATGTTCGTCGCGGGTGACGACACGGAAGCGGTAGCACAAGTCGCCGCACTCGCCAAAGAAATTGGATTTGATGTACACGTACTCGAACAGTTAAAGCTGGCCAGAGAGTTAGAGTCGCTCGCGTGGCTGTGGATTCACTATGCGGTGAAAGAGCGGAAGGACCGTCACTTTGCCTTCTACTTAAAAGAAACCAAATAAAAAAAGACGATCGTGGCAGATTGCCTCGGTCGTCTTATTGTATTAGAAAGCAGCTGTGCGTTCTTCACGAGCTTGGAGTTGCTCGATTGTTTCGCGCTCGATTGTTTCCACTTCTTCTTGTGACCATTTTGGCATCAAGAAGGCGTCAACGAGTGCCCAAATTCCAGTGACGAGTGTACCGATTCCGATTGTTAAGACAACAATCAATGTCATCGCGATCGCCGATTTTGTTTTGCCGAAGTAGTAACGGTGGGCACCGAGTGCGCCAACGAAGAACCAAAGCAAGTATGCGACAACCATGTTACGCTTACGCTTTTCTACTTCGCTGTTGACGAAGAGCAAGTCTTCTGTCGAAAGGTTAGCTTTAGAAGGATTCATGATTTCCCTACTTTCCCATAAGATAGTATAATAATTTCAGTCTTCATTATATCGGAAAAAAATAGGCATTACCATGATTTTCTAATAAGTATTTATAAAAAAGTGGGGTAAAATTGGATGGTATTTGCGATATTGACGTTTATTGTGGCATTTTTACATGTGGTGGGAGGAGCGGTCGTTCTACATAAATTTCCACGCTATAAAATGATGGCCATCAGCATGATTGTACTTGGATTCGTTTATGGTGGACTGACGGTCGCGGTGACCGGGTTATGAACGGTGGACTTTCAAACAAGGCGTTGAGAGCGAGCGTTTCGCATAAAGCGATCTACCAAGTCTTCACGTTTATCTTTTTGGGGCTCATGATGATTGAACTCTTGATGGGCGATTTGCCATCAAGATCGTGGACGCTGTGTTCCATCTGGTTTTATGCGTGGCAGCGTGAACGTGCCGTTGGAGGGGGACCCGATCACGTGATCGCCCAATCGAATCATTGGACGCTTCAACTGCTCATCTTCTCTCTGCTTGTCGGTTACTTCGTTTCCCAGAGTATTGAGCTGAACGTTTCCGTTCCGACGATGATCGAGTACGCTTTTTCCTTCTTACTTACACTGAGAGGGATGACCTTAGTCTATGCGCTTCGTCAGCATAAAAATAGCCCAAACCTGTAACAAGGCTTGGGCTATTTTTATGCTGACTTATTGTTACCGTCTTTTTTGACTTTTCGAGCAAGTGCCAGGATTTGATACACTTTGAAGAAGTCATAAGCGGCGACGGCGATGATAAAGTATGACCAAAAGCTGAAGCCATACTCTTGTACCGAATAGTAAGCGAGTACGGTGAACAATACACCGAACGAGAGGCTGAAAAGCATCATCACTTTTAATTGTCGCGGCATGGAGAGCCACCTCATTTCTACATTAAAAATAATACAAGCATCACGAGCGCGTTGTTGAACGCGTGGATGGCGATTGGGACAATCAGACGCCGTGTTTTTGCATAGGCGACCGAGAAGGCGAAGCTCATCGCGATATACACAAGAAATCGATTATCCTGGTGGATGAACGCAAACAGGATTGAGCTGACAGCGAACGCGATCCAAAACCCGAACCAGGTGTTCAGGTTTCCGAACAGGATATGACGGAACAAAATCTCCTCGATGATCGGTCCAAGTAAGATGACCGGCAAAATCATGAGCGGGATGACCTCGACCATATCCGCGATGCTTTGTGTGTTCATCGACTCGACGAACTCTCCGGTGATCGCCGTTTCAATCAGGTTCGCGACGATGACGAGCCCGTATTGCATCAAAATCCCGAGCCCGATCCATTTGACCGTGTCGTTCAAGTTCGACTGGATGCCTTGTGCTTTATATTGTTTCAAATCCGGCCAGATGAGGACCAGTGAAACGATGATGGTGACAGTAAACCCGATGGCCATCCATAATCCGACAAACGTATCCGTCAACCATCCCGGACGCAGCTCACTGATGGCAAACGGGAATAATTGGACGAAGGCGTATAATAAAATCGGGGTAAGGTGCCGGAGGCGAATGTTAGGGGCCATCGAAAAACGGGTATTTATCGATTGGTTTGAGTTTAGAGTAGCCAATTCAACACGTCCTTAATCATAAGAAGTTACCTATCTTTTACCCATTGTAACAAATAAGGTCTCTTGACCGCGAGTAGGAGTATTTTTTCGTGCACACTACTTGATTTTTTAATCGTCGCATACTACACTAATCAGTGTTAGCACTCCTTTTTGATGAGTGCTAAAACCTTACGATACACATTACATCATTCATATTCGGAGGAGGGTTTTTCCATGTTAAAACCATTAGGCGATCGTGTCATCATCGAAGTCGTGGAGAAAGAAGAAAAGACGATCGGAGGCATCGTGCTTCCTGATACGGCAAAAGAAAAGCCGCAGCAAGGGAAAGTCGTCGCAGTCGGTACGGGCCGCGTGACAGACCAAGGCGAGCGCATCGCTCTCGACGTGAAAGAAAATGATTTGGTCATCTACTCGAAGTACGCAGGTACCGAAGTGAAGCATGATGGAAAAGAATACTTAATCGTTCGCGAGAGCGACATTCTCGCAATCGTAGGCTAATCACCATTATTCAAAAACTTTTTAGGGGGAAATGAACGATGGCAAAAGATATCAAATTCTCAGAAGACGCACGTCACGCAATGCTTCGCGGGGTCGACGCACTGGCTGACGCAGTAAAAGTAACGATTGGACCAAAAGGACGTAACGTCGTCCTCGAGAAGAAATTCGGTTCACCGCTCATCACAAATGACGGCGTGACAATCGCGAAAGAAATCGAACTTGAAGACCGCTTCGAAAACATGGGCGCGAAACTCGTCGCGGAAGTCGCGTCGAAAACGAACGAAGTCGCGGGGGACGGTACGACAACAGCGACAGTCCTCGCACAAGCGATGATCCGTGAAGGGCTCAAAAACGTCACAGCGGGCGCAAACCCGATGATCCTTCGTAAAGGAATCGACAAAGCGGTCACACGCGCGCTCGATGAGTTGAAGTCGATTTCAAAACCAATCGAATCAAAAGAAGCAATCGCACAAGTTGCGGCCATCTCGGCAGCGGACGAAGAAGTCGGTGAATTGATCGCAGAGGCGATGGAGCGCGTCGGCAACGACGGTGTCATCACAATCGAAGAATCACGCGGCTTCACGACAGAACTCGACGTCGTTGAAGGGATGCAGTTCGACCGTGGCTACCTTTCACCATACATGATCTCAGACTCTGACAAGATGGAAGCGGCACTCGACAACCCGTACATCTTGATCACAGACAAGAAGATTTCAAACATTCAAGAAATCATCCCAGTGCTCGAGCAAGTCGTGCAACAAGGGAAACCGATCTTGATCGTCGCAGAAGACATCGAAGGTGATGCACTCGCAACACTCGTCTTGAACAAGCTCCGTGGAACGTTCAACGCGGTTGCGGTCAAAGCTCCAGGATTCGGTGACCGTCGTAAAGCGATGCTCGAAGACCTCGCGACACTCACTGGTGGTCAGGTCATCACAGAAGACCTCGGTCTCGATCTTAAATCAGCATCACTCGACATGCTCGGTCGCGCATCGAAAGTCGTCGTCACAAAAGACACAACGACTGTCGTCGAAGGCGCAGGAAACGAAGACGCGATCAAAGCACGCGTTCAAACAATCCGCAACCAAATCGAAGAGACAACGTCTGACTTCGACCGTGAAAAACTCCAAGAGCGTCTCGCGAAACTCGCTGGTGGCGTAGCCGTCGTTAAAGTCGGTGCAGCGACGGAGACAGAGCTCAAAGAGCGTAAACTCCGCATCGAAGACGCACTCAACGCGACACGTGCGGCAGTTGAAGAAGGAATCGTTGCGGGTGGTGGGACATCACTCATCAACGTGATCCCAGCCGTTCGTGCGCTCCTTGCAGAAGTGACAGCGGATGAAGCGACAGGTGTCAAACTTGTTCTTCGTGCACTCGAAGCACCGGTCCGTCAAATCGCGGAAAACGCGGGTGAAGAAGGCTCGGTCATCGTTGAGAAGCTTAAGAACGAAGCAGTCGGCATCGGATACAACGCGGCGACTGGCGAATACGTCGACATGATTGCACACGGTATCGTCGATCCGGCGAAAGTGACGCGTTCAGCACTCCAAAACGCAGCATCTGTTTCAGCGATGTTCCTCACAACAGAGGCTGTCATCGCAGACAAGCCAGAAAAAGACGCTCCTGCAATGCCTGACATGGGCGGCATGGGTGGAATGGGCGGTATGATGTAATACTTTAGAGAGTCCCTTTACTTATGAGGGGCTCTCTTTATATATGAACTTCTCATAACGAAACTTAGATTTTTATCGAAAAGATAGCTGGAAGGAGCGCGAAAGCTTGATGTATGAGTTATTAGGTAAAATATTATTCAGTGTTAATCTTTTCTATCCTCTACTTTTAGTTTCAGCTATTTTAATAATATACGCTATTTTTAAACGATCTTGGATTGTGATGGTCATAAGTGCTTTAACCTTATTACCAAGTACTTTGTATTTTCTTTATACTGCACCACCATTTCAATTTTCTATCATGATAACGTTGATACAACTATTCGTTGCTGCGTTATTCTATAAGAAGTCAAATAAAGAATATAAGAGCTTCACTTCATAACTTTTATTTTGTCCTTCCTTATTTCGAGATAAAAGGAAAGAGGATTTTAAGGTGAGAAGTTCCGGCAGAATAAAGTACAATGCATGAGCGGCATGATTTAAGTCATACGCATTTACAAGAACCATTCATCAGCGAAGCTGGTGGATGGTTCTTGTCGTTATTGATTACTAACACTCGGATTAATAAGTGGCAAAGTTAGTTAAGAATTCTTCTTCACTACGGATTATAGTCTTAAAGTGTTTTATGTGTTATATAATGGTATTGATAAAACGGAAAAGTAATATAATGTATTTTAAAACCGTTATAGTAGGAGGGATTGATTTTGCAAGAAGCGATGTATGAAGGAAAGAATATAACTTTATCAGTATTATTAGATGGAAAGAGAGAAATTAGTGAACTGAAAAAAAGTTCGGCTAAAGGAGCATTTAGCTGCCCATATTGTAATGAAACACTGAATTTAAAGTCTGGAAATAATCGAATACAACACTTCGCTCATCGGCATTCCGAGTCATGTGAACCCTCCATTGAAAGCGAAAAATATCATAAACAGGTTGAAAGAGAGTCAAAACAGCATTCAGTTATAAAAAACTTTATTCATGATGAATTAAAAGCTCAACAAAAATTAAATAAAGAACTCGAAGTTGAATACGGTTTTGTAGCAAAAGCTACTGAAAAGTGGCGTTACTATCCTGATATTATCGTAAAGAATGTGGAAAAAGAAATTGCGATTACGGTGCTTACAAATGTGACAAAAAATCGAGATGAAAGATTGGCTAGTCAAATTATTAAACGGAATACATACTTTAAAGAAAAGGGACTTATACCGATTTGGTTCATTGAAAATACAGAACAGTCGATTGATTTAGGTCGTCATGTGATCCATCTTTGGGAAGCTGAATTAAATCTTGCAATGAAGACTCCTGAAGATTTAATGTGGGAAACCTTATTGAATGAAACAAAGAGTGATCAATCCTTATTCGAACTATTCGATTACCATCATCAAAATACTCCGAATTCTTATAAGGTTCGAAGCCTTTACTACATTCAATCTAAAGAAGATCGTATCCAATTCTCTGTTCGACGCTTTATTGAAGATGAGCAAAAAAGTCCATTCCGAGCATTTGCCTTAAATGGAGGATATGAAATAAGCCTATCTACTGCCATGCTGACTACTAAAACCTTACAGCTAAGCGATCCGAAAATCGAAATGCAGCTAAGGAATTCATTTTTACAAGAATTGGAGCAGAAGAAAAAAGAACATTTGGCAAAACAAAAAGAAATCGCAGACGCAAATAGAACTGAATTACTAAACAAGCGTTACGATTCGTCAAAACGCCAAGTAAGCTCAAAGAATTTACTAACAAAAAACCATTTTCGAACGGCAATTTTAGAATATATCAAAACTGGTAGGTTAAGATTGATAAATGCTGACGATGTAGCAGACTATCTAGTACTTAATGGTGCTTCAAATGAGTCATACAATACAGGACGCTACAAAATTTACTCAGACGTCTGTGCTTGTCTCGATCAATTGGCCGAAGAAAATATAATTGAACTTTCGTCAACGGGCGGGCAGCGAAATAGAACATATGTTGTAAAAAATATATAAAACTATAAAACACCTTAATAGCCTAATTGCTCGATACTGTAACGCAAGTCTACGGGATTCAGATGGCCTGATAGACGTTGCTACAAGAATAT
Organism: Exiguobacterium algae; assembly: GCF_018617875.1. Taxonomy (GTDB): domain Bacteria; phylum Bacillota; class Bacilli; order Exiguobacteriales; family Exiguobacteriaceae; genus Exiguobacterium; species Exiguobacterium algae. Next base: position 20,938 of record NZ_JACSKZ010000006.1, read on the forward strand.
GATGATATTGGCAAAAGGACAATGCACTTGTTCTTACTTATAGAACGAGTGTAGGTCATCTTTCACGTAGAATGATGTGCTAAAAGGAGCAGCAGAATATGAGACGAAGAATATCTATAGTTATGATAGCAACTGTCTTTTTGCTAAGTGGTTGCGATGGAATTGATAAATTTGGAACCAATGCGGATCATGCTGCTGAAGAAGCAGAGCGTGGGATGGAAGGACGAGCAGAAGCGTTTGAATACGAGGAAGAGCAATATCAAGAGTATCTAGAAATGGTTGAAGAGTTAGAGCATCTCCGAGAGAGAAACGAAGAGTTGGAAGAAGAAATCTTTAACTTAACAGAGTATCGAGATAGTCGTGAAGATGCATATGAGTATTTTTGTGAATATGGGAACGACGAGGTTAGTGAAGCAACGTATAATGAATTATGCCAATATTGATTATCGAAATGAGCATCGTCCAAATAGGACACGATGCTCATTTCTTTTCACAAAACGTTTCGCTTAAGAAAAGAGAGCAATGGCATGCTGCAGCTTTTTCAGTTCAGCCTATATGAATATTGCGGAGAAAGGGAGCCGCTGGTGAAAAGCTATGCAAGGAGTATCGATTTTTATGTTGAATCAACAATAAAGCAAGGTCTGTCTCAGTTTTGTTTGAAAACACTTGGACTTTAGAAAACCATTCGTTCTTAGGAGGACACATGAGTAATCGGAATCGTTCCTATCAGTTAATTATTATACTAATTCTGTTTTTATTTTTAGGTACGTCTGGATGGTTAAGTTATAAAAACGCTTCAATTGATGTACTCGCTGATCATGTTCCAGTGTCTAGTTTGAATGAACTTTCACAGTTAAAAGTTGGAGAACCCGTAAAAGTGATTGGCGTCATCAAACGTACATATATTTCGAAGGAAGGCATATTAATGTTTACGCTGCAGGAAGAGAACAATGAAGTTGCCATCTCTGTTTTTCCCAGTTTTGGACGTCTGAATAAAGATTTTCAAATTGGTGATCAAATTCAAGCGCAAGGTATCTTATCCACTTATAAAAATCGATATCAACTTCAACCATTTTCGAAAGACTCGATTCAGTTCATCAAGAGAAGTCTAGATGAAATCGGGGTGGTTCAGACACCACTTCATAAGATTGATGACTATCGAGATGAGAGAGTAATAGTGAAGGTGGATGAAATACACAATGTTTATAGTTTCACGAGTCAAGCAGAAAAAACACACTTAAGCTTTATCGTAAGTGATGGGGATTTAGAAGTGGAAGCAATTATGTTCGAAGGATTGTGGTCTGAAGAAGATCGAAGAGTTCTCAATACGTCAAAAGATCTCTATTTAATTGCCGAACCTAAAAAAGAATTTGATGAGTGGTCGTTAATTGTATATGAGGTCTTTGATGATATTGAAGGCTCGGACTTGGTAATTGATGAGTCGTTAAATCAAGATGAGGTATACATCAAATTATCTAATATAAATCGTTACCTCGGAGAAGAAGTATCCATCGGACCCGTATATTTTGATGGATTTGAGATTTATACAAGTCAGTCGGGTAAAGAACATCTCCGATTTAACGTTCAACAAGACACCGCTATCGTAAATGCGATTCTATTTGAAGGAAACTGGTCGGATCGTGACCTTAAAATGATGACGGTTGATCAAGAATATTACATTGAAGCGACAGTGGATGAATACGATGGTGAGATTTCACTTATTGTCAATGAGATTAAGGAGTAGACATGGAAGTCATAGTGATCCTATTTTCAATCATTGCTGGAATTATGACCGGAGTTATAACCGGTCTAATCCCAGGTATACATGTCAATACAATCGCTGCGATTATGGTCAGTCTTTCTACAGTTTTATATGGATATGGGATGGATGGAACAAGTATTGCAGTATATATCGCATCGGTTGCGGTGACACACGCCTTTTTTGACTATATACCAAGTTTATTTTTAGGCGTTCCGAATGATGAGGTGTTTGCTTTGTTACCAGGTCATCGGATGGTTAGAGAGGGTAGGGGGATTGAGGCATTAAATCTTTCCATCAAAGGGAGTTGGAATGGAGTTCAGATAGGTGTTGTGATTTTGATTATCGTGTTAATTATGCAATCAAGAGGGATTGATTTACTTGGAGCAGTAGATGCATATATCAGACCTTACTTGTTTTGGATTTTGCTGACTACCTCCCTAATTCTCATTCTAAGTGAAGCACGAAAAATTTGGGCTTTGTTGATATTCATGTTAAGCGGTTTATTCGGAATAATCGTCTTGGGATCTCCACTGGTCCCGAGCACGGGGGCGGCATTCAATGGTCTGTTTCCTGCGCTTGCAGGAATTTTTGGGGTGAGTGGATTGATTCTGTCTTTATTTGAAAGGACAGGTGATTTTCCTGAACAAAAAAATAGTACGGAACTTCCCATGAGTTCATTTGGAGTATTAAGTAGTTCAGTTCGAGGTACGGGTGCTGGAATGGCAGTTGGACTGTTGCCTGGATTGGGTGCTGCGAACGCAGCGACATTACTACTAATGATTGAAAATTATTTGGGGAAAAATAAGAAACGGGATACCTCGACCTACAGTTACATTGTGACGACAAGTGCAATCAATACATCTGACACACTCTTTGGGATTGCGGCTCTTTACTTTATTGAAAAGACGCGTAGTGGAGCATCGGTTGCGATGTCTCAACTGTTTGATGGAACATTTCCCTTATTCGCATTAGTCGCAGTGATCATTGGAATAGTGATTTCTGGATTTGTGGCAATGACAGTCATGCAACACTACAGCATGTACATCGCGTATGCAATTTCAAAACTGGACTTCAAAGAACTGAACCTAGCAGTATTAATCTTTCTAGTGTTATTCATTTATTTAACACTTGGTAGTTGGGGTATTGTCATTTTAATGGGAGGTGCCTATTTAGGGTTACTTCCTCCATTATTACATGTACGTCGGGCGCAAGCGATGGGATTCTTTTTAGTTCCTGTGATGCTATTTTATTCAGGTCATCAAGCTAATATCGTATCTTACTTACATCTTGAAGCAAAAATTAAGTATTACGAAGAATTAGATGTTACAAAAATGGCTCTGTACTTATTGAGTTCATTAGGAGTTTCCAGCTTGATGTACATTTTGAGTGTACTAATTAAGAGAGTTTGGATGAAAAGATAGCGAGCTGTTAAAAACAAGTCTGTCACTATGGGCTTTTCGTTCATGTTAAAGTGTTGTAATTAAATTTATAACTCATTATAAATAATCATTCAAATTCAAAACATTCATCAAGAAGAATAGGAATCACCCCTCTCATTTCTGGTAAAATAAGTATATGAAGTGATAGGGGGAGGAATAGTTTGTGAAAGTAGTAGACCGAGAACAAAAACGTTTAGATGATTTTTGTTCGGTTATTGAATCTCATTTATATGGGGATTCACCAAAAGAAAATCCGGGTCTTGAGTCAAGTGATTATGAAATGATTGACATGAGAGGTCATTCGCGTCGTAGTGATAATACTCAAGAGCGTCGACAATACGAAGATACGTTGAGAGAACTGTATGCATTTACTTTTCACATTGATTATGAAGGGGAAGAGGAGTCCTATCCTGTCGGGAAGTTTGGGGTGGCACATCCAAAATCACCCGATATCCCGTTGGTTCTTGACTGGCGAAGTGAGATGGCGATGAGAGCCTCAATGTTCAATGGAGAAGTCATTGAGACACAGGGTGGAAATATTGTTGGGGTGACACAACTGGAATTAGACCGGAGACATCGACGGGTCGTCAATGCGAACCATCAGAAAGCCTCATCAGGTCGGGCGAAGAAATTTACACAGCGATTCACCGAACAAATCAAATCGACATTTAAGAAACCTGAACCAGACGTCAAACCAACTACTTTCATGGAGAAAGAACTGACGAAAAAGCAAAAAGACCGCTCGATTGACGGGTTCATCGCGACACGACAGGCGGAGCAGAACCATATCATTCAAGCGCCGGTCAATACATATATGATTGTTCAAGGAGCAGCTGGAACGGGGAAATCTTTGACGGCACTTCATCGCATGTCTTATCTACAGTATCAAGATATCCGTCGTAACATGCTATATTTGGCACCGAATGAGGCGACGATCCATCAACTACTGAAGGATGCAGATCATCTACAAATTAAATCGGTTTCGACAATGACGTTTGACGATTATGCAATCCACTTGAGTAAAAAATACTTAAATCAAGAGGGGCGAAAAGAATTACTGCCATTGTATGAATCAAATACGCTTCTTAAATGGACTGACGAAGCATTAGTCGAATGGAATGAAGATATTTGTGAAACATTAAAGAGCTATAATCCCCTTGATGAACTGAATGAATTGCATCAAAGAGCATATGATATGTGGGTATTTGGACAAGGAACTTTTCCTGAGAAAAGGAAACGAGTTATTCAAGAGATTAGGAGTGAATTTGAACGAATTGATATTATAAACAGGCAAGCATATGAGGAAGAATACATTCGTGATGTTGCAATATGGACGAAGTTTTTAAATGCGGATAGTCGGGGCGGTTTGACTGAATTGATGAGGGAAAATGTTGAGAATCGAATAGCTGCAGAAAAAGCGGAGAGGGAAGAATTTCTTACGTTTTGGAGTAATATTTTACTCATTGATGCGTCTATGGTTTGGAAAATGTTAAAAAACCCCTTGATGTTAGACCACTTAAAAGTGGACATTGATGAAAGTGTGCTAGATGCCTGGCATCGATTCAAAACACCATCAAAAATTGATTTGTTTTTCTGGTTATACCTTCACTATGAAACGAATGGTTATCCTAAAAAGTGGAGTCACTTATTCATAGATGAAGCACAGACGCTTCGTCCAGTCGATTTGATGGTACTCGAGAAAGTTTGTCACGGAATGACCGTGTTTGGCGATACACTGCAAAGTTACCAAAGCTTAGAAACGAAGTCTTGGAAACCAATTGAAACGTACGGGAAGTCGGAATGGAAAGTTGAGTATTTAACGAAAACGTTCCGAACAGCGAAGCCAATTGTCGACTTAGCGAAAGAATTACTCCGTGATGCAGGGCACGACACATCATGGATTGATCCGTTTAACCGTAGTGGGAAGCCGGTCGAATTTTTAAGAACGAAAAAAAGTCGCGAATTAAAAGAGGTGTTGGCGCGTTGGCGGCGTGAACAATATTCGATATGCATTGTCACTTCGACGATGGAGCGAGCAACATTCCTACATCACAAACTTCAACTTCCCACACAGCTGATTCAATCGGAGACGACTAAAGTTGGAGAAGAAATTGTCATCTCGACAATCGACTATTTGCGAGGAATGGAATTTGATGCGGTTCTGCTTATGGATGTCGATCAAACGCATTATCCAGACAGACCAGAGGAGGCACGACGTTTGTACGTTTCACTAACACGAGCGTTACACGAGGTAGTGTTACATACAAAAGAGGAATATTCATTACTACTAGCTAATCACTTCTTAGAAGTGTAAAGGGGATCAATATGGGCGATTTAAAATTATTTCGAGTGTCAGAACATCAAACAGAAGAATTGCATGGTCAATCCATGACCATCGAAAAATCACTACAGCAACTATTTGAACGAAATTTAGAACAGTTGTTAGGGATTCGTTTTGTCGCATCCGAGTATAGTACCGGAAGAACACATGGGGGACGAATCGATACGCTCGGGTTAGATGAAAATAATTCCCCGGTAATCATAGAATATAAGCGCTCAACGAACGAGAACGTTATTAATCAAGGTCTATATTACTTAGATTGGCTCTTAGATCACCAAGCAGAATTTGAGTTATCCATATTGAATCAATATGGAAAAGAAATCTCTAACATGATTGATTGGAGTAACCCTCGTCTTGTCTGTATTGCAGGTGGATTTACAAAATATGATCAGCATGCTGTGAAACAGATCAATCGAAATATCGAGTTATATCAATATAAATATTACGATACGGGGCTGCTATTACTTGATCTGGTGAATGCGACGACAGCAAAACCGGTCGTCGGAACTGCAGAGATTGGGAATACAAGTAAAACTGTGAGTGATTATTTAAAGCAAGCCACTCGAGAATCAAAAGATCTCTTCGATTCGGTGGTTACTTATCTGATGTCTCTTGGGGATGATGTTCAAGAGAATGTGACAAAGCATTATATTGCATATAAACGTATTAAAAATTTTGCTTGTGTTGAATTTCACCCGAGCACTCAGAAGATTTTGATGTATGTAAAAGTGGATCCTGACACAGTGGTGCTCGAACAAGGATTTACACGTGATATGCGCGGAATTGGTCATTTCGGAACCGGAGATTTAGAGATTGTCATTTATACTTCGGATGACTTTGAAAAAGCAAAACCCCATATTCAAGTAAGTTATGAAGCCAATTGATGAAAGCATTCGAAAAAATGACTACAGAAGAAAGAAGTACGATCTCGTCACAGAGACCGTACTTCTTGTTCGTTCATCATTAAAATCACTTCTTCAGTCGTTTGAATCTTCGCAAACTCCTCATTCAAATTGGCGAGGGTCACGTTATGGATAACTTCGGCCGGAATCCATTGTCCGCTCAATAATTGACGATCGAATGTTGCCGTCGCGTCAGACACGAGAATCGGATTGAACCCTAAGTTTCCTGCCATCCGTGTCGTCGTCTCGACACAGTGATTGGTCGTCAATCCGGTGACGACGACCGATTCGGCTCTCTGCTCCTCCAAAATCTTTTGTAAATCGGTGCCGATGAAGGCGCTGTTCACGCTCTTTGTCACAATCCAATCCTGTTCCCGAGGTTCAATGAAATCCTGAAATACATGACCTTCCTTTTGAAAATGGAATAAAGAATTTGTCTGTGTGGAAATATGCTGCACATAAATAATCGGTTGGTTCAGCTGTTCCCATACATGAATTAAGCGGGCGATATTTGTTTCGCACATCGGGTTGTTCCGTTCTCCCCAACTCGGATCATGAAATGCTTTTTGTACATCGATGACGAGTAATGGGATAACTTGTGTAATTTTCACTCGATTTCCCCCTATCAAAAAGTTATCTTTAGTTTAGAAAGATTAGTTGGCTTAATACATAAGAAATTGATGGAAGTTTATGAATCATGCTTTTAAAAAGACTGTATTTTTATTTCTATACCTTACTTTTAAAAGGAGACTTTGCAATGGACGAAATCGATCGGCATATCATCGGAATTATGCAGGAAAATGCTCGAATTTCTGTCACGGACCTCGGGAAGCGAATCGGGTTATCGACGCCTGCCGCGAACGAACGCTTGAAGCGGTTGGAGGAACGGGGTGTCATTACAGGTTATCGCGCAATCATCAATCCTGAAAAAATGGACAAACAAGTGACCGCGTTTATTCTGTATGACACACATCGATGTGAGGCGTTCCGCGAATTTTGTAAAGATCATGGGAGTGTCGTCGAGTGTCACCGTCTTGCGGGTCAATACAGTTATCTCGTGAAAATCGTCACGGAGAATGTCCGCACTCTCGAGGCGTTCATCGATGCATCGATGGCTTACGGACAGCCGTCATCTCTCATCAACCTATCCTCTCCCGTTCCCTTTAAGCCAATCGTATAAAAACCTCACAAACTTTTTTAACAGCCTCCTTCCAATGTTTTTTGTAAGCTGTTGGGAGACATGAATGAAAGGGCTGAATGAATTTGGGGATTTACTATACTTATCAACGTGAAGAGGCTTGGAAAGTGGCATTGGAGAAAGGGGAGTTGATTGCGACAGGTGAACATGCCCTATTTACCGATCCCGTTTATGATAACTTTAAACCTGCATATGACTGGATGGTCGAGCAATACGAGGAACGAATTGGCATTTCAATGAATGGAAATTACCCGATTTGGTGCTGGGATGAGTTCCCTGACCTTGGGAGAGGGGGACATGTGGGGCAAGGCAATAAAGGTGTGGTATTGACCGTCGAGATTCCGGACGAAGAGGTTCTCGCTTCGGAGTTTTCTTATTGGCACCATGTGTTAGGGGATTTTCCATTGTATGAAACCTTGGAAGAATATGATTCGGATGAGATGCCGCCTCCGGAAATTATTCGTCAATCATGGAATCGAATCTTTGATAAAGCATGGTGCGAAGCTTCCGTCGTGGACCAACCGAATGTCGAACTGGTCTATCAACATGTCGTTCACCGAATTGATTTGAGCCAGGTTCGCGCCGTCATGCCGTTTGTCGACCGCAAAGAGGGTTGGTGGCATGCTGTTTGTGGAATCGGATGGCGTATCGGATATAAACTCGGCCTTATCCGTTCCAAACCGTTCCAGTGGAACAATCAATCGAATCAGTCTGAATCATTTCCGTTACATATGAAGGGAGATGTAATGTAAAACGCAGCGAACCTAAGTCAGCTGCGTTTTGCATTTGGATCTAATTGTTGTTCGATGCGGTCGAGTCGTTCAATCAAAACTTGGAATTGTTCTGCATTTTGACGTTCGAGCTGGAGTTGTTCCGTCGCTCGCGCCTCATGACGGCGAACCACCCGAACAATCCACCAAATCAAGATGATTGGTACGATTAGCATTAGAAGTAATGGTAAAAGCGCTACGAGTAGTTCAAGAATTGACACTTGATTCATCACTATTCCTCCTTCATCCTTTTTCATTATACTTCCAAAACAATCCAGAAAGAAATAGGGCGATGGTAGCGTCATTCATCCATTATTCGTTAAGCTAATGAGAGAAGAGGAGGATTCAATATGAAACAACCGACCCGACTTGGAACAGACCAAGCAGGTTATGTCATCAATCCGACCTCCCGAGACTCCATACAACCTGATTTCAAATCAGTCCTCAGCAAAACCATCAACCTCCTGAACGGAGTGTTCGGGGATAACCTGCATAGTGTCTATCTATACGGAAGCATCGGGCGGGGAACGGCTGTCGTCGGTCGATCGGACTTGGATTTGACCGTGCTCGTTCACGAGGATGTTGATACAACTGAATTGATGGAACAGACGGAGCGGTTGTTGAAGGAACATCGGGAAGTGATCAAAATCGATTACGATATCGGAAGGGTTGATACAGCGCTCGATCCAAACAAGCGGTTTGAGTGGGGCTTTTGGCTCCGGCATCTTTGCACCTGTATTTATGGAGAAGATTTATCCACCCGCTTCCCCCTCATGAAGCCGGATGTGCACGTGAGTCAGGCGTTAAATCAGGATTTTCCGATTCGACTCGTTGCCGTGCGGGAACAGCTAAAGAGCGGAACAATCTCATACATCGAAAAGCGTTCGATGGTGAAACGGGTCATTCGGGCATGGTATCTCACCATCAACGCCCGAGATGAAAGTTTTGCCATGACCATTGAAGAACAAATGGAAATCCTGCGCCTCTATTTCCCGAAAGATGATCGGATTCATCGTTTAGAAGAGCTCATATACCGTGAGGAAATGACAAATCGCGAACTATTAGAAGTGTTGAACGAAATCGATTGGACGTGATCACGATGACAAAACAAGTCACAATCATCGGAGCGGGGGTGAGCGGACTCTATGCGGCACACCTCCTTCAAAGAAAAGGAGTTGACGTCACCGTCTTTGAGGCACGTGACCGGATTGGAGGACGAATTCTCTCGATTGATGGATTCGACCTCGGTCCGACGTGGTATTGGCCGGATACGGAACGGACGATGTCACGACTTGTCGAAGAATTGGGGCTCGAGACGATCCTTCAATATACGACAGGGGACATGATGCTGGAGCGTCAGACGACGACCGCACCGGAACGGCACACGTTACCGGACGAGAGCATTGTCGTGTCCCGTCGAATCAAAGGCGGGATGACGAAACTCGCCGAAGCACTGCATCGTACGTTACCGGAAGGGACGGTACGACTCGGGCAGCGTCTTACGTCGATCCAAAAAGAAGAAGACCGCGTCACGCTAACCTTCAATCGGAATGCACCGTTCACAACCGATGCGGTTATTTTGGCACTTCCGCCACGCCTCGTCCCGAACATTCAAATCGAGCCGCCACTCGCATCGAACGTGATGAGATCCCTGCAGACGACGCCGACATGGATGGCGTCTCAGGCAAAAGCGTTGATTGTCTACAAGCACCCGTTCTGGCGGGCGGATGGCCTGTCCGGGTTTGGGATGAGCTGGGTCGGACCGCTTCAGGAAATTCATGACGCTTCCCCGATGGATGGGCGCGGAGCGCTGTTCGGATTTTTTCAGATGCCATCGTATGAACGGGAAGCACTAGGGGAAGGGCAAATCAAGACGCGTGTCTTTGAACAGCTGGAGAAACTGTATGGAGCGCAAGCGAACACGTTCCTCCAATTCTATTTTGTCGACTGGGCAAATGATGCCGATACAGCGACGGAAGCGGACAAACTCCCGCTCACGGCGTTTCCGACGTATGGACCGATCGATTTGGGGGATCGTCTCCATTTGATTGGTTCCGAGACAGATGCCCAGTTTGGCGGGCACATTGAAGGGGCGCTGCGCTCGGCGGAACGGATTGTAGACGAACTGACAAATCATGCGATATGAGAGAGGAGGGACTGTTTCCCTCCTTTTTAATTTGTAAAAAAACGGAACTTATTCTACTTTTTTAGCGTATATTGATAAAGAGGTGACGAAGATGAATAAACAAGAACGGTTGGACCAAGTAACGACCATGAAAGAACAATGGCTATTCAAACGGATCGCGCTCGGGGTTTTGGCGGGTCTTTCGATTTACCTGTTGTTGCAGGAAGTGGTACCGGTAGGCGTTGGCGTGATGGCCATCGGGATCACGCTATTCCTGTTGCACCACTATTTGATGCAAGAAGCGCATGTTTTGAAAGAACTGACGGAGAACGAACGGGTGAAACGAATCGTCCTGCTGCAATATCGGCTGGATACACTGTTTATCGTTCTCATCGCATTGTTGTTTCCACTCACGATGCGTTTCATGCCGGGGTCATGGAGCACGCAGATGTTGTACATAGGAGCTGGTGTTTATATTTTGTGGACGCAAAGAAGACTTGACGGTCAGTTACGTCAGTTGGATGAACATCAACCGACACGTCGGGAGATTCAACGCAACCGCTTTTCATTTTAAAGATCGGATTTAGAAGAAGGGGACAATCATATGATTGGAAAAGAACAACGAATCAAACAATTGCGCTCTCAAGCGAACCGTGACTGGTATTGGCGTTACTGGGGATTTGTCACGAGTCTCGTGATTGCCGCCGTCCTTGCTTACCAGGACATGTCGAATCTGGCACTGGTCCTCGTCGTGATGTTCTTTCCGAGGCTTTGTGCGGAGTGGCGCAAAACCAAACTGCTTCTCAGTTTCAACGAGGATACACGATATTGCCGTCTGGTCCACGCCGGATTTGGATTGCAATGGATCGGATTTGTCACGCTTATCGGTCTGGTTCTCGCCTATCAGGAAGAGTGGATCACGCTGACGAACTTGGTAGGCGTCGTTCTTTTGATCATGGGGAGCGGAGAACTGCTTACCCGGAAGGTGAACCGGGCCGTTCGAAAAGTGGATGCAGACCATGTGACGGACAAAATGGTTAGACAGGCGGAAATAGAACGCCGGGTGAGTTGACGCTGTTTCAGGACATCGGTCCTTTCGATCCTTTCTTCGTTATTGTTCACTAGAAAGAACGAAAGGGGATGTCGAGATGAAGGGAGTCGTATTCGCCATCAGTGGCGGTTTTTTTCTCACGCTTCAAAGTGTCGCCAACGCACGGATCAGTTCACATATCGGGACGTGGCAGGCGGCAACCCTGACGCAGTTCACCGGATTTGTCGTTGCGCTACTCATCATGTTGATGCTACGGGACCGGACGTATATCGAGATGCGACATGTGCAGCCGCTCTATTTGTCCGGCGGGGCGTTCGCGGCACTCATCTTGTTCAGCAACATGACCGCCGTCCACGCGCTCGGTGTCACCTTGACGATTTCTTTGTTCCTCATCGCCCAGTTGACCCTTGCCCTCCTCATCGATTGGCGTGGTTGGTTCGGGATGGTACGCCGTCAGTTAAGCGTACCACAGCTCATCGGTGTCTTGATGATGGTTGCCGGGGTGGTGATTTTAAAATGGTAGGAGGCAAGTCCGTGGTTACGAACTATCTCGAACAGTTTCAGCTCGATGTGTTACCTGAACAAGCGATCGATTTCCTTCGACTCGAACATTTCTCACCCGGAGACGTCATTTGTGCGCAAGGGGATGAGGCGGGGCATCTCCGCTTTCATGTGAAAGGGAAGATTCGGGTCTCCCATACATCGGTGTCGGGGAAACGGCTCGTCCTGTCGTTCAAATATCCGCTCGATTTGATCGGGGATATCGAGTACGTCAGGCGGACGCCTTATTTGAACACGGTCGAGGCGGTCACGGACGTCGAAATGCTCGTCATTCGATTTGATGACTTGGCACGGCATGCGACCGATGCGGTTCCTTGGCTCCACTATCTGCTTGAAGAAATCACGCGGAAGTTCGAGTTGAAATCGCAGTCGCTCAGCTTCAACTTGTTTTATCCGGTCGAGGTACGACTCGCGAGTTACGTGCTGTCGATGACACCGGACGACCCATCGCTTGGCTCGACAGTCGATGATTTGAATGATATTGCAGATCTGATCGGGACGAGCTATCGACACGTCAATCGGACGTTACGACGCTTCGTCGAAAAGGGATACATCGAGCGGGACCGACGGCGCATTACGATTGTGGACCGGGAAGGATTGCTTGAAGTTGTCGGGGAAAGTATTTATGAATAGGGGGCGAGTCGGATGGTGATTGGGATGGTACTCGCTGTCACCGGCGGGATGCTCGTCTGTGTGCAAAACACCTTTAATGCGAACGTCAAAAAGCGTGTCGGTGCGTGGGCGACGACGACACTCGTTCTCGGGCTCGGTTTTTTGGCATCGCTATTACTCGGGTTATTCAGTGAAGGGATGAACCTTTTCCGTGTCGATGAGATGGAGGCATGGTATTGGTTCAGTGGTATCCTTGGGATTGGGGTCGTCATGAGTGTCACGCAAGGCGTTGAGCGGCTCGGTCCGAGCTACGCCATCTCGATTGTGATGGTGTCGCAGATTTTGTTTGCCTTACTTTGGGATACGCTCGGCTGGTTCGGTCTCGAGGCCGTTCCGTTCACGGGGAAGACGGTACTCGGAATCGTCTTGATTGTCGGGGGCGTACTCGTGTTTCAGTTGAGCGGGAACGGACAAAACGTACGCACGCCGGCTGAACGCGCGAGCTAAGAAAAACGAACAGATGAGTCAGGGGGAAGGCGGATGGTTGAAAAGCATGAACGATTACAACAAATGGTCGAGCGCGATCTCGATGCGAGAAGCACAGGTTTCATTTTCGGAATCGCAGGTCTTTTCGTTGTTCTGACCGCTACGGTGATCCAAGGAGTTACTGTGACCACAATGGCAATGGCCTTTTTGGTGACGCAGCTGCCTACATTGTATCAATCGTGGCAACGGATGAAGCTGTTGAGCACATTCAACAAGGATCCACAATATCAACAGCTCGTAAGTCGTGAGTTCACGATTGTATTGACGATGTTTGGCTCACTGGCCAGTTTCACCTTCATCTCAAGATTCTTTACGGACTCGGTTTTGGAACTGGTGGGTTTCAGTTTGATTTGGTTCATCCCGCTTGTCATTTGGTACATGTCGGTACAACGCGAACTGGCTCAAGTCGATCCGGAACACGTGTCACATCGTGAGTTACGACGGGCTTGCCGTGACGCCTTGCGTGAACAGACCGACTGAAGAGTCTGTACCCGATATAAAACCAGCTCCGGAAACGTGTCCGGAGCTGGTTTTTTCATGAGAACATCGCAATCAAGTAGCCGCAGATGACCATGCCAATCGTATAAAATTTAAAGCGGTGTCGTTCCCAAAACGAGTCATTCATCGTGTCACCGCCACATCGTCAAGCGGCGTGTCGACCATTCGAACGAATGCTTCGTCCGGGTCGGTCGTTCCAGACTCGTCGAGCCAGTCTTGGAAGTCACCTTCATATAAAATACGTCCACCGTGCAGGAAGATGACGTGGGCATCGAGTTGAGCCAAGTCGTGTAGTTGATGCGTCGAAATGAGACACGTCTTGCCCTCGTCGACGAGTCGTTGTAGGCGGCGCATGATTTGAATGCGGGACGCCGGGTCGACTCCGCTCGTCGGCTCATCAAATAAATAAAGAGATCGTTTGATTGAAGATAATAGTGTCACGAAGAGCCATTTCTTCTCCCCAACCGACATCTTCCCGAGCTTCATCGTCCATAGATGTTCGAACAGTTCTTGTTCGCGAGAGGTTGAAAGGTTATTCATGTACGATTCGAGTTTCTTGAAGTCGGGGCGCTGCGACAGACGTCCGATGAAATAGGCGAAGTCCTTGCCTGTCAACTCATGATGGTTATACATGAGTTGTGTCAAATACAGCATGTCCGTCGTCGGAACGAGGTCGAGTGACGCTTTGTCAACGGGAAGGGTACCCGTCATACAATCAAACAGTGTCGTCTTCCCGGCACCGTTCAGTCCGATTAAGACGTTCAGTTTATTTGGTTGTAGCGTGAACGAGACGTCATCGAGTACAGGACGTGTCGCTTTCGGATAGCGATAAGTGAGTTGGTTTACGTGCATAAGAACCTCCTAGCGTGTGATGAGTGAGACGAGACTGAAGCGTTTCAACGCAATCGCACCGATGATGAAGTAACCGAGTACGGCAAGGAATGTCGCCCATACTCCAAACGAGAGTTCGACTTGAGTCGTCAGATGCAGCAATCCGAGCGCGAATTCATGGAGTGTATAGAACGGGTTGAGGAAGCTGAACCATTGATCGGGTGATTTTGTCGCTAATATGAAGAGCGGAAACATCAGAATGTTCGCGAACGTCCCGAGACTCGATACCTTCACTGGAAGTGCCGTGACGGCGACACTGGCAACTGCGAACGGGATACTCCCGATCAATACGAGTAAAGACGTTGCAATCAACTTGAACGAGAAGAAGCCATGTACGAGCGTGACGACCGTTGTGAATAAAAGCAGGCTGATGGATGCGAATAAGAGCTGTGCTAAGATGACGGCGATGACATACGTCAGTTTGTTCCCGGAAATCATCACGTACGTTTTCATCAGTCCATATTCGCGCATGCGAGCGAGTTCGATACCGACACCATTCACATATGTAGCAAGGACAATGTATACCCAAAAATAAGCGATTTGTCCGTAATATTCTGCAGGTGTCGCTTGATGAACACCTGATAATGGTGTCGTCAAAGCGATGACGAGTGGAATTCCGAGTGTCCAAAAGAATGGAACTTTATCCGTGACGACCACTTTGGCATACATAAATAAATAACTTGTGATTTGATGCATCCTGTTCCTCCGTTTGTATGTTTGATTGTTTGTATCGTAGCACAATATACGGAAGGTGATTGGAAAAAGTTTCAAAAAAATAATCCCTCATATCGAATGAGGGATGAAAGAAAATCATTTCACTTTGTCCCGCTTTGCAATCTTGTCGCTCACTTGCTGACCGCTCAGCGTCACCATCGGCATGCCGCCGCCTGGATTGACGGTCCCTCCAACGAAGTAGAGGTTGTCGTACAGCTCGCTCTGTTTCTTATGCTTGAAGCCACCGTTTCGCTTCTTGTCGGAGACGGTCCCGTAAATCGCTCCGCGGTCGGAACCATACGTCCGTTCAATGTCGTGTGGCGTCCATACATCCCGCGTTACCGTATGTTCGCGTAAACCATCCAGTCCCATCCGTTCCAGCTTGTCGAGCACCCGCTCTTCAAACGCGGCATACTCGTCCTCGGTGAACGGTTCGTCCTGAATATACGGGATATGCGGTAAGATTTTAATGTTCTCATAGCCGGGCGGTGCCTGTGTCGGGTCCGTCTTGTTGACGTTGACCAGATAAATTGTCGGGTCGTCCGGTAGCTCATGCTTCTCGAACACCTTGTCCATCTGCTCATGCAAGTTTTCCGAGAAGAAGAAGTTATGATGCGCGAGCTGCGGATAGGATTTCTTCACACCGAGATGCAGGACGAAGCCGGAACTGGCCGGTTCATACTTTTTCACCAGCTTCTCGACATACCGTTCGTCCGCGTCGACCATCTTCTGATAAAACGGGATCACTTCCATGTTTGAGACGAAGTAATCGGCCGAGCGGAGACGCCCGTCTGAAAGTTCGATCGCTGTGATGTTTTTGTTCACGGTATGCACACGGACGACACCTTCTCCGGTATGGAACTGGACACCGATCTCTTCCGCGAGCTTCGTCAATCCTTCCGCGAGTTTGTGCGTGCCGCCTTCCACGTACCAGCATCCTTGCGCGTATTGCATGTAAATCATCATGTTGAGGACGGCCGGGGCACTGTAAGGGGAAGAACCGACATATTTCACGTAATACGACAGCATGTCCCGGAGGTGCGGGTTCGAGATTCGTTTGTTGATGGCGCTATACATCGTGGACGTCAAATCAAATCCAAACAGTGTCGGAAGGATGCCCGTTTGTAGGACGGCGCCTAAAGGGGATTCGAATCCTTCGTTTAAGTATCCTTTTTCTGTCGTCTTATAGATGCGTTCGGCATATTTCAGGAGTTCACGATATTCCTTCATGTCTTGTTTCGACAGCGTCGGGTTGGCACGGTGCATCTGTTCGAGGTCGTGATAGAGGTCGAGCGTCGTGCCGTCGGGGAAGAAAGAGCGCCACTCGAGTTCCAGACGTTTGATCGGCACATAGTCCTCCATCCGTTTGCCACTGCCCCGGAATAGTTTGTCGAAGATATGCGGCATCGTCAAAATGGAAGGGCCGAGGTCAAAACCGAAACCGTCTTTCTCAAGGCGGTTCACTTTCCCGCCGAGATGCTTGTTCTTTTCATAGAGGGAGACGTCATATCCTTTTTGTGCGAGCGAGATGGCCGCGGATAACCCGCCCAGACCTCCTCCGATCACGATGACCGATTTCTCAATTTTTTGCATAGATCCGCCGCCTTTCAAAAATGTGTTGGGTTAAGGATGAAAGCTACTCGTTTTATTCCCTTAAGACGGTGAATCGAACACATTTTTACGCATTCAATAAATCCACACAAAGATGTCATCCCCCGGAGTGGGGAAGTTTTGTATAGTAAGGCTAGAAGGATTGGTTAAAGGAAGAGACCGGATGAAGGTAGGGAAGTGAAATGAACATCAAATCGATTACGCTTTTATTTGAGAATGGTGAGGATATGCGATTCTCCATTGAACAAGTCGAGTCATGTCGGATGAAAGACATTCAGGACGGGGCTCGTGTCGTGGCTGACGGCCAAATAGTTCAGGAAAAAGTGATGTACGGACTCGACCTTGTATTGAAGGCTTCAGCGAATGAAATCGCGTGGGAGGGCGACGAAGCACCGTTCGCTCGCATTCAAAGACTGGCGGACCTCCGTCATCTCTCATTCGAATTTGAAGGGATGCGAGGGAAAACGTATCGGGTGGCGTGGCACGATCTCAACGCATCAAGCAATGCATACCAACAGACGACACTTGATGAGACAGGTGAACTGCATATACTCGTACAGGTCCCATAAAACCTGCCTCCCGCTTTGCGCGGGAGGCATTTATCGGTTGCGCAGGCCGCCGGCGACGAGCGGCCCTTCAAACGTGATCGTGTAAATGATGCGGGCGATATCTTCTGCCGTCTCATCGGTGGACGGTTTGTTCAGCCATTCGTAAATGACCCCCATATGTGCGGAAGAAATATAGGAAACGAGATATTCAGACGGCACGAGTGCTTTCGTTGCATCGTACAGGATTGCCGGGGAGCGCTGGAACAGCGCGGCATGCATATAGGCGCGCAGTTTCGCTTGAAATGCCGGGTCACCGTTCGGTCCGAGGAGCGGTTTCATGATGATTTGATTGTCCTCGATGAACCGGATAAAGGGGACGAGGAAATGGTATGAGGCTTCGGTCCGCTCGTCACCCAAAATTTTTGGGATATTGCGGATGAGTTTCTGTTCCGCTTCTTCAAAAATTTCCCCGACACACTTCTCCATCAACTCAAACTTATCTACATAATGACTGTAAAACGTACCGCGATTGATCCCGGCCCGCTCGGTCAATTGCTTCACGGTGACGGCATCGAATCCGTTCTCCTCAATTAATTCGAGAAAGGCCTCTTTGATCAATTTTTTCGTTCGCACGACACGTAAATCGGTCTGTTCCATCTTTTTTCCTCTTTTCTTCAACATTTCAGCTCCAACTGTTGGAAAACCAACACGGTGACGAAGATTGACGATTGTTGCCTCACTTTTCTAGGACTATACTAAAACTATAAACCAACACGGTGTCTATTATCTAGGTTAAACAAATTCGGACATCGCAAAGGAGTGGGGAAGATGAACATTCAGTTGACACACGTCGAGAAGTCGTTCGGTGAGCAGTTAGCCATCAACGACATCGACTTTACCATTCAATCCGGTGAGATTTGTTGTTTGCTCGGGCCATCCGGGTCCGGGAAAACGACGCTCATCCGGCTCATGATCGGGGCGCTCGCACCGGACCAGGGAACGGTGCGCGTCGGCGAGACGAAGATGCCAAGCATGAGCATGCTCCGCCAGATCGGATTCATGCCACAAAACGACGGACTGTATGAAGATCTGTCGGCCGAGGCGAACCTCGAGTTCTTCGGTTCGATCTACAAATTAGGGAAGAAGGCGCTAGAGGCGCGGATCACGGAAGTACTCGCCCTCGTCGATTTGACACAGGACCGCAAAAAGCTCGTCCGGAACTTCTCCGGGGGGATGAAGAAACGGTTGTCGCTCGCAATCGCGATTCTTCACAAGCCGGACGTGTTGTTCTTAGACGAACCGACGGTCGGGATCGACCCGATTTTGCGCCGGCAAATTTGGGATCAGTTTCAGACGATCCGTGCAGAAGGGACGACCATCATCGTCTCAACTCACGTCATGGACGAGGTCCTTGAGTGTGACCGGGCCGCACTCATTTATAACGGTCGCCTAATCGCCTATGATACGGTGCAGCATTTATTGGATCAGACAGAGAACGGCCGGGTCGAGGAATTGTTCTTGATCGCCGGTGAACAGGAGGTGGGAGAACATGCGTAATTTAGCGAAGCGTGTCATCTTCCAGACATTGAATGATAAACGAAGCGTCGCCTTGATTTTAATCGCCCCGCTTCTCATCTTGACGCTCGTCTACTTCTTACTCGGAGATTCGGATTATGTGCCGACCGTCGTCCTGGATGAAGACGCACAGGAACAGCTTGTCGAAGCATTCGAGGAGGAGACGTTGGTCGTGAAGCAGGCCGCATTCGACGACCCGAAAACGTATATCGAAGACCATGAGGATGTCGATGCTGTCTTTGAAATGACACCGGACGGGACAGCCATCACGTTACGCGAACCGTCAACGAAGTCATCAAAAGCCGTCCGCGAGATTCAGGATGCTCTCACGACACTGAACCCCGCGGTTGAGATGGATACGGCATTCGTCTATGGGGAAGAAGACCAATCGACCTTTGACTCGTTCGGCTTCGTCTTCTTATCGCTTTTCTCATTCTTCTTCGTCTTTATCTTGTCCGCGATGGCGCTCGTAAAAGAACGAAGCGGGGGGACACTCGAACGGTTATTGATGACACCGATCAAACGGGCACAGGTCATCCTGGGCTATACGGCAGGTTACGGTGTGTTTGCCATCGTGCAATCGATCTTCATCGTCCTTTACTCGATTTATGTGCTCGGTCTCGCGTCGATCGGCAATATGGCGTGGGTCATGTTGACGATGCTTCTCATGGCAGGGACGGCCGTCTTGTTCGGTGCGACGATTTCCGTGTTTGCCCGTTCTGAGTTACAGGTCGTGCAGATGATCCCGTTCACGATCATCCCGCAAGTATTCTTCTCGGGACTGATTCCACTCGATTTGATTCCTTACGGGCTCGGGAATTTGAGTTACGTCATGCCGATCTATTACGGAGCGACAGCCATCAAAGAAGTGATGGTGTATGGAAGCGGGTTCGCAGGCATTTGGATTTACCTCCTCGGTTTGATCGTTTATGCCGGAGTCCTTTTCCTCTTGAACATGCGTGCGCTCGGAAAGTATCGGGGACATTAAAAAAAGACTTGATTGCTCAAGTCTCAAACGTGCGTCCCATTAAAAGGGTATCGTAATATGAACCATCCGCGAGGCGTTTGTCTTTTCGCAACACGCCTTCGACTTCAAAGCCGTACCGCTTATAAAGCGAGGCGGCTTTTTGGTTGGTTTCGAGCACACTTAAACTCATTTTGACGAGTCCGATTTGCTCTGCCCAATCGATTGAGGCTTGAAGAAGAGCAGACCCTAAACCGAGTCCCCAATAGGCTTCTAATACCCCGACACCGAATTCGACGACATGGGCTTTTCGTGACAACGGGCTGCCCTCACAACGTGAAAAGCCGACAATCCTGTCCTGGACCGTCGCCACGAGAAACAAGTGGTTACCCGTCTCTCGGTCATTTTGGATGAGCCGTTGAAAAGCTTGTTCATCCAGGACGCCTTCCCCCGGTGCCCGGTCTAAAAATTCCGTTTCTTCGTCTACTTTGGCGCGGACCGCGGTGAGTTCATGTGCGTCGGCGACTTCAGCTGTTCGAATCGTGCAGGTTAGATTGTTTTTTATATAGGTGACCGGTTGAATCATGAATTTCCTCCTCGTATTTATGCATATAAAAAAAGCATCTTGTCGATGCCTCTCCTGACTGCTTATTGACGTTTAAATAAGAGGACGACGCCCGTTACGAAAAGCGCAAGTCCACTGTACAACCTTACTTGTTTGCAAGTCACGATCCTTCACCCCTAAACTCAAATCTTCTATTATCAGAATAATCGAAAAAACCGAAAAAGGGAACGAAAACCAATTTATTCATTGTAGAATAATCTGGAGGTGAATCAAGATGAATAAAGAAGAACGAGCGATTGAACTAAAACGATTCCAAAGAGGACGAATGATGAAACGAATTGCATTTATACTTGTATTGGCCATCCTGATGGTAAGTCTTATCGAACTTGTCATCATGAAGTCAGAAATCGATATCGAGGTGTTCGTCGATTTTATGATTGGCTTCATCCTTGTCCTGTCTTCGCTTCTGTCGGCCTGGCTTCAATATGAGGAGAAAGAACTGTCCCAGAGCTTGACGGAAATCGAAGAAGCGAAGATGCTGATTGGAAAACAGTATTTTTGGACATACATTTGTATGATTGCGACCCCGACGATTTTATACACGGTTGTCCTGACAGAGTTTTACTTCCTCATGTTTCCGTTTATCCTTTCATATTTTGTCACTGCGGCGGTTGAGGGATACTTTGAGGACCGCGTCCAGGAAATAGATGAGGGACATCCGATTAAAGATGAAATTGACAAGGTATCGTTGTGGTGAAATGAATAGACAGTGCGAGCGGCGAAAGCCGCTTTTTGTTTTGAACTGCATAATAAAAACCCCATTGAGAACAATGGGGTGAGGCGTCAAAACGCCACTGTTACGCTTTAAGCTTATTTTAACTTACCTGTGTAGTTGTACAGCAGTAGATCTGTACAACCCCATTATAGATGACACAGAATTTTATGTCAAATCAAATATCATAAAAATTGGTTATAAATTAGATATTAATGGTAATCTATAAGAAGGATAGTTCTTAATTAAAGGAGCGTGATTCGAGTGAGTAAGAAGTCGAGAAAGCGTTACGAGAACAGCATAAAAGAACGATACGATGGAAATTATTCAATTGGACTAGACATTGGGACGAACTCGGTAGGCTGGGCGGTTATTGACGACTCCTACCAAATTCCTGTTTACAAAGGAAAGAAAGCGTGGGGTGTGCGACGGTTCGATCAAGGAAATACAGCAGAAAACCGCCGTTTGAAACGAGGTTCAAGAAGACGGATTAATCGGCGTAGGAAGCGTCTTGAGTATTTGAAAGAGATATTCCAAATCGGTTTGAATGAAATCGATGAAAAATTTTTAATAGCCCATGACTTGATTGATCAGGAAGATAGCGCGCAGGCGATTGAGAAATTCAAGCGAGATTCAACTATGCACTCGCTCCAAAAAGTGTTAAAAGTCATCAGCAAAAGTCAGAAGGAGTATCAAGAGTTAATCGCTACATATCCGACGATGTTCCATCTTCGGTACGACATCATTTCAAATCCAAATCGAAAGTTTGATTTACGACTCATTTATTTAGCGCTCCATCATATCACGAAAAAAAGAGGTCACTTTATTCAAGAAGGATTAGAAGTGAAAGAGTTGCTTAACGTTGATGTACAACAAATCCGAAACATTATTGAGGAAATTTCCACTCACTACTCAGATGAACCGATTAGCTTAACTAATGAAGAAGCGGAACAGTTATCAACTATCTTACGAGATACTCATATAACAAGGAATGACCGAGTGAAGAAAGCGAAGAAAATTCAAAAATCACTTGATCACTTCGCAAGAGCACTGTTAGGGATGAAGTTCTCGGTTACTAAATTGTTTAATATCGATGACGAGGACAAAAAAATCGAATTTAACAAAGAGCTCGAACCACAGTTAGAGGAGTTGTCTGATATCTTGGACGATATCCAAACACATTACTTATTCGATTTGCAATCAGTATACACATCTCTTGTTTTTGAAGATGTAATGCAGGGGAGTCATTATTTTTCAGAAGCAAAGGTAAAGGAGTTTAACACATATAAAGAACAACTCTTACAACTTAAAGAGCTGTTGAAACCGCACGAAATGCTTTATAAACAAGTTTTTATTACACCGAAACCTATCATGAAAGAGTGGAAAAAAACACGAGAGAAAACGTTATATAAACAATTTTCGCTGCTTGATCGCTACAACTACAGTGATATCAGTTCAAAAAATGACATTTTAGATCACGAAGCATTTTGCAAGTCGCTTGAATCCGTATTGAAAAAAGTGACTGATTCAAATGAAAAAGAAGAAATATTGGATGAACTGGAAAAGAGAAAATTTTTACTTAAATTAAATCGACGAGATAACGGAACTATTCCATATCAGTTACATTTGGCCGAAGCAGAAAAAATTCTGGAGAATCAGAAGAAATTTCACGATGTGATTGATGATGAAATGATTGACCGAGTCTGTAAATTGATATCATTTAGAATTCCTTACTATGTCGGTCCCCTTACGGATAACGGGAATTCGGAGTTCGCCTGGATGGAGCGTACAGGGCAAGCGGTAAGACCATGGAATTTTGACGAGACGGTGGATCATGCCACAAGTGCCGAGCGTTTTATTTCACGTATGGTCGGAAACTGTACGTACTTGTATAAACAGCGTGCGTTGCCGAAGCAATCGTTAACGTATCAATTGTTTGAAGTGTTAAATGAAATCAACGTTATAAAAGTGGACGGAGTGCGAATCAGTAAACCGGAACGAGACGAACTGCTTAAACTCTTTTTAAAGCAGAGCAAAGTAAAAATTGCTGACGCAAGTAAATGGCTAGGAGATAAGAAAATATCAGGGACGGCGAAAGAAACGGAATTTTCGAGCTCCCTAAGAAGTTGGCACGAAATGAGTCGGATTCTTGGCGACATCAATCCGGATAAGGTCTTTTCAGAAGCGTTCGATTCGCAACATGGTCAACGATTTGAAATGGCAGAAAATCTAATTTTATGGTCTACCGTCTTCACGGACCGGATGATATTGAAAAGTAAGATTGAACAGACCTATCCCGAGTTTAAAGGCGCCAAACAAGTGTTAGGTCTTAAATACACGGGGTGGGGCCGCTTATCAAACCGCCTTTTGGTCGAGATGGGTGGGAAAGGTCAGCATAATGGCATACAGACGCTGATGTATGATTGGAAACTTGGGAAGGGCAAAGATGAAATTTGCTATGGATTTCAGGAAATCATCACCGATAAAAATCTTGGGTTCAAGGAAGCGATACAAAGCTATAACCGCGAAACACTAGGGGAAGATCATCGTATCAAATTAGAGTGGATTGAAGACTTGGCAGGGTCACCTGCTATTAAACGCGGTATTTGGCAGTCGTTTCAGCTGGTAGAAGAATTAGAACGTATTTTTGGAAGACCGAAGCGAATTGTGGTCGAAATGGCTCGAGAAGATCAGCTCAATCCAAAACGAACGAAAAGCAGAGAAGATCAATTTAAAGAAATTGCTGAAAAATTCCCTGAAGACGTAACGTTACAAAGGTTGAAAACAGAGAACCTTGATTGGGGAGATGTAAGAACGTGGCTTTATTGTACCCAAAAAGCTCGATGTGCCTACTCGAATGAAACATTAGATCGCAATCTTCTGCACCTATATCAAATTGACCATATCGTTCCGTACAGCATTTCGCTTGATGACAGTCTTGATAATAAAGTGCTTGTCAAAAGTAAATTAAATCAAGATAAAGCGGATCATTTGATGCCACTTGAAATTATACCTGAGCGTCGACATTCTGAAATGAAACAGAAGTGGCGTGAATGGCATGAAAAAGGATTGATCTCGAGTAAAAAGTATCATCGGCTATTAATTGAAACGATTACGCCAAATATGGCTGAAGGATTTATCAATCGGCAACTCGTTGAAACTAGACAAATCACAAAGCATGTTGTCGAGATGTTAAACCACCGCTATGCGAAAGAAGATAATCCACCGGATATACTCGGACTAAAAGCTGGGGTAAATGTAAAAGTTCAAAAGGATTTAGGTATTGTGAAAGTTCGGGAAGTGAACGATAAACACCATGCAATTGATGCATACATGGCTGCAACGATTAGTGAGTATGTATACACGATTGGAAAAGGTTCATGGATTGATGGAAAAGCATATTGGAAAAGAAATCGTACGGGAGATCAGTTGAACGATTCTTATCGAAAGAAAAATACTTGGATTGTAAAAGAAATGAAGAAGAACGGCTTGGTGAGTGCGCAAGGTGAACCGTTGACGGAAGCAAATAGTAAAGCAATCTATAATTGGTTCCTTAAGCAAATTGATGATTCACGTTTCTGTATTACGAGGAAACTTGAATCGAGTGGAGAAGATCGGAAATTTTGGAACGAAACACTCTACTCTCCTAAATCAAAAACAAGTACATTGCCGAACAGCGTAGGGAAGCAGTATCTAGGTATTAATGACAGTGTGAAAGTAGCGGAATCCATTCTTTGTTCACTGCAAGTGAAAAAAGGAAAACGTTCTTCGACCGAATATCGGGTAGAGTCAATCAGTCATTACGAACGAGATGAACCAAAAGACCGGTTGCTCGAATATCGATTTAGCAGGGAGTTGGGGGAAAAGTATGAGCTGGGATCAGTAAAAGTGATTAGAAGGCTACCATTGAACACGTTATTGTTAACAGATGGTTATCCGGTACATCTATTATCAAAAAAAGAGGTCCGGAACGCCAATCAGATTGATTTTTCTCAAAATATGTTGAAAAAGATCAATTCACTCCAAAAAAGTGCTGAAATCGCAGATTTAATTAATCTCATTAGAGGACTCGAAGAGCAAGTAAGACATCACTTCATTTTTGCATCTGAAGGACAGTTAAAAGAAATGAAGGAATCGATTGAAGATTTGACAAAAAAGCTAGACTCAATAAAAACGGATGATGCTAAGCATATTAATTCACAAGGCGAACTTGAAATGAGCTCGGAAGTGGGGAAAGAAGTTCGTCAAATGGTCCAAAGGCTAATTATAGTACTCCAACCTTCAAGTAAACGTGTAGACGAGTGGAAAGGGATGGGCCGTTTAAATTTAAACGTCTTAAAATCCAGTGATTTGAAAGTTGTGACTCAATCAATTACCGGACTTGAGGAGCGAATTGAGGTACTGAAACGAAATGGGGAGTATGTCTGTTGACTAGGGAGGCAGGTCATGGGATTTCGTAACTTAATCATCACACAAGAATCACGTCTGTCATCGCAACAAGGGTATCTCGTAGTCACAATGCCGGAAGATGTCCATAAAGTGCACTTAAGTGAACTTGACGCGATCGTTTTGGAAAATCCAAGGGTGAAGGTATCCGGGGTGCTGTTAAATCAACTTAGTCAGCATAACATTTCCCTAGTTCTTTGCGACGACAAGCATCATCCATCAACGATGATGCTTCCGTTGCACGGGAATTTTCATCGAGTCAAAAATATTAATCAACAAATTGCATGGAAAGAAGATGTGAAAGAACGTGTTTGGCAAAAAATTATCCAACATAAGCTGTCTATGCAAATTCAAATTTTAAACACGTTTCAGCGTGATGCATCGCTCTTAGCGGAATATGTTCAAAATGTCGAACCTGGTGACGCGACGAATCGCGAAGGATTGGCCGCGAAAGTGTATTTCCATCAATTATTTGGTAGTTCTTTTATACGAGGTTCAGAAAATCCTGAAAACTGGGCACTAAATTATGGGTATGCCATTTTGTCCAGTTATTTTTCTAGAACGATTGCCGCAAAAGGATATTTGACGGAGCTAGGGATTAAACATAAAAATGAGTTCAATGCCTTAAACTTAGCCTACGATTTGATGGAACCGTTTCGACCGCTTGTGGATCAACGTGTAAAAATGCTAGTTCAAAACGAGTTTACTCAAAAAGAACGGCATCAATTGCTTGATGTAGTTAATGAAAAGATAAAGATTAATGAGACTGTTCAATTTTTACCTAATGCAATCGATTTGTATTGTCAAAATATTTTCAATGAATTAGATGGGAAAGAAGAGAAGCTAATGGCGCTACATTGGAATAAGAGGAGGAAAGGATGAGTTTTCGATACATGCGACTGTTCGTGATGTTCGATTTACCTGTTGAAACGTCTGCCCAAAAGAGACAGTATCGGCGTTTTCGGAAATTTTTAATTGAAAAAGGGTTCATTATGGAGCAGTACTCGATTTATAGCAAACTTGTGCTAAATCATTCCGTAGCTAGCAGTTATCAAAAACAACTCAGGGCCAATTTACCACCGCAAGGAAATATTCAAATGTTAATTATTACTGAAAAGCAGTATTCAGACATCATCGTACTTAGAGGAGAAAAACAGACAAATATCGAATCTTCTACAGAGCGGAAGGTTATTTTATGAATATTTCTTGGGGCAATCACGACTTGTCAATTGCAATATATGATGGTGAATTCAATGTGATTCATTTTGAGAGTCAACGGGACTATCAGTTATGGAATGAGCCAATCATGCGCCTTGTTAAGCAAGTAAAAGGGGATATCGAAATTGATATTAATGTTTGTTCTGAGGATGGGAAGGAGCTGAAGCCATCTCAAATACTTTATATAAGTGCCACGAATCAAGATGCTTTGGAACAACGTGCTCTCCTAAAGCTGATTCACGGAAGAATCCGTGACATCATTGAGCAAAACCCAATCTTGTTCGAAACGTATGAAGAAATTCACGCTCAGCTTGTTCACCTATTCAGTTCGACCTATTTTGAGGATACTTTAAGGGGATTTGAACTCGATTTTGATGTCGAACGTCTCAGTTTAATCAAATTAATCGAAGCGATCCCGTTTGAAGTTGTACCTGAAAACGGTGAGAACTGGGAAGTGAATTCTCGGAAAATCAAGGAAACGATTATATCGCTGCACATAGAAGCAAATCCTGATTGTCAGCTCATTATTCTCGATTATCCAGAGCATAGAATGTCAATTCGTGAAAAACAGAAGTTTATCGAGTATTTGAAAACGCTATCTCAGACGGTCCTCATTGTGACAAGTGATTATCATTTCTTAAAAGCTGTGAATCATGTTGACCATCTACAAATGATCAGTGATTTAGGTGAACGGTATCCGATTTCTGAAGTGGTTCTGGAACAACAGCTCTTCTATTCTGAAGACGCAGGTGTATTAGAAAAGACACTTGCACAGATGTTGGGAGTTGTTTCATTTTATTCTTCAGAAGAGCAAAAAGCGATTGAAAGTGTGTTGAAACAATTATAAAAAAGATGGGAAGACTGCTTCTTCTGCTTCTAAAAGGCTGAAACCTAAAATTAAACCTGTAATTTGAGGTTTTAGACCTGTGTAGTTTTAGAGCAGTAGACAGCTGGATGCTCTCCAGTTCCTCCGCGCTCGGCGTTTTAGACCTGTGTAGTTTTAGAGCAGTAGACAGCAGCATCACCTCGCGTTGCATCGCTTTGACCGTTTTAGACCTGTGTAGTTTTAGAGCAGTAGACAGCACTTAATGGTTCCAATGTATTCTTAGTTCGGTTTTAGACCTGTGTAGTTTTAGAGCAGTAGACAGCTGCCTCAGACGGGAACGCGATGGTCTTATAGTTTTAGACCTGTGTAGTTTTAGAGCAGTAGACAGCAAACGAATCAGAATAATCGACCGATTCCAAGTTTTAGACCTGTGTAGTTTTAGAGCAGTAGACAGCAACGTGTCGAAGAATACACCGCATTTTTGCGTTTTAGACCTGTGTAGTTTTAGAGCAGTAGACAGCCGCATCCATCAAGTGATTGTATTCATCGATGTTTTAGACCTGTGTAGTTTTAGAGCAGTAGACAGCCAGCGACTTCGGCGGCTCTTTGACAAGTTCGTTTTAGACCTGTGTAGTTTTAGAGCAGTAGACAGCTTGGCAGACGTAGCAACTTCAGTATCAAACGTTTTAGACCTGTGTAGTTTTAGAGCAGTAGACAGCGCTGATGCCACTCCTGTTGCGCTTTCGTCAGTTTTAGACCTGTGTAGTTTTAGAGCAGTAGACAGCCTCGCGCAGTTGGAAGAAGTTCCCCCCGCGTTTTAGACCTGTGTAGTTTTAGAGCAGTAGACAGCATCCGTCAAAGACCTGGCGCTCGGCATTCAGTTTTAGACCTGTGTAGTTTTAGAGCAGTAGATAGCAGCCGATGCCTCACATTTTGTCTCGGTTGTGTTTTAGACCTGTGTAGTTTTAGAGCAGTAGATAGCCCGACCAGGTTGAACTCCTGCGTCTGGTACGTTTTAGACCTGTGTAGTTTTAGAGCAGTAGATAGCTTGAAACGAATCATCGAAGAGCACGTGAAAGTTTTAGACCTGTGTAATTTTATTTTTGACTAACTTAAAAGCCGTTCTGAGACCTCAGAACGGCTTTTTACAATTAATTCGCTTCTTTCAATTCTTCCACAGTTTCTTCGTTAAAGTCGAGTTTCTTCACGTCGACGCGTTTCACGAAGAATGCCAGGAGGAGGGCCAACAGGTTCATCCCCAAGGCGACGAAGAACGAATATTGAATTCCGGCAAGCAGTGCTTGTTGGGTGATTGCACCCATCGTGCCCTCTGTTAACGTTGCAGGGTCGATCCCTGTCATCAATGACTCGGCTTCCGTTTTCGTGACCGAGTTCATGATTGTCACGAGGACGGCTGTTCCGATGGCACCCGACACTTGCTGGGCCGTGTTGTTGATGGCCGTTCCGTGTGGGTTGAGATGGGTCGGCAACTGGTTGAGTCCGTTTGTCATGATCGGCATCATGACCATCGACATTCCGAACATGCGGAGCGTATACGTTAAGACGATATACGTGTAGGTCGAATCAAGTTGTACGTGTGCGAGCATATACGTCGAAACGGCTGTGATCGATAGCCCGATGATGGCAAGCAGTTTTGGACCGAACCGGTCAAAGAGTTTCCCGGTGATCGGTGACATGATGCCCATGATCAATGCCCCAGGGAGCAACATGAGTCCGGAATGGAGCGGCGAGATGCCGCGTACACTTTGGACGTATGCCGGTGTCAAAATCATCCCGGAGAACATGGCGACCGCATTGACGATTGCAATGACAGAAGCAAGTGCGAACATCGGATGTTTATAAGCGCGTAAGTCGAGAAGCGGTTTCTCCATGTTGAGCTGACGGATGACGAAAGCAACAAGTGAAATGCCACCGACAATCAAAGTCGTCAAGACGATCGTGTCGTCCCAACCGTCAGAGCTGGCCGAGCTGACACCGTACAAGATGCCCCCGAATCCAAGTGTTGATAAGACGAGGGATACATAATCGAGCGATTGATCTTTGTTTTGGACCATGACATTCTCCGCTTTCCAAATCGCCAGTCCGAGACCGAGGATCGCAAGCGGCAAGATCATTTCAAACAACACACGCCAGTCATAGTATTCTACGATGTATCCGGAAAGCGTCGGTCCGATTGCGGGTGCCGAGATCATGACGAGACCGAAAATCCCCATTGCCGCGCCACGTTTTTCACGCGGGAAGCTGACGAGCATGACGTTCATGAGGAGTGGTCCAAGCGTCGAAGCACCGGCTGCCTGAATCATCCGCCCCGTGAGCAACCAGCTGAAGTTCGGAGAAAAGGCTGCGATAGCTGTCCCGACTGTGAAAATCGCCATCGAGGTGATGAACAGGTTTCGGTTCGAGAAGCGGGTGATCAAATACGCAGATGCCGGTACGAGTACCCCAGTGACGAGCATAAAGCCGGTCGCGAGCCATTGGACCGTTGAATAGTCGGCAATCTCAAGGTCAATCATAATCGACGGGAGCGCGACGTTAAGTAGAGAGTTGTTCAAAAAGGCGATAAACGCCCCTGCAAAAAGAACCGCTAACATGATATAAGGCGGCTTCTTTTGAAATTCTGGTTTCATAGAAGATTTCTCCTTTATAATCTAAATAGTTATATGTTTGTAAATGTCGATGAAATGATTTTATACCTGGCGTATAAATAAAGCAACTATTTTGTACTGCTAGTTCAAAATGGTATACTGAATCCACAATAGATCAGAAGAACGGAGTAACAATGAATGAAAGATAAAAAACGAAAAGTTGCCGATATTGCGATGACCTTATTTATCGAGAATGGTGTTCAGCAGACGTCCGTCCAGGAAATTATCGAGCGTGCGAACATCTCAAAAGGGACATTTTATAATTATTTCGCTTCGAAAACAGACTGTGTGGCAAGTATTCTGGAGAACTTGCGATATGACGCCGCCCAGCGACGCATCGAGATGCAGATGGGGCGGGACAAGCGTGATAAAGACGTGTTTATCGAGCAGATTTCAATTCTGATTCGATTGAACGAGGAGCGGAACCTATACGCTTTGTTCGAGTCCATTATGTCTTCCAGTGAAGCGGAGTTGAAAAAACTCGTCCTCCAGCACCGGGTGTATGAGATTGAATGGATTGCGATGCGTTTGACCGAAATCATCGGCGAGGAGATTCGTCCGTACTCGGTTGAATTGACGGTCCTCTTTAACGGGATGTTGCAGCACATCCTGTTTACAAATCGCATCACCAACTCCGCCTATTCACCGCAAAAGGTTGTCCGCAATCTCTATGCGTACGTCGAATTGATGGCAAAACGAATGGTTCAAACCGGGGAGCATGTGTTGAATCCGGTGACAGTCGATCAAATGCGGGGGACAACGGATAAGCATTTGATCACGCTGGAAGAATTAGTCGAGATGGCCGGTCAAATTGAAGCGAATGTCGACATGACAGAGGAACAACGCGATTTATTCGAAGCGATCACGTTTGAACTCCGGCAGGATCGCTTGCGAAAAATTGTGTTAGAACAACTTCTCAAGCCGTTCCAAAGGTTGTTTAAAGGTGTCACGGGCGAAACCGAGGTACAAAAGTTCACCAACCTCGTTTGGCTGTATACCAGAACGCATTGAATCCAAGTACCTATTTTAAAGAAAAAATTCGTGGGTAATAGGAATTAGGTGAAAAGTTAGGTAAAGCGCTACCAAAGTATGCAAATCAGACACAGGAATGACATAAGTACGTAATGGTGCAGTAATATAGAAGAAACGCGGAAAAAGAAAATTATTCAAAAATATTCATCGAAAATCGCCGAAAAAGAATTGATTCCTACAAATTCATGCGCTACAATCGAAGTACCGAAAGCGCTTTCGGGAAGAGGAGAATGACATGGGTACGATTTACGATTTAGCCAAAAAAACCGGGTTCTCGATTACAACCGTGTCCAAGGCGTTGAACAACTACAAGGACGTGAGCGAGAAGACGAGAGCCAAAATCCTACAAGCCGCTGTTGAGATGGACTATCTACCGAACGCACATGCCCAGTCGTTATCAACGAAAAAATCGTGGGCGATCGGCGTCATGTTCTCAGAAGCAAATGAAGTCGGGATGAAACACCCGTTCTTCAACGGTATTATCGAAAGCTTTCGTCATGCGACAGAGGAGCAAGGTTACGATTTAATCTTCGCCTCGCGTAATCTGAGAAACCGTGACATGAGCTATCTCGAACATTTTAAACACCGTGCGGTCGACGGCATCGTCGTCATCTGCTCGGATCGAATGGATGAGCAAGTTCAAGAACTCATGCGAAGCGACATCCCGATTGTCGTCGTCGATATGGACAGCGCTGACTGTAGCGTCGTCTATTCGGACAACATTGAAGGCGCACGCCTCGCTGTGAACTACTTGTACGAACTCGGACATCGAAAAATTGCTCACCTCGCTGGGGATGAGACGACAGACGCGGGAACTGCGCGAGTCGAAGGATACAAGCTTGCGATGCAAGGATTGGATCTGCCGATTCAACCGGGATATCTCGTGAACGCCGGCTTCTTCTCTGTCGAAGAGGGTAAACAAGCGATGCAGCAGCTGCTCGATCTTGAAGATCGACCAACCGCCGTATTCGTGGCCGGAGATCAGATGGCCATCGGTGCAATCGAGGCTATACATGAAAACGGTCTCCACGTACCTAACGACATTTCCGTCATCGGGTACGACGATATTGAAATGATCCAATACATTACACCGAAGCTGACGACAATCCGTCAAGATACTGATGAGATTGGCGAAGCAGCCGCAGAACTTTTACTAGAACAAATGACCGCGAAGGAGCGTTCGCAAGAACGTCGCATCATCCCGGTCAAATTGATTGAAAGGGCGTCTTGTGCGCCTGTGAAAGAGTGAAATACATGTAATGATATTTCGAAGTCGCTCTCTTCTCTTCAGAAGATGGAGGGAAGAGCGCGATTTCGAAAGTCATTTCGCAGTAAATCGAAAACGCTTTCGATATTTTATTTCGAACAAACCGAAAGCGCTTTCGACAATTTTTACCCTCTTCTTGCAAACGCTTTCTACTATTTTTAAAAAGGATGGGAACAACACATGCGTAAATTAGTTAGCTTACTTACAATTGGAGCACTTTCAGTTGGCGTCTTGAGCGCTTGCTCTGACAGCAGCAGTGAAGGATCTTCAGATGCTAAAAAAGACGACGTCTTGAAAATCTGGTCGTTCACAGATGAATTGAAAGAACCAATCAAAACATACGAAGAGCGTAACGGTGTGAAAGTCGAATTGACAATCGTACCAACAGCTGACTACCCAACGAAGTTGAAGCCAGCTCTTGAAAGCGGCGTCGGCGCACCTGACGTCTTCACTGGTGAAATCGCGTTCCTCAAACAATGGGTTGACGCTGGATACTGGGAAAACCTTTCACAAGAGCCATACAACGCAGATGAAGCTGCTGACGACATCGTTCCTTACGTCTTCGACCTTGGGAAAGATAAAGACGGCAACGTTCGTGCCCTTTCATGGCAAACAACTCCAGGTGGGATCTACTACAAACGTAGCTTAGCAAAAGAAGCACTTGGTACAGATGATCCAAAAGAAGTCGGCGAAATGATGAGCACGATGGACGGACTCTTCGAAGTCGGTGAGAAGTTGAAAGAAAAAGGCTACAAACTCTTCCCAGACGAAGGTTCAATCCGTTGGTTCGCACAAGGTGCTGACCCACAAGCATGGGTAAACGAAGACAACGAACTCGTCTTGACTGAAGGAAAACAAAAGTACTTCGAATACGCGAAAGAGCTTCGTGAGCGTGGTCTTACTGCCCTCGCGCCAGAATGGTCACCATCTTGGTTCGAAGGAATGGACAAGCCGATCAAAGTTAAAGAAGGCGGAAAAGAAACTGAAACACAAGTCTTCTCATATGTCCTCCCAACATGGGGTCTTCACGCTGTCTTGAAAGAGAACGCGAAAGAAACTGCTGGTGACTGGGCTGTAACAAGCGGACCAAGCCCGTACTTCTGGGGCGGTACATGGGTCGGTGTTTACAAAGACTCTAAGAACAAAGAAGCAGCATACGATTTCGTTAAACTCATGACACAAGACGAAGAGTTCTTGACAGACTGGGCGAAAGAAACAGGTGACGTTCTTGCCTTCACACCAGTAACTGAGAAGATCAAAGATGATTTCAGCGATGAGTTCCTCGGCGGACAGAACAACTACGAGTTCTTCCTCGGCGAAGCAGATTCAATCAAGCCAGGGATCGTTACGAAGTACGACCAACAGCTCGACACACTTTACGGTGCTGCGGTTACTTCATATGTAGAAGGTAAGAAATCAAAAGAAGAAGCAATCGAAGAATTCAAGAAACAAGCGAAAAACGCTTACCCAGACATCGTTGTTGACTGACGATGACTTACACGAGGGAGGGGATTCCCTCCCTCGGTTCTTATGGAAGGAGAAATACACGTGAAAAAACTAGATCGTTACGGCTATCTGTTCATCGCCCCGTTCTGGGTCGTCTTCTTGACGTTCAGCATTTACCCGGTCTTCTTGACGCTTTACTATAGCTTCACGAACTATACCGGTAGCCCAGGAGAAGAGATTGTCGGATTTGCGAACTATGCACGGTTGTTGACGGACACATACTTCATCGAAGCGTTTTTCAACACCATCAAGATTTGGGGAATCAACTTCGCCTTGCAGATTGGAATGGCACTTTTATTGGCGCTCTTGTTCTCAGATCTCCGTTTGAAGCTAAAAGGACTAAACTTCTTCCGTTCGTTCTTCTATCTTCCAAACTTGATCACAATCAGCTCGGTCGCGCTTTTATTCGGTATTTTGCTCGACTGGCAGCATGGTTCACTCAACATGGTGTTGATGAAAATCGGTTTGATCTCAGATCCAATCAACTGGTTGGCAGAGCCAGTGACGGCTCAATTGTCCGTCTCACTCATCCTGACATGGATGTGGTTCGGTCACTCCTTCATCATCGTGATGGCCGGTGTCTCGGGTATCTCAACAGATTACTTCGAAGCCGCTCACATCGACGGTGCAAACCGTTGGCAAATGTTTACGAGGGTCACACTTCCCCTATTAAAACCGATTCTTTTATACATCATGATCACATCGCTCATCGGTGGACTTCAATTGTTCGACCTTCCGATGTTGATTACCGATGGAATTGGTTCACCAGACGGTTCATTGAACACGATGGTACTTTACTTGTATAACCAGGCCTTCAAGTACAACAACTACGGCTACGCATCAGCGGTCGCTTACGGCTTATTCTTGATCACACTCGTCTTCTCGGCGATGGTCTTCAAAGGTATGTTCCGTAACGAACGCGCGGCAAAGAAGGAGGCGTAAGCAATGGAACAAAATGCAGAAACACGGCGTATGCTTCCTGATAGCGAAGCGCAGCCGAAACGTAAAGAAGACCGCCCACTTCAAGTGGCGCCACCTTCAAAACCG
The DNA here is from genome assembly GCF_018617875.1 of Exiguobacterium algae. Classification (GTDB taxonomy): domain Bacteria; phylum Bacillota; class Bacilli; order Exiguobacteriales; family Exiguobacteriaceae; genus Exiguobacterium; species Exiguobacterium algae. Next base: position 56,391 of record NZ_JACSKZ010000006.1, read on the forward strand.
AAAGCGAAGAAAAGTTTTGCTCGAGGCTTAATCTATACAAGTTTGATTTTACTTGCGATTATCTGCTTCATCCCGTTTTTGATGATGATCGTCAACGCGACTCGGACGAACGGAGAAGTCATGGCTGGCTTCACGTTGATCCCGGGTACAGCGTTACTTGATAACTACGCTACCCTCAGCGAGTACATCAACATCTGGAACGGTTTCAAAAACAGCTTGATCATCTCGGTATCGGTGACGGTCCTCTCTGGTTACTTCTCGGCCCTCACTGCATACGGGTTCACGTTCTACAACTTCAAAGGGAAGAATGCGATGTTCATCTTCATGCTCGTCATGATGATGGTACCGGCTCAGCTCGGGTTGATCGGATTCTATGAAATCAGTAAGACGCTCAAGATTCTTGATACGTTCATCCCGCTGATTGTCCCGGCGATTGCGACACCGTTTACCGTCTTCTTCATTCGTCAATACACACAAGCGACGCTTCACATCAGCTTGATCGAAGCGGCACGTATTGACGGTGCGAGCGAGTTGCGTATTTTCCACACAATCGCTCTTCCAATGATGATGCCAGCTATCGCGACGATGTCGATCTTTACTTTCATCGGCTCGTGGAACAACTACTTGATGCCACTTGTCCTCTTATTCTCTCCTGAGAAATACACGTTGCCTGTATTGATGGGCTTCTTGAAAGGATCACAAGTCGCAGAGAACCTTGGCGCGCTATACCTTGGAATCGCTATCTCGGTCGTGCCGATCATGATCGCGTTCTTGTTCCTCTCGAAGTACATCGTCAGCAGTATTTCGGCAGGTGCTGTCAAAGAATAAATATAGAGAAAAGAGGAAAACACTATGCATTTCAACAAAGACTTCGTATTCGGTACAGCCACTTCTTCGTACCAAATTGAAGGCGCTCATAACGAAGGGGGGCGCACTCCTTGTATTTGGGATATGTTCTGTGACATCGACGGCCGCGTGTTTGAAAAACACAACGGCGATGTCGCTTGTGACCACTACCACCGCTATGAGGAAGACATCCAACACATTAAAAAGCTTGGTGTCGACACATACCGTTTCTCGATCGCGTGGCCACGAATCTTCCCGAAAAAGGGTGAGTACAACCCGGAAGGAATGGCGTTCTACAAAAACTTGGCAACACGTCTACGTGAGGAAGGCATCAAGCCTGCCGTTACAATCTACCATTGGGATCTTCCAATGTGGGCGCACGAAGAGGGCGGCTGGACTAACCGTGAATCAGTGAACTGGTTCATCGATTATGCGAAAGTCTGCTTTGAAGAACTTGACGATATCGTCGATTCTTGGATCACACACAACGAGCCTTGGTGTGCCGGTTTCCTCGGCTACCATCTCGGTGTGCACGCACCAGGACATCGTGACCTGAACGAAGCGGTACGCGCCGTGCACCACATTTTGTTGTCGCACGGAAAAGCGGTCGAGTTGTTAAAACAAGAGATGAAGTCCACGACCCCGATCGGCATCACTCTTAACTTGTCACCGATGTATGCGAAGACAGATTCTGCGAACGACCGACTTGCGATGAACAATGCCGACGGGTATTCGAATCGCTGGTTCCTCGATCCGGTCTTCAAAGGTGAGTATCCGGTCGATATGATGAACTTGTTCTCGAAATACGTGCATAACTTCGACTTCATCCAATCGGGTGATATGGAGACGATCTCGACAGAATGTGACTTCTTCGGTATCAACTTCTACAGCCGTGGACTTGTCGAGTTCAATGCAGCGAACGATTTCTTGAAGGCAGACGCATACTCTGACTATGATAAGACGGGCATGGGCTGGGATATCGCCCCGAACGAATTCAAAGACCTGATCCGTCGTTTACGTGCAGAGTACACTGACCTTCCAATCTACATCACGGAGAACGGCGCAGCGTTTGACGACGTGCTGGAAAATGGCGAAGTCCATGACGATAACCGGATCGACTACGTCCGCCAGCACCTCGAAGCCGTCTCAGACTTGAACGACGAAGGCATGAACATCCAAGGCTACTACCTCTGGTCATTAATGGATAACTTCGAATGGAGCTTCGGTTACGAGAAGCGCTTCGGAATCCTCTATATCGACTTCGAGACACAAGAGCGCATCTGGAAAGACAGCGCGAAGTGGTATGCCGGTGTCATCGCTGACCACAAAGCCAAACACGCAGACAGCGTCGAGGCGTAAGACGAAACCCATCCCTGCCGCTACGGGGATGGGTTTTTGTGTGGAGTCATTCCATTATGGGAACGGGTAAGAGAGGAGGGATGATGATGAAACGTGAGTTTGCGACGTATGAAGTGACAGGCTACGACGACCAAGGGAAAATCAAGTTCGTTCATTTGAAAGAAGGGGAGTTTGTCTTACCCGTCGAGATCAAAGGGGACGACTTGAGAAAAATCAAGAAGATGATGGAGCTGAACCCGGGCGTGACGGTCATCGTCCATGCGGCGGTCGACCAAAAGCGGATGCGGCTTTTAGAGGTTGACGGGTATTCGCTTCGAAAAGAAGAGACATAAAAACGCCAGCACCTATAACGGGCTGGCGTTTGTTCATGGAAGTAACAGAATCTTCCCTTGGCTCTTACGACTTTCTAAATAGTCATGGGCGGAAGCTCCGTCTTTCAAGGCGAATGTTGTAGGGGGTTGAACCTTCAACTTTCCGTCTGCAATCCATGCGAACAACTCATTGGAACGGCGGATGCGTTCCTCGGTTGTCGTGAGGATGTTCCATAAGTCGCCCCCGGTGAGCGTCTTCGATGTATCCATCAGCATGCGCGGGTCGACCGGTTTCGGGTCACCGCCTGCCATACCATAGAAGACGACCGTTCCGCCGATACGGGTCGCTTCGAAGCTGTCTACAAGTGTCGCGCCGACTGAATCATAGACGACGTCCGCTCCACGACCGTCTGTTTGTCCTTTGATGGCTTGCACCCAATCGTCCTCATAACGGAACGCTGTCTGTGCCCCGAGGGATTGGACAGTCGACACTTTCTCGTTTGTCGACGTCAATCCAATGACCGTGCCACCTTTTAGTTGAATCATTTGTGTTAACAGTTGACCGACACCACCGGCGGCTGCATGAACGACCGCAACGTCCCCTGACTGGACGTCATAACTGTCATGGACGAGATAATGGGCCGTCAATCCTTGGAGCATAACCGAGGCTGCCGTTTCGAACGAAATCGCGCCCGGTAACGGAACGGCTTTCTCGAGTGGGACCGCGACGAATTCAGCGTTCGCATGCGGGACGTCCGCAAAGGCGATGCGGTCACCTGCTTTAAGGGAAGTAACCTCTGTCCCGACTTCTTCGACGACACCGGCTCCTTCATATCCGAGGATATACGGCGGCTCTCCGACGAGGTGATAATTCCCTTTTCGGCGATAGACGTCGGCGAAATTCAATCCGATCGCTTTCGTTCTTACGAGCACTTCATTCGGTTGGATCGATGGGGTGGGAATGTCTTCAAAGGTGAGTACTTCCGGACCGCCAAATTGATAAAATACGAGTGCTTTCACGTGATCACGCCCTTCTCTAAAGTCATGAATACTATAGCATATCCGGTACGGGACGGCCTTCTTGAATCAAAAACAGCCCTTCTCATTGCTGAGAAGGGCTGTCTGTGTGATTAAGCCGAAGCTTTTTCCATTTCTTCTTGTGCTTTCAACTCTTCACCGTACGAGACGCGGTCTTGAATACGTACGAACGGGAGGTAGAGGGCAACTGACATCGCGATTGTCGCGATTTGTAAGAGTGCTGCACGCCATCCGCCGATCAAGAAACCAGAGATGATTGGTGGTGTCGTCCAAGGTACTTGAAGCGCGTTGAACGGTTCAACCCAACCCCAAAGGATTGCGAAGTACACCATGAATGATGCGATTGCAGGTACGACAACGAACGGTACGAACATGATCGGGTTGAAGACGATCGGCATCCCGAAGATGACCGGTTCGTTAATGTTGAATAAACTTGGTGCGAGCGAGAGTTTACCGAGTTGCTTCAAGTGAGCCGAACGGGCGACGATGAGTGTCGCAATGATAAATCCGATTGTGATTCCAGAACCACCAAGCTTCGTGAAGACATCAAGGAACTGGATTGTCACGATTTTTGCGTTTTCGCCAGCGACGAGTGTACCACCAGCATCAATGATTGCTTGGTTTTGAAGCGCGTTCGCAGTGAGGAGTGGTCCCATGATACCCATGAGGATTGCCGCTCCGTGAATTCCACACCACCACATGACGGACATGAGGACCATGATGATGACCGCTCCAGCGAGTGTGTCTGTCAAGTTTTGAAGTGGTGCTTGAAGAACGTCATAGATGACTTCAGTGAATGTACGGTCTGCGACAGCTTGGAAGATTCCGAATGTCGCAACTGCAAGCGAAATGATCGCAAGTCCTGGTACGAGTGCAGAGAATGAGTTCGATACGCCTGGTGGAACACCGTCAGGCATCTTAATCCGAATACCGCGTTTGATGAACTGGGAGTAGATGAAACCGACTGTCAATCCGACGACGATAGCAGCGAGGACACCTTGTCCACCTGTCCATACTTTCGGGATGACGCCACCAACAAACTCTCCAGATTCAGACAAGACTGATGCTTGTGTGATGATGAGGAACGAGATGATTCCGAGGATACCGGCTGGTACACCTTCGATCTTTTCGTTTTTGACGTATGAGTAAGCGATACCAAAAACACCGATTAAAGCAAGAATGTCAAATGTTGCACCGACAACCTGTGTAAGCGGGAGCGTCCAATCTGCTCCGAAGAGACCAGACATAAAGTCGGCCCAACCTGGAATCGGCAATGCCAGGATGAGAAGGAACAATGATCCGATGATCGTCATCGGCATGGTGAGGATGAACCCGTCCTTGATTGCAAGGACAGGTTTTGCGTTCGCGAAGCGAACAAATCCAGGGGTGAACTTTTCAAACACTTTTTCTAAACGGCTCATAGGGGAACCTCCTTATAGGTCTTCAGCGCGCGTGGCGATGATCTCTTGATACCAGTAGAACGATTTTTTCTTCTTACGCGCGAGTCCGTTTTTATGGTCGACGTAGATGAAGCCGTACTGTTTTTTATAGCCGTTAAGCCAACTGAGGAGATCGATGACCGACCACGCGTAGTAGCCCGCGACGTTGATGCCTTCCTGGACCGCATGTTTGACGGCACGCAAGTGGCTTTCGATGTATTCGATACGTGGCGTATCCATGATTTCACCATCGACGATCGGGTCCTCGTCACCGAGTCCGTTCTCTGTGATGTAGATCTTGATGTCGCCGTAACGGTCTTTCAACATGCGCATTCCTTCGAGGAACGCATCCGGAGCGATTTCCCAGCCCCATTTCGTATAGACTTTGTCATCCATCATGACGGTTTTGTATACGCCATCGAATGACGGGTTACCCGGACGACCAGTCGAATTCTCACGACCCCCGGCCATGACGAGTGCAGAGTCATTTTTCATGACGCGCTGCGGGCAGTAGTAGTTGAGGCCGATAAAGTCGTTCATCGGAGCGGTACGTTTCAGAAGGTCGAGCTCTTCCTCTGTCCATTCAGGGAGGAAGCCTTTCGCTTCAAGCCCGTTCACGACGTATTCCGGATATGTCCCTTTCAAGATCGGGTCATAGAACCAGTGTGTCGCGTACTCATTCGCATGCATTTCCGCGAACTTGTTGTCCGGGTCGTTGTCGATGCTGAAGGATGGGCTGAATACGTGCGTGATTCCGATTTCCCCATCATAACCAGCTTTTTTAAAGATTTCAACCGCACGTGCGTGGGCGACGAAGACGTTGTGTGTTGCTTGGAAGTATGCTTTGACGTCTCCTTCAATCCCTGGTGGATGTGCCCCTGACAAGTAGCCGAGTGAGCAGAAGATGACAGTTTCGTTGAACGTGATCCAGTGACGGACACGGTCACCGAACGCCTGGAAGCAAGTGTCGGCGAAACGGACGAATGCATCAACCGTTTCCTGGCTACGCCAGCCGCCTTTTTCTTCGAGCGCTTGTGGGAGGTCCCAGTGGTAGAGTGTCACGAAAGGTACGATGTTATGTTTTAAACATTCGTCGATGACGTTGTTATAAAATTCAAGACCTTTCTCGTTCACTTCACCTGTACCGTTCGGGAAGATACGTGGCCATGAGATCGAGAAGCGATACGATTCAAGTCCCATTTCAGCCATGAGGCCGATATCTTCTTTGTAACGGTGGTAATGGTCGACAGCGACGTCGCCATTCGTATTCTCAAATGTCTTACCAGGAATTTTCGAGAAGACGTCCCAGTTCGAGACGCCTTTCCCGTCCTCGTTCCATGCACCCTCGACCTGGTAGGAAGCCGATGCGGCACCGAACAAGAAATTGTTAGGCATTTTCAAAATGGTCACCTCTATTATTTATTTGCGAGTTTGATTGCGTGGTCGAGTACTTTCGTCCCGTTCATCATGCCGTAGTCGATTGTGTTGATGACATCGATTGCGACACCTTTTGGTTCGCAAACTTGTTTTCCTTTTGCGAGCAAGTATTTTACTTGTGGTCCGAGAAGGGCAACATCGATGTTGTCTACGTAAGCTTCCATTTCTGATTCAGGGTAAGCTGCGATTTCTGCTTCGATTCCGCGTTCAGCGGCAACCGCTTTCATTTTTTCTACTAACATACTTGTTGACATACCTGCTGCGCAGAAGAGTCCGACTTTAATCATTTTTGATCCATTCCTTTCAATTCGTTGATTTCATTTTGCATGCTCATCATGTACTCAAGCATTTCTTTCACAAGAATCGTATTCATCAAGTGATCTTGCGCGTGAACCATGAGGACACCGACCGTCGCCGATTTTCCTTGTGCTTCAAGTGTGACAAATTTCGTTTGAATCGCATGTGCCTCTTTTAATGTTGCGTCACCTGCAGCGACTGCAGCTTCCGCTTCTTCTTTCTTTCCTTCTTGCATGAGACGCATCGCTTGGTGATAACTTCCTTTGGCATCCCCAGAAAGGGCGATGAGACCGAAAATATCTTCCGGTGAGATTTCAATTGTTTCCGAAACCATAAGATCTCTCCTTTTTTGTATGGATAACTCAAATTCATAGGTACAAATTCTACAATGTGATAATAGCACGATAGCGTTTTCATGTAAACCTTTACTTTATTTCTAAAATGTGAACAAAAAAACGCACGCGAGACATGATCTCTCGGGTGCGTTTAGGACTTGATGTTCGAGACTTTAAGCATTTTAACATGCTGGAAGTGATGGGTCGAGCGTGATACGTCGAAAATCTGACCGTTTGTTAAATAGACGGTGTTGTCGACGAGAAGGGCTGGATCGTTCTCCTTCAAATCGAGCAGAGCCGCGGCATCCTTATTGAGGAAATCGGCATAAATGACGCGGTCGGCAAAACCGATAGCGAGCTTTTGATCGTTCCGTAAATACGTATAAATCGACTTTTGGACAATGTTCTCATCGAGATAGATGACGAGTTCTTTTCGGAAATACGAATCCTCGACCGAGAACGGATGGTCATCGACGAGACGGAGCCGTTTAACGTAGTAGACAGGCGTCCCGACCGGACATCTCATGCGTTCCGCGACTTCTTCGTTAGCTGTTGTCTGTTCGAACTTTAACACCCGGGTCTCGACTTTCCGTCCACTGAAGTCACTCGTCAAACCTTGCAGTTTTTCGAGGTTGATGTAATCGCTATTATAATGGTCGCGCACGAAGACACCACTACCTTGTACCTGATAGACGTACCCTTTATTTACGAGAATCTCGATTGCTTTACGGACCGTGTTCCGGCTGACGCCATACTTCGTCGCGTACTCGTCTTCTGTCAAAAGTTTGTTTGTATGTTGATAGACATGATTCACGATGTCCGATTCGATTTGAGTGGCAACTTGCTTATACTTCGGAGCCATACGTTTCTACACCTTTCAAAAAAATTTGTGGGAATGAATTCGCTAACAGTATAGCAGAATTTTTTTGTAAGCGTATACGAAACATTCGTCAATTGTTGAAAAAAGTCGAATGATAATTGAAAGAATTTTTAGATAATATGAAACAATTGGCAGGGATTTACGTATAAAAGAGGGTAATGGTTTAGTTAGAAACAAGTTTAAGTTGATGCAGTATTTAGGGATTTACAGGACTGGTCGCCAAATACAGGAGCAGGAAACGGAGTCGGATATACGAGAAGGGAAGGATTTGCGATGGAATTGACACCGAAGTTAAAAGCACAAATTGATACGATTTTAAGCGTTCATCGTTGGACTGGATGGGGTATCGGCATCATCGGTATGGCACTTGTGGTCAGTTTTTTGATTTATGCTTCCTATTGGACAGTGGCGGATGGGATCGTCATAGGGATGTTGTATGTCATGATGGCGCTACTGCTCGCAACGGTCTTTGTGCGTTACCGGATGTGGCTTCGCTTCGTGACGAATCAAAAAGCGAGAAACTTGCTGACGTTTAGAATGATGGCACAAACGTTAGCGTTTTCTGGGATTGGATTATATGGAGTATTTTATTTCAGCAGCGGGGCGAGCGAACCACAATCGTTTTTTATGTTTTTGGCAACACAAGTCATATTTCTAGCGGTTGATTACTTAGGAAAACGACTCGACCGGGTGATCCAATCACATGACGAGAACTATTTGACAGGCCGGGATTTAAAAGCAATTCAGGATGTAAGGGCGTATGAAAAGGAGAGGGGAAATGGATAAGCGTGCACAGATGAGGGACCTGCTCCAATTTGACTCCGAAAAGAATCGTTTGTTCGTTGTTCTGTCATGGTTAGTTGTGGGAGGTTTGTTTTTGGCTGTTGAAAAAGGATGGCTCACTGCGGAATGGACTTTACTGATCGGACAGTTAGCGTATTTTCCTGCGATGAAAAAATCGTGGAATCGGGAGACGATCAAACACCGATATTTGACGAATGAAGAGGCGAAGCGACGAATTCACCTGATGACGATCCTTAGCTTTATGAGTTTTCCTATTCTGATCATCTTGATGTATGGATGGATCACGAATCAAATCGAGACACCGCTCTACATCGGGATAATGGTGACCGGGGGCGTGATTTCAATCATCGGGCACAAGATCTATGAACGACATATGGTCCGTCTGGATGAGAACTATGTCACCGAGCGAGAATTAAAGGAAGAACGAGAATGGGGGAGTGCGTAAGCGCTCGCTCATTTTTTTCGATAAATTTTGAGAACGAAGAACAGACAAACTGCAAAAGGAAGCAGAAACCACACGCCGGACCAATCGCCTCGCCAAAACAGGAGCCAGGCAAACAGTTGAATGGATAGAACGCCGATGCCTGAGACGAGTGCGAACCGAATGGCTTTCCACCGGGTTTTAGGATGACGCAACCAGTCTTTGAAAAACGGAAAGCTAAACAGTGCGGCGAGTGCCAGGAAAAAAATTGCCGGGAAAATAATCACATCGCCAATCTCACTTTGTTCCCCATATTCAAACCATCTCGAAAGAATGGATAAAATGATTGCGATTAATAGAAACAGGCTCCCCATTCCGTGTCCCTCCCGTTTAGTGTGTTACTTATATGATGCCCCTTTGTTCCTGCTCTGAAAACTCTTTTAAGATGTGGCTTTTTAGTGAAAGTGGTGACTTTTGCGTGAACACTAAAAAAGTATCACCGACTCGTTTTTCCAATACCACTACTCAGTCATCCATGAAATCGCTAGCATAGAAGTGTATCTGGAGAAACGGCTGGATATGATTGAGAAGCGCCAGAACTCTACGGAGTTGACGAGGACGAAGGTGATCGAAATTTCGGCGGATGCCTTCCAGTCGCCTGTCACGACTGAGAGTGTTCCCTTAAAACGTTCGGGTGACCGGACGGACAAAAGGGAGCACGTTGACAGGACTCTGAAAAGCCCGTTTCCTTTTTCGAGAAATCGTAGAATAGAGGAGAATTGTTTATGTGTGGAATCGTAGGAATGATTGGGCAGGTTGGAACGAAAGAGATTTTGTTGAAAGGGCTCGAAAAGCTCGAATATCGCGGCTATGACTCGGCAGGAATCGCTCTAGTCGGAGAAGACGTTCGCACCTTTAAAGAAGTGGGACGTATTCAAGCACTCCGTGACATCGTACCGGCTGACGCGGAAGGGACCATCGGAATCGGTCACACGCGTTGGGCGACACACGGGGTCCCGAGCGTACCGAACGCCCACCCGCACCAGAGCACGACGGGACGCTTCACGCTCGTCCACAACGGTGTCATCGAGAACGACGAGCAACTAAAAGCAACACTTGACGTCCCGTTCTTGTCAGAAACGGATACGGAAGTCATCGTCCAGTTGATGGAGAAGTACTTCGTCGAGCTCGGCGATGTCGAGGCGGCGTTCCGCAAGACGCTCGCTGATCTTCACGGCTCGTATGCGATCGCGATGATCGACTCAGAGGACAAAGAACGCCTCTATATCGGGAAGAACAAGTCACCACTCCTCGTCGGACTCGGTGACGGCACGTTCAACGTCGTCGCATCGGACGCGATGGCGATGCTTCAGGTGACGGACCAGTACCTCGAGCTCCACGACGGCGAGATCGTCATCCTCACGCGTGAGTCAGCGATGATCAAGACACTCGACGGTGACGTGCTCGAGCGTGCACCGTACACGGCTGAAATCGATGCATCGGACATCGAGAAAGGCACGTACGCGCACTACATGCTCAAAGAGATGGACGAGCAGCCGGCCGTCATCCGTAACATCATCCAGCACTACCAAAACGAGGACGGCAACATCGAGCTCACAGAAGGCGTACGCGAGCTTGTATCAGAGTCAGACCGCATCTACATCGTCGCATGTGGGACGAGCTATAACGCAGGTCTTGTCGGAAAAGACATTTTAGAAAGAATTGCCGGCATTCCGACGGAAGTACACGTCTCGTCTGAGTTCGGTTACAACATGCCGCTCTTAAGCGAGCGTCCGTTGTTCGTCTTCTTATCCCAATCCGGGGAGACAGCGGACAGCCGTGCCGTGCTCGTCGAAGTGAAGAAACGCGGTTACAAAGCCCTCACGATGACGAACGTCCCGGGCTCGACACTCTCACGTGAAGCGAACGAAACGATGCTCCTCCACGCCGGACCAGAGATCGCCGTCGCCTCGACGAAAGCATACACGGCCCAGATCGCCGTCCTTGCGATTCTCGCATACGATATCGCCCGTGCGACAGGCAAAGAGTTACCGTTTGACCTCATGCCGGAGCTCGCTCGTGTCGCGACGATCATGGACTCAATCATGGCCCAAAAAGAGTTGTTCGAAGACCTCGCGGACCGCTATTTGAAGACGACACCGAACACGTTCTTCATCGGTCGTGGACTGGACGCATCCGTCTGTCTTGAAGGGGCGCTGAAAGTAAAAGAAATTTCGTACATTCAAGCGGAAGGTTATCCGGGCGGCGAGCTGAAGCACGGATCGATCGCGTTGATCGAAGACGGGACGCCGGTCATCGCGCTCATTTCGCAACCGAAGACAAACTTGAACATTCGTGGGAACGTCAAAGAAGTCGTGGCCCGAGGTGCGAACGCCTGCGTCATCTCGATGCAAGGGGTCGAACATGAGAACGATGACTTCATCCTACCGCACGTCGAGCCACTCTTGGCACCGCTCATCAACGTGTTGCCGGTTCAACTTATGGCATATTACGCGGCACTCGCCCGTGGCTGTGACGTCGATAAGCCACGGAACTTGGCGAAATCAGTGACAGTGGAATAAAATAGAGGTAGATGATGCACCTTTCCTTGTGAGAGGTGCTTTTTACTTCTTGCCGATAACTTTGCCAAGAAGCAAAATAGTAGGTGAAGAAAGCGGTTCCAACTTATGATTAGATAAAGATAAGCGACGAAAGAAGGTTTGACATGAACGTATACATTGCCTGCCAATTCGGGTTCGTCACGAGCGCATTGGCAGCGAAACTGTTCGCACAGGCAAGCGAGGGGCGTTTGCTGTGCACCATCACCCACGGAACGATTCAAGACATCCCGGAAGAGGTGGACTTGATCATCTACCAGGACGGGGCGACGACAGTCGCCCATCCGACCGCACGTGTACGTTCGGTCCGTAAACTCCTGTCGCTCGAGGAATACCGACTACTTGTCGAAGAATGGATGGATGAGCATGAGACATGAGTGGAGCGCACGGGAGCGCTCAATCTTACTTCATTTATTGGCTACAGAGACATCGACACCGCTCGCGGATATCGCGCAAGCGGTCAATTTGTCTGAGCGGACGATTCAAAGGGAGCGTCAACTGCTCGAAGGCATTTTAAAAGAATTCAATCTCGAGCTCGCTTGGCAACGCGGGCACGGGTTGAGTCTCGTCGGACAACCGTCCGCCAAACAACAGTTACGGGAAGATTTGATTTTGTCGGCAGAAGCCATCCCGACGAGTGAGGACCGGATTTTTGAGCTTGCGTGGCGACTGCTGTTCGAAAGTGACACGCTTAAACTGCAGGCGGTGGCGAAACAGATGCACGTTTCTCCGAGTACGCTCACGCAGGACTTGGAGAAGTTGGATCGTTGGTTTGAAGAATATCATTTAGAGGTGGAACGTAAAAAAGGGGTCGGGGCGAAAGTGCTCGGTTATGAGTCGGAAAAGCGAAAACTCCTAATCAATGCGCTGCTCGCCCATTGGGATACCCTCGCATTCTATCGATTCGTGCGGGGAGAAGACGATTATATCCCGGCATTCTTAAAAGGGGTACCGTGTGAGGCGATGCTCGAGGCACTGCGTGACGGATATGATTACTTGAAATCTCATTCATTTGAACGAATGGATGACCGGACAATCATGCGGGTCACCTTCGCCTATGGTGTCCAACAGGCACGCCTCGATGCCGGGTTCTTCTTGGAAATGTATCCAAAAGGCAGGTCCGATGATTATTTAAAAGTTGCGCGTGACATGGAAGAAGCGCTCGGAATCACGTTCTCGATGGCGGAACGCGTCTGGTTCGCGGAAGAGGCGAACCGTCTCCGCTCGATCAAAGAACAAATGAAAGAAGATGAAGAAGAGCGTTGGGTCATGCAGATTCGGGTGCATAAACTGATCCATCACGTCTCGCTCATCTATGGCTTCTCGTTTGCGGACGATGCCGCTTTGGAACGCGGGCTACTTGCTCACATCCTGTCGAGTATGAACACGCAAGCGTTGCCGGAGACGGGTACCGTCAAGCCGCATATCGACCGGGATTATCCGGGACTCCGTTCGGCGATCCAACAAGCGGCGGACATCGTCTTCGGGACGAACGCCTTCACAGACGAAGAAACGGTGTTTTGGGCGATGCATTTTGCTGCCGCTCTCGTCAAACCGGTGCGTCGCCGGGAATACCGAGCGCTCGTCGTCTGCTCGGCCGGACTCGGCTCGTCAAAAATGCTGGTCAATCGGGTGCGTCAAGAATTCCCTGAGATGCAAGACGTGGTGAACTCCTCCCTCTTTGGACTGGAGCAGCATCGTCTGGAAGACTATGATGTCGTCCTGTCAACCGTGCCCCTTCCTCCGTTGTCGGTGCCGACACTCATGGTAAACCCGTTGTTGACGAGTGAAGAGGTGCAACGGGTGCGTCATTTATTGCTTTCCTTGCCGCAATCATTCCAAACCCATGATACGAAGCCCCGTTCGACGATGCTTAATTTTACGGAATTGAGCGACCTTATTGAAACGTTTGAACGGATGGACCGCCAGTTTGATTTGGTCACGCTCGATAACAGTGAACGTCTCGAGGATATTTTGCTCGACATCGGGACACATTTGGAAGAACAGGACCTCGTTCATAGCGGGATTCAATTGTCCGCCCAGCTGCTTCGTCGCCATGAAGTCGCGGGACTCGGAATTCCGGGGACAAACCTGGCGTTATTCCACGGACGGCACACATCGATCGAACGTGCAAGTGTGTTCGCCTTCGACTTGACCCAATCGATTCCACTGCTTATGATGGACCAGTCGACAGAACCGGTATCACGACTCCTCGTCTTGCTGGCACCGGAAGAAGCCCGGGACGTCGAGTTGCAATTTTTAAGTGCGGTCAGCGGTTCGCTCATTGAGAGTGAGGAGCATATGCGCCTTTACAGTACAGGTACGAAGGAAGAGCTGCGCTTACTATTGCATGATTGTATGAAAAAAATGATTCAAGAGACACTGCATGAGAAATGACCGAACCTTGGTCATTTTTTTATTTGGCACAGAATGTTGCCAAAGTGTGAACTGGATTGAATTGAGAAAGCGCTTACGGTGGGACTACAATACAGGTGTAGAGCACAAACCGGTTAGCTACACTACACATTCAACCTTTCACATTTCAACGACTGGAGGTTTTATACATGGCGAATACGCAAGCGAGCTCGGGCGGGGTCCGAGTCAAAGTACAACGGTTCGGCAGTTTCCTTAGTGGGATGGTCATGCCGAACATCGGTGCCTTCATTGCCTGGGGGATCATCACAGCACTCTTCATTCCAACAGGGTGGTGGCCGAATGAAAAATTAGCAGAATTGGTCGGTCCGACCATCACGTATCTCTTACCATTACTCATCGGGTTCACGGGTGGTAAATTACTTCATGACGTCCGAGGCGGTGTCGTCGGGGCGCTCGCCACGATGGGGGTCATCGTCGGGACAGACATTCCAATGTTCCTCGGAGCAATGATCATGGGTCCACTCGGTGGTTATGTCATCCGCCAGGTCGACCGTGCCCTTGAAGGGAAAGTTAAAGCAGGATTCGAAATGCTCGTCAACAACTTCTCGGTAGGGATCGTCGGGGGACTCCTCATGCTTGGAGGATTTGAAATCTTCGGGCCAATCATGAGCGCTCTTGATAAAGTCATGGCATCCGGCGTGAACTGGATCGTCAGTGCAAAACTTCTTCCAATCGCCAGCTTGTTCATCGAGCCAGCGAAAGTTCTCTTCTTAAATAACGCAATCAACCACGGGATCTTGAGCCCGCTCGGAATTGATCAGGTCGCAGATGCTGGAAAGTCGGTTCTCTTCTTACTTGAAGCAAACCCGGGTCCAGGTCTTGGATTACTCCTTGCTTATATGTTCTTCGCAAAAGGGGCTGCGAAACGTACAGCGCCAGGTGCGGCCATCATTCATTTCCTCGGTGGGATTCATGAGATTTACTTCCCATACGTGTTGATGAAACCGGTCTTGATCCTTGCGATGATCGCAGGGGGCGCAACAGGGATCTTCACATTCGTCCTCTTCGATGTCGGTCTCGTCGCACCTGCTTCACCAGGTAGTATCTTCGCGATTCTTGCGATGGCATCACGTGGTTCATACCTCGGTCTCGTGACAGGAATTTTGTTATCAGCGGCTGTCTCGTTCGCCGTGGCAAGTGTCATCTTGAAATCGAGTGCGGCAGAAGAAGTGTCGCTTGAAGAAGCGACTCAAAATGTCAGCGCCATGAAAGGCAAACAGTCTTACGCTTCAGCTCTCGTGAAAGAACGTCTCGATGAAGTCGATCACATCATCTTCGCATGTGACGCCGGAATGGGATCGAGCGCGATGGGGGCTTCAGTGCTCCGCAACAAAGTGAACAAAGCGAACTTGCCGATCAAAGTGACGAATACGTCGATCAGCAACTTGCCAAAAGATGCACAGTTTGTCATCACACATGAAGATTTGACGGACCGTGCCGAAGCACAAGTACCAAACGCGATGCACCGCTCCGTGACAAACTTCTTGAACGCGGATTACTACGATCAATTAGTAGAAGAAATCAAAGCGGCACGCAGTAAAATTTCTTAAACGACAATAGATAGAGACACGGTTTAGCAATTAGGAGGAACGAAAATGCCATTTATTCAAACAGAGATGATTCGACTCAATCAATCGTTCGCAACGACTGCCGAAGCGATCACAGCAGCCGGAGAGGTCCTTCAGGACGCCGGCTGTGTGACGCCGGAATATGTTGAGGCGATGCATGAACGCCAAGCGCTTGCGAACGTCTATATCGGGAACTACGTGGCGATTCCACACGGGACGGAAGCGGCGAAGTCAGCTGTTCAAAAGACCGGGATTTCATTCCTGCAAGTCCCGGATGGTGTGGACTTTGGCGGGCAGACGGCGAAACTTGTCATCGGGATTGCGGGTGTGAATGATGAACATTTGGACCTCCTCTCGCAAATCGCGATTCTCTGCTCGGACGAGGCGAACGTAGAGCGTTTGGTCCAAGCGAAATCGAAAGAAGAAATTTTAGCACTGTTCATGGAAGAGGTGGCGTAAATGAAAGCTGTACATTTCGGTGCCGGGAATATTGGACGAGGCTTTATTGGATTGCTGTTAAATCAAAGCGGCTATGAAGTGACATTTGTCGATATTAACGACACGGTCATTCAAGCGCTCGAGGAAAAACGGCATTACGAAGTCGGTTTTGCTGAAGAAGGTGTGGCGAACGTGGTCGTAGACCGGGTTCGGGGGGTCAATAGCTTGAAGGAGCCGGAACGGGTGGCTGCTTTGATTGCAGAGGCTGATTTGGTGACGACGGCAGTCGGACCATCGCTTCTTTCAAAAGTCGCGCCGCTCATCAGTGAAGGACTTCGGGCACGTGAAGTGGAAGACGCGCCGGTCTATGTGATTGCTTGCGAAAACATGATCGGAGGCAGCGCTGCCCTTCGTCAGGAAGTTGAAGCTTGCGGGGGCATCGGAGAGGCGAACGCCTACTTCCCGAATGCAGCGGTCGATCGCATCGTGCCCCTCCAGCAACATGAAGATCCGCTCTTCGTCGAGGTGGAAACGTTCCATGAGTGGGTCATCGAAACGGCTGGATTGACAGAACGACCGCCGATTCAAGGGGTGACATGGGTGGATGAAATCGGCCCATATATCGAGCGGAAGCTGTTCACGGTCAACACGGGTCATGCGATCGCGTCGTACATCGGTTCATTGTTCGGAAAAGGAACAATCGATGAGGCATTGAAGGATCGTCGCGTACGTCAAGTCGTACAAGGCGCGTTGTATGAGACAGGGTGGTTATTGCTTGAGAAATATGGTTTCGAGGCGAAAGAACATAGCCAATACATCCAAAAAATCATCAAACGTTTCGAAAATCCGAAGCTGAAAGATGAAGTGTCACGGGTGGCCCGGTCACCGATTCGTAAGCTCGGACCGAGCGACCGTCTCGTCAAACCGGCTCGCGAGTTGGTCGATAACGGCATCGAGCCAAACGAATTGGCCTACGGGATTGCCGCAGCCCTTAACTACTACAACCCTGAGGATTCGGAATCTTCTGAACTCTACATCTCGATTGAAGAGTCAGGCATCGTATCCACAGTGGAAAAATACCTTCAGTTAAACGAAGGCGATCCGCTCACGAAGTTGATTCTTGAACAATATCATTTGATTCGTAATCAGGAAGAAGCAAGCGTCTCCTAATAAGAAAATGCCGATGTCATGCGACATCGGCATTTTCTTAGTGTTCGATTTTCTCAAACTCCAAATAGGTTTTCACTTGCTTCACATGTTTCAAGACATCCTGTTCCTGAAGTGGGCGGCTGAAATAGTAGCCTTGTACGTAATCACAGTTTTCTTGTAACAACCATTCCAGCTGATTTGAATGCTCGACCCCTTCCATGAGCACTTTCATCCCTAAGTTATGACCCAGTTGGATCATCGAGCGGACGATGGCTTCTTGATTGCGGTCGGTAAATAAATTGGTGATGAAGGAGCGGTCGATTTTCAACACTTGAACCGGCAGCTCCCGTAACTGACTGAATGATGAATAACCTGTACCGAAGTCATCCAGTGAGATGAGGATGCCGAGCTGATGAATTTGGGTCAATTTTTCCCGTGTAGAAGACTCGTACGACAGCATCGATGATTCCGTCACTTCTAACTCCAGGTACATCGGGTCCATCCGGGTCTCCATCAAAATAGTTTGGAGGTTTTCCACAAAATCTTCCCGGGCGAATTGCAACGGCGAGACGTTGACCGACAGCACGAACGGTTGAAGACCCGAACGGTTCCAACGAACCCATGCCAGGCAAGCCTCGCGGAGCACCCAGCTTCCGATTGGATGAATCAAACCGGTTTGCTCCGTGATCGGGATGAAATCTGATGGGGCGATCCTCCCGAGCTCGGGGTGATCCCAACGTAATAATGCCTCGACCCCTTCCAGACGATTTTTCGTGAGATTGATCTTTGGTTGATAGACGAGTGAAAATTCGTTGCGCGTAATCGCCATGGCCAGTGCTTTCTCAATCTCGACGCTTCTTAAAATATGGTGTCTGGATTCCTCTTCAAACGTTTTGATTTGGTTCTTTCCTGCGCGCATGGACACGTGGGTAGCCAGACGTGCGAATTGAACGAGCTCATCCGGTGAACAGGTATCGGTTGGATAATGACTGATGCCTGCGCTCATCGACAATTCAATGGAAGTTCCATCGACGTCAAACGGTCGGGAAATGGCCTTGATACACTTTTCGGCTTTTTGTTTTGCGAGCGTACTGCGCTGGTCACGCAATAAGATCACGAACTCAGATGAACCGATGCGAGTCAACACATCGTCCGGATGAATCGTCTGTTTGAGACGTTTGGCGACTTGTACAATCAAATCGTCAGCCCCGTGATGTCCGAGAATCCCGTGCATAAAGCCCCAACGGTTCAGGTCGATATATAGACATGCGACCGGTTTTTCCTGACCAATCTGCTCCTGTAACAACATTTCGAGCTTATGACGATTCGGTAAATCCGTTAAGGAGTCGTGGAAGGCCATATGTTCAATTAAACGCTGAGAGGACATCGTTTCTGTCACATCCCGTAAAAACCACAGAACTTGATCGGTTGTTTCTCCGACTAAAGGATAGCACGTCACTTCAATCATTTTATCCTCGAACTCCACCTTCATCGGAGTATGAAAAGGTTGATGAACCGTGAAGGAAGGGTGATAGTCCTGGAAAAAGGATTCTGCCTCTACGTTACCGAATAATCGGGAGAAAGCAGTGTTTGCATAATGGACTTCCCCGTCTTTTGAGGTCGTGACAATCGCATCGTCCGTCGATTCGAGAATCGCTGTCTGGAAAAGGTCGCGCTTTCGGATTTGCCGGTCCATCGTCATCGAAATAAAGTAAATGCTAAACAGTAGAACGGTCATGGCTGAGACGAGCCAGGCGAGTAGTGTCGGTTCGATGGCCGTCAACTTGGAAGTGGAATCGGGTAAAAAGGTAAAAGAAGCAGCCCGCATCCCAACTTGATGCATCGCAAAAATGGCGACCCCCATCATGAGCGAGAACAGCAGTTTCAGTTCAAATGGGATGTGGCGCTTCGTATAGGTCGAGAAGAAACCGACCCATAAGGCGACAAAAGAAACCGTGAAGGCAATCATGACAGACAATAAGACGAGTCCTGCATGATACGTGATGACCACGCCCTGAATAGACGCCATCCCGATATAATGCATGCCTCCGATTCCGCCCCCCATGATGGCTCCGGATTGAATGAAACGACGCGGGGTAGGTTGATGGGAAATCATCCAAAAGGCGAGGATGCACCCAGCCATGGCGACGACGATCGATAAGAAGATTAAAAAGATCGAATACGTAATATCGCGCATCGCGTCGTGACCGAGCATGGCGATGAAGTGCATCGACCAAATGCCAAGACCAAGCGTGGCACCACCCGAAACGATCCAAATTCGATTCGAAGTCTGTGCCTGACCGTTGACGCGCTGGGCCAACTCGATTGCAGCGAAGGCCGAAACAGATGCGATCAGAAAAGAAAGTGCCATGAGTAGAAGGTTTTGACTCATCGATGGTTCAGTAATTGGGTCCATAGTTACCTCGCAAATTGTGAATTGGTGATTGTGAATAATCTCATTATAAGCGCGCGGTAAGCCGGAAGCTATCACGGAATGAGGATTCTGGACAATATTTAATACGTGTTATGTGGAGTGGGAGAAGGGAGGAGGGCTTCGTGTCAAATAAAGGGGTCTTCATTTTTTGCGGGTTAGCGTTCGGGTATTCTTGGGTGGTATGGGAAACCCTATATTGGATGACCGATTTCCCGATTCAGGCTGTCGTGATCATGGGCGCATTCGGACCTAGCATAGCCGGAATTTATATGGCGTTTCGTCAGGACGGTAGGGAAGGCGTGAAGCGTCTCCTGAGGAGAGGTTTTCGATTCAAGATGACGTTCAAACAATATGCCATTCTGTTTGGATTCGTCCCCTTACTATTTTTCATCGCCTATTGGTGGACCGATGGGAGTGGGGCGTTATTGACTGAACGTCCCTGGCTGTTTTTCCCGTACTTCATTTACATGATGTTTTTAGGTGGTGCGCTGCAAGAAGAGTTTGGCTGGCGTGGCTACTTACTTGATGTACTTCAAGCGAATGGGACGCCGATTCGGGCAAATCTAATCGTAGGCGTGAATTGGACGGTGTGGCACGTCCCGCTGTTCTTCATGAATGGAACCGGACAGGCCAGCCTGCCGTTTTGGGCATATTTTCTCGCGGTAGTGTCGTATACGACGTTGATGACATGGGTGTACAACATGACAAGGCATAACGTCTGGTCCGCCCTCGTCATGCATACGATGTTTAACGTGATGCTTGTCATGCTTGGTCTGATCGGAGCGGGAGGATATCCGATCGGTTTCATTCATTTGGCGATTGTCCTGTTCGCGGCGGCACTGGTTGTGACATGGCGGACTTTTGGACAGTTACGGTATGAGCCGCTGGAGACAATCGTACCCGTTCCATCAAGTGTTATGGATGTACGAGGTGTGGGTAAAGACTTAAACGCACTCGATTTAGAGAAAAAGGAGTGAGCGCATTGGAATTCCGTCCGCTCGAGCAATCTGACGTAAAGAGGCTGCAACGATTGTTCATGGAGAGTTTGAGTGACTTGATTCGCCGCGAGCGATTCGAAGATGCTGATTTACTCGATGAAGAAGTGGCCAGGTTGAATACGACGATCCAGGATAGTTTCGATGATGAGGATGTTCAACTGTATGTTGCTCTGAAGGACGAGATCATTTTAGGGGCGTGCGCTACGCTACCGCCCAATGAAATCATTACGGCACATGCTGATGTGGAGAAAGGCGCTATCGAAATCGGTTGTTTCTATGTTTCGCCGCATGTACAACGTCAGGGAGTCGGACGATTCCTTTTAGAAAGCGTGCAGCAGGAATTGTCCCGACATGAGGCATCTGTTTTTTACTTGGATGCCGGCTTCCCGACAGCGCAAACGTATTGGCGACAGCAACTTGGAGAGCCTGTGCTAATACTTGAACACTATTGGGGACCCGAGGCGTCCCATATGATTTGGAAGCGAGACATAAAAAAATGAGGGGCTTAGCGATTAGGCTAAGCTCCTCATTTTTAGTAGTAGGCACGGATGAACTGATGAACTCCGGAAGCTGTCGCTTCTGCCATACGTTGACGGTACGTCGTGCTCGTCAAATGAGAGCGGTCATTGGAGTTACTTAGGAATCCGTATTCGACGAGGGTCGAAGGCGTCACGTTTTTTCCAACGACATAGACGTTCTGATATTTTACTCCGCGGTTTTGAATCGTTGGGATTCGGGCGGCAAGTTCTTTATTGATAATCGAACCGAACTGGCGGCTGGCTGCCACGTAAGGGTTCGTCGTATAACTTTCAGTCGTCGGGACGAGTACTTCATGCCCACTCGCACTTGAAGCGACGGATGAATTGATATGCACACTGACGAAAGCGTCTGCTTTGTATGATTTTGATAAATCGACACGTTCTGCTAACGAAAGGTACGTATCGTCTTTGCGTGTCAATTTAACGTTATAGTCATACGTATTCGAGAGAACGCTCGCAATGCGGGTGGCGATATCGAATGTGAGTACTTTTTCATAAAGTGACCCGTAGACTGCACCAGAATCATTTCCACCGTGTCCTGCATCGATCACGATGGTACGAGCCGTTCCGGTCGTATCAGTCGGTGTCGTGACCGTCGTCGGTTTCAAGTATTCTGACGCAACGTACCCGGTTTGGCCATTGTAAGTGACTTTGTACCAACTGTCGTAACGGCTGATGTACTTGACCACAGATCCTGCAGGAATCGTCTGCATAATCGTACTCCATGAAGCGGCACTTAGGCGCATGTTCAAGTTGACCGTCGTTTCATAGTAAGAAGACGGTGCAACGGGTGCTGTCGTAGGTGTCAAAAATTCGGATGCGACGTAACCTGTCTTCCCGTTATACGTGACTTTATACCATGACCCGTAGCGGCTCACATATTTGACGGTCGCATTGGCCGGGATCGTCAGGATGACATCGCTCCACGAAGCAGCACTTAAGCGCATGTTCAAAGCGTCTGTAGTTTTGTAATAGGCTGACGGAGGAACAGGTGCGCTTGTTGGCGACAGGTAAGAAGAGGCGACATAACCTGTTTTGCCGTTATAGGTGACTTTATACCACGAACCATATTGGCCGACGTATTTAACTGTCGCACCAGAAGGGATTGTCATGACGACATCGCTCCATGAAGCGGCAGTTAATCTCATGTTCACTTGATTCGTTGTCTTGTAGTAGTCAGACATGGTTGTCACATTGACAAACTCTGAAGCGACATACCCCGTTTTGCCGCCGTAACTGACTTTATACCAAGACTCGTATGTACTGATATACGTGACCGTCGCACCGGAAGGAATCGTGAGTAGAACAGGACTCCATGTGGCTGCACTTAACCGTAAGTTTAAATTTGCGGTTGTCGTGTAAGTTTTCGTCGCAGCTTTTGCGACGCTCGACTTAATCCCGGTTGAATCCAGGGTGTATGGCAGGACCGCTGCCCCTGACAGCACGAGAGAGGAACTAAGCAACAGCTTCAAGCTCCATGATGATTTTCGTAAATTCAATTTCCAAACTCCTTTATTAAAAAACACTCGACAATGACAACAATTTTGAATGAGTCTAAGATGTCCTTATTTATTATATAAGCAAAAAAGTAAAAAATGGAGGTTAATATCTATTTCGTTTATCTTTTTTTCAAAAAAATAAAAAAGACGCACGAGGCGTCTACTGTAAATGAAGTTATATTATGTTACTCAACCAATGCGCGGCATTTCATCTACAAATTGTTGAACTGGTGCATCAATCTTTCCAATGCGCGGCATTTCATCTACAAATTGTTGAATCGGAGTAGTCAATTCACCGATGCGTGGCATTTCATCTACAAACAATTGTACAGGTTCTTCTGCTTTTCCAATACGTGGCATTTCGTCTACTAAAGGTTTAACTGAGCTGCCGAGTAGTAAAACTGCTGTTGCGATACATAAAATCCCTGTTGCTTTTTTCATTTAAGTAACCTCCGAAAATAGTTGTTTTATTTGGATAAGCTGTGATCCCTAGTGTGAGGTGCTCTTTAGTCTATGTTTTTCGTTTCCAATAAATTATATATGGCTTCCGACTGTTGTTCAATCCGATTCTCAAATTTTCCAGTGTAATTTTCAGGAAAATCAGGGCTGTACAACGTAACTTTTTCAGATTCCATTGAAGAAGCTGTCGCAAGAATTGGAACATTTGCTTGTTGACTAAGGAGCGTGCTACATAACGGAGAGAATGATTTTTGAAATTTCACAAGCTGTTCAGGTTGCCAGCACACCGAAGCTTCGGGCAATACATAAAGAATATGACCTTCTTCTAATAAAGTGAGACATTGCTGTGTAACTTGGTCAGAGTCTTGTTCGACATTTATATACTCGTAATCCTGATACTGCTTTTCATACAAAGTTTTTGCACTGCGTTTTAAAATAGATAGAGACAATTCAGGACCAAGTATATACAATTTTTTATAGGATCTAACGTTTCTTAATGATTTTGAAATCAAACGGGGTAGCGATTGATAGTAATCTATTTGAAAAGCGTTTACAATGAATCCTTTTGGAGAACACAACAATTGGGTTAAGTGGTCTAATCCTTCGAATTGCTTTTGCTCATCGAATGAATAAGAGGTGTTTACAATCGGTGCTTGCTTTGATTTGAAATAAATCTTAGGCTTAATGTAATCCTCTGCAAGTAAAAAGCTTAATTTACCCATCTGTTATATTCACCTCCATTTTGTAATGTAGAAATAACTATTAGGAATAAATAACTAGATATATTAAATGAGAATGATTTATTAGTTAAATCTTATCATGCTTCACTATCGAAAGGACTAGCTTCAGGTTGGGAAACTGGTTGGCGAAAATCATATATTTTCTAATGATTTTTGAGGTGATTTTCCTGAGGACACGACAATAAGACTATTTGTTGTGTAAATAAGTAATCAATTTAGTGCGAAGGGGCTACTACTTATAATGGAATATAATTTTGGGAACCTAATAAAAGTAGAGCGCATGCGACAAAGTATGAAACAGTCCGTCCTCGCTCGAGGGATTTGTTCCATATCCTATTTAAGCAAAATCGAAAATAACCAAACTTCGCCCAGCGAAGAGGTTCTAGAATTGATTTTTGACCGGCTTGATTTAGACGTACCGCTTTATTTCGACTTTAGTGAAAAGGTTCATAAAACTAAAAATGAAATTCGTGAGATATTGAAAGAAGCTATTCTATCTCGTAAGGACGAAGATTATTTGAAAAAAGTTGAAAAGTACAAAACGAATCCAGTTGTTTTGCAATCAAAAGAACTTTACATCACATTAATGATGACGCTAGCGCGATTTGGCATGATGCCAGGTGGAAATGTTCAATATTTAATAGAAGTAGGTTGGATTGAAGATCAGTTAAATTATGATGATAAATTGCGGTATGACTTGCTGCATTGTTTATATATGTTTCAATTTCAATCAGCTGATCGAGAAACTACTTTAAATCTATTAGAGCAGATAGGGAAAAAAATTCCGAGCTCTAATATTCCAGATTGGGAAGTCTCTGATATGAGATATATTATGGGGGCGCTATACCATCGTTTTACGGATTATTTACAGGCAATTGAAAATGTTAGAGCTGCGCTTGGATACTTTCAAGAAAATTTTTGTCTTGAACGCATCATCGAGTCTCATATGATTATTGGCTTATCATTTAAACGACGTAAACGTTACACGATCGCTTTAGAACACTATGAAAAAGCAGCTAAAGTCGCAGATACAGCTGGATTAAACAATTATTATGGAATGCTCTATAACAACATGGGTGATATCTATTTTTTAATTGGTGACCAAGAAAAGGCACAGAAGTACTTTTTGGAAAGCTTTAATGTCAAAGAAAATATTAAGAGTAAGCTATATAGCGTAATGTCACTTCTCGAAGTCAATGCGGCGAAAGAGAATCTTGATGGTGTTTTGGAGTGGTTAAATCGGGGATATGAAATGATGGGGACACGAGACGATTTAAAAGAGTTCACCTATCATTTTGATATTTACGACAATCGATACAAAGAATTTAATCAATCAGAATTAATTAACAGCTTGAAAAGAGCGGTTGAATATTTTGAAGCATATGACGAGTACTACACACATAAGTACGCGTTATGGCTTTCTCGAGAATTAAGAAACAGCGGCAAATATAAGCTGGCTACTGAATATTACGAGAAAACCATTGCGATGATGTCAAGATGGGAATAATTGCACATGTCGTTTCACAAAAAACGTCCTCTATGAACTGAACCAAAAAGTTGGGCATGAAAATCCAGCTTTTATGAGGTAGTTCACGATGGACGTTTTTTTATGGTGTTGTGAAATAGTGAATGGTCCAAACGGCGTCTTCGAGCAGGCGTTCTTCTTCAATATGTCCGTTGTGCATTTGCTGTAATAAATGAATGATGTATTTTTGTAGATTGGCCTCGTGTGAACCACTATGGAGGATTCGATCTTCAGAAGCAATAATATAAAAACCGCCAAGACGCAACGGGATATGCTGGCGTACCATAGCAGCCGCGGTCTTGAATTTTGCTTCTTCTCCTTGTCTTGGCACTTCAATCTCAAAACGGCCCCATTGTTTAAAATCATCAAGTTCTGAAAACGGCGGGTCGCGATAATCCAATTTCAAGACCTCCAATCGTGTCTGTCTCTTCTTTAGTAGTATAGCTCTTTTTGTGAGGGTAACGTATGTGAAAAATGTTGAAGGGTGTCACAAATATGCAAAAGACAGGTTTTTGTAAATAATATTCTATATTATGTCAAAGGATTCCTTCTTTGAGAAGCTGAAATGATAATAAACACGGTCGACAAATCGACCGTGTTTACAGAGGGATTCTTTCTTTTATAGTAGGAAGATCGCAAATAAATGTACTTCCTTCCCCATACACCGACTCAACATGTAGCTGTCCGTCGTGGGCTTTGGCGATTTCTTTACAAATCGCGAGTCCTAAGCCGGTCCCCCCGATTTTTCTGCGATCCGAATTGTCTACGCGATAAAACTTCCCGAATAGATGAGGTAAAGCTGATGATGGAATACCGATTCCGTGATCTCGAACTTTCAACGTGACATGCTCGCCCATTTTTTCTAAAGAGACGAGAATGTTTCCGCCATCGGGAGAGTATTTAATCGCATTACTCAACAAGTTCCCGAGGAGCTGACGCATTCCTTCCACATCGGCTTGTATTTGGAAGTTTTGCTGATCATCTGCGTCTACATAAATGTTGTGTGAGTCTGTAGTTTCCTGATAAAACGACACACTTTCATTGACGAGTTGTAAGAGATTGACGGTTTCCCATTCATACGTCTGCTTTCCTGATTCCATCTTTTGCAGGTCTAAAAAGTCGCTCACGAGGAAGGATAAGCGTTTCGCTTCTTCATGAATGGTTTTCAAATACAGTTGACGCCGGTCTTCATTCAAATCCCGGGAAAGCATCAACTCCGTGAATCCGTAAATCGATGAGAGCGGGGTCCGGAGTTCATGGGAGACCGTGGAAACGAGCTCGGACTTCATCCGATCCACTTCTGTTTCGGCCGTCACGTCTCGAAGCACTAACATTGTACCGCGTAATCGCTCGTCCTGATAAATGGATTCCGCGTAAAGTTGCACGTAGCAATCCCCCTGGTCGAGAGAGATGGACAATCCGTCTTCCGGCGGGTCTTTCTGCATGACCCGGTCCACGTATTGAACGAATTGTTGCTTTTGGTCGACCCGCTGTGCGAGTTGTTCGACATCAATGGCGACGACCGCCAATTCTTCATATCCTTTGTAGTCGAATTGCAAATTGTCAAACATCCGGATGAATGCGCGGTTCCCGACGACAGTATGGTCCTGGTAGTTCACGTAGAGAATGGCTTCGCGAATCGAGTTGATCAATTGTGCAGTTTCTTTTCGATCCTGTTGCATCTGACGATAGAGTCGCATCCGGAGTAGGGAAATCGCCAATTGACTGGCAAAAGCAGTCAGCTCTGATTTTTCACCGCCGTCGAATTCTTCATCGTAGCGGGCGAGATAGAGACATCCAATCAGACTATCTTCCGCGGGGTCCATAATGGGAATGACACTCTCATAAATGAAGTAAGGGTGTACATGTATGGCGTCTGCTACGCGCTTTGACGTCGCGGCAGGGGATTTGGAAATCATCACGCGTTTTAACAGATGTGACTCACGTTTTAAACTCTCCTGTTGCGCTTGCGTCATTTCTTTTGGGACAACAGACGTAATTTCCCCATCCTTTATTAATAGAAGGGCGCCGAACTCTGACTTTGTCAGTAAGACGATTTTTTCAATGACTGAAGAGTAATCGAACAGTGATTCTTTCGAGGCCAGTACTTCAATCAACTCGTTCCGGTATTGAAGATTTGTTTCGTTTTGCTTGGAGCGGTTTAACACGTTTTCTAATTTAATTTGCTTCAATCGCAATCGTTCGTTCTGGTCGGTCATTCGTTTGATCAAAGGACGACCGATTAGCAGAATGGCTCCGATTGATAGGAATAAACCAATCAACCATGTCCATCGCAACGCGATCAGCTCTGATCCGGACACGACATTGTCCCGTCCAAACCAAGCTCCCACTGCTGTCAGAACAAGGCTGAATCCACATACACTGTATAAGATGCCGAGTATTTGTCGGCTTTTTAATTGTTCAATCCACTTGCCAATCATTCTTTCTATTTCCTCCCTTAGGACATACAACCCTCACCAATCAACAGCTGGCACACAACTTGCACCAGTGAACGCTCTTTTGACCAATTAGTCAAAGAATAGCTCTAGAGCGATTTACCCGAATCTGATGAAGATTACACTTTTCGGCATTCTCTTCATTGACAGATTCCGGTGTTCGAAGATAGTTTGAAGTTAAGAAAAGAAGAAGGGGAGCTGCACGATGTTATCGATTGAACCTGCTGCTTTAACCGAACGAGAAACGTATAAATTTTTAATCGGGAGTGTTGTGCCGCGTCCGATTGCATTCGTCACCACATTGAACGGAGAAACCATAAATGCGGCCCCGTTCAGTTATTTCAACGTAGTCGCCTCCGAACCGCCACTTGTTTCCCTTTCGATTCAACGGAAGAATGGGATGATGAAAGATACGGCCCGGAACATTCTCACTACAAATGAACTGGTGATTCATATTGTAGATGAATCAAACGTATCGGACGTGAATGAGACGGCTGCCAATCTTGAAGCGGATGAAAGTGAATTGGACCGAACAACATTCACGGTTCAAGCAAGTGATGTGATTGCGACACCGGGAGTGAAAGAAGCTAAAATTCGTTTCGAATGTGTGCTCCATCATCACCTTCCAATCGAACAGGATGAAAAGACGACGGCCGATTTCTTCATTGCCCGTGTCGTTCGCTTCCATATTCAACGGGACTTATACGAGGTGGGTCGAATTGATGCAAGCCGCTTGTTACCCGTTGGTCGCATGGCCGGAAGCATATATTCAAAACTGGGTGAGTTGTTTGATTTAGAGCGACCGAAATAACGTGTGAACGAGCTGATTTTATTAAAAATCGGCTCGTTTTTCGGGTAAAGAAAAGAAAGTGACTTCGAGCGCGTAATTTCTACCAATTTCGTGTTTAAATATGTCACAATAAAGTCAGAACATTCTAACATTAAAGTCATCCTAGACAAGAGAAAAAGGGGAATCAGCCATGTCTTATCGTCCAGCTATTCAGTCCATCATCACCGCTATAGAGACGGTGATTGTCGGGAAAGAAGATGTTATCGCAAAAAGTTTGACCGCCTTGTTAGCAGGCGGGCACGTCCTGCTCGAAGATGTTCCGGGGGTCGGAAAAACGATGCTCGTACGTACGTTCAGTCGGGCAATCGACCTTGAGTTTAAACGGATTCAGTTCACTCCGGATATGTTGCCTTCGGATTTAACGGGGATTTCAATGTACAACCAGAAAACAAAAGAGTTTGAATATCGTCCCGGTCCATTGATGGGGAATATTATTCTGGCGGACGAAATCAACCGGACGTCGCCAAAAACACAGTCTGCCCTTTTGGAGGCGATGGCTGAACGCAGCGTCACGGTAGATGGTGAACTGAAAGTGTTGCCTTCGCCATTCTTTGTTATGGCCACGCAAAACCCGATTGAGCACGAAGGGACTTATCCGCTCCCTGAGGCGCAACTCGACCGCTTCTTATTAAAGATTGAAATGGGTTATCCAACATTTAATGAAGAGATTGCGTTACTCACGCGATTTGAAAAAACAGAGCCGCTTGAAGCCTTACAAAGTGTTGTTTCAAAAGAAGAAGTCGAGCAGATGCAACGTGAAGTGCGGGAAGTGCATGTCTCGAGTGCGGTCAAGCAATACATCGTTCGTTTAATACATGAGTCACGTAAAGACCCGAATACGTATTTAGGGGGCAGCCCCCGGGCGACACTCGCTTTGATGAAAGCTGCTCAAGCATGGGCGTATATTCAAAATCGGGATTTCGTGTTGCCGGATGATGTGAAGGCGCTCGCGACGAGTGTTCTCGGACATCGTGTATTGTTGACGGCTGAAGCACGCTATAAAGGACGTACCGCAAATCAGTTGATCACCGGATGGCTTGAGACGTTACCGGTTCCGATGGATCGTGAGGTTAAAGAAGTATGAAAAACTGGATGAAGCTGTTCATCGTTTGGGCGGCGGCATTCGGGTTGTATGCATTCGCGAGAATAGAAGGGAGTATCGTCTCTTCGACGCTCTGGTGGTCCTTTTTTGTACTAACCGTCTATTGGACACTGTTTATGTTTTATCCGGTGACGGCTGCGAATGTGTCTCGCCGTGTCACGACCAAACGCCTTGTGACGGGACAGACGATGGATGTAGAGGTGAAATTCGAACGGAAATATCCTTTTCTTGTTGGAATGGTGACGCTGAACGAGAAAATTCCTCCGCGTTTAACGGAAGAAGAGTTGGAGCTTGTGATTCCGGTCGACCGTTTCTTTCGCCGGGCTGAATTCGCACATTACGAAGTGGATTCGATTAAGAGGGGCATTCATGTGTTCGACCGTACCGTCCTTCATGTCCGTGACGTATTTGGTTTGTTCGACAGAAAACGGACCGTTCCGCTTGAGACGGTCGTCGAAGTCTCACCAGCCGAGCTCCCGTTTGATTTGCCGCGAGACGAGCATGTCGGCGGACGGGGAGAACAATACAGACGGACTAGAACTTATACGGAAGTCGCCAATACAACGAGCGGTGTTCGGGAGTATGCCGCCGGAGACCGGATTGGACGGATTGATTGGAAGGCTTCGGCGCGTCGCGGAAACTTGATGACAAAAACATTTGATCAAGAACAGGAAAAAAAGTTATCACTTGTATTTGTTCCGGCAACCTCAGCCGGACTGGAAGAGGCGTTTGAACGGTCATTGTCCTTACTCGTTGGGGCGATCCGTCAACTCGAACGGAAAAACCTGCCCTTTGAGCTTTATATCATCGAAGAACAGGTCCGTTTATACCATCTTCCTGACCAAAGTGCAGAAGTCGGTCACTATTTGTTGACGGCGACACCGGAAAAAGAAACGCGTCTTGTGGAACGGGTCAAGCAGCATTTACCGCAACAGTCGGGTGATTTGATTTTGATCAGTCCGCTCGAAACCGCGTCGATTCGTGAATTGATGCATGAGACACAAGGAAGTTATCACTTGTACACGGCAGTCAGTGAGGTGGCGATATGAGAGAGTGGATCGTTCGAATCATATATACGTTACTTGCTGCCTATCTGTTATCGTTCTGGGTTGACCCGATTGTGGGGAGCACGACATTTGATGCAAACTGGCCATTTTACTTTTTGATTATCGTGCCGCTCCTTGCTAGCCTATCCCCTTGGTATACCTTTGTCGGAATCTCCGTTCTCAACTTCTTTGTCGTTTTATATAGCTACCACGGCAGTTTGTTGGATTGGTTCGGGCTATGGATGGAAGACTTATTGGGGATTTTGAGTGGAGAACTACCGAATGAAGCCATTTTCTTCTCGGCAATGGGGCTGATCGGTTTCTTCTTCGCTGTATTGGTGAGCCGTACGTATCCAAGTTACTCCCTTGTACTCGGTATCATCGTCTCGACGTTGGGGATCATGTCATACTTTGACACTTGGACGCTGTATGACGGTGAAGGGGCTATCCTCTTTGCGATCATCGGATCATTACTTTTGTTATTTGTCACGGATTTGGCAAAGCGACCAAGTCAGTCATTCGTACGCTTTATTAGTATCGGGCTTTTGCTCTCGGTCGTTGTCGCACTTGCCAGTATTTCACCGACGCTTGAAGGAGATTGGTCCGATCGGATTACGACCAGCTTCCGTAATAATACGGATGAAGGAAACGGAAGTGGTACTGGGCGAGTCGGCTATGGAGTGAATGATGAAGAATTGGGCGGCCCTTTCGAGCAGGATGATGGAATCGTCTTCATTGCCCGAGGTGTGCCGGCCCGTTATTGGCGGATTGAGGCAAAAGCGATCTACACAGGAAAGGGATGGATTGAAACACCGGTTTTGGACTCGGAGTTCAAACGTGGACAGCTAGTCGATTCAAATGTAGACACGACACCGGAACAAGCGTTACTGCGCTTTGACCGCCGTCAAACATTTGTCCCTTACGGTGGTGAATACCCTCAAGCGGCTGAGACGGAATCGGGCACGGAGTTTTTGGTCGGGGAGATAGAAGAAAGTTTTCCGAACGAGACGATCTTCATTCGACCTACCGGAAAAATCGTATTCAATAACGATAGTCAAGCGACGCCGCGTACAATTCAACTTCGCTACAGTGTACCAGCCTTCAGTGAAGCGCAACTTGCGCTCAATCGAGACATCACGAC
The DNA here is from genome assembly GCF_018617875.1 of Exiguobacterium algae. GTDB lineage: Bacteria > Bacillota > Bacilli > Exiguobacteriales > Exiguobacteriaceae > Exiguobacterium > Exiguobacterium algae. The sequence goes on from NZ_JACSKZ010000006.1 coordinate 88,556, forward strand.
GTTGACTGATGAAGAAAAGCAGGCCTATTTACAACTGCCTGACACGTTGCCGGAGCGTGTTCGTGAGTTGGCTCTCGAGATTACGGCGGATAGCGAGACCCCTAACGAAAAAGCAAAAGCGGTCCAGGCTTACTTCCGAAATGAAGATTTTAAATATGACACCGAGGATGTAGCGAAACCTGAAGGGGATACGGACTACGTTGATCAATTTTTATTCGACACCCAACTCGGGTATTGTGATAACTTCTCAACCTCTGCAGCTGTCTTGCTGCGGGCGAATGGTGTTCCGACGAGATGGGTGAAAGGTTTTACGATGGGAGATGCGCGCGGGGTCATTCAAGGGGAAACGGAATATACGATTCGAAACCGTCATGCGCATTCCTGGATCGAATACTTCATTGAGGGAGCAGGGTGGGTTCCGCTAGAACCTACGCTCAGCTTCTCGGAATCGAACTTATTGCAAATCGAACGGGAGACGGATACGGATTCAGATCCGGTGGAAAACGACCCACAAGCATCCCAGGACGGGAATACACCGAACCGCCCGCAACAAGATTTGTTGATTGACGATGTTTCGACAGGAGATGTGGCGCAGGAGTCGCGCAGCATCCCGGTTTGGGGATGGATCGTCATCGCGTTCATTAGCGCGGTCATCATCTGGAACCGTAAAATCATCGAGCGGCAAATCATGTACCTGTGGTGGATGAATCGTCCGCTCACGGATTCAAGTCTTGTGTCGATGCATCGCTATTTGATGAAGCGGCTCCGGGCGAACGGATTCAAAGTTGAAGGACGTACGCCTTCAGAGCTCGCTAAAGAGGTGGATGCGTATTACGAATCAAATGATATGATGCGTTTGACTCACTTGTTCGAACAGGCTGTTTACGCAGAACAAGCGCCGAATTCTAAATATAAAGAATATTGGAAAATCATGATTCGTCGAATTATGAGTTGAAGTGAGGAGACGCATCAAGTAAGATAGACGCATTAGTTAGATAATTGAACATGGCATTCCTTCGTATATACTCGTGAATTGGCGCGAGAGTCTCTACCGGACCACCGTAAATGGACCGACTATGAAGGAGCACGTTTCGCATACAAAGAAAAGGGCGTGCTTCTTCTTCGGTTTAGATGAACAGGGGGAGAGGCGCGTCTTTTTTGAGGTGAAGGCAGAAAGGTGGAGGTTTTGTGAAAGTAGAACAGGAAATGATTTTGGTGCTTGATTTTGGTGGACAGTACAACCAGTTGATTACGCGCCGTGTACGTGACCTTGGTGTGTACAGCGAACTGCATTCTCACAAAATGACCGCTGCGGAGATTCGTGAACTGGACCCGGTCGGAATCATCTTCTCGGGGGGACCGAACAGTGTTTATGCGGAAGGCGCATATCGCTGCGATCCGGAAATTTTCGAACTGGGTATCCCGATTTTCGGAATTTGTTACGGGATGCAACTCATGACGCACCATTTCGGCGGACGTGTCGAGCGGGCAGCGCATCGGGAGTATGGAAAAGCGACACTCTTCTCCACACCTGAAGCATCGGCTTTATACAATGGCTTACCGGTTGAACACACGGTGTGGATGAGCCATGGTGACCTTGTCATGGAAGCGCCGGAAGGATTTATCGTAGATGGCACGAACCCGTCTTGCCCGGTAGCTTCAATCAAAAACGATGACTTGAAGATGTACGGCGTTCAATACCATCCAGAAGTTCGACACTCGGAATATGGGAATGACATCTTGAAAAACTTCATTTATGAAGTGTGTGGTGCCAAAGGCGAATGGTCGATGGAGAACTTTATCGACCTCGAAGTTGAAAAGATCCGTGAAATCGTCGGTGACAAACAAGTCCTCTGTGCCCTTTCGGGTGGTGTGGATTCATCTGTTGTCGCGGCACTTGTTCACCGGGCCATCGGTGACCAGTTGACATGTATGTTCGTCGACCATGGTCTTCTTCGTAAAGGGGAAGCGGATAGCGTCATGAAGACGTTCGCGGACGGTTTTAACATGAAAGTCATCAAAATTGATGCGCAAGAACGTTTCTTGACGAAGTTGGCTGGCGTATCGGACCCTGAGCAAAAACGTAAGATTATCGGAAATGAGTTCATCTATGTGTTTGATGAAGAAGCATCGAAACTTGTTGATATGGACTTCCTTGCACAAGGAACGCTCTACACAGACATTATCGAAAGTGGAACAGATACAGCGCAAACGATTAAATCACACCATAACGTCGGTGGATTACCGGAAGACATGAACTTCACGTTGATTGAGCCACTCAACACGCTCTTTAAAGACGAAGTCCGTGCGCTCGGTACTGAGCTTGGTCTTCCTGACTATATCGTTTGGCGCCAGCCGTTCCCGGGTCCGGGTCTCGGAATTCGTGTCCTTGGTGAAATCACGGAAGAAAAGCTCGAAATCGTCCGTGAATCGGATGCGATTTTGCGTGAAGAAGTGAAGAAAGCTGGTCTTGAACGAGACATCTGGCAATACTTCACGGTGCTCACACCGATTCGCTCGGTCGGAGTCATGGGTGACGAGCGTACGTACGACTATGCTGTCGGTGTCCGTGCCGTCACGTCAATTGATGGCATGACGTCAGATTGGGCGCGTATCCCGTGGGATGTGCTCGAGAAAATCTCGGTGCGTATCGTAAACGAAGTCAGCCACGTTAACCGTGTGCTGTACGACATTACGTCGAAGCCACCTGCAACGATCGAATGGGAGTAATGATTACGGAGGGGCTGCCCCTCCGTTTTTTGTTTTAAATCCGAACATTAAATCGTTTTCAAACAATAAAATCCGTTATTTCTGTTGACATCTTATATTGTCGCTGATAAGATAAAAACGTTCTTATTATAACCGAACAATTTAAAAATATTTTGCCGTATAATGTCGGGGATATGGCCCGAGAGTCTCTACGAAATCACCTTAAATGATTTCACTACGGCGAGACATAGATGAGGGTGTATGCCCTCGTATGTTTCGCGTGGGGTCCTCGGTCATTAGCTGAGGACCTTTTCTCGTTTTACGGCGAGTACAAGGAGGAAAACAAATGAGCACACAGCTCGAACCAGAAACAAATCAACAGCATTCAGGAAGTTGGATTGATCGTTACTTCCAACTCACTTCACTCGGGACAAATGTTCGTACCGAGATGATCGCAGGATTTACAACATTCTTAACAATGGCGTACATTCTATTCGTCAACCCGAACATCCTTGGGGCAGCAGGTATGGACACAGGAGCGATTTTTGTAGCGACAGGACTTGTCGCATTAGTCGGTTCGCTCACAATGGGTCTACTTGCAAACTACCCAATCGCGATTGCGCCGGGCATGGGCCTTAACGCATTCTTCGCTTACAGTGTTGTAATTGGAATGGGAGTCCCGTGGCAGACGGCTCTCTCTGGTGTACTTGTATCAGGTCTTTTCTTCATCGTTTTGACGCTTTCGGGTATTCGTGAAACGATCGTCAATGCAATTCCGGAACCGTTAAAAATGGCAGTCGCTGCCGGAATCGGTTTCTTCATCGCATTCATCGGTTTGAAAAATGCAGGGATTGTCGTTTCGAATGAAGCGACGGTTGTTGGGTTAGGTTCGCTTGGAACTGGAACAACGCTTCTTGCCATCTTTGGTCTTGTTGTTAGTGCGTTACTCATGGTGCGCGATGTTAAAGGTGGAATTTTCATCGGGATGTTGCTTACGGCGATTGTCGGAATGATCTTCGGACTTGTTCCAACACCGACTGCGATTTCTGATGTTGTCTCAATGCCACCAAGTATGTCTTCGACATTCGGACAAGCTTTCATTAACTTCAACGATATCTTCACGATTCAAATGCTTGTTGTAATCCTAACGTTCTTCTTCATTGATTTCTTTGATACGGCTGGAACACTTGTTGCGGTTGCTCGCCAAGCTGGGATCATGAAAGAGAACAAAGTACCACGTGCAAGTAAGGCGCTTTTGGCTGACTCGACTGCAACAGTTGCTGGTGCAATCTTCGGGACATCAACTGCAACGTCTTACATTGAATCATCTGCAGGTGTTGCTGCCGGTGGACGTTCAGGATTAACTGCGGTGTTTGCTGGATTGTTCTTCGGATTGGCATTGTTCTTCTCTCCACTCCTGGCGGTAATTACTGCACCTGTTACTGCGCCGGCTTTGATTATCGTTGGGGTGTTGATGGCATCAGCTCTTCTAGACATCGACTGGAAGAAACTTGAGATTGCAATTCCTTCATTCATGACGATTTTGATGATGCCACTCACATCATCAATCGCAACGGGGATCGGTCTTGGATTCATTCTCTACCCATTAATGATGCTTGCAAAAGGGAAAACGAAAGAAATTCACCCGATTATGTACGGGATGTTTGTCATCTTCCTTGCGTACTTCATTTTCTTGCCACACGCGTGATTTGAAATTGAAACAAAAAGTCGACTCGCTCATGAGTCGACTTTTTTATATGCAGTATTCTCTGGAAGAAATGGGTCGTACATCGTGATGGCGTGATTTTCCGTAATAAACTCGTTTCGAAGATGCTCTCCATTCATAGTAGTAACTTCTCTGAAAATTTGATTATGACGAATGGTGCCGCCCCACCATTCCCGTGTGAAGTGATGGTTCTCTTCAAAAATTCGGTAGTTCACTTTCATAGGAAGTGAGGAGCGCCATTCACCTACTAGATAATCTTCTTCTATATATAGAAGGAGTTGAAAAGTTTGAGCGGTGTTATTTGTAATTTGTAAGTCCAGGTAGTTATAAGAACAAGTTGCTCCGCTACCGAAAGGCTGATCACGTCTAGAGTCGGGGAAGACATCGTAACTATGACGATAGCGTTCGGTTACTGTGAGGGGGCTATGTAAAGTGATCCAATAAATTAAGTTGGAAAGTTGGCATAGACCGCCCCCGAGTCCGGAAGTGACTTTTCCGTAGTGAAGAACCATACCATCTACATATCCTTTTCGCTTCGTTGGTTTTCCGATCAATTTCCAATATGAAAATACTTCATTTGGAGAGAGGGTCACTCCGTTTAATTGCTTCAAAGCGATTTTTAGATTCGTGACTTTATTATATTGCATCTCCATGTCGACATCGCGTAAGCGACGATAGAGTGGAGTTCGATGAGTGTGAACTAAATAAGGGAGTGGTTCTGGTTTCAGATCACTAGCATAGCGTCGCCCGTCCGTTTTCCATTTTAACTTCCGTTTTAATGTGTAATATTGTGTACCTGACCATATCCGCAATGGGGATCGTGTTTTCGGTTTTTGAAGTTGCATGTTTTCCCCGCCCTTGATATTATTTGAAAGCTGTCTCAAGGTTTATAAGTTCTCTATATAATGAAATGTTCCTCTATAAACAATGAATGCTATTTCATTTTTTGAGAAATGAGTGAATAAAAAACCTTAAAGTTTTTTTAGAATAATACTTGTCAGATAGTAAATCAGATGATATAGTTATTTTTGTTGTCAACGACACTCGTTAAAACAACGAAAAATTTGTTGACACTTACGAAAGAATGATGTTATTATCATTTAGTCGCCAAGAGCGACAGACGAACTTTGAAAACTGAACGATGAGGCAAAAATAAGTTTTACAATTTTTGAATGAAGCGCAAGCTTCGTCAATTTCGAGCTATATCAAATTCTTTGGAGAGTTTGATCCTGGCTCAGGACGA
>NZ_JACSKZ010000007.1 GCF_018617875.1 Exiguobacterium algae
CCTGAGCCAGGATCAAACTCTCCAAAGAATTTGATATAGCTCGAAATTGACGAAGCTTGCGCTTCATTCAAAAATTGTAAAACTTTTTTGCCTCATCGTTCAGTTTTCAAAGACCAAATCTGTCGTGTTAGCGACTTTTTAATAATAGCGATTTGACTACCGAAAGTCAACCACTTTTTATTATTTTTTTGTCATCTGTTAGTTGTTCGAGGAACAACATCAGCGACGTTTATTAATATATCAGCCTCGTCCATACCCGTCAACTGTTTTTCTAAAAAAACTTTATCAAATTTCTTATCAACCTGATTTTCATTCTTTTCACACTAAAAAAAGCGCCTCTATTTTGACAGAGACGCCTTCCTACATTGTTTTATGAAGATTTTGTCGACATTTGTTTTCCTTTTTTCCCAGTCGATTGAGATGTTTGCTGTCCTGATTGCTGGAAACGGTGTAACATCAACACTTGATAAGCATTCGCAAATACTAAAGTAGCCAACGCCGGCCATAGCAAAGCAATATCATCTGTAGCCTGCAAAGCCGGAATCCATTCAATCAGTGTAATGACGATCATTAAGAAGAGGGTCGGAATGAAAGCACTCGCATTTGTTTGTTTCGCCTTACTAGCTGCAACCAACCAGGCGATCACCACTAGCACAACCATCTCTCCCACGTATCTCCACATATGACCACTGTCGAAAGCGAGCATCCGCAAATACACAGCATCAAAGAGTGCAAACACAATCAATAGCACTTGGACCCGATTCCATAGTCGGGGGCCTCGGAAGATATCTAACCCTACACGATGGACAATTAGATAAGAAAAGAACCCCATCATACTGATTCCTGTCCATGTGCTGGAGTAACTTAGCGCTGTGACAATCGCTTCCCAAGAATGACTAACTAAATAACCTGGATTCGCTAATAGGTTCATAATGAACCCAAACAACGACCCGAATACGAGCGTTGTCCAAAACAAACGTAAAAAGCCTTGTACTTTCATCTTTTACCGATTCACCCTTCTATTTGTTGAATGACTGCCTGCGCTAACTCGTCATATGTGTTTTCGAACGGATGCCCATCCCGATAAACAGACGGTGCAAAATCTTCCTCGTTCTCATACGGTTGACCGAGAGGAATTTGAGCAAGCAACTTGCTCTTCAGCGCTTCCGACAATTTTTCTCCGCCTCCGTATCCGAAGACGTATTCTTTCTCACCTGTCAGCTTACTTTCAAAGTAAGCCATATTTTCGATAATCCCGAGAAGCTTATGGTTCGTCTTAATGGCCATCGCTCCAGCACGTGCCGCGACAAAAGCTGCGGTCGCGTGAGGTGTCGTGACGATCAATTCTTGACAGGACGGGAGCATTGAGTGAATATCAAGCGCGACATCCCCTGTTCCCGGTGGTAAATCAAGAAGAAGATAGTCGAGATCTCCCCACTCCACGTCATTGAAGAAGTTGTTCAGCATTTTCCCTAACATTGGTCCACGCCAAATGACCGGTGCGTTGTCTTCTACAAAGAAGCCCATTGAAATCACTTTAACCCCAAACCGGTCAACCGGAATGATTTTTTCCCCACGGACGACCGGGCGCTCTTCGATCCCTAACATATCCGGAACGCTGAACCCGTAAATATCCGCATCAATCAATCCGACTTTCTTTCCAGCCCGGGCTAAAGCGACTGCCAAGTTAACAGAAACAGTCGATTTCCCGACGCCGCCTTTACCTGAAGCAATCGCGATAAATGTCGTCCCCGAGTTTTCCCGGAGAATTGCCGGTTTAGTTGCCTCTTTCAAACTCTCATCATTCAATGCCTCAAAACGAAGGCCGACCGTCTTAAATCCTTTCCCCTTAAGCAGTGTGACGATTTCTTGTTGCAACTGAAGCTGTTCCCCGCTCCCCGTCTGCCCAAGCGCCACTTTCACACTGACATAATCCTCTTTAATACGGACGTCTTTTACCCCCGCAGTATCTCCAAGCGTTCGGTTGATCGTTGGATCAACGAGCCCCGCTAATTCCTCACGTACTTGATCTACTGTAAGCATTTCGCTTCCCCCTTCTATCTGTTTCGATATCAGTATATCAAAAAAAGCGTTTTCTTGACGGGTTCGGAATCGACTATTTCAAACAAAAAACTCTCCACCCAAAAGGATGGAGAGTTCGAACCACATCGCGAAGATTAACGCTTCGAGAATTGTGGTGCGCGACGAGCTGCTTTAAGACCGTATTTTTTACGTTCTTTCATACGAGCGTCACGAGTTAAGAAGCCTTTTTCTTTGAGGCTTGGACGGAATTCTGGGTCCGCTTGAAGAAGCGCACGTGATACGCCGTGGCGAATCGCTCCAGCTTGTCCAGTGTATCCACCACCGTTAACGTTAACGATTACATCGTATTTACCTTCTGTTTCAGTCAATACGAGTGGTGATTTAGCCATCATGATTAAAGTCTCATGACCGAAGTATTCTGAGATATCGCGGCCATTTACAACAACTTTACCGTCACCTGCAACGAGGTGAACGCGAGCCACCGAGTGTTTGCGGCGGCCTGTTCCGTAGTAACGTACATCTGCCATCGTTTAGTTCCTCCCTGTGTCTCGATTAACCGCGAAGTTCGTAAACTTCTGGTTTTTGTGCTTCGTGTTTGTGTTCAGCTCCAGCGTAAACGTGGAGTTTGTTGAATTGTTGACGACCGAGTGATCCTTTTGGAAGCATCCCTTTGATCGCGAGTTCAAGCATACGCTCTGGACGTTTTGCAAGAAGCTCTTTTGCAGTTTGTGATTTCAAACCGCCTGGGTGACCTGAATGACGGTAGTAGATCTTGTCATTCAACTTGTTACCAGTCAATTTGATTTTCTCAGCGTTGATGATGATGACGTGGTCTCCGCAATCAACGTGTGGTGTGAAAGTCGGCTTGTGCTTACCGCGAAGAAGTGATGCTACTTCACTAGTCAAACGACCGAGTGTTTTGCCTTCTGCGTCGATAAGGAGCCATTTGCGTTCTACTTCAGATGCTTTAGCCATGAATGTTGTGCGCATGTGGAATACCTCCTAGAAATGTCTGTTCACTTAATTTTTTTGATGCTTTATCATAATCCTAGTTTACGGGGCTAAGATTGTGGTTCATCTCTAAATGTGAAAATGAAATGCCAATGAATATAATACGATTTTATAGAGGGAATGTCAATCTACTTTTTCATAATTCACATTCCATAAATACAAGCCATGGGGCGGTGCCGTAATCCCGGCCACCCGGCGGTCTCGTGCAGCTAACATCCGACTGATGTCTGCCGGCTCATATTTGCCTCTCCCAACCTCTATAAGCGTCCCAACCATAATCCGTACTTGGTTGTAGAGAAAGCCTGACCCGATAAAACGGAAAATCAACTCGCCTTCCGTCTCAAGAAGCTCAGCCGCATAGATTGTGCGAACGCGATCGACAACTTCTGCTTTCGTGACGGAAAAAGAAGTAAAGTCGTGCGTCCCGACCAATAACCGAATGGCTTGACGAATCCGCTCGACATCCAGGGGATAGGTCACAGTGACCGCATAGTGACGACGAAACGGATCGTCTTCCTGTCTTACGACATAGCGATACTCTTTTCGCTTGGCGCCGTATCGTGCATGAAATGACGCGTCTACTTCTTCGGCATCTTTAACCAAAATATCGTCCGGAAGCATAGCATTCAACGCTTTGACGAAACGGTCAGCCGGCATCCCTAACGAAGTATCAAAATGGAGGACTTGACCTAACGCATGGACACGTGCGTCCGTTCGACCTGAAGCCACAACTTTCACTTTGCCTCCATGCATCCGGGTCAGTACAGCCTCTATTTCAGCCTGAATTGTATTGCCGTTCGGCTGAACCTGATACCCTGCGTAGTTTGTTCCGTCATAGGAAATGGTTAATTTGATTCGTCTCATCCAATCCCTCTCAATCCAAACAAAATGAGCGTAATGACGACAAACGAAAGAAGTAACGCCGTATCACGCCGATGCCACGTCATTTCACGAAGCCGCGTTCTTCCTTCACCCCCACGGTACCCCCTTGCTTCCATCGCCGTAGCGAGGTCCTCAGCGCGCTTAAACGCCGAAATGAATAAAGGAATCAAAAGCGGGATGACTCCTTTTAAACGAGATTTCCATGGACCGCTCATCAAATCGACGCCCCGTGCTTGTTGCGCCTTCATGATCCGTTCGGTCTCATCCGCCAAAGTAGGCAAAAAACGTAATGAAATCGACAGCATCAGTGCAATCTCATGGGCCGGAACCCGGAATCGTTCGAACGGACGGAGTCCCGCCTCTATAGAATCCGTCAATTCCATCGGAGTGGTCGTCAACGTAACGAGTGTCGTCAACATCACAAGATAGAAGAAACGAAGCGAAACAATCAATCCCATGCGAATCCCTTCAGAATAAATTTTGAAAGGCCCCCAATCCACCAAGAGCGTCCCATCCCGGTTAAAGAAGAGCTGGAGCAGCAAGGTAAACCCGATCAGGAATAAGATCATCTTAAGACCATTCCATAAATAGCGCCAAGACAATTGAGATAGTTTGACAGCAATTAGCGTAAACGTCAGTAAAAACAGGTTTGTCCATAGGTTATCCGCTAAAAACACGACCGGGATAAACCCGAGGATGAAGAGCGTCTTGGCTCGCGCATCGAGTGAGTGAAGCCAGGAGTGACCCGGTATATACTGCCCGATAATCATGAGACCCCTCCTTCAATCTGTGAGGCGATCCAGTCAGCCAGCTCGGTCTCCGTCCTTACGAAAGGTACTTCGGTTACACCGAAGGCTGGAGCGACATCACGGGCCAATCGCAGCACATGTGGAATATCGAGTTGAAGTTCACGCACAAGCGACTCATCCTGAAACAACTCGAACGGGTTGCCGTCAAAGGCGACCTGTCCTTTTTCCATGACCACGACACGTTCCGCATAGGCGAGCACGTCATCCATGTCATGTGACACAAGAATCAAAGTCAAATTCAACTCTTCTCTTAAACGTTTAAAGAGCGAGAGCATATCGCGTCTCCCAATCGGATCAAGTCCGGCTGTCGGTTCATCGACGATGAGCACATCGGGACGGCTCGCTAAGACGCCTGCAATCGCGACACGGCGCATCTGCCCCCCTGAGAGATCGAATGGGGAACGTTCCCATAGCGATTCATCTAATCCGACGAGACGAAGTGCCTCATGGGCACGCTCTTTCGCTTCGGCTTCTGTCGCGCCAAAGTTGCGCGGACCGAACATCACGTCGCGTTCGACCGTCTCTTCAAATAATTGATGTTCAGGATATTGAAAGACGAGCCCAACGCGGCGCCGAAGCGGTAAGAGGTTCTGTTTTTTGTCACGACGCGATCGGATTGGCGTCACGATGAGATCATCCACCACAACGCGCCCTTTCGTCGGTCGCAGGAGTCCGTTCATGTGCTGAACGAGCGTCGACTTCCCGGACCCGGTATGTCCAAGAAACGCAACAAGCGCTCCCGACGGAATGGTTACATTCACATCGCGCAGCGCGGTTCGTTCAAACGGAGTATTTAATTGATATTGATACGTCACTTCTTCAATGCGTATTGGCATAGATGGTTCACCAACTCCGAATGTTGTAGCATCAGACGATCGAGTGGAATGCCTCGTTCCTTCAGTTCGAGTTGCATCCGTACAATGAACGGGACATCCAGTTGGATGGCACGTAACGCTTCCGGATGTTGAAACACGTCTTCAGGTGTTCCGGTCATTGCGATTTTCCCTTTGGACAATGCAATGATACGGTCGGCAAACAATACTTCGTCGAGCTCGTGGGTAATGGCAACGACAGTCATCCCTTCCGAGACGAGCTGTTGCACCGTTTGTAACACCTCTTGCCGCCCAATTGGGTCAAGCATCGAGGTCGCTTCATCGAGCACGAGGACATGCGGGCGCATTGCGAGAGCCGCAGCAATCGCAACGCGCTGCTTTTGTCCACCGGATAACTGATGCGGTTCACGGTCCGCTAGTTCCGATAATCCAACGCGCGCTAGACTGTCATCAATTCGACGAACCATTTCTTGACGTGGAAGTCCCATGTTTTCGAGAGAGAATGCCACATCATCGCGCACGGTCGCCCCGACAAATTGATTGTCAGGATTTTGAAAGACGACCCCGATCCGTGTTCGAACGTCCCACACGTCTGTGGCGTTCGATGGATCGAGTGTCTCTACGCGGACTTCTCCTTGTTCAGGAATAAGAAGTCCGTTCCACAGCTTTGTCAGTGTCGACTTGCCGGAACCGTTATGACCGACAATCGCGAGCCATTCCCCTTTGTATACATCGAGCGACAAGCCATCTAAGGCCGGCTCGGTTTGTCCAGGGTAACGAAACACGATCTCTCGTACCATAATTTGTGATTCCATGGGTCGACTCCTTTCCGATGTGGAAACAGGGCAATACGTCACCGCATGCCCTGTTGACTGCCTAATAAATTAGACGAGTTCGATGATTACAACTTCTGCACCATCGCCGCGGCGTGGGCCGACTTTCATGATGCGTGTGTATCCACCTTGACGTTCAGCGTAGCGTGGAGCCACGTCTTCGAACAATTTTTGGATAGCGTCTTTTTCTCCAGCGTTCTCTTTACGAACGAATGAAGCTACTTGACGACGGGCATGAAGATCGCCACGTTTCCCAAGAGTGATCAATTTTTCAACGACTGGGCGAAGTTCTTTCGCTTTTTGTTCAGTTGTTTGAATGCGCTCGTTGATGATTAGGTCAGTTGCAAGATCACGCAAAAGCGCCTTGCGTTGCGAGCTTGTACGGCCAAGTTTCGAATAAGCCATTACATTTCCCTCCTTCGGTTGAACTTAGTCTTCTTTACGCAAGCCCAAACCGAGTTCGTCCAACTTGTGTTGAACTTCTTCGAGTGATTTACGTCCGAGGTTACGAACTTTCATCATCTCTTCCTCTGATTTGTTTGCGAGTTCTTGAACAGTGTTGATGCCAGCGCGCTTCAAGCAGTTGTACGAGCGAACAGAGAGATCGAGTTCTTCAATCGTCATTTCGAGTACTTTTTCTTTTTGGTCTTCTTCTTTCTCGACCATGATTTCTGCATTGAGAGCTTCATCTGTCAATCCAACGAAGATGTTCAAGTGTTCTGTCAAAATTTTAGCGCCTAATGATACAGCTTCTTCCGGACGAATTGAACCATCTGTCCACACGTCTAATAAAAGCTTATCAAAGCTTGCATCTTGACCGACACGTGTTTTATCTACTTCGTAGTTCACGCGTTGAATCGGTGTATAGATCGAATCGATTGGAATGACCCCAATCGGCATATCATCACGTTTGTTATCTTCTGCCTGGACGTAACCACGACCACGGCGAGCAGTCAAACGCATGCGAAGCGTCGCGTTGTCAGCGAGAGTCGCGATGTGGAGCTCAGGATTCAAGATTTCAACGTCGCTATCATGGGTAATGTCTGCCGCAGTGACAGCACCGGCACTTGAAACGTTAATCTCAAGCGTTTTCTCTTCTTCCGAGTACACCTTGAGTGCTAACTTCTTGAGGTTTAATACGATTTGAGTCACGTCTTCGACGACACCGTCAATCGTAGAGAACTCGTGAAGCACGCCATCGATTTGAACCGCTGTTACCGCTGCCCCTGGGAGCGATGACAATAGAATTCGACGTAGTGAGTTACCGAGAGTAGTGCCATATCCACGTTCAAGCGGTTCCACTACGAATTTACCGAACGTAGCATCCTCGCTGATTTCGACCGTTTCGATCTTTGGTTTTTCAATCTCGATCATCTGAACCCCTCCTTGAGTATATCCTGCCGTGCAGTTTGAACTGCTTAGTATAAGCTGTCGTGCTAGGTGAGCCCTTCACACGCTCAGGCGATTATACGCGGCGACGTTTTGGAGGGCGGCAACCGTTGTGCGGAACTGGAGTTACGTCACGGATTGCAGTTACTTCGAGACCAGTAGCTTGGAGTGCACGGATAGCCGCTTCACGTCCAGCACCAGGACCTTTAACGTTTACTTCAACTGTACGCATACCGTTGTCCATTGCAACTTTTGCTGCAGTTTCAGCAGCCATTTGTGCTGCGAATGGAGTCGATTTACGTGATCCGCGGAATCCGAGGTTACCAGAAGTAGCCCATGAGATTGCGTTACCTTGCGTATCAGTGATTGTAATGATTGTGTTGTTGAATGTAGAACGGATGTGTACGATTCCGGATTCAACATGTTTTTTAACTTTACGTTTTGAACGTACGTTTTGCTTACGTTTCGCCATTGTTCAATTCCCTCCTTTACTTCTTCTTGTTCGCTACTGTACGGCGTGGGCCTTTACGAGTACGCGAGTTGTTCTTCGTGTTTTGACCGCGAACAGGGAGACTACGGCGATGACGGATACCGCGGTATGCGCCGATCTCGATCAAACGTTTGATGTTAAGTGAAACTTCACGACGAAGGTCACCTTCAACTTTGATTCCGTCAATTGCTTCACGGATACGGTTGAGTTCATCTTCTGTAAGGTCGCGTGTGCGTGTCTCTTCTGATACGTTAGCAGCCTTCAAAATTTCTTGTGCTTTTGTTTTACCAATACCATAGATGTATGTGAGCGAAATAACGATACGTTTTTCGCGTGGAATATCTACACCAGCAATACGTGCCATGTGTGCACCTCCTCTGAAATTAACCTTGTTTTTGTTTGTGTTTCGGGTTTTCGCAAATTACCATTACTTTACCCTTACGGCGAATAACTTTACATTTTTCGCAAATCGGTTTTACCGACGGTCTTACTTTCATGAGTATACCCTCCTCCTGGAAAAATCGGAGTTACTTATAACGGTACGTAATCCGCCCGCGTGTCAAGTCGTATGGAGACAACTCAACCGTTACGCGGTCACCTGGAAGGATTCGAATGTAGTGCATTCGAATTTTCCCTGAGACGTGCGCGAGCACCGTGTGGCCGTTTTCTAACTCCACTTTAAACATTGCGTTCGGAAGTGGTTCGACAACAGTGCCTTCCACTTCAATGACATCTTGTTTCGCCATCATTCATTCCCCTTTCTATATGAAGATCTTTAGGAGCACAGACGATCTATTGTCTACTACTGTGAGAGAAGGATCCATGGCGGATCAGTATGAAACAATAGAGCCTCATTCACCGGAATCGAGTTTCGTTAAAATCTCGTATCCATCGTCTGTGATGGCGATGGTGTGCTCAAAGTGGGCGCACATGCTACCGTCCACTGTGACAACTGTCCAGTTATCAGCCAGTGTTCGAACATAGCGTTGACCAGCATTAACCATTGGTTCAATGGCTAACGTCATCCCAGTCTTCAGGCGTGGCCCTTTCCCCGGTGGACCATAGTGAGGAATTTGCGGTGCTTCGTGCAAATTTTGTCCAACACCATGACCTACGTATTCGCGGACGACAGAAAAATCATGTGATTCAACATAAGCTTGAATCGCATGCGAAATATCTGTCAATCGCACTCCAGCCTTGGCGTGCTCCAATCCTTTATACAGACTTTCTTCGGTTACGTCAAGTAGCCGCTGTGTCTCTTCCGAGATTGTTCCCACTGGATAGGTCCAAGCGGAATCTCCATGGTATCCGTTATAGTTGGCACCGATATCAATGGAGATAATATCTCCATCATTCAATACCCGTTTTCCTGGAATGCCATGAACAAGCTCTTCGTTCACCGAAGCGCAAACACTACCGGTAAAACCGTTATAGCCTTTGAACGATGGCGTCGCACCTTGGCTGCGAATGTAATCTTCCGCAATCCGGTCGAGCTCAAGCGTCGTGATTCCTGGTTTAATGTGCTCTTTGAGCACCTGGTGCGTTCGAGCAACAATTTGCCCAGCCTCACGCATAATCGCAATTTCACGAGGCGTCTTCGTGATGATCATTCAGTATCACCGAGTAAAACTTTGACATCGGTATAAACGACATCGATTGGACGATCTCCATCCAATGTACGAAGATACCCTTTTTCAGCGTAAAAGTCAATGAGTGGTTTCGATTGCTCGATGTTGACGTCAAGGCGACGGCGAACCGTTTCCTCTTTATCGTCTTCACGTTGCATGAGAGCCGACCCATCCACATCACAAATCCCTTCCACTTTTGGTGGGTTGAAGATGACGTGATATGTCGCACCACATGTTGGACAGATCCAACGACCTGTTAAACGTGGTACGAGAATTTCCGCATCCACATCGATATTGATGACATGGTCAATCTGTTTTCCCAAATCTTTAAGCAAACTTTCGAGTGCCTCTGCTTGAGCAACAGTACGCGGGAATCCATCGAGCAAGAAGCCTTTTTCGGTATCATCTTGGCTAAGGCGTTCACGTACGATTCCGATTGTTACCTCATCCGGTACGAGTTCACCTTTATCCATATATGACTTGGCTTCTTTACCGAGTGGCGTTCCGCCTTTGATTGCCGCACGAAACATGTCGCCTGTCGAAATGTGAGGGATTTGGTACTCTTCAACGATTTTCGCTGCTTGAGTCCCTTTCCCAGCACCCGGTAAGCCCATGAGTACTAGATTCATCTCGGTTAGCCTCCAGTTTTGATTTTCACGAAGGGCTTGTAAACACGACAGGAAGGAAGGGTGGACCCTTCCTTCCGCTTTAACGGATAAAGCCTCTATAGTGTCGTTTTACAAGTTGACTCTCGATTTGTTTCATCGTTTCAAGCGCTACCCCGATGACGATCAGTAAGCTTGTACCTCCGATTTGAACCGAAGTCGGCAAACCGGCAAGTTTAATGAAGATGGTCGGCATAATCGCTACGAGCGATAAGAAAATCGCTCCGAAGAAAGTCAATCGATAAAGCAACTTCGTGATGTACTGTTCTGTTTGCGCCCCAGGACGAATCCCAGGAATATAACCACCTTGCTTCTGCAAGTTTTCCGCCATTTGTTCCGGGTTCACCTGAACAAATGTATAGAAGTAAGAGAACGCTACAATCAATGCGACGTAAATGGACATTCCGATCGGTGCCGTTGTGTCAAAGTACGATTGCAATTTTTGTGTCGTCTCTGCAGAAGCAACGAAGCTTGCAACAGTTGGTGGTGTTACCATGAAGGAAATCGCGAAGATTACCGGGATAACACCTGCAGCGTTTAACTTGATTGGCAAGTGCGTCGACTGTCCGCCCACAGGGGTACGGTTCGCCGTGCGTTTTGCATATTGGATTGGAATTTTGCGTGCCGCTTGTTGAACATAAATGATCCCCATCGTCACTGCCAAAATAACAAGTGCCAATACAACCAAGTAAACAATGTTAATGAACAATGCATCTCCAGCGTTTTGGAGTTTTGTTTCATAAATCTGCGTGAAGATTCTTGGGAAACCGGCGACGATCCCAGTGAAGATGATGATGGAAATACCATTCCCAACACCTTTCTCTGTCGTCATTTCGCCGAGGAACATCAAGAACGCTGTACCCGCAGTGAGTACAATCGCGATCACAAAGTAAGTGGCCGTCCCCCACGTCTCATTGACGAGACCTGGGTAAAGACGGTTAAATCCGAACGACAACGAAGTCGCTTGGACAAAGCCTAAGATGATCGTCCCATAGCGCGTGACCGTTGCTAACTTCTTACGGCCCGCCTCTCCTTGTTTTGCCCATTCGGCAAACTTTGGAACGACGTCCATTTGTAAGAGTTGAACAACGATCGATGCCGTGATGTACGGCATGATCCCCATTGCGAACAATGAGAAGTTCTGTAAAGCATTTCCTCCAAACAAGTTCACGAAGTCTAAAAGACCTCCTGAGTCAAAACGCAACACATCCGTATTCACCATCGGCACCGGGATATGAGCCCCGATGCGGAAAATGATGATGATTGCGAGTGTGAAGAGAATACGCTGTCGAATATCTTTCACGCGCCACATATTGGAGATCGTCTGAAACATCAGATCACCTCAACTGTACCGCCAGCTGCTTCGATCGCTTCTTTCGCTGCACCCGAGAACTTGTTGGCTTTTACAGTCAATTTAGTTTCAAGCTTGCCGTTAGCAAGTACTTTGATTCCGTCTTTAGCAGAGCTGACGACACCAGTCTCGATTAAGAGTTCTGGAGTAACTTCAGTACCTGCCTCGAAACGGTTAAGCGTGTCTAGGGAAACAACCGCGTACTCTTTACGAGTTGGGTTGTTGAAACCGCGTTTTGGAAGACGACGGTAAAGTGGGTTTTGTCCACCTTCAAATCCTGGACGAACGCCACCGCCCGAACGAGCTTTTTGACCTTTGTGTCCACGGCCAGAAGTTTTACCGTTACCAGTCGCCATACCGCGACCGACACGGTTACGTTCGTGACGTGAACCTGGAGTTGGCTTCAATTCATGGAGTTTCATAGTGGCACCTCCTTATTTATTAAAATCTTTATTATTCGTTGATTTCTTTTACAGTCACAAGGTGCGACACTTTGTTGATCATACCGCGCATCGCGACGTTGTCAGGGACAACGACAGTCTGATGCATTTTACGAAGACCGAGTGTACGTACAGTAACACGCTGACCTTCCGGACGACCAATAGTGCTGCGTGTGAGGGTGATTGCGAGTTTCGCCATGTCTAATTCCCTCCCTTAGTTAAGAAGTTCTTCTACGCTTTTACCGCGTAGTTTAGCAACTTCCTCTGCTTTTTTGAGCTCAGTCAAGCCCTGAACCGTCGCACGGACGATGTTGATCGGTGTGTTTGAACCTAACGATTTTGAAAGGATGTCACCTACACCTGCAAGTTCGAGCACCGCACGAACTGGACCACCCGCGATAACCCCAGTACCTTCAGAAGCTGGTTTCATGAATACACGACCTGCTCCGAATACTCCTGTGATTTCGTGTGGAATTGTTGTACCAACCATAGGTACTTGAACCATGTTTTTCTTAGCGGCTTCAATAGCCTTGCGAATCGCTTCTGGCACCTCTTGTGCCTTACCTGTACCGAAACCGACGTGACCATTTTTGTCACCTACGACTACGAGAGCTGCAAAACGGAAGCGGCGGCCACCTTTTACGACTTTCGCGACGCGGTTTACGGTAACAACGCGTTCTTCAAGTTGTTCCATGTTAACGTCTAACTGGCGCATCGAGTGTCCCCTCCTTTTTATTAGAATTTAAGACCTGCTTCACGAGCTGCTTCAGCAACAGCTTTGACGCGGCCATGATAGAGGTATCCACCACGGTCGAACACAACTGTGTCGATACCTTTCTCGAGTGCACGTTCAGCAGCAAGTTTACCAACAGCTTTCGCTGCTTCAACGTTACCACCATTTGTAAGATCGAGAGCTTTATCTTTCGAAGATGCAGACACAAGCGTTGTTTGTGCCGCGTCATCGATAAGTTGAACGTAAATGTGTTTGCTCGAACGGAATACGTTCAAACGTGGACGAGCTGCTGTCCCCGAGATCGTACGACGTACACGAGCATGACGTTTTTTACGAACTGCATTTTTATCTGCCTTTGTGATCATTTATGCCACTCCTTTCCGTTCATTTCGTGACGAATTACTTACCAGTCTTACCTTCTTTACGGCGAATACGTTCATCAGAGTAACGAACACCTTTACCTTTGTAAGGTTCTGGAGCACGGTACGAGCGGATTTGAGCAGCAACGTGACCGACGCGCTCTTTGTTAATCCCTTTTACGATGATTTGCGTGTTTGAAGGAACTTCGATTTCGATGCCTTCCTCAGCAACGTACTCGATTGGGTGCGAGTAACCGAGGTTAAGGACGAGTTTGTTACCTTGCTTCGTAGCACGGTAACCAACCCCCGAGATCTCAAGTGTTTTTTGGAATCCGTTCGACACACCTTGTACCATGTTGGCGATAAGGGCACGTGTCGTACCGTGAATTGTGCGGCTTTCTTTCGATTCGTCTGGACGAACAACCGTCAATTCGTTCTCTTCAACTTTGATTTCCAATGCCGGGTTAGCTGAAAGCGAAAGTTCACCTTTAGCACCTTTTACTGTGACTGTGTTGTCTTCAGCAACTGTTACAGTAACGCCAGCAGGAATCGTAACTGGTTTTTTACCAATACGTGACATTGATTACACCTCCGTTCTTGTTAGAAAAGTGACTTACCAGATGTAGGCGAGCACTTCGCCGCCGACTTGTTGTTGGCGAGCTTCTTTATCAGTCATAAGACCTTTAGATGTCGAAAGAACTGCGATTCCGAGTCCTCCGAGTACTTTCGGTACTTCATCAGCTTTTGCGTATACGCGAAGACCTGGTTTCGAAATACGTTTGAGACCAGTGATTACACGTTCGTTGCCTGCTCCATATTTAAGGAAAAGACGAAGTGTACCTTGTTTAGCGTCCTCGATATATTCAACATCGCGAATGAAACCTTCACGCTTAAGGATTTCAGCGATCTCACGTTTAATGTTCGAAGCTGGAAGCTCCATTTTTTCATGGCGAACCATGTTAGCGTTACGGATACGTGTAAGCATATCTGCAATAGGGTCTGTCATTACCATGCGATGTACCTCCTTTCACACTGTTAGTGGATTACCAGCTTGCTTTTTTAACACCAGGGATTTGACCTTTGTATGCAAGATCACGGAACTTGATACGGCTGATCCCGAATTTACCCATGTAACCATGTGGGCGACCTGTGATGCTGCAACGGTTGTGCAAGCGTACAGGTGACGAGTTACGTGGCAATTTGCTGAGTCCGATATAATCGCCTTCAGCTTTCAACTTTGCACGCTTTTCAGCGTACTGGGCAACGAGTTTCTCGCGTTTGATTTCGCGATTCACCATTGACTTTTTAGCCATGTTGTCGACCTCCCTTTAGATTATTTTTGGAATGGCATACCAAGAAGTGTGAGCAATTCACGTGCTTCTTCGTCTGTGTTTGCTGTTGTAACAACAACGATGTCCATACCGCGTACTTTTGATACTTTATCGTAATCGATCTCAGGGAAAATAAGTTGCTCTTTCACACCAAGCGTGTAGTTACCGCGTCCGTCGAATGCTTTCTTCGATACACCGCGGAAGTCACGTACACGTGGAAGTGAAACAGTTACCAATTTGTCGAGGAAATCGTACATACGCTCGCCACGAAGAGTAACCTTCGCACCGATTGGCATACCTTCACGAAGCTTGAAACCAGCGATTGATTTCTTCGCTTTCGTTACGAGTGGTTTTTGACCAGAAAGAATTGTTAATTCTTCAACTGCCATGTCAAGTGCTTTCGAGTTCGAAACAGCGTCACCTACACCCATGTTGATAACGATCTTTTCGATTTTCGGTACTTGCATGACCGAGTCATAGTTGAATTTATCCATCATCGCTTTCACGATGTCGCTTTTATACTTCTCTTGCAAACGGTTCATAGTCGAATGGACCTCCTTTCGTCACGTTCTTCTTATTTATCGAGTACTTCGCCCGATTTCGCGACACGAACTTTTTTACCATCGACTACTTTGAAACCAACACGAGTTGGCTTGCCAGTTTTAGGGTCGATCGGCATTACGTTCGAGACGTGAATTGGTGCTTCGATTTCAAGGATACCGCCTTGTGGATTCGCTTGTGATGGTTTAGCGTGTTTTTTCATCACGTTAACCCCTTCAACGATTACGCGGTTCTTGCTTGGCATAGCTTTGAGGATAACCCCTTGCTTGCCTTTATCTTTACCAGACATTACCTGGACTGTATCGCCTTTTTTAACATGCATCGTTTGCGCACCTCCTTATAGGATTGAAATTGGAAATTAAAGTACTTCCGGTGCCAACGAAACGATCTTCATGAATTCTTTTTCACGAAGTTCACGTGCAACTGGCCCGAAGATCCGTGTGCCGCGTGGGCTCTTGTCATCTTTGATAATGACTGCTGCGTTCTCATCGAAACGGATGTACGAACCATCTTTACGACGAGCGCCACGTTTTGTACGAACGACAACTGCTCTGACAACGTCACCTTTTTTAACAACGCCACCTGGTGTTGCTTGTTTTACCGTTGCGACGATGATGTCACCGATGTTTGCAGTCTTACGACCAGAACCACCGAGGACTTTAATTGTCAACAGTTCACGCGCGCCAGAGTTGTCTGCTACTTTCAAGCGAGATTCTTGTTGAATCATGCGAGTGTACCTCCCTCCGGATGTTTAATAAATCCGAACTGTTATTAGATGATTACTGATTCTTCTACTACTGTTACAAGACGGAAACGTTTGTCTTTAGAAAGAGGACGTGTTTCCGCGATGCGAACGATATCGCCCACTTTAGCGACGTTGTTCTCATCGTGTGCTTTGTATTTCTTCGTGTAGTTTACACGTTTGCCATAGAGTTTATGACGAACCTTTGTTTCTACTGCGACGACGATCGTTTTGTCCATTTTGTCAGACACGACGCGACCAGTGAACACTTTACGGTTGTTGCGTTCCATGAGTGTTACCTCCTCTCAAGAATCCGATGTAATTAGCCGTTGTTGATGCCGAGTTCGCGTTCACGAAGAATCGTTTTAGCACGCGCAATCGACTTGCGTACTTCACGGATACGAGCAGGATTCTCAAGCTGACCTGTAGCAAGTTGGAAGCGAAGGTTAAAGAGTTCTTCTTTCCACTCGCCCACTTTACCGTTGAGCTCTTCAGTTGTTGATTGACGGAGATCAGTTGCTTTCATTCGTATCACCACCATTTTCTTCACGTTTCACGAACTTACATTTTACTGGAAGTTTGTGCGATGCAAGACGAAGTGCCTCACGTGCCACTTCCTCAGATACACCTGCGATTTCGAACATTACTTTGCCAGGCTTAACTACAGCTACCCAGCCTTCTGGAGCACCTTTACCCGAACCCATTCGGACTTCGAGAGGCTTTTTAGTGTACGGTTTGTGTGGGAAGATCTTGATCCAAACTTTACCGCCACGTTTCATATAACGTGTCATTGCAATACGTGCTGATTCGATTTGACGGTTTGTAATCCAGCTCGCTTCGAGAGCTTGGAGACCGAACTCACCGAAGTGTACAGTAGTACCGCGTTTAGCATTCCCGCGCATTTTACCACGGTGTACACGACGATATTTCACGCGTTTAGGTAACAACATAGTGTGTTGCCTCCTTCCTGAAAGAGTGTTTATTATTCAGCGTTTTTCGCTGTGTTGTTTTTTGTTGGAAGAACTTCACCGTGGTATAACCAAACTTTTACGCCGATTTTACCGTAAGTTGTGTCAGCTTCAGCTGTTCCGTAGTCGATGTCGGCACGGAGTGTGTGAAGTGGAACTGTTCCTTCCGAGTATTTCTCTGAACGAGCGATATCAGCGCCACCAAGACGACCAGAAACTTCTGTTTTGATCCCTTTGATGCCTGTACGCATCGAACGTTGAATTGATTGTTTCATCGCACGACGGAATGATACGCGACCTTCCAATTGACGTGCAATGTTTTCTGCTACAAGCTTCGCTACAGCGTCAGCGTTTTTCACTTCAACAACGTTGATGTGAACGCGTTTTCCGTTAGCAAGCTTAGTGATGTGTTTACGGAGTGATTCGATTTCAGAACCACCTTTACCGATTACCATACCTGGTTTCGCAGTGTGAAGCGAAATGTTCACGCGGTTTGCAGCGCGTTCGATTTCTACTTTAGAAACACTAGCATCCTTCATTTTGTTTTCGATGTATTCACGAATAACGAAGTCTTCATGAAGGAGATCAGCGTAGTCTTTCTCAGCGTACCAACGCGAATCCCAGTCTTTGATAATACCAACGCGAAGACCGTGCGGATTTACCTTTTGACCCACTACATATCCCTCCTTATTTCTCAGTTACCACGATGTGGATGTGGCTTGTGCGTTTGTTAATACGGCTTGCGCGACCCATCGCACGTGGGCGGAAGCGTTTGAGTGTTGGACCTTCGTTTACGTAAGCTTCTGTTACGACGAGGTTCTCAATGTTCATATCGTAGTTGTGCTCTGCGTTAGCAATCGCTGATTTTAATACTTTCTCAACGACTGGCGATGCTGCCTTGTTTGTGTGAGCAAGGACAGAGAGCGCTTCGCCGACTTGTTTCCCGCGAATTAAGTCTACAACGAGACGTGCTTTGCGAGGAGCAAGACGGACCATATTAGCTGATGCTTTAGCTTGCATGGATTTGACCTCCCCTCAAATTACCGTTTCGTTTTCTTGTCTGATCCGTGACCTTTGTAAGTGCGTGTTGGAGCGAATTCACCAAGTTTGTGACCAACCATGTCTTCTGTCACGAATACTGGCACGTGTTTACGACCATCGTGTACACCGAACGTGTGACCCATGAATTCTGGGAAGATCGTCGAGCGACGTGACCAAGTTTTGATGACTTGCTTCTCACCTGATTCGTTGAGTTTGTCAACTTTAGCGAGTAAGTGGTGATCTGCGAATGGACCTTTTTTCAAGCTGCGACCCATGTTAGAACCTCCCTTTGGAATGATTCGGGAACGGCCCTTTCGAACCGCCCGAGAATCATGTAGTAATTATTTCTTACGGCGACGAAGGATGTACATGTCGCTCGATTTGTTTTTCTTACGAGTCTTAAGACCAAGAGCTGGTTTACCCCAAGGAGTAAGTGGGCCCGAACGACCGATTGGCGCACGACCTTCACCACCACCGTGTGGGTGATCAACCGGGTTCATTACAGAACCACGTACTGTTGGGCGCTTGCCTAACCAACGTGAACGTCCTGCTTTACCGATGTTTACGAGTTCGTGTTCTTCGTTACCAACTGAACCGATTGTCGCGCGGCAAGTGCCGAGGAACAAGCGTGATTCACCTGATTGAAGACGAACGATGACGTACTTGCCGTCACGTCCTTGGATTTGTGCCGATGCACCAGCCGCACGAACAAGCTGACCGCCTTTACCAGGCTTAAGCTCGATGTTGTGGATTGTTGTACCGACAGGGATGTTTACGAGTGGAAGAGCGTTCCCCACTTTAATATCCGCCTCAGGACCAGACATGATTTCCATGCCCACTTTGATGCCCTTAGGAGCGAGGATGTAACGTTTTTCACCATCAACATAGTTGATAAGTGCGATGTTTGCTGAACGGTTTGGATCGTATTCGATCGTTGCTACACGTCCTACAACGCCATCTTTGTTACGTTTGAAATCGATGATACGGTATTTACGCTTGTGACCGCCACCTTGGTGACGAACAGTCAAGCGACCTTGGTTGTTACGTCCGCCTTTTTTCGAAAGCTTTTCAGTTAACGATTTTTCAGGGCGATTCGTTGTGATCTCTGCAAAGTCGAGAGATGTCATGTTACGACGACCGTTAGTGGTCGGCTTAAACTTTTTGATTGCCATCGAGGATTCCCTCCTTTTCTTCTAAGGTAGTTAATTAACCGAGGAAGTCGATTGTGTTGCCTTCAGCAAGAGTTACGATCGCTTTTTTACGGCGAGCTGTGTAACCAGAGTGACGACCGACACGTTTCGCTTTCGGTTTGTAGTTCATTGTGTTTACCGAAGCAACTTTCACGTTGAAGATTGATTCGATAGCGTGTTTCACTTGCGATTTAGTCGCTTTTACGTCGATTTCGAAAACGTATTTGTTAGCTTCCATGAGGCCAACTGAACGCTCAGTGATGATCGGACGTTTGATGATATCGTATGCTTGAGCCATTATGCAAGCACCTCCTCTACCTTCGCAACCGCATCTTTAGTGAAGATGACTTTGTCGTTAGCAACGAGGTCAAGAACGTTCACGCCTGCTGCGTCGATCACAGTCACTCCTGGGATGTTACGAGCTGCGAGAGCGATAGTCTCATTGTAGTCCGCTGTGACTACAAGAGCCTTACGTTCTACTGATAAGCTGTTGAGTACAGCAGCCATATCTTTTGTTTTTGGTGCATCGAAAGCAAGGCCTTCGAGGACGATGAATTCGTTGTTTTGTACTTTCGACGAAAGAGCCGAGAGAAGTGCTAAACGACGAACTTTCTTAGGAAGTTTGTAAGAGTATGAACGTGGTGTTGGACCGAAGACTGTTCCACCACCAACCCATTGTGGTGAGCGGATCGAACCTTGGCGCGCACGACCAGTTCCCTTTTGTTTCCATGGTTTACGGCCGCCACCGCGTACTTCCGAGCGACCTTTCGTATCGTGAGTACCTTGACGGCGTGATGCTTGTTGCATGACGATCGCGTCATAAAGTACTGATTCGTTTGGCTCGATTCCGAAAATGGCTTCTGCCAATTCGATTTCGCCAACTTGTGAACCTGTTTGGTTAAGCAAAGCTACTTTAGGCATTCGTAATTCCTCCTTTCCGTGCAGTTAATTAGTTACCTTTTACCGCTGATTTGATGATGACGTTCGATTTACGAGCGCCTGGGATAGCACCTTTCACGAGGAGAAGGCCGCGTTCCACATCAACTTTAACGACTTCAAGGTTTTGAATTGTTTTACGCTCTCCACCCATTTGACCAGGAAGAAGTTTCCCTTTAAATACGCGGTTAGGAGCGACAGGACCCATCGAACCAGGACGACGGTGGTAGCGCGAACCGTGAGCCATTGGTCCACGTGATTGTCCGTGACGCTTGATCGCACCTTGGAATCCTTTACCTTTCGATGTACCTGTTACGTCTACTAATTCACCTGCAGCGAAAATGTCTGCTTTGATCTCTTGACCGATTTCGTATCCTTCTACTGAAGTACGAACCTCTTTGATGAAGCGCTTAGGTGTCGCGTTTGCTTTCGCAGCGTGACCTTTTGCCGGTTTGTTTTGACGTGATTCTTTGATGTCTCCGAAACCGAGTTGAACTGCTTCGTATCCGTCTGTATCAACTGTTTTAAGTTGAAGAACGACGTTACCTTCGACAGCAACTACTGTTACCGGTACAACTTCGCCTGCTTCGTTGAAGATTTGAGTCATACCAAGTTTTGTTCCTAAGATTCCTTTAGCCATGAGATACACCTCCTATTAATAATTAATTGTCTCTTCTGGCTAGTATCTACTATATGAAGAATTAAAGTTTGATTTCGATGTCAACACCTGATGGTAACTCAAGACGCATAAGCGCATCGACAGTTTTTGGTGTTGGGTTTACGATGTCGATCAAGCGTTTGTGTGTACGCATTTCGAACTGCTCACGAGCATCTTTGTACTTGTGAACCGCCCGAAGGATCGTGTAAACCGATTTCTCAGTTGGAAGCGGGATTGGTCCCGAAACCTTTGCACCTGAACGCTTCGCAGTGTCAACGATCTTCTCAGCTGATTGATCGAGAACGCGATGGTCATATGCTTTTAAACGAATACGAATTTTTTCATTTGCCATGTTTGTTTCCCTCCTTTGTCGCCTACTTTAAAAATAGACAATTCTCCGCGGAAATTTCCACACCGGCCATGGCAATGCTGCCTGGCGTGTCATAACCTCCCGCTTCACCGCAGCGTGCTTGTGTCAGCAGAGGTACCCGATCATTGCCTATCAACGATTGGACCCGTTTTCTGCTGTAAAGTCTCTCACCACTCGCACAAACACTTAATCATTATATCTAATCTGGAACCGGAATGCAAGATTAGATTTTACGACTATGCCGGATGTCTGATGAGTTGCTCAACGTTCCCTAATGTAACAAGATTTACGGGGATTTGCAAGAGAAAATTCATTCTTTTATTGAACTATTTTTCAAATGAAGCCCCATGTCAACTCAACCTAGCGTTTCATCATTGATCCGAATCGCTCTGTGACCCCCTCGATGACCGAATGCGGGGCTCGCTTTAAACACGCATGAACAATTCCTTCATCCATAGAGTGCGTCTCAAAATAGCGAGCTAGACGTGTCAGTTTATCATCTCGACCGATGACCGTATACAGGACAATCCATTCTTCGAGGTGCATCCAGTTCCCTTCTGCTTCTATATAAGGATGTGTATAGATGCCATCGGTACACTTCATACGAAAACTGGACATGACATCTACGTCGGTCCCCTCGAAAACATACTCACCAAAGTAAGTCGTCAAGTACGCCTCATGTGGTTCAGATGATCGTTTCTCTCCGGCGCGACTCAAAATCTGATCTATCCGTTCAAACTGATCGGGTTCCACGAACAAATCGACATCATTTGTCACATCGACGATTCCGTAACGCTTTAACAGCTGTGAACCACCAATCCGATAGGCAATCCCGTTCAAACGACAAATCGTCTCCAATTGTTTGAGCATGACGTCACCCCTTTCGTATCCCTCATCTTACCACGGCATGGTGAAAACACAAAAAAGCAGCCCGCAATATGCGGACTGCTTAAAGTTGTTCAGTTGAATCAATCGATTACTCGATGATTTCTGTTACTGAACCAGCACCTACAGTACGGCCACCCTCACGGATAGAGAAACGTGTACCGTCTTCGATCGCGATTGTAGAAATCAATTCGACCGTCAACTCGATGTTGTCTCCTGGCATTACCATTTCAGTACCTTCTGGAAGGTGAACGATACCTGTTACGTCAGTTGTACGGAAGTAGAACTGCGGGCGGTAGTTCGCGAAGAATGGCGTGTGACGGCCACCCTCTTCTTTAGAAAGAACGTAGATTGATGCTTTGAATTTAGAGTGTGGTGTGATTGAACCTGGCTTAGCAAGTACTTGTCCACGCTCGATGTCGTCACGTGATACACCACGGAGAAGTGCACCGATGTTGTCGCCAGCTTCAGCGTAGTCGAGAAGCTTACGGAACATCTCTACACCAGTACATACAGTTTTCTTAGTTTCTTCTGTAAGACCAACGATTTCAACTTCGTCGTTGACGCGGAGAACACCACGCTCAACACGACCAGTCGCTACAGTACCACGACCAGTGATTGAGAATACGTCCTCAACAGGCATCATGAAGTCTTTATCTGTGTCACGAACTGGTTCTGGGATGTACTCATCAACAGCGTTCATGAGTTCCATAACTTTTTCTTCCCACTGAGCTTCACCGTTAAGTGCGCCAAGTGCAGAACCTTTGATTACAGGGAGGTCGTCGCCTGGGAAGTCGTATTCAGAAAGAAGTTCACGGATTTCCATCTCAACGAGTTCGAGGAGCTCTTCGTCGTCTACCATGTCAACTTTGTTCATGAAGACTACGATGTAAGGAACACCTACTTGACGTGAAAGAAGGATGTGCTCACGTGTTTGTGGCATTGGACCATCAGTTGCAGATACAACGAGGATCGCGCCGTCCATTTGAGCAGCACCAGTGATCATGTTTTTAACATAGTCAGCGTGTCCTGGGCAGTCAACGTGTGCGTAGTGACGCTTGTCAGTTTCGTACTCGATGTGAGCTGTTGCGATTGTGATACCGCGCTCGCGCTCTTCTGGAGCACCATCGATTTGGTCGAACTTAGTAGCTGTTTTCCCTTGTGCACGTGAAAGTACAGCAGAGATTGCTGCAGTCAAAGTTGTTTTACCGTGGTCAACGTGGCCAATTGTACCAATGTTAACGTGCGGCTTAGAACGGTCGAATTTTTCTTTACCCATTCTAGATTCCTCCTCTATTAAACGATTAGTTTTATTTAACTAGGAAGACGTAGGTTACTTTTAACATACGTCCTCCTTAGCTTACAACAATCAATCTAGCGATACAACCGTTATTAGCCGTTCGCTTTTTTGACGATTTCTTCAGCAATTGATTTCGGTACTTCTTCGTAGTGATCGAAGTGCATCGAGTACGTTCCGCGTCCTTGTGTACGTGAACGAAGTGATGTTGCGTAACCGAACATTTCTGAAAGTGGAATCATCGCTTTAACGACTTGTGCGTTACCGCGTGCTTCCATACCTTCTACGCGTCCACGGCGTGACGTGACGTCACCCATGATGTCACCCATGTATTCTTCTGGGATAACAACTTCAACACGCATCATTGGCTCAAGGATGACAGCTTTCGCTTGGTCCTTAAGTTGTTTAACAGCCATCGAAGCAGCAACTTTAAACGCCATCTCGTTCGAGTCGACATCGTGATACGAACCGAATACGAGACGTGCTTTAACGTCTACTACTGGGTAACCAGCAAGGATACCGTTTTCGAGAGCTTCTTCGAGACCTGCTTGAACAGCTGGTACGTATTCACGTGGTACAACACCACCGACGATCTTGTTCTCGAACTCGAATCCAGCGCCTTCTTCGTTCGGCTCGAATTCTACGACAACGTGACCGTACTGACCGCGTCCACCAGACTGACGAACGAATTTCGAATCGATCTTCGCAGCGCCACGGATTGTTTCACGGTAAGCAACTTGTGGTGCACCTACGTTAGCTTCTACTTTGAATTCGCGACGCATACGGTCAACGAGGATGTCAAGGTGAAGCTCACCCATACCAGAGATGATTGTTTGACCAGTCTCTTGGTTTGTTTCAGTGCGGAATGTTGGATCTTCTTCTGCGAGTTTAGCAAGAGCTTGACCCATCTTATCTTGGTCTGCTTTCGATTTAGGTTCGATTGCGACCGAGATAACCGGTTCTGGGAACGTCATTGACTCGAGAACGATGTTATCTTTCTCAGAGCAAAGCGTGTCACCAGTAGTCGTGTCTTTGAAACCAACAGCAGCGGCGATGTCACCAGCGTATACCATTGGGATTTCTTCACGGCTGTTTGCGTGCATTTGAAGGATACGACCGAGACGCTCACGCTTCCCTTTAGTCGAGTTCTTCACGTATGATCCCGCTTCAGCTGTACCAGAGTACACGCGGAAGAACGTCAATTTACCGACGTAAGGGTCAGTCATAACTTTGAACGCAAGTGCTGAGAATGGAGCATCGTCAGAAGGCTCACGTGTGATTTCTTCTTCTGTATCGAGGTTGATCCCTTTGATTGACTCTACATCAACTGGTGATGGGAGGTAATCAACAACAGCGTTAAGCATAAGCTGAACACCTTTGTTTTTGAAGGCAGAACCAACGAGTACAGGGTAGAATTCAACGCTAAGTGTCGCTTGACGGATTGCAGCTTTCAATTCATCGATTGAAATTTCTTCACCCTCAAGGTACTTCATCATCAACTCTTCGTTGAAGTCAGCAACACCTTCGATCAATTGACCGCGAAGTTCTTCAGCTTGGTCAGCCATGTCAGCTGGGAAGCCATCTGTTACTTCGATGTCAGTACCGAGGTCGTTGTTGTACATGTAAGTCTTCATTTCAACGAGATCGATGATCCCTTTGAAATCGTCCTCTGCTCCGATTGGGAGTTGGATCGCGTAAGCGTTCGCTTGGAGGCGCTCATGAAGCGTCTTCACAGAGTACAAGAAGTCTGCGCCGATTTTATCCATCTTGTTGACGAATACGACACGTGGTACACCATATGTCGTCGCTTGACGCCATACAGTTTCTGTTTGTGGTTCTACACCTGACTGAGCGTCAAGTACAGCAACCGCACCATCAAGTACACGGAGTGAACGTTCAACTTCTACAGTAAAGTCTACGTGTCCAGGTGTATCGATGATGTTTACACGGTGGCCATTCCACTGTGCAGTTGTCGCAGCTGAAGTGATCGTGATTCCACGCTCTTGCTCCTGCTCCATCCAGTCCATTTGTGAAGCACCTTCGTGCGTTTCACCAATTTTATGGATACGACCTGTGTAATAAAGAATACGTTCAGTTGTTGTCGTTTTACCGGCATCGATGTGAGCCATGATCCCGATGTTACGAGTATTCTTTAGGGAGAATTCTCT
The DNA here is from genome assembly GCF_018617875.1 of Exiguobacterium algae. Lineage (GTDB taxonomy): Bacteria > Bacillota > Bacilli > Exiguobacteriales > Exiguobacteriaceae > Exiguobacterium > Exiguobacterium algae. The sequence continues at coordinate 25,614 of NZ_JACSKZ010000007.1, forward strand.
TGCCATACTGGGTATTCTCCTTCCGCATGTGTGATTTTCGTGTGCTGGCACACGATATGATTATACCCGAAAGCCACTCCGTTAAGCCATGACTTGGCGGAACAGAGTGGGCTTTACGATTAAATTACCAACGATAGTGAGCAAACGCTTTGTTTGCTTCTGCCATCTTATGCATGTCTTCGCGTTTCTTAACAGACGCACCAGTGTTGTTGGCTGCATCCATGATTTCGTTCGCGATACGTTGCTCCATCGTTTTTTCGTTGCGGAGACGAGCGTAGTTCACGAGGTAACGAAGACCAAGTGTCGTACGGCGCTCTGGACGAACTTCAACAGGAACTTGGTAGTTCGCTCCACCTACACGGCGTGCCTTAACTTCAAGTACAGGCATGATGTTGTTCATTGCTTCTTCGAATACTTCCATAGGCTCTTTACCTGAACGTTCAGCAATGATGCCAAATGCGTTGTAAATGATTGTTTGGGCTGTACCTTTTTTACCGTCTAACATGACACGGTTAATGAGGCGAGTTACCAATTTCGAGTTGTAGATCGGATCTGCGATAACGTCACGACGTTCTGCACGGTTTTTACGCATCCGAGTACCCTCCTTTCAAAGTTTCAATTGTAGTTTAGTTGGCGAGAATTACTTCTTCGCAGCTTTCGGACGTTTCGTACCGTATTTAGAACGGCCTTGCATACGTCCGTCAACACCTGCAGTGTCAAGCGCACCACGAACGATGTGGTAACGTACCCCTGGTAAGTCTTTTACACGTCCTCCACGGATAAGAACAACGCTGTGTTCTTGAAGGTTGTGGCCAATACCTGGGATGTACGCAGTCACTTCGATTTGGTTAGTCAAACGAACACGAGCATACTTACGAAGCGCCGAGTTCGGTTTCTTCGGAGTCATTGTACCAACACGTGTACAAACACCACGTTTTTGTGGTGAGCTCACGTTTGTTTGTGACTTGATGAAACTGTTGTAACCTTTGTTAAGTGCTGGAGAGTCAGATTTAACGACTTTCGATTTACGTCCTTTACGGACTAACTGGTTAATAGTAGGCATCTTTGAAGATCCTCCCTTCCTGAATGTTGCTATTTTCTAGTCCCACCGACCCGGGTGGTTCATTTAAGGTCATAACGAAACGCTTTTACGAGGCGTAGGCATTCCATGACCTCGCAAAAACGTGAGTTATACCTTGAAAAGTGGCAATAATAGCAGCCAAACCTTCCCGAAGAAAGATCGGATGGACGTCCAAGTAGCTTGCCGACTGCTGGACATCGTTGTCAGTGACAACAACCGATTGGCGGCACTAAATCATAGTAGCACCGCCAACCTATGCTGTCAAGACGTATTTTATTCGACAATCGTATCCTCGAGGGCAACAGGCGCCTCTTCTTCTTCGATTTCGACATCGCGGTAAACCGCCATCCCAGTACCAGCCGGAACGAGTTTCCCGATGATGACGTTCTCTTTGAGTCCAAGGAGATAGTCGCGTTTTCCTTTGATTGCTGCATCTGTCAAGACGCGTGTCGTTTCCTGGAACGAAGCGGCCGAGAGGAACGAGTCTGTCTCAAGCGACGCTTTCGTGATTCCGAGAAGGACTGGTTTCGCAGTCGCTGGACGTTTACCGTCTCGAAGTGCATCCTTACATGCCTCTTTGAAGACGCTGATGTCAACGAGCGAACCTGGGAGAAGCGGTGTGTCACCTGACTCGATGACTTTGACGCGACGAAGCATTTGGCGAACCATAACTTCGACGTGCTTATCTCCGATTTCTACCCCTTGCATCCGGTATACTTTTTGAACTTCCTGGAGAAGGTAGTTCTGTACGCCAGATACACCACGGACAGCGAGCAATTCTTTTGGATCGATCGAACCTTCAGTGAAGACTTCACCAGCTTCTACCGTATCACCGATTTGAACGCGGAGACGGGCTCCGAATGGAATCGTGTACGAGCGAGTCTCGCTAAGTCCTTCAACTGTGAGTTCACGTTTATCACGTGACTCTGTGAAGTCGATGACCGTACCGGCGATTTCCGAGATGACCGCTTGACCTTTCGGGTTACGGGCCTCGAATACCTCTTGGATACGCGGAAGACCTTGTGTGATATCGTCTCCGGCAACCCCACCTGTGTGGAACGTACGCATTGTAAGCTGTGTTCCTGGCTCACCGATTGATTGCGCGGCGATGATACCGACTGCTTCTCCGACTTCAACGTTTGATCCAGTCGCCAAGTTACGTCCGTAACACTTCTTACATACGCCGTGTGACGTGTTACATGTGAAGGCTGTACGGATTTCTACCTGTTCGATTCCCGCATCGACGATGTCGCGTGCGAGTTCTTCTGTGATCAACTCGTTTTTGTCGACGATGACGTTACCTGATTCAGGATGCGTCACCGTTTCGAATGCTGTACGGCCGACAAGACGGTCGTACAATCCTTCGATTTCTTCCGTACCTTCGCGGAGGGCAGACACGCGGATTCCACGGTCTGTTCCACAATCTTCTTCACGGATGATGACATCTTGCGCGACGTCAACGAGACGACGTGTCAAGTAACCTGAGTCGGCTGTCTTCAAGGCTGTATCGGCAAGACCTTTACGAGCCCCGTGAGTTGAGATGAAGTACTCTTGAACCGTCAGACCTTCACGGAACGACGATTTGATTGGAAGTTCGATGATGCGACCAGATGGAGCGGCCATCAAACCACGCATACCCGCAAGCTGCGTAAAGTTAGAGGCGTTACCACGGGCACCTGAGTCAGACATCATGAAGATCGGGTTCAAGCGGTTGAGGGATTTCATCAATCGAGATTGAATTTCATCCTTCGCTTCGTTCCAAGCACGTACGACGCGCTCGTAACGCTCATCTTCAGTGATGAGACCACGACGGAACGACTTCATGATTTGGTCGACTTGTTTTTGTGCTTCATCAAGAATTTCTTGTTTGTCCGGAAGTACGATGATATCGGCGATACCGACCGTCACACCCGCTTTTGTCGAATGTTTGAAGCCGAGATCTTTCATCCGGTCAAGCATGCGGCTCGTTTCAGTCGTTTCAAACTTCTGGAACACTTCCGCGATGACTTTTCCAAGGAATCCTTTTTTGAACGGCTCGATGAGAGGACGTGATGCGATTTCTTCCGCAACGTTCGCCCCTTTGTCGATGAAGTACTTGTCAGGCGTTGCTTCCTGCAAGTTTTGCATCGTCGGTTCGTTCAAGTATGGGAACGTGTTTGGCAAGATTTCGTTGAAGATCATCTTACCAACTGTTGTGATGAGTAATTTTTCGTTTTGCTCTTCTGTGAATGTCGGGTTGTTGAGCGTACGTGCCGGAAGTGCCACACGCGAGTGCAAGTGGACATATCCGTTTTGGTAGGCAATCAACGCCTCGTTAACATTCGAGAACACTTTCCCTTGACCGATGGCATCGTCGCGTTCAAGCGAGATGTAGTAGTTACCGAGGACCATATCCTGCGATGGTGTAACAACCGGTTTTCCATCTTTCGGGTTCAAGATGTTCTGTGCAGCGAGCATGAGAAGGCGTGCTTCCGCTTGTGCTTCTGCCGAAAGCGGAACGTGGACTGCCATTTGGTCACCATCGAAGTCGGCGTTATACGCTGTACATACGAGTGGGTGAAGGCGAATCGCACGACCTTCAACAAGAATTGGTTCGAATGCCTGGATACCGAGACGGTGAAGTGTCGGGGCACGGTTCAAGAGAACCGGATGCTCACGAATGACTTCTTCAAGGACGCCCCAGATTTCCGGTTGCATCTTTTCAATCTTGCGTTTCGCGTTCTTGATGTTTGAAGCGATGCCGCGACCGACAAGCTCTTTCATCACGAACGGTTTGAAGAGCTCAAGTGCCATCTCTTTCGGAAGACCACACTGATACATCTTCAAGTTCGGTCCGACGACGATAACCGAACGTCCTGAGTAGTCGACCCGTTTACCAAGAAGGTTTTGACGGAAACGACCTTGTTTCCCTTTCAACATGTGTGAAAGCGATTTGAGCGGACGGTTACCAGGACCTGTTACCGGACGACCACGACGACCATTGTCGATGAGGGCGTCAACCGCTTCTTGAAGCATACGCTTCTCGTTTTGCACGATGATGTTCGGCGCGCCGAGGTCGAGCAAACGTTTGAGACGGTTGTTCCGGTTGATGACTCGACGATATAAATCGTTCAAGTCAGATGTCGCAAAGCGTCCACCGTCGAGCTGTACCATCGGGCGAAGCTCTGGTGGAATGACAGGAAGCACTTCAAGGATCATCCAATCCGGATTGTTTCCTGAAGTAAAGAACGCATCGAGTACTTCAAGTCGTTTGATCGCACGTGTACGACGTTGACCTTGTACTGTCTTCAATTCTTCACGAAGCTCGCTCACTTCTTTTTCAAGATTGACATCTTGGAGGAGCGTGCGAATCGCTTCAGCACCCATGTCTGCTTTGAAGTCGCTACCGTATTTCTCACGATAGAGACGGAACTCTTTTTCCGAGAGAAGTTGTTTCTTCTCGAGCGGTGTGTCACCTGGCTCTGTCACGACGTACGACGCGAAGTAAATGACTTCTTCAAGCGCACGTGGTGACATGTCGAGAACAAGCCCCATACGGCTTGGAATCCCTTTAAAGTACCAGATATGCGAAACTGGTGCCGCGAGCTCAATATGGCCCATTCGCTCGCGACGCACTTTCGCTTTCGTCACTTCAACGCCACAACGGTCACAAATGACTCCTTTATAACGGATTCGTTTGTACTTCCCGCAGTAACATTCCCAGTCTTTTGTTGGACCGAAGATTCGTTCACAGAATAATCCGTCCTTCTCTGGTTTAAGTGTACGATAGTTGATCGTTTCCGGCTTTTTGACTTCGCCGTAAGACCACGAACGGATCTTTTCGGACGAAGCCAAGCCGATTTTCATATATTCAAATCGATTAACATCTACCAAGGGGCCGACCTCCCTTTTCGCCTTATTCCTCTTCCGTAACAGTCGGTTGAACGACTTGTTCTAACGCCGATGTTGCGTTCGGGATGTTGTCGTCATCTTCATCTTTCATTTCGACTTCTTCATCATCCGCTGACATCATCTTGACTTCCATACCAAGTGCTTGAAGCTCTTTGATCAAGACGCGGAATGATTCAGGAACGCCCGCTTTCGGAACGCTCTCGCCTTTCACAATCGCTTCGTATGCTTTCACACGACCGACTGTGTCATCCGACTTGATCGTTAAGATTTCTTGGAGCGTGTAGGCTGCGCCATACGCTTCAAGAGCCCAAACTTCCATCTCACCGAAGCGCTGACCACCGAACTGTGCTTTACCACCGAGCGGTTGTTGCGTAACGAGTGAGTATGGTCCTGTCGAACGAGCGTGAAGTTTGTCGTCTACCATGTGCGCAAGTTTGATCATGTACATGACACCGACTGAAACACGGTTATCGAACGGTTCACCCGTACGACCGTCATAAAGGCGCGTTTTCGCATCTTTATCCATACCGGCTTCTTCAATCGTTGACCATACATCTTCCTCACGCGCACCATCGAATACAGGTGTTGCCACTTTGATGCCGAGCTTCTTCGCCGCCATACCAAGGTGGAGTTCGAGCACCTGCCCGATGTTCATACGCGATGGTACCCCTAGTGGGTTGAGCATGATGTCAACCGGTGTACCGTCAGGCATGAATGGCATATCCTCTTCAGGGAGAATCCGCGAGATAACACCTTTGTTACCGTGACGTCCCGCCATCTTATCCCCTTCGTGAATCTTACGTTTTTGAACGATATAGACACGGACCATTTGGTTAACACCTGGAGACAATTCGTCACCGTTTTCACGGTCGAACACTTTGACATCCAAGATGATTCCGTCTCCACCGTTTGGTACGCGAAGTGATGTATCACGTACTTCACGTGCCTTCTCACCGAAGATTGCGTGCAAGAGGCGCTCTTCCGCCGTCAATTCAGTTACACCTTTAGGCGTTACTTTACCAACGAGGATGTCACCATCTTTTACTTCTGCTCCGATGCGGATGATTCCGCGGTCGTCCAAGTTACGAAGTGCATCATCACCGACGTTTGGAATATCACGCGTGATTTCCTCTGGTCCGAGCTTCGTATCGCGTGATTCTGACTCGTATTCTTCGATGTGGATCGAAGTATACACGTCATCTTTCACGAGACGTTCGCTCATGATGATCGCATCCTCATAGTTGTAACCGTCCCATGTCATGAAGGCGACGACGACGTTACGGCCGAGCGCGAGCTCACCCATATCCATCGACGGACCGTCTGCAAGGATTTCTCCTTTTTCGACACGGTCGCCAGCCGAGATGATCGGTTTCTGGTTATAGCATGTCCCTTGGTTAGAACGGACATATTTCTGAAGTTTGTAGCGGTCCAGGTTACCTGAAACCTCTGAGCCGTTTACGTCTGACGTACGACGGATCAAGATTTCACGGGCTGTGACGCGTTCTACGACACCTGGGTATTTCGCAACGATTGCTGCCCCAGAGTCTTTTGCAGATACATACTCCATTCCGGTACCGACAATCGGTGAATCCGGTTGAAGAAGCGGTACTGCCTGACGTTGCATGTTTGCTCCCATGAGGGCACGGTTCGAGTCATCATTCTCTAAGAACGGGATACATGCAGTCGCAGCAGAAACAACCTGTTTCGGCGAGACGTCCATGTAATCGACTCGACTTGGCTCAACTGACAAGTTTTGTCCGCGGAAGCGGCAAAGAACTTGTTCGTTCGCAAAGTGACCTTCTTCTGTGAGCGGCATGTTTGCCTGTGCGACGACGTAGAGGTCTTCCTCGTCTGCTGTCATATATTGAATTTCGCTCGTGACAAGACCTGTTTCCGGGTCGACGCGACGATATGGTGCTTCGATGAAACCGTACTCGTTCACTTTCGCATAAGACGAGAGTGAGTTGATGAGTCCGATGTTCGGTCCCTCTGGTGTTTCGATTGGACACATCCGACCGTAGTGCGAATAGTGAACGTCTCGAACTTCGAAGCCGGCACGCTCACGCGTCAAACCACCCGGTCCAAGTGCAGAGAGACGACGTTTGTGCGTCAACTCGGCAAGCGGGTTCGTTTGGTCCATGAACTGTGACAACTGCGAGCTACCGAAGAACTCTTTAAGCGATGCAATAACAGGGCGGATGTTGATCAGCGCCTGTGGTGTGATTGCATTTTGATCCTGAATCGACATACGTTCTTTTACAACACGTTCCATACGGGAAAGCCCGATCCGGAATTGGTTTTGGAGAAGTTCTCCGACTGAACGAAGACGACGGTTTCCTAAGTGGTCGATGTCATCTGTTGTTCCGACTTCGTGAAGTAAGTTAAAGAAGTAGTTGATTGACGCGATAATATCAGCTGGTGTAATGTGCTTGACACTACGGTCGATATTACCGTTCCCAATAATGTTTAGGATGCGTTCTCCGTCTGGATCGTCCGGTGAAATGACTTTAATAGACTGAAGACCGAATGGTTCACCTTCAGCGACACCACCGTGTGGTTCTGCATCCATGTAGCCGAGACCGTTTTCCAAGTGTGGAAGGATACGATCCAAGTTACGACGGTCGAGGACTGTTCCTGCTTCCGCAAGAACTTCCCCTGTTTCCGGGTCAACGAGCGTTTCCGCTAATTTTTGACCGAACAAACGGTTCTTAAGATGAAGTTTCTTGTTCATCTTATAGCGACCGACATTCGCCAAGTCATAGCGCTTCGGATCGAAGAAACGTGACACGAGAAGTGACTTCGCGTTCTCTACCGTTGGTGGTTCACCAGGGCGGAGGCGTTCGTAAATCTCAATCAACGCTTTCTCTGTTGACTCCGTGTTATCTTTTTCAAGGGTATTGCGAAGATATTCGTCATCCCCGAGAAGGTCGATAATTTCTTGGTCCGTACCGAATCCGAGGGCACGCAACAACACCGTTACCGGAATCTTACGGGTACGGTCAATACGAACATAAACGATATCTTTAGCGTCTGTCTCGAGTTCGAGCCAAGCACCACGGTTCGGGATGACTGTTGCGCCAAATCCACGCTTACCGTTTTTATCGAGTTTGGCGTTATAGTACACGCTCGGTGAACGTACAAGCTGGGAAACGATGACGCGTTCTGCACCATTGATGATAAACGTTCCCGATTCTGTCATGAGCGGGAAATCCCCCATGAACACTTCTTGTTCTTTGAGCTCGCCTGTCTCTTTGTTTTGGAGACGTACTTTTACGCGCAATGGCGCAGAGTAAGTAACGTCGCGCTCCTTCGATTCATCGATCGAATACTTCGGCTCGCTGAGCGAGTAATCGATGAACTCCAATACGAGGTTTCCAGTGAAATCGGAAATCGGCGAAATGTCCGTAAACATCTCCTTCAATCCCTCACGTAAGAACCACTCATAAGAAGCAGTTTGAATTTCAATCAAATTCGGAAGCTCTAAAACCTCACTGATACGGGCATAGCTTCTTCTCTGACGGTGACGACCGTACTGAACAAGTTGACCAGTCAACTGATTCACCTCTCAGACCCCCAATTCTTTATCGAATTTTTCGGGCGTAATAATCGAACATTGTCATTGAATGTCGCTCGTTTTCCATGCCTAAAAAGCGGCAGACACGGCAATTTCAAGCGAATTCCATTCCAATGGCATTTTATAATATTAGCATATACGTTATGGCGAGTCAATAAAACTCCGCCGGTTGTCAAGAGCGAATTGCTTTAAAAATAAAGTAGCCTTTATCTTTTGCAATCGTGTCCACTTGACCAAACACCTCTTCCAATAATTTTTTAGCAGAAGGTGCTCCTTGTTTCTTTTGAATGACGACGTAAAGCGCGCCTCCAACGACCAGATGCGAGTGGGCATCACGTAAAATGGTGTGGACCACCTGCTTCCCAGCACGGATCGGCGGGTTGGTGACGATTGCAGCAAACTGTTCCTCTCCCACCGCATCATATGCATGGGAAAGTCGCGTTTCTACGGTCACTCCATTACGGGCGGCGTTCTGTTCAGACAATGCGAGCGCACGCTCGTTCACATCCACGAGCAATGCCTCACGCCCAGAGGCGTCGGCAAGCGAGATCCCCATCGGACCATAACCACAACCTACATCTAAAATGCGCCCGGCAACATCAGGCACTTCAAATGATTCGATTAAGAGACGCGACCCAAAATCGACAGATCCTTTCGAGAACACACCGCGGTCCGAGGTGAAGGTATACATCTTCCCTCGCAACTCAAACGTCCATGTCTCAGGGGCACTTTCCGAACGCGGGTCGTTCGTATAGTAATGATCTCCCATGCTTTGAACCTCCTAACCCATTCTTCAAGGAAATAAAAGAAGCTCGCCGTGGCGAGCTTCTATAAGTTGTGAAGTCGAATTACTTAACTTCAACAGATGCGCCAGCTTCTTCAAGCTTAGCTTTGATTGCTTCAGCGTCGTCTTTAGAAACGCCTTCTTTGACTGGAGCTGGAGTTCCGTCAACGAGTGCTTTAGCTTCTTTAAGACCGAGGCCTGTGATTTCACGAACAGCTTTGATGACGTTGATTTTACCAGCGCCAGCGTTTGTGAGGACTACGTCGAATTCAGTTTTCTCTTCAGCTGCTGCGCCTGCGCCAGCACCTGCAACTGCTACTGGAGCTGCTGCTGATACGCCGAATTCTTCTTCGATTGTTTTTACGAGTTCGTTAAGTTCGAGAACCGTCATTGATTTGAGGTCTTCGATGAATTGCTCTTTGTTGAAAGCCATTATGGTTTTCCTCCTTTGATGTTGTAAAAAAGTTTTTTGGGTTTACGCTACGAGACAAAAATTAAGCTGATTGCTCTTCTTTTTGTTCTGCGATTGCGTTTGTTGCGACTGCGAGCCCACGGATTGGAGCTTGAAGTACGCTGAGAAGCATCGAGAGAAGACCTTCGCGTGATGGAAGTTCTGCAAGGGCTTTGACTTCTTCGAGTGAAGAAACTTTGCCTTCGATGATTCCGCCTTTAAGTTCGAGCGCTTTGTGCTCTTTCGAGAAGTCGTTCAAAATCTTCGCTGGAGCAACAACGTCTTCGTTTGAGAAGGCGATTGCTGTAGGACCAGTGAAGACTTCGTCAAGACCTTCGAAGTTCGACTGAACTGCTGCGCGGCGAAGGAGTCCGTTTTTGTATACTTTGAACTCGATTCCAGCGTCACGGAGTGATTTACGGAGTGTAGTCACTTCTTCAACTGTAAGTCCGCGGTAGTCAACAACGATTGTTCCAACGCTCGCTTGCATTTTCTCAGCGATTTCATCGACGAGAGCCGATTTCTGAGCTACGATTTTTTCGTTTGCCATGTGTTTGCACCTCCTAGTCAATTCTTATACCGGACGAGAGGCTGCTCTCCAAAAGAAATCCCTCGTATGAAGACATACGAGGGCGTAATTGTTTGAAAGTAAACCTGTGACAACAGGCTCAAGTTCGAGCAAAGACACCTCGGAAGGGTTTACGGACCGATGTCCACCTTCTGTCTACGGTAATCCAACATATTCGGTTGAACGTGTATTACTTTAACAGCGGTGTCACACGTTGTCAACAATTTATTTCAACAAGATTACTTAAGGAAATCTGCAGTCGCTACACGGATCCCAGGACCCATTGTAGATGAAAGCGAGATGTTTTTAAGGTAAGTTCCTTTTGCAGTAGCAGGCTTCACTTTCATGAGTGTTTCGAGAATTGTCTCGATGTTCTCAGAGAGTTTCGTTGCTTCAAATGATTTCTTACCAACTGGAACGTGGATGTTACCAGCTTTATCAACGCGGTATTCTACTTTACCAGCTTTGATGTCCGCGATTGCTTTTTCAACGTCGAAAGTAACTGTTCCTGTTTTCGGGTTCGGCATGAGGCCTTTAGGTCCGAGAACACGACCGAGTTTACCAACTTCACCCATCATGTCAGGTGTCGCAACGATTACATCGAAGTCGAACCATCCTTGTTGGATTTTGTTGATGTACTCAGCGTCACCAACGTAGTCTGCGCCAGCAGCTTCCGCTTCTTTCACTTTCTCACCTTTTGCGAAGACGAGAACTTTTTGTGTTTTACCAGTACCGTGTGGAAGTACAACGGCACCACGGATTTGCTGGTCAGCTTTCTTCGGATCTACTCCGAGACGGACAGCAACTTCGATTGTTTCATCGAATTTTGCAGTAGCTGTTTTTTGAACGAGCTCGACAGCTTCAGCGAGGTCGTATGACTTCGTGCGGTCAACAAGCTTAGCTGCTTCTTGGTGTTTTTTACCCATGATCTTTTCCTCCTTGTGGTTAGCGGAATTTCCTCCCACATAATGAAGGGATTGAAGGTGAGCAGTATTCACCGACAACCCCAGAGACTGACAATTAGTCTTCGATTACAATACCCATACTGCGCGCAGTACCTTCAACCATAAGCATCGCTGTTTCTACAGATGATGCGTTAAGGTCAGGCATTTTAAGTTCAGCGATTTCGCGAACTTTGTCACGCTTAACCGTTGCTACTTTCTTACGGTTTGGTTCACCAGAACCACTCTCGATACCAGCAGCTTTCTTCAAGAGAACTGCAGCTGGTGGAGTTTTCGTAATGAATGTAAACGAACGATCTTCGTATACCGTGATGACTACAGGAATAATCAATCCGGCTTGGTCTTGTGTACGAGCGTTGAACTCTTTACAGAATCCCATGATGTTAACACCTGCTTGACCAAGTGCTGGACCTACTGGCGGTGCTGGGTTAGCTTTACCAGCTGGGATTTGAAGTTTAACGAGTTTAGTAACTTTCTTCGCCACGAGACACACCTCCTTAAGTCTAAAATGTGGTTTCTTGGACGTTGTGCGCCCTCCCACTCAATCTATTAGGTCGAGTTTGTACCGAAATAAAGCACAACATCAAACATTTTCGATTGTACCATCCGTTTTACGGATTAGCAAGTGGGTTTAGTTAATTTTCTGAACTTGTTCGAAGTCAAGCTCAATTTTCGTCTCACGACCGAACATGTCGACCACGACTTTGAGCTTCTCTTTGTCGGCTTCAATCTCGTCGATTGTTCCTTCAAAGTTCTCGAACGCGCCTTCTTTCACGCGGACGAGGTCACCGATTTCGTAGCTATAACGATCTTTCTTCTCGATGAGTCCCATCTGTGACAAGACGTTCGTCACTTCATCCGGTTGGAGCGGGATTGGTTTCGCACCGCCCCCGGTCGACCCGAGGAAGCCTGTGACGTTTGGCGTGTTGCGGACAACATACCATGAATCGTCCGTCATGACCATCTCTACGAATACATAGCCAGGGAAACTTTTCACTTCACGTTCTTTAATTTTCTTTTCGCCACTCTTCAATGTGACTTCTTCTTGTGTCGTTTCAGTCGGGACGAGGACGCGGAAAATTTTATCTTCCATGTTCATCGAACCGATTCGACGCTCCAGGTTTTCTTTGACGTTGTTCTCAAAGCCAGAGTACGTCTGGACAACAAACCATTGTTTCTCCACGGCTTTCACCTCTTCCTTAGTTAATTAATAAATTGACGAGATAGCTGACTCCAGTATCTACGCCGAACACGAACAGACCAATCACGACAACTGTCGCGATGACGGTAATGGTATATTTTGTGAGTTCTTTACGAGTCGGCCAACTCGTTTTCTTTAACTCTTTCCATACGTCGCGCAAAAAGTTCATGGTAGCTTCCTCCTACATTGAATGCCAATCTACTTTACTTCGATTCCCGATGCATCGTGTGCGCGTTACAGCGGCGACAAAACTTCTTGAATTCAAGTCGTGTCGACACACCATCTTTCTTCGTCGTCGAGTATTCTCGAGACCCGCATTCCGAGCAAGCGAGACTTACTTTCTTTGCCATTCATAAGCGCCCCTTTCAACTACTCCCTCTTAAAAAAGAGCGAAAAAAAAACGCCTCCTGTAAATGGCGTCTACGGACAAGGCGCTGCTTTTAAAGTATCACATAGGAGGCACGGGGTCAATATCGTTAACTGGTCAACATATTTACATCAACATGCCGCTCGAATTTTTTCTTCACCCGTTGCAAGGCATTATCGATCGATTTGACATGTCGGTCCAAATCATCTGAGATCTCCTGGTAAGAACGCCCATCTAAATAGAGACGGAGCACTTTACGCTCGAGATCACTTAAAATTTCGTCCATCTTCTCTTCCATGAAGGTTTGCTCTTCCTGTGACACAATTAATTCCTGCGGATCCGTCGGATGTGGAGGCAAGATCACGTCCAGGAGCGTGCGGTCGGACTCTTCATCAAAAATCGGCTTATCCAACGACACGTAAGAGTTGAGCGGAATATGCTTTTGTCTCGTGGCAGTCTTGATTGCCGTAATCATTTGCCGTGTAATACACATTTCCGCGAAACTTTTAAAAGAAGCAAGACGTTCGTCTTTATAGTCACGGACGCCCTTATACAGTCCGATCATCCCTTCTTGAACGATATCTTCGTGGTCGGCACCGATCAAAAAATAGGACCGCGCCTTCGCCCGAACGAAATAACGATACCGCTCAATCAAAAACTCCAGCGCGTCACTATCCCCTTCATTACGCGCAAGCAAGACCAACTCTTCGTCTGACATGTTTTCAAACTGTTCGTACGGCCATCCGTTCATGCTCCATACCCCCCGGCAATTGATCCTGAACTATGTAAGGTTGTGTCCCATTATAGGTTTCACATCTGGTTGCGTCAAACAAAATTCTAAAAATTCCGTCAATTGAAATATGCGTAGCCCATATAGTTAATAGTATACAATAAATCGCTTCAAAAAAATGTAAAAGTCATCATAAAAAGACGAGTCCATTTTATGAACTCGTCCGTGACGTCAATCACCCTTTGAACGGCGACGACGCATCTCTTCAAATCGAAGTTGAATATCCGGAGGGAAATCAATCGTTTTACGGTTGGATTGACTTTTTTCCAGTTCGACACGTTGTTGCTCAATGAGCGACTTGGCCTGCTTCCAATCATTCAGTAGCTCGGTGGCGGGTACGCGCAGCGCCCCCTGTCCAAAAATCACCCATTGCTCGGTAAAGTCGTTCGTCGCAACGAATAACGTGACCAAACGATCATCGACCAACTCATGCGCACGACGCTCAATCCATTCATCCGCCGTCTCATTTTCTTTCGTATACACCACGTCGACCCGGCTTCTTTTTTCTTTTGATTCCCGACCATAGCGCATGTGTGCATCGAACACGATTGTGACTTCTTTTCCTGAGGCTGCTTGATATTCCGCCATCGCCTCAATCAACAGATTTCGAGCCTGGTCGAAATCGACATCTCGAAGCCGACGCAAATGGGGCCATGCGCCAATGATGTTGTATCCATCGACAAGAAGGAGCTCACGTTTTTGGATACTCATGATAACGGATGACGGGACCGGTGCACTTCATATAACAGAAGTGCCGCGGCAACGGATGCGTTCAGTGACGTGACGTGACCGACCATCGGTAAATGAACAAGGAAGTCGCAAGACTCTCGAACGAGACGGCTCATTCCTTTCCCCTCGCTACCGATCACGACAACGAGTGGCATATTGCCATCGAGACGACGGTAATCCTGACTTTCCTTCGCATCTGTTCCGACCACCCACAATCCTTTTTCCTTCAGTTCTTCAAGCGTCCGGGTCAAGTTCGTGACACGTGCTACCGGGATATGTTCAATCGCCCCAGTCGACGCTTTCGCGACCGTTTGTGTCAAACCAACCGACCGGCGCTTCGGAATGATGATCCCGTGTGCACCGACAGCATCTGCCGTACGTAAGATCGAACCGAGGTTATGCGGGTCTTCTAACTCATCCAGCAAGATGAAAAGCGGAGTCTCCTCTTTCGAGGCGGCAAGTACGAACATATCTTCAATCGTTTTATACTCATATGCTGCGACAGCGGCAACCACACCCTGGTGATGCTCACTCCCCGCCATTTTCTCAAGCTTCGTTTTCGGCACGAAGGAGACTTGCACCGAAGCCTCGTTCGCCATCGCGATGATCTGGGCGAGCGGTCCTTTTTGTTGTCCTTCGAGAATGAACACTTTGTTCATATCCCGACCGCTCCGCAGTGCTTCAAGCACCGGATTTCGTCCGTAGAGGAAATCAATTCCCTCTTCCATCACGTCAACTTCTTTGTAGTCCGGCCGTTCGGCTTTTTGGCGACGCGGACGTTCAACACGTTCCTGACGCGAACGGTCGAAAGGTTGTTTCTCTCTTCCGCGCCCTCCGTCATGTCGCTTCGGTCGATTCGTTTTCGAGCCAGTTGAACGCTTGTTCGATGAGTTCTTCAAGACGATCCCTTCTTTCTGTTAAATAGATATAACCAATCAATGCCTCAAAGGCTGTCGAATAACGGTACGTATGGACGTCGACCCGTTTCGGAATCGAACCCGATTTCGCATTCTTCCCTCTTCTGACGACTGCTTCCTCTTCTTCTGTCAGCATCCCTGCTTCCAGCCAGTGCGTCACAACGCCAGCCTGGGCACTGGCATTCACGTAACGCACTGCCCCGCGGTGTAAGTCGTTCGGTTTTGTCAAACCTTTTCCTAACAACCGTTTCCTTACAGCCATCTCGTAAACCACGTCACCCATGTAAGCCAGTGCGAGTGCGTTCATTTGTTTCGGTTGCATCATAACCGTTTCCACCGCACACCTTGTGCCGTGTCTTCGAGTTGAATGTTTTGTTGTTTCAACAAGTCACGGATTTCGTCCGCACGGGCAAAGTTCCGGTTCGCTCGCGCTTCGTTCCGCTCTTGGATTAATTGGTCGATGTCATCGTCAAGAAGTTCTTTCTCCTCTGCCAACGTCAAACCAAGCACCCCGGTCAATTCATCAAACAACTCAATGACTTGTTCAAGTGTCTCTTTCGACACATGGTCGGCTTTGGCGTAAATATTTGCCTCCCGGGCCAGGTCGAATAACACTGTCATCGCATTCGCAGTATTGATATCATCATCCATCGCTTCGATAAAGGCAGATTTGATATTCACCAACTTCCGCTCCATCGATTCACTTGGCTCTCCAAGACCCGTCGTGACCGATAAACGGTATTCAATGTTCTGGTAGGCTTCTTTGATCCGGCTCCAGCCGTTTGCCGCTTGTTCAATCAACTCACGACTATAGTTGATTGGATGTCGGTAATGAACAGAAAGCATGAAGAAGCGAAGCACCATCGGGTCTACTTCTTTTAACGCCTCGTGGACGAGCAGGAAGTTTCCGAGCGATTTCGACATTTTTTCATTTTCAATATTGATAAATCCGTTATGCAGCCAATAGTTCGCAAATTTCGCATGATTGCATGCTTCCGATTGCGCGATCTCATTCTCGTGGTGAGGGAATTTCAGATCGTGTCCGCCCGCATGAATGTCGATTGTCGCACCGAGGTGTTTTTTCGCCATCGCTGAACATTCGATATGCCAACCTGGACGGCCTTTCCCCCACGGGCTCTCCCACGCCGGCTCACTCGGTTTGGCCGCTTTCCATA
This sequence comes from Exiguobacterium algae, assembly GCF_018617875.1. Classification (GTDB taxonomy): domain Bacteria; phylum Bacillota; class Bacilli; order Exiguobacteriales; family Exiguobacteriaceae; genus Exiguobacterium; species Exiguobacterium algae. The sequence continues at coordinate 42,104 of NZ_JACSKZ010000007.1, forward strand.
GTACGAAGTCAAGCGGATCTTCTTTCTTTTCGCCGACATCGACCCGTGATCCCGCTCGTAAATCTTCAATCGACTGTTGGCTCAGCTTGCCATATTCCTCAAACTTTTTCGTCCGGAAATAGACGTCTCCCTCCGATTCGTAGGCGTAGCCCTCTTCTTCTAACTGACGGATGAAGTCGATGATCTCTTGCATCGTATCCGTGACACGTGGATGCACATCCGCCGGCTGGACGTTTAACGCCCCCGTATCCGCCAAATACGCCTCGATGTAGCGGTTTGTTAAGGTTTCTACGTCCTCCCCTAACTCATTGGCCGTCCGAATAATTTTGTCATCGACATCGGTAAAGTTTAAAACATACTTCACGTCGTACCCTCGATACGTCAAATAACGACGAACGGTGTCAAAGGCGATGGCAGGTCGGGCATTCCCGACATGAATATAGTTATATACAGTCGGACCACATACGTACATCGATACTTTTCCCGGAACGATCGGAACGAACGGCTCCTTTTTATTCGTGAGGCTGTTGTAAAACTGAATCATGTTTTTTCTCCTCCATTTGCTTCTCGAGCATTGCTAGTCTCCGTTGAAGTTCTTCCACAGCGGTCTCTAATCGCTCCTGGCATTCACGGTCAGGGTCCGGTAATCGATGGTCTAAATCATGTTGCTTCACGCGCTCACCATTCCGAATGACGACACGTCCGGGGATGCCGACAACTGTCGAATCGGACGGAACGTCTTTTAGGACGACGGAACTCGCTCCAATTTTGACGCAATCTCCAATCATGATATTGCCGAGCACTTTTGCCCCTGCTGAAATTAACACATCGTTCCCGATCGTCGGGTGGCGCTTTCCTTTTTCTTTCCCGGTACCACCTAGTGTGACCCCTTGATAAATGGTCACATCATTTCCGATTACGGCAGTTTCGCCGATTACGATGCCGAAGCCATGATCGATGAACACACGTTCACCCAAGACAGCGCCGGGATGTATTTCAATCCCTGTCATCCAGCGACTGAACTGAGAGAGCAGTTTTGCCAATAGTTTCATATTTCGTTTCCAAAGCCCGTGTGCCATTCGATGCGTCCAAAGTGCATGGAGGCCCGGATACGTCAACGCCACCTCCACTTTGGAGCGTGCTGCCGGGTCCAGTTCAAGCACGGTTTGGATGTCGTCACGTACACTTCTCCAAAATCCCATAATGTAATCTCCTTTTCATTCCAAAAGCAAAGGCGCCCCTGTGCCAAGGCACAGAGACGCCGTAAGCGCGGTTCCACTCTGTTTGGGAAAGTCGTTCCCCTCTCAAATCTCGTTAACGCCGAGTCACGGTCTCGACTACATATCGCCGAGACGGCTCCGAGGTGCACTTCGTCGGGGGACACTTCTAGAACTTCCAGCCAAGGTTCTAGTCTCTGCAAAGAGTCATACCGCTTACTTTCCTCATCAATGCCTTTACGCTAATAATTTTGTCAGACGTGTCAATACACGTTCCTTACCAATCAATGAAATGGCGTTTGGAAGCTCCGGTCCGTGCGTCTGTCCTGTCGTAGCGACACGGATTGGCATGAACAAGTTCTTCCCTTTTTGACCAGTGGCTTTTTGCGTCGCCTTTGTTGCCGCTTTAATCGCCTCTGGTGTGAAGTCTTCGATGCTTTCGAGCTGCTGTTTGAACTCTGCAAGCACCGCGGGCACCGTTTCACCTGAAAGGACAGCGTTGGCTTCTTCGTCATACTCGATTTCATCTTTGAAGAACAAATCTGTCAACGGAACAATTTCAGCCCCGTGCGTCATCTGTTCTTTATACAATGCAATCAAGTTTGTTGCCCAATCCGCTTCCTCGACGGATACCGCCTCCGGTAATCGCCCTGCTTCTTGTAAGAATGGTAAACTGAGCGCTACCACTTCGTCAAGCGAAGCCTTCTTCATGTAGACACTATTGATCCACGCCAACTTTTGTTGGTCAAAAACTGCCGGACTCTTCGATAAGCGTCCTGCATCGAACATTTGAATGAACTCTTCCTTCGTGAAGATTTCTTCTTCTCCGACCGGTGACCAGCCAAGAAGTGAAATGAAGTTAAAGAGTGCCCCCGGTAAGTAACCGAGGTCCGCGTACTGCTCGATAAACTGGATGATCGATTCATCACGCTTCGACAATTTCTTATGATTTTCGTTATAGATCAACGTCATATGACCAAACTCCGGATACTCCCAACCGAGCGCGTCATAAATCATCATTTGTTTCGGCGTGTTGGCGATATGGTCATCTCCACGTAAGACGTGACTGATTTCCATGAGATGGTCATCAACAACGACTGCGAAGTTATATGTCGGAATCCCATCCTGCTTGACGATGACCCAATCTCCGAAGTCTTTAGACTCGAACGACACGTCGCCTTTGACGACATCTGTCCACTTATACGTGACATTTTCAGGTACGCGGATCCGAATCGACGGTTTGCGTCCTTCCGCTTCAAACGCTTCACGTTCTTCGACACTGAGGTTGCGGTGTGCACCAGAATAACGTGGTGCCTCGCCGCGTGCAATTTGTGCTTCGCGCTCTGCTTCAAGCTCCTCTGATGTCATATAGCATTTATAGGCGAGACCTTTATTCATCAAGTCGTTTACGTACTTCTCATAAATCGCCAGGCGCTCCATTTGGAAGTAAGGACCGTAATCCCCACCGCGGCCCGGGCCCTCATCCCAGTCGATGCCAAGCCATTCTAAATACTTCATTTGGCTCTCGACACCGTTCATCACATTTCGTTTTTGATCCGTGTCTTCGATTCGAAGGATCATTTTACCGCCCGCATGGCGAGCGAATAAGTAGTTGAATAACGCCGTCCGTGCATTCCCAATATGGAGGTGCCCCGTCGGACTTGGCGCATAGCGTACACGCACTTCACTCATAATTGTTCCACCTTTCTTCTCTTCTGCCCAAATAGTATACCACTTTTGTCAAGCACGGTTGAGCAAGATGACCGCTTGGGCCGCAATTCCTTCTTCACGACCGGTGAAGCCCAACTTCTCCGTCGTGGTCGCCTTCACGTTTACCTGATCCATGTCAGCTTCCAATAAATCAGCGATGACCGCTCGCATCTCATCGATATAAGGACGTAATTTCGGACGCTGGGCCATGACGGTCGCATCCACATTACCGAGAACATATCCTTCTGCTTTCACGAGCTTCCACACATGCTGAAGCAACACTTTGGAATCCGCATCTTTAAAAGCGGGATCCGTATCCGGGAAGTGTTTGCCGATATCTCCCGCAGCGATTGCACCAAGGGCAGCATCTGCAATCGTATGGAGCAATACGTCAGCGTCTGAATGACCCAATAACCCCCGCTCATGAGGAATCTCAATCCCTCCTAAAATCAATGGACGTCCTTCAGCAAATGCATGTACATCAAACCCTTGTCCAATTCTCATCGATAGTCCTCCTTCGTTAAAATCGCTTCCCCGAACAGTAAGTCTTCAGGGGTCGTCATTTTAATATTGTGATAGTCCCCGGGAATAATACGCACCGGCTCTCCAATCCATTCAAACAGACTGGCATCGTCAGTCCCGATAAATTCAGCGGCTGCCGCTTTTTCATGTGCCGCTAAGATCGCACTTGCGGAAAAAGCTTGTGGTGTTTGCGCCAGCCAAAGGTCCGACCGCGGTACCGTCTTGGAAATATGGGCATCGGTCACCTGCTTCACCGTATCTTTTACCGGAACGGCCAAAATCGCGCCTTCAGACCGGGCAGCCTCGGCGACCTGATGCAATTGTTCGACTCGGACAAACGGTCGTGCCCCGTCATGAATCATCACAATCTCATCAGGGGATACGGCACGCAGACCCGCATAGACGCTCTGTTGACGTTCTTCCCCTCCCGCCACATATGTAATCGGTGTCTCGATGTGATGCAGCGCTTCTTCAAACCACGCTTGTTCTTCAAGACGTATAGCGAGCACGATCTGGTGACACCACGCATCTTTTGCAAAGGCTTCAATCGTCCACACAATGATCGGCTTATTTCGCAACGTGAGCATCAGCTTGTTCAAATCCGCTCCCATGCGTTTCCCTCTCCCTGCTGCCGGGATGACAACTGTATATGGCACCATGGTTTACACCTCTATTCGTGAAAAAAGAGAGCGCTCACGCGTCTCTTTTCTCAGCTTTTTTTATTCAGGACGGGCAAAAATCATACGACCCGCAGACGTCTGGAGCACACTTGTGACGACGACCGGAAGCGTTTTTGAAATGAGTTTTCGTCCTCCTTCAACAACGACCATCGTTCCATCCTCAAGATAAGCAACGCCTTGATTTTGCTCTTTTCCTTCTTTTATGACCGTTACGACCATTTCTTCGCCTGGAATCACAATTTGTTTCACCGCATTGGCCAAATCATTAATATTTAACACAGGCACATTCCGGACTTCACACACTTTGTTCAAGTTATAGTCGTTCGTCACGACAATGCCCTTCTTCAATTCAGCCAGCTTGATTAATTTAATATCGACTTCAGGTACATCTTCAAAGTCGCCATCGTAAATCTCGACTTGAATCCGCTTATTCCCTTGAAGCTCTTTTAAAATATCAAGTCCACGACGTCCACGGTTCCGTTTCAACGTATCGGAGGAATCTGCGATATATTGGAGCTCACCGATGACAAATTGCGGCACAATCAATGTCCCTTCGACAAACCCGGTCGTTGCGATATCTGCGATTCGTCCATCGATGATGACACTCGTATCCAGGATTTTGTCGTTTGACCGACGCGTCGCATCACCTGATGGTTTTTCCCGTTCGCTCTTCACAAACAACTTGATCCATTCATTCCGTTTCCGGTAACCAACAGCAAATCCAAAGTAACCAAACAATGCCGTTACAAAAATCGGCACGATTTTACTGAGTAAGAATATATTCGTGACCTCGAGTGATACGCTAATCAAAAAGGCGATCAACAATCCGATAATCAAGCCGATTGAACCGAACAAAATGTCGCCAACCGGTAAGCGAACAAGCCGCTCCTCAATAAAACGAATAAATTTTACGACCCCATCGGTCAAGAATAAACTAAGAATGAAGAAGATAAGTCCACCAATCAAACTTGCCACGTAAGGAATCTGCAACCACTCCGGTACATTCATGCCGAGGTCTCCAAACAAAAGGGTTGCCTCGATAATCCCGAACCAGCCTACAACGAGTCCGATTAAAATAAATCCAATCCGCACTGCAATCTTCACTCATCCCACCTCCTTTTCATGAAGTAAAATTTCAAAAATAACACTTACATTGTACCACGCTTTTTTCAGGAACGTCCGTTACAAAGCGTTAAAAACTGCCAGCGGCGACCCGTTAAAACGGAATCGCCAACTGGAGTGCTTCATCGACTGTCCCGACACCGACAACATCGATTCCAGGCGGTGCCGTCCATCCACCCAAATTGTTTTTCGGAATAATCGCTCGTGTAAATCCTAATTTCGCAGCCTCGGCCACACGTTGCTCAATTCTGGAGACACGCCGTACTTCGCCGGTCAAACCCACTTCACCGATACAGACATCGGTCGGTCGGGTCGGTCGATCCCGGAAACTGGAGGCGATCGATATGCAAATGGCTAGATCAATTGCCGGCTCGTCCAGTTTGACACCACCCGCGGCTTTTAAATACGCATCTTGTGTTTGGAGAAGTAAGCCTGATCGTTTTTCGAGAACAGCCATGAGGAGTGCGACCCGGTTTTGATCAATCCCTGTTGCCATTCGTCTCGGATTTCCGAACGAAGTCGGAGAAATCAACGCCTGTAACTCGACGAGTACGGTCCTCGTCCCTTCCATAGAAGCGACGACGGTCGAACCCGATACACCCGCTGTCCGTTCTTCCAAGAAAATCTCAGATGGATTGAGCACCTCTTCCAATCCACTTTCTTTCATCTCAAAAATCCCGATCTCATTCGTCGACCCGAAACGGTTTTTGACCGCACGCAAAATTCGGAACGTATGATGGCGCTCCCCTTCAAAATAAAGAACGGCATCGACCATATGTTCAAGCAAGCGGGGACCGGCAATCGACCCTTGTTTCGTCACATGACCGACGATGAAAACAGCAATCCCGCGTGTTTTTGCGATTTTCATTAACGCTGCCGTACATTCACGTACTTGCGACACACTTCCTGGAGCCGATTGAATCTCATCCATATAGACTGTCTGAATCGAGTCAATGATGACAAATCCGGGTTGTTCTTCGTCGATGACACGCTCAATCATCAACATATCCGTTTCTGCCAACACAAATAGATCATCTGTCGGAAGCCCTAAACGCTCGGCCCGAAGTTTTGTTTGTTTCAGTGATTCTTCTCCGGAAATATACAATACCTTTTTGCCGCTATGAGCCAAATGAGCGCTCACCTGCAACAGAATCGTTGATTTTCCAATCCCCGGGTCTCCCCCGACTAAGACAAGTGAACCCGGTACAATGCCGCCACCTAAGACACGGTCAAATTCTTTACTGTTCGTGTGTACTCTCGTTTCTTCCTGAGACACAACATTCGATAACCGCTCCGGCTTTAACTGGCGCGACGAGCTGTGAACAAAGGCAGCCCCGCGCTTCGCCTTCTTCTCTTCAACGAACTCTTCGACAAGCGTATTCCATTCATTACATCCCGGACATCTGCCCATCCACTTTGGAGATTCATAGCCGCATGATTGACAGACGTATTTTGTTTTAATTTTCGCCATAGTATTCCCTTCTGTCTAAAAAAGCCCCCTCGTTTGAAAGAGGGAGCTTCTTGTTTACTGGACAACACCTTCATTACGCACGACGAACTCACCATCTTCGACATCGAGCGCAACTTTGCTACCTTTTGAAATTGTTCCGCCAAGCATTGATTCAGAGAGTCGATCTTCGACTTCCCGTTGAAGCGCACGACGGAGTGGTCGAGCCCCGTATTCCGGATCATATCCAACTTCGGCAATCTTCTCAAGCGCCGCCTCTGTCAAGTGGAACTCAATACCTTGTTCCCCAAGACGTTTTGTAAGCGTCTCTGCCATGAGTTTGATGATTTCCTGAATGTGCTCTTTTTGGAGTGAGTGGAAGACCGTAATCTCATCGATTCGGTTTAAGAACTCCGGACGGAATGCTTTTTTCAATTCTTCCAACACCTTGTCTTTCATTTCTGTATATTCACGCTTCACATCGTCTTCAACAGTGAATCCGACGTATTTATTGCGTTTAAGGGCAGCTGCCCCGACGTTTGACGTCATGATGATAATCGTATTTCGGAAGTCAACCGTACGGCCTTTCGAATCCGTCAATCGACCATCATCTAGCACTTGGAGTAAAATGTTGAACACTTCCGGGTGTGCTTTCTCAATTTCATCGAGAAGGATGACAGAATATGGTTTCCGGCGTACCTTCTCCGTCAATTGACCGCCTTCTTCATATCCGACATATCCTGGAGGTGAACCGACGAGACGGCTTGTCGCATGTTTCTCCATATATTCCGACATGTCGATTCGGATAATCGCATCCTCATCACCGAACATCGCTTCCGCAACGGCACGCGCGAGCTCTGTCTTCCCGACTCCGGTCGGTCCAAGGAAAATGAATGACCCAATCGGACGTTTTGGATCTTTCAATCCGGCACGCGCCCGACGAATCGCACGAGAAATCGATTTTACTGCTTCATCTTGCCCGATGACGCGGTCGTGTAAAATGGATTCAAGCTTCAAGAGGCGATCCGTTTCTTCTTCTGCGATTTTTGTAACCGGAACGCCAGTCCAGTTCGCAACAACTTGCGCGATGTCTTCTTTTGTTACTTCTAACTTCTCGTTACCTTGCTTGTTCTGCCATTCTGATTTCAACTGCTCCAGTTCATCACGCAGCTTTTGTTCTGTATCGCGTAAGGATGCAGCTTTTTCAAACTCCTGACTTTGTACAGCCGAGTCTTTCTCTTTTCGGATCGACTCGAGTTTCGATTCAAGCTCTTTTAAGTTCGGCGGAGCTGTGAAAGAACGGAGTCTTACTTTCGAAGCGGCCTCATCCACGAGGTCAATCGCTTTGTCTGGTAAAAAGCGATCCGAGATATACCGGTCCGATAGCACGACTGCTTCATGAATCGCTGTATCCGTAATTGTCACCCGGTGATGTGCCTCGTAGCGGTCGCGAAGGCCGAGCAAGATCTGCTCTGCTTCTTCGGTTGTCGGTTCGTTCACCTGAATTGGTTGGAAACGTCGCTCGAGCGCCGCATCTTTTTCGATATATTTACGGTACTCGTCGAGTGTCGTTGCTCCGATACACTGGAGCTCACCACGGGCAAGTGATGGCTTCAAAATATTCGACGCATCAATCGCACCCTCGGCTCCACCTGCTCCAATCAGAGTATGCAATTCATCGATAAAGAGAATCACGTTACCCGCCTGACGAATTTCATCCATGACTTTCTTCAAACGGTCTTCGAATTCACCACGGTATTTCGTTCCGGCAACGAGCGTTCCCATATCAAGTACCATGACACGCTTGTTTCGAAGCGTCTCCGGCACTTCATTGTTAATGATTTGCTGTGCCAACCCTTCAACGACCGCCGTTTTCCCGACACCCGGCTCCCCAATAAGAACCGGGTTGTTCTTCGTACGACGAGACAGCACTTCAATCACACGTTGAATTTCACTGGCGCGCCCGATGACCGGATCAAGTCGAGACTCCCGTGCCTGTTGTGTCAAATCACGGGCCAATCCATCGAGGGTCGGCGTAGCGGCACTTGCCCCAGGCTGTGAAGCGTTCGATGATGATTCTGTATTCCCAAGAAGTTGGAGGACTTGTTGACGTGCTTTTGTCAAACTAATACCTAAGTTGTTTAATACACGAGCCGCGACGCCTTCTCCTTCACGAATGAGACCAAGCAGAATGTGCTCCGTTCCAACATAAGAGTGTCCGAGTTTACGAGCCTCGTCCATTGAAAGTTCAATCACTTTTTTCGCCCGAGGCGTATAATGAATCGTTGAACCGTTCTCTGATCCGCGCCCAATCAAGGACTCCACTTCTTGTTGAATTTTTTCGGATGTGAGTCCAAGAGCAAAGAGTGCTTTTGCAGCAATGCCCTCTCCTTCTCGAACAAGTCCGAGTAAAATATGCTCTGTACCAATATTATGATGGCCCAGGCGTACCGCTTCCTCTTGTGCTAAAGCCAATACGCGTTGCGCTCGTTCTGTAAATCGTCCAAACATCATTGAAAAAACCTCCTTATAGTTGGATCAAACTAAGCCTTGATCTAACGTTCGACGAACGAGCGTTGCCCGTTCACGATCACGCTCTTGCGTAGATAATGTTTTCCCGAAATGTTTTTGTAGAAAACCTGATTGTAACCTGACAATCAATTCATGGAACTCAGGCGGGCTCCAGTCTGACAGAATACCGAGATCACTCGCCAAGTGTAAATCAGACAGTCGTTCAATCGCCTCAGTTGATGACAACAACTTGGCATATCGTAAAATACCATATGAACGATAGAACCGGTCCTCCAGCTCTTCCTGTTTACTTGCCAGGAGTTGTTCACGGGCTTGACGTTCTGCTTGAACGACCTGTTCTGTCACTTCCATAAAATCAATTAACATTTGTGATTCACGACTACCTAACGTACGCTGATTAGAAAGTTGGAACAATCGCCCAGCCGCATCGCTACCTTCACCGTAACGCCCACGAATCGTATACCCAAGTTTCCGAAGTTCTCTTAGGATAGGAGTAATTCGTCCGGTAAGCGTTAATCCAGGCAAGTGTAACATGACGGATGCGCGAAGTCCTGTTCCGATGTTACTTGGACATGTCGTTAAGTAACCTAGTTGTTCATCGAAAGCATACGGGAGAGACTCCTCGCATAATACATCGACCTGTTTGGCCAATTCAAATGCTTCCTGTACTTGATAACCTGGAAGCAACGTTTGGATTCGCAGATGATCTTCTTCATTTACAAGCACACTGATGGTTTCGTCTTCACTCAAAAAGACTGCACTTTCCTCATTTTCTGCAATAGCCGGACTGATTAAGTGTTTTTCCATAAGGGCTTGACGTGTGATGGCATCATAATCATGCATATGAAGATATTCGAATCCTTTTAATCCACGCAACCCATCTTCAATTCGTTCACACAGTTTCCGTTCCCCTTCTTTCGTTAACATAGGAGAGAACACTGTATCTTTCAAATTACGAGCTAATCGAATTCGCGTAGAAATAACTAAATCATCAAGCTTGGCACGTTCTTTCATTTTTGGACCGAGGGGATGCGCTAGGAATGTTTCCATCATGCTTCACCTTGCCCTTTCAATTGCTTTATTTCTTTTTGAAGGCGTGCTGCTCGTTCATAATCCTCTAGTTCGACAGCTCGCTCTAACTCCCCTGCCAATTTTTCGAGTCGTTCCTCGATTCGTTCATGGGGAGAACGTAGTTGGACTGGAATTGAGCCGACGTGTTGGTCGTGACCTTGCTGATATTGTCTCGTCATTTTAATCAATTCATCCCGAAATACGGTATAACACGTTGCACAACCCGCTTTTCTCAAACGCACCAAATCATTTTGTGTCATTTGGCAAGTTGGACAATGCTTTACAACCGGCACATATCCGGTCATGAGTTCAATCGTACACTGGCGACATAAATGACGTTTGACCGGTATGCCCTGTTCAAGTACAACAATCTCATTTACAGCCGGACGTTGTTTACATCTCTCACATAGCATCTCGTTCTCAGCCTCCATTGCGATAACGAAGTAATTTCATTAGCGTGAGCAATTGTTGTCGTCGAATCAAATAGCGATCTTCGACCTGAAAACTCAACGCTTCATCCGACAATAAATGATAGACTAGTTGGGCTTCTCGTTCTTGAAGCATCTGTTCTTCCACAAGTCGAATTAAAATGTTCTCGACTAACTGTTCAGTTAGACGTGATTGTTCATGAAGGACTTCCATTAAACTTGAAAGAACGTCTTGTTTTTCATGCAGAATCACACGGCGGATTCGAATATATCCTCCTCCACCCCGCTTACTTTCCACCAAATATCCTTTTTCGACAGTAAACCGCGTGTTGATGACATAGTTGATTTGAGATGGTACACATTCAAAACGTTGAGCAATATCTTGTCGTTTAATTTCAATCGAATTCGCTTGGCTTTCTTTTAGCACCTGCTTTAAATACTGTTCAATAACATCCGAAATATTCCTCATCTCCACCACCCTCTGACCATCTTTGACTTTTGACTATATTTTATCATTGATTTATAAAAAGGCAAACGAAAAGCGATGACACAGAATGTCATCGCACGTACAAAAAAACGACCGAGCGCTATGCTCGGTCGTCTTCGCTGTTGCCTGGCAACGTCCTATCCTCACAGGGGGAGAACCCCCAACTACTTTCGGCGCTGAGACGCTTAACTTCCGTGTTCGGCATGGGAAC
>NZ_JACSKZ010000008.1 GCF_018617875.1 Exiguobacterium algae
AACACGGAAGTTAAGCGTCTCAGCGCCGAAAGTAGTTGGGGGTTCTCCCCCTGTGAGGATAGGACGTTGCCAGGCAACAGCGAAGACGATCAAGCATAGCGCTTGGTCGTCTTTTTTAATAGTTTAGGAGGGAATACCATGGCTCGTTCACCAAAAAATCCATTTACGTTTATTGAAGTGCTTGAACAACATGTTAGAGAAAAAAGAGTATCTTTCCATGTTCCTGGTCATCACAATGGGACGGTGAAAAACGGTGATTTGCCTCTACCTTTTTCTAAAATCATGCCATATGATTTGACGGAGCTTGCTCATTTGGATGATCTTCATGATGCCGATGGGATTATCCAGCAAGCTCAAGATGCTTTAGGTAATTTGTATAAAAGTAAGAGCAGATGGTTGGTGAACGGTTCAACAGTCGGAAATTGGAGTATGTTGGCAGCTACCGTAAAACGAGGTGAACAGGTATATGTACAACGTAATTCTCATAAATCAGTCTGGAATGCGATTGAGTGGCTGGGGCTGAAACCGATTTTACTGACTCCGGAAATTGAACGAGGCACAGGTATCCCTACTGTTGTACAATTAGAAACAATTCAAGAAGCGATTGAACAGTACCCAAATGGAAAAGCTGTATTATTAACTTCTCCCACGTATTACGGGGATATGGCCGATATTAGAGCAATCTCTTCTTTTTTAAATTCTGTTGACATTCCTTTACTTGTCGATGAAGCACATGGAGCGCATTTAATTCACCCCCATCTCCCAATGCGATCTGCGATTTTTGAAGGGGCTAGTGCAGTTGTTCAGTCTGCTCATAAAACATTGCCCGCGTTAACTATGGGTGCATGGATTCATTATAAGGAAAATATAGATGAAGAACGGCTAAAGCATGCTTTAGCTTCATTTCAAACATCTAGCCCTTCTTATTTAATTATGGCATCTCTGGACTATGCGAGATCTTATTTAGAAAATTTGAGCGATGATGATTGGTCATCAATCCAAATGAGTCATGCTAAATTTGTTTTAGAAATGAAACGAGCTGGTTTTATTGTCAAAGTAGGTGATGACTTTACAAAGGTAACAGTCTTAACCTATCCGAAGAATGGGCTTGTATTTAGTCAGCATTTAGCGTCGATTGGAATAGATGTTGAATTGGCTGCTGCAGATCATGTGTTATTTTGTCTCCCTTTGAGGGAACTTAAAGGACAGGAAATTAATCATTGGATCAAATTAATAAAGAATGCTGCGCGACATGTGCCGGTGATTGAAGAGGATGAAACGATTTTTCCTTTCCCCAAAACCAATCGCGTATCTTCTTTATATACTTTTGATGATCATCCTGAAGTGAAACGCGTACCTTTTGAACAAGCGATCGGACATATTGCCGGGGAAACAGTTATTCCATATCCGCCAGGAATTCCATGGATTTTAAAAGGGGAGCGAATTACAGCGGAAAAAATTAAAGTTCTGACTGATTGGATTTCTCTTAGAAGGAAGCTTCAAGCCAGTAGGCATGTTATGATAAAGCAAATTGATGTTATCGTAGAGGAGTTTTAAAGTGAACGGAATGTTTATAACAGTGGAGGGACCAGATGGTTCTGGAAAAACGACGCAGCTAAACTTATTAGTAGAGGCATTAAATAGCAAAGGGTATGAAGTCGTTGTCACACGTGAACCGGGTGGTACAACGGTCGGTAATAGTATTCGAGAAGTGCTTTTATCTCCCGAACATCATGAAATGACACCTCGTGTGGAAATGATGTTGTATGCCGCTTCACGAGCACAAAACGTTGATCAAATCATCCGTCCCGCTCTCGCAAGAGGGGCTGTTGTACTGTGTGATCGCTTTGTCGATGCTTCTATTGCTTATCAAGGTTATGGGTTACAGTATGATATGGATCAGATTGAATCCTTAAATGAATGGGCTACGAGTGGAATCACACCGGATGTGACATTCTTATTTGACTTGACCCCACAACGTGCACAAGAACGCATGAAAGACCGAGGACAGCTAGATCGTATTGAAAGTCGTGATCAAGCCTTCCACCAACGTGTATATGAAGGGTTCCATGCCCTGTTAAATAAATATCCAGAACGCATGATTCTGATTGATGCAGATCAATCTGTAGAATGCATTCATGACGAAGTGCTTGATGCCACATTAGAACGTCTAAAGAATAGAGGAGTGAAATTATGATGAAAATGGTGATTGCAATTGTGCATGACAAAGATAGTGCACGTTTGTCGGATGCATTGATTGAACAAGATTTTAGAGCAACGAAACTGGCAACAACAGGTGGCTTTTTAAAAGAAGGGAACACGACATTTATGATGGGTGTGCCTCAGGAACGATTGGATGATTTATTGAGCGTGATTCAGTCAAATTGTTCGAGCCGCGACCAAATGATTACGCCGATTTCACCGATGGGAGGTCACGCAGACTCGTACATCCCATATCCAGTTGAAGTGCAGGTTGGTGGAGCGACTGTGTTCGTCTTACCGATTGAAGGATTCCACCAGTTTTAATGGGAGTTGGACATATGCGTTTTCAGGATTTAGTGGAGTCGCAAACTGTAATATCTAAAGTGATTCAAAACTCAATCGTCATGAATAAAGTTGGCCATGCTTATATCTTTTCGGGGGATTATGAACCGTTTTTAATTGAAACGGCGCAATTATTTGCCAAAGCATTATTTTGTGAATCCCCGGAAGGTGCTGAACCATGCGGAGTTTGTCGGAATTGTCGTCGAATGGATTCAAAAAACATTGTGGACTACATCGAAGTGGAGCCGGATGGTGCAAGTATTAAGAAAGAACAGATTCAACAATTATTGAGTGATTTGTCATTGCGCGGAGCTGAAGGGGATCGACAAGTATACGTCATTCACCAAGCGCATAAAATGACTACGCAGGCTGCGAATAGTTTACTAAAATTCTTTGAAGAACCCGGTGTTGGAAAACTTGCGATATTGGTTACGACGCAACCTCAATTGCTCCTTCCGACCATTCGTTCTCGGGCACAGCAGTTGGCGTTTCGCCCAATCGATCGTACAAAATTAGCTGAAACAATGTCTGAAGAATTAGCTTGTACGTATGATATGGCTTATCTTGCTTTGACTGTTTACCCAAAATGGGAAGAGGCAAAAGAGGCGCTTCATCAGGAGTGGTTTGTACAGGCATACGGGCTAGTGGTACAATTAATTGAAGTATTGACGAAACGTCCACAAGAGTTGATTTTGTTCGCACAAGAAAAGTGGTTAGGACATTTTAAAGGTCGCAACGAAATGCGTGTTGGTTTAGAACTGTTTGAAATTTGGTTGGAAGAAGCGCTTAATATGAAAGTGCGTGATTCCTACACACCGAAGATTTTTACGAATGAGGCATCATTATATGGTGAATTTGTTCAAAATCGATCAGTTCAAAAAATCGCACGTGCGATTGAAAGTGTTCATGACGCGATTCGTAGACTCGAGGCAAACGTCAATCCTCAATTAACGTTCGAGCGATTATCGTTCGATTTGCAGAAAGGATAGGAGAGCGTGCTTGAAGTAGTTGGAGTCCGTTTTAAAGAAGCGGGAAAAATCTATTACTTTTCACCAGGCGAAGCAACGCTTAAACGTGGGGATCACGTAATCGTTGAAACGGTTCGTGGAATCGAATACGGGGAAGTGGTCCAAGTCGACAAACAACTCGGTGAAGACGAAGTTGTATTGCCGTTAAAGACGATTCTTCGTGTCGCGGATCAAAAAGATGCGGAAATCGTTCGAGATAACCGACTGGCAGCTGTCGATGCTCACGCCGTCTGTGAAGAAAAAATCCGAGAACATCAACTAGAGATGAAATTAGTAGATGTTGAGTATACATTTGATCGAAATAAAGTCATTTTCTACTTTACGGCTGAAGGTCGCGTCGACTTTCGTGAGCTCGTAAAAGATTTAGCGAGTGTGTTTCGAACTCGAATCGAACTCCGGCAAATTGGTGTGCGTGACGAAGCAAAACTATTGAGCGGAATTGGTCCATGTGGGCGCGTTCTATGTTGTTCGTCCTTCCTAGGAGAATTTGAGCCGGTATCGATTAAGATGGCGAAAGACCAAAATCTTTCTTTAAATCCGAACAAGATTTCTGGAGTATGTGGTCGTCTCATGTGTTGCTTAAAGTATGAGAATGACACATATGAAGAGTTAAAACGAGATTTACCAGATGTCGGCAAGCGAATCAAAATTCCAGAAGGTGACGGACGAGTGATCGGTCTGAATATTTTAGACCAACTCATTCAAGTGGAGTTGCACGATCGGACACGTATAGTCACATATACGATTGATGAACTCGTTGAAGTGGGTGCGATTAAACGGAAACCGTCAAAACAGTGATGGGGTGCTGAGTAGTGGAAAGAATGGATAAGAAAGAAGTTATGATGCGCGTTGATGCAATCGAGCAACAGATGCAACTCTTGACGGAGCACTTAGGCGTATTAAAAGAACAACTCGCTTATTTGCTAGAAGAAAATCAGCATATGTATCTTGAAAACCATCATTTACGTGAAAAAGTCGAACAGTTGGCGGAAGTCGACACGACGAACGGTGACTCGCAAATTGCGTTGTCAGGGAAAGGGCAGAACAACTTAGCTGCTCTTTACCAAGAGGGATTTCATATTTGCAACTTGCATTACGGGCAAGTTCGAAAAGATGGAGATTGCCTCTTCTGTTTATCAATGCTTAATAAACATTAATAAAGGGGCGATAGATGGGGGAAAAGCCCTATCCATCGCCTTTATTTTATAGTAGGAGGGAAACGAGTTTGACGGTTAAAAATGGTGAACGCCTTGACGATTTGCTCGGGCGTCCAGGTAAAATCATTCAAAGTGATGAGGTGTTCTCGTTTTCGTTAGATGCGGTCTTGTTAGCTGAATTTGTCTGGGTACCCATTCAAAAAGGGAACTTAGTCGATTTATGTGCAGGGACGGGCGCCATTCCACTTTTTTTATCCTATCGAACAAAAGGGAACATTACCGGGGTAGAAATTCAGCCCAAATTGGTGGATATGGCGAATCGAAGTATGGAAGTCAATCATCTCGAAGAAAGAATTCGCATCGTTGAAGGAGATGTCAAGACAGCGGCAGATGAGCTCGGACATGCTAAATACGATGTCGTGACGTGTAATCCGCCCTATTTTTTAGCGAACGAAACATCATTACGTAACAAAAAAGAGCATCATACGATTGCGCGGCACGAAGTGTTATGTACGTTAGAGGACTGTATCAAATCTGCCAGTCAATTAGTGAAACCTGGCGGAAAAGTCGCGTTCGTGCATCGGCCAGAACGTCTACTCGATATCCTGACCTTGATGCGTGCGTATCGAATCGAGCCGAAACGGATGCAACTCGTTTACCCAAAAGCCGGACGGGAAGCAAACACATTGCTCATTGAGGGGTCGAAAGATGGAAAAGCCGGACTTAAAGTTTTACCACCGTTTGTTGTGTATGAAGAGGACGATACGTACACGAAAGAGATGCGAGAAATTCTCGATGCTTAAACACTATACGTACATTGTCGAATGCAGCGACGGCACATATTATACGGGATATACGACCGATATTGAAAAACGGCTCAGCGCCCATAATGCAGGAAAAGGCGCAAAATACACAAAACCTCGTTTGCCTGTTCGGTTGTGCTATGTTAAATCGTTTCCGACAAAACGAGAAGCGATGCAATATGAGTGGTCTGTCAAACAATTGACACGTGCTCAAAAAGAGCAGTTGATGGAGGGGACGACGAATGAATTCACAAAAAAGCTATCAAACTGATCGGCCGACACTATACGTAGTTCCAACGCCAATTGGCAACTTGGAAGATATGACGTATCGGGCAGTTCGGACGTTACGTGAGGTCGATCTTATTGCGGCAGAAGATACACGACAAACGATGAAGCTGTGCCGTCACTTTGAAATCACGACGAAACTTGTTAGTTATCATGAGCATAATAAAGAGGCAAGCGGTCCTCGCTTAATTGAAGACATTCAAAACGGAAAATCCATCGCTGTCGTATCGGACGCGGGGATGCCCGGTATTTCGGACCCAGGGAGCGATTTGGTCAGGTTGGCGATTGAAGCAAACATACCTGTCGTCGTTTTACCAGGAGCTAACGCCGCGTTGACGGCTCTTGTAGCTTCGGGCCTTTCGACAGAGCGGTTCTTGTACTATGGCTTTTTGCCGCGTAAAAAGAAAGAACGGGTTGATGTTCTGACTTCATTACGCTATGAACCGGGAACTGTTATCTTTTATGAGGCACCGCACCGTTTGAAAGAAATGTTGTCAGCGGTTCGACAAGTGTTAGGGAACAGACAGCTTGTGTTAGGTCGTGAAATCACGAAAACGTTCGAGGAATTTTTAAGAGGAAGTGTAGACGAGGCAATCGAATGGTGTGAAAGTGAAGTACGCGGCGAATTTGTCGTAATGGTGAGCGGGGCTACGGAAGAGGCTCCGACAAATGAGTGGTGGGAAAGTCTTACGCCGGTTGAACACGTTACGCATTACATCTCTGAGGGACTTAAACCGAATGCAGCGATTAAGCAAACTGCAAAAGATCGAGATGTATCGCGAAATGACGTGTATGATTTGTATCATCAACTCGATAAAAAAGAGTAAGCAAGGAATCCCTTGCTTACTCTTCGCTGTAGTAGTTTTCAAGCATGTTTTTCAACTCAACGAGAACACGTTGTGCACCTTCTGGTGACAAGATGAGTTTACCGTCTGCCAATTTGAAGTTATCGTCTGATACTTCACCTGTAACTTGGCAAGTCATGTTTGGTTTGTATTTTTTCAAAACGATTTGATCGTTGTCGACATAAATTTCAAGAGCGTCTTTCTCAGCAATCCCGAGTGTGCGACGTAATTCGATTGGAATAACGACGCGACCAAGTTCATCAACCTTACGTACAATACCTGTAGATTTCATTTTGTATTTCCTCCTCCAATGGTGTCGAAATCTCATGGTGACAATAATCGTCAAAATTCGACAAAGTGACTTCAGCAAAAAGCATACTAAACTTTCCAATTGCAGTCAACTGCTGACTATTATAAATATCAAAAAACGAATTTTGTCGAATAAAAAACGATATATATCTAAAATTCCCCGAAAGTTTGAACTTGAAACAAAGAAAGGGTATTTTTGGAACATTTATGGCGGGCGCTTCGAATAGAATTCCAAACAATTGGTTTGGAAATTCTTTTGTCGAACCGTGTATAATGAAAATTGCAAATGTCGAAAGGATGGAGACTACATGATGGCAAAGCCTACATTTTATATTACAACCCCAATCTATTATCCGAGTGCAAAATTGCACATCGGTCACGCGTACACGACGGTTGCAGGAGATGCGATCGCGCGTTACAAGCGTTTGAAAGGTTTTGATGTCCGTTATTTGACGGGAACCGATGAACACGGACAAAAAATTCAAGAAAAGGCGAAAGAGGCAGGGGTGACCCCTCAAGCGTTCGTCGACGACGTCGTCAAAGATATCAAAGTACTCTGGGACCGTCTTGAAATCTCGTACGATGATTATATTCGTACAACTGAAGACCGGCACAAAAAAGTGGTCGAACATGTGTTTGAAACGTTATTGAAGAATGATGATATCTACTTAGGCGAGTATGAAGGCTGGTACTCTGTGCCGGATGAAACGTACTATACAGAATCCCAGTTGGTGGATGGAAAAAGCCCCGACAGCGGTCATCCTGTAGAGCTTGTTCGTGAAGAGTGTTACTTCTTCCGTCTCAGCAAGTATGCGGACCGCTTAATCGAATATTTCGAGTCGCATCCAGACTTCATTTTACCGGAGTCACGTAAGACAGAGATGATTAACAACTTCCTGAAGCCGGGGCTTCAAGATTTGGCTGTTTCACGTACAACGTTTGATTGGGGCGTAAAAGTTCCATCTAACCCGAAACACGTCGTGTACGTGTGGGTCGACGCGCTCACGAACTACATTTCTTCGCTCGGCTATGGTTCGGAGAATGATGAGCTCTTCAAGCGCTACTGGCCGGCAGATGTACATTTAGTCGGAAAAGAGATTGTCCGATTCCATACCATCATTTGGCCAGCACTTTTGATGGCGCTTGACCTCCCATTGCCGAAGCAAGTATTCGCGCACGGCTGGTTACTCATGAAAGACGGTAAGATGTCGAAATCGAAAGGGAACGTTGTCGACCCGATTCCGTTGATCGACCGCTATGGATTGGATTCAGTACGCTACTACCTTCTGCGTGAAGTTCCGTTTGGAGCAGACGGTACGTTTACTCCGGAGGCGTTCGTGGATCGCTTGAACTTCGATTTGGCGAACGACTTGGGGAACTTACTCAATCGAACTGTCGCGATGATCAAGAAGTACTTCGATGGAAAAGTGCCTGCCTATGCTGGAAACGTGACAGCGTTTGACGCAGACCTGTTGAATATGGTGAAAGAAACGACAGAAAAAACAGAAGCAGCCATGGAACATATGGAGTTTTCAGTTGCTCTCACAAATATTTGGCAGCTCGTTAGTCGTGCAAACAAATATATTGATGAAACGCAACCGTGGGTTCTCGTTAAAGATGAGACGAAACGTGAAGAACTTGCTTCTGTAATGACGCACCTTGCGGGAGTACTGCGTCATGTTGCGATCATGATTCAACCGTTCATGACACGGGCACCAAAAGAGATGTTCCGTCAGTTAGGTCTTGAAGGAGCGGATATGTCATGGGAAGCACTTGAATCGTTTGCTGCATTCGACAATGCAGTGGTGACGGACGGCACACCAATCTTCCCGCGTCGTGACGTGAAAGAGGAAGTCGATGCGATTCAGGAAATGATGCGTCAAGCATCGAAAGCGCGTACGGAAGAAGCGGAAGCCGAAGTCACAGCAGACGAGGAAGATGAAGATGTACGCCCTGAAATTACAATCGATGTATTTGACCAAGTCGAGTTCCGTGTCGGTCAAATCATCGAGGCAGATAAAATCAAAAAAGCGAAGAAGCTCTTGAAACTTCAAGTCGATCTCGGGAAAGAAACACGCCAAATTGTTTCGGGCATTGCCGAATGGTATGCGCCTGAAGATCTTGTAGGAAAAAAAGTCATCGTCGTGGCCAACTTGAAACCGGTCAAACTCCGTGGCGAGCTTTCTCAAGGAATGATTCTCGCAGCAGATCGTGACGGGAAACTTGAATTGGCTACTGTGTCTGAAAACATGCCGAATGGAGCCATCGTCAAATAACGTATGGGGGAGACCGCGGTCTCCCTCTCTTTTTCTAAAGGAGGAATGGATATGTTGATTGATACGCATACTCATATCAATGCTGAACAGTTCAATGAAGATGTTGAAGCAACAATTGAACGCGCCCGGGAAGCTGGGGTTTCCCCGATGCTGGTCGTTGGGTTTGATACACCGACGATTGATCGCGCCATCGAATTGGCTGAAACATATGAGGACATTTACGCGATTGTCGGCTGGCATCCGGTCGATGCGATTGATTGTACAGACTCTGATTTAGAGCGAATTGAAAAGTTGATGGAGCATCCAAAAGTGATGGCGCTCGGGGAAATCGGTCTGGACTATCATTGGGACAAGTCTCCGAAGGATGTGCAGCAACGTGTATTCCGTCAACAAATCGCAATCGCGAAACGGACGAACATGCCAATTGTGATTCACAACCGGGAAGCGACAGCGGACGTTCTCGATTTGTTAGAAGAAGAACATGCGGAAGAAGTGGGCGGTGTATTTCACAGTTACAGCATGTCGGTCGAGTTAATTGAACGGTGTCTGAACTTGAACTTTTATCTTTCTCTCGGGGGCCCGGTCACATTTAAAAACGCAAAAGTGCCAAAAGAAGTTGCGAAAGAGGTGCCGCTCGACCGTCTGCTTGTCGAAACGGACTGCCCGTATTTAACGCCAACCCCGTTCCGTGGAAAACGAAACGAACCGGCCTACGTGAAATATGTAGCTGAAGAGATTGCCAAGTTGCGTGGGATTTCGTATGAGGAGCTCGCTGAAGCGACGACTGCGAATGCGAAGAAATTGTTCCGTCTCCCATGATGAAGCGGTTAGTGATCAGTATTGCTGTTCTAGTGGCAGCTACAGCTGCGTACGTCTTGATGCAACCGGAGACCATCACGGTGATTGATGATGGAGTGGCGGTAGAATTCGAAACGCGTGCCGACTCGGTATTGCAAGTACTTGAAGAAATGGATATTTCTCTTGAGGAATCGGATTATGTGACGCCGGCATTAAGTGAAGATTTGCCGACGGATCGCATTATCCGAATTGAACGGTCCCATCGCATTTCGCTTCAAATCGGATACGGTCAGACCGAGACGATTAAGACAAGAGAACGTACAGTCGAGGATGTATTGCTTCGTTACGGGGTGACCGTGCGTGAGGGAGATGCGGTTTATCCTGCCGTTCGCACACCGATTTCAGACGG
This sequence comes from Exiguobacterium algae, assembly GCF_018617875.1. Taxonomy (GTDB): domain Bacteria; phylum Bacillota; class Bacilli; order Exiguobacteriales; family Exiguobacteriaceae; genus Exiguobacterium; species Exiguobacterium algae. Next base: position 10,455 of record NZ_JACSKZ010000008.1, read on the forward strand.
CATGACCATTCGCTACCAACCGGTCGTTTCGGTCAACTTGATCGTCGGTCAGGAGGCAAGAACGGTGTATACGATGGCGTCTGATGTGACGCAACTTCTGTTAGAAGAAGGCGTGAACATTACCGACCGGGATACGGTATTTCCTGACCAGTCGACGTTGATTCGTGACGGATTGACGATTACAGTCAATACGAATCGTGATGTCGTGCAGTATGAAAGTCAGTTGATTCCATTTGAGGTGGTCGAAGAATCAGATGACACACTTGAAATCGGTACAAAGGAAGTCGCTCAAGTAGGGATTCCGGGCCTAGAGCGGACACGGTATGAACTTACTGTAGAAAATGGTACAATTACAAATCGAGCGAAAACAAAAGTCGAAACGTTGCGTAAGACGCAGCCCCAAATTATCAAAGTAGGAACAAAAAAGGTTACTGAACCCGTAACAGAACCGACATCAGCGAGTACGACGAATCCGTTCGAGGCTGAAGCAGAAGTAGAAATGACAGAATCACCGAAGCCTGATGACGTATTAGACTTTACATCAGCCAAGCAGCTTCTTGTCGAGGCAACAGCCTACACGAATAATGCGGAAGATACCGTCACTTTTGACGGGCGTGTATTGACGCGTAGTGGCTATGATGTAACAGATACCATCTTGTTTGAAGGTATGCGTATTATTGCGGTGGATCCTGCCATTATCCCATTGGGTACACGCGTGTACATCGAAGGAATCGGTATGGCAATCGCTCTTGATACCGGAAGTGCCATCAAAGGTCATAAAATTGATCTGTTGATGGATACGAAAGAGGAAGCGGTGTCGTTTGGTCGGAAGCCGATGACAATTTGGGTGATTCCAAAGCAGGATGAAGAAAAGGAAGGAAATGGCCATGCGTGAAAAAATACAAGAAGTCATTGTTGTAGAAGGTCGTGACGATACGGCAAGACTTCAGGAAGTGTATGACGTTGACACGATTGAGACGAATGGCTCAGCTGTGTCCGATCAGACGATTGAGCGAATCAAGCGTGCCCAAGAGACGCGAGGAGTCATCATCCTGACAGACCCGGATTATCCGGGAGATCGGATTCGTGCAATCGTAGAAGAGCGGGTCAAAGGGTGCAAGCACGCCCACTTACCCCGGTCTGAAGCAAAAGGAAAGCGCGGAAAAATTGGAGTAGAGCATGCCAGTCCGGAATCACTCCGACGTGTGCTAAGTGCCGTTTATGAAGAACGAGTCGACACGGGAGAACCGGTTGTCACTCGTAAAATGGTGCTCGAAGCCGATCTAATCGGCGGTGCAGCTGCTGCCTCACGTCGGAAACGGCTCGGTGTCCTGCTTCGGATCGGTGAACCGAATGCCAAACAGTTTGTAAAACGAGTGGAAGCTCTTCGAGTCACCATCGAAGAGTGGGAGCAAGCACTTGCTCAATTAGAGGAGGAACAAGGTTGAAAGACATTGCAACGATCCAGCGAACGAAAGCGATCCTTGAACGCCATGGCTTTTCATTCAAAAAGTCACTGGGACAAAACTTTTTAATCGATTTGAATATTTTAAGTAAGATTGTCGGTGCCGCAGCACTTAGTGAGGCGAGCGGGGTTCTTGAAATCGGTCCTGGAATCGGTTCATTGACCGAACAATCGGCCAAGCGTGCAAAAAAAGTTGTGGCGCTTGAGATTGACCAGCGTCTCTTGCCGATTTTAGAAGATACGATGTCACCGTACCCTCATGTCAAAGTCATCCATGGAGATGCTTTAGAATTGAACTTGCGTGAAATCGTCGAACAGGAATTTTTGAACGAGGGCATTGAGGATATCTCGGTGGTGGCCAACTTACCATACTATGTGACAACACCAATTATTATGCGTTTACTTGAGAGCGGTGTGAAATTCCGTTCGCTGGTCATGATGATTCAAAAGGAAGTGGCAGAGCGGATTGGAGCGAAACCGGGAACGAAAGCTTACGGGTCGCTATCGATTGCGATTCAATACTACGCAGAAGCTGAAGTCAGCTTTGTCGTCCCGAAAAACGTGTTTATCCCGGCACCAAACGTCGACTCCGCTGTCATCACGTTACACATGCGGTCAGAGCCGGCAGTACAAGTGAAAGACGAAGCCTTTTTCTTTGAGGTGGCACGTGCCAGCTTTGCCCAGAGAAGAAAAACGATATTAAACAACCTAACAAACTATATCGGTAAAGCGCATAAAGAGGAATTAGAACGCTTACTACACGAGGCCGGTATTGATCCGAAACGACGCGGAGAAACATTATCCCTTGAAGAATTCGCACGCTTATCGGACACAATTTTACCACTTAAAAATAGTTGACGACCTTATTTAGAGTCGTTATAATATTATCTTTATTTTCATATTCAATTGTGCTATACTTGTAACAGTGAGGTGAAGCGTATGCCAAAGACGTTACAAGAAATCAGACAGAAACTCGAATCGCATGTTGGAGAACGATTGACGTTGAAAGCAAACGGCGGTCGTAAGAAAGTCGTTACACGGTTTGGAACGCTCGTTGAGACGTATCCCGCGGTGTTCGTTGTTAAATTGGATGAAGACCACCATAACGTGGAGCGTGTCTCGTATAGCTACGCTGATGTCCTAACGGATACAGTTAAAATTGAATTCGGCAATTGATTCATAAATGAGAGGCGGATGCATTGGCAGCTGCTTCTTTTTTTGTGCGCCCTTTTACGGTACAATGTCGAACAGGAGACATAAGGGAAGGGTGAACGTGATGCGCACGATTAGTGTGAAGGCCCCGGCGAAAATCAACTTGACGCTTGATGTCCTTGGTAAGAGACCGGACGGCTATCATGAAGTAGAAATGGTAATGACAACAGTAGACTTGGCGGACCGGTTGGAACTGACCGTCCTTGATACAGACGAAATTCGTATTCATTCGGAGCACGCCTACGTGCCAAATGATCACCGGAATTTAGCTTATCGTGCAGCTGAGTTGTTGCGCGAGCGCTTCAAAATCGAACAAGGTGTTGAAATCGTGTTGGAAAAGCAAATTCCTGTAGCGGCTGGTCTTGCGGGCGGGTCGAGTGACGCGGCAGCAACACTTCGTGGCATGAATGAGCTATTTGATCTGGGGCTGTCTCTTGAAGAGCTGGCGGAGCTAGGTGCTGAAATCGGTTCGGATGTTTCGTTCTGTGTGATGGGTGGTACAGCCATCGCACGGGGACGTGGTGAACAGTTAGAAATGATTCCGGCCCCACCACCGTGCTATGTCGTGTTAGGGAAACCGAAAATCGGTGTCTCAACAGCGGACGTGTATCGTTCGGTGAACATGGACGAAGTCGTCCATCCAAATACGGATGCCATGGTAGAAGCGATTCGTCAAAAAGATTTTAGAGGGATTTGTGAGCAGTTAGGTAACGCGCTTGAAAGCGTCACGTTACGGCTTCATCCTGAAGTAAAGCAAATCAAAGAGACAATGCGTCACTGTGGTGCTGATGGTGTATTGATGAGCGGAAGCGGTCCGACGGTATTCGCATTGATTGAGCATGAGCAAAAAGCACATCGCGTGTACAATGGATTGAAAGGTTTTTGCCCAGAAGTATTTGTCGTTCGGATTCTCGGCAAAAGGCATTGAATAAAAACGAATGAAAATGGTATATTTTGTTTAGAACATTCGTTTATTAACGATAATATGAAGGAGAATCCGTATGAAAATTCGTAGAAGCGGTCGTCTTGTTGATATGACGCGCTATTTGTTAGATCATCCGCACCAACTTGTGTCATTATCCATGTTTTCGAGTCGTTATAAAGCAGCAAAATCTTCAATCAGCGAAGACCTTGTGATTGTGAGTGAAATGTTGTCACATGACGGTATCGGGAAATTAGTTACCGTTCCCGGCGCCGCTGGCGGTGTGATGTTCATTCCGGGGTGGAGCAAAGACAAGTCACTCGATATGATTGATGCGTTATGCGATCAACTGTCTAAACCGGAACGCTTACTTCCGGGGGGATATCTTTACTTAACGGATGTGCTTGGAAATCCGAGTCAAGTCAAGCCGATGGGACAAGTGTTTGCGTCTGTATTTGCGGATCGGAAAGTGGATGTCGTCATGACAATCGCAACGAAAGGAATTCCGCTCGCTTACGCAGTGGCGGAACAACTTGGGGTACCGTTTGTCATTGTACGTTCGGATAGCCGTGTGACAGAAGGATCGACCGTCAGTATCAACTACGTGTCCGGCTCCTCTAAAGCGATTCGGACGATGGCACTTGCACGTCGCAGTTTGCCGCGTGGTGCGAACGTTCTATTGATTGATGACTTTATGAAAGCCGGCGGTACGATTCGTGGGATGATGAGTTTGTTGAACGAGTTTGAGGCGAATCTCGCGGGGGTTGGCGTTTTGATGGAAGCTGAAGGAGCCGAGAAAAAGATGGTCAGTGAGTATGTCAGCCTGATGAAGTTGACAAACGTAGATTCTGACGAGGGGCTCGTCACGATTTCAAGAGGAAATGTCGAACAGTTCTTAAAGTGATTGGCAAAATTTTGATTTCGTTTTATGATAAGAAAGTAAACAACAATCACTTATATAGTCATGACACTCGTTTTTTCAACTGAACCTTGCAGAAGGCACACCATGACGTAGACAACGATGAAAAGGGGACGCGAAACATGCAGATCACAGACGTAAAAATTCGCAAAGTTGCGACGGAAGGCAGAATGAAAGCTCTAGCCTCAATCACACTTGACCATGAATTCGTTGTACACGACCTTCGAATCATCGAAGGAAGTAGCGGTTTGTTTGTCGCCATGCCGAGCAAACGAACGCCAGAGGGGATTTTCCGGGATATTGCCCATCCGATTAATGGAGAAATGCGGAAAAAGGTAGAAATAGCTGTGTTAGAGTGCTATGCCGACACAGACGTAGAGGCATTTGAATCTCAGGAAGTTACTTTTGAAACAAATGAATGAGTTTAAACAGCGGTCGGTAATCCTTCCGCTGCTTTTTTGCGTTTGATTGGTTACGGATTAGTACAACTGTTGAAACGAAGGCACGGTTTCGATATAGTAGAAACGGTGTAAATAGGATTTAGTTATGGAAAAGCCGAACTATAGACAAGAAATACAGCTGATGGAGATAGGAGCGAATCAAGAATGGATCGTTTTGCAGTCATTTTGGCAGCAGGAAAAGGGACACGAATGAAGTCGAAGTTATATAAAGTTCTTCATCCTGTTCTCGGGAAACCAATGGTCGAACATGTTGTGGACCAGTTGGATCAAATCGGTGTCAGTCGTCAAATCGTAATCGTTGGCCATGGGGCGGAAGCGGTACAAGACACGCTCGGCACTCGTGTAGAGTATGCGGTCCAGGAAGAACAGCTTGGGACAGGTCATGCTGTGCAAATGGCAGAACCCGAGTTGGCAGGGAAAGCGGGCTCTACATTAGTCGTATGTGGAGATACGCCGCTTCTCACAGCGGAAACGCTCGAAGCGTTGCTCGCGCACCACGAAGCGCAGCAGGCAAAAGTGACGGTGCTGACTGCGATTGCAGATGATGCAACGGGCTACGGACGTGTCGTACGTGGAGAAGACGGAAATGTCGTGAAAGTCGTGGAGCATAAAGATGCTTCCGAGGCAGAACTTCAAATCCAAGAAATCAACACAGGAACTTACGTCTTCGATAACGAGCTTTTGTTCGAATCACTCAAACAAGTCGGGAATAACAACGCACAAGGTGAGTATTACTTGCCGGATGTTATTTCGATTGCGAAAGAGGCGGGAGAAGTCGTTGCGGCTCACACTGCACCGACGTTTGATGAAACGATTGGGGTCAATGACCGTGTAGCCTTGTCACAGGCAGAAACGATTATGCGTAAACGGACGAACGAACGCCTCATGCGTGAAGGGGTCACGTTCATGGATCCTGCATCGACGTATATTTCTCCAGATGCGGTGATTGGTTCGGATACGGTCATTTATCCGGGCACGGTCATTCTCGGGAAGACGACGATCGGATCGGAATGTGTCATCGGACCAAACTCAGATATTCGTAACAGTGTGGTCGAAGACGGTGCCGTCGTTCGTCAATCGGTTGTCACAGACAGCCAAATTGGTGAAGCGGCTCAAGTCGGACCGTTCGCGCACTTGCGTCAACAAGCTGTGCTCGGTGCAAACACACGCGTTGGCAACTTCGTCGAGATTAAGAAATCATCGTTTGGTGACGGCGCGAAAGCTTCACACTTGAGCTACATTGGTGATGCGTCAATCGGCGAACGTGTCAACTTAGGTTGTGGATCAATCACCGTAAACTATGACGGCAAGAACAAGTTCGAGACAGTGGTAGAAGACGATGCGTTCGTCGGCTGCAACGTCAACTTGATTGCCCCAGTAAAAGTTGGAAAAGGTGCGATTGTCGCAGCCGGTTCGACGATTACGGATGATGTCCCAGAAGAAGCGCTCGCGATTGCACGTGAACGTCAAACAAATAAGAATGGTTACACAAAACGATAACTTGCTGCCAATCATTATGGAAAACGATGGAGGAGAATCCTAAACATGTCTACTGTATACGAACGAGAAATTCGTCTATTTAGCTTAAACTCGAACCGCCCGCTTGCTGAAGAAATCGCGAAAGAAATCGGTGTCCCGCTCAGCGATTGCCAAGTCAAACGTTTCAGCGACGGTGAACTCTATATCAACATCGAGGAAAGTGTTCGTGGAGATGATGTGTATGTCATCCAATCAACAAGTTCACCTGTAAACGAAACGCTCATGGAGTTACTCGTTATGATTGATGCACTCAAACGTGCTTCCGTCCGTACGATCAACATCGTGATGCCGTATTATGGGTATGCACGTCAAGACCGTAAAGCACGCTCACGTGAGCCGATCACGGCGAAACTTGTCGCTGATCTTCTTACGGTGGCCGGGGCGACACGCGTCATCACAATGGACTTGCATGCAGCGCAAATCCAAGGATTCTTCAATATTCCGGTTGACCAATTACTCGGTGTGCCGCTCATCTCGACTTACTTTGAAACAGAAGAGTTTCAAGCGAAAGATATCGTGGTCGTCTCTCCAGACCACGGTGGTGTGACGCGTGCACGTAAATTGGCAGAACGTTTGAAAGCTCCGATTGCCATCATCGATAAGCGTCGTCCGAAAGCGAACGTCGCTGAAGTGATGAACATCGTCGGAAGCGTTGAAGGCAAAACGGCGATTTTGATTGATGACATCATCGATACGGCCGGAACAATCACTCTTGCAGCAGATGCGATTGTCGAAGCGGGTGCGAAAGAAGTATACGCTTCTTGTACACACCCAGTGTTGTCTGGTCCGGCGATGGAGCGCATCGACAACTCATCCATTAAAGAGTTGGTTGTCTTGAACACGATTGACTTAACAGGTCGTCCATGTTCAAGCAAAATCAAGCAAATGTCGGTTGCCCATTTGCTTGGCGAAGCGATCATGCGTGTACATGAACACAAATCGGTTAGTACACTATTTGATTAAAAAAACGAGGCCCGGAGGCATTCGCCTTTGGGCTTTTTTGTTCAGGAGGAAAGACTATGAAATGTATTGTCGGTCTCGGGAACCCCGGTAAAAAATATGAAATGACACGACACAACATCGGGTTTTTGGCGATTGATCGCCTGGCGGAGAAACATGGTATTCCATTAAACGAAGCGAAGTTTAATGCCTTGATGGGAACGGGAAGAATCAATGGTGAACGTGTCGTTCTCGTTAAACCGCTCACCTACATGAACTTGTCGGGTGAGGCCGTACGTCCGATTTTAGATTATTATAAGATTGAGATTGAAGATTTACTCGTGATTTACGACGATTTGGATATGGTACCTGGAAAACTTCGCTTCCGTCCAAAAGGGAGTGCAGGCGGACATAATGGGATCAAGTCGTTAATCCAACATCTAGGGACGGCCGACTTCAAACGATTGAAACTCGGCATCGGTCGACCGCCTCACCCGATCAAAGTTGTGGATTGGGTGCTCATGAATTACCGGAAAGAGGATATGGTTTCGTTAAATGAAACGTTAGACATGGCGGTATCTGCGGCTACGGATTTTGTAGATACGGAATGGATCGCGTTGATGAATCGATATAACTAAAGGGTCTGCGTACCCTTTTTTGTCGTATGAGTTGGAGGAAAACAGATGAACGCTTTAGAAAAATTTATGGTGACGTTGCCGGAGACAAATGTGATTCGGGACCGGCTTCAGAAAGTCGATCGCCAACTGGTTACGGGATTGACGACGAGTGCCAAAGCACTTGTATTGGCAGGTTTAGTGAAATCCTCATCGCGCCGCCTCGTCGTGGTCACCCACAATATGTATCAGGCTCAAAAGATGTTTGATCAACTGGAGTCCTTGATCGGTCCGGACAAGACGCTGTTGTATCCGATTGATGAAACGTTGGCCGGGGAGCTTTCCTTGACATCTAGTCCGGAATTACTTGCAGCACGAATCGACGCCAGAACACGTCTCCTCGACCAAACAGGAGGCGTTGTTGTCGTGCCACTCGGAGGGTTACGCCGATTTATACCGGCCCCGCATGATTGGGAGGCGAGTCGAATCCTCATAAAACCGGGACAACATCTTGATTTGTCCTTATTTGCCGCGCAGTTGTCTGCGAATGGTTATGAACGGACCGCGACCGTCACGACGCCAGGCGAGTTCTCGGTGCGGGGAAGTATTTTAGATGTGTACCCCTTGACGGAGTCACGGCCGTACCGAATTGATTTATTCGACACAGAAGTCGATTCGATTTTTACGTTCGATGCAGAAACACAGCGTTCGCTCGGCGTGGTCGCTGAAGCATGCATCACTCCTGCAACGGAATTTGTTGCAACGAAGGAGCAACGGATGCAAGCCGGAAAAGCGTTACGGAAGCAGTACGAACGAACGCGGGAACTCATTGAAAATGAAGTGATTCGTCAAGCGCTTGAAGAAGGGATTGCTCTCGATTTAGAACGATTAGAGCGAGGTGAACTCCCGGACAAAGTTGGCAAATATTCTCCGCTCCTCTATTCGTCAACGTTACTTGATTATATTGGAGAAGATGCGGTCCTCATTCTGGATGAAGTGGCCCGGATTGAAGATGCGGCGGACGTACAGGATCGCGAAGAAGCAGAATGGTTCTCTTCACTCATCGAGAAGGGGGAGGCTGTAAGCAATTACACCCTTTCTGTCCCGATGCATAAAGTGTTCCGAGACCTTAAACAAGTCGCATTTTCACTGTTGCCGTCTCGACGCTCCGGGATTCCGGAGGCGGATACAGTCCATTTGAGTTGCAGACCTTTACCGGCATTCCATGGACAAATGCACTTGTTGAAGCAGGAAGTCGAGCGTTGGCAACAAGGTGACCACCGAATCGTCTTTTTGGCCGGCGATAAATCACGTGCGGATAAAGTGGAAGCCTTGCTTGCGGATTACGGGATTTCTTCGACGTTTATGAATGTGGATGGCGAGCTCGAGCCAAGACGGGTCTCGATCATCATCGGTCAGACGGAAGGCGGATTTGAGCTGTCAACGAGCCGTCTCGTCGTGGTATCGGAAGACGAGTTGTTTAAGCGTGTCACAAAGCGGAGACGCCAAACGAAAAATCTGACGAACGCAGAGCGGATTAAGAGTTATCAGGAATTAAAGCCGAATGACTATGTGGTTCATGTCCATCACGGAATCGGGAAGTATTTAGGCATCAAAACGATCGAAGTCGGTGGAATCCATCAAGATTATCTTCATCTGGTTTATGCCGGTGATGACGCCCTCTACGTACCGGTCGACCAAATTGATTTAGTGCAAAAATATGTTGGAGCTGAAGGTAAAGAACCGAAAATATATAAACTGGGTGGCACCGAGTGGAAGAAAGTAAAATCAAAAGTCGCCAAGTCGGTAGAAGACATTGCGGATGAGTTGATTAAACTGTATGCTGCGCGCGAGGCGTCGGTTGGGTTTGCATTCCCGCCGGACGATGAGGAAATGGATCAATTTGAAGCATCGTTCCCGTACGCGGAAACCGAAGATCAGGTCCGCTCCATCGCTGAAATCAAAGCGGATATGGAACGTTCACGGCCAATGGACCGTTTGCTTTGTGGAGACGTTGGTTACGGGAAAACAGAAGTAGCGATTCGAGCAGCCTTTAAAGCGGTGCTGGCAGGAAAACAGGTCGCATTTCTTGTGCCAACGACGGTGCTTGCCCAACAACATTACGAGACGATGCTTGAGCGTTTCAGTGAATTTCCGATTAATGTATCAGTCATGAGTCGTTTCCGGTCGAAGAGTGAGATGACGGCGACGAAAAAAGGGTTGAAAGAAGGGACGATTGATGTCGTTGTCGGGACGCATCGTGTCCTATCAAAAGATGTGACGTTCGCTAACCTTGGTCTCGTCATTATCGATGAAGAACAACGGTTCGGAGTGAAGCATAAAGAGCGACTCAAACAGTTGAAGACAAATATCGATGTGCTCACACTGACAGCGACCCCAATTCCAAGGACGTTGCACATGTCGATGATCGGCATTCGCGATTTGTCTGTGTTAGAGACACCACCGGAGAACCGATACCCGGTTCAGACATATGTCATGGAATATGACGGTATCGTCTTACGTGAAGCGTTGGAGCGAGAATTGGCACGTGGCGGGCAAGCCTTCTTCCTTTATAACCGGGTGGAAGGGATCGAACGGAAAGCAGAAGAGATTCGTGCTTTGTTACCGGAAGCCCGCATCGCAACAGCGCACGGACGAATGACAGAGAGTGAGTTGGAAAGTCAATTGATCAGTTTCTTAGAAGGAGAAGCAGACATCCTGGTTTCCACTACGATTATTGAGACGGGAATCGATATTCCAAACGTAAATACGTTGATCGTTCACGATGCGGATAAGATGGGATTGTCGCAATTGTATCAACTCCGCGGTCGGGTCGGTCGTTCCAATCGCATTGCCTATGCCTATTTCACGTATCGAAAAGATAAACGGTTGACGGAAGTGGCAGAAAGTCGTTTGCAGGCCATCAAAGAATTCACAGAGCTCGGCAGCGGATTTAAAATTGCGATGCGTGATTTGTCGATTCGTGGTGCCGGCAACCTGCTTGGTGCGCAACAGTCAGGATTTATCGATTCGGTTGGATTCGACTTGTACTCACAAATGTTGTCTGAAGCCATTGAAGAGCGGAAAGACCGGATGCGTGGACAAGCCAAGCAAGTCGTATTCAAGCCTGAAATCGCATTCCAGGCAGATGCGTATATTCCGGATGAATACTTGTCTGATAGCGAGTTGAAAATTGAAATGTACAAACGGTTTAAGTATGTGGATACACCGGAAGCGCTGTTCGCCTTGCAGGACGAGCTGATCGAACGATTCGGTGAATTCCCTGAACCGGTTGCGCTCCTCATCCAACTGACACGCCTGCGGATTTATGGAGAGCTTGCCAAAGTGACTCGAATCAAACAAACCCCTGGACGAATCGAGATTGTGTTGTCTGCCGAGTCCACATCCGCGTTAGACGTCTCTTCCTTTATGGAATGGACGATGCCGCTCGGACGAAAACTCGGAGTAGGACAAGAAAACGGGGCGTTAAAACTGTCACTTAGTGGTCGAATGCCTCTAACTGAACTATTGAATGATGCCGATACTGTACTTGAAGAGCTGATGAAACGGTTGGTAGGCGATGCGGTCTCCAAATAAATTCACACAGGGAGTCGTGTTGTTTGCGCTCGCGGGATACGTGTCGAAGCTGATCAGCTTTGCCTACCGGGTCCCTTATCAAAATATTGCGGGAGACTTCGGGTTATATGCGTATCAAACGGTCTATCCGTTTGCGGCGATCGTGGCATCCCTTGGCATCTATGCCATGCCTGTCGTCATCGCAAAAATTGGTGTCGGGGCGAAAGGTCCACAGCAAAAACAAGAAATATTATGGGGTAGTTTTTATGCGCTGTTCACACTGGCGGCCATTTTAGTCGCCCTCGTATGGGAAATGGCGCCGGCAATCGGGTCCTTGCTTGGCGATGAACAACTCGCACCGGCACTTCGCGTGATTAGCCTCAGTTATTTGCTCATGCCGGCCTTGGCTGTGTTGCGTGGTTCCTTTCAGGCTGTCGACGACTTGAGACCGAGTGCATGGTCGCAAGTGCTTGAGAATTTGACGCGGGTTACTGTCATGCTGACGCTTTTATTTATTGGTGTGAGGATGGGGAAAGACGCCTACGAGCTTAGTCAATACGCCTATATGGCGGCGCTCGTAGGAGGTGTCGTGGCAATCGTCTTTTTAACGTATCAGACAAAAAGTCTTCGTGTCGTCAACGTATCCTGGTCCACATTCCGGCGTGTCCTGCGTTTGCTTGTGACGACCGGATTTGCGGTCGGATTCGCTTCGCTCGGTATACTTTGGATGCAACTGGTCGATTCCTTTACTATCGTGAATTTGATGGGAGGCAGTTACGAGGCGAAAGTGAGTAAAGGGGTGTTTGATCGGGGATACCCGCTCGTTCAATTTGCGATTCTCTTTACAACAACGATTGGAATGGCGAGTGTGCCGAACCTCGTGCGGCATTTTCGGGCTGGTCATATTCAAAAAACGACTCAGGGGTTACGTTCTATGATTCGCGTGACGACAACTGTGGCGGCAGCGGCGACGATTGGTTTGATGGGCGTGATGTTACCGTTGAATATCTCGCTTTTTGAGGACGAGTCAGGAACACAAGCGCTCATCTTGCTCGCCACGAGTACGTTTGCCGCTTCTCTGGCAGTCGTCAGCATGACTTGTCTGCAAGCAATCGATCGCGAATGGGTGGCCGCGCGTGGCATGGTTTTAGCGATTGTAGTGAAAAGTGTGATGAACGGATGGTTAGTTCCGTCGTATGGGATTTCCGGGGCGGCAATCGGAACGTCGATTGCTTTTCTGGCAATGGCTTCGTTCAACTTCAAATCACTCGACCGGTCGATTCCGTTAGGGGCGTTTCGGTTTGGTCACTACAAGCTATTGATCAAAACTTTGCTACCGATGATTGGGATTTTGGTCGGATTAAACTGGCTCGGTAGCAGATGGATTGATTCACGCATCGAAGCGTTCGGATGGCTCATTGGTATGGTCATGATCGGAGCTGGTGTGTATATATGGAGACTAGTCAGAACACATGTGTTAACGACAGGGGAATGGGAGTTGATTCCGTTCGGTAGTCGCTTACTCGATGTATTAGATAAAAAGGAGAACTGATATGGGTTACGGAATTACAGTGGTTGGGTTAGGTGCTGGTGAGTTAGAGCAGTTACCGCTCGGTGTATATCGTCATTTAATCAAGCAACCACTCGTTTGGTTACGCACGAAAGAACATCCTGTCGTTCAGGAATTGGAAGCGGAAGGAGTGGCTTTCGAATCCTTTGACTCGATTTATGAAGCAAACGATACATTTGAAAAAGTGTATGAGCAAATCGTCGAAACACTTCTGGAAAAAAGTGAAGAGATGGCAATCACTTACGCAGTGCCGGGACATCCGTTTGTTGCAGAACGAACGGTTGAACTACTCGTTGAGAGCGGGGCAAACATTCAAGTGATTGGCGGACAGAGCTTTTTGGATGCCATGTTTCAGGCACTTCAAATCGATCCGATCAATGGTTTTCAATTGTTAGATGCGACAGCTCTCGATTTGGAACGTCTGCAAGTCACCCAACACATTTTGATCGGCCAAGTATATGATGGTTTTGTCGCTGGTGACGTAAAAGTTCAGTTGATGGAACGTTATCCGGATGACCATCCTGTGACGCTGGTGACAGCGGCTGGGACGAAACGGGAGAAAATGATGAACATCCCTTTATACGAGATGGACCGGGTCGCAGAGGTCGACAATTTGACCACGTTATATGTCCCGCCTCTCACGGATGAATCGTATTTAGCAAGGGATTTTGCGACACTCAAACAAATCATTGAGACGCTTCGGGGACCGGAAGGCTGTCCTTGGGATCGAAAGCAAACGCACGCCTCGCTTCGGAAATATTTATTGGAAGAAGCCTATGAATTGATTGAGGCTATTGATGAAGAAGATGACGATGCGATGATTGAAGAGCTGGGTGATGTCTTGCTCCAAGTGATGCTTCACGCCCAGATTGGCGCAGACGAAGGGTATTTTGATGTACGCGATGTTATCGGAGCAATCAGTGAAAAAATGGTTCGACGTCATCCCCACGTTTTTGGTGAGGTCACCGTAGAAGACGCGAACGATGTTGTTGCCAACTGGAACGTGATTAAGCAAGAAGAAAAAGGGGAAAAGAAACAATCGCAATTAGACGGCGTGCTCGTTCATCAACCAGCGCTTATGAAAGCAGAGCAACTTCAAAAGAAAGCAGCGCAAGTCGGGTTCGAATGGGACGATGTATCAGGTGCGTTCGACAAGTTGGAAGAGGAATTGAAAGAATGGCGCGCCCAACCTGAAGACGAAACAGAGCTGGGTGATGTGCTGTTCTCCATCGTAAATGTCGCGCGATACTTCGGCATGAACGCGGAGCAGTCATTAGAACGGACAAACCGGAAATTTAAAAAACGCTTTGAATATATCGAGCAGCAGGGCGAAATCGAACAGATGACTCTCGAGCAGATGGATCGGCTTTGGGACGAGGCAAAGGAGAACGGATTATGAGATTAGACAAATTTTTAAAAGTATCACGGCTGATCAAGCGTCGTACATTAGCCAAGGAAGTCGCGGACCAAGGGCGCATTCAGTTGAATGGACAAGTGGCGAAAGCGAGCGCAGATGTAAAAGTCGGTGACGAACTTCAGATTCGATTCGGGAATAAATTAGTCACCGTAGTTATTGATTCAATCGCGGAGCATGCACGTAAAGAAGACGCGAAAGAAATGTATCGTTTAATTAAAGAAGAGAAGATGAACAGTAGTATCGACTCATAAAAAAAAGTATACTTAGTGTATTAAGTCAGATAGGGGGATGATGCGATGAATGGACGAAATCCGATGGATCGACAACGCCGTATTCGGGCGCTTGACGAGCGGAGAGAACAATTAGAAAAAGAAACACATCGACGACGAGTCCATCTTCGACGTCGTTTGGCGACGGCATCGCTCCTATTTCTATTCCTCATGGTGTTGATTGGGCAAAGTTATTTCTCAAAAGTCGGATATGTGTCAGACCAGAAGCAGAAGTTTGCGCAAGCTCAGGTCGAGTTAAGTGAACAGAAGGCGGAGCAAGCTGAGTTGCAAGAACAGGTTGAACGATTGCAAGACGAGGACTACATTGCGAATTTAGCTAGAAATGAGCTGTTGTTCTCAAAAGATGGAGAGATTATTTTCTACTTCTCACCGGAGGAATAACCGGGTTCGTTGACCGTTAACGAATCGACTCGTATAATTGTAGGGAATCAATTAAAAAAGGAGTACATTATTTTATGTCAATTGAAGTAGGAAGCAAGGTACAAGGTAAGGTTACAGGGATTACGCATTTTGGGGCGTTCGTCGAACTCCCGAACGGCAAAACAGGTTTGGTACACATCAGTGAAGTGGCAGATTCTTATGTCAAAGATATCAACGAGGTGTTGACAGTCGGACAAGAAGTCACAGTGAAGGTGTTGAACGTCGAAAACGATGGAAAAATCGGGTTATCCATCAAAAAAGCGGTCGATCGTCCTGTAAGCGAACGTCCGGAACGTCCAGAACGTCCAGCTGGAGAACGCTTCTCACGCGGCCCGCGTCCAGGTGGCCCAGGTCAAGGTCCACGTGGCGGTGGTCCACGCGGTGGTGGTCCACGTGGCGGCGGTCGTCGTGAACAACGTCGTGAACCGGAAACATTCGATACATTGATGAGCAAGTTCTTGAAAGACAGTGACGAGCGTCTTTCAACATTGAAGCGTCAAACTGACTCAAAACGCGGTGGACGCGGAGCCAAACGCGGGTAATCCTTCGTAAACCAATTAGCTTCTACTCGAAACCATATAGGTCTTCTTTAAAAGACGAGTCACGAACTTTACGAGTTCGTGACTTTTTTTCATTTATAAAAAATATTATAAAAAATAACTAAAATAGTTGCTTTTTTTTTAGGAAGAGAGCAAAATAGGGAACATGAAAAAATAGTTATGTTTTATAAGTGAAGGTGGAGAGAAAATGAATGGATGGAAACTATGGACGGCGGAGTGGCGTAGCATCTTTAAGAATCCGCGGATTTTGATTCCGATTCTTGCTGTGGCACTTGTTCCGTTAATGTATGCCGGCATGTTCTTATGGGCGTTTTGGGATCCATATGGACAAATGAAAGATTTGCCGGTCGCCATCGTCAATGAAGACAAAGGGGCAACATTTGAAGGGGAGTCACTTGCAGTCGGTGACGATTTAATTGAAAAGTTGTTAACGTCGGAAGCATTTGAATTCGTCGAAACGACAAAAAAAGAAGCTGAATCGGGATTAAACGATCATAAATACTACATGGCCATTGAAATTCCGAAAGATTTTTCAGAAAAAGCAACAACGGCACTGGATGATCAGCCGGAACAACTCGAGCTCAAGTACATTGCAAATGAATCGTATAACTTTTTAGCCGCACAAATCGGCGGTTCAGCGATGGAACAAGTAAAGGCGGAGCTTTCAACGGAAGTCACAAAACAATATGTGAGTGCGATGAAAGATGGAATCGATGAATTGGCTGACGGCCTGGGCGAAGCGGCTGACGGTGCTTCGACATTAGCGGATGGGTCGACTGCCGCAAAAGATGGAGCGGTCGAGCTAGCCGACGGGACAAAATTACTTGCATCCAAACAACGGGAGTTGGCAGACGGGGCAAGCCGGTTGAATGAAGGGATTG
Organism: Exiguobacterium algae; assembly: GCF_018617875.1. Taxonomy (GTDB): domain Bacteria; phylum Bacillota; class Bacilli; order Exiguobacteriales; family Exiguobacteriaceae; genus Exiguobacterium; species Exiguobacterium algae. Next base: position 27,240 of record NZ_JACSKZ010000008.1, read on the forward strand.
TCCAGCTTGAAACGGGAACGTCCGACCTCGCTGACGGAAGTAAACAAGTCCACGAAGGAAGTACCGTGCTCGCGGAAGGTGTCCATCAACTGGAAGATGGTGCTGTTGAATTACAGGCCGGTACTGGACGTCTTGCGGAAGGAACTGACACGTTTGCTTCTAAGCTCAGTGAGTTACATGAAGGGACGAAAACATTAAACCAAGGCGTACAGGAACTCGCTGGAGGGATTGAACGCTCCAAGGGCGGGACAGAAAAACTTAGTCAAGGTTCACAACAGTTGGCAGGTGCTTTGACTCAAGCGAAAGAAGGAAATGCAGCGCTTGTTGCGGGTCAGACAGATTTAATGAACGGTATTGAACAGATGAAGTCAGGCGTGCTTACAAAACAGGAAGAACTGATTTCGCAACTTTCAGCACTTGCTGATGCCGGTCAATCGGCTACGCCGGAAATGTTAAAAGCGATTGTGGCGCAGTTGAATGAAGGAAAACAAGCGACAGCGGCCGGTTTTGATTCGTTGAGTGCCGGTGCGAACCAAGTGAAAGAGGGTCAATCGACACTTGGCTCAGGGTTGGCTCAGGCTGAAGCCGGTGCAGGAGAACTTGCGTCCGGGTTGGCTGAATTAAACGATGGACAAAGTCAATTGTTAGAAGGGGCTCAGGCGCTTGCGGAAGGCTCGACAAAAGTCGAGCAGGGAACACAAACAGCGGCTGAAAGCTCACAAGAACTTGCATCAGCGAGCAGTCAACTGAACGCGGGTGCAACGAAACTGCAAAGCGGAACAAGTGAGCTTGCTTCGGGCAGTGATCGTTTAGCTACTGCAACCGGTCAGCTTTCAGAAGGCAGTGTGAAACTCGCTGATGGGGCAAAAGATGCAGGAGTTGGAACGAGTGAACTGGCAGATGGTGCTGGTAAACTTGCAGATGGAGGTCAAGAACTTCAAAAAGGAAGTAGTGACCTGGCGAATGGTATGGAAGAACTTTCTTCAGGAAGCAACGAATTGCGTGATGCTTTAGCAGAGGGTGCCGAAGAAGCGAAACTTGGTTTGAGTGAAGACAATGTCGAGATGATGGCCGGTCCGGTCTCATTGGTCGATGATTCAATTCACGAAGTTCCAAACTACGGAACTGGATTCGCACCTTACTTCATGTCGCTCGGTTTATTTGTCGGAGCCCTTCTACTTTCGATTGTATATCCATTATATGATCCGGCAGGACGTCCGAAACGAAGCCTGTCATGGGTCCTTTCGAAATCAGGTGTATTACTTGTCGTCGGTTTCTTCCAAGCCTTGATCTTGGATGTGGCGATGGTGCAACTGCTTGGACTCGAAGTAAGTGAACCGATCACATTCTTTGGATTCAGTTGGTTGATTAGCATTACGTTCTTGTTCATTGTCCAATTACTCGTAACGACACTTGGAAACCCGGGACGTTTTGTGGCAATCATCTTGTTGATCTTACAATTGACGACTTCGGCAGGAACATTCCCGCTCGAATTGATTCCGAAGGCGTTACAACCGTTCAACGCATTGTTGCCGATGACTTACACGGTGGCGGGATACAAAGAAATTCTGTCAGCGGATGGTGCACAGTATTTACAAACGGCAACGGCGTATCTCGCCTTTGTATCGATCGGATGTTTCGCTTTATTATGGGCATATTTCCGAATCGCATGGAAAAAGAAATATCGCACAGTTACAGCAGAAGCATGATTTCAAATCGTAAGAAAATCGTGTATAGTGAGGTAGACGACACTATGCACGATTTTTTTATAAAAAAATATAAAAAAGAATTGACACTCTTGTGGTGACTGGTTATTATAGAAAATGTGCTTAGGACGCAAACAATAACATGGCGGTGTAGCTCAGCTGGCTAGAGCGTACGGTTCATACCCGTGAGGTCGTGGGTTCGACTCCCTCCGCCGCTACCATTTTATTTAGGCCCGTTGGTCAAGCGGTTAAGACACCGCCCTTTCACGGCGGTAACACGGGTTCGAATCCCGTACGGGTCACTTAGCCTAAGCGAAAAGAAGCCATCTCATCTTGAGATGGCTTCTTTTGTTATATCTAAGGAGGGACTTCATGAAAAAGGTGCTTGTCGCAGTGTCAGGTGGTGTGGACTCTGTCGTCCTATTAGATTACCTTGTCAAAAAAGGTTGGGACGTTGGAGTGGCGCATGTACATCATGGATTACGATCAGAATCGGATGAAGAATACGAATTCGTCTCGAATTTATCCCGATCTTACGATGTTCCTTTCCATGGGAAGCGTCTCACTTTTCCAGATGGCGGCTCGCAAGCAATTTACCGTAAAGAGCGGTACCGGTTTTTCGAAGAGTTAATGGACCATTATGGCTATGGAGCGGTCGCAACAGCGCATCATGCAGATGATGAACTGGAAACAGTTCTGATTCAATTGCACCGTAACATGGTAGAGGTGAAAGGGATCTTGAGGTGTCGACCTTTTGGTAGTGGAGAGTTGATTCGGCCGTTGCTAAATGAAACGAAGCAAAGTTTGTTAACGTATGCTGCTTCGCATCAATTGGAGTGGCGGGAGGATCAGTCGAATCAGGACGACACGTATTTACGAAATCAGATCCGACATCGAATCATCCCTCGCTTGAAAGAAGTGTGGCCTGATATTGTGCAAAAGGTAAGTGATGCTGCTGAAATACAAAAGAAGCTTTGGGAAGAACGATACGCGTTTTGCCGGCGTTGGGTAGAGGAGTATGTTGACCTCGAAATGAAAGCGTTTCATGTGAAACTTAAAGATTATTCGACCTTATCCGATTTAGAAAAGTATACAGTGGGTAGACTATTATCTATGCGCTATCAGGTTGAAGTAGGAGAAGGGATAGAAAGGCTTTTCGCAAGTACCAAGTCAACGGCTTTTTACGATGTGTCAGATCGACAGTTCTTTCGGAAGCGAAATGGCGTGCTCAGTTTATTGGAACGAGAGCGCGAAGACATTCCTGCACATCACATCATCGAGGAAATTCCCGCCCGTATTCAATTCGGAAAACAAGTCATTACATTTTGGAAAGAAGAAGGGACGTATGGTATCCCATTAGATGACATACAGTTCCCGTTGACAGTGCGGACGGCCCAACAGGGTGACCGGATCCGCTTACGGATAGGGACGAAAAAAGTCTCGCGTATTTTCATCGATGAGAAAATTGATCGTCTCGATCGTCCACGTGTCCCGTTAATTGTTGACGCCACCGGTCGGGTTATCGCTATAGTAGGGATAAGAGTTTCAGATTTTGTAGACAAGTCGGATGCGATTTGTCTACGATTAATGGTAAAATGATGATTGTGTCGAAACAGAAAGAGGAGGATTTCAAGATGTCATTAAAGAACGATATGGAGAAAATTTTAATCTCGCGTGAAGAGATTCAGGAAAAGGTGAAAGAACTCGCAGGAACACTCAGCGAAGACTATAAAGAAGAATTCCCACTTCTCGTATGTGTATTGAAAGGTGCGATGCCATTCATGTCGGACCTTGTCAAAGAGATGGACATCCACTTGGAAATGGATTTCATGGATGTATCGACGTACCATGGTGGAACATCGTCAACAGGTGAAGTTAAAATCGAGAAAGATTTAAATACATCTGTAGAAGGACGCGACATCTTGATTGTAGAAGATATTATTGATAGTGGGCTCACGCTCGGCTATCTCGTAGATTTGTTGAAATACCGTAAAGCGAAGTCGGTAAAAATCGTGACACTTCTCGACAAACCGACTGGACGTAAAAATGGATTATCAGCAGATTACAGCGGATTTGTCATTCCGCATGAGTTTGTAGTCGGTTATGGTCTTGACTACGAAGAGAAATATCGTAACCTTCCATACGTCGGTGTGCTCAAGCCGAGCGTTTACGGGGGTTAACGTTTTTCTTTTGAAAATGTGACGTGGTAAGATAAAGGAAATACCCAAAGTATAGACATATACTGAATGGGCGAGAACAATGGTTCTCGGAATAGGAGGCAGAGAATGAATCGTGCAGTGAAAAACACATTAGTTTTCGGTGTGATTTTCCTAGCCTTGATCTTGTTCCTTCAATATTTACAGAATCCGAATAGCCAGAGTGAAACACTCTCTTATTCGAAATTCCTGGAATATGTGGAAGATGATCGGATTGAGACGGCAACCGTACAAGAAATCCCGGGGGCGATCTCGATCACAGGCGATCTTTCGGGAGATGAAGACCAGCGTTTTGAAACAAATATTCCGGCCAACGAGGCCGAGTATGCCGAAGTCCTCTCAAGTCTTCGAGCAAATACGGATATTCAAATCGAGGAAGCTGAGTCAAACAGTAGCTGGTTCAGTATCGTTTTCGCGATTTTACCGTTCATCATCATCTTCATCTTGTTCTTCTTCTTGTTGAACCAAGCACAAGGTGGCGGCGGTGGCGGTCGTGTCATGAACTTCGGGAAATCGAAGGCGAAACTGTACGACCAGGAAAAACGTCGTGTCACATTCAAAGATGTGGCGGGAGCAGACGAAGAGAAACAAGAACTCGTCGAGGTTGTCGAATTCTTGAAAGATCCTCGTAAGTTCTCGAAACTCGGTGCCCGTATTCCAAAAGGGGTCCTACTCGTAGGTCCTCCGGGAACAGGTAAAACGCTATTGGCGCGTGCGGTTGCTGGTGAAGCCGGCGTACCGTTCTTCTCGATTTCTGGTTCGGACTTCGTCGAGATGTTCGTCGGGGTCGGGGCGTCGCGTGTTCGTGACTTATTCGAGAACGCGAAAAAGAATGCACCATGTATCATCTTCATTGATGAGATTGATGCGGTTGGACGTCAGCGTGGCGCAGGTCTTGGCGGCGGTCACGATGAGCGGGAACAAACGTTGAACCAATTGCTTGTTGAAATGGATGGATTCAGTGACAACGAAGGGATTATCATGGTTGCGGCGACAAACCGTCCGGATATCCTTGACCCGGCCCTTCTTCGTCCGGGTCGTTTCGACCGTCAAATCACGGTCGATCGTCCAGATGTGAAAGGTCGCGAAGAAGTCCTTAAAGTCCATGCGCGCAACAAGCCGCTCGACTCGACTGTTGACTTGAAATCAATTGCTCAACGCACACCTGGTTTCTCTGGGGCGGATCTTGAAAACCTCTTGAACGAAGCAGCACTTGTTGCTGCCCGTTCGGACCGTGCCGCGATTTCAGTGGTTGACGTGGAAGAGGCGATTGACCGTGTCATTGCGGGTCCTTCTAAGAAGAGCCGCATCATCTCGGATAAAGAACGCAACATTGTCGCGTACCATGAAGCGGGTCATACCATTATCGGTCTGGAGCTTGAAAATGCCGATGAAGTACACAAGGTTACGATTGTTCCACGCGGTAACGCAGGTGGATACGTCGTCATGCTTCCGAAAGAAGACCGTTACTTCATGACAAAACCGGAGCTTGAAGACAAAATTGTCGGTCTCCTTGGTGGACGCGTCGCAGAGGATGTCATCTTCGGTGAAGTATCAACAGGAGCGAGCAATGACTTCCAGCGTGCGACAGGGATTGCTCGGAAAATGGTTATGGACTATGGGATGAGCGACAAACTTGGACCGCTTCAACTTGGTTCGAACCATGGCGGACAAGTTTTCCTCGGTCGTGATTTCCAGACAGAGCAGAACTATTCAGATGCGATCGCACAAGAGATCGATTTGGAAATCCGTGAAATCATTAACCGTTGTTACGCGAAAGCGAAACAAATTCTGACGGAGCGCCGTGAAGACCTCGAGCTCGTTGCGAAAACGTTGCTTGAAGTCGAAACGCTCGACTCGAAGCAAATTCGTCACCTCATCGAGACGCGTGAGTATCTTCCGCACGAACCGGAAGAGGACACTGTGTCGTCTGTCGATTCAGATGATGAGATGAAGAAAGACGAGGCGGCCGTTCAACACGGACAAGTCGTTGATCAACCTGAAGCAGTTCAGGAACAACAACCTGATGTGGTCCCGGAAGGCGATAAACCGGAAGCGACCCCAACAGAACGTCCGAATAATGAATCACGCTAAATGAATAAGACGAATGCCCAGACGAGGCATTCGTCTTTTTTCGTGTTATAATTCGAGCGAACTGTAATTGACAACAAAGTGAGGAACTTTATCATGATTTTAGTGATTGATGTTGGGAATACGAATATTGTACTCGGGATGTATGAGGGTGAAACACTCGTTCACCATTGGCGCATCTCGACAGATCGCACCAAGACAACCGATGAGTACGGTATGCTCGTAAAATCGTTATTTGATCATTCGGACGTGTCGTTTGATCAAGTGGACGGAGTGATCTTATCTTCAGTCGTTCCACCGGTGATTTTTCCGCTTGAACAAATGTCGCAGCGGTATTTCAATGTTCGACCGATTGTCGTGGGTCCAGGTGTGAAAACGGGGCTTGATATTCATGTGGAAAATCCGCGTGAAGTAGGAGCAGACCGAATCGTGAATGCGGTCGCAGGGATTGCGAAATATGATGGACCGCTCATCATCGTAGATTTCGGTACCGCGACGACTTATTGTTATATCGATGAAAAACGACGCTACCATGGCGGGATTATTTCACCGGGGATCATGATCTCAGTTGAAGCGCTGTATCAACGTGCGGCAAAACTACCACGAATTGAACTTGCGACACCGCCGACAGTTGTGGGTAAAAATACAATCCAGGCGATGCAGTCAGGGACGTACTATGGATACGTTGCCCAGGTCGACGGGATTGTCAACCGGATGAAGCGGGAAGTCGGAGAAGCGACGGTCATCGCGACCGGTGGACTCGCGCGCTTGATCAGTGAACACGCTGAGACGATTGACCATGTTGATTCGTTCTTGACGCTCGAAGGGCTACGCCTAATCTATGAGCGCAATCAAAAGTAAACATTTATTTAAAGGAGTTATGAAATATGATTCAACCAGAACAACAAGCATTACTTGATCAAATGAAAGAGGATTATCTCGTTCGCGCACTAGGCTTCAACGGCGAAGTCCGTGCCTTTGCTGCCCGTACGACGAAAACGATTTTTGAAACACAGCTCCGTCACCAAACAACACCGGTCGCATCCGCTGCACTCGGTCGCACGATGACAATCGGCTCAATGATTGGTGCGATGCAAAAAGGTGCCGCACGTGTCACATTGAAAGTTGAAGGCGATGGTCCGATCGGAAAAATTATCGTCGATGCCGATACAGCTGGCGATGTTCGTGGTTACGTGTCTTACCCACGAGTTGATGGCGGCACGTTCGTGAACGAACAAGGATTGACGAAGTTGAAAGTTGGAGATGCAGTAGGTAAAGGGACGATCTCAGTTATTAAGGATTTAGGCCTGAAGGATTATGTGGGCGGATCTTCGGAAATTCAAACAGGTGAGATCAGTGAAGACTTCACTTATTATTTCGCAACATCTGAACAAGTGCCGTCAGTCGTAGGTGCGGGGGTACTGGTATTGCCGGAAGACGAATCAATCCTTGCTGCAGGCGGGATTATCGTTCAATTGCTTCCAAACGCATCTGAAGAGACGGTCCAGGCTTTGGAGAAGGCGCTTCAAACCTTCCCGCCGGTATCGGTATTGATTGGTGAGGAGAAGACGCCTGAAGAAATGTTGGGACTGCTTCTTGGTGATTCGTTGGACGTACTAGACCGCAACCCAATCCAATTTAACTGCACATGTAGCCGTGAACGGATGGAAAACGCGATCATCGGACTTGGAAAAGAAGAAATTCGTCAAATGATTGAAGAAGATGGTGGAGCCGAAGCGGTTTGTCACTTCTGTGGAGAAAAGTATCATTTCACGGCCGATCAATTGGAGACAATGAAACAACAGGCACAATAATCGGCAACGTTCCAAATTGCATATTTTCAATTCGATAGGGTATGATAACAATATCGGAATAGTCGGAATTATGGAGGAGGAAATGTTATGCATATTGTGAATTCGGTGACAGATTTAATCGGTAAAACGCCGATTGTGAAATTGAACGGAATGACTGGACCGGAAGATGCGTCTGTTTATTTGAAACTGGAGTATATGAACCCGGGGTCAAGCGTTAAGGACCGGATTGCGCTAGCCATGATTGAGGCGGCGGAAAAAGAAGGTGTCTTGAAGCCGGGTGACACGATCATTGAACCGACAAGTGGAAACACGGGAATCGGTCTTGCGATGGTCAGTGCGGCAAAAGGATATAAAGCCGTTCTTGTCATGCCGGAGACGATGAGCATGGAACGACGTAACCTGCTCCGTGGTTACGGTGCGGAACTGATTTTGACACCGGGGCCTGAGGGAATGGGCGGTGCGATTCGTCGCGCAACAGAAGAAGCTGAAAAAAATGGCTACTTCTTGCCGCAACAGTTCAATAACGCAGCCAACCCGAATGTGCACGAGATGACGACGGGGCCGGAAATCGTAGAAGCATTTGAAGAGGCTGGCCTGCAAGTCGATGCGTTGATTGCCGGAGTCGGTACAGGCGGTACGATTACAGGTGCCGGAAAAGTGTTGAAAAACAAATATCCTGACGTGAAGATTTTGGCGGTGGAGCCAGTTGATTCACCGGTCCTTTCAGGTGGGAAGCCGGGTCCACATAAAATTCAAGGGATTGGTGCCGGTTTCGTTCCGTCGATTCTGGACACAGAGATTTATGAAGGTGTCATTCAAATCACGACTGAACAAGCGTTTGAACATGCCCGGAAAGCGGCTCGGACGAACGGGGTGCTTGGTGGAATTTCATCTGGTGCAGCCATCGCTGCCGCATTAGATACAGCAAAACGACTTGGTAAAGGGAAAAATGTAGTGGCGATTATTCCTTCCAATGGGGAACGCTACCTCAGCACACCGCTTTACCAATTTGATGAAGAAGCGAACGAAAGTCGCGTCTAACAATTTCAGGCAGGGTTCGGAAGACAATCTCTTTCGAATCCTGTCTTTTCTTGTGTACAATTAGAGGCATGAATGAAAAAACGGAGGAATGGAATTTGAGATCGACAGCGTTTAGAACGAAGCGGATGACGAAACAAAAAATGTATGAGACCTATATGACGTTAACAGCAGATCAATCCCATTATGCGTGGTTGGAGAGTGGACGCGCGGGGCGTTACACGATCGCCGGGATCGAACCGTTTGGTCGTTTACATGTCAAAGACGGCATCGGAACTCTTCAAGTCAATGGACATACTGAGACAATCAAAGGCGAGCCGCTCGATATTTTGAGTGAGGTCCGCTCCCGTTATCAAGCGACACGGCCTGAAGGAGCACCGCCGTTCTTTGGTGGAATGATCGGTTATGTGAGTTATGACGTAGCACGTACGATTGAACGATTGCCGAGTGAGGCGATCGATGATTTAGAGACGCCGGATCTTTCATTTCTTCTGTTCGATGAAGTGGCCGTGTTCGACGAACGTGATGAGTTGTTGTATGTCATGGTGACGTCCGACCAGGATGCTGAACGAAAAGCGGATCGTCTCGCTGCGATGTGGAGTCTTGAAACGCACTATTCCTTTAAACCGGATCAAGAGATTGCCTTAGAACGTACGCGTTCTCTTTCGGAAGAGGCATTTGTTGAGGCGGTAAAACGCATTCAAGACTATATCGTAGAAGGTGATGTCTTCCAGGTGAACTTGAGTGTACGTCAATCAGAACCGCTTCAAGCTGACCCGCGCCGTGTATACGACACGTTGCGCCAGGTAAACCCTTCTCCGTACATGGGATATTTCGTTGATGACTTCTTGACGATGGTGTCTGCATCACCGGAACTATTGATTGAAAAGCACGGCGATGAAATTTCAACCCGCCCGATTGCCGGAACGCGTCCGCGCGGTAAAGATGACGCGGAGGACCTGGAACTGGCCAATACGTTGCTCGACAACGAAAAGGAACGAGCCGAACATGTCATGCTCGTAGATTTGGAGCGGAACGATTTGGGGAAAGTGGCGGCGTACGGAACGGTGCATGTCGATGAATTAATGGTCATTGAAAAATATTCACACGTGCAGCATATCGTGTCGAATGTTAAAGGGAAAATTCGGGACGGTGTGACAGGAGCGGAAGCCCTTGGAGCGATGTTCCCGGGAGGTACGATTACAGGGGCTCCGAAAATCCGGACAATGGAAATCATTGAAGAGTTAGAGCCGGTTCGTCGAGGTTTATATACAGGGTCCTACGGCTGGATGAGTTGGGACGATGACCTCGTGTTCAATATCACCATCCGTACGATGGTTGTCAAAGACGGCTTGGCCCACGTCCAAGCGGGAGCAGGAATCGTGATTGACTCAGACCCCGTCGCTGAATATAAAGAGTCGTTATCGAAAGCGAAGGCGCTATGGACGGCGAAGAAAATGACGGAGGCAAAATCATGATTGTACTGATTGATAACTATGACTCATTTACTTACAACTTAGTTCAATACTTTGGCGAACTCGGTCAGGAGCTTGTCGTCTTTCGGAACGATGAAGTGACGGTTCAGGAGATCGAAGCATTACAACCTAGTTATCTGGTGATTTCGCCCGGACCCTGTACGCCTAATGAAGCGGGCATCAGCATCGAAGCGATTCAGTCGTTTGCGGGCCGTGTCCCAATTTTAGGCGTATGTCTCGGACACCAGGCGATCGCTCAAGCGTTTGGAGGAGAAGTCGTCCATGCGGATCGGTTAATGCATGGAAAAACCTCCCCGATTTCTCATGATGGGAAGACGCTATTCAAAGGCGTGCCTCAACAAACCATCGTGACGCGCTATCATTCTTTAGCGGTGGAACGTGAGTCATTACCGGAATGTTTAGAAGTGACGGCTGAAACGAAGGAAGGGGAACTGATGGCGCTACGCCATAAAACCCTTCCGATTGAAGGGGTGCAGTATCATCCGGAAGCCATCTTAACTGAACATGGGAAGGAAATGATTCGCAACTTTATCGAGGAGTATCGTCATGTGGTATTGGCATAACGGCGAACTGGTGAGACCGGATGAGGCGAATGTTTCCATTGAAGATCACGGTTTTTTATATGGGATGGGATTGTTTGAGACGTTTCGGACGTATGAGTTTACCCCTTTCTTATTTGATCTCCACTGGGAGCGTCTGGTCAAAAGTATGAATGAACTATGGATTGACTTCCCTTATACGAAAGAGCAAATCGAAGAAGCGATTCAAATGGTCGGTCGTAAAAACAATGCTTCGAATCTCTATATTCGGCTCAATGTGTCGGCAGGGGTTGCACCGCTCGGGCTATATGAAGGTCGTTATAGCCAACCGAACGTGTCGCTGATCGTCAAAACACTTCCGGACACGTTTGTTCCCCAGGAAAAACGATTGGAACCTATTCCATTCCCGAGAAGTCGGCCGGAAGCTTCGTTTCGGTTAAAGTCTCATCACTACATGAACAATATCCTCGGGAAACGGGTATTGCAGGACCGGCAAGCGGAAGGGCTTTTCGCCGATGAAGAGGGTCATGTGGTGGAAGGGCTCGTATCAAATGTCTTTTGGGTAGATGCGAATGGTCAACTCTGTACAACGCCACTTTCGAGCGGTGCCTTGGCGGGCGTGACCCGGCAGTGGATGCTGAAAACGTTCGACGTCATTGAGCGGACGGTCACGTTTGAAGAATTGGAAGAGGCATCGGAGATTTGGATGACGAATTCGATTCAGCAAATTGCCCCCGTAACGCATTACGCGAACCGGCTGTACCCGGGCAAACAAGGCGAACGATTCAAGGCGTGCTGGTCAATGTTGATGCACGCGATTCGACAGGAGGATGGAGTATGACGAAAATTATGGGGATCTTAAATGTGACACCGGATTCCTTTTCCGATGGCGGCCGATACACAGCTGTCGAACAAGCGGTGGAACACGCGAGACAATTAGTAGCGGATGGAGCCGAAGCGATTGATGTCGGCGGGGAATCGACAAGACCCGGAGCAAAAACCGTGTCGGCTGAAGAAGAAATCGATCGCGTTGTACCGGTCATTCGAGAGTTGAGACGGAAAATCGAGATACCGATTTCAATCGATACGTATAAACCGGAAGTGGCGAAAGCGGCAATCGAAGCGGGTGCGAACATCATCAATGATGTCTGGGGATCGAAATGGGGAGATCGCTCCATGGCCCATGTCGCAAAAGAATTTGGTGTACCGATCATTCTGATGCATAACCGGGAAAAGCGTGAGTATACCGACTTCATCGAAGAAGTCGTGAATGACTTGCGAGATTCTATTAAAATTGCGCATGAAGCAGGAGTTCAGGACGACCGCATCTGGTTAGATCCGGGTATCGGGTTCGCAAAAGACTATGATCACAATATGGAGCTGATGAATCAACTCGAAGTCGTGACGAATCTAGGCTACCCGGTGTTGTTGGGGACGTCCCGTAAATCCTTTATTGGACAAACGCTCGACTTACCGACAGAGGAGCGGGTAGAAGGAACAATTGCGACGACGTGTCTTGGGATTGTAAAAGGTTGTGAGTGGATTCGGGTTCACGATGTAAAAGAAAACGTGCGGGCCGCTCGCATGATGGACGCCATGTTAGGAGGCGGGAAGCGTGGATAAAATATACGTGAATGGGATGCGTTTTTACGGATACCATGGAGTTTTTGAAGAGGAAAATCGTCTCGGGCAACGTTTCAACATTGATTTGGTGTGTGAAATGGACTTGGCGCCTGCGGGTCAGACGGATAATTTGGATTATGGTGTGAGTTATGCGGGGTTGTATCAATTAACAGAAGAGATTGTGACAGGAGAACCGGTCAATTTGTTAGAGACACTTGGAGAACGTATTGCATCGGCTGTTTTGGCGCACAGTGAGTTGATTCAAAGTGTGACAGTCAAAGTCATCAAACCCGATCCGCCGATTCCGGGACACTATGACTCGGTCGCGATTGAGATGACAAGGAGACGAGCGCAATGATCTATGTAGCACTTGGGGCCAATATCGGCGAACGGGCAAAACAATTGCTGGAAGCCATTCAAGCTATGGAGAAGGCGGGACTGCACATTACGAAACAGTCTTCCGTATATGAAACGGCCCCGGTTGGGTTCGTAGACCAGCCTTCATTTTACAACATGGTCGTTGAAGTGGAGACGACGCTTTCTGCTGATGTGGTTTTGGAATACCTGCAGCGAATCGAGTTGAAGTTGGGGAGGGAACGTTTGTTTAAAAACGGACCGCGGACAATCGACCTTGACATCCTGTTGTTTAACGGGGAAGATATACAATCGAAGCACTTAACCGTACCACATCCTAGAATGCATGAACGTGCTTTTGTGCTCGCCCCGCTCGAGGAGATTGCTCCTGACGTCGAGGTGAAAGGAATGACGATCAGACAGCTGTTCATGAATCTGCCGGATGCAGATCGTCAAGATGTTGTACGATTACAGACACTTGTGAACTTGGTTTAACGTGAGTAAAGGAAGTGGAGTCGTGACAGGCTTTAAAATTGGGAATGTGGATATAAAAAATCGGGCCGTCCTCGCTCCGATGGCTGGTGTAACGAACCCGGCCTTTCGATTGATTGCGAAAGAGTTTGGCGCCGGACTGGTATGTGCCGAAATGGTAAGCGACAAGGGAATTTTGCTCGAAAATGCTCGGACGATGCGAATGCTCTACGTAGATGAACGGGAGAAACCGCTTAGCCTGCAAATTTTTGGAGGTTCAAAAGATACACTTGTCCAAGCGGCACAATATGTCGATCAACATACAAATGCGGACATCATCGATATTAATATGGGATGTCCGGTTCCGAAAGTCACCAAGTGTGACGCCGGTGCGAAGTGGTTGCTTGACCCTGATAAAGTGTATGAGATGGTTAATGCCGTCACGGATGTCGTTGAGAAGCCTGTATCTGTGAAAATGCGTCTCGGTTGGGATGATGAGCACATTTTCATCCTGGATAACGTAAGGGCGGCGCAGTCTGGCGGAGCGGCGGCAATCGCCATCCATGGCCGGACTCGCTCGCAACAATACGAAGGCGTCGCCAATTGGGATTGGATTGGAGAAGCGAAAAAAATTGCGACTGTTCCGATTATCGGGAACGGAGATATCTCTACTCCCCAAGAAGCAAAACATGCGATTGATCATTATGGGGTGGATGCTGTCATGATTGGCCGGGCGGCGCTCGGTAACCCGTGGATGCTTTATCAAACGGTGCAGTATCTGGAAACGGGCGAACTTCCGCCGGAACCTCAGGCACGTGAGAAAATCGATATTTGTATGCTTCACCTTGACCGGTTGAGCGCAATTAAAGGTGAACGGACGGCGGTTCGTGAGATGCGTCAGCATGCGGCCTGGTATTTGAAAGGTTTGAAGGGCAGCGGTCCGATTCGTAAAGAAATTAATGAAGCGGAATCTCGGGAAGCGTTCGCGAGTATTTTATATCGGTTTGTTGAACAAATTGAACGACAACTATTAGAAGTGTGAACTAGTGAAAATAAGGGATTTGTGGTAAGCTTGTTTGGCGAAAAAGTGCACCACAACGAATGAACGGCTTCGGCTGTGCTGTTGGCCATCGGGTCGACAGTTTTTTGTTAGGGATAAACCCAATAAGAACAGAGGAGTGAATGGAATAGTGAGCCACGAGTTAGAAATGAATGACCAAATGCAGGTTCGTTTTGAAAAAATGACTGACATGCGCGAACGCGGGATCGATCCGTTCGGACATCGGTTTGAACGTTCTGCACACGCGGGTGAGTTACATGAACAGTATGAAGAAGTAGAGAAAGAAGCTCTCGCTGAACAGGATGTAGAAGTGACATTGGCTGGTCGTATTATGACGAAGCGCGGAAAAGGAAAAGTTTTCTTTGCGCACGTGCAAGATGTGACGGGCCAAGTTCAAATTTACGTCCGTAAAAATGATGTCGGGGATGAAGCGTTTGATTTGTTCAAGTCTTCTGACCTTGGCGATATCGTTGGAGTAAAAGGGAAGCTCTTCAAAACAAACGTCGGCGAACTTTCGATTCATGTTGAAGAGTTCGAATTGTTGACGAAGGCCCTTCGTCCACTTCCGGATAAATATCACGGTTTGAAAGACGTGGAACAACGTTACCGTCAACGCTACCTTGACTTAATCACGAACCAAGATTCTCGTCAGACCTTCATTTTACGTAGCCGTATCATTTCGGAGATTCGGAACTTCTTGAACCAAAAAGGATATCTAGAAGTAGAAACACCGATGTTGCACACAATCGCAGGTGGAGCAGCTGCTCGTCCGTTCTTGACACATCATAATGCATTGGACATGGAACTCTACATGCGAATCGCAATCGAGCTTCACTTGAAACGCTTGATTGTCGGTGGACTTGAGCGTGTATATGAAATCGGACGTGTTTTCCGTAATGAAGGAATTTCAACACGTCATAATCCTGAATTCACGATGATTGAATTGTATGAAGCGTATGCAGATTACAACGATATTATGGATTTGACGGAAGAATTAGTAGCACACGTTGCGAAAGAAGTTCTTGGTACAACGGATGTACAATATGGAGAAGATACAATCCATCTCGGCATCGGCTGGAAACGTGCGCACATGGTTGACCTTGTAAAAGAGGAAACAGGTGTTGATTTCTGGCAACAGATGACGGACGAGGATGCCCGTGCACTTGCTAAAGAGCATGGTGTCGAAGTACAAGACCATATGACATTCGGTCATATCGTGAACGAATTCTTCGAGCAGAAAGTGGAAGAAACGTTACTTCAACCAACGTTCGTTACAGGTCATCCTGTGGAAGTGTCACCACTTGCTAAAAAGAATGACACAGATCCGCGTTTTACAGACCGCTTTGAATTATTTATCGTTCGTCGTGAGCACGCGAACGCATTTACTGAATTGAATGACCCAATCGATCAACGCGAACGCTTTGAAGCGCAGTTGCTCGAAAAAGAAGCCGGGAACGACGAAGCACATGAATTGGACAATGACTTCCTGGAGGCGCTCGAGTATGGAATGCCGCCAACGGGTGGTTTAGGCATTGGGATCGACCGCCTTGTCATGCTATTGACAAACGCGCCTTCGATTCGAGATGTGTTACTCTTCCCGACAATGCGTCATCAACAATAAAACCAAGTCTGGTCACCGTTATGGTGGCCAGTTTTGTTTTATGATTCGTACCATCTATTGAAAGAATAGTTGCTTTCAAAAGTTCTTTTGAAAAAACTTTTGAAATTACTCTTGCATTTCTTAAATGTGTGAGGTAAAGTAATAAACGTTGCCGCTGATGGCAGCGGGAAGAAAATAAAAAAGTGGTTGACAATTGTGTCGATGACTTGTATTATTTTAAGAGTCGCTAAGAGCGGCAGACGAACTTTGAAAACTGAACGATGAGGCAAAAATAAGTTTTACAATTTTTGAATGAAGCGCAAGCTTCGTCAATTTAAGAGCTATATCAAATTCTTTGGAGAGTTTGATCCTGGCTCAGGACG
>NZ_JACSKZ010000009.1 GCF_018617875.1 Exiguobacterium algae
ATATAGCTCGAAATTGACGAAGCTTGCGCTTCATTCAAAAATTGTAAAACTTATTTTTGCCTCATCGTTCAGTTTTCAAAGTTCGTCTGCCGCTCGTTGGCGACTTAAACATCTTAACAAGTCATTAACAAAAGGTCAACAACTTTTTTAATGTTTTTTTCATCACCTCTCGGCGACGTTTATTAATATATCAGTAAAACTTTAACTGTGCAAGACTTTTCGTAAAAAAATATGAATAAATCTTAAAAAAACAAAAAAAACAAGGCGGAGCGCAGGCGCCACACCTTGTTAACGAAGTGTAGATAAGGAGACATTTCGTTTTTTTGCTTCTTTCAAATAGAAAAAGTATAAAGCTTCAGCTTGTTTGACCTGGGCGGCCAACTCACCCGTATCTTCAATACTCACTTCAAGCATATGTCGTTTTGATTCGAATTTGACTTTCGCTTCAATCAGTTCTGCCAAAAGTCGTTGGTCGTATTCTTCTCTTAACGATCTACGAAACCACTTCATAATTCTCTTCTGCCTTCCATTGCACGTGAAAGGGTGACCTCATCTGCGTATTCCAAGTCCCCACCAACCGGTAAACCATGCGCGAGACGCGTAACACGGATGCCGGTAGGTTTTAGCAAGCGAGATAAGTACATAGACGTTGCCTCACCCTCGATATTTGGATTGGTCGCCAGGATCACTTCGGCAATCGACTCATTTTCTTGTAAACGCGTTAACAAGCTTGAGACATTGATATCTTCCGGTCCAATTCCCTCCATTGGGCTAATCGCGCCATGGAGTACATGGTATCTACCTCGGTACTCTCGCATTTTTTCCATCGCAATTACATCTCGAGAGTCTTGCACGACGCATACAACCGTTTCATCTCGATGTGAGTCTTTACAAATCGCACAAGGATCAACATCCGTAATATGACCACAAACACTACAATACTTAATATCACGTTTAGCACTGACAAGCGCCTTCGCAAACGTCAATACATCATCCTCTTCCATATCTAAGACGTGGAAAGCTAGACGAACTGCTGTTTTCGGTCCAATCCCAGGTAATTTTGTAAAGCTCTCTATTAAGCGTCCAATGGCTTCAGGGTATTGCAACTCACATCTATCCTTTCTTCACTTAAAAACCTGGGAGATTCATTCCTTGCGTAAAACGTCCCATTTTATCATTTACAAGCTGGTCCGCTTGCTTCATTGCGTCGTTAATAGCTGCCAACACGAGGTCCTGCAACATATCAACATCATCAGGATCCACAACATCTTCTGCGATGACTACATCAAGCACTTCTTTATGTCCACTCACCACAACTTTTACCATGCCGCCGCCTGCAGTACCTTCCACAGACATATCTTTCAATTCTTCTTGGGCTTTCGCCATATCTTTTTGCATTTTTTGCATTTGTTTCATCATGTTATTCATGTTTCCCATTCCACGCATAAGAGCGCCTCCTTCAATCAATGTTCTTCAATTTCAACGACATCACCAAATCGTTCAACCGCTTGTGTAATGAGCGGATCTTCTTCTGACGGCTCTTCCACACTTTCAGTGCGCTCCGCCTGTTTTTGGAGGATGAACTCATTTTTCAGTTCTTCCCAATCCGTTTCAAGAACCGCCATAATTTCGCGTCGAATACCTGTCACTTCAAACAACGCCTGTTCGATTACATCCCGTGTTCGACCATTTGAACTGACTTGTTCATAATGCCATGTCATCCCATCTTTAAATTGTACCAGTAAGGTGTCACTAGCACAAAGGACAGCTTCACTTTCGTAAAAGAGAGCAAAGATCGGACCATCCTGCGTTCGAATATTCGTCATGATATCGCCCCAACTGTCTCGAATCGCATTCAAGTGTTGACGTTCGGCACGCTGTAGAAGTTGGCGAATTCGTTCTTTCGGGACTCGGATTTGCGTTCGTTTCGGTGAAGGTTTCGGCTTTTCAGACGCCACCTCAGAAACTGCGACTCCGTTTTTCTTCACTTCATTGAGCTCTCGACTCAATTCACGAACTTGGTCTTGTAGCTGATTCATTTGTTCATTAAGCGTTTTCCCCTGTTCCGCAATACGAATGAACGTCAATTCCACCAACACTTTCGGATGGTTTGATAAACGCATCTGTTGTTGACAGTCGTTCAATTCTTCAATCACTTGGAACAACTCATCGGTCGAGGTCGCTTCGACAAATCGGCGAAATTCTTCGGTCGGTCGAGCACGTTCCAGTAAATCTACCGCTTGAGGAGAAGCTTTTAACAATAATGCATCGCGATGAACAAAAACCAAGTCCTCAATAAACCGCTTCAGATCTTTCCCATCACGCAACATTGCTTCGAGCGTAGTTAACACCTGGTTTAACTTCTTTTCTTGAAGACCATATGCCATTTCGAGTAACGCCTCGTCTGTAACAGCACCTGTCACTTCAAGCACAGCATCTTCTGTCAAACGTCCATCGCTGAACGCGAGCGCTTGATCTAATAAACTCAGAGCATCTCGCATTCCGCCATCTGCAGCGCGCGCAATCAATTTTAATGCTTCTGGATCGTAATCATAATCCTGATCATTCAATATGAAAGCCATGCGTGTTTGCAGTTGATTCACTTCGTGACGTTTCACATCAAATCGCTGGCAACGGGAAATAATTGTTGCCGGAATTTTATGCGGCTCTGTCGTCGCTAAAATAAAAATCGCGTGTGCCGGTGGCTCCTCTAACGTTTTCAATAATGCATTAAACGCTCCGGTCGACAACATGTGAACTTCATCGATGATGTATACTTTATAACGCCCTTGAGACGGTGGATATTTTACCTTGTCTCGGATTTCCCGAATCTCATCTACTCCGTTATTGGATGCGGCATCGATTTCAAACACATCGGGACTCGTCCCTTCCGTGATTGCGACACAAGTCGGACACGTATTGCATGGTTCACGCGTCGGTGCACTTTCACAGTTAATGGCTTTAGCAATGATCTTTGCCAAACTCGTTTTCCCGGTACCTCGTGGACCTGAGAAAAGATATGCGTGTGAAACGCGCTCCTCTAATAAAGCATTTTGGATCGTACGTGTAATGTGAACTTGACCAACAACCTCTTGGAACGACTGCGGACGATACACCCGGTACAATGCTTGATACGCCATGTCCCCGCCTCCTTTCACTCTTTTATTCTCTATCTCATCATACAAAAAAATCTACAGCCCTGGGGCTATAGATTGAAGTTATTAAATAAATCTGCCGCGCACCGATTTCTGAAAGCACGTCAACATGCGTTACTTATGCAGTTTGCTCAGTCCAAGCACCCCTGCGGCACACGGTACGTCACCACTTAAGGCTGCTTCCTTCCGGACCTGACCTGGTTCATGGGTGACCGTTGCGCAGGACTCAGACGTCAACGCCACTTACATAAGGCAGACCATACCAGCGCACTCCCTCGAATCGGGATTCAGTCTCGCTACAGCGGATTGCGAGTGACAGGGCACCGCTACCTCCCCACCTAGCACGGCAAATGGGTAAATGAAATAATGCACTCCCTTGAGTGCTATTACATTATACTGTTTAATCAGGTGGGTTGCAACCTCTCTGTTTCAACCGTTCCTGCTTCTTCCTTTCCCGAAGCCCTCGGAAAAATTCCGTTAACAACATCCCACATTCTTCTGCTAAAACATTTTCCGTCACTTCGGCCTGGTGGTTGAACCGTTCATCCTGCACTAAGTTCATTAACGTACCACAACAGCCACCTTTCGGATCATGTGCACCGAAGATGACACGTTTTACACGCGACAGCACAATCGCACCTGCACACATCGGACAGGGCTCCAGCGTGACGTATAGTTCACACTCCTCCAGTCGCCAATTCCCTAATGCTTGATTCGCTGTCTCAATTGCAATCATTTCTGCATGAGCAGCCGCCAGGAGATCTGTTTCTCTCCGATTATGCCCTTTGGCAATCACTTGATTGTCCTTAACAATCACGCATCCAATTGGCACCTCGCCGATTGCTTCTGCTTTTTTCGCTTCTTCAATGGCCAATCTCATAAAGCGTTCATCGCGCTCCATATTCACACTCCATTTCTATAGTAAACATCTATGAAAAAAAAATGAAAATCAATTCCTCGCATCATATCCATCCCATAGTATGCTAGAATGGAACTTGCATTTTGGATAATGGAGGATGACATCATATGTTTATAACGGTAGAGGGACCGATTGGTGTCGGGAAAACGTCACTGGCCCATATTATCAGTCAGCATTTCTCGATGCAGATGCTGAATGAAATTGTAGAAGAGAACCCGTTTCTCGGCAAGTTTTATGAAGATATCGAAGAATGGAGCTTCCAAACGGAAATGTTCTTCTTATGTAACCGATTCAAGCAATTGGACGATATCCATAAACTCCACTTGAGTCAACAGCAATCTGTCGTTTCGGACTATCATATTTTCAAAAACTTGATTTTCGCTCATCGTTCGCTCAAACCGGCACACTTGAACAAGTACGAGCAGATTTATAAGATTTTGACACATGATATGCCGAAACCTGATGTCGTCATTTACTTACACGCCAGTATCGAAACGCTCATGAAGCGTGTCGCATTACGAGGACGTGAAGTTGAAGAAAATATGTCTCGTGATTACCTTGAACAACTTGCTCATGATTACGAAACATTTATCGAATCTTATCGCGCGGCCCATCCAGAAGTGACGATTCTCTCGTTTAGTGGTGACGACCTTGACTTCGTCCACAACCCTGACGATTTAACACACGTCCTCACAACGATTGAACGCGAACTAGAATTAACTAAAGGAGCCCAAATAAAATGAAGCTGATTGATAAGTATAATATCCCGAACGATACAATCATCACCATCGGTGGCATGGTCGGAATCGGTAAATCGACGATTACGAACTCCCTTGCCGATGCCCTGAATTTCCGGACTTCACTTGAGAAAGTGGATACAAACCCGTATCTCGATAAATTCTATCACGATTTCGAACGCTGGAGCTTCCACCTTCAAATTTATTTCTTGGCTGAGCGTTTCAAAGAGCAAAAGAAAATTTTCCAATACGGCGGCGGCTTTATTCAAGATCGCTCGATTTACGAAGATACTGGAATCTTTGCCAAAATGCATTATGAAAAAGGTACAATGTCTCCAACGGATTACGAAACGTACTCAAGTCTATTTGAAGCAATGGTATTGACGCCATTCTTCCCACACCCAGACTTACTCATTTATCTCGAAGGTTCATTCGAGCAGGTTCTTGACCGCATTCAAATGCGCGGCCGCGAAATGGAGCAACAAACACCAATCGCATATTGGGAAGAAATGTACGCCCGCTATACAGATTGGATCAACAACTTCAATTTGTGCCCGGTCCTCCGTCTCTCGATTGAGGAATACGACTTGATCAACGATCCAGACTCAGTCGAACTCATTTTAGAAAAAATCGAAAAACAATTAACCATCGCACGTGAAGCGAAGGTTCGTTAAAAGCAGGAAGGTGCTACGCAAACAGTTGCGAAGCACCTTCTTTTTATGTGTGAGCGGCATTTCGTTTCGAGACAGTTGGCGTTTTATAGGCCTTTCTGAATCCTGAAATGGTGTCCATCACACCTCCAAAGATTGTCACGACAATAATGAGCGTTCCGATCCATTTAAATGTCGACACCTCGGCAAAGTTCGTTTCGATCCACGAAATAAAGCGTGAATCGAACAACTCAGAAGACCTTACCATCCATATCACAAAAATAGCTGAAACGAAATTATAGAAAGCATTAAACGTCGCGAGTGCATACGTCCAATAGCCTCTTATCCATTTCCATGTCCCTAAAACGACTTGCATCAAAATGACAATCATAAACAACCAAAGCATATCGAATAAAAATGCTTGATTGAAAATAGGCGTCACCATCTCCAATCCATCACCTGTTGACTCGTAAATCCCAAGAAGTCGCTCTGCGTTCAAATAGACCCCGAACCAAACAACTGTCCAAAATAAACCGAATCCCGCTTCAAATTTTCTGATTCGTCCTTCTTTTGACCGGTCATGAAGTTTAGAAACATCCCATTTCACATTTAGATCCGATGCATTCGCCGGGGCATAACGCTCAACTAAAAAGAATATAAGCGTAATCCAAAACAAGAGTTGGATCCCCACGTTCCAAAGCGCACCGAATACATCACCTACTAATGCACCTACTGTTGGAAAGGACGGTTCGTTTAACGTCGGGATGCTCGCAAGTAATAGGCTGAAAAACAGGACTGCCAAAACAATCGGAACAACCGTTTTCAAGACACTCACATACACTGCAAAATAAGACGGGCCGATCAAATACTGCCCTTTCTTGTAACGCGCTGCAACGACTGCCGGATGCCCCATCTGTTCTAACGTCCGCTTGATTTCAGGTTCAGCAGGATCAGATGACAACATTGCCTCGATTTCTTCCCGAACTGCCAACGCGACTTCGTCTCTCCGCTTCGGTGGGACGTGACGTGCGACCTCGTTCACATACATTTCTATTAATTCCATGACTCACACCCCCTTTCCTAAACAATACGATTCTATATTCTTTAGAATTCCCGGTTTGAGAGAAGATTCAGCGTTTACGCATCAATTACACAAAAAAACCGCAGACAGATTGTCTGCGGATACAAAAAATGCATCTGCCTGTGCAGATGCCCGATTGAAAGCGGAGTTGGTGGGATTCGAACCCACGCGAGCCTTGCGACTCCTAACGGATTTCGAGTCCGTCCCCTTCAGCCGGACTTGGGTACAACTCCAGGCTTAAAAAAGTGTAAAAAAAAGAAAGTGGAGGAGGTGGTGGGATTCGAACCCACGCAGGCTGTTACACCCCTGACGGTTTTCAAGACCGTTCCCTTAAACCACTTGGGTACACCTCCAGGAACTATGAAATTATGTGAGCCTCCAAAAAATAAATGGAGGAGGTGGTGGGATTCGAACCCACGCAGGCTGTTACACCCCTGACGGTTTTCA
Organism: Exiguobacterium algae; assembly: GCF_018617875.1. Taxonomy (GTDB): domain Bacteria; phylum Bacillota; class Bacilli; order Exiguobacteriales; family Exiguobacteriaceae; genus Exiguobacterium; species Exiguobacterium algae. The sequence goes on from NZ_JACSKZ010000009.1 coordinate 6,990, forward strand.
AGACCGTTCCCTTAAACCACTTGGGTACACCTCCAAAGCTCATATACAATTGGTGAGCAACAGTGTCGCTCGACATGATTTATAGTACCAACTGACGGGACAGATGTCAAACCCTTTTGTAAAAAAACAATAAAAAAATTGGACAGTTCTTTCAAAAAGAACTGTCCGTCTCCGATTAGTTTGGCATTTCAATCTTTTCTACTCCACCCATGTATGGACGGAGTACTTCTGGAATGACAACTGAACCGTCTGCTTGTTGATAGTTTTCAAGAATGGCAGCAACTGTACGACCTACAGCGAGGCCCGATCCGTTCAACGTGTGTACGAATTCTGGTTTTGCATTCACATCACGACGGAACCGAATTCCCGCCCGGCGCGCTTGGAAATCTTCAAAGTTTGAGCAAGAAGAGATCTCACGATACATTCCTTGCGCTGGCATCCAGACTTCAATATCGTATTTCTTCGCAGCGGTAAAACCGAGGTCTGCCGTACACATGCTGAGTACTTGATATGGAAGACCGAGGCGTTTCAACACTTCTTCAGCATGACCCGTCAACAATTCAAGTTGTTCGTATGACTCTTCCGGTTTCACAAAACGAACGAGTTCGACTTTGTTGAACTGATGTTGGCGAATCAGACCACGTGTATCTCGACCCGCAGATCCTGCCTCAGAACGGAAACAAGCGCTATATGCTGTATACGTGATTGGAAGCTGTGTTTCCGGAATGATTTCTTCGCGGTGCATGTTCGTGACCGGTACTTCTGCTGTAGGAACGAGGAAGTAATTCGTATCCGCTACTTTGAACGCATCCTCTTCAAACTTAGGAAGTTGCCCCGTTCCCGTCATCGCATCACGGTTGACCATGTATGGCGGAAGGACTTCAGAATAGCCATGTTCGTCTGAATGAAGGTCCATCATAAAGTTAATCAACGCACGTTCTAGACGAGCACCTAACCCTTTATAGAAGACGAAGCGACTACCTGTTACTTTCCCGGCCCGTTCAACATCGACGATTTGAAGGTCTTCCATCACGTCCCAGTGTTGTTTCGGCTCGAAATCAAAATCAGGCTTCGTTCCGATTTCGCGAATCGTCACGTTATCATCCTCTGTCTCTCCGATTGGTGTTGATTCGTGTGGGATGTTTGGAATGCTGAGTAAAATCAAGTTGAGCTCTGCCTCAACTTCTCGCAATTCTTCATCCAGCAATTTGATTTCGTCACCGAGGCGGCGTGTTTCAAGAATCGGACCTTCGGCATCCTGCTTGTTCCGCTTCAACTCAGCGATTTGCTTCGTTGCTTCATTGCGCTTCGCCTTCTTCACTTCGACTTCGTTAATCAAATCACGACGCTTTTCCTCTAACTGCGGGAAACGATCGAGAGCACTCAAATCTTCTCCACGGTGAGTCAACTTTTCTTTAATTTCTTCAAAATCCTGTCGCAAACGTTTAATGTCTAACATTGCTATTCCTCCTTTTTCATATAAAAAAGGCGGCACGTCCCTTTCCCGTAGGAAAGGGACGAACCACCTTGGATCCGCGTTGCCACCCTTGTTGCCTGAAACAGGCCACTCGATGCACGTAACGTGTGCCAAACGTGACTTGTTTCCAAGTCAATGCTCCGAGGCCGATTCAGTTACGTCATCCCACTAGTTTGCACCAACCACTAGCTCTCTGTCAGTAGACGTACGTAACGTACTTGTTCTCATCTTCGCATGTATCATTGAATTAATCTTACTTTACAACATCTCGACTCTATCGACAAGACTGATTTTACCTAGTGCTAAGCGAACACTATCCATGAAATCCATAAATGCCCGCGTTAACCGGGTTAAAAAAGAGGCCGTTTCAATTGATTCTGCTGTGACAAGTTGTACTTTCGGTGGATGCTCACCTTCTAGGTATCGTACGGTATCCGAAGGCTCGATCGTGACTGTCCCCACTTGCATGTCCGTTGTGACAGGCGCCTCTAATTCCACTAAATCGAATTCTGGCTTGGGCACTTCTTGACCTTTTTCCACTAATACTTCAAACGCTGTCGTCGTTCGAATTTGCGCCTGCTCCTTCTCTCCTTGTGATACAAACGCAGTTTGAGAAATAATCTCCCCCGCTCTTAAGACCGGTGTCATAACAAAATCCTCATACGCATAGTCATGCAAAGCTTTCGTAGCGGTATAACGTCCCTCGTTCGTTTCCGCTCCAAGAACGACAGACAGAATCGTTCGACCGCTTCTCGTAGATACACCTACCAGACAGTACCCCGCTTCGTTCGTCGTCCCTGTTTTAAAGCCGATCATCCCTGGATAAGCCAAGTCACGTCCCGCAAGCATACGATTGGTTGCCTCAAAACGAACACCGTCCACATCCACGTACGCCCGTTTTGTCACATCCAACACTTCTGGATATGTTGTCAAAAAGGCAAGTGCAAGCTTCATTAAATCTTTCGCTGAAGTTAAGTTCTCACCAGGTAATCCTGCTGACACAGAATCAAGTCCAGAAGCATTCGCAAACGTCGTTTGCGTCATTCCCAGTTCATCAGCACGTTGATTCATTTTTTGAACAAATGATTCCTCAGAACCCGAAACTGCTTCGGCAAGTGTGACAGCCGCCTCGTTTGCAGAACGAATCAATGCAGCATCATATAGCTCTTTGATTGTATAAGGTTTATTCAGAAGTGGAATTCGAGCCAAACCCGGTTTTCTGGTCAGCGCCAGCGCATGGTCACTCGGAGTGATTTCTTTTTTCCAACTGAGTTTCCCTTCCTCAATGGCTTCCCTCGTCAAAAATGCCGTCATCAATTTCGTGATGGACGCGGGTTGGAGCATAGAATTCTCATTTTTTGAATAGAGCACTTGGCCTGTCGTGACATCAACCAGCATCGCTCCGGATGCTTTGACACTTGGAGATGACGCCTCGGCAGCAAACGGTGATATCGTACTTACTAACAGCAAAACAACGAGCAGAACAATCATTGAACGAGCCTTCACGGTCTTTCCCCTTTCTCTACGCTTCTCGTTTCAGTGTAGCAAAAAATGAATCAAAGAAAGACCCCCTTTTTAGAAAAGGAGGTCTTTCAGGTTAGGCATGTTGAGCCTTTGCTTCTTTCACAAGATCGACGAAGTAGCGATGAAGCGACACGTCTTCCGTTAATTCCGGATGGAAGGAACAGGCCACATAATGACCATAACGAACAGCGACGATTGCCTCTTCGACTTCCGCGAGTACCTCAACATGTGGTTCGACCGAAGCCACTTGAGGGGCACGAATGAATACCGCTTCGACCGGTTCGTCAATCCCTTTAACCGGTAAAGAAACTTCAAAGCTGTCTACTTGACGCCCAAAAGCATTTCGTTTGACGACCATCGGTATTTTTTTAAGATGAGCATCATATCCTTCGACTTCATTCGCCAAAAGGATCATGCCGGCACACGTACCGAACATGGGTAAATCCTGTCTTTCACGAAGGGGTTCAAGTAGACCGTAGCGATCCAACAATCGACGCATAGCAGTACTTTCCCCACCCGGCAAGACGAGTCCGTCAATTTCATTGAGATCTTCTACTGAACGCACAACGATTGTTTGAACACCTAGCGATTCAAGCATGCGGACATGTTCTCGAATCGCACCTTGCATCCCTAATACCCCAATCGTCGTCATATTACCAGCCTCGCGGCGCCATGAGCTCTTCTTCTTTCAATGTACGGACATCAAGTCCCTTCATTGCTTCGCCCAATCCTTTTGAAAGGTGTGCAATGCGCTCATAGTCATCGTGATACGTTGTCGCTTCCACAATTGCACGCGCAAATTTTTCCGGGTTTTCTGCTTTAAAAATCCCTGAACCGACAAACACGCCGTCCGCACCTAGATGCATCATAAGCGCTGCATCCGCTGGTGTTGCAATCCCACCTGCCGCAAAGTTAACAACAGGAAGACGACCGGCTTTACGGATCTGCATAAGCACTTCAAATGGTGCACCGAGATCACGCGCCTCTGTCATCACTTCGTCTACACTCATCGACAAGAGACGTTTAACTTGTGCTTGTACCGTACGCATATGACGAACCGCCTCAACAATGTTTCCTGTTCCCGGCTCACCTTTCGTACGAATCATCGCAGCACCTTCCCCGATTCGACGAGCGGCTTCACCTAGATCACGTGCTCCACAGACAAACGGTGCCGTGTAATCACGCTTATAGAGATGGAATTCCTCATCAGCCGGCGTCAATACTTCGCTTTCATCGATAAAATCGACACCCATCGACTCTAAAACACGTGCTTCAGCAATATGTCCGATTCGGCATTTGGCCATAACCGGTACTGAAACCGCCCCCATGACATCCTCAATAATCGTAGGGTCGGCCATACGCGCGACACCACCCATTTTACGAATGTCAGATGGAACGCGTTCAAGTGCCATAACTGCGACTGCCCCCGCCGCTTCTGCAATTTTCGCTTGCTCTGCGTTGATGACATCCATAATGACGCCACCCTTTTGCATTTCCGCCATTCCGCGTTTTACTTTATCCGTTCCGACTTGTCGTTTTTCCATATAGAACCCCTCCACTATCTATTAATCTACTTGCTAGTATAACGGGTATTGACTATATTAAAAGTGTCAGTTTTTATTTTTTTGATGTGGTCAGTTTTGACAATTAAATAACGAACACTATATCAAAAGGAGGAAGAACAATGAATTACAGAAATCATGAAGATCGCCAATTGTTCGGTACACCAGGCATCGTTTCATTACTGATTATTATTGGATTCATCCTTTACTTCTTTTTCGCTTAAACAAGAAAGGACTATTTAATATGGACATGCTTACATTTTCGCTTGATTCTGATTCTTCTATTTCACTTTATGAACAGCTATATTTTCATATTCGACAGGCCATTGTCGACGATACTTTGAAAACCGGAGCCAAACTGCCATCCAAACGCAAACTGTGTCAGTTTTTAGATGTCTCACAGACAACGGTCGAACTTGCATATGCACAACTACTGGCTGAAGGGTATATTGAATCCGTTCCTCGAAAAGGTTTTTATGTATTGCCTCAGGAAGAATTGTACGTCCATCGTTCGGATCGAAAAATTGAGCCGATTCCATTAAAAAAAACGTATGACTTTGATCTGTCTCCAAGCCAAATTGATACCACGGCCTTCCCGTTCGAACGTTGGAAACGGCATATGAAACAAGTGATTGATGAAACTAATCATGAACTTCTTGCGCTCGGTTCTGTGCAGGGAGATTTCGCACTCCGCCAAGAAATCGCAACTTATCTCTACCATTCACGAGGAGTCCAGTGCTCTCCAGAACAAATTGTAATCGGGTCAGGAACTGAGCAATTGTTGCCTCAAATTTTAGATTTGCTATCGCATGCCACCACTTATGGAATCGAGGATCCCGGTTATCCACTCACTCGTCAGCTCTTTCATCAACAAAGTCGATCTTACGTCCCTATCCCGGTAGATGAGAATGGGGTTTGCGTCGATGAATTAGAACTTCATGGTGTAGACGCATTATACGTAACCCCGGCCCATCAATTCCCGACAGGTAACGTATTGTCTGTCAGTCGTAGACAACGGCTGTTGAATTGGGCCTTATCCAATGAGACTTACATTATCGAAGATGATTATGACAGTGAATTTCGTTATAGCGGGAAACCCATCCCGTCACTACAAAGTATTGATCCGAATGAACGTGTCATCTATTTAAGTACTTTTTCAAAATCACTCATGCCCTCACTCCGAATTGGATACATGGTCCTTCCTACACCATTGATCAACCGATACCGTGAGCGATATCTTCACTTCACCTGTAGCGTCCCTCGTTTTGAACAGCACACGTTAGCAACCTTTATGGCGAGCGGGGACTTTGAGAAACATTTGAACCGAATGAGAAAAATCTATCGACGAAAGTTGGAAATCGTACTATCGAACTTTCGTGTTTATGAACCAATGATTATAGTTACCGGGGCAAGCGCGGGACTTCACGTCGTCTTGTCTGTTAACGCCTCTCAATCGGTTAAACAATTAAAACAGGCTGCAGAAGATTCTAATTTATTCATCCGATCGATGTCTGACTATCAAATCACCAATAAGATGTCCTCTTCTCAATTCTTGTTTGGGTTCGCTCACCTTCCTGAGCACACCATTCCGCATATAATCGAGCGACTCATGCAGGCTTGGGGGATATCAGGTAACACGACGTGATGTGCCATATCACTCGATGAAATCCTGTCAATTCATATAAAAAACCGTAGTTCTACTATAGAACTACGGTTTTCATGATTAACGTGAATAGTTTGGCGCTTCTTTCGTAATATTGACATCGTGCGGATGACTTTCTTGAAGACCTGCACCAGTCATTCGAATGAATTGTGTATCTTCACGCAACGCACGGATATCAGCTGCACCGCAATATCCCATACCTGAACGAAGTCCACCAATGAGCTGATACACTGTATCTGCTAACTCACCCCGATAAGCAACTCGTCCTTCAATTCCTTCCGGAACGAATTTTTTATCTGCTTCTTGGAAGTAGCGATCCTGACTACCCCGCTTCATAGAAGCTTCCGATCCCATACCACGGTATGTCTTAAATTGACGACCTTGATAAATTTCCATCTCACCCGGGCTCTCTTTTACTCCAGCGAGCAAGCTACCGAGCATTACTGCATTCGCACCAGCGGCGATTGCTTTTACAATATCACCAGAATATTTAATTCCACCGTCGGCGATAACTGAGACACCATGTTTTGATGCTTCCGTTACACAATCATAAACTGCGGTAATTTGTGGCACGCCGACACCCGCAACAACACGTGTCGTACAAATCGATCCTGGTCCAATCCCAACCTTGATGACCGATGCTCCAGCTTCAATCAATGCCTGTGTCGCTTCTGCCGTCGCAACATTTCCTGCGATAATCGGAAGAGTCGGGAATAAATCGCGCAATTCTCGAACTTTTTCAATGACTCCTGCTGAATGACCATGAGCCGTGTCGACGACTAATGCATCTACACCAGCTTCTACGAGGGCCTGGGCACGAGAAGCTGCATCTTTTGTGACACCGACAGCCGCCGCAACAAGAAGTCGACCTTGTTTATCTTTTGCTGCATTTGGAAATTGTTCTACTTTTTCAATGTCTTTTGTAGTGATTAAGCCTTTCAACACACCAGCTTCATCAACAAGTGGCAATTTCTCAATACGATGTTGATGAAGAATACGTTCGGCTTCTTCTAGAGAAGTACCAACTTGAGCGGTTACCAGGTTCTCTGTTGTCATGACATCTTTAATAACTGTCGAGTAGTCTTTGATGAAACGAAGATCACGATTTGTTAAAATCCCAATCAATTTCCGTTCCTCTTCAGAGTTAACAATCGGGACACCTGAGATGCGATATTTACTCATCAAATACTCTGCATCATACACTTGGTGGTCAGGGGTTAAATAAAACGGGTTCGTAATGACTCCATTTTCTGAGCGTTTTACACGGTCAACATGTTCGGCTTGCATCTCCATAGACATGTTCTTATGAATGACACCTAGTCCACCTTGACGGGCCATTGCGATTGCCATTGGAGCTTCTGTCACAGTATCCATTCCAGCACTGATAATTGGAACGTTTAATTCTAATCCTTCACAGAGCTTGGTACTTAAATCGACATCACGCGGTAAAACATTTGAAAAACGCGGTACGAGTAATACATCATCAAATGTTAATCCTTCTTTTACAAACTTGTTTTCCCACATAAAAATTGATGGCCCCTTTCTCGTTCTACCTAAATCTTTGTTTCGAAATATTTCTGTAATGGTAACAGGTATACATAAAAAGTGCAATTCAATTACGGAAGTTCAGAAAGTTCAGAATTGTGTTCAATCCCTGAATAAACGCCGGAATCGTTCGGATTTTGACAACAAATCAACTCACAGGCTGTTTATTTTCTTTATATCTATAACAAAAAAACGACCGAGCGCTATGCTCGGTCGTCTTCGCTGTTGCCTGGCAACGTCCTATCCTCACAGGGGGAGAACCCCCAACTACTT
>NZ_JACSKZ010000010.1:0-3004 GCF_018617875.1 Exiguobacterium algae
TAGACTAGATCAAAGCCTCGACCGATTAGTATCATTCAGCTCCACGTGTCGCCACGCTTCCACCCATGACCTATCTACCTCATCGTCTCTGAGGGGTCTTTCTTGATTGCTCAAAGGGAAATCTCATCTCGGAGGGGGCTTCATGCTTAGATGCTTTCAGCACTTATCCCGTCCGCACGTAGCTACCCAGCGGTGCTCCTGGCGGAACAACTGGTACACCAGCGGTGCGTCCATCCCGGTCCTCTCGTACTAAGGACAGCTCTCCTCAAATTTCCTACGCCCACGACGGATAGGGACCGAACTGTCTCACGACGTTCTGAACCCAGCTCGCGTACCGCTTTAATGGGCGAACAGCCCAACCCTTGGGACCTACTCCAGCCCCAGGATGCGATGAGCCGACATCGAGGTGCCAAACCTCCCCGTCGATGTGGACTCTTGGGGGAGATCAGCCTGTTATCCCCAGGGTAGCTTTTATCCGTTGAGCGATGGCCCTTCCATGCGGAACCACCGGATCACTAAGCCCGACTTTCGTCCCTGCTCGACTTGTAGGTCTCGCAGTCAAGCTCCCTTCTGCCTTTGCACTCTTCGAATGATTTCCAACCATTCTGAGGGAACCTTTGGGCGCCTCCGTTACTGTTTAGGAGGCGACCGCCCCAGTCAAACTACCCGCCTGACACGGTCCTCCAGCCGGATCACGGCTGCGAGTTAGAGACTCTATACGCAAAGGGTGGTATCCCAAGGGTGTCTCCACCGAAGCTGGCGCTCCGGCTTCACAGACTCCCACCTATCCTGTACATCGCGTACAAAGCCTCAATATCAGGCTGTAGTAAAGCTCCATGGGGTCTTTCCGTCCTGTCGCGGGTAACCTGCATCTTCACAGGTACTATGATTTCACCGGGTCTCTCGTTGAGACAGTGCCCAAATCGTTACGCCTTTCGTGCGGGTCGGAACTTACCCGACAAGGAATTTCGCTACCTTAGGACCGTTATAGTTACGGCCGCCGTTTACTGGGGCTTCGGTTCAGTGCTTCTCTTGCGATGACACATCCCCTTAACCTTCCAGCACCGGGCAGGCGTCAGCCCCTATACTTCATCTTGCGATTTAGCAGAGACCTGTGTTTTTGCTAAACAGTCGTTTGGGCCTATTCACTGCGGCTTATGTTGCCATAAGCGTCCCTTCTCCCGAAGTTACGGGACCATTTTGCCGAGTTCCTTAACGAGAGTTATCCCGCGCGTCTTAGAATTCTCATCTCGCCTACCTGTGTCGGTTTGCGGTACTGGCGCCGACCTCCTCACTAGAGGCTTTTCTTGGCAGCGTGAAATCCGGTGCTTCGCCCTACGGGCTCCACGTCACAGCTCAACCTTGGTGCCGGGCGGATTTGCCAACCCGACGGCCTCGCTGCTTGTCCGTGCACTTCCAGTCGCACGGTCACCTTATCCTTCTGCGTCCCCCCATCGTTCAAACGGTGGTACGGCGGTACAGGAATATCGACCTGTTGTCCATCGCCTACGCCTTTCGGCCTCGGCTTAGGTCCAGACTAACCCTGAGCGGACGAGCCTTCCTCAGGAAACCTTAGGCTTTCGACGGAGGGGATTCTCACCCCTCTTTTCGCTACTCACACCGGCATTCTCACTTCCAAGCGCTCCACGGCTCCTCACGATACCGCTTCACTGCTGCTTGGAACGCTCTCCTACCATCCCTTACGGGATCCATAGCTTCGGTGGTATGTTTAGCCCCGTTACATTTTCGGCGCGGCGCCACTCGACTAGTGAGCTATTACGCACTCTTTGAATGGTGGCTGCTTCTAAGCCAACATCCTAGTTGTCTGTGCAGCGCCACATCCTTTTCCACTTAACATACACTTGGGGACCTTAGCTGATGGTCTGGGCTGTTTCCCTCTCGACTACGGATCTTATCACTCGCAGTCTGACTCCCGAGTACAAGTTGCCGGCATTCGGAGTTTGACTGAATTCGGTAACCCTGTGGGGGCCCCTAGTCCAATCAGTGCTCTACCTCCGGAACTCTTCACCTCGAGGCTAGCCCTAAAGCTATTTCGGAGAGAACCAGCTATCTCCAGGTTCGATTGGCATTTCACCGCTACCCACACCTCATCCCCGCACTTTTCAACGTGCGTGGGTTCGGACCTCCAGTCAGTGTTACCTGACCTTCATCCTGGACATGGGTAGATCACCTGGTTTCGGGTCTACGACGACGGACTGATGCGCCCTGTTCAGACTCGCTTTCGCTGCGGCTCCGCCTCATCGGCTTAACCTCGCCCGCCATCGTAACTCGCCGGTTCATTCTACAAAAGGCACGCCATCACCCGTGAACGGGCTCTGACTACTTGTAGGCATACGGTTTCAGGATCTCTTTCACTCCCCTTCCGGGGTGCTTTTCACCTTTCCCTCACGGTACTGGTTCACTATCGGTCACTAGGAAGTATTTAGCCTTGGGAGATGGTCCTCCCGGATTCCGACGGGGTTTCACGTGTCCCGCCGTACTCAGGATCCACTCTGGAGGGGATGGGGTTTCGGCTACAGGGCCGTCACCTTCTCTGGCCGACCTTTCCAGGTCGTTCACCTACCCTATCCCTTTGTAACTCCGTGTAGAGTGTCCTACAACCCCAGGAAGCATGCTTCCTGGTTTGGGCTGTTCCCGTTTCGCTCGCCGCTACTCAGGGAATCGAATTTTCTTTCTCTTCCTCCGGGTACTTAGATGTTTCAGTTCCCCGGGTATGCCTCACTCCGTGCTATGGATTCACACGGGTGTCCCGCCAGTCTCCCGGCGGTGGGTTCCCCCATTCGGAAATCTCTGGATCAATGTGTACTTACCACTCCCCAGAGCATATCGCTGTTCGTCGCGTCCTTCATCGGCTCCTAGTGCCAAGGCATCCACCGTACGCCCTTTCTACCTTGATCTAGCGTCTAAGACACACGGTCCATTGCGGACCATATGTGAAATTGGTTTTTGATGTCTTGATGAATCTTCAGTTTTCAAGGAACAA